>CAWEMA010000001.1:0-5155 GCA_963810035.1 uncultured Actinomycetota bacterium
CGTGTCGGGTGCCTAGCGTGACGTCAGCGCTCGATGACGCCGACTCCCGGGGCGTCATCAACCGGACCCAGGCCACCGGGGTCGGCCTCGCCGGGCTCCTCTCGGCTGCGGTGTCGTACGCCGTCCTGGTCGCCGCGGCGCACACGCTCACGCCGGCCGACAACGCGATCTTCCTGACCTACTGGGCTCTGCTGTTCGGGCTGTTCGGCGTGCTGACCGGGCTGAACCCCGAGGCAGCGCGGGCGGCCTACCAGCCGAGCCCGGCCGAGGACCGCCGAGCCCGCATCGTGCCCGCCGGGGTCGCGTTCGCGGCCGCCCTCTGCCTGGTGCTCGGGGCGTCCGGCGTGCTGTGGGCACGCCGGGTGCTCGACGCCGACCATGCCTGGCTGCTGGTCGTCGTCGTGGGGGCGGGGGTCGCGTTCAGCGGTCATCTCGCGACGGCGGGCGTGCTGGCCGGCCGGGGCCGGTGGCGGTCGATGGTCCTGGCCTCGGTGTTCGAGAGCGTGGTGCGCGCGGTGTGCGTCCTCGTCGCCGTCCTCGCCTTCGACTCGCTCGCCGGCCTGGCCCTTGCCAGTGCCGTGTCGGCCTGGGCCTGGCTGGCCATGCTCGGCCGGAGGGACGTGCGCGCGGCCGTCGCGGCCCGTGGTGACGTCCCCGGCCGCGTCCTCACGGGCAACTTCGCGCACGCCTGCGTGGCGAGCGCCTCGAGCGCGGCGCTGATCGTGGGCTTCCCGGTCCTCGTCCGGCTCACGACCGACCCGGTCGAGTACCTCGGGGCCGCCGGGCTCCTGCTGGCGATCTCCCTGACCCGGGCTCCCTTGATGGTTCCCCTCAACGCCTACCAGGGAGTGGCGCTGCGGCACTTCCTGCGGCACCGCCATCAGGGCGTGCGGGCGCTCGTCCCGATCGCCGGTGCGGTGCTGGCCGTGACAGCCGTGGCGGCCGTCGCGGCCGCGCTGGTCGGCCCGTGGCTGTTCGGCCTCCTGCTGGGGCACCGCTACTCGGTCGAGGCGTGGACGCTGGCGGGGCTCACCGTCGGAGCCGGCCTGCTGGCCCTGCTCACCCTCACCGGAGTCAGCTGCCTGGCCGTGGGCGGACACCGGTCCTTCGCCGCCGGCTGGGTGTCGGCGACCCTCGCCGCTGTGCTCGTCCTGCTGCTGCCGCTGGAGCTGGAGGTCCGCACGGTCCTCGCGCTCGTGGTGTCGCCGCTGGTCGGCTCGGTGGTGCACGTGTGGGCCATCCGGGCCGCCGGGCGCCGGGACGCCGCCCTGGCCCGGCACCGGCACCGGCAACGGCACCGACAACGGCACCGGGCAGGCGGAGCGGTGAGCGGGACGAGTGCCGGGCCGGTGCGGGCCAGCGTGTGCATGGCCACCTACCAGGGCGCGGCGTACGTCGCGGAGCAGGTCCGCTCGATCCTCGCGCAGCTGGGACCCGCCGACGAGCTGGTCGTGGTCGACGACGCGAGCCGGGACGCGACGGCCGAGATCGTGGCCGCGTTCGACGACCCGCGCGTGCGGCTGGTGCGCAACGAGGCGAACCGCGGCTACGTGCGCACGTTCGAGCGGGCGCTGGAGCTGGCCCGCGGCGACCACCTGTTCCTTGCCGACCAGGACGACGTCTGGCTCCCGGGCCGCCTCGACGCGATGCTTGCCGCGTTGCAGGACCACGCCGTCGTCTCCACGAGCGTCGCGGTCCTGGGGGAGCCCACCGAGCCCCCGAGGTTCCGGCTCCGTGCCCGGGACTCGCACCGGCACCTGGCCAACATCTTCGCGGTGATGATCGGCTACCGCCCCTACACCGGCTGCGCGATGGGGATGCGCCGCGACATCCTGGCCTCGGTGCTGCCGATCCCCGGCTTCGTGTTCGAGTCGCACGACCTCTGGATCGCCCTGGTGGCCAACACGCACCGCCAGAACGTCCACCTGGAGGCGCCGTCGGTGGCCCGCAGGCTCCACGACGCCAACCAGACCCCGCTCGGCTGGCGCAGCCTGCGCGCCATCCTCAGGGCGCGGTGGATGAAGACCAAGTGCCTGGTGGTGGCACTCGGCCGGGCCCGGTCCTACCGGCCCAGGGCCTAGGGTGGTCTCCGCTCACGCCCCCTCACCGAGACGGAGACCCATGTCGAAGTTCAGAGCCGCCCTGGAGTACGTCTACGAGAACGTGCCCGCGATGCGGCCGACGATGACGGCGGTGAACCGGGCCGTCAAGACGCCGACGTTCACCGGCTGGGGCATGAGCAACCACCACGCTCTGCCCTGGGACGACGAGCAGGACTGGGCGCACTTCCGGGAGGCGGCCGACCACGTCCGGGACAGCTTCGAGCACGGTCTGAAGAAGGACACCGCCGTGACGCCGGGCAACGTCGACACGCTGCGCTGGCGCCACTGGGTCGCGGCGTTCAGCGCCCGCTACGCCTGCTCGTTCACCAGCGGACCGGTGACGCTTGTCGAGTGCGGGGTGGGGGACGGGCTCACCGCGTACTTCGCCTGCAACGAGGCCGCGCACCTGGGCCGGGACTACACCATGCACTGCTACGACGTCTGGGCCGAGGTGGTCACCGACGTCACGCACCAGAGCTACGGCGACCTGGCGCTCGAGCGCACGCAGCGGAACCTGAGCCGCTTCCAGGTGAGCTACCACCCGGGGCTGATCCCCGACTCGCTCCGGGAGGGCGCCCCGGAGACCGTCGACTACCTGTCCATCGACCTGAACGCCGCCGAGCCCACGATCGACGCGCTGGAGTTCTTCGTGCCGCGGCTGTCCTCGCGCGGGATCATCCTGTTCGACGACTACGGCTTCGCCGCCTACGAGGACACCCGGCGGGCGCTCGACGCGTTCTTCGCCGGGCGGACCGGCGCGCTGATGAAGGTCCCGACAGGTCAGGCCATCTGGTTCGCCTGAGCGGGACCCATCGCCCTGCGGACGGCTCGCCAGTAGAGCCGTGAGCCTCGACGTACGACGCCGGGCGCGGCGATGCCCGCCTGCGGGCCAGGTGCGAAGTCGCCCACGAGCAGCGGAGCCAGGTCGGCGTCGCTGCGCACCCGGACGGCCTGCACCTCGGCGCGCCGTCGGCCCACCTCCCGGTGGTGGCGGACCAGCCACCACCAGCCCGCCACCTTCTGGCGGGCCCAGCCCTGCTTGAGCGAGACCAGCAGCATGGCGAGCTCCAGCCCGACCAGTGCCGGTGCCAGGAGCAGCAGCGTCCGCCGCTCGTAGAGCGTGAGCAGGAGCAGGAGCCGGTTGCGCTCCAGGAGGTACATCTTGAGCGGGTTGCGGGAGAACTCGTAGTGGTGGAGGACGACCGCCTCGGGCACGTAGCGGCAGCGCAGACCGCGCTGCCAGGCCCGCAGGCTCAGCTCCGCGTCCTCGCAGTAGGCGAACATCAGGTCGCAGAAGCCGCCCAGGGTCGTGAACGTCGCCCGCCTCGACACCACCGCGGCGCCGGTGACGCTGGTGACGTCCCTTGGCCTCGCGGTGCTCGTCGGCCGGCTCCCCGAGTCCGCCGGCCCAGGAGAGCCCGGAGAAGTGCACCGGGTTGCCGGCGGAGTTCATCAGGTCCGGCTGGTCGTGGAGCCGCAGGCTCGCACTCGCCAGAGCGACCCCCGGGTCGGCGGCCGCCCGCACCAGATGGCGAAGCGCCGTGGGCGTCACGATCGCGTCGCTGTTGACGAAGGCGAGGAACTCGCCGGACGCCGCGGCGGCCCCCACGTTGCAGCCCGTGGCGAAGCCGGTGTTGCTGCCCGGGTGCAGGACGGTGACGCCGTCCCTGGACGCGAGCGCCCCGACGGCGTCCGAGGTGCAGCCGTTGTCGACGAGGACGACGTCCACCACCACCCCGGTGGAGGCCAGGACCGCCTCGACGGCCTCGACGAGCGTGGGCTCGTCCCCGTAGGCGAGCATCACCGAGGTGACCGTGGGGTCCTTCTCCGCGCTCACTCGAGGGGTCCGGGGGCCGGCGGTGGAGTGCCCTCGGAGCCGGCTGCCTCGGCGCGGGCCCGGTCGAGCTCCATCCGCGTGAGCGCGAGCTCCTCCGCGAGCGTCCTCGTCCGGTCCTCCAGCCGGCCGAGCTCGTAGCTGTGCTGGATGCTGACCACCAGGAGCAGCATGCTGGCGAGGAAGAACAGCAGGTTCGCGGGAACCGCGACCCCGACGAGGTCGGCCGCCATGCTGAGCAGCTGCGGGAAGATCGCCACCAGCAGGGTGAGCAGGGCGACCAGAGCCCAGAAGACGGCGTACTTCTCGCGCAGCCGCTGCCGCCGCATCATCTCGAAGAGGAGCACGAGGGTGACGAGCGAACCGACCAGGCCGAGGATGAAGTTGGCCCTCATGTCTGCTCCAGGGGTGGTGTCTCCAACGTGGCCGGCCAACGACGGATGAGGGCCAGGCTCAGCGCGACGACGGCGCGCAGGAGGTAGAGCGCCGCGCGGCCGGGTGACTGGCTGGCCTGGCCGATCGCCCGCTTCCGCATGGCCACCGGCACCTGCGTCACCTTGCATCCGCTGCGCAGGCTGATCACGAGGGACTCGACCGTGTCCCCGAGGTACTCGGCGGGGTAGTGCGTGGCGAAGACCGCGATGGCCCGCCGGTTCGCGGCCCGGAACCCGCTCGTGACGTCGGTCAGCTTCTCGTCGGCGAGACGTGACAGCACGAAGGCGAGCATGGTCATCGCCCACCGGCGCGGCCCCCGGGCCCGGTAGTCGCCGGTGCCGGCGAACCGGGCGCCGATGGCGATGTCGGCCCGGTCGAGGCCCCGCACGAGCTCGTCGACGTAGGCCGGGTCGTGCTGGCCGTCCGCGTCGACCTGGACCACGACGTCGTAGTCGTGGCGCTGGGCGTAGCGGTAGCCGGCCCGCATCGCGCCGCCGACCCCCAGGTTGAACGGCAGCCGGCAGACCAGGGCACCCGTCCTCTCCGCCGCGGCCGAGGTGGCGTCCCCGGAACCGTCGTCGACCACCAGCACGTCCGCGTCGGGCAGGGTGGCCTTCACCTCGGTGACGACCGCGCCGACCGAGCGCTCCTCGTTCCACGCGGGGATGACCACCAGCATCCGGGGAGGGCGGTGCAGCGGTGCGGTCATGCGCGCAATCCTAAGCAGCGCGAGAGCCGGCCGGACGACTGCCTAGGATGGGCCCATGAGATTTCTGGTTACGGG
>CAWEMA010000002.1:0-6820 GCA_963810035.1 uncultured Actinomycetota bacterium
AGGAAGACAACGCCTCCGCCGGTGGCCACGGCCACGGACACGGCCACGGCCACTGAGCCCAGCCACACAGCACAGCCACACAGCACAGCGAACGCCGCCCGGTCCGTCCGGGCGGCGTTCGTCGTTCGTGGGGGGACTCACAGCCGGCCCGGTTTCACCCGGCGGTCGACCGGGAACTGTCTGGGCCGACGGGATCTTCCCGTCTTCGAACTTTCTGGGGGTTCTTTCGTGGACTGGCTCATCGACACCAGCGACACCGACGGTGGGTCGGCGCAGGCGCTGGCCCTGCTCGAGGAGCACCTCCAGCGGCACGCGGTCGACCCGGGATCCGTGCAGCAGGCCATGGCGGCGCTGCCCGACGACCTGAACCGCGCCGCCGAGACCGCCGCAGGCAAGCCGCTGCACCTCCAGCTCGACTGGACGACGCAGACGCCCGTGCTGGACGTCGCCGTGCTGGAGCAGGCCGACGACGACGTACCCACCGGCCAGCCGGTCCCCGCGAAGCACCGTGCCCGGGTGCGCTCCTGGCCCCGCCACCACGTCGCCCGCGCCGAGATCACTCTGGCGCGGCGTAGCCAGGCCACCTTCGCCGCCGGCCCGCCGCCACTCGTCGACGAGGTGCTCGACCCCGTCGAGCACGGCCCCGCGACGGTCGCGCTGGCCCTCGTCACCGCCTTGGAGGCGCACCCGACCGCGTCGGCCCCGCAGGCCGCCACCATCGCCGGGTCCCTGATCGCCACCGCCGGCACCCGCGACGACGAGGTCACCGACGCTCGAGCCGCGGCCGAGGCCTTCGTGCGGATTCACAGCGCGCTCGGCAGCGAGGCCTACGTCGTCGATGCCGACGAGGAGAAGGTCGAGCTTGCCGTCACCAAGTGCCCGTTCGGCGCGGTGGACGGACCCGCGTCCTCGCTGTGCCACGTTTCCTCCGGCCTGGCCGGCCAGCTCGCCGCGAAGGTCCGCGGCACCGCGACCGTGCTGCTCGACGAGGCGATGGTCGCCGGCGACCCCGAGTGCCACCTGCAGGTGCTCCTCCGGGAGCCGGCCGAGAACGACGAGGGACAGGGCTACTTCTGGCCTCCCCGGGCCGCCCCGAACGTCGAGACCGTGCCGCACCTCGACCTGTCCGTGGCGCTGCCTCGCGAGAGCGTCAGCGTCCCGGTCGTACGCCGGCTCGCGGCCCAGGCGCTGCGCGCCTTCGGGGTGCTCGACGAGGACGTCGACGACGTGCAGCTCGCCATCACCGAGGCCTGCGCCAACGTCATCGACCACGCCGGAGCGACCGACACCTACGACGTGAAGATCGAGCTGTCCGCGGACCGGTGTGCGATCACGGTCGTCGACCAGGGCGGCGGGTTCGACGTCGCGGCGGTCCCGGAGCGTGCTGACGACGACGCCGAGATGGGCCGCGGTGTGGCCCTGATGCGCGCGCTGGTGGACAACGTCGCGTTCCGCAACGAGCCGCAGGCCGGCGCGGTCGTGCACATGGTGAAGACGCTGCGCTATATCGAGGACCATCCGCTGCGTCGCGGCTGAGGCCAGGTCACACGATCGCAACATCGACGCAGCACCCGCGGAACCTCGGTGCGCGAGGGTGGAGTCCCACCCCTCACCGATGCGGAGCCCGCGATGCTGTGGAGAGTACGTGCGACCCTGGCCGACCGACCGGGAGCACTGGCGAGCCTGGCCCAGCACTGCGGCGAGCGTGAGGCCAACATCCTCGCGCTGCAGATCTTCCCCGGGGTCGAAGGTGTCACCGACGAGCTGGTGCTGAGCGCACCGGACGGCTGGTCGCTGTCCGACGTGGCGGGCCTCGTCGAGGCGGCAGGAGGCACGCAGGTCAGCGTGGGGGTCTGCACCGAGCAGGCGCTCGTCGACGGGCCGACCCGCTACCTCACCGCGGTCCGCCAGGTGCTGCACGGGGCGGAGCGGCTGCCGACGGTGCTGGCCCGGCTCCTCGACGCGCTGCCGGTGGACGCGGACGCCCCCGTCGCCCGGCTGACCGCCGTCCAGGACTCGCTGGTCGTCGGCTCCGGCTCGGAGCGGGTGGAGCTCCGCCGTACGACGCCGTTCACACCGACCGAGCACGCCCGGGCCGCCTCGTTCGTCGAGGCCGTCGCCGAGATGCGGGCGCGCGGGCTGCTCGAGGAGCCGGTGACCGCCACCCCCGGAGCGCTCCAGGCCGGGGACGGCCCGCTGGTGGTCCGGCTGGCCACCCTCGCCGACACCGCCGGGCTGATGGAGATGCACGCCCGCTGCTCGGCCGAGACCGTGTTCCGGCTCTTCGCGGCCCCGATGGCCCGCCTCGACCCGCGGCTGGCCCGACGGATGCTCCTCGGCGGCGCCGGCGCCCTGGTCGCGACCGTCGGCGACCGGATGGTGGGTATCGCCGCGCTGGCCGACGTCGTCGACGGCCGGTGCGAGGTGTCACTGCTCGTCGAGGACGGCTGGCAGCGGCGCGGCATCGGCACGCGGCTGCTCGGTGCGGCCGCCCGGCTCGGCGCAGGCCGGGGCGCCGAGGACGTCGTACTTCGCGGGCCCGCGGAGTCGCCGGCGGCTGTCGCGATGGTGTTCGGCTCCGGGCTGCGCGCCCGGGTGAAGCTGTCCGGCGACGAGCTGCTCGTCACGGTCTCGACCCGCGGCCTGGCGCCGCTGTCGGCGGTGGGCCCGCTTGCCGCACCGCCCGCTCCGGCCCCGGCACCCGCCTGAGCCGCGACGGCGGGGCCGCGGCTGCCCGGTAGGATGACACCCTGCCACCGTCCCTCCCCGGAAGGGCTCCATGGACCACATCTCCGCCGGCCTCCCCGACAAGTTCGCCACGCTCGGCCTGACGTACGACGACGTCCTGCTGCTGCCGGGGGAGACGGACGTGATCCCCAGCGAGGTCGACACGACCGCCCGGCTGACCAGGGAGATCGAGCTGCGGATCCCGCTGGTCTCGAGCGCCATGGACACCGTCACCGAGTCCCGGATGGCGATCGCGATGGCCCGCGAGGGCGGCATCGGCGTGCTGCACCGCAACCTCTCGATCGAGGACCAGGCCTACCAGGTCGACCTGGTGAAGCGGACCCAGACCGGCCGGATCACCAACCCGGTCACCATCGGTCCCGACGCGACCCTGGAGCAGCTCGACGAGAAGTGCGGCGAGTACCGCGTCTCCGGGCTGCCGGTCATCGACGCCGACCAGAAGCTGCTCGGCATCATCACCAACCGCGACCTTCGGTTCGTCCCCGTGGCCGAGTGGGCCACCCGGCTCGTGCGCGACGTGATGACCCCGATGCCGCTGATCACCGCGCCGGTCGGGATCAGCCGCGAGGACGCGACCGCCATCCTGCGCCAGCACAAGCGCGAGCGGCTGCCGCTCGTCGACGAGCAGGGCCGGCTGGCCGGGCTGATCACGGTCAAGGACTTCGTGAAGTCCGAGCAGTTCCCCGACGCCTCGAACGATGCCCACGGCCGGCTCCTCGTGGGTGCCGCGATCGGCTACTTCGGCGACGCCTGGGATCGGGCCACCACGCTGGTCGACGCCGGCGTCGACGTGCTCGTGGTCGACACGGCCCACGGGCACGCCGGGCTGCTGCTCGACATGGTGCGCCGGGTGAAGAAGGACCCCGCGACCAGCCACGTGCAGGTCATCGCCGGCAACGTCGCCACCCGTGAGGGTGCGCAGGCGCTCGTCGACGCCGGTGCCGACGCCGTCAAGGTCGGTGTCGGGCCGGGCTCGATCTGCACCACCCGCGTGGTCGCAGGGGTCGGCGTACCCCAGGTCACCGCGATCTACGAGGCCTCGCTCGCCTGCAAGGCGGCCGGCGTGCCGGTGATCGGCGACGGCGGCCTGCAGTACTCCGGTGACATCGCCAAGGCCCTCGTCGCCGGCGCGGACACCGTGATGGTCGGCTCGTTGCTCGCCGGCTGCGAGGAGAGCCCCGGCGACCTGGTGTTCTACAACGGCAAGCAGTACAAGTCCTACCGCGGCATGGGTTCGCTCGCCGCGATGTCGTCGCGGGGCAAGAAGTCCTACTCCAAGGACCGCTACTTCCAGGCCGACGTGGTCAGCGACGACAAGATCGTCCCCGAGGGCATCGAGGGCCAGGTCGCCTACCGCGGGCCGCTCTCCGCGGTGGCGCACCAGCTCGTCGGTGGTCTCGCCCAGTCGATGTTCTACGTCGGCGCCCGCAACATCCGCGAGCTCCAGGAGCGCGGCCGCTTCGTCCGGATCACCTCGGCCGGGCTCAAGGAGAGCCACCCGCACGACATCCAGATGACGGTCGAGGCACCGAACTACACCGGGCGATAGGCCGCCAACCTAGTCATTTCGTGCCGTTCCGGTGATCGGCTCCCGTTTGTACCCTGCAAGAGCGGGGCGACCAGACGGGACAACCGGACATGATCGGGACGCTGCGCAGTGTGCTCGTGCTCACCCTCGTAGGTGGGGTCGCCGCCCTGGCGCCGCCGGCCGCGACGGCGGGTCAGACCCAGACCTACATCGTCGTCCTCCAGCCGGGCGGCGCGTCGGTCCGGGCGGAGGCGGCCTCGCTCGCGCGCCAGTACGGCGGTGACGTCGGCTTCGTCTACGAGCACGCCCTTCGTGGCTTCACCATCACGGCGTCGTCCGGGGCGGCGGCGGGTCTCGCGCGCAACCCGAGGGTGTCGTACGTCGAGGCCGACCAGGTGGTGACCGTCGACGCCCAGAGCACGCCGACCGGGATCGGCCGGATCTTCGCGGCGCGAATGGTCCAACGAGCACGACCCGCAGGCGCCCCGTACAACGCCGCGCTCGACATCGACGGGGTCGACGACCAGCGGGTCGATGTCGACGTCGCCGTCATCGACACCGGGATCGACCTGAACAACCCGGACCTCAACGTCGTCGGCGGGATCAGCTGCCTGACGTCAGCCAGGTCTCGTCCTGCGCGGGCACGGGCGACGACGACCACTACCACGGGACCCACGTCGCCGGCACGATCGGAGCGCTCGACAACGGGCTCGGCGTCGTGGGGTGGCGCCCGGTGCCCGTCTCTGGGCGGTCAAGGTGCTTGGACCAGCACCGGCAGCGGCAGCGACGCAGTCGTGATCGCCGGCATCGACTGGGTGCTCGCCCACAACGCGAGCAGCGTCGACGACATCGAGGTCGCCAACCTGAGTCTCGGCGGACGGAAGTCGCTCTCCGTCAACGCCGCTGTCGCACGGGCGGTGGATGCAGGCGTGACCGTGGTGGTCGCGGCAGGCAACAGACTCGCGGAACGTGACCAACTACAGCCCGGCCAGTGAGCCGAGCGGCGATCACGGTGTCCGCGCTCGCAGACTTCAACGGCCTGCCGGGCGGCGGCGCGGCCGCCACGTGCTACCCCGAGACCGACGACACGTTCGCCGGCTTCAGCAACTACGGCACCGGCGTCGACATCATCGCGCCGGGCGTGTGCATCACCTCGACGAACAACAACTCGAGCACGCTGCGCACCATCAGCGGCACGTCGATGGCGACCCCGCACGTCGCCGGCGCCGCGGCTCTGCTCCGCTCGATGGGCAAGACCGCTTCTGCGACGATGTCCGACCTGAGTGCAACCGGCAACCAGGGCTGGTCCGGCGACCCCGACACGGTGCACGAGCCGCTGCTCGACGTCTCGAGCAGCACCGTGTTCAACCCGACGATGGTCGCGGGACCCGGCGGAGGTGGCGGGACCAACGCACCGCCGACGGCGTCGTTCACCTCCTCGTGCACGAACCTGGCCTGCGGCTTCACGTCGACCTCGACCGACCCGGAGAGCGGGCCGTTGTCCTACGTCTGGGACTTCGGTGACGGCGCGACGAGCACGGCCGCCAATCCCGGCCACACCTACGCGGCCGCCGGCACCTACACGGTGACGCTGACGGTGACGGACAACGGCGGGCTGATCGGCAGCACCAGCCAGCCCGTCACGGTGTCGACAGCGACGAGCGGCCCGACCTTCACGGGCAGCGCGACGAGTCAGAGGTCGTCGTGGACGGCCCGTGTGAACGTGTCCGGAGCGACGCCCGGATCGACGGTGTCGGGCACCTGGAACATCGGTGGATCCCCCTACAGCTGCGTGGCCAGCACCAGCGGGACATGCACGATCAGCCGCAAGAAGATCTCCAGCACCACCAGCCAGGTCACCTGGACCTACGGAGCTGACACCACAAAGGTCGTCACCATCACGAAGCCCTGACCACTCGAACGGGCAAACCGGGCGGTTCGGGCCGCCAGGAGCCGCGGGACGGCACGTCTGCCCGTTGGCGTGGCAGGGTGGCGGCATGGGTGAGCCACTGTCGGTGGACGGGGCGCTACGCCGTGCCCGCGACCTGGCGGCCGCCCCGGGTCTGACGCTGCTCGGCATCACCGGTGCGCCCGGGGCCGGCAAGTCCACACTGGCCGACCTGGTGGTCACGGCCGTCCCCGGCGCCGTCCTGGTCGGGATGGACGGCTTCCACCTCGCGCACGCGGCGCTGGTCGAGCTGGGCCGGGTCGACCGCAAGGGGGCGCCGGACACGTTCGACGGGGCTGGGTACGTCGCCCTGCTGCGGAGGATCCGTAGCCTCGACGCGATCGAGGGGCCGACCGCCGAGACCGTGTGGGCGCCCCGGTTCCACCGGGAGATCGAGGACGCGGTCGCCGGCGCCGTACCCGTCACCGGGGAGACACCGCTGGTGGTCACCGAGGGCAACTACCTGCTGCTGGAGCCGTGGCCGTGGTGGCAGGTGAGCGAGCTGCTCGACGAGTGCTGGTACGTCGACGTGCCCGAGGAGCTGCGGCGGGCCCGCCTCCACGCGCGACACGAGCGCTACGGGCGCACCGCCGAGG
>CAWEMA010000003.1:0-100903 GCA_963810035.1 uncultured Actinomycetota bacterium
CCAGAGTGCGATCGACAGCAAGGTGGACGCGATCGCGACGACGCTCCCGAACCCGGGCGCGCTCACCCCCGCGGTCAAGAAGGCGGTGGCGGCCGGCATCCCGGTCGTCGAGTTCAACGCCGGTGTGAACGACTGGACCAAGACCGGGGCGCTCATGTACTTCGGCCAGGACGAGTCCGTGGCCGGTGAGGCCGCCGGCGCCCGGCTCGCCAAGGACGGCGCCAAGCACGTCCTGTGTGTGGTGCAGGAGCAGGGCCAGGTGCAGCTCGAGGCCCGGTGTGCCGGCGTGGAGAAGGGGTTCTCCGGCGGGACGACCGACAAGCTCTACGTCAACGGCCGCAACATGCCGTCGGTGCAGTCGGACATCCAGGCCAAGCTCGCGCAGGACAAGAGCATCGACCGCGTGATCACGCTCGGTGCGCCGTTCGCGCTGGCGGCGGTCCAGTCGGTGAAGGATGCCGGCAGCTCGGCCAAGATCGTCACGTTCGACACCAACGCGCAGCTGGTCTCGGCCGTCGAGGCCGGTTCCGTGCAGTGGGCGATCGACCAGCAGCCCTACCTGCAGGGCTACGAGTCGATCGACAACCTGTGGCTGTACCTCACGAACGGCAACACCCTCGGTGGCGGCAAGACCGTCCTCACCGGGCCGTCGTTCATCGACCAGAGCAACATCAAGACCGTGGCGGCTTACGCCAAGCGCGGTACGCGGTGACGGGGACCCGGGGGGCCGATCCAGGCCCCCCGGACCTCCCACCCGGGAATCCTTGGAGAGAACCATGAGCCAGGCAACAATCAGTGCCCCCCCGCCCGCGGTCGACGAACGGGTCAAGCCACACTCGCTGCTTCACAAGCTCCTCGCGCGGCCCGAGCTGGGATCGCTCGTCGGCGCGATCGTCATCTACGTCTTCTTCTTCGTGGTGGCGGAGCCCTTCCGGAGCGCCGCGGCGCTCTCGACCATCCTCTACGTCAGCTCGACCTACGGCATCATGGCCGTCGGCGTCGCGTTGCTGATGATCGGCGGCGAGTTCGACCTGTCCGCCGGCGTCGCGGTGACGACGGCCGCGCTGGCCTCGTCGCTCTTCGCGTTCCAGTTCAGCCTCAACGTCTGGGTCGGGATCCTGTTCGGCCTGGCGATGGCCTTGGCGATCGGGTTCGTCAACGGCTACCTGGTGATCCGGACGGGGATCCCGAGCTTCCTGATCACGCTGGGCACGTTCCTGATGCTGCAGGGCCTCAACCTCGCGATCACGAAGCTGCTGACCGGCCAGGTGGCCAGCCAGAGCATCCAGGACATGGACGGGTACAACCTGGCCACCAAGATCTTCGCCTCGGAGTTCAAGGTCGCCGGCGTCTCGGTCCGGATCACGGTCGTCTACTGGCTGGTGTTCGTCGCCATCGCCACCTGGATCCTGCTGCGCACCAAGGTGGGCAACTGGATCTACGCGGTCGGCGGTGACGCGGAGAGCGCCCGTGCGGTCGGCGTCCCGGTCGCAAAGACCAAGATCGGGCTGTTCATGGGCGTCGGGTTCCTCGCCTGGTTCTCCGGCATGCACCTGCTGTTCCGCTTCGACACCGTGCAGTCCGGCGAAGGCGTCGGCAACGAGTTCATCTACATCATCGCGGCCGTGATCGGCGGCTGCCTGCTGACCGGTGGCTACGGCACCGCGGTCGGTGCCGCGATCGGCGCCTTCATCTACGGCATGACCAACCAGGGCATCGTCTACGCCGGCTGGAACCCGGACTGGGTGAAGTTCTTCCTCGGCGTGATGCTGCTGCTGGCCACCGTGACCAACCTCTGGGTCCGCAACCAGGCGTCCCGGAGATGACGAGGAGATGACGGACATGACCCAAGACATCGCAGAAGCCCCGCTCGAGGAGATCCCGACCGGCGTACCGCTGGTCCAGCTCAAGGATGTGGGCAAGTCCTACGGGAACATCACCGCCCTGAAGGGGATCAGCCTCAAGGTCGGCAAGGGCGAGGTGACCTGCGTCCTCGGGGACAACGGCGCCGGGAAGTCCACGCTGATCAAGATCATCTCCGGACGGCACCAGCACGACGAGGGCGAGCTGCTCGTCGACGGCCACCCGGTGAAGCTGGGCTCGCCGCGCGAGGCACTCGACCACGGCATCGGCACCGTTTACCAGGACCTCGCCGTGGTGCCGCTCATGCCGGTGTGGCGCAACTTCTTCCTCGGGTCCGAGGAGACCGAGGGGCCCTGGCCGGTACGCCGCCTCAGGGTCGACGAGATGCGGGAGACCGCCAGGGAAGAGCTGCACAAGATGGGCATCGACCTGCCGGACATCGACGCACCGATCGGCAGCCTGTCCGGCGGCCAGCGGCAGTGCGTCGCGATCGCCCGGGCGGTGTTCTTCGGGGCACGCGTGCTCATCCTCGACGAGCCGACCGCCGCGCTCGGCGTCAAGCAGTCCGGAGTGGTGCTGAGGTACGTGCGGGCTGCTGCCGACCAAGGCCTGGGCGTCATCTTCATCACCCACAACCCGCACCACGCCTACATGGTCGGCGACCACATGGTGCTGCTGAACCGCGGAAAGATGGCGCTCGACACCAAGCGGGACGACATCTCCCTCGACGAGCTGACCCAGCAGATGGCCGGGGGCGACGAGCTCGACGCGCTGAGCCACGAGCTGAGGCGCAGCTCCGACAGCGGCAACGGTGGGCCCGTCGAGACGGCGGCCGAGGATCCAGCGCACCGGAAGGACACCGTATGACGATGCCCCCTCGCCTCCTGCTCGGGAGCTGCCCAGACTCGTGGGGGGTCTGGTTCGCCGACGACCCGAAGCAGACGCCGTGGGACCGCTTCCTCGACGAGCTCGCCGGTGTCGGGTACGAGTGGCTGGAGCTGGGCCCGTACGGGTACCTCCCGACGGACCCGGCCCGGCTCCGGGACGAGCTCGACAGCCGGAGCCTCAAGGTGGCCGCCGGGACGATGCACGGGCACAGCGGGCTGCACCGGGCCGCCGACTTCCCGGCGATCGAGGAGGCGACCCGCAAGGTGGCCGAGCTGACCCGGGCGGTCGGCGGCGAGCACCTGGTCTTCGTGCCGGTCCCCGGCTACCGGGACGACATCACCGGTGGCTACCTCGAGCCCGCCGAGCTGGACGAGGACGCCTGGAAGACGCTGGTGACCTCGACCAACGAGCTCGGGAAGATCGTCGCCGAGGACTACGGCCTGAAGCTGCAGTTCCACCCGCACGCCGACAGCCACGTGGAGACGCAGGCTCAGACCGAACGGTTCCTGGAGGAGACGGACCCCCGGTGGGTCAGCCTGTGCCTGGACACCGGCCATCTCGCCTACACCCGGGCCGACAACGTCGCGATCATCCGCGGCTACCCGGACCGGATCGGCTACGTGCACATCAAGCAGATGGACCCGGGGATCGTGGAGCGCGCCGAGCGCGAGGACCTGGCGTTCGGCCAGGCGGTCGCCCTGGGCGCCAGCTGCGAGCCGCCGACCGGCCTGCCGGACATCCCGTCCGTGGTCGAGGCACTGAGCGGGCTCGACGCGGAGCTCTTCGTCGTCGTCGAGCAGGACATGTACCCGGTCGACTTCGACAAGCCGGAGCCGATCGCCCGCCGTACCCGCGACTACCTGCGCGGCGTCGGGGTGGGTGGCTGACGGCGCCTTCCAGACCAACCCGTTCCAGAACAGGAGTCACCATGACCGTCACCATCGGCGTCATCGGCGTTGGCATGATCGGCCAGGACCACATCCGCCGGCTGACCCATGTCGTCGCGGGCGCGCAGGTCGTCGCCGTCTCCGACGTCGACCCGGCGCGCACGAAGGAGGTGGCCGACTCCCTGCCGGTGCCGGCGCGGGTGCACGCCACCGGCGAGGAGCTCATCGCCGACCCCGACGTCCAGGCCGTCATCGTCGCGTCCTGGGGGCCGACCCACGAGGAGTACGTGCTCGCGTCCCTGTGGGCCGGGAAACCGGTGTTCTGCGAGAAACCGCTCGCGACCACCGAGGAGGCCTGCTCGCGCATCATCGACGCCGAGGTCGAGGCCGGGCGGCGCCTGGTCCAGGTGGGCTTCATGCGGCGGTACGACGCGGCCTACCGGGCGATGAAGCAGGTCGTCGACAGCGGGGACATCGGGTCGCCGCTGATCGTGCACTCGCGGCACCGCAACCCGTCGGTGCCGGAGCACTACACCCGCGAGATGGCGATCACCGACACGGCGGTGCACGACTTCGACACCGTGCGGTGGCTGCTCGGCGAGGAGCTCGTGTCCGCCACCGTGCTGACGCCGCGGCGCAGCAGGCACGGCGGTGACCTGCAGGACCCGCTGATGATGCTGTTCGAGACCGAGTCGGGCGCGCTCGTCGACGTGGAGACGTCGGTGAACATCCGCTACGGCTACGACATCCGCGGTGAGGTCGTGGGGGAGGACGGCACGGTGGCGCTGGCCGACTCGTCGCCGGTGCTGGTCCGGCGCGGCGGCACGGTATCCGGAAAGGTCCCCGAGGACTGGCGCGAGCGGTTCATCCGCGCCTACGACGTGGAGCTCCAGGAGTGGGTGGACGCGGTCGCCGCCGGCCGCGGGGCGACCGGACCCAGCTCCTGGGACGGGTATGCCGCGGCCGTGGTGTCCGACGCCGCGGTCGAGGCGCTGCGCTCCGGCACGAAGGTCCCGATCACCCTGCGCGACAAGCCCGACCTCTACGTCAAGGAGGGCTGAGCCGTGAAGCTCGCCCTGGACCCCTACATGTTCCGCAGCACCCCGCTGCTGGAGCTGCCCGGCCTGGTCGCCGACCTCGGCTACGAGTGGATCGAGCTCTCGCCGCGTGAGGACTTCACCCCGTTCTTCCTGCACCCGCGGGCCAACCAGGACATGGTGACGAAGTTCAAGGCCGCGCTCGACACGGCCGGGGTCGGGGTGGCCTGCCACCTGCCGCTGTACCGCTGGTCCGGGCCCGACGAGGACGAGCGGCAGGCCGCGGTCCGCTACTGGAAGCGGGCCATCCAGCTCACCGTCGACCTCGACTGCCGGGTGATGAACTCCGAGTTCAACGGTCGGCCCGAGCAAGCGAGCCTCAGCGAGGCACAGTTCTGGCGGTCCATGGAGGAGCTGCTCCCGGTGTTCGAGCGCGAGAGCGTCGAGCTCCGGCTCGAGCCGCACCCCGACGACTTCGTCGAGGACGGCAGGGTCGCCGTGGACATGGTGCGCGGAATCAACTCGCCGCTCGTGTCCTTTCTCTACTGCGCGCCGCACACCTTCCACCAGGGCGGGGACATCGCCGGGATCATGGAGTACGCCGGCGACCTGCTGACGCACCTGCACGTGGCCGACTCGTTCGACCACCGTGCGTCGTCCGGACTGCGCTACATCGTGAACCCGCCGGGGTCGACGGCCCGCGTGCACCAGCACCTGGACATCGGTCAGGGCGAGGTGGACTGGGACGAGTTCTTCGAGACCCTCGGGCGGCTGAGGTTCGGCGCTCGCGACGAGACGGTCATGACGGTCTGCGTCTTCGCCTGGGAGGACCGGGCCAAGGAGTCCAGCCGCTTCATGCGCGAGGAGATCGCGCGCCGTACCAAGGGCTGGGGCTGACCCGTGCCGCTGGTCCGGGTGGACGTGCTGGAGGGGCGAACGGATGAGGAGGTCCGGACGCTCCTCGACACGGTGCAGGAGGTCATCGAGGAGGTCTTCGCGGCCCCGCCGCGCGACCGCTACCAGGTGCTCACCGAGCACCGGCCCGGGCGGCTGGTCCTGCAGGACTCGGGTCTCGGGATCGAGCGCACCGACCGGATGGTGCTGGTCCAGGTGGTCCAGCAAGGCCGCAGCCAGGAGCAGAAGCAGGCGTTGTACGCGCGCCTGGCCGAGCGGCTGCAGGACCGCACCGGACTGCGGCCCGAGGACCTGGTCGTGTCGGTGACCGAGAACGCCCGGGAGGACTGGTCCTTCGGCAACGGCGTGGCGCAGTTCGTCGAGGGCGAGCTCTGAGCTCAGGGAGGACCATGACTTCGCTGCGCTGGGGACTGCTGTCCACCGCTGCCATCGGACGGCTCGTCGTCGGGGCCAACCGCGGCTCCGACACCACGGAGTTCGTCGCGGTCGCCAGCCGTGACGGCGCGAAGGCCGAGGCGTTCGCCCGGGCGAACGGGCTGCCGCTCGCGTTCGGCTCCTACGAGGAGATGCTCGCCTCGGACGAGGTGGACGCGGTGTACGTCGCCCTGCCGATCAGCATGCACGCCGAGTGGACCGTCAAGGCACTCGAAGCCGGCAAGCACGTGCTCTGCGAGAAGCCGTTCGTCACCACCGCCGCGGACGCCGAGCGATGCTTCGCGGCAGCCGAGTCCGCCGGCCGGCTGTGCGCGGAGGCGTTGATGTGGCGCTATCACCCGCAGACCGCGCTGGCCCGCGCGCTCGTGCGCGACGGGGCGGTCGGTGACCTGCTGCTGGTGCGGGCAGCGCTCACCGTGGACGTGCCCGAAGGCGACATCCGACGGGTCCGGACGCTCGGCGGGGGCTCGTACCTCGACCTCGGCTGCTACTGCACCAGCGCCCTGCGCCTGTTCGGCGGGGAGCCGCGACGTGTCTACGCCGAGGCGGTCCACGACGACGACGGCGTCGACCTGCGGATGGTGGCGTCGATGCTCCTCGAGAACGGCGTGCTCGGGCAGTTCGACATCGGTCTCACGCACATCCGCCGCGACGAGCTCGAGCTGGTGGGCTCGACCGGCTCACTCGTCGTGCCCGACCCGTGGATCGGGGTGAGCTCCGCTCTCGAGCTCCGACGTGGCACGAAGCGCGAGACGATCCCCGTCGACCTGCCCGCGGGCAGCCGGCTCGGCCTGGACGAGGCAGCGGTGTACCGCCACGAGCTCGACCTGCCCGGCCCCGGTCCTTCCGGGCCCGGGACCTGAGAGGGGACGCCCGTGCTGGACCTCGGCCCCACCAGCTGGGCGTTGCTCGCCGTCGCGGCCGTGCTGGTCGGTTTCGCGAAGACCGCGGTCGGGGGCGTCGCCGCGATCAGCGTGGCGGTCTTCGCTGTCGTGCTGCCCGCTCGCGAGTCGACGGGCGTGCTGCTCCCGCTGCTGCTCGTCGGGGACGTGGTCGCGGTCCGCTCCTACCGCGAGCACGCGCACTGGGGCACCCTGCTCCGCCTGCTGCCGGCCGTCGTCGTCGGCGTGCTCGTCGGCGTGGTCTTCGTCGACCGGGTCGACGACACGGTGATGCGCCGCACGATCGGGGTGATCCTGCTGGGGCTGGTCCTGGTGCACGTGCTGCTGCGGCGGGGCGGGACCGGGCTGCCGGTGCGGGGCGGCTCAGGGATTCGGCACCACGTGGCGACGTCGAGCTACGGCTCGCTCGCTGGGTTCACCACGATGGTGGCCAACTCCGGTGGTGCCGTGATGTCGCTCTACCTGCTGTCGGCCGGGCTCAGCATGCTGGGGTTCCTCGGCACGACCGCCTGGTTCTTCTTCCTGGTCAACCTGTTCAAGGTGCCGTTCAGCATCGGCCTCGGGCTGCTCTCGACCTCGTCCCTGGCCCTCGACGCGGTGCTGGTCCCGTGCGTGCTCGTCGGCACCTACGTCGGCCGCCGGGTGATCGGCCGCATCGACCGGAGGCGGTTCGAGGTCCTGGTGCTCGTGTTCACGGTGCTGTCGACGGTGCCGCTGCTCCGTTGACGGCGCTCCTCGTCAGCCCGGCCCGTGCGCGCGGCGCGGCCGTGCTCCGACGTACGACGAGCCGGGGCTCGAGCACCACCTCGCGCGGCGTCGTGCGCCCCCCGTCGAGACGTTCGACGGCCGCCTGCACGGCGTTCTCGGCCTGCCCGCGGGTGTCCTGGCTGACCGTGGTCAGGTCCACGTGCGGCAGCTGCGCCGAGGGGCTGTCGTCGTACCCGACCACGGAGACCTCCTCGGGCACCGCGACCCCGGCACGCAGCAGCCCGTCGAGCAGGCCGAGGGCGACCCGGTCGTTGTAGGCGACCACGGCCGTCGGCGGGTCGTCGCTGCTCACGATCTGCTTTGCGGCAGCGGTCCCGGCCACCTCCGTCGGGTCTCCGGCAAGGACCAGGATCCGGTCGCCCAGGCCGTGCCCGCGCATCGCGCGCTGGTAGCCGGACCGCCGGTCGGTGGCGATGGTCCCGGGGCCGCCGTCCACGAACGCGATGTCCCGGTGGCCGAGCCCGACGAGGTGGTCGACGGCCGCGGCGACCCCGTGGTCGTCGGCGCTGCGCACCACGTCGAGGGTCGCCGACCGCAGCCTGCGCCCCACCACGACCACCGGGATCTGCTCGCCGACCGCGTTGAGCCGGGCGGTCGAGGCGTCCGGCCCGAGGAGGACCAGCGCCTCGCACCGCGAGTCGACAAGCGTCTCGATGGCCCGGCGTGAGTCCCGGGTCGGCGTGACGGTGCTGAGCAGCACGTCGTACCCGGCCGCCTCAGCGGCGTCGTGCAGCTCCGCGACGAGCTCGGCGTGGAACGTGCTGCGCACGTCCAGCATCACGCCGAGCAGGTGGGCCCGTCGGCGGGCCAGCAGGCTGGCGGTCCGGTCCGGCCGGTAGCCGAGCTCGGCCGCGGCCGCCATCACTCGCTCGCGGGTGGCCGCGCTGGGCCCGGGCGCGTTGCTGAGCACCAGGGAGACGGTGCCCGTGGACACCCCGACCTTGGCCGCGACGTCCTCGAGCCGCGGACGCCGGTGCGGGCTCGCCATCGCTAGACCTCCTCGCTGTGACCCTTGACACTCACCGATCCGGGGCCGCACCATCATAGCCACATCCTTGAAGCGCTTTAAAACGTGAGGAAGAAAGCCATGAGTCGACCCATCGGGGTGGCCGTGATCGGTGCCGGGATGGCGGGCCGGTCGCACGCCGCCGGTTACCGGACCGCCCCCACGCTCTACGGACCGGGCCTTCCGCAGGTCCGGCTGGTCGCGGTCGCCGACGCCAACGCGGCCCTGGCAGCGGAGACCGCGCGCCGGTTCGGGTACGAGCGCAGCGAGTCCAGCTGGCAGGCGGTCGCTGCCGCGGACGACGTCGACGTGGTCAGCGTCGTGCTGGCCAACCCCCTGCACCGTGAGGTTGTCGAGGGACTGCTGGCCGCCGGCAAGCACGTGCTGTGCGAGAAGCCCCTGGCGCCGACGATCGAGGACGCCGAGGCGATGGTGGCCGCGGCGGCTGCCGTGGACGTCGTGTCCGCCGTCGGCTTCACCTTCCGGCGGTCGCCGGCCATCGCGGCGGTCCGCGACCTGGTGCTCTCCGGGGCGATCGGCGCCCCGGTGCACTTCGCCGGCCACTACTGGTGCGACTACGCCGTCGACCCCGAGGGCCCGATGAGCTGGCGCTACAAGGGCGGACCGGGTTCGGGTGCGCTGGCCGACATCGGCAGCCACGCCGTCGACCTGGCCGAGTTCCTGTGCGGCCCCGTCGAGTCGGTGCGGGGCGCCGTGCTCTCCACCGTCGTCACCGAGCGGGCCGTGCCGCTGGGCGCCGTGGTGGGCCACGCGCGGGCCGAGCTCAGCGACGTGCGCGAGCCGGTGGAGAACGAGGACGTCGTCTCGTTCACCGCGCGGTTCGCCTCGGGCGCCACCGCGACGCTGACCGCGTCCCGGGCGTCGTTCGGCCACGCGAACTCGCTGGGGTTCGAGCTCTTCGCCACCGACGGCGCGGCGTCGTTCGACCTCGACCGGCCGGGCGAGATCCAGGTCGCGGACCGGGCCGCGGGAGCGCCCACTCGCGGCACCCGGACCGTGCCGATCGGTCCCGACCACCCCTACGTCACCGGGGGCCTGCCGATGGACTTCCCAGGCGTGGGCTACGGGCAGAACGACCTGTTCTCCTTCCAGGCCCGGGCCTTCCTCGAGCAGGTCGCAGGCATCGAGGGGCTCCCGCCCTGCCCGCCGCTGTCGGCCGGGCTGCACAACCTGCGGCTGCTGCGGTCCGTCGTCGAGTCCGCGGAACGGGGCGGCGCCGAGGTCACCGTCGGCCCGGACCCGACCAGCACTCCCGCTTCTCCCACGCACGCCACCGTCTCCTGAGAGGACTCACCACCATGAAGCTCGGCGCCTACACCGCCTGCCTGCACGACAAGCCGCTCCCCGAGGCGCTCAAGACCCTCGCGTCCCTCGGGCTGGAGAGTGCGGAGATCAACTCCGGAGGGTTCCTTCCTCCGGTGCACCTGCCGATCGACGACCTGCAGTCGAGCGAGCAGGCCCGTCAGGACTACCTGGGTGAGTTCGAGGCCACCGGCGTGACGCTGACCGCCCTGAACTGCAACGGCAACCCGCTTGACCCCAACCCGAAGGTGGGCCCCCGGCAGGCCCAGGACATCCTCGACTCGATCGAGGTCGCCGCCCTGCTCGGCGTGAAGCGCGTCGTCACCATGTCCGGCACACCGGCCGCCAGTGCGGGGGGGACCCGGCCCGCGTGGAACGTGCTGCCCTGGCACAGCGCTTTCCTCGACGTGCGCGACTACCAGTGGAACGAGGTGGCGGTCCCGTTCTGGAAGAAGGTGCAGGCGCACGCCGCCGACCACGACGTGAAGGTCGCCATCGAGATGCACCCGCACAACGTCGTCTACAACCCGGCGACGATGGAGCGGCTCGCGACCGAGATCGACGCGACCCACGTGGGCGCGGAGATGGACCCGAGCCACCTGTTCTGGCAGGGCATCGAGCCGATCGAGGCGGTCCGTCACCTGGGCGGCCTCGTCTACAACGCGGCGGCCAAGGACACCCGCATCAACCCGGCGGCCCGGATCAACGGCGTTCTCGACGACAGCTTCGGTCGGGTCGCCCCCGACGCCCCGGACGCCCTGAGCCTCGGCGGGGACTACACGCTGAGCCGGTGGCCCACACCGTCGTCGTGGGACTTCGTCGCGGTCGGTCG
Organism: uncultured Actinomycetota bacterium; assembly: GCA_963810035.1. Taxonomy (GTDB): domain Bacteria; phylum Actinomycetota; class Actinomycetes; order Propionibacteriales; family Nocardioidaceae; genus Nocardioides_B. The sequence goes on from CAWEMA010000003.1 coordinate 10,857, forward strand.
CGGGCACGACGTGGCCTGGTGGCGTGGCTTCCTCGAGGCACTCGAGGAGGTGGACCCGGACATGGCGGTGAACATCGAGCACGAGGACCAGGAGCTCGACCAGATGGAGGGCCTGCGCTCGGCGGCCGAGACGCTCCTCGAGGCGGCCGGACGCGGCCCGGCGGCGTAGCCGGTCCTTGGACGGAGCACCAGGCTGACCCCGTGGGCGCGGAGGACGACGACGGTGGACAGGGGCTGCTCCTCGCGTCAGGGCGCAGCAACGAGCACCTCGCCGGAGTCCAGGTCCGTACCGACGGGGGAGTCCAGCACCCGGACCACGCCCTCGTGGACGCCGGGCGAGAGCAATCACCGGCTTCGCCGGTGGCGGCGAGGACGGCGTCGGTGAGCGAGTCCGGAAGGCGTGGGCCGGGGTGTCGTCGTACGCCGGCTCGGGGTCGGCGACCTGGGCGCTGCCGTGGCGGAACTCGGTGCGTGCACCCCACGTACGGCGCCTGCGCGCTGGACCGGTGTCAGGACGACATGTCTCGGTAGCGGCGCGAGGCCGCGGCGGCGGCGGCGATCACGGGAGCGGGGGCGGGCCTGGCACCCTGGTCCCACGCCTGCGGGTCGGCGGCGTAGATCACGCCGTAGGCAGCGGTGTCCCGCTGGATGCGCCAGCCCTCGGCGAGCGGGCCCAGGTCGACGGTGTCGTAACCGATCTGGTCGAGCAGGCCGGTGACCAGACGCTTGGCCTCGGGGTCGTCGCCGGCGATGGCCAGGGCGCTGCGCTCCGCCGAGCCGGATGGGCGCGGGAGCGCGGCCAGGTGGCCGAAGAAGATGTTGTTGAACGCCTTGACCACCCGCGACTGCCGCAGGTGCGCCTGGAGCAGCTCGGAGGTGGTGGTCGACTCGTCGTCGAGCTCGGCGATGTGGCCGTCGCGCTGCGGGTAGTAGTTCATGGTGTCGATCACGACCTTGCCGCGGAGCTCGGCGGCGGGGACGTCCTCGCGGTTCTTCAGCGGGATCGTCACGACGACGACGTCGCCGGCGGTGGCCGCATCGGCCGCGGTCGCGGCGCGCGCCTGCGGGCCGAGCTCGCTGACCAGGTCGGCCAGGGTCTCCGGGCCCCTGCTGTTGCTCATCACGACGTCGTGGCCAGCCGCGATGGCCAGGCGTGCGACGGTGCTGCCGATGTGTCCGCTTCCGATGAAGCCCCAAGTTGTCATGCCCGGCTCAACCCCACGCGAGGCTGGATCATTCCGGCACAGATCAGCCCTTCTGGGCGCGCAAGAACATGCGCACCGTGTCGACCCCGGGCATTCGACCTCAGGTCTCCTCGGGGAACATCTGGATCGCGCCGGAGGGGCACTCGGCGACGCAGAGGCCGCATCCCTTGCAGTAGTCGAGGTCGATCAGGTAGTCCTCCCCGGGCTGGCCGAGCTTGATCACCGCGTTGTCCGGGCAAACGCCGTAGCAGTTGTCGCAGCCGAAGCAGTTGCCGCAGGACATGCAGCGGCGGGCCTCCATCAGGGCGGTGGACTCGTCGTGGCCGAGCACCACCTCGTCGAAGGTGGACTCGCGGCGGGCCCGGTCCAGGACTGCGCGGTGAGCCCGTGGAGCGTCGGCGTAGTACCAGGTGTTGAGGGTGTCGAAGGTGGCCAGAGCGGGCCGTCGTACGGGCTCCGGGACCGCACCGGACAGCCACGAGTGGATGTTGCGGGCCGCCCGCTTGCCGTGGCCGATCGCGACGGTGACCGAGCGCTCGTACGGCACCATGTCGCCGCCGGCGAAGATTCCCGGGCAGCCGGTCATCATGTCGGGCCCGACCGCCACCACCCCGTCGTCGACGATCAGGCCGGGTACGCCGTCGAGCAGCGAGAGGTCGGTCTCCTGGCCGAGGGCGAGGACCAGGGAGTCTGCGTCGAGCTCGTCGATCTCGCCGGTGGGCTGGGGGAAGCCGGAGTCGTCGAGCTCCATCCGCTCCACGACGAGCTTGCCGGCGTCCACCTGCTTGATGGTGGTCAACCACTTGAACAGCACGCCCTCGTCCTCGGCCTCCGCGAGCTCGGACTCGTGGGCGGGCATCCGGTCCTGGGTGCGGCGGTAGACCACGATCGCCTCGGACGCGCCGAGCCGCTTGGCGGTGCGCGCCGCGTCCATGGCGGTGTTGCCGCCGCCGTAGACCGCGACCTTCCTGCCCAGCAGCGGTTTCTCGCCCGTCTCGAGGTCGCGCAGCATCTCGACCGCGTCGAGCACGTGGGCCGCGGAACCGGCCGGGATGTAGGCACGCTTGCCGAGCTGTGCCCCGACGGCGAGGAAGACGGCGTCGTACTCGTCCTTGACCGTCATCAGGTCGGTGACCTTGTCGTCGAGCTCGAGGGTGACCCCGAGGTCGAGGATGCGTCGGATCTCGGCATCGAGGACGTCGCGGGAGAGGCGGTACCTCGGGATCCCGAACCGCATCATCCCGCCGGCCATCGGTCCGGCTTCCTTGATCGTCACGGCGTGCCCGCGCCTCGCCAGGTGGTACGCCGCTGACAGGCCCGAGGGCCCGGCCCCGATGACGAGGACGTCCCTGCCCGTCGACGGCACCTCCACCGAGACCGTCCACCCCTGGCGGATCGCCTCGTCGCCGAGGAACCGCTCGACGGAGTTGATCCCGACGGCCTCGTCGAGCTGCCCGCGGTTGCAGGCGGTCTCGCACGGGTGATAGCAGACCCGGCCCATGATCGCGGGGAACGGGTTGTCCTCCATGATCTTCCGCCAGGCGTTCTCGTACCCGGCACCACCCTCCTCGCCCTCGTAGAGCCAGGCCTGGATGTTCTCGCCGGCCGGACAGGCGTCGTTGCACGGCGGCATACGGTTCGTGTAGACGGCCCGCTCTGTGCGCCACGAGCCCGTCTTGTTGGCCCGGCTGGAGCCGATGTCGAGGGTGATCGCGAAGGGCTTCTCCATCACTGGTCGCCTTCCGGGAGGAGTCCGAAGCGGGCGATGTTGCGGTCGGCGTTCGCCTGCAGCCGTGCCACGATGTCGGGCCGTCCGGGATCGCCGAAGAGATGGGCGTAGCGCTTCTGGAGGCGGAGGTACTCCTCGACCGGGACCTGTCGCCGGATCTTCGACACCTCGGTGACCTCGCCGCGCTCGGCCTCGAAGACTGGGAACATGCCGGTCTCCTTGACCAGCCGGGCGAGCTTGATCGTGTCGGCGGAGGCGGCGCCCCAGCCGAGCGGGCACGGCACGAAGACGTGGAGGTAGCGAGCGCCGCGGAAGCTCATCGCCCGCTCGACCTTGTACTCCAGGTCGCGCAGCTCGGCGACGGTAGCCGTGGCGACGTAGGGGATCTCGTGGGCCATGGCGATCAGCGGGACGTTCTTGCCCTGGCCGAACACGTTGCCGGGCTCGGGTCCCAGCGCCTTGGTGTTCGCGGTCCGCGCGGCCGGCGGGGTCGCACCGGATCGCTGGACGCCGGTGTTCATGTAGCCCTCGTTGTCGTAGCAGACGAAGAGCACATCGTCGTTGCGCTCGAACATGCCCGAGAGCGTCCCGAAGCCGATGTCGACGGTGCCACCGTCGCCGGCCTGGCCGACGACCCGGATGTCCTCACGGCCCTTGGCCTTCAGTGCGGCCGCGACACCGGCGGCGACGGCCGGTCCGTTGCCGAACAGGGAGTGCAGCCACGGCAGCTGCCACGACGACTCGGGGTAAGGCGTCGAGAACACCTCGAGACAGCCGGTCGAGTTCACCGCGACCATCTTCCCGTCGGTGGCCCGCATCGCTGCGTCGAGCACGTAGCGGGCCCCCAGTGCCTCGCCGCATCCCTGGCACGCCCGGTGCCCGGACGTCAGGGAGTTCGAGCGGCCCATCCGCGCCTGGACCGACCGCTGTTCGGGGTCGAGCAGCCGGTTGCCGGCGACGAAGGTACCGGTCTGGTAGAGCTTGATCTCCTGGAACGCCATGCCACCCTCCTACTCGTACGCGCCGGACGCGACGGTGCCGACGTCGCGCAGCATGTGCTCCGCGTGTGGGCCTGGTCGGCGGCCGTGCCGAGACCGCTCGAGCTCCCGCTGGACGAGGGCGAAGTCGAGGTCGAGGAAATGCAGCCGCTGCGAGTCGACCCGACCCTCGAGTACGTCGTCGAGGAGTTGCCGCAGGGACGCACGGGTGATCGGCCGCCCGCCGAGTCCGGCCACGACGTCGTACACCTCCACCGGCAGGCCGCGCGTGGCATCCCGGGTGTTCTGGCCGACGATGCCGCCGGCACCGACCGCGAACGCCTTCTCCAGGACGATCACCCGCTCCGCGTGGCTCAACGCCTCGCGCACCTCCGCGACGGGCCACGGACGGAAGCAGGTGATGCCGAGGACACCGACGGACACGCCTTCGTCACGCATGCCGTCGACGACCTCCTCGATCGTGCCGAGCACCGAGCCGAGGGCGACGAGGACCGTGTCCGCGTCCTCGAGCCGGTACGGCTTCAACAGCCCACCGGAGCTGCGGCCGAAGGCCTCGCGGAAGTCATCGGCGATCAGGGGGATCTCGTCGAGCGCCGCCATCTGCTTGGCGTGCATGAGGTACTTCACCTCCGCGAACGCCTCGGGACCCACCATGGCGCCGATCGTGACCGGGTCCTCGGGGTCGAGCATCTGCTGGGGGACGAAAGCCGGCAGGAAGGCGTCCACCTGCTCCTGGGTCGGGAGGTCCACCCGCTCGAAGGCATGGGTGAGCACAAAGCCGTCCATGCACACCATCACCGGAACCGACAACGACTCCGCGAGCCGGTAGGCCTGGATGTGCAGGTCCACGGCTTCCTGGTTGGACTCGGCGTACAGCTGGATCCAGCCGGAGTCACGCATCGACATCGCGTCGGAGTGGTCGTTCCAGATGTTGATCGGCGCGCCGATCGCGCGGTTGGCCAGCGTCATCACGATCGGCAGGCCGAGGCCTGAGGCGTTGAAGAGCGCCTCGGCCATGAAGAGCAGTCCCTGGCTGGACGTGGCGGTGTACGTGCGGGCGCCCGCTCCCGAGGCCCCGATGCACGCCGACATGGCGCCGAACTCGGACTCCACCATGAGGTACTCGCACGACGCGAGCTCGCCGGTCCGGACCTGGTCCGACAGCGCCTCGACGATGTGCGTCTGGGGCGAGATCGGGTAGGCCGCGATCACCTCCGGCCGGCAGAGCGTGACCGTGCGGGCCACCGCCTGCGAGCCCTCGATCTGTTTAAGCATCGGTCAGTCTCCCCATCGACGCGCGGACGTGCTCGAAGGCGACCTCGGCGGCCCGGGCGTTGCCGGCACCGACCTCGTCGGGGAACCGGTCCCGGATCGCGTCGCAGACCGCGCGGAGTGACACCTCGCCGGTGAGCGCGGCGAACCCGCCGAGCAGTGCGGCGTTGGGCAACGGGCGACCGAGGTGCTCCCGCGCGATCGCGGTCGCGGGCACGGGGACCACGTGCTCCGGCGTGAGCCGCCGCACCAGGTCCTCGAGGCCGAGCTCCTCGAGGGTGCGTGAGGTGTTGACCAGCAGGAAGCCGTCGGGCTTCAGGCCGGCGAACAGGTTGACCTGGTGGAGCAGAGTCGGGTCCTGAATGATCAGCGCGTCCGGGTCCGTGATCGGCTCACGCACCCGGATGGGCCGGTCGTCGATGCGGCAGAAGGAGACGACCGGTGCGCCGGTGCGCTCGGACCCGAAGGTCGGGAAGGCCTGGGCGTGGCGGCCCTCGTCGAACGCGGCCACCGACAGCATCTCGGCCGCTGTGACGGCCCCCTGGCCGCCGCGGCCATGGATGCGTACAGCGAACATCGCAACCTCCTCCCCCTGAGGCTAGGTCGCCGCCCTTGGTTCCCTCAGGGTCGTTGGACCCGAGTGCGGAGGTCATTGCCGGGGGAGCGGTACGACGACGGGGGAGGCGGAGTGCTCCGCACGGTGTCGGCTGACCGAGCCCCGGATCGCGGCTACTCGGAGACTTCACGCACGAGCGGCGCACGTAGATGAGGGCGTTCAGCCGACCCGATACCGCACGTGTGTGGCGTGCGGGGAGTGCGTGACACCAACCGGTGCGAAACCCGGATCAGGGACACCGTCGAAGATGCTCTCTCCACTCCCGAGCAGCACCGGAACCACGTCCAGGTACAGGTCATCGACGGCGCGGCCGGAGAGTGCCTGCCTTACGGTCGCAGCCCCGCCTGCGATGTCGACGTCCATCTCGCCCGCCGCGTCCTTGGCGCGCTCCAGAGCGGCACCGAAACCGTCGGTCACGAAGTGGAAGGTTGTTCCACCGTCCATGGTGATCGGATCGTGCGCGTGGTGCGTGAGCACGAACACCGGTGCGTGGTAGGGCGGGTTGTCGCCCCACCACCCCCGCCAATCCTTCGACCATGGGCCCCGTATGGGACCGAACATGTTCCGGCCCATCACATAGGCGCCCATGGGGCGGAGCAGCTCGTCACGCGCTGGGATGTCCGCCTCGAAACCCGGCTCGTCGGCGCGTAGGTGCCACTCGTGCAGGCGCATGCCACCCATACCGAGGGGGTCGGCGAGAGACTGGTTCGGCCCCGCGACGAAGCCGTCGAGCGACATGGACATGTGACAGGTGACGCGGCTCATGCCTCAGTACATGACAGGTCTGGGCTGTTGTCACCAGCTTCCGGGGCTCGGCTATGTCTGCGTATTGCCTATTTGTTCGCGCGGACAGCGGCTGCATGTTCGGATGTCGGGGACGACACCAGGGATGGGATCCGGCCAGTCTCTGACAGACGCTAACCCTGTTCGGTCGACACGGGAGGTGCGTCGGCCCGCGTGCCCTCGAAACGAACCCAGCCCCTGCCGGGGAAACCGGTGAAAACCGGGAAATCCCTGGCAGGGGCTGGGTGAAGCTGCAGGTCAGAGGCCTACTGGAGGCATCTCTCAGATGTCGTAGTACAGCTCGAACTCGTGCGGGTGCGGTCGCAGCTGCACCGGCAGGATCTCGGCGGTGCGCTTGTAGTCGATCCACGTCTCGATCAGGTCGGGGGTGAACACACCACCGGCGGTGAGGAACTCGTGGTCCCTCTCGAGGTTGTCGAGCACCGCGTTGAGCGAGGTCGGCACCTGGTCGATCTCGGCCATCTCGTCCGGCGGCAGCTCGTAGATGTCCTTGTCGACCGGCGTCGGCGGCTCGATCTTGTTCTTGATGCCGTCGAGACCGGCGAGCAGCAGCGCCGAGAACGCGAGGTAGGGGTTCGCCGACGGGTCGGGGCAGCGGAACTCGATGCGCTTCGCCTTCGGGTTGGTCCCGGTGATCGGGATGCGCACACAGGCGGACCGGTTGCGCTGGCTGTAGACCAGGCTGATCGGCGCCTCGAAGCCGGGCACCAGCCGGTGGTAGGAGTTCACCGTCGGGTTCGTGAAGGCGAGCAGCGAGGGAGCGTGCTTGAGCAGTCCGCCGATGTAGTAGCGCGCCATGTCCGAGAGGCCGGCGTACCCGGTCTCGTCGAAGAACTGCGGCTCGCCGTCGTTCCAGATGGACTGGTGGCAGTGCATGCCGGAGCCGTTGTCGCCGAAGATCGGCTTCGGCATGAAGGTCGCGGTCTTGTTGTTGCGCCACGCGACGTTCTTGACGAGGTACTTGAACTTCATCACGTCGTCGGCGCTCTTGAGCAGCTCGTCGAAGCGCCAGTTGATCTCGGCCTGGCCGGCGGTGCCGACCTCGTGGTGCGCACGCTCTACGTGCAGGCCGGCCTTCTCCATCTCGATCACGATCTCGTCGCGGATCTCGCCGAAGTGGTCGGTAGGCGCGACGGGGAAGTAGCCGCCCTTGTACTTCACTTTGTAGCCGAGGTTGCCGCGCTCCTCCTCGCGCCCGGTGTTCCAGGCACCCGCTACCGAGTCGATGGAGTAGAAGCCGGTCTGCGCCTTGGTCTCGAAGCGCACGTCGTCGAAGATGTAGAACTCGGCCTCGGGAGCGAAGTACGCCGTGTCGCCGATGCCGGTGCTCTTGAGGTAGGCCATTGCCTTGCGCGCGATGTTTCGCGGGTCGCGGCTGTAGGCCTCACCCGTGATCGGGTCGTGGATGAAGAAGTTGACGACCAGCGTCTTGGCGGTGCGGAACGGGTCGATGTAGGCCGTGGTGGGGTCCGGGAACAGCGACATGTCCGACTCGTGGATCGCCTGGAAGCCGCGGATCGAGGACCCGTCGAAGTTCAGGCCGTCGTCGAACACCGACTGGTCGAACGAGGACACCGGCACGGTGAAGTGCTGCATCACGCCCGGCAGGTCGCAGAACCGCACGTCGACCATCTCGACGCCTTCGTCCTTGACGTACTTCAGCAGCTCTTCGCTGTTTGCGAACATTCGTCCTCCTTGGCCGCGGGGCCATGTGTCCAGGGTGCTCAGGCAAGTTGCGATGCGGCTCTGCACCACTCAGCCGCAACTTATGCAGGGGCAGTTTCTGAGGAGTGTCTACATTATTTCGTCCATGTAACAGAGTGGTGGCTCGGGTCACATGCCGAGCACCTGCCGCGGCGGCCCGCGCCTGGCCACCCGATAGCGTGAGGGCGTGAGCCAGTCAGCAGCCCCCGGTGGTCCGGTCGGTACGACGTACGCCGGCCAGCGGCTCGGGCTCCCGGAGCAGGGACGCGGTTCGGTCGCGGGATGGGGCCGCCGGATCCTGGCGCTCTCCGTGGACTGGATCGCCTCGATGCTCGTCGCGGGAGCGGTCGTCGGTCCAGCCGTGCTGTCGTCCCACGGCTGGGAGGCCTGGGTCCCGATGCTGGTGTTCCTCATCGAGGCGACCGTGCTCACCCCGCTGGCAGGCGGGTCGTTCGGCCAGCTGCTGCTGCGGGTGGCCGTCGTACGCCTGGACCGTACGCCGGTGACGCTGCTCGTCGCGCTGCTCCGGACGCTGCTGATCTGCCTGGTGGTCCCGCCGGTCATCTACAACCGCGACCGACGGGGGCTGCACGACCTGGTGGCCGGGACCGTCACCGTCCGCCGCTGACCTCCTCGCCGCGAACAACTGCCTTCTCGACGGGGAGGAACTGCCTTCTCGACGGGAAGGAACTGCCTTCTCGACGGGGAGGAACTACCTTCTCAACGTTCGATGCGGATCTGGGCCACGTCGAGGTAGCCGGTGCGGAAGCCGGCCTCGCAGTAGGCGAGGTAGAACTCCCACATCCGGCAGAAGCGGTCGTCGAAGCCGAGCGCCTGCACCTGCTGCCAGTTCGACACGAAGCGCTCGCGCCAGAGCCGCAGCGTGTGCGCGTAGTGCAGCCCCATCGGCCGGATGTTGCTGACGTGCAGCGAGGTGTGCCGGCGGGTGACCTGGCTGATCGCGTCGGTCGAGGGGAGCATGCCGCCGGGGAAGATGTACTTGTGGATCCACGTGTAGGTGTGGCGGGTGGCCACCAGCCGGTCGTGCGCGATCAGGATCGCCTGGATCGCGGCCTTGCCGCCGGGGGCGAGAAGCGAGTCGATCTTGCGGAAGTACTCCGGCCAGAACTCCTCACCGACGGCCTCGATCATCTCCACGCTGACGACCGCGTCGAACTCGCCGACCTGGTCGCGGTAGTCGCGCACCGCGACTTCCACGCGGTCGGCGACCCCGGCCGCGTCGACACGCTGCTGGGCCAGCTCGGCCTGCTCGACCGAGAGCGTCACGGTGGTCACCGTGGCGCCGCGCTCGGCGGCCCGGATCGCAAGCGTGCCCCAGCCGGTGCCGATCTCCAGCACGCGTGAGCCGGAGCGGACCCCCGCCGAGTCGAGGATGGCGTCGACCTTGCTGAGCTGGGCGCCCTCGAGGTCGGCCAGCGTCGGGCGAGTGTCCAGGGTGTCGAACAACGCGGAGGAGTAGGACAGCGTCGGGTCGAGGAACTGCTGGAACATCTCGTTGGAGAGGTCGTAGTGCGCCTCGATGTTCTTCTTCGCGCCGTCCTTGGTGTTGACCGGGTTGAGGCCCCGCGGCAGCACGGTGTGCCGCAGGTTGTAGAACACCGGCTTGATCAGGTCGGTGAGCCGCTCCGCGAACGGGGCCAGGGCGTCGGCCAGGTCGGTGCCCTCACCGACACTCCACTCGCGGGCCATGTAGGACTCGCCGATGCCGATCATCGGGCTGTGCCCGAGCCGCGCGAAGAACGCCGCGGGACGGCCGACGTCGAGCACCGGGCGGCGGTCGCTGAGCGGCGCGCCGTACACCTCCCCGGTGGACAGCCGGGCGGTGACGGGCAGGCCGCGAAGGATCCGCTGGACCACCTTGCGGGCGACGACGCCGCGGAAGCCGTAGGACGGCGGCGCGGGGAGGAGCGCGGAGGAGACGGTGACCCGAGGGTCCATCGTGGTGCTCATGCCATTCCTTTCGGGGCCCGGTGAGGGCGTCGCGGGACCACGGGCAGGCGGCGCAGCCAGAGCCGGACGCCGTGCCAGCGGATGAGCGCGGAGACGCGCTGGGAGGGGATCGGGTTGCGGGCCACGGCGCGCAGCACGCGGCCGCGGGTCGCGGGCTCGAGGTCGCCGTGCACCGAGGCGGTGAACACGGTCTCCCCGTCCTGGGTCAGGGAGATGCCGACCGCGACCCGGGAGCCGGTCAGCCGGGTGCGGATGTCGTAGCGACCCTCGACGGCGAAGAACGGGGAGACGTAGAACTCCTTGTCCACCGTCGCGGCGGACCGCTCGGTCACCTCGAGCGGGTAGCAGTGCCGCTCGCCGTAGGTGTTGTGCACCTCGGCCAGCACCCCCTCGAGGGCCCCGTCGGCGTCGAAGCAGAAGTACGTCGTGAGCGGGTCGAACACGTAGCCCAGGGACCGGGCGTTGGCGAGCATCAGCACCCGCGTCGCGGTCCACGGCACCTGCTGGGCGTCGAGGTAGGAGCGGATCTTGGCGGGCAGCGGCCGCTCGTCGTCGGCCGCGAAGTGGTCCACGGACCGGATCGAGGCGAGCGCCCGCAGCCAGCGTGGGAACGCGGCCTCCGGGTCGGACACGTCGACCAGCCACATGCTGGTGCGGTGCCCGAACTCGTAGGTGAACGGGCGGGTGCGCCGGTGACGGACGTGGGCGCGCACGTAGGACGGCGTGGGCGTCCCGGTCAGCAGGTCACTCACCAGGTGGCTCCGAGTGCCTCCGCGGCCGCGACGCCGGAGCGGCAGCCGTCCTCGTGAAACCCCCAGCCGTGGTAGGCGCCGGCGAACGCGATCCGGTCGGTGTTCAACGAGGCGAGCCGCTTCTGGGCCGCGACGGACTCCGCGGTGTAGGTCGGGTGCAGGTAGGTCATCGTCGCGACCGTGCCGGCCGGGGCGTCGCCCTCGTCGGGGTTGAGCGTGACGACGAGCGGGTCCGACTCCGGGTGCCCCTGCAGGCGGTTCATCCAGTAGGACACCTTGCTGCGGTCGGTGAGCGTCCGGCAGCCCTCGAGCCGGTAGTTCCAGCTGGCCCGTCCGCTGCGCCGCTCGGGCAGCACGGTCTCGTCGCGGTGCAGGTGGGTCACGTTGGTGGAGTACCCGAACGCGCCGAGCAGAGCCTGCTCCTCGTCGCCGGGGTCGGTGAGCAGCGCCAGGGCGTCGTCGGCGTGGGTGGCGACGACCACCTTGTCGAACGCGTGGTGGGCGCCGAGCTCGTCGTCGATCTCGACGGCGTCCGGCTTGCGGCTGATCGCGGTCACCCGGGTGCGGGTGCGCACCACGTCCAGCTGGTCGGTGATCGCGCCGACGTAGGACCGGGACCCGCCGACGACGGTGTGCCAGGTGGGGGCGTCGCCGAGCACCAGGAAGCCGTGGTGGTCGAGGAACGCGAAGAGGTACGCCGCCGGGTAGTCCATCGCCTCGCGGTGTCCCATCGACCACACGCAGGACACGATCGGCAGCGCGTAGTGCGTGACGAAGTGCCGGTCGAAGCCGTGCAGGTCGAGGAACTCGCCGTAGGTCAGCGTGCTGTCCGGCTCCGCCTCGAGCAGCTGCAGCGCCGCCTTCTGGAACCGGCGTACGGCGAGCAGCATCCGCCAGAACGTCGGGTCGAGGGCCCGGCGTCGCTGCGCGAAGATGCCGTTGGCCTTGCGACCGCCCACGTAGTTCAGGCCGCACTCGTCGCACGAGATGCTCATGCTCATCTCGGTCGGGCGGGTCCGCACACCGAGCTCGGCGAAGAGCCGGCGCAGCAGGGGGTAGGTGCGGTCGTTGAGCACGATGAAGCCCGAGTCGACCGCGGCCGTCGTGCCGTCACTGAGCGGGACGTCGTGCGTGTGGGCGTGCCCGCCGATCCGCTCGTCGGCCTCGAACAGGGTGACGTGATGGCTCTTGGCGAGCAGGTAGGCGGCGGTGAGTCCGGCGACGCCGCCGCCGACCACGGCAACGGTGGGGCGGGCTTGGGTGGAGTCCGTCATGTGGGGGGTTCGTCCTAGCGGGCGCGGCGGATGGGTCTGTCCGGCCCCGAGCCGGTGACAGGTCTAGTCGTGGATCTCCAGGCGCACGCGCTTGTTGCCCTTGCCCTTCGACTCGGTACCCGTCACCGTCACTTTGCCCACTTCGGTGGTGGCCAACACGTGGGTCCCGCCGTCCGCCTGCTTGTCCAGGCCGACGATGTCGATGACCCGGAGCGGGTCGATCTCGCGGGGGATCAGGTGGGCTGCCGTGCGGATCAGGGCGCGGTCCTCGTCGGCCACCTCCCGGCCGACGAACGCCACCAGGATCTCCCGGGCGGCGGCGATCTCCTCGTTGATCCGGACCTCGACCTGCCGGCCGAACTCGGCGGACATCGAGGGCAGCGGGAAGTCGAGCCGACCCTTGCCGGGGTCCATGTTCCCGCCGGTCACCGCGACGCCGTGGTCGGCCCACATCACCCCGCACAGGATGTGCAGGGCGGTGTGCGTGCGCATGGTCAGGTGGCGACGGTCCCAGTCCAGGGCTCCGGCGACCTCGGCGGCCGGGTCCGGGAGCGCCGAGCCCTCCTCGAGCCAGTGCCAGATGCGCCCCTGCTCCCGGCCGACCCGGGTCACTGCGGCCGCGCCGTCGGACCAGCGCAGCGCACCGACGTCGTGCGGCTGCCCGCCGCCGCCCGGGTAGAACGCCGTGCGGCTCAGGGCGACCCGGTGACCGTCCGCGTCGACCTCCGCCACGCGGGCCTCGAAGTCGCGCAGGTAGGCGTCGACGGAGAACAGCTCGGTGCCCGCGAGTGCGGCGGGCGCACCCTCGGGGATCCGCTGGCCAGGCACTGCCATCGGTGAACCTCCCGGGCTCCGACGTCCTTTGCGACCATCCAAGCACGCCCTACAGTGGAAGCCCCACCAACCGCACGCACCACGGGGGTCCTCGAACCATGCGCATCCGCAAGGCCATCGCGACGGCCGGCATCCTGGCCGCCTCGCTCGGCTCACTCACCGCCTGCAATGGCGACGGCGCCGTCAAGACGGACGCGCCCGCCTCCAGCGAGGCGGCCCCGGAGTCGGCCCCGGCGTCGTCGCCGGCTGACGGCGCGAGCGCCTCCGCGAGCGACGACGCCACCCCGGACGACTCCTCCGACGGACCGCTGACCAAGGACGCGCTGATCGACGCGATCACGGTCGGCCAGATGAAGGCCGGCTCGGCGCACGTGTCGATGACGATGGGTGGGGCGTCGGCGATGACCGCCGAGGGTGACGTCAGCTACCGGGGCTCGAGCCCCGAGATGCAGATGACGATGTCGATGGGCCAGATGGGCAGCGGCAAGATGGAGCTGCGCTATGTCGGCAAGGTGCTCTACATGTCGATCCCGCAGGTCACCCCGGCCGGCAAGTTCGTGAAGATCGACCCTCGTGACAAGAGCAACCCGATGAGCAAGAGCTTCGGGAGCCTCTCGGAGCAGATGGACCCGATGAGCAGCCTCAAGGCGATGAAGGCCGGGGTCCGCGAGGTGCGGTACGTCGGTCCGGAGAGCGTCGACGGCCAGGACGCCGACCACTACGTCGTCACCGTCGACAGCGCCGCTCTGCTGAAGTCGATGAACCAGAAGAACGTCGCCGGCATGCCCAAGACGCTGACCTACGACATGTGGCTCAACGACCAGGACCAGCTGAGCCGGATGCAGTTCGACCTGTCCGGGCTCTCGATGGACATGACGATGTCCAAGTGGGGCGAGCCGGTCCACGTAGCGGCGCCCCCGGCCGGCAAGATCGTCGACGCCTCGTCGATGGGTCGATCAGCCGGCTGAGGCCTCGACGGGGCCGCTGAGGGTCAGCGCCCGCGCATGTTCTGGCGGGCGCCCTTCATGCTGGTCGGCATCGGTCCCTTGGGGATCGGGATGTTCGACCGGTTCGCGTCCAGGGCCCGCAGGCGCTGCAGCACGTCGGTCATCTCGGCCGGCTTGATGTTGCGTCCCAGCTTGGTCACGTAGCGGGACAGCTTCGGGATCGGTACGGCGCCCTCGCCGTCGCCCGCGATGACCTCGAAGATCGGCGTCTCGGAGGCGACCCGCACGTGCTTGCGCCGCTCGTTGGCGAGCAGCGGCTTGAGCCGGTGCGGGTTGCCCTCGCCGACGAGCACGATGCCGGGCGGGCCGACCACCCGGTGCACGAGGTCCTGGTTCCGGTTGAACGCGATGCCCGGCTCGACCTTCCAGCCGCGGCGCAGCTGGTTGAGCACAGCGGCGGCGGCACCGGGCTGGCCCTCGACCTGGGCGTACTGGGCCTTCTGCGCGCGCCGGCCGAAGATGATCAGCACCGAGAGCAGGCCGAACAGGATCGCGGTGACGACGTCGAACACCCAGCCGCCCGGCACCAGCGTGAAGACGCCGAAGGCGACGGCGCCGGTCACCAGGAACACGGCGAGGAGGATCAGCCCGATCCGCGGGTCGGACTTCTTGGTCATCCGGTAGACCAGGGCGATCTGCTTGAGACGGCCCTCTTTCTCCGGCTGCTCGTTCTTGGCCATCAGGTGCTGCCTCTGCTGTTCTGTGCTGTGCTGACGGGACAGGTAATTGTCGCAGACGCCGGGGTCAGGCGGACCGGACCGAGGAAGCCTCGCGGGCGGCCATCGCCTGCTGGTAGAGCCGGCCCGCGCGGTACGACGAGCGCACGAGCGGGCCCGACATCACACCGGTGAACCCGATCTCGTCGGCCTCGTCCTTGAGCTCGACGAACTCCTCGGGCTTCACCCAGCGCTCGACCGGGTGGTGCCGCACGGAGGGCCGGAGGTACTGGGTGATCGTGACCAGCTCGCAGCCGGCGGCATGCAGGTCGCGCAGCGCCTGGGAGACCTCCTCACGGGTCTCGCCCATGCCGAGGATCAGGTTCGACTTGGTGACCAGCCCGAACGCGCGCGCCTGGGTGAGCACGTCGAGGGAGCGCTCGTAGCGGAACGCGGGACGGATCCGCTTGAAGATCCGCGGCACGGTCTCGACGTTGTGCGCGAGCACCTCGGGCCGCGACTCGAAGACCTCCTGCAGCAGCTCGGGCTTGCCGTTGAAGTCCGGGATCAGGTTCTCCACGCCGGTGTCCGGGTTGAGCTCGTGGATCTGCTTGACCGTCTCGGCGTAGAGCCACGCACCGCCGTCGGGCAGGTCGTCGCGGGCGACCCCGGTGATGGTGGCGTAGCGCAGCGCCATCGTCTGCACGCTCTCGGCGACCCGCCGCGGCTCGTCCCGGTCGAGCGGCTCGGGACGGCCGGTGTCGATCTGGCAGAAGTCGCACCGGCGGGTGCACTGGTCACCGCCGATGAGGAACGTCGCCTCGCGGTCCTCCCAGCACTCGAAGATGTTGGGGCAGCCCGCCTCCTGGCAGACCGTGTGCAGCCCCTCGGACTTCACGAGGTTCTGCAGCTCGCGGTACTGCGGACCCATCTTCGCCCGGGTCTTGATCCACTCCGGCTTGCGCTCGATCGGGGTCTCGGCGTTGCGGACCTCGAGACGGAGCAGCTTGCGACCGTCGGGGGCCGGCGTCCCGGGCGCGGTCGAACCTGGCTGAAGAGGGGCTTGAGTCACGCCGGTCACTCTACGCCGGGGGCGGGAACCACCCCAAAGTGCGGCTCAGGGGACGTCGCGGCGCCGGAACAGCAGCACGGAGACCAGCAGCGTGAGCAGCAGGAGCACCCCGAGGTACGACGCGCCGTGCTGCAGGCTGATCGTGAACCGCTGGTCGCACCCCGACTGGTCCGGGCGGCACACGATGCTCTCGTCGAAGACCCGCACGCCGTTCCGCACCCAGGCGAACACGTTGTTGGTGAGGCTGAAGCGCTCCGAGCGGTCCACCGGGGCCAGCGCGAGCAGGGCCTCGCCGCCCGCGGCGTACGCGAAGAGCAGCGCGAGCGTGGCCACCGTGTGCCGCAGCAGCATGGTCAGGGCGTAGCCGCCGAGGCCGCCGAGAGCGGCCAGCGCGACGCCCCGCGCCGTCAGCCACCTGATCTGCTCCTGGACGGTGGCGCCGGTGGCGATCCCGCGCGCGTCGGCGACGAGGTACAGGGCCACCCAGAACCCCGCGACGAGCACCGCGGAGACCAGGGCGCAGCCCAGCAGGGCGGCCAGCGCCTTGGCCGACCACACCCGCAGCCGCCGGGGCTCGAACAGCAGCTGGTTGCTCATCGAGCCGGTGGCCCAGTCCGAGCCGGCGTACGTCGCCCCGACGATGATCATCAGCGCGGAGATGATCATCACCACCGCGATCCCGTTGCTGCTTCGCTCCTGGTCGAGGTCGAGGACAGAACGGTCGAGGTAGTTCTCGGGCCGCGGGACCAGGTTGCTGTCGCAGTCGGCAGCCGTCCCGCGCGGGCCGAAGTACTGCTCCGGGTCGTCCCGGCAGCCCTGCAGCTCGCGCTGGAAGTCCGGTTGGCTGACCTGCTCGCGCACCTGGGCCTGGGCCCTGGCCAGGTCGTCGGCGCTGACCGGTCGGGTGTTCCAGAGCGTGGTGACGGTGATGAGCGCCGTGAGCAGGGCGGCGGCGAGCAGCAGTAGGGCCACCGCACGGCGGGAGAAGAACCGGGCCAGCTCGACCCGGAGCAGCCTCATGCCGCACCTCCCGGGGTCGGAGCAACGGTCGGCCGTGGCTCGGCCCCGTGCGGGCGGACCGTCCGGCGGATCGTCGGGCGGTGCGTCTGCGGGGGAGTGCAGCGAGGAGTCCTGGGTGAGCTGGAGGAACACCGACTCCAGGTCGGCGCGCACCGGCGTCAGCTCGCGCACGTAGATCTGCCGCTCCGCCAGCACCCGGGTGATGTCCTCGGCGCGTTCGGCGCCCTCCACCACGAGCCGGTTGCCGTCGCGGCTGACCCGCCAGCGGGCCTCCTCGAGCACGCGGTACGCCGCGGCGGGGTCGGCCACCCCGACCCGCACCTGCCTGACCTGCTGGTCGCTGACCAGCTCGTCGACCGCCCCGGAGGCCAGCAGCCGGCCGTTGCCGATGATCGAGACGGAATGGCAGACCTGCTGCACCTCGGCGAGGATGTGCGAGCTCAGCAGCACGGTGACGCCGCTCTCGCCGAGCTCGCGGATCATCGTGCGGATGTCCCGGATGCCGGCGGGGTCGAGCCCGTTGGTCGGCTCGTCGAGGATCAGCAGATCCGGTGACTTGAGCAGCGTCGCGGCGATGGCCAGCCGCTGCTTCATCCCGAGCGAGTAGCCCTTGTACCGCTCCTTCTCGCGGCCGGTGAGCCCGACCTGCGCGAGGGCGACGTCCACCGAGCGGCTGGGGACCCCGACCGTGCGGGCCAGCAGGGTCAGGTTGCGCCGCCCGGTGAAGGAGGGCACGAACTTCGGCTGCTCGACGACCGCGCCGACGCGGCTCATCACCGATGGCAGCCGGCGGGGGACCGGCTCACCGAACAGCCGCATCCGGCCGTGGCTGGCCCGGGCCAGGCCGAGCAGCATCCGGATGGTGGTGGTCTTGCCGGAGCCGTTGGGGCCGAGGAACCCGTGCACGCCCCCGGCAGGGACGGCCAGGTCGAGGTGGTCGACGGCCACCACCTTGCGACCGCGGCGCGTGCGGAACTCCTTGTGCAGGCCGGTTGTCTCGATGACCAGGTCCCCGTTGCCAGACATCCAGCGAGTGTCCTGCAGACGCGCGCCCGGCGCCCGGGGACACGCCGGGTCGACGTGGCCGGGTGGTTGGAGCGGCTCAGGCCCCCGGCGCGATCAGCCGGATGCCGCGCCCCGGCTCGGGCTTGGCCGGGTAGTCCGGGGTCGGGTCGTACGGCGCCCATGCGAGCAGGTCGACCAGGTGCCTCTCGACGACCGGGGCGGCCTCCTCGACCGTCACGTCGCGGTCGAGCTCGGCGGACAGGCTGGTGACGCCGGCGTCGCTGATGCCGCAGGGCACGAACCGGTCGTACCACGAGAGGTCGACGTCGCAGTTCAGCGCGAACCCGTGCATGGTCACCCCGCGGCTCACCCGGATCCCGAGGGCGGCGACCTTGCGCTCGGGGCCGCGGTCGTCCTCCGCGACCCAGACACCGCTGCGGCCGGGGACCCGGGCCGTGGTGACGCCGAGCTCCGCGCAGGCCTGGATCAGGGCCTCCTCCACCCGGCGCACGTAGTCGACCACCAGCACGTGGTCGGGGAGCCGGACGATCGGGTAGCCGACGAGCTGCCCGGGACCGTGGAAAGTGATCTTGCCGCCCCGGTCCACGTCGACGACGGGTACGTCGTCACCGACCGGCCGCTCGTGCGGCTCGGTGCGCTTGCCGGCGGTGAACACCGGCGGGTGCTCGAGCATCAGCACGGTGCCGGGGGCGCCCGCGACCACCCCGGCGTGCACCTCCCGCTGGAGGTCCCAGGCCGCGACGTACTCCACGGCGGCGTCACCGAAACCGACGGTCTTGAAGATCAGGTCACCCACGGCGTCGAGCCTAGCCCTGCAGGCGTGCGGGCGGTGGCCGCCGGGGCCCGGTCAGGGGTGATGCGGAACAATGTGGAACGACGGAGTCCGGCCACGAGGGTGCCGGACGCCGGCTCGAGGGAGGGCCACCCCATGTCGCACCCCAGCACCCAAGCGCCCGAGGCTGCCCCACAAGGCTCGCGGCGGCGGTCCAAGCGCTGGATCCTGCCGCTCGTCGTCGTGCTGCTCTGGCTCTTCGTCGGCGGTCCGCTCGGGTCGTTCGCCGGCAGGCTCGCGGAGGTGCAGAAGAACGACAACGCGTCGTTCCTGCCGCAGAGCGCCGAGTCGACGAAGGTCCTCGACGAGTTCCTGAAGTTCACCGGCCGGCAGAGCCTGCCCACGACGGTCGTCTTCGAGCGCGCCGGGGGACTGACCGCCTCCGACAAGCAGGCGATCACGGGGTACGCCCGCGACCTGGCCTCCGTCGAGCACGTGGACAGTGCGGCGGTCGGCGCGCCGACGTACTCGGCGGACGGTACGGCGGCCCAGGTCGTCGTACCCGTCACCGCGACCGACGGGGAGCAGATCACCGCCGCCGTGCAGGACATCCGGGACGTGGTGAAGGACCCGCCCCCGGGCCTCACCGCCCTGGTCGGCGGGCAGGGCGGCGTGCTGGGCGACTTCATCACCGCGTTCGGCGCCATCGACGGCATCCTGCTGCTCGTGGCGCTGGTGGTGGTGCTGCTGATCCTGCTCGTGGTCTACCGCTCACCGGTGCTGCCGTTCGTGGTGCTGATCTCCGCGGTCCTCGGGCTCGGGGTCGCCTCCGCCGCGATCTACGCGCTGGCCAAGAACGACCTGCTCGACGTCAACGGCCAGAGCCAGGGCATCTTGTTCATCCTCGCCGTGGGGGCGGCCACCGACTACTCGCTGCTGCTGGTCAGCCGGTTCCGGGAGGAGCTGCGCGACCACGAGTCGGCGTACGACGCGATGCGGCGCGCCTACCGCGCCGTCCTGGAGCCGATCCTGGCGTCCGGGGTGACGGTGATCCTGGGGCTGCTGTGCCTGCTGCTCTCGGACCTGTCCAGCCTGCGCGGTCTCGGGCCGGTCGGCGCCTTCGGGATCGCGGCGGCCATGCTGTCCTCGCTCACGCTGCTGCCGATGGCGCTGGTGCTGCTCGGCCGGCGCGCGTTCTGGCCGCTGATGCCCCGCTACGGCTCGGAGCACCAGGACGCGAAGGGCGTGTGGGGAGCCGTCGCCCGGCTGGTCGGCCGGCGGGCCCGCGCGGTGTGGCTGCTGACCTTCGTGGTGCTCGCCGCCTTCGCCGCATTCGTGCCGACCCTCAACGAGGACCCGGTGCCGCAGACCGACATCTTCCTGACCGAGGTGGACTCGGTGCAGGCCCAGAAGATCCTCGACCAGCACTTCTCCGCCGACCAGGCCAGCCCGGCGATCCTGGTGGTGCCCGCCGCCGACGTGGCCGCCACGATGAAGCTCGCCCAGGCCCATCCCGGTGTCGCGCCGAACGGGGTGACCTACCTCCCTGCGGGGCCGCCCTCCGGCTCGACCCCGCCCGCCCCCAAGGTCGTCGACGGGGACGCGGTCGTCCTGGTCACCCTGACCGACGCGTCCGACTCGGCGGCCGCGACGGCCACCGTGCGGGACCTGCGCGCCGATCTGGACCAGGTCAGCCCGCAGATCCGGGTGGGCGGCAACACAGCCATCCAGCTCGACACCCGCGACACCACCGACTCCGACCGGGCCAAGGTGATCCCGGCGATCCTGCTGGTGATCTTCGTGGTGCTCGCGCTGCTGCTGCGGTCGTTGCTCGCGCCGCTCCTGCTGCTGGTGGCCAACGTGCTGTCGTTCGGGGCCACCCTGGGCATCAGCGCGCTGGTGTTCAACCACGTGTTCGGCTTCCCGGCCTCCGACCCCTCGACGTCGCTGATCGGGTTCGTGTTCCTGGTCGCGCTGGGCATCGACTACTCGATCTTCCTGATGACCCGGGTGCGTGAGGAGGCGATCCGGCAGGGCACCCACCCCGGCGTGCTCAAGGGGCTCTCGGTGACCGGTGGCGTGATCACCTCGGCCGGGGTGGTCCTCGCGGCGACGTTCGCGGCGCTCGGCGTGATCCCGATCCTGTTCCTGGCCCAGATCGCGTTCATCGTCGCGTTCGGCGTGCTGCTGGACACGCTGGTGGTCCGGTCGCTCCTGGTGCCGGCGCTGGTCTACGAGCTCGGCCCCCGGGTCTGGTGGCCCTCCCGGCTGTGGCACACCCCGGACCATGCGGACGCGACGACCGCGGAGATGCTCCACGTGGGCAGCGCGGACGGCGTGCGCCTGGACGCACCTGCCGACCCACCTGAGGACGCCCCGCCCGGCGACGAGCGGCCCCGGCACCGCGGCTGACCCTGTGGACGACGGCCGACGCGGATCCACGATGTCGGCCAGGCTGGACCGGTGACCCGACCTCGCCCCGTCCTCGTGGTGCTGCTGGCCGTGCTCGGTGTGGCGCTGGCCGTCGCCGTGCTCCGGGTCGGCGACCGACCGCGGCGTGGCGGGGGACCGTCGGCCCGCCCGGTGGCCGCGGTGCCCGCCGGTGCGCCGGCGGACGCGCCCGCGACGGAGCTGCTGCGGGCGTGGGACGTGCAGCGCTCGGCGGCCTACGCCGCGGGATCGTCGCGGATGCTGCGCGACCTGTACGTCGCCGGGTCGGGCGCGGGCCGGGTCGACGTACGCCTGTTGCGTGACTACCGGGCGCGGGGCTACCGGGTGGTGGGGATGCGCATGCAGGTCCTCGCGCTGCGGCTGCTCGAGCAGCGGCCGGACCGGCTGCGGGTCGAGGTGACCGACCGGCTCGACGGCGCCGTGGCGGTGGGCGAGGGTGGCCGGCTCGCGTTGCCCAGGGACCGGCCCAGCACCCGCACGGTCACCCTGGTGCGCGGGGTGGACGGTGCCTGGCGGGTGTCGGCGGTGCTGCCGCTCAGGTGAGCGCGGCGGCCAGCCGGGCGTTGAGTGTCGGGTGCTCGAACTCGAAACCCTCGGCGAGCAGGCGGGCGGGCTCCACGCGGGTCGAGTTGAGCAGCTCGCTCGAGATGTCGCCGACCACCTTGCGGATCGGCCAGGACGGCGCCGGCAGCACCGACGGGCGGTGCAGCATCCGGCCGAGCTCCTTGCCGAACTCCGCGTTGGTCGTGGCGTTGGGGCCGGAGACGTTGTAGACCCCGGACGACTCCTCGTAGGTGGCGAGGTGGGTGGCCGCGCGCACCCAGTCCCGCATCGAGATGGTGGAGAAGTACTGCGTGCCCGGGCCGACCGGCCCACCGAGGCCGGCCTTGAACAGCAGCAGCAGCGGCTTCAGCGCACCCCCGTGCTTGTCCAGGATGATGCCGGTCCGCATCACCACGACACGGGCACCCGCCTCCGACGCGGGCGTCGCGGCGTCCTGCCAGGCCCGGGTCACCCGGCCCATGAACGTGTCCGCGTCGAACGCCGACTCCTCGGTCAGGGGCGCGTCGCCCCGGTCGCCGTACCCGGCGATGCCGTTCTGGGCGAGGAGAGCGGGCTTGCGCTCGGAGGCGGCGACCGCCTCGGCCAGCGTGCGGGTGGTCGCCACCCGGCTCTCGGTGAACGTGCGCTTGTAGGACTCGGTGAACGGCCAGTGCGCGAGCGGGGCACCGGCCAGGTTGGCCACCACGTCCGCGCTCTCGATCACCGCAGGGTCCACCACGCCGGCGTACGGGTCCCAGTGCGACTCGCTCGCGGAGAGCGCCTCACCGCGGACCAGCCGCACCACCTCGTGGCCCTCGCGGGCCAGGTGGTCGCGCCAGGCAGTGCCGAGAAAGCCGGAGACACCGGCCAGGACGAACCTCATGCCCCGAACCTACGTGACCTGGCGAAAACAGATAGTCCGTGACGTTCCGCAGGATTCCTGGGGCCAGGAACCTGCAGACCGTCACGGACTATCGGGGTGGTGCGGAGGTCAGACCTCGAAGGTGCCGGTCTCCAGGCGCTGCTTGACGTCGGAGAGGAACCGTGCGGCGTCCGCACCGTCCACGATCCGGTGGTCGTAGGTCAGCGCGAGGTAGACCATCCGACGTACGGCGATCGTCTCGCCGAGGTTCGCGTCGTCGATCACCACGGGCCGCTTCACGACCGTGCCGGTGCCCAGGATCGCCACCTGCGGCTGGTTGATGATCGGGGTGTCGAACAGCGCGCCCCGGCTGCCGGTGTTGGTCAGCGTGAACGTCCCGCCGGCCAGCTCGTCCGGACCGATCTTGTTGTTGCGGGTCCGGTCGGCGATGTCGGCGATCTTGCGGGCCAGCCCGGCGATCGACAGGTCCCCGGCGTCCTTGATGACCGGCGTGAGCAGGCCCTTCTCGGTGTCCACCGCGACCGAGAGGTTCTCGTGGTCGTAGTAGGTCACCTCGCCCTTCTCGGTGTCGATCGAGGCGTTCAGCGACGGGTGCGCCTTCAGCGCGTCGATCGCCGCCTTCGCGAAGAACGGCAGGAAGGACAGCTTCACGCCCTCACGCGCCGCGAACTCGGCCTTGACCGAGTCGCGCAGCCGTGCGATCGAGGTGACGTCCACCTCGACCACGGTGGTCAGCTGCGCGGAGGTCTGCAGCGACTCGACCATCCGCTTGGCGATGACCTTGCGCAGCCGGGTCATCGGCTCGGTCTTGCCGCGCAACGGGCTCGGCGCGGCCGGCGCGGCGGCACCGGAGGAGGCGGCTGCTGCCGGCTGGCTCGGGGCCGCGGCCGGCTCGGGGGCCGCCGCGGCCTCCTTGGCCTTGGCGGCCGCGTCCAGCACGTCCTGCTTGCGGATCCGTCCGCCGACACCGCTGCCGGTGACGGAGGCCAGGTCGACGCCGTGCTCGGCCGCCATCTTGCGGACCAGCGGGGTGACGTAGGGGCCGCCCTCGGAGTCGGCGGCGGCCGGCTCGGCCTTCTGCTCGGCCGCGGGCTCGGCGGCGCGCTGCTGGCCGGGCGTGGGCTCCTGGGACGGGACCGGCTCGGCCTTCTGCTCGGGCTCGGGCTGCTTCTCCGGCTCGGGCTCGGGCTCCGGCTGCTTCTCCTCGGCGGGCGGCTGGGCCTGCTCGCCGCCGCCGGCACCGCCGGCGTCACCCGCGCCGATCGTGGCCAGCTCGGCACCGATCTCGACGGTCTCGTCCTCCTGGACCTTGATCTCCAGGAGCTTGCCGGCCACGGGGGAGGGGATCTCGGTGTCGACCTTG
Organism: uncultured Actinomycetota bacterium; assembly: GCA_963810035.1. Classification (GTDB taxonomy): domain Bacteria; phylum Actinomycetota; class Actinomycetes; order Propionibacteriales; family Nocardioidaceae; genus Nocardioides_B. Next base: position 34,809 of record CAWEMA010000003.1, read on the forward strand.
TCGGTCGAGACCTCGAGCAGCGGCTCGTCGACCGCGACGTCGTCGCCGACCTGCTTGAGCCAGCGGGTCACGGTGCCCTCGGTGACGGACTCGCCCAGGGCTGGCAGCGTCACCGACGTGCCGGAGCCGCCTCCGGAGGTGCCGGCCTGCGACGCCTCGGCCTCGGGCTTGGTGTCCGACGAGCTCGGCGCGGTCTCCTGCGCGGCAGGAGCCGAGTCGGTCTGTGCGGCCGGCGGAGCGGTCTCGGTCTCGGTCTTCCGGTCGGCGTCCTCGTCCTCGGAGGACCCCTGCGCGGCCGGAGCCTCGGCGGCCGACTGCTCGTCCTGCTGCTCGTCGGAGGGCGCGGCCGCCTGGCCGCCCTGCGACGAGTCGTCGGAGCCACCGGACTCGCCCTCGTCACCGATCGTGCAGAGCTCGGCACCGACCTCGATGGTCTCGTCCTCCTCGGCCTTGATCTCGAGCAGCGTGCCCGCCACCGGGGAGGGGATCTCGGTGTCGACCTTGTCGGTGGACACCTCCAGCAGCGGCTCGTCGACGGCCACCTGGTCACCCGGCTGCTTGAGCCAGCGGGTGACGGTGCCTTCGGTGACGGACTCGCCGAGTGCGGGGAGAGTGACTGAGGTCGCCATGCGTTCCTTCGCTCCTAGTGTTGGCGGATGCGCGGGGTGAAGTCTGGTTCGTGAGTCTATGAGTGGGCGTGCAGGGGTTTGCCGGCCAGCGCGAGATGCGCCTCACCGAGGGCTTCGTTCTGGGTGGGGTGGGCGTGCACCAACGGGGCGACGTCCTCCGGGTGCGCCTCCCAGTTGTAGATCAGCTGGGCCTCCCCGACGAGCTCACCCGCGCGGGCGCCGACGATGTGTACGCCGACCACCGGGCCGTCCTTCTCGCGGACGAGCTTGACGAAGCCCTGGGTCTTGAGGATCTGGCTCTTGCCGTTGCCGCCGAGGTCGTAGGTCAGGGCCTCGACGTTCTCCGCGCCGTACCGGGCCCGGGCCGCTGCCTCGTCGAGGCCGACCGACGCGATCTCGGGGTCGCAGTAGGTGACCCGCGGGATGCCCGCCTCGTCGATCGGCGTCGGGTCGAGACCGGCGATCTCCTCGGCCACGAAGATGCCCTGCTGGAAGCCGCGGTGCGCGAGCTGCAGGCCGGGAACGATGTCACCCACGGCGTAGACGCCCTCGAGGTTGGTGCGCAGCCGCTCGTCGGTCAGCACGAAGCCGCGGTCCATGGTGACGCCCTGCTCGTCGTAGCCGAGCCCGGTGGTCGACGGTCCGCGGCCGACCGCGACCAGCAGCACCTCGGCCTCGACGGTCCGGCCACCCGCGACCGTGACCCGCACGCCGTCGCCGGTGGTCTCCACCGACTCGAACGGCGTGCCGACCAGGTAGTCGATCTTGCGCTTCTTGAACGCGCGCTCGAGGACCTTGGAGACCGCCTCGTCCTCGGCGGCGACCAGCCGGGGGAGCGCCTCGACGATCGTCACGTCGGCGCCGAAGGAGCGCCACACGCTGGCGAACTCGCAGCCGATGACACCGCCGCCCAGGACGATCGCGGAGGCGGGCACGTGGTCGAGCGTGAGTGCGTGCTCGGAGGTGAGCACCCGCTGCCCGTCGACCTCGAGGCCCGGCAGCGACTTGGAGTAGGAGCCGGACGCGAGGACGACCGCGCGGCCGACGTACTGCCGCCCGTTCACCGCGACGGTCCGCGGGCCGACGAGGCGGCCCTCGCCCTCGACGACGGTGATGCCGCGGCCCTTGATCAGCCCGGTGAGCCCCTTGAAGAGCCGGGAGACCACGCCGTCCTTGTACTTGTTGACGCCGCCCATGTCGATGCCCTCGAGGGTGGCGTTGACGCCGAACTGCTCGGACTCGCGGGCCGAGTCGGCGACCTCGGCGGCGTGCAGCAGGGCCTTGGTGGGGATGCAGCCGACGTGCAGGCAGGTGCCGCCGAGCTTGCCCTTCTCGACCAGGGCCACGGAGAGCCCGAGCTCCGCGGCTCGCAACGCACACGCGTAGCCCCCACTGCCCGCTCCGAGGATCACCACGTCGAAGCTCTCGGTGCCGTCCGCCACCCTGCCCTCCGGTCTCTCTCTGGTCGTCGACCTGCTGGTCGGCAGGGGATCGCCCCGCCGGTCCGGGAGTCATCTTTGCACCAAAGCGCGCGCTGTCGACAACGGGTCCGTGCGAGGTGTGTGCCCGGAACCGCCGGGGGTACGCGCGAGCGCGTGGGGCGAGTTTCAGCGAAACCTCAGTTGCGCCGGGCACACTGGACGCATGGGTTTCATGGATCGAGTGCGCCGCGGCAGCCGCACACGCATGCGGCGGCCGGGGCGGTCCGGAGTCGGTACGACGGTGCGCGCGTCGGACGCCGCCGACGAGCAGCACCTCCGGGAGTTCGCCACGACCCGCCGTGGGGTCGAGGGGTTCGTCGAGCCGCGCACGGCGGTCAGCGACGTGACGCTGATCCTGGTCGCGCACGACGGCGAGTGGACCCGTCGCCGGGTGCCGTCGGTGGAGTGGGCGCACCGGTTCGCCAACCAGCACGGGGTGCCGTCCTACGACGCGGCCGTGGTCGGCTACCCGGCCCGGATGCGTGAGTACAACCGGCGGATGAAGCAGAACGGTCTCGGGTAGCGGTCAGCCGGACAGCTCGGTGGCGAGCTCGACGAGGGTGGACACCGTGCAGCCGGTGCCGCCGCTCGGGACGTGGCCGTAGGGGGCCCGGCCGTTGAAGCCCGGGCCGGCGATGTCGAGGTGCGCCCAGCGGTGCTCGCCGACGAACTCCTGCAGGAACGCCGCGGCGTAGAGCGCCCCACCGTAGAGGTCCGTGTTGTGCTGCATCAGGTCGGCCACCTTGCTGTAGGTGCGCACCTTGACCGGCATCTCGTCGGCGATCGGCAACGGCCACAGCACCTCACCGGCACGGGCGCCCGCCCCGATGGTCTGCGCGACCAGGGCGTCGTCGTTGCCGAGGATGCCGGCGACCCGGTCGCCGAGCGCCGTCTCGCACGCCCCGGTGAGGGTGGCCACGTCGATGACCAGGTCGGGACCGGACTCGGCGGCGAGCACGAGCGCGTCGGCGAGGATCAGCCGTCCTTCGGCGTCGGTGTTGAGCACCTCGACGGTCTTGCCGCCGTACATCGTCAGCACGTCACCGGGTCGGGTGGCGGTGCCGGACACCATGTTCTCGGCCATCGGGACGACGGTGGTCACCCGCACCGGCAGCTCGAGCTCGGCGATGGCGAACGTCGCGGCGACGACGGCAGCGGCGCCGGCCATGTCGCTCTTCATCGTGGTCATGCTTGCGCTGGGCTTGATGCTCAGGCCGCCGGAGTCGTAGGTGATGCCCTTGCCGACCAGCGCAAGGTGCGTCTTCGCGCCGCGGGGGTTGTAGGTCAGCTGCACCAGGCGGGGCGGGTTCGCCGAGGCCTGGCCGACGCCGACGATGCCGCCGAAACCACGCTCGCGCAGCTGCTTGTCGTCGGTGACGGACACCGTGACCTTGGCAGGCTTGCGGGTCCTGTGCTCGGCGACGACCGCGTCGGCGAACACCTCGGGGGTGAGGTCTCCCGGCGGCGTGTTCACCCAGTCGCGGGCGAGCGCGGTGGCCGTGCTGACGATGCGCGCGGTCTCGACGGCCGACTTGGCGGCCTGGGTGCGGGCGGTGTCGGTGAGCACCACGACCTCGGCCGGGCCCTGGGGTGCGGCGGCGGACTTGTAGGCGGTGAACGCGTAGCCGCCGAGCATGCTGCCCTCGACGACCGCGCGGACCTGCTGCTCGTCGAGCGCGGGGAGGGCCAGAGCCACGGAGGCGGCGTTCGACACCGACCGGGCAACGAGGCCCGCCGCCCGGCGTACGCCGGCTGCGTCGAGCGCATCGACGTCGCCCAGGCCGACCAGGATCAGCAGCGGGGACTTGATGATGCCGCCGGTCGGGACCTTGGCGACCTCGCCGGTCTTGGCGGTGAACCCGATCGTGGACAGGAGCGGCGCGAACTTGCGGCCGTACGCCGACGCGACACCCTCTCCTCCGGGCGCGGCGCGCAGGCCCTTGGGGGTGCGCACGACGCCGATGGCGACGACGTCCGCCTTGGTCTTCTCGGCGGCGCCCTTGCGCAGCGTGTAGCTGGTCAACAGACCGACCCCTTCGTCGTCTCCCGCATGGCCAAGGTCGCACTCTAGCCCGAGTGGCCCGCCGTCCCGCCTGCGGTAGGTTCGGCGCCATGAGCTCCCCCCACGACGACGCGGCGCTCCGCACGTCGCCCCTCCACGACCGTCACGTCTCCCTCGGTGCGAAGTTCGCCGAGTTCGGTGGCTGGTCGATGCCGCTGGAGTACGCCGGCTCCGGGGTGATCAAGGAGCACACCGCGGTGCGCGAGGCCGTCGGCATCTTCGACGTCAGCCATCTCGGCAAGGCGCTGGTGCACGGTCCCGGTGCCGCCGACTTCGTGAACGCGACGCTGAGCAACGACCTCGCCAAGATCGCGCCGGGCAAGGCGCAGTACACCCTGTGCTGCGACGCGGCGACCGGTGGCATCGTCGACGACCTGATCGTCTACCTGCACGCCGCCGACCGGGTGTTCCTGGTGCCCAACGCCGCGAACACCGCCGAGGTGCTGCGCCGGCTGTCGGCGGAGGCGCCGGCCGGGGTGGAGGTGGTCGACCACCACACCACGCACGCGGTGCTGGCCGTGCAGGGGCCGAAGTCCGACGAGGTGCTCGCCGCGGTGGGGCTGCCCACCGGGCACGAGTACATGTCGTTCGTCGAGGCCGACCTCGACGACGCTCCGGTGGTCGTGTGCCGCACCGGCTACACCGGCGAGCGTGGTTACGAGCTGGTCTGCGAGAACGACGCGGCCCCCGCCGTCTGGGACGCGCTGGTCGGCGCGGGCGAGGCGTTCGGGATGCTGCCGTGCGGGCTCGGGGCACGCGACACGCTGCGCACCGAGATGGGCTACCCGCTGCACGGGCAGGACATCAGCCTCGACGTCACCCCCAACCAGGCGCGCCTGGGCTGGGCGGTCGGCTGGACGAAGGACCGCTTCTGGGGCCGGGACGTGCTGCTGGCCGAGAAGCAGCAGGGGCCGACCCGTGTCCTGCGCGGCCTGGTGGCCACCGGGCGGGGCATCCCACGTCCCGGCATGCGCGTGCTGCTCGCCGCCGACGTACCCGTCGGGGAGGTCACGTCCGGGACGTTCTCGCCGACCCTGCGCGCGGGCGTCGGCCTCGCGCTGCTCGCCAGCCAGGTCACGGACGGGGCCGAGGTGTCGGTCGACGTACGCGGCCGCCGTGAGGTGTTCACCGTGACCCGACCGCCGTTCGTCGACACCGGCGTGCGGTAGACCCCGCGCTAGCGGACGTCGCGGAAGTCGGCGTTCCGTCCGGACCGGCCGTTCCAGGCGAAGCCCTCGGCGGCGAACGCCCGCAGCACGGTGGTGCCGGAACGGTGCACGTAGGCCAGTGACCGGCTGCGGCTGAGCCACCAGGTGTTCGGGACGGCCTGGGTGCCGACCCGGGTCGGGTTCTCCCACGGGTTGAGGCTGACCACGGTGCCGCGGGCGTGCGAGCCGACCCGGCGCGTGTCGCCCGGGACCCGCTGGCAGGCGAAGCCGAAGCTCGCACCGGCGCGCAGGGTGCGTCCGACGGCCGTGCTCCAGGAGCCCAGGCTCTCGACCCGGTGCAAGGAGCGGACCGGCTGCCGGAGCGCGTAGAGGCGCCTGAAGACACGTGCGAGCTGGTACGCCGACCCGCGGGCCACGACGAGCTCACCGCGGTGCCGGTGGCCGTCGAAGCCCCAGTAGCCCACCCGCAGCGTGCGGAGCCCCGAACGCCCGACCGGGCAGCCGCTGCGCCAGGACCGACCGGCCATCGACCGCCAGGCCGCCGCGGACACCCGGGTGACCCGTGGGTCGGCGCCGGACGTCGACGGCCGCGCCTGGGCCGCGACCCGCAGGCTCGGGGCCGGCGCACCCGCCGGCAGGGCGACCGGCCGGACGACGGCGGCGACGGGGCGCTCGGGCGAGACCCGGCCGCCCGAGACCACCCGCACGCGCATGGTCTCGTTGACCGGCAGCGAGCTGACCGCGGCACCCGTCGAGCCCGTCGCGTTGCTGCTCAGCGTTCTCCAGACGCCGTCGACCTTGGACTGGAAGCTGACCGTCTGCCACCGGAGGCCGACCCCGGAGGAGCTGCGGGGCAGGGCGGTCACCTGCACCCTGCCGCCGACCGGTGCCGTGGCCGCCACCGCCAGGTCGACCCTCGAGGTCGGCACGGCGGCCGGCCAGCTGGTGCCCGTCCAGGTCTTGCCCTGCTGGGCCAGGATGCCGCGGAGCAGGTCCGGCTGGTCGCTGGTGACGCCGTCGACGCCGTTGGCGAGCACGCCCTTGATGGCGGCCGACGTGTTGACGGTCCAGGTGCCCACCCGCAGGCCGCGGTCATGGGCGGCCTGCACGAGGCCGGCGCTCACCGTCCCGACCGGGAGGTCGACCTCCACCGCGTAGGGATGGGCGTCCATGTCCTGCGGGGTGAGCTGGTCCGCGACAGGTGCGGCCCGCCCGAGCAGGACGAGCGGCAGCTGGGGGTAGGCGGCGTGCATGTCGTCGAGGAACTGCCAGCCCCCGCTCTCCGGGAAGCTCTCCAGCACCAGGCGTGGCGACCGCTCGGTGCTCGTCGACGCCCACTCCGGGTGCCGCGCGAGCACCCGCATGATGGCGTCGCCGATGCCGGCCCGGCCGCCGTACGTCGACACCGGGCCCTTCGCCTCCACGGTCAGGCCGGTCGGGCTCTCGGCCAGCTCGGTCAGCATCTCGTCGAGAGTGAGCACCCGGGAGCCGGTGTAGTAGCCCCCCGTGAACCAGCTGCCGGCGTCCAGCTTCTTGATCTCCGCGAGCGTGAAGTCCTTGACCAGGTAGGGCGAGCGGCCGGGGAACCTCTGCTCGACATCGGTGAGGCCCTTGAGGGTGAAGTCGTGCACGACGACCGGGACACCGTCCCTCGTCACGTGCACGTCGATGCTGATCCGGTCGGCGTGGTCCGCGACGGCCTGGTCGATCGCGGAGAGCGTGCTCTGGGGTGCGTGGTTCATGGAGCCGCGGTGCGCGATCAGCAGCACGCCGTTCGGGTCGGGCGGCGCTGCGGCGTCCGCTCCCGGCGAGGCCAGGAGCAGGGAGATCGCGACCAGAGCGCCGACGATCCAGGTGTGTGACGAATGTGAGCCGAACATGCAAGCACCCCCGAGTTCGGCAACGAGCCTAGGTGTCCGGCTGCCCGCTCGTCAGCAGAACGCGCACATCACCCGTCGCCGGCGAGTCCGCGGGGTGGGGTGCGGCCGCGGGCGCGATGCTCAACGTCGACGGTCGCGCCGGTCATCTCGCCGGTCGGTGCGCCGGCCCACGCCGTGCGCGACGACGGCTGCGGTGGCCACGGTGGTGGCGGTTCGTGCCACCGGTGCCGGCCCGATCACGCCCCCGCGACGGGCCCTCCTGGCTGCCAACGGCATGTCAGTCCTCCTCTTCCAGGTCTCGCTCGATCGCTGCGAGAAGTGCCTGCACCGGGATCCGCCCGCTGGAGACGAGCTGTCCACCGGCCCGGCGCACGGCCGAGGCGAAGGGCGCGGCCCAGGTGTTCTCCCAGACCAGGAGAGCGGCGGTGCTTCCCGGCTCGACCGCGGCGGCGACGCTGGCGACGTCCTCCTCGCTCAGCAGCATCGCGAGCTCGGTCTCGTACGTCCGCAGGCTGCCGATCTCACTCTCGTCGAGGTCGCTCAGCTCGTAGAAGTCGAGCGTCCCGTCGTCCCCCTTCTTGATCAGGAGGAGGTCCAGGACCCGCACGATCCCGTCGGTCACGAGGTCCTCCAGGGCGGGTGCGATCTCACCCTTGAACCTGCTCCCGGGGAACTCGACCACGATCCAGTCGACCGGCCCCAGCTCGTCGATGGGTTCGGAGACCTGCGTGGTCATCTGGTCGGTCATGCCATCACCTCCTGCTCCACGCGGCCCGGAGGGGCACGCGTGTCCCATCGTCAGGTCCCCGCAACGCGGTGACATCCCCCTCGCAGGATGAGGCGCGGGTCCCGTCGTCAGCGGAGCGCGAGCACCACCAGGGCCGCGGTGAACGTCACCTCGACGCACCCGCCCAGCACGTCGCCGGTGACGCCCCCGAACCGCCGCACGCAGTGCCGGCCGTACGCCGCCCCGACGGCCGGAGCGAGCACCGCCGCGACGACCGGCTGGACCACGCCGTACGGCGCCCGCGGCCCACGCTCCGACGAGGAGCGCGCAGGTCACGAGCACCGCCGCGAGCAGCACCGACAGGGCCGCCGCGGAGACGCTGACCGTGCCGGCGACGAGGTGCCCGAGGCCCTCGGGGCGGGCAGCCGGGACACCGCGCAGGCACAGCAGCGGAAGCACCCCCCGGGACACCGCGAGCCCGACCGTCAGGGCCGCCGCCGAGCGCCCCGGTCCGAGCGAGCCGAGCGCGGCGACCTGCACCAGCAGCACGACCACCAGGGTGACCACGCCGAACGGGCCGACGTCGCCACGGCGCATGACGTCCAGCGCGCGGTCGGCCGGTCCTCCGGAGCCGAGCCCGTCGGCGGTGTCCGCGAGCCCGTCGAGGTGCATGCCCCGGGTCAGCAGCGCGAGCAGGCCGATGGTCAGCGCCGCGGCCAGGACGGGGGAGAGGACCTGGCCGAGCAGCCAGAGCGCCGGTCCGGCGACCACGGCCAGCACCGCGGCGGCGATCGGGGCGAGCGCCATCGCGAGCCCCGCGACCCGGCGGTCCACGCGTCCGGGCGGACGCACCGGCAGGACGGTCAGCGTGCCCAGGCACAGCCGGAGCGCGTCCATCACAGCCGGGTGACCCGGCCGGCCGTGCACCACAGCACGTCCTCGGTCACGGCGGCGAGCCGGGCGTTGAGCCGTCCCATCTGGTCCCGGAAGCGGCGGCCCGCCGCGGTGTCCGGCACGACGCCCTGCCCGACCTCGTTGGTCACCGCGACCACCCGGCGGCCCGTCGTACGCCAGGCCTCGGCCAGCGCTTCCACCTCGTCCTGCACGGCCTTCTCGCCGCTTGCCGCCCAGACCTCGTCGTCCCACGCGTCGTGCCGGTCCATCACCCGGGTCAGCCACAGGGTCAGGCAGTCCACCAGCAGCGGCTCCCCGTCCGCTGCCAGCAGCGGGACCAGGTCCAGCGACTCGAGGGTCGACCAGTGCGGCGGCCGGCCCGCCCGGTGCCGGCGCACCCGCTCCGACCACTCGTCGTCGTGGTCCGCAGGGTAGGCGGTCGCCACGTAGGTCACCGCAGCCTCCGCCGCGAGCAGCCGCTCGGCCTCGGCGGACTTGCCGGAGCGGGCACCGCCGACCACCAGGGTGCGGCCCGTCGGCAGCGGGCGGGGGCGCTCGCCGAGCGTGGTGCCGTCGTCCACGACCCGCGCCCCCCAGGCCGCCAGCCGCCGGGACAGCTCGGGGGTGGGCGGGTTGCGGTGCGAGAGGTGTACGGCGACCACGTCGGTGTGCGCGGTGACCGCCCCCGCCGCACGGAGCCGGCGCAGCTGCTCGGGGAACGTGCCCAGGTCGAGGTGGTCGGTGCCGTGCGTGGTGTGGTCGCCGAACGTCTCCTCGAGGAGCACCACGTCGAAGGCCGCGTCCCGCAGCGCCGCGACGGTCGGGTCGGGCAGCGGGCCGGTGTCGGTGGCGTAGAGCAGCCGTCCGCCCGGGCCGGTGACGTCGTAGAGCACGCTGGAGCCCTCGGCGCCGTGCTGCCCGGCGAGCACCCGCACGTCGTACCGCCCGAGCCGGTGCCGCTCACCCGGACGCACCTCGGCGAACCGCACGGGGGAGTCCGGCGCGACCCACATCCGGGCCTGCTCGACCACCTCTGCCGGGCCGAGCACGTCGAGCGGGCTCTGCGAGACCCAGGCCCGGAACAGCAGGAACGCCGGTGCGCAGTGGTCCGGGTGGGCATGCGTGATGAGCACGTGGCGCAGGCCGGTCAGGTCGGTCCCGGCACGCTGGGCCGCGTGCGGGGCCTCCGGTCCGCAGTCCAGCAGCAGCTCGCCGTCGAGGAGGGCGGAGGTCTGCCCGCGCAGCGCCCCCGTCGAGCGGGCCGCGGCGCACGAGGCGCACCGGCAGTGCGGGTTGGGCCAGCCGTCGGCCGCCCCGGTGCCGAGCAGGGTGAGGTTCACTCGAACACCACGGGCGCGTCGAACGCGGCACGGCGCGAGGCACGGCGCAGGGCCCGCAGCAGCGCGGTGCCGGCGAACAGCACCACCAGCGCCGAGAGCACCGAGCGGCCGAGGTCCCAGGGCAGCGACGTGGTCAGGTAGAACAGGCCGTAGCGCGACGCGTTGGCGACGAACGGGTCCCCGGCGACGTACGAGGTCTCGGGACCGTAGGCCGCGAACGGCCAGAACCACAGGTTCATCACCAGGCCGAAGGCCAGCCCGGCGACGAAGGAGTACCCCGCCAGGGTCAGCACCTCGAGCCGGCCGCGTGTCGGAGGCAGGCAGCCGGCGAAGAAGCCGACCCAGCCCGCCGCGATCATCTGGAACGGCAGCCACGGTCCGACGCCCCCGGTGAGCAGGGCTCCGGTGAACAGGGTGACCGCCCCGAGCACGAACCCGAACCCCTTCCCGAAGACCCGGCCGCCGAGGATGATCACCGCGAAGCTCGGCTCCAGGCCGGCCGTCCCGGGCCCCAGCGCCCGCAACGCGCCGCCGACGGCGGAGAGCATGCCCAGCATGGCCACCGCCTTGGCGTCCATGCCACCGCCGGTCAGCTCGGCCAGCACCACGGCCGCCAGCAGCGGCAGCATCAGCACGAACACCATCGGGGCGTCCCCGGAGTGCGAGGTGTCGAGCGCGGAGCCCGGCTGGGTGAGGAACGGCCACCCGAACGCCACGATGCCGACCGCGAACGCGGCGCTCAGGGCGAGCGCCGACCGCAGCTGCACCGGGACCAGGTTCACGGCGTCACCGACTCGGTCGAGGCGAGCGCGACGGCGACCTCGGTCGGGGTCAGCCACCGCTGCGGCGCCAGCACCTTCGCCACCTGGGGCGCGAACGCCGGCGAGGACACCACGACGTCCGCGGTCGGGCCGTCGGCGACCAGCTCGCCGTCGGCCATGACCAGCACCCGGGTGGCCACCTCGGCGACCAGCTCCACGTCGTGGGTGGCGAGCAGCACCGCGTGCCCCTCCTCGGCGAGGTCGCGCAAGATCTCGACCAGCCGGTGCTTGGCGGTGTAGTCCAGGCCGCGCGTCGGCTCGTCGAGCAGCAGCAGGGGAGGGCGTACGACGAGCACGATCGCCAGGGCCAGGGTCAGCCGCTGTCCCTCGGACAGGTCCCGCGGGTGCTGCTCGAGAGGGACCCCCGGGGACAGCCGTCGGAACAGCTCGAGCGTGGTGCCCGAGTGGACGCGGGCGTCCCGGTCGGCCTGCTCGCACTCGCGGCCGACCGACGACGCGTAGAGCAGGTCCGCCGGGACCTGCGGCACCATGCCGACGTGCCGCAGCAGGGCCGAGGGCTTCAGGTCGGCCGGGGCGAGACCGTCGACGGTGACCCGCCCGCTGCTCGGGCGCTTCATGCCGACGAGCGCCTTGAGCAGCGTCGACTTGCCGGCGCCGTTGCGGCCCATCAGCGCGACGATCTCGCCGCGCCGCAGCTGCGTCGAGACGCCGCGCAGGGCCGGGACCCGGCCGTAGGAGACCACGAGATGCTCCGCGTCGGCGACCGTCTCTGCCTCGGCGTCACCGGACCGGGGCTCCGGTGCGTCCACGTCGGCGAGCCGCTCGCGCAGCGGCGACGCCAGTCGGCGCGCGTCCCGCACGGACAGCGGCAGCGGGTCCCAGCCGGCGACCCGGCCGAGCTCCACGACCGGCGGGGCCACGGGTGCGTCGCGCAGCACCTGCTCGGGGCCCCCCGAGACGACCGGCGCCCTGCCGCCCGGCACCAGCACCACGCGGTCGGCGTACTGCACGACCCGCTCGAGCCGGTGCTCGGCGAGCACGACCGTGAGGCCGAGGTCGTGCACGAGGCGCTGCAGCGTCGCGAGGACCTCCTCGGCGGCCAGCGGGTCGAGCGCCGACGTGGGCTCGTCGAGCACCAGCACCCGCGGGTGCGTGGTCAGCACCGAGCCGATGGCGACGCGCTGCTGCTGCCCGCCGGACAGGTCGGCCACGGGCCGGTGGCGCACCTCGGCCAGGCCCAGCAGGTCCAGCGTCTCCTCGACGCGCTTGCGCATCACGTCGGGGGCCAGACCGAGCGACTCCATGCCGTAGGCCAGCTCGTCCTCGACGGTGTCGGTCACGAAGCCGGCGAGCGGGTCCTGGCCGACGTACCCGACCACGTCGGCAAGGTCGCGCGGCCGGTGCGAGCGGGTGTCGCGGCCGTCGACGACGACCCGGCCGTGCAGGGTGCCGCCGGAGAAGTGCGGGACGAGACCGTTGATCGTGCGCAGCAAGGTGGTCTTGCCCGAGCCGGTGCGACCGACCACGAGGACCAGCTCCCCCTCGGGGATGGCCAGGTCGACCCCGGACAGCACCGGTTCGGCGGCGTCGGCGAAGGTGACGCCGACCTGGTGCAGCTCGATCACGCCGCCACCTCCATCCGGCCGGGGGCCTCGTCCGACGGGGACCCGGCGGGGCCGGCCGGTGCGGCCGACTCGGGCAGCGGCGGCGCGAGGAACGCCGGCAGCGCGGCGACGAGGATGCCGGAGACGGCCAGCAGCGGCACCGGCGGCACGTCGGTGACGCTGGCGAGGAAGAAGTCGGCGGGGGAGAGGTGCACGTCGACGAAGACCGCCGCCGCCGCGACGATGCCGGAGGCCGAGACGAGCCACTCCGGCAGCGCCCACGGGTCGGGGCGGTAGCGCGAGCGACCGCTGCGGCGCCCGCCCACGTGCAGGCCGGCCCCGGCGACGACCATTGCGGTGACCAGCACCGGCATGCCGAGCCAGACCGAGGCGGTCCCGTCGAGGAGCCCGTAGACACCGACGCACACGCCGAGCAGCCCGCCGAAGACCAGCACGGCGGTGACCCGTCGTGAGGCGCGGCCCGCGTCCGTCGTACGCCCGTAGCCGCGGGAGTCCATCGCGGCGGCCAGGTCCACCGACCGCTCCAGCGCCCCCTCGAGCACCGGCATCGCGAGCCGCTTGAGGCTGCCGAGACCGGTGCCGTTGTGGCCCCGCAGCCGGTGCGCGGCCCGCACCCGCGCCGCGTCGGTGACCAGCTGTGGTGCGAACGTCAGCGCGATCACGCAGGCGACCCCGATCTCGTAGAGCGCTCCCGGCACGGACCGCAGCAGCCGCCGTGCGCTGCCGAGCGCGTTGGCGGCCCCCACGCAACACAGGATGGTGGCCAGCTGCAGACCCTCGTAGAACGCCCGCAGCACCGCCTCGAGGCTGACCACGCCGCCGAGCTTCAGGCCGCTGCCCGCGGGCATCGGCAGCGACGGGAGGGTGACCAGCACCGTCGGGCCCTGCGCGCCGGTGGACAGCAGCGCCTGGAACAGGATCCGCACGACGATCACCACGAGCGAGAGCTTGAGGAACGCGACGTACGAACGGGCCCAGGGGGCGCTGCTGCGGCGGGCGGCGACGACGAAGCCGGTGACCACCAGGATCAGCACGAGCGGAACCGGGTTCTGCGTCCGGCTCGCCGCGGCCGCCAGCGCGATCGCCCACAGCCACCAGGCCCCCGGGTGGAGGCTCCGGGGGAAGGTGACCAGGTGCTGAGGGCGCATGGCGTGGCGGGGTCGGCCGGCTCAGGCCCTGGAGCCGCGGCGGGACAGGGCGAAGGCGCCGCCGCCGAGGACCACGACCGCGGCCACGACGCCGACCAGCGGCCAGGGGATGCCGCCGTCGTCGCTGTCGGACGCGGAGGACGTGCTCGAGGCGTCCGTCGTGCCGGTGGCGCTCGCGGGCAGCGCGAAGCCGACGGTCTTCTCCGTCGCGGCGGCGGGAGGGTTCTTGACGGTGACCGAGCAGCTCTTCACCGGGTAGCCGTCGATGCCGCAGGTCAGCTGGTTCTCGATCCGGAGGTCCGCGACCGCGTCGAGCACCTGCTGGCCGTTCGCGTTCGTGGGTACGGCGGCGCACGCGGCCCGCGGCTTCGGCGGGGTCTCGCCGCTCTCGGCGTCGGCCGCGGTGCCGTAGTCGAGCAGCACGCCGACCAGCTTCTGGCCCTGCTTGGCCTCGGTGCCCTTGCAGATGTCCTCGACGGTGTACGTCGTGGCGTCGGTGCGCGGGGCGATGCCGTCGGCGGTGGAGGACAGGCCGTAGCGGTAGGCCTCGACCGAGCCGTCCTTCGGGGTGTAGTCGGCGGCACCGCTCTGGGCGAAGACGTACTTCCCGCCCTCGACGTGGAAGTAGTTCCAGTACTTGTAGCCGTCTGCGGCGTCCGCCGTACCAGCGGTGCCGGCGACGAAGAGCAGGGCGAGCAGCAGCACGCTGAGGGCGCCGACGGGGCGGCGGAGGGTGGTGGCCATGGACGGCCTTTCGGTTGCGGCGGTGAAGACGACGCCGGACCGCTCGCGCCCCCGGGGGGACACCGATCCGGCTCCGTCCCGTAGACCTCGACGGATGTGGGGAGCCGCTGTCCTTCTCGGTGTTCCGGCTTGCCGGGTCGTGCCTGGTGGGGCTGCGACTCGGCCTACGGTTGCGGGTCAGCGCCGGCTTCGGACCGGCTTCCCCGAGGAGAGCAGAGGGCTCACGGTCCCACGGGCGCCGAGGCGCCGTCAAAGGGTCTGGGTCCGTGCCGCCGGTTAGGCTCGTCACATGACGAACTCCCTCGAGCCCTCCTCGTCCTTCGGCAGCAGCGACCCCTCGCCCACGTCGAGCTGGCGCTGGCGCTTCGAGGACGAGGCAGGCTCAGAGGTGGGTCTCTCAGGCGGGAGTACGGCGTCCGGGGCGACCGGCTTCCCGTCGCAGAGCGACGCCGAGTCGTGGATCGGCGAGGTCTGGCGCGACCTGGTCGACGACGGGGTCGACCAGGTCACGCTCTTCGAGGGCGACCGCGAGGTCTACGGGCCGATGAGCCTGCACGCGGCCGGCTGACCGACCCGCGGGACCTGCGGGACGCTCAGCCGCCGAAGTCGCGCTTGGCCGGCGACTTCGTCTTGCTCGGGTCGCTCTCGACCACACCGTCGAGGACCTCGTCGATCCGCTTCATCGCCTCGGCCTCGAGCCTCACCCCGGCGGCCTTGACGTTCTCGGTGACCTGCTCGGGCCGGGAGGCGCCGATGATCGCGGCCGAGACGTTGTCGTTCTGCAGCACCCAGGCGACCGCCAGCTGGGCCAGCGAGAGGCCGGCTTCGTCGGCGATCGGCTGCAGCTGCTGCACCCGGCCGAGCACGTCGTCGTCGAGCCAGCGCGAGATCATGTCCGCGCCGCCCTTCTCGTCGGTGGCCCGGGAGCCGGCCGGGTGGGCCTGGCCGGGCTTGTACTTGCCGGTCAGCGCGCCCTGCGCGATCGGGGACCAGACGATCTGCCCGATGCCGAGCTCCTCGCAGGTCGGCACCACCTCGGGCTCGATGACCCGCCACAGCATGTTGTACTGCGGCTGGTTCGAGACCAGCGGGATCCGCAGCTCACGCGCCAGGCCGTGCGCGGCCCGGATCTCCTCCGCGCGCCACTCCGAGACACCGATGTAGTGCGCCTTGCCCGAGTGCACGACGTCGGCGAAGGCCTCCATCGTCTCCTCGAGCGGGGTCTCGTAGTCGTACCGGTGCGCCTGGTAGAGGTCGACGTAGTCGGTGCCCAGCCGCTTCAGGGACCCGTTGATCGACTCCAGGATGTGCTTGCGGGAGAGACCGTGGTCGTTGTGCTTGCCGGGCCCGGTCGGCCAGTAGACCTTGGTGAAGATCTCCAGGCCCTCGCGACGCTCGCCCTTCAGTGCGTTGCCGAGCACGGTCTCGGCCTTCGTGTTGGCGTAGACGTCCGCGGTGTCGAAGGTGGTGATGCCCTCGTCGAGAGCCTGACGCACGCACGCGAGCGCGGCGTCCTCCTCGACCTGCGACCCGTGGGTGAGCCAGTTGCCGTAGGCGATCGCCGAGATCTTCAGACCGCTTGAACCAAGATTGCGAATTTCCATGCCGACGAGCCTATGCCCGGCGGCCAACCGGCTCAGTAGTGCTCGGGCAGCTTCTGGCCGAGCTTGACCTTGGCCTTCGGGAGGCGGATCCAGCGCAGCTGGAGGGAGCGCAGGATGCCGTAGCCGACGGCGCCCTTGGTGCTCTGGTCGGGGAACCGGCGACGCAGCTCGCGGCGCAGCCGGAAGACCACCAGGGCGGTGTCCAGGGCGACCAGCAGGATCGTCGCGCTCCACAGGCCGTTGGCGAGGCTCTGCGAGAACGCCTGGCCGACCATGATGATGATCAGCAGCGGCAGCAGCATCTCCGCCATGCAGAGCCGGGAGTCGATCCAGTCCCGGACGAACCGGCGCACCGGGCCCTTGTCGCGGGCCGGCAGGTAACGCTCCTCGCCGGCCTTCATGCCCTCGCGCACCCGGGCGTTGCCCTCCGTGCGGCGTTGGCGCAGGAGGCGGGCGGCCTCCTTCTTGTCCTGCGTGCCGCGGGCCCGCGCGCGGGAGGCCGCCTGGGCCTCCTTGCGACTCGGGGTGGGGCGGCCCTTGCCGCCCTCCTTCACGGTCGTGGCTGCGGTGGGGGCTTCGGCTGTCTTGCTGCGACGGAACAACGGACTGACTTCCTCGGGTCGCGCATCGGGCCCGGTGCCGGGCACGTGCTGGCTGTTGAGGAAAGGGTAGCCGCGACCCCTCGGGAACCTCCTACTCCGACCGTCCGTTCCCCCGTAGGGTGGAGGAGACGTCACCCGGCTGTATCACCGAGAAAAGAAAAGGGGGGCTGCCCTCCATGAGTCTCATGAAGCGCATCAGCCTGATCTTCCACGCCAAGGCGGACAAGGCGCTCGACCGTGCCGAGGACCCGCGCGAGACGCTGGACTACAGCTACAAGCGCCAGCTGGAGCTGCTGACGAAGGTACGCCGCGGCGTGGCCGACGTCGCCACCAGCCGCAAGCGCGTCGAGCTGCAGGTCGGCCAGCTGGAGCAGCAGTCCAACAAGCTCACCGAGCAGGCCCAGAAGGCCCTGTCCATGGGACGCGAGGACCTCGCCCGGGAGGCGCTGACCCGCAAGTCCGCCCTCTCCGGCCAGATGGGCAACCTGAAGGCGCAGCAGGCCCAGCTGCAGGGGGAGGAGGAGAAGCTCACCCTCGCCTCGCAGCGGCTGCAGGCCAAGGTCGAGTCCTTCCGCACCCAGAAGGAGACCATCAAGGCGCAGTACACCGCGGCCGAGGCACAGACCCGGATCAACGAGGCGTTCTCCGGCATCTCCGAGGAGATGGGCGACGTCGGGATGGCCGTGCAGCGTGCCGAGGACAAGACGGCCCAGATGCAGGCCCGGGCCGGCGCCATCGACGAGCTGATCGCCTCCGGCGCGCTCGACGACGCGTCCTCGCTGAACAAGGGTGACGACATCGCCCGCGAGCTCGAGGCGATGTCGAGCCAGTCCGACGTGGAGTCCGAGCTGGCCGCGCTCAAGGCCGGCACCACCGGCGGCGGGCAGCAGGCGCTGGAGTCCTCCGACACGACGCCGCCGGCCCAGGTCGAAGCGGCTCCGGTGAGCGAGCAGCGCCAGGAAGAGGGCCCGGCATGATCGTGCGGATCCTCGGCGAGGGGCAGTGGGACGTCTCCGAGGAGCAGGTCGACGCCCTCAACGAGCTGGACTCCGCGGTCGAGTCCGCCGTGGAAGGCGGGGACCGTGAGACCTTCGCCCAGAGCCTCGACGCGCTGCTGAACGCCGTACGCACCGCGGGTGTGCCACTGCCTGATGAGTCCCTCGAGGACTCCGACCTGATCCTGCCGCCGTCCGACGCGACGCTGGAGGAGGTGCGGGAGCTGCTCAGCGACGAGGGGCTGATCCCGGGCTGATGGCCAGCACACGCTTCATCAACGACCGCGGCCTGACCGCGCGCATGACCCTGGTCCTGTTCCTGCTGGGCGGGTTGTTCGTGGCGCTCGTCGTGGCGCTCATGTTCGTCTTTCGCAACACCGGTCTCTGGGTGTTCATCGGCCTCGCGGGGATCGGCGTCGCGTGGTTCCAGTGGTACAACTCCGACACCGTGGCGCTCAAGGCGATGCGGGCCCGGGAGGTCACGCCGCAGGAGGCCCCCGAGCTGCACGGCATGATCGACCGGCTCTGCGCGCTCGCCGACATGCCGAAGCCGCGGGTGGCGATCGCCTACACCGACATGCCGAACGCCTTCGCGACCGGTCGTTCGCCGAGCCACTCGTCGGTCTGCGTGACCACCGGCATCCTCGACAAGCTGACCGCCGAGGAGATGGAGGGCGTGCTCGCCCACGAGCTCTCCCACGTCGCGCACAAGGACGTGCTGGTGATGACGCTCGCCAGCTCCGCCGGGATCATGGCTGCGATGCTCACCCGCGGCGCGCAGTACGGCGCGATCTTCGGCGGCGGGGACCGCCGTGGGGGCAACAACGGCAACAACAACAACGGCGTCCCGGTGTGGCTCATCGTCCTCGTGGTCAGCCTGGTGGTGTACGCCGTCAGCTTCTTCCTCACCCGGCTGCTCTCGCGCTACCGCGAGCTGTGCGCGGACCGGGCCGGCGCCTTCCTCACCCAGAAGCCCTCGGCGCTTGGCCAGCGCGCTGACCAAGATCAGCGGTGAGATCGCGTCCATCCCGAACAAGGACCTGCGGTCGTCGCAGCCGCTGAACGCGTTCTTCATCGCCCCGGCCGTCAGCGGCATGACGTTCAAGACGCTGACCTCGACGCACCCGTCGCTCGAGCAGCGGCTGGAGCAGCTCGCCCGGGTGTCCGCCGAGCTGGGCAAGCCGATGGACGGTGGGTTCCCCGGCGCCGGGCTCGGCCAGTGACAGGGCGCTGACATGGGCCTCTGGAGCACCCTGACCGGCCGGAGCAAGCCGGTACAGGCCAACCTCGACGCGCTGTTCTCGCTGCCGTCCGCGGCGATCACGCTGCAGACCGCGACGAACTTCGCACCGACCGGTCTCGGGTCGGTCTGCTACCGGGCCGCCGAGGGCGCCGCGTTCGAGCAGACCCAGCGGGACGTGGTCGAGCTGCTCGACAACGACGACGACCCGGACGTCGAGCGCAGCACCGACGCGTTCGGGTTCAGCTGGCTGCTCGCGCGCCAGCGTCCGGACGACCTGTCCGCCCTGGTCACCGACCTGCACACCGTGAACACCTCGCTGGAGGCCCAGGGGTTCGGGCCCAGCCTGCTCTGCTCGCTGGTCGGCTTCGCGGACCCGTCGGGACGCACGCTCGGGCTGGTCTACCTCTACAAGCAGGGCACGTTCTACCCGTTCGCCCCGACCGGGCCGCAGCAGCGGGACAACCTGCTGGAGATCCAGGTGCGCGACCTGATCAAGGGAGACCTCCCGATCGAGCCCCAGCTCAGTCGCTGGATGCCGCTGTGGGGTGCCCCCGGGCTCTGACCCGACCTAGTCCTTGGCGGCCGAGCGCGCCGGCAGGTCCAGCATCCGCTGGAGGGCGACCTTGGCCCACCGCTCGGTCTCGGGGTCGACCTGGATCCGGTTGACCACGGTGCCCGCGACGAGGTTCTCCATCGCCCATACGAAGTGCGGCAGGTCGATGCGGTTCATCGTCGAGCAGTAGCAGACCGTCTTGTCGAGGAAGGCGATGTGCTTGTCCGGGTGCGCGTTCGCGAGCCGCTGCACGAGGTTGAGCTCGGTGCCGATCGCCCACGACGACCCGGCGGGTGCGGCTTCGACGGTCTTGATGATGAACTCCGTCGACCCGACCAGGTCGGCCTTGGTGACGACGTCATGGGTGCACTCGGGGTGCACGAGCACCTGGATCCCGGGGACCCGCTCGCGGATGTCGTCGACGCACTGGGCGGTGAAGCGGCCGTGCACCGAGCAGTGTCCCTTCCACAGGATCATCCGGGCGTCCCGCAGCTCGGCCGCGGTGAGCCCGCCGTTGGGCTTGTGCGGGTTCCACACCACGCACTCGTCCAGGCCGATGCCCATCTGCAGCACTGCGGTGTTGCGGCCGAGGTGCTGGTCGGGCAGGAACAGCACCTTGGCGTCGGGCACCTGGTCGAAGGCCCACTCGAGCGCCACCTGGGCGTTCGAGGACGTGCAGACGGCGCCCCCGTGGCGGCCGCAGAACGCCTTGATGTCGGCCGAGGAGTTCATGTAGGTGACGGGTACGACGGACCCGGCGATCCCCGCGTCCTCCAGGGCGTCCCAGGCGTCCTCGACCTGCGCCAGGCCGGCCATGTCGGCCATCGAGCAGCCCGCCGCGAGGTCCGGCAGGATCACCTGCTGCTCGGGGGAGGTGAGGATGTCGGCCGACTCGGCCATGAAGTGCACGCCGCAGAACACGACGTACTCCGCCTCGGGGCGTCCCGCGGCGTCCCGGGCCAGCTTGAACGAGTCGCCGGTGACGTCGGCGAACGCGATCACCTCGTCACGCTGGTAGTGGTGACCGAGCACGAACACCCGGTCGCCCAGGGCCTCCTTGGCTGCGCGGGCACGGGCCACCAGGTCCGGGTCGGACGCCGCGGGCAGCGAGCCCGGACAGTCGACGCCAGGCTCGGAGCGGGGGTCCGTGCTGTGGCCCAGAACCAGCAGGGGCAGGTCGGTTGTTGTCACACCGACATCGTCCCACAGCCGCCCAGGAACGACTCAGAGGAAGTGCCCGCTGGGCAGGTACGGCGCCGGCGGCTTCATGCCGCGCAGGGCGAGGTAGCCGCGGGTCCACAGCTCCAGCCGGCAGGCCATGCCGACGTCCACGGCCCACTCGTTGACGGCCGTGACGTGCGGGACGGTGACCGGCACGTCGGGGGTCGACGCGGCCAGCGACTCCCAGAGCAGGTCGGTCGCCGTGCGGCGGTTGGTCGCCGCCAGCAGGTAGCACCCGCCACCCGGCGCGACGTACACGTAGCCGGAACCGGTGGACCGGTCCACCACCACCAGCCGGTAGATCCGGGTGAGGATCTCGTGGTCCGGGCCGTGCGCCGCGTCGCGGACCTGCCGGTCCACGGAGTTCATCAGGTCGATGTCGCCCGCCGACCCCTCGCGGACCCGCTCGACGACCGGCAGCACCTCGCGGGACACCGTGCCCCAGAGCAGCATCGAGGGGTGCAGCGTGAAGCCGGCGAGCCGGTAGCGGCGTACGGCCGGCGGGTCCTCGGACGCGGCGAGCATCCCGCGCAGGCAGCCCGAGCCGTAGGCGAGCGCGGCGTCCAGCAGCTGCCGGCCCACGCCGCGTCCCTGCAGGCCCGGACGCACCACGTAGGTCGCGAGCAGCCAGGTCAGGTCGCGCCGCATGCTCGCCGACGCCCCCAGCAGCCCGCCGTCGTCCTCGGCCACCCAGCAGCCTCGCGGGTCGGTGCGCACCAGGTGCGCGACCCGGGCCCGCCAGTCGGCGGCCTTGGCGGCGGTCCGGTGCCCCGGCTCCGGCCAGCCGGTGCGGTGGGTGCGGACGTCGAGGTCGTAGAAGGCCTCGTCGCTGAGCCGTTCGACGGCCGCCACGTCATCGGGGGTCATCGGGCGCACGATGTAGTCGGCCGTCATCACGATCCATCTCATCATGTTGGATGGGGGGATGCGCGTCCTGATCGCACCCGACAAGTTCGCCGGCACGCTGAGCGCGGTCGAGGCCGCAGAGGCCATCGCCACCGGCTGGCGACGCCGTGCCCCCGAGGACGAGCTCGAGCTCGTGCCGATGGCCGACGGCGGCCCCGGTTTCGTCGATGTGCTGCACGCCTCGCTCGGCGGGGAGCTCCTCGCGGTCACGGTCAGCGGACCGTACGGCGAGCAGGTGCCCGGCTCGGTCCTCGTGCAGGACGGCACGGCGTACGTCGAGAGCGCCCAGGCCTGCGGGCTGCACCTGACCCCGCAGGCGGACCGGCGCGCGGAGCAGGCCACGACCTACGGAGTGGGACAGCTGGTCCGCGCGGCCTGCGAGTCCGGAGCCGCCCGCGTCGTGGTCGGCCTCGGTGGCTCGGGGACCAACGACGGGGGCGCCGGCCTGCTGGCCGCCCTCGGAGCCACCTCGGTGCCGGCCGACGCGCTGACCGGTGGGGCGACCGGGCTCGGCGATCTGGACGACGTCGACCTCGCCGCGGCCCGCAAGACGGTCGCCGGCGCCGAGCTGGTGGCGGCCTCCGACGTCGACAACCCGCTGCTCGGCCTGATCGGGGCGACCAACGTCTACGGACCCCAGAAGGGGGTCGCCGAAGACCGGCTCCAGGCGGTCGACGCGCTGCTGGAGCGGCTGGCCGCGGCCACGGACCGCAAGGTCGCGCTGGCCAAGGGAGCCGGTGCCGCGGGCGGGCTCGGCTTCGGCCTGCTGCTGCTGGGCGCGACCCGGACTCCCGGCCTGGACGTGGTCGCGGACGCGGTCGGTCTCCTGGAGCGGGCGCGTCGGGCGGACCTGGTGATCACCGGCGAGGGCGCCTTCGACTTCTCCTCGCGCTCCGGCAAGGTCCCGTACGGCGTCGCGAAGGTGGCCGCCGACGCGCTCCAGCCGTGCGTGGCGCTGGCCGGCCGGGTGCTCGTCGGCTCCCGGGAGATGCGTGCGCTGGGGGTGGAGGCGGCGTACTCGATGGTCGACCTCGTCGGCGAGGAGGCCAGCTTCGCGGACCCCGCCGGCAGCCTGGCGTCGCTGGCGGAGCGGACCGCACGCACCTGGTCACGATGAGTTCCACCCTCGCCGACGGTCTGACCAGGTGACCGACCGACGAGGAGGAGACCATGGGCACGGTGATGGCCGACATCACGATGTCGCTGGACGGGTTCGTCGCGGGGCCGCACGACGGGCGGGGCCGCGGGCTCGGTGACGGCGGCGAGCCGCTGCACGAGTGGGTGATGGGCGGCCCCTGGAGCAGGCGCAGGCCGCCGCGGGGGACCGGAAGGTGCACGTCGCGGGCGGGGCGCGCACGATCCAGCAGTACCTCGCGGCCGGGCTCGTCGACGAGCTGAGCCTGCACCTGGCTCCGGTGCTGCTGGGCGGGGGAGTCCGGCTCTTCGAGGAGCTGGGCACCCCGCTGCCGCGGTTCGAGCAGCTGCAGGCCCGCGACTCGCCGCACGCGGTGCACCTGCGCTACCGGGTGCTCTGAGGGCGGCCGGTTCCGGGGGTCGGTCGGTTCTTGGGAATACCCGAAGATGTGCGACCATTGACAACAGCAGATCAACGAGACGTTCGAACTGTCGAAGAGTTTGGGAGCACACCGATGACCGAGCAGGTCGACACCACCACCGAGACGCAGGTCCGCCCGGACGGCATCAACGTCAGCGACGCGGCCGCCAGCAAGGTGAAGAGCCTCCTCGAGCAGGAGGGTCGCGACGACCTCCAGCTCCGCATCGCCGTGCAGCCCGGCGGCTGCTCCGGCCTGCGCTACCAGCTGTTCTTCGACGAGCGGAACCTCGACGGCGACCAGGTCACCGACTTCGACGGCGTCTCCGTCGTCGTGGACCGGATGAGCATGCCCTACCTCAACGGCGCCGTGATCGACTTCGTGGACACGATCGAGAAGCAGGGCTTCACGATCGACAACCCGAACGCCGGCGGTTCCTGCGCCTGTGGAGACTCCTTCCACTGAGCCACTGACTCCCAAGGTCGAAGACCCCCGTCGCCTCACGGCGCGGGGGTCTTCGGCGTCCTGGGGAGGTCTCGAGCCCTACATCGTGCCGGGGGGAGTGGCGATGGCCAGCTCCGAGCCGTGCGCCGGCGCGACCGGCACCAGCGAGCCGCCACGCGACCCGTCCTGCAGCACCCGGCCGGCCATCGGCCGCGTCAGCGAGATGTCCACCGAGGTCGTGAGCCGCAGGTCGGAGCACACCTCGCCGGGGGTCAGCGAGGGTCGGCGGTCGAGCTGGACCACCACCGCGCTGAGCGTCTCCTTCACCACCGGTGTCGCGATCCGGATCGAGCAGTCCGTCGAGCGGTCGATGGTGTAGTACACCCGCAGCGTCCGGCCCGCGGTGCGGTAGCCGATGATGTCCACCGCGCGGACCCGGGAGCGGCTCTCCTCCGCACCGTCGGCGGGCAGCACCGGCGCCACCGCTGCGTCGGGGGTGACCACCCCGTCGGGCCTCCGGCCGTCTCCCGCGCCGTCGTGGGCGTTGAGCACGCCGGGGACCACGTAGACGACGAGCACGGCAGCGGACGCACCGAGGGGTGCGAGCCAGCGACCGGTGCCGGGTGTCATCTCACCAGCATGCGCCCGTCCGTCCGCCTGGGGGACCCTGCGAGTACCGGTCCAGACGGGTTGGCCGCAGGGGCCGGCCCCTGGCCCCCCGGAGGCTCGGCCGGGAGGGTCAGTCCAGGTAGGGGTGGATCGCCGCCGCGAGTCGCGACGCGGCCTCGGAGACCTCGATCGTCGGCTTCGCGACCTCGCGCGGGTAGTCCTCGAAGCGGATGCTGGGCGCCGGGCGGACCGCCGCGCGGCGGGCCCGCTCGGCGGGCGTGGAACGCTGCGGCAGGTGCAGCGCGGCACCGGCCGCCCGGCAGTCCGACGTCATCTCGGTGGCGGTGTCGGCGTCGTCGTAGGGCAGACGCTGGTAGGTCATGCACCCACGGTAGGAGCTACCGCGGGGTATCCCAACGAGTACCGACGGGTAGTGTCCCGCTGTCGTAGTTTTGTCCTCTGGACCGCCCCCACCTCGTGAGGAAACCCCCGTGTCGTTGCTCGTGACCGGCTCCATCGCCACCGACCACCTGATGACGTTCCCCGGCAAGTTCGCCGACTCGCTCGTCGTCGAGCAGCTCGACAAGATCGCGCTGTCGTTCCTCGTGGAGGACCTCGAGGTCCGCCGCGGCGGGTGCGCCGCGAACATCGCCTTCGGCCTGGGCAACCTCGGCCTGCGTCCGGTCCTGGTCGGCGCGGTGGGCGAGGACTTCGTTGACTACCGGTCGTGGCTGGTGCGGCACAACGTGGACTGCGACTCGGTGCACGTGTCCGAGTCCCGGCACACCGCCCGGTTCGTGTGCACCAACGACTCGTCGATGGCGCAGATCGCGTCGTTCTACGCCGGTGCGATGAGCGAGGCCCGCGACATCGAGCTCGCGCCGATCGTGGACCGGGTGGGCGGCGCGACGTACGTGCTGATCGGCCCCAACGACCCCGAGGGGATGCTCCGGCACACCGAGGAGTGCCGCAAGCGCGGCTACCCGTTCATCGCCGACCCGAGCCAGCAGCTGGCCTTCGGTGACGGCGAGATGATCCGGGACCTGATCGAGGGCGCGGCGATCCTGTTCAGCAACGAGTACGAGTCGGCGCTGATCGAGAAGAAGACCGGCTGGACCAACGACGAGATCCTCGACCGGGTCGGCACCCAGGTCGTCACGCTCGGCGCGGCCGGTGTCCGGGTGGAGCGCAAGGGCGAGGAGCCGATCGTCGTCCCGGCCGTCCCCGAGATCGCCAAGGTCGAGCCGACCGGGGTGGGCGACGCCTTCCGGGCGGGCTTCCTCGCGGCGATGGAGTGGGACCTGTCGCTGGAGCGCGCCGCGCAGCTCGGCTGCCTGCTCGCGGTGTTCGTGGTCGAGAAGGTCGGCACCCAGGAGTACACCCTGCACCAGAAGCAGTTCGTGCAGCGTTTCGCCGACGCCTACGGTGACGAGGCGGCCGCGGAGATCGCCGCGCACGTCCGCACCCCCCGCCCCTGACGCCGACCCGTCACCTACTCGGCGGTTTCGCCCGGCGTGTCGCACAGTAGGTGACGGGTCAGTGCGGCACGCCAGGGTCGCGCAGCCGCTCGTAGCGGGCCCGCGGGCTGTCCGAGAAGCGATTCGTTGAAGCTGTTGTCGACGACGTGCGTCAACGCAGGCGCCGCACCACGAAGCGGGGGACGCCGTCCGGGGCTGCGTCCTCGCCGACGTACTCCTGGCCGCGCATCCGGCACCAGGCCGCGACGTCGGGCCGGGCGGCAGGGTCGTCGGCGACCACCGCCAGGGTCTGCCCGACCGCGAGGTCGGGCAGGTGGGTGGCGAGCCGGATGATCGGCAGCGGGCAGAGCATCCCGCGGCAGTCGAGCTCGACGTCGGCGTCCATCCGCACACCTTCTCAGGTCAGCGGGAGCGCAGCAGGTCCAGGACGCCGGGCAGCGTGGCCAGCAGCCGGTCGACGTCGGCCTCGGTGGTGGTCCGGCCCAGCGACACCCGGACGTTGCCGTGGGTGAGCGCGCCCATCGCGGCCAGCACGTGGGACGGCTCGAGGCTGCTGGCCGTGCACGCCGACCCGGACGCCACCGCGAACCCGTGCCGGTCGAGCTCGGTCACCAGGGCCTCCCCGTCGACGTACAGGCAGGAGAACGTCAGCACGTGGGGGAGCCGCTGCACCGGGTCGCCGACGACGTCCACGTCGGGCAGCGCCGACACGCCCACGCGTAACCGGTCGACGAGCGCCCGCTGACGGGTCGCGACCTCGCCCCGCTCGGCCACCACCGCCTGCAGCGCGGCCGCGGCGGCCAGCGCCGCGGGGACGTTCTCGAAACCGGCGACGCGGGCATCGGTGCGGTCGTCGGTCGGGAAGGGCGCGCGCCACCGGGCGCCCTTGCGAACCACCAGCACGCCGACGCCCGCGGGTCCGCCCCACTTGTGCGCGGAGGCCGCCGCCACCGCCCAGCCACCGGGCAGGTCCATCCGCCCGGCCGCGGCGGCGGCGTCCGCGAACACCGGTACGTCGTGCCGTGCGGCCAGCTCCGCGACCGTCTCGAGCGACTGCAGGGTGCCGACCTCGGGGTTCGCCACCTGTACGGCGGCCACGCCGGCCGGCTCGCCGGACAGGGCGGACTCGAACGCGTCGAGCAGGACGTGCCCCTCGGCGTCGACGGGCACGCTGGCCGTCGTACCCGCGAAGTGCCGCTCCCACCAGGCGCCGGCGGCCATCACCGCGGAGTGCTCGACCGCCGAGTGCACCAGCCGGCCGCTGACCCGCCGTCGCCCCAGGAGCAGGCCGAGGACCCCCAGGTGCACCGCCTGCGTGCCGGAGGAGGTGAAGGTGACCTCGTCGGGACGGGCGGCGAGCAGGGTGGCGACCACCTCACGGGCGTTGTCGAGCAGCAGCCGGGCCTCGCGGCCGGGGCCGTGCAGCCGCAACGGGTCGGCGAACCCCCGGTCGAGCGCGGCCGTCAGCGTGTCGCGGGCGGCCGGGTGCAGCGGCTCGGTGGAGACGGTGTCGAGGTATCCGCCGCCCGGGTCGGAGGGGGACCGCGTCGCGAATGTCACAACGTGAAACTACCGCCCGCCCTCCCGGTGGTCCGGCGTTGCCTCAGTAGTAACGTTCCTCCTGACCGTCGTATGGACAGAGAGGCTCTGACGTTGAGTCTGCAACTCCCCAAGCGCGCGCGCACGGCAGGCCTGATCGTCATGGCTTCCGCCGGCGTGCTGCTTCTCGGCTCGTGCTCCTCCGCGGAGAAGGAGTCCATCAAGCGGCTTGCGCAGCCCGTGGGCGTCACCGACCGCACCGAGGGGATGCACAGCCTCTGGATGGGCGCGTGGCTCGCCGCGATGATCGTCGGCGTCGTGGTGTGGGGCCTGATCGGCTACGCGTGCGTGAAGTTCTACCGCCGCCGCGACGACGAGATCCCGGTGCAGACCCGCTACAACCTGCCGATCGAGATCCTCTACACGGTCGCGCCTGTCGTGATGGTGCTGGTGTTCTTCTTCTTCACCGTGACGGTGCAGAACGAGGTCCTCGCCGAGCCGAGCAACGGCAAGGCCGACCACACGATCACGGTCGTCGGCCAGCAGTGGTCCTGGACGTTCAACTACGACAAGGACAAGGCGCTCGACGGCTCGACGACCGTCTACGAGGCCGGCACCACGGCATACCGCCCGACCCTCGTCCTCCCGGTCAACGAGAGCGTCGACGTGCAGCTCCGCTCACCCGACGTGATCCACTCCTTCTGGGTCCCGGCGTTCCTGTTCAAGATGGACGTCGTCCCCGGACGGGACAACCACTTCAGCTTCACGCCGACCCGCGAGGGTGACTTCGTGGGCCGCTGCGCCGAGCTGTGCGGCACCTACCACTCCCGGATGCTGTTCAACGTCAAGGTGGTCGGCGCCGACGAGTACGCCACCTACCTCAAGAAGCTGCAGGCGCAGGGCAACATCGGCCCCGCGCTCGGCGGCTCCGAGGTCAAGAGGCAGGCGGGGCTGCAGAACGAACTCCAAGGCAACGACCAGACGGGAGCCGGACAGTGAGCGCGACAGCTGAGGGCGCCAACTTCCGAAGCGCCAGCACGACGAGGCCGAACACGCTCGGCCAGCAGATCGTCAAGGTCATCACGACCACCGACCACAAGATCATCGGCAAGCTCTACCTCGGGACGTCGTTCGCGTGGTTCCTGATCGCCGGCCTGATGGCGATGCTGATCCGCTCCGAGCTCGCGTTCCCGGGCCAGCAGGTCGTCAACGACGAGCTCTACAACCAGCTGTTCACGATGCACGGCACGATCATGCTGCTGCTGTTCGCGACGCCGCTGTTCTTCGGCTTCGCCAACGTGATCATGCCGCTGCAGATCGGCTCGCCCGACGTGGCGTTCCCGCGGCTGAACATGTTCAGCTACTGGCTGTTCCTGTTCGGCGGCATCATCGCCGGTTCCGGCTTCCTGACCCCGCAGGGCGCGGCCGACTTCGGCTGGTTCGCCTACGCCCCCCTGAACAACGCGGTCCGGTCCCCGGGCGTCGGCGGTGACCTGTGGATCATGGGCCTGTGGATGGCCGGTCTCGGCACCATCCTGGGTGCGGTCAACTTCATCACCACGATCATCTGCATGCGCGCCCCCGGCATGACGATGTTCCGGATGCCGATCTTCGTCTGGAACACGCTGGTCACCAGCCTGCTGGTGCTGATCGCGTTCCCGATCCTGGCCGGCGCGCTGCTCTCCCTCGAGGCCGACCGGCTACTCGGGGCGCACGTCTTCGACGCCGCCAACGGCGGCCCGATCCTGTGGCAGCACCTGTTCTGGTTCTTCGGGCACCCCGAGGTCTACATCATCGCGCTGCCGTTCTTCGGCATCATCACCGAGATCCTGCCGGTGTTCAGCCGCAAGCCCGTGTTCGGGTACGTCGGCCTGGTCGCCGCCACGATCAGCATCGCGGTGCTCTCGGTCGCGGTGTGGGCGCACCACATGTTCGTCACCGGCGCGGTCGACCTGCCGTTCTTCTCCGGCATGACGTTCCTGATCGCCGTACCCACCGGGGTCAAGTTCTTCAACTGGATCGGCACGATGTGGGGGGGATCTCTGTCCTTCGACACCCCCATGCTCTGGGCGGTCGGCTTCCTCACCACGTTCCTGTTCGGTGGCCTGACCGGCATCATCCTGGCCAGCCCGCCCCTGGACTTCCACGTCTCGGACTCCTACTTCGTGGTGGCGCACTTCCACTACGTGGTGTTCGGCACCGTGGTGTTCGCGATGTTCGCGGGCTTCTACTACTGGTGGCCGAAGATGACCGGCCGGATGCTCGACGAGCGGCTCGGCAAGGTGCACTTCTGGCTGCTGTTCGTCGGCTTCCACACCACGTTCCTGGTGCAGCACTGGCTCGGCGTCGAGGGCATGCCCCGGCGCTACGCCGACTACCTCGCCTCCGACGGGTTCACCACGCTCAACCAGGTGTCCACGATCGGTGCGTTCCTGCTCGGCGCCTCGACGCTGCCGTTCCTGCTCAACGTCTACAAGTCCGCCAAGACGCCGATGGTCGGCATCGACGACCCGTGGGGCTGGGGCCGGTCGCTGGAGTGGGCCACGTCCAGCCCGCCGCCGCGGCACAACTTCACCACGATCCCGCGGATCCGTTCCGAGTCGCCGGCCTTCGACCTGCACCACCCCGAGGTCGCGGCCCTGGAGATGGCCGAGAACGAAGGCCTCGGTGGCGAGAAGGACCTCGTGGACGGACCCAACGTCGCGGGCCGCAGCGCCCACCTCGACCAGCAGAAGGGTGACACCAACCGATGAAGGCCGAGGCCTGGATCTTCGCGATCTGCACCGTGTTCTTCCTGCTCGTCGCGCCGGCGTACTGGTTCATCACCTACGACCCCACCGGGACGTCGGCGCTGACCATGACGTTCCTGCTCACGCTGCTGGTCACCCTGTACCTCGGCGTGCACGCCTCCAAGATGGAGCCCCGCCCGGAGGACCGTCAGGACGCCGAGATCGCCGACGGCGCCGGCGAGCTGGGCTTCTTCCCGCCGTACAGCTGGTGGCCGCTGTGGTGCGGCGCCACGCTCGGGTTGTGCGTGTTCGGCATCGCGATGGGCGCCTGGTGGCTGTTCATCATGGGGGTCGGCCTCGGCTCGCTTGCCCTCTGCGGCTGGATCTACGAGTACTACGTGGGGGAGCACGCGCACTGAGCGTCGCGAATCGCCCGGTTCCGGGTGTTTCGCGGCGTACGGCGGCGGTGGGTCGACCGGTCTCGTGACCACAACGTGACGGTCCCCACGACCGAGCGAATCGGTTCGTGGGCGTCCGGTTGTTACCCTGGGTGTGATCTTTACTCACTTCGAGGGGAACCCATGACCGAACGTCTCGGTGGCGCGCTGCGCTCCCGACCCCGGCGTCAAGCGGCCGGCCTGGCCGGTCTGCTCGTCGTGTCCGCGGTCGCGGCCGGCTGCACGTCCACGTCCCGGGACGCGTCCGCGGCGTCGCAGGTCGGCGAGGAGGCGACGTCTGCCCCCTCCTCGTCCGCTCCTCCCGAGTCGGCGGCGTCGGTGACCAGCAATGTCAGCCCGACCGGTGTGAAGATCGACAAGGTCGTGCGCCTCACCGCCCAGGACGGCACCTTCGACAAGGTCGCGGTCCGCGTCGGTCCGGGCGGCCAGGAGCTCGCCGGCAAGCTGTCGGGGGACAAGACCCGCTGGACCTCGACGCAGCGTCTGGAGCCCGGCACCCGCTACCGCGTCGACGCCGTGGCAGTCGACGCCGGTGGTCTGAAGGCCACTGAGGACTCCACGTTCCGCACCGAGGACCTCTCGCTGGCGCAGCAGACCTACCCCAGCTTTGCGCCGCTCGGCGGGGAGACCGTGGGGGTCGGCATGCCGGTCATCGTGCGCTTCGACGTCCCGATCTCCGACAAGTCGTCGATCGAGAAGCACCTCACGGTGTCCAACACCTCGAACCAGAAGGGTGCGTGGCACTGGGTCAGCGACTCCGAGGTGCACTGGCGCCCGGTGAGCTACTGGAGGCCGGGCACGGACGTCACCGTGAAGGCCGATGTCAACAGCATCCCCGCCGGCAACGGTGTCTACGGCCAGATCAGCCGCACCTCGACCTTCCACGTCGGGGACGCGGTGATCAGCAAGGTCAACGCACAGACCCACCAGATGAAGACCTTCATCAACGGCCGGCTGGTCCGGACGACGCCGATCACCACCGGCAAGCCCGGCTTCATCACCCGGTCGGGCGTCAAGGTGATCATCGAGAAGTTCCGGCACAAGCGGATGAACTCCGAGACCGTCGGCATCAAGCGCAACAGCCCGGACGCC
The DNA here is from genome assembly GCA_963810035.1 of uncultured Actinomycetota bacterium. Taxonomy (GTDB): domain Bacteria; phylum Actinomycetota; class Actinomycetes; order Propionibacteriales; family Nocardioidaceae; genus Nocardioides_B. The sequence goes on from CAWEMA010000003.1 coordinate 66,316, forward strand.
TACGACATCAACGACGTCGAGTACGCCATGCGCGTCACCTACAGCGGTGAGTTCCTGCACGCCGCGCCGTGGTCGGTCGGCTCTCAGGGCCACGCCAACGTCAGCCACGGCTGCACCGGCATGAGCACCGCCAACGCCGCCTGGATCTACAACCACAGCAAGCGCGGCGACGTCGTGGAGTACACCGGCACCGACCGTCAGATGACCCTGGACAACGGGTACGGCGACTGGAACGCCTCCTTCGACTCCTGGAAGCAGGGCTCGGCCCTCCGCTGACCCCCGACTCGCCCGTCCGACGGCCGCTCCTCGTGATGAGGGGCGGCCGTCGTCGTGTGTCCCCGTGACATGGCCTGGGGGCACCGGTCCGGCCGGCTCGCGCTGCGCCGTTCGCAACCCGTCGAGGGAGGGTCGACCGAGCGATCTCGGGGCCGCGACGGGCAGCCGTCCCGACAGGCAGGGGAGGGGTACGACGAGGCCCCGCCCACCCGAAGGTGGACGGGGCCTCGTCGTGTGCTGTGGACGCCGGCTCAGGGCTTGCGGAGCTCCTCGCCCTCGATGCTGTGCCGACCGTCGTACTGGTGGCCGTCGGCGGCCTTGCCGTCCAGCTCGTAGTCGCCGGTGTAGTCGCCGCCGGCGAGGTGCTGGTGGCCGTCATCGTGGACCGCGAGCTCGTGCTCGGCGTGGTGCCGGGCCTCCTCGAGCTCCTCGCGGGTGGGCTTCTGGATGTTGTCGCCCACCCAGAAACGCGAGAGCCGGGCCCTCAGGCGCATCATCCGCACCTTGCGGTTGGCGACACCGTTCTCGTCCGCCGCAGTGGGCGTGGGGAGCACGTGGTCGCGGTCGCGCGCGGTGAGCGTGTAGGCCTCGTCGTTCGAGATCGGCAGGTGCTTCTCGGCGTACGCACCCTCGGGGGAGCGCATGATGATGCCGGTCTCGTACCCGTGCAGCAGACGGTTCTGGTCCGCGCGCTGGAGCGAGATGCACCAACGGCGGGTGATCCAGAAGGCCAGGACCGGTCCGACGAACACGGCCGCCCGGTTGAAGTACGTGATGTAGTTCAGGTTCAGGTGGAACTTGATCGCGAGGATGTCGTTGCCGCCGGCCATCCACAGGATGCCGTAGAACGTCATCAGGGCGACCATGGTCGCGGTCCGGTTGGGAGCGTTGCGCGGGCGCTGGAGCAGGTGGTGCTCGCGCTTGTCACCGGTGATCCACGCCTCCAGGAACGGCAGCATCAGCAGGATCGTGAACATCAGGCCGGGGAGCACGATGATCGGCAGGAAGACGTTCCAGCTGAGCGTGAACCCGAACAGGTGCGTCTCGATCCCCGGGAAGATGCGCAGCGCGCCGTCCGGCCAGCCCATGTACCAGTCCGGCTGTGACCCCGCGGTCACCTGGGACGGGTCGTAGGGGCCGAAGCGCCAGACCGGGTTCAGCGTCGCCAGGCCACCGAGCAGCGCGGTCACGCCGAAGACGATGAAGAAGAAGCCACCGGCCTTCGCGGTGTACACGGGCAGCAGCGGGTAGCCGACCACGTTGTCGTTGGTCCGGCCGGGGCCGGGCCACTGGGTGTGCTTGTGGAAGACCAGCAGCAGCATGTGCGCCCCGATCAGCGCCAGCAGGATGCCCGGGATCAGCAGCACGTGGATGGTGTAGAACCGCGAGATGATCGCGTCACCGGGGAACTCGCCGTCGAACAGGAAGAACGAGACGTAGGTGCCCACCACCGGGATCGACTTCACGAAGCCGTCCGCGGCCCGGATGCCGGTGCCGGACAGCAGGTCGTCGGGGAGCGAGTAGCCGGTGAAGCCCTCCAGCGTGCCGAGCATCAGCAGCAGGCAGCCGATCACCCAGTTGAGCTCACGCGGCTTGCGGAACGCGCCGGTGAAGAACACGCGCAGCAGGTGGACCATCATCGAGGCGACGAACAGCATCGCGGACCAGTGGTGCATCTGACGCATCAGCAGACCACCGCGTACGTCGAACGAGATGTCGAGCGTGGACGCGTAGGCCTCGGACATCGAGACGCCGCGCAGCTGGTCGTAGGAGCCGTTGTAGACGACCTCGCCCATGCTCGGCTTGAACCAGAGCGTCAGGAAGGTGCCGGTCAGCAGCAGCACGACGAAGCTCCACAGAGCGATCTCGCCGAGCATGAAGGACCAGTGGTCCGGGAAGACCTTGCGGACCTGCTTCTTGGCCAGTCCGGCCAGCCCGACCCGTTCGTCGGCCCAGGTGGCGATGCCTGCCATCCGATGCGGCTTCGATGCCTTGGCGGCAGTCTTGCCGTTGGTGGTCGCTGTGCTCATCGTTGTCACCCACGTTCCCAGTAGCTGGGGCCGACCGGCTCGTCGAAGTCGTGCTGTGCGACGAGGTAGCCCTCCGCGTCCACCATCAGCGGGAGCTGAGGCAGGGGGCGGGCCGCCGGTCCGAAAATCACCTTACCGTTGTCAGCCAGGTCGAAGGTCGACTGGTGGCACGGGCAGAGCAGGTGGTGCGTCTGCTGCTCCCACAGCGAGATCGGGCACCCGACGTGGGTGCAGATCTTGGAGTAGCACAAGATGCCCTCGACACCCCAGTTCTCGCGTCCCTTGGACGGGGTGATGTCGCTCGGCTTCATCCTGACCAGGATGGCCGCCGCCTTGGCCTTGGCCTGCTGGAGGCGGACGCCCTCGTAGAGCGGCTCGCCCTCCTGGTTCTCCTCGAAGAAGACGGCCGGCTCGGCGTTGACCAGCTGGCCGATCTCGACCTCCTCGGGCTTGATCGGGGTGCCGGCGACGTCGTTGACGACGCGCATCCCCTTCCTCCAGACCGTGTGCGCGAGCTTGTTGCCCGGGGCCGGGCCGAGGTCGCGCAGCAGCACGATCGCGGGCAGGCCCAGCATCGCGAGCGCGCCGATCAGCGAGTTGCGGACGAGCGGACGCCGGGCGATCCCGGAGTCGTCCACGCCCTGACGGAAGGAGGTCAGCGCGTCCTCGCGGTCCTCATCGCTCGAGCGGGCCGGGTGCCGCATCTCCACGATCTCGACGTCGCTCATCAGCTTGCGGGCCCACTGGATGGCGGCGATGCCGATGCACAGCAGCGCGATGCCGAGCGTCAGCCCCAGGGCGACGTTGGAGGCGCCGTACCCGCCGATGATGGTGGGCTCGGCGCCGACGTGGAAGACGAAGTAGGACACCACGAACAGCACGGTGAAGACGGCGGAGATGCCGAAGAGACCGGCGATCTGCCGCTCGGCCCGCTTCTCGGCCCGCTCGTCGACGTCGGTCGGCCGGGGCTGGTGCTCGTGGAGCCCCGGGTCCGGGATCGGGTCGCCGACCCGGTCCACCGTGCCCACGTCGTGGCCGGTCTCGGCGGGGACGTTCTCGTTGGTCACGCCTTCGATCCCTTCTTGGAACGCACGGAGTGCGAGGCGATCCAGACACAGAAGCCGACCAGGACGCCGATGCCGACCAGCCACGCGGTCAGCCCCTCGCTCACCGGGCCGAGGGCGCCCAGAGAGGCGCCGCCGTACTTCGGGTCCGACTGGATGCTGTTGAGGTAGGCGATGACGTCGCGCTTCTCGTCGGGCTTGAGGACGCCGTTGGAGAAGACCGGCATCTGCTGCGGCCCGGTCAGCATCGCCTCGTAGATGTGCTTGTCGCTGACACCCTTCAGGCTCGGCGCGAACTTGCCGCCGGGCAGGGCACCGCCGGAGGCGGCGAAGTTGTGGCACGCGGTGCAGTTGGTCTTGAAGAACTGTCCACCGCGCACGATCGACGCGTTGTCCGCGCCGGTCGGGTCGTACTCCGACTTCGCCGGGACCGACGGGCCGGGGCCGAGCGAGGCGACGTACGCCGCGAGAGCGGTGATCTCCTCGGGGCTGTAGACGACCTGCTTGCGCTGGGCCTGCACGCCGGGACGCGCCATCGGCATCCGGCCGGTGCCGACCTGGAAGTCGACGGCGGCCGCGCCGACGCCGGCCAGCGGGGGACCGAACTGGGTGCCGCGCTTGGTGACGATGCCCTCGCCGTTCTTGCCGTGGCAGGAGGCGCAGCCCACCAGGAACAGCGCGCGGCCCTGCGAGACCGTGGACTGGTCGGCCTGGTTGGTCTCGGCGGTGGCGGGGGAGAGCACGGCGTACAGGCCGCCGGTCATCAGCAACGCCAGCACCAGGACCACGAACCCGGCGAGCGGGCTACGGCGCTTGGCTGAGAGTCGAGCGGAGAGGAGTCGCACTGAGTGTCCTTTGGTCTGTCCCGGGTCGTTTCCTGGTCGCGGTCTGCTGCTACTGGATCAGGTAGATCGTCGCGAACAGGCCGATCCACACGACGTCGACGAAGTGCCAGTAGTAGGACACGACGATGGCGCTGACCGCCTGCTCGTGGGTGAACTTCCTGGCCATGTAGGTGCGGCCGAGCACCAGGAGGAACGCGATCAGCCCGCCGGTGACGTGCAGTCCGTGGAAGCCGGTGGTGAGGTAGAAGACCGAGCCGTACGCCGACGCGGGGATCGTGGTGCCCTCGTGGATCAGCGCGGTGTACTCCAAGGCCTGGCCGCCGATGAAGAAGGCGCCCATGACGTAGGTGAGCACGAACCACTCGCGCAGGCCCCAGCCCTTGACGTTGAGGACGCCTCCGGTCCGGCCGACCTGGCCCCGCTCCGCGGCGAACACGCCGAGCTGGCAGGTCAGCGACGACAGGACCAGGACCGTGGTGTTGAGCGACGCGAACGGCACGTTGAGCCGCTCGGTCTGCTGCGCCCACAGCTCGGGGGACACCGCCCGGATGGTGAAGTAGCTCGCGAACAGGGCGGCGAAGAACATCAGCTCACTGGAGAGCCAGACGATCGTTCCCACGCTGACCATGCTCGGCCGGTCGTGGTGCCCGTGCAGGCGGGACGCGGGTATCGCGGATGCTGTTGAGGCCACGGAGTCATTATGTCTGCTCGTCTCCGGGGTGCCACCCCGACCCCCTTGCTTTCGGGGTCGTCTTCTTCACACTCGCGTCGGTGGGCCGCGGTTTGACCGGGCGTGCCGTCCGACGGTGCGGAACCGGCTCCTAGGCTGGGGGTTGTGGTCGTGCTCTCCGGCGCCGGATCCCTCGCGGACCTGCCGCCCTTCAACCTTCCCCGGGTCTTCACCGCCTGGTCCCTGGACCCGGTGCTGACGGTGCTGACCGTGTGGGTGGTCGGTTTGTACCTGTTCGGGGTCTGGGTGCTGCACGACCGGGGCGTGCACTGGCCGGTCGGCCGCACGCTGAGCTTCGTTGTCGTGGGCATGGGGGCGTTCTTCTTCGCGACGTCCTCGGGCCTGGGGACCTACGACACCAGCCTGCTCTCGGTGCACATGGTCCAGCACATGGTGCTGTCAATGATGGTGCCGCTGTTCCTCGCGCTGGGCGCGCCGGTGACGCTGGCGCTGCGCACGCTGCCGTCCCGGCCGCGCGGGTGGCTGCTCGCCGTACTCCACTCCCGGGTGGCGAAGGTGCTGACCTTCGCCCCGCTGACGTTCCTGCTGTTCGTGATCAGCCCGTGGGCGCTCTACTTCTCCGGCTGGTACGACGCGTCCCTGCACTCGGCGCTCGTGCACGAGCTGATGCACGTCCACCTCGTCGTGGTGGGGGCGCTGTTCTTCTGGCCGCTGGTGGGGATCGACCCGGTGCCCGGGCGGGTGGCCTACCCGTTCCGGCTGCTGCTGATCGTGCTGACCCTGCCGTTCCACGCGTTCCTGGGCGTGACGATCATGAGCCAGGACACCCTGATCGGCGGCTCCTGGTACCGCGCCCTGCCGATGTCCTGGCTGCCGGACCCGGCGGCCGACCAGCACGTGGCCGGCGGGATCCTGTGGGCGTCCGGGGACGTGGTCGGCCTGGTCTTCATCGCTGTGCTGTTCACCCAGTGGGTGCGCTCGTCGATGCGGGAGGCGGCGCGCGAGGACCGGCGTCTCGACCGGCTCGAGGCGCAGGCTGCCCGGCGTGAGGGCTCCCGGTAGAGTCACCCGCGTGACGAACGCCTCCGCCGCCGAGCCGCTCAAGATCCTCGTCTACAGCGACGACGCCAACTCCCGCGCCCAGGTCATCGCGGCCCTCGGCCGCCGACCGCACCCCGACCTCCCCGAGGCGGAGTACATCGAGGTCGCCACCGAGCCCGTCGTGCTCCAGCAGATGGACTCCGGCACCATCGACCTCGCGATCCTGGACGGCGAGGCCGTGCCCGCCGGCGGGATGGGCATCGCGAAGCAGATGAAGGACGAGATCTACCAGTGCCCGCCGATCCTGGTGCTCACCGGCCGGCCCCAGGACGCCTGGCTCGCCACCTGGTCACGCGCCGAGGCCGCCGTACCGCACCCCATCGACCCGCTGCAGCTGGCCGAGGCCGTCGCGCGCCTGCTGTCGTCGCGGGTCCCCGCCACGAGCTGACCTCGACGATGCCGCAGCCCCACTCCTGGCCCGAGGTGCTCTCGGCCCTGATCAGCGGCCGGGACCTCGACACGGACCAGGCTGCCTGGGCCATGCAGGAGATCCTCGCCGGTGAGGCGACCCCGGTCCAGATCGCCGGGTTCGCCGTGGCGCTGCGCGCCAAGGGCGAGACCATCGACGAGCTCGAGGGCCTCGTCGCCGGCATGTACGAGCACGCCACCCCGCTGGTGGTCACCGGCCGGGTCCTCGACGTCGTCGGCACCGGCGGCGACCGGTCGATGTCGGTGAACATCTCCACGATGGCCGCGATCGTGGCCGCCGGTGCAGGGGCCCCCGTCGTCAAGCACGGCAACCGGTCGGCCTCCTCCAAGGCCGGCTCCGCCGACGTGCTCGAGGCGCTCGGCATCCGGCTCGACCTCCCCGCGCCCACCGTCGCGCGAGTCGGCGAGGAGGTCGGGATCACCTTCTGCTTCGCGGCGGCGTTCCACCCGGCGCTGCGGCACGCCGCCGTCGCGCGGCGCGAGCTCGGCGTGGGCACCACGTTCAACTTCCTCGGCCCGCTCGCGCACCCCGCGAAGCCGCAGGCCCAGGCGATCGGCTGTGCCGACGTACGGATGGCTCCGCTGATGGCCGGCGTGTTCGCCCGGCGCGGCGTCGACGCGTGGGTGTTCCGCGGGGACGACGGCCTCGACGAGCTGACCACCACGACCACGTCACAGGTCTGGGCGGTCGAGGACGGGGGAGTGCAGCAGTTCACCCTGGACCCGGTCCGGTTCGGCCTCGGCGGCGGGACGGCCGAGGGCCTGCGCGGCCGCGACGCGGCGTACAACGCGGACGTCGTACGCCGGCTGGTGGCCGGTGAGCCCGGACAGGTGCGCGACGCCGTGGTGCTGAACGCCGGAGCCGCGCTCGCGGTGCACGCGGCGGAGCCCGGGAGTCACGAGGACCGGCTGGCCGCCGGCATCGAGCGCGCGGCGCAGTCGATCGACACCGGCCGTGCGCGCGCCGTGCTCGACCGGTGGGTCGAGGTCAGCTCCGCACTCTGACCGATCGGGCAGTGTCCCGGCGGCGCCGCCTTGGCAGACTGGGCCGATGGACGCATCCCGCCTGCGCGAGCTCCAGGCTCCGCTGAAGCAGAAGTACAAGGACGACCCGGCAACGGCTCGGACACCTCTGAGCGCGACCGCGGACTTCTCCGCCCCCGACATCACCACGACCGTGCACGGCTGGGCGGGTGACGTGCGCGCGGGCCTGCACGAGGCCACCGGCGGTGACGGCTCGGACGCCTGCTCCGGCGACATGCTGCTCGAGGCGCTCCTGGCCTGCGCAGGGGTGACGCTGCGCAGCGTCGCGACCGTGATGGGGGTCGAGATCCGGTCGGCCACGCTCCGGGCCGACGGCGTGTTCGACGCGCGCGGCACGCTCGGCATCGACCGTTCGGCCCCGGTCGGGGTCACCGACATCGTGGTCACCGCCGAGCTGGACACCGACGCCGACGACAAGACTCTCGACCGGCTCGCGGTCTCGACCGAGCGCTACTGCGTGGTCGGCCAGTCGCTCGCGACGCCTCCGCAGATCGTCGTACGGCGCGCCGGGGCTGACTGTTCAGTCCAGGCCGAGGGAGAACGCTGACTCGAGGTCGTGCTGGGAGTAGGCGCGGAACGCGATGTGCGTCTCGGTCGCCGTCACGCCGGGGACCTTGTTGAGCTTGTCGGCCACCACCGCGGCGACGTCCTCGTGGTTGCGGACCCGCACCAGGGCGATCAGGTCGATCTGGCCGGTCACCGAGTAGACCTCGCTGACGCCGTCCAGGGCGGCGATCTGCTCGGCCACCTCGGGGATCCGGGCGACGTCTGCCTTGACGAACACGATGGCGGTGATCATGCGGACACGCTAGCGGACCGGCTGGTGAACGGGACGGAGCGAGCGGCGGTCGTCGAACGGCACCAGCGAGGAGCGCGACTCCTCGACCCGGTCGTGGGTCTGCAGGTGCTTGGTCGCACCGCCCACCGGGCAGGTCCACTCGCCCTCGACGTGCACCAGGCGCACCCCGTCGGACTCCAGCCAGCGCAGGATCTTCTCGGTCTCCTCCGCGGTCGCGGCCGGCGTCGGACCCGGCCCGGCGGTCACGGTCTCGGCGGAGGCGCGCAGCTGGCGGACCCAGTCGCCGGCGTGCGCCCCGGGCGGGATGACCCCGGCCGCGGCCAGCCGGCCGTGCCGGACCACGTGCACCGCCCAGCCGGCGTCCTCGCGCCGGGCAGCCACCATCTCGCTGCACCGGGTCAGCGACCGCAGCCGCTGCGTCCGGGCAGCCCCTCGCAGGTAGGACACCAGCCGGTCCCGCCACGACCCCGCGTCCTCGAAGCGGCTCGCCTCCGAGAGTGCGGTCATCCGTCGCGACACCGAGGTGACCACGTCGTCGGACCGGGCCAGCAGGGAGTCGCGGAGCTGGTCGACCACCTCCTGGTAGTCGGCCGACGAGACGCTGCCGTTGCACGGAGACAGGCACTTGCCCATCTCGGCGAGCGCGCAGGCGCTGAGCGCCGGGACCTTGGGCATCCGGCCGCCGCACTGTCGGATCGGGAAAGCCTCGTGCAGCGCGGCCACCGCGCGCTCGGCAGCACGCTTCGAGGAGTAGGGACCGACGTAGTCGGCGTCGTCGTCGAGGACGTGCCGCACCAGCGACAGCCGCGGCCAGGGCTCCCGGGTCAGCTTGACCCAGTGGACGCGCTCGGGGAACCGTGAGCGCCGGTTGTACCTCGGCTTGTGCTCGGCGATCAGGCGCAGCTCGCGGACCTCCGCCTCCAGCGGCGTCGCGCACTCGATGCCCACCACCTCGGCCGCCAGGCCGACCATCTCGCCCATCCGCGACCGCGTCTCGGACGCCGTGAAGTAGGTGCGGACGCGGGTGCGGAGGTCACGCGAGGTCCCGACGTACAGGACCCGCCCGCGGTCGTCCTGGAACAGGTAGACCCCGGGGGAGTGCGGTAGCTGCTCGGCGAGGTGGCGCTTGCGGCGCTGGGCGGAGGTGACCCGGGAGCTGAACGTCTGCAGCTCCTCGAGCGTGTGCACGCCCAGGTTGCCGAGCCGGCCCATCAGCCCGTGCAGCACGTCGACGGTCGCTCGCGCGTCGGACAGCGCCCGGTGGTTGGGGGTGGTGCTCGGAGCCGAACACCACCGCCAGGGAGCTCAGCTTGCAGTTGGGGGCGTCGTCGCGGGTGATCACCCGGCGCGCCAGCTTGGCGGTGTCCAGCACCTCGAACTTCGGCCACGGTCGTCCCTGCTGCTCGGCGAAGTGCCGGAGGAACCCCACGTCGAACGGCGCGTTGTGGGCGACCAGCACGCAGCCCTGCGCGAACTCCAGGAACTGGGGGAGCACCTGCTCGATCCGCGGCGCCGCCGCGACCATCGCGTCGGTGATGCCGGTCAGCACCGCGATGAACGGCGGGATCGCCTGGTGCGGGTTGACCAGGGTCTGGAACTCGCCGAGGACCTCGCCGCCCCGGACCTTGACCGCCCCGACCTCGGTGATCATCGAGCCCGCTGCCGCGGAGCCGCCCGTCGTCTCCAGGTCGACCACGCAGAACGTGACGTCGCGCAGGTTGCGCCCGAGCTCGTCGAAGCTGCGTTGCGACTCCCAGCGAGCCTGACCGGTCGGACGGGAGGTCGCTGTCTCGGTCATGGCGCTGACGTTAGATGTGGGCACCGACCAAATCGCCCCGCCACGCGGCAGCGCAGGCGGAGCACGACTTCATAGAAAGCCACTCGTCGGTGAGTCCATTTCCTTACAGTTGTCCGATGACTGTCGAGACCCAGGAGACCGTGGAGCCGGCGCGACAGCGTTCGCTCTCCCGGGTATGGGTGACCCCGTTGGTCCTGTTCCTGGCCGCGTTCACGATCTTCGCGCTCACCGCCTGCCGCACCTACACCCACATCGACGCACACGCGGCCACCGTGGAGTCCTGGAGGATCGCCGCGACCGGGACGCCGTGGCTCGAGGATTCGATGGACCGGCGGATGCGTGAGAACAAGTTCATCAGCAGAGGCACCCAACGGTCATGTCGTCGGTCAGCGAATGGCCGGCCCCGTGATCGCAGGTCTCCCGTTCTACCTGCTCCTCGACCGAGACCGAGGACGTCCGCGGCTTCAGTCTGATTCCAGGTGGCATCGCGGCAGCCGCGTGGACCGGCGGTGCGGTGCTACTGATCTTCCTGGCCCTTCGGCCGCGGCTCGGGACCCGGCTCTCTCTCGCGTCGGCCGTCGTCTTCGCCTTCGGCACGCCAACCTGGTCGATCTCGGCGAACATGTTGTGGACCCATCCGGTGACCCAGCTCGGGTCTCGCGGGGGCTGCGTTCGCAGCGAGCCGGAGCCGCTGGTGGCTCGCCGGGGTCGTTCCTCGGGGTCGGGATGCTGGGTCGTCCCGCATCTCGCGCTCGATCGCCGCGATCCTCGGAGTGGGCATGGCGTGGTCCAAACGCGACTTCAAGCCGATGCTGCAGGTGGCCGCCCCGACGGTCGCGGCGCTCGGAGTGCTTCTGGTCTGGAACCGTTGGATGTTCGGGCATCTGGTCGGTCGGAGGCGCCTACGGCGGACAAGGTCGAGGCGGCAGCAGGCGGCTTCCACGGGATGCAGCGAATGGTCGGGCCGCTTCCCGCAGGTGATCGAACTACCTGGGGTTCTTCGTGTCGCCGGACAGGGGGTTCCTGGTGTGGACACCTGTCGTACTGCTTCTGCTTCCGGCTCTCCGCCGGGGCTGGCTGGAGATCCCTTCCTGGAGCAAACTGCTCGCGCTCGGCGGGTTCGTCTACACGTGCGCCCAGCTCAGGATCAACTACTTCCCGGGCGGCGATGGGTTCTATGGCTACCGCCACGGGCTCGAGCTGCTGACTTGTCTCACTCCTATGTTGGCCTTCGCGCTCCCGTGGACCAGAGGTGGGGTGCGACGGCTGATCCCAGTGGTGTCGGCAATCTGAGGTCGGCGCGATCGCGCTCGGCGCCATCAGCGAGAACTTCCTGCTGAACATTGACAACGTGTGGACCGACAACAGCCTGTGGCTTGCTGTGAGGGAGGTCCCGGCAGTCGCCGGTACCTGGATGGCGGTGTGGGTGGTCGTCGGGGTCATGGCATCGGTGGTCGTCCATCGCCGCCTCACAGCACAGCCGAACTAGGCTGGAGACGTCTCGACGTCCTGTCCACCTCATGAGGAGCCACCCGTGTCCGTCCCCCTGCCCGACGAGAGCACCCGCTGGCGCTGCGGGGGATGCGGCAACCTGACCCGCTTCGATGTCACCCGGACCCGTCGTACGACGGAGTTCTGGCACTTCGACCTCGCGGGTGAGCACCAGGTCGAGGACTCGAGCACCGACCACGAGGACGTGTCGGCCGTGACCTGCCGCTGGTGCGGGAGGTCGGACGCCATCGAGGTCGTTTCCCGTGCGGAAGCGGACGCGTCAGCATCGTGACCGAGGCGGAGCACGTCGAGCCGGAGCCGCCGACTTCCGGCTCGACCGGAGGTGACGGGCTCGACGGGCCGTTGCCCGACCGGGTGCGTGCCCGGGTGGTGGCCCTGGCGTCCGACTCGCTCGGGCGAATGTCCGCGGAGCTGGTCCCGGCGACGCTGAAGCGGGTGGCTTCCTTCGCTCCGACACGGCGGGCCAGGCTGGCCGGAAGCCAGATCGCCAGTGTCCTCGCGGCCGACGACCGCTTCCGTGAGCACGTCGCCACCGATGTGCGGGAGCAGGTGCCGGACCTGGCGGCCGCACTGGACTCCGGGACACCGCCTTCGGTCGCGGACCCCGTCGACCTGGCGGCGGTCGCCTACCTGACCCGCCCGTCGGGCTGGGCGGAGCTGGTGTCGGCGGCGGGTGGTGCCGCTCAGGCGGAGGACCACGGGGCGGAGAGCCGGCAGGCCGCGCGTCAGGTCGAGCAGCTGCGCCGGCAGGTGGAGTCGCTCACCGAGGACCTCAAGGAGACCCGCCGCCGCCATCGCGAGCAGGTCACCGACCTCAAGGCGGAGAACGCCGAGCTCCGGCACAAGCTGGGGGACACGCGGAACCGAGCGCGCGTCGCCGAGGCCGACGCCGAAACCGCTCGCTCCGCAGTGAGCGAGCAGCGCGCCGAGACGGCGGCTGCTGATGCGCGTCACGACGCCGAGCTCCGCCGCGTCCGGGGGAGGGTGGAGGAGCTCGAACGAGACCTTGCCGCCGTACGTCGGACGGAGCGTGCCGAGCGGGGGACCGAGGCCTTGCGGGCCCGGCTGCTGCTCGACACGCTGCTCGACACCGCCCAGGGACTTCGTCGCGAGCTGGCTCTTCCCGCAGTGGAGGGCTCACCGGCAGACGCGGTCGAGGCACACATCGCGGAGGAGGGGAGCCGTGCCTCGTCCGGTCAGCGGTCCCTGTCCTCCGACGACCCCGCGCTGCTCGACCAGCTGCTCACGTTGCCGCGGGTGCATCTGATCGTGGACGGCTACAACGTCACCAAGACGGCGTGGCCGGAGCTCCCCCTCGAGCGACAGCGGGACCGGCTGCTCGCCGGCCTGGCGCCGCTCGTCGCCCGGAGCGGGGCCGAGGTGACCGTCGTGTTCGACGCGGCGGACACCACCGAGCGGCCGGTGGTGAATCGTCCGCGGGGTGTCCGGGTGCTCTACAGCCTGCCGGGGGTGATCGCCGACGACGTGATCAGGGAGCTGGTCGCCGCCGAGCCGCCGGGGCGCCCGGTGGTCGTGGTCTCGAGCGACAACGAGGTCGTCCGCGACGTGCTTCGCGCCGGCGCGCGGGTCTCGGCGGCTCGCGCACTCGCGCGCCTCCTCGGCCGCATGTGAGTCTGCGTCGGGCTCCTGGCGACGAAACTGTCGGAGGCGGCTGAGAGGTTCTCCCGAGACGTGATGACTTCCCCGGGAGGACCCATGAGTGTGCACATCGACTGCGACACCTGCGTGGTGCGCGGCCTCGCCTGCCACGACTGCGTGGTCACCGTCCTGCTCGGCCCACCACCGGAGCTCGGGTTCGACGAGGACGAGCAGCGCGCCCTGGACGTGCTGGCCGGCTCCGGGCTGGTGCCGCCGCTGCGGATGATCGCCCCGCTGTCCGGGCCGGACGTCGCGTCGGCCTGAGGCCTGCGAGGCGGGTGTGACTTGTGTGACAGGTGAGGCTCAGCCGCACGGTGGGTCGGTGGAGACACGCCCCACAACGGTCACAAGGGTTTGCTCCGGGCGCCGGTGACCTTTAGCCTTACATGCTCAGGTGCCTGTACAAGTCGGCCAGACCGGGTCGGCTCGGGCACCGCGCTCAATCCAGACGAAGGCCGGGGGCCGCCGTCGTCAGGAGCCGGGGAACCACGTTCCTGGGGTTAAACGCGCGTGTGGCGACTGCAGACCGCGGATCGCTGCGCGTGCGTCGGGTTCTTTGCCGCCCGCACCCGTCAGCTAACCCGGTAGGCGTCAGACAAAGAGGAGACCGTCCGCTCGTGACCGACGGCCGGAAGCGCATCGCCCGTGTGCTCGCGACCCTGTGCATCACCGCTCTCAGCGGTACGGTGCTGGTCGCCGCCCCCACTTACGCCGACCCGGACATCAAGAGTGTCCAGTCCAAGGTCGACACGCTCTACCAGCAGGCCGAGCAGGCCTCCGAGCGGTACAACGACGCGCGGCTGCAGATGACCCAGGCGCAGACCCGGCTCAAGGCGCTCCAGGCGGACCTCGACCGCCAGCAGACCAAGGTCGACAACGTGCGGGCGCAGGTCGCCAGCGCGGTCGTCTCGCAGTACCAGGGTCAGGCGCTCGGCTCGACCACCCAGGTCCTGCTCTCGGACAACCCCGACGCGTTCCTCAACCAGCTCACCACGGTCTCCGAGTACAACGACCAGCAGAGCCAGATGATGGCGGACTTCGCCGTCCAGGCGAAGCAGCTCGAGATGCGTCAGGCCGCCGCCCAGCGGGAGCTCACCCGAATCGCGGCGACCAAGAAGCAGCTCGGCAAGGAGAAGGCCGAGATCGACGCCAAGGCCGCCAAGGCCAAGGACCTCCTCGGCACGCTCAAGGAGCGGGCCGCTGCCGCGAGCCGCTCGAACGACCGCGCGGCCACGCCGGCCAGCGTCCCCGCCTCGGGTCGCGCCGGTGCCGCCGTCCAGTACGCGATGGCCCAGGTCGGCGACGCCTACGTGTACGGCGCCGCGGGCCCGAGCGCCTACGACTGCTCCGGCCTCACGATGATGGCCTGGCAGCAGGCCGGCGTGAGCCTTCCGCACTCCTCGAGCGCGCAGATGAGCTCCGGCACCCCGGTGTCGCAGTCGCAGCTGCAGCCCGGCGACCTGGTGTTCTACTACAGCCCGGTCAGCCACGTGGGCATGTACATCGGCAACGGTCAGATCGTGCACGCGGCCAACCCGAACAGCGGCGTGACCACGGCCCCGGTCAACTCGATGCCGTACTCCGGTGCCGTCCGACCCGGCTGACACACACTTCTCGGCCGGTCGCCCACTCTGGTGGGCGGCCGGCCTCGTTGTCTCCCTGCTCGCGGCGGTCGCGGTCTTCCTGGTCGTCCGCGGCCCCGACCAGACCGCCGTACTCCCGGCCCACCGGCCGACCGGCGGACCCAGCGCCGTCGCCAGCGATGCGCAGGGTGCCGACACCCGGGCCGACGCCGCGGCGGCCCTTCTCGAGAAGCTCGCCGACCAGCTCCAGCACGGGTCTGCGCAGCAGGTGGTGGGTCTGGCCGCGCCCGGGGACGCCGACGCGGCTCGTGAGCTGACGACCCTGCGCGCCAACGTGCGCCGGCTCGGCATCCAAGACCTCTCGCTGCGGTACGTCGACGAGGACGAGGGCCGGCTCACCGCGGACCAGGAGCGATCGTTCGGTGACCGGGCCTGGGTGGGCGACGTGCAGCTCGGGTGGCGGCTGGGCGGCTTCGACGCGCACGACAGCCGGATGGAGGTCGCGCTCACCTTCGTCGAGACGAACAACGGTGCCGCGTTCGTGTCCGCGCGCGGTGACTTCGGCAAAGCGGCGCCGCTCTGGATGCTCGACGACCTCGCGGTCCGACGTACGAGCCACTCGCTGGTCGCGACCGGCCAGGGCGACCACCCCGCTCGCTTCTCGCGGCTGGCCGACCAGGCCGTCACAGACGTTCGCAAGGTGCTGCCGGGATGGCGGGGCAGGCTGGTGGTCGAGGTCCCGGGCGACGAGCAGGAGCTGAGCCGGACTCTCGGCTCCGAGCAGGGGACGTACGGCGGCATCGCGGCCGTCACCACCACCGTGGACGGGTCGCTGTCCGCGGACGCACCGGTGCACATCTTCGTCAACCCGCGTGTGTTCGACCCGCTGGGATCCCGCGGCTCGCAGATCGTGATGAGCCACGAGGCCACTCACGTCGCCACCGGCGCCGCGATCTCCTCGATGCCGACCTGGCTGCTCGAGGGGTTCGCCGACTACGTGGCCCTGGCGCACGTCGACCTGCCCGTCTCGGTCACCGCGAGCCAGATCCTCGCCGAGGTGCGCAAGGACGGCCCGCCGTCGCGGCTCCCCGGGAAGACCGAGTTCGACCCGCAGAACAAGGCCCTCGGCTCGTCGTACGAAGCGGCCTGGCTGGCCTGCCGGCTGCTGGGGGAGAAGTACGGCGAGAAGAAGCTGATCGCGTTCTACCGCGCTTCCGACCGCGACGGCTCGACCACCGCGCCGTTCCAGACCCTGTTCGGCACCGACCAGCGCACCTTCACGCGGTCGTGGAAGGGCTACCTGCGTCAGCTGGCTCGGTGAGCGTGGCAGGCTGGGGCCCGTGACGGACTCCGGACGGTCTGCGCTCGCCCGGCGCCCAGCGATGCTCACCGTCCTGGTGTCCTGGGTCCTCGTCGCGGCACTCGCCGTCTGGCTGGTGCCGTGGTCGTGGGTGCCGGGCGGGACGCTGGTCCCGAAGCCGGCCTCCGCCCTCTTCTCGGCCGAGCAGATCGCCCGTGCCGAGCACTACTCCTGGATCCAGCGGGCTCTGGGCTGGACCTCCTACTTCCTCTCGTTGCTGCTGCTCCTCGCCCTGGCGTTCACCGCCCCCGGCAGACGCGTGGTGCGACGAGCCACCTCCCACCCCCGGTGGTGGGTCGCCGTCCCGCTCGGTGTCCTGGTCGTGCTGGCGGTCGAGCGGTTGGTCACGCTGCCGTTCGGGATCGGCGCGCACGAGACCGACCGCCGGTTCGGCATCAGCCGGCAGGGCTGGGCCGGCTGGTCGCTGGACCAGGTGAAGTCACTCGTCATCGCCTGGGTGGCGACGTCCCTGGTCGTGCTGGTCGTCGTCGGTTGCGCCCGCCGGTCGCCGCGCTGGTGGTTCGCCTGGGCGGGCGCCGCGGCGCTGCTCCTCAGCTTCGCCGGCTCGTTCCTCTACCCGGTGCTGGTCGAGCCGGTCTTCAACCGGTTCACCCCGATGCAGGCAGGCCCCTTCAAGGAGTCGATCCTGCGGCTGGCGGACCGTGAGGGCGTGCACGTGGACGACGTACTGGTCGCGGACGCCTCCCGACGTACGACGACGCTGAACGCCTACGTCAGCGGCATCGGCGGCACCCGCCGGGTCGTGGTCTACGACAACCTCCTGGCCGACCTGTCGCCCGCCGAGGCGCGGGTGGTGATCGCCCACGAGCTCGGGCACGCGAAGAACGGCGACGTGCTGCTCGGAACACTGCTGGGGTCCGTGGGCAGCGTCGGGGCCGTCGCCCTCCTGGCGCTGGTCATGGAGAGCGCGCGTGTGCGACGGGTGTCCCGCACCGGCGGCGCCGCCGACCCGGCCGCGGTCGCGGTGATCCTCGCCCTGGCGGCTGTCGGTGGGTTCGTGGTGAGCCCGGTCCAGAACACGGTCAGCCGGGCGATCGAGGCCCGGGCGGACCGCGTCTCGCTGGAGACCACGCACGCGGGGCCGACCTTTGTCCGGATGCAGCGCCGGCTCGCGCTGGCCTCGCTGGCCGACCCCACCCCGCCGGCGCTCAGCCAGTTCTGGTGGGGGAGCCACCCCACGGTGCTGCAGAGAGCCGGCCTGCCCCAGTCGCTCGAGGAGGCGCACCGATGAGCCGGGTCCTCGTGGTCACCAACGACTTCCCGACGCGGCGCGGAGGCATCGAGACCTTCGTGCTGGCGCTGTGCCAGGGCATGCCCGCCGACGAGGTGGTGGTGTACACCGCGTCGATGCCGGGGGACCAGGAGTACGACGCGACGCTGCCGTTCCCGGTCTACCGCGACCCGGGCTCGATGCTGCTGCCCACGCCGGCTGTCGGGCGACGGGTGGTCGAGGTGATGCGGCGGCACGGCTGCGACCGGGTGCTGTTCGGGGCGAGCGCCCCGCTGGGCCTGCTCGCCCCCCGGCTGCGTCGTGCGGGCGCCCGGCGGGTCGTCGCGCTGACGCACGGCCACGAGGTGTGGTGGGCGAAGGTGCCGGGGCCTCGGCAGCTGCTGCGTCGCATCGGCGACTCGGTCGACGTGATGACCTACGTCAGCGAGTGGTGCCACGACCGCATCGCGCCGGCGTTGTCGCCGTCCGCGCGGGAACGCATGCGGCGGCTGTCACCGGGGGTGGACCCGAGTCGGTTCTATCCCGGCTGCGGGGGAACGATGGTGCGCCGGAGGCTCGGCTTCTCGGACGACACGCCCGTGGTGGTCTGCCTGGCGCGGCTGGTCCGGCGCAAGGGACAGGACACGCTGATCCGGGCCTGGCCGGAGGTGCTGCGGCAGCACCCCGACGCGCGGTTGTTGATCGTCGGGGACGGGCCCGACCGTGACCGCCTGAAACGGCTGGCCGCTCGCCTGCGAGTCCGGCACGCAGTCGTGTTCACGGGAGGGGTGCCGTGGGAGGAGGTGCCCGCGCACATCGACGCCGGGGATGTCTTCGCGATGCCGTGTCGCACCCGGCTGCTCGGGTTGGAGGTCGAGGCGTGGGGGATCGTGTTCCTCGAGGCCCAGGCCTGTGGCCTCCCGGTGGTGATCGGTGACTCCGGAGGAGCGCCGGAGACTCTCGTGGCAACAGGAGAGGTGGTGTCGCCCGCTTGTTGCCGCCACTGCGAGAGCGCTCGTACGCCAACTCGAAGATGCTACGAGCGAGAACGTTCCTCGCAGGACTCGGTATCGCAGCGCGTGTCCTGGTCCTGCGCGTCTGCGTCACTGGCGAGGCTGCTCGAGACCTAGCAGGTGGTTCCCTGGGTGCTGGCGACCGAGTCGCACGTCCTCTGGAAGAGACCGGAGGTGTTCCCACCGAGCAGGGTCACTGAGCCGATGATGACGATGGCGATCAGCGACACCAGGATGGCGTACTCGACAGAGCTGGCTCCGACTGGGCACGGCGGTGGCACGAGCCGCTACGGTTGCCTGACACATTCGGTGCTCCTCACGGATACGACGAATGGCCACCACGCCAACGGTGTGGTGGCCATTCGCGAGTTGCGACTCGACGGAACTCGATGCTGCTGGCGGTCTTGTTGAAGATGCTCGCTCAGGTTGCCACCGAGCAGGCTGACGGCCGCGATGATGATGATCGCGATGAGGGCGACGAGCAGGCCGTACTCGACCGCGGAGGCGCCGCGCTCGGACTTGACCAGGGCGTTGATGCGAATGCGCACGTAGGTGGCGAGGTCGTTCATGAGTTCTCCCAAGGTGAGTCTGAAAGTCGGGTCCGCTGGTGGATCCAACATGAGAAGGATCGCAGTCGGACCATCTCGACTACATCGGGTGAATGGCCTCGAATGCCACGCCGGTCGGGTGACGATCGGACTACCCGAATGGGCTATTCAGCCCATTTTGTCGTCAGTTCCGCAGATCGTCCGCTAGGAGGCCGCCCCGCACGGCCTTCATGATCGCGTCCGCACGGTTGGAGGCGCCGAGCTTCTCGTAGATCTTCGAGATGTGCGTCTTGGCCGTGGAGTCGCTGACGAAGATCGACCGGGCGATGGCCGAGACGCTGAAGCCACGCGCCAGCAGGCTGAGCACCTCAGACTCGCGTTGGGTGAGCTGAGGGCCCGCCGGCGTCATCCGGCGGCGCATGGCGCCGGCGAGGTCGGCGGCCGTGAAGGACCGGGGCGAGACGAGCGCGTGCCGCGCTGCCGCCACGACCTCGTCCGAAGGGGCGTCCTTCGCCACGAAGGCAGATGCGCCGGCTTCGAGCGCTGCGAACAGCTGTTCGTCGCCGGCGTACATGGTGAGGACGACGACGCCGGTGTCGTGGCCTCCCGCGCGGATCTCGCGCACCAGGTCGAGCCCGGTGCCGTCCGGGAGCCGAACGTCGGTGATCACCACGTCCGGCTTGAGCGAGGCGAACTGCCGCAGCCCCTCGCCGACCGAGGCGGCCTGTCCGGCGACCTCGAAGTCGTCGTGGCGCTCGAAGGCGCGCGCCAGGCCCTGACGGATCAGGTCGTGGTCGTCGATCAGCAGGACACGAGTCGGCGCTGCGGTCATGGGCTACAGACCTTCGGTTGTGAGGAAACTCTCTCTCGGCAACCTTAACCTCTACGAGCGTTCCGCGCGCTTTGTCCGTGTCGGACTCGCTGGTGATGTCGAGACTCGCGTCGATCCGCTGAGCCCTCTCGCGCATGATCGAGATGCCGTAGGAGTCGTCCCGGCCGCCGCTCATGCCGCGTCCGTCGTCGCGCACCGTGAGGCTGGCGCGCGGCGGGTCCGTCCAGCAGTCGACCCACAGGTTGCGCGCTGAGGCGTGCTTGCGCGCGTTGGTGATCGCCTCCTGGGCGATGCGCAGGAGCTCCGCCTCGACTGCCGGGGAGAGGCGGGTAGGTGCCTCGTTGAGGGTCAGGTGCACGGTCAGGTCGGACTTCGCACCCACCTGCCGGACGTAGTCGGAGAGGGCGGCTCCGAGCCCGTTCGTCGCGGACACGTCGCTGCGCAGGTCGAAGATCGACAGCCGCAGGTCGGCCACCACGCGGGACAGCTCGCCGCGGAGGTCACGCAGGCCCTGCGCCACGTCGGGGTCACGGGTCGAGGAGGCCATGTGGTCGACCACGTAGCCGAGAGAGGCCACCTCCTGGGCGATCCCGTCGTGGATCTCGCGGGCCAGCCGTTGCCGTTCGTCGGCCGTGGCCATGGTGCGGATCTCGTCGAAGACGAGGGCGGTGTCGAGCCTCAGGCTGTGCGCGTCGACCTCATTCATCAGCGCGGTCACCGTCTCCCGGTCGGGCGAGCCCGCCGACGACGAGACTGCGACGCCGATCATCCGGTTGCCGACTCGCAGGGGCAGCACGAGCCGGTGCCGGGCGTCGCGGTTGCCGGACGGCACCACTCCCTGCACCGGCTCCATCTCGGCCCAGCACTGCTCGACCATCGCGTCGTTGGGGACCAGGATCTGCTGGGCGCCGATCCCGCGGTACCCCAGGGGCACCAGGACGGACCCCTTCATGTTCACGAAGACGGCGCTGTAGCTGTCGTCCAGATGCTCGTGCAGCAACGCCATCAGCTGGGCCGCCATGCCGTCGGAGTCCAGGCCGGCGGACAGCCGTCGGGTGACGTTGCGGAGCTGGGTGAGCAGCTGGCGAGCAGACTCGTAGTGGCTGTCCTTGTCGCCGTGTCCCTGGGAGATGCCGAGGCTGCGGGCCCAGACGCCGAGGAGGCCGCCGCCGAAGTTGGTCAGCAGCCAGGGCGCGAGACTGATGACGCGTTCGCCGGCGTCCACGAAGCCGGAGGATGCGAGAGGTACGACGACCACCGCAGCTACCTGGGCGAGCATCGTGATCAGCACGCCGGGGAATCCCCGGAACAGGCCCGCCAGCAGGGGCAGCACGACCAGGTAGGGCATCAAGATGACCGACGACGGGAAGGTCAGCGCCATCACGATGCCGACGAGGAGCGTCTCCGCGGTCAGGGTGACGAGCGTGGTGCTGCCCGGTGGCGTAGGAGACGTAGGCCGACATGGCCCCGATCACTGAGACCGCGATGACGGTCTGGATCGAAGCCGCGTCGCGCGCCACGACGCTGAGGCCGAGAATGGCGGCGAGGCAGAAGACGCGACTGGTGATCGCTACCTGCTCGCGTTGGTTCAATTCAGGGCTCCGCCTCCGCCGAAGACCCCGATCATCCCGATCACCGCCGGTCCGATCACCGCAACGAAGAGCGAGGGGAGGATGAACAGGACGAGCGGAATCATGATCTTGACCGGGATCTTCTGCGCTGCCTCTTCCGCGCGTCTGCCGGCGCTTGATCCGCATCTCCTGGCGACTGGACCCGCAGGACCTGGCCGACCGGGATGCCGAAGGCGTCCGCCTGGACCATCGCCGATGTGAAGCTCCGCAGGTCAGGCAGCGCGTTGCGTTCGCCCATGGCGCGCAGCGCCTGCGAGCGTCCCAGGCCGATCTGCATCTCCTGCAGCACACGCGCGAGCTCGGCCGCCAGGGGACCGGTCGTGTTCCGGGCGACCTGAGAGAGCGGCGGCGTCGAACCCCAGGCCCGCCTCGACCGAGATCGACAGCAGGTCGAGCGCGTCCGGCAGTTCGCGCTCCATCTTCTGCGTCCGGTCGTACCCCTTCTGGTAGAGGTAGAGGTTGGGACCGAGGAAGCCGACGACCGTTCCGATCGCCGCGCAGGCGAGCGTGAAGGCCACGCCCTTCCCGAGCAGGATGCCGAAGAGGGCGCCCCCGAGGAGCCCCGCCCCGAGCCCGACGACCTTGAGCGACAGCACCCGGTCGACCGTCCAGCCCGGAGGGTTTCCCGCGACGTTGAGCTTGGCGAGGATGCGCTCGTTGTAGTTGGCCGGGGTGAGGCGGCGACCCAGCCCCGTCATCCGGCCCAGCAGCGGGTTGAGCACCCGGACCCGGAAGTCAGGCTCGAGCTCGGCCTTCATCTCCTGCGGCGCTGTCGAGAACGCCTCGACAGCCGCCAGGGACTTGGCGACGCCACGGGACTCGTTGGTGAACACACCGACTGCGGTCAGGGACAGGAAGATCCCCGCGAAGATCCCACCGACGCCGACCAGGAGAAGGACCGTGGTGAACGTCATCAGACCTCCAGCTTGATCATGCGGTTCATCATGAAGGCACCGAGACCCATCAGGAGGCCCATCACCCCGAGCATGACCCAGCCTATCGACGTGGTGAACAACGGGTCGACGTACTCGCGGTTGGTGGTGAACTCGTAGAGCAGGATGGCCGGGGGCATGGCCAGCAGGATGTACGCGGAGAAGCGTCCCTCGGCCGAGAGCGACTTGACCTGCCGACGCAGGTAGTCTCGCTCGCGCAGAGTGGCTGCGACGTTCAGCATCAGCTCCGCCAGGTTGCCGCCGACCTCACGCTGGATCCGGATCGCCATCACGGTCCACTTGAAGTCGTCGCTCATCATCCGCTCCCCGATGGTCTCGAGGGCGTCCTCGATCGGGACGCCGAGCCTGGTCTCCACCAGCGCACGTCGGAACTCACCCGCCATCGGCTCAGCCCCCTCGCGCACGATCGTGTCCATGCCCTGCGCCAGTGAGAGTCCCGCCTGAAGACTTCCCGCCATCAGCTGCAGGGTGCCGGCCAGCTGGGCGTTGAACGCCTTCAGTCGCTTGGACTGCTTCAACCCGAGATAGATCCAGGGGATCACGATGCCCAGCACGAGACCCACGGCCGCCATGACGAGACTTCCCCCGGAGAGCAGGAAGAGTAGGGCGACCCCGCCCATCGCAATGCCGGCGTGAAGCAGCAACCACTCGGCCGGACGGAGCGCGAGTCCGGCGGCATCCAGCTTGCTCCCCAGCTTGATCTCCAGCCCACGGTTGCTCTCCAGAGCCTTCGTGGCCATGCCCACTGCTTGGGCAGCCACGCCCTGCGGTGCGGCCGGCTGAGCCGCCCGCTTGCTGCGTCCCTTGCCGGTGTAGGCGGCGATCCGCTGCTCCAGCGACTCCGGCTTGGGTCGTACGCCGCCGAGAGCCACGATCAGCACCCCCAGGAGACCGAGCCCCAGAGCCGTGAGACCACCGATCATGACGGTCGGAGACAGGTTAAGTGCGGGCGTGGCGGGCAGGAGTTTCGTCGAAGGTCCCGCGGCCTTGGTCGCCCCTGCCGTAGCGAGCGCGACGAACGCGGATCGGCTGTAGGTCTCGGGTCCCGCGGTGACGGACACAGACACGGTCCCTTCGCGGGGGGCATCAGCAGGCAGGTCGGCGACGACAAGCAGCTGTTTGGCCAGCGTCGCTGCCTCGTCCGCGAACACCGCGCCCAGTGCCGCAGGGTCCGCCGCGCTGATCACGGAGCCGTCCCCGGCGTCCGACAACGGTCGCAACAGATCCGCATCCGTGGGTGACTGGCCGAGCGCCACCACATCTACCTTCACCCCCGCCTTCTTGGTCTCCGTCGTCACCGTGGAGAGCGGGGTCTTGGACGTGTCGCGCCCGTCGGAGAGCACGATGATGCTGCGCTGGCCGGCCTTGCCGCTGGTGCGGACCGCTTGCCTGAGCCCGTCGTAGAGGAAGGTCCCGTAGGACAGCTGGAGACCATTGATCACGGAGCTCGACGCCGCCCGGTCGAGCGTCGGCTCCTGTGCCACCTGCACCTTGCCTGCGAAGGTGACGATGCCGACGTAGAGGTCGTCGGGAACCGAGTTGAGGAACGTCTGCGCGGCGGTCTTGGCCTCTGCGAACTTGTTGTTGGTCTTCATGCTGTCGCTCACGTCGATCGCCAGGATCGCCGTACGTCGTACCGAGTCGCCTCCCGCCTCGGAGGCCAGGGACGCGGTGGCGTCCAGGGGCTCACCGTCCACGGACAGCTGGACCGAGGTGAGATCGGGTGCCTGGTCGCCGACCCCAGGCAGCGAGTAGAGGATGCTCAGCTTGCCCTGCTTGGTCTCGACGTGGTCGATGCTGCCGTCGGCGGCCATGGCCGCTCCCGAGGACAGAACCGGTGCCAGCGCGCCGAGCAGCACGGCGATCAGAAGACGAGATCGCAGCCGTGGGCTTCTCATCGCTCAGACACCGTCCATGGCGAACAGCATCGGGTCCACAAAGACGTTCGCGTGGGCGAGCTTCTCGAGGAACTTCGGGCGCAGCCCGGTGGCACGGAGCCTTCCGAGGGTCTTGCCGTTCTCGTCGAACCCCAAGGAGTGGTCGTAGACGAAGACGTCCTGGAGCGTGATCACGTCGCCCTCCATGCGCTCCACCTCGGTCACATGGGTGATCCGGCGCGAACCGTCCTTGAGGCGACTCTGGTGCACGATCAGATCAACGGCGGAGGCGACCTGTTCCCGAATAGCACGGATCGGCAGATCCATGCCGGCCATCAGGACCAGGGTCTCCAGCCGGGCGAGCGTGTCACGAGGACCGTTCGAGTGGACGGTACAGATCGAGCCGTCGTGGCCGGTGTTCATCGCCTGCAGCATGTCGAGCGCGGAGGCGTCCCGGACCTCGCCGACGACGATGCGGTCGGGACGCATACGCAGCGAGTTCTTCACCAGGTCGCGGATGTCGACGGCACCCTTGCCCTCGATGTTGGACGGTCGGGACTCGAGACGCAGCACGTGGTCCTGGTGCAGCTGGAGCTCGGCGGCGTCCTCGATCGTGATGATCCGCTCGTCGGCCGGGATGAACGACGAGAGCACGTTGAGCGTGGTTGTCTTGCCCGCGCCCGTGCTTCCCGACACAACGACGTTGAGCCGTCCCTTGACGCAGGCGGCGAGGAAGTCCGCGGTGCGCTGTGAGTACGTTCCGAAGGCGACCAGGTCAGCCGACGTGTACGGGTCGGCCGAGAACTTTCGGATGGTCAGCAGCGAACCGTCCACCGCGAGAGGCGGGATGACCGCGTTCACACGGCTGCCGTCAGGCAGACGAGCGTCCACCATGGGGCTGGACTCGTCGACACGGCGTCCGATGCGGGACACGATCTTGTCGATCGTCCGTCGGAGGTGCGCCTCGTCGGTGAAGTGGCCTTCTACCTTCTGCAGTCGGCCACTGCGCTCGATGTAGATGCTGTTCGGCCCGTTGACCATCACCTCGGTGAGGTCGGGGTCGCGGAGGAACGGTTCGATCGGGCCGTAGCCGAGGATGTCGTCGGCGATCTCCTGGGAGATGCGGGTGCGCTCGGCGGTGGTCAGCAGGATGTCCTCGGCCTGCATGGCCTCCTGCAGAGCACCCTTGACCATGTGCTCCAGCTCGGTCTGGGTGAGCTCCGCGTCGTACAGCTTCGGACCCAGCTGCTGCAGCAGGGTGTTGTGCACCTCGGCCTTGAGGTCGCTGTAGTCGTTCTCCGCCTTCTTGTCGTCCTTCCCCCGTCGCTCGCTCATGGTCGCCATGGCGTCGTTCGAGGTGGGCAGGGTGGCCCGGTCCCGAGAGGCCGCGGCGAGCCGGTCAGCCAGACTGCTCATGGTTACCTACCGTTCCGACGAAGGAGGGATCGCTTGGGTGCGGCGGCGCGGCTGTGCCCGTTCGCGGATGCGGTCGCCTCGGCCGGGCTACCGGCGGCGGCGATGGTGCGGGCGAGCCTGGTGATGGCCAGGCTCACGGCATGCTTGGGCTGTGCGCTGATGATCGGCTCGCCGGAGTTGGTGGCGTGAGCAACCTGCGACGACGTGGGGATGGCCGCGGAGATGCTCATCCCGAGGGTGCTCTCGACCTTGTCGGGGGTCAGCCCGACCTTGTCGTCTGCCCGGTTGAGCACCAGGTGTCGACGCGGCTTCGGGAAGTTCAGCAGGTCCAGCGTCTCGACAGCCACCTTGACGTTCTTCAGCGTGGGCACGTCGAGCGTGGTGACCAGCAGCATCTCGTCGGTCTCGTCGAACGCCTGAAGGGCGTACTCGTCGAACGCCGGGCTGGTGTCCACGATCACGAAGTCGAAGTGCTGCTTGAGCAGGTGCAGGATCCTGCCGACCAGATGGGCCGGAATGCTGTCCTTGGCGTCGGGCTGCACCGGCGCCACCAGTGCGCACAGGTTGTCGCGGTACGTCGTGAGCAGCGGCTCCAGCACTCCGAAGTCGAGCCCGCTCTCGAGATGCACGGCATCCGCGATGGTGCGGGCCGGGAAGAGCTGGAGGGTGATCGCCACGTCACCGAAGGCCAGGTCGAGGTCGACCAGGCAGACGGACTTCAGGCCCTTCTCACCCATGGCCACGGCCAGGTTGACCGCCAGGGTGGTCTTCCCCACGCCCCCCTTGGGCGAGAAGATCGTCACCATCTTGCCGCGGGAGATGGCCTGCGGCTCGGCGCCGGCTCCGCTGAGAGCCTTCCAGACCTGGTGTGCACGAACGACCGCGGCCCCCAACCCGGTGAGGTCGCGCTCGTCGACCACCTCACGCATGCCAGAGCGGAGAGCCTCGGCCAGGACGCTGGTGTCGACGCGGCGGCGGATCAGGATGACGCTGACCGTGGGGCGGGTGACCCGGAGGGTGTCGGCCAGGGCCGCTGAGGCCTCGAGGTCGACTGCGGGGCCCAGCACGATGGCGTACTCGTTCGGTGACTCGACCAGCAGCCGCTTCAGCTCCTCAAGGCTGCCGACGATCTGGGTGTCGTTTCCCGTCACGGACATGAAGAGGTCCGCGTTGGCTCGACTGTTCTCAACGATGATGGGCATCGGTGATCACCGGAACAGGTTCGAGTTGGAAACGCCGGGCCCGGCCTTGACCTTCGACTTGTCGTTGAGCAGACCGAAGGTGAGCTCGCCGTGGGTCGACGCGTACATGATCTTCTCTGCCTGGTCCTGGTCGAGCGCCAGGGTGAAGAGTGTCTTCGGCAGCTGTTCGGTGGTCTGCGCCCCGGCCGGGTCCGTGGTGGTGGTCGAGACGACGGTGGTGGCACCCACGGCGATCACCTGCACTTGCGGGAGGAGCAGCCGGGTCGCGTCCGTGCCGTTGTCGGAGATGTTGGTGAAGATGGCCACCTTCGCTCCGGGGCTGACGAAGCCGGCGACCCGGCCCGTGTCGGACAGGTTCACGGAGATGGCGATGTCACCATCCGGGATCGTGAGCGTCTCCTGGTCCCCGGGGGACCCGAACTTCCCGGTGATGATCTGCTCGTTCGGGAAGATCGTCGAGAGGGCGACCTGGTTCTCGAGCCCAGCGGCGGAGTTGACGGCGCCGCTCAGGACCTGTGCTCGTGGCACTGAGCCGATCTGCACCTTTCCGGCGGCCTGTGCTGCGGCCATCGTCTCCCCGGGGTTGATCTGGACGGTTGCCTTCAACACCTTCACAGGGGCCTGACCGGCCTCGGCGCGGTTGTCCGCGCCTCGAACGTAGAGAAAGACCATGCTGGTGCCGAGCGCTGCGATGAGCGCTGCCACGATCAAGAGAACTGTTCTGCGTCCCATGCGTGTCTTCCTTGGCTAGCTCCAGGGCTCCCGGAAGATACTGACCGCGCCTCGTCAGGACTGAGTCGTGACAGCTCGGTCGATCTCCCAGGGTGGGCTGAGTCCAGCCCGAAGTTAAGGGTTGTACACCGACGTCACCTTCGTCTCGGGAATGACCGAAATAGTCCAGATGGTCCACTCGAGTAGGCCGTTCGGCATTCGGCCCGGATCAGGTACGTCGATCCGCCGCCGGGCTACCGCGAGTACAGGTCATCCACCTCGTGCCGGAACTGGCTCGTGACGACCGTCCTCTTGAGCTTCAGGCTGGGGGTGAGCTGTCCGGCCTCCTCGGTCCAGTCGACCGGCAGGATCGCGAACTTGCGGATGGCTTCTGCCTGGGAGACCGTGCGGTTGGCCTCGTCGACCGCGGTCTGGATCTCGGCGCGCAGGTCGTCATCGTCGACCAGTGCCGTCAACTCCCTGGACTTCCCGTGCGACTCGGCCCACGGTCCGAACGCGTCGGGGTCGATCGTGACCAGGGCCGCGATGAACGGCTGGCCGTCCCCGACCACCAGGCACTGGCTGACCAGGGGATGGGCCCGGATCTGGTCCTCGAGACCGGACGGAGCGACGTTCTTGCCGCCGGCCGTCACCAGAATCTCCTTCTTGCGACCCGTGACCCGCACGAACCCCTCGTCGTCGATCTCGCCGAGGTCACCGGTCCTCAGCCACCCGTCGGCGTCCACCGCCTCCTCGGACGCCTCCGGGTTGTGCCAGTAGCCGGCCAGCACCGGGCCGCCCTTGACCTGCAGCTCGCCGTCCTCGGCGACCCGGACCGCCGTACCGCCGAGGGGACGCCCGACGGTGCCGATCTTCACGGCCTCGGGGGTGTTGACGGTGATCGCGGCCGTGGTCTCGGTGAGCCCGTAGCCCTCCAGCACGGTGACGCCGATGCCGCGGTAGAAGTGGCCGAGCCGCTCACCGAGCGGGGCGCCACCGGACACGGCGTAGGCGCACCGACCGCCGAGGACCGACCGCAGCTTGCCGTAGACCAGCCGGTCGAAGAGCGCGTGACGAGCGCGCAGCAGCCGCCCGGGACCGCGGCCGTCGAGGGCGCGGCTGTACGCGATGGCCGTGTCCGCGGCGCGGTCGAAGATCCTGCCCCGGCCGTCCGCGGCGGCCTTCTGGCTGGCGGAGTTGAAGAGCTTCTCGAAGACCCGGGGTACGGCGAGCAGGAACGTCGGACGGAACGACTCGAGGTCGGAGGTGAGGTTCCTGATGTCGGGGGAGAAGCCGAGCCGCACCCGGGTCCTCACCGCGCCGACCTGGATCACCCGCGCGAACACGTGGGCGAGGGGGAGGAACAGCAGCGTGGAGGCGTCGTCCCCGGCGAAGAGCTCGTCGAGCTCCGCGACGGCGGCGCCGATCTCGTGCATGAAGTTCCCGTGCGTGAGCATGCAGCCCTTGGGGCGGTCCGTGGTGCCGGAGGTGTAGATGATCGTGGCCAGGGAGGCCGGCGTCACCGCCGCCCGGCGATCCTCGAGGTCGTCGTCGCCGACCGAGGCTCCCGCGGCGATCAGCGCCTCCACGGCGCCGTCGTCGAACGACCACAGACCCCGCAGCTGCTCGCTTGCGGCCTCACGGACCCGGGAGACGTGGGTGGCCGTCTCGACCACCGCGACCTGGGTCCCCGAGTCGGTCAGCAGCCAGGCGATCTGCTCGGTCGAGGAGGTCTCGTAGACGGGCACGGTGACCGCGCCGGCGTACCAGATCGCATAGTCCAGCAGGGTCCACTCGTAGCGGGTGCGGGACAGCAGTGCGACTCGGTCCCCGGCCTCGACGCCGGAGGCCATCAGGCCCTTGGCCACGGCGCGCACCTGCTCGAGGAACTCCCGTGCGGTGACGTCGCGCCAGCCGTCTCCCTCGCGGAGGGACAAGACGTTCTCGTCGGGATGGTCGACGCCGTTGGTCACCACGTCGTCGGTGAGTGACCCGGTGGACGGGAGGTCCGCGGTCAAGGGGGTGGAGTACTCCCGCATACATCCATCTCCGGTCATCGACGTGCCCAGCCTGTCCGCCCGAACCCTATCGGCGGGGCGACTGGCCACGGCAGGCCACCTGACCGAACGGCCGAGATCCGTGACCCTTGCGGACCGTATTTGGGGTGAATAGTTCTCAACCCACTCATCGACCGGGCACGATGTGCAGCGTCACCACGAAGGAGTAGCCACATGTCGAGCACCAGGGGCACGGGGCCGCGTCAGGTCGCCATGCCCGCACCTGACGAGCGCGGTTCTGCGGCCGTCGAGTTCGCACTCGTGTCAACGCTTGTGCTCATCCCGCTGCTGTTCGGGATCCTGGCCTTCGGTGTCGGGTTCACCCAGAAGCAGACGCTGTCCAGCGCGGTTCGGGACGGCGCACGGTACGGCTCGGTCGGCCTGTACGTCGCGGCCGCCGGGACTCCGAGGACGTGCAACGACGTCATCACCAAGACCCGAGCCAACGCCAGGACGGTCGGGATGGTCCCGTCCCAGGTCAAGGTGACCGTGAAGCGGGGGACGACGACCGTGTGCTCGGCCAACGGTTCGACCGTCAGCGGGTCCGCGACCACTCCGCCGTGCGAAGGAGCTGACGGACACCGACGACCTGAGCGTCAAGGCGGACTTCACCGGCCGCATCGAGATCCCCCTGGTGATGTCCAAGCCCATCGCTCTGACCAGCACAGGGGTGTACCGGTGCGAGTACAGCTGAGGTCCCGTCGCAGGCGCGAGCAGGGCATCACGGCGCTGCTCGTGGCCATCATGGCGGTCGTGCTCGTCGGCGCCCTGGCGTTCGTCACCGACTTCGGCGCGGCATACGCCAACAAGCGGACTCTGCAGAACGGCGTGGACGCCGCCGTGCTCGCGGTAGGCAAGCAAATCGGGGCGGCAGACGGTGACTGCACGCCCTGGCCGCACAGGCGCTGGCCGCACGAGCGACCGCGGAGACGTCCTTCAAGGCCAATGCGCCTGCTGACGGCGCTGACCTGGCCGCCGGTCACACCGGTTTCGGCGCCGAGTGCCTGGACGGCCGGCTGTACATCTCCAGCACTGCCCAGCAGACCTCACCGTCCTTCCTCGGGGGAATCTTCGGGGTGCACGGACTCGACATCGCCGAGTCTGCGAAGGCAGTCGTCGCGCCTGGAACGCCCCAGGGGCTGCGTCCCTTCTCCGTGTGCAAGACCGACGCGGAGTGGCTGCAGGGACACCCGACCCAGGCGAAGACGCTGGTGTTCGACAGCCAGGGCAGCGGCTCTCCGACCGGGTGTGGACTCGGCCCCGGCAACTGGGGGTTCGTACAGCTCGACAACAACCAGGGTGGCGGCAACGCCGACATCGCCAGCTGGATCAAGTACGGCTACGCCGACGAGGTGGACGAACCCCAGCACGTCGACTGTCCAAGACCGAGGCTTCGGCGGCAGGCTGCGCAGACCGAGATGTCCGTCATCCTCGCGGAAGTCGACATCCCGCTGCCGGTCTACGACTCGTTTTCCGGGAACGGTGCCAACTCGGCCTACCACGTCGTCGGCTCATGTTGGTCCAGGTGTGTGCCTACGAGTTCGGAGGGAACAGCAAGGCCCGATGCGGCTGAGTGGCAACGTGAACCCGGGCTGCGGCGCCATGACGGCGGCGGTGTCAACGCGTTCTGACTCCGACACCCACGGCTTCGGTGTCCTGCAACAACGGGGGCAACAACTGCACGACGGTGACGCCCACCCCCTCGGGGACCGCCACGCCGTCGCCGACCGCTAACGGGAACGGGAACGGGGGCGGCAACGGGGGCGGCAACGGGGGCGGCAACGGGGGCGGCAACACCAGCTACATCCAGCTCCGGTACGTCGGCACGATCGCGATCGGGGACCTCGACGAGAGCTGCACGCTCGACGACACGCTCTGTGACTTCGGGTCCCGAGTGGTCAAGTTGGCCGACTGACCTAGGTCGCCGGCGTGCAGCGTGTCTCCGCTACTCTCCAAAGCGTCCGCTGATCTCTAGGAGACCGTCATCATGGCTGAGCAGACCACTTCGAGCATCGTGATCTCCGCGGACGCTCCGTCGATCATGGCGGTGATCGCAGACTTCGAGTCCTACCCGGTCTGGGCCCAGGGCGTGAAGAAGGCCGATCCGGTCAAGGAAGGCACTGCCGGCCGGGCCGAGCAGGTGTACTTCGAGCTCGACGCCAGCCCGATCAAGGACACCTACACGCTCGGCTACGACTGGCACGGCGACGCCATGGTCTCCTGGAGCCTGGTCGAGGGCAGGATGCTCAAGGGCATGGACGGTGCCTACGAGCTCGACGAGCGCGGGGACGGCACCACCGAGGTCACCTACCGGCTCGCCGTCGACATCTCGATCCCGATGATCGGGATGCTCAAGCGCAAGGCCGAGAAGGTCATCATCGACACCGCGCTGAAGGGGCTCAAGAAGCGCGTCGAGTCGCTCGACTGACGCGCCCCGTCTCGTGCGCGTCATCCTCTTCACCGGCAAGGGCGGGGTCGGCAAGACCACGGCCGCGGCCGGCACCGCAGCCGCCTCCGCTCGTGCGGGGCGCCGGACACTGGTCCTCTCCACCGACGCCGCCCACTCGCTGGCCGACGCGTTCGGGGTGCCGATCGGGGCCGAGCCCACGCCGGTCGCCGAGGGGCTGTTCGTGCAGCAGGTCGACGCCCAACAGCGCTTCGAGGCGTCCTGGACAGATATCCAGGGGTACCTCCTCTCCGTCCTGGACGCCGCCGGCGTGGACCCGATCACGGCCGAGGAGCTGACCGTGATCCCGGGGGCCGAGGAGGTCCTCGCCCTGCTCGAGCTGCGCGCCCAGGTGCTCTCGGGGGAGTGGGACGTGGTGGTCGTCGACTGCGCGCCCACCGCCGAGACGCTGCGCCTGCTGGCCCTCCCGGAGGCGCTCGGCTGGTACATGGACCGGGTCTTTCCTACCGAGCGCCGGATCGTCAAGGCGCTGCGCCCGGTGCTCGCGCGCGCGGCCGGGGTGCCGATGCCCCACGACACCGTGTTCGACGCGGTGGAGCGGCTGCACCGCGACCTGGAGGAGGTGCACGGCATCCTGACCGGCGAGGACGCGAGCGTCCGGCTGGTGCTCACCCCCGAGACGGTCGTGGTCGCCGAGGCACGCCGGTCGCTGACCACGTTGTCGCTGTTCGGCTACCGTGTCGACGGAGTGGTCGCCAACCGGGTCTTCCCGACCGAGGGCGCCGACGAGTGGCGCCGGACGTGGGCGTCGGCCCAGGGCGCGGTGCTGGCCGAGGTCGAGCAGTCGTTCACCGGCCTGCCGATCTGGCGCTCGTCGTACCAAGCCGCCGAGCCGGTGGGCGTCGACGCGCTGGTCGCGTTCGCGGACGCGGCGTACGCCGGCGACGACCCGCTCGCGCCGACGACGGCGGAGAGCCCGATGACCATCACCCGAACCCGGGCGGGAGCCACGTTGCGGATCGCACTACCGTTTGTGGCCAAGTCCGACATCGACCTGGCACGACATGGAGACGAGCTCGTGGTGACCGTGGGTTCCTACCGCCGACTGATCGCGCTGCCGGCAGCGCTGAGCCGGCACTCCATCGCGGGCGCCCGCATGGAGGACGGCGCCCTGCGCGTCCGCTTCCGGCCGGCGACCGAGGCATCCTCGTGACCGGCCGGGAGGGCAAGGACGGGGAGGACGTCGGCAGCGTCTCCGAGGAGGCCGCCAAGCTGCTCCACGCCCTGCAGGACTGGGCGAAGGAGAGCGGCACGGAGTACGCCGGCGCCACGGCCGCCGCCGCCGAGGGAGCCGCGCGGCGGCGCACCGGCTCAACGAGCACATCGCCACCGGCGGCAGCGAGTGCACCTACTGCCCGATCTGCCGGGTCATCTCGGCGGTCCGGGACACCAGCCCCGAGGTGAAGCACCACCTCTCCAGCGCCGCGACCTCGCTGATGCACGCGGCCGCCGGCCTGCTCGCCACCCAGGTGCCCGACCCGTCGTCCCGGCGCGAGGACACCTCGGTGGAGAAGATCGACCTCAACGACGACGACGAGTGGGAGGACGACTGATGGGCCTGACCGTCGGCATCGACGTAGGCGGCACCAAGATCGCGGGTGGAGTCGTCGACGAGCGGGGCAAGATCCTCGCCACCGCCCGTCGCGAGTCCCCGGCGACCGACACGGACGCCATCGAGCAGAACATCCAGGACCTGGTCGCGGAGCTGCGCGCCGACCACGACATCGAGGCGGTCGGCGTCGGGGCGGCGGGCTTCGTCGACTCGCGCCGGTCGACGGTGATGTTCGCGCCCAACCTCGCCTGGCGTGACGAGCCGCTGCGCCACGACCTCGAGAAGCGCATCGACCTGCCCGTGATCATCGAGAACGACGCCAACGCCGCGGCGTGGGGCGAGTTCACGCTTCGGTGCGGGGGAGGACGTGCAGGACACCCTGCTGGTCACCGTGGGCACCGGGGTCGGCGGTGGCATCGTCCTCAACGGCCAGCTGCACCGCGGCGCGTTCGGGGTGGCCGCGGAGATCGGCCACATGCGGGTCGTCCCCGACGGCCGGATCTGCGGCTGCGGCAACCGCGGCTGCTGGGAGCAGTACGCCAGCGGCACGGCGCTGGTGCGGGACACCAAGGAGCAGGCCCGGCAGGGGTCGCTGATCGCCCGCTCGCTCCTGGACCGGGCCGGCGGCAACGTCGAGGACATCGACGGGCCGCTGATCACCGAGGCCGCCCAGGCCGGCGACTCCTTCGCCCGCGAGCAGCTGGCCTCGCTCGGCAAGTGGCTGGGCGAGGGCATCGCCAGCCTCACCGCGGTGCTCGACCCGGCCGTGGTCGTGATCGGCGGGGGAGTGTCCGAGGCGGGCGACCTGCTGCTCGAGCCGGTCCGCGACCACTTCAAGGCCAACCTCACCGGCCGGCACTACCGCCCGGAGCTCGAGGTGCGCGTCGCGCTGCTGGGCAACAAGGCG
>CAWEMA010000004.1:0-8101 GCA_963810035.1 uncultured Actinomycetota bacterium
AGAAGCTGGCCGCGCGTGACCGCGCGCAGCTCGTCGTGATCGCCTACGAGACCGGGTTGGTCAGCGCGCGCGAGCGGCCCGCCTGACCGCCGCCCCCCTGCCCTCGCCCTTCGTCCCTTCGTCCTAGGCCATCCGACCCATTGCCAGGCTGCCCGGCAGTGCCTTTCCATGAAGCATGGACGAGACTGAAGAGCCGATCATCGTCGCAGAGATCGTCGCCCGGTTGTCGGCCAAGTTCCCCGACGTCCCGGGCGAAACGGTGCGTGTCGAGGTGCACAGGCTGTTCCAGGAGTACCAGAACAGCCGGGTCCGTTCGTTCGTCTCGATCCTGGTGGAACGCGAGGCGATGGCCACGCTGCGAGGGGACCACAGCTCGCACGTGGCGTGAGCGCACCATCCGGCCCGCCGCCTCCCATCCTTCACCGCAGCCGGCCTTGCTGTCACAGTGACCTAGCACGACGGACAGCGAGGCATCCATGGGAACTGAGCGGCACATCGAGACCGAGCGCAAGTACGACGTCTCGGCGGACTGTGCTGCCCCGGAGCTGACGAGCCTTCCGGGTGTCCACGACGTCGCCGCGCCCCTCGAGCTGACCCAGGTCGCGACGTACTACGACACCCCCGACCTCCGCCTGCTGTCCGCCGGGGTGACCCTGCGCCGCCGGACCGGAGGCGTGGACGACGGGTGGCACCTGAAGCTGCCCCTTCCCGGCGAGCAGCGGGAGGAGGTACGTCGCCCTCTCGACGACGAGGCCGCTGTGCCGGGGGACCTGCTCGACCTGGTGCGCATCCACGTCCGGGACGCGCCGGTCGGACCCACGGCGGTGCTGAGCACACGTCGCCTGGTCCACCGCCTGCTCGGCGACGACGGCGACGTCCTGGCCGAGCTGTGTGACGACCACGTGCTGGCCCGGACCTCCTCGGACGCCCCGACCCTGGAGGAGTGGCGCGAGTGGGAGCTGGAGCTCGTCGACGGTCCCGCCGGCCTCCTCGACGCCGCCGACCCGCTGCTCCGCGCGGCGGGTGCGCGGCCCGCGGCCGCAGCGTCCAAGCTCGCGCACGTGCTGGCGGAGAGCCTCCCGCCGAGACCGGCCTGGCGCGACCGCGGGCCTCTCGGGAAGAAGCCGTCGACCGCCGACGTCCTCTCGACCTACCTCGCCGAGCACCTCTCCCGCCTGGAGGAGCAGGACCAGCAGCTGCGTCGCGGTGACCAGGAGGGCGTCCACCAGCTGCGCGTCGCGGCGCGCAGGATCCGGTCCGCGCTGGCCACCTACGCCCCGGTCCTCGAGCCTGACCCCACCAGGTGGCTGCGCGATGAGCTGAAGTGGCTCGGCGGCGTCCTCTCCGAGGCCCGGGACGCCCAGGTGCTCCGACAGCGGCTCGACAGCCTCGTCCGGGACCAGCCTGAGGAGCTGGTGATCGGGCCGGTGGCGGCGCGCATCGACGCCGACCTCCGGGCGAAGTTCAGGACAGGGCGCGCGGACGCGGACGACGCGCTGGGGAGCGCGCGCTACTTCCGGCTCGTCGACCGGCTGGAGGAGTTCGTCGGCGACGTGCCGGTCATCGACGGTGCGGAGGGCCCCGCACGACGCAAGGTGCCCGAGCTGGTCGGCGTCGACCTCCAGCGCGTCCGCAAGCGGCACCGCTCGGTCCGCCGGGCGCGCGACCAGGGAGAGCGCGACCTCGCCTTGCACGAGGTCCGCAAGGCCGCCAAGCGGTTGCGTTACGCCGCCGAGAGCACCCGCCCGGTCTTCGGGAAACGCGCGAAGCGGCTGGCGGCCCGCGCCGAGGCCGTCCAGGAGCTGCTCGGCGAGCACCAGGACACCGTCGTGGCGCGGCGCGTGCTGCGTGAGATCGCCCTGCGCGCGCACGTGGATGGCGAGAACGCGTTCACGTTCGGTCGGCTGCATGCCCTCGAGGAGTCCCGGGCTCTGGAGCTGGAGCAGGGCTACCGCCCGGTCCTGACCGGGCTGCCGTCCGGAGACGTGCGCCGGTGGCTGAAGGGGTGAGCGACAGCGTGCCGGCAGCCCGGGTCCTGGTGCTGTGGAGCGACCGCGCCGGCCGGCACACCGCGGAGCGGTTGCTGAGGACGGGCGCCGCGGGCTGGTCGGACGTGCCGGAGGCCGATGTACGGCTGCTCCGGCTCTGCCCCGCGTGCGGGAGCGACCGGCACGGACGGCCACTGCTGGCACCGGTCCGCGGTCGAACGCTTCCCTTCGTGAGCATCAGCCGCGCCGGTCCGGTGACCGTCGTCGCACTCTGTGACGCCGGAGCGGTCGGGGTGGACGTCGAGCCTGCCGCGGCAGCCGGCTTTCCCGGGTTCGACGCCGTCGCGCTGCATCCTCGGGAGACTGCGCCAGGTCCGCACGATCGGACGCTGACCTGGGTGCGGAAGGAGTCACTGCTCAAGGCCACCGGACAGGGGCTCGACGTGGACCCGGCGTGGGTCCGTCTCACGGCGCCGTCGGAGCCCCCGGCGCTGGTGTCGTGGGCGGGCCCGGACCCCCCGCGGCAACCCGTGTGGATGCATGACCTGGACACCGTTGCCGGGCACGTGGCCGCGGTCAGCGTCCTGGCGGCAGCCGCGCCCGCGCTGGAGGTCAGGCAGGAGCCTCCGGCAGCTCCGGCAGATCCGTCCGGAACAGCCACCGGTCGAACAGCTCGGTGAGCGGCTGCCCGGCGATCCGCTCGGCGAGCTCGACGAACATCTCGGTCGTCACCGACCCGTGCGCGTG
Organism: uncultured Actinomycetota bacterium; assembly: GCA_963810035.1. GTDB lineage: Bacteria > Actinomycetota > Actinomycetes > Propionibacteriales > Nocardioidaceae > Nocardioides_B. Next base: position 2,736 of record CAWEMA010000004.1, read on the forward strand.
GGTCGCCACCCACTCGCGCAGCAACCCGAAGAAGGTCGGGTCGCCCACCGTGGTGCGCAGGGCGTGCAGCAGCAGGGCGCCCCGCTTGTAGACCCGGTCGTCGAACATGTCCTCAGCACCGGGGTCACCGAGCAGGAGGTCCTGCTTCGCTGCGTCGACCTTCTCCCAGTGCGCGACCGCACGCTCGTGGGCGGACGGTCCGCCTGACTCCTCCGACCACAGCCACTCGGCGTAGCAGGCGAAGCCCTCGTGCAGCCAGATGTCGCTCCACGACGAGATGGTCAGGCTGTTTCCGAACCACTGGTGGGACAGCTCGTGCGCCACCAGCCGCACCGAGTCCCAGTCGTCGGTGAGGAAGTTCGAGCCGAAGATCGAGAGTCCCTGAGCCTCGAGGGGAATCTCGAGCGGGTCATCGGTGATCACCACGCTGTAGGAACCGAACGGGTAGTCCCCGAACGTGCGGGTGAAGTAGGACATCATCTCGGCCTGACGGCCGAAGCCTGCGTCGAACTGCTCGACCCGTCCCTCCGGCAGCACGGCCGTCATCGGGACCGGTGACCCGGGCACCTCGCGGGCGACGTACCGACCGATCTGCACGGTCGCGAGGTACGTCGCCATCGGCTCGACCTGCTCGTAGACCCAGGTCGTCCGGCCGGCTCCCTGACGGCGAACCCTGAGCTCGCCGTTGGCGACGACGTAGTAGGGGGACGGTGCGCTGACCTCGATGCGGTAGGCCGCCTTGTTGGAGGGGCGGTCGTTGCACGGGAACCAGGAGGGGGCGCCGTTCGTCTGGCCGGCGACGAGCACACCGTCCGTCAGCTCCTCCCAGCCCATGTCCCCGTCCCCGTCGGGGATCGCCCGGGGCCGGCCGCCGTACCGCACCGTGATCCTGAACTCCTGCCCCGCCTCGATGGCGGTCTTGGTGCGAACGACCAGCTTGCCGCTCCGCACCGAGAACTTGGCCACCGGCGCGACGTCGACACGGACCTTGGAGACCTGGAGGCCGTGCAGGTCGAGGTGGAGCTCGTCGACATCCGTGCGGGCGACCGCGCGCAGCTCGGCCGTCCCCTCGAGGTGGTTCCCGTCGACGCGGTACTCCAGCCGCAGGTCGTAGTGCAGGACGTCGTAGGAGAGGTCGCCGTACTCCGGGAAGTACGGGTCCTCCGGGACCGGAGGGCTGCTCATCCGGCGGTCCCCGGCGCGGTCTCCTCGTCGACCCAGGGGCCGATCGGGTTCCCGATCCACCGGGTCTTGTCCGGCACGGACTCGCCTCTCATCACCAACGACACCGGACCGACCGTAGCGTGCCTGCCGAGAACGGCCGCGGGCAGGATCACGCTGTGCGGCCCGAGCGTCGAGCCCTCGCGCAGCGTCACGGCGTCCATGCTCAGCATCCGGTCGTGGAACAGATGGGTCTGCACCACGCAGCCCGCGTTGACCGTCGCACCGTTTCGCAGGTCCACCAGGTCGGCCTCGGGCAGCCAGTAGGTCTCGCACCACACCCCCTTCCCGACCTTTGCGCCCAGCGAGCGCAGCCAGAGGTTCAGCACCGGTGTCCCCGTGGCGGCGCGGGCGAACCAGGGCGCCGCGACGTACTCCACGAAGGTGTCCGCGAGCTCGTTGCGCCAGACGAAGGAGCTCCACAGCGGGTGGTCCCCGCTCCGGAGCCGGCCCACGAGCAGCCACTTCGCCGCGCTCGTGACTCCGGCGGCGACAGCACCGGCGACCATCAGCACGGCGCCGGAGAGCAGCGCCGCGAGCGGCCACCCGGCTCGGTCGGCCAGCTGCTCGAGCACGACGACCACCCCGAGCCCGATCCCGAAGAAGATGACCACCGGGACCAGCCGCAGCGTCTCGACCGCCGCCCGGCCGACCCGCAGCCGGGTGGGCGGACGGTACGTGCGGCTGTCGTCCCCGGCGTTGGCCACCCGGCGCAGCTTGGTCGGCGGGCTGCCCAGCCAGGAGGTGCCCGCCTTGGCCTTGGTCCGGCGCGGTGCCGCGGAGAGCACCGCCACCAGCCCCTGTTTCGGGACCTTGCGCCCGGGCGCGGTCATGCCCGAGTTGCCGACGAAGGCGTGCTTGCCGACCTTGACACGCCCCACCCGCAGCCAGCCGCCGCCGAGCTCGTAGCCGCCCAGCAGGGTGTCGTCGGCCAGGAACGCCCCGTCGCCGACCGTGGTGAGGCCGGGGACCATCAGCACGGTCGATGCCTCGACGTCCTTCCCGATCTGCGCCCCGAGGACGCGCAGCCAGGTGGGCGTGAGCCAGCTCGAGTAGAGCGGGAAGAGCCAGGTGCGGGCCTCGTCGAGCGTGCGCAGGATCGACCAGGCCTGCCAGGCGCGTGGCCCGTGCACCGGGTGATGCCCGGCCTCGAGGCCGATCGAGAGCAGTCGCACGGTCAGCCAGACCAGCAGAACCAGGACCAGGGCGGCGACCAGGACCGCCGGAGCGAGGACGACGAGGGCAGACATCGCCCCGTCGCCGAGGGAGCTGTCGTCCCGCACCGCCCGGGCCACCACCAGCAGTCCCGCCAGCACCGCGATGATCGGCAGGGTGGCCACGGCGCCGGCGACGGCGGCGTACGCCACGATCCACGCGGGGCGGTTCCGTGGCCGCTCCTCCCACGGCCCGCGGGCATCCCCCGCGCGTGTGGCCGGCGCCCCCGCCCAGGCCTCCCCCGCAGGCACTGTTCCGAAGACCGCCGCCCCCGGCGCGATCTCCGCGCCCGTGCCGACCCGGGCCCCGGGCGACAGCATGCTGCGGGCACCGATGCGCGCGTCGGCGCCGATGTCGACGCGGCCGATGTGCAGCACGTCGCCATCCAGCCAGTGCCCCCGCAGGTCGACCTCGGGCTCGACCGAGCACCGGTCCCCCAGCGTCATCAGGCCGGTGACCGGGGGGATCGAGTGCAGGTCCACGTGGCGCCCCACGGTGGCACCGAGGGCGCGCGCGTAGTGACGCACCCAGGCCGCCGCGGCGAGGTGGTCGGCTCCCATCTCGTCGGCGAGCCGCTCGGCGAGCCACAGCCGCAGGTGCACCTTTCCGCCCCGGGGATAGTCCCCCGGGCGGACTCCCCGGAGAAGGAGCCGGGCGCCTGCCGCGGCCATGACCATCCGGCCGACGGGCGAGACCAGGAGGAACCAGCCCAGCACCACCCAGCCCCACGCCACCACCGGCAGCCAGTCGACGCCGAGGACGGCCGCGGCGACGTTGTTCGCCGCCGCGGTCCAGGTGAGCCAACGCAGCCCGGTGAGCGTGCGCAGCGGCAGCGTGGAGGCCACCTGTCCGACCTGGGTCTTCAGCGGGACCGGGTGCACGCGCCGGTTCGTCCGCGACGACGGGACGGCCATGTCGTCGAGTGCTGCTGCCAGTCCGTCGATCGTCGGGTGCTCGTAGACGTCCGCCACCGTGGTCTCGGGGAACCGGGTCCGCAGCCGGCCGACCAGTTGCGCGGCGGTCAGGCTGCCGCCGCCGAGATCGAAGAAGTCGTCGGAGCCGCTGCCGGCGGTCGCACCGAGGATCTCGCCCCACAGCTCCTGGAGCCACCCGGCGGTCCCGCCGAGCACGGCGCCGGCCGTGCCCGCCGCGACGCCCGGCAGCGGCCACGGCAGCGCGTCCCGGTCGACCTTCCCGGACGTCTTGGTCGGGAGCTCGTCGACCCGGGCCAGCCGGGGCACCATGGCGGCCGGCAGCTCCCGGCGCAGGAGCTCGACGGCTGCGGTCGCGTCGAACCCGTCGTCCACGGCCACGTAGCCCACGAGCAGATGGTTGCCGGAGGCGGTGGTCCGCACCGCGGCGGCCGCGCCCCGCACTCCGGGCAGGTCGAGCATCCGGTTGTCGATCTCACCGAGCTCGATACGCCGCCCCCCGATCTTGACCTGGTCGTCGGCCCGGCCGACGAACACGAGGCCCTCCTCCTCGTGCCGGACCAGGTCACCGCTGCGATAGGCCCGAGCCCAGCCGAGCGACGGCATGGGCGCGTACTTCAGCGCGTCCTGCTCCGGATCGAGGTAGCGGGCCAGGCCGACTCCGCCGATGATCAGCTCGCCGGTCCCACCCAGCCCGACGGGGGCACCGTCGGCGTCGACCACGGCGAGGTCCCACCCGTCCAGCGGGAGACCGATCCGGACCGGCTGGTCGCCCGTGAGACGCGCTCCACAGGACACCACGGTGGCCTCGGTCGGCCCGTAGGTGTTCCAGACCTCGCGTGACGGGGTGGCGAGCCGGGCGCCGAGGTCCGGCGGACACGCCTCTCCCCCGAGGATGAGCAGACGCACGTCACGCAGCGCCTCCACCGGCCACAGCATCACCAGCGTCGGCACGGTGGACACGGCGGTGATGTCGTTGGCGATCAGCCAGGGCCCGAGATCCATCCCGCTGCGCACCAGCGACCGCGGGGCGGGCACGAGGCACGCGCCATACCGCCAGGCCAACCACATCTCTTCGCACGAGGCGTCGAACGCGACCGAGAGCCCGGCCATCACCCGGTCGCCCGGACCGAGTGGACGCTCCTGCAGGAACAGCGCGGCCTCCGCGTCGACGAACGCCGCGGCGGAGCGGTGTGAGACGGCGACGCCCTTCGGTGTGCCGGTCGATCCGGAGGTGAAGATGACCCACGCGTCGTCCGCCGCGGAGGGCAGCTCCGCCTCGGCGAGGCGGCCTGCCCGGCCGCCGCGGGTGGTGATCGTCATCGCCTCGCCGATGACCGCCGCGACGTCCGCCTCGTCGAACACCACGCGGGCCCGCTCGTCGGGGTCGTCGGCGTCCGCGGGGACATAGGCGGCCCCGGCCAGCAGGATGCCCATGATGGCGACGTACAGCTCCACGGATCCCGAGCTGATCCGCACGCCGACGCGGTCGCCACGGCCGACGCCCAGCGCATCGAGCGCCGCTGCCACTTCCTCGGCCGCGTCGCCGAACTCACGGTAGGTCAGGACGTCGGCGCCGTTGTCGACCGCCGGGGCGTCAGGATGAAGGTCGATCGTCTCCCGGAGAACCTCGACCAGGGTGCGTGGCGCCGGCGCGCGTTGGCTGCGCAGCAACGTCATGGTCGCCGGCGACGCGGGTCGTGGCTCATGGGCGGATCATGGCTGTTGCAGGTGAACGCCCGGTGGACCAGCGGACTCGTCGCCCGCCGGGACACCGCGCTCGGCGTCCTCGAGCCGCCGAAGCAGGCGCGCCCGGACCTCGTCCGGCGTGACCTGCGCCCGGCGCCGCTCGTCCCGGGCGATGATGACGCCCGTGGCAGTGACCCCGGCGAGACCCGCCAGGCCCAGAACCTTCCAGATGTTCTTCATCGAGAGCAGGAGCCCTTCTGTGAGTGACACCGTGATCAGCCTGAACGCCGCCTTGGACGCGACCCGGAC
>CAWEMA010000005.1:0-6263 GCA_963810035.1 uncultured Actinomycetota bacterium
GCACGAACGACGGGAGCAGCAGCTCGTAGAACGTCGCCTGCGGCGACACCGTCACGGGGAACAGGCCCAGGCGCACGCCGAGGAACATCTGGAGCGTGGCGCCGATGACGAAGACCGGGACGGAGATGACGAAGAGGGTGCTCACCAGGACGAGGTTGTCCATGAACTTGCCCTTGCGGATACCTGCGAGCACGCCGGCCAGGATGCCGATCACGGTCTCCCACAGGACCGCCATGAGGGCGAGCTTGCCGGTGATCATGTAGCGCTTCTGCAGCTCCTCCCTGACGGGGATGCCGTAGAAGTTCGTTCCGAGGTCACCCTGGACGAGCTTGCCCACGTACTTGCCGTACTGGACGAGCAGCGGGTCGTTGAGGTTGTGCTCCTCCTTGAACTTCGCGACGTATGCCGGGGGGCACGGCCGCTCGCCACACTTGCCTGCCGTGGGGTCGCCGGGAAGGGCGAACACCATGGCGAAAATCAGGAACGTAGCGCCAAGAATCACCGGGATCATCTGGAGCAATCGCCGCACGATGTACTTGCCCACGTCACCTCCTAAAGATCTGACGCACCGGCGCAGGGGTAGGGACCGGGTGCGTGGTCGTGGGAACCATCCGCCTTCGTCTTCGGGCGCCCATCAGGGTCCCGGGCCATGGTGTCGACAGACAACATAGTCGGTCAGGCGGCGCTCAGCGTAGGACAGGATAAGCCCTCTTCCGAGCAGGCCATCGGCCTGCCAGCGGTGAGGCTGGCAGGCCGATGACGTTACTGCGTGTCACCTGGTGACCAGGTGGGCCTTACTTGACCGCGACCGACGAGAAGTCGATCGTGCCGAAGGCGGTGATCTTCACGCCGGTGACCTTGTCGGACCAGCCCATGGTGGCGGTGGAGTACCACATGGGGATGGCCGGCATGTTGTCGGCGAGGAGAGCCTCGGCCTCCTGGTACTTCTTGTTGGCCGCAGCCGGGTCGGTGGAGGCAGCAGCCTCGACAAGCAGCTTGTCGAAGGCCGGGTTGCTGTAGTCACCGTCGTTGCTCGAGGCACCGGTCTTGAAGATCGGGGCCAGGAAGTTCTCGATCGACGGGTAGTCCATCTGCCAGCCGGTGCGGAACATGCCCTTCATCTTGCGCTCGCCGATCTGCGTGCGGAAGGTGGAGAAGTCCACGACCGGGGTGGCGACACAGTCGACACCGAGGGCGCTCTTGATGGAGTTACAGGTCGCCTCGGTCCAACCCTTGTGGGAAGCGTCAGCGTTGTAGGACAGCGTGATCTTGCCGCCCTTGAAGCCGCCGGCCTCGGCCAGCTTGGCCTTGGCCTTCGCCGGGTCGAACTTGCAGTACTCGCCACACTGGTCGGCCTTGTAGCCGTCCACGACCGGGGAGACCCAGCCGGTGGCGGGCTTGCGGGTGTTGTTGAAGATCTGCTTGATGATGGTGTCGCGGTCGATCGCCATGGAGATCGCCTGACGCACCTTCGGGTCCGCGTAGTTCGGGTCGGTCTTGACCGGCGGGAAGGTGACGGTCTGGATGACGCCAACGGCCTTCTGGGCGTTGCGGTCAGGCAGGTCCGTCTTGTACTTGTCGTCGATCTGCGCGCTGGAGGGGACCTCGTCGGTGATGTCCAGCTGGTTGGCGATGACGTCGTTGTAGGCGGCGTCAGCGTCCTGGTAGATCTTGAAGGTGATGTTGTCGACCTTGCCGGCGAACTTGCCGGAGTAGTCGGCGAACTTCGAGAGCTTGATCTCGGTGTTCTTGGTCCAGGAGTCGACCTTGTAGGGGCCGGCGCCGACGGGCTTCTCGCCGTAGGCCTTCGGGTCCGCGAAGAACGAGTCCGGGAGCGGGGAGAAGGCGGTGTAGCCGAAGCGGACCGGGAGGTTCGAGACCTTCTCGGTGGTCTTCACGGTGAAGGTGTGGTCGTCGACGATCTTCAGACCGGTCAGCTTGTCAGCCTTCGGCTTGGCCTTGCACTCGTCGTCGGAGCACTGCATGTCGCCGAAGCCCTCGATGGGCTCCATGAAGTAGCCGGAGGACTGGGCGTTGGGGCCGTAGGAGGCGTAGTTCCACGCGTCCACGAAGTTCTTGGCCTTGACCTCGGTGCCGTCGTGGAACTTGTAGCCCTTGACGAGCTTGACGGTGAAGTTCTGGTTGTCCTCGGTGGTGATGGACTCCGCGATGTCGTTCTCGGGAGCAGCCGTCTCCGGGTTGTAGTGCACCAGCTTGGCCGTCGATGCGTCCAGGACGTTTCCACCACAGGTCTCGGTGGTGTTGCTGGGGACCAGCGGGTTCTCGGGGTTGCAGCCCCGGACCGTGATGGTGCCGCCGGTCTTGCCAGCTGCGGTGGTGTTGGCCGCTTCGCCGCCGTTACCGCCACCACAGGCTGCAGCAAGCAGCGCAGTGGCAGAGATGCCAGCGAACACGGCCACCGTGCGAGCAGTTCCTCGCATGGATGTCCTCCTACGTTGGGTCAGCCCGTTCGTGTCGAACGGGTGGGTCCGGACTGGCACCGGGTGGAGCGCAGCCCTGTAACGCTCAAGGCGTCGTTGTGTGGACCCCATGAAAGACCACCCGCATCGCAAATACGACAACACGGGGCAAGCCGAAATCGAAACGTGACCGAGTTGTTGGCCAATCGCCGCCAACCGTCCGGAGCGCCGTCCGCGCCTCCGCAAAAAGGAGGGGCTAGCGGCTGGACTGCCGCACTACCTCTCCCCAGACCGCCTCACTGCCGGAATGCCCGGCCCGCACCGTCCACAGGACGGCGACCAGCGCCACGACCGCGGTGAGGACACCCGGCAGACGCTGCGGCACGTGAATGTTCCTGGACCGAAGCGCCTGCATGATGACGGAGGCAAACAGCAGCGCCAGCGCGAAGTACGGCAGGACATCGGCGATCTCGGCGTGCTCGTCGGCGATCTGGCCGCCCAGCCGCTCCTGGAGCGCCTCGCCGCTCTCCTTCGCCACGAACGTCATCCCGGCCACGACGAGGTTCGCGGCGATCACGGCCCAGCCGACGAGCCGCGGGGCGTCCTCGCGGAAGGCCCAGAGCACGGTGACCACAGCCACCAGGGGAAGCAGCACGACGACGCCGTGCACGACGAGGACGTGCACGGGCAGACCGAGGACGGTGTCGAACACGGGCTCGCGCCTTTCTCGGGAAGTGTGGTGGCGCTCGGGGGCGTGGTGAGGAGGGGGCGTGGTGAGGAGGGGGCGTGGTGAGGAGGGGGCGTCAGGTGACCGTAGCCCGCCGGCGGTGCCGCGGCCATGCGGGAAACCTGTGAATCTGCGCCGGCCGCTCCCCCGCGCCGGGCCCACCCGGCATACAGGCGTGTCGTGGCGCGTGCGCCGCCCCGGCACCCGGACGGGCTAGCGTGGTCGGGTGGCCACCTATGACGATGACCTCCGCCTGGCGCACGTGCTGGCCGACGCGGTCGAGCGGATCACCATGTCCCGGTTCCGCGCCGAGGACCTCACCGTCGAGTCGAAGCCGGACCTCACGCTCGTGAGCGACGCCGACAAGGCCGCCGAGGAGCTGGTCCGGATGCAGCTCAAGCGCACCCGCCCCCGCGACGCGGTCGAGGGCGAGGAGTTCGAGACGACCGGCCACGGCCCGCGCCGCTGGGTCATCGACCCCATCGACGGCACGCACAACTTCGTGCGGGGCGTGCCCGCCTGGGGGACGCTGATCTCGTTGGTGGACAACGAGATGCCGGTGCTCGGGCTCGTCGCGGCGCCAGCACTCGGGCGGCGCTGGTGGGCCGCCAACGGCTCGGGCGCCTGGTCGGGCCGCAGCCTCGCCGCCGCCAAGCGCATCCACGTCTCGAAGGTCTCGCGCATCGAGGACGCGTCGCTGTCCTACTCCAGCCTGAAGGGCTGGCGCGGGGTCGACCGCTACGACGAGTTCATCGCGCTGACCGACGACTGCTGGCGCACCCGGGCCTACGGCGACTTCTGGTCCTACATGCTCGTCGCCGAGGGCGCCGTCGACATCGCGGCCGAGCCCGAGCTGGCGGTCTACGACATGGCGGCGCTGGTGCCGATCGTGACCGAGGCCGGAGGCCGCTTCACCTCGCTGGCGGGCAAGCCCGGCCCGTGGGGCGGCAACGCCGTCGCCACCAACGGCCTGCTGCACGACGAGGTCCTCGCCCGCCTGACCCCCGGTTCGAGGTAAAAACGCCGGTGATCCCCGGCGTTTCCACGTCGAACCACAGCAGCACCAGCGGCACCAGCGGCACCAGCGGCGCCCGCGGCGTCACCGGCGGAAGCGGGCGTGCGCCTGGCACACCTGGTCCATGAACGCCTCGGGAGCCAGCCGCAGACCGAGCAAGGTCATGCGCAGCACCCGGTCTCCCCGGATGACAACCGCGTTCTGCCGGAACTGGTCGTCCATCGAGGCGAGCCCCCAGGCGTGTTGGGCACCGTCGATCTCGACCACGAGGTCGGCGTCGTCCCACCGCACGTCGAGGTAGATCCGCCCCTGGTTTCCCCGCTGGACCACCTGACGGCTCGGCTCCGGCAGGCCTCGAGAGCGGCAGAGCGCCGCGAAGTCCAGCTCACCGAGCGACTGCGCGCCGTCGGCGATGTCGTGGGCGATGAGGCGGATGAACCGTCGCCGGGTCCGCCCGCGCACCCGCCGGGTGGCGGCGACGAGCTGGTCCCCCGTGATGATCCGTTGCTGCACCGGCATGACCATCAGCAATGCGGCCTGCCGGTCGCTGACCGCCCAGTGGGCGGCCCTGACCGCTGCCACCGCGGGCGTGGTTCGAGGTATGCCGCCCTCCACCAGCTCCCCCGCGCTCCGGCGAATGACCTTGTGCACCCGAACCCCGGACACTTCCTGCACGGTGGCGGTGTGCTTGACCGACACGTGGACCCGGTCCTCCGAGAACCCCACCAGGCCCGCGGCTTGGAGAGCGGTCACGCCGTCGAGAGCGGCGACCCCTGGACCGACCTCCCAGACGGCTCGCCACCGCCGGGCCTCCTCCCCCAGATGGGAGGTGTGCAGGGCGACGGTCTGGTGCCCGTGACAGCTCCACCGGTCGGCAACCACCTGACGGGCGACCGCGTCGCGGTCCCACCCGTGGCGACGCAGTTCCGCGCGGGAGAGAACGCCGTCATGCGCAACCGCCCTGAGGGCGGCTCGAGGAGTACGGCGCGTCGTCACCTGTGCAGGGTCGCGGAGTCCACGTCGGCGCCGGGGCCGCTGTCCACAGGGCTCCGAAGGACCCGCTGGTTCGACTTGGAAACGCCGGTGTTTCCCGGCGTTTTTACCTCGACCGGGCGTCAGTTGGGGACGACGGTCACGTCTCCCCGGCCGAGGGTCTTGAGCTCGTCGGCATAGAGGCTGGCGTCGCCGACGATGACGACCGTCCACTGCCCGTCGACCCACCGCTGGTAGGCCTCGACCAGGGCGTCGCTGTCGAGCGACTGCATCGCCAGCAGGTTGTCGGTCGTGAACTGCGTCGTCAGCCCCTCGAGCGCCAGGCTCGCGGCCTCGTCGGCCACCGCGTCGGCGGTCGCGAACCGACCCGGCGCGGTCTTGCTGATGAAGTCGACACCGGAGCGGACCTCGTTGTCGCTGAACCCATCGCGCGCACCGTCGAGGATCCCGAGCAGCAGCTTCACCGACTCCACGGTCGAGTCAGCGCGCACCGACCCGTTGGTGAGGAACAGCCCGCCGCGCCGCCTCGGTCGGAACCCGGAGCGGATGCCGTAGGTGTAGCCCTTCTCCTCGCGCAGGACGGCGTCGACGCGGGCGTTGGGCGAGCCGCCCACGACAAAGGCCAGGACGGGGTATGCCGCCCAGCCGCCCTCCACGCGCCGGTCCGGTCCCGCGCAGCCCACCGACAGCTCGCTCTGCACCGAGCCGGGACGGTCGACGAGGACGATGCGGGTGGCGTCGGCGGCGCGGGCCGGCGGCGCGGTGCTCGGCTCCGCCACCTCCTGCCCCTCGGTGCGCCACTGGCCCAGCACCTCGCCGGCCAGCGCGGCCACATCGACACCGGACAGGTCGCCGGCGACCACCACGGTCATCCCCTGCGGCCCGATGAAGCGGCGGTGGAAGTCGACGACGGCCTCGCGCGTGATCGCCGAGACGGTCTGCGTGGTGCCGGCGCTCGGACGCGACGCGCGGTCGTCGCTGTCGAAGAACGTGGCGATGAACTCGCGGGCCGCGCGGTGCGGCGCCATGGCCCGCTCCTGCTCGATCTCGGCGAGCCGGGTCCTGACGTGCCGGGTCACCTCGGCCTCGGGGAAGACCGCCTCCCCCA
>CAWEMA010000006.1:0-1111533 GCA_963810035.1 uncultured Actinomycetota bacterium
ATCGGCAGCACCGGCGCGTGCAGCTCCAGACGTCGCAGGGCCCCGATCAGAGGATCCCTCGCCGGGCCGACGATCGACGTGTGGAAGGCGTGGCTCACCGGGATCCGAGACGCGTTGACTCCTTCGGCCCGGAACACGGCGACCGCTCGCTCGACCGCGTCGGTGGCGCCGCCGATCACCGCCTGGCTGTTGCTGTTGATGTTGGCGATGACGACGTTGCCCTCGACGGAGTCCACGACCCGCTCGATCTCGGTGAGCGGAGCGAAGACGGCCGCCATGGCGCCGTTGTCCCGCATGGACAGGGAGGCCATCTCGTGGCCACGTGCGCTCACGGCCTCCAGCGCCGCCTCGAAGCTCATCGCACCCGCGGCGACGAGGGCGCCGTACTCCCCCAGGCTGTGGCCCATCACCATGTCGGCACGGACGCCGTAGGCCTCGAGCAACCTGGTCAGCGCGAGGTCGCAGGTGAGCATCGCGGGCTGGGTGATCTCCGTTCTCGTCAGCTGCTGCTCCAGCTCGCGCACCGCGTCCGGGTCGTTCCCGTCCACGAAGATGTACGACGAGAGCGGACGCCCGAGCAACGGGGTCATGATCCGGTCCGCCTCGGCGAAGGTCTCGGCCACCACCGGCTCGCGGTCCCGCAGCTCTTGCAGCATGTTCACGTACTGGGAGCCCTGGCCGGTGTAGAGCAGCGCCACCTTGGGCGCCGGCCCTCGTCCCACGAACACGCCTTGGGCCTTCAGCATCGTCCACATCGCCGGGACCCCGGCTCGGAACGCCTTGACCGCCTTCTCGGCCTTGGCCGCGAGATCCTGCGCGTCGGCGTAGTCGATGGCGACGCGGACGGCGGCATCGGCCAGCGCCGGCTCGGGGGCCGCAGGGCCCGGTGCCGTGCCCTGGGCGGCCGCCGTGGCGACGCGCTCCAGCTGGGTCACCAGGTCGGCCTCGTCCCGGCCGCCGAGCACCAGAGCGCCGCGCAGTGGCGCCCTGGGAGCGGTCGGCTGGTCCACCGCGGACACCGGCGCCTGCACGCTCTCGCGCGGCACGTCGACCGACGCGAACGAGCGCGGAGCGTCCTGGGGACGGTAGCGGCCGGGCACGTGCTCCTCGAGCACCGCGTGGAAGTTCGTGCCGCCGAAGCCGAACGCGCTCACGCCGCCACGGCGGGCACCCTCCGGGTCCGCGGGCCACTCGGTGAGCTCGGTGTTCACCCGGAACGGTGTGTGGGCCCAGTCGACGTTCGGGTTGGGGTCGTTGAAGTGCAGGCTGGGCGCGAGCTGCTTCTCGTGCAGCTGCATCACCATCTTGAACAGCCCGGCCGCACCGGCCGCGGCCTTGAGGTGGCCGATGTTGGACTTCACCGAGCCCAGGGCGATCGAGCCGGGCATCGCCCCGGAGGCACCGAAGACCTCTCCCAGGCTGGCGAGCTCGGTGGCGTCCCCGACCCTGGTCGAGGTGCCGTGCGCCTCGACGGCGGAGGCCGAGGCCGGCTTCAGGGCGGCGTTGTCCCACGCCCGCTCCACGGCGAGCCGTTGTCCCACCGGGTTCGGCGCCGTGATGCCCTTGCCCTTGCCGTCGCTGGAGCCGCCGAGGCCGAGAAGAACCGCGTAGACGCGGTCGCCGTCGCGTTCGGCGTCCTCGAGGCGCTTGAGCACGAACAGCGCGGCTCCCTCGCCCATCACGAACCCGTCGGCGCCTGCGTCGAAGGGCCTGGTGCCGGTGGCGGAGAGGGCCCCGATCTTGCAGAACTTCACGAAGCCGTAGACACCCATGTTGCGGTCGATGCCGCCGGTGAGCACGGCGTCGTACTCGTGGTTGGCGAGCCCGTGGAAGGCGGCCGAGGCCGCGGCGAGAGCGGAGGCGCAGGCGGCGTCCGTGGTGAAGTTCGGCCCACGGAAGTCGAAGAGGTTCGCGACCCGGCCGGCGAGGACGTTGGACAGCTCACCGGGCATCGTGTCCTCGTTGATGCCACGCTCGTGGGCGAGGAAGTGCTCATGCCACTGGGAGAGGATCTCGGTGCGAACCTCCGCCGGAAGCGCGGCGAAGGAGTGCGTCTGCTCCAGGTCGCGACGGAACTCGGGGAACTGGATGCGCAGCGATGTCCGGTAGTGCTTGTCGCCGCCGATCGCGTTGCCGATGATCACCGCGACCCGCTCGGGGTCGACGCCCCAGTCCGGCCATCCGGCGTCTAGCAGGGCCGAGCGTGCGCCCGACACCGCCCACTGCTGGCCGATGTCGAGCTGTTCGGCGACCTTCGGGGGGACGGGCAGCCTCCACGTGAGGGGCTCCCACGGGTACTCGCGGACCCATCCCCCGATGCGACTGTAGGTCTTGTCCGGCGCGGCCGGGTCGGGGTCGTAGTACAGCTCGGGGTCCCACCGGTCGGCGGGCACGTCACTGATCGAGTAACGGCCGTCGCGGAGGTTCTGCCAGAAGGTGGTGGCGTCCGGGGCGTCGGGCATGATCGCTGCGACGCCGACGACTGCGATCGGGGAGGTGGGGTGCTCGTTCATGGCCAGTCCTTCGGGTGTCAGGTGGTGACACGGGCGTAGAGCACGTCGGCGACGGCGTCCATGTCGGCGATCAGCCCGGTCTGGGCTGCACGTACTGCATCGAGGGGCAGCCCGGCGACCAGGTCGCGGGCGGCACCCGGGTCGGCGGCGCCGACGACCCAGCGGGTCCCCTCCTCGGCGACCTTGGTGGCCGCCTCGCGGGCGAAGACGCGGCTGACGGCGGCCAGCCCAGCGGCATCGAAGCGGCGGTCCGCCTTCTCCGGAAGGCCGGCACCGGCCGCGGCGTCCGCCCGCCGGACCAGGGCAGCAGCGGACTCCGCGTAGGCGATCAGCTCGCCGAGCCGCAGGAGCACGTGCTGGTTGCGGGTCAGCCGGCCGACCCGGCACGCCTCCAGCACTCCGGCGAGGCAGGTCAAGGCGAGTGCCGCCGTGTCGGCGCCGATGAACGGCCGGGCGCCGTGCAGGGCACGGATTCGCGCGGCGAGGTCCTGGTAGTAGGCGCCCCGGGTCTTCAGGTGCTGCTGCCAGCGGTCCCGGGCGATGGTCATCTCCAGGATTTCCGAGGTCCCTTCGTAGATCGTGGTGATCCGCACGTCGCGGCGGATCTTCTCCACGAGGTACGGGCGGGTGTAGCCGTAGCCCCCGTGCGCCTGGATGGCCGCGTCCGCGGCGGCGGTGCCGGCCTCGGTGGCCAGGTACTTCGCAATGGCGCCCTCGGTGTTGAGCGCGCCACCGGCGCCCTCGCCGGCGTCGATGCGGCTGGCGGTCTCCTCGACGACGGCTCGCGCGGCCTCCAGGCGAACCACGTGCGGGACGATCAGCTTGTGCGTGTAGCCCTGCTTCTCACTGAGCGGGGAACCGCCCTGGACCCGTTCCGTGGAGTACCGGATCGCCCGGTCCATCGCCTCCCAGCCTCCGCCGAGCCCGAAGGCGGCGACCATCACTCGCGTGTACCCGAACACCTGCTGGGCCTGGGTGAGCCCCCGGCCCTCGACGCCGCCGACGAGGTTCTCGACCGGGACGACCACGTCGTCGAGGAACAACGCGGCGGTGTTCGACAGCCGGATGCCGTGCTTGTCCTCCGGCGGAGCCGAGGACAGCCCCGCGGTGCCGCGCTCGACGAGGAACCACGACGGCCCTCCCGGTGCCATCGCGAGGACGGTGTACGCGTCGGCGATGCTTCCGTTGCTGATCCACTGCTTGCGCCCGGTGATGCGGTAGCTCCCGGCCGCAGGCTGCTCCGGGTCGGTCGCCGACCCGTCGAGGGGCACGGCCACCGTGGTCATCGCGGCGAGGTCGCTGCCGGCCTCGGGCTCGGTCGCGCCGTAGGCGAAGATGACGCCCTGCTCGGCCACGCGGCCCAACCACTCCTTGCGCTGCTCCTCCGTGCCCCCCACCAGGACGGGGTCAGTGCCCAGGAACGTTGCGAAGACCGACGTGCCCAGCCCGATGTCGACGTGCGCCATCCGCTCGCAGACACGGTAGGAGTCGAAGGCGTTCCCCCCCAGCCCGCCGTACTCCTCGGGGATGAAGACGAGCTGTACGCCGAGCGCGTCGCTGCACATGGCGCGCACGGTGTCCTCCGGGCAGATGTCCTCGTGGTCGAGCTCGAGCATCCGGTCCTCGGGCAGCTCGGCCGCGACGAAGTCGCCCAGCGCCTCGAGCATCAGGTTCAGCGTGCCGAGGTCCAGCCCTTTGCCGCCGAGGGGAGTCGTGGAGGGGGTGGCGAGTGTCATGACGGGTTTCCTTCGGACGGGGTGGCGGAACGGGGCGAGGGCGCCTCGGTGACGGTGCCGCGGACCGAGCGCAGCAGCACCTCGGCCACGTCGGTGACCTCGACGGTGTCGGGCGCCACGTCCTCCTGCTGGCGCCGTGCGACACCGTCGGACAGCATCACGATGCAGAACGGACACGCGGCCGCGACGATGTCCGGCTGCAGGGAGAGCGCCTCGTCGGCGCGGTTCTCGTTGATCCGTTGGCCGATCGTCTCGTCCATCCACATCCGGGCACCGCCGGCGCCGCAGCAGAACGACTTCTCCTGGTTCCGGGGCATCTCGGCGAGCCGGACGCCGGGGACGCTGCCGAGGAGCTCCCGCGGCGGAGCGAAGACCCGGTTGTGGCGGCCGAGGTAGCAGGGGTCGTGGTAGGTGACGGTCGCGTCGACCGGACCGGTCGGGCGGAGCCTGCCCTCGGCGACGAGCCGCGCCAGCAGCTGAGTGTGGTGGACGACCTCGTACTGCCCGCCGAGCTGGGGGTACTCGTTGGCCAACGTGTTGAAGCAGTGCGCGCAGGTGGCCACGATCTTGCGCACGCCTGCGGCGTTGAGCGTCTCGACGTTCTGCTGCGCCAGCATCTGGAACAGGAACTCGTGCCCCATGCGACGGGCGGGGTCACCGGTGCAGGTCTCCCCCTGCCCGAGCACCATGAACGACACCCCGGCGGCATCGAGCAGCTCGGCCACCGCGCGGGTGGTCTGCTGAGCCTTCTCGTCCAGCGCTCCCGCGCAGCCCACCCAGAAGAGGTACTCCACGTCGTCCGGCAGCCGGTCCTCGCCGTCGGCGCCGAGCACGCGGACCTGGAACGGCAGGTCGGCAGCCCATCCCATCCGGGCGCCCGTGCCCATCCCCCACGGGTCGCCGGCATGCTCGACGTTGCGGAGCATCGGGCTCGCCGACTCCGGGAAGGCGCCCTCCACCAGGACCTGGTAGCGGCGCATGTCCACGATGTGGTCGATGTGTTCGATGTCGACCGGGCACTGCTCCACGCACGCACCGCACGTGGTGCACGACCACAGGACGTCCGGGTCGATGACACCGCCGGCCTCGGCGTCGCCCACCAGCGGACGCTCGGCCTCGGTCCGGACCGCCTCCGGCAGCGAGGCCCGCTCGACCTCGTCGGCCGCCAGAAGGTACGGCGCCTTCGCGAGCGCATGGTCACGCAACGACATCACGAGGAGCTTGGGTGACAGCGGCTTGTCGGTGTTCCAGGCCGGGCACATCGACTGGCATCGACCGCACTCGGTGCACGTGGCGAAGTCGAGCATGCCCTTCCAGGTGAAGTCCTCGATCGCGCCTCGGCCCATCAGGTCCTCGTCGCCGGGGTCGGTGAAGTCGACCGGCCGGCCGCCCGAGTGGACAGGGAGCAGCGCGCCGAGGCCGTGGGGTCGCCGGGAGAGGCCGACGTTGAAGACGGCGGTGATGATGTGCAGGTGCTTGCTGTGCACCACCAGGACGAGGAAGGCGAGGATGATGCCGAGGGCCACCAGGATGCCGACGGTCTCGATGACCTCGTTGGCGTCGCGGCCCAGCGGCCGGAGCAGGCCGGCGACCCACTCGGAGGCGAAGGCCCCGCTGCTGTAAGGGAAGACCCCGCCATTGATCTGGGCACCTCGGTAGAGCAGCAGGCTCCACACGACGTTGAAGATCATGAACAGGACGAGCCAGGCGGCGTCGAGGTGGGACCCGAAGAAGCGCGAGCGCCGACCCTCCCGACGGGGTGAGTGCAGGGCTCGGATCACCGCGAACACGGCGACCGATACGAGAACGAGGACCGCGACCAGGTCTTCGAGGAAGCCCAGCCAGGGCTGTTGGCCGATCAGCGGGATGTGGAACTCCCGGTTGAACAGAGCGCCGTACCCCTCGACCAGGGTGAGCATCAGCAGGATGAAGCCCCAGAACGTAAGGACGTGCGCGATGCCGGGCACCGTCCATTTCAGGAGCTTGCGCTGTCCGAGGACCTCGACCAGCTCGGCCTTGAGCCGGGCAGCGACGTGGTCCGTGCGTCCCGGCTCCACCGGCTGTCCGTGGCGTCCCAGCCGGTAGAGCAGGAGGAGCCGGCGTCCGGCGAACCAGAACGCCACGGCCGTCATGCCCAGACCGATGACCAGTCGTAGTGTCAACCTCTGCCTCCCTCTGTGGCCGGACCGTCAGAACTTGCGCCGCTCGACCTCGTCGATGAGCGCGGGGAGCACGGCGTGGGCGTCCCCCACCACGCCGAAGTCCGCGATGCGGAACATCGGGGCCTTCGGGTCCTTGTTGATGGCGACGATCGTGCGAGAGCCGCGCATGCCGGCCCTGTGCTGGACCGCCCCCGAGATGCCGCTGGCCAGGTAGAGCTGGGGCGCGACGGTCTTGCCGGTCTGACCGATCTGGAAGTCGTGGCCGTACCAGCCGAGGTCGGTGGCGGCTCTGGACGCGGCCACCGCACCGCCCAGCGAGTCGGCCAGCCGCTCCAGCAGCGCGAAGGCCTCGGCCGACCCCATCCCGCGCCCTCCGGCGACCACGACGGAGGCGTCGGCGAGGTCGGGGCGCCCGGTGCCGGTCTTGGGCGTCCGCTGCGCGATCCGGGCACCGCGGTCCCCCGCCCCGACGTCGACGGTGACGGTCTCGACGACGGGCTCGACGGGAGCGGCCTCGGGAGCGACGGCGTTGGGCCGGACCGTGATGATCGGCGTGCCACGCACCACCTGGCTCTGGGTGGCCCAGCTGCCCGCGAACACCGACTGGGTGACGAGCGGGCCACCGTCCCCCGCCACGACGTCGACCGCGTCGGTGATGATCCCGGAGTCGAGGCGCACGGCGGCGCGCGCGGCGACCTCCGTGCCCTCATGGTCCGCGGTGACGAGCACGGCGGCCGGAGCGGTCCGGCGTACGACGGTCGCCAGCGCCTCGGCCTTCGGCGCGACCAGGAACTCCTCGAGGTCGGGGTTCTCCACCGCGTACACGTGCGTGGCGCCGTACTCCCCGAGGAGCTTGAGCAGCGCCTCGTCCGCCGGGCCGCACACGAGCGCAGCCGGCTCTCCGAGGCGCCGTGCGAGGGTGAGCAGCTCGAGGCTGGCCTTGCGGACCGTTCCGTCGACGGTCTCGACGAGTACAAGCACTCCGGACACGGGGGTCTCCTTCTGGGTCGGGTCGTCGGGCGTAGCCGTCACAGCAGCTTCTGAGCGACGAGAAAGTCGGCGATCTGCGCGGCGGCCCCGCCGTCGTCGACGACGACGACGCCCGCCTGGCGGGGAGGTTGGGGGGCCGCGCTGCGCACGGCGGTCGCGGCACCAGCCGCACCGACAAGGGCAGGTTCGACGCCGAGGTCGGCCAGGGTCCAGGTGGTCAACGGCTTCTTCTTGCCCGCCATGATCGCCTTGAAGGACGGGTAGCGGACCTCGCCGGTCTGGTCGGTCACCGAGACCACGGCCGGGAGCGTGGCGACCACCTCCTCGACGGCCGTGTCCCCGTCGCGACGGATCGTGACCGAGCCGTCGTCGACGGACAGCGCGCTGGCGAAGGTGACCTGGGGCACCCCGAGCCGGTCGGCGACCATCGCCGGGACCACGGACATCTCCGCGTCCGTGGACGACATGCCGCAGAGGACCAGGTCGAACCCGATCCGCTCGACGGTGCGGGCCAACACCAGCGAGGTGGCCAGTGCGTCGGAGCCGTGCAGTGCCTCGTCGCTGATGTGGACGCCGTCGTCACCGCCCATGGCCAGGGCCTTGCGCAGGCCGTCGACCGCCCGGGCGGGCCCCATGGTCACGAAGGTCACCGTGGCGGACAGGCCGTGCTCGACCAGTGAGAGCGCCTGCTCGACGGCGTACTCGTCGAGCTCCGAGAGGCGTCCCTCCACACCGGCCCGGTCGAGGGTCCGGTCGTCGCTGTACCGCCACGCGGCGGTGGGCTCCGGTACGTGCTTGACCAGCACCACGATCTTCATGGGTCCAGCTCCCGTCGGCGGTGAACGCTTGCACCCACGACGCTATGCCGCAGGTCCCGTCACCGACACAGGCCGAAAGACCTTCTGCCCAGCCCTAGGTCACCAGTTGGCAGCGGTCACGCGTCACGTGGACGCGTCGCGGCGCACGATGCGGCGACCGGTGAGGGCATCCCACCGGAGCCTCAGCTGGCGCACCCGGTGGCCGCCGCTCCAGGGCGTGGGGTTGCGCCAGCCCCGGACGTCCCACACCTCGTCGGTTCCGGAGGGACCCTCCAGCCGACCGAAGGCCACGACGCTCCAGCCCTGCTCGGTCACAGGGTCGACCTCGTCGATCTCGAACGCCGCCTCGGCCCCGTTCCCGTAGGTGCCGAGCTCGGAGGCAGGCAAGGTGCGGAACACGATCACGCCGGGGTTGGTGCTGTAGTTCAGCGGCACGATGCGGAGCCCGCGCGGGGTCAGGAACGCCAAGCGACCCACCCCGCCCCGGTCCAGGTGCTGCCGGCACTCGGCGGGGGTCAGCTCGACCAGCTCGCTCACGGCACCGGCTCGGCGAACAGGGCCGTGCACGTTGTCGTGGCGCTCGCGCGCTTCTCCATACCTTCCCCTGTGGACCGTGTCGACGCAGCACAACGCCTCGACGCTAGACCTCGTGCGCAGCCTGGCACCATGGCATCTTCGGATCAGCCTGCGCCGTGGTCGGTGGCCGTGTTCGACGAGGGCCGCCACGCGCGACGGTCTCTCCGCATCGCCTCGACGTAGCGGCGGTGCCCGGCCACGTGACGTAGCCGGTCCGCCCGGGCCTCACGGGCGAGTGTCATCGCGGTGTATGGGTCGATGTAGACGGACATCTCGGTTCCTCCGGGTCATGGTCCGGCGCTGCCGGACAACACCAACGCTCCACCTAAGACGTCATGCGGACATCGGGAGAACTCCGCATCTTCGGGGCCTCGAGCCGGCTCAGGCCGGTGATGAGGCAGTCCGGTGACTATCGAAACCTGAGCCGTACGGGTCTACAACTCGTGTGGCGACCTGGTGTGGCCTAGAGGTCTGTGCCCGCCTACCGCCGGCGGACGCTCCCGGGGGAAGAAAGAGGGTCGCCCCCACTCCCGACCAGAGGATCTTCCATGAGCATGACCATCGACCTCGACGAGATTCCCGGCCCCGCCGGCCTGCCGCTCGTCGGGAACGCCTTCGACATCGACGCCGACAACCCGATCGAGGGATTCATGGCGATGGCCGAGAGGTACGGGCCGATCTTCAAGCTCAGCGTTCCCGGCGGTACGCGCCTGATCGTCTCCGGACCGGAGCTCGTCGAGGAGATCTGCGACGACGAGCGGTTCGACAAGCGGGTCGGCGGCGGCCTGGCCGCCCTGCGGAAGGGAGCCGCGGACACGGGTCTGTTCACCGCCGAGACCGACGACCCGCTCTGGCACCGCGCCCACAACATCTTGATGGCACCGTTCAGCCTGCAGGCGATGCGCGAGTACATGCCGCGCATGGTGGACATCGCGGACCAGCTGATGGACAAGTGGGCTCGGCTCAACGACGGCGACGAGGTGGACGTGCCCGAGGACATGACCCGGCTGACCCTCGACACCATCGCGCTGTGCGGGTTCGGGTACCGGTTCAACTCCTTCTACCGCGACACGCCGCACCCGTTCGTGCAGGCCATGGTGCGCACCCTCGCGGAGTCGCAGGCGCGGGCGCGCCAGCTGCCCATCCAGACCCGGCTCAAGATCCGGGCCCAGCGACAGGTGGAGGAGGACCAGGGGTTCATGAACGACCTGGTCGACCGGCTGATCGCCGAGCGCCGCGGCCAGGGCGACGCCGGGGACACCACCGACCTGCTGGGCCGGATGCTCACGGGCGTCGACCGCCAGACCGGCGAGCGGCTGACCGACTCCAACATCCGCGCGCAGTGCATCACCTTCCTGATCGCCGGTCACGAGACGACGTCGGGGCTGCTCTCCTTCGCGATCTACTACCTGCTCAAGGACCCGGCCCTCCTGGAACGGGCCCGGGCGGAGGTGGACGAGGTGCTCGGGGACACCGCCACCCCCACCTTCGAGCAGGTGCACCGCCTCACCTACGTCCGGCAGGTCCTCGACGAGGCCCTGCGCCTCTGGCCGACCGCGCCCGGCTTCAGCCGTTACCCCTACGAGGACACCACCATCGGTGGCAGGTACGCGATCCCGGCGCACACCACCATCACGGTCCTCTCCCCCGCTCTGCACCGGGCCACCAGTGTGTGGGGACCCGACGCGGCGCAGTTCAACCCCGAGCACATGACCCCGGAGCGGCTGGCCTCCGTGTCACCGGCGGTGTACCGGCCGTTCGGGACCGGCCAGCGCGCCTGCATCGGCCGCCAGTTCGCCCTCCAGGAGGCCGCGCTCGTGCTCGGCATGGTCCTGCAGCGCTTCGACCTCGTGGACCACCTGGACTACCAGCTCGCCACGAAGACGACGCTGACCGTGAAGCCCGCGGACTTCAGAATCCAGGTACGGCGCCGGACCGGCGTACACATCCGCCGCGGAGACGACGCCGAGCCGGTCCAGCCGCAGACGCTCCCGTCCACCGCAGCCTCCGCGCCGGTCGTCCGGGTCGCCCGTCACGGGACCAGGCTGACGGTGCTCTTCGGCTCCAACCTGGGCACGGCGGAAGCCATCGCGGCCCGGCTCGCCGAGGAGGGGACCGAACGCGGCTTCGACGTCACCGTCGGTGCCCTCGACGACCACCTCTCGGACCTCCCGACGGGTGGCGCGCTGGTCATCGTCACCTCGTCGTACAACGGGACCCCGCCCGACAACGCCGCCGCCTTCTGCCGCTGGATCTCCGGTGCCGCCCCGGACGCGGCCAGCGGTGTGTCGTACTCGGTGTTCGGCTGCGGGAACACCGAGTGGGCCTCGACGTACCAGGCAGTGCCGAAGCTGCTCGACGAACAGCTCGAGAAGCACGGCGGCCAGCGGATCCATCCCCGTGGGGAGGGCAACGCAGCCGGGGACTTCGACGCCGACTACCGCAGCTGGCACGGCGACGTCTGGTCCGACATCGCCGAGGCGCTCGACCTGCCTGACGCGGTGGCGGAGGTGGAGCCCTCGGGGCCCCGCCTCGCGATCACGCTGACCAACCGGCAGGTCACCAACCCCGTCATCGTCTCCTACGAGGCACATGCCGGTCTGGTGCGGGAGAGCCGCGAGCTGATCCGCAACCGGCCGGACGGCGGAGCGCCGGAGCGTTCCGTGCGGCACATCGAGATCGCGCTCCCCGCGGGCACGACCTACCAGGCGGGTGACCACCTCGGTGTGCTGCCCCGCAACAGCTTCGATGCCATCCGTCGGGTGATGGGACGCTTCGGACTCGACGCCGGGCAGTACCTCACGATCATCCCGAACAGCGGGACCCACACCCATCTGCCGATCGAGGAGCCCACCCCCCTGCTGGGCGTGCTGGGGAGCTGCGTCGAGCTGCAAGACGTGGCGAGCCGGGATGCCATCGCCGTCCTGGCCCGGCACACGGACGACCCGGAGCAGCAGGCCTCGCTCCAGGCGATGACCGGTGACGACGAGGCGGCGCAACAGGCCTACCGCGAGCAGGTCCACGCCCTCAACAAGTCCGTGCTGGACCTGCTCGACGACTCCCCCGCCTGCCGGCTGCCGTTCGAGGTCTTCCTCGACCTGCTGCCGGCTCTACGGCCGCGCTACTACTCCATCTCCTCCTCGCCGTTGGTCAGCTCTGACACCTGCAGCATCACCGCCGGGGTACTGCGGGGGCCCGCACGCTCGGGGACCGGGACCTACGCGGGCGTCTGCTCCACCCACCTCGCCCAGATCCCGGTCCACGGCGCCGTCTTCGTGTTCGTCCGCAGCCCCTCGATCCCGTTCCGGCCACCGGAGAACCCGCACGTGCCCATGATCATGGTCGGGGCGGGCACCGGCCTGGCTCCGTTCCGCGGCTTCCTCCAGGAACGTGCGGCCGTGCGGGCGCAGGGGGTCCCGGTCACCAGGTCGCTGCTGTTCTTCGGGTGCCGCGACGCCGACGTGGACCTGCTGTACGCCGACGAGCTGGCGGCCTTCGAGACGCAGGGCGTCGTCCGGATGGAGAGCTGCCTCTCGGCCGCACCGGGAGGTCGACGCAGGTACGTCCAGGACGGCATGCTCGACTGCGCCGACGAGGTGTGGGACCTGCTGCAGCACGACGCCGTCGTGCTCGTGTGCGGCAACGCGGCGACCATCGCGCCCGGCGTGCGGTCGTCGTTGACGAGGATCTTCCGGGACCACACCGGGGACGGGCCAGAGCGACGCAGACGCGTGGCTGGCCGGACTCCGCTCGGCGGGACGGCTGGTCGAGGACATCTGGGGCGGCTGACCACGGCCCGCCTTCGCGGTAGAGCCGACCTCCACTCCTACTGCGGATACCTCAGGCAGGTCGTGCAGGTGATGGGTCGGAGTCTGCTGGGAGCCCCTCGATGGACTGGATGGGTGACGACACCCGATAGTGCTCGCGGCGGGCTGGGTCGTCAGGGTCCTCGAACCACACGAACGACCGCTGTCCCAGACGCGGCCACGACTCCACCATCGTGATGCGGTGCGGAACCCCGTCGTACTGGAACGACTGGCTCGCCGAGCTCGGCATCCGCATGTAGGTGCCGGCATCGAGGTCCCACACGTGACCGGACTTGCCGGACCGGACCAGCCATCGGCCGCCCAAGCCTTCCCTGATCTCGGTCACGACTCGGGACCTGCGGCCCGTTGCGCATGCAACCTTGCGTTGGCGGCGCTCCAGGCCGATGGCGTAGACCTCGGTGACGCCTGCCACGAGCATCCGGCCCATGAGCAGGGCCGGCACCCCCCAGACGCTCCACAGCAAGCCCGCCAACACCGGCGCCACGATGTCGCCCGCGTCCTCACCGGAGGTGAGGAAGCCCATGACCCGAGCCCGGTGCCTGCGATCGCGCCCGGAAACCTCTGCCATCAGAGATCCCCAGGCGGGACGGAACGCAGCCTTCCCCAGGTCGTCCAGGCTCTTGCCGACCCAGACTCCTGCCAGAGTCGGTGAGACCAGGTACACGAAGGCCGAGAGGACGTTCGCGACGCTACGGAACGACAACACCGCGGGCCGGCTGACGCGGTCTGCGACCCAGCCCCAGATCGGCCCCGTCAAGGCCAGCGCCGGGGTCACCAGGTAGAGCAGGCCGGCCTGTGCCGTGGACAGGCCGGCGTACTCGGTGGCGATGATCGGGAACAGCGAAGTCAGCATCGACGACGTGCCCGCGACCAGAAAGCCCAGACCGGCGAAGGAGAGAACCCCAGGAGTTGAGGCGGCTGCCCCGCGGCTGCCCCTCGGGAGCGTTGCGGGCGGAGACGCCTTCACAGGCACAGGTCGGGCCAACGGCATCGAGTCGGCCCGCGTGCTGGACGCGTCGCGCGGGACGAGGCAGAGCACCGCGACCACGGGCAGGAGCGACAAGGCGAAGGCCACCCCAAAAGTGAGCCCGAAGCCGCCGGCCATGGCGAGCAGGACGCCCGCCACGCTCTTGCCGACGGAGCCGGCGGCCGTCTTGGCGGTCTGGTACCACGCGAACGCCGAGGCGATCGACCGCTTGCCGCCATTCTCGGCGATCAATGCGTGCACGGCCGGATCCCGCAAGGAGTCCGAGACACCGTGCGCCCCGCGAACGGAGAAAAGCTGCCACGGCACGGTGGTCAACGCGTACGCCAGGCACAGGAGGCTCCTGATCACCAGCGCGCCGACCAGTGAGCGACGCAGCCCCCAGCGGTCGGCGAGCCCTCCCATCACCGGTTTCAGGATGAGGGAAACCGTCTGCGCGAGCGAGCTCAGGAGCCCGATCTCCACGATGGAGAGCCCCAGCTGTCGTCCGTACAGCGGCAGTGCGAAGGTGAGGAGCCCGAACGACAGCCTCGACAAGAAGCCCTCGACGACGAGGGCCCGTGTCACCGAAGGCCGACCCATCAGGCCACCGGCTCTCGTTCGCACCCGATGACCGCAGGGTGTGCGGAGTGCGGCATCGGCGGAAGGACGAGGTCGACCGCGCCGGTCGCACAGTCGTGGATGTACGCCGCCATGGGGCCGGCCACTCCGACGCACCCCTTGTAGCCGGGGAAGTAGTTCGTGTCGACGACCACGGGGCCGTCGGTTCCCTCGATGATGTCGAGTCCGAAGAGGCCGAGGCCGGTCGCCGCGGCGGCGCGGAGGGCGATGTCCTCGACCTCACGGGTGACCGGTACCGGCCTCCCGGGGACGCTGAAGCTGGTCGGAGAGAAGGGTTTGCGCACGGCCCAGACCCGGTCGCCCACGACGTACACCTTCAGGTCCTCACCCGGCCCCTCGATGAGGTCCTGCACGATCAGGGGTCCCGCCGGCTCGGGCCTGCCGACGAGGTCCGCGCGCGTGTCCACGACCTCCACCCCCGCTCCGCGATGACCGCGGAGGGGCTTGACGATCTTGGGCGTACCGTCCAGGCACTCGGCGATCCGGGCGTAGTCGGCGGTGACGAAAGTCCTCGGGACCGGCACACCAGCGGCGTGCAGCCGTCGGTTCGCCAGCAGCTTGTCCTGGGCGGCCGCGCACGCGTCGTACGGGTTCAGGATGCGCGCCCCCTGCGCCGCCAGCGCGGCGGTCACGGACAGCGCCAGCTCCGTGTGTGACTTCAGCAGGTAGAGGTCGTGTCCCGGGGTGATGCCGACGGCGTCCACGAGCATCTGCTCGGGGGTGCCGTGCTCCACCTCGTGGCCGAGCGCACGCAGCCGGTCACTGACCTGGACCAGCAGTGGGCTCGGTACGTCGGGCACTCGACGCGCGGTCAGGACGAACAGCCTCATGATGCGACCGCCCGCGTCACGGTGGCGTCGCGGTGCGAGACGACGTGGTCGACGATCCGACGACCCGCCGCGGGCACACCCTTGAAGCCGGGGAAGCTGGACATGTCGACCACCCAGTGCCTGCCACGGGAGCGGACCACGTCCACGCCGTACACGGAGATCCCGAAGGCGTCACCGCAGCGCAGCACGATGTCGCGCAGCTCGTCGGACACGGCGTAGGGGCGACCGAGCTTCTGGGCGTAGGTGCGGGCCGGGAAGATCCTCTCCACACCGAACACCTCGTCGCCGATGCGGTACAGCTTCAGGTCCTCGCCCTCCGGGCGGTGGTACCGCATGGCCAGCCACGGTGTACCTGTCGGGAGCGCGGCGAGGCCGTCGCGGTCGTGGACGATCTCGAGGCCACGACCCTGCGACCCCCGCGGGTCCTTGAGGATGAGCGGTCCCTCACCCAGCTGCGGCAGCAGCGACATGGGCTCCACCGTCATCCAGCTCTGCGGGACCGGGACGTCCGCCTCGGCGAGCACGTGGGTCTGCACGATCTTGTCGCGGCAGGCAGCGGCCACCGGGTACGGGTTCACCACGTGTGCTCCGCGCGCATGCAGGACGCCGGCGAACGACAGAGCGGCCTCCGTCCCGGACTTCAGGATGTAGAGATCCGCGTCGGTCCGCACCGCCCCGAGGTCGACGGGACCGGCGTCGGGGTCGATGACCTCGACCTCACAACCCAGGTCGCGCAGCCGGTCCTCCATCTCGGGGACGAGCACGCTGAACCTGCCCGACGGGTGCCGGAGCGCCACGATCGCGACGCGCATGCGGGCGCTCATCGTGCAGCCTCCGTCCCGGACCGCGGCGACTCCTGCACGCGCAGCTCGGCCCTCGCGGCCAGCCGGGCGTGAACGGAGCCGAGCTCCGAGGTCGTGTCGAGCATCCGGTCCGCGGCCAGCACCAGATCCACGAAGGGATGGGCGTGCGGTAGCCCGCTACTGCGCGCCACGACACCCGCCCGACCGTGGCGGGCGAGCTGCTCCTGCAGCCTCGGGTCGTGCTGGCCCCATCGCAGGGCAGCGGCCGTCACCAGCGCGAGTGCCGGGGTCGGCTCACCGGCGGCCATCGCCAGCCGGGCCGCACCGCAGATGCGATCGGCGGCCCCCAGCTTCCGCAACGGATCCCGCCCCACCCGCTCGACGGGGTCGTCGAGGTGCGGTGCGGCGTACCGGCGCAGCGACTGGTCGACCGCGGCGGCCCCACCGGTGAACCTCTCACCGAAGATCGCGGAGAGGCCCGCCTGGCCCTCGCGCATCGCAGCCCGGACGACGTCGGCCACGTCCTGGTCCGCCAGTGCGTCTGAGATCCGCAGATGGCCCCGCATCCCACCGATGTACGCCGACGCCGCGTGCCCTGCACTGAAGACGAACAGCTTCCGCAGCACGTAGGCCTGGAAGTTCTCGACCAGGCACAGCTGGCCCACCGCCTCGAGCGGGGCACGGACCGACAGCGCGTCGAGGTAGACCGTCCCCTGGCTCTCGGTCAGCAGCACCCGCGAGCCGTCACCCTGGTCGTGACGCGTCACGATCCGGTCGACGAGGGCTCCCACGTACCCGTGCCGCAGGACCCGGTCGTCGCCGTGCTCGGCCACCATCGCCCGGAGGTCCGAGGCGGCGCCCGCGCGGTTGTCGCACACCACCACGTTGACCGGGCTGCGCCGAGCCATCAGAGCTTCGGCCAGCAACGGCGCAATCTCCACGGCCTGGCCGGCACCCACCGCCACGACGACGACCGCCGCCTTGCGGAGGTGCTTCGAGACGGACGACGTGTCCGTGACGGCCACGGCGCCCAGGCCACGAAGGACCTCGTCCGGACTCGTCGGGCCGCCTGCGCGCCTCACTCGCACGCCGCCCCCGACGATCCGATCCGCGTCGCGCTGCGTCCTGGTCACCATGACGACCGACCGGCCGGCTGCCCGGAGCTGTTCGGCCATGACACCGCACCCGACGTTCCCGGCGCCGATGACGACAGCGGGACCCGGCGTACTCATGCCGACACCCGCTGCTCGGCTGCCTGCGTCGCCGAGGCGGCGCGCGCGAGGACGATGTCAGCCAGGACCTCGTTGGCCTCCGCCGGCAACCCGCGGTAGTTCGGGTAGTCGTTCACCTCGACGACCAGGGGGACACCTTCGGGCCCCAGCACGCAGTCGATACCGAAGAGCCGCAGACCGAACAGGCGCGCGCAGGTCCGCGCCAGAGATCGCAGGAGCGGCGTGACCCGCACCGGAACGCCAGGATCGCACGCCTCCCGCGGCGAGCCATCAATGTCTATGGGTGACGGGCGACGCACCGCCCAGACGGCGCGTCCCGCCACGTACAGCTTCAGGTCACTGCCGTCGCCGCGGTGGAACTCCTGCGCCAACGCCACGGACTCCCGCCATGCCACTCCCCGCAGCTCTTGATGTGATCCCACCACGATCAGACCACGCGCGTTGTCCCCGAGGACCGGCTTGAGGATCAGCGGGAAAGGCAGGTCATCGCGCCGCGCCAGCATCATCGGACTGCCCAGCCAGCTGGTCGGAGTCGGCACGTCTGCCGCCGAGAGGGTGGCCGCCAAGCCCGCCTTGTCGACGACCGCCTGAATCGCGGAGGCCGTGTTCACGACCGGAACACCGGACTGCTCCGCTGACCGGAGCAGACCGATCAACGCATCGCTGCGACCGCGGGCCAACACCACCGAGGAGCCACGCGTCCACGACGCACCAGAAAGATCAACGCTCACGGCCTCCGCAACGACCGTCCGAACCCCGACCCCTCGCGACTTCAGCGCCTGCACCACACCGGCCGGCTGGGCCTGGGCGAGGTAGCGCTCCTCGACGAGGACACATACGTCGGAACCAACATTCTGGGCAGATGCCCAGGAGGTGATCGTCATGGGAACTCCTGTTGAAAGTGTTGTGAGTGCTCATCCCGTTGGGCTTGCCTTCGAAAGACTGGGTTCGGACGCTGAAGACCAACTGACGGTCCGCTGAAACGCACAGGCCAGCACCGGCCAGCACCGGCCAGCACCGGCCAGCAAGGGGAAGGTCGCGCACGTCGGTCGGCCTGGCGACGGACGCTGCGATGTGGAAGTCCTGGCCGCACGACGGGTGGTGCAGACCGCCGCGCAGGCCTGCTGTACCGGTTGTCAGCGCCGTGGGTGCGGCCGGGCGGGTGTCAGATCACGTCCACCCGTTCCGACAGTCGCACTGCGTGCGAGCCGGTGTCGGGGCGACCCGACTGCGCGCGGAACCTAGTTGATGCTGCCGCCGTCGCGCAGTTCCCGGGATCCGGGTGCTCGGCCGTCAATGACCCATTTCCGCCATGTCGCCGACGGCGAGGTCGTGGTGCACGTGCTTCCACCAGCGGAAGGCCAACGAGTGCGGAGCTCCGGTCACGGTGCCGAGCATGGCGGCGTGATTGTCGGTCCACACGATGGTGATCACGTCGTTGCGGAGCCGGCAGAACACCCGGCCGGCTGCCTGGGTGTCGTCTCGCAATGTTCCCGAGGCGACCTGCGCCATGGTGTAGTGGCGCGGGTGCACATAGTTGTGGTTCCAGCTCACCTCGCCGGAGATCTTCGCGCGGGTGCAGTCGCCATGGTTCACCTGGAACCGACCATCGGACAGTCCGCGCACTCTCTGCGCGTAGGCCGCGTACAGGCTGTTCAACGACGGATACGTACGGAACCTCGCCTGGCCGATCCCCACGTACGGGCGGTCACAAGCGACCTCGTCCATCCCTGTGGTGCTGCACCTGTCTGCCGGAAGCAGGCCGCCAGTGCTGGTGTTCGCCAATGCGATCGCCTCAGCCAACGGGTTGGAGGACGGCGACGGGGACATCGAGCCGGACATTCCCGACGAGGCCGCCCCCATCGGGCTCGCGGAATGCTTGGGGCCCGTGGTGGTGGCGCCCGGAGGCTGCTCGCGCTGCTGCGTCCCGTACCAGATGCCCCCTATCACCGCGAGCACCAGCAGCGACGCAACGACGACGACCAGACCTGCCCGGCGAGGAAGCCTGCCGATGCCCCAGCCGCCGCCTGGCGGCAGCTCTGCGCCTGGACCCCCTGGACCCCCCGGGCCGTCCAGCTGGTCGGGCGGGGTGGGCCGGTCGTGCTGGTCGGACCGGTGGCGCGGACCGGATGTATGTGGCGCTGGTGCGACGGATTCCGCGTCCTCCGCGCCCGGGAGGCGTTGAAGCGGAAGAGACCGGCTCGGTGTGGGGCTGTCCGGCGTGTCGGCGGGCGTCCGCTGCCCGGATGAAGGAACTGACGCCGCGGCCCCTGCGGGAGGCGGAGTCACGGCCGCTACCCCCGGAGCACCCTCACTCTGGGCAGGGCCTAGGGGCCCTCCCAGGCTTTCGCCCGAACGCTCTCCATGATCGGCGTCGAGTCGCGCGGCCAGGACGGCGGCCTGCTCGACTGGTGCGCGACGTTGCGACGCGACGGGACTGGACGGGGACGTGGCCTGCTCGTCGTGGGCGAACGAGGCTCGCGCATCGGCAACCATCTCGTGACAGGTCGCATACCTGTCCTCGGGGTTCTTCGAGAGCGCCCGCGCCATGACAGCGTCCAACCGGGCCGGCAGGACAGGGTTGATCGAGCTCGGGGCCGGTGCAGGCTCCTCCACGTGCGCCCACAGCACCGCGGCATCGATCTCCTTGACGAACGGGACCTGCCCGGTCAGGCCCTCGTACAGGACGCAACCGAGCGAGTAGATGTCGGCGCTCTTGCCCACCTCCTTGCCCTGGATCTGCTCCGGGGCGACATAGTCCAAGGTGCCCATGAACTGACCGGTCGGCGTCAAGCCGGTCCGGGACAGCGCGTGCTTGGTGATGCCGAAGTCGGCGAGGAACACGTGGTCGGGATCCTCCTCGTCGACACCGGCCTCCACGAGCAAGTTGGCTGGTTTCACGTCCCGGTGGACCAACGAGTGCCGGTGCGCGTAGTCCAACGCGCGGCCACACTGGCCCACTAGATAGAGCACCTCGGTCGGGGGGAGGGGCCGCTTCGCCCTCAGCAGATAGCGCATGTCGTGCCCGTTGACGTAACGCATCGCGATGTACAGCAGGTCCGCGTGCGAGCCCATGTCGTAGATGGGAATCACATTCGGATGGGACAGGGACGCGGCGATCCTGGACTCTTGGAGGAACCGGGTACGGAACAGGTCACTGGTAGCGATTTCGGGCGCGAGCACCTTGAGAGCGACCGTGCTGCCCAACCTCGGGTTCTCGGCGCGGTAGACGACGCTCATCCCGCCTCGACCCACTACACCCATCAGCCGGTATCCGGCGAACTCGTCCCCAACGAGTGGCATCGTCGGCATGGATCCACCTCCAACCGATCCCCCGGTTGCTCCCAAGACCCATCAAGATGACGCCGGACCTCAGAAGGGCTTTCCTTGCACTGCCATATTGCACGCAACATCCGGCGCTTACTAGGGGATGCCGCGACGCCAGGAGTCTCATATTCTGCAGGGGGCTTCTGCGGCTGCCGGCCTCGACGCACAGCAGGGCACGTACGCGGAAGTGGCGGGTGCGGGTACGAGCCGCAGCGATCAGGAAAGGGGTCCCTCAGGTGGCGGAGGACCAGCTGCGCTTCGGACTGCTTGGCCCACTGCTGGTCGAGCTGGGCGAACAGACCGTGCCGGTGCGCAGTCGGCAGCGAGTCATCTTGGCGATGCTGCTCATGAACGCGGGGCGGCCAGTGTCGGTGGACCGGCTCATCGACGGAGTGTGGGGCGACCGCCCGCCGGACGGCTCTCTCAACACCTTGCAGGTCCACGTCTCCCAGCTGCGCCATACGCTGGCCGCGGGCGACGCCACCATCCTGACGCAACCGCCTGGTTATCTCCTGCGCAGCAGCCCTGACCAGCTGGACCTGCTGATGTTCGAGAAGCTGGCGCACCGAGGCAATGATCTGCTCACCGCGGGCGAGCACGCTGAGGCGGCGCAGGCACTGGGCGAGGCGCTCGCCCTGTGGCGTGGGCCGCCGTTGGAGAACCTCCCCGACGGACCGTTCGTCGCGTCTGCGCGCACCTTTCTCGACGAGCGGCGTCTCGGGGTCACCGAGGATCGTCTCCGACTGCTGCTCAAGCTGGGGCGTGACCGGGAGGTCATCGAGGTCGGCGAGGGCCTGCTCGCGACGCATCCACTGCGAGAGTCGGTCTGGGAGACAGTCATCTTGGCCCTGTACCGGTCCGGGCGCCAAGCCGATGCGCTGGCGCGCTACCGGGATTGCAGGGAACTGCTGCTCGACGAGCTGGGGGTCGAACCAATGCCCGGCTTGCAGATCCTCGAGCGGCAGATCCTGAACCACGACCGGAAGCTGGTACCCGCGGTCCGGCCAACGAGCGCCCTGGTGATCCCCTCAGAACCCAGGTCCAGCGATGAGACCGCCGGCGCGACTGTGCAGCGGACCCGGCGGATGGACGCCGACCTGGTACTCGCCGACGGGTCGGTCGTCCCTCTTCCCGAACGTCTCGTGCTGGGCCGCCACCCCGAGTGCGATGTCGTCCTGAAGGACACGCAGGTCAGCCGTCGACATGCGGAGGTCCGGCTCGTCAGCGGTCGACACATGCTGCTGGACCTGTCGTCGTCGAACGGCACCTGGATCGGCGACCAGCCCGTCATGCAGCATCTCCTGGGCGACGGCGACACATTCCGCATCGGCGACCAACTGATCGGTTACCGGACCAAAGCCAGCGCCGGGTAGGTCGCTCACCGCTGGATGACCCACCCTCGAACTCACCGCGGTCCGCCGACCGTTGACCGCTCCAGCCGCAGCTACGGGTGCCCCTCACTCGCTATTGATCGGTCGGCGTGCCGGTGGCATCGTGACCACATACGGCTTGTAACTCGGAAACGAGGGCCGATATGAATCGCACGACTTGCGCTCTCGTCGCGGCGGCCATCTCCTCGCTCATCCCGCTCGGTGCGTGCGGCTCGCTGAACAGAGACACGACGGGTCCCACACCCAGCGCTACGGCGGGGTCTCCGACGGTTGCGGGTACGTCGGCGACAAAGCCGACGTCAGGTGGCAGTTCCACGATGTCGATGGAGGAACATGCGCCGATCCCTGCGAACACCAAACCTGTCAGTGCCGCGCAGATCTACCAGATGAGTCGCAAAGCCGTCTTCTTGGTCCAGGGCAAGCTGCCCGACGGGTCATACACGTGGGGAACAGCGTTCATCCACGACCTCGACGGCCACTTGGCCATCACCAACGCGCACGTGGTGGACGGCGTCGAGGATCTCCAAGCGGTGTTCTTCGACGGGACGGAGCAGCCTGCCGATGTCGTGGGTTCCGATCCGTGTACTGACTTGGCGGTGGTACGGGTCAGTGCTGACTTTCCGAAGGGCTCCGTCCGACTACCCCTAGGCGACTCCGACACGTTGGCGCCTGGGGACGAGGTGACGGCCATCGGCTACCCGGTGAACGGGCAAGCACAGGCCGTACCGGCGACCGGCATCGTGCAGGACCTGGACGTGAGGGTCACCGTCGCCCCGTCGCTGCCCGAGTATGGCGACGCCATACAGCACGGCGCCACTCTTCAGCCCGGTAGCTCCGGCGGTCCGCTCCTCGACAACAGGGGGAACGTGGTCGGTATCAACTCTTTGTCCGGACCCCCTGATACGAAAGGTCACTACTACTCGATCCCGATCGATGCGGCCCACCATGAGACCGACAAGCTCATGACCGGTGAGAACGTGAACAGCTTCGGCTGGACACTTGCCCCACACGTGGCGAACCGCCCGCGCGCCGACGTCGAGAGAGCGCTTCGGGAGGCGGGGTACGGGGGCGGGATGTTCGTCGCGTCCACCGAATCCGGCGCCCCGGTCGACGGGCGGGTGCAAGTCGGTGACCTGGTTTCGAAGCTGAACAACACGCCCGTGAACTCTCAGGAGGACGTCTGCGAGGTCGTCGAGTCCGCGGTGCCGGGTCGCGTGATCACCGCTGACGGGATTCACGTCTTCTCGAAGCCCAGCTATGGGAGGTTCCACGTCCAGTGGCGCTTGCCGGGAAGCCCGTGATCTGTCCGATGTCTGCCGACTGGGCTGGTGCTCGGGGGTGAGCGTAAACCGGTTGAGGGATCAGCCCGCCAGCGGTTGGCTGGGACCATGACCGAGAACCGGATCCGTGTCGGCCGTGCGACCGACCCGGAGCGTTACCTGGCCACCGACCACACCGTCTGGTTCGCTGAGGTCCCTGCCGCGCCCCTGGAGGAGCAGCTGATCGGCCTTCCCGAGGAGCAGCGCTTCGCGGCGGATGTGGTCGGCTCCGATCCGGGGACGTACCCCGGGATCTACGGCGTCTTTCCGCTGACGTTGTCGATCCCCGGACGGGACGCGGGTGCCCGACAGGTGTCGTGCGCCGGTCTCACCTGGGTGGGGGTGCATCCCGACCACCGGCGCAAGGGCGTGCTCACCGCGATGCTGCGGCACCACTTCGAGCAGGTGCACGAGGAGGAAGGCATCCATGTCTCGGCCCTCCATGCAAGCGAGCCGGCCATCTACGGTCGTCACGGCTACGGGCTGGCGTCGCTGGAGCTGCAGGTGAGCCTGGGCGGAGGTACGACGCTTACCGCGCCCGATCTGGAGGGCGCGGCCGCCGCGGTCACCACTCACCTGGCGACGGTGTCTGATCCCGATGTGCCGAAGCGGATGCGGGAGTGCCATCTCGGCTGTGCCGCCCTCGGCTCGGTGGTCGGCGAGGCCGGCTACTACGCCCGGATCTGCTACCAGCTGCCCGAACACTTGCGGGACAAGGAGTCCTGGCGCGTGCTCTTCGCCCGCCGCGACGGCGTGGACGTCGGGTTCGCGATGTTCCGCCGCACGCACAAGTGGGAGCGTGCCCGGCCCGCAGGAGAACTTTCGGTGTGGGCGCTGGTCGGCGATCCGGCTGCGCAGCTCGCGCTGCTGCGGCGGCTGCTCGACTTCGACCTGATCGGGACCGTCAAGGTCGGCACCGTCGGCGTCGACGACCCGCTGCTGCTGTGGGTCGGCGGCCCGAGGTCGACGTCCGACGTGGCGACCTACGACAGCCTGTGGGTGCGCCTGGTCGACCTGCCCGAGGCGCTGCAGGACCGGGCGTGGAGCGCGCCGTGCGACGTCGTGGTCGAGGTCGCCGACACCGCCGCTCCGTGGAACCACGGAAGCTGGCGGATCCGGGCGGACGACGCTGGCGCGGCCACGGTGGATCGGACAACGGCAGAGTCCGACGTACGCCTGCGCGTGGAGGCGCTGGGAGCTGCGTACCTCGGTGGCGGCAACCTCTTCGCGCTGCAGCGTGCCGGGCTCGTGGCAGAGCGCCGGAAAGGCGCGGTCGCTGAGCTCTGGCGGGCCATGCGCACCGAGGTCTCACCGACCGCCGCGGTCGGCTTCTGACGACGGCGATCGCGCCGGGCGCACCGACCGCTCAGAACGGGGATCGCCGTGCGGCGCACATCTCCGCGCCCCGCAGGACCAAGGACCCTGGCACCGGGCTGAGCCGCCCGGTGAGGCTGGGGGCACGTGGCCGCGCAGACACTCCTTCACCGCACGCCGGGTGGGCCGGCGGGCTCGCCGAACGGCCTCGCGGAAGCCCCCTCGAGGTGTGACGATGGTTGCTCCGTGGTGCGCCGGGCCGGTCTCGCGTCGGTCACCGTCACGGGAGGAGTGACTGATGCGTCTTGGGAGCTTCGTGACCGTCAGCATCCTGCTGGTCGGCTTGGTCGCGGTGTCGGGCTGCGGGCCGGCGGTGGAGCCCGGGGCGCATGTCGCCGTCTCGCCGGAGTGCCCCCATGAGCAGGCAGTGGTACGACGCGCGCTGGAGAGGTCACACGTGCGGGTCGACGTGACCGGTGACGGGAAGCTCGACACGGTGGCCGCCGCCTCCGACCCCGGCGCGGCCAAGCCCTGCCGCGGCTTCGTCGGCGTCCGCGTGAACGGAGCAGGCATCCACTCCATGCACCTGATCCCGGCCGCTGTACCGATCAAGGGCATCCGAGCCCGGGTCGTCGGTGTCCCGCATCTCGGTCAACGGCCCGGAGCGGACATCGTGGTCGACACCGGGGGCGCGGCCGACGCCGTACTCGCGCAGATGTTCACCTTCTCCGGCGGAAGGCTCCGCGCGTTGCACGTACCGGACCAGCCGGACGGGTCGTTCATCGTCGAGGGCGGCGGCCTGATCTACCCACGCGGAGCAGGCTGCACCGCCGGCGGGCGACTCATCCTCTCCCAGGCCGCGCAGACCAACGACGGCAAGCGATTCCGGGTGACCCGCCGGACCTACCTGCTCCGCCGCGGCGGACTGAGGTTCACCAGCCCGGTGGTGAAGAAGGCCACCGTCCCGCTGAACCGTCTCGGCGCGCGGTTCCCCGAGTTCGTCGGCCCGCACTGGAGGGCCTGTACGAGCACCCCGGCCTGACTGCGGAGACCGCCTGGCGCCTCACACCGGGTTGAGTGCGTTCGCTCCGAGCTCCGCCCCTCTCTCGGGAGTTCCACAGCCAGCTGGATCGGCGTCAGACGCGGCTGGGCGGAGTCGACGCGCCTACCGGGCGACTCAACGACGCCACGACGTAGCCGGCCGCGAACACGATGACCGCGGCGCCGAGCACGGCCATCGGCCCGGACCAGCGAGCGGCAAGCGGCGCCGCTGCCAGCACGCCGAGCACAACGAGTGCTCCGCGGCCATGCGGCGCTCGCAGCAAACCGAGGGTGAGGACGGTAGCGGCGAGGACCAGCGGCAGGGTCGGGCCCCGGACGCCCTCAACGAGGGCGGGGGCAGCATCTCCGAGGACCGCGTGCGCTGCTCGGCCGGCGACTTGGGCCAGGCCGGCCGCGGCGAGCCCGGACGCCGCGATGGCCAACCAGCGACGCCGGGGTAGGCAGGCCCGGGCCCGAGCCGCGCGGACCGGTCCGCCGAGCATGACAGCGCCGGCCACGCTGAGCGCGACCCAGCTGGCCTGCGGGATGCCGCCGGGGGCAACCCAGTGCGGCCCGACGTCCCCCGGCCACGGCAGCTCCACCGTCGTGACGGCGGTGACGACGAGGTGCCAGGCATGCAGAACCGCCGCTGTCCACGCCGACGCCGCCGCGAGGCGGTGCCACCCGAGCAGCAGCGTCAGGCCCGTGGTCACCCAGAGAGCCTGTACGGGCCATCGGGGGTCGACCCACAAGACGCGCAGGCGCCACTCGTCTGGGTAGCCGTCGAGACCGAGCCCCCGCAGGCCGGCCGCCAGGAGCTGCTGAGCGCCGAGGACCG
Source organism: uncultured Actinomycetota bacterium (assembly GCA_963810035.1). Lineage (GTDB taxonomy): Bacteria > Actinomycetota > Actinomycetes > Propionibacteriales > Nocardioidaceae > Nocardioides_B. The sequence goes on from CAWEMA010000006.1 coordinate 26,324, forward strand.
CCAACAGGCACACCAGCGACGCGCCGGCCAGGCCCAGTGACGGGATCACCTTCCTGCCGACGAAGGGCTGGTGCGCGCGCAGGGCAAGACCGTGCCCGACCAGCGACGCAGCCTCGAACAGCCCGGACCAGGCCCCTCGGCGGTCCTCGGTCGCGAGCAGCACGTCGAGCATCTCCTCGGCCCGCTCGGCCCGGTAGGAACGGGGGTAGGAGAGCAGCAGCAGGCGGTAGCGACGCTCCGGGCTCATCGCGCGCCCCCGGTGGCCGGACGGACCGCACCGACCTGGGCTCGCCCGCGAAGCCGGGCCCGCGCCTTCTCAGCCAGGGTGGCCATCCTGTCCACCTCCGCCGTCAGGACTTCCGCTCCGGTCGCGGTGACGCGGTAGGTCCGACGCAGGCGTCCGCGCACCACCTCCTCGGACTCCACCGCGACGAGTCCCTCATCGGCGAGACGGTCGAGTGCGGCGTACAGCGTGCCCACCCGGAGCTGGACCCGCCCGCCCGAGACGCGCTCGACCTCGGCCAGCAGAGCGTAGCCGTGCAGAGGTTCTTCCAGCAGCGCGGTGAGGATCAGGAACGTGGGCTCCTGCAACGGTTTGCTCATGTGACATGAATACTCCGTTGCCCGGAGTATCAGCGCGCGACGCGCCGACGCCCGAACGGATCAGCCGTCGACCGGATACACCCGCTCCTGTGGTGTCAGCTCAGAGCGATGAGTTTCGACTGCTCGGCGGGTCTACAGGTCATGACCGACACCACACACAGCCCGACAACCCTCTCGAACATCGGCGTGGCCATGTTCGCGGTCGCCGACCAGGACGCAGCCCTCGCCTTCTACACCGAGAAGCTCGGCTTCGAGGTGCGCAGTGACACCCGCTTCGGGGAGCACGACGAGATGCGCTGGTTGGAGGTGGCCCCGCCTGGGTCGCGGGCGCGGCTCGCCCTCAACCCGCCGATGGGCGGCGAGCCTGGCGGCGGCTCGATCGGAGTGGAGACCCCGGACGTCCTGGCCGAGCACGCGCGGCTGAGCGCTGTCGGCGGCATCGATCTCGATCCGGAGCCGATGCGCACACCCGGCGCCCCGCTCCTGTTCATGCTGCGCGACCCGGACGGCAACCACGTCGCCGTGGTGGAGGAACCGCCGGCCTCGTAGCTCACCCAGGACCCGCGCAGGCAACACCGCGGACACGCAGACACTGGACCGACCCGAGAATCGTCCGGACTTGCCGCGGAAAGAGTACGCGCGGACATGATCTGTGCGGAAATGCCTGGCGCCAGGACCCGCGCGACGCATGTCGAACTCAATGCCCAGAGTGACGTGTATACGACAGTTGGCGGATCGGACGCCGCGTGGGCAAGCCGTAGCGTCCGGACATAGGACCAGGGCAGGCGGTCGGTAGCCCCTCAGGTCCGCGATGACCAGCGGCCTGTAAGAGGTGCAATCGAATGAACCAGCCCCAGGCACTTGTACTCGCCGCCATCATCGCCGCAGGGTGGCCGGTGGCCGGCCCTGGCGGCAGCAGCCGCGATCTCGCGCCCGAGACCGACCTGAACACGCCGGTTGTTGCCGTCCATGCCTCGTGGCACATACACACCCTCAAGGCACAGGTTGCGCGCCGCCAAGTGTGTCCGTCCGCGATGGGCCGCAACGTGGTGCTCAGCGGCCTCCAGACAGGTCGCTACACCGACCAGTCCTCCAGCGTCGTCACCCGACTCGACGTGCGGAAAGCACGTTGGCGGGGCGAGGACACCTACGCCATCGCGGCCGGCGGGACCCGGCGGATCTGCGTCTCGGGGGGACTGATCGAGGGCACCTGGGCAGACGGCACGTCCTGGAAGACGATGCACGGCACAGGCGCCATCGTCCTCGACGCGCCAGGCGCGACCGTGGAGGACGTGCGGATCCACGGGTACGGCGACTCCATCCGGCTCGTGGACCGCTCCACGAGCTTCACCGTCCGACGGCTGCACCTGTCCTTCAGCCGCGACGACTGCATCGAGAACGACTGGCTGCACGCGGGCACGGTGTCGGACTCGCTGCTCGACGGCTGCTACAACGCGTTCAGCGCCCGCACCTACGCCGGCCAGAACCACGTGGGCAACGGTGACAACCTGGTGTGGACCGTGCGGAACTCGCTGGTGCGGCTCCAGCCGATGCCCCGGACCTACAAGGGCCAAGGCCCGGGAACGGCCGGGTTCTTCAAGTGGGACACGCACTCGCCGAAGATCGCGCTGACCGGCAACGTGTTCCGCGCCGATCAACCGGCCAGCAGCGTCGGCCTGGGCATCCCCGCCGGCAAGCTGGCACGCTGTTCCCACAACGTCATGGTCTGGTTGGGCAAGGGCCCCTACCCCGACCCACTGCCGAGGTGCTTCAGGGTCACCCGGGACGTCCGGGTCTGGAACCGGGCGGTGGCGCACTGGCTGCGGGCCCATCCGAACTGAGGCCCGTCCTCGCTCAGCCGTGAGAGAGCGGGGTCGAGCAGCCCCAGGCATGAGGTCCGGACCCTGAGGTCTGGAGCCGGGCATTCGGGGGTCGGGTCAGGGCTGCCCCCGATGTACCGGACTTCTCATGAGGCGCACAGTGGAGGTGTCAGGGAGACGCCCTGGACACCGACCTGAAGGAAGTGCACCAACCATGAACGACATCCACCAGAGCTTCGCCCAGCAGGGTCTGGTCCGACCGCAGGAGGGGCGGGTCCTGGGCGGTGTGTGTGCCGGCCTCGGCCGACGCTTCGGCATCGCAGCATGGCCGGCGCGAATCCTCTTCGTGCTGCTGCTCATGGTCATCCCCGGCAGCCAGATCCTGATCTACCCGATCCTGTGGATCCTCATGCCGTCGGAGGAGACGGTCACGGTCCAACCGCCGCAGGCCCCGCCGGCCCCCGCCGCCTGAGCCACGGGATCGCGATGCGACGAGGGTGTCGAGGCGCCGACGGGTCCCTAACGGGCGTTTCGCACCCCTCCGGACCGGACCGGAAACTCGACTGCTCGTGGTGCGGCCCCAAGACAGGCACTAGCGTGAGGAGGAGAAACGCCTGACGGTTGCCCGCCCGTTCGCTGGAGGTCGCGGGATGCAGCTACTCTTCGCCGATTCGCTCCCGCAGAAGACCATCGCCGAGCTCGAGGCGCGTGGCCATCAGTGTGTCGTCGACCCTGCCCTGGGCGAGGCGGATCTCGCCGGCCGCATCCCGGGGTTCGACATCCTCGTCGTGCGCAGTACACGGGTGACCCGAAGCGTCTTCGCGGCCGCTGACCGGCTCGCGCTGGTCATCCGCGCCGGAGCTGGAACCAACACCATCGACACGACCGCCGCCGCGGCTCGAGGAGTGCTGGTCGCCAACGTGCCAGGTCGGAACTCCGCCGCGGTGGCGGAGCTGACCATGGGCCTGCTGCTGGCCATCGACCGGCGGATCCCAGACAACGTGGCGGACCTGCGGGCCGGTCGGTGGGACAAGAAGACCTACAGCAAGGCCGCTGGGCTGCTCGGTTGCACCCTGGGCATCGTCGGGCTCGGCTCCATCGGGTTGTGCGTGGCCGAGCGGGCCGTGGCGTTCGGTGTCCAGGTCCAGACCCTGGCGAAGCCGGGTCGCCCGGCGTACGTCGAGGCACGTGCGGCCGACCTCGGCATCACCATGCGCGGCTCGCTCCCAGAGCTGATCTCGACGTCCGACTTCGTCTCCCTGCATGTACCGTCCTCGCCCGAGACGCAGCATCTGGTCGACGAGACCTTTCTCAGCCACATGCGCCCCGGCGCGATCCTGCTCAACACCTCCCGGGGCGAGGTCATCGACGAGACCGCCCTGCTCGAGGCGCTCGACAAGGGTGCGGTGCGCGCGGGCCTTGACGTCTACGGGGACGAACCCGGCACCAGCACCGCGGAGTGGAGCTCTGCGCTGGCCCAGCACCCGAGTGTCGTGGGCACCCACCACATCGGTGCCTCCACCGAGCAGGCTCAGCTCGCCATCGCCGCCGGAGTAGTGGAGATCGTCGACGCGTTCGCCGCAGGAGAGGCGCGCAACTGCGTGAACCTCGCTCCTCGCCGGCTCGGGTCCATGACGCTGACCGTCCGCCATCTCGACCGGGTGGGCGTGCTCGCGCGGGTCCTCGACCTCTTGAGCCTGGCCAGACTGAACGTCGAGCACATGGAGAACCGGGTGTTCCGAGGAGGAGAGGCTGCGATGGCCTCCATGGACGTCGCCGGGTCCATCCCGGACGAGCTGCTCGACCAGATCGGCGCCATCCCGGACGTGCTCGGCGTGTCTGCGGCGACCTTGGCCGCCTCGGAGTGACGGAGTGACGGAGTGACATGGACACCGGACAGGAGCGCACGATGCCCGTCGTACGCCCGTTCCGTGCCCGGATCGTGCGTCAGGAGTGCGCAGCACAGAACGTCTCCCCGATGTTCGACGCGCGTCACACGTCCGAGGGCCACTCGGCGCTCGACGCACGTCGGGACTCCCCTCCCTCGATCGACCTCGGCGCCTACGACGAGCTGGCGGCGGCCCTCTTCGTCTACCGGTTGCGGCGCGGCGACGACCAGCATGTGGGTGTAGTGGGTGAGGTCAGCGCCGAGGCGTTCGTCAACGGACGGGTGCGCGGTCATGAAGCGGTACAACCCGACCGGGTCGAGGCCCTCGTGCACCACTTCGCGGCGGCACCGACCCGGTCGGAGCTGGTAGCGCTGCTGCACCGGGCCGGGCCGGGAGTCGCCGAAGCGGTTGCCACGACCCTCCGCAGCCGGCCGGTGATCCGGTTCACCGGGCCGGACGGTTTGGAGCAGACCGTCTGGCGGGTGCCCAGGTCCGCGACCAGGGTGCTGTCCGAGGAGCTCAGTGAGGCCGTGCACTACATCGCCGACGGCCACCACCGCGTTGCTGCCAGCCTGCGCGAGTGGCAACTGGCCGGACGACCTTCCGACACCGGTTTGCCGTGCGTCATCTACCCGCTCGAGGGCCTGCGTCTGTCGGCCTTCCATCGCAGGGTTGCCGGCCCGGTGCACGCCTCCAGGCTGCTCGAGCTCCTGTCCGACCACTTCGATGTCCACGGCATCGCCCACCCCGACGACGCAACCGGCTGCTTCGGGCTATACCTCGACGGGCGCTGGTTCGACGCGTCCTACCAGGGCGCGCGTCCTCCCGGTGCGGCCGGCCTCGACATCGCGGTCCTGAACGACGAGGTGCTGGAGCCGCTGCTCGGCGTCGGAGGGCAGGCGGCCTCTCGGCTGGAGATCGCCCCGGCCTTGACCTCCCTGACCGAGCTCACGCAACGCTGCGATCAAGACAGCGGTGCTCTCTTCGTGCTCCGGCCGCCGAGCCTCGACCAGCTCATGGACGTCGCAGATCGCGGCGAGGTGATGCCGCCCAAGACGACGTACTTCGACCCGAAGCCGTACGCCGGGATCTTCTTGCGCTGACCCTCCACGCTCTCCACGACAGCCCGAACGGACTGCGGGTTCTTGGGCATGGCACCTGCCCTGTGCGCTCGCAGTGACGAACTCCGGTCAGCACTCGGGCCTCCGTGAACCCGGAACCGGGCTCGTCACATGCCGAGGGCCAAGGCAGGATGGCAACCGTCAGCCACTGTGCAGGCGCACTGGCCCTTCCGGAGGAGACGAAGTGACTACCACGATGCGGGCCTCGGTGCTGACCGGACCCCACACGATCGAGCTGCAGGAGCGGCCGGTCCCGGAACCAGGCCCCGACGAGGCACTGGTCCGCGTCGGCTCGGTCGGCGTGTGCGGGTCGGACGTGCACTACTACAAGCACGGCCGGATCGGGTCGATGGTCGTGGAGGGCCCGCTCGTGCTCGGCCACGAGGTCGGCGGCACCATCGTCGCCGTCGGCGACGCCGTGGATCCGACCCGCATCGGCCAGCGCGTCGCCCTCGAGCCGCAGCGGCCGTGCCGCCGGTGCAGGCAGTGCAAGACCGGGCACTTGAATCTCTGCCCGGACATGGAGTTCTTCGCGACCCCGCCGATCGACGGCGCGTTCTGCGACTACGTCACGCTTCCCGCGGACTTCGCGCACCCGGTGCCGGACTCGCTCTCCGACGCGGCCGTCGGGCTGCTCGAGCCACTCTCGGTCGGGATCTGGGCCAACCGCAAGGGTGGTACGGCGGCCGGCAGCCGGGTGTTCATCACCGGCGCCGGGCCGATCGGCGCGGTAGCGGCCCTGGCCGCCCGCGCCATGGGCGCCACCGACATCATCGTGTCCGACCCGGTCGAGTCACGGCGGCAACGGATCACCGCGCTCGCCTCGGCCCGGGCGGTCGACCCGACCGCCGGCTTCGACCCGGCCGAGGTCGAGGCCGACGTGTTCCTCGAGTGCTCGGGAGCAACGCCTGCCCTCCTCGATGGCCTGAGGGCCGTTCGTCCAGGCGGCACCGCCGTGATGGTGGGCCACGGTGACGAACACGTGTCGTTGCCGGTGCAGGACATCCAGGTTCGCGAGGTGACGCTGACCGGCATCTTCCGGTACGTCGACACGTGGCCCGTCGCGATCTCGCTCGCGGCGGCCGGCCGGGTCGACCTCGACGCGCTGGTCACCGCACGGTTCGGCCTTGACGAGGTGGAGGCCGCTCTCACCAGTGACGCGGACCCGATGAGCATGAAGTCCGTCGTCGTGGTCAACGGCGGAACCTGATGAAGAACCCGTTCAGCCTCGAAGGCCGCACCGCGCTGGTCACCGGTGCCAACCGCGGCCTCGGCCGCGCCTTCGCCGAGGCCATCGCCGACGCCGGTGCGGATGTCGTGGTGGTCGGCCGGCACGAGGACCGCAACCGTGAGGCAGCCACCGAGATCGCCGAACGGTCGGGGCGTCGTACGACGGTCGCGACCGGCGACGTGACCGACTGGGACGACGTACGCCGCATCGTGGACCAGGCAATGACTGCGCACGGCCGCATCGACATCCTGGTGAACAACGCCGGCATCTGCTTCCACCGGCCCGCGCTCGAGGTGCCCGACGAGGAGTTCGCCGAGGTCTTCGACGTGAACGTGACCGGGCTGTGGCGGATGTCGAAGGCCGTCGCGCCGTCCATGATCGAGGCGGGCGGCGGCTCGATCGTCAACGTCGGCTCGATCTCCGCGATGATCGTGAACCGTCCGCAGTGGCAGCCGGCGTACAACGCCTCCAAGGCTGCAGTCCACCAGCTCACCAAGTCGCTCGCAGCGGAGTGGGCACCGCACGGTATTCGCGTCAACGCGATCGCCCCCGGCTACGTGAAGACCGAGATGGCCCCGGTCGACGAGCCACGGTTCCGGCAGCGCTGGATCGAGGACGCGCCCATGCGGCGGTACGCGACGCCGGAGGAGATCGCGCCCAGCGTGGTCTACCTCGCCAGCGACGCGGCCTCGTTCACCACCGGCGCGGTGCTCGTCACCGACGGGGGCTACACACTGCACTGAGCCCTCGGCACTTCACGTCGAAGGCCGGCACGGCCACGGGCAGGCCGACCAGCGTGACGTGGTTGTTGGGCATCGTCGCGGCGGTCCCCCATCGCCTACCTACGTCGTCGTGTGGACGATGAGCACGTCGCAGTTCGCTCGGTAGGCCACGTCTGAGGGCACCGATCCGAGCAGCCTGCGCGACAGACGGTTCATCCCGCGGTTGCCGACGACGATCAGGGCTGGTGAGCGGCTGTCCGCGGCCGATAGCAACGCCTCGACTGCGTCACCCGCGACCAGCTCGCCCTCGGGGGAGGACGCGCCGGCTGCCCGGGCGGCCTCGAGACCGGCATCGAGGGCTGACTGAGCGGCCTCCGAGCCCGTGACCCGGAACCTCGTGTCGTCCAGGCCGGGTGTGAACCGGGCCTGCTCGCGCGCCGGTGTCGGGTGGTAGGCACAGATCACCAGTAGCTGGGCCGTCATCGCCCCGGCGAGATCGGCCGCCGTCGCCACTGCTTGCAGGGACGTGTCCGAGCCGTCAGTCCCGACGAGAACCGTTCGATACCTCATGCGCGCGACCTCTCGTTGATGACCGGTGTCGTCAGTGTCCGCCAGGAGGACGTTTGCGTGTCGGCGGCGGTGACGGCGGAGGGCCTTCTCCGGGGTGCTCGGGAATCGCCTCGAGGCCGTGGTGGCGTAGCTGCTCGGGGAGCTCGTCCTCGGTCATCTCGTGGGGGTGCAGGATCTCCGGCGGGCTCACCAGGAGCCAGACCACGAACACCGCGCCCATGGCGAGCATGATGACCCCGATGATCAACGAGAGGTTCACCCCTGCGGCCTTCTTGATGTCCGCATCGCTGGCGTTCAAGCCCACGATGGTGACGATGACCCCGAAGATCAGGAACAGGCTCCCGGTGAAGGACCGGATGTCGAAGAGCAGGGCGAGGGGGTCGGTGGGACGTTCACCGGGACGTTCCTCTGGTGTTGTCACGGCGAGCTCCTTCTCATCAGACGGCGTAGAGGGCGACGTACAGGGCCGCGTTCAGGACCAGCACGCCGATACCGAGGACGAGCGGTGACCGGTACCAGGAGTACCTGGCGACCTCGGACCTGTCCTTGATCTGCTGCCCGTAGACGAGCCCGTGCAGCTCCTCTCTTGTCTTCGGCTGCTCGATCAGCGACACGATGACCATGCTGACCGCGCCCACGGCGAAGGCACAGATGGATCCCCACATCGTCTCGTGCAGGTCGCTGCGGAAGGTCAGGACGCCCTGCTTGTAGAGCGCGTAGACGATGACCGCGGTCAGGGTGCCGGTCAGGATCCCCCAGAAGCCCGCACTTCTGCTGGCTCGGGGCCAGAACATGCCGATGATGAAGGCGCAGAAGAGCGGGACGTTGAAGAACGAGAACAGCGTCTGCAGATAGTTGGAGATGTTGCTGAAGCTCGAGGCGATGAGTGCCGTGGCGACCGCCAGCACCACGCCACCGACCGTGGCCCAGCGTCCGATGGTGAGGTAGTAGCGGTCCGGCCGACCGGGCTTGAGGTAGTCCTGCCAGATGTCGTAGGTGAACACCGCGTTGAAGCTGGACACGTTGGCAGCCATGCCGGCCATGAAGGCGGCGAGCAACCCGGTCACGGCTACCCCCAGTACGCCCTGCGGCAGGTACTTCGCCATCAGGGCGGGGATGGCCTGGTTGTACTCCAGGTTGCCACCGCCGCTACCGATCCCGGGAAGAAGCACCAGGGCAGCCATGCCGGGCAGCACCGTGATGAGCGGCACGAACGACTTCGGGTAGGCACCGATGATGGGTGTCAGCCGCGCCGAGTGCCCGTCCTTGGCCGCCATCGCCCGCTGCACCTCGGCGAAGTTGGTCGTCCAGTAGCCGAAGGACAGGCAGAACGACAGTCCGAGGATGATCCCGATCCAGTCACCCACCGGGTTGGACCCTCCGATGCCGGTGCCCGTCCAGGGGTGGATGAAGGCGCGCCCGTGCTCCGCCTCGAGCGTGTGGAAGAGCGCGCCCAGGCCTCCGCTCTCCTTGAGCGCGATGATCGTCAGCGGCACCATCCCGATCATGATCACGAAGAACTGCATGACCTCGTTGTAGATCGCGCTGGTCAGGCCACCGAGCAGGATGTAGGAGAGCACGAAGGTCGCCGACAGCACGATCGCCAGCAGCAGCGGGATCCCGAGCAGCGCCTCGAGGACGATGGCGAGTGCGTAGAGGTTCACGCCCGCGATGAGGATGCTGCCGAGCACGAAGGTGATCGCGTTGATCAGGTGCGCCTTCGGGTCGAACCTCAGCCGGAGGTACTCGGGCACGCTGCGCACCTTGGACCCGTAGTAGAACGGCATCATCACGATGCCGAGGAACACCATCGCGGGGATCGCGCCGATCCAGAAGTAGTGCACCATCGCGGCGCCGTACTGGGCCCCGCTGGCGGACTGGCCGAGCAGCTCGACGGCACCGATGTTGGCGGAGATGAAGCCGATCCCGGTGACCCATGCGGGCAAGGACCGACCGGCCAGGAAGAAGTCGAGCGAGGATTTGACGCCACGCTTCAGGGCGAAACCGATGCCGAGGACGAAACTGAAATAGATCACGATCAGCACGACATCGATCGGGCTCAGATCGAGATTCAGGGTGCTGCTCGCCGCTGCGTTAACCATGTCGGCCCCTCGATGACACAGTCGAAGGCTCGTCGCCTCACAGCGTCACAGGGCGCCCACCTTGACGCGGAGGCGCCTTGTGGCTGTGGAGCCAGAAACCCAGGTTCCATTCTTCTTCGTCGATCATGCAGCCGAGCAGCCACTACGGCAACTCATCAGGGCACCTGCAAACGATTGGTCGCCCGATGTCTACCTTGACCTGGTTCTTGCCGGAAATACCGACTTCGAGGATTACCTGGAGCAGGTCAGACGGGTCCAGCTCCGCCTTCCGAGCGTTCCGCATCGTGCCCCGGCAAACGCTGCCCCGCGGACCGGCGGCAGCATCGATAATGAAGCCCATGACTGGTCGCTGGGAGATCTGGATCGACCGCGGCGGCACCTTCACCGACGTCGTCGCCCGTCGTGGGGACGGCACGCTGGTCACCCACAAGCTGCTCTCGGAGGACCCGAAGCGGTACGACGACGCCGCGATCGCCGGGATCCGCGCGGTGCTCGAGATCCGCGACGGGGAGCCGATCCCGCCAGAGGACATCACCGCGGTGAAGATGGGTACGACGGTCGCCACCAACGCACTCTTGGAGCGCAGGGGTGAGCCGACTGTCCTGGTGACCACCCGTGGTTTCGCGGACGCGTCGCGCATTGCCTACCAGAACCGGCCCAAGATCTTCGCCCGCCACATCGAGCTGCCCGACCTGCTGCACTCCCTCGTCATCGAGGCCACCGAACGCCTCGACGCCGCTGGCGAGGTGGTCACCCCACTCGAGCCGCAGTCGCTCCGAGTCGCGCTCGAGACAGCCTTCGACCGAGGCTTCCGCAGCGTGGCGGTCGTCCTCTTGCATGCCTTCCGCAACCCTGTGCACGAGCGCCGGATCGGCGAGCTGGCCCACGACATCGGGTTCACCCAGATCTCCCTGTCCCACGAGGTCAGCCCGCTGATGAAGCTGATCTCGCGAGGAGACACCACGATGGTGGACGCGTATCTCTCGCCGATCCTGCGGCGCTACGTGGACCAGGTGAGCAGCGCGCTACCGGGGGTGAAGTGCCAGTTCATGCGCTCCTCGGGAGGTCTTACCGAGGCGCACCACTTCCGTGGCAAGGACGCGATCCTCTCGGGGCCCGCCGGCGGCATCGTCGGGATGGCACGGACCGCGCAGGCGGCCGGCCTGACCCACGTCATCGGGTTCGACATGGGCGGGACCTCCACCGACGTCTCTCACTACGCCGGCGAGTTCGAGAGGGTGTACGACACCCAGATCGCCGGCGTGAGGGTCCGCGCGCCGATGATGAGCATCCACACAGTTGCTGCGGGGGGCGGGTCGATCCTTCGATTCGACGGGCAGCGCTACCGCGTCGGGCCCTCGTCCGCCGGCGCCGACCCCGGGCCGGTCGCCTACGGCAAGGGCGGTCCGCTGACCGTCACCGACGCGAACGTGATGTTGGGACGCATCCAGCCGGCGCACTTCCCGGCGGTCTTCGGCGACAACGGTGACGAGTCGCTCGATGCCGAGCACGTCGCGCGCTCCTTTCGGGAGATGGCCGACACGATCGCCGACGGCCGCAGCCCCGAAGAGGTGGCCGCGGGTTTCCTGCGCATCGCGGTGAACAACATGGCGGACGCGATCAAGAAGATCTCCGTGCAGCGTGGTCACGACATCACCCGCTACACACTGTCCACGTTCGGCGGCGCGGGCGGCCAACACGCCTGCGCCGTCGCCGACGCACTCGGCATGACCCAGATCCTCATCCACCCCTTCGCCGGCGTCCTGTCGGCGTACGGGATCGGCCTCGCCGACGTCACAGCCACGCGCGAGACGGCCGTCGAGACACCCCTCTCAGTACTGGGGCGCAGCGGGCTCGACGCAGCGCTCGCTCCCCTCGTCGACGACGGGACCCTCGAGCTCTCCGACCAGGGCGTCCCCGTTGATCAGGTGGCGGTGGCGCACCGGGCGCACCTGAAGTACGCAGGCACCGACACGACGGTCGAGGTTCCTTGTGGAGACGTCGACGCCATGCTCGAGGAGTTCGAGCGTCTCTACCAGCGCCGGTTCTCGTTCCTCATGCCGGAACGCCCCGTCGTGGTGGAGGCCGTGTCGGCGGAGCTGACCGCGCACACGGGCTCCCACCCCGACGAGGTCGCGAGCAAGGTGCGCGAGAGCGCGCTCCGTCCGTCGACGCGCGTCCGGATGTACACCGATGCATGGACAGAGGTGGACCTGTTCCATCGTGAGGACCTGTCATCCGGTGACGTCGTGCAGGGACCGGCCATCATCGCCGAAGCCAACGCCACCACGGTGGTGGACCCGGGCTGGCAGGCACGGGTCACCGATCACAGTCACCTGATGCTGCGGCGGACGGTGGCCCGCCCCAAGGACCCGGGCGCCACCACCGAGGTGGATCCCGTCATGCTCGAGCTGTTCAACAACCTCTTCATGTCCATCGCGGAGCAGATGGGCGAGCGGCTGCGCGCCACCGCCAACTCCGTCAACATCAAGGAGAGGCTCGACTTCTCCTGCGCGCTCTTCGACACCGACGGCCACCTGATCGCCAACGCCCCGCACATGCCGGTGCATCTGGGATCGATGGGCGAGTCCATCAAGGCAGTGATCGAGGCCAACGCCGGACGGATGCTGCCCGGCGACTCCTACGTCCTCAACAACCCGTACCGCGGGGGCACCCACCTACCCGACATCACCGTGGTGACTCCGGTCTTCGACGACCGCGAGCACATCCTGTTCTACGTCGCCTCCCGCGGCCACCACGCCGAGGTCGGTGGCATCACACCGGGCTCCATGCCCTCCTTCAGCCGCCGGGTCGAGGAGGAAGGCGTCCTGATCGACAACGCACTTCTCACCCGGGACGGCAGGATGCGGGACGCGGAGATGCTGGGCCTGCTGACAGGCGGAGAGTTCCCTGCACGGAACCCGCAGGACAACCTCGCGGACCTGCGGGCGCAGCTCGCCGCCAACGAGAAAGGAGTCTCCGAGCTCCACTCCCTGGTCGAGGACTTCGGTCTTGACGTGGTGATGGCCTACATGGAGCACGTGCGGGAGAACGCCGCCGAGGCGGTGCGCCGCGTCATCTCCGCGCTGCACGACGGGAGCTACCGCTACGAGCTCGACTCCGGGGCCGTCATCGAGGTCTCGATCACCGTCGATCGCGAAGGGCGCTCGGCCCACATCGACTTCACCGGTACGTCGGACCAGCAACCCGACAACTCCAACGCCCCTTCATCGGTCACCATGGCGGCGGTCCTCTACGTGTTCCGGACCCTGGTCGACGACGAGATCCCGCTCAACGCCGGCTGCCTCGAGCCGATCGAGGTCACCATCCCCGAGGGCAGCATGCTCGCGCCCCGTTACCCCGCCGCGGTCGTCGCCGGCAACGTCGAGACCTCGCAGGCGGTGACCGGAGCGTTGTACGCAGCGCTCGGCGTGCAGGCAGAAGGTTCGGGCACGATGAACAACCTGACCTTCGGCAACGACCGCTACCAGTACTACGAGACCGTGGCCAGCGGCTCCGGCGCCGGTCCTGACTTCGACGGCACCGACGTCGTACAGACCCACATGACGAACTCCCGGCTGACCGATCCCGAGGTCCTCGAGTGGCGCTTCCCCGTGATGCTCGAAGGCTATGAGATCCGGCACGGCAGCGGTGGCGCGGGCCGGCACAGCGGCGGCTGTGGAGGACGTCGCCGACTGCGCTTCCTCACGCCGATGACGCTGACCCTGCTCAGCAGCCATCGCCGAATCGCGCCGTACGGCATGGCCGGCGGCGCACCGGGGGCACTCGGTCACCAGTGGATCGAACGCGCCGACGGCACCACCCGGCCGGTCGGTGGACGGGACTCCGTCCAGGTCGAGGCCGGCGACGCGTTCGTCCTCGAGACACCCGGTGGAGGCGGGTACGGCGCGCCGGCGTGAGGTCGCACGCAGGAACCCCGACGGCCACATCTCAGGTCACTCGTGGAGCTCCTCGGGAACGACGTACCCCGCCATCTGCTCGGCGGTGCGCTTCGGCAGCGTCTCGCCGCGGAAGAAGGGTGGTATCGCGATCCAGGTGATGATCATCAGCACGACACCGAGGAGGAGTGCACCGATGCCGGTGAGGAAGATGCCTCCGATCTCCCAGTGGGGTGAGAACGGCATCGTCCACGACGTGGTCGAGTCGGCGTCCGGCCCGACCAGCCAGTAGGCGTGCGCGGCCTGCAGGAAGGCGCCGAGCAGGATCAGACCGCCGAGGAACGGGATCACCCCGCGCATGAAGAAGTCTCTGACCGACCGCGTCAGGACGTGCCGGTAGAAGACCGGGGCGGTGAAGCCGGTCATCCCGTAGTAGAACGCGATCAGCAGCCCGATCGACGCGATCGTGTCGCCGAGCACGTCGCTGCTCAGCAGCGTGAGCCCGACGTAGAAGACGATCGAGGCGAGACCCATGCCGACGGTCGACCAGGTCGGTGTCATGAAGCGGGCGCTGACCCGGGCGAACTTCGCAGGAATGGCCTTGTGGGCGGCCATGGACAAGGTCGTCCGCGCCGTCGGCAGGATGGTCGTCAACGTGGATGCCGCCGCCGAGCTCAGCACCATGAGAATCAGCAGGTGCACGGCGAAGCTGCCGACCGCACTGTGGCCGAACACCGCCCGGCCGAGCACCGAGAACACGTCACCCGAGTTGTCCGGGTTCCCGAGCCCGATGCCGGTGGTCCCGACTCCTGCGTACGCCTGGGTGGCGGTGGTCACCAGGACGTAGGTCGCGAGCAGGACGACCGTGGCGGTCACCGCGGCCCGGCCCGGTGTCCTGCGCGCGTCCTTCGTCTCCTCGTTGATCGAGACGGCGGTGTCGAATCCCCAGTAGATGAAGACCGCCAGGAGCAGGCCGGTCGCGAGCGATCCGTAGCCATCGATGTTGAAGGGGTTGAACCACGAGAACGACGGGTGGATGGAGGTCCCGGAGACCGCGTTGTTCGTGTACACCTTGACCAGGGCGACGACGGAGAACAGGGCGAGGACCGTGAGCTCGATACCCAGAAGCACGTACTGCACCCGAGCCGAGATCTCGATGCCGATGTAGCAGACGGTGGTCGTGAGGACGATCCAGCACACCCCCACGACCGTGGGCCAGAACAGCTGCGCGGCCACCCCGTCGGCGTTGAACAGCAGGAAGAAGTAGGAGCCGGCGATCGCGGCCAGGTTCGCCATCACGATGACGTCGGCAGCGACGATCCCCCAGCCTCCGAGCCATCCCGTCTTGGGACCGAACGCGCGGGTCGCCCAGGTGAACGTGGTGCCTGCGTCCGGCTCGGCTTCGTTGAGCTCCCGGTAGCCGACGGCCACGCAGTACATCGGGATGAAGGCAAGGACCATGATCACCGGCGCCTGGAGCCCGACGGTGATGACGACGAACCCGATGGTCGCCGCCAGGCTGTAGGCGGGCGCTACGGACGCCAGCGCGATGACGGTGCTGGACAGGAGGCCGAGTGCCCCCGGCTTGAGCCCCTTCTCGAGGATGTCGAAGCCGGAGCCTGCCTGGTTCTCGTTGGCCATCGACATGACGGCCCCTTCCTCGGCCTGGACGTCTCGACCTCGTCGCCGCAGAGCGCGATGTTCGATCCAATGCCTGCAGTATCCGCCAGACGTCCGATCTCGCCTAGGACCCGTTCAGACCATCCCGCTGCGGTCGGTTCGGCAAGGTCGCTGGAGGCGTCACCCTCACCTGAGCCGCGCCGCCACCACGGTGACGTCGTCGCGCAACGACTTGTCGGCCAGCGCGGCGAGAGCGTCGACCAGCTCGTGGAGCGGTTTCTCGCGCAGCTCAGCGGCACGTTCGCGCAGCCTCCTGATGCCCTGGTCGAGGTCCTGGGTGCGTGACTCGACGACGCCGTCGGTCACGAGGATCAGCAGCGCACCGGGCTCGAGGTGCGCTGTGACCACGGTCCGGTCGAGGTCCCTGAGCACGCCGAGCGGCACACCTGACCCCTCCCCCAGCGCGTCGGTGCTCCCGTCCGGATGCACCACGACGACCGGCACGTGGCCGGCGTTGCAGAGCGTGAGCGTCCCCGTGGCGGGGTCCACGAGCACCGCGACCGCGGTGACGAACTGGTCGGGCGCGTCGCGGGTCATCATCTCGTCGGCCGCAGTGAGAACGACCCGGGGAGCGGGGTCGACGGTGAGCAGGCCACGGATCCCGGCGCGGACCCGGATCATCGTGGTCGCTGCACCCACACCGCGGCCCATCACGTCGCCCACGACGAGGGCCAGCGTGCCGGTACGCGTGCGGACGGCGTCGTACCAGTCGCCGCCCACGTGCTCGAGCTCGTCGCCTCCCGGGGCGTAGTGCACCGCGAGCTCGAACCGCTCGAGCGCGGGCAGCGGGCTCGCCGCCAGGCTGGACTGCAGCTGCTCGGCGATGTCAGCGGTCCGAGCGTGGAGGTTGGCGCGCTGGGCGGCGATCGCGCACTGCGAGGCCAGCGTGTCGAGCAGCTGGGTGTCCTCGTGGGAGAGCGGGCGCTGCGTGCTCGCCACGAACGCGTCGCCGTCGGTGACCGCCGAGAGGTCGTCGGGCACCCGGAGCTCGACGCCCTCGCGGAAGATCTCCCCCACACGCTCGAGACTCGCGGCAAGGACCGCCTCGACCTGGTCGAGCGTCCAGGCTTGGAAGAAGCCAGCGGTCACCTCCTGCAGCAGCAGGGCGCGCGCGGCCGCATCGGCCTCGCGCTCCTGGACCATCACCCGGTCGGTGATGTCGCGCACGCACCCGATCGTGCCGGTGGGGTTGCCCTGCTCGTCGGTGGTGACCTTGCCGTGCGCCTCGATCCAACGGACCGTGCCATCGGGCCAGGACATGCGGTTGCGCAGGACGTACGACGAGCGCGCATCGATCGCGTCCTGGACAACGGTCATCGCCTGGTCGTGGTCGTCGGGGTGCAGGGTCGCCTCCCACGCCTCGAACGTGCCGTCGAACCCGCCGGGCGGCATCCCGTAGATGGCCTCGAGCTGCTCGTCCCAGACAGTGACCCCGGTGGCCATGTCCCAGTGCCAGCTGCCGAGCTCGGCGGCCTCGTGGGCCAGCCGGAGGCGCTGCTCGCTGGCTGCCGCCTCGGCCTCCGCCTCGCGGATCTCGGTCATGTCCTCGGCCACGACGACGGCACCGACCACGGTCCCCTCACCGTCCCGGATCGGAGTGGCAGAGACGGCGGCGAGGAACGTGCCGCCGGGACGTCGTACGGTCAGGTCACCGCGCCAGGTCTCTCCCGCGAGGACCACGCCCAGGTCGAACCGCGATGCCGCCCCCGGCTCGGAGGTCAACAGCTCCAGCACAGTGCGCCCGAGCAGCCGGTCGGTGTCCGCGGCGTAGGCCTGGGTGGCCGCCTCGTTGACGAAGGTGATGACGCCGTCGGTGTCGGTGGCGACGACCGCGAGCCGCATGGCGTGCAGCAGGCTCAGCTCGTCGATGTAGCGCTGCACCGGGGCACCTCCCGACTCGAATCCAGTGGCGCCCCCGCGCGTCGGGCTCATTGTGCACACGAGAGGGCCATGACGCGGAAGGCCCATTCGGTTCAGAGGCCGTGGCCAGGGAAGGGGGTCGACCGAGGGTCAGACGCCGACGAGCCGCAGGTCGGGCAACGACTCGAGCAGACCGACCAGCTCAGGCGTGTTCGCGGCGACCTCGAGGGCCCGCAGCAGTGCGGCGTCGTGGACAGGACGCGCATCGGCGAGGGACCCGCGCCCGGCGGCGGTGAGCTCGGTGTAGATGCCGCGTCGGTCGTCCTGGCACAGGATGCGGGTCAGCAGGCCCCGGTCCTCGAGACGGTTGACCAACCGGGTCGCGGCGCTGGGCGACAGCGCGGCGGCGCGGGCGAGCTGCGCCATCCGCATGTGCCAGCCGTCCTGACGCGAGAGCGCGTCGAGCACGGTGTACTCCACGACCGTGAGCCTGCACTTCGCAACCAGATCGCGCTCCAGCTCGGCCTCGATCAGCGCGTGCAGCGCGGCCAGCCGGCGCCAACCGGTCGCCCGGATCTCCACCGCGTCGTCCTTGATTCCCATGGTTCTCGGCCTCCTTGGTGTCCAGATTAGCAGCCGTTTGCAATAGCAGGCGTTCGCAAGTACTTTCGTTGCAGACGCTTGTTATTTCACCTCAACACGAAAGGGAGGATCATGCCTCTCGCGCTCCTCGCCCTCGCCGCCGGCGGCTTCGGGATCGGGCTCACCGAGTTCGTCATCGCCGGCCTGCTTCCGGAGGTAGCCACCGACTTCGCCGTGAACGAGGCCACCGCCGGCTGGCTGATCTCCGGCTACGCCCTGAGCGTCGCCGTCGGGGCCGTGCTGCTCACCGCTGCCGTCACCCGGCTCCCGCGCAAGAAGGGTGCTCCTCGGCCTGATGGTGCTCTTCGTCGCCGGCAACCTGCTGTCCGCGCTCGCACCGACCTACGGCGTGATGCTCACCGGACGTATCGTCGCGGCGCTCTGCCACGGCGCGTTCTTCGGTATCGGCTCCGTGGTCGCGGCCGGCCTGGTGGCGCCCGCGAAGAAGGCCCGCGCCATCGCCACGATGTTCGCCGGCCTCACCGCGGCCAACGTCCTCGGCGTGCCGCTCGGCACCCTGCTCGGCCAGCAGCTCGGCTGGCGTTCCACGTTCTGGGCGATCACCGCGATCGGCCTCGTCGCCATGCTCGCGATCGCCCTGCTCGTGCCGGCGCACACCGGTCGCGAGGAGAAGCCCGCACAGCTGCGCCACGAGCTCGGCGCGTTCCGCGACGGCCAGGTCTGGGCCTCCCTGCTGGTCACCGTGCTCGGCTACGGCGGCATGTTCGGCGCGTTCACCTACATGGCCTACACCCTCACCCGGGTCACCGGCTTCGGTTCCTCGGCCGTGCCGTGGCTGCTCGTGCTCTTCGGCGTCGGTCTGTTCGCCGGCAACACCCTCGGCGGTCGCGCCGCGGACCGTTCCGTGCCGCGCACCCTGACCGTGGTGCTGGTCCTGCTCACCGCGCTGCTCGCGGTCTTCTCGGTCACCGCCGGCTCCAAGCCGATCACGATCGTCGCCCTGCTGCTCATGGGTGGTCTCGGTTTCGCGACCGTCCCCGGCCTGCAGATGCGGATCATGGGTCACGCCGGTGGCGCACCGACCCTCGCCTCGGGTGCGAACATCGCCGCCTTCAACGTCGGCAACGCGTTCGGTGCGTGGATCGGTGGAGTCACCATCACCGCGGGGCTCGGCTACACCTCCCCCTTGTGGGCCGGTGCGCTGGTCACGGTGGCCGGTCTCGCCGTCCTCGTGGTGGCCGAGCGCTCGGCACGTCGTACGACGGCCGTCGCCACGCCCGTGGCGGAGCGCGAGACCGTTGGGGCGGATGCGTAAGGAAGACGGGTTCGAGCCGAGCACAGCAGGAGCGGGTGACCGACCTTCCCGGTCACCGCTGCGGCACAGGAGCCTCCACCACCACGTGCTCCACGGGCACGTCGTACCGCTCGCGAGCATCGGCGACGACGCCGTGGCGGAGCCAGGTCGAGCGGTCCTCGGGCTGCGTCGAGATGACCACGTGGTCGGGCCGGAACTCGCGCATCGCCTCGTCCAGCGCGACCAGCGGGCGATAGTCGCCGACCTGACCGTCGACGGTCAGCCCCTGCTCGCGCAGCGTCTCGAGGGTCTGCTCGAGCCGTTCTCGCGCCGCCTCCGCGGTGGCCTGCCAGACGAACGCCGCGCCCTCCCGCTCGGCCTGGCCCGTGTCGACCGGGTTCGCCGGCACCACGACGAGGTACTCGGCCTCCTGGCTCCCCTCGATCCGGTGCAGAGCCTCGTGCAGCTCGTCGGCACCCACCGTCCGGTTGGCGAGGACGACGATCCGCCGAGCGCGGCCCGACGGCCGCAGCTCTTCGGGGGCCACCGAGCCACCGCGCCACCGGGTGAACGCGTAGAGCACCAGCACCACGCCCCAGGACAGCAGGCTGAGCAGCAGCTGCGAGCGGGTGGCGCTCTTGACCCCCATCTGGACGAGCACGGCGAGGATGCCTGCGGCGGCGAGGATCGTCAGCCCGGGGAAGAACCACATCTTCACCGTGAGCTGGTCCTCGGGCGTGCGGCGGCGCAGCACGAACTGCGAGACCGCGATCAGCAGGTAGACGAACAGGATCACCGCGCCGGAGGAGTTGAGCAGGAAGAGGAACACCGTGTCCGGGGACACGTAGGCGGCGATGACGCTGAGGAACCCGACCACGGTCGAGGCCAGGATCGTCCACACCGGCACCCCACGGCTGTTGACCGTGATCAGCCGCATCGGCGCCTCGCGGCGGGCGGCGAGCACGAAGAGCATCCGGGACGCGGTGTAGAGCCCGGAGTTGAGGCAGGACAGCACGGCGGTCAGCACGACCGCGTTCATGATGTGGTCGGCGTACGGGATCCCCATCTCCTTGAACGCCGCGACGTACGGCGAGGCACCGAGCTCGGTGTCGTTCCACGGCACGATGCAGACGAGCAGGAAGATCGACCCGACGAAGAACGTCGCGACGCGCAGGATCACCGACTGGGTGGCCTTGGCGATCGCCTTCTCGGGGTCGTGCGACTCGGCCGCCGCGACCGTCGCGATCTCGGCAC
Organism: uncultured Actinomycetota bacterium; assembly: GCA_963810035.1. Lineage (GTDB taxonomy): Bacteria > Actinomycetota > Actinomycetes > Propionibacteriales > Nocardioidaceae > Nocardioides_B. The sequence continues at coordinate 46,972 of CAWEMA010000006.1, forward strand.
CGACCATGGAGAACACCACGACCACGATGCTGGAGAAGATCGCGCTGACGCCGTTGGGCAGGAAGCCGCCGTGGTCGGTGAGGTTGCTGAAGTCGAGGCCGCGGCCGGGCCACAGGCCGAGCACGAACAGGGTGCCGAGCACCAGGAAGGCGATGATCGCGAAGACCTTGATCCCGGCGAACCAGTACTCGAACTCGCCGTACGCGCCGACCGACACGAGGTTCGTGGCGGTCATCAGCACCATCAGGCCCAGCGAGAGCAGCCAGAGCGGGGCGTCGAACCAGAAGGTGAGGATCTTTGCTCCGGCCACCGCCTCGAAGCCGACCACGATCACCCAGAAGTACCAGTACAGCCAGGCGACCGAGAAGCCCGCCCAACCACCGAGCGCCTTGCGGGCGTAGTCGGCGAACGAGCCGGTCGAGGGGTTCGCGGTGGCCATCTCGCCCAGCATCCGCATCACGAGCACGATGAGCACCCCGGTGATGAGGTAGCTGAGGAACGCGCCGGGACCGGTCTGGTTGATCACCACCCCGGAGCCGACGAACAGGCCGGCTCCGATGACGCCGCCGATCGCGATCATCGTCAGGTGCCGCTGCTTCAGGCCCTTCTTGAGCTCGGTGGACTCGGTCATGGGACGTCCCTGCCCTTCGGAGTGCTCGCTGCCGCGCATGTGTCGGTGGTCACAAGACCCACCCGCGAAAGTCTGTACCCACCCCGCCGCGGTCCGTAACCGCCGCGCGGCAGCGGCCCTGCCGCCCGCGCGTTCCCGATCTCATCCGTCGTGGGCGATGGCCGGACCAGGATCACGAGACAGATTGGCTGGGTCGTTGCTTCGGGCACCTGACTCGAGGCCGTCCAAGAAGGGAAAATCATGGCAATTGGACCTGTACAGCTCATCGTTCTGGGGTTCACGACCCCCGACTTCCACGGTGAGATCATCGCCGAGCTGGAACGCCTGCGTGAGAGCGACACCGTGCGGGTGATCGACTCCCTCGCGGTGTACAAGGACGCGCAAGGTGACATCGAGGTCGAGCACCTGAGCAACCTGACCCAGGAGGAGGCCGTCGAGCTGGGCACCAAGGTCGGGGCCCTGATCGGCCTCGGCGTGGAGGGCGAGGAGGGCATGGCCGCAGGAGCCGAAGCGGGCGCCGAAGCCGCCGAGGAAGGTGTCGGCGTCTTCTCCGAGGAGGAGGCCTGGGACGTGATCGAGGAGATCCCCAACGACTCCGCGGCGGCGCTGATCCTGCTCGAGCACCACTGGGCAGTCCCCCTCCGAGACGCGATCGCGCGTGCCGGTGGCTTCCGGATCAGCGACGGATTCATCAGCCCGCTGGACCTCGTCGCCATCGGTCTTCTCGGCGCCGAGGAGGCACGGGAGCTGCACGCCCTCGAGACCGCATCCGCCGCGCCCGCTGCCACCGTGCCGTCCCAGCGGCAGAAGACCCCCACCCCCGAGAAAGCCGAGGCCTGAAATGTTCGGATCACGCAGAGTCGCCCGCCGTACGTCGCGGCGCACCGCGCGACGCGTCAGCCGTCGTCGTCGCTGACACTCAGCGCCCACTCCCCCGGTTCGAGGGGGTTCCCGATCACCTGCCCGGCGGTCCACAGTGGTGGCATGTGGAAACCCCAGAAGCTCGGCCTCTGGGCGGTGGTCGGCGCGATCGTCCTCACCACGGCCCTGACGTCCGGTCCGGCAGCCGCGCGGACCGTGCACGTGAAGGACGGGCACGACGCCCCCGTCGGCGTCGACATCACCTCCGTCACCTACCGCGACCAGGAGACGACGGCCGGTTTGACGGTGCATGTGCGGGGCCTGCAACGGATCGGCACCCTGGTCGCCGTGATCGCCGTGCCCGCGTCCGACGTCACCTACGAGGCGACCGTCACGGTGCACAGCGACGGGTCGCTCGACAAGCGCCTGGAGCTCGTCACGCCCGTGACGCGCAAGCAGCGGCCCTGCGCGATGGTCGCGGCCTGGTCACCCCGCATGGACGCCGTGGGCGTGGCCGTCCCGCAGCGGTGCCTGACGTTCGGTCGGTTCCTGTCCCGGCACTGGATGCAGGCGACCTTGAGCGTCGGCGCTGCCCGCGACGAGGCCCGCGGCGTGGTTGTCGGGCGCGGAGACAGCCCCGGTTGCGCGACAGCGGCCGAGATGCGGAGCCTGCACCGCGGCTACCCGAAGTCCCGGGTGCACGCGATCCTCGACACCGCCGGCCGGTTCGGCGACGGCGCCGCTGGTGGGTACTCCCGGCTGTACCGGTCGTGCTCGGGCGGTAAGCCCTGGTTCGTGGAGTACCGCGGCGGCACGGACACGCTCGTGGGCACGGGCCGGGTGAGGTGAGCGACACCATCCCCGGTCTCCTGGCGGCCGCCGCCGACCGGGACCCCGACGGGACCTGGCTGCGCACCGACGACGGCTCGCTGACGTTCGGCGGCGCCGCCGGCCAGGTCGCCGGGCTGGTCGAGCGGCTACGGCAGTCGGGGGTGGAGCGCGGGGACCTGGTGGTGCTCACGGCGAGGACCACCCCGTCGTACCTGCTCTGCTGGCTCGCCCTCGCCACCCTGGGGGCGGTCAGCGTGCCCACAGACCCGGCGGCCACCACGAACGAGCTCGCAGCCCTCCTCGTCCAGGTCCAGCCGGGTGCGATCGTCACCGACGCTGCCCTGATGCCGCTCGTGCAGGAGGCCGCCGGGCAGGCGTCAGTGAAGCTCCCGGCACTCGACGTCGACGCGCTGCTGGGCGACTGGACGCTGGCGCGGCCGCCCGGTGGAGGGTCGCTGCCGGCCTCCGTCGACCCCGACGACCTGGCCGTGCTCATCCCGACGTCGGGGACCACGGGCAGGTCCAAGCTGGTGATGCAGACCCAGCGCGCGTATGCGATGGCCGGGGAGGGGTTTCCCCACTGGATGGAGCTGACGAGTGCCGACCGGCTGCTCACCTCGCTGCCGCTGTTCCACATCAACGCGCCGGCCTACTCGGTGATGGGCTCGCTGGCCGTCGGCGCAGGTCTCGTCCTGCTGCCGCGGTTCTCGGCGAGCACGTTCCTGGACTCGGCCCGGCGACACGGCGCGACCGAGTTCAACGCCATCGGCGCGATGCTGGAGATCCTGATGCGCCGGCCTGCCCGGGCCGACGACGCCGGGACCGACCTCCGGCTCTGCTACACGGGGCCTTCCCCGGCCCGTGAGTGGCAGGAGGCGTTCGAGCAGCGGTTCGGGCTGCGCATCGTCTGTGGCTACGCGATGTCGGAGTCGCCGTACGGCCTGATCTGGCGGCGCGGCACCCGTCCGTTCGGCACGCTCGGCTGCCCGCGGCAGCACCCCACGCTCGGCACCGTCAACGAGGTGCGGGTGGTGGACGACGAGGGCCATGATCTCGGGCCAGGTCGGACCGGTGAGCTGCTGCTGCGCAACCCGACCGTCACTCCGGGCTACTGGGAGATGCCGGAGGAGACCGCGGCCACGGTGGTCGACGGGTGGCTGCACAGCGGCGACCTGGTGACGGTGAACGCGGACGGCACGTACACGTTCGTCTCACGCAGGAAGGAGGTCCTGCGTCGCCGCGGCCAGAACCTGTCACCCCTCGAGGTCGAGGACGCCATCACCGCCCATCCCGATGTCCTCGAGGCCGCCGTGGTGGCGGTCCCCTCGGAGCTGTCCGAGGACGAGGTGAAGGCGTTCGTGGTCCCCGTCCCCGGCCGCAGCCCGGACTTCGACTCCCTCCGGGTCTGGACGGCGGAGCGGCTCTCGGCCTTCAAGGTCCCGCGGTTCTGGCAGGCTCTCGACGCCCTCCCCCGCACCCCGACGTCCCGGGTGGCCAAGCACCGCCTCCCGCTCGGCCACCCGCCCGATGAGTACGACGTCGAGCAGCACGTCCCTCCCTCCGCGACCAAGGACCGACCATGACCAGCTACCCGACGTCGATCGGCCACTCCGACGAGTCGTCCATCTCGCTGCTCGGGCACGACCTGTCCGGGGACCTGCTCGGCCGGGTCGGGTTCGCCGAGCTCGCCTTCTGGCTGGTCGCGCTGCGCCGGCCCACCTCCGGTGAGCTGCGGGTCTTCGAGACGGTCCTGGTCGCCCTCACCGACCACGGGTTCACCCCCTCGGTGATCGCGGCCCGGCTCACCCTCACCGGGGCGCCGGAGTCGGTCCAGGGCGCCCTGGCGGCCGGCCTGCTCGGGGGAGGCTCCCGGTTCCTGGGCGCGACCGAGGACACCGGCCGGTTCCTCACCGCGGCGCTGAGGGCCCCCGGCTCCGGCGGCGACGAGCTGCCCACCACCGACGACGGCTGGGACCAGCTGGCCCGCGACGCGGTCCGCGCGTGCCAAGCCAGCGGGCGGCCCGTGCCCGGGCTCGGTCACCCTGTCCACACGAGCGGGGACCCCCGGACGCCGGTGCTCTTCAGGGTCGCCTCCGAGGAGGGGTTGGTCGGCCCGCACCTGCTCCTCCTCGACGCCGTCGGTCGGGTGCACCCGGAGCTGCTCGGCCGCACGCTCCCGGTCAACGGCGCGGGCACCTGCGGAGCGGCCCTGTGCGACCTCGGCTTTCCCGCGGACATCCTCCGCGGGTTCGCCCTGCTGGCCCGGGCGGCCGGGCTGGTCGGGCACCTCGCCGAGGAGATGCGCCGGCCGGTCGGCCGCGCCATCCAAGCCGACGTCGAGCGGTCGACGGACTACCAGCCGCCGAGCGGCCCGCAGTCGTCGGCAGGCTAGATGCGGAAGAACAGGTCGAGGTAGCGCTCCGCGAGGGCCATGTCGCCCCGCACGGTGCCGCAGCTGCACCGCCCGAAGGCGGTGAGCACCAGGCTGGCGGCGTCGAACTCGATGAGGGCGGGCAGGCTCTCGATCTCGCCGAGCTCGTAGGTCAGCCCCTCGTCGCTCACGGAGACCCGGAAGTCGCCGGCGTTGCGACCGCTGACGCGGATGCCGATCGTGAACGGCTCGGTGACTGCCTCGGTGCGGACGGTGCCCTGCCAGATCGCGAACATGAACGGCACCAGCAGGTCGGCGACGTCTCCGGACAGCGCATGGGCGCGGCCGCTGGTCTGTCGGATGTCCCACGAGTGCACGCCGTAGTCCATGAGCTGACCGGCGGCGTAGAAGAACGCCGGCACGGGACCCATGTAGGCGTGGGTGACCATCAACCCGGTCCAGTCCTCGGGACCGAGCGGCTCGAGGATGCCCTGCATCTTCTCGAAGTCGGTGCGCAGCCGGTCGACCATCTCCGCCTGGGGGACTCCACGGAACGCCGTCGCTCCCTCGTTGACCTTCTCCGACATCGCCGCAAGGCCGTACGGCTCGGACACCTCCCCGGTCCCGCGGGCCGCGTCGAACGCCCGGAAGTACCCCTCGGTCGTGTCGATGATGTGTCCGACGACGTCTCGGGTCGACCACTTCGCGCACGCCGTCGGCGACTCCCACGTCTCCGGCCGCTCGACCATCGCGAACATCCGCTCGGCCTCGTTCCGCACGACCCGAAGGATGGTGGCCTTGCCGTCGTACGTCATTGCGTTCCACTCACTCATGCCCGGCACCTCTCTCGGTGTTGACCCAGCAAGGCTCGCGAGTGCGCCGCTACTCGTCGAGCTGGCGGCCGCCGAAGTACATCAGCGGATCGCTCAACAGCTCGATCTGGATGCCGTCGGGGTCCTTGAAGTACATCGACTCCTCGATGCCGCGGTCCGGTCCGGCGTACTTCACGCCCGCCGCGTCCAGCCTGTCCCGCACCTGCTCCCACCGGTCCCGCGGAGCCGAGATGGCGATGTGCTGGACGCCCCCGATCGCCTCGATGCCCGGCTCGAGGCCAAGCCCGGGGAAGTCGAAGAAGCCCAGCAGGGTCCGGTTGCCGACGTCGAAGAACAAGTGCGACGACCCCGCGTAGTCGCGGTTCTCCACGAGCTCGACCAGGGGGAACCCGAGCAGGTCTTGGTAGAACTGGATCGTCCGCTCGACGTCGGAGCAGATCAGGGCCGCGTGATGGATCCCCCGGCCCGGGGTCGACCCCCGCTCTGCAGCCGGGCGCAGGTAGCGCGTGCGCAGCTCCTGCCGCCGGTTCTCGAGCTCCGTCAGTGAGGACTCGGTCAGCATGGTCCACCCCGCTCTCCTCCGGCGTACCTGAACGTTCAACCACCAGACTATGCCGATCGCGGGGTGCTCGTAAGGCCCCAGCCGGGGTACCCGTGCCGGTGGGGTCAGCAGCTTCCGGACACGGCGTCACTCAGGTCGCCGACCGCGGCCCTGAACGCCTGGACGTCGGCGGAGACCCCCGTCAAGGTGGCTGAGGACGGGTCGGCTGCGGCCGCGGCGATGCTCGACCTCAGCGCGCTTGCACGCGACTCGACCTGGTTGATCTGCGACGAGTACTGCGCCGAGGCGTCCGCGCGCAGCTGCTTCAGCTCCGACCCGATCTTGGAGAGCTCGGTCTTGACGACGCTCAGCCCGTTCTCACCGATCTTCGCGGTCTTGATGTTCTGGATCGAGGCGTTGATCGAGTCGAGGTCGTCACACACCGCGTTCTGGCCGCTGCAGGCGGTGATCCCCGGAGAGAGGACCAGGAGGCAGAACAGGGAGGCCGCGGTGCGGCGGGTGAGCGTCATGCACCCCAGGATCGCTCCCGTCGCGCGGACCCCGCATCCTCCTGGGTGAGTGAGGAGCCCGGGCTCGGCCGTCACTCACATCCGGTGCCGTCCCCGTCGCGGTCCAGGCTGCGCGAGTAGCCGGGGTCACCCAGATGGATCGGCGCCGCGCCGGCGGCACGCACGTCGTCACAGGTGCGGTAGTCCGCGAAGCCGCCGGACGAGCCACGCGACGGGTCGGTCGTGGTGCTCCGTCCGGGATCGGGGATCTCCAGCGGCACCATCACCGGGGCGCCGGAGTCCCTCGCCGCCGGCTGCCCCGGGCACGTGGCGAGGACGCGCTCCATCGCAGCTCGCTCCGGGGCGGTCACCCACAGCCCGTACTTCGCCTTCACCGACACCTGTCGGGCCACGTACTCGCACCGGTAGGACTTGTTGGCGGGCAGCCAGGTCGCGGTGTCCCCGTCGCCCTTCTGACGGTTCGCGGAGGCGTCCACGGCAAGCAGGTTCATCGGGTCGTTGGCGACCGCCGCACGCTTCTTGGCCGACCACGAGAAGGCGCCCGTCGCCCAGGCGTCCCCCAGTGCGACGACATGGTCGATGTCGACCAGATCCCCGTCTCCCCTGACGAAGTGGATCGGCTTCGCCGTGTACGGGTCCGCCAGCTCTCCGGACAGCACCACGCATCCACGCGTGCCCGGCTTGTACGACGGTTGGGTGAGGTCGCGCGCGAGCACGTCGTTGCGCGTGTCGCAGCCGTTGCGGTCCGCGTCGAGCCACGCCTGTCCGAACTCGGCCCGGTCGTAGCCGGTCATCGGGGCACGACCCTTGACGGCCACCGTCTCGAGCACGGCGAGCGCGCTGTCTGCGTGTCCGCTGCCCGGGCCGGCGTCTGCGGAGGCCGACGAGCGGCCCGCGGAGCGCGAACCCGGCGGAGACGGAGTCGTGCTCGGCACGACGGTGCCGGTCCGGGACTGACGTGGCGCATCGTCGGCGTCGGTGGTGACTCCGGCAACGGCACACCCGGCGAAGGTGGCGGTGAGGCAGCACGTCCCGAGGACACGGAGCAGCCGGGACACATGCATGCCCGTATGCTGCCTCGACCGTCCCGCTGGGCACCGTCGACACGCACCGCCGTGGTGCACGTCACCCGGCTACCCCATCAGCATCGCGCCGGTGGCCGGCCCGGACACCCGGGCCTCCTCACAGCGCCGGGCGTCGAGCGGCTGACCCGCGGCGGTGAACAGCCCGGCCGCGGCGACGATCAGCCGGTCGAACTCGTCAGCACGCCCCTCGGCCCGGGCCAGGTGTGCGCGGGCCTCGAGGACCGCGGCCTCCCAGGCCTGACCCTCCCACAGCTCGGCGGACGCCTCCGCCACCGCGAGGTGCCGCCGCGCCCCGGCGACGTCGCCGACGCCGGAGCAGGCGATGCTGGCCGGGACCGCGAGCATCACCGCGCAGAAGTGGCACTGGTCGTTCTCGCCCATCGTGAGCTCCGCGCGGTCGACGACGGCGACGGCGGAGGCCGGGTCGGGGGCGGCGGCGATCATGCTCCCGTACACGCGCTGCAGCAGGTGCATGCGGATCACCGACCAGCGCGCCAGAGGCAGCGCACGCTGCAGCAGCCGCCGCGCCTCGGCCCGGTCGCCCTGCGCCATGCGCACCTCCGCGAGCCGCTGCAGGCTGTGCGCCTCTCCGGCGGGCGCGGCGGTGTCGCGGTGCAGGTCCAGCGCCTCCTCCAGCTCGCGCGCAGCCCGCGGCAGGTCGCCCATCAGCAGAGCGGCCTCCCCGATCAGCGCGGTGGCGAAGGCGACCCCGCGCAGCGCGCCCGCGTGTGAGGCGCGACCGCGCAGCTCCTCGGCCAGTGCGATCACCTCGGAGTACGGCACCGGTCCGTAGAGGAGGTACTCCGCCACGCACAGGTGCGCGTCGAACAGCGCGGTGGCCAGCCGGGTCTTGCCCTGGGTGCGCCGCAGCTCGATCCGGAACCGTTCGAACCACTCGCCCCGCTGGTGCGCGATCAGCCCCTGCAGTCCGACCAGGTCCACGAAGTGCCACGGGTCGTCGCCGGCGACCAGCAGCTCCCGTGCCTGGGACGCCGCGTCCCAGGCTGCGACCAGGTCGCCCATGAAGTAGGCCAGGTTGCCCCGGGCCAGCAGGAGCGGGCCGTCGGCGGCGTCGCCCTCGAGCTCCATGCCGGCCAGGGCAGCACGGGCCGTGTCGAAGTCGTTGGCGAAGCAGGCCGCCCGCGCCAACCGGGCCCGCACCAGCCGGTGCTCCACGCCGCGGGTGACGGCGACCGCGTCCCGGTAGGCCGCGACCGCTTCGGGGTCACCCATCGCCATCAGCAGGTCACCGCGACGCGCTTGCAGGTGCGCGAGGTCCGCGCCGGTGGCGTGCGACAGGACCGCGTCGACGAGCACCAGCGCGTCCCGGTAGGCCCCGAGGGCGCCGGCGGTCTCGACGGCCGGGAGCACGTACGGGATCGCCAGCGAGGGACGTCCCGCCTCCAGGTACTGGTGCGCGACCCGACCAGGTGCAGCCCCGAGCGCGGCCAGCCTGTCGGCCACCTGCTGCCGGGCCCCCGACCGGGTGTGCGCCGGCATCCGGCTCAGGAACGTCTCGCGCACCAGGGCGTGCCGGAACCGGTAGCCGCTCTCGGCCGGCTCGACGACCAGGGCGGCCAGCGCGGTCTCGAGATGCCGGTAGGCCTCGGCTTCCGGGACGTCCGCCACGGCGATGAGCTCGTCGGTGCTGAACGCCCCGCCGAGCAGCGCGAGCCGCTCGAGGGTCCGCTCGACGTCGGGTGGCAGGACCGCCCCGGTCGGTTGCTCATGTCCCGAGGACGCGGCACCGGCGAGCTCGAGCACGGCGTACGGCAGGCCGCCGCTGACGGCGCAGACCTGCCGGACGGTCTGCTCGTCGAGCCCGGGGAACCGGTGCGCCAGCAGCCTCCGCGTCGCCGACTCGTCCAGCGGCGCGAGGTCGATGCGGCCCCCGATGCCTCGCGCGAGCAGGCTCGAGAGCATCTGCCGGAGCGCCGAGGACTGCGTGGTCCGGGAAGCGAGCACCAGCAGGACCGGCTCGTCGACGGCGCACCGGGCGAGGTAGTGCAGCAGCCGCAGGGAGGCCTCGTCCGCCTCGTGCAGGTCATCGACGAGCAGCAGCAGCCCGTGACCGGCCGCGGCGAGCCGGACGAGCTCGCCGGCCGCGACGAACAGCCTCTGGTGCGCGGTCTCCCCGCTCCAGACCACCTCGCGACCGGACAGCGCGCGCTCGATCTCCTCCCGATAGTCGTCGTCGAGACCGTCGAGCAGCGTGGGGTGGTGCCGGCACACGTCGCCGAGCGCCTCGAGCACGGGTGCGTAGGGCCACGGCCCTTCGACGGCGGACGCCGTCCCGCGGCCGATCCGCCAGCCGCGTTGCACGGCCAGCGAGGCCGCCAGGTCGAGCACCGCGGACTTGCCGACCCCGGGGGGACCCGTCACCAGGACCGTGCTGCCCCGGCGCGCATCCGCCTCGTCCAGTCTGCGCCGGATGTCGTCGCCGACGGCCCGCCGCCCCACCAGCCGGTGCGGTGCGCGCTGCTCGGGGATCCGCGGCGACGTGGTCCGGGCCATCAAGGTCTCGCGCAGCCGGTCGACGGCCGGGCTGGACGGCGCACCCAGCTCGCGGTGCACCGCCTGGTCGAACCGCTCGAGCTGTCGCAGCGCCCCGCGGACATCGCCCTTGTCCGCCAGCGCGTTCACGATCGCGAGGTTCGCCTGCTCGTCCGAGGGATGGTCCCCGAGCAGCTCCTGCCACCGGCCGGCCAGCCGGAGCAGGTCGGTGTGGAGCACGCGGACGGACTCCCGCGCCTCCTCGACCCACGGCTCGTAGAGGTCGTCGGGCAGCAACGTCCCGCCGTACCACCGCAGCGCGGCCTCGGCCGCCTGCTGCGTCCCCTCTGCCAGCGCCGCGGCGCCCAGACGACGCAGCTCCACCGCGTCGACGGTCACCCGGGCGTCCGGCAGCAGCGCGACGAACTCGTTGCGGAGTACGACGCTGCGCGGGTCGGCCTCGGCGGGGGCCGCACCGGCGAGGGCACGTCGCGCGTAGTGGGCCGCCTTGTGCAGGCGTGGACCGGCCTCGTCGACGAGGGCGTCGGGCCAGAGCGCGTCGATCACCTGCTCGCGATGCAGCCGGTGGTCGTCGGCGAGCGCCAGCAGCTTGACCAGCGACGCGGCGCTCCGGCGGGTCCAGGCGTCGGCCGGGACCGCGACGCCGTCGACGTCGATCGAGAATCCCCCGAGCAGAAAGATGTCTACGTCCATGGGCATGCCCGACCTCGATGATCGAGAGCCAGGCTACCCCCGGATCAAGACGCTGTCAGTCGGGACGAAGCCGGTGGAACCGGCGCCAACCCGTCGATCCTGGAGGGTCTGCACCAGCTCCACCTCGTCGGCCATCGCGGCGCTGACCTCCCGGCTGAGCTGCTGGATGCGACCCCGGTCCCAGTCGTAGGCCGCGATCCGGTCCGAGGTGTCGAACAGCCGGGTCGACAGGGCGTCGCGCGTCGACTGGTAGCCGGCGAGCGCCGCGGCCTCCGGGACGCCTCCGGACCAGCCCGCGAGCAGGGCGTCGGTGAGGAGCTCGGCGTCGCGCAGCGCGTCGGTCATCCCGTGCGCACTGATCGGGTCCTTGAAGTAACCGGCGTCGCCGACCAGCGCCCACCCCGGCCCCCACGAACGACGCAGGTGCCCGCGGGCCCCGGCCCAGCCGCGCAGCCGGCCGACGCGGGTCGACCCGGCGAGCCGGTCGACGTGCGCCGGAGCGACCTCCGCGAACAGCGCACCGAACGCCGCGTCGGCGCCCTCACTGCGCAGCAGCCGCATGCGGCGCGGTGTCGTGCAGACGAACGCACAGGTGAGCCCGTCGCCGGTGGTGATCATCCCCGCCGCCGCCTGCCGTGCGTAGAACCACTCGTAGCCGGCCGCGGGAAGGCCTGCGTGGTAGCCGTAGAGCGCCGCGCTGGCCTGGCTTCCCCGTCGCTCCACGCGGGAGCCCACGCCGTCGGCCACCGCAGAGCGGATCCCGTCCGCACCCACCACGATCCGGGCCCGCACGGCGAACGCCGGGCCCCGTCGGGGTTGTGCACGTACGCCGTCGACGCGGCCGTCACGGTCGCGGGTCAGCCCCACGACCGTGACGCCGTGCCGGACCTCGGCCCCCGCCGCCACCGCCGCGTCGACCAGGATCCGGTCGAGCAGGTGCCGGCGCGGCGCGTACAGCGCGTCCACCCCAGGACTCGGCCGCACCGAGACCTGCACGGTCTCGTCGCCCTCGTAGTGGAACAGGATGCGTCGTACCGGCGGCGTCCCGGCGCCGACCACCTCACCCAGCAGCCCCCAGCGCGACAGCTGGAGGACGCCGGCACGCATCAGCGCGTGGGTGGAGAGCGTGTCGCTGCCGTACGACGCGCGCTCGAGGAGCAGAACCCGGGCTCCGGCACGGGCGAGCAGCATCGCCGTGGACGCTCCGGCCACCCGGCCGCCGACGACGACCGCGTCGTATGCGGTGCTCATGACGCCACCGCGTCGTCCTCGTCGGCTGCCGCCTCGGCGCACAGGTGGGCGAACACGTCGCGGGCACCGTGCCGTGCCCCGTCGATCGAGCCCGAGTCGCGCCGGTGCTGGAACCGCTGCCCGACGACGTACACGCCCGGCGCGGGGGTGACCCCGCGCCGCTGCACGATCGCACCGTCCGACCCGACGATCGGGAGCCGCAGCCACGGGTGGTGCGGCCGGAACCCGGTCGCCAGCAGCACGGTCCCGATCCCCTCGGCCTTCAGGTCGAGGGTCCGGGGCTCGCCGCCCAGGTGGACGGGACCCGGGCGTCGTGCCGGCCCCACCTCCCGGGCCAGCCCGGTGGCGTCGATGTGCCGGTCGATGTGGTCCAGCACCCGGTGCATCCGCAGGTCCGCGTCCCGCACCTTGTCCTCGACGTCGTCGGCGAAGGTCAGCCGCGTCCGGCTCGCACCGGCCAGCCGGCCGGCCAGCCGGACGCCGCGGTGCTGCAGGGACCGCAGGTCCAGGTCCTTGGCGTACTCCTCGGGCTCGTTGCGGCCGATCAGCTGCATGGACGGCTCTCGCCGCGCGGCGACAGGGTCCGGCATCTGGTCGATGGTGCGGGCCAGCCGACCGGTGCGCTCGAGCCACCAGTAGATGTCCATGCCGCGGTACCTGCGCGGTGAGCGGGCGTGCCGCCCCACCGCGAGGACCACCTTGCGGCCGGCCCGGGCCAGCTCGTCGGCGATCTGCACCCCCGACGCCGACGAGCCGACGACCAGCACTCCCCCGTCCCGGATGCCCGAGGGGCTCCGGTACCGGGAGGAGCTGACCAGCTCGGTGCCGGGACCCAGCCCCTGCAGCTCCGGGGGCACGTGCGGCTGCCCCCACGGCCCGGTCGCGATCACGACCTGCCGCGTCCGCCAGGTGCCCCGGTCGGTGACGACCCGGTAGCCCTCACCGAGGCCGCGGAGCAGTGCGCGCACCGTCGTACCGGACTGGATCGGTGCGGAGAACGAGGCGGCGTACTTCTCCAGGTAGCGGACGAAGCGGCCGGCCGACATGTAGCCCTCCTGGTCCGGGCCGGAGTAGATCCAGCCCGGCAGGCGGGTCATCCAGTTCGGACTCAGCAGGTGCAAGGAGTCCCAGCGTTCGGATCGCCAGCTCTCCGCGAGCCGGCCCCGGTCCAGGACCACGTGGTCGCGGCCGGCCCGGCTCAGCAGCCGGCTGACCGCGAGGCCCGCGTGTCCGGCGCCGATGACGACGGTGTCGGTGGTAGGCATCCGTCATCTCCTGACCACGTCGACGACGACCGGGGTCCGGCCGGTCAGTACGTCGTAGACGGCGGAGCGCTGCCGGGACTGCTCGACGATGCCGCGCAGGGTCTCGTCGTCGGCGTCGCCCTCGATGTCGAAGGTCACCTTGATCTGCTGGTAGCCGTTGCGTACCGACCCGTCGGACAGTCCGAGGACCCCGAGCAGGTCGATGTCTCCCTCAACGGTCGAGCTGACGCTGGTCAGGTCGACGCCGCGGGCGGAGGCGATGTTGGCGATGCCTGCAGTGAGGCAGGAGGCCAGCGCGTGCAGCAGGTACTCGACCGGGCTGGGCGCCTTGTCCGTCCCGACCAGCACGGCCGGGTGGTCCGCGTCCACGACGGTGGGCTGCTGGTGCTCCAGCTCCTGCATCGCCCCGTGGAAGCCGTGGATCGTCGAACGGCTGTGGGTGCCGCTCTGCCAGGTGTTGTGCGCCCGGAAGGTGAACTTCGCGATCTCGTTCTGCGCCTTGACCGCGTCGAGGGTGGCGAACAGCGCCGGGACGTCCACGCCGTTGCGCGGGGTGCGGCGGTCGCTGTGCTGGGTGGTGGCGGTGGTGCTCATGGGTTCCTCCTGGTGGTGCCGGTCGTGCCGGCGGTTGTGGTGGTGTGTGGGTGCGGGGTCTGGTGGGCCGTCGCGGCGGCCACTGCGGGGTCGCGCCAGACGACGGCGGTTCCGTCGAGGACGACGACGCCGTCCTGGTTGGTGATCGTGGTGGCCAGCGTGGTGATCGGCTTGTCCTCGCGGACGCCGGTCACCCGGACTTCGGCGGTGATCACGTCGCCGGGCCGGACCGGTGCCCGGAAGTCCCAGCTGACGTGGAGGAAGACGCTGCCCGGACCGGGGAGGTCCTCCGCGACGAGGGCGTTCAGCAGCCCGCTGGTCACTCCGCCCTGTACGACGATGCCGCCGAACCGGCTGCGTGCGGCGAGCTGCTCGTCGTAGTGCAGCGGGTTCGCGTCACCGGTCAGCGCGGTGAACAGCTCGATGTCCCGGTCGACGACCTGGCGCGTGCGTCGGGCGGTGTCCCCGACCTGGTGCGGCTCGATGTCCATGGGCACGACGGTGCAGGCCACGGCTTCCGCAGACCTTCCCGATGACGTCCCCGGTGTGCTCCGCCGAGGAAGGCCGGGGGAAGGCGCGGCCCCGACGCTTCGGATGACCCACACCTGTCCAGCGGAGGCAGTCATGCACGACCCCTTGTCCCACGACCTGGCCGCGGCGGTTCGAGACGACCTGGCCCGTGCGTCGGCGGACCCGAGCCGACGGATGCGACACGAGCTGCGCTACGCGAAGAAGCCCGGCCGACGCGCCTGGCGGCGCAGGTCATGACCGACGTGCTCGTCGCGCCTCCCCACGGGTGCGACGCCCGGCACGCCGTCGGGATCCGGCTGCGCGACGGTGGCGTCGCCGCGCTCCGACCGCTCGGCGCCGGCGAGGTCGCGCCCGTGGACGAGGTGTTCGCCGGGATGTCGACGGGCTCGCGAGCATTGCGTTACCTGAGTGGGATGCCGCAGCGGCTCCCCCGGCGGCTGGCTGCCTCGATGGCCGACGTCGACGGTGACCAGCGCGTCGCCTGGCTGGCGTGCGTCGACGGTGCCGCAGTCGGCATCGCCCGCTACGACCGTTCGCCCGACGACGAGTCGGCGGCGGACTTCGCCTTCGAGGTCGTCGACGCCCAGCACGGTCGCGGGCTGGCCACCGTCCTGCTGGACGCGGTCACGACGGTGGCCTGGATGAACGGGGTCCGCACGATCCGCGGGACGCTGCTGCCGACCAACCATGCCTCCCTGCACCTGCTCACCCGGTTCGGCGCGGCGACCAGGCTCGAGGACGGGCTGCTCGAGGCCGAGGGACATCTGCGTCTGCTGGACGAGCCTCTGGTGGACCGCCGGAGCGTCGTACGTCTGGCCTCGACGGCGCGGGCCTACGACCGGGTGAGGCGTCTCAGCTCAGCCTGACCCGCCCCGGGTACCGTCGACGGCAGGTGGACCAGCCCGTCCCACGGGAGGCCGTGATGCTGTACCGGTGGCTCGCCCTGGCAGTGGCCGGCCTGCACTTCACCTACCTGGCCTACCTGTTGTTCGGGGGCTTCCTGGCGTGGCGCTGGCCGCGCACCGTCGCGGTGCACCTGCTCGTCGTTGCCTGGGCCGCGTTCACCCTGGCCACCCGGGCGCCCTGCCCGCTGACCGGACTCCAGGACAGCCTCCGGGAGCTCGGCGGTCAACCAGAGCTCGGCACGACCTTCATCAACACCTACGTCCGCGGCGTGTTCTACCCCGCCGACCACGAGCGGGCCGCGCAGGCCCTCGTGGGCCTTCTGATCCTGGCGTCCTGGGTCGGCCTGGCGGCCCGGAGCGCGAAACGGACCGCTCACCGCTGAGTGGGGCCTTCGAGGGGCCTGGACGGCCGGCGCCGGTCCCTCCGACTCAGCCGCACCGAGGCCACCACCGTGGTCAGGGTTCGGCCCATCACCGGGTCCTCGACGATGACGCGTCCCACGACCGCCGAGACGACCACCATGCTGCCGAAGACGATCAGCCAGGAGGCGAGGGCGAAGACCAGGCCCATCGGTCCGAACTGCGCGACGTTGGACGCGATGTAGCGCGGCATGACCACTCGCGAGGCCTCGCTGATGACGGTCGCGCCGACCGCGGTGAGCACTCCCCCGACCCACAGCATCGACCAGCGGACACGGCCCAGCAGCAACGTGTGCGCGGTCCAGGTCCACAGCGCGAGCCCGACCACCGACTGCGCGACGAGCCGCCCGGGCGCCCAGCTGGCGCCCATCCCCAGCGCTCGAGCGGTCGTCGCGACCAGCACCACGTAGGCCAGCCACCCCACCAGCCAGAGGAAGCACCGGCGCCTGGCGGTCAGACCCGTCGCGCGGGGCTGCTCCCACACTTTCTCGTACACCCCCTGCAACGCTCGGGCGAAGCTGACCGCGGACGCGAGCGCGACGAGCAGCCCGATGACACCGGCCTGGGTGCGCACCTGCTGCTCGGGGGCGGCCAGGACCTCTCTCAGCGACGCCGTACCGGAGCCGGCCATCCCCACGGCGAGCTGCAGCCGGGCCACCATCCCGGCCGAAAGGCTCTTGGGCAGGAAGGCACTGAGCACGATCAGCAACGGCGTCAGGGCCAGCAGCGCCTGCGCCGCCAGGATCATCGCCCGGTTGATCAGCTCCACCCGGGCCAGCTCCGTGACGGTACGACGGGCAACGGGCACCCGATCCATCAGGTGCTCGACCCACAGCACGCCGCGCGCGTACGTCGCTGTGGCGGCTGTCACGGCCCGACGGACCCGTGGTTGCACGGCCATGCGTCGCACCTCCGTAGGAGACATGCAACCTCACGGCAAGGCGGGGCGCGTCGTCTGCGGCGGACGAGCTGGGCCCGCGCACCGTTGCGTCCGAAGAAGTCGCAGGCTTGCTGTTTCGCGGCCCGGCGGAGGGGAACCTTCTGCGCGACCAATCCGACAAAGAACGGCGTGCCATGGACGAAGCGGACGACGCCCGCACCGCCGCAGTTCGTGACGCGCTGAGGTCCCACGACTGGCGCAGCCTCCCCGCGGCGAGCGTCGCGGGCGTGCTCCTCGCAGCCAGGGACCGGCACCGTGTCGAGGTGCTGCTGGGCGACTGCGTGGGCACCGAGACCGGCAGGTGGCTCGACCTGTCCCCGGTGGAGCAGGACGACATCCGGGTTGCGCCGCTGACGGACTTCCTCGACAGCCGGCCCTGGTGGGAGATGTCCCTGGTCGCGCTGGTGCCGCAGCTGCTCGACGTGCTCGACCGGTGGTGGTTCCGCTGGCAGTGGCGTCTGGGGGACGAGACCGCCCAGACGCCGGGCGACGACGCCTGACGCGCGTCACGATCACCCTCGCGGGGTGATGCGCCGGCAGGACCGGCCTCGCACCCTGGTCACAGGAGGGCTGTCGATGCCCTCCACGGCCAGGGAGGCACGATGGCGGCTGACGCACCAGCAGCGCCGGCACCAGCAGCGCCGGCATCGGCACGCTGGCTGGCGCGTCTGGCGATCCTCTCCGTTCTCGCCTCCGCGGCGATGCTGGTCATCGGGGGCCGCTCCAGCCTGGCCGTCCTGTTGGCCGGCCTGGCTGCGATCGCCTGCGTGGCCGCGGGCGGCTGGTGGTTCCTGAGCCGCCGTGGCCCCGTCCGGTGGCTCGCCGCGGCGCTCGTGGTCGTCGCGCCGATCGCGGTCCTGGTCTTCTTCCTCTCCCGGCAGCTGATCCTGTCGACGGTGCTGACGGTCGCGCTCCTCCTGGCGGCGGTCGCGGCGGCGCGGACCGCGCTGCTCCGGGCCCGACCTCCCGCCGGCATGCCGGAGCGGGCGGTGCCGCCGCCGGTACGGCCGTTCGTGATCATGAACCCCCGGTCCGGAGGCGGAAAGGTGGGTCGGTTCGCGCTCGACGAGAAGGCCTCCGCGCTCGGAGCGACGGTGGCGCTCCTCGACGGTCCGGGGCAGGTGGACGTCGCTGCGCTCGCGCGCGAGGCCGTCGCGGACGGGGCCGACCTCCTCGGCGTCGCCGGCGGGGACGGCACCCAGGCGCTGGTGGCCGGGATCGCGGCCGAGAACGACCTGCCCTTCCTGGTCATCTCCGCCGGGACCCGCAACCACTTCGCGCTGGACCTCGGGCTGGACCGCGAGCGTCCGGACGCGTGCGTCGACGCCCTCGTCGACGGGGTGGAGCTGCGCATCGACCTGGGGATCGTCGGCGGAAGGACCTTCGTGAACAACGCCTCCTTCGGCGCCTACGCGGAGATCGTGCAGAGCCCGGCCTACCGCGACGACAAGCGGACGACCACCCTGCAGATGCTGCCCGACCTGCTCTCCGGTCTCGGTGGAGCCCGGTTGACCGTGACCGTCGACGGGACCCGGGTGATCGAGGGTCCGAAGGCGCTCCTGGTCAGCAACAGCCCGTACGAGTCCGGCGACCTGGCCGGGCTGGGACGCCGGGCCCGCATGGACACCGGCCGGCTCGGCGTGGTGGCCCTCACCGTGGACAGCGCCGCCCAGGCGGCCGGGCTGCTGCGCGGCCGGAACGCCACGGGCCTCACCCGGCTCGTCGCCCACGAGGTCGTCGTGGACGCGGACCTGCCCGAGATCCCGGTCGGCGTCGACGGCGAGGCCCTGCTGCTGACGACCCCGGTGCGGTGCACGATCCTGCCGGGCGCGCTACGCGTCCGGGTGCCGCGGGCCAGGCCCGGCGTCCCCGTCCCGAAGCCGCCGCTCGACCGCGCGTTGCTCCGTGAGCAGGCCACCACGCTTCTCGGGCTGGCCCGCGCCGGCAGATGAGCGGCCCGGCTCTTCGGCAGCGCGTCGTCAGCGCGTCGCAGCCGACGGCCGCGCCCGCAGCTCCGCGGTGAGCCGACCTGCGACCTGAGACGTGAGCTGTGACGTGAGCTGGGCGAGGAGGGTGCCGATGATCCAGCCCACGAGCACGTCGACCGGGTGGTGGACGCCGGTGTGCACCCGCGAGTAGGCGACCACCCCGGCGGCACCGTGCAGCGGCGCTGCGACGAGAGGAAGCCGACCGCCGACCCCGGTCGCGAACGCGGACGCCGCGGCCGCGTGCCCGGAGGGAAAGGACAGGGACGCAGGCATCTCCACGTGACGCGCCCCCGGCACCTCGGCCCCGACGCGGTCCGGACGTTGCCGGCCACCCGCCCGTTTGAGGACCAGGTTGACCACGGCGCTCGTGACCGCGATCGAAGCGACCCCCTGGGCCGCTGCGGCACGCCCGGGACGGCCACCGACCACGGCCAGTGTCGCCGCGGACGCGAACCACAGGCGCGAGTGGTTCGCCGCTCTGGAGATCCGGCCGAGCGCTCGGTCGAGGGCCGGGGTCGGCGTGCGAGCCACCGCGGAGTAGACGGCCGCGTCGAGGGCGACGACGTCCGTCAGCCACTCGCGGGAGATCTCCTGGCCGCGCTCGGACCAGGCGCTGAGCGTGCGACGGGTCATGCGGACGCCTCCTGTGCACTCAGGCTGCACCGCGCGGCGGAAGCAGCCTCATGTCCCAGGCGCGTCGCACCGCCTCGTTGCGGCGGGTGGCGCCGAGCTTGCGCAGGATGCTGCGCACGTGGCTCCGCACCGTGTTCACCGAGACGAACATCGTCTTGGCGATCTCCTCGGTCGTCAGCAGGTCGGCGAGGTAGCCGAGCACCTCCTGCTCCTTGGCGGTCAGCGGGTTCTCGACGGTCGCCGTTCGGCCCCGGTCGACGTCGGGCCAGGGCTCCCCCGCGCCGTTCCCCGGCCCGACCACGCGGCTGCTGGGGACTCCCGTGCGGAGCCATCTGCTCCGCGTCGACAGGCCGTTGTGCTCGAGTAGCCCGCGCACGTCGGCGGGCGCCTCGAAGAACGGGCGGCGCAGGTGCTCGGGGGCAGCCAGCCGGAGGGCCCGGTCGAGGGCGAGCTCGGCGCGGGCGGTGTCCCGGCCGTCGATCGCCTGGCCGGCCAGCACCAACCAGCGCGCGACCTGGGTCTCCAGGGGCGCCGTCGCGACCGATGCCGCTGACGGGGACGCCTGCTGCGGGGCGTTCGCCCCGGACGCGCGCAGCGCCCGCCGCATCATCAGCTCGGCGTCGGGATGGTCGCACCCCTCGGAACGGATCGCCTCGACCGCCTGCTGGGGGTCTCCCTCCGCGAGGAAGGAGGCGGCCTGTGCGAGGACGAGGGCCCGGTCGAGCCACCCCGTCGACCGTACGGCCTCGGTGCTCGCACGCGCGGCCCGAAGCCCGGCACGGGCCATCTCGAACTGGCCGTGGGCGCAGAGCAGCCGCACCCGGAGCAGTGCCAGGACCTGCCCCAGGATCTTCGCGTCGTACGACGGTGCGGCCCCCTCGGCGTACCCGAGGAGGTCCCACACCGCCGGCAGGTCGTACTGGTCCGTGCGGACCCAGGCGAGCGCCAGCGTCGCCGCCGGGCAGGGAGACGCGGCGTCGTCGCCGGGACTGTCCGCGTGCAGCCCGGACCGGGACGCCAGCTCGGCGGCCACCCGAAGGTTCCCGCTCAACGCCTCGACCAGTGCGGCCATCCCCTGCAGCTCCAGGAGGGTTCGCCCGAGCTGCGCGGCCTCGGCGGCCCGGATGCCGTCGGCGAGCGCGGACCGGGCGGCCGCGAGCTCGCCCCGCTGCACCAGCACCCGTCCCGTGCAGCCGGCCACCACGGCGCGCATCTCCAGGTGGGCGTACTCGTCGTCCGCAGGTGCTCTCTGGAGGGCGCACTCGGCAGCGAGCGCCGCGTCGAGCCCGTGGTCGAGGTTCGACCCGAGGCTCGCGGCGACCGCCTCCAGCACCACGACCGCCAGCGAGCACGTGTGGGCCCGCGACGGGTCGCCGCGTTCCAGCAGGGTCCGAGCCCGCCGCAGCTCGGGAGCACAGCGGTCGGTGTCGAGGTCGGCCAGGGCCAGCGCGGCGCGCGTGACCGCGGCCTCGACCCCCTCCGTGTCGGCAGGAAGGCGTGCGAACAGCCCCTTCGGGAGAGCACGGCGGTCACCGGTCAGCAGGCCGCCGAAGCAGAGACCCTCGACGACGTACCGCGTCGCCATCGTCCAGGCCTGCGCCGCGACAGCGTGCCGGATCGCCGCCGGCAGGCGTCCTTCTTCGGCCAGCCACCCGGCAGCCGCGCGGTGCAGCACCGGCACCAGCGCGGGGGTCTCGAACTCCAGCTGGCTGCGGAGGAACTCACGAAAGAGCGACTGGTAGCGGTAGCACCCGCGCCTTCCCGGCACCGGCTCGACGAAGGAGTTCCCGTTGGCCACGAACTGCAGGACCCGGGGGTCGCAGTGCCGGCCGGTGACCGCCCCCACCAACCCGGGATCCAGCTCGTCGACGAGACAGGTCCGCAGCAGGAACTCCCGCATCTCCCGCGGCTGCTTGGCCAGCACCTCGCTCATCAGGTACGCCGCCACGTTGCCGGTGTCCCCCCGGAACTCGCTGATGGCCTGCGCTGTGTCCCCCCGGCTGGCCAGCCCCATCGCGGCGAACCGCAGCCCCGCGGGCCACCCGGCCGTCCGCGCGTGGAGGGCGGCGACGTCCACTGGGTCCAGGTCGAGGCCGGTGCGCTGCATCAGCGACGCCACCTCCGTAACGGTGAACGCGAGGTCTTCTGCACGGATCTCGGTGATCGCGCGCTCCAGCCGGTAGCGGTGCAGCGGGAGCGCAGGGTCGGCCCGGGTCAGCAGGATCACCCGCAGCAGTTCGGCGCAGTCGCGCAGGACGCGGTGCAACCCGGCCCCGACGACGGGAGATATCTGGGACTCACCCGTGTCCAACACCCACACCACTGGCCGCCCGTGCGCTGTGACCCGCCGCGCGATTCCCAGGAGCACCGAACGGTCGACCCCGTCGGAGGCGGCGGTCACCCGCAGACCGGAGACGTCCACGCCGCTGCGACGCAAGCCCTCGACCGCTGAGGCCCAGAAGCCCACAGGGTTCTCGTCCTGGTCGTCCATCGTCATGGGCACGACAGTCGCGGTGGGGCCGACCCGCGCGACCCAGGAGGCCACCAGGACGGTCTTCCCGTATCCCGCCGGGGCACTCACCACGGTCAACGGGCGGTGCGCACCGCGCTCCACCAGGTCGAGCAGACGTCGCCGTACGACGAGGTCGGGTGGCGCGGTGGGGATCCGGAACTTGGGATCCAGGAGGGGGTCGTCAGGAGACGTCTGGCTCGGCGCCGGGGCCGGGCGGACGACCGTGGTGCGCAGATGAGGCATCTGTTCTCCGTAGTGGGCGGTGCCGAGTGCGTCCCCCAGATACCAGGCCACCACGCCCCCAACTCCGTCCATAGGGGCAAAGGTCCCCTGCGGGCACCCGGCCGGACGTGTAGGGGCTTTCAAACAAGGGTTCAGGAGCACGGCAGAGGGACCGCCCGCCGCGGTCGTGGGCCGCTGGCCCGGCCACTTCACCCCTCAGGGATGACGCCGTGCGCCCCCGGTTTTGCGACCGTCGAGGGCATCGGTCCTGAAGGAGTGGCTCAATGGTCCAGCCCATGTACGAGATCCGCGTCGCGGGCACCGTACCCGAGGAGGACCTCAGAGACATGGGAGCGGTGACGGCGGCTCCCGACCAGGTCAGCACGGTCCTCTACGGGATCACCGACCAGTCGGCTCTCTACGGGCTGCTCGCGCGGCTCCGGGCTCTCGGCATCGAGGTCGTCGAGGTCCGTCGGGTGCACGAGCCGGCAGCCGGGGCGGGCGAGACCGTCCCTGACGACCTCGAGCGGAGCAACCATGAGCAGCCAGGCTGACCCCGTGGGATCGTCGTACCAGGTGGCCGTGCCGGGAGACCTGGGGCCGGCGTTCCTCGCTGCCTTCGCCGCGATGGGGGTCGACCACGCGGCCACCTCCAGCGTGTTCCTCCTGCCGGACCCGTCGGGTCGGGGGATCCCCGGCATCGCGCAGATGCTGCAGGCCCGCGGCCTGGTGATCCTCGGCATCCGCCGGGTCACCGCACCGCCCACCACCACACCACCGGGCCCACGCCGCTGAGCACAGTCCAGAGAGGAACCACGATGTCCCAGCACGCAGCACCCGCAGCACATTCGACCGTCCCGTCCCCGGGAGCCCGCGGCACCTCGGCCTGGGTCGGCTGGATCGCCTTCGCGGGAGTGATCATGGTGATGCTCGGCATGTTCCACGTCATCGAGGGCATCGTCGCGCTCGCGCAGAACGACTACTTCCTGGTGTCGCCCTCGCGCCTGGTGCTCAACGTGAGCTACACCGCCTGGGGATGGATCCACATCCTGGGTGGCGCCGTCGTGGTGGTGGCCGGCGTGGCGGTGTTCGCCGGACAGGTGTGGGCCCGGGTCGTGGGCACGCTGGTCGCGGCGGTGAGCATCATCCTCAACGTAGCGTTCCTGTCGGCCTACCCGGTCTGGTCGGTCCTGATGATCGCCCTCGCCGTCGTCGTGATCATGGCGCTGACCGTGCACGGGTCGGAGATCAAAGCGGGCTAGTGAGCCCTCGCGGACTCATCCGGTGCGGGTGATGACGGAGCGCGCCGCCGGCGGAAGGGTGAGGAGCGGCAGGGCGGCAGCGCCGACAACCAGGTGACGGAGAGTGAAGACCGATGACCTACGCAGATGTCCACGGACCCGTCGACTTCGTGCTCATCGAGTTCAGGGGTGACCGCCTGACCGGCCGGGCCGCCGAGGAGCTCGTGAACCTCGTCGAGCGCGGGATCGTCCGCGTGTACGACGTCGTGGTGATCGGCAAGGACCAGGACGGCAGCGTCTACGGGGTGGACCTGGCCGAGGAGGCCGCGGCCAGGCTCGGTGGTTTCGCCGACCTGACCGGCGCACGCTCGGGCCTGCTGGGCGACGACGACGTCCAGGAGGCGGCCGGCGCGATGGAGCCCGGGACCCTGGCCGCGCTGATCGTCTACGAGAACACCTGGGCCATCCCCTTCGTCGCGGCGGCCCGGGAGTCCGGCGGCGAGATGGTGGCCAGCGCGCGGATTCCGGCGCAGGACGTGATGGATGCGCTCGACGCCCTCGAAGCCGCCGAATCCCTCGAGATGACGACCTGAGGAGACTGACATGCCAGGACTACTGCGAGGCGTCGCGCGCACAGCCGTGGTCGCCGGGACCGCGACCGCCGTCAGTGGACGCGTCCAGCGCCGACAGGCCGCGAAGTACGCGGGCCGTGACGCCCAGATCGACGCCGATCGCGACGCGGCCTACCAGGAGCAGGTCGCTGCGCCGGAGGTCCCGGAGCAGCGAGCGGCGCCGTCGGGCGACGACATGTTGGACCAGCTGAAGAAGCTCGGCGACCTGAAGGCACAGGGCGTGCTCACCGAGGAGGAGTTCGCGGCGCAGAAGGCCAGGATCCTCGGCGGCTGAGAGCCCGCTTCCCCTCTCCGACCGGAAGGCAGTGCCCCATGGGCGTCTGGAAGAGCCAGAACGAAGAGCCGGAGGATCTGACCGTGGTCCCGCGGTTCACCCGTGCGGGGATGGTCGAGGTCCCCAAGAACCGCATCCCGGACCGCGAGATGCTGCCCCAGACGGCGTACCAGATCGTCTTCGACGAGGTGATGCTCGACGGCAACGCCCGGTTCAACCTGGCCACGTTCGTGACGACCTGGATGGACGAGGAGGCGGACCGGCTCTACGGCGCGACCTTCGACAAGAACATGGTGGACAAGGACGAGTATCCGCAGACCGCCGACATCGAGGCTCGCTGCGTCCGCATGCTCGGTGCCCTGTGGCACGCGCCGCAGGCCGTGTCCAGCGTGGGGACCTCGACCACCGGAAGCTCCGAGGGGTGCATGCTCGGTGGCCTGGCGCTCAAGCGCCGGTGGCAGCAGAGGCGACGCGAGGCGGGCCTGCCCACGGACCACCCCAACGTCGTGATGGGTGCCAACGTCCAGGTGGTGTGGGAGAAGTTCGCCAACTACTGGGAGGTCGAGCCGCGGTACGTCGCCCTCGAGGGCGACGTGTTCCACCTGACCGCCGACCGGCTGCTGGACCATGTCGACGAGAACACCATCGGTGTGGTCGCGGTCCTGGGCTCGACGATGGACGGTAGCTACGAGCCGGTGCAGGAGATCTGCGCCGCGCTGGACGACTACGAGGCGGCGAGCGGCAACTCCGTGCCGGTGCACGTCGACGCAGCCTCGGGCGGCTTCGTCGCCCCGTTCCTGCAGCCCGACCTCGTGTGGGACTTCCGGCTCCCCCGGGTGGTCTCGATCCAGACGTCCGGCCACAAGTTCGGGCTCGTCTACCCCGGCATCGGCTGGGTGCTCTGGCGTGATGCGGCGTGCCTGCCCGAGGAGCTCGTCTTCCACGTGAACTACCTGGGCGGCGACATGCCGACGTTCGCCCTGAACTTCTCGCGTCCCGGCGCGCAGGTGATCCTGCAGTACTTCCAGTTCCTCCGGCTCGGGTTCGAGGGCTACCGCCTCGTCCAGCAGACCTGCCAGGACGTGGCGGTCCACATCGCAAGCACGCTGGCGGCCATGCCGGAGTTCGACGTCGTGTCAGAGGGCCGGGAGCTGCCGGTGGTGACGTTCTCGGTCAGTGCGGCCGTCACGAAGTACGACGTCTACGACGTGTCCCGCAAGCTGCGTGAGCGGGGGTGGCTCGTCCCGGCGTACACCATGCCTCCCAAGCGTGACGACCTCGCCGTCCTGCGCGTGGTGGTCCGCAACGGCTTCAGCCATGACATGGCCGAGCTGTTCCTGCGCGACCTGCGCAGCGCGGTCGACTACCTGGACCACTTGACGGCACCCATGCCGCGGGAGGAACAGCCGGCGAGCTTCCACCACTGAGCCGAGGTGCGACCGTGGCATGACACATGACCCCGACACGCGGGCCCCCGGAGGCGACAGCAGGCCCCAGGCGTTCTCATCACGCCCCCTTCGTCGACGCGCTGTACGCTCGCTCCTCCGGTCCGCCCTCGTGTCCGTGGCGGTCATCATCGGCTACTTCATCCTCCCGCTCTCCTCCCCGCTGACCACGGCCACCGTCCTCGTGCTGGTCCTGGGACTCGCCGTCGTCATTGCGCTGCTGGCGTGGCACATCCATGGGATCGCCCGCTCGCCGTACCCGCGGGTCCGGACCGTCACGGCGCTGGGAACCAGCCTCCCGGTGTTCCTGGTGGTCTTCGCCACCACCTACTTCGTGATGGGCCGGACGCAGCCGAGCAACTTCTCGGAGACCCTGTCCCGCTTGGACGCCATCTACTTCACCGTCACGGTCTTCGCCACCGTGGGGTTCGGTGACATCGTCCCCGTGACGGCGGCGGCTCGAGGCGTGGTCACCCTGCAGATGATCGGGGACGTCGTCCTCGTCGGGCTCGTGGCGCATGTGATCGTCGGAGCCATGCGCGTGGGGCTGAGGCGTCAGGGTCTGGACGACGGGCTGGACCATGACAGCAGCCCCTGAGCTCGATCCTCGCGCCCCCGACCCCGTGGCCCTGCTCCGGTCCCGCGCCTACGTCACCGTGCTGGTCCTCGCCGGCGCACTCGGCGTACCCGTCGCCGTGGTGGCCTACGGGTTCCTGCAGCTGGTCGACAGCCTCCAGGGCTGGCTGTTCACCGACCTGCCCCGGGCGATCGGCCTCGGGCAGCCTGCGTGGTGGCCGGTCCCCGTGCTGGTGGCGGGCGGGGTCCTGGTGGCCCTCACGATCCGGTACCTCCCCGGCCGGGGCGGCGAGTCCCCCGCGGACGGTTTCCACCCCTCGGGCGCACCGGCACCTTCGCATCTGGCCGGCATCGCGCTCGCGGCCCTCGTGACCCTCGGCTGCGGCGCGGTGCTCGGCCCCGAGGCACCGCTGATCGCGATCGGCGGCGGCCTCGCGGCGTGGATGGTGCGGGTGGCCAAGCACGACGCCCCCGCCCAGGCGGTGGCCCTCATCGGGGCTGCGGGCAGCTTCGCCGCGATCAGCACGCTGCTCGGGTCACCGCTGCTGGCCGCGTTCCTGCTGATGGAGGTCGCCGGGCTCGGCGGCGCGATGACCTCGTTGATGCTGGTGCCAGGCCTGCTGGCGGCCGGCATCGGCTCGCTGGTCTTCATCGGCCTGGACTCGTTGACGGGGCTCGGGTCCACGTCGCTGACGGTCCCGGACCTTCCTGCCGTCGGAAGTCCCACGGTCAGCGAGTTCGGGTGGGCGTTGGTCATCGGTGTCGCCGCCGCGGTCCTCGGCACGGCGATCCGGTGGCTCGGCCGGGCGCTGCGTCCCCGGGTGGAGCGCCGCATGCTGGTGCTCACCCCGCTGGTGGGCCTGGGCATCGCGCTCCTGGCCATCGGCTACGCGGAGGCCACCGGCAAGAGCTCCTCGGACGTGCTGTTCTCCGGCCAGGCTGCGCTGGCGCCGTTGATCACCAGGAGCGCGGAGTACTCCGTTCCCACTCTCCTCCTGCTGCTGGCCTGCAAAGGCCTTGCCTATGGCGTGTCCCTGGGCAGCTTTCGCGGGGGTCCGATCTTCCCAGCCATGTTCCTCGGGGCCGCCGGCGGCATGGCCATGTCGCATCTTCCTGGGCTGCAGACCGTCTCCGGCGTCGCCATGGGCATCGGCGCCATGTGCGTGGTGATCCTCGGTTTCCCCCTGGTGTCCGTCTTGCTGGCGACCCTGATCCTGCAGTCCGACGGCCTGCAGCTGATGCCGCTGGTGATCGTGGCCGTCGTCGTCGCGTACGTCGGACGTGCGTGGCTGGGCTACGCGTGGCTGGACCGTGACCGCACCTCGGCGGAGCCGGCAGTCGACGACCGGCAGGACCGGAGGCGACCATGATCGACCGGGCGTCGTCGTTCGAGCCGGTCCCGGAGGTCGAGCGCTCCTGGGTCAAGGACTTCTGGGACGAGGCCCGCGAACCCCGCAGGCTCGCCTCCGAGCTGGTCGGCACGTTCCTGCTGGTCCTGGTGGCGGCCGGCGCCGATGTGGTCGACGCCTTCAGCGGCGGCCAGATCGGACGAAGTGCGGCCGTCACGGCCCCGGCGCTGATGGTGATGGCGGTCATCCTGTTCATGGGCAAGGTCTCCGGGGCTCACCTCAACCCGGCCGTGACGCTGGCGTTCTGCATGCGCAAGGACTTCCCCTGGCGCCGCGCACCGGCGTACGTCGTGGTGCAGCTCGGCGGCGCCGCTCTCGCCTGCCTGGTCCTGCTCGCCATGTTCGGCGACATCGGGGCCCTCGGCGCCACCACACCGAGCCCGCAGGGCAGCGCCCTGCAGGCCGCGGTGATGGAGGCCCTGCTCACCTTCGGCCTGGTCAGCACGATCCTCGGCACCGCCTCCGGGGCCCAGAACGTCGGTCCGCTGTCGGCGATCGCCGTGGGCGGCTACATCACCCTCGCCGGGCTGTGGGCCAGCCCCGTCAGCGGTGCCTCCATGAACCCCGCACGGTCGTTCGGTCCCGACCTCGTCCGGTGGGACTTCTCGACGTTCTGGGTGTACGTCGTGGGGCCGCTGGTCGGCGTCCTGCTCGCCGTCGCGTTCGCCCGCGTCCTGAGAGGTGCGGGCGGGGCGGACACGGCAGCCATGGCCGCAGCCCAGGGCGTGCCCCTGCGCGGCCGCGGACCGAAGCCGTCGCCCAGGTCCCCGTCGCCCCCGCGCGGACCGGGTCCCGAGTGAGCCACGGTCTCGCAGGGTGCGGCTCATCCGGTGCGGGTGATGCTGCCCGTCTGAGTCCGTTGTTGGCTGGAGGGTCCGGAGGGTGCGCCGAGCCAGACGGCTCCTCCCCTGAGAGACCACGACTGGAAAGGATGGCGCCATGAGCGTTTCCGACGCGGCGGTGGAGACGCCGCTGACCGTACCCGGGCAGCGACCGCCGGTGACCGGCAACAGAGCCCGCCGTCCGGTGCGCCACCTGAGCCCGCGCGAGCGGGCCGGCCGTGGGCGCGCGGCACGCACGGCCCTGCCGCCGGGAGAGCAGGCCGAGCTGGTGCTGCCGGCGGACCGTCCGGACCCTGTCTCCTTGATGGAGCAGCAGGCGCAGACACGCGTTCCCGAGCTGGTGCCGGTGCGGCACGGCCGGATGATGGTCTCGCCCTTCACCTTCTACCGCGGCAACGCCAAGGGGATGGCGATCGACCTGGCCGCGACCCCGGTCTCGGGGCTGGGGGTGCAGATGTGCGGTGACGCGCACCTGTCCAACTTCGGGCTCTTCGCCTCGCCCGAGCGCCGGCTTCTCTTCGACGTCAACGACTTCGACGAGACCATCGCGGGACCGTGGGAGTGGGACGTCAAACGTCTGGCGGCGAGCATCGTGGTGGCGGGCAGGGGCAACGGCTTCGCGCGCAAGGACCGCCGCAAGAGCGTCCTGGCGGCCGTGCGCCGCTATCGCGACGCGATGGCCGAGTTCGCGGGCATGGGCGCGCTCGACGTCTGGTACGCCCGGGCGGAGGTCGACGAGGTCATGGCGTTGATCCAGAGTCGGCTGAGCGCGACCCGCCGCAAGAACCTGGACAAGACACTCGCGAAGGCCCGGTCCAGCGACCGGCTCAAGGCCTTCGCCAAGCTCACCGAGAACGTGGACGGTCAGGTGCGCATCAAGGCCGACCCGCCGCTGATGGTGCCGATCGCCGACCTGCTGCCCGATGCCGCCCGTGCGGACCTCGCCGACGAGATCAGGGGGGTGCTGAACCGCTACCGCCGGACGCTGGCGAACGACCGACGCGCGCTGCTCGACCAGTTCGAGTTCGTCGACCTGGCACGCAAGGTGGTCGGGGTGGGCAGCGTCGGGACCCGCTGCTGGATCGTGCTGCTCCGTGGTCGCGACGACACCGACCCGCTGTTCCTGCAGGTGAAGGAGGCCCAGACTTCCGTTCTGAAGCCGCACGTCCCTCCGGCGATGCGGCCGCGCTACACCCCCAGGAACGAAGGGGAGCGCGTGGTGGGCGGCCAGCGGCTGATGCAGGCGGCCAGCGACATCTTCCTCGGCTGGGATCGGCTCGCGGGCCTCGACGGCCGGCAGCGGGACTTCTACGTCCGTCAGCTGCGGGACATGAAGGGCTCCGCTGTCGTCGAGCGGTTGGACCCGGAGGCCATGGGGATGTACGGCATGCTCTGCGGCTGGACCCTGGCGCGGGCACACGCCCGGTCCGGGGACCCGATCGCGATCTCGGCCTACCTCGGGGACGACGACGACTTCCCCAAGGCGATCGCGGCGTACGCCGAGCTCTACGCGGACCAGACCGAGAGGGACCACACGGCATTCCTCGAAGGGATCCGGGACGGACGGTTGGAGGCCGAGAGCGGGCTGTGAGGCCTGTCGGTCAGCGCCCTCTCTCACCCCCCGTGGAGGACGACGCGACCCCGGCGGAGGTACCAGCCTGGGTCGAACGCAGACGCGTACCCGACCTATCCCCCAGGCCCTGAGAGGCGGAACAACATGTCAACCCTGATCGCCATCGGATACCCCGACGAGACCACGGCCACAGCGGCCGGAGACGAGGCGGAACGGCTGGCGAAGGACCTGATCATCCAGCCCGACGCCATCGCCGTGATCCGTCGTGACGTCAACGGCCACTTCCACGTCACCACCAACCATCACGCCGTCGCGGGAGGAACGTCCTGGGGCATGTTCTGGGGCCTGCTCTTCGGCATGCTGTTCTTCATCCCCGTCTTCGGCATGGCCGTCGGCGCCGGGCTCGGCGCCCTGATGGGCAAGATGGCCAAGACCGGCATCGACAAGCAGTTCCAGGACCAGGTGCGCGACATGCTCCAGCCCGGGACCTCCGCCCTGTTCCTGGTGGTCGAGAAGGCGACTCCGGACCGGGCCGTCGACGCGATGAGCAAGTTCGGCGGCACCGTGCTCAAGTCGTCGCTGTCCAAGGCCGACGAGGAGGCCCTGCAGAAGGAGCTGAGCGGCGAGACAACCACCGCCGGCTGACAAGCACCGGACGCGGGCAGTGCGGACGATCGGATGCGGTCCGCGCTGCCCGTTCGGCTGCGCCCCCCTGCCACGGGATCACTGCTTCTCGAGCCAGCGGTCCAGCCGCCCGGGTGAGGGGAACTCCTTCAGCAGCGTGAAGAACTCCCGGTCGAGCTGTGCGGCGCGGGCCTCCTCGAGTGCGTGCAGCCGGCCGAAGGTGAACCCGTTCTCCCCGTTCAGGTGTGCCTGTACGCCGAGCGTTCGCAGCGTGTCTCGCGCGACCACGCTGTCGTGGTGGCTGCCGAGGATGTCCTGCGCGGACGCGGCCAGCCTGGCCAGCGCGGTCGCCCCCTCGCCGAGCACAGCGGAGGCCGACTCCGCGGCGTACCGAAGCCGCTTGGCCGCCTTGCGGACCTCGTGCAGCGCCAGCTCGCGGTGCTCGGCGTCGGCGCTGTCCTCGACCGCTCGCGCCCGCCGCCTGAAGCGACGCAGATCGCGTGCGAGGAGGTCGGGCACCTGCCGACGTGCCCGGCGGCCGGCGTCCTGGTTGAGCGGAGGCGTCTCGACGAAGCGGTCCAGCTGGTCCAGCAGCCGGAAGTAGCGCGTGCTCCCGAGCGCCTCCAGCGCAGCCTCCCGTCCCGCCCGGCCCCGGTCCCCCAGCTCCAGGTGCACCCGCCTGCTCACGGGACCGAGCCGCAGCTCTACCGGCTGCTCGTTCACCAACGCGTCGAGCCGCTCGATCACGACCTCGGTGTCCCGCGCCTCGCCCAGGGCGGCCGCGAACCACTTCAGCTCGTCCCGCAGCGGGTCGGTGAGGGCCCGCTCGAGGATCGGACGGTAGGTCGCCAGCACCGATCGGATCCGCCGGCACCCCACCCGCATCTTGTGCACCGAGTCCGGGGCGTCCTCCCGCACCAGCGGGTCCTGCTCCTGGATCTGGCGCACGTTGGCTGCGACGAACTGGACCAGCAGCCGACCGGTGGGGATCTTGCGGGTCACCCGGGCCGGGGCCGGGACGCGCACCGCCGAGCCGAGCACCCGGCTCAGCTTCGAGGCGTGTGCGGAGGGCTGGGCCCCTCCTGTCACCAGCGCCTGCACGACCTGGTCGAGGAGGGTGCGGGATCCCTCGACGAGCTCGACCTCGCACTCCCGCCACTGTGTGCTGCCCGGGTCCGGCAGCCACCGCTCGGCGCTGACGTGGTCGTCGCAGACCTCGGCGAGCACCCGGTGCTCCTCGTCGAGGAGCCGCTGGACGACCCGGTGGGTGCGGAGCCTCGCGACCGCCACCACCTCGTGGTCCCGCACGTGCACCCTGACCTCGTCCAGCAGGGCGTCGGGCACCCGGCCGTCGGCATCTTCCAGCGGCAGCCGGACCTCTCTGCGGTGGTCGGGACCCACCGGCACCTTGAGGTGCCATCCCGCGTCCTCGCCGCCGAGCCGGCGGCGCAGGGTGATGCCGGCGGTCGCGAGAGCCAGGTGCGGGGTGTCGTAGTAGACGGCCTCGAGGTCGCACGACGCAGGCTCGGCCACCTCGGCCACGCCGGGAAGCTGTTGCACGGACGGGAGGGGCAGGTCTACGCCGAGGTCGAGCTTGCGCTCGACCTCGGCGTGCACCTCCGGCCTCATGGCCCGCCCTCCTCACCCCCGATGGCAGGCTACCGAGCCGTGGGTCGCTGTGCTGGTACTTGCTGACTACCCGTAGTTCCGTACGTCGTTCCGGACCGACTTCATCTCCCGGCCGTGGACCGTCAGCGCCCAGATGATGAGCACGTCGAAGGTGATCATCATGGTGGACCAGATCGGGTAGGCGGACAGGAAGGCGATGTTCACGACGGCACTGCCGAGCGCGACCAGGGTGCCGACCACGCGGGCCCACATCTGACCGGTCACGATCCCCGCACCGGCGCCGAGCACGATGAGCCCGACCACCAGGTGGGTCCAGCCCCAGGCGGTGTAGTTCATGTGGATCGTCAGCCCGTTCGCGCCGACCAGGTAGTAGTCCTTCTGGAACAGAGCGATCAACCCCTGGAAGGCGTGGAAGATGCCGAGCATGATCATCATGACGCTGGCGAAGGCGATCCAGCCGACCCAGCCGGTCGGCTCCGGCTCCCGCTCAGCCCGCCGGCCCGGTGCCGGCTGTTGCGCGTGCTGCGGGGTGGTTCCTGGTGGGGCGGATTGCTGAGGAACGGTCGGCCCCACGTTCGTCTCTGACATGACAACTCCTGCGGTAGGTAACTGCTGGTCCAGCGTGGTCCCGCGCGTTGGGACCGTCCTCATCCCCCAGGGGTGATTCAGCCCCGAAGACGGGTCGGGCGACGGGTCAGGCGACCCGACCGGGCATCGGCGCGGGCGCGCGGACGCCCTCCGGCAGCAGGAGAAGGGCCCCGAGGAGGAAGGCTGCAGCGCCCACCGACGTGGCGGCACCGGCCAGTGCCGCGTCGGCCTCACCGGACGTGTCCGGTACGACGTACGAGGCCACCGCCGCGAGGCCGAAGGCCAGACAGCCGAGCAGGTTCACCGCGACGATCCCACCCTCCAGCGTGGGCGGTGGCCTGCGGCCGAAGCCGCCGGTGACCTCGACGTAGGCGAGGTAGCCGGCCACCAGGAAGCAGACCGAGCCGTAGGCGTCCGGCCGCCAGACCAGGCCGTCGTAGGAGGGTGAGTCCACCGCAGTGGAGAGCGCACGCGCGGTGGTGAGGTTGAAGAACAACGTGCCCAGCAGCTGCACGCTCGCGCTCCACCAGTCGATGCGGTGCGGCGCCCACACGAGCGCCCGCAGCGAGCGGTCGGCGGCGGAGCCGGTCGCGCGAGCGGCGTCGGCCGACTGGTTCCACTGCAGGGTCGCTGCAGCCGTGAACAGCAGCGACCCGACGAAGAAGACGATGCCGTCGGCCTGTGGACCGACCGCGCGGAAGAACGCGGGAAGCGGTGCCACGAGGAAGCAGGCCGAGCCGAGGGCGAAGAGCACCGCGGTCCACCACCACTCACGACGCGGCGCCCACAGCATCCTGTCCCGCCCGGTCCGCCCGCGGTGCGACCGCGACGTGTGCTTGCGGTGCGACCGCGAAGACCACTCGACCCTGCGGCCGTCGGCGTGCACGAAGGTCACGGCGGTCGTGAACGGCCCGGCCGTGTGGCGCTCGACGACCGCCCACCCGGGCGGCACCGGCGGGTACTCGTTCACACCGGGGTCGGCAACGCGACCGGGGAGAACGGCCGCAGCTCCTCGTGGCCACCGCCGACGACGACGCAGGTGGACTCGGGCACCTCCCGCCACGCGCCACGGAGGTCACCCAACGGCTCGGACACCACCAGCCGCGCGTCGTCGGAGAGCTGGTGCAGGACCGGGTTGTCCGGGTACTGGTGCCGCAGGGTCGACACGTCCGTGCTGTGGAACAGCGACCGCGACCGGCCCTCGCTGGAGTAGCGGAAGGCCCACATCTGGTCGCCGTCGGTGGTCACCACCGTCATCTGGATCGGGTGCTCCACGCCCCGGCGCCGGCCGACCGCCTCGACGAGCCCCACCGCGGCGGCCACGGCTGCCGGTGGGTCCCGCTCGAGCCCGTAGGTGAGGGCGAGGAAGAACAGCAGCTCGGAGTCGGTCGAGCCCTGCATCTCCGGGAACCGTGCCGGGTCCACCTCCAGGACCAGGTCACGTTTCACCGCCGCGAAGTCGGCGACGAACCCGTTGTGCATCCACAGCCACCGGCCCTGGCGGAACGGGTGGCAGTTCGTCTGCTGGACCGGTGACCCGCTGGACGCACGGATGTGCGCGAGCACCGTCGGTGACTCGATGTGGGCGGCCAGGTCACGGAGGTTCCGGTCGTTCCACGCCGGCTCGGTGCTGTGGAACACGCCGGGGGTCTCGCGGGCGCCGTACCAGCCGACGCCGAAGCCGTCCCCGTTCGTGGTCTCGGCGCCCATCTGCGAGTGCAGGCTCTGCACGACCAGGGAGTTCTTGGGCTTGTACAGCAGCTCCTCCAGGAGCACCGGCGAGCCCGAGTAAGCAAGCCAACGGCACATGTGCGGCCTTCCTCCTGTCCGCCGGTCAGTCCGATGCCACCGCGGCCCCGGCACTGGCGGCTGCGGTCCGGGCCGGTTCGGCCGGCTCCTCCGCGCCCGTGCGCTGGGTCGGGACGGCGACGCGCGGCGGTGGCGCGATCGTCGGTGTCCGCAGGTCCAGCTGGGTGTCCAGGGTGATCGCGGCGTCGATCAGCGCCAGGTGCGTGAACGCCTGGGGGAAGTTGCCGATCTGCTCCCCGGTGAGCGCGATCTCCTCGGAGTACAGGCCGAGGTGGTTGGCGTAGGTCAGCATCTTCTCGAACGCGACGCGTGCCTTCTCGAGCTGACCGGCACGTGCCAGCGACTCGACGTAGGCGAACGTGCACAGCGAGAACGTGCCCTCGGAGCCACGCAGGCCATCCGGCGAGGCCTCGGGGTCGTAGCGGTAGACCAGGCTGTCGGTGACCAGCTCGCCGTCCATCGCCTGGAGGGTCGAGGCCCACATCGGGTCGTTGGGGGTGATGAACCCGACGGTGGACATCCGCAGCAGGGACGCATCGAGGACGTCGGTCTCGTAGTGCTGAACGAACGCTCGGCGTTCGTCGCTCCATCCCCGCTCCATGATCTGGCTGTAGATCGCGTCCCTCTCGGTGCGCCACCGCTCCACCGGAGCCGGGCGTCCGTGACTGGAGGCGAGCCGGATGCCTCGGTCGAGGGCGACCCAGTTCATCAGCCGGCCGTAGGTGAAGTCCTGCCGCCCGCCGCGGGTCTCCCAGATCCCCTCCTCGGGCTGGTCCCAGTTGTCGGCGACCCAGTTCAGCATGTCGCAGATCCTGAGCCACCCCTGGTGGCCGGCGCTGAGGCCGCTTCGGTCCAGGAAGTAGATGCTGTCCAGGGCCTCGCCGTAGATGTCGAGCTGCAGCTGGTCCGCGGCCCCGTTGCCGATCCGCACCGGGCTGGACCCGCGGTAGCCCTCCCAGTGCTCGAGGACCTCCTCGGTCAGGTCGGAAGACCCGTCGATGCGGTACATGATCTTCAGCGGGCCGCCACCGCCGCCGTGGGCCTGCTCGTCCAGGCGCGCGCGCAGCCACTGCCCCAGGGCCGCGGCCTCCTCGGTGAAGCCCATACCGAGCAAGGCGTAGACCGAGAACGAGGCGTCGCGGACCCAGGTGAACCGGTAGTCCCAGTTCCGCTCCCCGCCGACCTGCTCGGGCAGCCCTGCCGTGGGGGCAGCCACCAGGCCACCGGTGGGCGCGTAGGTCATCAGCTTGAGTGTGATCGCCGAGCGGTTCAGGGTCTCGCGCCAGCGTCCGGTGTACGTCGACTGCGCCAGCCAGGACTTCCAGAAGGACACGGTCTCCGCCAGGAGCCGCTCGATCTCGGCCACCCGGACCTCGCGGGGCGGTCCCGCGGAGTCCGTCTCGAGCACCAGCCCGCGCACCTGTCCGGCGCGCAGCGTGATCTCCGCGTGCAGGTCCCCCTCGCCACGGAGCTCGGGACGGGCCAGGTGCTCGTCGCCGGGCTCCCGGACCACGTGCACGGTCATCGACTCACCGGCGCTCTCGAACACGGCGCCGTGCTCGGTCAGGTGGGCCCGGTGACCGGCCCGCCCGTAGTCGAACCGGGGAGCAAGATCGACCGCGAACGTCATCTGGCCGCGCACGCACCGGACCATCCGGACGATCCGGTGCCGCGTGGTGGCGGCGGTGCCCGGGGTCGCGGGCATGAAGTCCATGATCTCGCCGACGCCCGCCTCGGTCATGAAGCGGGTGATGAGGACGGCGGTGTCCGGCAGGTAGAGCTGCTTACTGGTGACCGTCTCGGTGAGCGGCCGCACGCGGAAGTGGCCGCCCTTCCGGTGGTCCAGCAACGACCCGAACATGCTCGGCGAGTCGAACCGAGGCGCGCAGAACCAGTCGATGGAGCCGTCCGTGCTCACCAGCGCGCTGGTCTGGAGGTCTCCGATCAGACCGTGGTCGGCGATGAGGGGGTAGTCATCCATGAGATGTCGTCTCCTTGGCACTGCGGGTGTCCGCGTCCTCTGCTGAGGAAGCGGTGGACGGTGTGGTGCGGGCCTCCGGCTCCCGCTGGCGCGGCACCCCGCCCTCCGGAGCCTCGCCCTCGACAGCCGGGGCAGGCTCCGAGGGCGGACGCCCGAGGAGCTCGACGAACCCGATCGCGAGCAGCACCACGAGGGCTGTCCACACCACCACCCCGACGGTGGGGCGGGACCAGAAGGTCAGGGTGAGCCCGCCGACGATCACCACGGCCAGGCGCAGGAAGCGCTTGTGGGCGAACGTCCAGCTGCCCACGCGGCCGGTCCGCAGGCCGGCGGACTCGGCGCCGCCCCGCACCGAGCCGATGCCCTTCACCAAGGTCGAGCGGGTGCGCGCAGCCGTCACCGAAGGACCGGTGAAGAAGGCGCCGAGCGCGACGACCAGGAAGAGGACGGCGGTGGTCCGCAGGCCGTTGCGCAGGAAGCGGACGAGCGTGTCGAACACGTCGCCGGCAGCCTCACGGGGCAGCACGTCCGTCGGTACGGCGTCGAGGTACAGCGGGCGCGCGACCGCCAGCAGGACGCCCAGCGCCAGCATCGACCCGACGATGCCGAGCGACCCCCTGAGAAGGGCGCGCCGGTGGTCCCGGGCAAGGTAGACGCCGAGGGCGAGCAGCAGCAGCGCGATGACCGGAAGCCACGAGCCGAGCGCGTTCAGCAGCCGGTAGACGCCCTGGGCCTTCGTGACCGCGTCGGAGCGGACCAGCACGAACGACTTGTTCACGGTCGGGATGTTGTTGGCGATGGTGTAGCCGTCCGCGACGAGCCGTTGTTTCACCTGGGCGATGATCGGCGCCAAGTTGAGGGTGACCGCGCCGTTCTGCGCGCTGACCGCGCCACCTTGCTGACCCGAGAGCAGGTTCACCAGCTCGGTGTGAGCCGCCCGGTTGGCCTGCTCCCACACCGTGGCGAACTGGGGGCTGGCCACGACCTTGGCGATCTCGGTGCGGGTGAAGCTCTGGAGACCGTTGACGATCGGGACCTTCAGCGCCTGCAGGCCCGCGGCCGCCCTCGGCGGCAGGTTCTGCCGGGACAGGGCCGCCAGCGTGTCGGACGTGAGCGTCTCGACGTCGACGTACCGGAAGACCTCCTCGGTCACCCGGCTCGCGACCGCGCTCTGGATGGCCGGGTCCTGGGCAAGGGGTGCGACGGTCTCGACGTACCGGTCGGTGTTCGACACCTGGTTCTTCGCCCACACAGCCGTGACGGACAAGGGGGCAAGCAGGCAGGAGAGGGTGATGAGGGTGGCCGCCACGATCGACCGCCATCGTCTGCCGGTCCGGGTCGGGCCGGGCAGCGGTGCCTGCGGGGACCGCGCCGCCACCAGCTCGGTCTCCAGCTCTGCCACCCGTCGTCGGAGCTGCTCGAGCTCCTCTGTCTGCTTCACGTCCGCCACGTCGCGTCACCTGTCGGGTCTGAAGGGGATGGATGCATCCGCTGCGTGCCCGTCCCGACGGGCTCCGTGCCAGGCGGACAACGCAGCCAGCCTGGTCCGCTTGCTGTCGTGCGTCCTCATCCCCCGTGGGTGATCAGGACCGGCGACCGCTCTCCTCGGCTCGCGGCATCCAGTCGTAGACGACCGAGGTGCGCAGCACCACGTCCTGCAGGGACCGGTGGGTCCCGCTGCCGGCGCACCACACCAGGCCGATAGGGAACGCCACGTAGAGGAGCGCCCGGGCCAGCGCCACGAGCATGTGCGGTCTCCCTCCGCGCCGTCCCACGACGCGGAGCCCCATGACGTGGCACCCGTAGGTGCGCCCGGTGATCGCCCAGGCCGCCGTGAGGTACACGACGGCCACGACGGTCGCCATGGTCAGGCTCAGCAGCGGCGACGTCTCGGTGAACTGGAAACCCCGGGGGTTGACCACGAACCGCAGCGCGGTCAGGCCGGCGTACCCGACCAGGAGCAGGGCGGCCACGACGAGCGCGTCCACGACGGCGGCGACCGTCCGGGTCACCAGGCCCGCCGGCTGCCCCTGGTAGGGGCGCGCCTCCCGCGGAACGGGCGAGACGGTCCCCTCCCCCTCCCCCGTCATGGCTCTCGGGCGACTCCCGGCCCCGGCTGCTGCGGAACGCCCCCGGCAGGTGCGGACACCTCGGCGGGCGCCGCGGGGCCGGCCCTCCTGCCTCGCCTGAGCAGGAGACGGTCCACCGCCCGGGTGACGGCCTCGTCACCGGAGATGCCCTGCATCCGCACTCCCCGCACGGTCTCCGAGGCCACGGAGCCGGTCGACTCCCGGATGATCTCCGGAAGGTCCACCTCGGCGATCACCACCTCGGCCAGCCCGACCAGGTCGACCCGGTCGATCACCGCATCGATGTCCAGACGGCGGGCGACGGCGTCGACGTCCAGCCGTGCGGCGGCCGCGTCCAGGTCGACGGTCGCGACGAGACCGTCCAGGTCGATCCGCTCCCGCACGATCCTGGTGAGGTCGATCCGGTCGATCACCGCATCCAGGTCGAGGTGCCGGGCGATGGCGTCGACGTCCACCCGAGCCACCGCGGCATCGAGGTCGACGTCGGCGACCACGAGGTCGAGGTCGACGTGCCGTCTGACCGTCTCGGTCAGGTCGATCCTGCGGAGCAGCTCGCGTACGACGAGCGGCACCACGACGTCCAGCAGGGCCGCGAGGTCGCGCAGCAGCTCCTCCCGGCGCTGACCTCCACGCCGGGCCAGACCGGTCAGCCAGGTGCCGGGCTGGTACTTCTCGGACACCATCGGTGGGCGCAGCGCCAGCGCCACCCAGGGCCGGGCCACCCCGGTCACCCTGCGGGTGACGGCTTCCGCCGCGGCGACAGCCGTCGAGGACGCCCCGACGGCGGCGTCGATCAGGGCCAGCGTCTCCCGGCCCGTAGGGGTCTCGCCCGCCGGCGTCACACCAGCACCCGGGTGATCGGCCGGACGTCTTCCCAGAACGACATCTCCGGTCCTCTCCTCGCACCAGCTGACGCTTCATCTCGCAGTGTCGCCGCCGGCGCAGGGACGCGCCTCATCTCCAGCGGATGACCGCGTCAGCGCACGACGGCCACCGGGCACCGCGCATGGTGCAGCACGTCGGACCCGACCGAGCCGAGCAGCAACCCGGAGAAGGCACCGGTCCCGGTGGCCCCGACGACGACGAGAGCGGCCCGGTGCGAGCGGTTGCACAGGGCGCGCTGGGCGCGGCCCTCGACGATCTCCTGGGTCAGCGGTACGTCGGGGTACTGCTCGCCGAACCCGGCCACGGCCTCCGCGAGCCGGACCCGGGCCGCCTCCTGGGCCGCCGGGTAGGAGTGCAACATCCCGTCAGCGGGGTGGTCGGTCAGGGTCAGCCAGCGCCAGGTGTGCACCGCAAGCAGCTCGGCACCGACCCGTGCCGCCCACTCCGCACCGAAGTGCAGCCCCCGCTGGCTGTTGGCCGAGCCGTCGATCCCGACGACGACACGGGTCGCCTCCGGGTCGTACTGTTCGCGCACCACCACGACCGGGCACACCGCGTGCCGGGCCGCGTGTCGGCTGACCGAACCCATCAACGTCTCCGTCACGGTGCCGTGGCCCCTCCCGCCGACGACCACCAGAGCGGCCTGCGCTGAAGCACGCACCAGCACCTCGGAGGGCAGCCCCTCGTCGTCGACGGTCTCGACGTCCGTGAAGCCGATGTCCTTCAGCTCCTGGTTCGCGGAGTCGACCCGGTCCTGGGCGAGGCCGTGGCTCCACTCCCGGTTCCACTCGGACAGCCGCGCGATGTCGCTGGCGGCGACGACCACCCGCAGCGCAGCGTGACGGCGTGTCGCCTCCGCGGCCGCCCAGTGGAGTGCTCGACGACTGTCCGGTGACCCGTCGTACCCCAGGACGACGGGGTGCTCGGGCGGCACGCCGGTCAGGTCCCGTCGGGCCGCTCGTCGCGCCCGCTGCGCTCCTGGCCAGGACCGGGTGCCTTCTTCTCACCGCTGGTCTCCGGACGGGTGCGCAACCGCTGGGACTCGCTCGCCAGATATCGCATCAGACCGCCCCAGATCTGGGCACGTCGAGGACTGTCCGGCCGGTTCACCATGCTGTTCGCCGCCTCGGACTGAGCGCGGGCGTTCTCGGGGTCAGCCATGGCGGTCGCCTCCTCAGGACTCTGCGCGGGCCACGCTGCTCCCCTGGCCGGACGCGCGCCAGGGCCGTTGGACCCGTCCTGGGGCTCAGCCGCCGGCGGCCCGACGGGCCTCGCCGACCCCGCGGTGGGACTCGCCATGGCGCATGCGCTGCTCGAGATAGTGCTCCACCTCGAGCCGCTCAACTCTCCCCCGGGTGAGGTCGGTGGCGGCGAGACGGGCGTTGTGCCGGGCGGTGTCCTGGCCGGCGAGCCGGTCGACAGCTTCAGCGGCTACGCGGACCATTCGAGGCCACATACATTCCTCCAGCGATACTGCGGGCGGGCGTGCCCGGTCCGGCACGCCCACGCCACTCAACACTCGTGCCGGGACGACATCTAGGGACCTTGGTCCTTGACCCGCCCGGGGGGCGGTGGGTGAGGCCGAAGGACCCTGGCCGTCGCCTGTGTCCTCGGCCAGCCTGACTGGTCCGGGCCGGGAGCGGGCGCCGGCAGGCGCGGGCGCCCTGTCCGTGACGATCGGAGCCGACATGGAGCTGGGCGACGTCTTCGGCGTACCCGCGCACCTGCTCGTCGTGCACGCCGTCGTCGTCCTGGTGCCGCTGACGGCCGTGGGCGCCGTCGCGGTCGCCGTGTCGCCCTGGATCCGGTCGCGGGTGGGATGGCTGGTGGCGGCCGGGGCGGTGCTCGACGTGCTGCTGGTCCCGCTGGCCACCGGGAGCGGGGAGTCGCTCCAGGAGCGGGTCGGGGAGACCCGCCTGGTCGAGAGGCACGCCGAGATGGGCGAGCAGCTGCTCGCGTGGGTGCTCGGGCTCGCGGTCGTCAGCGTCGCCGCGATGATCCTCGCCCGCAGGCCGCAGCGGCTGCCCCGCAGCGAGTCCACGCCGTGGGAGATCAGCTGGCTGAGCGTGGCACTGGTCGCCGCGACCGTGCTCGCGGCGACCGGGGCGCTGGTCCAGGTCGTCCGGATCGGGCACAGCGGGGCCGAGGCCACCTGGTCCGACGTCCGCTCGCCACGCTGACGCGCGGGCGCCCTCAACCGGTGCGGGCGCCGCCGGCCAGGCCGGGATCCCGCCCTGACGGAGGGGCCGGGGGAATGCCCGCAGCGGGTAGGAAGGTTGCAGCAACCGAGCCGCCCGACCCGTCCGACGAAAGGCACCCCCGTGACCGACAAGCCCGACATCGCCACCCGCGCCGGCGAGCTGCGCGCGCTGCACCAGGCCCCCGAGCTGCTCACCGTGGTGAACGTCTGGGACGTGATCAGCGCCAGGGTGGTCACCGACATCGAGGGCACCCGGGCGCTTGCCACGGCCAGCCACTCCATCGCCGCGTCGCGCGGCTACGAGGACGGCGAGAACATCCCCGTCGACGAGATGATCGCCGAGGTGGGCCGGATCGCGGCGGCGACGCACCTGCCGGTCTCGGCAGACCTCGAGGGCGGCTACGGCGACCGCGGCGGAGACGGTCCGCAAGGCGATCGGCGTCGGTGTCGTCGGGGCGAACCTCGAGGACCAGATGAAGCCGCTCGTCGAGGCCGTCGCGCAGGTCGAGGCCGTCATGAAGGCGGCCGAGGTCGAAGGCGTCGCGGACTTCGTGCTCAACGCGCGCACCGACGCCTTCGTGAAGGCCGGTGACCGCGACCCGAAGGAGGTGCTTGCCGACGCCGTCGAGCGGGGCAAGGCGTTCCTCGAGGCGGGGGCACCGGTCGTGTTCGTGCCCGGCATCCTCGACGAGGACCAGATCGGCGAGCTCGTCGCCGCGTTCGGCCCGCAGCGGCTGACCACCATCGGCATCCCCGGTACGCCGTCCCTGGCCCGGCAGGCCGAGCTGGGCGTGGCCCGGGTGTCTTTCGGCCCGATGCCGCAGCGGGTGGCGCTGACCGCCCTCGCGAAGCTCGTGGAGGCCGTGCACGCGGGTGGGGGCGTC
Source organism: uncultured Actinomycetota bacterium (assembly GCA_963810035.1). Taxonomy (GTDB): domain Bacteria; phylum Actinomycetota; class Actinomycetes; order Propionibacteriales; family Nocardioidaceae; genus Nocardioides_B. The sequence continues at coordinate 89,805 of CAWEMA010000006.1, forward strand.
CCCGCCGACATGCGTCCGCTCAACTGAGCCGTTCACCGAAGAACGCGAGGATCCGGTCGACCGCCTCCTGCTGCCGGTGCTCGGTGACCACCGAGTGGCCCTTGCCCTCGAACTCGACGGCGATGAAGTTGTCGCCGAGCTCGTGGCGCAGGGTGTCGAAGCGGGTGCCGACTGCCGGGTCCTTGCGGTAGCGGAGCCCCAGCACCGCGCAGCCCTGCGCCGCGCGCCGCTTGACCGCCTCCAGGTCCCCGGATGACAGGTTGAGGTCGGCCGAGCGCCTCCGGCCGATCGCGAACGGCGTGCTCGGCTGGCACAGCACCGGTGCCGCGACGGACTCGTCGACCATCATCGCCAGGGCGAAGCCGCCGGTGAAGCACATGCCCAGCGCCCCCACACCGGGACCGCCGAGCTCCGCGTGCAGCTCGCGAGCCAGCGACCGCAGCCACCCGGCGATCGGCGTGGTCTCGTTGAGCGCCAGCTTGGTGAACTCCTTGTTCACGCACAGCTTCGGGAGCACCTTGGCGACCTCGCGCACGGTGGCCGGCCCCTCCAGCTCGCCGAACAGGTGCGGCATCACCACGGTGTGCCCGGCCGCGACGACCTCGTCGGCGAACGCGACCACGTCCGGGGTCATCCCCGGGATCTCGTGGATCACGATGACGCCGGGCCCGCTGCCCGTGCGGTAGGTCGGGTGGGTGGTGCCGTCGTACGTGTGGGTGCCCTGGGTCCAGGTGGCGAGTGCGCTCATCGGGACATCGTTGCCTACGCTGGCCCGATGACCGAGAAGGCTGGCACGTTCCGGGTCGGTTTCGCCGCCGGGGTGATGCCCGACAAGTGGGCCCGGATCTGGGCCGACCGGATGCCGCGCCGCCCGCTGGACCTCGTCCCGCTCGGCGACCGGGACGGCGTCGCGCTGGTGCGTTCCGGGGAGCTGCACATGTGCTTCGTCCGGCTCCCGGTCGAGCGCGAGGGCCTGCACCTGATCCCGTTGTACGACGAGCAGCCGGTCGTCGTGGTCGCCAAGGAGCACCCCGTCGCGGCGTACGACGAGATCGACGTCGTCGACCTCGCGGACGAGCACCTGCTCCAGGATCCGGACGACGTGCCCGCCTGGCGCGACGTCGCGACCGAGGTCGCCGACGGGTCGCGCTACCCGGTGCCGCCGATGACCCTGCGGCAGGCAGTCGAGAGCGTCGCCGCCGACGCCGGGATCGTGGTCGTCCCGATGTCGCTGGCCCGGCTGCACCATCGCAAGGACGTCGTGCACGTCCCGGTGACCGGGGTGCCGACCACCAAGGTGGGCCTGACCTGGCTCCAGGACACCGACGACGACCGGGTCGAGACGTTCATCGGCGTGGTCCGCGGCCGCAGCGCGAACAGCACCCGCGGCCGCTGACTCCGGCGGGCGCCTACCAGCCCGAGGGCAGGGGGCGTCCCTCGTGGAACCCGGCCGCCGACTGGATGCCCACGAGGGCACGGTCGTGGAGCTCCTCGATCGTGCGGGCGCCGGCGTACGTCGCCGCCGACCGCACCCCGGCGCAGATCTGGTCGATCAGGTCCTCGACGCCGGGACGGTCGGCCTCGAGGTACATCCGCGAGGAGGAGATGCCCTCCTCGTAGAGCCCCTTGCGGGCCCGGTCGAACGACGTCTCGGTGCTGGTCCGGTTGGCGACGGCCCGCGCGGACGCCATGCCGAAGGACTCCTTGAAGGCGCGGCCGTCGGAGTCGACGTGCAGGTCGCCGGGCGACTCGTGGGTGCCGGCGAACCAGGAGCCGATCATCACCGACGAGGCGCCGGCAGCCAGGGCCAGGGCCACGTCGCGCGGGTAGCGCACTCCCCCGTCGGCCCAGACGTGCTTGCCGAGCTCGCGGGCGGCGGCCGAGCACTCGAGCACCGCGGAGAACTGCGGCCGGCCCACGCCGGTCATCATCCGGGTCGTGCACATCGCACCCGGTCCGACGCCGACCTTGACGATGTCCGCGCCGGCGTCGACGAGCTCGCGCACGCCCTCGGCGGAGACCACGTTGCCGGCGGCGACCGGGACCTGCGGGTCGAGCGACCGGACCGCCTGCAGCGCCTGCACCATCCGGTCCTGGTGGCCGTGGGCGGTGTCCACCACGAGACAGTCGGCACCCGCCTCGAGCAGGTCCGCCGCCTTCGCCTTCACGTCCCCGTTGACGCCGAGAGCGGCGGCCACGACCAGCCGTCCCGAGCCGTCGACGGCCGGGGTGTACAGCGTCGAGCGCAGGGCCAGCGTCCGCGTGAGCACGCCGACCAGGCGGCCGTCCGCGTCCACCACCGGGGCCAGCCGGCGCCGGGCGCTCTCCAGCCGGTCGTAGGCCGCGCGCGGGTCGAGCGTGTCGAGCAGCGTCAGCGGGTTCGCCGACATCACCTGGTGGACCTGGGTGAAGCGGTCCACCTCCAGGCAGTCGTCCGGGGTGAGCACGCCCACCGGCCGGCCGTCCTCGACCACGAACGCTGCCCGGTGCGACCGCTTCGGCAGCAGTGCGATGGCCTCCCCCACGGTCTGGTGCGGGTGCAGCGTGATCGGGGTGTCGAAGACCAGGTGTCGCTGCTTCACCCACGACACCATGTCGTGCACGACGGAGAAGGGGATGTCCTGCGGGACGACGGTGATGCCACCGCGCCGGGCGACGGTCTCGGCCATCCGCCGACCCGCCACCGCGGTCATGTTGGCCACGACGATCGGGATCGTCGTACCCGTCCCGTCACTGGTGGACAGGTCGACGTCGTCGCGCGAGGCCACGTCGGAGCGACGCGGCACCATGAAGACGTCGTTGTAGGTCAGGTCGTAGCCCGGGGAGGTCTCGCTCAAGAACTGCACGGGCCCCAGTCTGCTACAGCGCCTCGAGGGCAGCGAGAGCCTGGTCCGCGTGCACGTCCATGTTCATCTCGCTGGCGATCACCTTCCGGACCGTGCGGTCGGTGTCGATGACGAAGGTCGCGCGCTTCACGGGGGTGATGTACTTCCGCTTCACGCCGAAGGACCGGGCCACGTCGCCGGACTCGTCCGAGAGCAGCGGGAAGTCGAAGGCGTTGGCGTCGCTGAACTGCTTCTGCTTGCTGACCGGGTCCGTGCTGATGCCGAGCCGCTGGGCACCGGCCTCCTTGAACTCGGTGGCCAGGTCGCGGAAGTGGCAGGCCTCCTTGGTGCAGCCGCCGGTCATCGCGACCGGGTAGAAGAACAGCACGACCGGGCCGTCCGCGAGCTTCTCCGAGAGCCGGACCACTCGGCCGTCCTCGTCGGGGAGCTCGAAGTCGGGGGCCTGGGTGCCTTCGGCGATGGTCTTCATGGGTGTCTTCCTCGGTGGGTGCGGGTGCGGTGGTCAGAGCTTCTTGGGCGGCAGCGGCACGAACCCGCTGGTACGGCGGACGTAGTCGGCGTAGCCGGGGCGGCGGGAGGCCATGTCCTTCTCGAGCAGCGGCTTGCCGGTGCCCTTGGCGAGCAGCCAGGTCATCACCAGCGGCGACAGGATCGTCAGGATGCCCGGCCAGGACGTGAACGCGATCAGGGAGAGCCCCCACCACACACACGCGTCACCGAAGTAGTTCGGGTGCCGGGTGTAGCGCCACAGCCCGGTGTTCAGCACCTGCCCCGTGGTCGAGGGGTCGTTGCGGAACCGGGTGAGCTGGAGGTCCCCCACCGTCTCGAAGGTGAAGCCGACCAGCCACACCAGCACGCCCGTCCAGGTGACCAGGTTGGCCTCGCCGTGCTCGAACATCGCGACCTGCACCGGCAGGGAGACGAACCACATCACCACGCCCTGGGTGAGGTAGATCCGGCGCAGCGCGAACAGCTGCGGGTTGCCGGGTGCCCGGCTGAGCAGCTCGACGTACCGCGGGTCCTCGCCGTGCCCGCGTGAGCGCAGCCCGATGTGCACCGCGAGCCGGACGCCCCAGACCACGGTGAGCACCAGGGCGAGCCCGCTGACGATGCCGTCCCCCTCGCCCTCGGAGGCCAGGAAGGCCGCGACCGCGATCGCCGCGAAGCCCAGTCCCCAGGCCACGTCGACCACGGCGTGCCGGCCCAGGCGCAGGGCGACCAGGAACGTCGCGCCGAGCACGACGACCACCGCGAAGACCGTCCAGGGCACCGCGCCGAGGAAGGCGCCGAGCGGGAAGTAGGTCATCAGACGGTACGCACCCGGGGCAGACCGCTGCGCCCGTCCAGGGTGGGCTTGACCATCAGGATCTGGTCGACGCCCATCCGGCCCTCCTCGAAGGCCAGCGCACCGCCGACGAGGTAGAGCCGCCAGACCCGCGCGACCTCCTCGCCGACCATCGCGACCACGCGGTCCCAGTTGTCCTCGAAGGTGCGGTACCACGCGTCGACGGTCCACACGTAGTGCTCGCGCAGCGCGTGCACGTCGCGGACCTCGAGGCCGGACTGCTCGATCAGGTTCACGGTCTCGCCGACCGGACGCATGTGCATGTCCGGGGCGATGAACGCCTCGATGAACGGACCGCCGCCGGGACGGCTGGTCCGCGACATCTGCTGGATCAGCGCCCGGCCCCCGTCCTTCAGCAGCCGGTGGATCTGGCCGGTGTAGACGGGGTAGTTCTTCTGCCCGACGTGCTCGCCCATCTCGATCGAGGAGATCGTGTCGTAGGGGCCGTCGGGGACGTCGCGGTAGTCCTGCAGCCGGATCTCGACCCGGTCCTGCAGTCCGCGCTCGGCGATCCGGGCGTCGATGAACGCCTTCTGCTCCCGGGAGATGGTCACGCCGACGGCCTGGACGCCGTACTGCTCCGCGGCGAACAGCGACAGCGAGCCCCAGCCGCAGCCGATGTCGAGGTGCCGGTGCCCGGGCTGGGCTGCGTCGAGGCCCAGCTTGCGGCAGACCAGGTCGAGCTTGTCGCGCTGGGCGTCCTCGACGGTGTATGCCGGGTCGTCGCTGGTGAAGTAGGCGCAGGAGTACGCCATGTGCGGGTCCAGGATCAGCGCGTAGAAGTCGTTCGAGAGGTCGTAGTGGTGCGAGATCGCGTCCCGGTCGCGGGTCAGCGAGTGCAGCCGACCCCGCAGCCGGGCCTGGGACGCCGGGGGCTCCGGTGGCCGTCCGAAGGCACCGAGCTCCTTGGCGGTCCTGAGCCCGGCGAGCACGGTGGCGAGGGTGAGCTTCGGGGACGCGCCGCGTTCGCGTACGGACTGCCACACGCGGCGGAAGCCGTCGAGCAGGTCGCCCTCGACGTCGATCTCGCCGGTGACGTAGGCCTGGGCCAGGCCGAGCTCACCGGGCCGGAAGACCAGCCGGCGCAGGGCGGCGGCGTCGCGCACGACGACCGTGGGCGCGTCGGGCGGGCCGGCCTCGCTGCCGTCCCAGGCGCGCAGCCGGATCGGCAGGTCGCCGCCGAACAGCGGACTGACCACGGTGGCCATCTCCTGGGCCACGCCGGTGCGGGTGCCGGAGCCCGTCCCGGCAGTGGGAGCGGGCGTGCGGGAGTCGGTCGACGTCATGTGGAGCCTTTCAGAGATCGGGTGGTCTCCTGGGTGGTTCGCCGCCCGGTCGACCTCGGATGGGTCCATTCGTTCCTCAGCTCCGTGAACCGGCTCAGCCGAACAGGTCGGGCCGGCCGAACATCGCCGCGGTCTCGCGGGCGGTCGGGCTGCCGGCGTCCGGGTCGGCACCGGCCTCCAGCAGCGTGCGTACGACGTCCTGCTCGTCCTTGAACACGGCACCGGCGAGCGGGCTCTGCCCCCGGTCGTTGAGCCGGTCCACGTCGGCCCCCTGGGCCGCGAGCAGGCCGACCGTCGAGGCGTGCCCGTGGTAGGCCGCCAGCATCAGCAGCGTGTTGCCGGACGCGTCGGTCAGGTCCACCGGGACGCCGGCCTCGACGTAGGCCCCGAGGCGTTCGCCCTCCCCCGCCCGGGCCAGGTCGAACATCTGGTGGGCCAGGTCGACGAGCTTCTCGTCCGGTGCGTCGCTCATGGGTGGCAGTCTTCCAGGCGCCCGGGCACGACGAACGGGGCCGACCGCCGTGGCGGTTCGGCCCCGTCCGGGCGTCGCGTCTTGCCCCCCGGTCAGGGCGCGAGCGACCGAGCCGCCACGACGGCGTCGACGAGGGCCGGACGTCCGGTCCTCCGCCGTCGCGAGCGGAGCTCTCGCACCCTCAACGGGGCACCCGGCAAAAGGTCACGCGGCGGTCTCGTTTGCCGTCTCTCTACAGTGGCCGCGTGGAGAACCTGGAACCCGGAGACCCGGCCGCCCTCGCCGACGACGTCGCGGAGCACTTCGCCGCCCTGCACGGCCGCGCGCCCCTCGGGGTGTTCGTGGCGCCCGGCCGGGTCAACCTGATCGGTGAGCACGTCGACTACAACGGCGGTCTCTGTCTGCCGATGGCGCTTCCGCACGCGACGTACGCCGCGGTCGCCACCCGCGACGACGACGTCGTGACGGTCACCAGCCGCCAGCAGGCCGAGCCGTTCCGCGGGACGCTCGACGCGCTGGGGCCGGGGCAGGCCACGGGTTGGGCCGCCTACGCCGCCGGGGTCCTCTGGGCCCTGGGCAAGGACGGCTGGGACCTGCCCGGCATGGACGTCGTCGTGGACAGCCGGGTGCCGCTCGGGGCGGGCCTGTCGAGCTCCGCCGCGCTCGAGTGCGCGGTCGCCCTCGGGGCGGCCGCGGCGACCGGCGCGGACGTGGACGACGGGCTGCGGTCCACGCTGGTGCGGGCCTGCATGCGGGCCGAGCAGGACGTGGCGGGAGCGCCGACCGGCGGGATGGACCAGACGATCGCCCTGTTCGGGCGGGCCGACTCCGCGCTTCTGCTGGACTGCCGTGACTGGTCGACCCGCCAGGTGGCCTGGGACCCCGCCGCCGCGGACCTGGTGCTGCTGGTGGTCGACACCCGGGCTTCGCACTCGTTGAGCGACGGCGGCTACCAGTCGCGTCGCCAGGACTGCGAGACCGCGGCCGGGATCCTCGGCGTCGAGCTGCTGCGCGACGTCGACGACCAGGCGGCCGCGCTGGCCGCGCTGGAGGACGAGCAGGTACGCCGCCGGGTGCGGCACGTGTTCACCGAGATCGCCCGCGTCGAGCAGGCCGTGCAGCGGCTGGAGGCCGGGGACTTCGCCGGGCTCGGCGAGGCGTTCACCGCATCGCACGTGTCCCTGCGCGACGACTACGAGGTGTCCTGCGCCGAGCTCGACGCGGTGGTCGAGGTGGCCCTGGAGCAGGGCGCGCTCGGCGCGCGGATGACCGGCGGCGGGTTCGGTGGCTCGGCGATCGCGCTGGTGCCGACGTCCCGCGTCGGCGACGTCCGGGACGCGGTGGCCGCGACGTACGACCGCAACGGCTGGGCCGCGCCGGCCTTCCTCACCGCCACCCCGAGCCCGGGGGCCCGCCGGCTCCGGTGACGGTTGCCTGGCGGCCGAGCGCCGAGACCGTCGCCGGACCGGCACGTGAACGGCTCGTGGCTGCCACCCGAAGGTCTCAGGTCGCGCTGACCCCGCCGATCCTTCCCTCGCGGAAGGCCTCGACGAACAGCGCGTGGTCGGTGCGGACCCGGTGCGCGTAGTCGACGGCGAAGTCGGTGAGGTCGGCGACGAACTCCTTGCGGCGCCCCTCGACGACCGCGACGATCGCCTCCTCGGTCTGGAAGTTCACGAGGTTCTGGTCGCTGTCCTCGTCGGAGGCGCAGTGCACCTTCGCGGTGGCCCGGCCGAGGTTCTGCACGACGCTGGCCATCTCGTCGGGCTCGTTGATCTCGCCCCAGTCCAGGTCGAACTCGTAGGGCGAGATCTCGGACACGACGTACCCCACGCCGTCGAGGCTGGTGTAGCCGAGCAGCGGGTCGGTGTGCACCTGCAGGGCCCGTTGGCTGACCACGGTGCGGTGCCCCTCGTGGTCGAAGTAGGAGTCCACCGACTCGGTGTCCACGAACCGGCTCACCGCCGGGACGTTCGCCTGCTTCATCGACAGCACCACGTCGTTGTCCAGCGACTGGCTGTAGCCCTCGACCAGCACGTTGTACGCCGGCAGCCCCGCGCTCCCGATGCCGAAGCCGGACTTGCCCACGATGTCGCGGACCTCGTAGAACAGCTCGCGGTCGTACTTCTTGGACTCCGGGATGGTGTGCAGGTAGTCCGCGAACGCCTTCTCCACCTTGCGCCGCTCGGCCTTGCCCAGCCGGCGCACCGTCGGGTCCTCGTCGAAGACCCGCACGCTCTTCTCGTAGCGGGTCATCCCGTCGAGCAGGTCCACCCGGCTCGCGGTCCGCGCCTGGGTGAGCACGTCGTTGACCGGGCCGTCGGTGTTCTCCAGGTGCAGGGCGAAGTCGTCGTCCTCGCTGATCGACGCGTAGTGCGAGACCTGCGCGAGGTAGGACCGGAGGTACTTCGCGACCAGGTTGCGCACTGCCTCGTCCGGCAGCGCCTTCTGCCAGCCGAGCAGCGCCAGGCTGGCCACGAAGCGGCGCAGGTCCCAGGAGAAGTGACCGATGTAGGCCTCGTCGAAGTCGTTGACGTCGAAGACCATCCGGCCGTGGGAGTTCATGTAGGTGCCGAAGTTCTCGGCGTGCAGGTCGCCGTGGATCCACACCCGGCTGGTCCGGTCGTCGGCCCACTCGTCGGTGCCCTGGGTCATGTCCGCGTAGAACAGGCAGGCCGAGCCGCGGTAGAACGCGAACGGGTCGGCCGCCATCTTGCGGAACTTCACCCGGAACGCGTGCGGGTCCGCCGTCATCAGCGGCGCGAACGCGTCGTCGAGCACGTCCACGATCAGCTGCTGCCGCTTGGTCTGGGCCTTGGTCACCATGACGCGCATTCTCCCCAGGTCGCCGGGTCTCAACCTCGTCGAGGGCAGACGTCCTAGCCCACCTCGTCGGGATGGGGGCCGGTGCGGCCGTCGCGGTCGAGGAGGGCGAACGTGGCCATGTCCTCCTCGTCGAGCTCGAAGCCGAACAGGTCGAGGTTCTCCGCGATCCGCGCCGGAGTCACCGACTTGGGGATCACGATCGTGCCGAGCTGCAGATGCCAGCGGAGCACCACCTGCGCAGGTGTGCAGCCGTGCTTGTCGGCCAGCCCGGTGATGACGGGGTCGGCGAGCAGGTCGCCGCCCTTGGCGATCGGGCTCCACGCCTCGGTGGCCACACCGAGCTCCCGGTTGGCCGCGCGGACCTCGGCCTGCTGCAGGTAGGGGTGCAGCTCGACCTGGTTGACGGTCGGCACCACCTCGGCCGTGTCGACGAGCCGGCGCAGGTGGTCGGGCTGGAAGTTGGAGACGCCGATCGCCCGGATCCGGCCGTCGAGGTACAGCTTCTCCAGGGCGCGCCAGGTGTCGGCGGCCTTGTCCTGGGCGGGCACCGGCCAGTGGATCAGGTAGAGGTCGAGCACCTCGAAGCCGAGCCGTTCCATGCTCGCGTCGAACGCGCGCAGGGTGGAGTCGTAGCCCTGGTCGGTGTTCCACACCTTCGAGGTCACGAACACCTCGTCGCGGTCGAGACCGGAGTCGCGCACCGCGGCGCCGACGCCCTCCTCGTTCTCGTAGAGCTTCGCGGTGTCGATGTGCCGGTAGCCCGCGTCCAGCGCCGCCGCGACCGCGACCTGTGTCTCCGCGTTCGGGACCCGCCACACCCCGAAGCCGACCTGCGGGATCTCGATGCCGTTGTTGAGGAGGATGTTCGGGACTGTCATGCGGCCCATCCTGCCCAGCCCTCCGGGTCCGCAACCAGTCAGGGCGGGGTCAGCCCGGTGTCCTTCAGCTCCAGCACGGCCAACGCCCGTACGACGTCCGGGTCCCTCGACCGCCAGGCCCCCACCGGGTCGTCGCTGATCCGGGCCAGCCGGTGCATCGGCTGGTTGGCCATCGCCCGCAGCGCGAACAGGTCCAGGTCGGCCGACGCGTCGACGAAGCGCTGTCCGGCCGTCGCCTCCCGGACGAACCGCCAGCGCAGCGGCAGGTAGACCAGCACCACCAGCAGGATCGGCAGGGCACCGACGGTGAGGCCGAGCCAGAACGCGAGGTGCTGCACCGCCTCGACCTGGGCGGTGCCCGCGGCCGCGATCTGGTCGGCGGCCCGGCCCGCGCCGTCGAACGGTGAGCGCACCTTGTCCCCGACGAGGGGCACATCGCCGACCGCCGAGCCCGCGTCCCGGAGCCTGGAGGCCAGCCCGCCGCCCGCGGCCTCGATCTTCCGGCCCGGTGCGGCCAGCGCCAGCGTCGCGTCGTGCACGACGTTCGCCAGCCAGACGAAGAACGCCACCCAGGCGAGGAGGAGCAGGTCCCCGACGGCTTGGCGGGTACGACGGGCGGGGGTGTCGGCATACAGCTTCATGCGGCTCATCGTGCCCGCCCCGCCGACCCTCATGCCCGCCGACCTGTCAGGCGCTCACGTCGTGGGAGCGACGTCACCGCCTGACTAGTCGGGGCTACTTCAGCTGCGTGCTGCTCTTCCCCAGCAGCCGGCGCGCCACGATCAGCTGCTGGATCTGCTGGGTGCCCTCGAAGATGTCCAGGATCTTGGAGTCCCGCGCCCACTTCTCGAGCAGGTCGTGCTCGCTGTAGCCGAGGCTGCCGGCCAGCTCGACGCAGCGCAGCGTGATGTCGCTGCCCACCCGGCCGGCCTTCGCCTTGGCCATCGACGCCTCGAGCGAGTTCGGCTTCCCGTTGTCGGCCATCCAGGCGGCCTGCAGGGTGAGCAGGTAGGCCGCCTCGTAGTCCGACTCGAGCTGCAGCAGCGTGGCAGCCGCGGCGGACTGGGTCTGCGCGGGACGGTCGTAGTCGACCACCACCCCGGCCTCCTCCAGCAGCTCCTTCGTCAGCTCCAGCGACGCACGGGCGCAGCCGACCGCCATCGCCGCGACCAGCGGCCGGGTGTTGTCGAAGGTCGCCATCGCACCCGCGAAACCCTGCTTGGTGTCGATCCCCGGGTCGCCGAGGAGGTTCTCCTTGGGCACCCGGCAGTCCTCGAAGCGGAACGCAGCGGTGTCCGACGAGCGGATGCCGAGCTTGTGCTCGAGCCGCTCCACGGTCATGCCGGGCGTGCCCTTGGGCACCACGAACGACTTGATCGCCGCTCGCCCCAGGCTCTTGTCGAGCGTCGCCCACACCACCACGGCGTCGCACCGGTCCCCCGCCGTGACGTAGATCTTCTCGCCGTTGATGACGTAGTCGTCGCCGTCGAGCCTCGCCGTGGTCTGGATGTTCGCGGAGTCCGAGCCGCAGCCGGGCTCGGTGATGGCCATGCCGGCCCACACCCCCTTGAACCGCTCGGCCTGCTCGTCGTCGGCGACCGAGGCGATGGCGGAGTTGCCCAGGCCCTGGCGCGGCATGGACAGCAGCAGGCCCACGTCCCCCCAGCACATCTCCATGATCGAGAGCACGGAGGCGAGGTTGGAGCCGTTCCGGGTGCCGGTGTCGCGCTTCGGGTCCTCGGCGTCGGAGCCGGACCGCCGGACGCCGGAGGCACCCGCGCCACTCGCGGCACCGGACTCCGACAGCCCGTCGATCATCGACGCGAGCATGTCGAGCTCCTTGGGGTACTCGTGCTCGAGCCGGTCGTACTTGCGGGAGTTGGGGCGCAGCAGGTTCATCGCGACCTGGTGCGCCTGGCCCACGAGGGGCCGGAACTTCTGGGGGGTCTCGAGGTTGATCATGGCTTCTTCCCTGGGATCGGAGTCGGTCTCGGTGGGTCGACCGGCCGCTCAGACCAGGACGCCTCCTTCCATCAGGCCGATCGCCCGCAGGTCGCGGTACCACCGCTCCACGGGGTGCTCCTTGACGAACCCGTGCCCGCCGAGGAGCTGCACGCCGTCGTTGCCGATCTGCATGCCGCGCTCGGCGCACAGCCTGCGGGCGAGGGCGACCTCGCGGGCGAACGTCTTCCCCTGGGCGGCGCGTGACGCGGCGCGGTAGGTCACCAGCCGCATGCCGTTCAGCTCGATCCCGATGTTGGCGACCATGAACGCGACGCTCTGCCGGTGGCTGATCGGCTCGCCGAACGCCTCGCGCTCGTTGACGTAGGGGATGACGTAGTCGAGCACGGCCTGCGCCGTACCCAGGGAGAGTGCGCACCAGGCCAGCCGCGAGAGACGCACGCACTCGAGGTAGTCCTCCGCCGTGCCCAGCAGCGCGAGGTCGCCGACGCGTACGCCGCTCAGCACCACCCGCGAGAGGGAGGCGGCGCGCAGCCCCATGGAGGGCTCGGCCTCGATCACCAGCCCGGGGGTGTCGGACTCGACCAGGAACAGCCGCGCCTCCCCGTCGAGCTCCGCGCCGATGACGAAGAGCTCGGCGTCCGCGCCGCGCGGGACCATCGACTTCACCCCGTCGAGCACGTAGCCCGATCCGTCGCGCTGGGCCGTGGCCTGCGGGGAGAGCGCGTCGAACAGCGGCCTCGGCTCGGTGAGCGCGAGGGCGGCGGCGGGGACGTCGCCGCCGGTGAAGGCCGGGAGGTACGTCGCCTGCTGCTCCTCGTTGCCCCACAGCGACAGCGCGGTGCTGACCGCACCGGGGGCGAGCGCCGCCACCGCGAGCCCCATGTCGCCGTGCGCGAGCGCCTCGGCGACGAGCGTGCCGGCCATCGCGGACCGCTCGGCGGAGATGCCTCCGAGCTCCTCGGGAACACCGAGGAGCGGCAGCCCGACGTCGAGGCCGGCCTTGAGCACGGACTCGGGCGCCCGGGCCAGGTCGTCGGACTCGGCGGCGGCAGGGCGGACCACCTCGACCGCGAGCTCGGTGACCACGTCGACGAGCATCTGCTCGTCCTCGGTGGGCGTGAGGTCGAAGACGCCCCGGGCCGCGGCGGACGGCACGCGGGTCGGCGTGCCGCGCTTGCGCCCGGCCCGGGCGAACTGCCGGCTGGCGGCGCCGAGCGTGCGGAACCCGGTCCGGGTGGCCTCGAACACCACCCGCTCGGTCGGCTTGCGCAGCCCGAGACGGTCCAGGGCACTGGTCTGGGCGAGCTTGTTCAGGACGGCCACGGCGAAGCCGATCGGGTCCTGCTTCTCTCCGGCGGTCAGCCCGTGGCGGCCGGTGCGGTCGCGAGGCGTGGGGGTGGCGGACATGCGACCAACTGTAACTGCGAGTTACACCAAGTGCTACGCCCTCCCGCGTGGCGCAGGTCACGCCTTCGCGGCACCCTGCGGCTCCGCCGGGGTCGGCTAGGTTCTGTGCCATGTCCGACCAGCACGCCGCCGCCCCCACGCTGCCCGCCGGCGGCACGGTCCGCCCGATCACCCGCTGGGGCGAGGCCGTGATGCACCGGACCCTGGAGCCGATCACCGAGTTCGACGACGCCCTGCGCGAGCTGGTCGCCGACATGGTGGCCACGATGTACGCCGCGGACGGGGTCGGCCTCGCGGCCTGCCAGATCGGGGTGGACCGGTCGGTGTTCGTCTTCGACTGCCCCGACGACAACGGCGTGCGGCACACCGGCGTGGTGTGCAACCCCGAGCTGTTCCTTCCGGAGGGGCGTGACCGCCGGCTGGACGACGACGACGAGGGCTGTCTGTCGCTGCCCGGCGCCTTCGTGCCGTGCGCCCGCCCGGCGTACGCCCGGGTCGAGGGCCAGGGGCTCGACGGGGCACCCGTGACGTTCACCGGGCACGGTCTGCTGGCCCGCTGCCTGCAGCACGAGAGCGACCACTGCCACGGCACCGTCTTCGGGGACCGGCTGAACAAGCGGGCCCGCAAGCGGCTGTACAAGGAGGCCGACGAGAAGGCCGCGGAGTTCCCGGACACCTGGCCCGCCTGACCCCTCGACTAGACTTCGGCGGGCGGGGACCGGGGGTCGCGTTCGCACCGACCCGGGCGAAAGACGAGCGCGGACACCGCCCATCGCCCACACTTGTCGGGGGAGCCAGGATGACCGAGCTGATGCTGCGCAGACGCGCCCGACGGCGAGCCGTCGTGCCGGTGGTTCTCGGTGCCCTCCTGGCCGCCCTGCTCCTGACTCTCCCTGGCGGCACCTCGCCGGCCCCCCGCCACGTGGCGGCTCCTCGGGCCGCACCACAGGCCGCACCGCAGGTCGTCCCGGCCGCCACGGCGTCGTCGAAGCGCAACGTGGTGATGGTGATGGCCGACGACATGCGCACCGACGACCTGCGGTTCATGCCCGCGGTCCGGCGGCTCCTGGTCGACCGGGGTCTGACCTTCCGCAACTCCTTCAGCCCCTACCCGTTGTGCTGCCCGGCCCGGGCGTCGTTCCTGACCGGGCGTTACGCGCACAACCACCACGTCTACTCGCACGAGAACCCCTACGGGTTCAAGTCGTTCGACGACCACGCGACGCTCGCCACCGCCCTGCAGGCGAGCGGGTACAACACCGGCTTCGTCGGGAAGTACCTCAACGGCTACGGCAGGGAGCCCTCCCTCGTCACCGGGGGGCCGTCGTTCAACTACGTGCCGAACGGCTGGACCGACTGGTACGGCGCGGTCGACCGGCCGGAGGACAGCACGTACAAGTCCGGCGGCACGTACAACTACATGCACACGATCTTCAACATCAACGGCCGCACCGACGACACGCACGCCGGGCAGTACCAGACCAACGTGCTGGGCCGGTTCGCCCGCGGGCTGGTGCAGAAGTACCACCGCTCCCCCCGGCCGTTCTTCCTCTACCTCTCCGCGGTCGCCCCGCACTTCGGCGGCCCGCGCGAGAAGGGCGACCCGACCCACGTGCTGCGCGCGGACGGCAGCTACGTCCGCGTCGCCACCCCTGCCCGGCCCGAGTGGGTGCGCGGAAGGTTCGACCAGCAGGTGCGCCGTGCCTCGGGTCTGCCGGCGGACGGCGGACCGAGCGAGGCGAACATCAACGACAAGCCTCGTCCGATGCGCTGGCACCTTGAGCCCGGGAAGCCCGAGCGGGCTGCCGTGCTCTCACTGACCCGGCAGCGCGCCGAGGCCCTCTACGTCCTCGACCGTGAGGTCCAACAGCTCGTGGCGACGCTGAAGAGGACCGGCGAGTACCGCAACACCGTCATCATGTTCACCTCCGACAACGGCTACTTCCTCGGCGAGCACCGGATGCTGCAGGGCAAGATCAAGCCGCACGAGCCCTCGCTGCGGGTGCCATTCATCATGGCCGGCCCTGGGATCCCGCACGGCCAGCGCTTCGACCCGGTGACCACGCCCGGTGTCACGGCGACGATCGCGCAGCTCGCCGGGGCACGGTCGAGCATGGCCTACCCGGCAGACGGCTTGTCGGTGGTGCGGTCCCTCCACCGCGACCGCGGCTGGAAGGTCCCGGTCGTCACCGAGGGACTCGAGAAGAACAAGGTCTTCCCCCGTTCCATCGTCCGCAAGTCACCCGGGTTCAGGGACCCCCGGAGCACGATCGGCATCCGGACCGCCCGGTGGAAGTACGTCCTGTACAGCGACGGGGACGGCGAGCTGTACGACCTCGACCACGACCCCAACGAGCTGCGCAACCTCGTCTACGACGCCCGGTACGCGGGGGTGCGCGCACGGCTGAACAAGGTGTGGACGGCCTACAAGGACTGTGCCGGAAAGACGTGTCGGGCCCCCATGATGAAGTCGCTGCGGCGCACCCCGGCGCAGGAGAAGGCCGGCACCAACCGGCAGTCACGAGGGGTGCAGGCGCGCTACGGCTACTGGCGCTGACGAGATCGGGCAAAACCCCACGCGTCACATCCGTCACCGATAGCCTGAGCGGGCCCAACCACCGCTGAGCCCGGCTCGGCACCCAGCACGGGGGATCCTCCAGATGGCACGTCCGTCCCTGTCCTTGCCGCCGCATGCCCTGCCGATGGTCCGCCTGCTCGTCGCCGGCCTGCTGGTCACCGCGGTGACCACGCTGACCGTGGTCGTCCCCACCTCCGTCGGGACCGGGCAGGTCGAGCCCGTCCAGGCCGCGACGCTCTCGGTGCAGCCGGGCCGTCCCAACATCGTGATGGTGATGGCCGATGACATGCGCACCGACGACCTGCGGTTCATGCCGTCCGTGCGCCGGCTGCTCAAGGACCGCGGCCTGGAGTTCCGGAACTCCTTCAGCCCCTACCCGCTGTGCTGCCCGGCCCGCGCGTCGTTCCTGACCGGGCGCTACGCGCACAACCACCACGTCTACTCGCACGCCAGCCCCTACGGCTTCAAGTCCTTCGACGACCGCCGTACGCTCGCCACCGCCCTCCGGGCCAGCGGCTACAACACCGGGTTCGTCGGGAAGTACCTCAACGGCTACGGCGCGCAGCCCTCCCTGGTCACCGGCGGCCCGTCGTTCCACTACGTACCGAACGGCTGGACCGACTGGTACGGGGCGGTCGAGCGCCCGCTGCACAGCAGGTACAAGTCCGGCGGCACCTACAACTACATGCACACGATCTTCAACATCAACGGCCGCATCGACGACAGCCACCGGGGGCAGTACCAGACCGACGTGCTGGGCCGGTTCGCCCGCGGGCTGGTCACGAAGTACCACCGCTCGAGCAAGCCGTTCTTCCTCTACGTCTCCGCGGTCGCCCCGCACTTCGGCGGCCCTGGGGAGATCGACGACCCGCGCCCGGTCCGGATGAGCAACGGCCGCTACCTCACGGTCACCACGCCGGCCCGGCCCACGTGGGTGCGGGGCAGGTTCAACCGCACGATCACGCGGGCCGCCGGCCAGCCGCTGTCCGGCCCCTCCGAGGCCGACGTCTCGGACAAGCCCGCCTCGGTGCGCTCCTTCCCGGAGCCGAACGCCACCGAGTGGCGCGCGATCCGCGAGTCCACCCGGCAGCGTGCCGAGGCGGAGTACGTCCTCGACCGCGAGGTGGCCCGGCTCGTCGCGCAGCTCAAGGCGAGCGGCGAGTACGCCAACACCGTCTTCATGTTCACCTCGGACAACGGCTACTTCCTCGGCGAGCACCACGTCCCCCAGGGGAAGATCAAGCCGCAGGAGCCGTCGCTGCGGGTCCCGTTCCTGGTCGCCGGCCCCGGCATCCCGCACGGCGTCCGGTTCGACCCGATCACCACGCCGAGCGTGACGGCCACGATCGCCGACCTCGCCGATGCCACGATGCCGTTCCCGGCGGACGGCTGGTCCCTGGTGCCGACGATCCGGCAGGGTGACCAGGGCTGGCGCACGGCCGTGGTCACCGAGGGCCGGGAAGGCTCCGCGACGTTCCCCGGCGACGGGCGTACGACGATCGGCCTGCGTCTCGGGCGGTGGAAGTACGTCCGCTACTCCAACGGGGACACCGAGCTCTACGACCTCGACGCGGATCCCAACGAGATGCAGAGCCTGCAGCGTGACCCGGCCTATGACGAGGTGCGCGAGCGGCTGCAGGGGCTCTGGCTCGCCTACAAGGACTGCGTGGGCGAGTCGTGCCGGGAGCCGCTGCCCGCGGACCTGCAGCGGTCGCCGTCGGAGAACCAGGCGGCGACCGACCGGCAGTCCCAGGGCGTCCGGGCGCGCTACGGCTACTGGCGCTGACCCTCCCGGCCGGCCGGCCTGTCGAGACCCGTCAGCGACGGGCGGTGACGTAGCACGCCACCGCGGTCGCGGCCGCGACGTTCAGCGAGTCGATGCCGGCCCGCATGGGGATGACCGCGCGCCGGTCGGCCGACTGCTCCCAGCGCGGCGACAGCCCGTGCCCCTCGCCACCGAGCACCAGGGCGACCCGGTCCAGCCCGGCGACGGCCTCCTCGATCTCGCAGGCATCCTCGGCCAGCGTCAGCGCGACGGTCGTGAAGCCGGCCGCGGAGAGCTGCGGCAGGGCGTCGTACCAGCTCTCGACCCGGGTCCAGGGGACGGTGAAGACCGCGCCCATCGCCACCTTCACCGCGCGCCGGTACAACGGGTCGGCGCACCGGGGCGCGAGCAGCACCGCGTCGATGCCGAGCGCGGCTGCGCTGCGGAAGATCGCCCCCACGTTGGTGTGGTCCACGATGTCCTCGAGCACGACGACCGTGGACGCCCCGGCGAGCACGGTGTCGACCGACGGCAGCGGCCGCCGCTCCAGCGAGGCCAGTGCGCCGCGGTGCACGTGGAAGCCGGTGACCTCCTCGGCGAGCGCCTCGGAGACGACGTAGCAGGGCGCGTCGCTGCCGCCGAGCACGTCGGAGAGCCCCTGAAGCCAACGCGGCGCCATCAGGAACGAACGAGCGGGGAAGCCGCTCTCGACCGCGCGCCGGACGACCTTCTCCCCCTCTGCGAGGAACAGCCCGTTCTCGGCCTCGAGGTGCTTGCGCAGCTCCACGTCACGCAGGTCGCGGTAGTCCGCGAGCCGCGGGTCCTTCGCGTCCTCGATCTCGACGAGCTCAGCCATCCGTCTCCACACCCTCCGGTCCGGCGGACCGGTGTCCCTGGTAGCGCTGAGGGTTGGCGACGGCGACGACGTCCCCGATCACCACGATCGCCGGTGGTCTGACCTGCTCACGCTCCATGTCCTCGGCGACCTCGTCCAGGCTGCTGAGCAGGGTCCGCTCCCCCGGCATCGTCCCCTCCGACACGATCGCCAGCGGGGTCTTCCCGTCACGGCCGCCGGCCACCAACCGGGCGGCGATCAGCGGCAGGTTCTGCACGGCCATCAGCAGGACGACGGTCCCGCGCAGCCGGGCGACGGCGTCCCACTCGACGAGGGACTCGGGGTGGTCGGGCGGCAGGTGCCCGGAGATCACCGTGAACTCGTGGGCGATGCCGCGGTGGGTGACCGGGATGCCGGCGACGGCGGGCACCGAGATCGCACTGGTCAGGCCCGGGATCACCGTCCACGGCACGCCCGCCTCCTCGCAGGCCAGCGCCTCCTCGTAGCCGCGGCCGTAGACGAACGAGTCACCGCCCTTGAAGCGCACCACCCGCTTGCCGGCCAGCGCGTGCTCGACGATCACCCGGTTGATCTCCTCCTGCGCCGCGGCACGGCCACGCGGCAGCTTGGCGACGTCGATCAGCTCGACGTCGGGCGACAGCTCGTCGAGCAGCTCGCGCGGGGCGAGCCGGTCGGCGACCACGACGTCGGCCTCGCTCAGAGCCCGCCGGGCCGCGACGGTGACCAGCTCGGGGTCGCCGGGGCCGCCGCCGACGAGCACCACGCCGGGGGCCCGGTCGTCGTCATGGGGTGCCACGATCGCCCCGTCCCGCAGCCCTGCCACGATCGCGTCCCGGACGGCGGCCGAGCGGCGCGGCTCCCGGTTGCCGAGCACCGCGACCGTCACGCCCGCGTGCCGTCCCACGGCCGGGGTCCACGCGGTCGCCTGCGTGGCGTCGTCGGCCCGCACGCAGAACACCCGCTGCGCCTCGGCCTCGACGCTCACCTGCTCGTTGACCGTCCCGTCGTCGGTGGCTGCGATGACGTACCACGCGCCGTCCACGTCGTCGCGCTCGAAGCCGCGTTCGTGCCAGGTGATCTCCCCCGAGCCCGCCAGCCCCTCGACGGCCGGGGTGGTGACCGGGGACACGACCACCACGTCTGCGCCGGCGGCGAGCAGCCGGGGGATCCGCCGCTGGGCGACGTGACCGCCGCCGACCACCAGGACCCGTCGCCCCCGGAGCCGGAGCCCGGACGGGTACGGCGGGAAGTCCTCGTTCACGTAGTGCCCTCGGCGACGTCCTTGCGGGCGACCCCGGCGGAGTCGAACGTCGCCATCTCCCGGAGGACGGCGCCGGCCGCCTCCACGATCGGGAAGGACAGCACGGCTCCGGTGCCCTCCCCCAGTCGCAGGTCGAGGTCGACCAGGGGACGCAGGCCGAGCTGCCCCAGCGCGACCACGTGCCCCGGCTCCACGCTGCGGTGCCCGGCGAAGCAGTAGTCCACCGCCGTGGGCGAGAGCGCCTGCGCGACCAGTGCGGCCGACCCGGCGATCAGCCCGTCCAGGATCACCGGTACGCCGCGCGAGGCGGCGCCCAGCACGAACCCGGCGAGGCCGGCGTGCTCGAACCCGCCGAGCGACGCGAGCGTCTCCACCGGGTCGTCGGTCACCGGTCGCTCGAGCAGCGCCGAGGCGACCACCTCGACCTTGTGGCCCAGGGTCGGGTCGTCGACGCCGGTGCCCCGGCCGGTCACCCGCCCGGGAGCGGACCCGGTGAACGCCGCCACCAGGGCGGCCGACGGGGTGGTGTTGGCGATCCCCATGTCGCCGGTGAGCAGGCAGTCGTAGCCCTCGTCGACGAGCCGGTGGGCGACCTCGACACCGGCCAGCAGGCCCTGCACGGCCTCGTCCCTGGTCATCGCCGGGCCGGTCGCCAGGTCCGACGTACCCTTCCGGATCTTGTGGTCGAACAGCTCCGGCCCCGGCGTCAGGTCGGCGGCCACCCCCATGTCGACGACGTACACGTCGGCGCCGGCCTGGCGGGCCAGCACGTTGACGGCGGCTCCGCCGGCGCGGAAGTTCTCGATCATCGAAGCGGTGACCTCCTGCGGCCACGGCGTCACGCCCTGGGCGTGCACGCCGTGGTCGCCGGCGAAGACCGCGACCACGGGACGGGTCATGGCCGCCGGTGGGCAGGTGCGCTGGATGCCGCTGAGCCGGACCGACGCGTCCTCCAGCACGCCGAGGGCACCGGGAGGCTTGGTCAGCTGGCCCTGCCGCTCGTGGGCGTCGGCCATGGCACGGGGGTCGAGCGGCTCGATCGCGCTCAGGACGGCGGACAGTCGGGGGTCGCTCATGCGGCCCATTCTCCCCGTCCGGCTGCTACCGGCCGAACCGGACCGAGGGGCGGAACGGCGCGCTAGCCTCGGCCGTGTCCTACGTCACCGACGTGCCCCGCACCCGCTGAGGAGAACCGATGAGCCTCGACCGCCCCGTCAGCCCGGACCCCTACGAGCTGCTCCCCTCCGTCCCCTCGTTCACCGTCACCAGCGACGACGTGACGGACGGGCAGCCGTTGAAGGACGACCAGGTCGCGGGTGCCGGCAACACCTCGCCCCAGCTGACCTGGTCAGGCGCCCCCGAGGGCACCAAGAGCTTCACCGTCACCTGCTTCGACCCGGACGCCCCGACGCCGTCGGGCTTCTGGCACTGGGTGCTGGTCGACCTGCCGGCCGACGTGACCAGCCTCGAGGTCGGTGCGGGAGCCGAGGGCGCGCAGCTGCCCGGCAAGGCGTTCATGTGCCGCAACGACGGAGGGTCGAAGGCGTTCATGGGTGCTGCGCCGCCGGAGGGCGACCAGGTGCACCGCTACTTCTTCGTGGTGCACGCGGTCACCGAGGACTCGCTGGGTGTCGACTCCGACGCCTCCCCCGCGGTCGTCTCGTTCAACCTGGCGTTCAAGACCGCCGGCCGGGCCATCGTGAAGGGCACCTACCAGCACTGACGCCACGAGGACCCACCGTCCCTCGACGACCGCAACCGGCGTCCAGGGACGGTAGGGTCCCTGCTTGCCCCGTCCGGGAGGAGCAGTCGTGCTGTACGTCGCGGTGGCCGCGCGCGCCTTCCGTCGCTACTCGACGTACACCGCGGCCACCCTCGCCGGCATCTTCACCAACTCGGTGTTCGGCGTCATCATCGCCTTCACCTACATCGCGGTGTGGCGGGAGAACCCGGGCGCCGGAGGGTACGACGTCACCGACGCGGTCACGTTCGCCTGGCTCGCCCAGGCGCTGATCATGACGGTGGTGATCTGGGGCGGAGGGGCCACCGACGACGTCGCGGAGCGGATCCGCACCGGCGACGTGGCGATCGACCTCTACCGGCCGGTGAGCTTCCTCGGCTGGTGGCTCGCCAGCGACCTCGGCCGCGCGGTCTACCACCTGCTGACCCGCGGCGTCGCCCCGACGTTGGTCGGTGCGCTGCTGTTCGACCTGAGGTTCCCGGCCTCGATCGGTGCCTGGCTCGCGTTCCTGGTCTCGGTCCTGCTCGCGGTGCTGGTCAGCTTCGGGCTGCGGATGCTGGTGGCCTCGTCCGCGTTCTGGCTGCTCGACCAGACCGGGGTGCAGAACCTCGCGGTGGTCTTCGCGATGTTCTTCTCCGGCCTGGTGGTCCCGCTGGTGCTGTTCCCGTCCTGGAGCCGCGACGTGGTGATGGCCTTGCCCTGGGCCGCGTTCGTCCAGGTTCCCGCCGACATCTGGCTCGGCCAGCGCGAGGGCGTCCGGGTGCTGACCGGTCTGCTGTTCCAGGCGACCTGGGCCGCGGTGCTGCTGGCGCTGTGCGCGGCCGTGGTCGGTCTCGCCAAGCGCCGGGTGGTGGTCCAGGGTGGCTAGCCGGGTGCTCTGGGGGCTGCGCGCGTACCTGCTGCTGGTCTCGATGTGGGTGCGGGTCTCGCTGTCCTACCGGACGTCCTTCGCGATCCTCACGGTCGCGAACTTCTTCATCACCGGGCTCGACTTCGCAGCGATCGTGGTGATGTTCGCCAACGTCGACCGGCTCGGTGGTTTCGATCTCGCCGAGATCGGCTTCCTGTACGGCGGCACCGCGGTCGCGATCGGCATCGCCGACCTGCTGCTGGGCAACATCGACCGGATCGGCAACCGGATCAGGATGGGCACGTTCGACGCGATGATGGTGCGACCGATCCCGCTCTTCGCCCAGGCGGGCGCCGACGAGTTCACCCTGCGCCGGCTCGGCCGCGTCGCGCAGGGGACGTTCGTGCTGGTCTGGTCGATCGCGGTCCTGCCGCTGGACTGGACCCCGGCCCGGGTGCTGATGGTGCCCTACCTGCTCGTCTTCGGGACGCTGATCTTCCTGGCCCTGTTCACGCTGGGCGCGGCGTTCCAGTTCTGGAGCACCGACGGCTCCGAGGTCGCCAACGCGTTCACCTACGGCGGCAACACGATGACGCAGTACCCGCTGACGATCTTCCCCGGCGAGGTGGTCAAGGTGCTGACCTTCCTGGTCCCGGTCGGGTTCGTGAACTGGTACCCGTCCCTGTTCATCCTCGGCCGGCCGGACCCGTTCGGCCTCCCGGACGCCTTCCAGTTCGCCTCCCCCGTCGCCGCGGTCGTGCTCTGCCTGCTGGCGGCCGCCGCGTGGCGCACCGGGGTCCGCCGCTACCGATCCACCGGGAGCTGACATGGTCTCGACCCGCTCGACCCGCTCGACCCGCTCGACCAGCACGGGCCAGGACGCCACCACCGGCCCCCTGATCCAGGTTTCCGACCTCTCGCGCACCTTCACCGTGCGCCGCCGGGCGGGCCGGCTCCGGCGTACGACGGACCTGGTGCACGCCGTACGCGACCTGTCGTTCACCGTGGAGCGCGGGGAGATGGTCGGCTACATCGGGCCGAACGGCGCCGGCAAGTCCACGACGATCAAGATGCTCACCGGCATCCTGGTGCCGACCTCCGGGCGGCTGTCCGTGGCGGGTATCGACCCCTCGCGCAACCGGGTCGAGCTGACCCGGCGGATCGGGGTGGTGTTCGGGCAGCGCACGACGCTGTGGTGGGACCTGCCGCTGCGCGACTCGTTCGAGCTGCTGCGCCGGATCTACCGCGTGGAGCCCGCCCGGTTCCGCGCCAACCTCGCGGAGTTCACCGAGCTGCTCGACCTCGGCGACCTGCTCGACACCCCGGTGCGGCAGCTCTCGCTCGGCCAGCGGATGCGCGGCGACATCGCGGCGGCGCTGCTGCACGACCCGGAGATCCTCTACCTCGACGAGCCGACCATCGGGCTCGACGTGGTCAGCAAGGGCCGGCTGCGCGAGTTCCTGCGCCGCGTCAACGCCGAGCGCTCGGTGACCCTGCTGCTGACCACCCACGACCTGCAGGACATCGAGCAGCTCTGCCGCCGGGTGATGGTGATCGACCACGGCTCCCTGGTGTACGACGGGCCGCTGCAGGGCCTGCACGAGCAGGGCTCGTCGAGCCGGACCCTGGTGGTCGACCTCGTGGACGAGGCGGCCCCGATCGACGTACCGGGTGCCCGGGTCGACCGGGTCGAGGGGCCTCGCCAGTGGCTGTCCTTCCCGGCGGGGGCGAGCGCCGCCCCGATCGTCGCGGCGGTGGCCGCGTCGTACGCGGTGGCCGACCTGTCCATCCAGGAGCCGGACATCGAGGCCGTCATCCGGCGGCTCTACCAGCGGGGCTGAGCGAAGTTCCCCGCGAGTTTTCTTGACCCACTCCAGAAACGGTGGTTGAGTCGAGGGCGATGCACAGCGACCCGAGAGACGACCCGGCACAGGCCCTGCGTGAGCACGGTCTGCGGGTCACCAAGCAGCGCGTCGCGGTGATGTCCGCTCTCGCCGGAGCGCCGCACTCGGGCGCCGACACGGTGATCGGCGCCGTGCGCGACGACGTCGGCCAGGTCTCGACGCAGGCCGTCTACGACGTGCTGAACACCTTGACCGCCCGCGGCATCGTGCGCCGCATCCAGCCGGCCGGCTCCAGCGCCCGCTACGAGCTGCGCGTCGGCGACAACCACCACCACCTCGTGTGCCGCGGCTGCGGCACCGTCGTGGACGTCGACTGTGCCACCGGGACGGCCCCCTGTCTCGACGCGAGCGACCTCGACCGGCACGCGCCGGGCTTCGTCGTCGACGAGGCGGAGGTCACGTTCTGGGGGCTCTGCGACACCTGCTCCACCACGGTGCCGGGCACCTGAGCCCCCGCACCGCCGACCTGCACCCGACCCCATGACACCGAGCACCAACCAGGAGGAGAGAGCATGACCGACATCGAGGCCCGACCCAACGGGGGTTCGACCACCGGGACCGGCGCACCGGCTCCGAGCGACCGCAACTCACTCACCATCGGCGACACCGGCCCGATCCTGCTGCACGACGTGCACTTCATCGAGCAGATGGCGCACTTCAACCGTGAGCGCGTGCCGGAGCGCAACGTGCACGCCAAGGGCACCGGCGCGTTCGGCGTGTTCGAGACCACTGAGGACGTGTCGGCCTACACCAAGGCGGCGCTGTTCCAGCCCGGTGTGAAGACCGACATGCTCGCGCGCTTCTCCACCGTCGCCGGGGAGATGGGCAGCCCGGACACCTGGCGTGACCCGCGCGGCTTCGCGCTGAAGTTCTACACCTCCGAGGGCAACTACGACCTCGTCGGCAACAACACCCCGGTGTTCTTCATCCGCGACACGATGAAGTTCCCGCACTTCATCCGCTCGCAGAAGCGCCGCGGCGGCACCGGCCTGCGCGACAACGACATGCAGTGGGACTTCTGGACCCACAACCCGGAGTCGGCCCACCAGGTCACCTGGCTGATGGGCGACCGCGGCATCCCGGCGTCGCTGCGCGAGATGAACGGCTACGGCTCGCACACCTACATGTGGGTCAACGCCGCGGGCGAGAAGTTCTGGGTGAAGTACCACTTCAAGACCGACCAGGGCGTGAAGTGCCTGACCCAGGATGCCGCGAACAAGATCGCCGGCGAGGACTCCGACTTCCACCGTCGTGACCTCCACGAGGCCATCGAGGACGGCAACTTCCCGTCCTGGACCCTGCACGTCCAGGTGATGCCCTACGAGGACGCGAGGACCTACCGGTTCAACCCGTTCGACCTGACCAAGGTGTGGCCGCACGGCGACTACCCGCTGATCAAGGTCGGCAAGATGACCCTGAACAAGAACCCGGACAACTTCTTCGCGCAGATCGAGCAGGCCGCCTTCGAGCCCAACGCGGTGGTCCCGGGCATCGGCTTCAGCCCGGACAAGATGCTGCTCGGCCGGACGTTCGCCTACTCCGACACGCACCGCTACCGGATCGGCCCGAACTACCTGCAGCTGCCGGTCAACAAGCACCGCGTGCAGACCGCGAACACCTACCAGTTCGACGGCCCGATGGCCTACGAGCACACGGGTGACGAGCCGGTCTACGCACCGAACTCGTACGGGCGCGGGTACAGCGACGAGACCGGCCCGGTCGAGACCGGCTGGGAGGTCGACGGCGAGATGGTGCGCACGGCCTACGCCCTGCGTCCCGAGGACGACGACTTCGGCCAGGCCGGGACGATGGTCCGCGAGGTGTTCGACGACGCCGCCCGTGAGCGGCTCGTCAACAACGTCGCGGGTCACATCCTCGGCGGGGTGAAGGACCAGACACTCCCCCGGGTCTTCGAGTACTGGAAGAACGTCGACGCCGAGATCGGCAAGCGCATCGAGGAGGCAGTGCAGGCGGGCAAGCCCGAGGGTCCCGCCCCGCACCCGACCGAGCGTGAGGGCGTCATCGACTCCCCGTCCCACGTCTGACGCAGCGCGAGACCACCGGCTGGTCGAGCCCGTCGAAACCGGCAGCGGCCCGGTCCCCCACATGGGGGCCGGGCCGCTGCCGTTGCGGACGACGACCCGCCGGTGCAGGTGTGGGGACGCCCTTCGGGCGTGCGCGAGAATCGGAGCATGCCCTCGCAGAGCCCGGACACCGCCACCGTCGACGTACTCGGCCACCCCTACCGCGTCGAGACCATCGAGCTCGCCGACGACGACGAAGGAGCCGTCGTCGCGACCCTGGTGCGCCGGTACGCGGACGAGGCCGCGGGGCAGTCGACGGGCAAGGCCGTGCTGCACGTGCACGGCTTCGCCGACTACTTCTTCCAGACGCCCGCCGCCGACTACTGGACGGCGCGCGGCTACGACTTCTACGCACTCGACCTGCGCAAGTACGGCCGGTCCCTGCGCGAGCACCAGACCCCCAACTTCGTCACCGA
Source organism: uncultured Actinomycetota bacterium (assembly GCA_963810035.1). Lineage (GTDB taxonomy): Bacteria > Actinomycetota > Actinomycetes > Propionibacteriales > Nocardioidaceae > Nocardioides_B. The sequence goes on from CAWEMA010000006.1 coordinate 116,285, forward strand.
CCTGTCCGCCTACTACGAGGAGATCGACGAGGCGTTCCGCCTGGTCACCGAGCGCGACGGCCACGACCACGTGCTGATCTCGGCGCACTCGACCGGTGGGCTGATCACCCCGCTGTGGGCGCACGACCGCCGTCCAGACCTGGCCGGGCTGGTGCTGAACTCGCCGTGGCTGGACCTGCAGGGCAGCCTGCTGCTCCGCACCGCCGGCACCAAGGCGATCGACCAGATCGGGGCCCGCCGTCCCTACCTGACGATCCCGCGCGACGTCTCCGGCTTCTACGCCCGCAGCCTGCACCGCGACCACGACGGCGAGTGGGACTTCGACCTGGCCTGGAAGCCGCTCGAGTCCTGGCCGGTGTATGCCGGCTGGCTGCGCGCCGTCCGACGCGGGCACGCCCGGGCCCACCGCGGGCTCGACGTACCCGCTCCGGTCCTGGTGCTGACCTCCGGGGCCAGCGGGCGGCCCCAGGAGTACGACGAGTCCTGCTCGAGCACCGACATCGTGCTCGACGTGCAGCAGATCCGGAAGTGGGCGCACACCCTGGCCGACCACGTGACGCTGGTCCGCGTGGAGGGCGCGATCCACGACGTGACGATGTCGCGGGAGCCGGTGCGCACCCGCGCCTTCGACGAGATCACCCGCTGGCTCGACGCCTACGTCCCCCGTTGAGAAGGCAGTAGTTTTCCGTTGAGAAGGCAGTTCTTTCCCGTCGAGAGGCCAGTTCCTCACCGTCGAGAGGCCAGTTCGTGAGGATCACACGCAGGCGTCTCCGCCTGTGGATGGGCTCCGCCCTGGTGGTTGTCCTGCTGCTCGCGTCTTTCGTCGGCCTGTGGCTCGTGTGGTACCCGCACCATCGTCCGGCGCTGCAGGCAGGAGAGGCCTACGGCATCGACGTCAGCCACCACCAGGGCGAGATCGACTGGCGAGGGGTGGCCTCCGACGGCATCACGTTCGCCTACATCAAGGCCAGCGAGGGCGGCACCGTCGAGGACGCGCGCTTCCGCGAGAACTGGAACGGCGCGGACGGCGCCGGCCTGCGACGGGGCGCCTACCACTTCTTCACCCTGTGTCGGCCAGGTCGCGACCAGGCGAAGCACTTCCTGCGGACTGCGCCCCCGGAACCGTCGGCGCTTCCGCCGGCGGTGGACCTGGAGCTGGCCGGCAACTGCAGCGGTCGACCGAGCCGCAAGGCCGTGACAGCCGAGCTCGACGCCTTCCTCGCGGCCGTGGAGCGGGCGTGGGGGCGCGAAGCGGTGCTCTACGTCGGCGAGGACTGGGAGGACCGCTACCCCGTGCTGGCGCGGTCGCAGCGACCACGCTGGCTGGTGAGCTTCCTGGGCCGACCCGACCCACGGTGGACGGTGTGGCAGGCCCACTGGCGGGCGCGGGTCGACGGCGTGCGCGGCTCGGTGGATCTCGACGTCGGCAGGCTGGGCGACCTGCAGGACGGGTGACGCCATCTCCTTCCCGCTGTCGGTGAGCGTCGGTAGGTTGCGGGGATGACGCTCTCGACGTTCGACTGCATCGCCGCGATCACCCGGCACAGCGCCGGGTTCGCCGAGGCCACTCGCGACCACCTCGACGCCCGGGTCGAGCACTGCCCGGACTGGTCGGTCGCCGACCTGGTCGGGCACCTGACCGAGGTGCACTGGTTCTGGGCCACGATCGCCGAGGAGCTGCCGGCCTCTCCCCCGGACGGGTCACGGCGTCCCGCGCGTGCCGACGACACCGACCTCGTGGACGCCTTCATCACGGGCGCGGCGCACCTCGTGGAGGTGCTGCGCAACGCCGACCAGGCCGCGCCGTGCTGGACGTGGGCCCCGCAGCAGCAGGACGTCGCCTTCATCACCCGTCACCAGGTGCAAGAGGCCGCGGTCCACCACTGGGACGCGGTCAACGCCGCGGGCGGACGGCTCGAGCTCGACCCCGCACTGGCTGCCGACTCGGTGGACGAGTTCCTGACTTTCTCGGTGGCGTCCGACGCCGACCCCGAGGACAGCCCAGGTGAACCGCTGGCGGGCACGCTCGTGCTCCGGGCCGCCGACACCGGGGACGCCTGGACGCTGACCGACGGGGACCGGCCCGGCACCGTGCGGGTGACTGCCGGCGCGGCCGAGGCGCCCACGCTCGAGGCCTCGGCGTCCGACCTGCTGCTCTGGCTCTACGGTCGTCGTGAGCTGGACACGTCGACGGTGCCCGCCGATCTGCTGGCACGGTTCCGCGGGCTCGCCTTCACCGACTGAGACAGCCTCAGTTCGCCAGCAGGAACTGCGTGAGCGCGGCGACGCCGACCAGCACGATGAAGGTGCGCAGCGCCCAGGACGGCAGCCGGCGCCCGACCGTCGCACCGATCTGGCCGCCGATGAACGAGCCCACCGCGATCAGTCCTGCGACCGTCCAGTCGATGTCGGCGACGAACACGAAGACGATGGCCGCCACCAGGTTGACCAGCAGCGCCAGCACGTTCTTGGTGGCGTTGTTGCGCTGCATCGACTCGGTCAGCCCGACCCCGAGGATGGCCATCAGCAGCACCCCCTGGGCGGCGCCGAAGTACCCGCCGTACACCCCGGCGCCGTACACCAGCACCCACACCCAGGCCGCACCGTGCACCGGGCGCTCGACGCCGAGCATCTCCGCGCGGGCGGCGACCCGGCGACTGATCGCCGGCTGGAAGACCACCAGCAGGCAGCCGAGCCCGATCAGCACCGGGACGATGGCGTTGAACGCGTCGGCCGGCAGCACCAGCAGCAGGGCGGCGCCGGTGATCCCGCCGAGCACCGAGGCCGTTCCGAGCCGCAGCAGGCGTGGTCGCTGGCCGAACAGCTCGCGCCGGTACCCGATCGCCCCGGACAGCGACCCCGGCACCAGGCCGAGGGTGTTCGAGACGTTCGCGGTGACCGGAGGGACCCCGATCGCGAGAAGGGTCGGGAACGTGATCAGCGTCCCCGACCCCACCACGGTGTTGATGGTGCCGGCGGCGATCCCCGCGAGGAAGATCGCCGTCATCTCCAGGACGGTCACTGCGCGGAGGGCTCCCCGGGGTCGCCGTCGGCAGCGGGGGGTACGTCGGTCGAGCCGAGCTGCTCGGGCTGCTCCAGCTCCCGAGCCGCCCTGCGCGAGCCGGGCTCACGCGCACCCAGGTTGCTCGACGCCTCGGCCGCGGCGATCGCGGCGGCGACCTCGTCGTGCGTGGTCTGCAGGGTGGAGTCCTGCGGGATGTCGGGCTCCGACGGCCCCATGTCCACGCGGGTCCGGGGGCCTTCGACCTTGTCCGGGATGCCCTGCAGGGTGTTCATGGTCGACCCGAGGCCCTCGAGCGCCTTGCCGATCTCGCTCGGCACGATCCACACCTTGTTGGCGCTGCCCTCGGCGATCTTCGGCATCATCTGGAGGTACTGGTAGGCCAGCAGCGACTGGTCGGGCCGTCCGTCGTGGATGGCCTGGAACACCGTCTGGATCGCCTGCCCCTCACCCTGCGCCTTCAGGATGCGCGCCTCGCGGTCGGCCTGCGCCCGCAGGATCAGCGACTCGCGGTCACCCTCTGCGTTCAGGATCGCGGCCTGCTTGCCACCCTCGGCGGTCAGGATCGCGGACTGGCGCTGCCCCTCGGCGGTGAGGATCGCCGCGCGCTTGTCGCGGTCGGCGCGCATCTGCTTCTCCATCGAGTCCTTGATCGACGGCGGCGGGTCGATGCCCTTGAGCTCGACCCGGTTGACGCGGATGCCCCACTTGCCGGTCGCCTCGTCCAGCACCCCGCGCAGCCGGTTGTTGATCTCGTCGCGGCTGGTCAGCGCCTGCTCGAGGTCCATGCCGCCGACGATGTTGCGCAGCGTGGTCATGGTCAGCTGCTCGACGGCCTGGATGTAGTTGGCGATCTCGTACGTCGCCGCCACCGGGTCGGTGACCTGGAAGTAGATGACGGTGTCGATCGAGACCACCAGGTTGTCCTCGGTGATCACCGGCTGCGGCGGGAACGACACCACCTGCTCGCGCAGGTCGATCATGTAGCGGACCTTGTCCACGAACGGCACGACCACGTTGAGCCCGGCCGGCAGGCTCGCCTTGTACTTCCCGAACCGCTCGACGATCCCCGCCCGGGCCTGCGGGACGATACGCACGGTCTTGGCCAGGACCGCGACTGCGAAAACCACCAGCAGGATGAGCACGACGAGTGCTGCAGGCATGGTGTCCCCTCTCTTTTCTTTGAACTAGGTCTCAGGAGCCGAGCTCAGGAATCTTGTGTACGACGGCCGTCGCCCCCCGGATCTCGAAGACGTCGACCTTGGCACCGGGCTCGATCACCGCGTCGTCGTCGAAGGGCCGGGCGCTCCAGATCTCGCCGGCGAGCCGCACCTGGCCGCCCTCGGAGGACACCTCGCTGATCACCACGGCCTGCTTGCCGATCAGCTTGTCGTGCCCGGTCACGAGACTGGGCCCGGAGTGCAGCCGCTTGACCACGCTGGGGCGGACGACGGAAAGCATCGCGACGGACGCGGCGACGGCGCCGAGGATCTGCACGGCGACGGGCAGGCCGATCAGCGCGGCGATGCCGCCGACGACCGCGCCGACGGCCAGCATGAGCAGGATCAGGTCGAGGCTGAACAGCTCAGCGACCCCGAGCAGGATCGCGAGGCCCATCCAGGTCTCCCACATGTGGTCCCGAAGCCAGTCCATGACTCCGAGCCTACTCAGGGAGCAGCGTGACGGTGCTGACGACGGGCCGCCCAGCGGCCGTTGTTCTGGGACACCTGGAGGGGCATGCCGAAGGTGGCCGAGACGATCTCCTCGGTGAGCACCTGCTCCAGCGGTCCGGCCGCGACCACCTTCCCCGCCCGCAGCAGCAGCGCGTGCGTGAAGCCCGGCGGGATCTCCTCGACGTGGTGGGAGACCAGGACCGTGGCCGGGGACATCTCGTCCATCGCCAGCACCGACAGCGTGGACACGAGGTCCTCGCGCCCGCCCAGGTCGAGGCCGGCGGCCGGCTCGTCCAGCAGCAGCAGCTCAGGGTCGGTCATCAGGGCCCGGGCGATCTGGACGCGCTTGCGCTCGCCCTCGGACAGGGTGCCGAAGGTGCGGTCGGTGAGGTGGCCGGCACCGACCTCGGTGAGCAGCTCCTCGGCGCGGGCGTGGTCGAGCCGGTCGTAGTGCTCGCGCCAGCGGCCGAGGACGCTGTACGACGCGGAGACCACCACGTCGTGCACCCGCTCGGCGGGCGGGATCTTCTCGGCCAGGGCGGCGCTGGTCAGCCCGATCCGGGGCCGGAGCTCGAAGACGTCGACGGTGCCGAGCACCTCACCGAGGATCCCGACCACGCCGGAGGTGGGATGGATCTGCGCGGACACCACCTGGAGGAGGGTGGTCTTGCCGGCACCGTTCGGTCCGAGCACGACCCAGCGTTCGTCCTCCTCGACCGTCCAGTCGACCCCCTCGATCAACGTGGCCTGCCCTCGGCGCACGGTGACGTCGGCGAGCTCGAGAACGGCGTCCATGTAGTACCGGGTCTCCTCGTGCGTCGGCTTGCCAGGTGCGGGGACCAACCTATACGGAACCCCTCGCCGCAGGTCGCGCGGACCGGCCGCCCCCGGCCTGCGTAACCTCGTCGGGTGAGCTCCTCGCCCCTTCCGCTGTCGGCGCGTTTCGCGTTGTGGTTCTCGGCCTGGACCGCCGGTTCGACGAGCCTGGACGACGCGCGGGACGCGATCGTCGGCGACGACGCCGCGCACGACGTGCTGGGGCTGCCGGACACCGACGGCAGCCGGCCGCTGATCGTCGCGCTCGGCCTGCTGAGGAGCCAGCAGGCGACCGGCGCCGGCATCGCGCTGCCCGTGCCGGGTGACCTGCTCGGCCTGGCCGGGCCGAGCGGTTTCAACGGCGAGGTGGTCGACGTCGGCGAGGGGGTGGTGCTCGACGGTGCCGACCTCGGTCTCGTCCCCCACCGCGCCGGCGCAGGGGTCGTGTGGTCCTGCCACCCGGCGGTCTCCCGGCGCCAGGTCCCCGACCCGTCCGAGGCCGATGCCCTCCTCCGGCGGGCCCTGCTGCGTACGACGGACACGCTGGCCGCGCTCGACGTTGCCCGGTGGCGGCCCGAGGTGGCCGACGAGCTGATGGCCCTGCGGCAGGCCGCCGACTTCGTGTTCCCGGACGCGATGTCACCGCGCGCCGTACGCCTGGCCTCGCTGGCCACCCGGTGCCGCACGATCGTCGACCTGGCCCTCGAGGACGACGGCGGCAGCATCACCGCGGCCGAGGCCGACGCGCGCCGCCAGGCGCTGGCCCCCCTTGACCACGCTGCGAGACGTGGTCTGGTGGCCGCATGCGCGTTCCCGTGGGACCGATAGCCTCGGCGCGTCATGGCTACCGAGCAGGCCCTCGAGGCCCCCAAGACCCTTCTGATCACCCTCACCGGCACGGACCGGCCCGGCGTGACGTCCACGGTGTTCTCCACGCTGGCCGCGTTCGGCGTCGTGGTGCTCGACATCGAGCAGATCGTGCTGCGCCGCCGGCTGGTGCTGGGGGTGCTGGTCACCGTGCCCCGGGACTGGAAGGCGCTGCGCACCGCGCTGGAGCGGGTCGGCGACGAGCTCGAGATGCAGGTCGAGGTGGACCGCGGCACCGGTGACAACCGCAGCCGCCCCGAGGGCCGCAGCCACGTCACCGTGCTCGGGATGCCGCTGAAGCCCGGCGCCGTGGCCGCGATCGCCGGCCGGATCGCCGACACCGGCGCGAACATCGACCGCATCGAGCGGATGGCCCGCTACCCCGTCACGGCGATCGAGTTGCACGTCTCCGGCGCCGACCCCGACCGGCTCCGCGCCATGCTCGCGGCCGAGGCGGCGGTCCAGTCGGTCGACGTCGCCGTACAGCCGGCCAACCTGCTCCGGCACGGGATGCGGCTGGTGGTGATGGACGTCGACTCGACCCTGGTCCAGGGCGAGGTGATCGAGATGCTGGCCGAGCACGCCGGCTGCCTGGACGAGGTGAAGGCCGTCACCGACCAGGCCATGCGCGGCGACCTGGACTTCGAGGAGTCCCTGCGGGCCCGCGTCGCCCTGCTCGAGGGGCTCGACGCCGGTGCGCTGGACCAGGTCTACGACGACCTCGCGCTCGCTCCGGGCGCCCGGACCCTGGTCCGCACGCTGAAGCGGCTCGGCTACCGGTTCGCCATCGTCTCCGGCGGGTTCAGCCAGGTGACCGACCGGATCGCGGCCGACCTCGGCATCGACTTCGCCGCCGCCAACGAGCTCGAGATCGCCGACGGCCGGCTCACCGGCAAGATCGTCGGCGCGGTCGTCGACCGGGCCGGCAAGGCCGAGGCGCTGCGGCGGTTCGCCGCGGAGGCCGGTGTCTCGGAGGCCGCCACGGTCGCGATCGGCGACGGCGCCAACGACCTCGACATGCTCTCCGCCGCAGGACTCGGGATCGCCTTCAACGCCAAGCCGGTCGTGCAGCGGGCCGCGGACACGGCGGTGAACGTGCCCTACCTCGACGCGATCGTCTACCTGCTCGGCATCAGCCGGGAGGAGATCGAGGCCGCGGACGCCCTCGAGGGGTTCACCACCCCCGCGCCGGACCTGGAGTAGACCGGTCCGGTCAGCCGCGGCCGACGTAGTAGCCGACCAGCCGACCGGTCTCGGCCCCCAGGTCGGCCCACGGCACGCTCACCTCGAGCACGGCGACCGCGCCCGGAGGGAAGCCCTGCAGGAGCTCGGAGACGGCCTCGGTCTCACCCTCGCCGTTGTCGAGGAGGTGGCACAGGTACGCCGCGGTCGGGTTGTGACCCACGAAGATCACCGTCCCGGCGTTCGCGGGGGCCGCCCGCAGCGCCTCGATCACCACGTCCGGGCTGCCGGTGAACACCGCGTCGTCGAAGGACACCTCGCAGCCGACCAGGCCCGAGGTCTCGACCACGGCGTCCCACGTCTGGCGGGTGCGTACGGCGGACGACACGACGGCGTACTCGGGCAACGCCTCGTGCTTGCGCAGGTGCACCCCCAGGTCGCGGGCGCTCGCCGCACCACGCTCGGTGAGGGTTCGGGAGTGGTCGCTCGCGGCGAAGGGCTCTGCCTTCGCGTGCCTCATCACGATCAGCCGCCGACGGTCAGTCACAGCCCAACTCTTGCACCCCGTAGGCTGCGCTGCATGCCGAACGGTCCAGTTGACAGTCAAGCCGATCCCGGCGCCGCGGACGACCAGACAGGACCTGGACCACTCATCGCGATCGGCGGTGCCGAGGACAAGCTCGGCCGTCGCACCGTGCTCGAGACATTCGTCTCGCTGGCCGGTGGCGAGCACGCAAAGATCGCCGTCATCCCCACCGCCAGCTCGCTCGGACCCGAGGTCGTCGAGGTGTACGACGCGCTGTTCCGCAAGCTCGGCGCTGCCGACGTCGTCGCCGCACGGCCCGAGAGCCGCGAGCAGGCCGAGGACCCGGAGATGGTCGGCCTGCTGGACGACGTGACCGGGATCTTCATGACCGGCGGCAACCAGCTCAAGCTGTCCGCCATCGTCAACGGCACCGCGTTCGGCGAGGCCATCAAGGCCGCGCACCGCCGCGGCGTGGTGGTCGGCGGCACCAGCGCCGGGGCGAGCATCCAGTCCTCGCACATGGTCGCCTTCGGCACCGGCGGCTCCACGCCGAAGCAGCGGATGACCCAGCTCGCCGCGGGTCTCGGCCTGATCCGCGACGTCGTGATCGACCAGCACTTCGGCCAGCGCAACCGCTACGGGCGGCTGCTGATGCTCGTCGCGCAGAGCCCCGGCCTGCTCGGCATCGGCGTCGACGAGGACACCGGGGCGGTGATCACCGAGGAGCACGGCGCGGAGATCATGCGGGTCGTCGGCCGCGGCGTGGTGACCGTGTTCGACGGTCGCAACGTGGTGTCCAACGCCCACGAGGCGCGGCGTACGGCACCGCTGCTCGCCTCGGGCGTGGTGATGCACGTCCTGCCCGCCGGCTCCGTCTTCGACCTCACCGCGAAGGCGCTCGTCCGGCAGACCCCGGAGGTCGACCCCAGCGAGGCCGAAGAGCTCGCGGTTGCGGGACGCGACCTGAAACGGTTGGCTCGTGACATCGCCGCAGGCGACATCTCACCGACCGTGCTGAGGCGTCGCCGTGCCCGCCAGACCACCGAAGGAGATCGAGCGTGAGCACCCCCTCCCCCGACCTGTCGATCCTGGAGACCCGGGTCTACCGGGGCGCCAACCTCTGGTCCTACGAGAAGGCGATCCACCTCGTGGTCGACCTGGGCACGCTCGAGGAGTTCCCGAGCAACACGCTCAGCGGGTTCACCGAGAACCTCCTCCAGATGCTGCCCGGCCTGCGTGAGCACTCCTGCTCCCGCGGCCGCCGGGGCGGCTTCGTGGAGCGCCTCAACGAGGGCACCTGGCTCGGCCACGTCGCCGAGCACGCTGCGCTCGCTCTGCAGCAGGAGGTCGGCCACGACATCCGCCGCGGCAAGACCCGCCAGGTCAAGGGCCACAAGGGCCGCTACAACATCATCTACGGGTACGTCGACGAGCAGGTCGGGCTCGCGGCGGCCCGGCTCGCCGTACGCCTGGTGAACCACCTCGTCGAGGCCGACCCGGAGTTCGACTGGGAGAAGGAGCGCGAGACGTTCATCCTGCGGGCGGAGCGGACCGCTTTCGGCCCGTCGACCCAGGCGATCCTCGACGAGGCCGTCTCCCGCGACATCCCGTGGATCCGGCTCAACCAGCACTCGCTGGTCCAGCTCGGCCAGGGCGTGCACCAGAAGCGCATCCGCGCCACCATGACGTCGGCGACCAGCGCGATCGCGGTCGACGTGGCCTCCGACAAGGACCTCACCACCCGGCTGCTCGGCGCCGCCGGGCTCCCGGTGCCCAAGCAGGAGTCGGTCCGCACCGCCGAGCAGGCCGTCACGGTCGCGGAGCGCATCGGCTACCCGGTGGTGGTGAAGCCGCTCGACGGCAACCACGGCCGCGGCGTGTGCCTGGACCTGCAGGACGCCGACGACGTGCGCGAGGCGTTCCCGGTCGCCAAGGACCAGTCCCGCCGCGGCGTGGTGATCGTCGAGTCCTACATCACCGGTCGCGACTACCGCTGCCTGATCATCGACGGGCGGCTCGCCGCGGTGGCCGAGCGCGTCCCGGCGCACGTCATCGGAGACGGCCAGACCACCATCGAGGACCTCGTCGAGCTCACCAACGCGGACCCGCGCCGCGGTGTCGGCCACGAGAAGGTGCTGACCCGGATCAAGGTCGACGACGCCGCGGTGCAGCTGCTCGCCGACCAGGGCTACAAGCTCGGCGACGTCCCGCCGGTCGGCGAGATGGTCAAGCTGACCCTGACCGGCAACATGTCGACCGGCGGCATCTCCATCGACCGGACCTTCGAGGCGCACCCGGAGAACGTCGAGATCGCCGAGGAGGCCGCCCGGATGGTCGGCCTCGACATCGCCGGCATCGACTTCATCTGCCCCGACATCACCGAGCCGGTCCGCGAGACCGGCGGCGCGATCTGCGAGGTGAACGCCGCCCCGGGCTTCCGGATGCACACGCACCCGACGATCGGCGAGCCGCAGTTCATCTCCAAGCCCGTCGTCGACATGCTGTTCCCGCCCGGTGCGCCGAGCCGGATCCCGATCGTCGCGGTCACCGGCACCAACGGCAAGACCACGACGTCGCGGATGATCTCGCACATCTTCAAGGGCATGGGCCGCAAGGTCGGGATGACCTCGACCGACGGCGTCGTGATCGACGAGCGCCTGGTGATCCGCGCCGACGCGTCCGGCCCCAAGTCCGCACGGATGGTGCTGCAGAACCCGCGCGTCGACTTCGGTGTCTTCGAGGTCGCCCGCGGCGGCATCCTGCGCGAGGGCCTGGGCTACGAGCGCAACGACGTGGCCGTCGTCCTCAACGTCCAGCCCGACCACCTGGGTCTGCGCGGCATCGACACCGTCGAGCAGCTCGCGGACGTCAAGGCGGTCCTCGTCGAGGCGGTCCCGCGTGACGGGCACGCCGTGCTCAACGCCGACGACCCGTTGGTCCGCGAGATGCGGCGCCGGTGCTCGGGCCAGGTCGTGTGGTTCTCGATGGCCGAGCCCGGCACCGAGGCCCGCGACATGATCGACGCGCACTGCCGCCGCGGCGGCAAGGCGCTGGTCCTCGAGCCCAGCGAGCGCGGCGAGATGATCGTGGTCAAGCACGGCCGCCGCGAGATGCAGCTCGCCTGGACGCACCTGCTTCCGGCCACGTTCGGCGGCAGGGCGCGGATGAACGTCCAGAACGCCCTGGCGGCCGCCGCGGCCGCGTTCGCCGCCGGTGCCCCGCTGCACGACATCCGGCAGGGCCTGCGGACCTTCTCCACGAACTACTACCTCTCCCCCGGCCGGCTCAACGAGGTCGAGGTCAACGGCGTCCAGGTCATCGTGGACTACTGCCACAACGCGCCGGGGATGAAGGCGCTCGGCGACTTCGTGGACCGGGTCGGCGAGAGCCTCTCGTCGACCAGCGAGCTCGGCCGGCCGTCCCGGATCGGCGTGATCGCCACCGCGGGGGACCGGCGCGACGACGACATGCGCGAGCTGGGCGCGATCGCCGCGCAGCACTTCGACGTCGTGGTGGTCCGCGAGGACGTGTCGCTGCGCGGCCGCCAGCGCGGCGAGACCGCCGAGCTGGTCGCCGAGGGCGTGCGGGCCAGCCGGGAGGCCGGCGCGCGCTGCAAGCAGCTGGAGATCATCCTCGACGAGATCGAGGCGGTCCGGCACGCGATGTCGCGCGCCAACCCGGGCGACCTGGTCGTGGTGTGCGTCGACAAGCACCCGATGGTGATGGCGGAGCTGGAGAACTGGTCCAACCAGGCCCAGGCCGGATCGGGGGTGTCCGACGGCCCGGTCGGCGACCCGGACTTCACCCCGGCCCCGACCGAGCCGGAGGCGTGAGCCTCACCACGTGAAGGTGACGAGCGCGCCCGGGTCGACGCGGTAGCCGAACGTACGCCGGCCCCAGGCGACGTCGATCCGGCGCGCGGACCGGCCGGCGTTGAACGCGACCAGCACGTGCGAGCCGTCCGGGTTCCGGAACGCCACCGACCGGACGGGTGAGCCGGGACGGGGCGTGGCGCCCACCACGCGCGCCCCGGGCGTGACGAACCGCCCCACGTGGCCCCAGGCGTAGTAGGCCGCCGTCTGCTCCACCTTGCCCGTGCTCGGGTCCAGGGTCACCAGGCCCCGGCAGTTCGGGCAGCCGCCGTTCTGCGGGCCGCCGTTCGGGTCGAGGACCAGGTTCCACTTGCTCAGCCAGGACGCGCCGTTGCGGATCGCACCCACGAGCAGGGTGCTCGCCTCGTAGCGCAGGTCGGCGCCGAAGCTGGGTGACCACGACCCGCCGCTGCACTCGCTGACCGCGACCGGGGTCCCGGGATGACGTCTGCGGATCTCTCGCAGGGCGGAGACGTCGCCCTTGTAGCAGTGGAACGCCACCCCGTACACGTGCGAGCGGGTGGTCGGGTCCGACAGCAGCCCGTCGGCGTCCTGCCACCGCTCGAAGTTGTCGTCGAGCGCCCACACGTGCGGCGAGACCCCTGCCTGCGCGAGCGCCGGCGCCAGGTGGTCGTCGACGATGCGGCGCTGCTGGGAGACGTCGAGGGTCATCCCCGCGTAGCCCGGCGGCGAGTACGACGGCTCGTTCTGGACGGTGAGCCCGTGCACCGGCACGCCTCCGTCCTGGTAGGCCTTGACCGAGGCGACGAGGTACCGGGCGTAGGCGTCCTCGTACTCCGGGCGGAGCGAGCCGCCCGTCAGGGAGCCGCTCGTCTTCATCCAGGCAGGCGCGCTCCAGGGCGACAGCACGACGGCCAGCGACGGGTTCACCGCGGCCGCCTCGCGGAGCAGCGGCAGCACCCGGGACTCGTCGGGGCCGAGCGTGAAGTGGTCGAGACCCGGGTCGGTCTGCCCGGACGGGACGTCGTCGTAGGAGAAGTCCCCGGCGGAGAAGTCGTTGGCCCCCAGGGGCTGGCGCAGCACCGAGAGCCCGATCCCGTCCGACCGGCCGAACATGGTCCGCATCACACGTGAGCGCGAATCGGGCGAAACCGTGTCGAGCAACACGGCCGAGGAGCCCGTGATCGATGCGCCGACCCCGAAGAACTGTTGGTACGGTCGAGAGTCGTCGACAACGATGTCGGGCTGGACCGAGTCCCCGGACGTGAGCGGGACCGGTTCCTGACGGGCCAGCCTCGAGCCCCCGTCAGCGGTCGTCACCCACGGGTGCACGACCGGATCAGAACCTTGTGCGCCAGATGGCGCGCGCGAGGGCCTCTCCGCACTGCGACCGCCCCCCTGAGGGGAGGCGGTGCACGCCGCAGCGAGGCAGCACAGCACCACCACGGCGAGCCACCCGAGTCGGCTGTTCCCGTGGTGCGGTGCGGTGCGTCTTCCGTGCCCAGTCATCGCGCCCAGCCTGCCACCAACGAGCCGACCTGCACGACCCGAAAGCTTGACGAGGAGACCGTGTGACCGCTGTCGCTCCCCCGCCCACGACCAACCCCGAACCTCCCGCTGCGCCGGACGCGCACACCTCTACGACGTCGACGGTGCTGCTCGCCGACGACACGGACTTCGCCGCGCACGCCCGGCAGGCCCTCGAGGACGCCGGGTACGTCGTGGTCTCCGTCCGGCCCACGGAGGACCCTCTCGCGGCCTTCTCCCGGACCCGACCCGACGTGGTCGTCGCGTCCGTCGACGGGCCGCACGTCGACGGGTTCGGGCTGCTGGGCCGGCTCCGCGAGGCACGTCCCGGTCGGACCGTTCCCGTCCTCCTGCTGACCTCGGGTGGTGAGGACGACGTACTGACCGGCCTCCGCCTGGGTGCCGACGACTGTGTCCGCAAGCCCGTCTCCGCGGCCGAGCTGGCCGCCCGGGTGCGCGCGAAGACCGCTCGCCCGCCGGTGCCGGCGCACCTGGTCAGCCGGGATCTGCGCACGGGCCTGCTGTCCGAGCGCAGCCTGGTCGACGAGGCCGGCCGCGAGCTCGACCGGGGCCGCCGCTCGTCCCGGAACGGTGGACTGGGCATCATCCGGTTCCAGGAGATGTCGAGGCTCTTCGAACGGTTCGGCGGCGGGGTCGCGACCCAGATCGCGACCCAGGTCACCGAGCTGATGGGCGACCTGCCGGAGCCCTTGGAGCGGATCGGCGTCGACGGTTCCGGCCGGCTGATGCTCCTGCTCCCCGAGACTCCCCCGGCGGACGTCGAGCGACGGCTCCGGCTGCTGGCCAAGCAGGTGGCTTCCGCGCGCTTCACGGTCGGGAACGAGGACACGGTCCGGGTCACCCCGGTGACCGGCTGGGTCCCGTTCACCGAGGCCGAGGACGGCACCCAGCTGCTCGAGCGGGCACTCACCGCCACGCGGGCGGCCGCCGACCACCTGGACCTGCTGCCCGTGCAGTGGACGCCTGCGCTGGAGGCTCGGAAGTCACGGGCCAACGGGAAGAGCGCAGTGACCCGCCTCGTGGACCGGCTCCGTCTCCCCACCCAGTTCCTCGCCACCCTGGTCGGCGGGATCGGTCTGCCGTTCGGCATCTACTACGGCCTCGGCCGGCTCGGGTGGGACGTCTCCGGTGTGGCCTACTGGGTCGTGCTGGCCGCTCTGGTGGTCACCTCGGCGGCGATCTGGCTCGAGGGGCTGTACGCCCTCGACCCGGAGCGGCCGCCGGAGGAGCCGGGTGCGCCGCACCCGGGCGCGAGCGCGATCATCGCGGCGTACCTGCCCAACGAGGCCGCCACGATCCTCGACACCGTCGCGGCCTTCCAGCGGGTCGACTACCCCGGCCCGCTGCAGATCCTGGTCGCCTACAACACGCCGAACCCGATGGCCGTGGAGGACGACCTGCGGGAGATGGCCCGCCAGGACTCCCGGATCTTCCTGCTGAAGGTCCCCAACAGCACCTCCAAGGCGCAGAACGTCAACGCCGCGATGAGCCACGTGACCGGGGAGTTCGTCGGCATGTTCGACGCCGACCACCACCCGGAGCCGGGCGCCTTCCGGCGCGCGTGGCGCTGGCTCTCCAACGGGTACGACGTCGTGCAGGGCCACTGCGTGATCCGCAACGGCGACGCCTCGCTGGTGGCGCGGACCGTGGCAGTCGAGTTCGAGTCCATCTACGCGGTCAGCCACCCCGGCCGCGCTGCGATGCAGGGCTTCGGCGTCTTCGGGGGCTCCAACGGGTACTGGCGCACCAGCCTGCTCGCCGAGACGCGCATGCACGGCTCGATGCTCACCGAGGACATCGACTCGACCCTGCGCGTGCTGGCCGCGGGCGCGAAGATCGCCTCGGACCCGGCGCTGATCTCCTACGAGCTCGCGCCCACCAACGTGCGAGCCCTGTGGAAGCAGCGCGCCCGCTGGGCGCAGGGCTGGTTCCAGGTCTCCCGCAAGCACCTGAGCCTGACCGTGCGGTCGCCGCACCTGAGCGTCCGGCAGAAGAGCGGGCTGGCGTTCCTGCTCGGCTGGCGCGAGATCTACCCGTGGCTCTCTCTGCAGATGTTCCCGGTGCTGGCCTACACGGCCTACCGGGAGGGCGGCATCACCCAGCTGAACTGGCTCGCCCCGGCGCTGCTGCTGACCACGCTGTTCACCCTGGCGGTCGGCCCGGCCCAGACGCTGTTCGCCTGGCGGCTGGCGGTGCCCGAGCTGCGCCAGCGCAAGGCGTGGTTCTGGAGCCACCTGCTCGTGTCCTCGCTCGTCTACACCGAGTGGAAGAACATCATCGCCCGCATCGCCCAGGTCAAGGAGCTGGTCGGGGAGTCGCAGTGGAACGTGACGCCGCGCAGCGACGCGCCCGACAGCGAGTCCCGTCCGAGCACGACCACCCCGGAGGTGAACGCATGACCACCCCCACCACCGAACGACCCACCACCGACCGTCCGGCCGCCGTCACCCCGACGGACGCCGCGTCCGGTCCCCGACCCCCCGAGGGCGCTCCGCGGCGCGGCCGGGCCCGTGAGCTCGAGGGCTACCGCGGGCTCGTCGGCCTGACGATCGTGGTCTTCCACGTCTTCCAGTACGTCCAGCAGAGCGGCACGGCGCTCAACCCGGTGCTGGGGGCCCTGGCCCGGTTCGAGACCGTCGACGTGCTCTTCGTGATGTCGGCGTACCTGCTGACGCTGTCCTACGCCCGCGCGGCCCTGGACCGCTCACCGCCCCAGCCGGCGGGACGGTTCCTGTTCCGACGCGCGGTGCGGATCCTGCCGCTGTACTGGATCGGCGTCACCGTGGTGTGGGCGATCCGCAACCCCGCGCTCCCCGGTGACTGGGTGGACCTGCTCGAGCACCTGACGTTCATGCAGGTCTTCGACCGGAGCCGGATCTTCTACACGGTCGGTCCGACCTGGTCGATGAGCCTCGAGGTGATCTTCTACGCGGTCCTCGTGCTCCTCGGCCCGCTCGCCGTGCGGCGCTGCGCCCGGATCGACTCCCGCCGTCGGCGGGTCACCCTGCTCCTGGCCGGCACCGGCCTGCTGGCCGTCGTCCCCTGGGTGTGGAACAGCGTGGCGTTCCTCGTGCTGCACGTGCCGTTCGACAACTGGCCGGTGTACTTCGGCCCGCAGGCCCGGTTCGGCGCTTTCGCCGCAGGTATGACGCTGGCTGTGGTGGTCGCCGCCCGCGACGGTCGGCCGCTCTTCCACGGCGTGTGGCCCTCGGTGCTCCGCGTCGCCGGCCTCGGGATCGTGGTCGCCGGGAGCCTGCTCTCCCGCCCGGACAGCTGGGGACAGGTGGTCTTCCACGACTTCGCGGCCGTCGGCTGGCTGTTGCTGCTCAGCAGCACGGTCCTGGGCGAGCGCGGCCAGGCCTGGTCACGCTTCCTGTCCTGGCGCGCACTCACCTGGCTCGGCCTGATCAGCTACAGCACCTACATGTGGCACGAGCCGGTCATGCTGCTCCTCGAGCACGCCGGCCTCATCGGTCGCAGCGGGGCGTCGCTGCCGTTGTCGATCCTCACGGTGCTGCTCGCCTCGGTGCTCGTCGGCTGGGTGAGCTTCCACGTCATCGAGAAGCCCACCGGAAAGCTGCGGATGCTCCGCGACAGCACCGGCGGCTCCCGCGACTACTACCCGGAGCTGGCCCGGGCCGACCGGACCTTGTCGCGCAACGTCTCCGGGGAGTCCACGGTGAAGCCCTCGGCCTCCAGCCAGTCGTAGACACCCTGCCGGTCCTCGTGGCACATCAGCGCCACGACGTCGCCCGGCTCGGCCTGCTGGACGAGCGCCTGCAGCCCCTCGACCTCGGTCGGGTAGGACGGCAGGTCGTCCACGCCGACCCGGGCGGCACCGGCGCGGAACAGCGCGTCGAGCTCCCCCATGCTGCGGCCGCGCAGATACCTCGCCTTGTGCGCGATCACCACGACGTCGGCGTCTCGGGCACCCATCTCGCCGAGCCGGTCCACGAGGTCGTCCTGCCGGTCCCCCACGGCGCCGAGCCCGAGCAGCAGACGGGCCCCGGGACGTCGTACGCCGTTCATGATCTCCAGCAGCGCCTCGAGACCGGCCTCGTTGTGCGCGAGATCGATGACGACGCTGACGTCCTTGCGGGAGAAGAAGTTCATCCGGCCCGGGTTGTGGGCGGGGTCCGGCCGGAACGACTTCAGCCCCTCCACGACCGCCTCGCGCGGAAGCCCGACCGCCAGCGCGGCGGACGCCGCACCCAGGGCGTTCTCCACGTTGAAGCGGGACAGCCCGGCCAGGGTCATCGGGATGTCCACGACCTCCACCAGCGGGTCCGCGTCGCTGTCGGCGTACAGCACGGACAGCCAGCCGTCGATCACCGTGGTCGCCCGGCCCCCTTCCGAGAGCGTCTCGCGGATCGCGGGTGAGTCGGGGTCCCGGGAGAACACCCACGGCTTGGCCCTGATCGACGTACGCGTCGCGTAGACGCGGGGGTCGTCCGCGTTCAGCACCGCCCACCCGTCGGCCTTGGTGATGCGGGGTACGACGCCCTTCACCTCGGCGAGCTGGTCGAGGGTGTCGATGCCGTGCAGGCCGAGGTGGTCCGCGGAGACGTTGGTGAAGACCGAGACGTCGTTGTGGGTCAGGCCGATGCCCTTGAGCAGGATGCCGCCGCGGGCGGTCTCGGTGACTGCGAGCTGCACCTGCTTGTGCGCGAGCACCCGTCCCGCCCCGGAGGGGCCGGAGTAGTCGCCGGGCTCGACCAGCTCGCCGTCGATGTAGATGCCGTCCGTGCTGGACCAGCCGACGTGCAGGCCGTGCGTGCGGCCGATGTGCGCGACCATCCGCGAGGTGGTGGTCTTGCCGTTGGTGCCGGTCACCGCGACGATCGGCACCCGCGGGCGCAGCGTGGTCGGTCCGGGACCGGGCTCGGCATCGCGGACCCTGGCGGCCGCTCGACCGACCAGCTCCTCCACGTCGGAGCCCGGCAGGGCGTCGAGCACCTCGGCCACCGCCTGGCCGAGCTCCTGGGCACGGTTGCGGTTGCGCCACGGGTAGGCGACCACGATCTGGTGCACGTCGTGCGTCGACCGGACCCGCACGGCCAGCCGGGTGGTGCCGGCCTCGGCGGCGATCTGGCGCAGCAGCCGGGCGACCGCCCGGGCGGCGAACCGCTGCCGGAAGCCGCTGCCCGGCTTGCCGGGGCGGGCCTTGCGCAACCCGATCCGGGACGCGAACCGCAGCGCCACTGCCTCGGGCGCGTCGATCAGCTGGGTCAGGTCCAGGGTCAGCTTGATCGCCGCCCGGGGGAAGTAGAGGTTCGGTCCTTCGAGGACCCGGAGCTCGACGAGGGCGGAAGTCACGCGCAGGACGCTATCCGATCGGCCCACGCCCGCCCAACGGCGTTCACCGCAGGCTCCGTCCGCGGACCGGCGTCAGGCGCCCATCGCGTGGTAGCCGCCGTCGACGTGCACGATCTCGCCGGTGGTGGCCGGGAAGAAGTCGCTGAGCAGGGCAACCACGGCCTTCGCGGTCGGCAGGGTGTCCTTCTCGTCCCAGCCGAGCGGCGAACGGTCGCTCCACATCGACTCGAGCTCCTCGAAGCCGGGGATCGCCTTGGCCGCCAGCGTCTTCAGCGGACCGGCCGAGACCAGGTTGACCCGGACGCCGTGGGGGCCCAGGTCGCGGGCCAGGTAGCGCGAGCAGGACTCCAGGCCGGCCTTCGCGACCCCCATCCAGTCGTACGCCGGCCAGGCGACCGTCGCGTCGAAGGTCATCCCGACGATCGAGCCCCCGTCGGACATCAGCGGCAGGCAGGCCGTGGACAGCGACGCCAGGGAGTACGCCGAGACCTGGACCGCCTGTGCGACGTCCTCCCACGGGCCCTGGAGGAACTTCCCACCGAGCAGCGTCTCGGGGTTGCCGTAGGCGATGGAGTGCACGACACCGTCGAGTCCGTCGACGTGCTCACGCACCAGGTCCGGGAGCCGCTCCAGGTGCTCGGGGTCGGTCACGTCGAGCTCGATCACCGGCGCCGGCTCGGGCAGTCGCCCGACGATGCGCTTGGTGATGCCCAGCGCGCGACCGAAGTTCGACACCAGGACGGTGGCGCCCTGCTCCTGCGCGACGCGTGCGACCGCGAAGCCGATCGAGCTGTCCATCGTGACGCCCGCGACCAGGATCCGCTTGCCCTCGAGAATGCCCATGCTGTCCCTACTCCTCCGTGTGGATGTCAGTGGTCTCGACGGGCTCGACCACCCGCGATGTGTGCGTCAGTGGCCCATGCCGAGGCCGCCGTCGACGGGGATCACCGCACCCGTCACGTAGGCCGCGCCGTCGGAGGCCAGCCACTGGACCACGGAGGCGACCTCCTCGGTGGTGGCGTACCGGCCCAGCGGGATCTGCTTCTTGTACTCCGCCTTCTTCTCCTCGGGGAGCACGGCGGTCATCTCCGTCTCGACGAAGCCCGGAGCCACCACGTTCGCGGTGATCGACGCGGCTGCCCAGCTCGCGGGCCAGCGACCGCGCCATGCCGACCAGGCCGGCCTTGCTCGCGGCGTAGTTCACCTGCCCGGCGGACCCGAGCAGCCCGACCACGGAGGAGATGAAGACCAGCCGTCCGCGGCGCAGCCGCAGCATGCCCTTGGCGGCGCGCTTGGCGACCCGGAAGGAGCCGGTCAGGTTCGTGTCGATGACGCGGGACCAGTCCTCCTCGCTCATCCGCAGCACCAGGGTGTCCGCAGTGATGCCGGCGTTGGCGACCAGCACCTCGACGGGGCCGTGCGCGGCCTCGATCTCGGTGAACGCCGCCTCCACGGACTCCGGGTCGGTGACGTCGCACTTCACGCCCAGCACGCCCGCTGGGGGCTCGCCGCTGCGGTAGGTGACGGCGACCTGGTCTCCGTTGGCGACGAACGCCTCGGCGATGGCCTTGCCGATGCCCCGGTTGCCTCCGGTCACGAGAACCGATCTGCTCAACGCGCTCCCCTTCTCCTCGCGGACACTCGGACGCTATCGGCTACCCATCGGTAGAAGGAATCGCGCCGGTCCGTGGACCGAGGAACAGCGGCGTGGCGCGGCGCGGTCAGTCGTCCTCGAGACGGAAGCCCAGCTTGAGGCCCACCTGGAAGTGCTCGACGGCGTCGTCCTTCACCTGTCCGCGCACCTGGGTCACCTCGAACCAGTCGAGGTGGCGCAGCGTGCGGGAGGCGCGCTCGATGCCGTTGCGGATGGCCTGGTCGATGCCGTCCGGGGACGTGCCGACGATCTCGGTGACGCGGTACACACGGTTGGACATGGTTCTCCTCGGGTCGAGGCAGCGCACGTCAGGTGGCTGCCTGCCGATCGTAGAGCGCCGGCTCGTCGGGTGCCCGGGGTCGGGCGTGGACCGGGCCTGTGGTGGGCCCGCCACGCGACGTACGGTGGGCACATGGCCCGCAAGGAACCGGACGCTGTCCGGATCACCACCGCGGCCCGAAGCCATCGAGACGACATCGGGTTGAGGCAGCGTCGCTACCTGATCTCCATGGGCATCCGCACGGCCTGCTTCGTGCTCGCCGTGGTCAGCATCGGACACTGGTTCATGTGGGTGTTCATCGCCGGCTCCTTCCTGCTGCCGTACGTCGCCGTGATCCTCGCGAACGCTGGCTCCTCACCGGACCCGGGTGGCCCGGAGTACTTCGAGCCGGACCACGATCGCCGTGCCATCGAGGGTGGTCCAGACACCTGAAACCCGCCTCGGCGCGTATCTGACACCGTGTTGGATCTGGCCCTTGGCGCGTGCAAGAATCGTCGCGTAGCGAGCTCAGCCTCCCCCGTCTGAGTTCGCTCTCACGTGGCGCCGGACGACTTCCCCCGTGGTCGTCCGGCGTCGCTTCTTTGTTCCCGGGCCCACTAGCCTGAGGGACATGTCGCTCACCTGCTCGGCGAAGGGCTGCCACTCCCCCGCGGTCTGGTCCCTGCTGTGGAACAACCCCAAGCTGCACACGCCGGACCGTCGCAAGTCCTGGCTCGCGTGCGACGAGCACCGCACCTCGCTGAGCGACTTCCTCGGCGCGCGCGGGTTCCTGCGCGACGTCGAGCGGCTGGACCCGTCGGCTGCCTCCGACGAGGGTCACGCGGGGGGTCTGTCCGCCGGCTAGGTCAAAACACCCAAACGCGACGTCCGGTTGGCTGATACTGGTGCTCCTCGTTCCGATCCGGAGGACCCATGGCACCACCACCCGCCGCGCTGACCCCGTCGCGCAGCCGCTGGTTCGACCTCGGCGTTTTCGTCGCTGGGGTGCTGCTGGTCGCCTCGGCGGCGGTGAGCCTGGCCGCCAACGGCGTGAACATGTCCGGGATCGAGCTGCTGGCCATCCCGCTGATCGTGGTGATCTCGAAGTTCCCCATGGTGCTCGACAGCGGCGAGGGCGGCATCGAGGTCGGCTTCGAGTCGAGCATCCTGATGTTCCTGCTCTGCACGCTCCGCCCGCTCGAGGCGCTGGTCCTGTGGTCCCTCGGCGTGGTGATCACCCAGGGCACCACGGACCGGCGGCCGTGGGCCAAGCTCTTCAACGTCGGCGTCGGGATGCTCGGTGGCGGCGTCGCCGCCGGCGTGCTGTACGTCGTCCGCGGTGACTCCGTCGGTACGCCGCGCGAGCTGCTCGCCGTGGCGCTGGCGGCCGCCTCCTACTTCGCCACCGACTTCGTGCTCTCCGCGGTGTCGGTGGCCATCGAGTCGAACACAGCGGTACGCGAACACCTGGTGCAGGGCGGCACGCTGTTCGCCATCGCCTGCTTCGTGCCCTTCGACTCGCTCGGCTACCTCGGTGCCGTCGTCGTCCGCAACACGGCGTGGTGGACGCTGCTGCTGCTCGGCGTGCCCCTGGCCACGCTGCTGATCGCCACCCGCGCGGTCACCCGGGGCAGCGAGAACGCCCGCCGGCTGAGCGTGCTCTTCGCCGCGGCCGTGCGCGCCCAGACGCTGTCGGACACCCGCCAGGTCGTCGAAGCACTCACCGACGATGCTCGCCGCCTGCTGCGCATCAAGCAGGTCGAGGTCCGGGTCGCACCGCCCGGTCCGCACGAGATCGGCGCACAGCTGCGCGACGGCCAGCGGGACCAGTGGATCGTCGCGCCGAGGCGCCACCGGGCGCGCTCGACCACGTCGGCCGACCAGCAGGCCCTGGAGGCGATGGTCGCGGTGGCCTCCGACGCGTTCGCGCGGCTGCGGCTCACCGACGACATGACGCACCTGGCCCGGCACGACCTGCTCACCAACCTGCCCAACCGCGGCCTGCTCCTGGACCGCGTCGAGCACGCGCTGCAGATGTCCCGTCGCCGGGGCACCCGCATCGCTCTCCTCTTCATCGACCTGGACGGGTTCAAGCCGGTCAACGACCGCTTCGGCCACGCCGCCGGGGACGCGGTGCTCGTCGACGTCGCCCAGCGGCTCCGGGACTGCGTCCGCCAGAGCGACACGGTCGCCCGGCTCGGCGGGGACGAGTTCGCGATCCTGCTCGAGGACGTCGCACCCGCCGGAGGTCAGCTCGGCGTGCGACCGGGCGCTCGGGGCCCTGTCCCGCGGCGCGCACGTGGCCGGTCACCAGCTCTCCCTGTCCGCCAGCATCGGGGTGGCGTTCGGGGACAGCAGCGAGACCGCCGAGAGCATGCTGCGCAACGCCGACCTGGCGATGTACGAGGCCAAGTCGCGGGGCAAGAACCAGTGGGTCGAGTACGAGCGCGCGATCGGTCGCTCCCGGCTGCAGCGGCTCGAGCTCGTGGAGTCGCTGCGTGCGTCGGTGGCGGCCGGCGACCTCACGCTGGTCTACCAGCCGGTCGTCCGCGCGGCGACGGGCTACATCACCGGTGTCGAGGCGCTGGCCCGGTGGAAGTCCAACGGGGTCGACGTACCCCCCGACGTGTTCATCCGGGTGGCCGAGGAGTCCGGGCTGGTCGTGGCCCTCGGCGACGTGGTCCTCGAGCAGGCCGCCCGCGACGCAGCGACGATCCTGCGGGCTGCCGGCAGCGACGTCAACGTCAGCGTGAACATCTCCGCCAAGCAGCTGCGCGAGCCCGACTTCGTGGCCAAGGTGGAGCGGGCGGTCGCCCAGATGGACGGCACCCGGCTGATCCTGGAGATCACCGAGCGCGACGGGATCGGCAACGACCCGGCCTCGTTGAGCGCGATGAAGACGCTCGCGGCCCGCGGGGTGCCGTTCGCCATCGACGACTTCGGCGTCGGCTTCTCCTCGATCGGCTACCTGCAGGACATGCCGGTGCAGATCATCAAGACCGACCTGTCGTTCTCGGAGAGCATCGACCGCGACGAGCGGTCCTGCGCGCTGCTGTGCTCCATCACGATGATGGGTCAGGCGCTCGGCCTCGACGTGGTGGTCGAGGGCATCGAGCGGGCCAGCCAGCTCGACCACCTGCGCGAGCACGTGCACGCGCAGTTCGCCCAGGGCTACCTGATGCACCGGCCGATGCCGCTCGACCAGCTGGTGGAGGTGATCCGGGAGAACCGCGCCCTGCACGACCCGGCCCTCGAGGGGGGCCAGCCGCGCCAGCCGGCCCCGGCCAGCCCGACGGCCGCGCCCACCACCTGACCCGGCGGCTCAGCGACCCGGCGGCGGCCGACGCCGCCGCCCGGCCGGGGTCAGCGCTCGGCGAGCGGCATCCGCTCCAGCTCCTCGAAGGCGTCGCGGCCCTCCTCGGGCAGCCCCTTCA
This sequence comes from uncultured Actinomycetota bacterium, assembly GCA_963810035.1. Taxonomy (GTDB): domain Bacteria; phylum Actinomycetota; class Actinomycetes; order Propionibacteriales; family Nocardioidaceae; genus Nocardioides_B. The sequence continues at coordinate 140,415 of CAWEMA010000006.1, forward strand.
TCAAGGAGATCGACTCGATGGTCCAGGACTGGCTGCGGAACCCCTCCAGAGCGTCCACCACGCTCTGCAGGTAGGGAGCCGTGGTGGTGTCGGTGATGGTGCCGACCGGTAGCCACGGGCGGAACTGACGACGGTCCACGAAGAAGCCGAGCCGCTGCACGACCTGCGGGACCCCGCGACCGATGGTGTTCAGCGCGTCGACGTCGCCCTCGATCTTCGCCCAGACCGACTCGTCGCCCTTGAACTCCAGAGCGGTGCCGCCGGCGATGTGCACGGTGGGGCGCTCCCAGGTGGCGGCCTCCGTACGCAGCGCCTTGGTCAGCTGCACCGAGTCGCCGAACGTGACGTTGCCGAACCCGGTGATCGGGAGGTACACCTGCTGCGCCGCGGGCACGGTCAGCTCGTCGCTGTCCCCGGTCTCGTCAGCGGTGGCGCGCCCACCGAAGCGGGAGAGCAGCCCCCTCTTCGGAGCGGGCCCGATGCTGGGCGGCCGGACACCGTGCACCACCTCGAGGAGCTCGTCGAGAACAGCACGGGGCGGCACGATCGCTGCAAACAGTCGCATGGGGACATTCTCACCGCTCCGGCGACGGCTTGCCGAGCGCCGCGCCGCAGTCGGGGTCCGGGCGATCCGGCTGCGGTCAGCCGCCGATGGCCGACATCGGCCGGCTGGGCTGGAGGAAGGACACGTCGTCGATGCCGTGGCCGGGTCGCTTGGTGAGCATCGCCGCCCGCCAGCGGTCGGCGATCTCGGCGTCGTCCGCGCCGCCGCGCAGCGCGGCTCGCAGGTCGCTCTCCTCGCGGGCGAACAGGCAGTTGCGGACCTGACCGTCGGCGGTGAGCCGGACCCGGTCGCAGTCGCCGCAGAACGGCCGCGTCACCGACGCGATGACGCCCACCGTGTGCGGGCCGCCGTCGACGGTGAAGAGCTCGGCGGGTGCGCTGCCCCGCGGCTCCTCCGCCGGCTCCAGCAGGTAGGCGGTGCGCAGGGACTCGAAGATCTCGTCGGCCGTCACCATCGCCGCACGGCTCCAGCCGTGCTGGGCGTCGAGCGGCATCTGCTCGATGAACCGCAGCTGGTAGCCGCGGTCCATGCACCACTGCAGCAGCTCGGGTGCCTGGTCGTCGTTGACGCCGCGCAGCAGCACCGCGTTGACCTTGACCGGGCCCAGCCCGGCCTGCGACGCCGCCTCCAGCCCGGCGACCACGTCGTGGAACCGGTCGCGGCGGGTGATGGTGCGGAAGTCCTCCTCGCGCACGGTGTCCAGGCTGACGTTCACCCGGTCGAGCCCGGCCTCCGCGAGAGCCTGCGCCGTGCGCGTCAGACCCAGCGCGTTGGTCGTGATCGACGTCTCCGGACGCGGGTCGAGGGCCGCCGTACGACGGACGATGTCGGGCAGTCCGCGGCGCAGCAGCGGCTCACCGCCGGTGAACCGCACCTCCCGGATCCCGAGCCGCTCCACCGCGACGGTGATCAGCCGGACCACCTCGTCGTCGGTGAGCACGTCGTCGTTGGGCATCCAGTCGAGACCTTCGGCCGGCATGCAGTAGGAGCATCGCAGGTTGCATCGGTCGGTCAGCGACACCCGCAGGTCGGTCGCGACGCGGCCGAAGCCGTCGGCCAGGGCTCCAGTGGTCATTCCGCCATTCTACGAGGTGCGTGGTGGACTGGACCCCCTCGACGTGCGGCAGGTCACATCGTGGAGCGGCTCGCCGCGGGACGCCGTACGCCGCGGGCTACTGTCGACCGCGTGAGGTTCATGTTCAGCCGCCGCTGGGCGCTGTTCGCCGTGGTCGTGGTGGTGCTCGCCTACGCCTGCTACCTGCTCGGCCAGTGGCAGTTCCACCGGCTGCACGACCGCGAGACGACCAACGCGCAGACGACGACGAACCTGAGGGCGACGCCCGCGCCGGTCGGGGACGTGCTGCGCGTCGGCAAGCCGTCCGCCACACGTGACGAGTGGCGCCGGGTCACCGCGACCGGCACCTACGTCGCCGACGAGTCGGTGATCGTGCGCTACCAGACCCGGGACGGCGGCTCGGGGGTCGACGTGGTCACCCCGCTCCGCACGGACGCGGGGCCGGCCCTGCTCGTGGACCGAGGCTGGATGAAGACCGGCAACGTCGGCACCGACACCGGTGACGCGCCTCCCCCGCCGGCGGGCCGGGTCACCGTCGTCGGCTGGGTGCGTGCGGACGCCACCGGTGACGCGGCCACGGTCACCGACCGGTCCACGCGGGCCATCTCCAGCAGCGAGATCGGCAAGACCCTCGACTTCCCGGTGTACGGCGGGTTCGTGGACGTGCAGAAGGAGACGCCGGCGCCGACCCAGCCCCTCGTGCACGCCGAGCTGCCCGACCTGGGCAACGGTCCGCACTTCTTCTACGGGCTGCAGTGGTGGTTCTTCGGCGTGCTCGCGGTGTTCGGGTTCTTCTACCTCGCCTACGACGAGCGCAAGAAGATGAAGGCCCCGCAGCCGGAGCCGGACCCCGAGCCGGTCACCTCCCGGTCCTGACCGGTCGGCCGCTCAGAGCGTGCGGAGCATCCCCCCGTCGACGGGCAGCATCACACCGGTGACGAAGCCGGCCGCCGGGGACAGCAGGAACGCGGCCGCCTTGCCGAACTCCTCGGGGCGGCCGTAGCGCCGCAGCGCGATGCCCGCCGACGCCTGCTCCTTCGCGGACGCGGCGTCCCCGGACTGCTCGTCGAGCCAGCGCACCCGGTCCGTCTCGACCCGGCCCGGGAGCAGCCCGTTGACCCGGATGCCGCGGGGGCCGAGCTCGTCGGCGAGATTCTTCGCGATCATCGCCAGACCGGGGCGCAGGCCGTTGGAGATCGCCAGCCCGCGGATCGGTGACTTCACCGACGACGACAGCACGTAGGCGATCGACCCACCCTCGCCGAGCTCGCGCCCGATCTCCCGGCCGAGGCGCAGCCCGCCCAGGAACACCGACTCGATGGCTGCCGCCCAGTCCTCGTCGGCGGTGTCCATCAGCGTCCCGTTCTTCGGGCCCCCGACCGAGATCAGCGCACCGTCCAGGCGGCCGTACGTCGACCGGGCCACCTCCACCAGGGCGCGGGGTGTGCCGGGGTCGGCGTTGTCGGCGACCACACCGGTCGCGTTGTCCGCACCGAGCTCGCGGACCGCCTGCTCGAGGGTGTCGGCGCTGCGGCCGGAGAGCACCACCTTCGCGCCGTCCGCCACGAGCGCCTCGGCGGTGGCCCGGCCGAGACCGCCCGACCCGCCGGTGACGACGTACACCTGTCCGCGCAGACCGAGATCCATGGCGCCACCCTAGCCAGCAGGGTCAGGCGGAGCGGACGGCGAACTGGGTCTCGTAGAGGTCGGCGTAGAGCCCGCCCTCGGCCAGCAGCGCGGCGTGGGTGCCGCACTGCACGACCCGGCCGTCGTCGACGACCAGGATCAGGTCGGCGTTGCGCACGGTCGAGAGGCGGTGCGCGATGACCAGCGAGGTGCGTCCCTGCAGCGCGCGGTCCAGGGCTCGCTGCACGGCCACCTCGGACTCGGAGTCGAGGTGCGCGGTGGCCTCGTCGAGCACCACGATGGCAGGTGCCTTGAGCAGCAGCCGGGCGATCGCCAGGCGCTGCCGCTCGCCACCGGAGAGCCGGTAGCCGCGGTCGCCCACGACGGTGTCCAGACCGTCGGGCAGGGTGCGCACGAGCGTGCCGATCTGGGCCGCGTCCAGCGCCGACCACACCTGCTCGTCGGTCGCGTCGGGCCGTGCGTAGCGGAGGTTCTCGCGGATGGTGTCGTGGAACATGTGCGCGTCCTGCGTGACGTAGCCGACCGCGTCCTCCAGGGACTGCAGGGTCACCTCGCGCACGTCGTGCCCGTCGACGCGTACGGCGCCGGCGGTGACGTCGTACAGCCGGGCGACCAGGTGCGTCATCGTGGTCTTGCCGGCCCCGGACGGCCCGACGAGCGCGACCATCTGCCCGGGCTCCGCGGTGAACGTGACGTCCTTGAGGACCAGGCCGGTGTCGCGCGACTCGATGCGGGCCACGGTCTCCAGGCTCGCCAGCGACACCTCGTCGGCGTGGGGGTAGCGGAACGCGACGTGGTCGAACTCCACCCGTGCAGCCCGTGGGGAGAGCTCCACCGCGTCCGGGTGCTCGGCGATCATCGACGGCAGGTCGAGCACCTCGAAGACCCGCTCGAAGCTCACCAGCGCGGTCATCACGTCGATGCGTACGTTGGACAGGCCCTGCAGCGGCCCGAGCAGCCGCAGCAGCAGCGTCGCCAGGGCCAGCAGCGTGCCGAGGGTCAGCGTCTGCTGGATCACCAGGACGCCGCCGACGCCGTACACCAGCGCGGTCGCCAGGGCCGGGATCAGCATCAGCGTCGCCCCGAACACCCGGGTGATCACCGAGATCCGGATGCCGAGGTCGCGGACGAGCCCGGCCTTGGTGGCGAAGTGCGCGTCCTCCTCGTCGCGGCGGCCGAAGAGCTTGAGCAGCATCGCGCCGCCCACGTTGAACCGCTCGGTCATCGAGTTGCCGAGGTCGGCGTTGCCCTGCATCTGCTCGCGGGTCAGGCCGGCGAGCCGGTTGCCGACCCAGCGGGACGCGACCAGCAGGATCGGGAACGTCGCCAGGCAGAGCAGGGTGACCTGCCAGGACAGCGCGATCATCGCGACGCCGACGACCAGCACGCTGATGATGTTGGAGACGGTGCTCGACAGGGTCGAGGTGAACGCGCGCTGGGCGCCGATCACGTCGTTGTTGAGCCGGGAGACCAGCGCACCGGTCTGGGTGCGGGTGAAGAACGCCAGCGACATCCGCTGCACGTGGGCGAACACCGAGGTCCGGAGGTCGTAGATCAGGCCCTCACCGATGCGCGAGGAGAGCCATCCCATCGCCAGCGCCAGCGCAGCGTCGACGACCGCGACCCCGGCCGCCGCGAGGGCGAGGAGCACGACGAGGGTGGTGTCCTGCTTCAGGATGCCGTCGTCGACGATCCTCTTGACCAGCAGCGGCGTGACGACCACCAGAGCGGCGTCGAACACCGTGAGCACCAGGAACATGGCGATCGTGCTGCGGTGCGGCTTCGCGAACCCGAAGACCCTCCGGACGGTGTCGCTGCCGAGCTTCTGCTCGGTGATGCTGCGGTCGGTGCGCATGTGCCGCCACACGGGCCCCATGCCGGATCCCATCGACATCTGCTCACCTCCCTCTTCCGTCGACGCGGCTGCGGTCGCAGCCGGGTCATTCCCCCATCAGCGATGCGAGCTCGCGGAACCGGCGCACCTGCGCCTCGCGCTCCGCCAGACGCTGGTCCTCCAGGTCGAGCCGCGACGCGCTCTGCAGCAGAGCCTTGGTCTCGGTGACCGCGCCGTAGATCGGTGCGGTCAGCGCGGCGACCAGGTCCGACACCGCCGCGTCGAGCTCGTCGGAGCCCACGACCGCGGTGGCCAGGCCGATCTCGCGCGCCTCGTCCGCAGTGACCCACCGGGTGGTGGCACAGATCTCCAGCGCTCGCGAGTAGCCAACAAGGTCGACCAGCGGTTTTGTTCCCGTCAGGTCGGGGACCAGGCCGAGGATCGGCTCGCGCATCGAGAACCGCGCGTCGTCGGTGAGCACCCGCAGGTCGCAGGCCAGCGCGAGCTGGAAGCCGGCTCCGACGGCGGAGCCGCGTACGGCGGCGACGCTGATGATGTCAGGGCGGCGCAGCCAGGTGAACCCTTCCTGCCAGGTCGCGATGCTCTCGGCCATCTCCGGGTCGGGCATGTCGAGCAGCTGCATCACGGAGGTCTCGCCGTCGAGGCCCTCGGGGCTGAGCATCCGCCGGTCGAGGCCGGAGGAGAACGAGTCGCCGGCGCCCTGCACCACCACGACCCGCACGGCCGGGTCCAGGGAGGCCCCGATGATCCGCAGCGCGTGCCACGTGGCGGGGGTCTGGGAGTTCTTGGTCGCCGGCCGGTTCAGCGTGATCGTCGCGACCAGACCGTTCTCCTCGAAGGTCAGTCCGCCACGCTCGAGGACCTCTGGCTCCACTCCGGTGCTCGTCATGGGCCGCAGCCTAGTGGGAGCCGCCCTCAGGCCAGGGCGATGAGGTCGGCGTACTCCGCGTTCCACAGGTCCTCGACGCCGTCGGGCAGGATCAGCACCCGGTCCGGCTCCAGAGCCGCGACCGCGCCCTCGTCGTGGGTGACCAGGATGATGGCGCCCTGGTAGGTGCGGATCGCAGCGAGCACCTCCTCGCGGGAGGCCGGGTCCAGGTTGTTGGTGGGCTCGTCGAGCAGCAGCACGTTGGCGCTGGAGACCACCAGGATCGCCAGGGCCAGCCGGGTCTTCTCCCCGCCGGACAGCACCGCCGCCGGCTTGGTGGCGTCGTCCCCGCTGAACAGGAACGACCCGAGCACGCTGCGGGCCTCGGTGTCGGCGAGCTGGGGCGCGGCGTGCCGCATGTTCTCCAGCACCGTGAGGTCGGTGTCGAGCGTCTCGTGCTCCTGCGCGTAGTAGCCGAGCTTGAGCCCGTGCCCCGGGTGCACCTCGCCGGTGTCGGGAGCGTCGATGCCGCCGAGGATCCGCAGCAGCGTGGTCTTGCCCGCACCGTTGAGCCCGAGGATGACGACCCGGCTGCCCTTGTCGATCGCCAGGTCCACGTCGGTGAACACCTCGAGCGAGCCGTAGGACTTGGAGAGCTCGGCCGCGGTCAGCGGGGTCTTGCCGCACGGGGCGGGAGCCGGGAACTTGATCTTGGCGACCTTGTCGGCGCGACGCTCGCCCTCGATGCCCGCCATCATCTTCTCGGCGCGCTTGAGCATCGACTGCGCGGCCTGCGCCTTGGTGGCCTTGGCGCGCATCTTGTTCGCCTGGTCGGTGAGCGTCTTCGCCTTGTTCTCGGCGTTCATCCGCTCGCGCTTGCGGCGCTTCTCGTCGGTCTCGCGCTGCGCGAGATAGGTCTTCCACCCCATGTTGTAGAGGTCGATCTCGGCGCGGTTCGCGTCGAGGTGCAGCACCTTGTTGACACACGCCTCGAGCAGCCCGACGTCGTGGCTGATCACGATCAGGCCACCCTTGAACGCCTTGAGGAAGTCCCGCAGCCAGGCGATGGAGTCCGCGTCGAGGTGGTTGGTGGGCTCGTCGAGCAGCAGGGTCTCCGCACCCGAGAACAGGATCCGGGCCAGCTCGACGCGGCGTCGCTGGCCTCCGGACAGGGTCCGCAGCGGCTGCGCGAGGATCCGGTCCTCGATCTTCAGGCTGGAGGCGATCTGCCTCGCCTCGGCCTCGGCGGAGTAGCCACCGCCGGCGTGCAGCGCGGCGTCCGCCTTCTCGTAGCGCTTCATCCCCCGGTCCCGGACGTCCGGGTCGTCCGAGGCCATCTCGTGCTCGGCCTCGCGCAACCGCCGTACGACGTCGTCGAGCCCGCGCGCGGACAGGATCCGGTGCAGGGCGAGCACCTCGGGGTCCCCGGTGCGCGGGTCCTGCGGGAGGTAGCCGACCTCGCCGGCCCGGGTCACCGAGCCGGACGCCGGCAGCGCCTCCCCGGCGAGGATCTTGGTGAGCGTGGTCTTGCCGGCGCCGTTGCGGCCGACCAGGCCGACCTTGTCGCCGGCGGCGACCCGGAAGGACACGTCCTCCATGAGCAGGCGTGCGCCGGCGCGCACTTCCAGGTGATGAGCGGTGATCATGAGGGAACCTCGACAGACAGCGGGTGGAACGGACAGACGGAGTGCAAGAACGGCGATTGCTGCGTCAGTCCGTGGGGCACCTCATGCGGCATAGTCTACGCAACCCGACGGAAGGTCCTCGCATGCGCTACAACCCCAAGGCCCGGCTCGACCGGAGCCAGGTCGAGAACCGTCGGGGAAGCGGGGGCGGCGGCGGCTTCCCGGTGGGCGGCGGGGGCTCGGGGCTCAAGGTCGGTGGCGGCCTCGGCGGCCTGGTGATCCTGATCATCATCTTCCTGGTGAACAGCCAGCTCGGCGGCTCGGGGGGCACCGGCCAGGCCCAGGACCCCGGCGCGAACCCGGGCAACACCTCGCTGGACCAGTGCAGGACCGGGCAGGACGCCAACCAGGACCCCGACTGCGCGCTGGTCGCGGACGTGAACTCGATCCAGTCGTTCTGGGCCGACGAGCTCCCGCGCCAGGGTGGCGTGGACTACACCGAGGCGCGGACGACGATCTTCGCCGGCGGGATCCGGACCGGCTGCGGCGGCGCGACCTCGGAGGTCGGCCCGTTCTACTGCCCGGTGGACAAGCACGTCTACCTCGACACCACGTTCTTCAAGGACATGCTCCAGGGACGGCTCGGCGCCCGCGGAGGACAGTTCTCGCAGGCCTACGTGCTCGCGCACGAGTACGGCCATCACGTGCAGGACCTGCTGGGCACGATGAGCAAGGTCCGCACCCAGCAGGGCCGCAACAGCGACGCCGTACGCCTCGAGCTGCAGGCGGACTGCTACGCCGGGATCTGGACCAAGCACGCCACGACCGCCGACGACGCCGGAGGTGAGCCGTACATCATCGACCTCACCCAGGACGACATCGACCGGGCACTGGATGCGGCGGCCGCCGTGGGCGACGACCGGATCCAGCGCAAGAGCTCGGGTCGGGTGGACCCGGACAGCTGGACGCACGGGTCGGCCGAGTCCCGGATGCGCTGGTTCACCACCGGGATGCAGAAGGGCACGCTCGAGGCCTGCGACACGTTCTCCGCGAAGCGGCTCTGAAACGGACATTTCGTGGACTGGACCCGTGTCTCGGTCTCGGAAGTACTCCCCTAGACTCGGCTCGCCTCCCGTCGAAAGGCTCGCCGTGCCCGCTCCCCGCACCACCTCCCGTGACCTCGCCCTGATCGCCACCTTCGCCGGTGTCGTCGCCGCCCTCGGTCTGGTCCCGGCCTTCGTGCCGCCCGGCTTCACCGTGCCGATCACCGCCCAGTCGCTGGGCGTGATGCTGGCCGGCGCGGTCCTCGGCGCCCGCCGCGGGTTCCTGTCCGTCGCCCTCCTGCTGGTGCTGGTCGCGGTCGGGCTTCCCCTGCTGGCCGGCGGCCGCGGTGGCCTGGGCGTGTTCGCGACCCCGTCGGTCGGGTTCCTGCTGGGCTGGCCGGTCGCCGCGTTCGTCATCGGCTGGCTGACCGAGCGCGGCGGGTCGACGTACCGGCTCGCCTGGGGCCTGGTCGCGAACGCCGTCGGCGGGATCATCGTGCTGTACGCCGCGGGCATCGCCGGGATCGCTGCGGTGGCCGGCATCTCCGTGCAGGCGGCAGCGGTGTCGACCTGGATCTTCATCCCCGGCGACCTCATCAAGGTGGTGCTGAGCGCGCTCGTCGCACGCGGCGTGCACGCGGCCTACCCCGGCCTGCTGGGCACCGGCCGCCGGCGCGTGGCGGAGCGCACGTCTGTCTGAGCGGCCGCGACCGGTCACCGCGGCGGCGGACCCCGTCGCGGCCTTCCTCGCCGCACACGCGGCGGGTGACCTGGTCGCCCTCGGCACGTCGGGCACCTCGGGCCCGACCCGGTCCGTGGTGCGTACGACGGACTCCTGGGTGTCCTCCTTCGACACGGTCGCGACGCTCACCGGGCTGACCGCCGCGTCCCGGGTGTGGGTGCCCGGGCCGTTGACCGCGACGATGAACCTGTTCGCGGCCGTGCACGCGGTGCTCGCCGGCGCGGCACTCGTGGACGACCCGGCCGACGCGACGCACGCGCAGCTCACCCCAGGTGCCCTGGCGTCCTGCCTGGCCTCCGCACCGCTGCACGACCTGACCGTGGTCGTCGCGGGCGACCGCCTCTCCCTCGGGCTGCACGACCGGGCCGTCGCGGCCGGTGCCCGGGTGCGGCACTACTACGGCGCCGCGGAGCTGTCGTTCGTCGCGTGGGGTGACCATGCCGAGGACCTCCGGCCGTTCCCCGGCGTCGAGGTCGCGGTCCGTGACGACGTGGTCTGGGTGCGCTCGCCGTACGTCTGCACCGGGTACGACGGACCGGGCGGCCCGCTGCGCCGGGACGCCGACGGCTTCGCGACCGTCGGTGACCGCGGTGTGCTGGCCGGCGGCCGGCTGGCCGTGCGGGGCCGGGACGACGCCGTCACCACCGGCGGCGCGACCGTGGTCGTCTCCGACGTCGAAGCGGCGCTGAGGCCTGCCTGCGCCGGAGACGTGCTCGTCGTCGGGCTCCCCCACGACGAGCTCGGGAGCGTCCTCGCTGCCGTGCTGACCCGCGCCGAGGACCACCCGGCCGTGCGGGACGTCGCTCGGACGTCCCTGGACGGAGCGCGGCGTCCGCGCCGGTGGTTCCACCTCGAGCAGGTGCCCACGACGCCCGCCGGGAAGGTCGACCGCGAGGCCCTGGTCTCACTGCTGTCGTGCGCCGACGGCCGTGCGCGACGGCTGGTCTAGCGTTCAGCGAGTGAGCCGGTCCCCCGGGCGCGACGGACGCGCCGACACCGCAGGGCACGACGACCGCCCGGTCGTCGTCGCTGCGCTGCGCACCCCGATCGGCACGGCCGGCGGCGCGCTCGCCTCGATCACGGCGGCCGACCTGGCCGCGCCGGTGCTCGCCGCCCTCGCCGCGGCGGTCGGCGACACGCCGGTCCGGGACGTGGTGCTGGGCAACTGCATGGGACCCGGTGGCGACGTGGCCCGGGTGGCGGCGCTGTCGGCCGGTCTCCCGGTCGACGTACCCGCCCTGACCGTCGACCGGCAGTGCGGCTCCGGGCTCGCCGCGATCGACGTCGCGGCCTCGATGGTCCGCGCTGAGGGCGGTGTGGTGCTGGCCGGCGGGGTGGAGTCGGCGTCCACGGCACCGTTGCGCTTCTGGCCCGGCGAGCCGCCGGTGCGCTTTGAGCGGGCGCCGTTCGCGCCGGCCTCGCTGGGCGACCCGGACATGGGGTACGCCGCAGACGTGCTCGCCGAGAAGGCGGGCGTCTCGCGGCGCCGGCAGGACGCGTATGCCGCCCGCTCGCACGCGCTCGCCGCCGCCACCAGGGACGCCGGCGACTTCGATGCGGAGGTGGTGCCGGTCGGCGCCGTACGCCGGGACGAGCGTCCGCGCGCCGGGCTGACCGTCGAACGGCTCGCCCGGCTGCGTCCCGCGTTCCGTCCGGCGGAAGAGGGGGGCACCGTCACCGCGGGCAGCGCGTGCGGCGTCAACGACGGCGCCGCGGCCGTGGCGGTCGTCGACGCGCACACGCACCGGCGGCTCGGCGTGCCCGGGCTGCGCGTGCTGTCGACGGCGACGGCCGGCGTGGACCCGAACCTCCCCGGTCTCGGCCCGGTCCCCGCGGCCCGGGCGGCGCTCGACCGGGCCGGGCTCGGCGTCGACGACCTGGACGTGGTCGAGCTCAACGAGGCGTTCGCCGGCCAGGTCCTCGCCTGCTGCGACGCGCTGTGCCTCGACCCGGACCGGGTGTGTGTGCAGGGCGGCGCACTGGCGCTCGGTCATCCCTGGGGTGCGTCGGGAGCGGTGCTCGTCGTACGCCTGTTCTCCCAGCTGGTGCGGGCCGCCCGCGGCCGGTACGGGCTCGCGGCGATCGCGGTCGGCGGCGGCCAGGGCGTGGCGATGGTGGTCGAACGATGCCGGTGATCGAGGCACGGGGCGTCAGCCACCGGTACGGCGACCACGCCGGCGCGCGCACCGTGCTGGCCGACGTCGACGTCACGATCGCCGAGCGCCGGGTCGGCGTGATCGGGGCCAACGGCTCGGGCAAGTCGACCTTCGCCCGGATGGTCAACGGGCTCGTGCTGCCGTCGTCGGGGCAGGTCACCGTGGACGGCCTGGACACCCGCCGGGACGGGCGCGAGGTGCGGCGTCGCGTCGGCTTCTGCTTCACCGACCCGGACGCGCAGATCGTGATGCCGACCGTCGCCGAGGACGTGGCGTTCGGCCTGCGGCGTCGCGGGCTGTCCAAGGCCGAGGCGCGGGCGCGGGTCGAGGCGACCCTGGCGACGTACGGTCTCGACGGGCACGCCGACCATCCCGCGCACCTGCTGTCCGGCGGGCAGAAGCAGCTGCTGGCGCTGGCGTCCGTGCTGGTCACCGAGCCGTCGTTGCTGGTGATGGACGAGCCGACGACCCTGCTCGACCTGCGCAACGCCACGATGATCAGCCGGGTCGTCGCCGAGCTGCCGCAACAGGTGGTGCTGGTGACCCACCACCTCGACCTGCTCGCCGGGTTCGACCGGGTGCTCGTGTTCGACGGCGGCCGGGTCGTGTGCGACGACGTGCCGTCCGACGCGGTGGCGCACTACCGGAAGCTGATGGCGTGAGCACGCCGCTCGGCCTCTACGTCCCGGGCACGTCGGTGCTGCACCGTGCGCCGGCCGGTCTCAAGCTGCTGGTGATGATCGGCGTCGGGGTGCTCTCGGTCCTCCTCGACCACGTCTGGCAGGTGAGCGCCGCACTGGTCGTGGTGCTCGTCGGGTACGCCGCGGCCGGACTGTCGTGGCGCACCGTCGCGCGACAGCTGCGCCCGCTGGTGTGGGTCGGCGCCTGCACCGCGGTGTTCCACGTCATCGTCAACGGCTGGGAACGAGCCGTCGTGGTGGTCGGTGTCCTCGCCGTGCTGCTGCTGCTGGCCGCGCTGGTCACGCTCACCACGCGTACGACGGACCTTGTCGACGCGGTGGTGCTCGCCTGCCGCCCGTTGCGGGTGTTCCGGGTCGACCCCGAACGGATCGGGCTCGTGATCGCGCTCGGCATCCGGTGCGTGCCTGTCGTCGTGGGCCTGGCCGAGGACGTCCGCGACGCACAACGTGCCCGTGGCCTGACCGCGAGCCCGCGGGCGTTCGCCGTACCCCTCATCGTCCGCTCGCTCCGGCACGCCGACGCCCTCGGCGAGGCGCTGTCCGCCCGAGGCCTCGACGACTGAGCGGCGTGACGAGAAGCACGGGAAATAAGCAGGGTCTGCTCTCAACCCGGTCGGGCTCCTGGGTCTCCTCGATGGCAGGCACCGAGCTGGCCTCTGGTGCCAAGCAGTCTGCAGTGCCAGCGAGTGGATGGGCCGTCAGTGAGCGCCCGCTTGCAGGCGGGTCGTTAGCATCGGCGCATGCCCAGCGAGATGACGGTGTCGCTTCTGCCAAGATCCGAGCACGAGGCGCTGGAGAACTTCCTCGACGCCCAGCGCATCGGGCTCATCCGCAAGGTCGAAGGGGTCAGCGACGAGCTGGCGCGCCAGACGCCGACCGCCAGCTCACTGTCGCTACTCGGCCTCATCAAGCACGCCGCGACGTGGGAGCAGCGCTGGTTCCAGGTGATCATGGCCGGGCGGCAGTCGCCCGACCGGTGGCCCGAGGTGATGCCTGAACCGGGCGACGCCGAGTTCATCATCGGCGACAGCGACACCGTGTCGCAGTGGATCGCGGGCTACCGCGAGCAGATCGAGAAGTCGAACGCAATCGCCGCCTCGATGGACCTGGACGATCCCTGCGCGCGGTCGGACATCATCGAGTGCAACGTGCGCTACGTCCTGTTACACATGATCGAGGAAACCGCGCGCCATGCCGGTCACGCAGACATCATCCGCGAGACCCTCGACGGCGCACGCGGCCGTAAAGCGCTCCACCTCAGTGAACCCCAGCTTTTCAGCGACCCGCACCGAGGCAGCGTTGGCTACCTGGGTGGAGACGACACGACCGGCTCGTCGGGATGGACCTGAGCGAACCAGTCCAGGGCCGCGGAACACGCCTCGGTGGCGAACCCCTGCCCCCACGCCTCGGGGACGAACATGTACCCGAGCTCAGCCTCGCCGCCTCCGGGGCGGATGTGGCCCAGCCGATCGGCGTCGCGATGATCGAGCGTCAGCAAGTTTTCGTGGGCCAGCGCATCATCGAGGTCCGCGCGGGGCCGCACGCCAGCCGTGCCTTGAACGAGCTTTGCCAGATCGCCGACGTCGCCCAGGAAGCCCAGCATGTATTCCTCGGGCGTCCAGCTGCGGCCGTAGCGACGGGCTGTCTCTCGGGCGTAGGTCTCCCGAGTCCTCCGTGCCTGCACCTGCAGCTCTGCGACGTCCATCGGCCCATGTCGGCGCAACTTGTGCCGCCGAGCACCCGACTTACGCAAGCAGCCGCTGACTGCATTCGTGCCGACCATGGAGCGGGCGACCGCCCCGCGAGTTGGCCCGGTATGCGGTCGTCGATCGTCCGGAACCACCGATTGACTGGTGCCGGACCGACCATCCGGTCACCGCCCACGTCGCGGCCATGCCGCAGAAGGAGCTCATCCCATGGACATCGTCCTTGTCCCCGGCCTCTGGCTCGATGCCTCGTCATGGGACCGCGTGCTGCCCACCATCGAGGCCGGCGGTCACCGACCCGTCCCGCTCACGCTCCCTGGGTTGGAGTCCCGTGACGCCGACCGCTCGGGCCTCAGGCTCCAGGACCACGTCACCGCCGTCGTCGCGGCCATCGACGCGGCCGACGGCCCGGTCGTGCTCGTGGGCCACTCGATGGGCTCGGGGATCGCGTCGGCCGCTATAGACGCGCGACCCGACGCCGTGGCACGGGTGCTCTATGTCGGCGGGTTCCCGGCGCGCGACGGGGTCCCACTCGGTGCGGGCTTCGCGGCCGTGAACGGCGAGGTGCGGATGCCCGACCTCTCCGACTTTGACGAGGCCGACCTGCGTGACCTCGACGAGGCGGCGCTGGAGGACCTCCGGACTCGCGCCATCCCGTCGCCGGCCGGTGCGCTCCACGACGTAGTGCACCTCACCGACGAACGCAGGTACGACGTGCCGGCCGTCGCGGTCTGCCCCGAGTACACGAGCGAGCAGCTCAAGGCGTGGGTCGAGGCCGGCGAAGACTCCGTGCAGGAGTTCACCCGGATCCGCGACCTCGAATACGTCGACGTCCCGACCGGCCACTGGCCGCAGTTCACCCGCCCGGAGGAGCTCGGGCGGGTCATCGTCGCTGCAGCCGACCGGGGCTGAGCGCGACTGTCGGTCGGGCGCGGCGGCTGCCGGCGGCGGCAACGCCGGCGAGCAGGAACTCATTGCGCTGGCGAATGACTTGAAAGCGCGGAACGAGCGCGGCAAGTTGCGTGAGTGGCCAGGAAGGGCGGATGTCGTCCGCTGCGGCGATGAAGTGCATCGGCACTTGGCAGTCAGCCAGTCGCCGCCACAGGTCGGGTCGATGAATCCAATCGGTGAACGATTCGCCGAGCGCTGCATGCACCTCGGGCACCCAGTCGATGTCGACGGCGGGCTCCGCAGCCTTACCGGCCTCGTACGCCTCGGACCAGGTGCGATCGCGGTGGGGGCCCTTGCCGGCGATGCCGACGACGGCCGCCACGGCTTCCGGGTGTTCGACCGCGTAGCGGACAGCCAGATCACAACCCCACGAGTGGCCCATCACGATCCAGCTGCCGACACCGACGGCCTGACGGATGCCTTCAAGATCAGCGACAGCGCGTTCCATATTGTCGGGGCCGCCGCCCGAGCGGCCGACGCCGCGCGGTTCGGGTTACCAGGCGCGGTGGCCAGCCGGTGAGATCTCGTCCCGTTCCAGGTGCTGCACGCAACCAGGTCCGCCGCTCAGGACGACCAGGTCACGCCCCTGGCCCGTCACGCCAACGTGCAACGCGACGCCCTCTAGCTGAATCATCCGCGCAACCATGTCGGTGATCGATCCGCTTGTGGTCCACCGCAGCACGAACTCGGAGTGGGACAGCAGACGCCTGCCGTCGCTGCTCGGACCTGCCCTCAAGGCCAAACATCGGGTGTGTCAGAGCCGTCTCGTGGTGAACAGGGTGGTCCCGTAGACCGCGTCCACTTCCTTCCGCTCGGTCTCGGTGAACCCGACCTTGGTCAGCACCCGGCGAGAAGCGGTGTTCCACTCCCAGACCGTGGCCCACAGACGTTCGTACCCGGACGATCTCGCCCAGTCCAGAACCGCCAACGAGGCCTCGGTCGCGTATCCCTGACGCCAGACCCGGCGTAGCAGCTCGAACGCCAGTTCCGGTTCCGCTTCCGACCCTCGTCCGCTGTCGATCAGCCCGCAGTAGCCGATGACGTCACGAGCGGCCTTCCGCTCGACCGCCAGCAACCCGATCGACGATGGTTGATTGGTGCGGATCGACTCCTCGAGGTCTGCGACCGTGGGGTGTCCATCCGCATCGATTCGGCGGTGCGGCGGCACTCGTGGATCACGTTCGGTCCACAGCTCACGCTGGACGACAGCCTCGGCTACCCGCCAAGGTCTGAGCAGCAGGCGACCCGTCTCGAGCACAACCTCGCGGCCTCGAGTCGCTCCACCTGCCATGACAGCAACCCTCGCACGGGCGAACGCACTGTCATGCCCGCGCCACACTGCGCCCCCCTTTGGTTACCTGACCAAATCAGACTCCCGGACTGACGACTGTTCAGTCCCCGGTGACTGAACAGTCGTCCACCGGGACTGTCGGTGCACCCACCTAGGGTCGTAGGCACGTACGGCGCACCAGGGGGCTGCGATGTTCACCGAAGAAGTCACCGATCTCTCCGACCACGACCTGCTGGGCGGAGGTGTGCGAGACCTGGTCGCGGAGAACGCCGCGGCCGCCCGCAGGCTGGCCCGGTTGCTGGAGTTTCACCGCCGACGCGAGCGTGACGTCGCCGAGCCGGGGCACTTCGTGCTGACACCGGTACAGGAGACGGTCATCGAGGTCGGTGAGCTCTGGGGCCTCTCCCCCGGCCGGGTCCGCTCCGACCTGCAGCGAGCTCGCGTGCTCGCGACGTACTTCCCGGAGGTCTGGGCGCTGTGCCTGACGGGGGCGCTCGACGGCTTCCGGGCAGGCCTCGTCGCGGACGCGGCGACCTCGGGGCTCGACGAGTCCGCCTGGGGCGGCCTGGCCGTGCGCATCGGTCCGTGGCTGCGCCGACACCTGCGCCGGCCGGGAGGCGACTCGGACCTGCCTGAGCTGGTGTCCTGCACGGTCAAGCAGCTGCGCAACAAGCTCACCTACGAGACGTCCAAGCTCCGGCCGCGGGACGCTGACCTTCGGTTCGCGAAGGCGTACGCCGGGCGACGCGCGACCGCCCACACCCACCCAGGCGACGGCTCGGTCGGGGACGGGACCGGGTCTCTGACACTGACCAACAGCGTCGACCGGATCCAGCTCGCGGACTACCGCCTGACCCTGGCGGCCAAGGCGGTCCGCGCGCTGGGAGACGACGATCGGACGCTCGAGCAGCTGCGCACCGACCTCGCTCTCGACCTGATCCTCGGCACGGCCACCGTCAACGCCGGGCTGGGTGACCTGGAGGGCTACGCCGCAGGAGCGACCCCGTCCGACGGCTGGATATCGCGGCTGCCGGCCGCGGGCTTTGCACGGCCAGTCGTCAACGTCACGGTCCCGATCCAGACCTTGATGGGCCTCTCCGACGACCCCGGCACCCTGTCCGGGGGGACCGTCCTCCCTGCCACCCTGGCTCGGATGATCGCCCAGCAGCCCGGGTCGACCTGGCACCGGATGCTGACCGACGACGCCGGAGTGTGCGTCGAGGTCTCCACACGGTCCTACCGGCCGAGCCGCACGATCTGGAACGATGTGGTGGCCCGCTTCCAGACCTGCTTCCGGGCTCACTGCGACAGGCCGGCAGCCGACTGCGAGCTCGACCACCGCGTCCCGTTCCCCGTCGGCCCGACCAGCAACCGCAACCTGCAGCCGGCCTGCGGACGCGACCACAAGGGCAAGCACGCCGACGGCTTCGGCGTGACCACGTACGACGGGGCAACGACCTTCCACACCCGCGCGGGCTTCCGGCACCCCGTCGGAGAAGCCACCCTGCCGGTCGGGTCGAACATCGTCGCCGACGACCTCTTCGACTTTCAGTACACCGCGACTGAGATCCGCGACGCCCTCACCCACCTCGCCCAGATCCAGCACACCCACCGAGACGGACCGCCCTCTCTCGTCGAGGACATCTGGGCCGACGCCGCCTGAGGACCCGCGCCCCGAAGGTCTATGACCCCATCGCGTCATTGACGGGCACCGGGGTGCGCAGTCTGCTGGGGGCAGTCCACCCGTCACGGGAGGTCTGCGGTGGGACTCGAACGGATGCTGTCGTCGAGCGCCTGGACCGGCCCAGGGCATCCACATGCGGAGGCGTCGATGGAACCCAACCTGATCGAGCCGGACCAGGCCCTCCTGGACGCCCTGCGCCGCCGGCGCGCCGAGCTGCGCGAGTCGATGAGCGCCCTGGAGCTCGCGCTGGCCGCACCCGCCCCCGGCGACCAGGGCCGATGGGCCGAACGTGTGCACGTCTCCCTGGTCGAGCTGTCCGCCGACTTCCGGGAGCACATCGACGTCACGGAGGGGAAGGACGGGCTGTACCGCGATGTCCTGGCCTCCGCGCCGCGGCTGACCGAGGCGGTGGCTCGGCTCACCCAGGAGCACGTGCAGATCAACACTCAGGTCGAGGACCTGCTCGCTCACGCCCGCACCACCCGGAGCGCGGCGGACGTGGACCGGGCCCGCGAGCTGGGTACGGCGCTGCTCGGGACACTCGTCCGGCACCGGCAGCGCGGCTCCGACCTGGTCTACGAGGCCTACGAGCTCGACGTCGGCGGCGAGACCTGAGCAGCTCTAACCTGCGGCTGCCGGCCTCCGCTTGCTCTCCTTCGCGACAGCGGTCGCGATGTCGTGCACCAACCGTGAGTGCCAGCGCTTGTGGGCGTCCAGGTCTGCCACGAGGGCGTGACAGTCAGGGCAGGAGTCGGCCGGGGTTGCCTGGTCGGTCTGTTCCACGGTGCTGCACCTCCTGGAAGCGGGGTTCCTCTTCACGGTGGCACGAAGCTCCCCGGAAGTCCACGACGAGGCGTCGCAACGCGTGCGGCTCGACGGGTGTCGGTCCGACCAGGTCCGCCGCCCACCGTCGTTCCCGATGGGTTGGCCCCTATGGACCTTGTGAGCTCCGGTCGTGAAGCGTGTGACTCTCGCGGAAGGGGCGCCCTCATCGGGGGTGACCCGAGGGGGCGGCGACAGCGTCGAGAGGAGCCGATCATGACCGGACAACAGGGCGATGTGAGCTTGCTCGATGACCCGGTCGCGCGTGAGTTGTTGAGCTCGCGACAGCTGGCGCGGCTGGCCCACACATGGCTCGACGGGACACCCCGGGTCGTGCCGATCTGATTCCACTGGACCGGACAGACGATCACCTTCGGAACTCCCACCAAGGCACCGAAGCTCCGGGCGCTCGAGCGGAACCCACAGGTGGCGGTCACCATCGACGACTCGTCGTCAGCCTGGGTGAGCCAGCTTCGTGGGCAGCCGATGGCGCGCATCCCTGTGACACCGACCTGGGTCGCCGTACTCGACTTCGAGACCCGCTTCCCGAGCGCCCTGTCGGCGTAGCCGGTCAGCGGGACACGTCCGTGCGCCGGGCCAGCCACCGCAGGAGCGCGGCCAGCACGAGCGCGACCGGAGCGCACATCAGTACGGCGGCAGCCATCTGGCCACCGAGGAACCCCAGGGTCGGCAGCTTCGCCAGCACCACGGGAAGTGTCTCGCTGCGCGTGCTCCTGTTCAGCCCGCTGCTGAACACGAAGTCGTTCCACGAAGCCACGAAGACCAACGCCGTCGTGCCCGCGAAGCCCGGCCGGGCGATCGGAAGGACCACTCGCAGGAGACGCTGACGCGTTCCGGCGCCGTCGACGAGCGCGGCCTCCTCCACCTCGGCCGGCACCGCGCGGAAGGCATAGGTGAGGAACCACACCGCGAGTGGAACGGTGAAGCTGAGCTGTGCCAGCCCGATGCCGGCGAGCCGGTCGAGCCAGCCGAGCCCGGAGAACAGCACACTCATCGGGACCAGCAGGATCATTCCCGGGAAGAAGGCCAGCGCCAGCATCGCGGCCAGCACGCGTCCGCGGCCGGGCACGCGCATACGACCCAGCGCATAGGCAGCCGGCGTGGCGATGAGCAGGCTGACCGCCGTGGTCCCGGCGGAGAGCAGGACGCTGCGCTGCAGCGCCGGGTAGAAGCCGAAGACGGGCGAGGCCAGGAACCGGTAGTTGCCCAGCGAGACCCGGTGCGGCCACAACCCGGCGCCGGCACCGGCGGGGTCCGGGTTCAGGCTGAGAACGAGCATGTACCACAACGGGAGGACGGCGAAGGCGACCACAGCCGCTCCCCCGACCCATCCCAGCAACTGCAGAACCCGCGAGGCCAGATCCGCGTCACGGGCAGGCCGTCGGCCCGGCGGACGACCCGCCACCACGTACCCCCTCGTGTCCCCCGCGTGTCCGACTCCGTACGCCGCTCAGCGCACACCCTAACTTTCAGGAGCGCCCGACGGCTGGTTCGGCCTCCGCACGGTCCAGGCCGAGGAGCTCGCCCGGTTCGCATCCGAGCTCCGTGCAGATGGCCGTAAGCGTCGCGAACCGGATCGCCTTGGCCCGGTTGTTCTTGAGCACCGACAGGTTCGCGATCGTCACGTCGATGCGGCGGGCCAGCTCGGTCAGTGTCATCCCCCCGGGGGCCAGCAGGGAATCCAGGAAGCCCGGCTGACCGAGCACGTCACCGTGCCCGGCGTCGGTGCTCGTCATGTGGTGGACCCCGTCTCCCCGTGTTGCCGGCTGACGCTAACAGGCCGTCCCGACGGCTGGCGCGTGCCGGTGGACTAGCCCGTGGGCACCTGCCAGGTTTTCGTTCACGGCTGCCGGCCCACCCTCCCGGCAGGGTCCTGTCCGAGGGGCCCGGCACCACCGGTCACGCCGAGTCCTGCCCGCCGGTGGCGCCCCACGAACGAACACCCGGGCAGGAACGGGAAACCCACTTTGTGACGGCGCTCGACGCAGCGCCTCGGGGTGAAGCCGGTTGCGACCGGCCGGGCACGACCTTCCGCCCGAACCCGACAGCTAATCCCGCA
This sequence comes from uncultured Actinomycetota bacterium, assembly GCA_963810035.1. Taxonomy (GTDB): domain Bacteria; phylum Actinomycetota; class Actinomycetes; order Propionibacteriales; family Nocardioidaceae; genus Nocardioides_B. The sequence goes on from CAWEMA010000006.1 coordinate 161,226, forward strand.
GGCGGTGGAGAGGTCGGTTTCACCATGCGCGTACGCAAGTCCCTAGCCCTTCTCGCCCTGGTCCTCGCGGGCAACGCTCCCGTCGTCATGTCCGGCTCCGCCGAGGCAGCCTCGCTGCGGACCTGGGACCGGCTCGCCCAGTGCGAGTCGGGCGGTCGCTGGCACATCAACACAGGCAACGGCTTCTACGGCGGCCTGCAGTTCACCTCGTCCACCTGGCGCGGTTTCGGCGGCGGGCGGTACGCCGCGAACGCGCACCAGGCCACCCGAAGCGAGCAGATCCAGGTCGCCGAGCGGGTGCAGCGCAGCCAGGGGTGGGGCGCCTGGCCGGTGTGCTCCCGAAAGATCAACCTCCGTTGAGGCGGGGACCGATGCCCCCCTCGGCTTCGCCCTTCGACCCCTCCCCGCCGCGAGGTGACCCCGTGAAGCACCGCGGCCCCCGCAAGAAGCGTGCGCTCCTGCTGCTGATCGCCGCGCTCGCTCCGGTGAGCGCAGGTCTGGCAACGCTGGCACCGGACGCAGCCGATGCCAGCCTGCCGGCGGCGCTGACACCGATCGCTGACACGACCACCGACTCCCAGACGCCGAGCACGAACTACGGCACCGCCCGGACGATCTACGTGTCGCCGACGTCCTGGAAGGCGCTCCTGCGTTACGACACCAGCCAGATCGACGACGGCGCGACCATCACCAGCGCCCAGCTGCGCGTGTACTCGACCAGCTCCTCGACGTCCCGGTGGGAGATCCATCCGGCGGGCCCGAGCTGGTCCGAGGCCGGCACGACCTACAGCACGAGGCCGACCTGGGACAGCACCGTCCTGGCCAGGAGCGCAAGCGGCGCCTCGGCGGGGTGGAACACCATCGACCTCCCCCGCTCGGCGATCTCCACGACCTCGGACACCAATCTCGGTGTGATGGGCACCGTGAGCGGCAAGATCGGCTTCGACAGCCGCGAGGCCACCCACCCGGCACAGCTGGTGCTCACCTACGGCAGCACCGGCCCGACCGGGACGACCTCCGCGACGCCGACGGGCACCACCACGCCGACCGGCACCACCTCCCCGACCGGCACCACCACGCCGACCGGCACCACCACGCCGACCGGCACCACCACGCCGACCGGCACCACCACGCCGACCGGCACCACCACGCCGACCGGCACCACCACGCCGACCGGCACCACCACGCCGACCGGCACCACCACGCCGACCGGCACCACCACGCCGACCGGCACCACCACGCCGACCGGCACCACCACGCCGACCAGCGGCGGCTCGGCGCCGCCGGGGGTGGACGCGGGCTGGACGCGGATCGTCGACGACCGGTTCGACTCGGGCGGGATCCCCTCGCACTGGTCGCTCTACAGCGCGAAGTACGGCTCAGGGGCGGGCAACTGTGCCGCCCCCTCCCAGGATCTCGTGGCGAACGGCTCGCTCGTGCTGCTCATGTCCTACCGGACCACCGGCACCTGTGGCGCCGGCTGGTACACGGGTGGGATGCAGATCGCGAAGTCCCTGGGTGCCGTCGACCAGACGATCACGGTGCGGATGCGGGTGGTCAGCAGTGACCCGGTCAACGTCCGCTCGCACCGCAACGTGCCGATGCGGTGGGTGGACGATCCCGCCTACCGGTGGGACCAGGGCGAGGCCGACTACTGCGAGGGCTCCCAGGCCGACGGCTGCACGACGTTCCTCCACAAGGACAGCAGCAGCCAGGTCCTGCACGACCATTCGTTCGACGTGTCCCAGTGGCACGTCTTCAAGGTGGTCCACCAGAACAACCGGGTGCGTGTCTACGTCGACGGCGCCCTGTCCTGGGACTACCAGGGCACGTCCACGACGGTCCCGGACGCCGTACGACGGACGGTGCTCCAGCAGGAGTGCCGCTCGTCCTGCCCGGCCTCGTCCTTCGCGGGACAGACCGAGCGCATCGAGGTCGACTACGTGACCATCGACAACGAGTCCTGAGCAGGACTCTCTGAAGGCCCCGGGCACCTTGCACGACGCGAGGTGCCCGGGGTCTTCTTCTCAGTCGTCGACCAGGATCGCGGCGATGGTGTCGTCCACGCTGAGGTGGTCGCCCTCGGTGCCCGGCCACACCGACCGGGTGGTGCAGGCCAGGAAGCGCAGCACCTCGCGGGACGGCGCCTCGACAAGCGCCTGGCCGGAGGGCGCGGTGAGCTCCAGGACGACGACCGCGCGACCGTCGGAGTTCAGGGACGGGAACACCTGTACGTCGCCGTCGCCGGCCGGCTCGTGGACCCCGCGCATCAGGAGGTCGCGCCCGAACTGCCACACCACCTCCTGGCCGCCCATCAGGAAGACCACGGAGACGGCGTACGGGTCGAACGGGTGGTACCGCAGCTCCCCCTCGACCGGGGACGACCCGTCGGGGCCGATCAGCTCGAGGACGACGGGACGGGTGACCGTCTCGGGGGTGGTGCTGCTCATGGCGTTACTCCATTGCTTGTTCGCGTACATCGGGGTTCGTGGCGGATCGCGCCGCCACGAAGGGGCGCTCGCCGGACCGTGCCGTCGCGTCGAGGGACGGCGGTCTCGGGTAGCGCCAGCCATCGATGGTCGCAAGTCCAGGGACTTTTGACCAGGACGCTCTGCACCATCTGTCCGGCTTGCCCGGAAAGACCCGACGGCTGTGAGGAAGGCGACGGCCCTTCGTCAGCCCCGCGGCGCCGACACGCGCTCGGGCATGAACAGCTCGAGGACCCCCATCGCGAGCGCGAGGACCAGGATGCCGACGAAGACCCGGTGCACGCCGGTGGACAGCGAGGAGGCCGTCGGGTGGTCCCCGGCCACCGCGTTCACCATCGCCCCGAACACCGCCACGCCGATAGCGGACCCCACCGAACGGGCGAACATGTTGGTCGCGGTCGCCACGCCTCGCTCCCCCCAGGCCACGCTCGACTGGGCCACGACCAGCGCCGGGGCCGCGATCCAACCCATGCCGAAGCCGATCAGCACACAACCGGCCGCGACGTGCCACAGCGAGCCGGCCGGGTTCATCAGCGCCAGCACCAGGGCCCCCGTCACCGCCAGGCCGACGCCGAGCAGCCCGGTCGCCCGGAAGCCGATGCTCAGGTACAGCCGGCCGGACAGTGACGCCGCGACCGGCCAGCCGAGGGTCAGGGCGGCCAGCGCGAAGCCGCTGACGATCGCCGAGGCGCCGATCACCTCCTGGCCCAGGGTCGGCACGTACGACGAGAGGCCGAGCAGCAGACCACCGACCAGCAGCGACAGCGCGCTGGTGACCCGCAACGTGCCACTCGCGAAGACCCACAGCGGCAGGATCGGCTGGGCCACCACCCGCTCGACGAGGATGAAGGCGACCAGCAGCAGCACCGCCGCGCCGAACACGACGGGCGTCTGCCAGGCAGCCCAGGCCCACGAGTTTCCGCCCTCGAGCAGCCCGAGCACGACGAGCGTCGTCGCCAACGTCAGGAGTACGGCGCCCGCGTAGTCGACCTTCACGTGGCCGCGCTCGACCCGCTCCGCGAACCGGCGCAGCATCCAGGCCGCGAGCAGGCACAGCGGGATGTTGACCCAGAAGATGAACCGCCAGCTCAGCAGCTGGCTGAACACCCCGCCGAACGTGGGGCCGATGACGGACGAGATCCCCCACACGCTCGCGACGTACCCCTGGATCTTCGCGCGCTCCCGCAGCGTGTAGATGTCGCCGATGATGGTCATCCCGATCGGTTGCACGGCCCCCGCGCCCAGACCCTGCAGCCCGCGCGCGACGATCAGCACCGGCATGCTCCACGCGAGGCCGCACAGCACCGAGCCGAGCAGGAACATCGCGATGCCGTAGTACATCAGCGGCTTGCGGCCGAACTGGTCGGCCAGCTTGCCGTAGACCGGGACCGTCGCGGCCTGCGCCAGCAGGTAGACCGAGAACAGCCACGGGAACTCCCGGAAGCCGCCCAGGTCGCTCACGATGGAGGGCACGGCGGTGGACACGATCGTCTGGTCGAGCGCCACCAGGGCGGTGGACAGCATGACCGCGATGAGCACCGGGCCGCGTTCGGACCGCAGGCCGATGTCTCGGCGGTGGACGACGGGCGACTGGGTCTCGGTCACGACTGGTTGCAGCACCCAACGAGTCCCGGACATTCCCGGCACCGGCAGGTCACGACGGGTCGGTGACCGTGATCACGGCCGAGCAGCCGTCGACGACGGCCTGGTCGAGCACGGCCCGACGGGGGTCGGGCACGGCGAGCCAGGGGCCGACGCGTACGCCGTCGAGGAGTCGCAGCCGCGGGTCCTCGAGCACCGCGTCCACCGCCGTGCGGTCTCCCCCGCACACCAGCGCGACGAGAGGCCCGGTGAGGATCCGGGCGGCATGCTCCGCGGCGGCCTCGTAGGCCTGCCGCGCCTGGTTGTCGCGCCGTCGGGCGAACCGCTGCTGGCTCTGGCCGCCGGCCTTGGTGCGGCCCTGGACGTGCCGCTGGCCGACCTTGGACTCGACCACGGCGCTGCCCGAGACGGTCGCGACGGCGAAGCCGCCCTTGCGCACGAGCAGCACGCCCCAGCGGCCGGTGACGACGCAGGCGTCGGCGAACGTGGGGACGTCGGGCGGTCCGTCGTACGCGTGGCCGTGGGGCGGGGACGCCTCGGCGACAGAACCGTCGGCCGCGTGGGCCACGAGCCGGCCGTCCGCGACGGCGTACGACGTGAGGCCGTGCCGGGCGGTGAAGTTGTCGAACCAGCGGGCCAGCCGGGTGGGCGGGACGAGCACGGTCCGAGGGGTCACGTCGTGCAGCCTAAGCCGCGCGCTGACCCGTCACCGACTGTGCGACACGCCGGTGAAAGCGCCGAGTAGGTGACGGGTCGGCGGGAGAGGGGGTCAGACGTTGAAGCCGAGGGCGCGCAGCATCTCGCGGCCGTCGTCGGTGATCTTGTCCGGGCCCCACGGCGGCATCCAGACCCAGTTGATCGTCACGTCGTTGACGAGGCCTTCGAGCGCCTGGTTCGTCTGGTCGGTGATCACGTCGGTCAGCGGGCAGGCGGCCGAGGTGAGCGTCATGTCCAGCACCACGTTGGTGCCCTCGTCCAGGTGCACGTCGTAGACCAGGCCGAGGTCGACGACGTTGATGCCGAGCTCGGGGTCGACGACGTCCTTCATCGCCTCGGTGACCTCGTCCTTGGTGACCGTCATCGTCGAGCCGGGGGCGCTGGTGTCGACCTCGGGCAGGTCGCTGTGGTCGGGGGTGTGCGGGGCGGTGTCGGTCATGACATCTCCTTCGGGTCGGTCTGGTCGGCTCCGTGCTGTGCGCCGGTCGACGCGACCAGCGAGGGGTGGTCGGCGGCCGCGACGACCTGGGTCGTGGCGTCCTTCCAGGCCATCCAGGACAGCAGGGCGCACTTGACGCGCGCGGGGAACTTCGCGACGCCGGCGAACGCGATGCCGTCCTCCAGCACCTCCTCGTCGGGCTCCACGCCTCCCCTGCCCTGCATCAGGGTCAGGAAGCTCTCGTGGACGGCGAGCGCCTCACGGAGCGGCTTCCCGATCACCAGGTCGGTCATCACCGACGTCGCGGCCTGGCTGATCGAGCAGCCCTCCGCGTCGTACGACACGTCCTCGACGACCACGTCGTCGCCGCTGCCGGACAGGTGCACCCGCAGGGTGACCTCGTCGCCGCAGGTCGGGTTGACGTGGTGCACCTCGGCCTCGTAGGGGTCGCGCAGGCCTGCGTGGTGCGGGTTCTTGTAGTGGTCCAGGATGATCTCTTGGTAAAGCGAGTCCAGATTCTCTGCCGTCATCAGGCCCTCAGTCCACCTTGAAGTACTTCTTGGTGTACTCCAACCCCTCGATCAGCGCGTCTATTTCGGCCGGCGTCGTGTACAGGTACGACGACATCCGGGTCGAGCTCTGCACCCCGAACCTCTTGTGCGCGGGCTTGGCGCAGTGGTGCCCGGCGCGTACGGCGATCCCGTGGCTGTCGAGCACCTGGCTGACGTCGTGCGGGTGCACCCCCTCGATCTCGAAGGAGATCGCCCCGCCGCGCAGCTCGGCCTGCTGCGGGCCGAGCACGGTCAGCCCCTTCACCGTCGCCAGCCCCTCCAGGGCGTAGCGGGTGATCGCCTCCTCGTGCGCGCGGACGTTGTCCATGCCGAGCGCCGCGAGGTAGTCGACTGCCGCACCCAGGCCCACGGCCTCGACGATCGGCGGGGTGCCGGCCTCGAACTTGTGCGGGATGTCGGCGTACGTCGACCGCTCCATCGTCACGGTCGCGATCATCTCGCCGCCTCCGAGGAACGGCGGCAGCTGCTCGAGCACGGACCGCTTGCCCCACAGCACGCCGATGCCGGTCGGACCGGTGACCTTGTGGCCGGTGAAGACCAGGAAGTCGGCCCCGGACGCCTGCACGTCGACGGGCATCTGCGGGACGGCCTGCGCGGCGTCGACGACCACGATCGCGCCGACCTCGTGCGCCCGACGGGCGATCTCCGCGACGGGGTTGACGGTGCCGAGCATGTTCGACACCCAGGTCAGCGAGACGACCTTGGTGCGCTCGGTGATCAGCTCGTCGATGTTCGAGGTGTCCAGGCGACCGTCGTCGGTGATGCCGAACCAGCGCAGCGTCGCGCCCTTGCGCTCGGTCAGCAGCTGCCACGGCACGATGTTGGAGTGGTGCTCCATCTCGGTGATGAGCACCTCGTCGCCGGGACCGATCTCCAGTGGGCCGCGCGCCCAGGCCAGCGTGTTCGCCACCAGGTTGAGCGCCTCGGAGGCGTTCTTGGTGAAGATCACCTCGTCCCGCGACGGCGCGTTGAGGAACGCCGCGACCTTGTCGCGGCCGCCCTCGAAGCCGGCGGTCGACTCGGCGCCGAGCTGGTGCATGGCCCGCGCGACGTTGGCGTTGTGCCGCTCGAGATGGTCGACCATCGCGTCGATGACGACCTGTGGCTTCTGCGAGGTGTTCGCGCTGTCCAGGTAGACCAGCGGGTGCCCGTCCGCGAGCGTGCGCCGCAGGATCGGGAAGTCGGCCCGGATCAGGTCGAGCCCGTCCAGCAGGCCGGGCAGCTGGGTGTCCACCGTCATGGCCGGACCTCCTTCCTACTGTTGGTCACGCTTGTCGGGTGTGCACTCAGGCGTTCGTCTTGGTGAAGCGGTCGTACCCCTCGGCCTCGAGACGGTCGGCCAGCTCGGGGCCGCCCTCCTCGGCGATCTTGCCGTCGACGAACACGTGCACGAAGTCCGGTGTGATGTAGCGCAGGATCCGGGTGTAGTGCGTGATCAGCAGGACGCCGCGGTCACCCTTGGCCCGGTAGCGGTTCACGCCCTCGGACACGATCTTCAGTGCGTCGATGTCCAGGCCGGAGTCGGTCTCGTCGAGGACCGCGACCTTCGGGTCGAGCAGCTCGAGCTGCAGGATCTCGTGGCGCTTCTTCTCACCGCCGGAGAAGCCCTCGTTGACCGAGCGGGTCGCGAAAGCCGGGTCCATCTTCATGGCCTCCATGGCCGTGTTGACGTCCTTGACCCAGGTGCGCAGCTTGGGCGCCTCGCCGTCGATGGCGGTCTTCGCGGTGCGCAGGAAGTTCGACACCGACACACCGGGGACCTCGACGGGGTACTGCATCGCGAGGAACATCCCGGCGCGGGCCCGCTCGTCGACGGACATCGCGAGGACGTCCTCACCGTCGAGGGTCACCGAGCCGCTGGTGACGGTGTACTTCGGGTGCCCGGCGATCGAGTAGGCGAGCGTCGACTTGCCCGACCCGTTGGGGCCCATGATCGCGTGCGTCTCGCCCTCCTTGATGACGAGGTCGACGCCCTTGAGGATCTCCTTGGGGCCGTCCTCGGTCTCGACGGTGACGTGCAGGTCGCGGATCTCCAGCGTTGCCATGTATGTCTCTTCCTCGGTTCGTTTTCTCGAAGTCAGTCGTGCAGGGGGGTGGCCACGTCGACGAGCACGTCGTCGCCGTCGACCTTCACGGCGTACACCGCGACCGGCTCGGTGGCCGGCGGGCCGCTCGGCTTGCCGGTGCGCAGATCGAAGCGCGACCCGTGCAGCCAGCACTCGATCTCGCAGCCCTCGACGTCGCCCTCGGAGAGCGGGATCGCGGCGTGCGAGCACTCGTCGGCGATGGCGTACCAGTCGTCACCGGTGCGGACGACGGCCACCTCGGTGCCGTCCACGTCGACCTGGAGGGCCGAGCCGGACGCGACGTCGGTGACGCCACAGGCGCGGGCGAAGGTCATGACAGCACCTTCGTGACGTTCTTCTCCAGCTCCGCCTCCACCGTCGCGAGGAGCTTCTCCTCGATCTGCGGGACACCGATCTTGCGGATGATGTCGGCGAAGAAGCCGTGCACGACCAGGCGACGCGCCTCCTCCTCCGGGATGCCGCGCGACTGCAGGTAGAACAGCTGCTGGTCGTCGAACCGGCCGGTCGTGGACGCGTGACCCGCGCCCTCGATCTCGCCGGTCTCGATCTCGAGGTTCGGGACCGAGTCGGCCTGGCAGCCGTCGGTGAGCACCAGGTTGCGGTTGGACTCGTAGGTCTCGATCCCCTCGGCCTCCTTGCGGATCAGCACGTCGCCGATCCACACGGCCCGCGCGCCCTGGCCCTGCAGCGCGCCCTTGTAGTCCACGTTGCTGCGCGTCTTCGGCGCGTTGTGGTCCACGAACAGGCGGTGCTCGAGGTGCTGGCCGGCGTCGGCGAAGTACAGCCCGAGCATCTCGGCCTGGCCGCCGGGGCCGTCGTAGCGGACGTTGGAGTTCAGCCGGACCAGGTCGCCGCCGAACGAGATGCACACGTGCCGGTACGTCGCGGCGCGACCGACCTTGGCCTCGTGCTGAGCCACGTGCACGGCGTCGTCGTCCCAGTCCTGGATGCTGATCACCGACACGTTGGCGCCGTCGCCCACGATCACCTCGAGGTTGCCGGCGTGGATGCCGGACCCGCGGTGCTCGAGCACGAACGTGACGTTGGCGTGGGTGCCGACCTCGAGAACGTAGTGCGCGTTGCTCCGCTTGTCGGCGGCGCCGGTCACCACGAGGTGCACCGGCTCGTCGACCACCATGTCCGCCGGCACCTTCACGTGCAGTGCCTTCTCGGTGTTCTTCGACGCCACGGCCGCGGCCCGGTCGCCGGGCACCAGGGCGGTGCCCCGCGGGGCCTCACCGGGCGCGAGCGTGCCGAGGACGAGACCGTCGGCGCCCTGCACGTCGTAGTCCGCGGACGCGTCGTCGCTCGCAAGGTCGTCCAGCACTCCACGCAGCCGCTTGAGCGGGGTGAAGCGCCAGACCTCCTCACGACCGTTCGGCATCGGATGGTCGTCGAGGTCGAAGGACGCCACGGGGTGCAGATGGCTGGCCACCTTGGTGGTGGTCTCCACGGCTCCCGCGACGGCAGGGCTCTCGGTAACAGTCACTACTTCGCTTTCTTCGAACGGGGGAATCGACGGGCGGGGACGACGCGTCAGCCCACGGCCCCTTCCATCTGCAGCTCGATGAGGCGGTTGAGCTCGAGGGCGTACTCCATCGGGAGCTCCTTGGCGATCGGCTCGACGAAGCCGCGCACGATCATCGCCATCGCCTCGTCCTCCTCCATGCCCCGGCTCATCAGGTAGAACAGCTGGTCGTCGGAGACCTTCGAGACGGTCGCCTCGTGCGCCATCGACACCTCGTCCTCACGCACGTCGACGTAGGGGTAGGTGTCCGACCGGCTGATCTGGTCGACCAGGAGCGCGTCGCACTTCACGATGCTCGCGGAGTGGTGGGCGCCCTCGTTGACCTGGACGAGCCCGCGGTACGACGTACGACCGCCGCCCCGAGCGACCGACTTGGAGATGATCGAGCTCGAGGTGTACGGCGCCGCGTGCACCATCTTGGCGCCGGCGTCCTGGTGCTGCCCCTCGCCGGCGAACGCGATCGAGAGCGTCTCGCCACGGGCGTGCTCGCCCATCAGGTAGACGGCGGGGTACTTCATGGTCAGCTTGGAGCCGATGTTGCCGTCGACCCACTCCATCGTCGCGCCGGCCTCGCAGGTGGCGCGCTTGGTGACCAGGTTGTACACGTTGTTCGACCAGTTCTGGATCGTCGTGTAGCGGCAGCGGGCGCCCTTCTTCACGATGATCTCGACCACCGCGGAGTGCAGCGAGTCCGAGCTGTAGATCGGCGCGGTGCAGCCCTCGACGTAGTGCACGTAGGCGTCCTCGTCGACGATGATCAGGGTCCGCTCGAACTGGCCCATGTTCTCGGTGTTGATCCGGAAGTAGGCCTGCAGCGGGATGTCGACGTGCACGCCCTTCGGCACGTAGATGAACGAGCCGCCGGACCAGACGCTGGTGTTCAGCGCGGCGAACTTGTTGTCACCGACCGGGATGACGGTGCCGAAGTACTCCTTGAAGATGTCCTCGTGCTCGCGGAGCGCCGTGTCGGTGTCCAGGAACAGGACGCCCTGCTCCTCGAGGTCCTCGCGGATCTTGTGGTAGACGACCTCGGACTCGTACTGGGCCGCGACACCGGAGACCAGACGCTGCTTCTCCGCCTCGGGGATGCCGAGCTTGTCGTAGGTGTTCTTGATGTCCGCGGGCAGGTCGTCCCAGGTGGCCGCCTGCTTCTCGGTGGAGCGCACGAAGTACTTGATGTTGTCGAAGTCGATCGTGTCGAGCTCGCCGCCCCACGTGGGCATCGGCTTGCGGTCGAAGAGCTTGAGGCCCTTCAGCCGCAGGTCGAGCATCCACTGCGGCTCGCTCTTCTTCGCCGAGATGTCTCGCACGACCTCCTCGTTCAGCCCGCGCTTGGCGGCCGCGCCGGCGGTGTCCGAGTCGGACCAGCCGAACTCGTAGCGGCCGATGCCCTCGAGCTCGGGGTTGCGCTGGTCGATCGTGCGCGGGTCGATGGTGCGCTGGTCGGACGTGGTCATGAAGTCAACCTCTCCTGTGGCGGTGACGTGGTGCGTGCTGCGCTCGGGATGCAGGTGGTGCAGACCCCGTCGCCGTGGGCGATGGTGGCCAGCCGCTGGACGTGCCGGCCGAGGACCTTGGAGATGACCTCGGTCTCCGCCTCGCACAGCTGGGGGAACTGGTGGGCGACATGCGAGACCGGGCAGTGCTGCTGGCAGAGCTGCTCGCCGACCGGGCCCTGACGGACCGAGGCAGCGTAGCCACCCTGGGTCAGTGCCTGGGCCAGGGCCTGGGACGGCTCCAGCTCCGGGTCGGCGGCGACGATCTCGTCGTAGTGCGTCTCGATGTTGGCGACCCGGCGGCGGGCGAACTCCAGCACCGCGTCCTCGCCCCCGGTCTCCTCGAGGTACCGGAGCGCCTGGACCGCCAGGTCGTCGTACTGCTGGTCGAACCGGTCGCGGCCGGCTTCGGTGAGCGCGAAGACCTTGGCCGGGCGTCCGCGGCCACGGGTGCCGTAGACACGGGGCTCGCGGGCCTCGATCGCACCCTCGGCCATCATGTGGTCGAGGTGGCGACGTACGGCGGCAGGCGTGAGGTCCAGCCGCTCCGCGAGAACCGCCGCCGTGCTGGGGCCGAGCTCGAGGATCGACCGGGCCACCCGCTCACGGGTGGGTGCGTCGACTACCTCGTGGATTTCCACAACATCATTGTGTCGTTATTGGTGGGGGTGTTTCAAATAAGGCTCCCCTAACCTGCGCGGCGGACCAGGCCACTCCGGGTGGGCCCGGTCGGTGGTGACCCGGGTCACCACCGCCGGGTGCGCGGCGCGGTCCCCGCGAGCCGGTTCCTAGACTGGGCGTGTGACCGTCCCCCGCACTGAGCGCGACCTCGCCGTGGTCGTCGAGGACCTGCGGATGGCGTACGGCGACAAGGTCGCTGTGGACGGCCTCGGTCTCACCGTCGCACGCGGCACCATCACCGCCGTGCTCGGCCCCAACGGCGCCGGCAAGACGACGACGCTGGAGACCTGTGAGGGCTACCGCAGGCCGCAGGCAGGACGGGTCCGGGTCCTCGGGCTCGACCCGCAGGCCCAGCGGCGCGAGCTGCTCCCCCGCATCGGCGTGATGCTGCAGAGCGGCGGCGCGTGGTCCGGCGTGCGGGCCGTCGAGATGCTCCAGCACATCGCCAGCCTGCACGCGCACCCGCTCAGCGTGCCGATGCTCGTCGAGCGGCTCGGTCTCGAGTCGTGCGGCCGGACGCCGTACCGGCGCCTGTCCGGGGGCCAGCAGCAGCGGCTCGCCCTGGCGATGGCCGTCGTCGGCCGCCCGGAGCTGGTGTTCGTCGACGAGCCGACGGCCGGCATGGACCCGCAGGCCCGGCGCACCACCTGGGACCTGCTCACCGAGCTGCGCGGGGACGGGGTGACGATCGTGCTGACCACGCACTACATGGACGAGGCCGAGCGGCTGGCCGACCAGGTGCACGTCATCGACCGGGGCCGGCTGATCGCCTCCGGCAGCCCGTTCGAGCTGACCCGCGGCACCGGCAGCAGCACGATCCGGCTGGTCGTGACCGAGCCGTTCCCGCCCCAGGCGCCCGCGTCCCTGCAGGCGACCCTCGGCGAGGGCACCGACGTCCAGTCCATCAACGAGCACAGCCTGATGATCACCGGTCCCGCCGACGCCAGCACGCTGGGGAAGGTGTCCGCCTGGTGCGAGGAGAACGGTGTGCTGCCCGAGTCCATGTCGCTGGGCCAGCGCACCCTCGAGGACGTCTTCCTGCAGATCACCGGTCGGGAGCTGGCCGTATGAGCACCGGCACGTTCACCCCGCAGCCCGGCGCGGCCTCCCTGCCGCGGATGGTGCTTGCCCAGGCCCGGATGGAGACCCGGCTGCTGCTGCGCAACGGCGAGCAGCTGCTGCTCGCCGTGGTGATCCCGCTGATCGTGCTGGTCGGCGGGATCGCCGCCGCGAAGCACTTCCACCTGAGCTTCTCGCACAGCCCGGTCGACACGCTGACGCCGGGCATCCTCGCGCTCGCGGTGATGTCGACGAGCTTCACCTCGCTCGCGATCATGACAGGCTTCGAGCGCCGCTACGGCGTCCTCAAGCGCCTGGGCTCCTCCCCGCTGCCCCGGTCCGGGCTGCTCGCCGGCAAGGTCGGCGCGCTGCTCGTGGTCGAGGTGCTGCAGTTCGTCGTCATCGGCGGTGCCGCCGTCCTGCTGGGCTGGTCCCCGGCGCTGTCACCGGTCGGTCTGCTCGGTGCCCTGGCCTGCGCGCTGCTCGGCACCGCCGCGTTCGCGTCGCTCGGCCTGTTCGTCGCCGGTGCGCTCCGGGCCGAGGCGACGCTGGCCGCCGCCAACCTGGTCTACCTGCTGCTGATGGCCGGGGGCGCCGTGGTGTTCCCGGCCGACTCCTACGGCCCGGCCGCCGGCGTGCTGTCGCTGCTGCCCTCGGGCGCGCTCGGCACCGGCATGCGTACGGCGTTCCTCGACGCCGGCTTCCCCGTCGTACCCCTGCTCGTCCTGGCCGGCTGGACCGTCGTCGGCACCGCCCTCACCGCAAGGACCTTCACGTGGGAGTGAAAGTGACCGAGCCGCTGGCTCCCGCCCGCCCGACGCCGCCGTCGTGGGCGATCACCTGGATGCGACCCGCAGCGGTCGCGTCCCTGGTCGTCAACATCCTGATCGTGGTCACCGGCGGCGTCGTGCGGCTGACCGGCTCCGGCCTCGGCTGCCCGACCTGGCCGCGCTGCACGGACCAGTCGTTCGTGCCGCACCACGCGATGGGCATCCACAGCGCGATCGAGTTCGGAAACCGGATGCTGACGTTCGTCGTCGCCGCGGTCGCCGTCGCGACCTTCGTCATCGCCTGGCGGTACGGACGCTCGGCCGTGCTGCGGCTCGCGTTCCTGCTCGCCCTCGGCGTGCCCGCCCAGGCGGTCATCGGCGGCATCACCGTGCTCACCGACCTGAACCCCTGGATCGTCTCGTTCCACCTGCTGGTCTCGCTCGCGATGGTGGGCGTGGCGGTGGTGCTGATCCGCCGGCTCGGCGAGGGGGACGGTCCAGCCCGGCTGCTCGTGCCGGTCGGGGTCGCCTGGCTGACCCGGGCCGTCCTCGTCGTCGGCTGGGTGGTGCTGTACGTCGGCACGGTGGTGACCGGCAGCGGCCCGCACGCCGGCGACGTCAAGGCCCCCCGCAACGGGCTCGACCCGCGGGCGCTCACGCAGCTGCACACCGACGTGGTCTTCCTGCTGCTCGGGCTGACCGTGGCCTCCGTGCTGGTGCTCCGCACCGCCGGTGCCCCGCAGGTGGTCCGGCGGGCCGCGGCGACGCTCCTGGCCGTCGAGCTGGCGCAGGGCGTGGTGGGCTTCGTGCAGTACTTCACCGACCTGCCCGTCGTACTCGTCGCGCTCCACCTGCTCGGGGCCTCGCTGCTGTCGGCGGCGATGACCTGGCTGCTGGTCAGTGTCCGGGAGCGGACGACCGTCTGACGTGCGTGCGCAGGCGCGCGAACTCCTCCGCCAGCGTCTGCGCCGTGTAGTGCGCGTTGAGCCCGCTCGGGTTGGGCAGGACCCACACCCGGGTGTCGCCGACCCGCTCGTCCTGCCTGCCGACCCGCGCCCGCGGCGTCGCGAAAGCGGTCCGGTAGGCGGTCACGCCGACGACCGCCAGCCATGCGGGACGCAGGGTGAGCACCTTGGCGCGCAGCGCCGCACCGCCTGCGAGGACCTCCTCGGTGGAGAGCTCGTCGGCGCGGGCAGTCGCCCGAGGCACCACGTTGGTGATGCCGAGCCCCAGCGCGAGCAGCTCGCCCTGCTCCTCGGGGCGCAGCTGCCGCGGCGTGAAGCCGGAGCGGTGCAGGGCCGGCCAGAACCGGTTGCCCGGACGCGCGAAGTGGTGCCCGGTCAGGGCCGAGACCAGACCGGGGTTGATCCCGCTGAACAGCACCCGGAGGTCAGAGGCCACGACGTCGGGCAGCAGCCGTTCACGGGCGGCTTCGAGCTCGTCACGCGTCGGGCTCATCCGGCTTCGGCGGCCGGGAGCTCCAGCACGAGCAGCTTCAGCTCCCCGTCGTCGGTCTGCACGAGGAGGAGGTCGCGACCACGACGCACGATGCCCCGGACCGCTAGTCGGTGCAGCTGGAGGCCGGGCTCGGACGGCACCGAGACGTCGCCATGGGTCAACGTCGCGAGTCGTCGCATCAGCGCATGAGCAGCGGGTCGAGCGCGACCGCGACGAACAGCAGGGAGAGGTACATGTTCGACCAGTGGAACAGCCGCATCGGCTTCAGCGCCACCACGTCGTCGGTGTCCGCGGACCGGCGGAGCAGCAGGTGCGACTCGACCAGGAAGGCCCCGCCGAGCACGGCGGCCACCGCGGGGTAGAACCAGCCGGTGCCGGCGACCGGCCACAGCAGCATCGACGTCGCGACCATCACGTAGGAGTACGCGACGATCTGCCGGGCCACCTGCTTGGCGCCCGCCTTGACCGGCAGCATCGGCACGTCGGCGGCGGCGTAGTCCTCGCGGTAGCGGATCGCCAGGGCCCAGAAGTGCGGCGGCGTCCAGAAGAACACCACCAGGAACAGCACGACCGGCGCCCAGGCCAGCTGGTTCGTCACCGCGGTCCAGCCGATCAGCGCCGGGAAGCAGCCCGCCGCGCCGCCCCAGACGATGTTCTGGGTGGTGCGCCGCTTGAGGATCATCGTGTAGCCGACGACGTAGAACACGTTCGCCGCCAGCGCCAGGCCGGCCGAGAGCCAGTTGACCAGCAGGCCGAGCCACAGCGTGGAGACCACGCCCAGCGCCAGACCGAACACGAGCGCGGCGCGGGTGCTGACCATGTGCCGGGGCAGCGCACGCCGGCGGGTGCGCCGCATCCGCTGGTCGATGTCCGCGTCGTAGACGCAGTTGAGCGCGTTCGCGCTGCCGGCCGACAGGGTGCCGCCGAGGACGGTGGCGACGACCAGCGCGAGCGAGGGCACGCCCCGTTGCGCGAGGAACATCACCGGCACCGTGGTCAGGAGGAGCAGCTCGATGATCCGCGGCTTCATCAGGCCGACGTAGGCGCCGACCACGTCCCGCATCGACGTCGGGCCATCGGTCCGCGGCTGCACGGACACGTGGGGATCGACGGCGGTCAAGTGAAACCTCGGGGGGTTGCTGAGCGATCTGACGGCAGTTCGGGCGAGCGGGTGGACCCGCGTCGCGACCAGCAGTCTAGTGGTCCGGATGCCCGCGGGACGTGTCGGGGCGAGCCTGGGACGGTGTGCGACTGCTCACCCGGCGTGAGTAGGCTCAGCCCCGTGGTGCGGTGCGACCTCGCTCCTCCGGCTGTCCGCCGACCCGTCCCGGGACCGGCATCGCGGAGGGGCCTGGACCAGGTTTGGCCTGCCTCCGAAGTGGCACTGTCCCACGAAGAACCCCCTGCTGTTCGTCGTACGTCGCTGAGAGGACCTTCGCTCGTGAGCAAGCTCGATTGGACTGACCTGGACCAGCGCGCGGTCGACACTGCCCGCGTGCTCGCGATGGACGCGGTGCAAAAGGTGGGCAACGGCCATCCGGGCACCGCGATGAGCCTCGCTCCGGTCGCCTACACGCTGTTCCAGAAGGCGATGCGGCACAACCCGGCCAACCCCGACTGGGTCGGCCGCGACCGGTTCGTGCTCTCCGCCGGGCACAGCAGCATCACCCTCTACACCGAGCTCTACCTGGCCGGCTTCGGCCTCGAGCTCGACGACCTCAAGTCGCTGCGCACCTGGGGCAGCAAGACCCCGGGGCACCCCGAGCACGGCCACACCGCCGGCGTCGAGACCACCACCGGGCCGCTCGGCCAGGGCGTCGGCAACGCGGTCGGCATGGCGATGGCGGCGCGTCGCGAGCGGGGGCTGTTCGACCCCGAGGCGGCACCCGGCGAGAGCCCCTTCGACCATCAGATCTACGCGATCTGCAGCGACGGCGACCTCGAGGAGGGCGTCAGCTCCGAGGCCTCCTCGCTCGCCGGCCACCAGAAGCTCGGCAACCTGACCCTGATCTACGACGACAACGAGATCTCGATCGAGGGCGACACCGACATAGCGTTCAGCGAGGACGTGGCCGCCCGCTACGCGGCGTACGGCTGGGACGTGCACCGCATCGACTGGACCAACGGCGGCACCCACTACGAGGAGAACGTCCAGGAGCTCTGGGACGCGCTGGAGAAGGCCCGCGCGGTCACCGACCGGCCAAGCTTCATCGCGCTGAAGACCGTGATCGCCTGGCCCGCCCCGAACGCGCAGGGCACCGGCAAGGCGCACGGCTCTGCCCTCGGCGAGGACGAGGTCGCGGCGACCAAGAAG
The DNA here is from genome assembly GCA_963810035.1 of uncultured Actinomycetota bacterium. Taxonomy (GTDB): domain Bacteria; phylum Actinomycetota; class Actinomycetes; order Propionibacteriales; family Nocardioidaceae; genus Nocardioides_B. The sequence goes on from CAWEMA010000006.1 coordinate 178,438, forward strand.
ATCCTCGGCTTCGACCCGGCAGAGACCTTCGAGGTCGCCCCCGAGGTGATCGAGCACACCCGCGGCGCCCTGGAGCGCGGCAAGCAGGCCGAGGCGGAGTGGCAGGAGTCCTTCGACGCCTGGGCCAAGCGCTACCGCCAGCGCAAGGAGCTGTTCGACCGGATGCGCACCCGCAGCCTGCCCGCCGGCTGGGACAAGGCGCTGCCGTCCTTCGACGCCGACGAGAAGGGCCTCGCCACCCGCAAGGCCTCCGGCGAGGTGCTCTCCGCGATCGCCGACGAGCTGCCCGAGCTGTGGGGCGGGTCGGCCGACCTCGCCGAGTCGAACAACACCACCCCCAAGGGCCAGCCCTCCTTCATCCCCCAGGAGCGTTCCACCAAGGACTTCTCCGGCGACCAGTACGGCCGGGTGCTGCACTTCGGCATCCGTGAGCACGGCATGGGCTCGGTGATGAACGGCATCGCCCTGCACGGCGGCACCCGCGTGTACGGCGGCACGTTCCTGGTCTTCTCCGACTACATGCGCGGGGCGGTCCGGCTCGCGTCGCTGATGCAGCTGCCCGTCACCTACGTGTGGACCCACGACTCGATCGGTCTCGGTGAGGACGGGCCGACCCACCAGCCGGTCGAGCACCTCGCCGCCCTGCGCGCGATCCCGGGCCTGGACGTCGTACGCCCGGCGGACGCCAACGAGACCGTCGCGGCCTGGAAGGCGATCCTGGAGAACACCGGCAACCCGGCCGGCCTGGTGCTGACCCGCCAGAACGTCCCGACCTACCCGCGCGGCACCGACGGCTACGCCACCACCGACGGGGTGGCGCGCGGCGGCTACGTGCTGCTCGACGCCGAGGGCGGCGCGCCGGACGTCATCCTGATCGGCACCGGCTCCGAGGTGCAGCTCGCCGTACAGGCCCGCACCGCGCTGGCGGAGAAGGGCATCGCGGCCCGCGTGGTCTCGATGCCGTGCCGCGAGTGGTTCGACCAGCAGGAGCAGTCCTACAAGGACACCGTGCTGCCGCCCATCGTCAAGGCCCGGGTCAGCGTCGAGGCCGGCGTGGCCCAGGGCTGGCGCGAGCTGGTCGGCTCGACCGGTCGCATCGTGTCGCTGGAGCACTTCGGCGCCTCCGCCGACTTCGCCACGATCTACCGCGAGTTCGGAATCACCGCGGAGGCGGTCGCGTTGGCCGCAGAGGGAAGCATCGCCGACTCCGCACAGTGAAGCCGGGCTGAACCGGGTCCCAGGACCCACCCACCGAAACCGAAGAACGAACCCCGGGAGGAACCGATGGCTGATCGACTCAAGGCTCTGGCGGACGCGGGAGTGTCCATCTGGCTGGATGACCTGTCCCGCGAGCGCATCGAGACCGGGAACCTCGTCGACCTGGTGAAGACGAGCTCGGTGGTCGGGGTCACCACCAACCCGACCATCTTCGCCGCCGCGCTCTCCAACGGCGAGCGGTACGACGCGCAGGTGAGCGAGCTCGCCCAGGCCGGCAAGGACGCCGACGAGGCGATCTTCGCCATCACCACCACCGACGTCCGCGACGCCTGCGACATCCTCGCCGACACCTTCGCGGCCACCGGCGGGGTCGACGGCCGGGTGTCCATCGAGGTCTCCCCCGCCATCGCGCACGACACCGAGGCCACGATCAAGGCGGCCAAGGAGCTGTGGGCCGAGGTCGACCGGCCGAACCTGTTCATCAAGATCCCCGCCACCACCGAGGGTGCGCCCGCGATCACCGACGTGCTCGGCGAGGGCATCAGCGTCAACGTCACGCTGATCTTCGGCCTCGACCGCTACGACGCGGTGATGGACGCCTACCTCGAGGGCCTCGAGAAGGCCAAGGCCAACGGCCACGACCTCTCCAAGATCCACTCGGTGGCGTCGTTCTTCGTCTCCCGCGTGGACACCGAGATCGACAAGCGACTCGGCGAGTCCACCGACCCGCAGGCCGGGAACCTGATGGGCCTGGCCGGGGTCGCCAACGCCCGGCTCGCCTACCAGGCGTACGAGAAGAAGTTCGCCGGCGAGCGCTTCGCGGCCCTCAAGGCCGACGGCGCCAACACGCAGCGGCCGCTGTGGGCCTCGACCGGTGTGAAGAACCCGGACTACCGCGACACGATGTACGTCAGCGACCTCGTGGTGTCCCACACCGTCAACACGATGCCCGAGAAGACCATGCAGGCGTTCGCCGACCACGGCGAGATCGACGGCGGCGACCAGGTCACCACGAAGTACGGCGAGGCCCAGCAGGTCATGGACGACCTGGCCAAGCTCGGCATCGACTACGACGACGTGATCGAGACCCTCGAGCGCGAGGGCGTCGACAAGTTCGTGAAGTCGTGGGACGAGCTCGTGGAGACCGTCCGCGGACAGCTGGGCGCAGGCAAGTGAGCGAGACCCTGGAGGTCACGGCCACCGGTGCGGCCGCGGACGCCGTCCGCGTTCACGTCCCGGCGCTGGTCGAGGACGGGTTCGCCGGCAAGCTCTTCGCGCAGGACCCCACCCTGTGGGGCCCGGACGCCGAGGAGGAGTCCGCGAAGCGGCTCTCCTGGGTCCGACTCCCCCGCAGCTCCCGGCCGCTGGTCGGCGAGGTGTCCGCGCTGCGCAGCGAGCTGAACGAGTCCGGCGTCGACCACGTCGTGCTGTGCGGCATGGGCGGCTCCTCGCTGGCGCCCGAGGTGATCTGTGCGACGTACGGCGTCGAGCTGACCGTGCTCGACTCCAGCAACCCCGACCAGGTCCGCGCGGCGCTCGCCGACCGCCTGGCCCGCACCGTCGTCGTGGTGTCCAGCAAGTCCGGCTCCACCGTCGAGACCGACTCGCAGAGGCGCGCCTACGTGCAGGCGTTCACCGATGCCGGCATCGACCCCGCGACCCGGATCGTGATCGTCACCGACCCGGGCAGCCCGCTCGACAAGCAGTCCCGAGAGGACGGCTACCGCGTGGTGAACGCGGACCCCGACGTGGGCGGTCGCTACTCCGCGCTCACCGCGTTCGGGCTGGTGCCCAGCGGCCTGGCCGGCGCGGACATCGCCGCCCTGCTCGACGAGGCCGAGGCGGTCTCCGACCTGCTCGCCGCGGACGACGAGGCGAACCCGGGCCTCCGGCTCGGGGCCGCGATCGCCGGCACCACGCCGCTGCGCAACAAGCTGGTGCTCGTCGACCAGGGCTCCGGGCTGGTCGGGTTCGCCGACTGGGCCGAGCAGCTGATCGCCGAGAGCACCGGCAAGCAGGGCACGGGGCTGCTGCCGGTCGTCGTACCCGACGACTCCGCGCCCGAGGTGGCGCTCCCGCCGCACGACGTGACGGTCACCCGGCTCGCCGCCGACACCGAGGACGGGCCGCATGTGGACACCGAGGCGGCGTCCGGCTCCGACATCACGGTGACCGGTCCGCTCGGCGCGCAGATGCTGCTGTGGGAGGTCGCCACCGCCACCGCCGGCCGGCTCCTGGGGATCAACCCCTTCGACCAGCCCGACGTGGAGAGCGCCAAGAAGGCGGCGCGTTCCATGCTGGAGGGCAGCCCGCAGAGCACAGCTCCCGACCTCACCGACGGGCCGGTCGAGATCCGCGCCCTCGGTGGCGACTGGCTCGGGGACGCCGCGACACTGCGGGACGCGGTGGCGGCGCTGCTGGCCCAGGTCGACAGCCAGACCGGCTACCTCGCCGTGATGGCCTACCTCGACCGGATCTCGCAGGCGGGCCTCGCCGACGTCCGCAACGGGCTCGCGCACCGGGTGCGTCGGCCGGTCACGTTCGGCTGGGGACCGCGGTTCCTGCACTCGACGGGCCAGTTCCACAAGGGCGGCCCGGCCGAGGGCGGCTACCTGCAGATCACCGCCGAGCCGACCGAGGACCTCGGCGTGCCCGGCAAGGACTACACCTTCGGCCGCCTCATCGCGGCCCAGGCCGCCGGGGACGCCAGCGTCCTCGCCGAGCATGGGCGCCCGGTGCTCCGGCTGCACCTGACCGACCTCACGGCCGGTGTCGACGCGGTCCGCAGGGCCCTGACGTGAGCCCTGTCGAGCGGGTCACCGACGGCACGATCGTCAACCCGCTGCGGGACCCGCAGGACCGGCGGCTGCCGCGCATCGCCGGGCCCTGCGGCATGGTGATCTTCGGGGTCACCGGCGACCTCTCCCGCAAGAAGGTGATGCCGGCGATCTACGACCTGGCCAGCCGCGGTCTGCTGCCCCCGGGCTTCTCGCTGGTCGGGTTCGCCCGCCGCGACTGGGCCGACCAGGACTTCGCGCAGATCGTGCACGACTCGGTCAAGGAGCACGCCCGCACCGAGTTCCGTGAGGAGGTCTGGCAGCAGCTCGCCGAGGGCTTCCGCTTCGTGCCCGGCGACTTCAGCGACGACACCGCCTTCGACAACCTCCGCCAGACCATCCTGGACCTGGACCGGGTTCGCGGCACCGGCGGCAACCACGCGTTCTACCTCTCGATCCCGCCCAAGTTCTTCCCCGACGTGATCGGCCAGCTCAAGGAGCACGGGCTCGCCGAGCAGACCCTGGACAGCTGGCGCCGGGTCGTGGTGGAGAAGCCGTTCGGCTCCGACCTCGAGAGCGCCCGGCAGCTCAACGAGGTCATCTCCGAGGTCTTCCCGACCGAGTCGGTGTTCCGCATCGACCACTACCTCGGCAAGGAGACCGTGCAGAACATCCTGGCGATGCGGTTCGCCAACGCGATGTTCGAGCCGATCTGGAACGCCAACTACGTCGACCACGTGCAGATCACGATGGCCGAGGACATCGGCATCGGCGGCCGGGCCGGCTACTACGACGGCATCGGTGCCGCCCGCGACGTGATCCAGAACCACCTGATGCAGCTGATGGCCCTCATCGCGATGGAGGAGCCGCCCTCGTTCGACGCGCGCAGCCTGCGGCTGGAGAAGCAGAAGGTGCTGTCGTCCGTCGTACTCCCCCGCCGGCTGGACCTGAGCACCGCGCGCGGCCAGTACACCGAGGGCTGGGCCGGCGGTCAGAAGGTGCTCGGCTACAAGCAGGAGCAGGACATCCCCAGCGACACGACGACCGAGACGTTCGCGGCCATCAAGCTCGAGATCGAGACCCGGCGCTGGGCCGGGGTGCCGTTCTACCTCCGGCACGGCAAGCGGCTCGGTCGCCGGGTCACCGAGGTGGCGGTGGTGTTCAAGCGCGCGCCGCACCTGCCGTTCACCGACACCTCCACCGAGGAGCTCACCCAGAACGCGCTGGTGATCCGGGTGCAGCCCGACGAGGGCATCACCATGCGGTTCGGCTCCAAGGTCCCGGGCAGCTCCATGGAGATCCGGGATGTGAACATGGACTTCGCGTACGGCGGCTCGTTCACCGAGTCGTCCCCCGAGGCCTACGAACGGCTGATCCTCGACGTGCTGCTCGGCGACCCGCCGCTGTTCCCGCAGCACGAGGAGGTCGAGCTGTCCTGGAAGATCCTCGACCCGATCGTGGAGTACTGGGCGAAGCACGGGAAGCCGGACACCTACGAGGCCGGCACCTGGGGCCCGGCCTCCGCGGACAAGATGCTGGCCCGTGACGGACGGACCTGGAGGCGGCCATGATCGAGCTCATCGACACCAACTCCAGCGAGATCGCCGCGGAGTTCGTCCGGGCCCGGCGCCGCTCCGGCAGCCCGGCGATGGGCATGATCATGACCCTGGTGATCGTCACCGACGAGGACGAGGCCGGTGAGGCGATGACCGTCGCCCGGTCCGCCTCCCGCGAGCACCCCGCCCGCATCCTCGGCGTGGTGATGGGTGACAAGCGCGGCGCCTCCCGGGTGGACGCGCAGGTCGGCATCGGCTCGGGGCTCTCCGGTGAGCGGGCGCTCATCCGGCTCTCCGGCGAGGTTACCCAGCACCCGCAGTCGGTCGTGCTGCCCCTGCTGCTGCCCGACTCCCCCGTCGTCGTCTGGTGGCCCGCCGGCGCACCGGACGACCCGGCCGCGGACCCGCTCGGCCGGCTCGGCACCCGCCGGATCACCGACGCGGCCTCGGTCCCCTCCAGCAAGGCCCGGGCGATGCTGACCCAGTGCTCGACCTACTCGCCCGGCAACACCGACCTGGCGTGGACCCGGATCACCGGCTGGCGCGCGCTGCTCGCCGCCGCGCTCGACCAGCATCCCGGCAAGGTGCTCTCGGCCTCCGTGACCGGCGAGCGGGTCAGCCCCAGCGCCGACCTGCTCACGGCGTGGCTCGGTGACCGGCTCAAGTGCGACGTCACCCGGAAGAACTCCCAGGGCCCCGGCATCACCGAGGTGGTGCTGTCCACCAAGCAGGGCGACGTCACCATCAGCCGCTACGACGGCCGGCTCGCGACACTCTCCTCCCCCAACCAGCCCGACCGCCCGGTGGCCCTCAAGCGCCGGGACCTCGACGAGCTGCTCTCCGAGGAGCTGCGGCGGCTCGACCCCGACGACGTGTACGCCGCGACCGTGAAGCGGATGGCGAGGACCGGGACCCGCGCAGCACCGAGACGGAAGAAGGCCTGACATGCCCGAGCCGGAGATCCTCACCCACCCCTCACCCGAGGCGCTCGCCGCCGCGGTCGCCGGACGGCTGGTGGCCCGGCTCGCAGCGGTGCAGGCCGCCGGCCGGACTCCCAGCATCGCGCTGACCGGGGGCAGCATCGCGGTGAAGATCCACGAGGCGGTCGTCACCGCGACCGAGGGCCACGACGACGTCGACTGGGCCAACGTCGACGTCTGGTGGGGCGACGAGCGCTACGTGCCGGCGGACGACCCCGAGCGCAACGCCAAGCAGGCCTGGGACGCGCTGCTCTCCCACGTCGACGTCAGCCCCCGGCGGGTGCACGAGATGCCGGCCTCCGACGGTGCTCACGAGTCGGTGGCCGAGGCGGCCGAGGCGTACGGCGACGAGCTGCGCTCCCGCGGCACCGGCCGGTTCGACGTGGTGATGCTGGGCGTGGGGCCGGACGGCCACGTGGCCTCGCTGTTCCCCGGCTCGAAGCAGCTCGACGTCGACGACACCATCGCCGTACCGGTCACCGACTCGCCCAAGCCGCCGCCGGAGCGGGTCAGCCTGACCTTCGGCGCGCTGAACCGGGCCGAGGAGGTGTGGTTCGTGGTGGCCGGCGAGGGCAAGGCCGAAGCAGTGGCCAAGGCCCTGGCCACGGGTGCCGACGCCGCGGACGTCCACGACATCCCCGCGGTCGGCGTGCACGGCCAGGACCACACCGTGTGGTTCCTCGACGAGGGCTCGGCCTCCCACCTCCCCCGTTGAGAGAGCTGCGCTCCCCGTTGAGAGAGCAGGGCTCCCCCGTTGAAAGGTCAGTTGCTTCCCGTCGAGAAGCCAGAAAGTCCCCTGTGAGGCGTCAGTTCCTTCCCTGCCTGGGAAAGAACTGACGCTTCGCCGGGGAACAACTGGCGTCTGAACGGGAGGGTCAGAAGATGATCTCGCCGCGCTTGCGGCGGGCGCGCAGGGTCTTGATCGCCTCGTCGAGGATGTCCTCGGCCTCCTTGTCGGAGCGGCGCTCCTTCACGTAGGCCAGGTGCGTCTTGTACGGCTCGATCTTCGGCGGCGGCGGCGGGTTGTCCGAGTCCAGGCTGGCCGGCAGCCCGCAGCGCGGGCAGTCCCACGAGTCCGGGACCGTCGCCTCGACGGCGAAGGTGATCACCGACTCGTGCTCGTGCGCACAGAAGTAGACCACGCGCTGCCGCGGGGCGGCTTCGCCCCGCTCGGCCTCGCCCATGGGTCCGGCGCCGACCCGGCTACCCCGGATCGCGTTCCCTCCACCTTGTGCCACGCTTCGAGCTCCTGTCAGGACGAACTACGAGTGAGACGGTCGGTCTAGTTGCCGGCCTTGAGCAGCAGACCGAGGGCGATGATGCACGCGAACCAGATCACGCCTGCACCGATCGTGATGCGGTCGAGGTTGCGCTCGGCCACCGAGGAGCCACCGAGACCGCTGGACACCCCGCCCCCGAACATGTCGGAGAGCCCGCCGCCCCTGCCCTTGTGCAGCAGGACGAGCAGGATGAGCAGCAGGCTGGTCGCGATGAGCAGCACGGTGAAGGTGATAACCACGGTGGGAAAGCCTAACTCACGAGTTGAGGGTCAGATGACAGGCATGTCGTAAAACCGGCAGATGCCGCCGAACTCGTCGGCCTGCAGGCTCGCCCCGCCGACCAGGCAGCCGTCCACGTCGGTCTTCTCCATGATCCCGGCGACGTTCGCGGCCTTGACCGACCCGCCGTACAGGATGCGTACGGCGGCGGCGGTCTCCTCCGACCAGGCCTCGGCGACGCGGGCGCGGATCGCCGCACACACCTCCTGCGCGTCGTCGGGGGTGGCCACCTCGCCGGTGCCGATCGCCCACACCGGCTCGTAGGCGATGACCAGCCCGGCGACCTGCTCGGCGCTCAGCCCGGCCAGCGAGCCGTCGACCTGGGCGAGGGTGTGCTCGACCTGGCGGCCCTCCTTGCGCACGTCGAGACCCTCGCCGACGCACACGATCGGGGTCATCTCCGCCCCGAGGGCCTTCTTCGCCTTGGCATTCACGGTCTCGTCGGACTCGGCGTGGTGCTCGCGACGCTCGGAGTGCCCGACCACGACGTAGGAGCAGCCGAGCTTGGCGAGCATCGCGGCCGAGATGTCACCGGTGTACGCACCGTTGTCGTGCGTGGACACGTCCTGGGCGCCGTAGCGGATCTCCAGCCGGTCGCCGTCCACCAGGGTCTGGACGCTCCGCAGGTCGGTGAACGGGGGTACGACGACCACCTCGACCTTGCGGTAGTCGTGCTTCTTGTCCGACAGGGTCCAGGCGAGCTTCTGGACCAGGACCACCGCCTCCTGGTGGTTGAGGTTCATCTTCCAGTTGCCCGCCATCAGCGGGACGCGGTTGTGCTTCGCCATGTGTGGGACGCCTAGTCGCTCGGAGTGGTGGGTGGTGCGGCCGGTCAGTCGGAGAGTACGTCGACCCCGGGGAGGTCCTTGCCCTCGAGGTACTCCAGGCTCGCGCCGCCGCCGGTGGAGATGTGTCCGAAGGCGGCCTCGTCGAAGCCGAGCTGGCGCACCGCGGCGGCCGAGTCGCCACCGCCCACGACAGTGAGCCCGTCGACCTTGGTCAGCGCCTCGGCCACGGCCCGGGTGCCGCCGGAGAACGCCTCGAACTCGAACACGCCCATCGGGCCGTTCCAGAACACCGTCCTCGCGTCGGACAGGGCGTCGGCGAACGCGCGGCCGGACTCGGGGCCGATGTCGAGCCCGAGCTGGTCGGTCGGGATCTGGTCGGCGGGCACGACCGTGGGTGGGGCGTCGGCCTTGAACTCGGGGGCCACGACGATGTCGGTGGGCAGCAGGATCTGCACGCCGGACTCCCCGGCCCGCCGCAGGTAGGCGCGGCAGGTGTCGAGCTGGTCCTCCTCGAGCAGGCTCTTGCCGACCTCGTGGCCCTGCGCCTTGAGGAAGGTGAACACCATGCCGCCGCCGATCAGCAGCTTGTCGGCCTTGCCGAGCAGGTTGTCGATCACGCCGAGCTTGTCGGAGACCTTCGAGCCGCCGAGCACGACGACGTACGGCCGCTCGGGGTCCTGGGTGAGCCGGCGCAGCACGTCGATCTCCGCGGCGACCAGGCCGCCCATGGCGTGCGGCAGCCGCTGCGCGACGTCGTACACCGACGCCTGCTTGCGGTGCACCACGCCGAAGCCGTCGCTGACGAACACGTCGGCGAGGGCGGCGAGCTGGTCGGCGAACGCGCCGCGGACGGCGTCGTCCTTGCTGGTCTCGCCCTCGTTGAAGCGGACGTTCTCCAAGACGGCCACCTGCCCGTCCCGGAGCCCGTCGACGACGGCCCGCGCGGAGTCCCCGACGGTGTCCTCGGCGAACGCCACGTCGGCGCCGAGCAGCTCCCCGAGCCGCGCCGCGACCGGCCGCAGGGAGTACTGCGGGTCCGGGGCACCCTTCGGGCGGCCCAGGTGTGCGGTGACGACGACCCGCGCGCCGGCGTCGGCGAGCCGCTGGATCGTCGGGACGCTGGCCCGGATCCGTCCGTCGTCGGTGATCCGGCCGTCCTCGAGCGGGACGTTGAGGTCCGAGCGGACCAGGACGCGCCTGCCCCGGAGGTCACCGAGGTCGTCGACGTGGTTCATGTGTTCCTCCAACAGGCGGATTCGTCTGCGGTCGTGCGGGGAACGCCCGCTGCGCGACCGCAGACGAATCGGGGTGGGACGGTCAGAGGCTCTCGCCGACGAACGTGATCAGGTCGGCGAGGCGGTTGGAGTAGCCCCACTCGTTGTCGTACCAGCCGATCACCTTGACCTGGTTGCCGATGACCTTGGTCATGCCGGCGTCGAAGATGCAGGAGGCCGGGTCGGTGACGATGTCGCTGGAGACGATCGGGTCCTCGGTGTAGGTCAGGAAGCCCTTCATGGCACCCTCGGCGGCGGCCTTCACCGCGGCGTTGACCTCCTCGACGCTGGTCTCGCGCCCGGCCTCGAAGGTGAGGTCGGTCGCCGAGCCGGTGGGCAGCGGCACCCGCATCGCGAACCCGTCCAGCTTGCCCTTGAGCTCCGGGAGCACCAGCCCGATGGCCTTCGCCGCACCGGTCGAGGTCGGCACCATGTTCAGCGCCGCGGCGCGCGCCCGGCGCAGGTCCTTGTGCGGCGCGTCCTGCAGGTTCTGGTCCTGGGTGTACGCGTGGATCGTGGTCATCAGGCCCTTGACGATGCCGATCTCGTCGTTGAGGGCCTTCGCCATCGGTGCGAGGCAGTTGGTCGTGCAGGAGGCGTTGGAGATGATCGTGTGCTTCTCGGGGTCGTAGTCGGTGTGGTTCACCCCCATCACGACGGTGAAGTCCTCGTTCTTGGCCGGGGCGGAGATGATCACCTTCTTGGCGCCTGCGTCGACGTGCGCCTTGGCGGCGGTGCCGTCGGTGAAGAACCCGGTGGACTCCACGACGACGTCGACGCCGAGGTCCTTCCACGGCAGCTGGGCCGGGTCCTTCTCGGCGAGGATCTTCAGGGTCCGGTCACCGACCTGGATGCCGCCGTCGACGACGGACACCTGGTCGGGGTACCGGCCGAGGATCGAGTCGTACTTCAGCAGGTGCGCCATCGTCTTGAGGTCACCCAGGTCGTTGGCGGCGACGATCTCGATGTCGGCGCCGGAGGCCTGCACGGCACGGAAGAAGTTGCGGCCGATCCGGCCGAATCCATTGATACCCACGCGAACGGTCACAGGACGATTCTCCTCGTTAGCAGTCAAGGTCGTGACGCCTCGTGAACGACGTCACGGCGACCCTACCGCCTGCTCCGGGCTGCGCCGTACGGTCCGTCCGAGGTACGTGCGAGTAACCGCGTCAGGCCTGGTCGGCGAGCATGTCGGGGGTGAGGCTGGACTCGGTGTCGGGGATGCCGAGGTCCTGCGCCTTCTTGTCCGCCATCGCGAGCAGTCGGCGGATCCGGCCGGCGATGGCGTCCTTGGTCAGCGGCGGGACGTGCAGCTGCCCGAGCTCCTCGAGCGAGGCCTGCTTGTGCTCGAGCCGCAGGTCGCCGGCCATCTTCAGGTGGTCCGGCACGTCCTCGGCGAGGATCTCCAGGGCACGCTCGACACGGGCACCGGCGGCGACCGCCGCGCGGGCGGACCGGCGCAGGTTGGCGTCGTCGAAGTTCGCGAGCCGGTTGGCGGTGGCCCGGACCTCCCGGCGCATCCGCCGCTCCTCCCACGCCATCAGCGACTCGTGGGCACCGAGGCGGGTCAGCAGCGCACCGATGGCGTCCCCGTCGCGGATCACCACCCGGTCGACGCCGCGGACCTCGCGGGCCTTGGCCTGGATGCCGAGACGACGGGCCGCGCCGACCAGCGCGAGTGCGGCCTCGGGGCCGGGGCAGGTCACCTCGAGCGCGGAGGACCGGCCCGGCTCGGTGAGCGAGCCGTGGGCAAGGAAGGCGCCACGCCAAGCAGCGACGGCGTCGCAGCCGGCACCGGAGACGACCTGCGGAGGGAGTCCGCGGACCGGACGTCCGCGGCCGTCGAGCAGCCCGGTCTGGCGGGCCAGCGCCTCACCGTCGCGGACGACGCGGACCACGTAGCGGCTGCCCTTGCGGATGCCGTTGCCGGAGACCATCACGACGTCGGAGGGATGCCCGTAGATCTCGGCGATGTCACGTCGGAGCCGCCGTGCGGCGGCGCCGGTGTCCAGCTCCGCCTCGACGACGATCCGTCCGCTGACGATGTGCAGACCGCCCGCGAAGCGCAGCATCGAGGAGACCTCGGACTTGCGGCAACAGGCCTTGGTGACCTGCGTACTGGCCAGTTCTGCCTTCACCTGTGCCGTCATCGCCATGCGCCCGATCCTGCCACGTCTTCTACCTTCCCCGAAGTCCGGAATCCCGGTCCTGTGCTGCCGGTCCTGTGCTGCCGCTGCGGCACGCGCCGACCCGGAAGGCCACGAACCGCGGCCACCCTATGCCCCCACCTCACTGCCGTGTGAGAAAACCCGCATAGGCGTCGGCGAGCTTGGCCGGGTCGTGCCGGGGGGTCCCGTCCCCGACCGCGAGATCGGCGACCACCAGGTCGGCCCCCAGCGACCTCGCCACGGACTCGAGCTGCTGGTGGTCCACGACCGAGCCGCGGTCGGCGAGCACCACGTCGAGCTTGAGGTCGGGGGCGTGCTCGGCCAGCACCTCCAGGTGCGTCTCGGGTGCGAAGCCGTCGGTCTCCCCCGCCTGCGGCTCGAGGTTGAGGGTGACCACCTTGCGGGCCGAGGACGTGACCAGGGCGTGCCGCAGCTCGGGCACGAGCAGGTGCGGGATCACGCTGGTGAACCACGAGCCCGGTCCGAGGACCACCCAGTCGGCGCCGGTCACGGCCTCGAGGGCCTCCGGGCACGCGGGCGGGTCGGCCGGGTCGAGGCGTACGGCGGTCACCTGGCCGTCCGTGGAGGCGACCTCGACCTGTCCGCGCACCGTGGTCAGCGCGTCCCGGTCGGCCGGGTCGACCCCTCGGACGTCGGCGGTGATGTCCAGCGGGGTCACCGCCATCGGGAGCACCCGGCCCTGCGCGCCCAGCAGCCGGCCGACCAGGTCGAGGGCACCGACGGAGTCGCCGAGGAGCTGCCAGAGCGTGACGATGAGCAGGTTGCCCACGGCGTGGTTGTCCATCTCGCCGTCGCTCGCGAACCGGTGCTGCAGCACCCGGGCCCAGGTGCGCCCCCAGTCGTCGTCGCCGCAGAGAGCGGCCAGGGCCTGCCGCAGGTCGCCGGGCGGGAGCACCCCGAACTCGCGGCGCAGCCGGCCCGAGGACCCGCCGTTGTCGGCGACGGTGACCACGGCCGTGAGGTCGCTCACCACGTGGCGCAGGGCGGCCAGGGACGCGGAGAGGCCGTGCCCGCCGCCGAGCGCCACCACCCGCAGGTCGAGCGCACCGCCGGGCCCGGTGCGCGGGACCGTCACTCCCGCCCCAGGTCGCGGTGCATCGGGCGCGTGTCGATGCCGGCCCGGGCCAGCCGGGCGGCGATCTCCTCGGTCATCGCGACGCTGCGGTGCTTGCCCCCCGTGCAGCCGATCGCGACCGTCATGAACCGCTTGCCCTCGCGGAGGTAGCCCCGCGCGACGGTCTGCAGCAGAGCGACGTACTGGTCGAGGAACTCCTGTGCCTCGGGCCGTCCGGTGACGTACCTCGCGACCGACTCGTCGCGCCCGGACAGCGGCCGCAGCTCCGGGACCCAGTGCGGGTTGGGCAGGAAGCGCATGTCGGCGACCAGGTCCGCGTCGACCGGGATGCCGTACTTGAAGCCGAAGCTGATGATCGTGGCCTTGAGCGACGTGGTCTGGTCGGTGCCGAAGGCACGGGCCACCTTGTCGGTGAGCTGGTGGACGTTGAGGCCGGTCGTGTCGATGACCAGGTCCGCGTTGGCCCGCAGGTCGTCCAGGGCGGTGCGCTCGCGGCGCAGGCCGTCGAGGAGCCGGCCGCCCTCCTGCAGCGGGTGCGGGCGGCGCGCGGCCTCCTGGCGGCGCACCAGCACCTCGTCGCTGGCCTCCAGGAACAGCAGCGTGGTGCGGCGTCCGGTCGAGCCGCGGGCGATGACCTCCTGCAGCCCGGCGAAGAAGGACCCGGAGCGTACGTCGACCACGACCGCGATCGGCTGGCGGGGGCCGCGCGTCTCGTCGACCAGGCGGACCACGTCCGCCACGAGCTGCGGCGGCAGGTTGTCGACCACGAAGAAGCCGAGGTCCTCCAGCTCCTTGGCGGCGGTGCTGCGACCGGCACCGGTCATCCCGGTGACGACGACCACCTCGCCCCGGTGGTCCGGCTCCTCGGCCCCGGCCGGCTGCTCGCCGGGCCGCTCCTTCACGTCCGTCATCACGACTCCTCGATCTCTCCGGTCGCGGTGTTCACGCTCACCGTCGCGCGGCCGCGGCTCTCGCCGAGCGCAGCAACGATCGCCTCGGCCGTCCGGGACCCGATGCCCGGCACCTCGGCGATCTCGTCCACTGTGGCAGCCCGCAGCTTCTTCAGCGAGCCGAACCTCTTGAGCAGGCTCTTGCGGCGCACCTCCCCCAGGCCGGGCACGTCGTCGAGCAGGCTCTCGACCATGCTCTTCGAGCGCCGCGAGCGGTGGTGGGTGATCGCGAAGCGGTGTGCCTCGTCCCGGATCCGCTGCAGGAGGTAGAGCCCCTCGCTGGTGCGCGGCAGGATCACCGGGTCCTCCTGGCTGGGCAGCCAGACCTCCTCCAGGCGCTTGGCCAGGCCGCACACCGGGATGTCGTCGATGCCGAGCTCGTCCAGAGCCCGCTGCGCGGCCGCGACCTGCGGCGGTCCGCCGTCGACGACGACCAGGCCGGGCGTGTAGGCGAACTTCTTCGGGCGGCCGGTCTCCGGGTCGATCAGCATCGGCCCGGAACCCTCGTCCCCGTCGTCCGGGCCGTCGGAGAACTCCCCCGACTCGGCCCGCTCGTCGAGCAGCCGCTTGAACCGGCGGGTGATCACCTCGTGCATGGACGCGACGTCGTTCTGCCCCTCGACGCCCTTGATGACGAAGCGGCGGTACTCGCTCTTGCGGGCCAGGCCGTCCTCGAACACCACCATCGAGGCGACCACCTCGGTGCCCTGCAGGTTGGAGATGTCGTAGCACTCCACCCGCAGCGGAGCGGTCGGCAGGTCGAGGGCGAGCTGGATCTCCTCCAGCGCCCGGTTGCGCGTCGTCAGGTCGCTGGCCCGCTTGGTCTTGTGCAGCCCCAGGGCCTGCAGCGCGTTGCGGCCGACCGTCTCCTGCAGCGCCTTCTTGTCGCCGCGCTGCGGCACCTTGATCGAGACCCGGGCCCCCCGCAGGTCGCTGAGCCACTGCTCCAGGGCGGGGGTGTCGTCCGGCAGCGCCGGGACGAGCACCTCGCGCGGGATCGTGTCGCCGAGCTCTCCGTCGTACAGCTGCAGGAGGAAGCGCTCGACGAGACCGCCGGTGTCGGCGTCGTCGACCTTGTCGGCCACCCAGCCGCGCTGACCGCGGATCCTGCCGCCGCGGACGTAGAAGATCTGCACGGCAACCTCGAGCGGGTCCTCGGACAGGGCCACGACGTCGGCGTCGGTGCCGTCGCCGAGCACCACCTGCTGCTTCTCCATGGCCCGGTTGAGGGCGCCGATGTCGTCGCGCAGGCGCGCCGCCCGCTCGTAGTCCTGGGCGGCCGAGGCGGCGTACATCTCCTTCTCGAGCCGCTTCACGAACCCGGTGGTCTGCCCGGCCATGAAGTCGCAGAAGTCGTCCACGATGGCCCGGTGCTCCTCGGTCGTCACTCGGCCCACGCACGGGGCCGAGCACTTGCCGATGTAACCCAGCAGGCAGGGCCGGCCGATCTGGGCGGACCGCTTGAACACCCCGTTGGTGCACGACCGCATCGGGAACACCCGCAGCAGCAGGTCGACGGTCTCCCGGATCGCCCAGGCGTGGGAGTAGGGGCCGAAGTAGCGCACGCCGCGCTTCTTGGCGCCACGGCCGACCATCACCCGGGGGTACTCCTCGTTGAGGGTGACCGCGAGCCACGGGTAGGACTTGTCGTCGCGGTACTTCACGTTGAACCGCGGGTCGTACTCCTTGATCCAGGAGTACTCGAGCTGGAGTGCCTCGACCTCGGTGTTCACCACGGTCCACTCGACGCTCGCCGCGCTCGTCACCATGGTCGCCGTGCGGGGATGCAGGTTGACGATGTCCTGGAAGTAGGACGTGAGCCGGGACCGGAGGTTCTTCGCCTTGCCGACGTAGACCACCCGGCGGTGCTCGTCACGGAACCGGTAGACGCCGGGCGAGGTAGGGATCGACCCCGGGGAGGGACGGTACGTCGACGGGTCGGCCACACCCCAACCCTACGGGGGCACGCCGACGCTCCTGACGCCTGGCAGGCCCCTGACGAAGGAGCAGGCGACCGCTCAGGCGACGGTGATCTGGTCCCCCTCGACGGTCACCTTCTTGGCGCCGAGCGGCGTCTTCGCCGGGCCGGAGACCGGGGACCCGTCCTTGATCGAGAAGTGGCTGCCGTGGCAGGGGCAGACGATCTCGCCGCTCTGCACGCCGGTCACCGTGCAGCCCTGGTGGGTGCAGATCGCGCTGAACGCCTTGAAGTCGCCCTGGGCCGGCTGGGTGACCACCACCTGCTGGTCCTGGAGGACGGTGCCACCGCCGACGGGTACGTCGGCCGTGGTGACCGTCGAACCGCCGCCCGAACCCCCCGAGGCTCCCGCTCCGGAGGAGGCCGGGTCGGGCGAGCTGCCGGAGGCCTGACCGCCCCCGCACCCGGCCAGCAGCGGGAGGGCCAGCCCGCCGACCGCCGCGCCCCGCAGCACCACCCGGCGGGTGACGTCGGCGCCGGCGTGGGTCGGGCTGTCGGCTGCGTCGCTGTGGGTCATGACACTCCCTCGCTGATGGTGGACCGTTGAAGATCACGCTAGAGCGGGCCGTGTCCCCGGCACCTGAGAGGTGACTGAGGATCGGGTGACAGTCTCGTGACCGGGCATATCCGCCGGCACACCACCCCCGGACGTGGCTCGGCAGCGCCGCCTGCGAGTCGCGCTGGGGGGACGCGAGTCCGGCGTACGCTGCCTGCCACCCTGCTCCCACCGACGACTGTCTAGAACCATCGCCTGTGGGAGGCTGCCGCACCGGCGGCAGTCCGGGCACCACCGCTCCCTACCGGCTGACCTGCTGCACGGTCGGGGAGCGAGTCCACGGAGGGCGAGACGCCCTCGGCTCCCGATCTTCTGTCAGGGGCGTCCCCCGTTCTTGTGTGCCGCGACCGCTGCCGCGGACAGGGCGTGGCCGTAGACGGCGACCTCGTCTATCGACCCGTCGAAGTAGCTCGTGGCGCTCGCCCCGCTCCGGCCGATCCCCAGGATCGAGGTCGTCGTGTTGAGGGCGCCCGAGCTCGTCGCGGTGGCGGCCAGGCTGCCGTTGACGTAGAGCGACAGCGTTCCGGCGCTCCGGGTGAGCACCAGGTGGGTCCAGGCCCCGAGGGCGCCCGTGCCGGGTGCGGTCACCGCGTACGCCGTGCTCCCGACGAACACCGTCCCGCGCCACTGGCCGCCGGAGGTCATGCCCAGCCGGTACTGCCAGACCGAGTAGCCGCTGGCGCCGCCCTTCTGGACGGCCACCCCGCTGTGGACCACCCGCGGGTTGACCCATGCCTCGACGCTCAGGTCCCCGGTCGGGTTCAGCGAGGCCGCGCTCGGGACCGAGAGGTAGCCGGTGGACCCGTCGAACGCTCGTGCCGTGTCCGGGTCGTTCACGATCGCCCCGGGTGCCGAGGAGACGCCCCCGACGGTCGAGCCGCTGGGTCCGAGCTCGGCGGCCACACTGGTCCCCGGGTCGCCCAGCCGCCAGTAGCCGACCGGGTTGTCGGCCACCACCGTCGAGCGGTAGTCAGTCGCAGGCGGTGGCTGGTCGCCGACCGTCACGTACCCGGTCTTCACCACGGTGTTGCTGCCGCTCGTGTTGGTCGCGGTCAGCGAGACGTCGTACGTGCCTGCCGTGGAGTAGGTGTGCGACGGGTTCGCCGTCGTCGCGGTGCCCCCGTCCCCGAAGTCCCAGGACCAGGAGGTCGGACTGCCGCTGGACTGGTCGGTGAAGCCCACGTTCAACGGCGCGGTCCCCGACAGCGGCGTCCCCGAGAAGGCCGCGACCGGCGCGACCGGCGGTGGCGGGTCGCCGACCGTCACGTACCCGGTCTTCACCACCGTGTTGCTGCCGCCCGCGTTGGTCGCGGTCAGCGAGACGTCGTACGTGCCTGCCGTGGAGTAGGTGTGCGACGGGTTCGCCGTCGTCGCGGTGCCCCCGTCCCCGAAGTCCCAGGACCAGGAGGTCGGACTGCCGCTGGACTGGTCGGTGAAGCCCACGTTCAACGGCGCGGTCCCCGACAGCGGCGTCCCCGAGAAGGCCGCGACCGGCGCGACCGGCGGTGGCGGGGTGCCCAGGGACATGGTGTTGTGCACGTACCGCGCCGTCACCTGGTCCGACGCCAGGATCACCAGCCCGCTCGTCGCGTTCACCGACTGCTTGGTCGAGGTCGGGTTGTTGATGTTCTTGTCGCTGGCGAGCTTGATGAACGGGTCGCCCTTCCCGGTCGGGAAGGAGACGTTGCCCATCGGCGCCTGCTTCGTGTAGACGACCCCGCCGGTCTCGGGGCCGGCTGCGAACAGCCGGACCATCCGGTTGGTGGAGTCGAGCACCACGATGGCCCGGGTCACGCCGTCCTGCACCCGCCAGGCGGTGTACTTGCGCCACACGTCGTCGACCCCGAGGACGAGCAGGTTGATCAACGGCGCGGTGCCGTTGCCCGACACGTCGTTGAGGCTGGTCTTGACGACCGCGTACAGCCGCCCGGCCGAGTCCCCCTCGATGCTCTTGAGATTGATGTGGTCGTCGGCCTCGTTCGGGCCGCTGACGACCTTCCGGGAGAGCTGCCAGGTCGTGGTCGCCGCACCGTCGACGTGGGTGGCGGCGTAGACCGTGCCGTCGTTCTGGTTGCTCCACACGACGCTGATCTGCCCGTCGTACGACTCGATCGTGGAGATGTCGTCACTGGTCACGCTGGTGCCGGCGACGTTCGGGATGAACGGTGCCCCCCAGGACTGCCCGCCGACCGCGCTGACCGCGACCCGCACCCGGCTCGACTGGGTCCACGTCGCCCACAGCCGGCCGGTGCTGTCCTTGGCGATGGTGGCCTCCTCGACGCCACCGGTGTTGATGGTGGTCGGGAAGCCGCTGTCGCGCACGTAGCTGCCGCTGACGAAGGAGTACCTGCTGATCTGCACCCCGTTGTTCGCCGAGGATCCCGACCGCTGGTGCGACGCGATGAACAGGTGCGTGCCGTCCCAGAGCACGTCCGAGAGCGCGCCGCTCCGGCTGTCCACGACGACCCCCGAGTCGACCCACTGCTGCGTGGTCTGGTTCAGGCGGTACATGTGCAGGTTGTTGGACGACTTGTTGTTGAGCACCCCCCACCACTCGCCCTGGGCGAACCAGAGCTTGCTCTGTGGCTTCGAGGCGGTCGGCGACAGGTCGGGGTTGACGAACCCCGAACCGGCCGGCGAGCCGTAGGACATGTCGCTGTACCCGACGTCGCCCGGCGCAGCGCTCGCTCCCCCGCCGGACACCAGGGTGGTCAAGGTGGCCAGGAAGGCGACCGCTGTCACCGCGGCGAGGCGCGCGCGGGGGCCACCTCTGTTCCGACGCTGCATGAGTGTTCGCATGGGTGTGCTCCTCTGGCGGCAACCTCACCGAGACTCCGCCGGTCTTGCGGCCACGGGACGTGCCGGTTGGGCACGCCCCGTGACCACGCCTGTCAGTTCCTGGACACCGCGAGGCCGTCGATGGTCACCGGCTTGCGCCTGGTCACGACGACGATCCTGAAGGTCGCCGCCCTGGCCGTGGTGTAGCTCGCGATCGGCACGAACTGCTTCGTCAGCGTCCTCGTCGCCGCCAGGGAGACCCGCTTGACGAGCCGCCCGCCGCTGTAGACGTAGACGCTGCCGCCGCCACGGGTCTTGGCCACGATCAGGGACACGTGCTTGCCCAGCACGGTCTTGGACATCGCCGCTCCCTTGGAGGTGGTGCGCATGCCCGTGCCGAGGTAGTAGCTCCCCGACGAGACCGCCTTCCACTTCTTGGTCCGGGAGAGGTTCCGCTCGTCGAGCGGGACCGCCGTACAGCGGGGCGCCGAGTAGAGGCTGACCGAGCCGGCCTGGTTGGTGCCCCGAGCCGCCATGCAGTACGTCCTTCCGACCGACCCGGCGAAGCTGCCCGAGGTCCCGCTGGTCGTCGTCAGCCACGGCGATACGGCCGAGACCGCGCCGACGTACGCCGCCGAGGTCCGGTTCACGTCGTAGCTCGTCATCGGCGACCCGTCGACCGTTCCCCATCCCGCGGAGACGGTGCGCGACGTCGTGTACATGCTGGTCGGACCGGTCATCCGCACGGCCGCAGCGGGCGGCGGCGGGGCAACCGGGACCGCGTCGGAGTTGAACACGTAGCGCCCGGTCTTCTGGTCCGAGGCCAGCAGCAGCAGTCCGGTGCCCTTCGTGACGTTCTGCTTCGTGGTGGTGACGTTGTTGATGAAGGTGTCACTGGCCAGCTTCAGCACGGGGGTACCCCGGCCCGACGCGAAGTTGCTGGGGTTGCTGAGCGAGGTGGTCTTCTCGTAGACGACGCCACCGGCCTCCGGACCGGTCTCGAACACCCGAAGCAGGTTGGCGTCCCTGTCCACCACGACGATCGGACGAGTCACCGTGTCGGCGACCTGGTTCACGACGTAGCTGTTCCACTGACCGTTCAGGCTCCGCACCCAGAGCCGGATCAGGGTGTCCGTGCCCTGCACTGCCGGGTTGTCGTTCGTGCCCTCCTTGGCCACGAGGAAGACGCGCCCTGCGCCGTCGCCGTCGATGCTCATGTTGATGTGGTCGTCAGAGGCGTAGGCCTGGTCGAGCAGGGTGTCGATCGTCCACGCGCCCGCGGTGCCGGTCGAGGAGCTGTACTTGTACGTCGCGACGTACAGCCCGTCGATGTGACTGGGAGCCGGGCCCTGCCGGCTCCAGGTGATGGACGCAGAGTCGTTGGCCCCGATCACGGTCGCGATGTCGTCGGGGTCGAGCCCCTCGCTCTGCGCGGTGAAGGGCAGCGGGGTCGGGTTCGTGAACGTCGTACCGTCGTCGTCGCTGGTCACGTAGCGCACGTTTTTCGAGGCCGTGTAGGCCACCCACAGGCGACCGTGCCCGTCCTTGGCGATGACCGCTGCCTCGACCCCACCGCTGTTCAGCGTCTTGGCACTGATGTCGGCGACGTACTTGCCGTTGACGTAGCTGAAGCGGTTGAACTTGATCGCGTCCGCAGCCGTCGTGGTGGCCTTCTGGACCGCGCCGACGGTGAACAGGTGCGTGCCGTCCCACTTGACGTCGACGTGGCTCGCCGCTCGCGAGTCGACCAGGACGCCGGTGTCGCCCCAGGTCTTCTTCGCCGCGTCGAACGAGTAGATGTGGAAGGCGTTGCTGCTGCCGTTGAGCAGCACGCCCCACCACTTGCCCTGGGCGTACCAGAGCTTGCTCTGCGGCTTGGACGCGGTCGGCGAGTTGTCCGGGTCGATGAAGGCGCCGGTCAGGCCCGCCCCGAACTGGGGACCTTGGGTCCCGACGTCGCCCTGCGCCGCTGAGGCGACGGTGGACATCGTCAACGGGGTGAGCCCGACCGCCACCATGGCTATCACCACGGCGACGACCCAGCCCCACCCACGCGATGCGTGTGATCGGTTCATTGCTTTCTCCCCACTTCGAGTGCAGACGCCACGGCCACCACGTTCTTGTTGACCCAGCGCGGATTGTTGGCGTGACCTGGCTCAGCCGACATGCGGGCGGTGTGCCGCAGCCAGTACCAGATCAACGCGTCTCGGGACTCCAGCCCGATGTCCCGGCAGCTCTCGGCGAACCTCCGCTGCCGCAGGACCTTCCCCAGCTCTCCTTCCTGTTCGTCGTTGACGAGCGCCCTCCGGACGACCAGCCCGAGATCCGACCGGCGTTCACGAGCCGCCTGGTAGAGCGCGAAATGCAAGATGTCGTGCAGGGCGGCGTCGTGCGGCGCCGCCTGGTCCCAGTCGATGAGCCCCGTGACGACGCCGTCCTGGGCCAGCACGTTGCCGGGCCAGAGGTCGCCGTGGACCAGGCACACCCGGGTGGGTCGTCCGCCGAGGTGCTCGGCGGTCCGGTCGGCCCAGGCGCGCAGGTTCCGCGCGGGCCGCCCGTGACCCCATCGCTCGAGGAGCGCGGAGACCGTCGCAGCGGGTCCGCAGAACCACGTCATCAGGCGGTTCCCGTCCGCGGTGAGCAGGTGGTACGTCGTGCGGTGCACCTCGGCGAGCTGCTCGGCGATGCCGTCGAGCAGGCCGGGGTCGTTCGACGCCGCGGCCTCCAGCGACCTGCCCGGCAGCCGGTCCTCCACGACGACGTACCTGCCGTCCCGGTCACCGGACCACCGCGTGGCGGCCACGGCATCCGACCAGCCTCGGACCGCCGGGTCGCACTCGATGCGCGACCGGATCGACTCGTCCTGCCGCAGCGACCACTCGCCGTACCTCCCGCGGGCCACCTTGACCACGGCGTCCTGGCAGATCCACGTGGCGCGGTGCGGCGTCCACAGCCAGGTGCCGGTCCCGCCCGGCTGCCCGCCCGCGTCGACGTACGCGTCGCGCGCCGCCCGGGCCAGGTCCTCGCGCTCCCGCAGCCGGCGGGACGGCTCGCTGACCCGCTCGACGACGAAGGAGCCCACGTCGCGGGCCTTGGAGGCGTTCACGATCATGACGTCCTCCCCTGCCGGTCGAGCCGCGCGGCGGCCAGGCTCCAGACGGCGGCGACCGCTTGGTCGGCGACCTTCCTCGGCGACCGCGTGGCGTCGAGCACGACCACCGCGGGGCGGCGTCGCGACCGGTCGGCCAGCCGGTGCACGTGCCGCGAGACGGCGTCGCGGTGCGCGTCGAGGGTGGCCGGGTCCATCTCGCCCTTCCTCGCGAACAGCACCTTCCCGGGCGCCTCGAGCAGCAGCACCAGATCCGGGGCGGGGGCGCAGCGCAGCAGGACCTGGAAGTAGAGGCGCTTGAGGGCACGGTGCGACCCGCTCGGAGGTACGGCGGCGTCGTAGACGTAGCGGTCGAACAGGACCAGACGGCCCCGCCAGCTGCCGAGAACGCCCCGGACGTACCGGGTGACGGCCCGGAACGGCCGGCGGACCGGCCACAGCACCGGGGCGAGCCGACCGCCCCCGCGCACGTCGGGCCACAGCCCGAAGTAGATGCGCTGGTGCGGCCAGGCCCAGCTCCGTCCGAGTCGCTCGAGCAGGGTGGACTTGCCCGCACCGTCGGGGCCCAGGACAGCGACGAGCAGCCCGCGCCGGCCCCGCCACTGCCGCGCCGGCTCGGTGGCCCGCAGCCACAGCGACTGCACCAGCCGCACGGCCGGTCCGCGTTGCCGGGAGGCAGCCGTCAGGCAGCGGCGCCGGACCGTCTGCCGCATCCGGGTCAGGGTGTCGGTGCGGGCGGCGTCGCGGGTCAGCTCGTCGACTGCGGCGACCAGTGCGACGTGCAGCTCCCCGGCCGGCAGCAGCCGGTCGACCGCGGCGTACCAGTCCCGGTGCTCTGGCTCGCTCGCGGGCCGGTGGCTCAGCTCCGGTACGCCGGCCCACCGGCGGCTCTCCGCCACCTGCGCCCCGTCGTCGGCCAGCAGGTGCAGTGCGGTCACCCAGAACTCGTCGACGGGATGGAGCCTCGGGACGCCACCGGCGTCCGTCGACCGGCCCAGGCAGGTCTCGGCCATACCCGAGCGCCAGGTGTGCAGAGGCCCGAAGTCCAGGGACGTCACCAGGTCGACCCGGGTGAACACCCTGCCGTGCAGGCCGACCAGGAACCGGTGCGTGCCACGGCCGTAGCCCGGCTCCTCCACGAAGCCGAGATCGCGCAGCTCGTCCAGCACCTGGTACAGGTCGTCCGGGGCGACGAGGAGGTCGACGTCGTCGTACTGGTCCCGGGGAGGACGCAGCAGGCACCACCGTGACGTGCTCGAGACCAGGGGGCCGAGCACGGAAGGGAACGGGGTCTCGGCGACCCCCGGTCGCTCGGTCATGGTCATGAGACCACCCGGACCACGGTGAGAAGCGGCGCGGCGACGCCCAGGGCGAGGCCCCAGTACATCGCCAGCGACGACTGCCAGCGACCGGTCACCTGGCGGACGAAGCCGAGCACGATGCCGAGCGCCGTCGCGACCAGCAGCCCGCGCAGCCCGAACGCGGGAGCGACCGCCAGGCCCTGGACGAGGGCCACGCCCAGCACGGCCGCGGTCGAGTCCCCGACTGCGGCCATCATGAGCCCGCGGTAGACCGCCTCGTCGTAGACCGGCACGACGACCACCAGGGCGACGACCGCGACCAGGTCGGCCGGGGCGGCCGACCGTTGGTTGCCGACCAGCGCGGTGGCCACGGGCAGACCCACCAGGAACCCACCCACCAACAGCGTCACGTCGAGCCCCGTCCGCCGGCGCAGCCGAAGTGCCTGCCGGACGGTGGGCGCGGTCAGGCACACCCAGAGCAGCGGGAGGGCGCTGAAGGCCACCACCAGGAGGTGGTCGAGCGGCGGGCTCAGGAACTCGGGCATCGACAGGGCCATCACGGCACCGAGCCCGACGAACGTGGCCGCGTGCCCTCGGAGCCGACGCCGCGGCGAGGTCGAGCGCACCTCGTTCAGGCCCCACAGCAGGACTGCCCCGAAAGCGGTGAGCGCCACCACGGGTAGTCCGTCCAGGGCCGAGGCGGCACCGAGCGACGCCAGCGCGAGAAGCAGGCTGTTCGGGGTGAGCAGCACCGGGCGGGACGTACGGCGTGCGTGGACCGTCGTCATGTCATCACCACGATCCGCTCGACGACGATGACGAACAGGGCGAGCGCGAGCGAGGTAGCCGTCGCCCAGTAGAGGTGCCTCGACTCGCTCACGGACACCGGGACGCGGGCACGGACCGGCCCGGGGGCCAGGTTCATGGACCACGGCGGTCGGAGCTGGTA
Organism: uncultured Actinomycetota bacterium; assembly: GCA_963810035.1. Taxonomy (GTDB): domain Bacteria; phylum Actinomycetota; class Actinomycetes; order Propionibacteriales; family Nocardioidaceae; genus Nocardioides_B. Next base: position 203,475 of record CAWEMA010000006.1, read on the forward strand.
GACGGCGAGCACAGCAAAGGTGATGGCCGCGAAGGTCAGACCCTCCACCCCGGCAGGAGAAGGACCGTTGCGGGCCGGCCAGGACGCCAGCACCAGCAGCAACCCGATCATCGAGCACCCCCCAGGGCGGACGGGTGGGCGGCGCGGTCGCGCCACCACCGCCACAGCACCGAGACCACGACCAGCACGACGGTGGCGTCGACGGCGAGGTCGACGTGCCACCACCCCCACTCGCTCATGGCCGTCGCCAGCCCGGTGGCGACAGCCACGCTCAGGGCGAGCACCAGGAGCGCGTGAAGGAGCCAGTGCTCCCGACCGAGGAACGGCACGACCGCCAGGCCGGGGGCCGCGAGCAGGTAGCTCACGACGAGGACGGCTCGAGCGACCTCGGGAAGCTCCTGCGCCCAGAGGACCGCCGCGCTCCCGCCCAGCAGGACCAGGGCGAGCAGCGGGTGGAGCGGTTCACTGCGGAGCCGGTGCATCGGGCTTCTCCTTCAGCTCGTAGACGCGGTTGTCGCCGTGGTGGTAGATGAGCCGGAACGCACGCGACGCCTCGAGGTCCCTGATGAGACCGTTCTGCCAGCCCTTCGGGAGACCGGAGACGAGGCTTCCGTAGGCGTACTGGCTGCGCGTGAGGACGAGGTACCTCTTGCCGTCGTGCTCGTCCATCAGCAGTCGGACGCTGCGCAGGCTCCCGGTCGCGAAGTCGTCCAGTGCGGGGACGTAGTCGACCTCGCCCACGCGGCCCGAGCGCAGCAGGCCGGCCGGGGCGATGCTGGCGACGAGGTCGCCCGGTGCGGCGTGCTCGTGCACCCAGGCGGCGGTGGCCAGCTCGTCGGGCGTCACCGACTCGAACGACTCCCCGCCGTACTTCGCGAGCATCGACAGCGGCAGCATGATCAGCAGCAGGAGGGTCAGCACGACCTGGCTGAGCCTGCGGCCCCAGCGCCCCCGGGCCGCGAAGAAGACGAGTGCGCCGGCTCCCGACGCCGCCGGCAGGACGAACAGGAAGACCCGGATCAGCCCCTCGCCGCCGTAGCTCTGGAGCCCCAGGGACAGCAGCGGAGCGACGCCCAGAACGACCAGCCGCCCGTCCAGCGTGCGGCGCCGCCACGCGACCAGCACCCCGCACGCGGCCAGCAGCCAGGACACGCCGCTCACGGACATCCGCGCGTAGGCAAGACGTTGGTGCGCGACGTTCCCGCTGATCCGGTCCGAGACGTTGTCGTTGAGGGTCTTCGACACCTTCCCGGCGTCGCCGAACAGCTGGTTCAGGTGGCCGACCCAGTAGTCCGTCGTCCCCCAGCTGAACCAGATGGCGAAGATGACGACGAACAACACCCACAACGACCGGGCACGGGTCAGCTTGAGCACGCCGAGGAGCCCGGTGACCGAGATGACCATGAAGGGTGTCAGCTGGTGGCTCATGACGAGGGCCGCAAAGGTGAGGATGCACACCGCCATCACCGCTGCATCGGCGCGACTGCTCTGGACCCGGGGGTCGAAGGCGACCACCAGGGCGGCGACGCACACCAGGTAGGCGAAGACGCCGAGGCCCTGCGGGGAGAAGTACGACTGGGAGCTCCAGTCGACGAGCTCCACCAGCCACAGGGCCAGCCAGCACGCCGCGGGGTTCTTGATGATCCGGCGCAGCACCACCCAGGTGGCCGACAGCCACAGCACCTTGATCGCCAGGGGGAAGCCGACCGCGAGGCGCATCGGGTCCGAGAGCCCGGCGGCGTCGGTGAGGTAGGCGAAGAGGGAGAAGAAGCCCGGCCAGGAGAAGCGGGCGTCCAGCATCGGCAGGGTCTCCCCCGTCCGCATGATCGCTTCGATGAAGCCGATGTGGACGTAGGTGACCGGGAACCGCGGCGCACGCTCGATGACGAACGGTGCGCCGTCGACCAGGAGAACGAGGGTGAGGAGGTACACGGCCCCCACCCACGGGGCCGCGACGGCCCGCCACAGGAAGACCACGAAACCGAAGGTGAGCAGGGCCAGTGCCGCGAAGTAGCCCGGGCCCAGGGCCTGCACCAGACCGTAGTCACCGATCCGCGAGTCATCGCTGGCCAGCAGGCTACGGGCACCGACGACCACAGCGACCGGCACGAGCAGCACCAGCAGCGCCAGGAGCCAACGGGACGGCCTGCGCTCGACCGGCCTCCTGTGCCGCCGTCCGCGGGTCCCTCGGGACCCCTCGTGGACGACGGCTCCCCGTGGCAGTGCCACCGACGTGTCGAGACGGGCGAACGACGGTGCTTCCGGGCGGGTGATCACCGCCCTCCTCAAGAGGTCCGAGACCATGGCGGTGACCTCACAGACCCGTCAGCGCGCGCGCCCGTGACCGCCGGTAGGCGATCGGCGCCGAGACGAGACCGGCCAGCTCGGCGAGCCGCAGCGACCCGGGGTACCCCTCTTCCTGGGCGCGCGCGTTCTTCGGCGAGGACCCCGAGAGCAGGTACCGGACGCCCCGGGGCAGCCGCCGGACGATCTCGCCACGGGCCTCGGGCCGCGCGGTCTGCTTGAGGATGACCGCCCCGAGCCCGCGCCCGTAGGCGAAGACCGTGCTCCGCAGTCCGTCGTCCGCGACACGGTGGTGGTGCAGCACCGATGCCTGGGGCTCGTAGGCCAGCAGGTGGCCGGTGAGCACGGTCCGCATCAGAAGGTCGATGTCCTCGCCGCCGCCGGTGGCGGTGCCCGGGCCCAGGCACTCGTCGAAACCGTCCAGGGCGTCGAAGACCTCGCGACGCATGGCGAAGTTCGCGCCGGACCCGTAGATGCCGGGCAGGTAGGGGTACAGCGGGTGCCGGCCGGCGTGCTCCTCGAGGTTGTACAGCGTCGGGACGACACCCTTGTCGAAGCCCCCGAACTGCTGCAGCCGGACCTGGGCGGGCACCTCCAGGGCCGCCGGCATGATCAGGCCGGTGACACAGGCGACGTCACGCTCCCGGCCGAAGCCCCGGAGGATGCCCTCCAGCCAGTGCCGCTCGACCTCCACGTCGTCGTCGAGGAACGCGAGGACGGGGCCGGTGCTGCTCTGCGCACCCACGTTGCGGGCGTGCGCGGCTCCGCGCCTCGAGGCGACCACGACGCGCACCGGCTGCTGACCGAACTCGCCCCGGACCAGCGCCTCGACCGAGTGGTCGGACGCGTCGTTGAGAGCGACGACGATCTCGCGAGGCCGCATCGTGCCGCCGAGCAGACCGTGCAGCAGCTCCGCCAGGACCGGCGACCGGCCCAGGGTCGGCACGACGACGGTGACGTCGTCGGCGCTCAGCCCCCCGGTCGGGAACGCGCGGCACCCGGGTCCGCTGCCGTTCCCGGTGTTCGGGATCCCCTGCCAGGGGTCCAGCATCGAGACCTCGGCCAGTCCGTCGCGCCGCAGGTGCTCGTTGACCTGCGCCCGGATCTTCGGCCAGAGCAGCACCGCGAACAGCGCAGGCGGTGTGGCGAGCCCCGGAGTGACCTCCAGGTTCGTCACGGCGACCGGCATGCCGTGCAGGGTGAGCGTCAGCAGTGCCTTGCGATAGCGCTGCCCTCCCGGCGTCGCCGGAGGCAGAGTTGGCAGCGCGGAGCCCAGGTCGACCCGGGTCACCAGCTGCGGCATCACTTCTTTCTGTTCCATGTCCCCATTCCCCATTTCCGTTTCCCCACTTGTGCTGGTCAGCCCGCCCCCGCGAATGCCGACCTGAGCCGCCGAGCGGCTCTCCACCCGACCGTCGACCACCGGTCCCTCTCCGGAGCCACTCGCGGGTCCGGAGCCAGCAGTCGTCGTTCCAGGTCCGTGCACGTCATCGGTCTCTCGACCGTGATCCGCGCGATCGCCCAGCGGTCGTCACGGCCGTGCGAGTGCACGTTCTTCACCCCGGCGGCATTGTCGAAGCCCGCCTCTCGGACGAAGCGCTGCACGACCCGGTCGTGGTAGCCGTAGGGATACGCGAAGCTGGTCGTCCCCGCCCCCAGGGCATCGTCGGCCAGGTTCTTGCTGTCTCTGATGTCGTTCCACGCCGAGCGACGTCGTACGGCGTCCAGGGCGACGTGCCGGTGACCGTGCACGCCCACCTCCCAGCCGGCCTGGGCCAGCTCGCCGAGCTGGCCCCGGGCCAGCATCCGGCCGGGAGCCTCGACCCTCGGGTCCGGGGCGTTGCGCAGGTACCCCGTCGTCACGTACGCCGTCCCCGGCATCTCGTCCATCGCCGGAACCGCCTGCGTCAGCACGTCCTCGAAGCCGTCGTCGAAGGTGACCGCCAGACAGCGGTCCGGCAAGGGCGTTCCCGCTCGCATCTGCTCGACGAGCGTCGACATGGTCAGCGCGGTCCATCCCTGGTCCCGCAGCAGCCGCATGTGCTCGCGGAACCGCTGAGGGGTCACCGACCACTGCGCCACGTCGCTGCGCGGGTCGTCGTCGATGGAGTGGTAGAGCAGCACGGGTACCGGCCTCATCGGGCGTACCGCCCGCGCGCGAACCCGAACGACGTCGAGCTGAGACCGAGCAGGATGGCTGCCGAACGGCCCAGTCCGCCGAGCTCGCCGGTGACCGCGTCACGCAGGCCGCGCCCGAAGCCGCGCGGCAGCACCCTGCGGGTGTAGGTCCACTCGGTGCTCAAAGCGTCGTGGGGACCGACCAGGCCGGCGACCCGGGCCTTGGACGTGCCCTCGGCGTAGCAGCGTCGGACGAAGTAGCCCACCGAGCAGCGGCTCGCCGGCACCCGGTGCCGCACGACCGCCCCAGGCTCGAAGACGATCTGCGCCTCGGGGAAGACCGCGCTGAGCCGGATGCACAGCTCGGTCTCCTCGCACCCCTCGACGTTCACCGCCGTACGACCGACCGTGGTCTCGAACCGCAGGCCGGCCCGGAACACCTCGGCGCGGAACGCCATGTTGCAGCCCATGACGTTGCGGACCGGCGCGCGGTCGACCGGGAGGCCCAGGTAGCTGCACCCGACGACCCAGTCGAACTCGGTGGGGAACCAGGCCGGCCGACGGCCGGGCCAGGCCGGCTCGGCGGCGCCGCCCACGGCCATCACGCCAGGGGTTCCGAAGGGCTGGAGGAGGCTCGTCCACCAGCCCGGTCCCGGAACGGCATCGTCGTCCAGGAAGACGATGACGTCCCCTGTGGCCTCGGCGACGGCGCAGTTGCGGGCCCCCGAGAGTCCCGACTCGAGAGTGTTCTCGAGCACGGTGACCCCGGTGAGCTCGTCCGACGCGCGGCGGCGGAGCGCCTCGTTGTGGTCGACGCAGACCAGGATCTGGGCGGTGCGGTCGGACTGGCGCTGCACCTCGGACACCGCGGCGCACAGGTCGCGCCAGCGGTCCAACGTGTAGCAACAGATGATGACGCTCGCGTCCATGCCCGCCGAGGCGTCAGCTGGCACGTCCGTTCCTCTCGGGATCCTGCGTGCCGTTGGCGACGATCGGGCTCAGCTCCTTGCGGACCTGCCTCGGGATCGTCGGCGTCCAGGGAGCGGTGTTCACGAGCGGCTCGAGCTCGTCACCCGTGCTGGGCAGCAGTCCCTCCAGCATGCCGCGCGGCGCTCCCTGCGGCCGGGCTGCCCGGGCAGCGCGTCCCGGGCTCTCGCGCCAGAGGGTGCGGACGATGCGGAGCCCGTCCCGGACGGCGTGCAGGTTGCTGCTGCCGTGCAGGCGTCGGCACTCGAAGCTGGGGACCTCCCACACCACGAGGCCGCCCTTGACCGACCGCACGTTGATGACGGTCTCCACCTCGAAGCCGGTGCCGAACTCCGGCTCGGCCTCCTCCGACCCGAACCAGGGCCAGGCACTGCCCAGATGGTCGAGGCAGTCCACCCAGAAGGCGTTGTAGCCGTAGCAGAGGTCGGTGAAGCGGGCACCGTAGGCGCGGTTGGCCACGGCGCACAGCACCTTGTTGCCCAGCCACCGGATCCGCGTGATGTCGGCGCTGCCCCCGCCGTGCAGGCAGCGGGACCCCTTCGCGAAGTCCGCGCCGGCCACCAGTGCGGACACGAACCGGGGGATCTCGGCCGGGTCGGCGGACCCGTCGGCGTCGAGCGTGACGACGATGTCGCCGCGGGCGTGCAGGAAGCCCAGAGCGAGGGCGTCCCCCTTGCCCTTCCCCTGCTGCTCGACCACGCGGACGTCCGGGCGCAGGGCCCGGGCAACGTCGGCCGTACCGTCCGTCGAGTGTCCGTCGACGACGAGCACCTCGAAGATGTCGGCCGGCAGCCGGCTGAAGACGAGCGGCAGGTTGCTCGCCTCGTTCCGGGTCGGCACCACCACGGTCACCCGGGGTGACGACAGGTTGCGGCGAGCGCGACGCGCTCGCATGACCTCGGCGATCCCGGACCGCCCACCCACGACCTGAACCTGAACTTGCGCATTGTGAGACTTCATGACCCCAACCCCAGAAAACGGTGCGCTCCGGACTCCCCTCGCGAGCCCGGAATGGCACCTCGGACAACTACTGGACAACCCGGTTTCAACCCCTCGTCACCGGGCGTTGGCTCATGCTGTGATTTGTCCGTGGCGAATATGAATAGCCTTTTGTGGCTAGCGTCCCGACTCCTCCTGGGGCATGTTTTTCGAAAGGCTGTCCCCTTGACAGCGCCCGCGGAAGGATGCGGGCATGACGGGGACCAAGAGCCTTTACAGGAACGCCTACGCGCTCATGTCCGCGACGGTGCTGACCTCCGTCCTCGGCATGGCCTACTGGGCCGTGGCGGCGCGGATGTACCCCACCGAGACGGTCGGACGGGCGTCGACGGCGGTGGCCGCCATGCTCCTTCTCAGCAACGCAGCACAGCTGAACCTGTCGGTCGGACTGATGCGGTTCCTGCCGGTCTACGGCGGTGAGGAGCGCCGGCTCGTGGTGGTCAGCTATGCGGTAGCGGGGTTCGCCGGACTGGCCGTGTCCTCGGCGTTCCTGGCGATTGCCCCGAGGGTTTCTGACAATCTGCGCTTTCTGTCCGATTCGCACCTGATGTCGGCACTTTTCGTTTTAGGGGTTTCTTTCTGGACCGTCTTCAGCCTGCAGGACGCAGTTCTGACCGGCATTCGCGCGGCTATCTGGGTCCCGGTCGAGAACACCGCTTTCGGGTTGCTGAAGCTGGGCCTGCTCGCGGTGCTCGCAGTCGGGCTGACCGACAGCGGGATCCTCGTCTCGTGGGTGGTTCCGATGGCCGTGATGCTGGTGCCGGTGAACCTCCTGATCTTCGGCCGGCTGCTCTCCCGCAGGCGGCGGCGCATCCCCGCCGCGGTGGCCCGGCCGGCGCCGATGGCGATGGCGAGGTTCATCGGCGGGGACTACGTGGGGACGCTGCTCTCGCACAGCTCGACGACCGCACTCCCCCTGGTCGTGATCAGCCTCGCCGGCGCCAAGGAGAGCGCGATCTTCTACGTGACCTGGAGTCTGGGTTACGCACTCGACTTCATCGCGACGGGGACCTCGTCGTCCTTCCTGGTCGAGGGAGCAGCCCACCAGGACTCCGTGCTGGGCTACCGCCGGGCCGCCGCCCGACGAGCCCTCCTGCTGCTCGCGCCGATCGTGGTGGGCATCTCGTTGCTGGCGAGCCCGCTGCTGTGGCTCTTCGGCCCGCAGTACCAGCAGGCCCGGTGGGCCGTGGTGCTGCTGTGTGTGGCCGCGGTGCCTCGGCTGCTGCTGCTGCTCCGGATGGCGCACTTCCGCATCGAGAAGCGGATCAAGACCGTCGTACACCTGCAGGCCCTCTCCTGCTTCCTGATGCTCGGCCTCGCGACGCTGGTCCTGCACCTCGGGTACGGGACGACGGCGGTCGCGGCGTGCTGGTTGTTCACCGAGGTTCTGGTGCTGGGCGCGGCGATCCTGCTGGGGCGGCGGCACGCTCCGGTGGTGACGTCACCCGAGAGCGGACCAGCTCCGACGCTCGCCGCTGTCGAGCCCGCCACGGTGAGCACAGCGCGTACTCGTGACTGACCCGCGGCTGCGCACCGAAGCCGCGTTTGAACCTGGCCAGTCCTGAGTCCGGTGCGGTGAGACCCATCGCGTAGCGCTCCCCGGACGCGCAGGCGTGCTCGAGAGCCGACACGTGCAGGAGGTCGTTGGCGCGGACCGGACCGGCCAGGTCGGCGTCCATCGCCCCGCGCCAGTAGGCGTACTCGCCGTCGTGCGAGAGCACGATGATCGCGGCGACAGCGCTGCCGTCGTGCTCGGCGACCCAGATGCCGCAGTCGTCGCCCAGGTGCCGGAGCACGGCGGCGTACTTCCCGGGCGGCTCGACGAAGCGCGACCGGGCCAGGGAGACCCACACCGGCAGGCGAACGCCGTCCGCCCATCGACGTACCGACAGCTCGTAGAGCCGGAGGAACTCCTCGACGGCCGCCGCGTCCGTACGGCGCCGCACGGTCACGCCCGCGCGCTCCGCCTTGCGAGCCGCGCGTCGCACGGACGAGGCGAAGCCCGCCGACACGGCCGGCCAGCCCGACGAGAGGTCGACCTCGTAGGAGTGGTTCTCGCGGACCCGCGACCAGGCGACCCCGGCCTCCGCGAACGCCGGGTCCTGGTCCGGTCCCGGGCGGAGCACCACGTCGGACGCGCCCCGCCGGGTCAGCTCGTCGACGACGGCGCGTACGTCGTCCCCGGTGACGTCGGACGCGGACACCAGCCCGCCGAACCCCCAGCCGAGCGGCATCGAGCTCACCGTCCCGCCGAACGGCGCTCTCCTGCGCAGGCAGGGCAGCAGCAGGTCGCGTCCGGCCACCTGCGTCGTGACCGTCGCGTCGGCGTACCTGCGTGTGCTCACTGCGGCCGCGACCCACGCGGGCGTCTGGAACGGCGTGATCCCCATCCGGGAAGTGTCGGGCACGCGGCCGTCCGAGTCCAGGACCCCTACCGCGCGGCCTTCCGGCTCGTCCCCGCCTTGCGGGTGCTGGCTGTCCGTTTCGCCGGCGACCGCTGCTCGGCGGCCGCCGTCGCCCGCTTGCGGGTCGCCCGCTTCGGCGGCTGCTTCGCGGGGGTCTCCTCGAGCAGCGGCTTGAGGAAGTGACCGGTGTAGCTGTCGGGGTGCTCCGCGACCTCCTCCGGGGTGCCCTCCGCGACGACGAACCCTCCGCGGTTTCCGCCCTCGGGACCCATGTCGACCAGCCAGTCGGCGGTCTTGATCACGTCGAGGTTGTGCTCGATGACCAGCACGGTGTTGCCCTGGTCGACCAGCCGGCCGAGCACCAGCAGCAGCTTGCGGATGTCCTCGAAGTGCAGCCCCGTGGTCGGCTCGTCCAGCACGTAGACGGTGCGACCCGTGGAACGCTTCTGCAGCTCGGCGGAGAGCTTCACCCGCTGGGCCTCACCACCCGAGAGGGTCGGCGCGGGCTGGCCGAGCCGGACGTAGCCGAGGCCCACGTCGACCAGGGTCCGCATGTGCCGGGCGATCGCCGGGATGGCGCCGAAGAAGTCGACGGCCTCCTCGATCGGCATGTCCAGCACCTCGGCGATGGTCTTGCCCTTGTAGTGCACCTCGAGCGTCTCGCGGTTGTAGCGCGCCCCGTGGCACACCTCGCACGGGACGTAGACGTCGGGCAGGAAGTTCATCTCGATCTTGATCGTGCCGTCGCCGGCGCACGCCTCGCAGCGACCGCCCTTGACGTTGAAGGAGAACCGGCCCTGCTGGTAGCCGCGCACCTTCGCCTCGGCCGTGGACGCGAACAGCTTGCGGACGTGGTCGAAGACGCCGGTGTACGTCGCGGGGTTGGACCGCGGGGTGCGGCCGATCGGGGACTGGTCGACGTGGATCACCTTGTCGACGTGGTCGAGCCCCTCGATGCGCCGGTGCCGTCCGGGGACCGTGCGGGCGTTGTAGATCTGCTTGGCCAGCGACGTGTAGAGGATGTCGTTGACCAGCGTCGACTTGCCGGAACCGGAGACCCCCGTGACGGCGACGAACATCCCGAGCGGGAACTTCACGTCGATGTCCTGGAGGTTGTGCTCCTTGGCGCCGCGCACGACGAGCTCGCGGCCGGGCGTACGCGGACGGCGTACGTCGGGCACCGGGATCTTCTTGCGCCCGGAGAGGTACATGCCGGTGGCCGAGTCGTGGTGGTCGAGCAGCTCCTGGACCGGGCCGGAGACGACGACCTGTCCCCCGTGCTCGCCGGCACCCGGGCCGATGTCGACGACCCAGTCGGCCACCCGGATGGTGTCCTCGTCGTGCTCGACCACGATCAGCGTGTTGCCGAGGTTCTTGAGCCGGACCAGGGTCTCGATGAGCCGGTGGTTGTCGCGCTGGTGCAGGCCGATCGACGGCTCGTCGAGGACGTAGAGCACGCCCACCAGGCCGGCGCCGATCTGGGTCGCCAGCCGGATCCGCTGCGCCTCGCCGCCGGACAGCGACCCGGACGGACGGTCGAGCGAGAGGTAGTCGAGGCCCACGTCGAGCAGGAAGTTGAGCCGCTCCTGGATCTCCTTGAGCACCCGCTCGGCGATCTGCTTCTCGCGCGCCGAGAGCTCGAGGGTGCGCAGGAAGTCGGCGGTCTCGTTGATCGGCATCCGGCAGACCTCGGCGATGCTCTTGCCGCCCATGGTCACCGCCATCGAGACCGGCTTGAGACGGCTGCCCTCGCACACCGGGCAGGGCACCTCGCGCATGAAGCCCTCGTAGCGCTCCCGGCTGGTCTCGGACTCCGACTCGCGGTGCCGACGCTCGATGTAGGGCCGGACTCCCTCGAACGCGGTGTAGTAGGAGCGCTTGCGGCCGTAGCGGTTGGTGTGCTGGACGTGCACCTTGGTCGAGTGCCCGTCGAGGATGGACTTGCGGGCCTTGGCCGGCAGCTTCTCCCACGGCGTGTTCAGGTCGAACCCGAGCTCGTCGCCGAGCGCGCTGAGCAGCCGGAGGAAGAAGTCGGCGACGTGCGCGCCCGACCAGGCACCGATCGCGCCCTCGCCCAGGGTCGCGCTGGGGTCGGAGATGACGAGCTCCGCGTCGACCTCCATCCGGGTGCCGAGCCCGTGGCACTCCGGGCAGGCACCGAACGGCGAGTTGAACGAGAACGAGCGCGGCTCGAGGTCGTCGGTGTCGATGGGGTGCTCGTTGGGGCAGGCCATCTTCTCGGAGAACCGCATCTCGCGGCCCGGGTCCGAGGCCTTCAGGTCCACGAAGTCGAAGACCACCAGGCCGCCGGCCAGACCGAGTGCGGTCTCCACCGAGTCGGTCAGCCGGCGCTTGGACGTGGCCTTGACCGACAGCCGGTCGACGACGACCTCGATGGTGTGCTTCTTCTGCTTGTCGAGCTTGGGCGGGTCGTCGAGCGTGTAGGTCTCGCCGTTCACCCGCGCCCGGGAGAACCCCTGCGTCTGCAGCTGGCGGAACAGGTCGACGTACTCGCCCTTGCGCCCGCGGATCACCGGGGCGAGAACCTGGAAGCGGGCGCCCTCCTCGAGGGTGAGCACCCGGTCCACGATCTGCTGCGGGGTCTGCCGCGAGATCGGCGCGCCGCAGGTCGGGCAGTGCGGGCGGCCGGCGCGGGCGTAGAGCAGCCGGAGGTAGTCGTAGACCTCGGTGATGGTGCCGACCGTGGAGCGGGGGTTCTTCGAGGTGGACTTCTGGTCGATCGAGACCGCCGGCGAGAGCCCCTCGATGAAGTCGACGTCGGGCTTGTCCATCTGCCCGAGGAACTGGCGCGCGTAGGCCGACAGCGACTCGACGTAGCGGCGCTGCCCCTCGGCGAAGATCGTGTCGAACGCCAGGCTGGACTTGCCGGAGCCGGACAGGCCGGTGAAGACGATCAGGGAGTCGCGGGGCAGCTCGAGCGAGACGTCCTTCAGGTTGTGCTCGCGAGCACCCCGGATGATCAGCTGGTCGGCCACGGATAAGTCCTCGAAGACGTCTGGATGCGGACGGGAGTGCACGAGCGCGTCTCAGGCGGGCGGCGGCGCGTCCCCGAGGACGTTCGAACAAACGTTCGCCATGATAGCGGGGTGGAACAAGACGGCCTCGCACGGTTGGATGGCCTGATGGACACGTCCTCGCCCCTCCCTCAGATCGACGAGACACTCCTCGCCACGACACGTTATCTGCAGGCACTGACAGTCCTCGACGACGAGTCCGTACGGCGGCCCTCGGCGCTGCCCGGCTGGTCCCGCGCGCACGTCGTGGCGCACCTGTCGCGCAACGCCGACGCGTTCACCCAGGTGCTCCGACAGGTCGCCGAGGGCGAGCCGGCGTACATGTACTCCTCCAACGACGCCCGGAACGCGGACATCGAGGAGACCGTGAGGACCCGGGACCTCACCGGACTCGTCGAGGACGCGATCACCTCCGCAGCCCGCCTCACCGACGCCTTCTGGTCGTGCACTGCCGACCCCGGCACGCCGTACACCCGGGTGCCGGACGGTGACCTGACCTTCCCGCTGCACACGGTCGGGCCGGTCCGTCGCGCCGAGGTCGAGATCCACCACGCCGATCTCGACGTCGACTACACACCCGCGGAGTGGCCCGCGGACTTCTCCCGGCACGTGGTCAAGCAACGGCAGGAGGAGCTGGCCGCGCTCCCCCAGGGCTGCCCGTCCATGGTGCTGCGCGCGACCGACGTCGACGGCCTGTGGAAGTTCGGCGAGGGACAGGGGCCGGAGATCCACGGCACCGCGGGCGACCTGGCCTGGTGGCTGGTCGGGCGGGGCGGCGGGCGCGGGCTAACCTGCTCCTCAGGTGAGCTACCGGCCCTCGGAAGGTGGAGATGAGCTATCACGGGAAGGTCAGGCCAGGTGGTCCCCCGGACGTGCGGGAGCTGGCCAAGCTGACCGTCACGAAGTTCTCGGTCGGCGAGATGGACAACAACGTCTACCTGCTGCGCTGCCGGCAGACCGACGAGCAGCTGCTCATCGACGCCGCTGACGATGCCCCGCGCATCCTGCAGGTCGTCGGCGAGGACGGTCTGCGCCGGATCGTCACCACCCACCGGCACTGGGACCACCACCGTGCGCTGCCGGAGGTCGTGGCCTCCACCGGCGCCGAGACCGTCGCGGGCGCTGAGGACGCCGACGAGCTGCCGGTCCCCGTCGACCGCCGGGTCTCCGACGGTGACGTGGTCGAGGTCGGTGACTGCCGCCTGGAGGTGATCCACCTGGTCGGCCACACGCCGGGCTCCATCGCGCTGCTGTACGACGACCCGGACGGCACGCCGCACCTGTTCACCGGGGACTCGCTGTTCCCCGGGGGCGTCGGCAAGACCTGGTCGAAGGACGACTTCGTCTCGCTGGTCGAGGACGTCTCGTCGAAGGTGTTCGACCGGCTGCCCGACGAGACCTGGTTCTACCCCGGCCACGGTGCCGACTCGACGCTCGGCGCCGAGCGGCCGCACCTCGCCGGGTGGCGCACCCGCGGCTGGTAGCCACGGGCGCGACCGACCGTCGGTCAGCCGTTGTTCCAGATGTCCTCGAAGTTGGCCCTGTACTGCGCGTAGGCGGCCGGGTTGTCGATCCGCAGGATGGTCTCGTCGCGCTTGAGGGCGCCGTTCGACCAGTTGTGCGAGCCGGTGAACACCACGGCGGCCGCGGGGTTCCCGTCGAAGCTGCCGCTGACCAGGAGCGTCTTCTGGTGCGTGCGGACCGACCGGTGCCGGATCGTCGAGAGGGCCACCCCGGAGCGGCTCAGGATGCTCCGCACGCTGGTGCCCATGCCGACCCCGTAGATCACCTGCACCACGCAGCCCTGCGACCGGAGCCCGGCGACCTTGTTGGCGAGGTAGATGCCGCGGGTGCCGTTCCACGCGTGCTGCGAGATGCGGACCAGCGTCTTGCCGGCCACACCGGTGCCGGCGGCCGCGCCCGTGCAGACGACCTTGGAGAGCGCCTGGTTCACCGGGTCGGTGGCCTGGGTGGCGTTCGGGTAGGGGTAGAACTGCGACTGGTAGCCGTTGATGTCGGACTGGTAGTAGCTCCGCGTCATCGCGCGGTCGCGCTTGAGCTGGTCGAAGACGCCGGAGTACGTGAAGTACATCGCGGGGTCGTTGGCGACCGTGTAGACGTCGCTCCACTGCTGGGTGGCGTTGTACGACGTCATGTTGTTCGAGCCCACCATGGTGACGTTCTCGGCGGAGCCGGCCTTGCTGAACGTGAAGATCTTGTCGTGCATGTTGCCGCCGGTGCCGCGGCAGCTCAGGTGGCAGTAGACGACGAACGACCGGGCGTCGGGGTTCCGCCCGAGCGCCTGGCGCAGGCGGGTCTCCTGCGAGTAGATCGTGTGGTCGTCGAACACGAGCTGGACGTTGACGCCCCGCTTCCTGGCCGCCAGCAGCCTGTCGGCCGTGGCCTTCTCGGAGAACGAGAAGACCGCGATCTTGATCGTCGCGCCGGCCGGCGTGGCGTCGATGGTCCGGTTCACGTGCGTGAAGATCCGGCGCTGGTCGGTCGACGTACCCACCGGCCGGTTGAAGATCGCCCCCGTCACCGGGGTGTAGGTGCCGACCACGGCTGCCGCCGGAGTGGTGCGGACCCCGTCCTGCGACGGGCCCGACGGGCCCCCGGTGGCGAGCAGCAGGGCCAGGCCCAGGGCTGCCACGAGCGCGACGACGAGACTTCGACCGAGTCGGGGGGCAAGGGTGGTCACGATCGGGCTCCTTCGGGTCGGCCGTCAGCCGGGGCCTGGATGTGCGGATGGACGACCGCGCCGGCCCCGAGAACCTCCGAGAACCGGCAAATCATCACTTCGGCCCCAAGTTTCACACCAGTCACAGGGGTCACGGCAAGCCCTTCCAGGAACTACAGATCTGTAATTCAGGAGGTGTCAGCCCGGTCACGTTTCGCGATAAAGCGGACGCACCGGTCGCCGGGCCCCTACCGTCGTGCCCATGGGGAAGATCGTGCTCACCTGCGCCCTCGCGCTGATGTTCGGTTTCGGCGGCGCCGCCGGTGCCGTCACCGCGTTCCACGAGTCGCTGCAGGGGCCGCAGGGCGAGACCGGCCTGACCGGTGCGCCCGGGGCCCAGGGTCCCGCCGGCCAGGACGGTGCGGACGGCGTCGACGGCGCACAGGGTCCGGCCGGCAAGCCCGGCAAGGCTGCGAAGAAGGCCGACCCGCAGCCGGTCGACCTGGGCAGCCAGGGGTGCTCGGGACAGTCGGTCGAGGTGGTGACCAACGTGGTGATCACCAAGACCCAGAAGCTGCGACTGATCAAGAAGAACGTCTGCGTGGTGAAGTAGACCGGTCCGCGGACGCCGTGGCCGGTCAGCCCTCCAGCAGCCGCTCGAGGGTGGCCAGGTCGGCGCGTACGGCGGCCGCATCGGCGTCGAAGTCCGCGTCGGACATGCCCGGCGCGCGACGCAGCGTGAACACCACCTCGCAGCCCTCGCCGTCGGCGATCACCCGCAGCGGGTTCGTGACCGTCGTACCGTCGGGCAGCGTCACGTCGTGGTCCAGGACGCCGTACGGGTTCTCCGGGACGAATTGCACCTCCACCTCGCCCATCGGGGAGTCGGCGAACCAGCGGCCGTCTCGCTGCTCGACCGAGCCGCCCAGACCGGCCGCCCAGGCGGGCAGGTGTGCCGGGTCCGCGACGTAGGCGTAGACCTCGGCGGCCGGACGGTCGAGGTACACGCTCAGGTGCAGGGACTCACGCATCCCATGACCCTACGAGGTCCGCCTATCCTGCGGACGTGACCGAGACCCGACTGGAGCCCTTCTCCGCGCAGCACCTCGACGGGCTCACCCGGCTGACCACGGACCCGCTGGTGCTGCGCTTCACCAGCTTCCCGGAGCCGGTGCCCGAGGGGTTCGCGCAGCGCTGGTTCGAGCGGTACACCGCAGCGCGCCTCGACGGCACCCGGGAGGCGTTCGCGATCGTGGCCGGCGGGGAGTTCCTGGGCATCGCCGTCGCCCCGGAGATCGACCGGGCCCGCCGCACCGCCGAGCTCGGGTACGTCGTCGCGCCGCACGCCCGCGGGAAAGGGGTCGCCACGGCCGCCCTGGGGATGCTGACCGACTGGGCGTTCGACGAGCTCGACCCGGTGCGCCTCGAGCTCTACATCAGTGCCGCCAACGTCGCGTCCCAGGCCGTCGCCCGCCGGTGCGGCTACACGTTCGAGGGCGTGCTGCGCTCGTCGTACGTCAAGCCGGGCCGCTGGGAGGACACCGCCGTCTGGTCGCGCCTGGCGAACGACTGAGCCGAGCGCGTGGGCCGTGGAGGACACCCGTAGGCTCGGGCCGTGATCGAGCTCAGAACCCCTGCCGAGATCGAGCAGATGAGGCCCGCCGGCCGTTTCGTCGCCGACGTCCTCAGCCGGCTCGCCAAGGTCGCCGACGTCGGTGTCAACCTGCTCGACCTGGACGCGCTCGCCCACGAGATGATCCGGGAACGTGGCGCCAAGTCCTGCTACATCGACTACCACCCGTCCTTCGGGGCGATGCCGTTCGGCAAGGTGCTCTGCACGTCGGTCAACGACGCGGTGCTGCACGGCCTGCCCCGTGACTACGTGCTGCAGGACGGTGACCTGCTCAGCGTCGACTTCGCCGCCGCCGTCGACGGCTGGGTCTCCGACTCGGCGCTGAGTGTCGTGGTCGGCACACCGGCGCAGCAGGACCTCGACCTGATCGACACCGCCACCCGTGCGCTCGACGCGGGCATCGGCGCGGCCCAGGCAGGCTCACGGATCGGGGACATCTCCGCGGCGATCGCGGCCGTCGCGCACGCGGACGGCCTGTCCATCAACACCGACTTCGGCGGGCACGGCGTCGGCCGCACGATGCACGGCGACCCGCACGTCCCGAACAACGGGCGGCCCGGCCGCGGCTACCCGCTGAAGCCCGGCCTGGTGATCGCGATCGAGCCGTGGTTCCTGCACACCACCGACGTGCTCTACACCGACCCCGACGGCTGGACGCTGCGGAGCGGTGACGGGTCGCGCGGCGCGCACATGGAGCACACCATCGCGATCACCGAGGACGGACCGCTGGTGCTGACCGCGCGCACCGACTCCTAGACCGGCCGCTGGAACTGCAGCTCCCGGCCCATCACCCGGTAGCCGAGCGCCTCGTTCACGCCGATCATGTGGTCGTTGGACTCGGCGTTCCAGGTGTCCACGGTCTCGACCTGCGGCTCCGCCTCCGCCAGCCAGAGCAGCATCCCGGCCTTGAGCAGCAGCCCGAGCCGGTGCCCGCGGTGCGCCTCGGCGACGGCGGTGTCGTGCTGGTCGGCGATCGCCGGCCGTTGCTCTTCGACCGCGATCACGGTGTGACCCGCCAGTGCCCGGGTCGTCCGGTGCCGGGCCACCAGCCGGTACAGGCGGCTCCCCCGGGCCATCGCCGACTCCTCGTACGCCGCGAGCCGCTCCGGGGAGAACACCTCGTCCTCGATGTCCAGGTCGTCGGTCGGCGCGTCGTTGATCGCGGCCACCAGCTCCACCATGTCCTCGACCATCTCCGGCGGCGTCCCTCCGAAGATGCGCACCAGCTCGTAGTCCGCCGCGGCGGCGGCAGCGTCGCCGTACAGCCGCTGGATCTCGCCGCGGTCCAGCTCGACGAGGTGCTGGCGCCGCATGATCGCCTGGGACTTCCTCTCCAGGCCGACGTGGCGGGCGAACGCCGAGGTGCGCTCGGACTCCCAGCCGTCGGACCCGAGGCTCGTCCGGCCGGCGGACCGGGCCTCCTCCATCATCCGCTCGAACAGCGCCGTCCCGTAGCCACGACGGCGACAGCCCGGGTGGACGACGAGCCAGACCCAGGCGAGATGGGTGTTGTCGCGCTCCGAGGTGAACAGGCAGCTGGCGGCGACCGGTCGCCCGTCGACGCGGGCGACGTACGACGCGGGCGCCTCGCCGTCCCCGCCACGGCGCAGAAACGTGTCGAAGCGTGGCTCGATCCACGGGTGCTCCCAGGGAGCGTCGACCGCGGCAGCGGCGTTGAAGAGGTCCATCGCCGCCCGCACGTGCTCGACGTCGTCCGGGACGAAGCGCTCTATCGCGATCTGCATCTGCCCAGGCTGCTCCCCCGGGACGTCAGACGCGACTGGTTTTCGGGTCGGCCGGGTTCAGCGCCGCTTGCCGCGGGGCACGATCTCGATCGTCTCGGCCGCGTGCTTGGCGTCGGACTTGGCGTGCTTCTCGGCCCGTTTCTCCTTGAGGGACTTGCCGCCCTTCTTGGACATGTGCTGTCGAGGGGACTTGTCTGCCATGGCACTGCTCCCTGGTGGAGCACTGAAGGCTCCTTGGTGTCGAGAGTACGCCGCCCGCCGCGGTGCAACAGGTTCTAGGTGCTGGGTATCCTGGGCCGATGTCCTACCTCCGTCGCCAGGTGGTCACCGCGGTGCTGACCGCCAATGCGGTGCGTCCGTTCTCGGCCTACTGGGCAGGCATCCCGACGATGTTCGGCGGCTGGCTGACCAGTGAGCTCGCCCCGCACCTGCTGGCGCTGACCGCCGCGGACGCGACGCGCGAGCTGACGCGGGGCCGGCCGCACCGTCCCGCGCTGGCCCTGGCCGCCGGCAGCACCGTCGGGCTCGCCGCCATGGTCGTGCAGGCCACCCGGTCCAAGGAGTACGTCGACCGGGCGCTGGTCGAGGCGCTGGGCGAGGACTACCGCGACCGGCTGTCGGCCAACTACACCGACCTCGACCTGTCCGCGCCGCTGCGGCAGCTCGCGATGCCGTTCCGGGTCGATGACGACGAGGTCGAGATCTTCCGGGACGTGGCCTACCACGCCGAGCACGGCAAGCGGGGGCTGCTCGACGTCTACCGGCAGCGCGGCGGGGACGTCACGAACGCGCCGGTCCTGCTGCAGGTGCACGGCGGCGGCTGGTCCATCGGCGACAAGGACCACCAAGGCGTCCCGTTGATGCTGCACATGGCCGCGCGCGGCTGGGTGTGCGTGGCCATCAACTACCGGCTCAGCCCCCGCGACCCGTTCCCGGCACACATCGTCGATGTGAAACGCGCCATCGCCTGGGTCCGCGAGCACGGTCCGTCGTACGGCGCGGACCCGGACTTCATCGCGGTCACCGGAGGCTCGGCCGGCGGCCACCTCGCGGCGCTGACGGCGCTGACCCCGAACGACCCGGAGTACCAGCCGGGCTTCGGGGACGCGGACACCACCGTGCAGGCCGCCGCGCCGCACTACGGCGTCTACGACTTCGCGGGCGCGACCGGGGCGAGGAAGGCACGCCAGATGCGCGACCGGTTCCTCGGTCCGCGGGTGCTGTTCAAGGACCCGCGCACCGACCTCGAGGAGTTCGAGAAGGCCTCACCGCTGCTGCGCGTCAACGAGGAGGCGCCGCCTTTCCTGGTGATCCACGGCCGGCACGACTCGCTCGTCGAGGTCGACCAGGCCCGGCAGTTCGTGCAGGCGCTGCGCCGGGTCTCGCGCCGACCGGTGGCGTACGCGGAGCTGCCCGGCACCCAGCACGCGTTCGACGTGTTTCCCTCGATCCGCTCCGCGCACGTGGTGCGCGGCGTGGACCGGTTCCTGCGCTCCACCTACGACGCGTGGGTCGACGAGCGGACCCCGTCGTGACCGGCATGCCCGCGGACCTGCTCGCCAAGGCGCGTGCTGCGAAGGGCTTCATGCCCGAGGACGAGGGTGCCCTGCTGTTCGACGTCGCGGTGCGGGCCCTGCGCACCGGCCCGGGGCTGGAGGTCGGCACCTACTGCGGCAAGTCAGCGGTCTACCTCGGCGCCGCCGCCCGGGTGGCGTGCAGCACGGTGTTCACCGTCGACCACCACCGCGGTTCCGAGGAGAACCAGGTCGGCTGGGAGTACCACGACCCCGCCCTCGCGGACCCGGAGTTCGGCCGTCTCGACACGCTGCCGGCGTTCCGGCGCACCATCAAGGACGCCGGTCTCGAGGACGAGGTGGTCGCGATCGTGGGCCGGTCGACGACGGTCTCCGCCCTCTGGCGCACCCCCCTCGCGCTGGTGTTCGTCGACGGCGGCCACACCGACGAGCACGCCGGCAACGACTACGTCGGCTGGGGCCGGTGGGTGGCGCACGGCGGGACGCTGGTGATCCACGACGTGTTCGCGAACCCCGACGACGGCGGGCAGCCGCCGTACCGCATCTACCTGCGTGCGCTGGAGAGCGGCTTCGCGGAGTCGTCCACGCTGGGGTCGATGCGGGTGCTCACCCGCGTCGAGGGCGACGCCGGCGACCCGGTGCGCTGACCGCGCTCCCCCGGACCAGGCGTCCGACCTGGGTGATGATGCCGATCACGCTCCCGACGATCGCGACCACCAGCAGCACGCGCGCGACCGTGGCCCAGTCGAGAGTGGTGTCGGTGAAGTCGAAGGGGAACACCTGCCACACGCGCACGGCGGCCAGGAGCCCGACCGAGGTGACCGCGAGGTCTCCCAGCGCGCGGAACCGCGTGCCGTCGTGGACGAGGTAGGCGAGGTTGGCGACGAGCCCGACCAGGATCGAGGCGTTCACGAGGCCGAGGACCTCACGGGTGTCGTCGGTGAGGAACCCCAGGCTCTGCCAGCCCGGCCACCGGTTGACGGCGTACAGGAGCACCGCGTCGATGAGCACGGTCACCGCGTACCCGGTGCGCCGGGCCCCGGCCGAGGGGCGGGACCGGGTCGTGTCGCGTGCCATGCGGACCTCCCGGAGAAGCAGGTCCCGGCGAGGGACGGAGCCCGGAGTCCCTACCACCAGGATCGATGACACCTCCAGCCTCGTCCGGGGGCACAGCCGCGGGAAGTGGCCTACGTCCTGACGAGACCGGGACCTCGGACATCGGCGCAGCCGCACTCCAGGCCGATCTCCGAGAAGTCCGGGGGCAGCGAGCTGCCGCGGAAGATGTCCGCACCCGGCGTGGTCGTCGAGAGGGCGTCCACGGCGAGGACCACCGCGGCCGCGGTCCACGTCGTGTGCTCCTCCGGCCACATCGCCTCGTCGGGGTAGACGTACCCGGTCCAGTAGGCCCCGTCGTCTGCACGCAGGTGCTGCATGTCGCGGAGCAGGGTGAGCGCCCGGTCCCGGTCCCCGAGGGCGTCGAGCGCGAGCACCAGCTCACACGTCTCCGCCCCGGTCACCCACGGGTTGGTGTCCACGCACAGGATGCCGAGCCCCGGCACCACGAACTCGTCCCAGCGGCTGCCCAGCAGCTCGACGGCCTCGTCCCCGCGGACCGCCCCGCCGAGGACCGGGTAGTACCAGTCCATCGAGAACGTGGACTTGTCCAGGAACCGGTCGCGGTGCTGGCGCAGGGCGTGACCCAGCCGACCCGCGGCGAGCTCCCACTCGGGCTGGGGGTCGTCCATCAGCTCCGACAGCGCGACCCCGGCCCGCAGGGCGTGGAAGATGCTCGAGCTGCCAGCGAGCAGCGCCTCGGCGTTGACCTTGCCCCCGGCCTCCCGTGACCACGCGATGCCGCCGAACGGCAGCTGCAGCGAGACCACGAAGTCGAGCCCTCGGCGTACGGCGTCCCAGCAGCGCCGTACGAACGCCTCGTCACGACGCACCAGCCAGTGGTGCCAGATGCCGACCGCGAGGTAGGCGCACATGTTCGTCTCGCCGCTCGCGTCGTCGACCACGCCGGAGACGATCTTCATCGGCCAGGAGCCGTCCTCGCGCTGCGTCGCCAGGCACCACTCGTAGGCCCGGTGCGCCGCCTCCACCTCGCCGCCGACCAGCATCGCCATGGCGGCCTCGACGTGGTTCCAGACATCGGTGTGCGCACCCGTCGTCCACGGGACCGCCCCGTCGGCCTCCTGCACCCGCGCGATCGACGCGGCCGTGGCGGCCACCTCGTGCACGCTGAGGACGCCGTCCAGGGAGGGGATCTCGCCGGTCATGCGGCGACGTCCGGCTTGCGCAGGTAGACCACGAGGCTCTTGCCGATCAGCGGGTTGAGCGCCCGCTCGGCGAGCCGGGTGGCCAGCGGCTTCTTCATGATGTCCCAGACCAGAAGCCGGTGGTACGCCTTGACCAGCGGGTGCTGGTCGCGGTCCACGCCGACGGCGCACTTGATCCACCAGTACGGCGCGTGCAGGCCGTGCGCGTGGTCGCGTCCCTCGTAGACCAGACCGGCGTCCTCGAGCTTGCCCACCAGCTCGTCACCGGTGTAGATCCGGACGTGCCCGCCTTCGACCTCGTGGTACTGGTCGGACAGCGCCCAGCAGACCTTCTCGGGCAGCCAGCGCGGGACGGTCACGGCCATCGTGCCGCCGGGACGCAGCACGCGGGCCAGCTCGGCGATCGCCTCGGTGTCCGCAGGGATGTGCTCGAGGACCTCCGAGGCCACGACCCGGTCGAACTCGTGGTCGGCGAACGGCAGCGACAGCGCGTCGCCCTGCTTGATGTCGGCCTCGGCACCGGCCGGCACCTCGCCGGCCTCGCGCATCGCGCCGAACAGCTCCAGCACCCCGGCGAGCTCGTCGCCGTCCTGGTCGAAGGCGACCACGTCGCCCCCGCGGCGGAACATCTCGAAGGCATGGCGCCCGGCGCCGCAGCCCATGTCGAGGACCCGGTCGCCGGGACGCAGGCCCAGTCGGTCGAAGTCAACGGTCAGCATCGGTTCAGGTCCCCTTCTGAGTCGCGCCCGTGGCACGTCGTTCGTCGATCGCCCGCTGGTACGCCGCGGCCGTGGCCTCGGCCACCGCACGCCAGCTGAACTCGGACAACGCCCGACGACGACCGGCGGCGCCCATCCGGGCACGTCGCTCGGGATCGTCGAGCAGGTTCTCCAGCGCGTGCACGAGCTCGCCCACGTCGCCGGGGGTGACCAGGTCGGCGCACAGCCCGTCCGGCCCGACCACCTCGGGGATCGCCCCTGCCCGGCTCACGACGAGCGGCGTCTCGCACGCCATCGCCTCGACGGTCGGCAGCGAGAACCCCTCGTAGAGAGAGGGCACGCACGCAATCTGCGCGGAGCCCACGATGGCGGCGAGCTCCTCGTCGGAGATGCCGTGCACGAAGCGCACCGACCCGGCGATGCCGAGCCGGTCGATGAGCTGCTCGGTCCGCCCACCCGGCTTCGGCCGGCTGATCAGCAGCAGCTCGACGTCGCGCTCGGTGCACAGCTTGGCGAAGGCCTCGAGCAGGGTGGCGATGCCCTTCATCGGCGTGTCCGCGCTGGCCATCGCGACGATGCGGCCGGGCACCCGCGGCTCAGCGGGAGGCTGGAAGACCTCGTCGACCCCGAGCGGGACGACCTCGATGCGCGCGGGGTCCACGCGGAAGTCGGTGACGACGTCGCGTGCGGAGCTCTCCGAGGGGGTCAGCACCGTGCGGACCTGCCGGGCGACCTTGCCCTGCATCCGCAGGAAGCCGTACCACCGGCGCAGGGTCACCTTGCGGCGCCAGGTCGTCGCGGCCGCCAGGTCGACCCGTCGGTCGCAAGTGATCGGGTGGTGGATCGTGGTGACCACCGGCAGCCCGGCGCGCTCGATGTCGAGCATCCCGTAGCCGAGGGTCTGGTTGTCGTGCACGACGTCGAACTCCTCGAGCCGCCCCCGGAGCAGCCGGGCCACCCGCCGGCTGAACGTGCGGGGCTCGGGGAATCCGGCGGTCCACATCGTCGCCACCTCGAGCAGGTCCGTGCTGTCCCGCAGCTCGCGCGGGTGCGGCGTACGGAACGGGTCGGGGTCGCGGTAGAGGTCGAGGCTCGGCACCTCGGTCAGCCGGACGCCGGGATCGAGGATCGGGTAGGGCTGGCCGGAGAGCACCTCGACGTCGTGGCCGAGCGCGACCAGCTCGCGGCTGAGATGACGGACGTAGACGCCCTGGCCACCGCAGTGCGGCTTGCTGCGGTAGGACAGCAGAGCGATGCGCAACCGGACCTCCGTGACGACTCATGGACAGCCCGTGGGACTGCGCTGCGAACTGGAACGTGTTCCTATTATGCAGGTTCGCGGTGCTAGCCTACGGGGTGGGGGAACCACTCCCGGCCGGGCGTCCCACTCCCCCGCAGCGACCGAGCAGCATCCTCCGGCAACGGGAAGGCCACCTTGAGCAGCGTCAACTCGCTCACCTACGAGGACCTCGGGTCCGCCGCCCAGCGCGAGCGTCGACGGCGCATCCTGGACGCAGCCGTGGCCCTCGCCTCCAAGGGCGGCTTCGAGCAGATGCAGATGCGGGCCGTCGCCGAGCGGGCCGACGTCGCCCTCGGCACGCTCTACCGGTACTTCCCCTCCAAGATCCACCTGCTGGTCTCCGTGCTCGGCCAGCAGTTCGAGCAGGCGTGCGAGTCCCTGGAGCGCAAGCCGATCCCCGGGGACACCCCCGCCGACCGGGTGATGTTCGTGCTCGGCCGCACCACCCGGACCCTGCAGCGCGACCCCAACCTCACCGAGGCCCTGACACGCGCCTTCATGTTCGCGGACGCCTCGGTGGCCGGCGAGATCCACGTCGTCGGCGTGCACGTCACCCGGATGCTGATGTCGGCGATGCGCGCGCCCGCGGACCGCGGCTCGGCCGTCGAGCCCACCGACGAGGAACGCGCGATCACCAAGGTGATCGGCGACGTCTGGCTCGCCAGCCTGGTGCAGTGGGTCACCGGACGCGCCTCCGCCCAGGACGTGGGGACCTCGCTCGACGTCGCCGTCCGGCTGCTGCTGCGCTGAGCGCTGGCCTCGCCGCTGTGTCGACACCCCGCTTCCCCGGCTCGCGCCTGGACGATCTCGTCGACCGCGCCGCCGCGGACCTCCCACCCGCCGCGACCGTCTCGGTCTGGCTCGGCGAGCCGGACCGGCCGGCGGCGTACGAACGCGACGCCCAGCACGTGCACTACGCGGCCAGCACCATGAAGCTGCCGCTCCTGGTCGCCGCGCACCGGCTGCACGAGCGGGGTGAGCTGGACCTCGACGCCGAGGTCGCGGTGCACAACGACTTCCGGTCGGCCCACGACGGCTCGCCGTTCTCGCTGGACCAGCACGACGACCAGGACGACGAGACCTGGGCCCGGATCGGCACCTCGGTGAGCCTGCGGACCCTGGCCCGGCACGCGACCGTGAAGTCGGGCAACCTCGCGACCGACCTGCTGCTCGAGCACGTCGGGACCGGCGAGGTGGCCGCGGTGCTGCGCGACGCGGGCTGCTCCGCCCGCACGCGCCTGCCTCGCGGGATCGAGGACTCCGCCGCCCGCCGCGCCGGCCTCGACAACCTGGTCACCGCGGCGGACCTGGCCCGGGTGCTCGGCGCAGTGGCGACCGGACGGCTCGCCGCGCCCGAAACGTGCGCCGAGGTCGAGCGGGTGCTCGCCGGGCAGGAGCACCGCGACCAGGTCCCGGCCGGCCTCCCGGCGGGCACGTACGTCGCGAACAAGACCGGCTGGGTCGACGGGCTGGCGCACGACGTCGCCCTGGTCCGGCCGGCCGGCCATCCGGCGTACGTGCTGACCCTGTGCACGACAGCCGACGTCGAGGAGGAGACTCTCTACGCGCTGAACGCCTCGGTCAGTGCCGCGGTCTGGGAAGGGTGGACGGCATGACGCGCATCGAACGGGTCACCGCGACCCGGGTGGCCGCTCCCCTGCACACCCCGTTCGTCACCGCCCTGCGCCGCACCACCACCACCGACACCGTCGTCGTGCGCGTCACCGACAGCGACGGCGTGACCGGGTGGGGCGAGGCGCCCCAGGTCTGGCAGGTCACCGGCGAGTCGCTCGCCGGCGCCGAGGCATGCGTCACCGGACCGCTCGCGGGCCTGGTCACCGGCCGGGACCCCGACGACCTCCAGGACCTCTGCCGCGACGTGGCGTCCGCGGTCGCGGCGAACCACGGCGCCAAGGCCGCGGTCGACGTGGCCCTGCACGACCTGGTGGCCCGACGTCGCGGGGTCAGCCTGCCGGTGCTGCTCGGCAGCACCACGCTGCGCGTGCCGACCGACGTCACCCTCGCCGCCGGGGACGCGGCCGCCCTCGGTCAGGCGGCGCTCGACCGGGTCGCGGACGGCTTTCCCGTGCTCAAGATGAAGGTCGGCACCGACGCCACCACGGACGTCGAGCGGGTCCGCGCCGTGCGCGCAGCCGTCGGCGAGGCGACCCGGATCCGGCTCGACGCCAACCAGGGCTGGACCCCCCGCGAGGCGGTGCGGGTGATCACCGCCCTCGAGGACGCCGACCTCGACGTGGAGCTGGTCGAGCAGCCGGTCCCCGCCGCCGACCTGGACGGGATGGCCTGGGTGACCGCCCGGGTGTCCACGCCGGTGATGGCCGACGAGTCGGTGTACGGCGTCCGCGACCTCGTCGAGGTGATCCGCCGGCGGTCCGCCGACCTGGTCAACGTGAAGCTGGCCAAGTGCGGCGGCCTGAGCGCGGCGCGGACGCTTCTCGAGCTGGCCCACGCCCAGGGCATGGGCAGCATCGTCGGCTCGATGATGGAGACGCACGTCGGTGTCGGTGCCGCCGCCAGCCTCGTGGCCGCGCACCCGACCTCGACAGTCTCCGACCTGGACGCCGCCTGGTGGGCTGCCCGCACGCCCGTGCTGGGCGGGATGACCTATGACGGAGCCACCGTCGTGCTGCCGGACGCGCCCGGCCTCGGCATCGAGGACCTGGCATGAGCCACCCGACCCAGCGGTCCGACGCCCTCGCACCGCGCGAGGTCGCGGTGCCGGTCGCCACCGTGTGGCGGTCCCCCACGGCGCCCCGCGACGTCGACGAGGCCGCCTGCCGCGACCTGCCGGACGTCGCCGGGTGGGCGGACTCGATGGACAGGGAGGTCCGGCTCGGCCTGCACGGCCGCACCGAGACGCAGCTGCTCCTGGGCGAGCCGGTGCTCGTCCTCGAGGAGGACGGCGGCTGGTCCCGGGTGGCCGCCCCCTGGCAGCGGTCCTCGCGGCACGAGCGCGGCTACCCGGGCTGGGTCCGGACGGCGCATCTCGCCAGCCCGGCACCGTACCCGTACGGCGCCCCGGCCACCGTGACGGCCCGCTCGGCGCCGTGCGTGGTGGAGGGCGCCGAGGTCGAGCTGTCCTTCGGCACCCGGCTCCGGGTCGAGTCGCTCGGGGCGGCCACCGCAACCCTGTCGCTGCCCGGCGACCGGCGCGGCGAGATGTTCCTCGACCACCTCCGGCTCCCGAGCGAGGCCCGGCCGGCCGACGGCGCTGGGCAGGAGCCGCGGGTGCACACCGCGGACGACGTGCTGGAGGCGGCACGACAGTTCCTCGGTCTGCGCTACCTGTGGGGCGGGACCAGCACCTGGGGCCTGGACTGCTCCGGCCTGGTGCAGCTGACCTGGCGTTCCTTCGGGGTGCTCGTCCCCCGGGACGCGCACGACCAGTCCGCCGACCCGGACGTCATCGCGGTGCCGCTCGACGAGGTCCGCCCCGGCGACCTGTACTTCTTCGCCCGGCCCGGGGAGCGGGTCTACCACGTCGGCTTCGTGACCCGGCCGGTGGCGGCCGACGGCACCCGTTGGATGCTGCACGCGCCGGAGGGCGGTGAGCTCATCGAGGATGCTCCCCTGGCCCCGCACCGGGTCGACACCCTGGTCGGCGCCGGTCGGGTGCGCACGCTCGACGCCGGGGCCGCCTGAGCGTGCCGCAGGTCGCGTCCGGCCGGTGCTCGCCCTCACGGGTCGCGCTGCAGGCCGTGGCCGGCCAGCAGCTCGCGGATCTTCGGCCGCGCGGCGTAGGACCCGGCGCCCAGGAACGCCTGCTGGACGATCTGGTCGACCTGGTGACGAGCCATGAAGTCGTTGCCCATCACCTCCTGCTCGTTGCGGCCTGGCCTGAAGACCACGACCTCGGCGCCGCTCGCCCGCAGCGCCCGGACCTCCCGGCGGGCCACGCGGGCCGCGTGCCACCGGGACGCGCCGTACAGGTCGGTGGGCGGACCCACGGGTCCCGACATCGGCGAGACCACGACCACGAGGTCGAGGTCTCGTTCTCGCAGGATCGCGGCGTTCGTCGGCGAGTGCGCGCCCCCGTCGACGTACGTGTGGTCGTGGATCGTCACCGGGGCGAAGTAGCCGGGCACAGCGCACGAGGCGGCGATCGCCAGGTGCAACGGGACGTCCGGGCTGCCGGGGCGGCCGAAGACAACGCGTCTGCCGTCCCGCCGCCTGACCGCGCAGATCCACAGGTCTCGCTCGGGCCACGACTGCCCCTCGACCTCTCCGAGCATCGCCAGCCGCGCGGCGATGTCGAAGCGTCCGGGAGCCAGCAGAGCGAGAGCCGCCACCAGCGGCCGGAAGTGCCAGGGGCGGACGAGGGCGTGCTGGAGCATCCCCCAGCCGGGAAGATCCGGCAGCCGCAGCAGGTGCCGGGGCCGGAACGGCTCGAACTCGGGGATCTCGGTGCCCAGGATCCGGTGCAGCACCCTGCCCTCCGTGGACAGCGGGGCCCGCACGGTCCAGGCGGCCAGCTCGGAGGCCGGTACGTCGGCGCGCAGCAGCGTCCCGGTGATCGACCCGGCGGAGGTTCCCACGATGATGTCGGCCTTCCGCGGGTCCCACCCGCAGTCGTTCTCGAGCGCTGCGAGCACGCCGGCGTGGTAGGCCTGGCCCACGACCCCGCCTGCCCCCAGGACGAGTCCGACACCGCTCATGCGTCCGAGCATGCCCCCGCGCCGGCCCGGCCGGCAGGGACCTATGCCCTTTGCGGTCGTCACCCCGCCGGGTGGCGGGAGGCCGGTCGGTCCCGCCCCCGGGCCGGCCGGGCGGGGTAGCGTCCCCCTCATGGACCGTGGTGCGGCGACGATCGTGATCGTGGACGACGCGTCCGAGGTCCGGGCGCTGGTGAGGACCCGTCTGCGACTGTCCGGCAGACTCGAGGTGGTGGGCGAAGGGGGCGACGGAGCAGAGGCGGTCGCCCTGGCGAGGAAGCACCGGCCTGCCTTGATGCTCCTCGACGTCTCGATGCCCGGCATGGACGGCCTGGAGGCGTTGCCGCAGGTGCTCGCCGTGTCGCCGACCACCCGAGTGGTGGTGTACACCGGCTTCGAGGAGCGGGGGCTCGCCGAGAGGGCCCGTCAGCTCGGTGCCGCGGCGTTCCTCGAGAAGTCGACACCCGTCGACTCCCTCGTCGACCGCCTGCTGGCGGTGCTCGGGGCCGATGTGGCGGCCGACCGTCTGACCCGTGTGTCGGGAGCGGGAACCGAACCCGCCGGCGTCCGTAGCGATGTCTCGTCGGGGGACCAAGGCGTCCTCGACGAGCACCTGGAGCGGTTCCGGGAGGTCTTCGAAGAGGCCGCGATCGGTATGGCGACGATGACGTTGGCCGGGCGCATCGTCCGCGCCAACCGTGCGCTCGCGAGGTTGCTGGGCAGCTCCGTCGAGGACCTGGTCGGCGTCGACTACGGGTCCCTCGGCGACGAGCTGTCGGAGCGCGTCGCCACCGCTCTCGAGGAGATCGGCAGAACGCCGCTCGGCGTCGTCCAGCTCGAGCACGAGGTGAGCGGCGCGCCCCGCCACCGGCTGGTCCGGTCGACGCTCGCCCCGGTGCGCGACTCCACCGGCCGGGCGCTGTACGTCTTCCTGCAGGTGCAGGACGTCACCGCGGAACGGGCCGCCTTCGACGAGCTGCGGCAGAGCGAGGAACGGTTCCGGCTCCTGGTCTCGGCCGTCGAGGACTACGCGATCTTCATGCTCGACCCGGTCGGGCACATCGTCAGCTGGAACGCCGGTGCGCAGAGGAGCAAGGGCTACCTTGCCGAGGAGATCATCGGCCGGCACTTCCGGATCTTCTACCCTCCCGAGGTCCAGGCACGTCAGCACCCCGAGCACGAGCTGCAGCTGGCGCTGCGCGACGGCCACTACGAGGAGGAAGGCTGGCGGGTCCGCAAGGACGGTTCGCGGTTCTGGGCCAACGTCGTCATCACCGCCGTGTTCAACCCCGCGGGCGAGCACATCGGATTCTCCAAGGTGACCCGCGACAGCAGCGAACGTCGCCGACTGGAACAGGACCGGGAACAGGCCGTGCAGGCGCTCGCGGCGGCCAATGCGGACCTCGAGACCCTCAACGCGCGGCTCCAGCAGGTTGCAGCGGACCAGTCGGAGTTCCTCGCCGTGACCGCGCACGAGCTTCGGACACCCATCGGGGTACTCAGCGGCTCGGCGGAGATGCTGGCACGGCACAGGGCCAAGCTCACCGACGAGGAGCGCGACGAGCTGTTCGACGCGATGGCGTCGAGCACCGGCCGGCTGCGGCGGCTGCTCGCGGACCTGCTGACGGCCTCCCGACTCCAGACCAGCGCGCTCGAGATGCACTCCGCGGCCGTGCTGGTCCGTGATGTGCTCGCGGACGCTGTCGCGACGGTGCACCTCACCCACCCGCATGCGGAGATCGTTGTGGAGCAGTCCTCCGACCTCGCCGTGATGGCGGACCGTGACCGTCTCGCCCAAGCTCTGGACAACCTGCTCAGCAACGCCCTGCGGCACGGGACACCACCCGTCCGGGTCGCCGCGGATGCGGACTCCGACTGGGTGGACATCCGGGTGAGTGACCAGGGTCCGGGCGTCGCCCCGGCGGTGCACCCCCGGCTTTTCGAGCGGTTCGCCACGGGACAGCACAAGGGTGGTACTGGTCTGGGCCTGTTCATCGTGCGCGAGCTGGCCCGCGCGCACGGCGGGGACGCCTTCTACGAACCCGCGTCGCCGGGCACGCCGTCGGGCATGTTCGTCATCCGCGTCCCCCGGGTCCGCGCCGACCCGGATGAGTGAGCGATCGGTGCGGATTGGTGAGTCCACTGCCGTGGCC
This sequence comes from uncultured Actinomycetota bacterium, assembly GCA_963810035.1. GTDB lineage: Bacteria > Actinomycetota > Actinomycetes > Propionibacteriales > Nocardioidaceae > Nocardioides_B. Next base: position 234,040 of record CAWEMA010000006.1, read on the forward strand.
TAGGCTGCGAAGATGGCCATCCACGTCCTGCTGGTCGACGACGTCGTGGAGGTGCGCCGACTGGTGCGCACGGCACTGCGCTTCCGGGGTGACTTCCAGGTCGTGGGCGAAGCCAGCGACGGCGCGGAGGCGGTCCGCCTCGCCAAGGAGCTGCAGCCGGACATCGTCGTGCTCGACCTCGGCCTGCCGGACCTGGCCGGCCGGGAGGTGCTCAGCAGCATCCGCATCCACTCGCCGACCTCGAAGGTGGTCGTCTTCTCCGGGGCCGACGCAGCCGACCGGGGCTGGATCAGCAACCACGTCGAGGGCTACGTCCTCAAGGACACCGAGCTCGACTACCTCGTCGACCTCCTGGAGTCGCTCGGCCACCGGCACGACGCCGAGGCCGTGCTCGACCTCCCCGAGGCGCTGAGCAGCGTCCGGGAGGCACGGCGGTTCGTCACCGGGAAGGTCACGGAGTGGAACGTGGAGCCGATCCTGGACGACGCCCTCCTGGTCGTGAGCGAGCTCGCCGCGAACGCGATCACGCACGCGGCGTCCGGCTGCCGCATCCGGCTCTCGCTGAACCCCACCACGTTACGGATCGACGTGATCGACACCGGTACGGGTACCCCGGAGCCTCAGCCGGCCAGCTCGACCGAGGAGCACGGTCGGGGCCTCCTCCTGGTCGCGGCGCTGACCACCGCGTGGGGCCTCGAGGTCGTCCCGGGCGCGGGCAAGCTGGTCTGGGCCGAGCTCGCGCGTCCCTTGGTGGGTTAGGTCGACGTGGACGGTATAGACCGCCTGCCGGTTCCAGGTGATTCGTCCGGGTTCGGGCAACCGTTCCCGGACTCCCCCTGTGATGATGACCCCGTGACTGTCGAACGACCCGACTGGTGGCCCGGCGACCCTCGCATGCTCGAAGTGATCGAGGCCGGGGCTCTGGTCGTGGACGCCCACGGCACGATCGTCTACGCCAACGAGGTCAGCCAGCGGCAGTTCGGCCGTTCGGACCGCCCCCTGGTGGGCGCCGGCCTGCTGAGCAGTCTCTTCACGCAGGCCGAGCAGGTGGCGCTCGACGTGGTGGTCCGCCAGGTCTTCGCCGGTCGTGCTTGGAGGGGTCGTCTCGAGGTGTCCCATGCCGACGGGTCTCGACACGTTGCCGCCGTGAGCTGTTCGCCGCTGCGGCGAGACGACGCCGTGGTTGCGATGCTCTGTCTGGTGGAGGACTCCGCGGGCGATCGCGACAGCATCCGCGCCGTACGCCGCCTCGGCGACCGGCTGGCGCGGCTGGCGCGGGTCACGGCCGAGCTGGTGATGGCCGACAACGTCGAGGCGGTGACCAAGATCGTCGTCTCCCACAGCGCGGACGCCGTCGGGGCGACGATGGCGTCGTTGACGCTGCGCGAGGGCGAGGACCGGCTCCGGCTCGTCGGCCTGAGAGGCGGTCGCGAGGGCGATGCCGAGCGGTGGGCGAGCTACCCGGTCGACGTCCCCACCCCGACCAGTGACGCGATCCGCAGCAGGGAGCGCCTGGTCCTCACCGGGCAGGCCGCGATCGCGGAGCGCTACCCCGACCTGGACATCGCGGCCCTCGGTGAGCGCTCCATCGTCTGCCTTCCCCTGCACGTGTCCACGCGCACGATCGGGGCGATCGGCCTGTCCTTCCCGGGTTCACGGACCATGGACGCCACCGAGATCGAGTTCTTCGAGATCCTGGCCGACACCTGTGCCCAGGCCCTCGACCGGATCGACGCCAAGGACGAGGTCGCGAAGCAGACCGCGAAGCTCGTCTTCCTCGCGGACGCCTCGACCGAGCTCGCCAGCAGCCTCGACTACCAGGCGACCCTCCAGAAGGTGGCCCGGCTGGCCGTCCCCACGTTCGCGGACTGGTGCGCGATCGATGTGGTCGAGGACGGTCGCCTGCACCGGCTGGCGGTCGAGCACGTGGACCCGACGAAGGTCCAGCTCGCCCTGGAGCTGGAGGAGCGGTATCCCGCGAACCCGGACGCTCCGAACGGGGCGTGGAACGTGATGCGCACCGGTCGCAGCGAGCTGATCCCGGAGGTCACCGACGAGATGCTGGTCGCGGCCGCGGTCGACGAGGAGCACCTGCGCCTCGCCCGTGACCTGCAGCTGCGCAGCGCCCTCACCGTGCCGCTGGTGGCGCGAGGCAAGGTGCTCGGCGTCATCACCTGGGTGGCCGCGGAGTCCGGGCGGCTCTACGGTTCCGACGACCTGGCTCTGGCCGAGGATCTGGCCAAGCGTGCTGCCATCGCGATCGACAACGCCGAGCTGCACAGCGAGACGCTCGAGGCAGCCGTCCGGCTGCAGCACGCGGTGCTGCCCGAGACCATCCCCCCGGTCGACGGCTGGGAGATCGCGAACCACTACAGCCCCGCGGGACGCACCGAGGTCGGGGGCGACTTCTACGACGCCATCCCCCTCGCCGACGGCCGGCTGGTCCTGTTCGTCGGCGACGTGATGGGCCGCGGAGTCGCGGCAGCCGCGGCGATGGCCCACATGCGGGCCGCCGTGCGTGCCTACACCGCGGTGGACCCCACTCCGGCGGTGGTCATGCGGAACCTCGACCTGATGTTCGCGCAGTACCCCACCGAGCAGCTGGTGACCCTGGCCTACATGCTCATCGACCCGGAGCGCGACGAGCTGCTCGTGGCCAACGCCGGGCACCCGGCACCGGTGATCCTCCGGGGAGACGGGAGCACCGAGCAGCTGCCGTCGGCCAACGGGACCCCGCTGGCCACCGTGCCGCAGCGCGGCGAGCCGGTGGCTGTGCCGTTCCTCGCCGGCGACACGGTCCTCGTCTTCACCGACGGGCTCATCGAACGCCGCGACGAGGACATCGACCAGGGCCAGGAGCGGGTGCTGGGCGTGCTGCCCACCCTGGTCCGGCCCGATCTCGGCGCAGCGCTCGACGAGGTCGTCAACCTGCTGCGCGACCCCTCCCGGGACGACGACGTGGCCGCCGTGGCGGCACGACGCCCGGCCCGCTAGGCCCCGCCCGTCAGCACCTGGCGCCGGCTACTCCTCGGCCAGCAGCCCGCTACGACCTGCGCGCGCCACCAGGTTGCGGACGTTCTCGACCCGGCCGCAGTCCGCGTCCAGCGCGGCGTTGCGCTCCTCGGCGAACACGCGGCCGAGGCTGCGCCGTACGTCTTCGGGCACCTCGTCGCGAGCCGGGTTCAGGATGGTCAGCTCCTCCTCGGTGAGGTGGTGGTTGACCGCACCGGCCAGCTCCTCGACGAGGTCGTCGAACTCCTCACCCTCGACGTGCTCGGCCTCCAGGACCGCGAGCAGGGCCTGGTGCCCCTCGGCGTGCTCCTCCTCGCCGTGCTCGGCCTCGTGCTCGTCGATCGCGTCCCGCCGCCGCAGCGTCGGGTAGACGCGTCGCTCCTCGGCCTCCGCGTGTGCCACGTGCAGCGCGGCGAACGTCCGCCGTACGGCGTCCCGGTCGGCGCTGCTGTCGCGCAGCTCGCGGAGCAGCGCCTCGAAGCGCCGGTGGTCGTCGAGGATCAGGTCGAGGACGTCGCCGTCGGTGGGACGGCCGAGGTCGGAGGCATCGGTCATGCGAGGTGCCTACCCGTTGCGGTGCCCGTCCATGCCTGCCTCAGCGACGGTCCGCCGGCGCGGTCCGGTCGTCGGAGCTCTCGGTCTCGTCCGCACCGCCCGCGTCGTCCAGCGCGGAGGCGAGCTGGCTCTTGTTCTCGACGCCGTTCTTGGACGCGATCAGGCTGGCCACGGTGGTGATCGCCAGGATGCCGACGATGGTGCCGAGCGACACCAGGATCGGGATGTCCGGCGCCCAGGCGATGTGCTGGCCACCGTTGACGAAGGGCAGCTCGTTCTCGTGCATCGCGTGCAGGATCAGCTTGATCCCGATGAAGCCCAGCAGCACGGCCAGGCCGTAGGACAGGTAGACCAGCCGCTGCAGGAGCCCGCCGATCAGGAAGTAGAGCTGACGCAGGCCCATCAGCGCGAAGATGTTCGCGGTCAGGACGAGGTAGGGCTCCTTGGTGAGACCGTAGATCGCCGGGATGGAGTCGAGCGCGAACAGCAGGTCCGTGGTGCCCAGGGCCAGGATCACGATGAACATCGGGGTGACCAGACGCTTGCCGTTCTCCTTGGCGAGGATCTTCACGCCGTGCCACTGGTCGGTGGCCGGCAGGTGCGTCTCGACCCACTTGATCAGCCGGTTCTCCTCGTACTCGTCGTCGTCGTTCGAGCCCTCCGCGGCGAGCTTGAACGCCGTCCAGACGAGGAACAGGCCGAAGATGTAGAAGATCCAGCTGAACTCGTTGATCGCTGCCGCCCCCACCGCGATGAAGATCGCGCGCATCACCAGGGCGAGCACGATGCCGACCATCAGGGCTTCCTGCTGGTACTGCCTCGGCACCCCGAACTTCGCCATGATGATGATGAAGATGAACAGGTTGTCGACCGAGAGCGAGTACTCCGTCAGCCAGCCGGCGAAGAACTCGGTGCCGTACTGGTGCCCCGAGAACACCCAGACGCCGATGCCGAAGAGGACGGCGAGACCGACGTACACCGCGAGGGAGATCGAGACCTCTTTGGTGGAGGGCTCGTGCGGGCGCCGCCCGATGATGATGACGTCGAAGAGCAGGACCGACACCGTGACGGTGATGGTGGTCCACCAGACCCAAGTGGGAACATCCATGGACTGACCTTTCCGGAGATCGCTGGACGGCGCGCGGGCGCGCCGGTTGAGCAAGGTCCGGAGGTCTCTCCCGCCCGCCTCAGGCGGACCAGCGGCACCGGGACCGGCTTGAGCCGGAGACCGTGATGACGGCACCGCTGCGAAGGAATACTCCCCTCCAACGAGACCCATGTTCCCAGAACTCGGCCGCGGACACGAATCCGGCTCGACCCGCGGGACGGACCGGCGCACCGATCAGGGCGTAGCCCAGCTGCTCGGCCTGGTGCTGGCCCGGGTGACCGGCGTCGACCGGCTGACGGCGTACCTCGCCACCACGCCGGGTGGTCTGTTCGCGGTGCTGGCGACCGCCGCGGACAGCGGCTCGGACGTGACCTACGTGCTCGCCGTCCAGGTGATCCGGGTCTTCGCGATGCTGCTGTTCGCCCCGGTGCTCGCCCGGTGGTTCAGTCGAGGCAGAACTCGTTCCCCTCGGGGTCCTGCATGAGGATGTGCCCCGAGCCGATCCCGCCCGGCTCGGTGCGCAGCACCCGGACCGCGCCGAGTGCGGTGAGCCGGTCGCACTCGTCCTCCAGCGCCGCCATCCGCTCCCCGCCCTCCAGACCGGGAGCGGCCCGGACGTCGAGGTGGAGGCGGTTCTTCGCGGTCTTCCCCTCGGGCACCTTCTGCAGGTAGACCCGCGGTCCGCGGCCCTCGGGATCCACCACGGCCGACCGGTCGTTGCGCTGGTCCGCGGGGACCCCCCAGGCGTCCAGTGCCTGGTCCCAGCTGTCGAAGCCGTCGGGTGGTGGCTGGACGACATAGCCGAGGACCTCGGCCCAGAACTCCGCCAGCGCCCCCGGATCGGCGCAGTCGAAGGTCACTTGTACCTCACGAGACATGGTGGTTCCTCCCTAGAATCGACCGCATGAGCTCTTCGAGTGCGTGGGCATCCTTCACCCAGGACCCGCGGCAGCCCGAGGCTGCCGCCCTGCGCGCCTCCGACCGTGACCGCGACGTGGTCCTCGCCGTGCTGGCCGAGGGGTACGCCGACGGACGGCTGACCAAGGACGAGTACGACGAGCGGTCCGGCGCCACCGCGGCAGCCCGGACGCTCGGTGAGCTGCCGGTGCTGATCCTGGATCTCGTGCCGCAGGTGGCTCCGAGCCGCGGTGCCGACCTGGCCCTGGCCTCGCCGGACGAGCTGCAGGCGCAGGCCGTGGCGAAGTACGGGGCGAGACGGCGCAGCACCGTCTCCGGCGCGCTGGTGACCAGCCTGGTCGTGACGGTCATCTGGGCGCTCACCGGAGCCGGCTTCTTCTGGCCGGGGTTCGTCATGCTGGCCTGCGCGCTCGACGTGCTGCGGGTGCTGACCCGCAAGCAGGACCTCGTCGACGCGGAGCGGCAGCGACTGGAGAAGAAGCAGCGCAAGGCGCTCGAGTCGCGCAGATCCGGCTCCGCGTAGCCCCCACCTGCCTCACGCCCGGTCCCAGCCCTCGGGGCGGTGCTTGCGGGGCAGCTTGGCGACCACCAGCGCGTAGGACTCGTCGACGGCGTCGCGGATCTCGTCGTCCGGGATCGTGCCCCCGACCGCCAGGGTGTTCCACCCCGACCGGCCGATGTAGGCCATCACCAGGGCGTCCTCGGGATAACGCGCCAGCCACTCGTCGGCCTCGTCGCGCGTCGCCCCGGCCTTCACCCCCACGGAGCCGGCCCCGAGGAACGCGAAGATCTTGCCACCCGCGGGTCCGCCGCCCACCTTGATCACCGGGTGCTCGTGGTCCCACGGGTTGTCCGGCCAGGCCCCCGGCTTGGCCAGGCAGTAGGCCTGCAGCTCCTCGGGAGCCACCTCAGCGGGCCCCGGCCTCGACCATCTGCCGGAGCTCCTTCTTCAGCTCCTGGATCTCGTCGCGCAGTCGGGCCGCGAGCTCGAACTGCAGCTCGGCGGCAGCGGTGTGCATCTGGTCGGTGAGCCCCTGCACCAGCTCCGCGAGGTCGGAGGACGGCATCCCGGCCAGCTCGGCCGCGTGCCGGCCGACGTCCTTCGAGGACAGCCCCGGCACCGGCGACTTGCCGCGCGACTGCTGGCGCCCGCCCCCGCCCAGCAGCTCCGCGGTGTCCTCGTCCTCGCGAGCGAGCATCTCGGTGATGTCCGCGATCTTCTTGCGCAGCGGCTGCGGGTCGACCCCGTGCTCGGTGTTGTAGGCGACCTGCTTCTCGCGACGCCGGTTGGTCTCGTCGATCGCCTTCTCCATCGACGGGGTGACCTTGTCGGCGTACATCACGACCTGGCCGGAGACGTTGCGGGCAGCACGGCCGATCGTCTGGATCAGCGACTTGTCGGAGCGCAGGAAGCCCTCCTTGTCGGCGTCCAGGATCGCGACCAGCGACACCTCGGGCAGGTCGAGCCCCTCACGCAGGAGGTTGATGCCGACCAGCACGTCGTACTGGCCCAGGCGCAGCTCCCGCAGCAGCTCGATGCGCCGCAGCGTGTCGACCTCGCTGTGCAGGTAGCGGGTGCGGATGCCGGCCTCGAGGAGGTAGTCGGTGAGGTCCTCGGACATCTTCTTGGTCAGCGTGGTGACCAGGACCCGCTCGTTCTTCTCCACCCGGTCGTTGATCTCGTGGATCAGGTCGTCGATCTGGCCCTTGGTCGGCTTCACGATCACCTCGGGGTCGATCAGCCCGGTCGGCCGGATGATCTGCTCGACCACCTCACCGCCGACCTTGGCCAGCTCGTAGTCACCCGGGGTCGCCGAGAGGTAGATGGTCTGCCCGATCCGCTCGAGGAACTCCTCCCACCGCAGCGGCCGGTTGTCCATCGCGCTCGGCAGCCGGAACCCGTGGTCGACCAGGTTGCGCTTGCGCGACATGTCGCCTTCGTACATGCCGCCGATCTGCGGGACCGCGACGTGCGACTCGTCGACCACCAGCAGGAAGTCCTCGGGGAAGTAGTCGAGCAGGCAGTTCGGCGCCGACCCGCGCTGCCGGCCGTCGATGTGCATCGAGTAGTTCTCGATGCCGGAGCAGGAGCCGACCTGGCGCATCATCTCGACGTCGTACGTCGTGCGCATCCGCAGCCGCTGGGCCTCCAGCAGCTTGCCCTGCTTCTCGAAGGTGGCCAGCTGGTCCTCGAGCTCGAGCTCGATGCCCGTGATCGCCCGCTCCATGCGCTCGGGGCCGGCGACGTAGTGCGTGGCCGGGAAGACGTGCAGCTCGGTGTCCTCGGTGACCACCTCGCCGGTGAGCGGGTGCAGCGTCATCAGCCGCTCGATCTCGTCACCGAAGAACTCCACCCGGATCGCGAGCTCCTCGTAGACCGGGAACACCTCCAGGGTGTCGCCGCGGACCCGGAACGTGCCACGGGTGAAGGCCATGTCGTTGCGGGTGTACTGGATCTCGACCAGCCGGCGCAGCAGCGAGTCGCGGTCGAACTCCTGCCCGACCTTGAGCCGGACCATCCGGTCGACGTACTCCTGTGGCGTGCCGAGGCCGTAGATGCAGGAGACGGTGGACACCACGATCACGTCGCGGCGGGTGAGCAGCGAGTTGGTCGCCGAGTGCCGCAGCCGTTCGACCTCCTCGTTGATCGAGGAGTCCTTCTCGATGTAGGTGTCCGTCTGGGGGACGTAGGCCTCGGGCTGGTAGTAGTCGTAGTAGGAGACGAAGTACTCCACGGCGTTGTTCGGCAGCAGCTGGCGCAGCTCGTTGGCGAACTGCGCGGCCAGCGTCTTGTTGGGCTGCATCACCAGGGTCGGCCGCTGCAGCTGCTCGACGGCCCAGGCGATGGTGGCCGTCTTGCCGGTGCCGGTGGCGCCGAGCAGCACCACGTCCTTCTCGCCCCGTTCGATGCGGCGCTGGATGTCGGCGATGGCGGTGGGCTGGTCACCGGAGGGCTGGTAGTCGGACTCGACCTTGAAGGGGGCGACCCGGCGCTGGAGATCGGTCACTGGCCTCATGTGCGCCAGCCTACGACCCACCACCGACAGGATAGATTCCTGCTGTGAGCAGCCGTCGCCGAACATCGTGGACCCGGTCCACCCGGGACTCCATGGCCGGAGCGGCCAAACGGGTCCTGATGTCGGTCCTCGGCCTGCAGGTCCTGCTGGCCCTGGTGCTGACACTGGTCGACTCCTACCGGCGCCGGGGCAGGAAGCCGGGGCCGTTCCCCACCACGCCGCCCGCCGAGGTGACGATCGGCGACGGCACGGTCACGACGTACACGTTCGGGCAGGACCTGTACGACGACATGCTCGCGGCGATCGAGAGCGCCGAGCACCGGATCCTGTTCGAGTCCTACATCTGGAAGGGCGACGCGACCGGCGAGCTCTTCAAGAGGGCGCTGAGCCGGGCCGCAGGCCGCGGCGTCGAGGTCTACGCGGTGTACGACGGGTTCGCCAACCTCGTGGTCTCGCCGCTGTTCAAGCGGTTCGGCCCCCGGCTCAACGTGCTGGAGTACCCCCTCTACAACGCCGGCTGGCGGTTCTTCGACCTGCGCCGCTACGGCCGCGACCACCGCAAGATCCTCGTCGTCGACGACCGGGTCGCGTTCGTGGGCGGCTACAACGTCGGCGCCGCCTACGCCACCGAGTGGCGGGACACGCACGTGCGGATCACCGGCCCCGGGGTCTACGACCTGGCCCGCACCTTCGCCGACTTCTGGAACCTGAACCGCCGCCCCCGGCACGGGGTGCGACCGCTGCTCCTCGAGACCGCCGCCGACTGGGAGCCGCGGATCCGGGTGCACCGCAACGTCCCCCGGCTGTGGATGTTCCCGATCCGGTCGATGTACCTCGAGGCGATCAACCGTGCCTCGCACCACATCTGGATGACCCACGCGTACTTCATCCCCGACTCGGACTTCGTCGAGGCGATCATGCAGGCGGCACGGCGCGGGGTCGACGTACGCCTGCTGCTTCCGGCCACCTCGAACCACGTGCTCGCGGACTGGCTCTCGCGCGGCTACTACGGCGAGATGCTCGCCGCCGGGGTGCGGATCTTCCGCTTCCAGGGCGCGATGGTGCACGCCAAGACCTCGACCATCGACGGGCGCTGGTCGACCGTGGGCACGGCGAACATCGACCGGCTCTCGATGACCGGCAACTACGAGGTGAACGTGGAGTTCATCGACGCCTCGATGGCCGCCCAGATGGAGCGGATCTACGAGACCGACCTCTCGAACTGCGTCGAGCTCACCGCCCAGACGTGGGCGGCCCGCGGGATCCACCGCAAGTTCACCGAGCTCGTGCTCGCTCCGCTGCGCCCCCTGCTCTGAGCCCCCGCCCTTCGGGGGTGTGGCATGCGTCGCGCACCGACGGGGTATGTCTGTCTCGAGGGAAACGTCCGATCCACCCGCTTCGAGAGGCTCCTGGGAGGGAGATGTCGTGCAGGTCGAGAAGCGCGCCGTGACGGAGGCGCTCCGCAGCCAAGGTGACCACGACCGGGCGCAGCAGGCCGAGAGCGTGCTGCCCCGGACCGTCGACACGGAACGGGACGCCAGCCTGCTGCACCGGCTCGACGTCGAGATCGATGCCCTGAAGGACGAGCCCGAGTCGGACCCCGGCTAGTCGTTCGTCGACTCCCGGCGGCTACGCCTCACCTTCCGCTCCACGGCCACCGCGAGCAGGACTGCTCCCGTCGCCATCGCCGACCACAGGACGGCCAGGCCGATGAAGGTGCCGCGTCGAGCAGGTGAGGCGGTGGCCGCCAGCACGACGAGCGCCACGCAGACGGCGACCAGGCCCGCGACGAAGAGCACCGCGTAGACCCGCAGCCCGGGACCCGGCATTCGCGGCGAGGTCATCGACATCCTCCCGAGCCCATCGCCGTCGACCCGTGTCTTACGGCTGCTCGCAGATCATAGGCTCACGGAGCCGCGCGATGGTCCGAGAACCGCTGACGCAAGGACTCCGGCAGGAACGTCTCGGGGACGGCGGGCAGCACCCCCACAAGCAGGCCCCGGTCGTCATCGCCGAGCCAGGCCGGCACCAGATGCAGGCGGTCGGCGAACCTCCAGGGAACGTAGCCGAGCCGAGGGTGTCGCACCCGCACCACGGGGGTCGAGCACTCCTCCGGGAGCATGACTCCCTCGGGAACCTCGGAGGGGCAGCGTGCCGTGCCCACCACGGCGCCGTCCGGCATCACCAGGTCGGTGAGGAGACGGACGTCGTACGACGGCCCGACCGTCGCGGACCCCAGCCAGCCCGTCGCCGCTCGCACGCCCAGCCGGTCGACCAGCACCCCGGTCGCCAGACCGACGGTCGGCCTGCCCTGCACGCTCGGGTCGACGCTCAGGAGGGTGGCACCCCAGCCCGTCGTCGGCGTGACCGCCCCGACGTCGACGCCGAGCGCGTCCAGGACCGGGGTGGCCGCGGTGCGCGCCTCGCCCACCGTGACCGGGCTGTGCCGCGGGTCGTCGTACCCGTCGCCCTCGTCGGACGTGCGGGCGCACTCGGACAGGATCGTGACGTCCTCGGTGCCGTCGACATCGGTGCAGTCCGCTCCGTCCCGCGCGTAGGTCCACTGCTGGCCGTCGCGCGTGGACACGACGAGCACCGCGTCTGCGGCACCCTCGTAGCGCAGGGTCGGTCCGTGGCCCGTGCGTGCGGCCGGGTCCAGGCCGAGCGCGCGGGCGAGGCGGTCCGCACGGGCAGTGACGTCGGGCAGCCGGTCGGACAGCTCGTACGACGGCACCGCGGCGGGACCCTCCACCCGCCTGACCCACTCGACGCGGCGGTTGTCGAGCCGAGGTCGCATCTTGAGGACGAGTGACCCGACGGCCTTCGGCTCCGGCAGGGCGGGTGCCGGACCCGTCGACGCGGACCCACCCGGCGCGACCGCCAGGACCGGGGCCGTCGGGCGCTGCCGTTGGCCCGCCAGCGGGTCGACGCCCGGGTCGACCTCCGGCCCGGCACAGCCGCTCGTCAGCACGATGAGCACGGCGGCCGCAGCCGCCGATCGACGTTCCCGCATCTGTTCCCCCGTCCCTGCGCGCTCCCGCAGTGTCCCCGCGCCGTCGCGGGGATGAGACGGTTGTCGGGCAGCCGCGGTTCCCGGTCAGCCCTGGGCGGAGGACACGTCCAGGTCACCGTCGGCGTACCACTTGCGGATGACCTTCTTGTCGAACTTGCCGACCGAGGTCCGCGGCACCGCCTCGATGAACGTCCAGGCGTCCGGGAGCTGCCACTTGGCGACCGACTCCGCGAGGAACTCGCGCAGCTCGGCAGGCTTCACCGTGGCTCCCTCACGCAGTACGACGGACGCCAGCGGCCGCTCCTGCCACTTCTCGTCGGGGATCCCCACGACCGCGGCCTCGAGCACGTCGGGATGCGCCATCAACGCGTTCTCGAGGTCGACCGACGAGATCCACTCACCCCCGGACTTGATCACGTCCTTGGACCGGTCGGTCAACGTGATGTAGCCGAGCTCGTCGAGCTTGCCGACGTCCCCGGTGCGCAGCCAGCCGTCGCGGAACTTCTCCGGGTCGTCGTCCTTGTAGTAGGCACCGGTGACCCAGGCGCCCCGCACCTCGAGCTCACCGACCGCCACACCGTCGCGGGCCAGCGTCTCGCCGGAGTCGCCGACGATGCGGCCCTCGATGCCCGGGAGGAGCCGACCCTGACCGGCCCGGTAGGCCCACTCGGCATCGCCCTCGACGCCGGCCGGCGGGCGCGCCACGGACGCGACCGGCGAGGTCTCGGTCATCCCCCAGGCCTGCACCATGTTGATTCCGTGCCGCTCGCCGAGCGCCTGCTGCAGCGACACCGGCACCGCGGACCCGCCGCAGAGCACCAGCCGCAGGTGCGAGGACAGCTCGATGTCCTCGTGCTGGTCGAGGTACAGCAGCACGTCGTTCCACACCGTGGGCACGGCGCCGGAGACGGTGGGCCTCGTCTCACGCATGAACCGGCACAGCGGCTCGGCCTGCAGCCAGCGGTCCGGCATGACCAGGGACGCGCCCGTCATCACCGCGGCGTACGCGAGGCCCCAGGAGTTCGCGTGGAACATCGGCACGATGGGCAGCACCCGGTCGGTCCAGGTCAGACCGCCGACGATGCCCATGCCGACGGCCATCGAGTGCATGTACGACGACCGGTGGCTGTAGACCACGCCCTTGGGGTGGCCCGTGGTGCCCGAGGTGTAGCACATGGCGGCGGCGTCGAGCTCGTCCACCTCGGGCCAGTCGAAGCTGTCGTCCGCGGCGTCGAGCAGCTCGTCGTACAGGTGGACCTGCTTGCCGCTCTCCCGCAGCGCGTCGAGGTTGGCCGAGCTCGCGTGGGGGCCGGCCACCAGCACGTGCTCGACCGTCTCGAAGGTCGGGAGCTGCTTCGCGAGCAGGTCGACGAGGGAGTCGTCGACGATGACGACCTTGTCCTCGGCGTGGTTGGCGATGTAGGTGAGCTGCTCGGGGAACAGCCTGATGTTGAGCGTGTGCAGCACGGCACCCATGGACGGGACCGCGAGGTAGGCCTCGAGGTGCTCGGCGTTGTTCCACTGGAAGGTCCCGACCCGCTGGTCCCCGGAGATCCCCAGGCCGCGCAGCGCGTTGGCCAGGCGTGCGGCCCGACGTCCGACGTCGGCGTAGGACTCGGACCGCGAGGAGTCCGCGGTCGCGGTGACCACCTGGCCGTCGCCGTGCACGTCGGTGCCATGACGCAGGATCGCGCCGATCGTCAACGGGAAGTGCTGCATCGTGCTCCGCATGCTGTGTGCCTCTCTCGAACGAGCCGTGGGACTACGCCAGACCTGCCAACCCCTGCCCGCATCCTGCCGTCACGGTCCAAGGGGCGTCCAGGGTTCGTCCGGGTTCGTGGACGTCCGTCTAAGGTCGTCGCATGGATGCCGAGCTGCTGCCCCTGTCCCGCAAGGCCTGGGGAGACCTGGAGGTGCTGCACGTCGTGGGGTACTTCGCCCCCGAGGTCACCGAGGCGTACATCGACCTCGGGCTGCACCCGCAGCTGTCCTACTTCGCGACCCGCGCTGCCGCGTTCGGACCGGCCGGCCCGGGCCTGACGGTGGCGACGTTCTACGTGTTCGCACCGTGGCTGGTCGAGGCGGCGCTGCCCGGTGCGTGGGAGACCACCACGCCGGACGCGGTCGTGGAGGCCCGCCGGACGGGCGTCGCCGCCGCGCTCGACAGGATCCTCGGCTCGCCGGACGTGGGCGAGGCACTCGCGATCGCCCGCGAGGTGTGCGAGGGCCTGACCCCGCAGGGACGCCCGCTGTACGCCGCGCACGCCGCCCTGCCCTGGCCGGAGGACGACCTGCTCGCGCTCTGGCACGCGGCGACGCTGATCCGCGAGCACCGCGGCGACGGGCACATCTCGGTGCTCCAGACCGCCGGGCTCGACCCGGTGGAGGCGACCGTGCTCGGCGGGATCTACTCCTCGAGCACCCGTTTCCTGCGCAAGACCAGAGGCTGGTCCGACGAGGAGTACGACGCGGCGGCCGGCCGGCTCCGCGAGCGCGGCTGGCTCGACGCCGACGGGGAGCTCACCGACGACGGCCGGGCAAGGCGTCAGCGCATCGAGGACGACACCGACCGGCTCGCGCTCGAGGGCTGGGCGCACGTCGGGCCGGAGAGGACCGCCCGCCTGCACGAGCTGGTGGCGCCGTTGCGCACCACGGTCCTGGAGTCCGGCGCGCTGCCGGGCACGCTCCGCCCCTGACCGCTGCGCTCCCGGCCACTCCGTGCCGACGGCTCAGGAGCCCGGGATCCTCATGATCCGGTGGAGCGTGAGCGCCGCGTTCAGGTCTCCCCTGACCTTGAGGGCGCCGCGCATCACCGCGGTGACCGGGTTCAGGTGACCGGTGACCAGCTTGAGGAACTGCGCGCCGCCGAGCACCAGCGTCGCGTCGCGCTCCCCTTCGGCGTCCCGCTCGGCGCGACAGACTCCCTGCTCGACGTACACCGTCACCCGGTCGGCACCGCCGTCCGGGCGACCGGCGATCCGGAAGCCGACGGCGAGCCGGTGCTTGGCAGCCTTGCCCTCGTCGAGGAACTCCGGCAGCCGGGCGAACACCTGCTCCAGCACGACCTCCCGGAACCCGCCGGACATCAGCCGGTCGAGGTGGGCGTCCTTGACGCCGGCGAGCACCGCGGCGGCCTGCTCGGGGTCCACCTCCGACGGGTCGACCGCGACGCCGGGCTGACCCGGCACCTGGAACACCCCACCGACGCGCAGCGCGAGCATCTCGTCGCCCTCGACGCGCAGCCGGTCACCGAGCAGCAGCAGCGCCGCGTTGCGCCCGCCGGAGACGAGGCGGAGGAAGTCGAGTGCAGCCATCGCGATGGTCACGTCGGGCCGGTGCTCACCGGCAGGCACCACGACGACCCCGGCGTCGTCGAACAGCAGCGCGTGCCGCTCGGGCCTCCCCCGGGGCACCTCGACCCGGAACTCCACCACGCCCTTCACCTCGGCCAGCGGACCGGGCAGGGCGAACTCGCCGAGCCGGCCCAGCACGTGCCGCACCGCGGACTCCCGCAGGTGCGCGATGTCCACGAGCCGGAGCAGGTCCCGGTCGGACAGCTCGTCGACCAGCGCGACGATGCGTTCGGGGTGCTCGGAGGCGAAGAACGCCTCGACCTCCTCGACGGGCAGGTCGGCGAGCTGCAGGGCCGAGGTGACGCTCGTCATGCCGTTCACTGTAACCACCGGGTCGCGCGGTTCGGGGGCGGGCGCCGGGGTACGACGTACCCATGACACGGATCGCAGTGACCGGAGGCAGCGGCAAGCTCGGCAAGGCGGTCGTCCGCGACCTCGACGGGCAGGGGTACGACGTGGTGAACCTCGACCGCACCACCCCGCCCGACGACGCGCCAGGCGTCTTCGTCCGGGTGGACCTCACCGACTACGGGCAGACCGTGCAGGCGCTGTCCGGCATCGAGGACCGCTACGACCAGGTCGACGGGGTCGTCCACCTCGCGGCGTTCCCGGCGCCCGGCCTGGTCCCGAACACCACCACCTTCGTCAACAACATCACCTCGACGCACCACGTGTTCGCGGCAGCCCGTGCGGTCGGGATCCGCAACGTGGTCTGGGCCTCCAGCGAGACCGTGCTGGGGCTGCCGTTCGACACGCCGCCGCCGTACATCCCGGTCGACGAGGACTACCACCCGCGCCCGGAGTCCTCGTACTCCCTCGCCAAGACCCTCGAGGAGGAGATGGCGGGCCAGTTCTGCCGCTGGGACCCGGCGCTGAAGATGATCGGGCTCCGGTTCTCCAACGTGATGTACCCCGAGGACTACGCGGAGTTCCCGTCGTTCGACGCCGACCCGATGCTGCGCAAGTGGAACCTGTGGGGCTACATCGACGCCCGCGACGGTGCCCAGGCGGTACGCCGCGCGCTCGAGCTCGACACCACGGGGCGGGACGTGTTCGTCATCGCGAACGCCGACACGGTGATGTCCACGCCCAGCGCCGACCTGGCGCGGCAGGTGTTCCCGGACGTCGAGCTGCGCGGGGACGTCAGCGGCACGCAGACCCTGCTGTCGATCGACAAGGCGCGGCGGGTGCTCGGCTACGACCCGCAGCACTCCTGGCGGGACCACGCCGCCCCCACGGCGTAGCGCTGCACCAGCCGCAGCGCGACCGGGACTTTCGGCACCTGCGCACGGTTCACCCGGCCGGTGATCCTGCGGGTGCATGTGGCCGGCACCGGCGCCGGCTACTTCTGGCCGGGCTGGGTGCGCGCCGGCTGGGGTGTCCTGCTCCGGCTGGACGCGTGGGCCGTCTACTACCGGCGGCCGCGCCTCGGGGCCGAACGGATCGCCTCGGCGTTCGCACGCGCGGGGGCCCCAACGCTGCCGCCGACGCGCTCGAGTCGCTGGTGGGAGTCGGCGCGTTCGGGGCCCAACGCCTCTGGCGGCTCGGACCCGGACCGGCAGAGCGTTGGCACTCCATCGCCACCCGGAGGGACCGCCATGGTCGACGTACAACCCGAGCAGCTGACCACGCTGCCGTCCCAGCACGGTGACCTGCCGGTGTACGTCGCCGTGCCGCACGGGCCGGGTCCGTGGCCCGGGGTGGTCGTCATCCACGACGTCGTGGGCATGAGCCACGACCTGCGCAACCAGGCGGACTGGCTGGCCTCGGAGGGCTTCCTGGCCGCGGCACCGGATCTCTACCGCGGCGGAGCGAGGCTGCGCTGTCTGCGTCGGATGGTGCGCGACGCGCGGGCTCGCCGGGGGCAGACCTTCGACGACCTCGAGACCGTGCGCTCCTGGCTCCGCGGGCGCTCGGACTGCACCGGCCGCATCGGGGTCATCGGCTACTGCATGGGAGGTGGGTTCGCGCTGCTTCTGGCACCGGGTCACGGGTTCGACGCCGCGAGCGTGAACTACGGGGTCACCAGCCGCGACGTGGTCTCCGAGAGGTTCCTGACCGGGTCGTGCCCCCTCGTCGGCAGCTACGGCGGCCGGGACCGCACGACCCGCGGCGTACCCCAGCAGCTCGACTCCGTGCTCACCCGCCTCGAGGTCGCGCACGACATCAAGGAGTACGCCGACGCCGGGCACGGGTTCCTCAACGACCACGACCCCGACGACCTACCGGTGCTGCTCGCGGTGATGGCCCGGCTCACGGCGACCGAGTTCGACGAACCGCGGGCGCAGGACGCTCGTGGCCGGATCGCTGCGTTCTTCGACGAGCACCTGTCGCGCTGACCCGGAGCGGGTCAGGGGGTGTGGTGTTGGTGTTCGAGCTGGGTGGCGCGGGTGTCGGCGTCGGTGGTCTGGTCGTTGTCGATGGCGGTGGTGCGGTGGAACCATTCGATGGCTTGTGCGGTGTGGCCGGCGGCTTGGAGGGTGTCGGCGTAGGCGTAGCGGAGGCGGACCACCCAGTCGGCGCGGGTCTGGGAGCGGAGCGGGGCGTTCTCCAGGGTGCGGAGTGCGGAGTCGAGCTCGCCGAGGTCGCGGCGGGCGCCGGCCTCGACGATGGTCATCTCGGCCTTGAGGGCGGGGTCGAGGTGGGCGACGGCGGGGTTGCGGGCCAGGGTGAGGGCCTTGTCGGGGCGGCCGAGGGCGCGTTCGCAGTCGGCCATCACCGGGAGGTAGTCCTGGGCGCCGTTGATGCGTTTGGCGGCGCGGAGCTCGGCGAGGGCCTCGGCGTAGTGGCCGGCGGCGTAGGCGGCCTCGCCGCAGGCCTCGCGGACCACGGCGATCCGGGCGGCGCGGGCGCGGGCGGCCAGGGTGTGCTGGTAGGCGGTCTCGGGGTCGGTCTCGAGCAGGGTGCCGGCGGCGACCAGGTGCCGGGCGACCCGGGCGGCGAGCTTCTCGGGCAGGCCCTTGAGGTGCTGGGTGACGGTCCGGTCGAGCTCGTTGCCGGTGATCGACTCGTCGATCTCGGGGCCGTCGTAGCGGGCCTGCTCGACGGACCGCTCCGGCCTCGGTCGCGCTGCCGGCCCTGCGGTCGCGGTCCCGACGGTCGTCCCGACGGTCGTGCCCCGGTCCCCGCGCTTGACCGCCGCGGTCGGGTCGGTCGGGCCGGTCGGGGCGGTCGAGGGTGCGGTCGGTGCGGTTCCCGCGCTTGTTGTCCCGCTTGTCCCCGCCCCGGCTTCCCGCCGCTGCGCGGCTTGTCGCCCCGTCGCGGCCGCTGTCCTCGACTCCGGCCGCCGCTGAACTCCGCTGTGTGCGCTGCGGGCGCCCCGCTGCTGCGGGTGGGGTCGCGTTCGGGTCGTCGCTGGTCGGCCATCTGGATCTCCTCCAAGGGGGGGACCCGGTCCATTAAACACGAAGAGGCCACCCTGGTGGGTGGCCTCTTCGGTGAAGTATGTCCGGCGACGTCCTACTCTCCCACAACCTCCCGGTTGCAGTACCATCGGCGCTGAAAGGCTTAACTTCCGGGTTCGGAATGGAGCCGGGTGTTTCCCTTTCGCTATGGCCGCCGAAACTCTATGGAGTTAGATCAACCAACTCGAGAAGTCTCGGTGACTTTTCAGCTGGTTCCCGACCGTAACTCGGGAACCACACAGTGGACGCGCAACATCTTTGAGGGACAAGCCCTCGGCCTATTAGTACCGGTCGGCTGGGCATTACTGCTGTACACCTCCGGCCTATCAACCCAGTCGTCTACTGGGGGCCTTACCCGGTTAATCCGGTGGGAAACCTCATCTTGAAACGTGCTTCCCGCTTAGATGCTTTCAGCGGTTATCACTTCCGAACGTAGCAAACCAGCCGTGCTCCTGGCGGAACAACTGGCACACCAGAGGTTCGTCCATCCCGGTCCTCTCGTACTAGGGACAGCCTTTCTCAAGTTTCCTGCGCGCGCGGCGGATAGGGACCGAACTGTCTCACGACGTTCTAAACCCAGCTCGCGTGCCGCTTTAATGGGCGAACAGCCCAACCCTTGGGACCTACTCCAGCCCCAGGATGCGACGAGCCGACATCGAGGTGCCAAACCATCCCGTCGATATGGACTCTTGGGGAAGATCAGCCTGTTATCCCCGGGGTACCTTTTATCCGTTGAGCGACGCCGCTTCCACATGCCAGCGCCGGATCACTAGTCCCGACTTTCGTCCCTGCTCGACATGTCTGTCTCACAGTCAAGCTCCCTTGTGCACTTACACTCGAAACCTGATTGCCAACCAGGCTGAGGGAACCTTTGGGCGCCTCCGTTACATTTTAGGAGGCAACCGCCCCAGTTAAACTACCCATCAGGCACTGTCCCTGATCCGGATAACGGACCTAGGTTAGATATCTAGTACGACCAGAGTGGTATTTCAACGTTGGCTCCACATGAACTGGCGTCCACGCTTCAAAGCCT
This sequence comes from uncultured Actinomycetota bacterium, assembly GCA_963810035.1. Lineage (GTDB taxonomy): Bacteria > Actinomycetota > Actinomycetes > Propionibacteriales > Nocardioidaceae > Nocardioides_B. The sequence goes on from CAWEMA010000006.1 coordinate 253,453, forward strand.
CCCACCTATCCTACACAAGCCGAACCAAACACCAATACCAAATTGTAGTAAAGGTCCCGGGGTCTTTCCGTCCTGCCGCGCGTAACGAGCATCTTTACTCGTAGTGCAATTTCGCCGAGTCCACGGTTGAGACAGCGCCCAAGTCGTTACTCCATTCGTGCAGGTCGGAACTTACCCGACAAGGAATTTCGCTACCTTAGGATGGTTATAGTTACCACCGCCGTTTACTGGGGCTTAAGTTCTGCGCTTCGCTGACGAATCAGCTAACACGTCCCCTTAACCTTCCAGCACCGGGCAGGAGTCAGTCCGTATACATCGTCTTACGACTTAGCACGGACCTGTGTTTTTAGTAAACAGTCGCTTGGGCCTGGTCTCTGCGGCCATCATTGCTTCATGCAGCAAGTGCACTAACAAATCCGGCCCCCCTTCTCCCGAAGTTACGGGGGCATTTTGCCGAGTTCCTTAACCATGGTTCACTCGATCGCCTTGGTATTCTCTACCTGATCACCTGAGTCGGTTTGGGGTACGGGCGGCGCATAGCTCGCTAGAGGTTTTTCTCGACAGCATAGGATCATCCACTTCGTCCATAAGGACTCCCCATCAGATCTCAGGCACATGAGACACGGATTTGCCTATGTCTCGCCCTACATCCTTAGCCGTGGTCTACCATCGCCACGGTTGGACTGCCTTCCTGCGTCACCCCATCGCTTGACTACTACTAGTTCGGGTCGTGCGCTCCACCTCCACGTCCCCGAAGGGATCTAGAAGGCTTTGGGCACTTAGCATCACTAGGTTCGTCATGGGCGCTATTTTGCCGGTACGGGAATATCAACCCGTTGTCCATCGACTACGCCTGTCGGCCTCGCCTTAGGTCCCGACTTACCCAGGGCAGATTAGCTTGACCCTGGAACCCTTGATCATTCGGCGGACAAGTTTCTCACTTGTCATTCGCTACTCATGCCTGCATTCTCACTCGTATGGCGTCCACGACTGGATCACTCCGCCGCTTCGCTCGCCATACGACGCTCCCCTACCCATCCACGCACCTGGACCACAAGGGCCTGGCTTAACGCGTGAATGCCATAGCTTCGGTGGATAACTTGAGCCCCGCTACATTGTCGGCGCGGAATCACTTGACCAGTGAGCTATTACGCACTCTTTCAAGGGTGGCTGCTTCTAAGCCAACCTCCTGGTTGTCTGTGCGACTCCACATCCTTTTCCACTTAGTTATCGCTTAGGGACCTTAGCTGATGGTCTGGGCTGTTTCCCTCTCGACTACGGAGCTTATCCCCCGCAGTCTCACTGCCGCGCTCTCACTTACCGGCATTCGGAGTTTGGCTGATTTCGGTAAGCTTGTGGGCCCCCTAGACCATCCAGTGCTCTACCTCCGGTAAGAAACACGCGACGCTGCACCTAAATGCATTTCGGGGAGAACCAGCTATCACGGAGTTTGATTGGCCTTTCACCCCTATCCACAGGTCATCCCCCAGGTTTTCAACCCTGGTGGGTTCGGTCCTCCACGCGGTCTTACCCGCGCTTCAACCTGCCCATGGATAGATCACTCCGCTTCGGGTCTTGGTCGTGCCACTCAGGCGCCCTATTCGGACTCGCTTTCGCTACGGCTTCCCCACACGGGTTAACCTCGCGACACAACGCAAACTCGCAGGCTCATTCTTCAAAAGGCACGCCGTCACAAGATCGAAATCTCGCTCCGACGGATTGTAGGCACATGGTTTCAGGTACTATTTCACTCCCCGCCAGGGGTACTTTTCACCTTTCCCTCACGGTACTTGTCCGCTATCGGTCACCAAGGAGTATTTAGGCTTAACGGGTGGTCCCGCCAGATTCACACGGAATTTCAGGGGTTCCGTGTTACTTGGGGTGACGACTCAGAGTCATTGTCTTACGTGTACGGGGGTATCACCCTCTACGCCGGGACTTTCCAGTCCTCTTCAACTTCAACAATGATTTCTTACTCTGTGCCGGTTCGGCAGAACCAGCAGTCGGCCCCACAACCCCCAAACAGCAACGCCTGCCGGCTATCACACTGTCTGGGTTTGGCCTCTTCCGATTTCGCTCGCCACTACTCTCGGAATCACTTTTGTTTTCTCTTCCTGTGGGTACTGAGATGTTTCACTTCCCCACGTTCCCTCCAACTGCCCTATGTGTTCAGGCAGAGGTAACTGGACATGACTCCAGCTGGGTTTCCCCATTCGGAAATCCCCGGATCACAGCTCGGTTGCCAACTTCCCGGGGCTTATCGCAGGCTCCTACGTCCTTCATCGGCTCTTGGTGCCAAGGCATCCACCATGTGCCCTTAGTAGCTTGTCTTGCTACAAAGATGCTCGCGTCCACTGTGTAGTTCTCAAATTACGGGCGGTGCCATCGAACGAATCTGCGCTTGCCCGTCGACCGGTAACGGCCGTGGTGGTAGTTCGCAGGGGCGATGGCCCACGAGAGAGTCGATCACTCGATCCCTCAGGACCCAACAGTGTGCTAGGAGAGCTCCGTCGGCGCCCCCTCGGATTTCCACGCCGGCGAACCGGCAGTACTCACGAGGTCTTGCCCCAGAACCGACCAAATAGTCGACGTTCCACTAGTAAGCATCGTCTGCCGTAGAACGAGTGTCTACGCAACAGACAGCTGGACACCCCGTGTCACCACGGACTGCCAAATGCTCCTTAGAAAGGAGGTGATCCAGCCGCACCTTCCGGTACGGCTACCTTGTTACGACTTCGTCCCAATCGCCAGCCCCACCTTCGACGGCTCCCTCCACAAGGGTTGGGCCACCGGCTTCGGGTGTTGCCGACTTTCGTGACGTGACGGGCGGTGTGTACAAGGCCCGGGAACGTATTCACCGCAGCGTTGCTGATCTGCGATTACTAGCGACTCCGACTTCATGGGGTCGAGTTGCAGACCCCAATCCGAACTGAGACCGGCTTTTTGGGATTCGCTCCACCTTGCGGTATCGCAGCCCTTTGTACCGGCCATTGTAGCATGCGTGAAGCCCTGGACATAAGGGGCATGATGACTTGACGTCATCCCCACCTTCCTCCGAGTTGACCCCGGCAGTCTCTTATGAGTCCCCACCATTACGTGCTGGCAACATAAGACGAGGGTTGCGCTCGTTGCGGGACTTAACCCAACATCTCACGACACGAGCTGACGACAGCCATGCACCACCTGTATACCGACTAAAAGGGGCCGTATCTCTACGGCTTTCCGGCATATGTCAAACCCAGGTAAGGTTCTTCGCGTTGCATCGAATTAATCCGCATGCTCCGCCGCTTGTGCGGGCCCCCGTCAATTCCTTTGAGTTTTAGCCTTGCGGCCGTACTCCCCAGGCGGGGCGCTTAATGCGTTAGCTGCGGCACGGAACTCGTGGAATGAGTCCCACACCTAGCGCCCAACGTTTACGGTGTGGACTACCAGGGTATCTAATCCTGTTCGCTCCCCACACTTTCGCTCCTCAGCGTCAGGTAATGCCCAGAGAACCGCCTTCGCCACCGGTGTTCCTCCTGATATCTGCGCATTTCACCGCTACACCAGGAATTCCGTTCTCCCCTGCATACCTCTAGTCTGCCCGTATCGGAAGCAGGCTCAGGGTTAAGCCCTGAGTTTTCACTCCCGACGCGACAAACCGCCTACGAGCCCTTTACGCCCAATAATTCCGGACAACGCTCGCACCCTACGTATTACCGCGGCTGCTGGCACGTAGTTGGCCGGTGCTTCTTCTGCAGGTACCGTCACTTGCGCTTCGTCCCTGCTGAAAGAGGTTTACAACCCGAAGGCCGTCATCCCTCACGCGGCGTTGCTGGATCAGGCTTTCGCCCATTGTCCAATATTCCCCACTGCTGCCTCCCGTAGGAGTCTGGGCCGTGTCTCAGTCCCAGTGTGGCCGGTCACCCTCTCAGGCCGGCTACCCGTCGTTGCCTTGGTAGGCCATTACCCCACCAACAAGCTGATAGGCCGCGAGCTCATCCTTCACCGCCGGAACTTTCCACCACCATCAGATGCCTGAAGTGGTCGTATCAGGTATTAGCTTCGGTTTCCCGAAGTTATCCCTGTGTGAAGGGCAGATTGCTCACGTGTTACTCACCCGTTCGCCGCTCGTGTACCCCCGAAGGGGCCTTACCGCTCGACTTGCATGTGTTAAGCACGCCGCCAGCGTTCGTCCTGAGCCAGGATCAAACTCTCCGTTGAATTCTTTTGATGTCCACCAGACAAAGCCGGCGGGTCATCGACTTCTTGGAGTATCCCAGCAAGAGTGCTCCACAAAGTAGAGCGCGTCTTACCTAAAGGAATCATCGACAGATACCAAGTGACCCCGGCCGAAACCATGACCTCTCGCAACCTGCCGACTGGCGTTACAAATTAATTCGTCGACTTTTAGCACACTGTTGAGTTCTCAAGGATCAAGCGCGCGCCACAGTCCGGCCTCTCAGCCATCTCCGTGGGGCAACCTGGTCAAACTTACCGGCCCAGCCAGACCCCGTCAAATCCGAGACCCACCTGAACTAGCCCCCCACCACACCACCACAACCGAACCGATCCAGACCCACCCAAAGGCGCAACCAGACCACCTCGGAAGAGGTGAAAAAGAAGGGGTTCCGCCCGAAGCCGGCCACCCGACCAACCGGCCTGGTGTCCCGCCGCTCCCCGGCGACAAAGAGAACATTAGACGGCCGCTTTGGGATCGTGCAAATCGGGGGCCTGCCGCTCCGGTCCCACCGGCAAAGTCGCAGGTCAGAGGCCTGTCGCGTCGCGTCAGCCGCCCTTCCCGCGCCGCCGGGGAGTCGGGCCGGGAGGCGGCTGAGGCGCAGCCGGGGCGCCGGGTTGGACGCGACGCGGGGCGAGCAGGTCGCGCGGCACGCCGTCCACGTCCGCGCAGCCGGCGAGGCGCATCCCGTCGGCCAGCTCCTCGGTGAGCTCGGCGAGCAGCCGCTGGACCCCGTCGGCGCCCGTCGACGGCGAGCGCGTAGAGCGGGAGTCGGCCCAGGAACACCGCGCGGGCGCCCAGGGCGAGCGCGATCAGCGCGTGCCGGCCGTTGCGCACTCCCCCGTCGACGTACACCTCGGCGTCGCCGCCCACCGCGTCGACGACGTCGGCGAGGACGTCGGCCGTGGCCGCGGCGTAGTCGAGCTGGCGGCCGCCGTGGTTGGAGACCCAGACGGCGGAGGCGCCGGCGTCGACGCAGCGGCGGGCGTCGGCCGGCCGGAGCACCCCCTTGACCACCACCGGGAGGCCGGTCGACGGACGCCAGCCAGTCCACGTCGTGCGGCCCGAGGTCGGTGGCCTTGTCGTCGCCCGGGCCGGTCGCCGTACTCCGGCGGGAAGTTCACCTGGAGCCAGCCGGGGTCGATGACGTCCCAGACCGAGGGCCCGTCGTCGTACTTCGTGCCGACGACCGGGGTGTCCGCGGTGAGCACGACCGCCTTGGCGCCGGCCGCGACCGCGCGCTCGAGCAGCGGCGCGCAGGTCGGGCCGGTCGGAGGTGACGTAGAGCTGCAGCCACCAGTCGACGCCGGTGGCGCGCGATCTCCTCGAAGGTCGTGCCCGCGTTGCTGGAGAGCACCATGACGGTGCCGGCCTCAGCGGCGGCGCGGGCCGTCGCCAGCTCGCCGTCGGGGTGCGCGGCGCGGTGCAGCGTGGTGGGCGCGATCGCGAGCGGGGTACGCACCGCGGTGCCGAGCAGGCGTGGTGCCGACCTCGACCTCGGTCACGTCGCGCAGCACCCGGGGCAGGAACCGGAAGCGTGTCCCAGGCGGCCGACGCCTCGCGCCGCCGACGACGCCGTCACGGGCGCCCTGCCGGACGTAGCGGTGGACCGGTTCGGGGAGGGCTCCGCGAGCGCGCTGCTCCAGGTCGTCCGCGAACCGGCCGCCGGGCACCCGACGACCTCGACCCCGGCGAGGTGCTTCTTGCCGCGGCGCAGGACCAGCCACGACGCCGCCGAGCAGGTCCGCGACTCGGTCGGGCCGCCAGCTCGGGGTCCTCGACCCGCTCGTTGTTGACGTAGGCCGCCGCCCTCGGAGACGGTGCGCCGCGCGTCCCCCTTGCTCTTGCACAGTCCCGTCGTCGACGAGCAGGTCGACGACGGTCGGCAGTGCCGTCGTCGCGCCTGCACCTCGGCGGCCCCGGCCTCGCGCAGGGCGGCGGCAAGCGTGGCGGGTCCAGCGTCGGTCAGGTCACCGCCCCCGAACAGAGCGGCGGCCGCGGCCTTGGCGCGCTCGGTCTCCTCGGCGCCGTGCACCAGCGTGGTCACCTCGTCGGCGAGCGCCTTCTGACCGGCCCGGAGGAACGGCTTCTCGGCGGTCTGCTGCTCGAGCGCCTCGATCTCCTCGTGGCTGAGGAACGTGAAGATGCGGAGCAGCTCGCCGACCTTCTCGTCCTCGACGTTGAGCCAGAACTGGTGGAAGGCGTAGGGCGACATCATCTGCGGGTCGAGCCAGAGCGCGCCGCCCTCGGTCTTGCCGTACTTCGTGCCGTCGGACTTCGTCAGCAGCGGCGTGGCGAGGGCGTGCGCCTTGCCCGCGTCGGCGCGGCGGATCAGCTCCACGCCGGCGGTGATGTTGCCCCACTGGTCGCTGCCGCCGAACTGCAGCGTGACGCCGTAGTCGCGGTAGAGGTTGAGGAAGTCCATCGACTGGAGCAGCACGTAGCTGAACTCGGTGTAGCTGATGCCGCTCGTCGAGGCGGCGACGTCACGACGTCGCGGGCGAGCATCCGGTTGACCGGGAAGTGCTTGCCGATGTCGCGCAGGAAGTCGATCGTCGACAGGCTCGCGGTCCAGTCGTAGTTGTTCACCATCGTCGCGGCGTTGCTCGCCCTCGAAGGACAGGAACGGCTCGATCTGGCCGCGGACCGCTCCACCCAGTCCTTGACCACGTCGAGGGAGTTCAGCGTCCGCTCCCCGGACTCCCGAGGGTCACCGATCATGCCGGTCGCACCGCCGACCAGCGCGAAGGGAATGTGTCCGGCGTCCTGGAGCCGCCGGGCGGTGATCACCTGCACGAGATGCCCCATGTGCAGGCTCGGCGCGGTCGGGTCGAAGCCGACGTAGAACCGGACCGGTCCCTCGTGCATCTCGGCGCGCAGCGCGTCGAGGTCCGTCGAGTGCGCGATGAGGCCGCGCCACTCGAGGTCGTCGAGGACGTTCGGGTCGGTGGTCACCGGAGTGCCTTCCGTTCAAGGACGTGTCCAGGTCAAGCCTGCCTCATCGGCGGAGCGGTGGGCGACGGGGTTTGGTCTGGACAGGCCGGAACCCCGCGCGAGACCCGGCTCAACCCCTCACAAGACCCGGGTCATCCGGTCGGTGGGTCAGAGCCACTCGCCGAAGGCGTAGGGCTCGCGGGTGACGAGGTACGTCGCCCAGTTCATCTTCAGCACCCGGCCGTGGTCGTCGCGGGTGACCCGGAGCAGCTCGCCGTTCTCACGCCCGGCCACGGTCCGGAACAGGTCCGGTCGCACCTGCTCGAAGCGCGAGGACGGCTTGTGCTCGGGCAGACCGTTGGCGCGTGCCTCGAGGCGTCCCTGCCGGACCGTGAACGTGAACGGGCTGCCCTCGGAGTACCAGACGCCGACGAGGTCGGCGAGCTCGGGAGGTACGACGGTGCCGGGACGCCAGGGCTCCGGCTCGACCGGCTCGTGGTCGGTGACCAGGTCCGCCAGGGTCACGGCGAACCCGTCGATCGCGGGGGTGCTCCCGGAGTTGGTGAGCACCAGACCGCCGGTCTTGTTCTCCCGGTCGGTGAACAGTGCGGTGATGTGCCCGGGCATGCCGCCGGTGTGGCCGACGTACGTCCGGTCCTTCGACCGGACCAGGAAGAACCCGAGGCCCATCGCCGCGGTCCAGCGCTCGCGGTCCATCACGACCTGCGGCTCGCACATCTCCTCGAGGGTCGCCGGGTCGAGCACCTCGCTGACCGGGTCGGCGACGAAGGCGGACCAGGTTGCCATGTCGGCGCCGGTGCTGGCCAGGCCTCCGCACGGGTTCAGGGCCTGCAGGTCGAGGGCGTCCTGCCGGACGGGCACGTCGGTCCAGGGCGGGACGTAGTAGCCCTGCGCGCGCCGCCCCGAGAAGCCGACCGTCGTACGCCGCATCTCCAGCGGGTCGAGGATCCGGGCCCGCAGCGAGTCGTACCAGGGGCGGGCGTCGAGGCGGGCGACGACCTCCCCGAGCATGGAGAAGACGAGGTTCGAGTAGTGCCACAGGTGGTGCGGTCGGTGCACCCGCTCGGCCTCGTTGAAGCCGCTGACCAGCTCCTCGGTGCCGGGGTTGACCAGGGTCTCCCAGACGTCACCCAGGGGCTCGCGCTGCATGCCCGAGACGTGGGCCAGGCACTGACGGATGGTCAGTCCGCGCTGGGTCACCTCGGGGACGAACGTGTCGACCGTGTCGTCCAGGCTGAGCCGGCCCTCGTCGCGCAGCTGCATGACGAGCACGGCGGTGAACGTCTTGGTGTTGGACGCGACCAGGAACTGGTGGTCCGGGCCGGGCGGGGTGTCCGGGTCGCCGATCTCGGCGGCGCCGACACCCTCGTGCCACAGCAGGCCTCCCCCGCGCACGACGCCGGCGAAGACGCCGGGGACGCGGCCGGAGCGCTGGCGGTCCAGGACGGTGCGGTGCAGACGGCGGACGGTCTCGTCACGAAGTGGAGGCACGCGACGACCCTAGTCACCGCGCTGCGGCATCGGGCATGTCCCTCGCCGGGCGAAGCGCCCTCGGCACGGGGATGGATGAACGTGCTGCTCACCCACCCCCGAGCCGGTGACCTCACCCGAACAGGCTGGAGACCTTCACGACGGTCTGGAAGACGCCGTACATCAGCGGGAGCCCGACGATCGCCCACGACACCACGAGCAGCACCGGCCGCGTCGCGGTCGTCGTGGCGGTCCTGGTCGCGGTCGCCACGGCGCCGCCGCCGGTCTCGGCGTGGGACTCGGTGAGCTGCGACTCCTCACGGCCCGGCTCGTGGAACCGGTCGGCCACCTGCCGGATCAGCAGGTTCGCCACGAACCCGACGGCCAGCACACCGACCATCGTCAGCAGGGCCGGCTTGTAGGCCTGGTAGGTCAGCTGGCCGGGCGTGCCCTCGGCGTCGAGGAACCCGTTGACGATGAGCGGACCGGCGACACCCGCGGCCGACCAGGCGGTGAGCAGCCGACCGTGGATGGCACCGACCTGGAAGGTGCCGAACAGGTCGCGAAGGTATGCCGGAGCGGTCGCGAACCCACCGCCGTAGAAGGAGATGATGATCCCGGCGAACACCACGAACAGCGCCGTGGAGTGGTGCCCGGTGATGGCCAGCAGCGCGTAGAGCACCATGCCGATGCCGAGGTAGCCCATGTAGATCGGCTTGCGCCCGACGACGTCCGACGTGGACGACCACGCGAAGCGGCCGGCCATGTTGCAGATCGACAACAGGCCCACGAACCCGGCCGCCGCGGCGGGATCGACGCTGGAGCTCCCGCCCTGGCGGAAGAAGTCCTGGATCATCGGCGCGGCCTGCTCCAGGATGCCGATGCCGGCGGTCACGTTGCAGAACAGCACCGCCCACAGCAGCCAGAACTGCGGCGTCTTCACGGCGTTGGCCGCGCTGACGCTGGCCGTGGTCACCATCGACTTCGACTTCACGGTGCTCGGGTCGAACCCGTCGGGACGCCAGTCGTCGGCCGGGACCCGGATCAGCCACGCACCGAACAGCATCACCACGAGGTAGACCAGGCCGAGCGTCACGAACATCGAGGCCACCGCGGAGCCGCTCGCCACCGATGTGACGTCCTTGGCGTCGAACCCGCTGTCGTAGAAGGCCAGCAGCTTGCTCTCGACGGGCGAGGCGACGAGCGCACCGCCGCCGAAGCCCATGATCGCCAGGCCCGTCGCGAGACCCGGCCGGTCGGGGAACCACTTGATCAGCGTGGACACCGGCGAGATGTAGCCGATGCCCAGACCGATGCCGCCGATCACGCCGTACCCGAGGTAGAGCAGCCAGAGCTGGCCGGTGGCGATGCCGAGGGCGCCGACCAGGAAGCCGACCGACCAGGCGAGCGCGGCGGCGACCATGGCACGGCGCGGGCCGCCGGTGTCCACCCAGGTGCCGAGCACTGCGGCGGAGAGGCCGAGCATCACGATCGCCAGGGAGAAGACGATGCCGACCGAGGTCAGGCTGACGTCGAAGTTCTTCACCAGCGACGTCTTGTAGACGCTGGTCGCGTAGACCTGGCCGATGCAGAGGTGGATGGCCAGCGCGGCCGGTGGGATCAGCCAGCGGTTGTAGCCCGCCGGGGCGATCGTGTGCCTGCGGTCGAGTGCGGCAAAGGCCATGCCTGTCTCCTGGGTCGCCCGAAACGTGCTCCGCACACGGTGCCCCGGGGCGACCCGTTGAAACGTCTACCTTTTCAAGTGACAGTGAACGGTCGTTTCGGTGCGACCGCCGGTCGGTGCGGACCGGTACGGTCGCCGGGACCCAGCCACGGAAGGACAGGAGCCTCCATGCCGCGTTCGACCAAGGTCGGAACAGCCTTCATCCCGGTGCACGACCCGCGGACGTCGGCCCGGTGGTACGAGCGGGCGCTCGGGCTGCGGGCCGCCCAGGTCGGCGAGTGGGCCGCGCAGCTCGAGGACGCGAGCGGCAGAGGCGCCGTGCTCACGCTGATGGGTCCGCGGAGCGGCATCAGTGCCGAACCCGGTCTGCCGTTCGCGACGTGCAACTTCCTGGTGGCCGACCTCCGCGTGACCCGCGACCGGCTGCACGCGGAGGGTCTGGCCCCGTCGCCGGTGGAAGGCTCCGAGGACGTCTGCCTCTTCTTCACGCTGAAGGACCCGGACGGCAACGTGCTCCTCGTCGTGGACCGCTGAGGGCGACCGCCCGCCTACCGGGCTCGGGGGCTCCTCTTGTACGCACTCACGGTCGGGTCGTCGACGATCCAGAACCGCCACGGCACGTCGTGGGCGAGGCGCACCCCGACCCGATGCCCCGAGGCAATCCGTGACGGCTCCACGGGCTCACCCGGACGGAGCCTCAGCGCCGGGCTGATGAGCAGGTCGGCGGTGTTGTGCTCGCGGTGCAGTCCGAGCGCCTGCCCGAGGCAGCCCGGTCCCCGGGCGAGAGAGCGGTCCTTCACCCGCTCCCCGCGCCTCTGCCGGGCGAGGTCGGCACCCTCGGTCACCCGGCCGGCCCGGAGGAGGACGGCCGAGGCGTGGCCGTCCCGCCCGGTGACCACGTTGCAGCACCAGTGCATCCCGTAGGACAGGTAGGTGTAGAGATGCCCCGGCCTGCCGAACATGACGACGTTGCGGGGAGTCGGTCCTCGGTAGGCGTGGCTCGCGGGGTCGTCCTCCCCCATGTACGCCTCGACCTCGGTGAGCAGGACCGTCACCGTGCCCTCGTCGGTGGTGTGGCTCAGCGTCCAGCCCAGGAGGTCCGGGGCGACCTCGGACGCAGGCCGGGCCAGGAGGTCTCGCAACACGGAGGCTCAGTCCTCGCGCCGGCGCATACCGCCGGGTCCTCGGACGCGGACCCGCGCCGTCAGCGCCTCAGCCCAGCCAGGCACGGTGGTCCGCGACCGCCTTCCGGAGCTCCGCGAGCTGCTCCGTGACCCGGTCCCGGGCGGTGCCGCCGCGGGCGTTGCGCGAGGCCACCGACCCCTCCACGGTGAGCACGTCGCGGACACCGGGCGTGAGGTGCTCGGAGATCTCCGCGAACTGCGCGTCGGTCAGCTCGTCCAGGTCGATGCCGAGCTCCTCGCAGCGACGTACGCAGGCGCCGGCGACCTCGTGCGCGACCCGGAACGGCACGCCCTGGCGGACCAGCCACTCCGCGACATCGGTGGCCAGCGAGAAGCCCTGGGGCGCGAGCTCGGCCATCCGGTCGGTGTCGAAGCGCAGGGTGGCGACCATGCCGGTGAACGCCGGGAGCAGGACCTCGAGCGTGTCCACCGAGTCGAAGACCGGCTCCTTGTCCTCCTGCAGGTCACGGTTGTAGGCGAGCGGCAGCGCCTTGAGTGTCGCGAGCAGGCCACTGACGTTGCCGATCAGCCGCCCGGCCTTGCCGCGGGCCAGCTCGGCGATGTCGGGGTTCTTCTTCTGCGGCATGATGCTCGACCCGGTGGAGTAGGCGTCGTCGAGCACCACGAAGCCGAACTCCTTGGTCGCCCAGAGGATGACCTCCTCGGCCTGGCGGCTGACGTCGACCCCGATCATCGCCGCGACGAAGGCGAACTCCGCGACGAAGTCCCGGGCCGCCGTACCGTCGATGGAGTTCGGGCTCGAGTCGGTGAATCCGAGGTCGCGGGCCACCTCCTGCGGGTCGAGGCCGAGGCTGGAGCCCGCGAGGGCACCCGAGCCGTACGGCGAGTCGACCGCCACCCGCGCGTCCCAGTCGCGGAGCCGGCCGACGTCGCGCAGCAGCGGCCAGGCGTGCGCGAGCAGGTGGTGCGAGAGCAGCACCGGCTGGGCGTGCTGGAGGTGCGTGCGGCCGGGCATCACCGCGCCGAGGTGCTGCTCGGCCTGGGCGGCCAGGGCGTCGGCCAGGTCGAGGACCTGCGCCGCAACCAGCCGAGCGTGGTCGCGCAGGAACGCCTTGAACAGGGTGGCCACCTGGTCGTTGCGGGAGCGACCGGCGCGCAACCGGCCGCCCAGCTCCACGCCGACCTCGTCGAGCAGCAGCCGTTCCAGCGCGCCGTGCACGTCCTCGTCGGACTCGTCCGGCTGGAGCTCGCCGCTCGCGAACCGCGCGCCGAGCCGGTCGAGCCCGGCCACCAGGGCGTCGCGGTCCGGCCCGGTGAGCAGGCCGGCCGTGTGCAGGACCCGGGCGTGTGCCCGGGAGCCGGCCAGGTCGTAGGGCACCAGCCGCCAGTCGAAGTGCGTCGACTTGGACAGGGCAGCCAGCGCGTCCGAAGGTCCGGACGCGAACCGGCCGCCCCAGAGGGCGCCTTGGTTCGTCTTCGAGGTCACGTGTGCCTTCCTAGCAGGGGTCGTCGACCCGTCACCAACTGTGCGACACGCCGGTGAAGGCGCCGAGTAGGTGACGGGTCGGCGGGAGGGGGTCAGTCGGTGCCGGTCTCCATGGCGACGTGGTCGAGGGCCACCTCGCCGGTGTCGCCCGCGGCCGCCGGGTTGCTGGCGATCCGGTCGGCGCCCCCGGTCTCGAGCTCGCCGAACAGGGTCCCGTTCTCGACGAGGACCTGGCCCTGGTCCAGCGGTTGCGCCGCGTAGAGCTCGAGCTTGGAGCGGGAGTCGGCGATGTCGAGGTTGCGCATGGTGAGCTGGCCGATCCGGTCGGTCGGACCGAACGCGGCGTTGTCGGTGCGCTCCATCGACAGCTTGTCCGGGTGGTAGGAGAACGCCGGCCCGTCGGTGCGCAGGACCGTGTAGTCCTCCCCGCGCCGCAGCCGCAGCGTGACCTCGCCGGTCACCAAGGAGGCGATCCAGCGCTGGATCGACTCGCGAATCATCAGCGCCTGCGGGTCCAGCCAGCGACCTTCGTAGAGCAGCCGGCCGAGGCGGCGACCCTCGGCGTGGTAGCTGGCGATCGTGTCCTCGTTGTGGATCGCGTTGAGCAGCCGCTCGTAGGCGATCCAGAGCAGGGCCATGCCCGGCGCCTCGTAGATGCCTCGCGACTTCGCCTCGATGATGCGGTTCTCGATCTGGTCGGACATGCCCAGGCCGTGCCGTCCTCCGACCTCGTTGGCCTTCATCACCAGCTGCACCGGGTCCTCGAACCTCGCGCCGTCGACGGCGACCGGGCGACCCTGCTCGAAGCAGATCGTGACGTCCTCGGCCGCGATGTCGACCGACGGGTCCCAGAACTTCACGCCCATGATCGGCTCGACGGTCTCCAGCGACACGTCGAGGTGCTCGAGGGTCTTGGCCTCGTGGGTGGCACCCCAGATGTTGGCGTCCGTGGAGTAGGCCTTCTCCTTGCTGTCGCGGTAGGGCAGGCCGTGCTCGCTGAGCCACTGGCTCATCTCGGCGCGCCCACCCAGCTCGTGCACGAAGTCCGCGTCCAGCCACGGCTTGTAGATGCGGAGCTCGGGGTTGGCCAGCAGGCCGTAGCGGTAGAACCGCTCGATGTCGTTGCCCTTGAACGTCGAGCCGTCGCCCCAGATGTCCACGCCGTCCTCGTGCATCGCGCGCACCAGCATCGTGCCGGTGACCGCGCGACCCAGCGGCGTGGTGTTGAAGTAGGCACGGCCGCCGGAGCGGATGTGGAAGGTCCCGCAGGCCAGGGCGGCGAGGCCCTCCTCGACGAGCTGGGGCCGGCAGTCGACGGAGCGGGCGATCTCGGCGCCGTACTCCATCGCGCGGGTGGGCACGCCCTCGATGTCGGGCTCGTCGTACTGGCCGATGTTGGCGGTGTACGTGCACGGGATCGCGCCCTTGTCGCGCATCCAGGCGACGGCGACGGAGGTGTCGAGCCCACCGGAGAACGCGATGCCTACGCGCTCGCCCTTGGGGAGGGAGGTCAGGACCTTGCTCACAGGAGTTCCTTCTTCGTTGACAGCGGTGGTCTGAGTCAGTGGCCGGTGGCCGGAGAGGTCTCCGACCCGGGCCCGGCGGGCGCGGCGTGGTGGCCGTTGGCAAGCGCCAGGAAGCGCTCGGCCAGGGCCGGCCCGCCGTCGGGTCGTCGGCTGATCACCAGCACGGTGTCGTCGCCGGCGATGGTGCCGAGGATGTCGTCGAGCTGCGCCCGGTCGAACGCCGATGCGAGGAACTGCGCGGCGCCGGGCGGTGTGCGCAGCAGGGCAAGGTTGGCCGAGCCGTCCGCGGACGTGAGCAGCTCCCCGAGCAGCCGGGCGAGCCGGCTCTCCGAGGCCGCCGACTCGGTGACCGCCCGCGGGGTGCGGTCGCCACCCTCGGCGGGTACGGCGTAGACCAGCGAGCCGCTCGCGACCCGCACCTTCACGGCGTCGAGCTCGACGAGGTCCCGGGACAGGGTCGCCTGGGTGACGCTGACCCCGGCCTCCGCGAGCAGGTCGGCGAGCTCGGTCTGCGAGCGCACGTGGTTCCTGGCCAGCAGGTCGACGATCTTCTGCTGGCGACCGCTCTTGGTCATCGGGATGCCGGCGCTCACGGCTGGTTCTCCGTCAGCCAGACCAGCAGCGCCTTCTGCGCGTGCAGCCGGTTCTCGGCCTCGTCCCACACGGCGCTCTGCGGACCGTCGATGACGTCCGCGGCGATCTCCTTGCCACGGTGGGCCGGCAGGCAGTGCAGGACGATCGCGTCGGCGGCGGCGTGCCCGAGCAGGTCACCGGTCAGCGCGTAGGGCAGGAACGGCCTGCTGCGCTCCTCCGCCTCGCCCTCCTTGCCCATCGACACCCAGGTGTCGGTGACCACGACGTCGCTGCCGGTGACGGCCTCGACCGGGTCCACGCGGTAGGACGCCGAGCCGCCCGTCGTACCGGCGATCTCCTGCGCCCGGGCCAGCACGGTGGGATCCGGGGTGAAGCCGTCCGGGCCGCTGACCCGCACGTGCATCCCGGCGGTGCTGCCGGCGAGCAGGAACGAGTGCGCCATGTTGGAGGCGGCGTCCCCGAGGAAGGTGACGGTGAGCCCGGCGAGCGAGCCCTTGTGCTCCTCGATCGTCTGCAGGTCGGCGAGCAGCTGGCAGGGGTGGAACTCGTCGGTGAGCGCGTTGACGACCGGCACACCGGCGTACGCCGCCATCTCCTCGAGCCGGTCCTGGCCGAAGGTCCGCCAGACCACCGCGGACACCATCCGGCCGAGCACGCGGGCGGTGTCGGCGACCGACTCGCGGCTGCCGATCTGCGCGAGGCCGCCGTCGACGAGCATCGGGTAGCCGCCCAGCTCGGCGACCCCCGCGGTGAACGACGCCTGGGTGCGCAGGGTCGGCTTGTCGAAGATGATCGCGACGGCCCGCGGTCCCTCGAACGGGCGGGCCGCGTGCCGCGCCGCCTTGAGCTTCTTGGCGAGCGCGAGCACCTCGGCCTGCTCGGCCGGGGAGAGGTCGTCGTCGCGCAGGAAGTGCCGGGTCATGTCCCGTCCTTCGCGTAGGCCTCGTCGAGGATCGTCGGCCAGACCGCGAGGAACTCCCGGGCCTGCTCGGTGGTGAGCACCAGCGGCGGCGCGAGCCGGATCCGGTGCGGCGCGCAGTCGTTGAGGATGATGCCGTGCCGCAGCGCGGCGGCGGCGACCTTCGGAGCCACCTCGGCGTCCAGGTCGAGGCCGATCAGCAGGCCGCGGCCGCGGATCTCGGTGACCCGCGGGTCGGCGAGGCCGGCGCGGAGCAGCTCGCCGACCTTGGTGGCGTTGTCGAGCAGGCCGTCCTTCTCGATCGTGCCGATCACGGCGAGGGCAGCCGCGGCGGCGACGGGGTTGCCGCCGAAGGTGGTGCCGTGGTTGCCCGGCCCGAGCAGCGTCCCGGTCTCCCCCACCGCGACCATCGCGCCGATCGGGATGCCGCCGGCCAGTCCCTTCGCGAGGGTGACCACGTCCGGGGCCACCCCGGACGCGGCGTACGCCAGCCACTGACCGGTCCTGCCCATCCCGCACTGCACCTCGTCGAGCCACAGCAGCGCACCGTGCCGGGTGGTGATCTCCCGGGCCCGCGCCAGGAAGTCCTCGGGCGGGAACAGCACGCCGGCCTCGCCCTGGATCGGCTCGACGACGACCGCGGCGGTCTCGTCGGTCACCGCGGCGGCCAGCGCGTCGGCGTCGCCGTACGGCACGAACGTGACGTCGCCGGGCAGCGGCTCGAACGGCTCGCGGTAGGCGGCCTTCGAGGTCAGCGCGAGCGCCCCGGTCGTGCGCCCGTGGAAGCTGCCCTCCATCGCGACCAGGTGGGTGCGGCCGGTGCGCCGGGACAGCTTGAAGGCGGCCTCGTTGGCCTCCGTGCCGGAGTTGGTGAAGAAGACCTTGCCGCCGCCGGGGCCGACCCCGAGGATCGCGAGCAGCTTCTCGGCGAGGGTGACCTGCGGCTCGGTGGCGAAGAAGTTCGACACGTGGCCGAGGGTGCCGAGCTGCTCGGTGACGGCGCCGACCAGCGCGGGGTGGCCGTGCCCGAGCGCGTTCACCGCGATGCCGCCGAGCAGGTCCAGGTAGCGGTTGCCCTCGGCGTCCCAGACGTAGGGCCCCTCCCCCCTGGTCAGCACCAGCTTGGGCGGGCCGAAGGTGTTCATCAGGGAGTCGGCGTAGCGCTGCTGCACGTCCTGGGACGTGGTCGCGGACGGTGTGGTCGGTGTCGTCATCGGGGTGGGCTCACTTCCCTACGGAGGTGGTGTAGTGCGCGGAGCGGATCTTGGTCGGCACGCCAGGCAGGACCTGGGTGCCGACGCCCTCGTTGGTGAAGATCTCCAGGAGCACGGCGTGCGGCTCGCGGCCGTCGACCACGGTGGCCCGGGGTACGCCGTTGCTCACGGCGTTCAGGCAGGCACCCATCTTGGGCACCATGCCGCTGGCCAGGGACGGGAGCAGCTTCTCGAGCTCCTCGGGGCTGATCTCGCCGATGACGTCGTCGCTGTCCGGCCAGTCGCGGTAGAGGCCCTCGACGTCGGTGAGCACCAGCAGCTTCTCCGCGCCCAGCGCGACCGCCAGCGCCGCGGCGGCGGTGTCCGCGTTGACGTTGTGCACGATGCCGTCCGCGTCGGGGGCCACCGAGGAGATCACTGGGATCCGCCCGGCGTCGACGATGTCCCGGACCGCCTCGGGCCGCACCTGGGCCACCTCGCCGACCAGGCCGAGGTCGACCTCCTCGCCGTCCACGATCGTGTTCGTGCGCTCGGCGGTGAACAGGCCGGCGTCCTCACCGGACAGCCCGACGGCCAGCGGCCCGTGCTCGTTGAGCAGGCCGACGAGCTCCCGCTGCACCTGGCCGACGAGGACCATGCGTACGACGTCCATGGTCTCCTGCGTGGTGACGCGCAGGCCGCCCTTGAACTCGCTCTCGATGCCGAGCCGGTCGAGCATCGAGGAGATCTGCGGGCCGCCCCCGTGCACGACGACCGGACGGAACCCGGCCATCCGCAGGAACACGATGTCCTCGGCGAACGCGCGCTTGAGCGTCTCGTCGGTCATCGCGTTGCCGCCGTACTTCACCACGATCGTCTTGCCGTGGTAGCGCTTCAGCCACGGCAGCGCGGCCGCCAGGGTCGCGGCCTTGGCGGTCTCCTTCTGCCACTCGGGGTCGACAGGGGTCTCGGCGTCGGTGCTCATGTGTGGTCTCCCGGCTCTCAGCTCGAGTACGCGGAGTTCTCGTGCACGTAGGCGTGTGTCAGGTCGTTGGTCCACACCGTGGCGCGGGCGTCGCCGGCCTTCAGGTCGATGGTGACGCTGACCTCGCGCTGCTCCATGTCGACACCGGCCGGGTCCTCGTCGGGCGTGGACCTCCGGCAGACCCAGACGCCGTTCATCGCCACGTCGAGGTCGGCCGGGTCGAACGCCGCGTCCGTCGTACCGATGGAGGCCAGCACCCGGCCCCAGTTGGGGTCCTTGCCGAACACCGCGGTCTTGAACAGCGCGCTGCGTGCGACCGAGCGGCCGACGGTGACCGCGTCGTCCTCGGTGGCAGCGTTGAGCACGGTGATCGCGATCTCGTGGTCGGCGCCCTCCGCGTCCGCCAGCAGCTGCATGGCCAGGTCGGTGCAGGCCCGGCTGAGCGCCTCGGCGAAGTCCTCCTCGGTCGGCGTGATCCCGGAGGCACCGCTGGCCAGCAGGGTGACCGTGTCGTTGGTGGACATGCAACCGTCGGAGTCCAGCCGGTCGAAGCTGACCCGGGTGGCCGCCCGCAGGGCCCGGTCGGCCGTGGCGGCCTCGACCTTGGCGTCGGTGGTGAGTACGACGAGCATGGTGGCGAGCTGCGGGGCCAGCATGCCGGCGCCCTTCGCCATCCCGCCGATGCTCCAGCCGCTGCCCTCGACGACGACCTGCTTGCTGACCGTGTCGGTGGTCATGATCGCCGTGGCAGCGTCCCCGCCGCCGTCGGGGCCGAGCGCGCCGACGACCTCGTCGACGCCCTTCAGCAGCACGCCGCGGTCGTTGGTCAGGCCGATCAGCCCGGTCGAGCAGACCACGACGTCGACAGCACCGATGCCGAGTCCCGCGGCGACCTGCTCGGCGACCGCGTGCGTGGTCTGGAAGCCCTCGGCGCCGGTGTAGCAGTTCGCGCCGCCGGAGTTCAGCACGACCGCACGCACCACGCCGTCCTTGACGACCTCCTGGCTCCACAGCACCGGGTTCGCCTTGCAGCGGTTGGAGGTGAACACCGACGCGGACGCGAACTCGGGCCCGTCGTTGACGACGAGCGCGAGGTCCTTGCTGCCCGACGGCTTGAGGCCGGCGGTGACGCCTGCGGCCCGGAACCCCTGCGGGGTGGTGACGCTCATGGCGCGAGTCCGATCGTGGTGAGGCCGGTGGTCTCCGGCAGGCCGAGGGCGAGGTTCATGCACTGCACCGCGGCACCGCCGGTGCCCTTGGCGAGGTTGTCGACGGCGGCGACGGCCACCAGCCGGCGGGCGGCCTCGTCGACGGTGACCTGGACGTGCACGGCGTTGGAGCCGAGGACGGACTTGGTCTGCGGCCACTGCCCGGGTCGCAGCAGGTGCACGAACGGCTCCTCGGTGTAGGCCTTCTCGTACGTCGCGTAGGCCTCGTCCGCGGAGACCGTGGTCGGTGCGGAGCAGGTGGCCAGGATGCCGCGCGGCATCGGCACGAGCATCGGCGTGAACGAGACCCGGACGTCACCGTCGGTGAGCAGGCTGAGGTTCTGGGTGATCTCCGGGGTGTGCCGGTGGGTCCCGCCGACGGCGTACGCACTCGCCGAGCCCATCACCTCCGAGCCCAGCAGGTTCGGCTTCGGGGCCTTGCCGGCGCCGGAGGTGCCGGAGGCGGCCACCACCACGATCCCGCTCGGGTCGACGATGCCGGCGGCGACGGCCGGGGCCAGCGCCAGGGTCGAGACGGTCGGATAGCAGCCGGGTACGGCGATCCGGGTGGACCCGGCGACGAGGGCGCGCTGGCCGGCCAGCTCGGGCAGCCCGTAGGGCCACGAGCCGGCGTGCTCACCGCCGTAGAACGTCGCCCATGCCTGCGGGTCGGTGAGCCGGAAGTCGGCGCCGCAGTCGATCACGACCGTGTCGTCGGGAAGCGCCTGCGCGATCGGGGCGGACTGGCCGTGCGGCAGGCCCAGGAACACCACGTCGTGCCCGGAGAGCACCTCGACGGTGGTCTCCTCGAGGATCCGGTCGGCCAGCGGCACGAGGTGCGGCTGGAGCGCGCCCAGCGCCTCGCCGGCGTTCGACCCGGCCGTGATGGCCCCGATCTCCACGTCGGGATGCCCGAGCAGCAGCCGGAGCACCTCCCCGCCGGCGTACCCGCTCGCTCCTGCCACCGCGACCCTGCGCTTCGTCATGTGCATGAATATACATGACTCTGCATATTCAGCCTATGGGGGTGCCTGCCGGAGGAGAGGAGGTCGGGGAGCCCGCGTCGGCTCGCACCCGGTGACCTCTGCTCAGTGTGACCCGTCCAGACCGGTCCATGCGGCCGCGGACGAACTTTTCGCGCGGGGAGCACGGGAGCCGCCGTCGCGACGTGCAGCGACTCGGCTCCGGGCGGCCTGGCGTCAGGCCCGGTGCACGGCTCCGAAGTCGCTCACGACCCGCGCGACCGCACGGTCACGGGCCTCGGCGGTCTCCGCCTCGGTGAGAGTCCGGTCGGGAGCGCGGAAGCGCAGCGCGAACGCCAGGGACTTCTTGCCCGCCGGGATCGGCGGTCCGGTGTAGAGGTCGAAGACCCGCACGGACTCCAGCAGCGGGCCGGCGCTCTCGCGGATGGCCCGGGCCACCGCCTCGGCGGGGACGTCGGCGTCCAGCTCGAACGCCACGTCCTCCTTGGCCACGGGGTAGGTGGAGAACGGCTCGGGGCGGACCACGGCCGGTGCCCGGGCGATCAGGAAGTCCAGGTCGACCTCGAGCGCGCTGGTGCGCGGCGGCAGCCCGTACGCCGTGCAGACCGCGGGATGCAGCTCGCCGGCGTGGCCGAACTCCTCACCGGCGACGCGCAGCTGCGCGCACCGTCCCGGGTGCCAGGGCGCCCGGGTCGCCTGCACGACCTCGATCTCGACGCGCAGCACCCGGGCCACCTCACGGACGACCTGGACCGCGTCGGCCCAGGAGACCGCACGGCCCTTGCCCCACCAGCCGGACGCCTCACGCTCACCGGCCAGCACCACCCCGAGGGTGAGCGGCTGGCTCGGGACGGCCGCCATCAGCTTGGCGAGCTCGGCGTCGTCGGGGCGCCACTCGACGCCGAGGATCGGTGCCTTGAGCCGCTCGGGCGTCGGCAGGAACACCGGTGCCGTCTCGTAGATCGCCACCGAGCCCGTGCCGCGGCCGACGTTGCGGGCCGCGGCCTCCATCAGGCCCGGGAGCAGCGTCGTGGTGAGGAGCGGCTTCTCCTCGGAGAGCGGGTTGGCGACCGCGATGGTGCCGCGCAGCACGTCCTCGGCGGGCAGCCCGAGACGGTCGAAGTCCGAGGTCCCGACGAAGGGCCAGTTCTTGACCTCGACGAGGCCGGCGCCCGCGAGCGCGAACCCGACCCGGCGGCGCAGCTTCTGGCTGCGCGTCAGGCCACGCCCGGACGGTGCGGCCGGGAGCACGGAGGGCACCTCGGTGTAGCCGACCAGCCGGGCCACCTCCTCGACCAGGTCGTAGGGGTCGGTCATGTCCGGCCGCCAGCTCGGCGGGAGGGCGGTCAGCGTGCGGCCCTCGGTGGTGACCGTGCAGCCGACCGCACGCAGGTGCGCGAGGGTGGTGTCCGCGTCGATCGGCATCCCGGTGACCCGGGCGGGCAGGTCCACGTCGGCGGTGACCGGGTGCGACTCGGGCGGGCGGCCGACGTAGGTCACTCCCCCGGTCACCGTCCCGCCGCCGTGCTCGACGAGCAGCTGCGCGACCCGGTCGGCGGCGTACGCCGGGAGCAGCGGGTCGACGCCCCGCTCGAAGCGCTTGGACGCCTCGGACGGGAGCTTGTGGCGGCGCGCGGTACGGAAGATCGTGGTCGGCTCGAAGTGCGCGGCCTCGATCACCACGTGGCTGGTGGTCCCGGACAGCTCGGTGGTCTGGCCCCCCATCACACCGGCGATGCCGATCGGCCCGCTGTCGTCGGTGATCAGCAGGTCCTCGGCCGACAAGGTGCGGGTGACGTCGTCCAGCGTGGTGAGCTTCTCGCCCTCGGTGGCCCGGCGTACGACGATCGGGCCACTGAGACGGTCCCCGTCGTAGCCGTGGATCGGCTGACCGAGCTCGAGCATCACGTAGTTGGTGACGTCCACGGCCAGCGAGATCGGCCGCATGCCCGCGAGCTGGACGCGGCGGGCCAGCCAGCGCGGGCTCGGCGCGGTCGGGTCGAACCCGGTGACGGTGCGCGTCGCGAAGACCGGGCAGCCGTCCGGCGCCTCGACGCGGACCGGGTAGCCGTCCTCGTTCGGGGCCGGCACGTCGCGCTGCGCCGGGTCGTGGAACGGCACGTCGTAGGCCATCGCTGCCTCGCGGGCGATGCCGCGCAGGGACAGGGCGTAGGCCCGGTCGGGGTTGATCTCGAACTCGATGACGTCGTCACGCAGCCCGAGCAGGTCCACCACGTCGTCGCCGGGGGCGAGGTCACCGTCGAGCCGCGGGTCGAGCACCAGGATGCCGCCGTGGTCGTCGCCGATGCCGAGCTCCTTGGTGGAGCAGATCATCCCGTCGGAGACGTGGCCGTAGGTCTTGCGGGACGCGATCGCGAATCCGCCGGGCAGCACCGCCCCGGGCAGCGAGACGACGACCAGGTCGCCCACCGAGAAGTTGTGCGCGCCGCAGACGATGCCGTGCTCGCCGTGCTCGGGACCGCAGTCGACCTGGCACCAGTTGATCGTCTTGCCGTTCGTCTGGGGCTCGGCGACGACCTCCAGGACGCGTCCGACGACCACCGGTCCGGTGATGTCGGCGCCGGGTGCCTCCAGGGCCTCCAGCTTGAGGCCCAGCGCGGTCAGCCGGTGCGCCAGGTCCACCGGGGTGACGTCGGCCGGCAGGTCGACGTACTCGCGGATCCAGGACAGGGGGGCGCGCATCAGGGGGTGTCCTTGTCTTCTCGGCCGTCGCGAGCGTCGTCGCGCGGAGTGGCTGGCACGTCGGAGGAGGGAGGCGGTGCGCAGCATCGTCGACCGACGACGACGCGGTCCGGACGCCCGCGAGGTGGCGCGGAGCAGGCCATGGGAGAGATGGACACGCGCCTAGATCTCCGTTCCGAAAGCAGTGGTGAACCGTACGTCGCCCTCGACCATGTCGCGCATGTCCGAGACGCCGTGCCGGAACATCAGCGTGCGCTCCAGGCCCATGCCGAACGCGAAGCCGGTGTAGGTGTCGCTGTCGATGCCGCACGCGGCGAGCACCCGCGGGTTGACCACCCCGCACCCGCCCCACTCGATCCAGCCCTCGCCCTTGCAGGTGCGGCAGGTCTCGACGGCCGGGGCCTGCCCGCGGCAGACGAAGCAGACCAGGTCCACCTCGGCGGACGGCTCGGTGAACGGGAAGTACGACGGGCGGAAGCGGGTGGTGATGCCCTCGCCGAACATCGACTCGGCGAAGTGGTCCAGGGTGCCCTTGAGGTGCGCCATCGTGATTCCCTTGTCGACGACGAGCCCCTCGACCTGGGAGAACACCGGCGTGTGCGTCGCGTCGAGCTCGTCGGTGCGGAACACCCGCCCCGGGCAGATCACGTAGATCGGCGGCTGCTGGGCGAGCATCGTGCGGGCCTGGACGGGGGACGTGTGGGTGCGCATCACCAGGCCGCCGTCGGCCGGCTCCAGCCAGAAGGTGTCCTGCATGGTGCGCGCCGGGTGGTCGGCGCCGAGGTTCAGCGCGTCGAAGTTCAGCCACTCGGCCTCGAGCTCGGGCCCCTCGGCGACCTCCCAGCCCATCGCCACGAACACGTCCGAGACCAGCTCCTGCAGCGTGGTCAGCGGGTGCCGGGCGCCCTGCGGGGCCCGGTCCCACGGCAACGTGACGTCGACGGTCTCCTCGGCCAGCATCCGGGTCTCGTGCTCGGCCTCGAGGACGACCTGGCGCTCGGCGAGCGCCTTGTTCACCGCGCCCCGGGCCTTCCCCACCCGCATCCCGGCGTCCTTGCGCGCCTGTGGGGGCAGCGCGCCGATCTCCCGGTTGGCGAGCGCGAGCGGCGAGCGGTCACCGGCGTGCTCGCTGCGGACCCGCTTGAGCTCGTCGAGGTCGGCGGCCGCGCTGATCGCCGCGAGCGCGGCCTCGCGCATCGCCTCGACCTCCTCCGCCTGGAGCGGGGTGACCTCGACGGGGTCGTACTCGGAGTTCGGGCCCGACATGACTGCCTTTCTCGGGGACGCTCGCGCAGCGTGCACTGCTCGCGAGCAGTCTAGGAAGTCGCGGCGGGCGGCCGCGAACGGGTTGTCCGGCGCGCTACTCGGGCCGGCTGTCCTGCTCCGGCCACAGGATGCTGACCCGGGCCCCGCCGGCAGGTGACTCGTCGATCTCCACCGAGCCGCCGTGCGCGCCGACGAGGCCGTGGATGATGTACATCCCGAGTCCCGAGCCGCCGCGCGCGCCGTGCTTCCAGAACTTGGTGAACACCCGGCTGCGGATGTCCGGGCTGATCCCCTCGCCCTCGTCGTCGACGTGCAGCAGCACCCCGTCGTACGACGCCTCCGCGCGGATCGGGGTGGCGGTGAGGGTGACCTGTCCCTCGCCGTGCCGGATGGCGTTGTCGACCAGGTTGGTCACCACCTGGGCGAGCTTGTCCGGGTCGGCGCTGACCGTCGGCAGCTCACCGTCGACCGCGAACTCGATCTCCCGGCCGGTGCCGGCACGGACCGAGGCCACCACCCGCTCGACGGCGACCTCGAAGTCGAGCGGGCGCGGGTAGAGCGAGAGCCGGCCGGTGTCGATGCGGGCCACGTCGAGCAGCTCGGCGATCAGCCGGGTCAGCCGGTCGGCGTCCGCGTTGACCGTCTCGAGCATCATCTTCTTCTGGTCGTCGTTGAGCTTGTCCCACTTGGACAGCAGGGTCGCGACGAACCCCTTCACCCCGGTCAGCGGCGAGCGCAGCTCGTGGGCGACGGTGGCAACCAGGTCGGAGCGCTCCCGGTCCAGCCGCTCACGGGCCCGCGCCGAGCGCAGCGAGACCGCGACCTGGCGGACCGGGCTGCGCGCGTCGTCGCGCACGATCGCGGCGGTGACCAGCAGCTCGGTGCCGTCGGAGAGGTACCACGCCTGCTCGGTGAGCTGGGTCCGGGTGGCGAGGCCGTCGTACGGCCCGGTGCAGCTGTACCAGCTGTTGCCGGCCCGGTCCTGCAGCAGCACCACGTCGGAGAGGTGCTTGCCGACGGCGTCATCGACCCGCAGCAGTCGGGCGGCCGCGGCGTTGACCACGGTCACCGTGCCGTGCGCGTCGGCGACCACCACCCCGTCCGGCAGCGCGTCCAGAAGCTCTCGGTCCCCCGGCGTCCCCACGTTCCCCGCACCCATGAGCACAGGCTAGTCGCATCTCGCAACCGGGTGGGTGCGTCCGGCCGCGCGCAGGTGGCCGATGGCTGCGTCGTACGACGGCGTGTCGGTGCAGTCAGAGGCCACAACCGCGCCGGCGGCTCAGCGAGAGCGGCGCTGGGCGCGGGCGGACGCGTAGAGGCAGACGGCGGCCGCGGTGGCCAGGTTGAGGCTCTCGGCGCGGCCGTGGATCGGGATCCGCACCCGGCGGTCGGCCAGCGCCGCGATCTCGTCGGGCAGCCCCCAGGCCTCGTTGCCGAACAGCCAGGCGGTCGGCGCGGCCAGCAGCCCGTCGTCGAGCGCGTCGTCGAGGTCCAGGTCACCAGCGCCGTCGGCGGCGAGCACGGTGACCCCGTCTTGCTGGAGGGCGGCGACCACGTCGGCGGTGCTCGGCTCGATCGCGAGCGGCAGGTGGAACAGCGAGCCCACCGAGGCCCGCACGGCCTTGCCGTTGTAGGGGTCCACCGAGCTCCCGGTCAGGACCACGCCACCGGCACCGGCGGCGTCCGCACAGCGGATCACGGTGCCGGCGTTGCCGGGGTCGCGCACGTCGGCGCAGACCGCGAGCAGGGAGGGCCGGCGGGCGAGTACGCCGGTGAAGGGCTCGTCGAGGAACCGGCACACGGCGACGACGCCCTGCGGCTGGACGGTCTCGGTGAGCGAGGCGAGCGCGGCGTCGTCGACGAGCTGCCAGGTGAGCCCGGCGGTCTGGGCGGCGGCGTACAGGTCGGGGTGCGAGGCCGCGGTGTCCGGGGAGGCGAACACCTCGCGCACGCAGCCCGGCACGGTGAGCGCCTCGCGGACCGCCTGCGGGCCCTCGGCCAGGAACAGCCGGTGCTCGGCCCGGGAGACACGTCTGGCGAGCCTCCGTGCTGTCTTCACGCGACCGCTCCTCGAGGTGAGGGGGGTCGCGTCAGCAGGGAGGCTCGCCATCGACGGTGTTCCGACAGGATCGACCGGCGGGAAGCCGGTCGGTCCGGTCAGGCAGACGCCTCGACCTTCGGCGCGTTGACGTCCTCGGGGAGGTTCGCCTTCGCGGTCTCGACCAGGGCGGCGAACGCCGGCGCGTCGTTCACGGCCAGGTCGGCCAGGATCTTGCGGTCCACCTCGACCCCGGCGGCCTTGAGACCCTGGATCAGGCGGTTGTAGGTGAGGCCGTTCGCGCGGGAGGCAGCGTTGATGCGCTGGATCCAGAGCTTGCGGAAGTCACCCTTCTTCGCCTTGCGGTCCCGGTAGCTGTAGACCAGCGAGTGGGTGACCTGCTCCTTGGCCTTGCGGTAGAGACGCGAACGCTGACCGCGGTAGCCGGATGCGCGCTCGAGGGTTACCCGGCGCTTCTTGTGGGCGTTGACCGCCCGCTTGACGCGTGCCACTAGTTACTCCTTGATGCTGTGAAATCTGGGGCTGGGACGTCGGCGCTCAGCGGCCGAGGAGCTTCTTGACCTTGCCGGTGTCGGCCTTGGAGACCTCGGTGGTGCCGCTCATGCGGCGGGTCACCTTGGACGCCTTGTGCTCCAGGTTGTGGCGCAGACCGGTCTTCTGGCGCCGGATCTTGCCCGAGCCGGTCACCCGGAACCGCTTGCTGGCGCCCGAGTGCGTCTTGTTCTTCGGCATGAGTTGTCCTTCGTGTCTCTTCGTGGGTCGATCGGGTGGTGGGACCGGTTGATGCCTCCGGTCCCCACCGACTTACATGTCGGGGTCGAGGTTCTCCGAGCGACGGCGCGGCTTCTTGTCCTCGGGAGCGGTCGGCGCGGTCGCCGTACGCTCCGCGTGCTCGGCCTCGCGCTCGGCCTCGCGCTCGGCGGCCCGCTCCGCCTTGGCGGCCTGGACCTCGAGCTTGGCCTCGGCCTTCTTCTTGTGCGGTCCGAGCACCATGATCATGTTGCGGCCGTCCTGCTTCGGCGAGGACTCGACGAAGCCCAGTTCGGTCACGTCCTCGGCCAGGCGCTGCAGCAACCGGAAACCGAGCTCGGGCCGGTGCTGCTCACGACCGCGGAACATGATCGTGATCTTCACCTTGTCGCCGGCCTTGAGGAACCGGACGACGTGGCCCTTCTTGGTCTCGTAGTCGTGGGCGTCGATCTTCGGACGAAGCTTCATCTCCTTGATGATGACGTTCGTCTGGTTCCGACGTGCCTCGCGAGCCTTCTGGGCGTTCTCGTACTTGAACTTGCCGTAGTCCATGAGCTTGCAGACCGGCGGTCGCGCGGTCGGCGCCACCTCGACGAGGTCGAGGTCGGCTTCCTGTGCGAGACGCAGGGCGTCGTCGATACGGACGATGCCGACGGTCTCGCCGTTGGGGCCAACGAGCCGGACTTCGGGCACCCGAATCCGGTCGTTGATTCGCAGCTCCGTGCTGATGGGTCCTCCATGTGGTCGTCAGGGGTCTCCTGAGTGGGGTGACCTGCGACGGGAGCCCGGAAACAGCAATGGCCTCCGCCTGAAACAAGCGAAGGCCAGTCACGACGTCGCGTAAACGCAACGCCACTCGAGGAGCTGGTCGTGTGACCTGCTCCTCGGGACCGGACCCGACGACCTGTGGTGCACGGCGGTCGATGCGGGTGGGAGACGTGTCTCCGCTTGTCAGATCTTGTTGGTGCCAACCCGCGGCGCGTCCCGGATATTCCATCCGGGCCGCACAGACGGCCGACCCAACAGATCGGTCACGGACAAGAGTAGCGTGCCGGGCCCCGTCGATGCACATCGAGGACCCGGGTGCCACCCTGGGACCATGACGCACGCCGCCGAGTCCTTCGGCTCCCCCGAGTCCGCCCGCGACATCTCCGAGGTGCCGGCGCTGGAGATCGTGTCCACGGCCGCGCTGCACCTGATGAGCGCCGCGGCGGTCAACCTCGGCCTGGCCGAGGACCTGCCCGAGCACAAGGACCTCGACGAGGCGCGCACGCTCATCGAGGCCCTCGCCGGCCTGGTCACCGCGGGCGCCCCGCGGCTCGGGCACCACCACGCCGCTCCCCTGCGCGACGGCCTGCGCAGCCTGCAGCTGGCGTTCCGGGAGGCCTCCGAGGTGCCGGACGCGCCCGGTGAGGGACCCGGCGAGAAGCTCACCGGTCCGGTGTCACCCACCCGAAGCGGCCGCTGACCTCCACCAGCGTGCTGCCCTGCGCGAGCTCGCGCAGGTCGTCGGTCTCCACGACGAACATCACCGGTCCCGCGACGTCGACCAGCATGGCCGCGGCCTCGTCCTGGACGGCCGCCTCCGCCGCCGTGGACGCCGGCACCGGGACGGGTCGCGCCTCCGGGTTCCAGCGGTGCAGCGTCTCGGTGCTCGTGAACGCGAGCAGGGCGTTGCGGCCGTCGCGGCCCCGCATCAGCACGGTGGCCATGTCCGAGGTCTTGTCGTGCGCCAGCCCCTGCTCGTCGTACTCCACCTCGCCGAGGACGGCGACGACGGGGACCAGCAGGCGTGCGCGCTGCAGCACCGCGAGGGTGGCGTCGTGCCGGGCGTCCGGGTCCGCGTCGTAGGCCGCGAGGGCCGCGGCGACCTCCGGGTCGGCAGCGCCGTCGTCGCCGGAGAAGCCAGGGTCGGGAATGCTGCGCATGTGGACCATCCTGCCGCCCCGTGCGGACCGTAGGCTGGCGGGGTGGACGGTATCGACTCCTCGACCTGGCAGGCGCTCGGCATCACCCTGACCGCGGTGGGCCTGCTGCTCAGCGTGCTGCTCTGGCGACGCCGCGGCGCGGCCTCCGGCCTGCGCGGTGTCGCGTGGGCGCTGCTCCCGGCGGCCGCCGGCCTGACCGGCACGCTCCGCCTCGTCTGGCAGATCGGCGACTCGGTCGTGACCTGGGCGACCCGCGTGGTGTTCAGCCCGGTGGTCTGGGCCGGGATCGTGCTCGCCGGCGTCTCCGCGGTGCTGTTCGGCGTCTCCGCGGCGATGCGGGCGCGGGGCGTGGGCGGGTCGCGACGGACCGCCAAGGAGCTGCCGGCGCAGCGGTCGCGGCAGCAGGCGGAGCCCGCCGTGCAGGACGAGGACATGGACGACATCGAGGCGATCCTCCGGAAGCACGGCATCCAGTGAGGCGCAACGACCTCGCCGCGCAGGTCGCGCGGCACCGGTTGCATGCCCGCCTCAACGGCGCCATCGCCGCCCTCCCCGAGCAGCCGGCCACCCCGACGTACGTCGTCGACCTGGACTCGTTCGAGGCGAACGCCGCCGACCTGGCTCGTCGGGCCGCGGGCAAGCCGGTCCGGGTCGCGTCGAAGTCGCTGCGGGTGCCGGCGCTCCTGCAGCGTGCCCTCCGGACACCCGGCTTCTCCGGCGTGCTCGCCTACGCGCTGCGTGAGGCGCTGTGGCTGTGCGAGCAGGGCGTCAGCGACGACATCGTGATGGGCTACCCGTCGGTCGACCTCGACGCGCTGCACCGGCTGACCGCGTCCGAGGCCGCCCGGGCCGCCGTGACGCTGATGGTGGACGACGTGCGCCACCTGGACCTGGTGGACACCGTCCGGGCCTGTCCGGCGCCGGTGCGGGTCGCTCTCGACGTGGACGCCGGCCTGCGACTCGGGCCGGCGCACCTGGGGCCGAAGCGCTCGCCGTTGTACGACCCCGCCGACGTGGTCGAGCTGGCCGAGGAGATCGCCCGCCGCCCGGGCTTCACGCTGGTCGGGGTGATGACCTACGAGGGCCAGGTCGCCGGCGTGCCCGACGAGGTGCCGCGGCACCGGTTCCGCTCCGCGGCCGTCCGGTCGGTGAAGTCGGCGTCGGTGTCCCAGCTCGAGGACCGCCGCGCGGAGATCGCGTCTGCGCTGCACGACGTCGTCGAGCTGGAGTTCTGGAACGCCGGCGGCTCCGGGTCGCTCGAGACGTCGGCGGCCGACCCGGCGGTGACCGAGGTCAGTGCCGGCTCCGGGTTGCTGGTGCCCGGCCTGTTCGACCACTACCGGGCGTTCTCCCCGCTCCCCGCGGCGTACTTCGGCCTCCGGGTGGTGCGCCGCCCGTCCGGCCACGTGGCGACGGTCGCGGGCGGTGGCCTGGTCGCGTCCGGGCCGACAGGCAAGGACCGCTCCCCCGTGCCCTGGGCCCCGCCCGGGTTGCACCTCACCGACCTCGAGGGCGCCGGCGAGGTGCAGACCCCGCTCGCCGGACCCGGGGCGTCGGCGCTGCTGGTCGGCGAGATGGTGTGGTTCCGGCACGCGAAGTCCGGCGAGGTGGCCGAGCACGTCCTCGAGGCGCACCTGCTGCGCGGCAGCGCGGTCGACGAGACGGTGCCGACCTATCGCGGCACCGGTCACGCCTGGTGACCGCGAGCCCTGCCCGGCTCGACGCGGTCGTCTCGTCGGTCGTCGCGTCGGTGCTGGCCGCGCCCCCGACCCTCGGCGCCGGGCGGCTGGTCTGCGTGGACGGGCCCGCCGGGGCCGGCAAGACCACCCTGGCGGCCGCGCTCGACCGGGGCTTCCGGGAGGCCCTGCGGCCGTCGGGCACGGCCGAGGTGCAGACGCTGCACATGGACGACGTGTACGACGGCTGGGCGGGCCTCACCTCGGGCATGACCACGGTCGCCTCGTCGGTGGTCGCGCCGCTGGCGGCCGGTGAGCCGGGCCGCTACCGGCGCTACGACTGGCACCGGACGGCCTTCGCCGAGGAGCATGCGGTGCCGCCGTGCGACGTGCTCGTGGTCGAGGGCGTGGGGTCCGGCAGCTCGGCGTACGCCGCGGCGATCACCTGCCTGGTCTGGGTCGAGACCCCGTCCGACGTACGCCTGCGACGCGGGCTGGACCGGGATGGCGAGCAGATGCGCGCACAGTGGCTCGCGTGGCGCGAGCAGGAGGACGCGATGTTCGCCCGCGAACGCACCCGGGAGCGCGCCGACCTCGTGGTCGACGGAGCGAGTGGGGACCTCCGACCCTGACCGGCGGGGCCGTCGGCGTGCGAGCCTGCCGGTGAGCGCACCGTGCCAGGGAGGCCGAGGTGAACGTGCGGACCCGCGACGCCGGCGTCGACCCGCTGTACCGCGCCCCCAGGGGCGCACCGGAGTGGGTCCGCGTCCCCCTGCTCACGTTCATCGCCGTCGACGGGCGCGGCGACCCGCACACCTCGACCCCCTACCACCAGGCGGTCAACGCGCTCTTCTCGTTGGCCTACACCCTCAAGTTCGCCCTCCGTCCCAACGGGCTCGACTACCGGGTCTCCCCGCTCGAGGGCCGGTGGTGGAGCGAGAACAGCCCGCTGTTCCCCACCGGTGACCGCGGCGCCTGGCGCTGGACCATGATGGTCCGCCAGCCCGACGAGGTGACCGACGCCCGCCTCGCCGAGGCGGTCGCCGAGGTCGGGCGCACCCGGCAGCTGCCGGTGCTCGAGCAGGTCCGGCTGGAGCGTCTCGAGGAGGGTCTGTGCGCCCAGGTCCTGCACGTCGGGAGGTACTCCGACGAGGGACCGACGATCGGCCGGCTGCACGACTTCATCCACGCGGAGGGGCTCGTGTTCGACCAGAAGGTGGACAAGCACCACGAGATCTACCTCCGCGACCCGCGTCACACCGCGCCGGAGCAGTGGCAGACCATCCTGCGGCAACCCGCCCGCGAGCCGGCTCAGCGCCCGGGGACGGTCACGAAGTAGTTGGTCCACCGGGACTCGACCGCGAACCCGGCGCGCTCGTAGACCCCGAGCGCACCCGTCGGGTTCTCCGAGTCGACGTCGAGGGACGCCTCGTCGTACCCGGCCTCGGCATAGGCGTGCAGGCAGTGCCCGAGCAGTGCGACGCGATGCCCCGGCCGCGGTGCTCGCGCAGCGTGCCGACCTTGCCGACGTACGCCTCGCGCCGGCCCGTGGCCTCGAAGTAGCCCTCGAACTCGTGGGTGGTCAGGTAGCCGACGACCTGGTCGGAGCCGGCCGGCACGACGACCCGGCTCACCGCCGGGCGGAAGGTGTGGCTGCCGGTGACCCACTGCTTCCACATGGGCTCGGTCCACGGCGTGAAGTTCGGGTGGTCGCCGTCGAACGCGAGGTTGTGCGCCTCGAGCACGGCGCTGCCCATCGAGTCGTCGTAGGCGCGCAGCTCGTAGCCGGCCGGCACCGGCTGCGCGTCGGGGAGGGCGGTCAGCGCCGTGCGCATCACGAAGTTCCAGCGCTCGCCCCGCAGCCCGAGCGAGGTGAGCAGGTCCTCCTGGGTCGCGTTGGTGGACAGCCCGGTCGTCATCACCCGGGCCGGCAGGTCGGGACGGCGTTCCGCCGCTGCCGCCGTGCCGCGGGCCAGCATCGCCGCGGCGAGGCGGGTGCCGACGCCCTGGCCACGACGCGCGGGCAGCACCGACCCCTGGACGTGCACCTTGAACGTGCCCTCCGCCTCGCCGCGCGGCAGCACCGAGAAGTAGCCGACGAGGGCGTCGCCGTCGAACGCACCCACGAAGTCCTTGCCGACCTCTACCTCGGGGTTGTCCATCTCCTCCGCGAGGTCGGCCGCGCTGTAGTGCTCGCCGGTCCGGTCGACCTTCTCGATCTCGGCGAGCAGGCCGACCCAGGCCGGGATGTCGTCGCGTCCCAGCGGGCGCAGGGTGAGGTCCATCGGGCGAGCGTAGGGCGCGCCCGACGGACCTCGCACCCGGATTTCAGAGGTACGTCGACCAGGGCCCGCGGATCACGAAGCTGTGCCCGGGCTCCTGGACGTTGGCGAACAGCAGCCGGCCGTCCGGCGAGAAGCTCGGTCCGGTCATCTCGCTGTAGACGTTGCCGCCGGCGGAGCTCTGCTCGAGGACGATCAGGTTGCGGGCGATGGCCTGCGCGCCGGTCTCCTCGCACCAGGACAGCACGTGGTTGGCGGTGTTGCCGTCCTCGGTGAGCACGAGGCTGCCGTACGGCGAGACGTGGCAGCCGTCCGGGCCGTCGAAGGCCAGGTCGATGCTGCGGCCCAGGGCCTGCTCCCAGCCGGGCGTCTCGGCGTGCAGCTTCTCGTTGTAGGGGAAGTAGGCCTTCAGGGTCAGGGTCTGGTCGGCGTAGCGGTAGTACCAGAGCTGACCGTCGTGCTTGGTCGCGTCGGCCGGCAGGTCGCTCGCACCGAACGCGAAGCTGGCGACGAAGTAGGCGCCGTCCTGGTCGCCCCAGGCCCCCTCGAGCTTCTTGGAGCGGGTGACCTCCCCGTCCGCGAACTGCTTGCGGATCGAGGTGGTCGCGGCCTGGCGGTCCGGGACGTTCTTCCAGCGGGTCTCGAACGGGTGGCCGATCTGCGCCGACGTCACGTAGGCGAGGTCCGGCAGCACGCTGCCGTCACGGTCGAGCACGACCAGCGCCTCGAGCGTGCCGTCGTCGGCGCCCAGCGCGTCCGCGATGTGCGGCCGGAGCCGGGAGCCGCTCGAGGCGGACCACCGGTAGAACAGCCCGTTCGGGCCGCTGGCGTCCTCGGTCAGGTAGGCCCGGGTGCGCCCCGGCTCGATGACGACGGCCTCGTGCGCGAAACGGCCCCACGCCTTGATCGGCTCCGGGGTCTGCGCGGACGGCTTGTCGGGGAAGACCTCGAACACGTAGCCGTGGTCCTTCTGCAGGGTCCCGGTGCCTGCCCGGCTCTCGGACTCCTCGCAGGTCAGCCAGCTGCCCCACGGCGTCGGGCCGCCGGCGCAGTTGCTGATCGTGCCGGAGAGGCCCACCCACTCCGAGCGGCGCTTGCCGTCCCGGGTCACGTCGATGACGGTGCAGCCTCCCCCGAGCGCGCCCGGGTCGTACGTCGTACCGGCCACCAGCGGCACGGGCAGCTTGCTGCCGGGGCTCCCCTCGTGGTTCTGGACCAGCCGGTAGCCGTCGTTCGTGGCCACCACGAGGGTGCCGTCGGGACGCTCCGGGGTCTTGCCGACGACCTTGCCGGTGCCGTCGTGGACGTCGGTCTCGCCGGAGACCGCGACGGCCTCGTAGCTGAAGCCGGCGGGCAGGGCGAGCAGGTCGCCGGGTTGCGACTCCAGCGGCGGGAACAGCCGGGTGCCCCGGCCGGACCGGTTGCGCTCCTCGGCGAGGGCGGGTGAGCCGAGACCGAACGACGCGGCGACCAGGCCGGCGCTCGCGGCGCCGCCCCGGTTGAGGAGCTGACGACGGTTGAGGGACATGGGTTCTCCGTTCAGAGAGCGGTTGCTTCGACCACAAATCGGTCGAACTCTGCTCAAGGTTCGTGAACGTGGCGTGAACGCGACCGGGCACCGCGACGAAGAACACGCAGCGTTCTGGCAGGGTGGTCGCCATGTCGGCGCCGAGCGGGGAGCAGTACGAGATCAGCGGAGGCGGCTACCGGGCCGTCGTCACCGAGGCCGGGGGTGGGCTACGGCTGCTGGAGTACGACGGGCGGCCGCTCGTGCTCGGGTTCGGCGAGGACGAGCAGGCCTCGTCGGGCCGGGGCCAGCTCCTCGCGCCGTGGCCGAACCGGATCCGCGACGGGAGGTACACCTTCGACGGCCGGGACCTGCAGCTGCCGCTCACCGAGCCGAGCCGCGGGCACGCCAGCCACGGCCTGGTGCGCTGGACGTCGTGGACGCTCGAGGAGATCACCGCGCACTCGGTGTCGCAGGTCTACCGGCTGATGAGCCAGCCGGGCTACCCGTGGACGCTCGACCTGCACGTGCTCCACGACCTGTCCGCCGACGGCCTCACCGTGACGGTCACCGCGACCAACCTGAGCCCGTCACCGGCGCCGTACGCCCTGGGAGCCCACCCCTACCTCAGCGCCGGCCCCGGTCCCGTCGACCGGTGGGAGCTGACCCTGCCCGCGGCGACCCGGGTGCTCACCGACGAGCGGCTGATCCCGTCCGGGCGCGCGGACGTGCGCGACACCGAGCTGGACTTCCGGATGGCCCGCCCGATCCGCTCCGCGCGCCTGGACACGGCGTTCACCGACCTGACCCGCGACGCCGACGGCCGCGTCTCGGTGCTGGTGCGCGACCCGGCCACCGACCAGGGCGTCGTGCTCTGGATGGACGCCCGGCACGACTATCTGCAGGTGTTCACCGGTGACGGGCTGCCGGCGGACGCGAGGCAGGCGCTGGCCGTCGAGCCGATGACCGCTCCCCCGGACGCGTTCAACTCGCACGAGGGGCTCGTCGTGCTCGAGCCCGCCGGCTCCGACGGGGACGAGCACTCCGCCTCCTGGGGTATCCACAGGTTCTGACGCCGGGCAGGCAACCTCGCTCAGCCGGGCAGCAGCTGCCACCGCGCCGCGTGCTCGACGTCCGCGCAGCGGGCCGCGCTGATGACGCACGAGAACAGCGGCGCGTTCGCCCCGCCCCCGCGAACCAGCAGGGTGTTCCCGTAGGACCACTTGTACGGCGTCGCGAAACTCCCGACGACCAGGCGCGGCAACGGCACGGCCCTGGCGGTCAGCACGTCGAACACCACCAGCCGGTGCCCCCGGTCGTAACCGGTCGACCCGGCGAAGTAGCGCCCGTCAGCGCTCAGCCTGCCCTCGCGGAACAGGGGTAGGCCGGTCGTCAGTCGCCGGCCCGCGGTCACGAACGTCATCCGCGCCAGGGACCTGCCACCCGAGCGCCGGTCGATGACCGGCTCGCCGGCGAGGACGTCGACCCCGCGACCCGTGCCGATGAGCCCGTCTCGGGCCACGCCGCTGGGGGCAGGGTCGCGGTGCTGCCGCCAGCTGTACTCCCAGACCTCGCCACCCGCCTCGAAGGTGACCCGGCTGTCGTCCACGAAGAGAAGGGGATGGGGCGTGTCCCCGGCGCGTGCGAGAGGGAGCATGGGTCGGATCCTGGCCCGCGCCTCGACCTCCCCGACCGCCGTGTCGAACACCACCAGGTCCTGGCTCTCGAACCAGGCGGCGGTCGCACCGCCGGGGTCACCCACCGGCCCGAGCGGCGAGTGGCGGCCGATCCGGACCGCGCGACGGCCGAAGGCCTGGTGGTAGACGTTCCCGTCGGCGAGCCCGAACACGACACCACCGCGCACGAGCGAGATCGACGTCGGCAGCTCGGTGGCATGGGCCACCCGGAGGCCACGGGACCCGAGCCAGACCGGACCGGCGAACGGCGGCGTCCGCGAGCTCTCTGCTCCGGCGGAAGACCCGGCGGCGTCGAAGCGGCCCACGACCGCATCCGTCACCGCGAGGGTCCCGGGTGCGACGAGGACGACGGCCGCGATCACGACCAGCTGGCGGGCTCGCGGCCACCTGACCCGGTGTTCGGTCATGGGACTCACCGCTCTTCTGCGCCCTTCGAGTATTCACCTGTTGACGGGCCAGGTCACACCCGAAGGGCCCAGGAAGCGGAACGGCGTAGAGCGCGGCCCGATCAGCTCGGCGGGACGTAACCGGTCGGGTCGGCGCCGAGGTCGACGATCGCGGCGACCGGGCCGCCCCCGTCGGGCCCCTGGTGCGCCGCCGACACGGACACGAACACCGCCGGGTCACCGGTGACGGTGGCCGTCACCCCACCGACCGCGGACTTGATCTGACGGTGCCAGTGCACGTCGGAGTCGTCGAGCATCGCGTTGCGCCGGCCGTGCACCTGACCGTCCTGGCTGACCTCGCACTTGAGGAACACGTTGACCAGCCGGCCCTGCAGGTCCGAGGAGTGCGGCCGGTCGGGCAGGTCGAGCCCGGCGTCCTTGATCGCCTCCCAGATCCCGTCGGCGTCCAGCGCGTCCCGCATCACCGCGTGCCCGATCCGGTAGCGCCCGCCGACCCCGCGCGCGTTGCCGACCACCACGACCTGGGCCTGGTCGAGCTCGACGCCGCTGGAGCAGGACGCGACGGCGGAGTAGAGCGACCGGTCGTGCATCACGTCCTCGTCGGTGGGCATGTCGATCTCGCCGAGCGCCACGGCGATGCCCAGCGCCGTACACCCGTTGGACAGGTCCATCGACTCGTGGGTGTGCTCGGTCCACACCGTCTTGCCGCGGCTCTTGGCGTCCCGGATCGTGTGGATGGTGAGCAGCGGGGTCTTGGTCTGCACGTAGTGCACGTCGGCGACGTCGGTGATCCCGGCCCGCTCCATCGCGACCTTCACCGCGTCGGCGACCTTGGTGACCATCGCGGTGCGGCCGATGTCCTCGGGCAGCAGCACCTCGCTCATCGCGAACCCGACCGTCAGCCGCGGCTCGTCGGTCTGCTCGGCGGTCTCGGCGGGGACGGTCGCGAAGATCGTCGCGTGCGGGCTGAGCACGCCGTCGGTGCCGCCGGACCAGACGATCGGCACCTGCCGGACGTCCTCGGCGCTGCGGGTGCCCCGGTCCACCAGCACCTCGCGGAAGGCACGGTCGGCGATGATCCGGGTGTAGTCGTTCACCCCGCCGTTGCCCTCGGTCTTCCCGATCACAGCGACCACCCGGTCCGGGTCGAGCACGCCGGCGTCGATCAGCTCGGCGAGCCCGCTGGCGTCGGAGACGTTCAGGATCGGGACCTTGCGCACTTCGATGGGCTCGGGCATCGCTCTCTCCTCGGGTTTGATCTCGACAAGCTCGATCGGCCGGGTCGGCCGGGCTGGTGTGACCGGCCGGGGGTCGGCTCGGTCGGGCCGGCGTCAGCCGGTGGGCACCACGACGGTGCCGGTGCGGCCGTCGACGGCGTCCAGGATGTTCTCCAGGTTGCTGATGACCGCCTGTGAGCCGCCCTGCTCCACGAACCGGCAGGCCGCCTCGACCTTCGGGCCCATCGAGCCGCTGGCGAAGTGCCCCTCGGCGGCCAGCTCGCGCATCCGTCGTACGTCGACCCGGCCGACCGGCTCCGCGTCGGGGGTGCCGAACCGGAGCACGGCGTTCGGCACGTCGGTCGCGATCACCAGCACGTCGACCTCGACCGACTGCGCCAGCAGCGCGGCGCCGAGGTCCTTGTCGATGACCGCCTCGACCCCGCGCAGCCCGCTGCCGTCGCGGACCACCGGGACCCCGCCGCCGCCGTTCGCGACGACGACGAACCCGGCCGAGACCAGGGCGAGGATCGCGGCGGCGTCGAGGATCTCCCGGGGCTCGGGCGAGGCGACGACGCGACGCCAGCCCTTCTCGCCGCGGTCCTCCCAGGTCTCGCCGTGCTCGACCAGCACGGCGATCTCCTCCCGCGGCAGGAAACGGCCGATCGGCTTGCTGGGCCTCGCGAAACCCGGGTCTTCGGCGTCGACGCGGGTGCGCGTCACGACGGTGGCGCTCGCGCGGTGCACGTCCCGGGACCTCAGCGCGTCGTCGAGGGCGTTCATCAGCACGAACCCCAGCGTGGCCTGCGTCTGCGCCCCGCACCAGTCCAGCGGCACCGGGGGTACGACGGACGCGGCGATCTCGTTCTTGACCAGCAGGTTCCCGACCTGCGGGCCGTTGCCGTGCGTGAGGACCACCTCGACGTCGCGCGCGACGAGCTCGGCGACGCTCTCCATGGCCACCTTCGCGGCGGCGATCTGGTGCTCGGGACGCGCGCTGCCGTCCGGCCCGGTCATCGCGTTGCCGCCCAGGGCGAGCAGGACCCTCATCGTCCACCTGCCACTCTCAGCGTCGCCCCGGTGGCGTAGGGGCAGCTGTCGCCGAGCAGCCACGCGATCGCCTCGGCGACCTCGTCCGGCTCGCCGACCCGGCCCAGCGGCACCAGCGGCCCGACCCGGTCGAGACGGTCGGGGTCGCCCGCGGCCGCATGGATGTCGGTGCGCACGATGCCGGGCGCGACGCCGTTGATCCGGATGCCGCGCCCGGCGACCTCCTGGGCGAGGCCCATCGTCAGCGTGTCGACACCGGCCTTGGCCGCGGCGTAGTGGACGTACTCGTGCGGGGACCCGAGGGTGGCCGCGGCCGAGGAGACGTTGACGATCGCGCCGCCCTCGACGAGGTCACGGACCGCACGCCGGGCGACCAGGATCGCGCCGGTGAGGTTGACCTCGACCACGCGCCGGACCACGTCGACCGGGGTGTCCGCGAGGTCGCCGACATGCAGCGTCGAGCCGGCGTTGTTCACCACACCGGTGACCTGACCCTGCTCGGCAGCCGCGTCGAAGAGCGCGTCGACCTGGCCGGGGTCGGACACGTCGGCCTGCACGACCTCGCAGCCGACCCCGAGGCCGCGCACCTGGTCGGCGGTGGCCTCGGCGGCCGCACGGTCGTGCGCGTAGGACAGCACCAGGTCGTGCCCGTCGGCCGCGAGACGTCGCGCGGTCGCCGCGCCGATCCCCCGGCCACCCCCGGTGAGGACGGTCAGGCTCATCGGACCCAGTCCACGTCGGCGCTGGTCGCCCCCGCGGCGAGCGAGGCGTAGCCGGGTCCGCGGTCGAAGAACGGCTGCTCGCCGCGGTCCGCCCGCAGCTGCTCGCGCAACGTGTCGCTGGCGGCCTCGTCGACCACCGGCGCGTCGGCGTCGCCGGCCACGACGACGCCGTAGTCCTCGCGGGCCCCGGGGCGGGACACCTTGCCCCACAGCACGTCCCGCGCCACCTCGTCGTACGGGCGTTGGAGCGGGTCGCCCCAGCCTCCCCCGCCCGTCGTACGGATCCGGATCACCTCACCGGCCCGGACCGGCTCGGCGTCGGCGAGCGCGTCGACGGTCCGCTCGTTCGGGCCGCCGGCATCGATGGTGACCTCGAACGGCCGACCGGCCCGGCCACCCTTGACGCCCCAGCAGGACAGGATGGACCGGTCCGCGATGGACATGAAGTGCGCGTCCTTGAGCATCCGGATGTGCTTCTCGTAGCCGAGGCCGCCGCGGTGCCGGCCGGCCCCGCCGCTGTCGACGGCGAGCCCGAGCCGCTCGACGACGAACGGGAACCGGGACTCGGAGAACTCGGTGGGCAGGTTGCGGGAGTCCGGGACGACGTGGATGGTGTCCTCGCCGTCGGCGTAGTAGCGGCCGCCGGACCCGCCGCCGAGCACCTCGCGCATGAGGTACGGCCTCCCGTCGAGGTCGTCGCCGTACACACCGGTGTAGCGGATCGTCTCCTGGTCCGCCGGCATCCGGCCGTCGACCGACTTGGCGACGACTCCGGCCAGCACCCCGAGCAGCCGCAGGATCACGAACGTGCGCGCGTTCGTCGGGGCCGGGAACACCGGGGTGAGCAGCGTGCCGGGCGGCGGGAAGCGCATCTCGATCAGGGGTACGACGCCCTCGTTGACGTCGAGCTCCGCCATCCGTTCCGGGGTGTCGGCGAGGTTGCGCAGGATCGGCGCCAGCCACTTCTTCAGGAAGTTGCCGTCCGCGTAGTCGCCGCAGTGGTTGATCGGGCCCTTCGCCTGCGGGGCCGTCCCGTGGAAGTCCAGCACCAGCCGCTCACCGCCCGGGTCGTCGGCCGGCGTCCGGGTCAGCGTGATCCGCTGGGTGTGCAGCCTCGGCGCGTCGACACCGTCGTGCTCGGCGTAGTCCTCCCAGACGTACTCCCCCACCGGGATCTTCGAGAGGATCTCCCGGCGGAACGTGTCGGTGGTCTTGTCGAGCACTGCGTCGAAGCAGGCCTCGACGGTGTCCTTGCCGTAGCGCTCGAACAGCTCGGCCATCCGCCGGGCGCCCATCAGGCACGCCGAGCACTCCGCGTCGAGGTCGGCCGCCAGCGACTCGGGCATCCGGGAGTTGCGGGTCATGATCCGCAGCGCCGCCTCGTTGGGCACGCCCGCGTCCCACAACCGGATCGGCGGGACCATCAGCCCCTCCTCG
The DNA here is from genome assembly GCA_963810035.1 of uncultured Actinomycetota bacterium. GTDB lineage: Bacteria > Actinomycetota > Actinomycetes > Propionibacteriales > Nocardioidaceae > Nocardioides_B. The sequence continues at coordinate 294,521 of CAWEMA010000006.1, forward strand.
AACACCGAGGTCGCGCTGGACGGCATCGAGCCGGGTACGGCGCCGCCGATGTCGTCGTGGTGCCCGAAGGCCTGCACGAACGCCACCACCTCCGGGCCGCTGGCGCTGTCGTGGAACACCGGCGCGGTGACGCAGAGGTCCGGCAGGTGCCCGATGCCGCCCTCGGACAGGTAGACGTCGTTGTGGAAGAACACATCGCCGGGACGCATCGTCTCCAGCGGGTAGTCACGGGCGACCGGGTGCACCAGCGCGGAGTACGAACGGCCGGTCAGCTTGCGAAGGTGCCGGTCGTGGATGCCGGCCCGGTAGTCGTGCGCGTCGCGGATCATCGGCGAGCGCGACGTGCGCCCGATCGCGGTCTCCACCTCCTGCTCGACGGAGGCGAGGTAGCCCTCCACGATCTCCACCAGCACCGGGTCGGTCGGGGTCGCCTCCGGGGTCAGCCGCCACACGTCGGTCATGAGTCGCTCCTGCGGATCACCAGGTTGCCGTAGCCGTCCACCCGGGCGGTGAAGCCGGGGTGCAGCGGCACCGTCGAGCTGAACTCCTCGAGCACCGCCGGTCCCGCGACGACGTCCCCGGCCCCGAGCCGGGCCCGGTCGTAGACGCCCGCCTCGACCCAGTCGTCGAACCAGACCTTCCGGGTGCCCGTACGCGCGGTCTCCGCGCCGTTGCCGGGCGCGACCTCCTGCAGGGACGGCTTGCGGATCGGGCCGACCCCGGTCACCCGCAGGTTCACCCACTCCACCTCCTGGCGTGCGTCGTCGCGGAAGTCGTAGCCGTAGAGCGCGCGGTGCTCGTCGTGGAACGCCGCCGCGACGGACCCGACGAGGTCCTCGGTGACCGGGCCCGCGGGTACGTCGACGCGCACCTCGTAGGCCTGCCCGAAGTACCTCAGGTCCGCGGTCCGCACGAACACCCGCTCGTCGTCGGCGAAGCCCTCCCGGGCCAGTGCCGCGTCGGCCTGGTCGGCCAGCCCGTCGTACACCCGCTGCACGGCCGCGGTGTCCATTGCGGAGGCCTTGGTCACGGCGGTCTGCACGTAGTCGTTGCGTACGTCGACGGTGAGCAGGCCGTACGCCGACAGGTTGCCCGGGTTGAGCGGGACGAGCACCCCGTCGAGGCCCAGGATGTCGACGAGCCGGCACGCGAGCAGCGACCCGGAGCCGCCGAAGGTGACCATCGTGAAGTCGCGGACGTCGAGGCCGCGCTTGACCGTGACCTGGCGCAGCGCGTTGGCCTGGTTCCACGCGGAGATCTCCAGCACCCCCGTCGCGCACCGCTCCCGGGACAGCTCGAGGCTGCGCGCCAGTGCGTCCATCCCGGCCGCGGCGAGGTCAACGTCGAGCGGTACCTCGCCACCGAGCAGGTGCGGGGGGATGCGTCCGAGCAGCACGTGCGCGTCGGTGATCGTCGGCTCCTGGCCGCCGTTGCCGTAGCAGATCGGGCCCGGGTCGGCGCCCGCACTCTGCGGTCCGACCTTCAGCGTGCCCTCCGGCGAGATCCACGCGATCGAGCCGCCGCCCGCGCCGACGGTCACCACGTCGATCATCGGGATCTTGCTCGGGTAGGCGCCGACCGTGCCCTCGGTGGTCAGCGCCGGCCGGCCGTCGATCACGACGGTCACGTCCGTCGACGTACCCCCGCCGTCGCAGGTCACCACCTGTGGGAACCCGGCCTTCTCCGCGACCACCGCTGCCCCCAGCGCACCCGCAGCCGGCCCCGACAGCACGGTCGTGATCGGCTGGTGCACGACCTCGTCGGCGGACAGCACGCCGCCGTTGCTCTTCATCACATAGAACGGGACCTGGCCCCGGGGGGCGCCTCCCTGGCTTCCCGCGGGCACGGCGGCGCCGAGCTCGGAGAGACGAGTCGCGATGTTGGCGACGTAGGAGCGGATGTTCGGCTTCACGGCGGCGTCGACCAGGGTGGTGACGGCGCGTTCGTACTCGCGGTACTCCCGCAGCACCTCGCTGGAGATCGACACCACCGCGTCGGGGTGCTCGCGGGCGAGCACGTCGCGCATGGCGAGCTCGTGGGTGTCGTCGACGTACGAGTGCAGGAAGCACACGCCGATGGTGTTCACGCCCTGGTCGCGGAACCAGTGGGCCACCTCGACGGCGCGCGCCTGGTCGAACGGCCGGATCTCCGACCCGTCCACCGCGCGTCGGCCGCCGACGGTCTTGACCCGGTGGGCGGGCACGATCCGGTCCGGCTTCACCCAGAAGTAGGAGTTGCCGTAGCCGTCGGGGACGGACTGGCGGGCGATCTCGAGCAGGAACTCGTAGCCCTCGGTGGTGACGAAGCCGAGGTTCTCGACCTTGCCCTCGAGCAGCTTGTTGGTGGCGACGGTCGTGCCGTGGCTGACCGCGGAGACCGAGCGGCCGTCGAGGCCGAGCGTGTCGAGCACCTTGTGCACGCCGGTCATGAAGCCGATCGCGGGGTCCGCGGGCGTGGACGGGGTCTTGGTGACCGCGAGCTCGCCGGTCTGCTCGTCGACGGCGACCACGTCGGTGAAGGTGCCGCCGGTGTCGATGCCGATCCGGATCCGGCGAGGGGCCGAGGACGCGCTCATCGGGCGGCGCCGATCCGCGGCCTGCGGTCGCCGACCCGCGTCGCCTGCTCGAAGGCGTGCGCGATCTCCAGCAGCCGCCGCTCGCCGCGCACCGGTCCGACCAGCTGGATGCCGACCGGCCAGCCCTCGGGCGTGAACCCGGCCGGGACGGAGACGGCCGGGCAGCCGGTGACGGTGATCAGGTAGGCCGAGCGCATCCAGTCCAGGTAGGTGGCCTGCTCCTCGCCGTTGATCGTGGCCGGGTACTCCACGTCGGCGCTGAACGGCGGCACCTGGCTGACCGGGAGGGCGAGCACGTCGTGGGTCTCGAAGAAGGCCCGCATCCGGTCGTGGATCGAGGTGAGCTGCTGGTAGGCCCGCGCGACGTCCGCACCGGTCAGGTCGGCGCCGAGCAGGATGTTGTCCTTGAGCGACTGCTTGAAGTCATCGGGGCGGTTCTCCAGCAGGGTGCGGAACCGGGCCTGGAACAGCCAGGCGCGCAGCGTCCGGAACGCCGCGTCAGCACCGTGCAGCACCGGGTGGGCGTCCTCCACGGTGGCCCCCGCCGACTCGAAAACCTTCGCCTGTCCGGCGACCACGGCGGCCACCTCGTGGTCCACCTGGAAGGCGCCGCCGAGGTCCCGGGAGAGCGCGACGCGTACGCCGGCCAGGTCACCGTGCAGCGGTGGCGCGAACGTCGCGCCGGGTGCCTCCAGCGACAACGGCGCCCGGCGCGAGGGCCCCGCGATCACCGACAGCAGAAACGCCAGGTCCTCGACGGTGCGGGCCATCGGCCCCCCGACCGAGGTCAGCTCCCAGCCGTTCATGGTCGGCCAGTTCGGGACCCGTCCGACGCTGGGCCGCAGCCCGACGACGTTGTTGAAGGAGGCCGGGTTGCGCAGCGAGCCGCCCATGTCGCTGCCGTCGGCGAGCGGCACCATGCCGCTGGCCAGAGCGGCTGCCGCTCCGCCGCTGGAGCCGCCCGCCGACCGGCTCAGGTCGTAGGGGTTGCGAGTGGTGCCGAAGACCGGGTTGAAGGTGTGCGAGCCGGCCGCCCACTCGGGCACGTTGGTCTTGCCGATCGTCACCACGCCGGCGCCGCGGATCCGCTCGGCGATCAGGTCGTCGCGCTTGGGCACGTAGTCCGCGCGCAGCGGCGACCCGAACGTGGTCCGCCAGCCGGCCACCTCGTGGGTGTCCTTGAACGCGTGCGGCAGCCCGTGCAGCGCGCCGAGGGCGTCGCCGCACGCGGTCTCCTGGTCGGCCTCCTCGGCCCGGGCCCGGGCCCGCTCCTCGTCGAGCGAGACGACGGCGTTGACGTCCGGGTTCACCTCCGCGATGCGGGCCAGGTGCAGGTCGAGCAGCTCCCGGGCCGAGATCTCCTTTGCGGCCACGGCTTCCGCCATCGCCCGGGCCGAGCTGTAGCAGTCGATGTCGCTCATCCCTCAGCCACGCCGTCCCGCGATCCAACCCCCGACGACAGCCCCCGCGAGAGCCGCCACCACCCCCACGACGACCCCCGCGGCGAACCCTGTTCGCGAGGACGGGGCGGCCTCCGGCGCCACGAACACCGCGCCCGCCGGCGCGGCCTCAGCGGGTCGGACCGACGACGTCGGGGCGACAGTGGATGGGCCCGGCGGGAGGCGGAGCGAAGCGACGCCGGATGGTTCTGGCGCCCCGACGTCGGCGGGCAGGCTCGCGGCACCCGCAGCGATGAGCACCGCGTCCACGTTGGCGAAGAACTCCGCCGCCATCTTCTTCGAGACGCCCACCAGCATGCGCTGGCCGACGCCGCCGATCATCCCGCCCACCACGGCGTCGGCGTCGTAGCTGAGCTCGGTGCCTCCGGTGATCGAGTCGAGCAGCCGCACGTTCACCTCCGCGCCGATGGTGCCCGGTGCCCCGGCGCCCTGGGCGTGCATGCGGAACGAGCCGGGCTCGTCGTGGTCGGTCAGCCGGACCTGCCCGTCGTACACACCCTTGATGGAGCCGACCCCGGCCGCCACCGTCATCGCGTAGGCGTCGCCGCCGAGTGCCTCGAGCCGCCGGCAGCCGGGGATGGCGCGCACGAGCACCGCCGGGTCGTTGAGCGCGCGCCAGACCGTCGCGCGGTCGGCGGCGAGGGTCGACGTACCGGTGACCTTCATCAGCGTTCCTCTCGGGTTTCGACAGGCTCGACCAGCGCTCGGGTCTGCCGCAGGTGGAAGAGCTCGCTCGGGGAGATCGGCATCCGGGTGATCGTGATGCCCTCGGCGTCCTCGATCGCCGCGGCGATCGCGGCCGAACCGGGGATGACGCCGGCCTCGCCGGCCCCCTTCACCCCGAGCGGGTTGAGCGGCGACGGCGTGACCAGGTGGTCGATCTCGACGTCGGGGACCTCGGAGGCGTAGGGCATCAGGAAGTCCATGAACGAGGCGTTGAGCAGCTGGCCGTCGGGGGCGTACTCCATCCGCTCGTAGAGCGCCCCGCCCACGCCCTGCGCGACGCCACCGTGGATCTGTCCCTCGACGATCATCGGGTTGATCAGGGTGCCGCAGTCGTGCACCACGCAGTAGCGCAGGATCTTGATCTCGGCGGTGTCCGGGTCGGTCTCGACGACCACCGCGTGCATGCCGTTGGCGAAGGTCGAGCGGGCCGGGGAGTAGTAGTCGCTGCTCTCCAGGCCGGGTGACTCCCCCGGTTCGACGGGCGGCCGGTCCGGGTCGGCCGGCGCCGCGAACTGGGTGGCCCGGGCGGCCGCCTCGTCGAAGGCGTAGCGCAGCGGGTTGGAGAGCACGGCGACCGCGCCGATGTCGATCTGTGCCGAGCCGCCGGCGCCCCTCACGCCGATGTGCCCGTCCACGATCTCCAGGTCCTCGACCGCTGCCTCCAGCGCCTGCGCGGCGATCGCCAGCGCCTTCTCCCGGACCTTACGGGCGGTCAGCGCCACGGCGCTGCCGCTCATCACCGCGGTGCGCGAGGCGAACGTGCCGACGGCGTACTTGAACCGGCGGGTGTCCCCGGTGGTCACCGTGATGCGGTCGAACGGCACGCCGAGCTCGTCGGCGACGATCTGCGCGAGCATCGTCCGGTGCCCCTGGCCCTGCGAGGTGAGGCCCGTGGACACGACGACGCTGCCGTCGGTCTCCACGCGGATGTGGCCGCCCTCGTAGGGGCCGACGCCGGTGCCCTCGACGTAGCAGGCCAGGCCGATGCCGACCCGACGTCCCTCGGCACGCGCCTGCTCTCGCTCGGCCGCGAAACCGTCCCAGCCGACGAGCTCCTTGAGCTTGGCCAGCGAGGCCGGGAAGTCGCCGGAGTCGTAGAGCAGCTGGCGCCCGTCCTGGAAGATCACCCCCTGGTCGAAGGGCATCTCGTCGGGCTGGATGAAGTTGCGCTCGCGTACGACGGCCCGGTCGAGGCCGAGGTCGGCGGCGATCGCGTCCATCACCCGCTCCATCACGAAGCAGCCCTGGGGCCGTCCGGCGCCCCGGTAGGGGGTGACGATCACGGTGTTGGTGTAGAGGCTCTGGAACTCGACCCGGTAGACACCGGGCTTGTAGGGCCCGAGCAGCTGGGTGCTGGTGATGATGGGCACGATCAGGCCGTAGGGCACGTAGGCCCCGTTGTCGTGCCAGAACCGCACCGACAGCCCCCGCAGCCGGCCGTCGTCGTCGTACCCGACCCGCACGTGGTGCAGCTGACCCCGCTCGTGCGCGCTCGAGGTGAAGTGCTCACGCCGGTCCTCGGTCCACTTCACCGGCCGGTCCAGGCGTACGGCGGCCCACGGGACGAGCACCTCCTCCGGCCAGGGGTGCACGATCTTCACGCCGAAGCCACCGCCGACGTCCGGTGTGACGACCTCGACCCGGTCGACGGGCAGGCCGAGCTTGGCGGCGATCGCCTGCCGCACGCTGGTCGAGGTCTGGGTGGAGGTGTGCACCAGCAGGGACTCGTCGTCGGCGTCCCAGCGGGCCAGCACGCCCTTGCCCTCCAGGGGCATCGACGCGCTGCGCTCGATGGCCAGGTCGAGCTCGAGGCGGTGCGGGGCGGCGTCCACGGCGGCGTCCGCGTCGCCGGTCTGCTGCACCATGACCGCCGCGACGTTGCCGGGCACGTCCTCGTGCACCAGGTGCTCGGCGGCCCGGGCCGCCTCGACGCCGACCACCGCGGGCAGGAACTCGTAGTCGACCCGGATCCGGTCCACGACGTCCTCCGCGACGTACCGGTTGCTCGCCACCACCATGGCGACCGCCTCGCCGACGTGGTTCACCTCGTCCTTGGCCAGGGCGTACTGCGTGCGGCCGTGGGTCAAGGTCGGGTGCGGGATCAGCAGCGGCAGGCGCTCGGCGGTGCGGCCGGTGTCGTCGGCGGCGAGGTCCTCGTAGGTGTAGATCGCGACCAGGCCCTCGACCTCGAGAGCGTCGGTGACGTCGATGTCGAGGATCCGGGCGTGCGCGTGCGGGCTGCGCACGAACGCCGCCTCGAGCGCGTCGTGGCCCAGGTCGTCGAGGAAGCGGCCGTTGCCGGTCACCAGCCGCGCGTCCTCCACGCGCGGCACCCGCTCGCCGAACATCTTCGTCGTCACTGTGGCTCCCCGTCCGGGCGCGGCGTGTCCTGGGGAGCCGCGTCCGGGCTTCCCGTCCGAGAGGCGGTCCGGTTGTGGCACAGCTCGGCGGCACGACCGACGGCGGCGACGATGTTCACGTAGCCGGTGCAGCGGCACAGGTTGCCGGAGATCGCCTCGCGGGCCTCCTCGGCCGTGGGCGCGGGATGGTCGGCGAGGTAGGCCGTGACCGTGGTGACGAAACCGGGAGTGCAGAAGCCGCACTGCAGCGCGTGGCACTCGTGGAACGCCTGCTGCACCGGTCCCATGCCGCCGTCCGGTGCCCGGCAGCCCTCGACGGTGGTGAGCTCCGCGCCGTCCAGCGACACGGCGAACAGCAGGCAGGACCGGACGGGCGCACCGTCGACGAGCACCGTGCACGCGCCGCAGACGCCGTGCTCGCAGCCGACGTGGGTCCCGGTGAGCCGCAGGTCGTGGCGCAGCGCGTCCGAGAGCAGCCGGCGGGGCGGCAGGTCGAGGTCGTAGGGGGTGCCGTTCACGGTGAACGAGACGTGCACCGTCGCGTCGACCTCGGTCATGCCGCCCTCCCCTGCGCCTCGGCGAGCGCCCGCCGCACCAGCACGTGCGCGAGGTGACGACGGTAGTCCGCGCTGGCGTGGATGTCGGCCTCGGGTTCGATGGCTGCCTCGACCAGCGCCGTCACCCGGTCGGCGTCGAGCGCACCGCCGTCGACGGCCGGGCCGAGGTCGACCAGCACCGGGCCGGCGCCCATGCTGATCAGCGCGACCCGGGCCGCCGAGACGCCGCCGGCGTCCGGGGTGACCAAGGCGCCGACGCCGCACACCGCGTAGTCGCCCTGCCGCCGCGCCACCTCCACGAACGACGAGCCGCTGCCGGGTGCGGGACGGCGGAACGTCGCCACGACCGCGAGCTCGCCGGGGCGCAGGGCGGTCTCCATCGGCCCGGTGAAGAACGCCGAGGCCTCCACGTCCCGGGTGCCGCCCGCTGCGGCCAGCGTCACCGAGCCGTCGAGCAGGCACAGCACCGCGGGCATCTCCGCCGCCGGGTCACCGTGCACCAGGCTGCCCACCGTCGTACCCCGGTTGCGGATCGTCGGGTGTGCGACGTGCCGCAGCGCCTGGCGGAGCAGCGGGAGCGCGTCGTACGCCGCCGCGTCGTGCTCGACCTGGCTGTGCCGGGCCAGGGCCCCGACGCGTACGGCGTCCGGCTCGACGTCCACCGTCGCGAGACCGGGCACGTGGTTGACGTCGACGAGGTGCTCGGGTGCCGAGAGCCGCATCGACATCAGCGGGACGAGGCTCTGGCCACCCGCGAGCACCTTGCCGTGCTCGCCGAGCGACGCGAGGGTGTCCAGCGCCTCGTCGAGGCTGCGCGGCCGGTGGTAGGTGAACGCGGGTGGCTTCACGAGCCTTGAGTCCTTAGCGTTAGGGGGTCAGTGCCGGTGTGAGGGGCCGGGAGACTCATCCTCGTCCTGAACGCCCTCGCGGTCGACGACGATCAGGCTGACCTCGTCCTCCTTGAGGTTCGCGGGTGCGATCGCGCGGGCGAGGTGGTAGGCGACGATCGTCACGATGGTGCCCAGGGCGATGCCGCCGAGGGTGAAGTTCTTCGTGAAGATCAGCGACGTGCTGCCGATCGCGATGATGATGCCCGCGGCGACCGGGACCAGGTTGACCGGGTTCGCGAAGTCGACCCGGTTCTCCTTCCAGATCTTGGCGCCGAGGAGGCCGATCATGCCGTAGAGCACGACCGTGATGCCGCCGAGCACGCCGCCGGGCGTCGCCGACACGAGCGCGCCGAACTTCGGGCAGAGGCCGAACAGGATCGCGACGATGGCCGCGACGTAGTAGGCCGCCGTCGAGTAGATGCGGGTGGCTGCCATGACGCCGATGTTCTCGGCGTAGGTGGTCGTCGGCGAGCCTCCGACCGCGCTGGCGAGCACGGTGCCGATGCCGTCGGCGGCGATCGCGCGGCCCATCACCGGGTCGAGATCGCGATTGGTCATCTCCGCGACGGCCTTCACATGGCCGGTGTTCTCGGCGACCAGGGCGATCACCGCGGGCAGCATCAGCAGGATGAAGGCGATGCTGAAGGACGGGGTGTGCCAGCCGACGACCTGGTTGGCGAAGTCCGAATGGGGCGGGAAGCCGACCCAGTCCGCGGACGTGACCCCGGACCAGTTGACCCGGTCGTGGGGGAAGGCTGTGGCCACGCAGTAGGTGCCCTCCGGCGAGCAGACCTTGCCGGCTGCGTCACGGAGGTTCTGACCGGGCAGGACCGAGGTGATCTGACCGAAGATCCCGTCGAAGACCCAGGAGAGCACGAAGCCGAAGATCAGGCCGAGGAAGATCGCGATGCGGCCGAAGAAGCCGCGCAGGCCGACCGCCATCAGGATCACCGCGGTCATCGTGAGCAGCGCGACCCACTGGTCCTGGGGCCAGTACACGTTGGCCACCACGGGGGCGAGGTTGAAGCCGATCAGCATGACGACCGCACCGGTGACCACCGGCGGAAGCACCGCGTGCAGCGCCTGGGTGCCGGCGAAGTGGATGATCACGCCGAGCACAGCGAGCACCACACCGGCCACCAGCACCGCACCGGTGACGTCGGCGGGGTTGCCGCCCTGGCTGTAGATCGCGGCCGCACCACCGACGAAGGAGGCGGAGGTGCCGAGGTAGCTCGGCACCTTCCCCTGGACGATCAGCAGGAACACGATCGTCGCGATGCCGCTCATCATGATCGCGAGCTGAGGGTTCAACCCCATGATCAGGGGGAAGACGAACGTCGCACCGAACATCGCCACCACGTGCTGCGCACCGAGACCGACCGTACGACCCCAGGAGAGTCGTTCGTCCGGAGCCACCGCAGCACCGGGCGGCGGGGTCTTGCCGTCATAGACGAGTTTCCAACCAAGAGCCATGGCGGGCCTCCCAGCTCCGGCACCGTTCGAGCGAGCGGCGCACCCAGTTGCGACCCACGGGCGTGGGCCGTGATTCGGGTGTCACTGTGCACCACGCACGGCTCCGTGGGTAGGAGCCGCGCCCACAAAACTGCTGGTCAGAGCGAGGTAACGAGTTGGTAAGGAATTCGAGGTACCCGAGAAATTACGAGTTGGGCAGTATCGATCGGTTACTGTCACACCGTCGACAACCGCCGAGTAACAACGGAAATGGGGTCTGGACGTGAACGGTCTCCCGTTCTCCGAGTACTTGTCGCAGTACCGCGACGACATCATCTTCCGGACCCAGCAGCATGCGCTGCTCTCGTTCTACTGCATCGCCATCGCCGCCGTCCTGGGCGTGCTGTTCGCGGTCGCGACGTACCGCTCGAAGCTGACCGCCAACTTCAGCATCGCCACCGCTGCGGTGATCTTCACCCTGCCGTCGGTGGCGCTCTTCGGCTTCCTGGTCTCGGTGGTGGGCTACGGCCTCGCCGCGGTGTTCCCGGTCGTGGTCGCCTACGCGATGCTGCCGATCCTGCGCAACGGCATCGTCGGCCTGCAGTCCGCCGACCCGGCCGTGCTCGACGCCGCTCGCGGGATGGGTGTCGGACGGTTCCGGATGCTCTGGCAGATCCGGATGCCGATCGCCTGGCCGGTGATCCTCGCCGGGATCCGGGTCAGCGCCCAGCTCACCATCGGCATCGTCGCGATCGCCGCGTTCGTGAGCCCGGTCGGCCTCGGCGAGTACGGCTACTCGTCCCTGGACAACCTGGGGTCGGTCAACACCGAGAACAAAGCTCTCGTCTGCGTCCTGTTCGTCACCCTGATCGCCTTGCTCTTCGACGCGGTCTTCGTCGTGATCCGCCGATTCACCACCCCGAGGGGGAGCCGTGCCTGACAGTCCCACGAACCCGCCGACCCATGACGGCAAGGCGGACGCCACCCGCGACAGCACCGGCCGCGGCGTGCCCATCGTGCTCGACGGGCTGACCAAGAAGTACCCCGGCCAGGAACGGCCCGCGGTCGACTCGGTCAGCATGGAGATCCCGGCCGGCGAGATCGCGGTGTTCGTGGGCCCGTCGGGCTGCGGCAAGACCACGACGATGCGGATGATCAACCGGCTCATCGAGCCGACCTCCGGCACGATCACGATCGGCGGTGAGGACGTCACCAAGCTCAACGACGTGCAGCTGCGCCGCAAGATCGGCTACGTCATCCAGCAGATCGGCCTGATCCCGCACCTGTCGATCGCCCAGAACGTCGCCCTGGTCCCCAAGCTGCTCAAGTGGGACAAGAAACGGATCCGCGACCGGGTCGACGAGATGCTCACGGTGGTCGGCCTCGACCCGGGCCAGTACCGCGGCCGCTACCCGCGCCAGCTCTCCGGCGGCCAGCAGCAGCGGGTCGGCGTGGCCCGGGCCCTGGCGGCCGACCCGCCGATCATGCTGATGGACGAGCCCTTCGGCGCCGTGGACCCGATCACCCGTTCGCGGCTCCAGGACGAGTTCCTGTCCCTGCAGGCCACGCTCGGCAAGACGATCGTCTTCGTGACCCACGACTTCGACGAGGCGCTCAAGCTCGGCGACCGGATCGCCGTGCTCCGCGAGGGGTCGCACATCGCGCAGTACGACACCCCCGAGGCGATCCTGGCCGAACCGGCGGACGAGTTCGTCGAGGACTTCATCGGTGAGGGTGCCGCGCTCAAGCGCCTGCACTTCGAGCGGGTGGACTCCCTCGACCTCGGCGGCGCCCCCGACGAGCGGCCCTCGCACGAGATCATGGACGTGTCCTCGACGCTGCACGCGGCGCTCGACCTGATGGTCGGCAAGGGGCTGCGCTCGGTCACGGTGGCCCGCGACGGCCGCCCGGTCGGCGTGGTGCGGATCGACGACATCCTCAGGCGGGTGCACTCCTCCGCGGACGGCGGCGAGCCGGTGGGGGCCGAGTGAGCACCGTTCTCGAGGTCGAGCCGACCGCGGACCAGGCGGACGCGGGCGCCGCGGGCCTGCGCGTCACGAAGCCGGGGCAGCCGGTGGTGTCGCTGCGCGACCTGGTCACCCCGGTGATGGTCGTCGTGATCGGCGTGCTGCTCTACCTCAACGTCGAGCAACAGTCCCTGGACAGCATCGAGAGCAACGTCCTGAACCGGGCGGCCCTGACCCGGGCCACCGCCGAGCACGTGCGGGTGAGCGTCACCATCGCCCTGCTGGTGGTGGCGATCGCCGTCCCGCTGGGCATCCTGGTCACCCGGCCGCGGACCCGCCGGACGGCACCCTTCGTCGTCGCGGTCGCCAACGTGGGACAGGCGGCCCCGAGCCTGGGCCTGCTCGCCCTGTTCGGCTTCTACTTCGTCGGCTTCTGGGCCGTCGTGCTGATCCTCACCGCGTACGCCGCGTTGTCGGTGCTGCGCAACACCATCGTCGGGCTCCAGGGCGTGGACCCGGGCGTGCTCGACGCCGCGCGGGGTATGGGGATGTCGCCGGTGGCCATCCTGTTCCGCGTCGAGCTGCCGCTCGCCGTACCCATCATCGGCGCGGGCGTCCGCACCGCACTGGTGCTCGCGGTGGGCACCGTGCCCCTCGGCTACGCGCTGGACGCCGGCGGCCTCGGCCTGCCCCTGTTCAGCGCGATCAAGACCAACCGCCCGCTGGTGACGTTCACCGTGGCGGTGATGATCGCCCTGCTCGCCCTCCTCATGGACTGGGTGGCCGGGGTGGCCCAGCGCGCGGCGACGCCACGGGGCATCCGCTGACCTGTACGAGCTGACCAGCCACCGCTGAAGGCACCCGCCGATCGGCATCCAACGGAGGAAACGGAACACATGACACGACGATCAACGACATCCATCGCGGGACTCGCCGCGCTCACCCTGATGGCTCTCGGCCTGAGCGGCTGCGGCAGCCTCAGCGAGAACTCCACGGCCTCCAGCGGCGGTCCGTGCGAGGGCGTCAAGGCCGGCTCGGTCGACTCCAAGGCGCTCAAGGGGGTCACCGTCAAGGTGGGCTCGAAGGAGTTCGACGAGCAGCTCGTGCTCGGCCAGCTGACCATCAAGATGATGTGCGCGGCCGGCGCCACGGTGAAGGACGAGACCAACACCAAGGGCAGCACCCAGACCCGCAAGAAGCTCGTCGACGGGGTCACCGACGTGGTGTGGGAGTACACCGGCACCGGGTGGATCAACTACCTCGGACACGACACCCCCATCTTCGACCCGCAGAAGCAGTACGACGCGGTCAAGCAGGAGGACCTGGCCAAGAACAAGCTGGTCTGGGGCCCGCTCGCGCCGTTCAACAACACCTACGCGTTCGCCGTCAGCGACGAGTTCGCACAGAAGAACGGCATCAAGACGCACTCCGACATGGCGGCCTACATCAAGAAGAACCCGTCCGCGACGGTCTGCGTCGAGTCGGAGTTCGCGGCCCGGCCGGACGGCTACCCGGGCTTCAAGAAGAAGTACGGCATCACCGGCGGCAAGCTCAAGAGCCTCGGCACCGGTGTCGTGTACACCCAGCTGGACAAGGGCAACTGCGACTTCGGTGAGATCTTCACGACCGACGGCCGCCTCAAGGCCCTCGGCCTCACGGTGCTCGAGGACGACAAGGCGTACTTCCCGCTCTACAACGGTGTGGCGGTGACCCGGGCCGACTTCGACAAGGAGCACCCGGAGATGCTGAAGGTCCTCCAGCCGCTCTCGGCGGACCTCACCACCGACGCGATGGGTGAGCTGAACAAGAAGATCAGCGCGGACGGCGAGCCGGCCGACAAGATCGCCGAGGAGTTCCTCAAGGAGAAGGGCTACCTCAAGTAGTCCTTCGCTCCGACGAACCGCGACGGAGGCCCGGGTGCCGCACGGCACCCGGGCCTGCGTGCTTCCTGCGTGCCCTAGGGTCGGGCAGGTGAGCACTCGTGTGGTCCCCGCGGCGGCGTCCGGGCTGCTGGCCGACCTGCTCGGGTCGGACAGGCCGCTGGTCGAGGTGGCGCGCACGCGGCTGAGCGTGCACTACGAGACCGGTCGCACGGACGTGCCGGTGCTCTGCCTCTGCGACCCCGGAGCGGTCCGGCTCCCGAACGCGGTGCTGACCCCGGTCCTGCCGTCCGGCCCGCTCGCCGTCCGGGCCGGGTCCCTCGTCTCCCGGGAGGCGACCTGGCGGGTGACGCGGTGGTGGCAGCCGCCCCGCCCGCGCGGCCTCGCTCCCCCGCCGTCGGCGGTCACGCTGCCCGGGGTCGACGTACCTCGCGTGCTCCGTCCGCACGACCTGGTCGGCGCCGGCCCGGGGCTGACGCCGAGCGGCGACGACCTGCTCGCGGGGCTGCTGGTCGCGGCGCACGCCACCGGGGACGCCCGGCTGCCCGGCTGGCAGGCCGGCACCCGGGACGCGCTGGCGGTCCGCCGGACCACCGCGGTCTCACGCGGCCTGCTGCACCATGCTCTCGACGGCTGGGCCACCCCGGAGCTCGCGGCGTTCCTGGTCGCGGTCTGCGGGGGCGAGGACCCGGCCGGTGCGTCGGCTCGGCTGCTCGCGGTCGGCCACTCGTCCGGCGCCGCGCTCGCGGCGGGCGCCCTGCACGTCCTGAACAGCACACCGACCGCCCTGGGAGGCGCGGCATGAAGAAGGTCCAGCTGCGGCGCGGGACGTACGTCGACTCCGTGACGCTGATGCAGGTCAGCCGCCGGGTCGCGGGCCTCGACGGGGTCGCCTCGGCGCTGGTCGCGATGGCCACCGACCTGAACCTCGACCTGGCCCTCGGCATGGGCTTCGAGGTCCCCGACGCCTCCCCGAACGAGCTGCTGGTGGCCGTCGACGCCACCGACGGGCCGGCGCTCGACGTCGCGCTGGCCGAGGTCGACACGGCGCTGTCGGAGGCGTCCCGCCCGGTGACGTCCGGGTTCGGCAGCGCGCCGGAACCGGTGACCGTGCGTGCGGCCGCCGCGGCTCGCCCGGAGGCGACGGTCGCGCTGATCTCCACCCCGGGCCAGTACGCCTTCGCGGACGCGGTCGACGCCGTCGACGCCGGCCTGCTGACCATGGTGTTCAGCGACAACGTGCCGCTCGAGCAGGAGGTCGCGCTCAAGGAGTACGCCGACGCGGCCGGCGTCCTGGTGATGGGACCCGACTGCGGCACGGCGGTCGTCGGCGGGGTCGGGCTGGGGTTCGCCAACGTCGTGCGGCCCGGGCCGGTCGGCATCGTGGCCGCGTCCGGCACCGGCGCCCAGCACCTGATGTCCCTGCTCGACGGGGCCGGGGTGGGCGTCTCGCACTGCCTCGGGGTCGGCGGCCGGGACCTGTCCGCGGAGGTGGGCGGACGCTCGACGCTGCGCGCCCTCGACCTGCTCGCCGCCGACGACGGGACCGAGCTGGTCGTGGTGGTCTCCAAGCCACCCGCGCCGGCCGTCGCGGCGGCCGTCCGGGAGCACGCCGCGGCGCTGGGCAAGCCGGTCCTGTTCGGGCTGCTCGGCGCCGGGCAGCCGGACCTGACCACGACGGCCGCCGCCGTCGTGCAGGCAGCGGGCGGCACCTGGACCGCCCCCGAGCACTGGTCCGGGGCCGTCGCCTCCGGCCGCCCCGGGGGCGACGTCCGCGGGCTGTTCGCCGGCGGCACGCTGTGCGACGAGGCGATGCTGATCGCGTCGGCGACGCTCGGCCGGGTCTCCTCCAACATCCCGCTCGACCCCGCGTGGGCGCTCGGCGACGACCTCGCCTCGGACGGTCACACGATGATCGACTTCGGCGACGACCGGCTGACCCGGGGACGCCCGCACCCGATGATCGACGGCTCGACCCGGGTCGAGCGGCTGCTCGCTGAGATCCAGGACCCGTCCACCGGGGTCCTGCTCCTCGACGTGGTGCTCGGGCTCGGGGCCGCCGACGACCCCGCCGCCGAGCTGGCGCCGGCGATCCGGCAGGCGAGCCACGCCGGCATCCCCGTCGTGGTCAGCGTGGTCGGCACCCGCGACGACCCGCAGGGGCTGCGGGCCCAGGTCGCCCTCCTCTACGACTCGGGCGCGTGGGTGTTCCTGTCCAACGCGGCCGCCGCCCGCCAAGCCCTCGACCTGCTCACCCCGGGAGGTGCCGCATGACCCTGTCCACTCCCCCGTCCGTCGTGACCGCCGGTGCGTCGATGTTCGCCGACACCTTGGCCCGGCAGGCCGTCGACGTGTCCGCCGTACGGTGGCAGCCGCCCGCCGGCGACCCCGCGTCGGTGGCCGCAGTGATGGGCGACCCGCGACGTCGCGCCGCGAACGCGCAGGCGCTCGAGGCGATGCTCGGCGCGGAGGCGCACCTGGTCGACGTACTCCCGGCCTCGCAGGCGCTCGGGCTGGCGCCGGGTCGGTTCCTGCACGCCGGGCCGCCGGTGGACTGGGAGCGGGCGTCCGGGCCGATGCGCGGGGCGCTGGTCGGCGCCATGCTGTTCGAGGGCCTGGCCTCCTCGCCGGAGGAGGCGTCACGAAAGCTCGCGGCCGGTGAGGGCGTGAGCTGGGAGCCGTGCCACGCGCGCGGTGCCGTCGGGCCGATGGCCGGGGTCGTCACTCCGTCGATGTGGGTGTTCTGCCTGCGCGACCAGGTGAACGGCAACGAGTCCTGGTGCTCGCTGAACGAGGGGCTCGGCAAGGTGCTGCGCTACGGCGCGTACGGCGCCGAGGTGATCGAGCGGCTGCACTGGATGACCGACGTGCTCGGCCCGCTGCTGCAGCACGCGGTGCGGGCCGGCGAGCCCGTGGACGTCAAGGCGATCGTCGCGCAGATGATCCAGATGGGCGACGAGGGGCACAACCGCAACCGCGCCGGGACGCTGATGTTCCTGCGCGAGGTGCTGCCCGCGATGATCGACTCCGGGTACCCGACCGCCGACGTCGCGCAGGCGGTGCGGTTCGTGTCCGGCAACGACCACTTCTTCCTCAACCTGGTGATGCCGGCGTGCAAGCTGCAGACCCGGGCCGCCGCGGACATCCCCGGGTCGACGGTCGTGACGGTGATGGCGCGCAACGGCACCGACTTCGGCATCCAGACCGCCGGCACCGGTGACACGTGGTTCACCGCGCCCGCCAACACGCCGGAGGGGCTGTTCCTCGGGTCCTACGGCCCCGAGGACGCCAACCCCGACATCGGTGACTCGGCGATCACCGAGACGGCCGGGATCGGCGGCCTCGCGATGGCGACCGCCCCGGCGATCGTGCGGTTCGTCGGCGGCTCGGTGCCGGACGCGCTGGCGACCACGCAGCGGATGTACGACATCACGGTCGGCGAGAACCCCGCCTACGGCATCCCGATCCTGGAGTTCCGGGGCACGCCGACGGGCATCGACGTCGCGGCGGTCGTGCGCAGCGGCGTACTCCCCCAGATCAACACCGGGATGGCCGGCCGGGTCGCCGGCACCGGCCAGGTCGGCGCCGGTCTCGTCACCCCGCCGATGGAGTGCTTCACCCAGGCCCTCGACGCCCTCGCCACCCACACACGTTGACCCGGGCCTCGTGACGGGTTGACCCGGGCCTGGTGACGGGTTGACCCGGGCCTGGTGACGGGTTGACCCGGGCCTCGTGACGGGTTGACCCAGGCCCCGTGTCAGGAGACGGCGCGGCGCTTCAGCCGGCCACGCGCCGTACTCCCCTCGGCCACTGTCACCAACGACGCTGCCTTGCCCAGCCCGAACGGCGGCATGTTGCCGTAGATCGCTTCGTACTCGCCGGCGCGCACCAGGTACGTCTCGTGCCAGATGCCGGTGCGCGTGTCGGACCCGACGTCTCCAGTAGTTGCGCCAGGCTGCGACGTGCGGGTCGCTCGTGTCGTTGGCGAATCGCTCGAGGTGCTCGAAGGAGCGCCAGTACTGGACGATGATCCCGCCGAAGGTCGACATCTCGTAGCCCAGCAGCCCTTTCTCCGGGTGCTTCCGACAGGTACTTCAGCATGTGCAGCATCCCGCGTCGCCCTCCGAGGTCGCGGAACGACCGCACCAGCCGTCGGCTCGCCCGTGCCCCGATCAGGAAGACCACGAAGTCACCGTCGATCTCGGCCATCCACCGGCCGGGCTTCACCTCGGTCACGGCTGCACCACTCCCGTCGAGCCCGGACGCGGGGGGCCGGGCCTCTCTCCCGCAGTCTTGGTACGACGGGTAGCGCACTGCAATAGCCACCCGAGCCAACCGGCGGGACACAAGCCCCGGGTCAACCCAGCACAAGCCCCGGGTCAACCCACCACAAGCCCCGGGTCAACCCAGCACAAGCCCCGGGTCAACGGGTGAGGCGCTCGATGAGGGCCCGGACCTGACGGACCTGTGCGGTGGCACGTGAGCCGTCGGAGCCCTGGATCCCCATCGCGGGCACGGTCGTCCCGTCGGAGAGGTCGAGCACCGCCCACGGGCTGCCGGGGCGGAGCGTGATCGCGAGGATCTCGTTCCAGTCGAACCGGCGGCTCTTGTACCCGTTGATCACCGTCAGCCCGTCCTCGCGGGCGACCAGCCGGCTGCGCGCGAGCGCGTACCCGCCGGCGTAGAACATCAGCCCGAACCCGATCACCGTCAGCCGCTGGAACACCGTGAACTGGTCGCGGATGTCCTGCGGGAAGGCGAACCAGGTGACCACGACGACCAGCACCAGCATCGCGCCGAGCACGTAGATCGCGAGACGCACGCCGAGCGGGCGGAACGTGTGCGGCAGCCGCAGCTCAGAGTCGGCAGGCATGGATGTCCGTGGACAGGATGCCGCGGGCCCCGAGGTCCCACAGGTCGTCCATCACCCGCTGGGCCTGGTCGCGCGGCACCATCGAGCGGACCGCGACCCAGCCCTCGCGATGCAACGGCGAGACGGTCGGGCTCTCGATGCCGGGCGTGAGGGCCACCGCCTCCTCGACGCGTTCGGTGCGGATGTCGTAGTCCATCATCACGTAGGACCGGGCCACCAGGACGCCCTCGAGCCGCCGCTGGAACACCGCGAACCCGGCCGGCGGCTCGGCGCCCGCGCGGGTGATCAGCACCGCCTCGGACTCCAGGATCGGTTCGCCGAACACCTCGAGCCCGGCGTTGCGCAAGGTGCTGCCGGTCTCCACGACGTCGGCGATCGCGTCCGCGACCCCGAGCTGCACGCTGGTCTCCACGGCGCCGTCGAGCCGGGTGACCACGGCCTCGATGCCGTGCTTCTCCAGGTGCCGGTGGACCACGCCGGCGTACGACGTCGCGATCCGCTTGCCCGCGAGGTCCTCGACGCCGGAGGCCGTGCCGGGCGGCGCCGCGAAGTGGAAGCGCGAGCGGCCGAAGCCGAGCGTGAGCACCTCCTCGGCCTTGGCGCCGGAGTCGAGCAGCAGGTCTCGGCCGGTGATGCCGACGTCGAGCGTGCCCTCCCCGACGTACAGCGCGATGTCGCGCGGACGCAGGTAGAAGAACTCGACGCCGTTCTCGCCGTCGGTCAGGGTGAGCCGCTTGACGTCGGTGCGCTGCCTGTAGCCCGCCTCGCGGAGGATGTCGGACGCGGCCTGGGACAGCGACCCCTTGTTGGGGACCGCGAGGCGCAGGAGCTTGGTGTCGGTCACGGGATGCCTCTTCTCGCAGATCTAGAGGTGGGCGTAGACGTCGTCGAGCGTCAGTCCGCTCGCGAGCATCAGCACCTGGGCGTGGTAGAGCAGCTGGCTGAGCTCCTCGGCGGTCCGCTCGGGCCCCTCGTGCTCGGCGGCCATCCAGGACTCGGCGGCCTCCTCGACCAGCTTCTTGCCGATCGTATGGACGCCCGCGTCGAGCTCACGCACCGTGCCGGAACCCTCCGGTCGTGTCTGCGCCTTCTCGTTGAGCTCGGTCCAGAGCTCCTCGAACGTCTTCATCCACGTGCTTTCTGGTCTGTGTCAGGGCCGTCCCAGGGTACGGCGTGCGGCGGTCCGGTCCGGGCCCGCGTCCGGGACGGGGCCGCGAGAGAGCCTGCGGGTGGGGCCGTGCTACGCGTCGGGCTCGTAGCCACGACGGATCTTGCGCAGCGTCAGCGCGGTGACCAGCGCGGCCGAGGTGGCCTCGTAGCCCTTGTCCTCGCTGGAGCCCTCGAGCCCGGCCCGGTCGAGGGCCTGCTCCTCGGTGTCGCAGGTGAGCAGGCCGAACCCGACGGCAGCACCGGTGTCGACCGCGATCCGGGAGAGCCCGTCGGTGGCCGCGGAGCAGACGTACTCGAAGTGCGGGGTGCCGCCGCGGATCACCACGCCGAGCGCCACGACCGCCTCGTAGCCGCGCTCGGCGAGCGCCTGCGCGACCACCGGAAGCTCGAAGGAGCCCGGCACGCGCACGATGGCCGGGACCTCGACCTGGTAGGCGTCGAGGGCTCGCTGGGCGCCCGCGAGCAGTCCGTCCATCACCTGTTCGTGCCAGCGTGCCGCCACCACCGCGACCCGCAGGTCGTGACAGTCGACGGGCTTCTCGTCGGGCGATCCGGCACCGCTCACGGCTGCTCCCCTTCACGAGTGGTCGCCCCCACCGTATGCAGGTCCGGGAGATGGTGGCCCATCCGGTCCCGCTTGGTCAGCAGGTAGCTGATGTTGTGGTCGTTGGGCAAGGTCGTCAGCGGCACCCGCTCGGTCACGGGGATGCCGTAGTCCTCGAGGTTGGTGACCTTGTCGGGGTTGTTGGTCAGCAGCCGGACCGACCCGATGCCGAGGTCGCGCAGGATCTGGGTCGCCGTCCCGTAGTGCCGGGCGTCCGCGGGCAGGCCGAGCTCGAGGTTCGCGTCCACGGTGTCCCGGCCGCCGTCCTGGAGCTGGTAGGCCTGCAGCTTGGCGACCAGGCCGATGCCCCGCCCCTCGTGACCGCGCAGGTAGACCACCACGCCGCGGCCCTCCTCGGCGATCCGGGCCAGCGCCTCCTCGAGCTGTGGCCCGCAGTCGCAGCGTCGCGACCCGAACACGTCGCCGGTCAGGCACTCCGAGTGCACCCGGGTCAGCACCGGCTCGTCGCCGCTGATGTCGCCGTAGGCCAGCGCGACGTGCTCGGACTCGTCGATGGTGATCCGGTAGCCGTACGCCGTGAAGTCGCCGTGCGCGGTCGGCAGCCGGGTCTCGGCGACCCGCTCCACGTGGTTCTCGTGGCGTCGCCGGTGGTGGATCAGCTGCTCGATCGAGATCATCGACAGGCCGTGCTCGTCGGCGAACTCCCGCAGCTGCGCGCCGCGCTTCATGGTGCCGTCGTCGTTGACGATCTCGGAGATCACGCCGGCCGGCTCGAGGCCGGCCAGCCGGGCGAGGTCCACGGCGGCCTCGGTGTGCCCGGGCCGCACCAGCACGCCGCCCTCGGCGTACCGCAGCGGGAACACGTGCCCCGGCTGCACGATCTCGAACGCCTCGGTCGCGGAGTCGATCAGGGTGCGCACCGTGTGCGACCGGTCCGCGGCGGAGATGCCGGTGGTGGTGCCGTCGCGGGCGTCGACGGAGACGGTGTACGCCGTCCGCATCCGCTCCCGGTTGTGCGGGGTCATCAGCGGGATGCCGAGCCGGTCCAGCGTCGGCGCCGTGACCGGCACGCAGATCACTCCGGAGGAGTAGCGGATCGTGAACGCCATCAGCTCCGGCGTCGACCTGCTCGCCGCGAAGATCAGGTCGCCCTCGTTCTCGCGGTCCTCGTCGTCGACGACCACGACGGCCTTGCCGGCCGCGATGTCCGCGACGGCCTGCTCGACACTGTCCAGCCGGACCTGCGGCGCGCTCATGCCGACACCTTGTCCGGCTCGGGCGCGCGCTCGACGCGAGCAGCCCTGCGCCACACGAGGAAGCCCCAGACCACCAGGGCGCCGTACACCACGAACAGGATCGCGGTCGGGTAGTACTGCGAGTGCCACAGCAGCGGGACGCCGACGACGTCGACCGCGATCCAGGCCAGCCAGAAGTCGGTCCAGCCGCGGGCCATCGCGTACGTCGCGAGCATCGAGCCGACGAAGATCCACGCGTCGCACCAGAAGTACCACCGTGGCGCGGGCCACCCGGCACCGATCACGCTGAACACCCACTGCAGCACGACGATCGCGGCAGCCGACGCGAGCAGGTAACCGACCCGCTCCCCCGCGGTGGCCCAGCGCGGGGTGATCGCGGGCCGGTCGGAGACACCGCCGCGGGCCTGGCGCACCTGGTGCCAGCGGTACCACCCGTAGACGCTGGTGATGATGAAGAACACCTGGCGCCCGGCCTGCCCGAACAGCGGCACCTGCGCGTCGGCCTCGAACGTGGCGGCGATGAACACCGTGAACAGCAGCGCGTTGCCGACGATCCCGACCGGCCAGGCCCAGACCCGGCGACGCAGTCCGCCGATCGCGGAGGCGAAGCCGAACCCGTTGCCGAGGATCTCCCGCCAGGTGATCGGGTGACCGGCGATGGTCAGGTGGGCGTCGTAGAGCGTGGAGACGAAGCTCATGAGAGGTCCTTGCTGTGGTGGGGAGCGACGAGACGTTCGACGTACTTCGCGATCACGTCCACCTCGAGGTTGACGGGGTCGCCGGGCTGCTTGAAGCCGAGGGTGGTGCGGGCCAGGGTCTCCGGGATCAGCGAGACGGTGAAGCTGTCCTCGCCGACCGAGACCACGGTCAGCGAGATGCCGTCCACGGTGACCGAGCCCTTGTCGACGAGGTAGCGGGACAGCTCGGCGGGCAGCGAGACCTCGACGAGCTCCCAGTGCTCGGAGGGCTCGCGGCGTACGACGGACCCGGTGCCGTCGACGTGCCCCTGCACGATGTGTCCGCCGAGCCGGGTGGCGGCCGTCACGGCGCGCTCGAGGTTGACCCGCGCGCCGGGCTCGAGCACGCCGAGCGAGGTCTTGTCGAGCGTCTCGCGCATCACGTCGGCGGTGAACGTCTCGCCGTCCCGCTGCGCGACGGTCAGGCAGCAGCCGTTGACCGCGATGGAGTCGCCGAGCCCGGCGTCCACGGTCACGTGCGGGCCGCGCACGGTCAGCCGGACGGCGTCGCCCTGGTCCTCGAGCGCCTCCACGACGCCGAGCTCCTCGATGATCCCGGTGAACATCACGCACCCCTTCTGGTGGTCATGGTGAGCCGGACGTTGGTGTCCAGCCCGGCGCCGAGCGTGGTCACGTCGTGCACCTCGAGGCGCAGCGCGTCGGAGATCGACCCGATGCCGAGGTCGCCGACGCTGCTGAGCCCGGCCCCGAGGAACATCGGGGCGACGTAGGCGACCACCTCGTCGACCAGCCCGGCGGTCAGGAACGCGGCGGCCAGGGTGGGGCCGCCCTCCAGGAACACGTGCTGCCGGTCGCACCCGAACAGCTCGGCCAGTGCCGTCCGCGGGTCACGGGTGCGGAGCAGGACGGTGTCGGCGGCGTCGTCGAGCACGCGGCGGTCGGTGGGGACGTCGCGCAGCCCCATCACCGCACGGAGCAGCTGCCGGTCGCGCGGCAGGTTCACGTCGTCCTCGTCGCGGACGGTCAGCTGGGGGTCGTCGACCAGCACGGTGCCGGTGCCGACCAGGATGGTGTCGCAGAGGCCGCGCAGCCGGTGGGTGTCACGACGGGCCGGGAGCGAGCTGACCCACCGCGAGGTGCCGTCGCTGGCGGCGCTGCGTCCGTCCAGTGTGGTGGCGAGCTTCCAGGTCACGTACGGCCGGCCGTGCCGGTGCGCGAACGTCCAGGTCCGGTTCACCTCCTGCGCCTCGTCGGCCAGCAGCCCGCCCTCCACGTCGACGCCGCCGGCGCGCAACGTCTCGGCGCCGCCCTGCGCGACGGGGCTGGTGTCCGCCTGCGCGAAGACCACCCGGGCGACCCCGGCCGCGAGCAGGGCCTGCGCGCACGGTCCGGTGCGGCCGGTGTGGTTGCACGGCTCGAGGGTGACCACGGCGGTCGCCCCGCGGGCCCGGTCACCGGCCCGGGTGAGCGCGTCGACCTCGGCATGCGGCGTGCCGGCGCCCCGGTGGTAGCCCTCGGCGACCGTCGTACCGTCCGGGGCGAGGAGCACGCAGCCCACCCTCGGGTTCGGGCCGAGGGGGACGCCGGGCGACCGGGCCAGGTCGAGGGCGCGCGTCATCGCGGCACGCTCGGTCTCGCGGCCGGTCATCGCGGGGTGGCCCCTCTCGTCCGTGCACACGGACCCCGGGGCGTCGAGAAATGACAGGCCTGCCGGGTCGACCGGCATACCTGCGTGCGCTTCCCATCCGGACTTTCACCGTCGGTCCAGGAGTTCCACCTGGTCAACCGGCTGCTGGCTGCAGCCGGGTCGCGGACTTTCACCGCCGGCTCGGAATTACACCGACCCCAGAGCACGCGAGCTGTTCACTCGTGGGTCAAGCCTGCCACAACCCGGCACACCCCCGGTATGTGAGCCCGCCCACGAGACGCCGGTCGGCCCGGTTGTGGCCGCTGCCAGCCGGCCGGGTCAGGAGGCGGCGGACTCGGCGGAGGCGCGCAGGGAGTCGATCATCGCGTTCGGGTCGTCGGCCTTGAAGACGGCCGACCCGGCGACGAACACGTCGGCCCCCGCCTCGGCGCAGCGCTCGATGGTCTCCAGCGAGACTCCCCCGTCGACCTGCAGCCACACGTCGAGCCCGTGCTTGTCGACCAGCTCGCGGGTGCGCCGGATCTTCGGCAGGCACAGGTCCAGGAACGCCTGGCCGCCGAACCCCGGCTCGACGGTCATCACCAGCAGCATGTCCAGCTCGGGGAGCAGGTCCTCGTACGGGTCGATCGGGGTGGCCGGCTTGAGCGCCATCCCGGCCCGGGCGCCCAGCGCGCGCAGCTCGCGGGCCAGCCGGACCGGGGCGGCGGCCGCCTCGACGTGGAACGTCACGGACTGCGCGCCGGCCTCGACGTAGGCGGGCGCCCACCGGTCCGGGTCCTCGATCATCAGGTGGCAGTCCATCGGCGTGGACGACGCCTTGGCCAGGGCCTCCACGACGGGGACGCCGAGCGTCAGGTTGGGAACGAAGTGGTTGTCCATCACGTCGACGTGCAGCCAGTCGGCGTGGGAGATGCGGGCGGCCTCGGAGGCGAGGTTGGCGAAGTCGGAGGCGAGCATGCTCGGCGAGATCTGGATACCCATGATGGCGCCGATCCTAGTGGCCACCGCTCGCCGGGAGAGGGCGGGCGGTGGCGGGTCACGACCGGCGCAGCAGCGCCAGGAACATCGCGTCCGTGCCGTGCCGGTGCGGCCACAGCTGCACGGTGCCGGGCAGCGGACCGGCCAGGTCGGTCACGCCGGGGAACAGCGGGCCCGCGTCCTCCAGGTGTACGTCGTCGCGCTCGGCGAGCACGGCGGAGACCACGCCGGACGTCTCGGCCAGCACGGGCGAGCAGGTCACGTAGGCCACCACGCCGCCGGGTCGCACCGCGTCCAGCGCCGTGGCCAGCAGAGCCCGTTGCAGCGGCACCAGGTCCTCCACGTCACGCTCGGTGCGCCGCCACCGTGACTCCGGCCGGCGGCGCAGGGCGCCCAGCCCGGAGCAGGGCGCGTCGACGAGCACCCGGTCGAACGTCTCGTCCCGCCAGGCGGGCCGGGTGCCGTCCGCGGCGACCACGCCGAGCAGCCCGGGCCCGGCGGTCCCGGTGGCGGAGGCCACCAGCCCGGCCCGGTGCACCTGCCGCTCCGAGGCGAGCAGCCGGGCGCCGCCCCGGCGGGCCAGCGCCGCGAGCAGCGCGGACTTGCCGCCCGGCCCCGCGCACACGTCCAGCCAGCGCTCGTCGCGGCCGTCGACGGTGGCCCGGGCCAGCGCGACGGCGACCAGCTGGGACCCCTCGTCCTGGACACCGGCCCGGCCCTCGGCGACGGCCGGGACCTCCCCCGGGTCGCCGGACGTGAGCTGCACGGCGTACGGCGACAGGGTCGAGGCCGTGCCGCCGGCGGCGACCAGCTCCTCGACGGTGCTGAGCCCCGGCCGGGCCACCAGGGTGACCTTCGGGGGCTCGTTGTCGGCGGACAGCAGCGCGTCGAGCTCCGTGTCGGACCCCGGAGCGCCCAGCGCCTCGGCCAGGGCGGACACGACCCAGCGCGGGTGCGAGTGCGCGACCGAGGAGAACCCGACCGGGTCCGCGGCCGGGTCGGGGGCGACCCGGCGCACCCAGCCGGACAGGTCGTGGGCAGCGACCTTGCGCAGCACCGCGTTGACGAAGCCGGACGGCCCCTGCCCGACCTTGGCGCGGACCAGGTCGACGCTGGTGCCGACCGCGGCGTGCGAGGGGACCCGCATGGCCAGCAGCTGGTGGGTGCCCAGGCGCAACGCGTCGAGGACGGCCGCGTCGACCTTGGCCAGCGGCCGGTCGAGGTTCGCCGCGATCACCGCGTCGTAGGTGCCCTGCCGGCGGACCGTCCCGGAGACCAGCTCGGTCGCGAACGCCGCGTCCCGGCCGGTGATCGCGCGTGAGCGCAGCAGCGGCGGCAGCACCAGGTTGGTGTAGGCGTCCTTGTCCCGGATCGCCGCGAGCACGTCGAAGGCGGCCTCCCGGGCCGGGTCGGCGCGGGTCGTGCGCGGACGACGTCGGCGCGCGGCGCGCGGGTCGCTCATCCGAACGACGCCCCGGACCCGACGCGCACGCCCCGGGCCCAGTCCGCAGCGGGCATCTGCTTCTTGCCGAACGGCTTGACCTCGCCGAGCAGCACCGGCTGCGTCCCGGTCCCGACGTAGACCGCGTTCTTGGTCACCTCGAGCACCCCGGGCGCCAGGGTGTCCCGGTCCGGGTCGGGGCGGACCGGGCCGAGCTTGATCCGCTGCCCGTCGTACGTCGACCAGGCACCCGGCGCGGGCGTGCAGGCACGGACCTGCCGGTCGACCGCGGCCGCCGGTCGGGCCCAGTCGACCTGCGCGTCGTCAACCTCGATCTTGGGGGCCAGGCTGACCCCCTCGGTGGGCTGCTCGCGGGCCTCCAGGGTGCCGTCCTCGATGCCGTCGAGCGTGCGCACCAGCAGCTCGGCGCCGCCGACGGCGAGCCGGTGCAGCAGGTCACCGGCGGTGTCGGTCGGCCGGATGGTCTCGGTCATCAGGCCGAACGTGGGGCCGGCGTCGAGGGCCGCGACGATCCGGAAGGTGGTCGCCCCGGTGATCTCGTCACCGGCCCACAGGGCGTGCTGCACCGGGGCCGCCCCGCGCCAGGCCGGCAGCAGCGAGAAGTGCAGGTTGACCCAGCCGTGCGGCGGGATGTCCAGCGCGCTCTGCGGCAGCATCGCGCCGTAGGCCACGACCGGGCAGCAGTCGGGTTCGAGGGCCTTCAGGGCGGCCTGGAACTCCGGGTCCCGGGGGTGGTCCGGCTTGAGGACGGGTACGCCGAGCTCCTCGGCGCGCTGCGCCACCGGGGACGCGACCAGCCTGCGGCCCCGACCGGCGGGCGCGTCCGGACGGGTGACCACGCCGACGAGGTCGTGCCGGCTCGCGGCCACCGCTTCCAGCGCGGGGAGGGCCGGCTCCGGGGTGCCGGCGAAGACCACCCGCATCAGAGGCCGAACCCGTTCGTCGGGTGCGGGGAGACCTTCACCAGCGGGCTGGACTGCCCGAACCAGTCCGCCTCGCGGATCGCCTTCATCGCGGCCTTGCGGGCCTCACGGTCGAGCCGGTCGATGAACAGCACCCCGTCGAGGTGGTCGGTCTCGTGCTGGATCGCCCGGGCCAGCAGCTCGTGTCCCTCGATGCTGACCGGTTCGCCGTGCATGTCGAAGCCCTTCGCGACGACCCGCAGCGCCCGCTTGCAGTCGAAGGTGAGGTCCGGCAGCGACAGGCAGCCCTCGGGACCGTCCTGCTCCTCCTCGGAGAGGTCCAGCGTCGGGTTGACCAGGTGACCCAGCTCGCCGTCGACGTACCAGGTGAACACCCGCAGCCCGACGCCGATCTGGGGGGCGGCCAGCCCGGCGCCCGGGGCCTCCAGCATGGTGTCGGTCAGGTCGGCCACCAGGCGGCGGAGCTCCTTGTCGAAGTCCGTCACCGGCACCGCCGGGGTGCGCAGCACGGGGTCCCCGAACAGACGGATCGGCTGGACGGGCACGGGGCGGCTCCTCGAGGCGGTACGGCGGGGGTCGGGTGGTCACAGGGACGACAGCCCAGTCTACGGAGTCGGCCGGGTCACTCGAGGCCGACCGGGTCGACCTGGACCCGCACCGGCGGCTGCTTCTTCGCGTCCCGCACGCCCTGCATCTCCACCAGCGTCCGGGACAGGGCGGCGCCGGCGGCGCGCGGCACCCGGACCACGGCGCGCAGCGTCGGTGGGGCCTGCGGGTCGGCGGCCGGACCGGACCCGGTGGCCGGCACCGGCACCGGCCCGAGCACCTCCGCCCCCACGGGCAGGGTGAGGGCGGCCAACGCCGAGGTCAGCACGTCCTCGGGGCCGGCCAGGGTGGCGAGCCGGGACGCCGGGGGCAGGTGCGCGGACTGCCGCTCCTCCAGCTCCCGGCCGGCGAAACCCACCGGGTCCCACCGGACCAGCGCCTGCAGGGACGGCTCGGACGGCTCCCCCACCGCGACCACCCGGCCGCCGTCGTCCGCCGGGCGCGCCAGGGCCGCCGCGGCGAACCAGCGGCGCAGCGCCTCCTCGACGGTCCGCAGGTCCGTGCGGGCGAGCATCAGCCAGGTGTCGAGCAGCACCACGCAGGCGTAGCCGCCCTCGGCCACCGGCTCCGCCCCAGGGGTGGCGACGACGACGGACGGTCGGGCGTCGACCTCGGCGAGCACCCGGTCGCCGCCGGACGTGCGCACCGGGACCTGCGGGAAGGCCCGGCCGATCTCCTCCGCGGTCCGCTGCTCGCCGAGCACCGGGGCCCGCAGCCCGCGTCCGCCGCACTCCGGACAGGCCCAGGTCTGGTCCTCCGCGCCGCACCAGCGGCAGGACGGCGGCTCGTGCGCGGCGGTCAGCCGCAGCGGCCCGGCGCAGGCGCGGCACCGGGCCGGTGCGCGACAGGTGTCGCAGGCCAGCGACGTCGCGTAGCCCTGCCGGGGGGTCTGCAGCAGCACCGGTCCGCGGGTCAGGCCGTCGCGGATCGCGTCGTACGCCGTGCGCGGCAGCCGGGCGGTCCGGGCGTGCGGGTCGCGCTCGAGCTCGCGGTCGGTGGCGCCGGTGATGCCGACCCGGGGCGCGGCGGCGCGCAGTACGGACCGGTCGGCCACGAGGGTCTCGGCCCAGCCGGTGCGGACGAGGTACTCCGCCTCGACGGTGCGTGCGAACCCGCCCAGCAGGACGCCGGCGGACTCCTCGTGGGACCGGGTCAGCAGCACCTCCCGGGTGTGCGGGTAGGGCGCCCGGGGCTCGGCGTACAGGTCGTCCCCGTCGTCCCAGATCGCGACCAGACCGAGGTCATGGACCGGCGCGAAGGCGGCCGCCCGGGTGCCGACCACGATCCGCACCGCGCCCCGGGACACGGCCAGGAAGGAGCGGTAGCGCTGGGCCGGCCCGGAGTCCGCGGTGAGCACGACGTGCCGGCCGGCGCCGAGGACCTTGGACAGAGCCTGGTCGAGGCGCGCGACGTCCTTGTGGTCGGGCACGCACAGCAGCGCCCCCCGTCCCGAGGCGTACGTCGCGGCGGCCGCCTGCGCGAGCAGGGTCGGCCAGCTGTCACCGGGCAGCGCGGACCAGACCACGCGCGGCGACCCGCCCTCGGCGAGCCGGCGCGCGAGCTCCGCTCCCCCGTCGTAGGCCGACCAGGCCTGCACGGCGGCAGCGGTGTCGGGGCTGGCCGCGGGCGCGGGGGCCGACTCCTGCTTCTCGGTGGTGGCGTGTCGGTGCGGCACGGCCAGCCGCAGGACGTCGGAGCGGGTGCCGGCGTAGCGCGCGGCCACCAGCTCGGAGAGCCGGGCGACCGCCGGCGAGAGCACCGGCTCGGCGCTGACCGCCCGGCGCAGCGGCGCCAGCCGGCCCTCGTGCTCGCTGCGCTCGACGCGCTCCAGCACGAAGCCGTCCACGTCCTGGCCGGCGAAGCGGACCTTGACCCGGGAGCCGGCCGCGACGGTGTCGTGCATCTTGGCGGGCACCAGGTAGTCGAAGGGGCGGTCCAGGTGCGCCAGCGGCACGTCGACCAGGACCCGGGCCACCGGCAGCTCGGGGGCCGGGTCGACCGGCAGGGGTGCCTTGGCCTTCTTCGCGGCCTGCTCCTTGGCCGCGCGGGCCCGGGCGCGCACCAGGTCGGGCATCAGCGCCAGCTGTCCCGCCTCGTCCGGCTCGTGCTCCTCGTCGTTCACGCGGGCCAGTCTCCCAGCCGCCACCGACCGCGCGGCGGCGCCTCCCGTCCTCCCGGTGGCGCCGCCCCACGCAGCCGGGTCGCCGGGCACACCGACACAGAACTGCCGCTGCCCGGGGCGAGAGGCCCCGGGCAGCGGCTACGTCGTGCGTCCCTGGAATCCGCCAGGGCGGGACGGCTCAGACTCCGGCGGCAGCCTTCAGCGCGACGACGCGGTCGGTCCGCTCCCAGGTGAAGTCCGGGAGCTCGCGACCGAAGTGGCCGTACGCCGCGGTCTGGGCGTAGATCGGGCGCAGCAGGTCGAGGTCGCGGATGATCGCGGCCGGACGCAGGTCGAAGACCTCCTGGACGGCCTTCTGGATCGTGTTGACCGGGACGGTCTCGGTGCCGAAGCAGTCGACGTAGAAGCCCACCGGCTGCGCCTTGCCGATGGCGTAGGCGACCTGGACCTCGCAGCGGCGGGCCAGGCCCGCGGCGACGACGTTCTTGGCCACCCAGCGCATGGCGTACGCCGCGGAGCGGTCCACCTTCGACGGGTCCTTGCCGGAGAACGCGCCGCCACCGTGACGGGCCATGCCGCCGTAGGTGTCGATGATGATCTTGCGGCCGGTCAGGCCGGCGTCGCCCATCGGGCCGCCGACCTCGAAGCGGCCGGTCGGGTTGACCAGCAGCCGGTAGCCGTCGGACGGGATGTCGAAGGACGCGAGGACCGGGTCGACAACGTGCTTCTTCACGTCCGGCGTCAGCATCGCGTCGAGGTTGATGTCCTTGGCGTGCTGGGTGGAGACCACGACGGTGTCCACGCGCACGGGGCGGTCCTCGTCGTCGTACTCGATGGTGACCTGGGTCTTGCCGTCGGGCCGGAGGTAGGACATCGTGCCGTCCTTGCGGACCTCCGAGAGCCGCTCGGCGAGCCGGTGCGCGATGGTGATCGGCAGCGGCATCAGCTCGGGGGTGTCGTCGCAGGCGTAGCCGAACATCAGGCCCTGGTCGCCGGCGCCCTGCTGGTCGAGCGGGTCGACCGAGCTCTCGCTGCGCGCCTCGTAGCCGGCGTCGACGCCCTGGGCGATGTCGCCGGACTGGCCGCCGATGGCGACCATCACGCCGCAGGAGTGGCCGTCGAAGCCCTTGGCCGAGGAGTCGTAGCCGATCTCGAGGATCCGCTCGCGGACCACCTTCTTGATGTCCACGTAGCCCTTGGTGGTCACCTCACCGGCGACCACGACGAGGCCGGTGGTGAGCAGCGTCTCCACGGCCACGCGGCTGGTGGCGTCCTGCGCCAGCATCGCGTCCAGCACGGTGTCGCTGATCTGGTCGGCGATCTTGTCCGGGTGACCCTCGGTCACGGACTCGGAGGTGAAAAGGCGTCCAGCCACGTCGTCGTACCCCTTTGCCCCACCGGGCGCGTGCCGGTGAGTCGCGATTGTTGTCGGTCGGTGCAGAAGATTACCTGCCGTGCAGCCTACGTCTCAGCCGGTCTCAAGCCTGGCTGCGACCCGGTCCCAGATCACGTGCGCCAGCGCCGCCTTGGAGCCGCGCGGCACGTGGGTGTCGTTTCCGGTGCCGTCGAGCACGACGGCTTCGTTCTCGGCGCTGCCGAAGACCTTGCCGCCGCTCACGTCGTTCACGACCAGCAGGTCGCAGCCCTTGCGGGCCAGCTTGGCGCGGGCCATGTCCAGGACCGAGGTCTCGGCGTCCCCGGTCTCCGCGGCGAAGCCGACGACCACCGACCCGGGCCGGGCCCGGTCGTGGGAGATCTCGGCGAGAATGTCCGGGTTCTGCTCGAGCTCCAGCGCGGGTGCCGCCCCGTCGTCGGCCTTCTTGATCTTGGTGTCGCTGACCGCGCTCGGCCGGAAGTCGGCCGGTGCCGCGGCCATCACCACGGCGTCCGCGGTGGGCGCGACGGCGAGCACGGCGTCGCGCAGCTGCGCGGTGGTCTCCACGCGCAGCACCTTGACCCCGGCCGGGTCCGGCAGGCTCACGTTCGCGGCGAGCAGGGTGACCTCGGCGCCCCGGGCAGCTGCGGCCCGGGCCAGCGCGTAGCCCTGCAGGCCGGATGAGCGGTTGCCGAGGAACCGGACCGGGTCGAGGTACTCCCGGGTGCCTCCCGCGGAGACGACCACGTGACGACCGGCCAGGTCGAGCAGGTTGGCAGACCCCGCGCGGGCCAGCACGTCACGGCAGGTCTCGAAGATCTCCCCCGGCTCCGGGAAGCGGCCCTTGCCGGTGTCCGCCCCGGTGAGGCGGCCCTCGGCCGGCTCGATGACCAGGTGCCCGCGCCGGCGCAGCGTCTCGACGTTCTCCTGGGTGGCGGGGTGCTCCCACATCTCGGTGTGCATCGCCGGGGCGAACACGACCGGGCAGCGGGCGGTCAGCAGCGTGTTGGTGAGCAGGTCGTCGGCCAGGCCGTGCGCGGCCTTGGCGAGCAGGTCGGCGGTGGCGGGTGCGACGACGACGAGGTCGGCGGTCTGGCCGATCCGGACGTGCGGCACCTGGTGAACGTCCTGCCACACGTCCGCGGACACCGACTTGCCGGACAGCGCCGCCCAGGTCGGGGCGCCGACGAACTGCAGCGCGGCCGCGGTGGGTACGACGGTCACGTCGTGGCCGGACTCGGTGAACCGGCGCAGCAGCTCACAGGCCTTGTACGCAGCGATGCCGCCGCTCACGCCCAGGACCACCCGGGACGAGCCCGGTGCCTGGGGGTGAGGGCGGCTGTCGTCTGCCGCGGCCTCGTCGGCCATCGAAGGGGGTTCTCAGCCCTCGGAGGGGGTTTCGCCCTCGGCGTCGGGGTCCACGTCCTCGCAGGTGAGCAGGTCGGCGTTGATCTCGCGCAGCGCGATCGACAGCGGCTTCTCCTGCACGTGGGTGTCCACGAGCGGGCCGACGTACTCCAGCAGGCCCTCGCCGAGCTGGGAGTAGTAGGCGTTGATCTGGCGAGCGCGCTTCGCGCTGTAGAGGACCAGCTTGTACTTCGAGTCGGTCTTCGTCAGGAGCTCGTCGATGG
The DNA here is from genome assembly GCA_963810035.1 of uncultured Actinomycetota bacterium. Lineage (GTDB taxonomy): Bacteria > Actinomycetota > Actinomycetes > Propionibacteriales > Nocardioidaceae > Nocardioides_B. The sequence continues at coordinate 327,695 of CAWEMA010000006.1, forward strand.
GCGGGTTCGTGATGCCCTCGGCGACCGGCAGGGTTCGAGACACGCGGTTACAGCCTCACAGATTCAGGGGTAGACACAGAGGGACTCTCAGGAGCCCTGCATCAAGGCTACCAACTCATCGGCTGCCAGGTGAACTTCGGTGTTCACGACGGTGACGTCGAACTCCTTCTCGGCTGCCAGCTCCTCGCGGGCCGTCTCCAGCCGACGGGTGCGTTCCTCCTCGGTCTCCGTGCCCCGGCCGACCAGGCGGCGGACCAGCTCCTCCCAGGAGGGCGGCTTGAGGAACACGAACAACGCGTCGGGCATGCTGCGCCGGACCTGGCGGGCGCCCTGCAGGTCGATCTCCAGCAGCGCCGGCCTTCCGGCGGCGAGCGCCGCCTCGACGGGCCGGCGGGGGGTGCCGTAGCGGGCCCGCTGGTGCACCACGGCCCACTCGAGGAGCTCGTCGCCGGCGACCAGCCGGTCGAACTCCTCGTCGGAGACGAACCAGTAGTGCCGGCCGTGCACCTCGCCCGGGCGGGGGTGGCGGGTGGTCGCGGACACCGAGATCCACACCTCGGGGTGGTGCGCGCGGACGTACGCCGCCACCGTGCCCTTGCCGACCGCCGTCGGACCCGCCAGGACCGTCAGCCGGCCCTGTCGCTCAGTCACCGGTCAGCCACGCGAACCGAACTCGCGCTCCAGCGCGGCGATCTGGTTGGCACCGAGACCCCGTACCCGGCGGCTCTCGGAGATGCTCAGCCGCTCCATCATCTGGCGCGCCCGGACCTTGCCGAGCCCGGGCATGGACTGCAGCAGGTCGATCACCCGCATCTTGCCGACGACCTCGTTGTCCTGGCCCTGCTTGAGCACGTCGACGATGGAGGCGCCGGAGTGCTTGAGCCGGTTCTTGATCTCGGCCCGCTCGCGTCGGGACGCGGCCGCCTTCTCCAGGTTCGCCTGACGCTGTTCCGGCGTGAGTCGCGGCAGAGCCACTGTGTGACCTCGTCCTGTGCGTGGGTGGCGGGTGGGTGGTCAGACGAAATCTAGTCATGGTTGTCGTGCGGTCGCAACGCGCCGGGGTGTCGCGACCGCCCGACGGTCAGCCGAGGCCGCCCAGTCCGGTGCCGAGGTCGACCTTGCAGACGTCCTGCGCGTGCTGCTCGATGCTGGCCCCGGCCTGCTGCACGCGGGTGGTCTGCAGCTCCGCGGCGGCCTGCTGGACCGCCTGGTACTGCCCGACGGTCACTCCCCCGGGCTTCTTCCCGGAGGCGAAGTCGCTGGGGGCCGCGCCGGAGTCCTTGATCGCGTCCGAGAGACCCTGCAGGGCCGCAACCAGGGTGTCCCACTCGTCGGCGATGTCCTCGGGCGCGTCGTCGCGCAGACCGGAGAGCACGCCGACGGTGTCCCCGAGCGCGTCGGTGCCGGTCTTCCCCGGCTTGGCGGAGGCGGCCGCCAGCCTGGTGAGCTTCGCCTTGTCCTGCTTGAGCGAGGAGCAGTAGGACTGGGTGCTGTTCCCGCAGCCGGTCAGGCTCCCTGCGAGCAGCGCGACCGCCAGCAGCGGCGCCGTACGACGGGCCATCGCACGGCCGGCCGATGCCCTAGCCACGCAGGCCCCGGCGCCTGAGCAGCGGCTCGGTGCTCGGGCCCCGGCCGCGCACGGCGGCGAACGCCTCGAGCGGGTCGACGGTGCCGCCGACGGAGAGCAGGTCCCGGCGGAACCGGTCGCCGTTCTCGCGGGTCAGCCCGCCGTTCTCGGTGAACCAGTCGACCATGTCCGCGTCGAGCACCTCGCTCCACAGGTAGGAGTAGTAGCCCGCGTCGTACCCGCCGGAGAAGACGTGCGCGAAGTACCCGCTGCGGTAGCGCGGCGGGACCAGCGCGGAGCGTACGCCGTGCCGGGCCAGCGCCTCGGCCTCGAAGGCCTCGACCTGCTCGGGGTCCACCGGCGGCTGCCCGCTGGTGAGGCGGTGCCACTCCTGGTCGAGCAGGGCCGCGCCCAGCATCGAGACGGTGTCGAAGCCCTGCCCGTGCGCCTGCGAGGCGATCAGCCGGTCCACGACGTCCTGGGCCAGCGGCTCGCCGGTCTCGTGGTGGATGGCGTAGCCGGCCAGCACCTCGGGCCACCAGGCCCACATCTCGTTGACCTGGGACGGGAACTCGACGAAGTCGCGGGGCACCGCCGTGCCCTGCAGCCGCGGGTAGACCGCGTCGGAGAACAGGCCGTGCAGCGCGTGCCCGAACTCGTGGAACCCGGTGCGCACCTCGTCGGTGGTCATCAGCGCCGGCTGGCCCGCGGGCGGCTTCGGGACGTTCAGGCAGACCACGACGACCGGCTTGGTGCCCATCAGGTGCGACTGCGAGACGAACTCGTCCATCCACGCGCCGCCCTGCTTGGTGGGCCTCGCGAACCAGTCGCACACGAACAGCCCCAGCGTGCTGTCCCCGTCGAGCACCTCGTAGACGCGGACGTCCTCGGCGTAGACCGGCAGGTCGTCGCGCTCCCGGAAGGTGATGCCGTAGAGCTTGGTGGCGGCCACGAAGATGCCGTCGTGCAGCACCCGGTCGAGCTCGAAGTAGGGCCGCAGGGCGTTGGTGTCGACGTCGTACGTCGCGGCCTTGTCCCGCGCCGCGTAGTAGGACCAGTCCCACGGCTGCACCGGACCCTCGACGCCGTCGGCGCGCAGCAGCTCCTCGATCCGCGCACGCTCGGCCCCGAGGTTGCGCATCGCCGGCTCGACCATCTCGTCGAGCATCTCGAGCACGGCCTTGGTGCTGCCCGCGGTTTGGTCGTCGACGACGTACGCCGCGTGGTCGCCGAACCCGAGCAGCTCTGCCCGCTCGGCGCGCAGCCGGGTGATCCGGCTGACCAGGTCACGCGTGTCGTGCTCGCCGCCGCGCAGCCCGCGGGTGGTGGCGGCCTCGTGCAGGCGGCGCCGCACGTCGCGGTCGGTCAGCGACGAGATCGCCGGCTGGATGGTGGGCAGCGAGAGGGTGAGCAGGTAGCCGTCCCGGCCAGCGGAACGGGCGGCGTTCGCGGCCGCCTCGACGGCGTCGTCGGACAGCCCGTCGAGCTCCTCGCGCGTGCCGAGGTGCACCGCGAGGTCGTTGGACTCGGCGAGCACCCGGGTGCCGAACTCCGTGGTGAGCGAGGTGATCTCGACGTTCAGCGCGCGCAACCGGTCCCGGTCGGGCTCGGGCAGCGCGGCGCCGGCGCGCACGAAGTCCTGGTGGTAGCGCTCGACGACCCGGACCTGCTCGGGCGTGAGGCCGGCGTCGTGGCGGGCCGCGTGCACCGCGTCGATGCGCGCGAACAGCCGCGGGTCGAGCCGGATCTCGTCGAGGTGCTGGGCGAACAGCGGCGCGAGCTCGGCCTCGAGCGCCTGCATCTCCTCGGTCGCCATCGACGCGCACAGGTTGGTCCAGACGCGCATCATCCGCCCGAGCGTCTGTCCGGACCGCTCGAGCGCCTCGACGGTGTTCTCGAACGTCGGGTCGGCAGGATCCACCGCGACTGCCTCGACCTCGGCCCGCTGCTCGGCCACCCCGTCGTCGAACGCCGGACGGTAGTGCTCGTGCCGGATCACGTCGAAGGGTGGGAACTCGAACGGCAGTCGGCTCGCGGCGGCGAACGGGTGGGTCTCGGGGCTCTCGGGCATGCGACTGTTCTACACCGGCCGCCCCCGGTGGTTGAGCCGGGCCTCCCGCGGGGTCGACCCGGGCCTTACGCGGGGTCGACCCGGGTCTGACGCCCGGTCGAGCCGGGTCCTGCGCGGGGTCTCGCGCGTGGTCGAGCCTGTCGAGACCACTCGGGGATGATCTCGACGAGCTCGATCGACCGGGTCGACGGGGTGCCCGACGGGTCGGGCCGGGCTGTCAGTCGTCGAGGGCGGCGAAGGTCTCGACGGCACGCAGCGCGGCGTCGTGCAGGGCGACCTTGTCCGGTCCGGCGCCGAGGACCTCCCGGGAGCTGCTCGGCAGCACGTTGTGGGCCGCCCTGCCGAAGATCCGGCGTACGTCGTCGACGGTGCCGCCCTGCGCCCCGATGCCGGGCACCAGCAGCGGGCCGTTCACGTCGAGGCTCTCCGCACCGAGGTCGGAGGGCAGCTCGATCGTGGCCCCGACCACCGCGCCGACCGACCCGAGCCCGTCCAGGCCGGCGTTGCGGCTGGCGACCGCGTCCAGCACCAGGCCGCCCACCGACCGGCCGTCCGCGGTCAGCGCGTGCTGCACCTGCGGGCCCTCCGGGTTGGACGTGAGGGCGAGCACGAAGACGCCCGCGTCGTTGGCCAGCGCGGTGTCCAGGATCGGGTCCAGGGAGCCGACGCCGAGGTACGGCGAGACGGTGATCGCGTCGACGAACAGCGGCGAGTTGCGGTCGAGGTAGGCGTCGGCGTACCCCTGCGCCGTCGAGCCGATGTCGCCCCGCTTCACGTCCAGCACCACCAGGGCACCGAGCTCGCGGGACGCCTCGACGACCTGCTCCAGCACGGCGATGCCGCGGGAGCCGTGCCGCTCGAAGAACGCCGACTGCGGCTTCAGCACGGCGACGCTGCCCGCCATCGCCTCGACCGCCGTCATCGCGAACTTCTCCAGCCCGTTCACGGTGTCGGTCAACCCCCAGGCGTCGAGGAGGGCGGGGAGCGGGTCGATGCCGGCGCAGAACCGCCCCCGGCTCATGATCGCCTGCGTCAGTCGGTCGCCGAAGGTCATCGGCTGGTCCCTTCGGGTCGGTGGTGCGCGAGGCCGACGGCGTCCGCCGCGGAGCCCAGGTCTCGACGGTCGAGCTCCTCGACGAGCTCGGCCGGGATCCGGGACGCCGCGGACGGGTCCCGGAACAGCACGCTCCCGAGCTGCACCGCGGAGGCTCCGGCAAGCAGCATCGCGAGCGCGTCGAAGCCGGAGCGGATGCCGCCGACCCCCACCACAGGTACGTCGGGCAGGGCGGCGTGCACGTCCCAGACGCAGCGCAGCGCGAGCGCGTGCACCGCGGGGCCGCTGAGCAGCCCGACGCCGGCGCCGAGCACCGGGCGCAGCGTGTCCGGGTCGATGACGAGGCCCGGGAAGCCCTGGGCCACGACCACCGCGTCGGCACCGTTCTCGACGGCCGCCCGTGCGAGGTCCACGACGTCGCCGCCCGGGGCGAGCTTGGCGAGCACCGGCGTCCCGCGCGGCAGGTCACGCCGCACCACGTTCACGACCTTGCCGGTCTGGTAGGCGTCGCTCGCGGTCAGGTGCACCTCCACGGCGGCGACCCCGGGGGCCGAGCCGAGGCGGCGGGCGAGCTCGCCGTACTCCCCCAGCGACCCGCCGCTGACCGAGACCACGGTGCGCACCTGGCGCTGCGCGAGCCAGGGAAGCTCGGTGGCCAGGAACCCCTGCAGGCCGGGGTTCTGCAGGCCCACGGCGCTGAGCACCCCGCTCGGGGTCCCGGCCAGGCGGGGCGGCGGCGAGCCGGCCTGCGGGTCGAGGGTGACCGTCCGGGTGACGAACGCGCCGAGCCCGGCAAGGTCGGTGTAGGCCGCGAGCTCACGTCCACCGCAGCCGGCCGCGGTCATCACCGGTGAGGACAGGTGCAGGCCGGCGAGGTCGGTGCCGAGATCCGCGCCGGTCACGACGCGCCCCTGGCGTCCGCGGGGATGGTGCCCAGGTCGCGCCAGCGCACCCGGTCGCCGCGGAACACCGGCCCCTCGGTGCAGGCCCGGAGCATCCGGGTGCCGCCGTCCTCGCCGACGACCGGGAGCACGCAGGTCAGGCAGAGGCCGGTGCCGCACCCGTCCGGTACGTCGACCGCGGTCTGGCTCCACGCGCCGTGCGCCTCGGCGGCCAGCGCGGCGCCGTGCAGCACGTCGTGCGGGCCCGCGGCGTACACCACGTCGGCCTGCGTGCGGGTGAGCAGGTCCGGCAGGGCGTCGACGACGCTGCCGCGCAGGCCGACCGAGCCGTCCGTGGTCGCGACCGTCACGCCGCGGGTGGCCCGGCGCGCCTCGAGAGCCCCGAACAGCCGCGCCTCGGTGGCCGCCCCGAGCAGCATGTGCACCGCGCAGCCGCGCTCGCGCAGCCGCTCGGCCAGCGTGGACAGCGCCGCGCTCGCGCACCCCTCGGCGACCAGCACGCAGGTGACGGCCTCCTTGGGCAGCGCGAACGGACGGCCCAGCGGCCCGACGACGTCGACCGGTGTCCCGGCGGCCGCGGACGCGAGCCAGGTCGTGGCCGCGTCGGTCACCTCGAAGACCGCCTCCACCGTGCCGCCGTACGCACCGGTCGGTCGCACCCGGTGCACCGGGAGGGCGCGCCGCAGGGTGGCCTCGGACAGCGGGCCGCCGACCGCGATGCTGACGAAGGTGCCGGGGCGGAAGCGCTCCGGCACGCCCGGCGCGACCACCGTGAGGTGCTGGTAGGCCCCGGCGCGCTTGACGCCGAGGACCTCACCGCGCACCTGCACCGGTCCGGTCTCCGGGGGCGTCGCGGTCACCGGGCGGCCAGCTCGCGCTGCACCCGGCTGGGCCACAGCGCGCCTTCGTAGACGAACGCGGTGTAGGCCTGCAGCAGGGTGGCCCCGGCGTCGAGACGCTCCCGGGCGTCGGCGGCGTTGCCGATCCCGCCGACCGCGACGATGGTCAGGTCGGGCCCGACCCGGTCGCGCAGCAGCCGCAGCACCTCGAGCGCGCGGGCCTTGACCGGTGCGCCGGACAGGCCGCCGGCGCCCACGCGTGCGACCTGCTCCGCGGTGGAGCGCAGCCCGTCCCGGCCGGTCGTGGTGTTGGTCGCGACGATCCCGTCGAGGCCCAGCTCGACGGCCAGGTCGGCCACGGCCAGCACGTCCTCGTCGGACAGGTCCGGGGCGATCTTCACCAGCAGCGGCAGGTGGTCGTCCCGCACGGCGTCGGCCTGGCGCCGTACGGCGGTCAGCAGCGGCCGCAGCCGGTCGACGGACTGCAGGTCGCGCAGGCCCGGGGTGTTCGGCGAGCTGACGTTGACGACCAGGTAGTCGGCGTACGGCGCGAGCAGCCGGGTGCTCTTCTCGTAGTCCGCGACCGCCTCGTCGTCCGGGACCACCTTGGTCTTGCCGATGTTCACGCCGACGACGACGTCGCGGTGCCTGACCCCCAGGCGGGCGGCGAGCCGGCGAGCGACCACCTCGGCGCCGCCGTTGTTGAATCCCATCCGGTTCACCACGGCACGGTCCGCGGGCAGCCGGAACAGCCGCGGCGTGGGGTTGCCGGGCTGCGGCTCACCGGTGACCGTGCCGACCTCGACGAACGAGAAGCCGAGCGCGGCCAGCGCGTCGATGCCCTCGGCGTTCTTGTCGAACCCGGCCGCCAGGCCCAGCGGTCCCGGGAACGTCAGGCCCATCGCGTGCACCGGCTGCGCGGGGGTGCGGACCACCTTGGACACGACCGGCCCCCCGGCCCGGAGCGCGCGGAAGCCCAGACGGTGGGCGGTCTCCGCGTCGACGCGGGTCAGCACCCGGTCGAACAGCAGGCGGTACGGCGTGGCGCGGGTGCTCACCGGCGCGCGGCCCAGTCCTGCAGGGAGCGCACGCCGATGTCACCGACCCGGAGCGCCTCGATGCCCTGCACCGCCGCGCCGAGGCCCTGCACCGTGGTGATGCACGGGATGTTCGCCATCACCGCCGCGGTGCGGATCTCGTAGCCGTCGACCCGCGCGGACCCGCCGCCGGACGCACCGTTCGGGGTGTTGATCACCAGGTCGACGTCGCCGGCCTGGATCATCTGCACGGTCGTCGGCTCGCCGTTCGGTCCCGGTCCCTCGAAGTGCTTGCGCACGACGGTCGCGGCGACACCGTTGCGGCGCAGCACCTCGGCGGTGCCCTGCGTCGCGAGGATCTCGAAGCCACGGTCGGCGAGGACCTTGATCGGGAAGATCATCGACCGCTTGTCGCGGTTGGCCATGCTGACGAACACCTTGCCGCCGGTGGGCAGCGACCCGAACGCCGCGGTCTGCGCCTTCGCGAAGGCCCTCCCGAAGTCCGCGTCGAAGCCCATCACCTCACCGGTCGACTTCATCTCCGGGCCGAGCACCGTGTCGACGTTCTTGCCGTCGGGGGTGCGGAACCGGTTGAACGGCATCACCGCCTCCTTGACCGCGATGGGTGCGTCGGCGGGCAGGTCACCCCCGTCCCCCTCGGCCGGCAGCACGCCGGCGCTCCGCAGGTCGGCGATGGTCTCGCCCAGCATCACCCGAGCCGCTGCGCTCGCCAGCGGCGTCGCGGTCGCCTTGGACACGAACGGCACCGTGCGGCTGGCTCGCGGGTTGGCCTCGAGCACGTAGAGCACGTCGGAACCCAGCGCGTACTGCACGTTGAGCAGCCCGCGTACGCCGACGCCCTCCGCGATCGCCACGGTCGCCTCGCGGATCCGCTTGATCTCCTGGGCCCCCAGGGTGATCGGGGGCAGCGCGCACGACGAGTCGCCGGAGTGGATCCCGGCCTCCTCGATGTGCTCCATCACGCCACCGAGGAACAGGTCCGTGCCGTCGTAGAGCGCGTCGACGTCGATCTCCACGGCGTCGTCGATGAACCGGTCGACCAGGACCGGGTGCTCCGGGCTGATCTCGGTGGCCCGCTCGATGTAGCCCTCGAGGGACGCGTCGTCGTACACGATCTCCATGCCGCGCCCGCCGAGGACGTAGGAGGGCCGCACCAGCACCGGGTAGGCGATCTCCGCGGCGATGGCCCGGGCCTCCTCGAACGAGGTGGCCATGCCGTGCTTGGGCGCCGGCAGCCCGGCGTGCGCGAGCACCCGCCCGAAGGCGCCGCGCTCCTCGGCGAGGTGGATCGCAGCCGGCGAGGTGCCGACGATCGGCACCCCGGCGTCCTCGAGGCCCTGTGCGAGGCCGAGCGGCGTCTGGCCGCCGAGCTGGCAGATCACGCCCGCGACCGGTCCGGCCAGCGTCTCCGCGTGCACGATCTCCAGCACGTCCTCGAGGGTGAGCGGCTCGAAGTACAGCCGGTCGGAGGTGTCGTAGTCGGTGGACACGGTCTCCGGGTTGCAGTTGACCATCACGGTCTCGTAGCCGGCCTCGGACAGCGCCAGGCTCGCGTGCACGCAGGAGTAGTCGAACTCGATGCCCTGGCCGATGCGGTTCGGGCCGGAGCCGAGGATGATCACCGCCGGCTTCTCGCGCGGCTGCACCTCGGTCTCCTCGTCGTAGGAGGAGTAGTGGTACGGCGTCCGCGCGGCGAACTCGGCGGAACAGGTGTCGACCGTCTTGTAGACCGGACGGATGCCCAGCGCGTGCCGGACGCCGCGCACGACGTCCGCAGGCATGCCGCGCAGCCGGCCGACCTGCTCGTCGGAGAAGCCGTGTCGCTTCGCCCTGCGCAGCAGGCCGGGCGTGAGCTCTTCGGCGTCCAGCACCTCGGCGGCGACCTCGTTGATCAGCGCGAGCTGGTCGAGGAACCACGGGTCGATGGCGGTGGCGTCGAAGATCTCCTGCGGCGTCGCACCGGCCCGGATCGCGTCCATCACCTCACGCAGCCGCCCGTCGTGCGGCGTCCGGATGCTCTCGAGCAGGGCCGCCTTGTCGAGCTCGACCCACTCCTTGCGCCAGTCGAACGGTGCCTTCTTGTCCTCCAGCGACCGCAGCGCCTTCTGCAGCGCCTCGGTGAAGTTGCGGCCGACGGCCATCGCCTCACCGACCGACTTCATGTGCGTGGTCAGCGTCGGGTCGGCGCTGGGGAACTTCTCGAACGCGAACCGCGGCACCTTGACCACCACGTAGTCCAGGCTCGGCTCGAAGGATGCCGGGGTCTCCCGGGTGATGTCGTTGGGGATCTCGTCGAGCGTGTAGCCGATGGCGACCTTGGCGGCGATCTTCGCGATCGGGAAGCCGGTGGCCTTCGACGCCAGCGCGCTGGACCGGGACACCCGCGGGTTCATCTCGATGACGATCAGCCGGCCGTCCTCCGGGTCGACCGCGAACTGGATGTTGCAGCCGCCGGTGTCGACGCCGACCGAGCGGATGATGCCGATCGAGAGGTCCCGCATCGTCTGGTACTCGCGGTCGGTCAGCGTCATCGCCGGCGCGACGGTGATCGAGTCGCCGGTGTGCACGCCCATCGGGTCGAGGTTCTCGATCGAGCAGACGATCACGACGTTGTCGGCCTTGTCGCGCATCACCTCCAGCTCGTACTCCTTCCAGCCGAGGATCGACTCCTCCAGGAGCACCTCGGTGGTCGGGCTGGCGGCGAGACCGGCACCGGCGATCTGGCGCAGGTCGTTCTCGTCGTAGGCCATCCCGGAGCCGGTGCCGCCCATCGTGAACGACGGCCGCACCACCATCGGGTAGCCCAGCTCGTCGACGGCGGCGAGGCAGTCCTCCATGGTGTGGCAGACCACCGAGCGGGCGGTCTCGCCGCCGAGGTCCTCGACGATCTTCTTGAACGACTCGCGGTTCTCCCCGCGGTCGATCGCCTCGATGCTCGCGCCGATCAGCTCGACGCCGTACTTCTCCAGCACGCCGGCCTTGTCCAGCGCCATCGCGGCGTTCAGCGCGGTCTGCCCGCCCAGGGTCGCGAGCAGCGCGTCCGGCCGCTCCTTGGCGATCACCTTCGCGACGTACTCCGCCGTGATCGGCTCGACGTACGTCGCGTCCGCGAACTCCGGGTCCGTCATGATCGTCGCGGGGTTGGAGTTGACCAGGATCACCCGCAGCCCCTCGGCCCGCAGCACCCGGCAGGCCTGCGTGCCCGAGTAGTCGAACTCGCACGCCTGCCCGATGATGATCGGCCCCGACCCGATCACCAGCACCGACTCGATGTCTGTCCTCTTCGGCATCTCTCAGCCCCTCCGCTCACCCGTCGACAACTTGGCACTTTCACCGGCGTGTCGCTCAGTTCGTGACGGGTCGACGGACCCGGCCATCAGGTCGACGAAGCGGTCGAACAGGTAGCTCGCGTCGTGCGGGCCGGCCGCCGCCTCCGGGTGGTACTGCACCGAGAACGCCGTGAGAGCGCCCTGCTCGTCCCGCAGCTCGAGCCCCTCGACGACGTCGTCGTTGAGGCAGACGTGGCTGACCGTGGCGGTGCCGTACGGCGTCGTGGTGGCCCCGTCGAGCGGGGCGTCGACCGCGAAGCCGTGGTTGTGCGCGGTGACCTCGACCTTGCCGGTCGTCCGGTCCATCACCGGCTGGTTGATGCCGCGGTGGCCGTACTTCAGCTTGAAGGTGCCGAAGCCGAGCGCCCGGCCGAACAGCTGGTTGCCGAAGCAGATGCCGAAGTAGGGAATCCCCTGTGCCAGCACGTCTTTGAGCAGCTCGACCTGTCCCTCGGTGGCGGACGGGTCGCCCGGTCCGTTGGAGAAGAACACCCCGTCGGCGCCGGTGGCGCGTACGTCGTCCAGGGTCGCCGTCGCGGGCAGCACATGCACCTCGATGCCGCGCTCGGCCATCATCCGCGGCGTGTTCGCCTTGATGCCCAGGTCGACGGCCGCGACGGTGAGCCGCTTCTCGCCGACCGCCGGGACGACGTACGTCTCGCTCGTGGAGACCTCGGTCGCGAGCTCCGCGCCGGCCATCTCCGCGGAGGCCAGCACCCGCTCGAGCAGCGCCGCCGGGTCGGTCTCGGTGGTGGAGATGCCGACCCGCATCGCGCCCCGCTCACGCAGGTGGCGGGTCAGCGCGCGGGTGTCGACGCCGGAGATCCCGACGACGCCCTGGTCGCGCAGGTCGTCGTCGAGCGAGCGCACCGAGCGCCAGCTGGACGGGACCCGGGCGGGGTCGCGGACGACGTACCCGCTGACCCAGATCCTCCGCGACTCGGGGTCCTCGTCGTTCATGCCGGTGTTGCCGACGTGCGGGGCCGTCATCACCACGACCTGGCGGTGGTACGACGGGTCGGTCAGCGTCTCCTGGTAGCCGGTCATGCCGGTGGAGAACACCGCCTCGCCGAACGTCTCGCCGGGGGCGCCGAACGCCTCGCCGCGGAACGTCCGGCCGTCCTCCAGGACGAGAAGTGCCTCGCCCGGGTGGTCGAGCTTGTCGAGACTCATGCGTTCTCCCCTTCGACGGGCTCAGGACGGTGCTTGGCCATCTTCGAGATCGACCGGACCCACAGGTTGTGGACCTCCGTCACCGACGTGTCGACCGGCTCGAGCCGGAAACCGGTGTCGAGCAGGTGGTCGCCGTGCTGCCAGGTGACGACGAGCAGGCCGTGCGGCGGCACGACCTTGCCGGCGATGCCCTGGTCGTGGCGGGCACCGCGCAACGCGGACGCGGGGATGCGGAACGACCCGGCGAGCCGGATCACGTCGAGCCCCTCGTCGGACAGCGAGAGCCGGCAGCTGCTGCGCGCGCCGAGACCGCGGGCCACGACGCGGTCGAGCCAGTCGCCGTTCACCGTCGTGCCGAAGTAGCGCGCGCCCGCCTGGAGCCTGGCCTCGGGCAGGTTCGCCACGGCCGGCGCCTCGACCAGTGGCGGCAGGTCGTGCTTGCGGCCGCGACGCTTCCAGCCGCGCCACATGCCGAGGTAGGCCAGCCCGAGCAGTGCGAACAGGATCAGCACCGGCACCCAGCGGGGCCCCTCGCTCATGCCAGCTTCCCGTCGAGCACGGTCGCCGTGCCGCGCAGGAACGTGGCGACCACCCGGCCGGGCAGCTCGCGACCGACGTACGGCGTGTTCCGCGACAGCGAGGCGAGGTCGGTGCCGTCGACGACCCGGGAGAAGGCGGCGTCGTAGAGCACCACGTTGGCGGGCTCCCCCACCTCGAGCGGCCGGCCGTGCCCCGAGAGCCGGCCGATCTGTGCCGGCCTGGCGGACATCCGCTCCGCGACGCCGGCCCAGTCGACCAGCCCGGTGTCGACCATCGTCTGCTGCACGATCGACAGCGCGGTCTCCAGGCCGAGCATGCCGAACGCGGCGGCCTGCCACTCGCAGTCCTTGTCCTCGTGCGGGTGCGGCGCGTGGTCGGTGGCCACCACGTCGATCGTCCCGTCGGCCAGCCCCGCACGCAGTGCCGCGACGTCGGCGGCCGAGCGCAGCGGCGGGTTGACCTTGTAGATCGGGTCGTACGTCGCGGCGAGCTCGTCGGTCAGCAGCAGGTGGTGGGGGCAGGCCTCGGCGGTGACGTTCCAGCCCTTGCTCTTGGCCCACCGGACGATCTCGACCGAGCCGGCGGTGGACACGTGGCAGACGTGCAGCCGGGAGTCGACGTGCGCGGCGAGCAGGCAGTCCCGCGCGATGATCGCCTCCTCGGCGACGGCGGGCCAGCCGCGCAGCCCGAGCCGGCCGGACAGCTCGCCCTCGTTCATCTGCGCGTCCTCGGTGAGCCGGGGCTCCTGCGCGTGCTGGGCGACGACGCCGTCGAACGCCTTGACGTACTCCAGCGCCCGGCGCATCAGCACCGCGTCGGACACGCACTTGCCGTCGTCGGAGAACACCCGCACCCGCGCGGCGGAGTCGGCCATCGCGCCGAGCTCGGCGAGCCGCTCTCCCCCGAGCCCGACGGTGACCGCGCCGACCGGGAACACGTCGCAGTAGCCGGCCTCGCGGCCGAGCCGCCAGACCTGCTCCACGACACCGGCGGTGTCGGCGACCGGGTCGGTGTTGGCCATCGCGTGCACCGCGGTGAAGCCACCGAGGGCGGCGGCCTGGGTGCCGGTCTCGACGGTCTCGGCGTCCTCACGGCCGGGCTCACGCAGGTGGGTGTGCAGGTCGACCAGACCAGGGAGCGCGATCAGCCCGCCGTCGTCCGAGCGAGCGTCGACCAGCTCGGCGTCGGCGGCGGACAGCCCGGTGCCGATCTCCGCGATCACCCCGTCGCGCAGCAGCAGGTCGGTCGGCTCGCCGCCGAGGATCCGGGCGCCCTTGATGAGGTACGTGGTCACAGAGCCGCCTCCGAGTTGGTCGGGCTTGAGGAAACCGCAGGCTCGGACCCGCCGAGCAGCAGGTACAGGACGGCCATCCGCACGGCCACGCCGTTGGTGACCTGCTCGACGATCACCGAGCGCTTCGAGTCGGCCACGTCGGCGGTGATCTCCATGCCGCGGATCATCGGACCGGGGTGCATCACGATCGTGTGGTCCTGCAGGGTCGCCATCCGCCGGCCGTCGAGGCCGTAGCGGCGGCTGTACTCCCGCACCGTGGGGAAGAACGCGGCGTTCATCCGCTCGCGCTGCACCCGCAGCATCATCACCACGTCGGCCTTCGGCAGCACCGCGTCGAGGTCGTAGGACGTCTCCACGTCCCAGCCCTCGACGCCCACCGGCAGCAGCGTCGGCGGCGCGATCAGGGTGACCTCGGCCCCGAGTGTCTTGAGCAGCAGCGCATTGGAGCGTGCCACCCGGCTGTGCAGGACGTCCCCGACGATCGCCACCCGGCGCCCGTCGAGCTTGCCGAGGTGCCGCCACATCGTGAACGCGTCGAGCAGCGCCTGCGTCGGGTGCTCGTGCGTGCCGTCGCCGGCGTTGACCACGCTGCTGCGCGACCATCCGGCGTTCGCGAGCAGGTGCGGCGCCCCGGAGGCCCAGTGGCGTACGACGACCGCGTCGGCGCCCATCGCCTCCAGGGTCAGCGAGGTGTCCTTGAGGCTCTCGCCCTTGCTGAGGCTCGAGCCCTTCGCGGAGAAGTTGATGACGTCGGCCGAGAGCCGCTTGGCGGCGGCCTCGAAGGAGATCCGGGTCCGGGTGCTGTCCTCGAAGAACAGGTTGACGACCGTGCGTCCGCGCAGGGCGGGCAGCTTCTTGATCGGCCGGTCCGCCAGCGAGCGCATCTCCTCGGCCGTCTCCAGGACCAGCTCGGCGTCCGCGCGGGTCAGGTCGCCCGCGCTCAGCAGGTGGCGCTTCATCGGGCCTCCTCGGCATCGGTGGGCTCGTCGGCGAGCGGCGCTCCCGGCGTGCCGGAGATCGTCACCGTGTCCTCGCCGTCGAACTCGGCGAGCCGCACGCGCACCGACTCGACCAGCGAGGTGGGCAGGTTCTTGCCGACGAAGTCGGCGCGGATCGGCAGCTCGCGGTGGCCGCGGTCGACGAGCACCGCGAGGCGCACCGCCTGCGGGCGGCCGACGTCGTTCATCGCGTCGAGGGCGGCCCGGATGGTGCGGCCGGAGAACAGCACGTCGTCGACGAGCACCACGACCTTGCCGTCGATCCCGCCGTGCGGGATCTCGGTGGGCAGCAGGGTGCGAGCGGGCCGCATCCGCAGGTCGTCGCGGTACATCGTGACGTCGAGCGAGCCGACCGGGACGTCCACGCCTTCGACGGCGGCGATCTTGGCGGCGATGCGCTGGGCCAGCGGGACGCCGCGGGTGGGGATGCCGAGCAGGACCAGGTTCGAGGCGCCCTTGTTGCGCTCGAGGATCTCGTGCGCGATGCGGGTGAGCGCGCGGGAGATGTCGCGCGGGTCGAGGACGGTGCGTCCGGGCGGAGCGGGCTCCGCGGCAGAGCTGGCTGATGCTGCTGACTGGGCAGGCACGAGCAGCCGAACCTCCTTCTCCGCCTCACAGGACGGCTCGTTAAAGGATGTCGATCGGTGGTCACCGTACCAGCCCCGTCGGCCGTCGGCGAAGCGAGCAGGCCGTGGTGAGACGTCCCCTGCGGGAAGTCGGCAGGAAGGCAGACGGGAAGACACGCGGGCGGGTGAGCCGGGTGTCACTCGGGGATCGGCGGACCCACGACCTGCAGCCCGTAGCGCGGGCCGACCTCGTTCAAGCAGGCGATCTCCTCGGGCATCGCCAGTCCGTCCTCGCCGGGCAGCCGCATCTCCGCGGCCGGGACGCCCACCTCGTCGTAGAGCCCCATGAGACCGCCCGGGACGGTCAGCGCCAGGAACCGGGCAGGGCGCTCGCCGCGCACCCGGAACGCGTGCGGCAGGTCCTGCGGCAGGTAGAGGAACGCACCGTCGGTGAGCTCGTGCACCTGGTCCCCGGCGCGGTAGGTGATCCGTCCCTCGAGCACGATGAGCGCCTCCGCCTCCCGGGTGTGCCGGTGCAGCGGGGTCGCCGTACCGGGCGGCTGGGTGACCAGGGACATGCCGAGGCAGCCGTCGGTCTGGCCGGAGCGACGCGCGGCGCATATGCAGCTGTTCGCCCGCGACCTGCGCGAGACCGGCGAGCTGCGCCCGGACCTCACCGACGACGACGTCGCCGACCTGGTGTGGTCGACGAACAGCCCGGAGTTCTACCTGCTGGTGACCAGCCGCGGGCGCACCTCGCAGCAGTACGCCGCCCTGGTCGCGGACCTCTGGACCCACACGCTCCTGACGCCTACCGGTTGAGGCGCTCCCAGCCACGGCGTGGCGCGTGGCTGCCGAGCTGCTGGTCGTCGCGGCTGCGGTAGACGACGTACGGCCGGGTGAGGTAGCCCAGCGGCGCGCTGAACACGTGCACCAGCCGGGTGAACGGCCACAGCGCGAACAGCGCCATCGCGACCAGGCCGTGCAGCTGGAAGCCCAGCGGCGCCTCTCCCATCAGGTCGGGGTGCAGGTCGAAGCGGAAGATCCCGCGGAACCAGACCGAGACGCCCTCGCGGTAGTCGTAGTCCCCGGCGATGTTCGCCACCACCGTGTTGAACAGGCCCAGCAGGATGACCGTGCCGAGGAAGAGGTACATCACCTTGTCCATCCGGGTGGTCGCGGAGAACACCGGTCCGGTGGTGCGGCGGCGGTAGATGAGGATCGCCATCCCGACGACGGTGGCCACCCCGGCCAGGGCGCCCACCGAGACGGCCAGGAAGTGGTAGAGCCCCTCGGAGATGCCGACGGCCTCGGTCCACGACTGCGGCACCCCGAGCCCGATCACGTGCCCGAAGAAGACGCCGATGATGCCGAAGTGGAACAGCGGGCTGCCGATCCGCAGCAGCCGGTTCTCGTAGAGCTGGGACGAGCGCGTGGTCCACCCGAACTTGTCGTAGCGGTAGCGCCACACGTGCCCGACGACGAAGACCGTCAGGCAGATGTACGGGAAGACCACGAACAGGAGCTCGTTCACGAGCGCACCCCCGGGAACGTCGGCGTCGGCAACGGCTCGGCCCCACCCGCTCGGGCGGGGGTGGCGCCGGGGCTGAACTCCGGGGTGGCGAACGGCGCGAGGCCGACCTCCTCCTCCGGCGGCCCCTCCGCGGCGAGGCGGCGTACGGCGTCCCGCTCGTCCCCGCGCAGCGGCGGCAGGGTGGCCGTCACCGCATCCACGACCGGCGCCCACGGCGACCGCGCGTCCCGCAGCGAGAGACGCAGCAGCTCGAGGCCCGCCCGGTGGTCCAGCATCAGCCCCCGGCCCAGCTGCTGGTCGACGGTGGCGGCGTACTCCAGCACCACGCACAGGTGGTCGGGCAGCTCGCTGTCGTCGAGCAGGTAGCCCGAGCGCAGGTAGGTCTGCTTGAACCGCAGCAGCGCCAGGCCGCGCTTGCGGGTGTCGCCGTGCGCGAAGTAGGTCAGGTAGAGGTTGCACCGACGGCGGGTGTCGAAGGTGGCCACGTAGTCGGCCTGCAGCTCCGGCAGCGGCGTGGACCCCAGGTGTACGACGACCTCGCGCAGCGGCTCGCCGAGGGCGCTGGGCAGCGCGTGCGACGCGGACCGGATCATCTCCAGCTGCCCGAGCAGGGTCTCGTCGGGGTAGTCCAGCAGCAGCGACGCCGACTGCCACACCACGGTCAGCTGCTCCGGCGGCAGCGTCGGCCTCGGGTGCCGGCGGCTCATGCGTCGGGCCCGTCGGACTTCGGCGGGAACAACCCGGGTGGCGCGCCCTTGCCGTCCCAGTTGAGCAGGTTCACCCGCGAGGTCTTCTTCTCCGGGCCGGCGAGCGAGTCGGCGGTCTGCCGGTCCTGGAGCATCGCGAAGTTCTCGACCGCGATCGGCGTCGGTGTCCCGGAGCCCTCCCCGAACGGCCCGGAGCCGCCCATGCCTGGGCCGCCCTCGTAGTCCAGCGCGCACTCGGTGGCCAGCTCCTCGAGGGCGTGCGCCTGCTCGGCGTGCGCGGGCGGGATGACGTAGCGCTCGTCGTACTTCGCGATCGCGAGGAGGCGGTACATGTCGTACATCTCCTCCTCGCTCATCCCCACGGCCTCGGGGATCGCACCGTTCGGCTCGCGGCCCAGGTTGAGGTCGCGCATGTAGGACCGCATCGCGGCAAGCTTCTTCAGCGTGCGGTCGACGGGTGCGACGTCACCGGCAGTGAACAGCTCGGCGAGGTACTCCACCGGGATCCGGAGCGCGTCGATCGCGGCGAAAAGGTTGCCGGCGTCCTCCGCGTCGAAGCCGGTGTCCTTGACCACGTCGACGACCGGCGAGAGCGGCGGGATGTACCAGACCATCGGCATCGTGCGGTACTCCGGGTGCAGCGGCAGCGCGACCTTGTAGCGACTGATCAGCGCCCAGACCGGGGACCGCTGCGCGGCGTCGACCCAGTCCCGGGGGATGCCGGCCCGCTCGGCCTCCCGGACCACGTCGGGGTCGTGCGGGTCCAGGAACACCGAGCGCTGCGCCTCGTAGAGGTCGTGCTCGTCGGGGACCGAGGCCGCCTCGAGCACCCGGTCTGCGTCGTAGAGCACCAGACCGATGTAGCGCAGCCTCCCCACGCAGGTCTCCGAGCAGACCGTGGGCAGCCCGACCTCGATCCGCGGGAAGCAGAACGTGCACTTCTCGGCCTTGCCGGTGCGGTGGTTGAAGTAGACCTTCTTGTAGGGGCAGCCCGAGACGCACATCCGCCAGCCGCGGCACCGGTCCTGGTCGACCAGCACGATGCCGTCCTCCTCGCGCTTGTAGATCGCCCCGCTGGGACACGACGCGGCACAGGAGGGGTTCAGGCAGTGCTCGCAGATCCGCGGCAGGTAGAACATGAAGGTCTGCTCGAACTCGAACTTCACCTTGTCCGCGATCTTCGCCAGCATCGGGTCGCGATGGGCGGTGGCGGTGGAGCCGCCGAGGTCGTCGTCCCAGTTCGCCGACCACTCCACCTTCATCTCCTTGCCCGAGATCAGCGACCGGGGCCGAGCCACGGGTGTGTGCTGCTGGGCGGGCGCGTCGGTGAGCGTGGAGTAGTCGTAGGTCCAGGGCTCGTAGTACTCCTCGATCGAGGGCAGCTTGGGGTTGGAGAAGATCGTGGCGAGCTTCTTGAAGCGGTTGCCGCTCTTGAGGGTGAGCCGGCCGCGACCGGTGAGCTGCCAGCCGCCCTTCCACCGCTCCTGGTCCTCGTAGGTCCTCGGGTAGCCGAGCCCGGGCCGGGTCTCCACGTTGTTGAACCAGACGTACTCCGTGCCCGTCCGGTTGGTCCACGCCTGCTTGCAGGTCACCGAGCAGGTGTGGCACCCGATGCACTTGTCGAGGTTCATCACCATCGCCATCTGAGCCATGACCCTCATGTCAGTACTCCACGTCCTGCGAGCGCTTGCGGATGACCGTGACCTCGTCGCGCTGGTTGCCGGTGGGCCCCAGGTAGTTGAACGCGAAGGACAGCTGGGCGTAGCCCCCGATCAGGTGGCTGGGTTTGACCAGCAGCCGGGTCAGCGAGTTGTGGATGCCGCCCCGCTTCCCGGAGGTCTCGGCCAGCGGTACGTCGATCAACCGGTCCTGCGCGTGGTACATGTACACCGTCCCCTCGGGCATCCGGTGCGAGACGACCGCGCGGGCCACCACCACGCCGTTGCGGTTGACCGCCTCGATCCAGTCGTTGTCCGCGATCCCGACCTTCGCGGCGTCCTTGTCGCTCATCCAGATGTTCTGCCCGCCGCGCGAGAGCGAGAGCATGAACAGGTTGTCCTGGTACTCCGAGTGGATGGACCACTTGCTGTGCGGGGTGAGGTAGCGAACGGTGAGCCCGGCGACGTCGGTGCCGCCCCCGGACCCGTCGGAGACGTTGCCCACCGTCGGCTCGGCGAACAGGGCGGCCATGTTCAGCGGCGGCCGGTAGACCGGGAGCCCCTCGCCGAGCTCGGTCATCCAGTCGTGGTCGAGGTAGAAGTGCATCCGGCCGGTGAGCGTGTGCCAGGGCTTGAGCCGCTCGACGTTGATCGTGAACGGCGAGTAGCGCCGGCCGCCCGACTCGGAGCCGGACCACTCCGGTGAGGTGATCACCGGGACCGGCGGGCCCTGGGTGTCGGCGAAGGTGATCTGCTTGCCCTCGTGCTCCTCGGCGAGGTCGGCGAGCCTGGTCCCGGTCCGCCGCTCCAGCGTCTTGAACCCCTGGGTGGCCAGGGCGCCGTTCGTGGTGCCGGACAGCGCGAGGATCGCCTCGCACACGTGCACGTCGCGCTGCAGCAACGGACGCCCGTCGGCGACGCCGCCCCGGACCACGCCGTTCTTGTGCCGCAGGTAGTCGACCTGCTTGCCCAGCTCGAAGGTGACGCCCTTGGTGGTGGCGCCGAGGGTGTCCATCAGCGGACCGAGCGCGTTCATCTTCTCCGCGACCGCCCCGTAGTCGCGCTCGACCTCGACCAGCTTCGGCATCGTCACGCCCGGCACGGGGTCGCACTCCCCCGCCTTCCAGTCCCGCACCACGCCGTGCGGGTTCGCCATCGCGTCGGGGGTGTCGTGCATCAGGGGCACGGCGACGACGTCACGGCGTACGCCCAGGTGCTCCGCGGCCAGCTCGCTGAACCTGGCCGCGATCGTCTGCCAGGCGTCCCAGTCGGTCCGGGTCTGCCACGGCGGTGCGATCGCCGGGTTGAACGAGTGCACGAACGGGTGCATGTCGGTGGTGCTGAGGTCGTGCTTCTCGTACCAGGTCGCCGCCGGCAGCACCACGTCGGAGAAGATCGTCGTGCTGGTCTGCCGGAAGTCGATGGTCATCAGCAGGTCGAGCTTCCCCTCGGGCGCCTGGTCGTGCCACTTCACGTCGCGCGGGCGGCTGCCCTCGGGCGCCTCGGTGGCGCGCAGCGACGAGTCCGTGCCCAGCAGGTGCTTGAGGAAGTACTCGTTGCCCTTGCCCGAGGAGCCGAGCAGGTTCGCGCGCCAGATCGACAGGATCCGCGGGAAGTTCTCGGGGGCGTCCGGGTCCTCGCCGGCGAACCCGAGCTCGCCCGACCGCAGCTGCTCGACGACGTGCTCCGCCACCGGCTTCCCGGCGGCGGCCGCCTCGTCGCACAGGTCGAGCGGGTTGCGGTCGAACGTCGGGTAGGACGGCATCCACCCCATCCGGGCGCTCTGCGCGATCACGTCGGCGGTGCTCTTGCCGGCCAGCTGCCCGCTGCCGGTGGTCGCCGCGAGGGTGTCGGCCCCGAAGTGGTCGTAGCGGAACTGGTCGGTGTGGAGGTACCAGTAGGCCGTCTGGATCATGTTGCGCGGTGGGCGGTTCCAGTCCAGGGCGTTCGCGACCTGGGTGTAGCCGGTGACCGGCCGCACCTTCTCCTGGCCCACGTAGTGCGCCCAGCCGCCCCCGTTGACGCCCTGACAGCCGGTGAGGGTGGTCAGTGTCAGGAACGAGCGGTAGATCGTGTCGGAGTGGAACCAGTGGTTGGTGCCGGCCCCCATCACGATCATCGAGCGCCCGTGCGAGTCCTCGGCGTTCTGCGCGAACTCTCGACCGATGCGTGCGGCGGCCGACGCCGGGACACCGGTGATCCCCTCCTGCCAGGCGGGCGTGTACGGCGCCGACGCGTCGTCGTACGACGTGGCCCACTCCCCCGGCAGGCCGTCCCGCCCGACGCCGTACTGCGCGAGCAAAAGGTCGAACACGGTGGTGACCAGGTGTCCCCCGATCCGGCGCACGGGCACGCCACGGGGCAGGTCGCCGGCGGCGCCGTCCGGGGTGTCGAAGCGGGGCAGCCGGACCAGGACCGAGTCCGCTGCGGTGTCGAGCAGGGAGAGCTTGGGGTCGACGTCCCCGAGCTCGAGGTTCCAGCGCCCGACGCCGCTCTCGCCGTAGCGGTGCCCGAGCGACCCGTGCGGGACCACCGGCTCGTCGGAGCGGGCGTCGACGAGCACCGTCTTGAAGGCGGCGTTCTCCTCGTGCTCGTGGGCCGGCAGGTCGGCGGCGGTCAGGAACTTGCCGGCCTGGTAGACGGCACGGCTGGTCGAGCCTGTCGGGACCTCGTCGAGCTTCACCAGGTAGGGCAGGTCGGTGTACCGCTTCACGTAGTCGGCGAAGTACGGCGTCTGCCGGTCGACGAAGAACTCCTTGAGCACCACGTGGCCCATGGCCATCGCGAGCGCGGCGTCGGTGCCCGGGCGGGCCGGCAGCCACTCGTCGGCGAACTTCACGTTGTCGGCGTAGTCCGGGGAGACGGCGACGACCTTCTGGCCCCGGTAGCGAGCCTCGGTCATCCAGTGCGCGTCCGGGGTGCGGGTGACCGGCAGGTTCGAGCCCCACATGACCAGGTAGCCGGCGTTCCACCAGTCACCGGACTCCGGGACGTCGGTCTGGTCGCCGAAGACCTGCGGGGAGGCCACCGGCAGGTCGGCGTACCAGTCGTAGAAGCTCAGCATCGATCCGCCGAGCAGGTTGACGAACCGGGCTCCCGAGGCGTGCGAGACCATCGACATCGCCGGGATCGGCGAGAAGCCGGCGACCCGGTCGGGGCCCCACTTCTTGATCGTGTGCACGTGGGCCGCGGCGACCATCTCGGTCGCCTCCTCCCAGCTCGCCCGGACCAGGCCGCCCTTGCCGCGCGCGGACTTGTAGGCCTGCGCACGCAACGGGTTGTCCACGACGTGCGCCCAGGCCTTCACCGGGTCGCCGTCGTGCTGCTTCTTGCCCTCGCGGTACATCTGCAGCAGCACGCCCCGGACGTAGGGGTAGCGGACCCGGGTCGGCGAGTAGGTGTACCAGGAGAACGCCGCGCCGCGCGGGCAGCCGCGAGGCTCGTACTCCGGGCTGTCCGGGCCGACCGACGGGTAGTCGGTCTGCTGGGTCTCCCAGGTGATGATGCCGTCCTTGACGTAGACCTTCCACGAGCAGGAGCCGGTGCAGTTCACCCCGTGCGTGGACCGCACCACCTTGTCGTGGCTCCACCGGTCCCGGTAGAAGTCGTCGGCCTGCCGCCCGCCGGTCCGGTGCAGGGTGCGCAGGTCGTCGGAGACCTCGCCCCGGGTGAAGAACCGCCGGCTGCGCACCAGGGCCTCACTCAGTCCGCCGTCGAGTCCGGAGCCTGTGCCGCGCTCGCCGCGGTGCTCCCCGTGATGACCTTGGGGCCGGACGTCGTTGCTCACGCGGTGTTCCTCACTGTCGGGGACTGGGGTCGTCTCTGCCGCTGCGGCCGGCCGAGAGTCAGGTGACGGCTGCTGCGCTCCGGGCCGCGGTCCGTCGTATGACGGTCAGGGTGAGCACCAGCGTCAGCGCGGCGGTCACCGAGAGCAGCACCAGGCCGAGGCCGTAGGAGTCGGTCCGGCCGTAGATGTAGCCCATCACCAGCGGCGGCACGAAGCCGCCCAGGCCGCCGGCCGCGCCGACCAGACCGGTGACGCCGCCGACGCGCGCCGGCTCGGTCACCCGGGCGACGAGCGCGAACGTCGCACCGCTGCCGGAGCCGAGGGCGGCCGCCATCGCCAGGAACGCGGCGGTGCCGATGTGCTCGAGCAGCGGGGTGGTGGACGCGACGCCGGCTCCGACCGCCACGACGGCGTAGCCGACCGCCAGCACCGGGATCGGGCCGAACCGGTCCGAGAGCCAGCCGCCGACCGGTCGCATCAGCACGGCGACCACGACGAACCCGGCCATCCGGTTGGCGGCGTCGGCGGGGGTCAGGTCGTAGGCGGTCTTGAGGTAGGCCGGGAGGTACACCGAGAACGCGACGTACCCGCCGAAGGCGACGGCGTAGAGGATGCAGGCCTGCCAGGTGATCGGGAGCCGCGCGTTCGCAGACAGCCGGGTGAGCAGCGAGGTGGTGGGCACGGTCCGGCCGGGTGCGTCGCGCAGCACCAGCCAGGCGGCGACGGCGTACACCGCGAGCGCGCCGGCGGTGATCAGGAACGGCGCCTTGTCCCCGACGTTGGTGTAGAGCTTGACGGTGGTCAGCGCGCTGATCGCGGTGCCGCCCATGCCGGCACCGAAGACACCGACCGCCAGCCCCCGGCGCTCGGGCGGGAACCACGCGTTCACGAACGGCACCCCGACCGCGAAGGCCGTGCCGGCGATGCCCAGGAAGAACCCACCGACCAGCAGCAGGACGTACGACGTCTGCGCGAAGAACGCGATGAACAGGATCGGGACGATCGTCAGGCCGGAGACCAGCGGGAACATCACCCGACCGCCGTACCGGTCGGTGAGCGCGCCGACCACGATCCGTCCCAGCGAGCCGACGATCACCGGCACGGCCACCAGCAGCGCCACGTCGGACTCCGACAGCGTCCCGAGCGTTCCCTGCTCCCGGAACAGTGGCCCCAGCGGGCTGAGCAGCGCCCAGGCCCAGAAGTTGAGCGCGAACCCGAGCGTGGCCATGAAGAGCATCAGTCCGGGAGACCGGCCGGCACCTCGTTCGGTCCCGTGCCGTCCGGCGTGCGTCCTGGTGGTGCTGCTCATCGTCCTCTCCCCGTCCTCGAGGTCATCCTGCCCACGAGGACCCTCTCGGGTAAAGGACCGGCGCGCCCACTGCCGAAAGTCCCGAACGATCCCGCGATGGACCTTTTCTCCGGCGAAGCGCTTGCCCGGGAAGCGCCGGAGAGCCCGGCTACGCGAGCCGGGAGAGGGCGTCCTCGACCGCGCGGTGGAACGTCGGGTAGGCGTAGATCATCGACCGCAGGGTGGCGGTGGGCACCTCGGCGTGCACCGCGGTGACCAGCATGGCGAGCACCTCTCCGCCGCTGGGCCCGACCGCCGTGGCGCCGACGAGCACGCCACGGTCGGCGTCCTCGACCAGCTTGACGAGCCCCTCGCCCCGGGCGATCCAGCCGCGGGTGGACGAGGCGAGGTCCGTCGTACCGACCCGGACGTTCAGCCCGGCGTCGCGGGCCGCCTGCTCGGTCATCCCCACCGAGCCGACCTCCGGGTCTGTGAACGTCACGTGCGGGACCGCGTGGTAGCTCGCCTCGGGGCCGTCCTGGCCGAGGATGTCGCGGACCGCGACCGCTGCCTGGTACATCGACATGTGGGTGAACGCGCCCTTGCCGGTGATGTCGCCGATGGCCCACAGCCCGTCCGCGGCGCGCATCCGCGGGTCGACGTCGAGGGCCCGCGCCGACGGGTCCAGCCCGACGCTCTCGAGGCCGAGGTCGGCGACGTTGGGCCGGCGCCCCGCGGCGACCAGGAGCTTGTCGGCGTGCAGGGTCTGGCCCTCGACCTCGATGCTGAACTGCCCGTCGGCGTACGCCACCGAGCCGATCGTCGCGCCCGCGAGCACCTGGATGCCCTCACGGCCGAACACGTCGGCGACCAGCTGGCTGGCCTCCGGCTCCTCCGGCGCCAGGATCCGGTCCGCCACCTCGAGCACGGTGACCCGCACCCCGAAGCGGGAGAACGCCTGCGCCATCTCGGCGCCGATCGCACCGCCGCCGATGACGACCAGCGAGCCCGGCAGTTCCGCGAGCCGGCAGGCGTCGCGGTTGGTCCAGTACGGCGTGTCCGCGAGCCCGTCGATGGGCGGCGCGGAGGGCTCGGTGCCGGTGTTCAGCACGACGCCTTTCGAGGCGGTGTACGTCGCGCCGTCCACCGTGACGGTGCGCGGCCCGGTGAGGGCCGCCGCACCGCGCACGAACGTCACGCCGGCGTTTTCCAGCCGGTCCACCGCGACCTGGTCGTCCCAGTCGGTCGTCGCCTCGTCGCGGATCCGCGCGTGCACCGGTGTCCAGTCCGGGCTGACCGTGCTCTGCCCGGCGAGGTCGGGGATGCGGCGGCCCTCGGCGAGCACGTCGGAGGCGCGGATCATCATCTTGCTGGGGATGCAGCCGTAGTAGGGGCACTCGCCCCCGACCAGCCGCCGGTCCACGCCGAGGACCGACAGGCCGGCCTGCGCGAGCTGGGTCGCCACCGACTCCCCACCCGGGCCGAGCCCGACGACGACGACGTCCACCTGCTCGCTTCCAGAGGTCATGGTTGACAGCCTCGCACCTGGTGCAAGGGTTCTGAACCGCCTCAGAGCTCCAGTGCGAGCCAGACACGGTCGCGCAGGGGGATGCCGTCGATGTCCAGGTCATCCGGGTAGCCCGTTTCAGGTGTGAACGCGTCGAGCTCGACGGCGCTGAACCGGAAGCCACAGCGTTGGTAGAAGCGCAGGTTCCCGGTGTCGGCGGCTGCGGTCGCGACGACCATCCGCGTCGCACCATCCGCGCGGCTGCGGAGGATGGCGGCGTCGACAAGGGTCCGGCCGATGCCCCTGCCCCGGAGCTCCGGACCGACCGCCATGTTCTTCAGCTCCACCTCACCGGAGGCGACCGTCGGCACGAGCTGCAGGTGGCCGACGAGGTCGTTGCCGGACCAGGCCGCGAGGACAACCCCGGCGTCGATGTAGGCGTCGAGCTGCGCCGTCGAGTCCTCGGCCTCCTCGAACAGGGCCCGCAGGGCAGCCCGGTCGCCGTCGTACCGGGCGACTCGCACCGACAGCTCCGCACCGGCGTGTGAACCACGACGGCTGGGGTGCTCGGCGGTTTCGACGGGGTCGGCAGCGCGTCCGTACACCCAGGGGGCGAACACGACGCCGCGCCCGTCCGGGTCGCGGTGGACAACCGCTCCGTTGGCCGCCCAGTACGGGTGCGGGGCACGTTCCGGTGCGTTTCCGCCCCGGCTCAACCCTGCCGTCCCTGCCGCTACCGCCGCCTCGTCCTCCAGGTAGAGGACGAGCTGGTCCACACCGCTCGCGCTGTCGCTGTCGACGTGGGCGCGGACGATCTCCATCTGGACCGTGGTGTCGGGCAGCCCGAAGATGGTCCCGTCCTCTCCGAAGCTGGACGTGAAGACATCGATGACGGGGAGTCCGACGAGGTCGCGGTAGAAAGCGATGGTTTCGTCGTAGTGGGTGCTGGCACGAGCCCAGCGCAACGCTCCGGGGTTCAGGTGCGCGGGCCAGCGCGCCGCTCCAGTGCTGTGATCGTGGTTCATCTGGGGTAGTCCTCCCCCGATGACAGGCGTTACCGCGGGCGACCTCCGAACGACTGCGTCAGTGTTCGGGACTCATCAGCTCGGTCCCCGGCAGTGCGAAGATCCGGACGTTCGCGCTGGGCGTGGCTGTCTGGGCAGGGGTCCCCCGGTAGGGCTAGGTTCACGTGATGATCAGTCCCTCGCGGACAGTGTGGTCCGCCCTCGCTGCTCTGGCCCTCGCCTTCCCCGTCATCCTCGGGGTCACCACCGCCTCGGCCGCGCCGCGGCAGGCCGTCGCGTACGACGCGCTCGGTGACTCCTACGCCTCCGGATACGGCGTTCCTCCCTACGAGGCGTGCGGCCGCTCCCAGTCCGCATACGCCGTGCAGCTCGACGGCCGGATGCAGATCGATCTCGATGACTTCGTCGCCTGTGCGGGCGCCACGACCACGTCCCTGGTGGCGGGCGGGCAGCTGAAAGCCCTGGACGCGAACACCGACCTGGTGACGATCAGCGTCGGCGGCAACGACATCCGCTGGTCGTCGGCGGTGGTCGCCTGCCTGGGCGGCACTGACACGCAGTGCGCCGACGGGCTCGCCGTCACGAGCGGCAGGGTCACGACCGTCCTGCCGGGTCTCCTCGACTCGGTCTACTCGCAGGTGTCGGCGAGAGCCCCAGCAGCGCACGTGGTCGTCACCGGCTACCCGCGGCTCTTCTCACCCGCGTCCGGCCCCTTCCTCGCCGCGTCGTCCTCCGAGCAGGAGGCCCTCAACGACGGGGCCGACCGTCTCAACGAAGTCCTCGCTGAGGCGGCCGCCGAGCACGGCTTCCAGTTCGTGGACGTCACCAAGCGGTTCTCGGGGCACGGGGTGAACGCACCGGATGCGTGGCTCCTCGGCCCGTTCGACGCGGGTGCCTTCCACCCCGACACCGACGGCTACAAGGCGTACACCGCAGCCGTCACCGCGGCGATCGATCCCTCGCGGTTGCGATAGGTCCGAAGGCAGGAACCGCGCCGTCCATCGGCCCGATCGGGACGAGGCGCTGAGCAGACGCGGGCCCGGCAGGGCACTGCGGGGCGTCTCTTGATTTTCAGCGCGATCGCCTGCCCCGCACACCTGGTGTCAGCTGCCGTCCTCAGCCGCCCATCGCTTTGCGGACTCGAGCTCAGAGAGTGGGAACGCGCGTGCCTGTCCGGGCCACAGGACGCTGAAGATCTTGACGGCCGGGCCGACCCAACGCGCATCGGTCACGATCGCCACCCGCTCGAACGACGCCGGGTGACGCGCACCGAGCTTCAGGTCCTCCCAGACTGCCCCGCCCTCGTAGTCGTCGAACTCCGGCCCGAGGACATAGACAAGGCGGACCTTGCCGTGCTGGGCGATGGCTTCGTTGACCGCGGGCACGATGACGTTCTTGTAGTCCTCTTTCTCCACGTCATCGACTGCCTCGAGCCCGAGGACGCCAGCCGGCATGTCACTCAGAAGGCGGATCATGACTCTCACCCTCGACGGGCTCCGCCGGTCGTGTCAATGCGCAGCGACGGCGCCTCCAGGATGTGGCGCGGCGCCGCAGTTCCGAAGAGGGACCGCGTGACGCTTCGGTCTTGTCTAGCCCCGGATCAACACGGGGCGCACCGCCGGGTAACCCACCGGCAGCACGTAGGTGCCGCGTGCATGGCGGTACAACACGCGCCAGTGCCAGTAGCCGCGATAGGCGGATCTCGATCGCGCCATCGTGCGGGCGTACTCGCTCACCGCACGCACGTAGCTGGTGGACCTGTTGTAGTGCCGCAGGGCCTCACCCATGTCACCAGGCGCACCGTTGGCCCTCAAGAGGCGGGCGGCGGCGAGGATCGCATCTCGTGGGTCGTCGATGTCGCCACCGGCGCCGTACAAGTCCCAGGTCGAGGGGAGGAACTGCATGGGGCCGCGCGCCCCGGCGGTGCTTGCGCCCCGAATGCGGCCCATGCGCGTCTCGACCAGATGGATTGCCGCCAGGTAGGTCCAGGGCACGCCGGTACGCCGTTGCGCCACCCGGTAGTAACCGAGCAGCTCCCTCGCCGGAGGCGGAGCGACGATGCGCCAGCGCGGAAGCCTGCGCTGCGGGCTCGTCATCGTGTGGAGCAGAACAGCCGCCCTGACGGCGCCCCGGACGACCACCGCCGTCTGCGGATGCAGGCGGCTCGTCACCTTCCGGCGAAACGCGTCTGATGCGGTGGCGAGAGTGCGCACGGCGAGCTGCTGGAACTCCCCCGCTCGCCGCACGTCGTCGGCGGCGGCATCCCGGTCCCGCAACGTCGCTGCGGCCAGCTCGAGCTGGCGGGCGAGCGCGAGCGCGTTGTCAGCCACCGGCACCGAGGGCAGCCGCCCGGGGGCTTCTTCGGGTCGGGACGGCGGAGCTGGAGACGCGGATCGGCGGGCGGCTTCCCCGGGGGGCGTCGGGGACACGCTCGCCGCGCGACCCGACCGGGCCTGGTGGTCCGGGGTCGCCTGGGTGCTGCAGGACACCAGGAGGCACGCGGCCATCGTGAGCGTCACCGCCCGTAGAGCGACGTGGAGCCCCGCGGGCCGATGGTGGCTGACCTCCCTCATGAGCCCGTCCTACTACACCTTGCGCTCTGGCGGCACCGCTGCCCCTCGGGGAAGCGCCGAGGGGCAGGCTCATCGTCCCGGCTCGACGCGGCGTGTGGGTGCCCGTGCCAGGGTGGCGGCATGAGTGAGTCGAGCGCTTCCCCGTCCCTGGTCGTCGTGGTCACCGGAGCGAACGGCCTCGTCGGCTCCCGCACCTGCGCGGCGCTCGTCGAACGGGGCGCGACCGTGCGTGCGCTCGTACGACGTCTCGGCACTGCCCCGGCGCTCGCGGGCGTCGAGGAGTGGGTCGGTGACTTCTACGACCCAGACCTCGCGGCTGCCGTCGTCGAGGGCGCGAGCGCCGTCGTCACGACCGTCCACCCGATGGGGACGGACCGCGAGACCCAGCACCGGATCGCGGTCGAGGGCACGCCCGTCCTCGCCCGGGCGGCCCGAGACGCGGGAGTCGTGCGCCTGGTCCACATCTCCACGGCGGCCGTCTACGACCGCTCTCCAGGCGCCGGTGACGTCGATGAGGCGTCCCCGCTGGTCGCCGACCACGCCGACGCCTACGCCGTCACCAAGCGCGACACCGACGCCGCCCTGGCCGAGGTCGACGGGATCACCCGCGTCATCCTCCGTCCGCCGGCCATCCTCGGACCCGGCAAGAGCTCCATCTGGAACTCCGTCCGACCGGCCTCGATCCGCGACGACGACACGGCTCGCCACGCCGTCCCCGAGAAGAGCTTCGCGTGGGTCCACGTCGACGACCTCGCTGCCCTCGCCGCGGACGTGGCCTCCGGCCGGGTGCAGACATCGACCCACCCCGAGCGCGGACCGGTCGTGGGCGCGTGCACCGTCGTCAACGTCGCAGCCGGCCCGGCCACGGCCCGCGACTACTACGAGACGGTCACCGGGGCGCTCGGCCTCGAGCCGGCCTGGGACGACGGTCCCGCGTGGACCGGACGCATCCTGGCCGGACGCGCCCACAGGTGGGGCTGGGTCCCGACCGTGGACCTCACCCGGGCGCTCGCGGAGCTCGACCAAGGGCTGCGCGCCTCCCCTGTCGCTCACGGCTGAGCCGGGAAGCGGGCACACTCGCCGCGAAGAGGCTCAGTGCAAAACGACCGGTACGTTTCGGGGATGAGCATGCGAGATGTCTACCGACGGTTGGCGGACACATACGCGCGGATCAGCGTGGACAACCCGGTGAACGCGCATTACGACCGCGCTCCGCTCCAGCAACTTGCGGCATGCGCGACAACCCCCTGGACACGGCTGGGCCCCCGCGACAGGGTGCAAGCATGCGCTCGCGCACTGATGGCATGTGGTGGGGAACCGCTATCGAAGCGCCGGACCCCAGCGCCCTGGCGAACTTCTATGCAGAGCTGCTCGGTTGGCCCGTCGGTCACGAGGAACCGGGCACCGCGATCCTCGCCGCGCCCCAGGGGTCCATCTTCATCGTGTTCCAGCAGGCGACCGACTACCAGGCGCCGGTCTGGCCGCCGGTCGACGGGGAACAGCGTCCGATGATGCACTTCGACTTCCAGGTCGGCGACCTCGACTCCGCCGTCGCTGAGGCACTCACGCTCGGAGCGACGATGGCGACGCACCAACCGCGGGAGAACGTCCGAGTGCTCTTCGACCCGGTCGGCCACCCGTTCTGCCTCTGCCGCGAGGAGGACTGATCGCGCCGAGCCAGCTAGCTGCCCCGTTCCCCATAATGGAGGGAGAGGAGCGGCCATGCGTGTCGAGATTGTCTTGCTCGGACCGTTCCGCATGCGCATCGGCGCCCGCACGGTCCCCGAGACAGCCTGGTCACGCAAGGATGCCGTGTCCTTGGTGAAGGTGCTGTCCTTGAGCGAGGGGCGCCAGCGCCATCGGGAGCAGGTGATCGACCTGCTCTGGCCAGCTCTCGATCTCGACGAGGCCGCGCCACGACTGCACAAAGCCGCGTACTACGCACGTCGCGCTGTGGGCCTTCCCGAGACGATCGTGCTGCGGGGCGGCCTGATCTCCCTGTTGCCGGGCCACGAGGTCAGCGTCGACCTGCCGGCCTTCGAGGCGGCAGCGGCCACGGCACTGAAGGTCGGAAGCAGGGAAGCTGCCGAGGCAGTTCTCGAGGCCTTTGCCGGCGACCCTCTGCCAGGTGATGTCTACGCCGACTGGGCACATGAGGTTCGCGACCGAGTGTCTGTCCAGCGGCATCAGCTGATGCGCCAGGCCCACCGTTGGCAGGCAATCCTGGACGCCGACCCGCTGAACGAGGAGGCGCACCTCGCGATCATGTCCGACCTGGCGCGAAGCGGGGACTATCGGGGGGCGCTTCTCCAGTACGAGCGCATGGATCACGCTCTCCAGCGAGAGCTCGGTGTCGGGCCCGGTCCTGAGGCTGTGCGCATGAACCGAGACCTGACCAAGGCGCTACGCAGCACCGGTGGCATGTCGCTCGCGGACGAAGGGCGGATGGAGCAGGAGATCCGGTTCTGCCGGACCGAGGACGGCGTGACACTCGCCTACGCCTGCTCTGGCCAAGGGCCCCCCTTGGTGAAGGCCGCGAACTGGCTGACTCACGTTGACCACGACTGGCGGAGTGACGTGTGGAGGCATTGGCTCGTGGAGCTGTCACGTCACCACCGTCTGGTCCGGTACGACGAGCGAGGCTGTGGCTTGTCGGACTCGGAGGTCGACAAGGTCACGTTCGAGAGCTGGGTGACAGATCTGGAGGCTGTGGTGGACGCCGTGGGCCTTGACACGTTCCCCCTGCTCGGGATCTCCCAGGGTGCCCCGGTTGCGGTGGTCTACGCGGCGCGTCACCCGGAACGGGTCACCAAGCTGGTGCTGTACGGCGGCTATGCCCAGGGCCGGCTTCCACGCGCAACCACCGAGGACGAGCGAGGCCGTCACGACCTCCAGGTCGAGCTGGCCCGTCTGGGGTGGGGCACCGACAACCCCGCCCTTCGGCAGGTCTTCACCAGCCAGTTCATGCCAGACGGGTCTCGGGAGCTCTGGGACCACTTCAACGAGCTGCAGCGGCAGACCTCGTCCGCGAGCAACGCTGCACGGGTCCTGTCGATCACGGGCTCGATCGATGTGATCGAGGAGGCACAGCACGTCCGGGCGCCCACGCTGGTGCTGCATTCACGACACGATCAGCGTCCACCGTTCGAGCAGGGGAGACTGCTCGCGACCTTGATTGCGGACAGCCGCTTCGTGGCGCTGGAGAGCAACAACCACATCCTCCTCGAGGACGAGCCGGCCTGGAAGGTCTTCCTCGCCGAGCTCGGGGCCTTTCTGGATGACTCCTGACCAGGCAGATCAGGCCTGAACGTCGAGGTGGACCGGCGACAGTGGGCGGCCGGCTGCATCAGGTGACCAGCCCTTCATGCCACCTGCATCGCGTCGCCTACGGCAACGCTGCCCGGCCCGGTCACGTCCGCATACACGGCCAGGCGCATCTCCCGCTCAGCCGCCAACGGCTTCAACCACCGGCCCCCGGGGCTGACGCCGTCCTGGGCGATGTCGATCATGCGGCACCGCTCCACTCGACCCACGACGCGCAGCGTTGCGGTCCCGAGCTGGATGGTGCGGCCCACCCAGGTCTCCTCGATGAACGGCTCCGTGGACTCGAACAGGATGTTCGCCCGCAGCCGTCGGGCGTCGGCGTCGACGCCCCACCGCTGCGCACACCATCGCAGCGTCGCCGAGCCCACCAGGGAGACCGCTCCAGCATCCTGGTGCGGTACGTCGGCCTCCGACGTCACGTGCACCGGCACCCCAAGGGCGACACCCAGCTCTGCATCAAGCGCTGGATCTCCGACCTTCCATGAGCCGGTCGGGCCGGTGACTGTGACCCCCGTCGGGTCGGAGGCTGCGTGATAGTCGAAGACGCAGTCGCGGCGTCGGAATCGCCGCGTGCTCTTCCCTGATGCGAAGTGACCTTCACCGTCCTCGACCGCGAACCACCGGTCGCCGGTCACGCCCCGATGGTCGAAATGGGCTGTGCCCAACGTCTCTCCACCCATGGACTTCACCGGGTAGCGCCGGATCGTCAGAACCTGAAAGGTCACGAAGCCAACCTAGGGGACGAGCTGCGGGTCATCGGAGGCCCAGCCCAGTGGCTCGCTCCGTTCGAGGATCGGCTGCCTTCGATGACCCGAGCGACGTGCTCACGCCAGTCCCCCGCCCCGGTGGTCACCCGATCCCGTCGGCCTGCTCGCGATACGAGGGAATGAGAGTTGGCCTCGATGACGGTCTCGTCCGCCTGCCCAGGCTCCATGGTCACGAGCAGGCGCCGCGGAGGTTCGCACACGTCCACGCGGCCAGGGCCTTCCCAGCCACTCGTGAAGCTCGCTCGGAACTCACCGCCGAGGCGGAGGTCCCCCTCCACGCCCGCGATCCAGCGCGCCAAGCGCTGCGGGTCGGTGAGTGCCGACCAGAGGTCGTCGATGTCGGTGCTTTCTCCGTTCTCTCTTTCCGCGTGCGATTTCGGTGTGCAGAGCAAGCAGGTCATGAGCGACGACACGCAAACGAGGGCAGGCATCGTGGGCAGGCTGCGATCTGTCGACGGCACGGGCGTCGTCCGGATGGAGGACCGCTACAAGGGTCCCGCCACCGTGGGTGCGCTGGCCGCGCTGCTGCCGATCGCTCGCCCGGGCGTCTCTCGGCACCTGCGCGTGCTGCGTGAGGCCGGCCTCGTCGAGGTGCGCCAGGAGGCGCAGTTCCGGCTGTACAGCCTGCGTCCCGAGCCGCTCGCCGAGGTCGACGAATGGCTGTCGGCCCCGACTGAGTGCCCCCTGCGGGAAGCAACATCTAGGGTGACCGGCATGGCACACGGGACCCACGACCACGCCGACGACCCGCGCAACGCCGCGATCCTGATCTGGGTGAACGGCGAGCTGCTCCCCCGCGACCGGGCCGTGGTCTCGGTGTTCGACTCCGGCTTCGTGCTCGGCGACGGGGTCTGGGAGGGGCTGCGCGTGCGGGGCGGGCACCCGGCGTTCCTGGAGACGCACCTCGACCGGCTCTACGAGGGCGCGCGGGCGATCCTGCTGGACGTCGGAATGTCCCGCGAGGAGCTGACGGCTGCGGTCTACGCGACGTTGCGGGCCAACGACATGACCGACGGCGTACACGTGCGGCTGATGGTCACACGGGGCGTGAAGTCGACGCCGTACCAGGACCCGCGGGTGACCGTCGGGCCTGCGACCGTGGTGGTCATCGCCGAGCACAAGGAGGCGATGCCGGCGACCGTCGAGAACGGCATCACGCTGTTCACCACCCACGTGCGCCGGGCCACCCCGGACACGCTCGACCCGAAGCTCAACGCGCACAGCAAGCTCAACGACATCACCGCGTGCATCCAGGCCTACACCGCCGGTGCGGACGAGGCGCTGATGCTCGACCCGCACGGCTTCGTCGCGACCTGCAACAGCACGCACTTCTTCGTGGTCAAGGGCACCGAGGACGACCCGGAGGTGTGGACCTCGGACGGCCGGTTCTGCCTCGGCGGGATCACCCGCGGCAACGTGCTGCGGATGTGTCGCGACGGCGGGATCACGGCCCGCGAGACGACGTTCAGCCTGACCGACGTCTACAGCGCCCGGGAGGCCTTCGTGACCGGGACGTTCGCGGGCGTCGTACCCGTCCGGACCGTCGACGGCCGCACCATCGGCACCGGCCGGCGCGGGCCCGTGGTCGAGCGGCTGCAGCGGATGTACGTCGACCTCGTCGACGCCGACGTCGCCGGGCGCACGGCCCCATGACCACCGCCGAGCCGGTCCGGGTGGCGATGTGGTCCGGGCCCAGGAACATCTCGACCGCGATGATGCGGGCCTGGGAGAACCGCGAGGACTGTGTCGTCGTGGACGAGCCGTTCTACGCCGCCTACCTGGCCCGCACCGGCATCGACCACCCCGGTCGCGACGCGGTGATCGCCTCGCAGCCGACCGACCCCGACGAGGTGGTCCGCCGCCTGCACGAGCCACTGCCCGACGCCGTCACGGTGCACTACGCGAAGCAGATGACCCACCACCTCGCCGCCGACATGGACCTCGCCTGGACCCGCGACTTCCGCAACGTCCTGCTGGTCCGCGACCCGGCCGAGGTGGTCGCGTCCTACGTGCGCTCCCGGGAGTCCTGCGAGCCCGACGACATCGGCCTGCTCCAGCAGGTGCGGCTCCTCGACGCGTGGGACGAGACACCGCCGGTCATCGACGCCGCCGACTTCCTGCGCGCCCCGGAGACGCACCTGCGCTGGCTGTGCGACTGGCTGGGCATCGACTTCACGGACCGGATGCTGAGCTGGCCGGCCGGCCCCCGCAGCAGCGACGGCGTGTGGGCGCCGTACTGGTACGACGCGGTGTGGCGCTCCACGGGCTTCGAGCCGTGGCGCCCGCGCACCGTCGACCTCTCCCCGCACGACGCCGCGGTCGCCGAGGTCTGTCGCCCGGCGTACGACACCCTGCACGCACGACGGCTCAGAATCTGACGGATCCGTCGTTGGCACGACATATCGCCTGAAAAACTTGCACGGTGCATCTTGTCGGCAGGACGTTCCCTGCCCGAGAGTGGTCTCCGGAGCCCGCAGAGGGCTCCTCGACCTCCAGGGGGACCCGTTCATGCTCGTGCGCACCCGTCGGCACCGCTCCGCCCTCGCCCTGACTGCCGGCCTGCTGGCCGCCGTCACCGGCCTGTCCACCACCACGTCCTTCGCCGTCGGCCACGCCCCGCGGTCCGGGGCTTCGGAGCGCAAGCACGACCGACCGGAGCGCGGCAGTGGGTACGACGTCCGTCGGGGAACCAGCTCGGACGCGAAGGCCACCGTGCTCCGCGAAGCCGCGAAGGCGTCGGCACGTCCGGCAACCCGCAAGCTGCGGGACTCCCTCGGGGACCAGGCGCTCCTCGACATGGACGGCACGACCGGCACGCCGCGACTGGTGGCCCGTCTCGACGGCTTCCTCACCGGCACGTCGCGCGGGTCGGCGAGCTCGGTGACGCTCGGCTACGTCAAGGCGCACCAGGCGGCGCTCGGGCTGACCGACCGGGACCTCCAGACCTTCCACCTGCGCCGCGACTACGTCGACGTGAGCGGCATCCACCACCTGTCGTGGACCCAGAGGATCGGCGGCGTCGAGGTCTTCGGCAACGGCCTGCAAGCCGCGGTGACCGGCGACGGCCGGCTGCTCAGCCTCGGCGGCTCCCCCGTCTCGGGAGCAGCCGCCGCCCCGTCGGGTGCCCGCTCGCTCGCCTCCGGGGACGAGGCGATCTCCGCCGCTCGTCGCGACCAGGGCGACACCGCGAAGCCCGGCCCGCGCGACACGGCCTCGGAGGTGCTGTTCGTGACCCGCCAGGGCACGCACCTCGGCTGGCGCACCATCACGATGTCCGCGGAGCACCCGACGCTGGCCGTGCTCGACGCGCACACCGGGCGGCTGCTGTTCCGGCGGTCGCTGTCCTCGGAGGCCACGAGCGGCGAGAAGAGCAGCGGCGGGCTGGCCTACCCCTACTACCCCGGCGCCGCCAAGGGCGGGACCCAGGTGTCGGTGGACTTCACCGCGAAGGGCTGGCTGGACGGCAACGCCACCCGGCTCTCCGGCAACAA
This sequence comes from uncultured Actinomycetota bacterium, assembly GCA_963810035.1. Classification (GTDB taxonomy): domain Bacteria; phylum Actinomycetota; class Actinomycetes; order Propionibacteriales; family Nocardioidaceae; genus Nocardioides_B. The sequence continues at coordinate 364,747 of CAWEMA010000006.1, forward strand.
CTCGCACACCTACTCCGACGTGAACGACGACAACAAGGCCCAGGGCTCGGAGGAGGTGGCCCCCTCGTCGAAGGGCCGCTGGGACTACGCGCTCCGCCCGTTCTCGCTGCCCGCCGTCTCGTTCTGCGACAACCCGTTCCCCTGCTCGTGGGACCCGAACACGCCGTACTCGTGGCAGGCCAACCGGGCCCAGAACGCCTCGCAGGTGTTCTTCTTCGTCAACAGCTGGCACGACCACCTGCTGGCCGCGCCGATCGGGTTCACCGAGGCGGCCGGCAACTTCCAGCTGCGCAACACCACGGGGTCCGGCGAGGCCGGCGACCCCGTCGACACGCAGACCGACGACGGTGCGAACACCGCCGCCGGGCTCCCGGACGGCTCGCACATCGACAACGCCAACATGGACACGCCTCCGGACGGCCAGTCGCCGACGATGCAGATGTACCTCCAGCACCAGCCCGGCACGTCGTACCCCGACGGGGACCCGTTCTCGCCGACCAACGTCGGTGACGAGGCGGACACCGTCTACCACGAGTACACCCACGGCCTGTCCAACCGGCTCGTCGTCGACGCCGCGGGCAGCTCCACCCTGGGCGAGGTCCAGGCCGGCGCGATGGGCGAGGCCTGGAGCGACTGGTACGCGATGGACCGCCTGGTCGCCCAGGGCCTGCAGGCCGACCGCGCCGGCACCGCCGACATCGTGCTCTTCCAGTACGACGGAGCCGGCACCGCCGTGGACCGCACCGAGCCGCTGGACTGCAAGGTGACCTCGACCCAGGACCCGCGCTGCACCGGCGGGGCCACCGGCCACACCGGCGGCTACACCTACGCCGACTACGGCAAGGTCATCGGCAGCCCCGAGGTGCACGCCGACGGTGAGATCTGGTCGCAGGCCCTGTGGGACCTGCGCGACGCGCTCGGCTCGGCGAAGACCGAGTCGCTGGTCACCCGGGCGATGGAGCTCTCCCCCGCGAACCCGTCGTTCCTCGACGAGCGCAACGCGATCCTGAGCGCGGACACCGCGGTGTTCGGCGGCAAGGACCGCGACGCGATCTGGAAGGTCTTCGCGACCCGGGGCATGGGCTACTACGCCGGAGCCCTCGGCGGTGACGACTCCGCCCCGGGCGCGGACTTCAGCACCCCGCCGAGCGGCTCGCGCACCGCGTCGATCACCGGCACGGTCACCGACCAGGACACCGGCAAGCCGGTGCCCGGGGTCACCGTCACGCTGGCGTTCCAGGGCGGGGCCGGCACCGCCAACCCGTCCGCCGTGACCGGCGCGGACGGCACCTACCGGCTGGGCCCGGTCCCGGTCGGCACCTACCCCAAGCTCACGGTCAGCGGCGCGGGGTACGACCCGGTCACCACGACCGTGACCGTCGCCGCCGACGGTGCGACGAAGGACTTCGCCGTACGCCGCGACTACGCGTCGGCCAGCGGCGGGGCGGCGATCTCCGCGTTCAACGGCCCGGACTACGGACCGACCTGCGGGCCGGAGCAGGCCATCGACAACAGCCAGGCGACCGGCTGGGGCAGCACGACCGGTGACGACGCGGGCACGCCGACCAACGTGTTCGTGCCGAAGTACGTGGTGGTGGACCTGAAGCAGACGGTGGCCGTCTCGCAGTTCGCCGTCGACCCGTCCGCCACCTGCGGCGACGGTGGCAGCGCGTCGACCGGCCAGTACCGCATCGAGGTCTCGACCGACGGCACCACGTTCACCCCCGCGGCGAGCGGTGCCTTCACCTCCGCGGACCGGGGCCGGCTCAACCCGGTGACCCCGGCCGGTGGGGTGGCGACGGCCCGCTACGTGAAGTTCTGGATCCTGGGCAACCAGACCCCGGACTTCGCGACGAGCTGCCCGGACGGCGCCTTCTCCGGGTGCTCCTACACCGACCTCACGGAGATCGAGGTCTACGGCCGGCCGACGTCCTGACGTCGCGCCCGGCCGGGTCGAGCCCGTCGAGACCCGAGCGCCTTCCGGACACTATGTGACCGGTTTGAACCCTAGGCTCACGTCAGGGTCCTCGACCAGCGGGGACCGGAGAAAGGTGGGCCGACGATGACCGAGCTGGACTGGAAGATCGAGCTGATCCCCCTCAACGTGAGCGACGTCGACCGCGCGGTCGACTTCTACGGCAACCGGGTCGGGTGGAGCGTCGACCACGACCAGACCGTGCACGAGGGGCTGCGGTTCGTGCAGGTCACCCCGCAGGGCTCGGCCTGCTCGTTCTGCTTCGGGGTCGGCCTGGACATGATGCCCGAAGGCTCGACCCAGATGATCCAGGCGGTCGTGCCCAGCGCCGAGGCCGCGCGTGACCACCTGCGCAGCCGGGGCGTCGAGTGCAGCGACGTCGACGAGCAGCCCTGGGGCCGGTTCGTGACGTTCAGCGACCCGGACGGCAACCGCTGGGCGCTCCAGCAGGTGGTCCGCCCGGGAGCGTGAGGACTCGGCTGCGACGGTTCCGTGCTGGACGCCGGTCGGACCGCAGACGAGTCGGTGGTCAGGCGGAGAGGGCCGGCTTGTTCCGGACGATGTTGCCGAGCACGCCGTTGACGAAGTTCGGCGACTCGTCCGTGGACAGGTCGCGGACCAGGTTCATCGCCTCGCTGACCGCGACCGCGTCGGGCACCCCGTCGACGTACAGGATCTCGTAGACGCCGATCCGCAGGGCGTTGCGGTCCACCGCCGGCATCCGCTCCAGGGACCAGCCCTGGGCGTACGTCGCGACCACCTCGTCGAGCCGGGCCTTGTGCTCGCTGATGCCGCGGATGAGCTCCACGGTGTACTCGTTGACCGGCGGCTCGGCCGCGATCACCCGCTCGTCGAGGGTCGAGCCCAGCGGGACCCCGCGAACCTCGGACTCGAAGAGGATGTCGAGGGCGCGCTTGCGTGCTTTGGAACGGGCGGCCATCAGGAGCTGACGCGACCCTGGTAGCTGCTGTCGCGCGTGTCGACCTTGATCTTCTCGCCCGTGGTGATGAACAGCGGGACGTTGATCTCGTGGCCGGTCTCGAGCCGCGCGGGCTTGGTGCCGCCGGTGGAGCGGTCGCCCTGCAGACCGGGCTCGGTGTACTCCACGGTGAGCTCGACGGAGGCCGGCAGCTCGATGTAGAGCACCCTGCCCTCGTTCGTGGCGACGATCGCGTCCTGGTTCTCGAGCATGAAGTTCTTGGCGTCGCCGACGATCTCCGGGCCGACCTCGGTCTGCTCGTAGGACGAGGTGTCCATGAAGACGTAGGACGTGCCGTCGTTGTAGAGGTACTGCATCGTGCGCTTGTCGACGTTCGCGACGTCGACCTTCACGTCGGCGTTGAACGTCTTGTCGACGGTCTTGCCGGACTCGATGTTCTTCAGCTTCGTGCGGACGACCGCGCCACCCTTGCCGGGCTTGTGGTGCTGGAACCAGATCACGGACCACAGCTGCCCGTCGAGGTTGAGAACCATGCCGTTCTTCAGGTCGTTCGTGGTTGCCATGCTGAGTGGGTGCCCTGTCTCTGGTGGGAGTCGTCTTCTCGGGTCAAGCGTCAGGTCGTGCGTCGGAGCAAGTCTGCGGTGCCGCCCGGCGGCACAGCGCACCAGTCTAGCGACCCCCCGTCGAGACGCCACTTTCTCCCCGTCGAGACGCCAGTTCCTTCCCTGCCAGACGCCACTCCCTTCCCTCGCGCCGAGAATGTCGGTGCCGGGTCCTAGCGTTCGGCGCATGGAGACGACAGGGATGACACGGTCGCTGCGGGTGGTGCGCCCCGGCGAGACCGACCGCACGAACCGCCAGACCGCGTACGACGCCGGGACGCTGTCCACCGAGGACTACTGGGCCCGGGTGCAGGCGTTGCGCGAGGACCTGGTGCGGCTGCGCCCGGCCAACTGAGCCCGGGCAACTGAGCCCGGCTCAGACGAACCCGGCGCGGCCTAGAGCGAGATCAGGGCCCGCAGCGCGAGCCGGTAGGAGTCCACGCCGAAGCCCGCGATGACCCCGGTCGCGACCCCGGACACCACCGAGGTGTGCCGGAACTCCTCGCGTGCGTGCGGGTTGGTGATGTGCACCTCGACGAGCGGGGCGGTGAGCTGGGCGCAGGCGTCGCGCAGCGCGTAGCTGTAGTGGGTGAAGGCGGCCGGGTTGAGCACGACAGGCGTGCCGGCGTCCGCGGCCTCGTGCAGCCAGCCGACCAGCTCGGCCTCGGAGTCGGTCTGCCGCACCTCGACGTCGAGCCCCAGCGCGGACCCGTCGGCGGTGCACACCCGGACCAGGTCGTCGTACGTCGTGGCGCCGTAGACCTCGGGCTCGCGGGAACCGAGCCGGCCCAGGTTCGGACCGTTCAGCACGAGCACCCGGCTCGCGGATCCAGCCATCGGTCCCTCCGGTGGGGTCGGGGTCAGGGTCGCTGCCGGTCGGCGGTGATCTCGGCGTAGGCCGCGGTCATCAGGGCCGGGTCCGGCGCGGTCAGGATAGACGGCCGGGCGAGGCCGTCGAGGACGACGAACCGCAGCTGGTCGCCGCGGGACTTCTTGTCGACCTTCATCGCCTCGAGCAGCTGGCCCCACTCGGCACCGCGGTACGTCGTGGGCAGCCCGACCAGCTCCAGCACCGACCGGTGCCGCTCCGCCGTGGTCTCGTCGAGGCGGCCGGCCAGTCGGGCCAGCTCGGCGACGAACGTCATCCCGATCGCCACGGCGGCGCCGTGCCGGAAGTTGTAGCGCTCGGCCCGCTCGATCGCGTGGCCGAGCGTGTGCCCGTAGTTCAGGGCCTCGCGTCCGGGATGGCCGGCCGTGCCGCCGGTCTCCTTCAGGTCCTCGACGACGACGTCGATCTTGACCCGCAGCGCCCGCTCGATCAGCTCGCGCAGGAGGTCGGAGTCGGCGGCGACCGCCGCGACCGGGTCCGACTCGACCAGGTCGAGGATCGCGGGGTCGGCGATGAAGCCGCACTTGACCACCTCGGCGAGCCCGCTGATCAGCTCGTTGCGCGGCAGGGACGCCAGGGTGGCGAGGTCGCAGAGCACTCCGGCCGGCTCGTGGAACGCGCCGACCAGGTTCTTGCCCTCGGTGGTGTTCATCCCGGTCTTGCCGCCGACGGCCGCGTCGACCATGCCCAGAAGGGTGGTCGGCATGTGCACCACCTTGACGCCGCGCAGCCAGGTCGCGGCGACGAAGCCGCCCATGTCCGTGGTCGAGCCGCCGCCGACCGTGACGACGGCGTCGCTGCGGGTGAACCCGGTCTGGCCGAGGACCTGCCAGCAGAACGACGCCACCGGCGCGAGCTTGGCCTCCTCGCCGTCGGGGATCTCGATCCCGTGCGCGGCATAGCCCTGCTGGGCGAGGTCCTCCCGGATCGCCTCCCCGGTGGCGGCCAGCGCACGCGGATGGATCACGGCGACCCGCTGGACGCCCTCGCCCAGCATCGCCGGCAGCTCGCCGAGCAGCCCGGTGCCGACCACCACGTCGTACGGCGATGCGCCCCCGACGTGCAGCTCGGTGCGGTCCGTCATACCTTCTCTCCTGCCTGCTCGGTGTCCTCGACCAGCCGGGCCACCTCGTCGGCGACGTCCTGCGGGCTGCGTCCGTCGGTGTGGACGGTGATCGTGGCGACCTCGCGGTAGACCGGCAGCCGCTCGTCGAGCAACGCCTTGATCCGGGCCCGCATGTTGCCGAGCAGCAACGGCCGCCCGACTCCGAGCCCGACCCGCTTCACGGCGTCGGAGAGCCCGACCTCGAGGAACACCACCTGGTGCCCGACGAGCGCGGCGCGGGTGGCCGGGTCGAGGACGGCGCCGCCGCCCAGCGCCAGGACACCGGGGTGCGCGTCGAGCGCCGCAGCGACGGCTGCCCGTTCGAGGGAGCGGAAGTGCGCCTCGCCGTCATCGACGAAGATGTCCGAGATCCGCTTGCCAGCGTTCGCCTCGACGTCGTGGTCGGTGTCGCGGACCGGGACCCCCCAGCGCTCGCCGAGCAGGCTGGCGACGGTGGTCTTGCCCGCGCCCATCGGCCCCACCAGCACGACCCGGGGAGCCGCGCGCTCGCCGACCGTCACGCGAACCTCAGCGAGGCCAGGTAGCTCTCGACGTTGCGACGGGTCTCCCCCACCGAGTCGCCGCCGAACTTCTCCAGCACGACGTCGGCCAGCACCAGGGCGACCATCGCCTCGGCCACGATCCCCGCCGCGGGCACCGCGCAGACGTCGGAGCGCTGGTGGTGCGCGACGGCCTCCTCCCCGGTGGCCACGTCGATCGTGCGCAGCGCCCGGGGGACGGTCGCGATCGGCTTCATCGCGGCCCGCACCCGCAAGGTCTCCCCCGTGGACATGCCGCCCTCGGTGCCGCCGGAGCGGCCCGACGTACGACGGATGCCGGCGTCGGTGCTGACGATCTCGTCGTGCGCCTGCGAGCCGGGGGTCGCGGCGAGCGCGAAGCCGTCACCGACCTCGACGCCCTTGATCGCCTGGATGCCCATCAGGGCGCCGGCGAGCCGCGCGTCGAGGCGCCGGTCCCAGTGCACGTGCGAGCCGAGGCCCGGAGGCAGACCGTTCACGACCACCTCGACGATCCCGCCGAGGGTGTCGCCGTCCTTGTGCGCCTGGTCGATCTCGGCCTGCATGGCCTTGCTGGCGTCGGCGTCGAGGCAGCGGACCGGGTCGGCGTCCAGCGCCGCGACGTCGGCCGCGGTGGGCACCGATCCGGCCGGTGCCTGCACCGTGCCGATGGCCACGACGTGGGAGACGACCTCGGCTCCGACCGCCTGCTCCAGGAACTTCGCCGCGACGGCGCCCAGCGCGACCCGGGCGGCGGTCTCGCGTGCGGAGGCACGCTCGAGGATCGGCCGGGCCTCGTCGAAGTCGTACTTCTGCATGCCGACCAGGTCCGCGTGGCCGGGACGCGGGCGGGTCAGCGCGGCGTTGCGGGCCAGCGCCTCGAGCTCGGCCTCGTCGACGGGGTCGGCCGACATCACCTTGTCCCACTTGGGCCACTCGGTGTTGCCGACCCGGATCGCGATCGGGCTGCCCAGGGTGCTGCCGTGCCGGAGACCGCCGATGACGTCGACCTGGTCCTGCTCGAACTTCATCCGGGCGCCGCGGCCGTAGCCGAGCCGGCGCCGGGCCAGCGCGTCGACGATGTCGGCGGTCGTCACCTGGACATGGGCCGGGAGCCCCTCGAGGACGGCGACCAGTCCCGGACCATGGGACTCGCCCGCAGTGAGCCAACGCAACATGTCGGCAAGTCTTTCACGCGCCCCCGGCGCAGCTAGAGGGCGTCCGAGACTGCGAGCGCCAGCGCCGTGAGGCCGTTGACCACCCAGCCGTAGATCGCGGCCAGCTCACCGGGGAACACCACCCCCAGGAACGCACCCGCCACCATGAACGGGCCGAACGGGTAGTGCTTGCGGTGGAACAGCCGCACCAGCGAGAGCAGCAGGCCGCCGACGCCGCCGAGCAGGAAGCCGGTGTACATCCCGAGGACCAGCTGCGGCACCCCCAGCCACCCGAGCGCCATCCCGAGCACGCCGGCCAGCCGGACGTCGCCGTACCCCAGGCCGCGCGGCGAGACGAACCAGAGCACGAAGAAGACCACGAACGACGAGAGCCACCCGATCGTGGCCACGACCAGCGCGTGCCAGTCCGACGAGACGGCGGAGGCCAGCACGGCCAGCACGCCCACCACGACGTAGGACGGGGCGATCAGGTACGTCGGCAACAGCCGGGTGCGCCAGTCGATCACGGACAGCGCCACGCAGACGGGCACGAGGTAGAGCAGGAACAGCAGCGCCGGGTGCCACCCCAGCCGGGCACCGATCGCGCCTGCCGCCAGGGCTCCCGCCAGCGCCGCCTTCCAGCGCAGACCCGGCAGCGCCGCGACCTCGCGGTAGGGCTCCTTGGGGTCGTCGATCGGCCGGGCGAAGTCCGCCTCGTCGTCGGCCGCCTCCCGGAGGCCGGGCCGGTCCACCGCGGAGCCGTCGACCTCGACCGCGGGCGACGGCTCGGGCTCGGGGTCGGGCTCGGGGACCCGGGCGATCAGCCGGGGCACGAACGCCCCGGACACCAGACCGATGCCGCCGGCGACGAGCGCGGTGTCGAGGAACCAGGTCACAGGAGGCGACCTTAGTGGCTGCGGGAGGCCCGCGAGACCGATCGGCAGGTGCTGTGGACGAACCGGGTCAGTCCCGGGCGCCCGCGCGTTCGGCCAGCGCCGCGCGCCCCGCCTCCCGCATCGCGTCGAGCGGCGCCCGCTCGACACCGGTCATCAGCTCGACCTGGAGCACCGCCTGGTGCACGAGCAGGTCCAGCCCGGACACCAGCACCCGGCCCGATGCCTCGGCGGCGCGGGCCAGCGGCGTCGGCCACGGGTCGTAGATCACGTCGAAGACCACGGCGACCGGGGCCACGAGGGTCACCACCTCGTCGGACTGGGCGGAGGCCGGGATCGTGGAGACCAGGACGTCCGCGTCGACGGCCCCGGACCCGAGCCGGCGTACGTCGACCGCGGGACGGCCCGGGTGCCGGCCGGCAGCGGCGACCGTCTCCGCGGCCCGCGCAGGGTCCCGCACGACCAGGACGACCTCGCGGCAGCCCAGGTCGGCCAGCCCGAGCAGCGCCGACGCGGCCGTGGCCCCCCCGCCCAGGACCACCGCCCGGTGCACCGGACCGTCGTGACGTTCCCGCAGGGCCGCGGCGACCCCGGGCACGTCGGTGTTGTGCCCGAGACGACGCCCGTCCCGGAGCACGACGGTGTTCGCGCCCCCGGCCTGACCGGCCCGGTCGCTCACCTCGTCGAGCAGCGGCATCACGGCTCGCTTGAGCGGCATCGTCAAGGAGAGTCCGCGCCACGTCCGGTCCAGGCCGGACAGGAACGCCGGCAGGCCGGCCTCGGTGACGTCGCACGCGTCGTAGGTCCAGTCCAGGCCGAGGGCGTCGTACGCGGCACGGTGCAGCGCCGGGGACAGCGAGTGCGCGATCGGGCTGCCCAGCACCGCGCACCGACCGCCGGTCACGACGTATGCCCGGTCAGCAGGTGTCGGACTGTGCGCACCACTGGTCGAACTCCCGCTTGTTCTTCAGGTGGTCGGAGTAGCTGGTGGCGAACTTCGTCTCACCGGTGTCGGGGTTGGTCGTGACGAAGTAGAGCCACGTGCCCTGGGCCGGGTTGAGCGCGGCCTCGATCGCCTTGTCACCGGGCGCCGAGATCGGGGTCGGCGGCAGGCCGGTCACCTTGTAGGTGTTGTACGGCGAGGCCGAGTTCCGGTCCGTCGAGCTGGTGCCGACCGAACCGTCCTTGCCGACCGCGTAGTGCACGGTCGAGTCGAACTGCAGCGCCATGTTCTTGTCGAGCCGGTTGTAGATCACCCGGGCGACCTTGGTGAAGTCCCGGTCGAACCGGGCCTCGGCCTGCACCAGCGAGGCGACGGTCATCACGTCGTGCGGGCTCATCCCGAGCGCCTCGGCCTTCTGCTGCAGGTCGAGGCTGGTCGCGGCCTCCTGGTAGCGCGCGACCATCATCGTCAGGATCGACTTCGGCGTGGAGTTCGGCGGCACCTCGTAGGTCGCCGGGAACAGGTAGCCCTCGGGGTTGCCCTGCGCGTAGGCGGGCAGGCCGATGCTCGCCGGGTCGGCGAGCACCCGGTTGAACTCCCGCTTGGAGAAGTCGGTCTTCTTCGCCAAGGTGGCCACGACCTGCTTGACCGTGTAGCCCTCGGGGATCGTGACCGCCGAGCGCATCCGGTTCGCGGGGTCGACCAGCACCCCGAGCGCCGACTTGGCCGACATCTGCTTCTTCAGCTTGTAGAAGCCGACCTGGATGCCCACGGACTTCGGGTTCTGCTTGGCCGCGTCGGTGAACGCCTCGAGCGACTTCACGACGTCCTTGTCCACCAGGGTCGCGCCGATGTCGGTGGCCGCGTCGCCGTCCTTGACCTCGACCAGCACCTGCCCGGTGCCGGCGCCGGTGTAGTCGGGGGGCGGGCTCAGCTTGTCCTTCAGCGCGGTCATGCCGTAGGAGTACGCGACGTACCCGCCGCCGACCAGCACCGCCAGCGCCACCACGACGGCGAGGCATCCGAAGCCCCGTCGGGACCGGTGCTTCTTGTCGTGTCCGAGTTCAAGTCCCAGATCGCTCAACTGCTGACTCACACCTATCTGTGGTCGACGCCCCGCTCGCCGTCTCCGGTCGGCCCGGTCCGCCCGGGTCCGTGTGCCTTGGTCCGTTCCTTGGTCAGCCGACGCTACCCGCCGCGACCAGCTCCCCGGGCGCAGCCCCCGTGCTGCGCTCGGTGTCCAGTGCATTCTGCAGGATCACCACGGCCGCCGCCTGATCCACGACGGCGCGTCGCTTTTGTCCCTTCTTACCCTGTCCGCGGAGCACCGACTCAGCGGTGACCGTGCTCAGCCGCTCGTCGCAGAGCCGGACCGGCACCGGTGCCAGCGTCTGCGCGAGCCGGGCCGCGAACTCGCGCACCTTCGCGGCCGCCGGCCCCTCGCCCCCGGACAGCGAGCGCGGTAGCCCGACGACGACCTCGACGGCCTCCTCCTCGGTGCTGACCGCGAGCAGCCGGGCCAGGTCGCCCCGGCCGCGTGCGACGGTCTCCACCGGGGTGGCGATCATGCCGGACGGGTCGGACCTGGCCACGCCGATGCGGACGTCGCCGACATCGACCCCGATCCGGACTCCTCGTCGCACTGGCCTGCTCCGGTTCAGCGCTGGGTGGCCGCGCGGCCGACCTCGTGCTCGACGTCGAGCAGCGCCTGGTCGGCGTTGCTGACGTCGGCGCCGCCGCCCTGCGCGACGTCGTCCTTGCCGCCACCGCTGCCGCCGAGCGCGCCCGCCGCGGCCTTGACCAGTGCGTTCGCGGAGATCCCCCACGTGCGCGCGGCGTCGTTGACCGCCACGACGACGGCCGGCTTGCCGTTGCTGGAGCCGATGATGGCCACCACGCCCGGACGGCCCTGCGGCAGCCTGCCGCGGATGTCCAGGGCGAGCTTGCGTACGTCGCCCGCGCCGGCGCCGTCCGCGCGGTGCCCCACGAAGGAGACGCCGTAGACGTCCTTGGCCTGGCTGGCCAGCTGCCCCGCGGCCGCGAGGAGCTGCTGGACGCGCACCCGCTCGATCTCCTTCTCCGCGGTGCGCAGCCGCTCGACCAGGTCGTGGACCCGCTCGGGCAGCTCCTCCGGACGGGCTTTGAGCGTCTCGCTGAGCTGGTTGACGAGCGTGTGCTCGCGGGCCAGGAACCGGTAGGCGTCGCTGCCCACCAGCGCCTCCACCCGGCGTACGCCGGACCCGATCGAGGACTCGCCGAGGAGCTTGATCACGCCCAGCTGCCCGGAGCGGCCGGCGTGCGTGCCGCCGCAGAGCTCGCGGGCCCAGTCGCCGACCGAGATGACCCGCACCTCGTCGCCGTACTTCTCGCCGAACAGCGCCATCGCCCCGGACTTGCGGGCCTGTTCCTGCGTCATGATCTCCGCCTGCACGGAGAGGTCTGCCAGCACCAGGTCGTTGACCCGGGCCTCCACGTCGGCCATCGCCGACGCCGGCACGGCGCCGCTCGCGGAGAAGTCGAAGCGGAACCGGCCCGGCGCGTTCTCGGAGCCGGCCTGGGTGGCCGTCTCACCGAGCGCCTCGCGGAACGCCTTGTGCACCATGTGGGTGGCCGTGTGCGCGCGGCTGATCGACTTGCGGCGCTCGACGTTCACCAGCGCCTGCGCGTGCGCGCCCAGGGTGACCTCACCGGACAGCACCTTGGCCTGGTGCACGATCAGCCCGCTGATCGGGGACTGCACGTCGAGCACCTGGATCGTCGCGCCGTTGGCGAGCTCGATCACGCCCTGGTCGGCGAGCTGTCCGCCACCCTCGGCGTAGAACGGGGTCCGGTCCAGGACCAGCTCCACCTCCTCGCCCTCCCGGGCCGAGGTGGTCGCGCCGGAGTCGGCCACGATGCCGCGCACCGTCGCCTCGGAGACGACCTCGCGGTAGCCGGTGAACTCCACCGCGCGCCCGACGGCGTCCGCCACCTCGCGGTAGGCGCCTGCGTCGGCGTGCTTGCCCTTCTTGGCCTTCGCGTCCGCCTTCGCACGGTCGCGCTGCTCGGTCATCAGCCGGCGGAAGCCCTCCTCGTCGACCGCGAGCCCCTGCTCCGCAGCCATCTCGAGGGTCAGGTCGATCGGGAAGCCGTAGGTGTCGTGCAGCGCGAACGCCTTGGTGCCCGACAGCTGCGTCTGGCCGCTCGCCTTCGCGTCCTGCGCGGCGAGGTCGAAGATCGTCGTACCCGTGCGGAGCGTCTGCCGGAACGCGTCCTCCTCGGCGAAGGCGATCGTCGAGATCCGCTCCCAGTCCGCCACGACCTCGGGGTAGGACAGCTTCATCCGGTCCCGGCTGACCGGGAGCAGCTCGGGCAGCGTGCGGTCCTCGACGCCGAGCAGCCGCATGGAGCGCACGGCGCGCCGCAGCAGCCGGCGCAGCACGTAGCCGCGCGCCTCGTTGCCCGGCGTCACGCCGTCCGCGATCAGCATCATGCCGCTGCGGACGTGGTCGGCGACCACCCGGAACCGGACGTCGTCCTCGTGGTTCTTCCCGTAGGTCCGGCCCGAGAGCTCCGCGGCCTTCTCGATCACCGGGAAGATCTCGTCGATCTCGTACATGTTGTCCTTGCCCTGGAGCAGGTAGGCGACCCGCTCCAGACCCATGCCGGTGTCGATGTTCTTGCTCGGCAGCGGACCCAGGACGTCGAAGTCCTCCTTGCTGCGTACGTCGCTGAGCTCCGACTGCATGAACACCAGGTTCCAGAACTCGAGGTAGCGGTCCCCCGCCTCCCAGTCCCGGTCGGCGCCGAACTCCGGGCCGCGGTCGATCAGGATCTCGCTGCAGGGGCCACCCGGACCGGGCACGCCCATGTGCCAGTAGTTGTCCTTCTTGCCCAGCCGCACGATCCGGTCGTCAGGCAGCCCGGCGATCCTCTTCCAGAGCGCGATCGCCTCCTCGTCGTCCTGGTAGACGCTCGCGTAGAGCTTGCTCTCCGGCAGCCCGTAGCCGCCGGCGCTCTGCGGCTTGGTGACCAGCTCCCAGGCGAACTCGATCGCGCCTTCCTTGAAGTAGTCGCCGAACGAGAAGTTCCCGTTCATCTGGAAGAACGTGCCGTGCCGGGTGGTCTTGCCGACCTCCTCGATGTCGAGGGTGCGCACGCACTTCTGCACGCTGACCGCGCGCTTGTACTTCGGCGTCTCCTGACCCAGGAAGTACGGCTTGAACGGCACCATGCCCGCGTTGACGAACAGCAGGTTGGGGTCGTCGAGCAGCAACGATGCCGACGGCACCACCTGGTGCCCACGCGCCTCGAAGTGCGCAAGGAACCGGCGGCGGATCTCCGCGGTGTCCATCAGTCGTTGCCCTCTCTTGTCGCCGAGTTGTCAGTGCCACGATCGGCCAGGGCCGCGTGAGGCTCTGACAACTCGGGGTGGGTTACAGGAAGCGTGAGGCCGATGCGCTCACGCAAGTCGTTTTCCTTCTCGGCCATCCCGGCCCGGATCTCCTCGCCGAGCAGCCGGGCACCGACGGCCAGCCCGGCGAGCCGGTCGGTCAGGCCCTCCGGCGTGAGTGCCTCGGCGGCACGGCGGGCCTTGGTCATCGCATAGACACCCGCCCCCGCGCCGGCGACGAACCACAGTGCGCGGGTCATGCTGCGTCCTCGGCCAGGTCGACGCGCTGTTCGGCGCGGAGGTGCCGCTTCGCCTCCTTGAGGTCGCGGCGGCGCTGCTTGCGGGACCGTTTGACCTCACGGCGGATCTCGAGCCGGATCCGGCTGCGGTTCTCGGCGGACAGGGCCCGGCGTACGCCGTACCCCACCGACAGCACCCGGACCAGCGACTCCCCCAGCGCGACGGAGGCGAACTCCCCCGCGGTGAGACGGGCACCGGCGGGCTGCGGGTCGGGCACGGCCACCGCGGTGCGCGGCCGACCGCCGTCCGGGAGGGTGGTGATGAGGTACTCGTGGCTGTTCGCCTGGCCCGGCTCGGGCTGCTGGGGCTCGGCGGGCACCCGGCGGGACAGGTCCTCCACCCGCTCACGCAAAGCGTCCACGTCCGCCCGCGAGGAGACCAGCGCGTTCTCGAGTCGGCGACGCGTGCCCAGCACGACGACGAGCACCACGGCGAGACCGGCGGCCACCACGACGGCGGCAGCCGCGAGGATCACCAGCGGGGGCACGTTCATAGGACGTGACCCTACCCTCCTGGCCACACCGCGCTCGCGGCCCCACGGGTGTCCGCGGATGTCAGCGGCGCTGGCCCCGGATCATCCGCCGGACCCGCTCCCACCGCTCCTTGAGGGCGGCCTCGGCCCCTAGTGACGTGGGTCGGTAGTAGGTCGCGTCCGCCACCACGTCGGGGGCGTACTGCTGCTCGGCGATCCCGAACGGCTCGTCGTGCGCGTAGCGGTAGCCCTGGCCGTGCCCGAGCTTCTTCGAGCCGCCGTAGTGGGCGTCGCGCAGGTGGCTGGGCACGGAGCCGATCTTGCCGTCCCGTACGTCGGAGCTGGCGGCGTCGATCGCCATGATCACCGCGTTGGACTTCGGGGCCAGCGCCAGGGCGATGGTGGCCTGGGCAAGGTTGAGCCGGCCCTCGGGCATGCCGATCAGCTGCACGGCCTGGGCGGCGGCCACGGCCGTGGTCAGCGCGGTGGGGTCGGCCAGGCCGATGTCCTCGCTGGCCAGGATCACCAGCCTCCGGGCGATGAACCGCGGGTCCTCCCCGGCCTCGACCATCCGGGCGAGGTAGTGCAGCGCCGCGTCGGCGTCGGAGCCGCGCACCGACTTGATGAACGCGCTGATCACGTCGTAGTGCTGGTCGCCCTGCCGGTCGTAGCGCACCGCCGCGCGGTCGACGGCGGTCTCCGTGGTGGCGAGGTCGACGACCTCGAGGTCGCGCGCCGTGGCAGCCCCGGCCGCGGCCTCCAGGTAGGTCAGCGCGCGGCGGGCGTCTCCCCCGGCGAGCCGGACCAGGTGGTCCAGCGCCTGGTCGTCGACGGTCACCGCGTCGCCGAGCCCACGCTCGTCGGTCAGCGCCTCGGCGATGACGCCGCGAACGTCGTCGTCGGTCAGCGGCTCCAGGGTGAGCAGCAGCGACCGGGACAGCAGCGGGGAGATGACGGAGAAGAAGGGGTTCTCGGTGGTCGCGGCGACCAGCGTCACCCAGCGGTTCTCGACACCGGGCAGCAGCGCGTCCTGCTGGGCCTTGGTGAACCGGTGCACCTCGTCGACGAACAGCACGGTCTCCGGCCCGCCCCGGGCCAGCCGGTTGCGGGCGCCGTCGATCGCGGCCCGGACCTCTTTGACACCGGCAGCGACGGCGGAGACCTCGACGAAGCGCCGGTTGGTGGCCTGGCTCACGATCGAGGCGATCGTGGTCTTGCCGGTGCCGGGTGGCCCCCAGAGCAGCAGCGACATCGGCTGGTCGCCCTCGATCAGCCGGCGCAGCGGTGAGCCCTTGGCGAGCAGGTGCTGCTGGCCGACCAGCTCGTCGAGCGTGCGCGGCCGCATCCGGACCGCGAGGGGTGCGGACGCGTGCGTGTTGCCGGCCAGGGTCCCGGCCGAACCGTCCCCGCGGGTCGACGACGTGTCCGTCGTACCGATGTCGAAGAGCCCGTCCACCGCGCCACCCTATCCGCCGGGTCCGACGAGCCGGACCGGCCGGGGTCAGCGGCGGGTGCCGCCCTCGCCGCGCTGCTCGTCGCTCATCCCGGTGCCGATGCCGCCGGCCCCGACGAGCGCGTCCGACTCCGACTTGTGCGTCGCGGCGTCGGTCCAGGTGTTCGCGTATCCGGGCCGGCTGAAGTCCTCGGTGGAGGACTGCGCACCGGGGATCGCGTTGCCCTGGCCGTCCACGCCCAGCGCGCTGAGCGTGATCGGGCTGGTCGGCATCGAGCCGAACTCGCCCGCGAAGTGGCAGGCGACCTTGTGGCTCTTGCCGATCTGCAGCAGCGGCGGCTCGACCTTGGAGCAGATGTCCTGCGCCATCCAGCAGCGGGTGCGGAACCGGCAGCCCGACGGCGGGTTGATGGGGCTGGGCACGTCCCCGGCGAGCCGGATCCGTTCGCGACGCCCACCGACCGCCGCCTGCTTGACGTCGGGTACGGCGGACAGCAGCGCCTGCGTGTAGGGGTGGTGCGGGTGGTTGTACAGCGTTTCGCGGTCGGCGATCTCGACGATCTTGCCGAGGTACATCACCGCGATCTCCGGGCAGAAGTGCCGGACCACGGCCAGGTCGTGGGCGATGAACAGGAACGCGATGTCGAACTCCTTCTGCACGTCCTGCAGAAGGTTCACCACCTGGGCCTGGATCGAGACGTCGAGCGCGGACACCGGCTCGTCGGCAACCAGCAGCTTGGGCTGCAGGGCGAGCGCGCGGGCGATGCCGATGCGCTGGCGCTGGCCGCCGGAGAACTCGTTGGGGTAGCGGTTGTAGTGCTCGGGGTTCAGACCGACGACCTCGAGCAGCTCACGGACCCGGTCGAGGACCTTCTTCTCGGGCACCATCTTGTGCACCCGCAGCGGGGTGCCGACGATGGTGCCGACCGTGTGCCGCGGGTTCAGCGAGCTGTACGGGTCCTGGAAGATCATCTGGATCTCGCTGCGCAGCGGCAGCATCTTCTTGTTCGACAGGTTGCCGATCTCGCGACCGTCGAACTTCATCGACCCCTCCGTGGGGTCGTAGAGGCGGGTGATCAGCCGGCCGGTCGTCGACTTCCCGCAGCCGGACTCCCCCACCAGGCCGAGGGCGCTGCCGCGCTGGACCTGGAACGAGACACCGTCGACGGCCTGGACCGAGCCGATGCTGCGCCGGATGATCCCGGAGGACTTGATCGGGAAGTACTTCTTGAGGTCGGTCACCTCGAGGATGGGCTGCCGTGAGTCGCCTGCGCCGTTCTGAGCAGCGGCGACGTCGGTCCGTGTCATGGAAGTCATTGTCCTCGTCACCGGTTTTCCGGCGCAGTCGCCCCGTTGCCGGGCGTGGCCTCGTGGTGGGCGTTGTCGGTGTCGGCCGGCTCGTGGTGCGTCCTGCCGACCATGTCGGGGGCGATCTCGGGCAGCACCTCGGCCTCGTAGATCGCCTCGGGGTTGGCCAGGTGGCAGCGCTTCGTGTGCCCCGGGCGGTTGCCGGTCACGAGGCTGGGCAGCTCCGTGCGGCAGAGGTCGCCGGGCACCTTGTCGCGGTGCGCGCAGCGCGGGTGGAACGAGCAGCCGCTCGGCGGGTCCAGCAGGCTCGGCGGGTTGCCGGGGATCGGGATCAGCCGCGCGGAGGTGTCCGCGCTGACGTCCGGGACGCTGGACAGCAGCCCCCACGTGTAGGGCATCTCCGGGTGCGTGAGCAGCTCGCGCGTCGGTCCGACCTCGACCGCGCGGCCGCCGTACATGACCAGCACCTCGTCCGCCATCTCGGCCACCACGCCGAGGTCGTGGGTGATGATGATGATCGCCGAGTTGAAGTCCCGCTGGAGCTCCTGGAGCAGGTCCAGGATCTGTGCCTGCACCGTCACGTCGAGCGCCGTCGTGGGCTCGTCGGCGATCAGCAGCTTGGGGTCGTTGACCAGCGCCATCGCGATCATCGCCCGCTGGCGCATGCCGCCGGAGAACTGGTGCGGGTAGTCGTCGACGCGGCTCTTCGCCTGCGGGATGCCCACCCGGTCGAGCATCTCGATCGCCTTGGCGCGGGCCTTCGACTTGGAGACGCTGTTGTGCGCGGCGTACGCCTCGGAGATCTGCGCGCCGATGGAGTAGAAGGGGTGCAGCGAGCTGAGCGGGTCCTGGAAGATCATCGCGACGTCGCCGCCGCGGATGCTGCGCATCTTCTCGCTGGAGAGCCCGACGACCTCGCGCCCGCCCACGCGGATCGACCCGGACATCCGGGTGCGCTTGTAGTCGTGCAGACCCATGATCGCCATCGAGGACACGCTCTTGCCGGAGCCGGACTCACCGACGATGCCGAGCGTCTTGCCCTGCTCGAGGGTGTAGCTCAGGTCGGTCACGGCCTGCACGAGGCCGTCCGCGGTCGGGAAGCGGACCGTGAGGTCCTCGACCACGAGGTAGGGCTCGGCGGTCGACGAGGTCGTCTCGCTGGCGGGGCGGTAGGAGGTCTCGGTCATGACAGACGCACTCTCGGGTCGATGACGCTGTAGATGATGTCCACGAACAGGTTCGCCACCACCACGAAGGTGGCCGCGATCAGCACGGTCGCGGAGATGAGCGGGAGGTCCTTGGTGTTGATCGCCTGCAGCGCTGTCAGGCCGATCCCCTGGATGTCGAAGATCCGCTCGGTGAAGATCGTGCCTGCCAGCAGGTAGGCGAACTCCAGACCGAAGATCGTGACGACCGGGACGATGGCAGCGCGCAGCGCGTGCTTGAACGTGACCCGGCGCTCGGTCAGGCCCTTGGCCCGCGCGGTGCGCACGTAGTCCTCGTTCATCGACTCGATCATCGAGCCACGGCTGAACCGGGCGTACTGCGTGGACGAGGAGATGCCCAGCACCACCCAGGCGAGCATCAGGCCCTTGGCCCAGGCGATCGGGCCGTCCGTCAGCAGCGGGTTGTAGCCGCTCTCCGGAAAGACGCCCCACTTGCTGATCAGCAGCAGGTAGGCGAGCAGGGCGAGCAGGTAGTACGGGATCGCGTTGATGACGAGGCTGGCGCCCACGATGCTCTTGTCCGCGACCGTGCCTCTTCGGCGCGCCGCGAATATTCCGCTGCTCACGCCGACCGTCAGGAAGATGACGGCCGCGCCGAGCGCGACGGACAAGGTGGCGGGGAACTTGCTGAGCAGGTAGTCGGTGACGTTCACGCGGAGCTTGAACGAGACACCGAGGCAGGGCGCGTCGCACTTGATCGTGATCGCACCGGCCTGGAAGTCGTTGCCAGCGACGATGCCCTTCATGTAGCTGCCGTACTGCTCGACGACGGGCTTGTCGAGGCCGAGGCTCTTCGTGATCGCCTCGAGTCGCTGCGGGTTGCAGTGCGTCTCGGGACAGTAGGCCAGGGCCGGGTTCGCGGGGCCGTAGAAGAACAACGCGAACACCGCAATCGACACTACGAGGAGCACCAGAAGCCCCGAGATGACGCGCCGGACGATGTAGCCGAACATGCGAGGTTCTCCTCTTGCAGTGGAACGGGTGGTGATCGGCCCGATGGGGGCGGGTGGAGGCCCGCCCCCATCGGGGTTCAGCGCTCAGTCACTGAGCTTCGATCAAAGGATGACATTCACCGGTGCGTGACCTCCGAGAAGGTCACCTGCGTCACTTGGTGATGTACATCCGGGAAAACGTCGGCATGCCGCGCACGTTGTCGTTCTCCATGCCACCGACCTTGGAGCCGTGGATCATGGCCGTGCCCGAGTAACCGGTGTTGACCGCGGGGTAGTACTTCTCCTCCATGGTCTTGTCGAAGTCGCCCCATGCGCCGGCGGCCTCTTCAGGAGACATGGTGTCGAGGATGTGGTCCTGCTGCTTGTCCATGTCGGCCTGCTTGAACTGCGCAGGGTTCGGCATGCCGTCGAGACCGACGAGGCTTCCGGCCCACTGAGCCGGGAACCACGAACCGCCGGTCGGCCAGTCCGAGCACCAGCCGCTGGAGCGGACGTTGATCGGCGACTTCGGGTCGGTGCGGTCGGTGCGGATCGTCTCCAGCGTGGAGGCGATCGGAGTGGCCTTGAACCCACCGGCCTCGAGACCCTTGACGATCTCGTTCTTCGCCGCGACGGCCTGGTCGTCGTCGGTGGAGAACAGGAACTTGATCTCGTACTCGCCCGGCGCGTAGCCGGCCTTCTTCAGGAGCTCCTTGGCCTTCGCGGGGTCGGTGTTCTTCCCCTTGTTGCCCAGGACGTCGTAGTCCTTACGACCAGCGGTGCCCGGGGGCAGGATCGCGGTGCCGGGGACGCGGGTGACGCCCTCGATCTCACCGCCGGCCTTCCAGGCAGCCTCGTACGGGTACGCGTAGCCGATGGCCTTGCGGACGTCGAGCTCCTTGACCTTCGTCATGTCGATGAACCACATGTACGTGCACGGCGAGGTGCCGGTCACGAGGCGGTCCTTGTCGGACGAGATCGACCGGTACGACGACGCCGAGACGTTGTCGTAGGTCAGCGTGGTCTGCGCCGAGCCCTGGTCGTTGATGATGACGTTCTCGAGCTTGGCGGTGTCCTGGCCGAACTTGAAGTCCCAGCCGTCCACGGCCTGGATGCGGCCCGGGTCCGTGTTCGGGTCCCACTGGTCGTTCTTGACCAGCTTGAGCTCGGAGCCCGGCTTGTAGTCAGCGAACTTGTAGGGGCCGGTCGCCAGCGGCTTCTTGCCGTAGGTCTCCGGGTTGTCCTTGGCCTGCGGGATCGCGGTGAAGGCCGGGAACGAGGCGTAGTAGTCCATGTCGGTGAAGGGACGACGCATCTTGATGGTGATGTCGTTGCCCTTGACCTCGACGCCCTTGTACTCGCCCTTGTCCTTGAACGGGCCCTTGTACTTGTCGCCGTCCAGGAAGAACGTCGTCTGGTACGTCGGGCCGTCCGGCAGCTCGGCGATCGCGAAGGAACGCTTGACCGCGTACGCGACGTCCTCGGCCTTGACCGGGGTGCCGTCCTCGTACTTCAGACCGTCACGCAGCGTGAAGGTCCACGACTTGTTGTCCTCGCTGGGACGACCGAGGTCGGTCGCCATGTCGGGGATCAGCTGCATGTCGTTGCTGTCCGCGTCGTACGCGTACTGCGTCAGCGAGCGGAGGACCAGGTCGGACATGATGGCGGTCGAGTCGACGAAGTAGGCCTGCGTCGGGTCGAGGGTCGCCGGGACCTGGTTGGTCAGAACGGTGAACGTGCCACCCTGGGCCGCGTCGTCCGGGACGGTCGCGGGGGCCTTCGCGTCGGCGTTCTTGAACGAACCGGCGTTGCCCCCCTCCCCCATGGTCGCGTCATTGCTGGATGACTTGGTCCCGCTGCCACCACCACAGGCAGCGAGCGTCATGAGTGCAGCAGTGGCAAGAACCACGGCTGGTTTCTTCATGCGCATCTAGGTGTACCCACCTTTCTTGGCTGGTCGATGCAATCTCGGCCGGTCTGATTACCGGCGAGTCTTGGGGTCGAAGGCGTCGCGCACGGCGTCGCCTAGGAGGTTCAGCGCCATGACCAGGAGGAGGATCCCCACGACCGGCGCATAGAGGTAGAGCGGGTAGGTGTTGAAGAAGTTGACGGCCTTGTTGATCGTCTGACCCCACGAGGCCACCCCGACCACACCGATGCCGAGGTAGGCGAGTCCGGCCTCTGCGGTGACGAACGCCGGCAGGCCGAGCGAGATCGACACGATGATCGGCGCGATCAGGTTGGGCAGCAGCTCCTTGAACAGGATCCGGCGGGTCGGCACGCCGATCACCCGCGCGGCCTGCACGAACTCGCGCTCGCGCAGCGAGAGCACCTCGCCCCGGACCAGCCGGGCCAGTGTCATCCAGCCGAACAGGGACAGCACGGTGAGCAGCGAGACGAACTGCCAGAAGACCAGCCGGTCGGCGTTCTCCCCGAACCGGCTCACGATGATCGGAGCCAGGGCGAGCGCCACCAGGATGAAGGGCAGCGACAGGAACACGTCGATGAAGAAGTTGATCACCCGGTCCAGCCATCCCCGGCTGAACCCGGCCATCAGGCCGATGACGACGCCGAGGAGGGTGGCGATCACCGTGGACACGGTGGCCACGATCAGGGAGGTGCGGGCGCCGTAGAGCCACTCGGCCAGGTTGTCGTTCGCGGTGTTCGGCGCGATGCCGAGCGGGGCCTTCCACGTGAAGCCGTGGTCGGGCGGGCCGTAGGCCGGGAAGTTGAACTGGTCGAGCTGGGTGACGTTCTCCCCCGCGTGCAGCTCGACGCCGAAGGCCTTGCTGATCAGCGGCGCGAAGATGGCGATGACCACGAACAGGATCACGATCCCGAGGCAGGTCATGGCGATCTTGTCGGCCCGCAGCCGGGCCATCGCGATCTGGGTCGGCGACCGTCCAGCGACTGTCTTCGTGACGGGTGCGTCACCCTCGTCAACGTCGTTCGTCGCGAGCTCCGTGGGCTGGATACCCATGGTCACCTTTCTGGTCGAGGCCGGCCGTCCGAGTCGGTGCTGTCGCCGGGTGAGGCGCACCACAGTGTGACCCTGAGCCACGGTGACTCTAGACGACGGCCAGTCAATGTTTGGTCCACGCGAGGTAACGGTTTGATACCAAGCGAAATGCCACGAACCGGTCAGCTGTGCGCGGCTGCACCCGCTGTGACGTGCGGGGTCGGAGGGGCGTCCACGCCCGCCTCCTTGCGCTGCTCGGGCGTGATCGGTGCCGGTGCCGCGGTGAGCGGGTCGTACCCGGCACCGGTCTTCGGGAAGGCGATCACGTCGCGAATGGAGTCGGTGCCGGCGAGCAGCGCGCAGATCCGGTCCCACCCGAAGGCGATGCCGCCGTGCGGCGGGGCGCCGTACTTGAACGCGTGCAGCAGGAACCCGAACTTCTCCTCGGCCTCCGCCTCGGAGATGCCCATCACCGCGAACACCCGCTTCTGGATGTCCTCGCGGTGGATACGGATGGACCCGCCGCCGATCTCGTTGCCGTTGCAGACGATGTCGTAGGCGTAGGCCAGGGCGTGGCCCGGGTCGGTGTCGAACGTGTCCATGCACTCGGGCCGCGGCGAGGTGAACGCGTGGTGCACCGCCGTCCAGGCTCCGCTGCCGACGGCGACGTCACCGGCCGCCGTGGCGTCGCCTGCAGGCTCGAAGAGCGGCGCGTCGACCACCCAGAGGAAGCTCCAGGCCGACTCGTCGATCAGGTCACAGCGGCGACCGATCTCGAGCCGGGCGGCACCGAGCAGCGCCCGCGACGGCTTGACCGGTCCGGCGGCGAAGAACACGCAGTCGCCCGGCTTGGCGCCCACGTGCTCGGCCAGGCCGGCCTTCTCGGAGTCGCTGAGGTTCTTCGCGACCGGTCCGCCGAGCTCGCCGTCCTCCTGCACGAGCACGTAGGCCAGGCCCCGGGCGCCGCGCTGCTTGGCCCAGTCCTGCCAGGCGTCGAGCTGCTTGCGCGGCTGGCTCGCCCCACCCGGCATGACGACCGCGCCGACGTACGGCGCCTGGAACACCCGGAACGGCGTGTCCTTGAAGTAGTCGGTGCACTCGGTCAGCTCGAGGTCGAACCGCAGGTCGGGCTTGTCGGTGCCGTAGCGGGCCATCGAGTCGGCGTACGTGATCCGCGGGAACGGGGTGCTGATCTCGCAGCCGATCAGGTTCCAGACGGCCCTGAGCACGTCCTCGGAGAGGGCGATGACGTCGTCCTGCTCCACGAAGCTCATCTCGATGTCGAGCTGGGTGAACTCCGGCTGCCGGTCGGCACGGAAGTCCTCGTCGCGGTAGCAGCGGGCGATCTGGAAGTAGCGCTCCATGCCGGCGACCATCAGCAGCTGCTTGAACAGCTGCGGGCTCTGCGGGAGGGCGTACCAGCTGCCCGGCTGCAGGCGCGCCGGCACCACGAAGTCGCGCGCGCCCTCGGGCGTCGAGCGGGTCAGCGTCGGGGTCTCGACCTCGACGAAGCCCTCCGCGTGGAGTACGTCGCGGGCCGCCCGGTTCACCTCGCTGCGCAGCCGAAGCGCGGCGGCCGGGCCGGAGCGGCGCAGGTCGAGGTAGCGGTGCGCGAGACGCACCTCCTCCCCCACCTCGACGTGCTCGTCGATCGGGAACGGCAACGCCGCGGCGGCGCTCAGCACCTCGACGTCGGCGGCGATGACCTCGATGTCACCGGTGGGCAGGTTCGCGTTCTGGTTGCCCGCGGGGCGGGCGGAGACCTCACCGGTGATCTTGAGGCAGAACTCCGAGCGCAGGTGGTGGGCGACGTCCTCGTCGCGGATCACCACCTGGACGACTCCGGAGGACTCGCGCAGGTCGAGGAAGGCGACGCCGCCGTGGTCGCGCCGTCGGGCCACCCAGCCGGCCAGGGTGACGGTCTCTCCGACGTGCTCGGCGCGCAGGCTGCCTGCGTCGTGGGTGCGGATCACTGGTGTTGCTCCTCGTTGGCTGATCGGGTGGTCACCTGCGGACGCAGGTCCTCGGTCGGGGGGTTCCAGGTGTCGGGGTCGGCGTCGACCTGCTCGCCGCTGCGGATGTCCTTGACCTGGTCGGACACCTCGGCGTCGGCTGTGCCGTGGGCCGGGAACCAGACGTAGGGGATGCCGCGGCGCTCGGCGTACCGGATCTGCTTGCCGAACTTCTGCGCGGCCGCGGCCACCTCGGTGGGGATGCCGCGCGCCCGCAGCCGCTGGGCGACCCGGTCGCTGGCCTCCCGGGACTCCTCGTCGGTCAGGGCGACGAGCACGGCGGAGGGCACGGAGCGGTCGCTGCCCAGGAGACCGCGGCTCATCAGTGGGACGAGGGTCCGGGAGATGCCGAACGAGATGCCGACCCCGGGGTAGGTGGTGCGGCCGTCGGAGGCGAGCGCGTCGTACCGGCCGCCGCCGCCCACCGACTTCAGGTTCTCGAAGCCGTCCATGTAGATCTCGAACACGGTGCCGGTGTAGTAGTCGAGGCCGCGCGCCAGGCTGAGGCTGGCGACCACCTGGAAGCGGTCGCTGTTCACCGCGGCGCAGCCCTCCACCACGGCGGTCAGCTCCTCGATGCCGGTGTCGAGGAGCTCGTCGGCGACGCCGAGCGCACGCACCTGGTCCACGAACGACGAGTCGGTGGTCTCGATCGTGGCGAGCTCGAGGCACTGCTCGGCCTGCTTGTCGGAGAGCCCTCCCTCACTGACCAGCAGCGCGGCGACCGCGTCCCGGGGCAGCTTGTCGAGCTTGTCGACGATCGTGATGACTCCCGCCGGGTCAGGCGCACCGATGCCGCGGTAGAAGCCCTCGATCAGCTTGCGGTTGTTCACCCGCAGCCGCATCGGAGGCAGCGGCAGCGGGGACAGCGCCTCCGCCATCACCCGCGCCACCTCGACGTCGAAGTGGAACGGCAGCTCGTCGCGCATCACCACGTCGATGTCGGCCTGGGTGAACTCGCGGTAGCGACCCTCCTGCGGCCGCTCGCCACGCCAGGCCTTCTGGATCTGGTAGCGGCGGAACGGGAACTCCAGCTTGCCGGCGTTCTCCAGGACGTAGCGCGCGAACGGCACGGTCAGGTCGAAGTGCAGCCCCATCCCCGCGTCCGTGCCCGCCTCGGCGTCCTCGGCCTGCAGCCGCCGCAGGACGTAGACCTCCTTGGACGTCTCCCCCTTGCGGAGCAGCTGGTCCATCGGCTCGACGGCGCGTGTCTCGAGGCTGGCGAAGCCGTGCAGCTCGAAGGTCCGGCGCAGGCTGTCGGTGACGTGCTGCTCGACGAAGCGTTGTGCGGGCAGCAGCTCGGGGAACCCGCTCAGCGGGGTGGGTTTGCTCATGTCTCAGATCTCTTACAGGCCTCGGGTGGGACCGCTCGACGGCTGGGCGTCGCCGAGCAGGTCGAGCAGGAAGGGGTTGGTGGCGCGCTCACGGCCGATGCTGGTCTGCTCGCCGTGACCGGGCAGCACCACGATGTCGTCGGCGAGCGGGAGCACCTTGTCGCGCAGGCTGCGCAGCATCGTCGGATGGTCCCCGCCCGGGAGGTCGGTGCGGCCGATCGACCCCGCGAACAGCAGGTCGCCGGAGAACATCAGCTCGGAGACGTCCTGCTCCCCGTACGGCGTCCGGAACGTCACCGACCCCTCGGTGTGACCAGGGGTGTGGTCGACGACGAACCGGAGCCCGGCCAGCTCGAGGACCTGCTGGTCGGCGAGCTCGGCGACGTCGTCCGGCTCGGCGAACTCGTACTTCCCGCCGAGCAGCATCCCCGCGGTCTCCGCGGACATGCCGGACATCGGGTCGGAAAGCAGGTGCCGGTCACGGGGGTGGATCCAGGCGGTGGCGTCGTAGGTGCCGGCGACCGGGGCCACGCACCACATGTGGTCGATGTGGCCGTGCGAGACGAGCACCGAGACCGGCTTGAGCCGGTGCTCGCGCACCACGTCCGCCACGCCCGCCGCGGCGTCCTTGCCGGGGTCCACCACCACGCACTCGGCACCGGGTCCGGTGGCCACGACGTAGCAGTTCGTCCCCCACGGACCTGCCGGGAATCCTGCGATGAGCACGACTCGCACTCCTGTCCTGCTCGGTTCTCTGGCGTGCGCAGCCTACCGAGCAGGCGGGGCGAGCCGTGCACGCGGACCTCCCCCACAGCCGCCGGTCACCGCCTAGACTCCCGACCGTGGTCACCAAGAAGAGAAGGCGCAGCCAGCTGGCGCGGGCCAGCGCGCAGCGTCAACAGCTCCGCCGGGCTGAGCGCGAGCGGCGTCGCAAGCGGGTCCGGACGGTCGTCGCGCTGGTCGCCGCCGTCACCGTCGCGGCCGTCCTCGTGCTCTGGATCCTCCTGCACGCACGAGACAGCGGGTCCGCGGCATCCGCCCGGGGTGACTACGCTTCTGTCGTAGACCTGTCGCAGCACCACGCACCGATCGCAGAGGGAGCCCGGTGAACACCCCGGAGAGCACGCCCACCCACGACGAGACGCCGACCCCGAGCGGGCCGCCGGCTCACGGTGGCGCGCCCACGCCCGGCGGTACACCCACGCCGGGTCCCGCGCCCACCCAGAGCAGCACACCCGCCCCGAGCAGCGCACCCGTGCCCGGTCCCGGCGCTCGGCCGGCTCCGCCCGCGCAGGAGTGGGGCCGGGTCGGCGAGGACGGCACCGTCTTCGTGCGCACCGCCGACGGCGAGCGCCCGGTCGGGCAGATGCCCGACGCCACGCCCGCGGAGGCGATGGCGTTCTTCGTCCGCCGCTACGAGGACCTGGCCTTCGAGGTCGCGCTGCTCGAGCAGCGCGTCAAGGCCGGTGCGCTCGGCCCGGAGGAGGCGGCCGCCTCGGTCAAGCAGGTGCACAGCACCGTGCGCGAAGCCCAGGCCGTCGGTGACCTGGCCGGTCTCGACGCCCGGCTGGACGCGCTGACGAGCATCATCGCCTCCCAGCGAGAGAAGCGGCGCGAGGAGAAGGCCCGCAAGCTCGAGGAGGCCAAGGGCCAGAAGGAGCGCATCGCCGCGGAGGCGGAGCGGCTGTCGGCGGGCACCGACTGGCGCAACGGCGCGAACCGGATGCGCCAGCTGCTCGACGACTGGAAGGCCCTGCCGCGCCTCGAGAAGTCCGTGGACGACAGCCTGTGGCGACGGTTCTCCACCGCACGTACGACGTACACACGGCGCCGCAAGTCGCACTTCGCCGAGCTCAACGAGAAGCGGGACGCCGCACGGAGCGTGAAGGAGAACCTCGCCGCCGAGGCCGAGGCGCTCGCCTCCTCCACCGAGTGGGGCCCGACCGCCGGGAAGTACCGCGACCTGATGCGGCAGTGGAAGGCCGCCGGCCCGGCCCCCAAGGGGGTCGACGACCAGCTCTGGAAGCGCTTCCGGGGCGCCCAGGACACGTTCTTCGGCAACCGCGACGCGGCCAACGCCGAGCTCGACCGTGAGTTCGCCGCGAACGCCGAGACCAAGGAGGCGCTGCTCGTCGAGGCCGAGGCGTTGCTCCCGGTGACCGACCTGCGGGCCGCAAAGGAGGCCTTCCGCGACATCGCCGAGCGCTGGGACGCCGCGGGCAAGGTCCCGCGCGACCGGATGAAGGAGCTCGAGGGCCGGATCCGCAAGGTGGAGCAGGCGATCCGCGGGGTCGAGGACGACCAGTGGCGCCGCTCCAACCCCGAGGCCCGCGCCCGCGCAGCGGACACGGTGTCCCAGCTCGAGTCCTCGCTCGCCGAGCTGCAGGCCAAGCGGGACAAGGCCGTGGCGGCGGGCAACACCAAGAAGGCCGACGAGCACGCTGCTGCGATCGAGGCGCGCGAGTCGTGGCTCACCGAGGCGAAGAAGGCACTCCAGGACTTCTCCGGCTGACCCGCCCCGCCTGTGCGGACGCGGTCACTGGGTGACGCGGTAGGCGTCGAAGACGCCGTCGACGGAGCGCACGGCCTTGAGCACGTGGCCGAGGTGCTTGGGGTCGGCCATCTCGAAGGTGAAGCGGCTCTTCGCGACGCGGTCCCTCGTGGTCTGCAGCGTCGCGGCCAGGATGTTCACGTGCACGTCGGAGAGCACCTTGGTGATGTCCGAGAGCAGTCGGTTGCGGTCGAGCGCCTCGACCTGGATGTTCACCAGGAACATCGACTTCGCGGTCGGTGCCCACTCCACCTCGACGAGCCGCTCGGGCTGCGAGGTGAGGCTCGAGGCGTTGGTGCAGTCCGAGCGGTGCACCGAGACGCCGGCCCCGCGGGTGACGAAGCCGATGATCGGGTCCCCGGGCACCGGGGTGCAGCACTTCGCGAGCTTCACCCACACGTCGGAGAGGTCCTTGACGATCACGCCGGCGTCGCCGCTGGTGGGCCGCTTGAGCCGCGCGTCGGTGGTGATCGTGACGCCCTCGGCGAGGTCCTCGGCGGCCCCCTCCTCGCCGCCGAACAGGTCGATGACGCGTCGTACGACGGTCTGGGCGCCGATGTTGCCCTCGCCGACGGCGGCGTAGAGGGCGGAGACGTCGGCCAGCCGCATCTCGGCGGCGACGGTGCTCAGCGTCTCGTGCGTGAGCAGCCGCTTGAGGGGCTGGTTCTCCTTGCGCATCAGCCGGGCGATCTGGTCCTTGCCCTGGTCGATGGCCTCCTCGCGGCGCTCCTTGGTGAACCACTGGCGGATCTTGTTGCGGGCCCGGGGGGACTTCACGAACCCCAGCCAGTCGCGGCTCGGGGCGGCGTTCGGCGCCTTGGAGGTGAACACCTCGACGACGTCGCCGTTGTCGAGCGTGGACTCCAGCGGCACCAGCCGGCCGTTGACCCGGGCGCCGATCGTGTGGTGGCCGACCTCGGTGTGGATCGCGTAGGCGAAGTCGACCGGTGAGGATCCGGTCGGCAGCGCGATCACGTCGCCGCGCGGGGTGAACACGTAGACCTCGGCGGAGTTGATCTCGAAGCGCAGCGACTCCAGGAACTCCCCCGGGTCCTCGGTCTCCTGCTGCCAGTCGAGCAGCTGGCGCACCCAGGCCATGTCCCCGCTGCCGTCGACGAGCGCGCGGTCGGTGTCCCTGCCCGTGCGCACGTCCTCCTTGTACTTCCAGTGCGCGGCGATGCCGTACTCCGCCCGGCGGTGCATGGCGAAGGTCCGGATCTGCAGCTCGACGGGCTTGCCCTCGATGCCGATCACGGTCGTGTGCAGGGACTGGTACATGTTGAACTTCGGCATCGCCACGAAGTCCTTGAACCGTCCCGGCACCGGGTTCCACCGGCTGTGCAGCACCCCGAGGGCGGCGTAGCAGTCCCGGTCGTCCTCCACGAGGATCCGGATCCCGACCAGGTCGTAGATGTCGGAGAAGTCCCGGCCCCGCACGATCATCTTCTGGTAGATCGAGTAGTAGTGCTTGGGCCGGCCGGTGACCACGGCCTTGATCTTCGCGTCCCGCAGGTCCTGCTGCACCTGGTCGATGACCTGCTTGAGGAACTGGTCGCGCGACGGTGCCCGCTCGGCAACGAGGCGCACGATCTCGTCGTACATCTTGGGGTGCAAGGTCGCGAACGCGAGGTCCTCGAGCTCCCACTTGAGGGTGTTCATGCCGAGCCGGTGGGCCAGCGGCGCATAGATGTCGAGCGTCTCGCGGGCCTTGCGCTCCTGCGTCTCCTGCTTGAGGTACCGCAGCGTGCGCATGTTGTGCAGCCGGTCGGCGAGCTTGATGACGAGCACCCGGATGTCGCGGCTCATCGCGACGATCATCTTCCGGATCGTCTCGGCCTGCGCGGTGTCGCCGTAGCGGACCTTGTCGAGCTTGGTCACCCCGTCGACGAGGACTGCGACCTCGTCGCCGAAGTCGGCGCGCAGCTCGTCCAGGGTGTACGGCGTGTCCTCGACCGTGTCGTGCAGCAGGGCCGCGACCAGCGTCGGCTCGGTCATGCCGATGTCCGCGAGGATCGTGGTCACCGCGAGCGGGTGCGTGATGTAGGGGTCACCGCTCTTGCGCATCTGGCTCGCGTGCAGGCGCTCGGCGGTGAAGTAGGCACGCTCGAGGAGCTCGAGATCGGCCTTCGGGTGGTTGGCGCGCACCGCCCGGAAGAGCGGCTCCAGCATCGGGTTGCCGGACTGGCTCTTGGTCGCCATCCGGGCCAGCCGAGCACGCATCCGGCGGCCTGCGGGGCCGCCGGTGGGCTGGGGACGCGGCTCGACGGGGGCCGGTGTCTCCGGTGACACGTCCGTGGGCGCGCTCGTGGGCGGGCTCGCTACGCGCTCCTCGGCCACAACAGCTCCCTGACGATCGACTCCCGCCAGTCTACGTGCGTGCCGGGTACGCGTCAGACCGTCTGCAGGCTGAGCAGGTCCACGCCGTCGATCGCGTCGCGGCCGTTCAGGAAGGACAGCTCCATCAGCACCGAGAACGCGTGCACGGTCCCCCCGCACTGCTCGACCAGCCGGCGGGTCGCGTCAGCGGTGCCACCGGTGGCCAGCACGTCGTCCACGAGCAGCACCCGGTCCCCGGGGGCGATCCCGTCCCGGTGCACCTCGAGGGTGGCCTCGCCGTACTCCAGGGCGTAGGAGACGGCGTACGTCTCCCCCGGGAGCTTGCCCGCCTTGCGCACCGGGACGAACCCGGCACCGAGGGCGAGGGCGACTGGGGCCGCGAGGATGAAGCCACGCGCCTCCATGCCGACCACCTTGTCGACCACCACGGTGCCGTCGGCGGCGCGGCCGGCACCGGCCAGCGCCTCGACCACCGCGGTGAAGGCGCCGTGGTCGGCCAGCAGCGGGGTGATGTCCTTGAACATCACCCCCGGCTGCGGGAAGTCCGGGACGTCCCGGATGAGCTCCTGCAGACGGCTCTCGAGGGCGGGCGCGGTCACGGCTTGCCGCGCTGCGAGCGGGGCTTGCGGCTCGGCTGCGCCCGCTTGGCGGACGCGGACGGGCGCACCGGTCGCGATGCGGGACGCTCGCCCGCGGTGTAGCGCGGGCTGCGACCACGAGCCGACGCGGGCACACCCGCGTCCTCGGATGCCTCCCCGTCGTCGGAGTACCGCCCGAGGTCCCGGTCGGCCCCCGGCTCGTCGTGCAGCGGCATGTCCTCGGTGAACGCCGGCACCGACGCGTAGGGGTCGACGGCCTTGCGGTTGCGGTGCCGCATCGCCCGTGCGTCGCCGGCCTTGATGCCCGGCTCGAGCTCCTTGAGCTGTACGAGGAGCGGGGTGGCGATGAAGATCGAGGAGTAGGCACCGGCCGCCATACCGACGAACAGGGCGAGCGCCAGGTCCTTGAGCGCGCCGGAGCCCAGCGAGACGACGCCGACGTAGAGCAGCGCTCCGACCGGGAGGAGCGCGACGATCGAGGTGTTGATCGAGCGGACCAGGGTCTGGTTGATCGCGAGGTTGGCCGCCTCGGCGTACGTCTGCCGGGTCCGGGCGAGGTTCTTGGTGTTCTCGCGCACCTTGTCGAAGACCACCACGGTGTCGTAGAGCGAGAACCCGAGGATGGTCAGGATGCCGGTGACGGTGGCGGGCGTGACCTCGAAGCCGGACAGCGCGTAGACGCCGACCGTGATCACCAGGTCGTGCGCGAGCGCCACGATCGCCGCCACGGACATCTTCCACTCACGGAAGTACGCCCAGATGAACAGCATCACGAGCACCAGGAACACCACGAGGCCGAGCAGCGCCCGTTGGGCTACCTGGGCTCCCCAGGTGGCCCCGATCGCGTCCTGGCTGATGTCCTGGACCGGTGCGGCGTCCTGGATCGTCTGGGCGAGCGCGTCGGCCTGGTCGTTGTTCAGCGGCTCGGTCTGGACCCGGATGTTGCCCGAGCCCGACGTGTTGACGATCGGCGACTCCGCCGCGGGAATGTTGGCGTCGGCCGCCTTCTGGGCGACCGCGTTGCGGATCTTCTCGACGTTCGTCTGGTTGGCCTGTCCCGACGCCATCGAGACGCGGTACTCGACACCACCCTCGAACTCGATGCCGAGGTTGAGCCCCCTGCCGGGACCGACCAGCCCGTAGACGGCCAGCAGGACGATCAGCCCGGAGATGGAGTACCAGAGCCACTTGCGTCCGACGAAGTCGATCGAGACCTTGCCCTCGTAGAGGGCGTGGCCGATGTTCGTGAGCCTGCTCATCAGGCGTTACCTCCAGCGGGCTTCGGACGCGAGGCGCCCGTGGGACGGCTCGTGCCCACGTGGTCCGGGGACAGCCCGGACAGCTTGTGGCCCGAGTAGAAGAACCGGAACGTGGCGAGCCAGGAGACCATCGGCTTGGTGAACAGGAAGAACACCGTCAGGTCGATGACCGTGCTGATGCCGAGCGCGAACGCGAAGCCCTTCACCACCCCGATGGAGAAGATGTAGAGCACGACGGCGGCGAGCAGCGAGACCGCGTCCGCGGCCAGGCAGGTCGCCCGGGCTCGAACCCAGCCCGCCTCGACCGCCACGCGCATCGACTTGCCGCTGCGCATCTCGTCACGGATGCGCTCGAAGTACACGATGAAGGAGTCGGCGGTGATACCCACCGCGACGATCAGTCCGGCGATGCCCGGCAGGGTCAGCGTGAAGCCCACCGCCTGGCTCATCGCGAGCACCACGGCGTACGTCACCACCCCGGCGATCAGCAGGGACGCCATCACGACGAGCCCGAGGCCGCGGTAGTAGAGCAGGCAGTAGATCAGCACCAGCCCGAGACCGATCGCGCCGGCGATCAGCCCGGCGGAGAGCTGGTCGGAGGCGAGGGTCGGCCCTTCCTCGGTGACCACCGGCACCGAGAACTTCAGCGGCAGCGCGCCGTACTTCAGGCTGTTGGCCAGCGTCTGCGCCTCGGTCTGGGTGAAGTTGCCACTGATCTCGGCCTGGCCGTTCGGGATCACGCCGTTCACCGTCGGCGCCGAGATCACCTTGCCGTCCAGCACGATCGCGAACTGCTTCTGCTGGCCGGTCAGGGCGCTGGTCTGGTTGGCGATCACACGGGTGACGGTCGCGAACACCTTGCGGGCGGCGCCGTCGAAGGTGAGGTTGACGACCCACTGCACCTGGTTGGCCGGGATGCCGGCCTCGGCCTTCTTGAGCTGGGTGCCCTCGATCAGGGCAGCGGAGAGGAGGTACTTGTTGCCGTCCTCGTCGCAGGTGACGAGCGGCTTGGTCTTGTCGTCGAAGACCGGTGCCGCCTGCTTGCCCTTCGGGGGGCACTTGTAGCTCGCGAACTTCTGCAGCCACGTGGTGCCCGGGTTGTCCATCCACTTCAGTGGCTGGTTCACCGGAGCACCGGCCGGGTTGGTCTGCGGCGCCTGCGGGGTCGCGGTCGGGGCGGCGCTCGGCTTCTTGGTCGCCTGCGCCGACGGGGACTTCGACGGCTTGGTCTTGTCGGCCTTCACGCCACCGAACGGTGCCCGGCCCTTGGGGGACGCGCTGGGCGAGGACTGCGGACCGGTCGACGGGGTCCCACCACCGGGTGACGCCTTCGCCGAGCCGCTGGGCGACCCACCGGGCGATCCGTTGGGCGAGGCACTCGCGGATCCACTGGGCGAGGCAGGCGGCTGTGGCTGCCCCGAGCCGACCGCCGCGACGAGCCGGAAGCGCAGCTGGGCCGTCTGCTTGACCGTGTCGACGAGGCCGCGGTTGGTCTTGCCGGGGATCTCGACGACGATGTTCTGCCCGCCCTGGGTGGAAACCTCGGACTCGGCGACACCGCTGCCGTTGACCCGCTGGTCGATGATCCCGCGGGCCTCCTCGAGAGCGGCCGGCGACGGCTTCTGACCGGTGGTGGTCACCGCCTCGAGCGTGATCCGCTGGCCGCCCTGAAGGTCGAGGCCCAGCTTGGGCTTCCACTCCCCACTCAGTGCGACCCCGCCGTACAGCGCGGCCACGACCAAACCGAACACGATGAGCCGGCGCCCTGGACGGGCCGTCTTACTCGCCACTGCTACTCGCTCCTCAACGACCGGGCCACGCCCGGTGCTTGATGCTTACGGGTGCCGCTCGTCGGCAGGTCCTGCCGAGCCGGGGTCCTCGTCGGTTCCGTGCTGGGTCTCCGGCTCGTCCGCGCGGGTCTCGTCCGCGACCCCGTCAACCGCTGGGTCGCCGAGCACCTTCACGACTGCCTGGCGCGCCACCTTCACGGTGGTGCCCGGGGACAGCTCGAGCTGGAGCGTCTCGTCGTCCAACGAGACAACGGTCCCGAAGATGCCCGATCCGAGCATCACCTCGGTGCCGGGGCCGATCGACGACTGCGTGGACGCCAGCTCCCGCTGGCGCCGGCGTTGCGGCCTCACGATCAGGAACCAGAACACCAATGCGATCAGGACGAACGGCAGGAAACCTGCCAAGTCATTCACGAAAGCTACACCTCAGTACGGGGATTCGGGCACGACACAGAAGCCGAGAGTCTCGACCGAGGATCGAGTCTAACCGTCACCGCGCCCCGGGACCGACCGACGCCCCGGCCGCCGGGTCACGGTTGGGTCACTCGTCGGCGTCGAACAGGCCCTGCTCCGCCACCGCGGTGCCGCCGAAGGGCGCGCTCGCCGGCACCGCCAGGCCCAGGTGCTGCCACGCCGCCGGGGTGGCCACCCGGCCCCGGGGGGTGCGGGCCAGGAAGCCGCAGCGCACCAGGAACGGCTCGGCCACCTCCTCGACCGTCTCCCGCTCCTCCCCCACGGCCACCGCCAGGGTGGACACGCCGACGGGCCCGCCGCCGAAGCGCCGGCAGAGTACGTCGAGGACCGCACGGTCCAGCCGGTCCAGCCCGGACTGGTCCACCTCGTAGAGGTCGAGGGCGCGATGGGCGACCTCGAGGGTCACCACCCCGTCGGAGCGCACCTGGGCGTAGTCACGCACCCGGCGGAGCAGGCGGTTGGCGATACGGGGCGTTCCTCGCGAGCGGGACGCGATCTCGGCGGCACCCTCGTCGGTCAGGTCGACGCCGAGCAGCCCGGACGACCGGCGCACGATCAGGTCGAGCTCGCCGGGGTCGTAGAACTCCAGGTGCGCGGTGAACCCGAACCGGTCCCGCAGCGGCCCCGGGAGCAGCCCTGCCCGGGTCGTCGCCCCGACCAGCGTGAACGGCGGGATCTCCAGCGGGATCGCGGTGGCACCGGGCCCCTTGCCGATGACGACGTCGACCCGGAAGTCCTCCATCGCCATGTAGAGCATCTCCTCGGCCGGCCGGGACATGCGGTGGATCTCGTCGACGAACAGCACGTCGTTGTCGTTGAGGCCGGACAGGATCGCGGCGAGGTCACCGGCGTGGGTGATCGCCGGGCCGGAGGTCAGCCGCAGCGGGCTGGTCATCTCCGCGGCGATGATCATCGCGAGCGTGGTCTTGCCCAGTCCCGGCGGACCGGAGAGCAGCACGTGATCGGGGGCACGGTCGCGGGCTCGCGCGGCCTGCAGCACCAGTGAGAGCTGCTCGCGCACCCGCTCCTGCCCGATGACCTCGTCCAGGCTGCGCGGGCGCAGCGCCGCCTCGACCGCGCGTTCGTCGTTCTCGGCCTCTGCGGCCACGACACCGCGTCCCTCGACGTACGCCGCCTCGGCCGCGGCGAGGTCGGACTCGTCGACGTGCCGGTCCCCCGCGCTCATGCCTTGCTCAGCGTCCGCAGCGCCGCGCGCAGCAGGCCGGCCACGTCAGGGGCCGACCCGTCGGCGTGCTCGGCGTCCGGGGCCACGGCCTCGACCGCCTTGTCCGCCTCCTTCGCCGACCAGCCGAGACCCACGAGGCCGGCGTGCACCTGGGAGCGCCAGGCGTCCTGGGCGGGGCCGGACGCGGCGACCCGGCTCGGGCCGGAGCTGCTCGGCACGCCGATCCGGTCCTTGAGCTCGAGGATGATCCGTTGCGCGCCCTTCTGGCCGATGCCGGGCACCGTGGTGAGCGTCTTGACGTCCTCGGTCATCACCGCGCGACGCAGCTCGTCGGGGGTGTGCACCGCGAGCATCGCCTGCGCCAGCTTGGGACCCACGCCGCTCGCGGTCTGCAGCAGCTCGAACACCGTCTTCTCGTCGTCGTCGAGGAAGCCGAACAGCGTCAGTGACTCCTCGCGCACGACCATGCTGGTGGGCAGCGTCGCGGGGCTCCCGATCCGCAGGGTGGCCAGGGTGTGCGGGGTGCAGACCAGCTCGAGCCCGACACCCCCGACCTCCAGGACCGCCGATCCGAGCGTCACGTCGGCGACGGTCCCCTTGACGAATGCGATCACCGGGTCGTCCTTCCTGCGGCGGCCAGCGCCGCATCGATGCGTGCCTGGGCGCTGCCGCGCCAGATGTGACAGATGGCCAGCGCGAGCGCGTCGGCGGCGTCGGCGGGCTTGGGGGGCGCGTCGAGGCGCAGGAGCCGGGTGACCATGGCCCCGACCTGCGCCTTGTCGGCACGGCCGCTGCCGCTGACGGCGGCCTTGACCTCGCTGGGCGTGTGCAGCGCGACCGGGATCCCGCGCCGGGCGGCGACCACCATCGCGATGCCGCTGGCCTGGGCGGTGCCCATCACGGTCCGCACGTTGTGCTGGCTGAACACCCGCTCCACGGCGACTGCGTCGGGCCGGTGGCTGTCGATCCAGGCGTCGACCTGTCGCTCGATCTCGCAGAGCCGCAGCGCGGTGGGCAGGTCCGGGGCGGTGCGCGCGACACCGACCTCGACCAGGCTGAGCGGCCTGCCGACCGATCCCTCGACGACCCCCAGACCGCAGCGGGTCAGGCCGGGGTCGATTCCCAGCACGCGCATGGATGACGCCTCTCGTCCGAACACATGTTCTAAGAGACGCTAACCGAGCGGGACCCGCGCCGGCGGCTGCGACACGGCGACGGTCACGTCCGCTTGCCCGCGGGCCCTGGGCTACGGCCCCCCTGGTCGGCGCCTACGCGTCGAGGGACTCCAGGATCTCGTCGCTGACGTCGAAGTTGCCGAAGACGTTCTGTACGTCGTCGAGGTCCTCCAGCGCCTCGACCAGCCGGAACACCTTGGGGGCGGCCTCGCGGTCGAGCTCGACGTTCATCGAGGGCACGAACGAGGCCTCGGCCGAGTCGTAGTCCACGCCGGCGGCCTGGAGCGCCGTACGCACCGCGACCAGGTCGGTCGCCTCGCTGATCACCTCGAACGACTCACCGAGGTCGTTGACCTCCTCGGCGCCGGCGTCGAGCGTCGCCTCGAGGACGTCGTCCTCGGACACCTGCTTCGGCTCCTGTGAGCGCGGGACGATCACGACGCCTTTGCGGTTGAACAGGTAGGACACCGAGCCGGGGTCGGCCAGCGAGCCGCCGTTGCGGCTCATCGCGGTGCGGACCTCCATCGCGGCACGGTTCTTGTTGTCGGTGAGGCACTCGATCAGGAACGCGACGCCGTTGGGTCCGTAGCCTTCGTACATGATCGTCTGGTAGTCCGCGCCACCGGCCTCAGCACCGGAGCCCCGCTTGACCGCGCGGTCGATGTTGTCGTTGGGCACCGACGACTTCTTGGCCTTCTGCACGGCGTCGTACAACGTGGGGTTGCCGGACAGGTCTCCCCCGCCCATGCGGGCAGCGACCTCGATGTTCTTGATCAGCTTCGCGAACATCTTGCCGCGACGCGCGTCGATGACGGCCTTCTTGTGCTTGGTCGTCGCCCATTTGGAGTGGCCAGACATGGAGTGGTGCCTCTTCCTTCAGCGTTCGCTTCTGGTCTCGGCGCCCGTCACCAGGTCCACGAACAGCTGGTGGAACCGGTGGTCGCCGGTGATCTCGGGGTGGAACGACGTGGCGAGGAGGTTCGCCTGCCGGACCGCGACGATCCTACCCATGGCCTGCCCCGACGCCACGGTGGCGACGACCTGGACGTCGCGGCCGACCTTCTCCACCCAGGGCGCCCGGATGAACATCGCATGGAAAGGGTCGGTGAACCCGTCCACGGCGAGGTCCGCCTCGAACGAGTCGACCTGGCGACCGAAGGCGTTGCGCCGCACCACCACGTCGAGCCCGCCGAACGTCTGCTGCCCCGAGGTGCCGTCCTCGATGTGGTCCGCGAGCATGATCATCCCGGCGCAGGTCCCGAACGCCGGGAGCCCGGCACGCAGCCGCGCCTGCAGCGGGTCGAACAGGTCGAACGCCCGGGCGAGCTTCTCGATGGTGGTGGACTCGCCGCCCGGCATCACGATCGCGTCGACCTGGTCGAGCTCGGCGGGCCGTCGTACCTTCAGGGTCCGGGCACCGGCGCGCTCGAGCATGGCGAGGTGCTCCCGCACATCTCCCTGCAGCGCAAGCACCCCGATCGTCGGCGATTCAGTCACCAGCCCATCGTAGGCGGGGTCCGACTCGTGTCCTTCGGCGGTGAAGACGAAGGCTGGATCAGCGGGCGATCCGACGGTGCCAGTGGGCGTCGACCTCGATGCGCCCCTCGTCGAAGTGCGCGACGAGACCGTGCTTCTCCAGGACACCCAGCACCTCGTCGAGCAGTGCGTCGCCGGGGGCCGCGTTGGCCGTCGTACCGTGCCAGAGGTTCACCTCGAGCATGCCCTCGTCGACCGCGTGCCAGACGTCGGGTGCGGTGAACCAGGCGATGCCCACCGGCGGGTTGCCGGCCGCCGCGCGCTCGTCGAGCAGCCGCTTGGCGACCCAGTGGTCCTCGACGCCCTGCAGGACCACGACGTCACCCAGCTCCAGCTCCTCGAACGCGCTCTGCAGGCGCTCGTAGTCCGTCGCCTCGGGCCAGCTCTCCTGGTCCACCCGGAGCTGCTCGCGCGCCTGCTCCACCCACGCGGTCGCGAGGTCGTCCGCCTCCCCGGCCCGGTCCGGGAGCTCGGCGGTGATCGCCTGCACGACCTCGTCGTGCAGCTCGTCGGTCGGCAGCAGCCCGGCGCGCACGCAGGCACGGGTGAACTCCCGGACGTGCTGCTCCGCGAGGGACCCGGCACTCACCCGGGCCTACCAGCCGCGTTCGGCGAGCCGGTGCGGCTGCGGGATCTCGTCGACGTTGATGCCGACCATGGCCTCCCCGAGGCCGCGCGAGACCTTGGCGATCACGTCGGGGTCGTCGAAGAACGTGGTGGCCTTGACGATGGCCTCCGCGCGCTGCGCGGGGTTGCCGGACTTGAAGATGCCCGAGCCGACGAAAACGCCCTCGGCGCCGAGCTGCATCATCATCGCGGCGTCCGCGGGGGTGGCGATGCCGCCGGCGGTGAACAGCACGACGGGCAGCTTGCCGGCCTCCGCGACCTCCTTGACGAGGTCGTAGGGCGCCTGCAGCTCCTTCGCGGCGACGTACAGCTCGTCCTTCTCCATGCCGTGCAGCCGCCGGAGCTCGGCGCGGATGGTGCGCATGTGGGTGACGGCGTTGGACACGTCACCGGTGCCGGCCTCGCCCTTGGAGCGGATCATCGCCGCGCCCTCGGTGATCCGGCGCAGCGCCTCACCGAGGTTCGTCGCGCCGCACACGAACGGCACCGTGAACGCGTGCTTGTCGATGTGGTTCGCGTAGTCGGCGGGCGTGAGCACCTCGGACTCGTCGATGTAGTCGACGCCCAGGCTCTGCAGCACCTGCGCCTCGGCGAAGTGGCCGATCCGGGCCTTGGCCATCACCGGGATCGAGACGGCCTCGATGATGCCGTCGATCATGTCCGGGTCGCTCATCCGCGACACGCCGCCCTGCGCCCGGATGTCCGCGGGCACCCGCTCGAGCGCCATCACCGCCACGGCGCCGGCGTCCTCGGCGATCTTGGCCTGCTCGGCCGTGACGACGTCCATGATCACGCCGCCCTTGAGCATCTCGGCCATGCCCCGCTTCACCCCGGCGGTGCCGGTGGTGGTGCTGGTCGCCTGCGTGGTCCCTGAGGTGGTGTCGCTGTTCGTCACTGTCCGACCTTCTGCGTTGCCGGGCAGGCGCGTTCGGCCCACCCGAAGACTTCTGGATGCTCCCAGCCTACGGCCCGGGTGACGCCGGGTCCCAGCCGGATCAGTCCCCGACCAGCGCGGCGGGCGGTACGTCGTCGAGGTCGACGGTGCGCAGCTCGGCCGCCCGTCCCGCGAGGCGCAGCCAGCGCACGCGCCGCCGCGACCGGAGTGCCCGCGCGGACACCACCACGCCGTTGTGGAACCGCCGGGCGAGCTCCACCCGCGCGCACACGCGGGCCAGCTCGTCGACCAGCGGGGTGACCGCCGGGTCCTGGCGCAGGACCCGCGCGTCGTCGGGTTCGGCGAAGACCGCGCGCAGCGCCTGCGAGAGCGCCGACTCGGCGGCCTCGAACTCCTCGTCGCCGGCGTTGCGGGCCTGGTGCGCGGCGTCCAGCAGCACCAGCCGGCTGGAGGGGTCGAGCACCTCGGAGGACGCGAGCTCCAGGGTCGCCCCGGAGCGGCGCAGCAGCTGGGCGTCCAGCGTCCCGCGCGCCACCTCGATGCGGTGGTGCATCCGGTCCAGGCGGTTCGCGGTCCAGCTCAGCCAGAGCGCGAGCGCGATGATCACCCCGACGACGAGCGGCAGGGCCCAGGTCGGCATCAGGTGCCCCCTTCCACGACGGTCTCGTAGACGCGCAGGATCTGCCCCGCCACCGACGACCAGTCGTAGCGGCGTACGGCGGTCCGGGCCACCGCGTTCAGGGCGGCCCGACGGTCCGGGTCGTGGAGGAGGTCCGCGAGCCGCACGGCGAGGTCGGCGGCGTCCTCGTTGCGGAACAGCACACCGCACTCCCCGTCCTCGAGGACCCGGCGGAAGGCCGGGATGTCGCTGGCCAGCACGGTGGCACCGGCCGCCATGGCCTCGACCAGCACGATGCCGAAGCTCTCGCCGCCGGTGTTCGGTGCGACGTAGACGTCGGCGGTGCGCAGGGCCGCCGCCTTGTCCTCGTCCGAGGCACGGCCGAGGAACGTCACCTGGTCCCGCACCGTCTCGGGCAGCAGCGCGCGCGCCTCGTCGATGTCGCCACCGCCGACGACGAGCAGCCGCAGCCCGGGGCGGCTCGCGGCCACCTCACCGAACGCAGCGGCGAGCAGGGGGAACCCCTTGCGGGACTCACCGAGCCGCCCGACGAACGCGACCGTCCCGTCGGACCCGCGCCACTCGGGTCGCGGCTGCGCGGAGGAGAAGCGGTCGACGTACAGACCGTTCGGGATGATCACCGGCTCGCCGCCGACGTGGCTGACCTGGGTCCCGCGGGAGTACTCCGACACCGCGATCCGGGCACTGATCTTCTCCAGCGACGGGCGCAGGATCGCCGCCGACGCGGACAGCGCCCGGGACCGGGTGTTCGACGAGTGGTAGGTCGCGACCACGGGGCACTCCGCCGCCCACAGCGCGAGCAGCGAGAGGCTCGGCGTGGCGGGCTCGTGCAGGTGCAGCACGTCGAACGCGCCGTCGTGCAGCCAGCGGCGGACGCGCGCGGCGACCATCGGCCCGAACGACATCCGCGCCACCGACCCGTTGTAGGGCACCGGCACCGCCCGACCGGCGGGCACGACGTACGACGGCAGGTCGTCGCTCTCGCTGGGGGCGAGGACCGAGACCTCGTGACCGAGCGCGATCAACGCCTCGGCCAGGTCCTTGACGTGGTTCTGCACCCCGCCCGGCACGTCGAGCGAGTAGGGGCAGACGATCCCGATCCTCATCGGGAGCCCTGGAGGTCCTCGACGAACACCCGCTGCATCATGTGCCAGTCCTGCGGGTGCTCGCGGATGCCGGTCGTGAACGCGTCCGCCACGCCCTGCATCATCGTCACCAGCCCCTCGTGCCCGTCGGCGTGCGGAACCGGCGGGTGGAAGGTGATGGTCAGCTCCTCACCGGAGTAG
Organism: uncultured Actinomycetota bacterium; assembly: GCA_963810035.1. Taxonomy (GTDB): domain Bacteria; phylum Actinomycetota; class Actinomycetes; order Propionibacteriales; family Nocardioidaceae; genus Nocardioides_B. Next base: position 406,492 of record CAWEMA010000006.1, read on the forward strand.
TGCATCGTCACCGGGATGAGCGGTGCCCCGGTCCGCTGCGCCAGCACGGCCGGTCCGCGGGGCATCCGGGCCGCCGCCCCGCACAGCTGCACTTCCACGCTCGTGCGGGACAGGTCCCGGTCCGCGAGCAGGCACACCAGTCCCCCGTCGCGCACCCAGCCCTCCAGCTTCGGCAGGGGCGGGTCGCCTCCGGTCAGCGGCAGGATCTCGATGCCGAGGGTGTTGCGGTAGGCCACGAACTCGTCGTACAGGCGCTCCGGCTTCAGCCGCTCGGCGACCGTCCACGGCTCTAGCCCGGTCGCGGACGCCCAGGCCCCGGCCCAGTCCCAGTTGGCCATGTGCGGCAGGGCTATGACGACCCCGTTGCCCCGCGCGTAGGCCTCCCGCAGCTGGGGCTCGCCGACGGTCCGGGTCCGGCGTACGACGTCGTCGATCGGCCACGCGGGCAGCCGGAACGACTCGCACCAGTAGCGCAGGTAGGACCGCACCGCGTCGCGGGTGAGGCCGTCGAGCTCGTCGCCGGACAGCTCGGGCCGGACCCGGTGCAGGTTCGCACGCAGCCGCCGGACACCGGCGCCGTCCCGCCGGTAGATCTCGTCGCCGATGCGGCGGAAGACGGTGTGCGCCGCCCGCTCCGGCAGCAGCCGCACCATCCTCCAGCCGGACAGGTAGCCGAAGGTGGTGGCCTGGTCGGCCGCGGCTCCGGCGGCGCGGGAGACCCCACGGAGCAGGCCGGACGACTGGCCCGGCATCAGACCGTCGCTTTGGCCTGGCTCCGGACCGTCAGCATGCGCTGCACGACGGTGACCGTGCTCGCCACGGCCAGGACGCCCAGCGTGATCGGGATCAGCACCGGCAGGTCGAAGATGTCCGAGAGCCCGGTCATCGCCAGGATCGCAACGAGCCGGTCGGCCCGCTCGGCGATGCCTCCCTTGGCCTGCATGCCCAGGGACTCGGCCCGCGCCCGGGCGTAGGACGTCACCGAGCCCATCACCAGGCAGTAGATCGCCAGCGCGGCCAACGGCTCGGAGTCGCCGGGTCCGACGTAGTACATCGCCAGGCCCGAGAAGATCGCGGCGTCACCGAAACGGTCCAGTGTGGAGTCCAGGAACGCGCCCCACTTCGACGAGCTGCCGCTCAGCCGGGCCATGTGCCCGTCGATCAGGTCGGAGAAGACGAAGGCGGTGATCACCAGCACGCCGACGAGCAGCTGTCCGCGCGGGAAGAAGACCAGGGCACCGGCGCAGACACCGAGGGTGCCGACGACCGTCACCGCGTCCGGGCTGATGCCCAGGCGCAGGAAGAGGCGGGCGACCGGCGAGAAGACCTTCGTCCAGAAGGCGCGGAAACGTTCCATCATGGCGAGAGAAGGCTAGCCGGTGCTGCTCCGGCTTCTCGTCACCCGTTCCGGCTCGTCGCGTCCGCCCGCTCCCGCAGCCCCAACGACGTCGCGGTCACCGGGAACACCAGCACCGACACCAGGCCGGCGCACACCAGTCCCGCCGCGGTGGTCCCGTCGAGCCGTCCGGTGAGCACCCCGATCTGGGTGGCGGTGACGATGAACGGCAGCGACGTGGCCTGCAGCAGCGCGACGGCCGCCGTACGGCGGGGGCCGAACCAGCCGAGGTACAGCAGGGCCGGCAGCCCCCGCGCGAGCAGCAGCACCAGCAGGAACACCGGGACCCGGGCCAGGGCCTCGCCGCTCGAGAACAGGCCGCCGACGTCGAGACGCAGGCCGCTGGCCACGAAGAACACCGGGATCAGGAACCCGTAGCCGATCGCCTCCAGCTTCACCCGGAAGTGCGGGTGCGACGCGGCGTCCCGGTCCACCAGCCCGACCGCCGCCCCGGCCATGAACGCGCCGAGGATGCTCTCGAGCCCGAACCTCTCCGCGAACACCACGAAGGCCATCAGCATCAGCATCGCGCCGCGCACCCGGATCTCGGCCGTCGTGTCCTGCAGCCGCACCAGCACGTCGCCCAGCCGCATCGACCGCGAGGAGAGGCTCACCGCCACCCCGACCGAGATGACCAGCGCCACGAACAGGGCCAGCAGCAGGATCCGGGCGCCGGGCTCCCCGCCCATGCCGGAGAAGACCAGCGACAGCAGCAGTACGGCGGCGAAGTCGGCCACCGAGGACGCCGCGATCGTGGTCTGGCCCAGCCGCCCCTCGACGGCGCCCGCGTCCTTGAGCACCGCCACGACCAGGCCCAGGGACGTCGCGGAGACGGTCACCGCCAGGAGCAGCGGGTCGTCGAGCCAGCCGGCGGCCGCCAGCCCCGCCCCGGCGGCCCAGCCCACGAGGACCGAGACCGCGTACCCCACCAGCGAGTAGGTGAGCAGCCTGCCGCGCAGGCGGTGCACGTCGATCTCCAGCCCGGCCAGGAACAGCAGCATGGCCAGCCCGAGGAGACCGACGATCTGCACCGCGAGGTCGGGCTCCAGCCAGCCCAGCACGGACGGGCCCGCGACGATGCCGAGCACGATCTCCAGGACCACGGCGGGGACCCGGACGCGCGGTGCGAACCCCAGCAGGAGCGGCGCCGCGACCGCGATCACCAGCACACCCAGCAGGTTGACGAACTCGACCTTCGGCACGGCTGCCTCCACAGGCTCCACTCGCGGTTCGACGTCCAGTCCGCCCGGACGTCCGGTGCTACTCCGGGGGCCCCTCCCGCGTCCAGTCGCGGAAGGCCTCCAGCAGCCGGTCCCGGGCCTCGGGCTCCAGCGACTCCGGGGTCAGCAGGCCCACCTCTCGGACCGTCCGGCGGATCTGGTCGAGGTAGGTATCGCACCCGGGGCAGGCCTCGGTGTGCTCCTCGAACCGGCGCTCGGTGACCGGGTCGAGGGCACCCTCGAGGTAGTCGGTGACCAGCTCGACGAACTCGGCGCAGGTCAACGGACCGGGCGGGGACGAGGCGGCGGTCACGGGGTGGCGCTCCACCGCGCCCCGCCCCCGAACAGCTCCTCCAGCCGGGACCGGACCGTGGCCCGTGCCCGGTGCAGGAGGACCCGCTGGTTGCCGGGCGAGACGTCCAGCAGGCCGCACACCTCGTCGGCGTCGAAGCCGTGCACGTCGCGCAGCGTCACCACGGTCCGTTGCTGGTGCGGCAGCGTCGCGATGACCTCCGCGACCGCCTGGGTGACGTCACGGCCCACGGCGTGCTGCTCGGGCGACGGCCAAGCCGTCGGGAACGACACCCAGCCGCCCGGGTACCGGTCCTCGGCTCCCCGGAACCGGTGCGGGTCGACGGTGGGGCCGGCCTGGTCCGGTCCCAGGCTGCTCATCGGCACGGTGCGGCGCTCCCGGATCCCCCGCGTCTTGGCGGTGTTCGCCAGGATCCGGAACACCCACGTCCGCAGCGACGACCTCCCCTCGAAGCGGTCGATCCCGCGGAGCACGGCCAGCCAGGCGTCCTGGACGACCTCGTCGGCGGAGGCGTCGGTCGACACATGGGTGCGGGCGACCCGTCGCATGATCGGGCTCCACAGCTCGACGAGGTGGGAGAAGGTGTCCTCGTCACGGGCAGCGAGGGCGTGCACCAGGGCTTCGTCCGTCGAGGGCAGGTCCGAGCCGTTCCCGGCCCGCTCGGCTCGGTTGCCGTCCACAACGCTCCCGCACACCCGGTCGGCGCGGTCACGGTCCCGAGGACGAGGACGGTCGTCGTCTTCACAGCAGTGCCGCGTCCTGCTCGATGTGCAACAGCGTAGGCCCGTCGGAGGCGAACAGTCTCCTCATCGCGTCCGGGAGCTGGTCGCGCGCGGTCACCTTGATCCCGGTGGCCCCGCAGAGCTCGGCGTACGCCGCCCAGTCGGGGTTGTGCAGGGAGGTGTGCCAGACCGCGAAGTCGCCGGCGACCTGCTCCTTGGCGATCTTGCCGAGGGCGTGGTTGTCGAGAAGCACGTGCTTGACCGGGATGCCGTACTTCACCGCTGTGGTCAGCTCGGCTGCGTACTGCCCGAACCCGCCGTCACCGGTGACCGCGACGACCGGCCGGCCCGGGTCCGCCGCCCAGGCCCCCAGGGCCGCCGGGTACCCGAACCCGATCGAGCCCAGGTAGCCGGACATCAGCACAGGCTGGCCCTTCGACTCGAGGTAGCGGCCGAGCGAGTAGGCGTGGTTGCCGACGTCGACGCTCACCACGGCGTCGGCGGGCAGGGCGTCCGACAGTGCCGCGAAGACGGCGGCCGCGGACACCCCGTGGCCGCGGTCGTCCTGGACCCGACGCGCCTTCTCCGCCCGCCACAGCACCCACCGGGCGGCGACGTCGGGACGCTGGTCCTCGGGACGCGCCTCGCCCACGGCGGCGGCCAGTGCCTCGAGCCCGACGGCGGTGTCGGCGAGGACCGGGTAGGTCACCGGGTGGAACCGGCCGATCGCCGAGGGGTCGTCGTCGAGCTGGACGATCGGCTTGTACGACGCCACGCCGGTGTGGTTGGAGAAGGACGCCCCGACCACGACGAGGAGGTCCGACTCGTTCATCAGCCAGCTGGCCACCGGCGTACCGCTCCGACCCAGGACCCCGGCGCCGAGGGGGTGGTCGTCGGGGACCAGGCCCTTGGCCTTGAACGTGGTGAGCACTGGCGCGTTCAGCTGCTCCGCGAGCCGGACCAGCTGCTCCCGCGCGGAACGCGCCCCGTGCCCCGCGACGAACACCGGACGCCGCGCCTCCCGAAGCGCCTTGGCGGCCGTGTGCAGGGCCTCCGGGTCCGGCGCCACCCGCCGGTTCGTCGACCGGCCGCCCGGCATGACGGTCTGGGCCGTGCTCGCCTGGACCTGCACCTCGTCGGGGAACACGAGGTGGGCGACCCCACGCAGGTCGACGGCATGCTTCACCGCCAGCGCGGCCAGCTCGCCGTGGTCGCTGCCGGAGGTGACCGTCGCGTTCCACACCGACACGTCCCGGAAGACCGCCTGCAGGTCGACGTCCTGGAACGCTCCTCGTCCGAGCACGTCGGAGGGCACCTGCCCGGACAGCGCGAGCACCGGCGACCCGTCGAGCTTGGCGTCGTACAGACCGGTGAGCAGGTTGGTCGAGCCGGGACCGGCGATCGCGAAGCAGGCGGCCGGCCGGCCGGTGAGCTTGCCGTAGGCGCTCGCCGCGAACGAGGCCGCACCTTCGTGCCGGATGCCGACGTAGGTCAGCTCGCCGCGTTCCTCGGCCCGCCGCATCGCGTCGGCCAGCCCGAGGTTCGAGTGGCCGACCATCCCGAACACCACCGTGATCCCGTGCGCCACCAGCGTCTCCACGACGACGTCCGCCACGCTCCGGCTCGGCGGCGTCCGCTCGGGGAGGCGCACGTACACGCCGTCCGGCTGCTCGTCGACCTCGTAGGCGACGACCGCGTCGGTGAAACCCTCCGGAGGCCTCCCCGTCAGCGGGTCGTAGTCGTAGCCGTGCCACGGACACCGCAGCCAGCCGTTCTCGATCGAGCCCTCGCCGACCGGGCCGCCCTGGTGCGGGCAGCGGTTCTCCAGGGCGCCGAGCCGACCGGCGCACCGGGTCAGGGCCACGGCACGCCCGTCCACCACGAGGCTGCTCACCCGTCCGTCATCGGGGACGTCGGTCGAGTCCACGCGGTGCCACCCGTTCGCTTCCATCTGTAACGCCTCCTCCGCTCCCGAGACAGGTTCGTTCCCGGGCCTTACAGTCCCGGTGCGACCCGCGGCGTTACAGGAGGAACAGATGACGGAGGACTCGTCCCTGGCCCGCACCCGCCGGGCGCTGCACGCGCTGGCGGAGCTGGTGCTCGCCGGGCCGCAGCTGGTGACCAGCGACAGCATCGAGCTCCGGGCGACACCGGGCGGCTTCGGCACCGTCAGCGCTCCCGACGTGCGGGTGGTCGGCTGCCGGCTGGTGACCCCCTCGGTCGAGGAGCCGATCGACGGGCGTACGGCGGCCGACCTCGCGCTCGCGGTCGGCGTCACGGCCCGTCCCCTCGACGACGTCTACGCCGGAGGGCCGGGGGTGCCCGCCGACGAGGTGCTCGTCGTGGACGAGCCCTCCGCGGCGGTCCTGGCGGACGCGTTCGCCCTCGGCGAGGCCGCCCTGCGATCGTTCGCGCCGGACCAGCGTCCGGTGCTGTGGCCGGAGCACTTCGACATCGGCATCACGGTCGGCGAGGTCAACTACGGCGTCTCCCCCGGCGACGCGCACTCGCCGGTGCCCTACGCGTACGTCGGACCGTGGACCGTCCCGACGGACGACGACTTCTGGAACACGCCGTTCGGGGCCGCACGCGAGCTGTCCATGTTCGGCGACGCGGACATGCTCCTGGAGTTCTTCCGTGAGGGGCAGCAGCACGCGACGCGCTAACTGGGTGTATCCCATTTCGGGGTTAGCGAACTCGGGAAGCCCAACGCACTAATGAGGCTACCGGGTCGGCCGTTGGGCAGACTCGGGTCCAGTAGCCGCTGACGGGTGAGCACTCGAACGCACTGGACGCTTCCGAAGTCCTGATGAGAGACCGTGCCCCCGCCAGTGGTCGGGAGGGTCGACCGCTGATGGGATGTCGTGCCCGCCGAGGATTGGCGTGAGCACTTGTTCATTAGGCCGCTGGCAGTTCTCCCGCAGGCTGCTGATCAGCAGTGGTGTCGACAGGCGGGAGGATCGTGTTGCTGTTCATCGGGGACGACTGGGCTGAGGATCATCACGACGTCGAAGTCCAGGACGAGTCTGGACGCCGGCTGGCCAAGGCTCGGCTGCCCGAGGGTGTGGCCGGGATGGCCAGGCTGCATGTCCTGATTGGCGAGCATCTCGGCGGCCTCGACGGCGATCTCGGCACCGACCAGGTCGCGGTAGGGATCGAGACCGATCGGGGCCCCTGGGTGCGGGCCTTGGTCGCGGCGGGCTATCAGGTGTTCGCGGTCAACCCGTTGCAGGCGGCGCGTTTCCGTCAGCGGCGCAGCGTGTCGGGTGCGAAGAGCGACGCCGCGGACGCGCACACGTTGGCCGACATGGTTCGCACAGACTAGGCACCAGCTCCGCCCGGTCGCTGGGGACAGTGAGCTGGCCGAGGCGATCAAGGTGGTCGCCCGGGCGCACAAGACGTTGATCTGGGAACGCACCCGCCACGTGCAGCGGCTGCGCAACGCACTGCGCGAGTACTTCCCCGCTGCCCTGGACGCGTTGGAGGACCTGACCAGTCCCGATGCGCTCGAGCTGCTCGGCAAGGCAGCCGACCCCGCGGCGGCGGCCCGGCTGACCCGGACCCAGATCACCGCGGCGTTGCGACGCGCGGGGCGTCGACATGTGGCCGAGCGGGCCGAGCAGATCCAGACCGCGCTACGCGCCGAGCAGCTCACCCAGCCGGCGACGGTGGCCGCCGCCTACGCTGCCACCGTCCGCAGCCAGGTCGCCGTCCTGGCCACATTGAACGCCGAGATCGCGACCATGCAGGGCGAGGTGGCCGCCCATTTTGGCCAGCACCCGGCCGCTGAGATCTACCTCAGTCAGCCCGGACTCGGCGTCATCCTCGGCGCCCGGGTGCTGTCCGAGTTCGGGGACGACCCCCACCGGTACGCCGACGCGAAGGCACGCAAGAACTACGCCGGCACCAGTCCGATCACCCGCCAATCCGGCAAGCAGAAGTTCGTCCTCGCTCGCTACGTCCACAACGACCGACTCCTCGACGCCCTCGGCCGGCAAGCCTTCACCGCTTTGACCGCGTCACCAGCGGCCCGCGCGTACTACGACCAGCTCCGCGACCGGGGCAAGGACCACAACGCCGCCCTGCGCCAGCTCGCCAACCGGCTCGTTGGGATCCTGCACGGCTGCCTCAAGACCAACACCCCCTACGACGAGCACACCGCATGGCCCACGTTCCACGCCGCCGCCGCTTGACGCCCTAACGGCATGGGGTGTCTCTCATGCCGAATTGAGGACGTCGTGGATTGATGGCCGAGGCGCCTTTGGGATGATTGGATCTGGACGTGCCGACGCCTGAGGACATCACCCGCCATCACGACGAAGGCGATGTGGTCTATGTGGGAGCACGCCCGACCAGTTACACCCTGCGGGTCGTGGAGCCGGATCCTGCCTGGCCCCAGCGATACGCCGTGCTTGCAGCCGATGTCTTGGCCGCACTCGGTGACCAGGCGCTCGACATCCAACACGTCGGCTCCACCGCCGTGCCGGGATTGCCCGCCAAACCGATCATCGACATCGATCTCACCGTGGCGGATCCCACCGACGAGTCGGCCTACGTTCCCCGTCTCGAAGGCTTGGGCTATGTGCACTGGCTGACCGAGCCCGATTGGCACCAGCACCGTCTGCTCAAGCATCTTGACGAGCCACGGGTGCACCTTCACGTCTTTGGCCCCGACTGTCCCGAGGTGATTCGGCACCGGATGTTCCGCGATTGGCTAATCGGGCACCCTGAGAATCTCGATCGATACGCCGCCGCCAAGCGCCTAGCCGCCTCTCAGATGGCCGTCACCGGCGACGACAACGGTGCGCTGGGTTTCGGCATGCGCTACAACCGGATCAAAGAACCCGTCGTGCACGAGATCTATGAACGCATGTTCCGAGCCGCAGGCCTCCTTGACTGAGGAGGCAGAGGCGACCCGGTGCACTCACCGCTCGTCGCACCGCGCCTGGTCGACGCGGACATGCCGCGATGCGCGCGGCCTTACCGAAAGTCGGACGGTTCAGGGCGTGAACAGCCCCGGGCTGCGTGCGCCCGTGCTCGCGTCTCCAGCGAGCGATTGTTGGCGGATACGTTCGCCGCTTTCATCAGCGATGAGTATGGCGGCGGACCTCGGTCTGTATACCGCACCACCATGGTGATCGAAATCGGGAGGAATCTTGAAGCTGCTTCTCACGTCCGGAGGCGTCACGAACGCCAGCATCCGCGACGCGCTGGTTGAGATGCTGGGTAAGCCCATCGCCGACTCCAGCGCCCTGTGTATCCCCACCGCGATGTACGGGCACCCCCGGAACGGCCCCGGGGAAAGGGCCTGGCGGTTCACCAGCGGGCAGGAGCCGGGAAACCCGATGGTCGACCTGGGCTGGAAGTCGATGGGCGTACTGGAGCTCACCGCGTTGCCCAGCATCGACGAGGAGCTCTGGGTCCCGCTGGTGCGGGAGACCGACGTGCTCCTGGTGGCAGGCGGAGACGTCCTCTACCTGTGCCACTGGATGCGAGAGTCCGGGCTGACCGACCTGCTCCCTTCGCTGAGCGACACGGTGTGGGTGGGACTGAGCGCGGGCAGCATGGTGATGACCCCCGAGGTCGGGGAGGACTTCATCCAGTGGCGGCCACCGAACGGCGACGACAGCACGCTGGGCCTCGTCGACTTCTCGATCTGCCCGCACCTCGTCTCGGACGGCATGCCGGGCAACACGATGGCCGAGGCGGAGCAATGGGCCGCCGGCATCTCCGGCCCGGCCTACGCCATCGACGACCAGACCGCCATCAAGCTGGTCGACGGCACCGTCGAAGTCGTGTCAGAAGGCCACTGGAAACAGTTGGTCTGATGCCGTGGCCAACAGCCCGGCCAGCAGCGAACGAAGCGGGGAAGCCCCACCTGCGCAGCCACCCGCGTCGCGAGCCGCACGCATCTGCCGCAGATAGTGAAAGCGCGGAACTGCCGATGAGCGGATGTCGTCTGCTCGGCAGCACGTGATGTTCGCGACCACCCTCCTTACTTGAACTGCTGGACGATCTCATGGACTTCGTGGTCAACCGTCACGGTGGTCAGCGCACCGTTGACCAGTGGCAGATGTGGCGGCACGTGTCCGATCTCCAGATCGAAAACGATGGGGACATCGAGCCGCCCCAGCGCGTCCAGGACTGCCTCACGTTGGGTCAGCTTCGGGTTGTCGGGTGCCTTGGTGCGGCCGACCAGGATCGCGTTCGCACGGTCGAACCACCCAGCCAGGCGAAGCCCGTGCAGGTTGCGGCAGATGGTGGCCGCCTCATCGCCAGCAGCCTCCAGGTAGACGATGAGCCCGTTGTCCTGGTGCGCCGCACCGAAGGCCGCGACGTCGCCGTACGGGGTGCCCGCCAGGTTGCAGAGGGTCTCCACGCAGCCACCAATCAGCCGACCGGTGGCGTGCAGGATCTCGGCACCATGCAGGCTCCATCGCCCGTTGCCGACACGCTTCCACTCGGTGGCTCGTGAATCCTCCTCGAACCGCCACCATCCGGCCACGAGGCCCGAGTCCTGCTGCACATGCGGCCCGGGCCCGGATGCGATGTCGATCCAGGGCAGCAACCCCGCCGGGGGCTGATACGGCGTGTCAACGAGGTTGTCACCGTGCAGGGTCGCCCAGCCGAGCCGAGTGGTGAGCGGCAGCAGGATCGTCGAGAGATCGGAGTAACCGACCAACCAAGTCGGCTCGGCCTGAGCCAGGGCGTCCCAGTCCAGCAGGTCGACGAGGTCGATCGCGGTCTCACCACCCCAGGGTGGGACCACGGCTCGGATCGTGGGGTCGCACAGCATCGCGGTGAGCTCGGCCGCGCGGTCGACCACCGGCGCCGACGTGATACCGGCCCCGTCCATGCAGTCCCCGACCACCACGTCGTACCCAGCCGTGCGCAACCAGTCGACACAGAAGTGGATCCGCTCCGCTCCTGCCCCCTCAGCCCCCGCGGACGGAGCTGTCACACCGATCTTGTTGCCCTGCCGTAGCGGGGCCGGAAAGCGCAGCATGCCGAACATCCTGTCAATCCGGTTTCGAAAGCCATCACGTGCGTCGGGGTCTCCGCCGACGTCCTGTCATGCCGCGGATAGTGAAAGCACGGTCATAGCCGATGTGCGGGCGTCGCCTTGTCGGTCATGAGCGAGGCGGGCTCAGTGGTCGGGTAGGTCGCGCAGGTGGCGCACCGGGCTAGCCATCAGGATCAGCGGCGACAGAAGCGTCAGCGCGGCGAGCACGAACAGTGCGTCGCGCGCCCCCAGCCAGGTGGCGAGGGCGCCGGCGGCGAGGCCGCCGAACGGGATCGCGCCCCAGGACACGAACCGGACGGTGGCCATCACGCGCGACAGCATCTCGGGCGGGCTCGCGATCTGCCGGTAGGTGCGCGTCGCGGTGGAGAGCACGACGACCCCGGCGGCGAAGACGACGTTGCCGAGCGCGAACATGGCGTAGCCGAGCACGCCGTGCCCGACCGGGATCAGCAAGGCGCCGCCGACCGACACGAACCCGGCGACGAGGCAGGCGCGCGCGGAGCCGACCCCACGCACGACGGACGGCACGAGGGCCGCTCCGGCGAGTGAGCCGATCCCCTCCGCGGCGAGCAGGAAACCGACGAGCGCTGCCGGCGCCTCGAGGTCGCGCACGAGGTACAGCGCGAACAGGGCCATCTGGCCGCCGCACACGAAGTTGGTGGCGGTGGCGTCCCACATGCAGGGCCCCATGATCGGGTGCCGCGTGACGTACTCCCAGCCCTCCCGGATCATCGCGCTCATCGGCGGCCGATCGGGCGTCGGCACCGTGCGGTCGGGCAGGCGGCCGAGCAGCGCAGCCGAGGCGAGGTACGACGCCGCGTCGACCAGCAAGGTGGGCACGGCGCCGAGCAGCTGCACGCACACCCCGCCCAGAGACGGGCCGCCGAGCTGGCTGGCGGCGTGGGTGCCGCTCATCAAGGAGTTGCGGGCCTGCAGCTGCTCCTTGGGTACGACGCCGGGCAGGAACGTCGAGTTCGCCACGTCGAACAGCACGTTGGCGAAGCTGGTGACGAGAGCGACCACGACGAGCTGCGCGATCGTCAGCACGTCGAGCCACCAGGCGACCGGGATCGACGTCACCGCGACGGCACGGACGACGTCCATCCCGACCTGCAGCCGGCGCAGCGGCAGGCGCTGGGTGATCACCCCGGCCGGCAGCCCGATGACGAGCCAGGCGACGTAGGCCGACGCCGCGATGACGCCCATCTCGAAGGCCGTCGCGTGGAGGGCGAGCAGGGCGGTCAGCGGCAGTGCGACCGCTCCCACGGCGGACCCGACCGAGCTGGTCGCCCCGGCGGACCAGTACGTCCAGAAGGTTCGCGTCCCGCCTGCTTCCCGAGTAAGTTCCATAATGGAACGGACCCTAGAGGCTGGCCGACGAGGCCGCAACCGGGAGGATCGACCCGTGAATCGTGACGACCTGGCCGACGCGACCTGCGGCATCGCGCAGGCACTCGGCGTGGTCGGCGACTGGTGGACGTTCCTGGTCGTCCGCGAGGTCGCCGGCGGCACGACCCGCTTCGACGGCATGCAGGCCGCGCTGGGCATCAGCCGCCGCGCACTTACCGAGCGGCTCGGCCAGCTCGTGGAGCACGGCGTCCTGGCCCGCACGCCGTACAGCGAGCGGCCACCGCGCCACGACTACCTCCTCACCGCCAAGGGCGAGGGACTGCTGCCGGTGCTGCTCGCGCTGCAGGAGTTCGGCGACCGGCACGTGCTCGGCGACGGCGAGGTCACCGCGACGGCCGCGGCCTCATCGGTCGAGGCGCAACGCGTGCACGACCTGGTCGGCCGACAGGTCACCGAGATCGGCCTGCCCGCGCACACCGGCGACGAGGTCCGGGTGCGCCCGACGGACGGGTGGCGGGTCGTCTACTTCTTCCCGGGCGCGTTCGCCCCGGACTCGCAGGCCTACCCCGCCGGCTGGGGCGACATCCCCGGTGCTGCCGGCTGCACGCTCGAGTCGACGACCTACGCCGCCCACCACGAGGACTTCGTCGCGGCCGGCGCCGACATCGTCGGGATCAGCTCGCAGCGCACGGACCAGCAAGCTGCGTTCGCCGAACACGCCCGGCTCCCGTTTGCATTGCTGTCCGACGTCGACCTGCGGGTCGGCACGGCCCTGCGGCTGCCCGCGTTCCGAGTCGCGGGCACCGACCGATACAAGCGCCAGACATTGCTGCTCGACAGGACCGGCACGGTCCGGTACGCGCAGATGCCGATCACCGACCCGGCCGGGTCCGTCACCGAGATGCTCAGCGCGGTGCGCGCACTCGCGGTCTAACTGGGTGTGTCCCATTTCTCGGTTCGATGAGCCTCGCGAAAGCCTTGCTACTCACTTACGGCAGTCGATGTGCGAGGCGCCCCGTGCGGCCATCGCGAACGGTTTTCGTCATACAGCGCGACCAAGGCCGTGCACCAGGTCGTCTTGCAGATCGGCGATTTGTCGGAAGCTCGCCGCCAGCCCGGAACTGTCCCCGCGGACCGCCGCGAACTGGGCCTGTCCGAGTGCGCGGGCTTGGCGGTCCAGGCCGTCAGCGATCTCCGGCCACGCGGTGAGTTCCGTGGCAGCGTCCACGCGTCGGCGTGCCCCAAGACGGAGTGAGAAGTTCTGCAACACCGGCAACGTCGGGATGCCGAGACCGGCCTCGGCTCGGTCAGCGAGGTCGCGCAGCCCTTGGGCGTTTCCTCCCGCTGGCGCGTGGTCGCCGCGAGCCCACTGGTATGCCAGTGGGAGCAGGTCCCGCATGGCGTCCTGATGGCTGCGGACCGCCACGGACCGGAAGTTCGTCCGCAAGGGGAATCGGCCCTTGCCATACGCGATCGTGTCGCTGCCCCACGCTGCGAGGAACACATCGCGCGGCAACCAGGCGTAGGGATGTCCCTGGGGGTCGTGCATGGTGACCCCGTCCGGTCCCGCACCGAGGACCGCGACGAAGTGGTCCGCGCCGATCGGCCTGTCGGAGCCGGGCTGGTGCAGGAGGAGCCCCATCTCCAGCGGTCCGACGAACACCGGTCGGGTCTTGCAGAGCACGGTGAGGCGCTCGAACGCCTCGTCCGTAGAGGGGAAGGTCTCGCGGTCGCTCGCCCAGCCGAGCAGGCTGAGTGCCTGGTCCAGGCCGGTGTCCGGGTCCCAACCGGCAGGATCGAACAGTGGCAGCGGACCTACCATCTGGAAGCCGAACGGCGACCCAGTCAGGGTCTCGACAAGCCCAGGTCGCCACCCGTCCTCCACCACCATGGTCAACGTGTTGGCGTAGCAGTACGGGCCGGAACCGACATAGGCGCTCACCCTTCTAACCTGCCACCACGCCGCTGGCCCACGGCGGACGACGCGCCAACGTCTGCTCCACCCGTCTTCGGCGCGCGAACCCGACACCGACTCACGCCACAAGACTAAGTCCGCGTCGGCGAGTACCCGCGCCTGACAGGTGCCGCAGAGTGGTGCCGATGCTGGCGACCTGGAGCCAGCCGGTCGCCGAGGTGGTCGTGTTCTCGAACGACTTCGCAAGTCGGCGGGCGCGTCCGAGGCGGCCATGAGCGACCTCGACCCGTCAGGCGTGCCGGATTGGTCGGAACACCGGCTGCTTGTCGTCCCACCCGATCCGACGCAGTTCGAGTTCGTGCTGCCGGCCGAGCGCTCGGGCGGCAGCCGCGGTGACCCCACGGTCCACCAGGACCAACTCCAGCCGTGCGATGACGCCCTGCTCGGTGAGGTGCTCCAGCATGAGCTCACTGGCCCGGTTCTCGTGGGTAGAGGCCGGCACGACCAGCGCACCCACCGGGAGCCCGGTCACGTCGACCGCCACGACGCGCTTGCACCCTTGGTGCGGCCGTAGGGACCGCCGCGGTCGTGGAAGGTGAGCCCGCCGTTGGACGCCCCACGGGCCAGGTGGGTGTCGATGACCACCATCGACGGCGTCTCGTCAGCGTGACCGTCCGCCTCGCGTGCGGTCGCGTGCAGCACCGTCAGGGCTCGCGCCCAGGTGCCGTTGCGCGACCAGCGGCGGAACTGCGACCACACCCGGGTTCACGGCCCCATGGAGTCGGGTAGGTACCGCCATCGACAGCCGGTGTGGGAGATGTAGAGCATCGCGTCCACCACGCTCCGCAGGTCTGGTCCGTGCCTGGGTCCGCGCTTTCCCGGCGCGTTGAACACCGGTTCCAGCAGCGCCCACTGCTCATCGGTCAGGTCACTGGAGTACGACATGACGTGCATGGTGACAACCAACGCCACGGCGGCAGTCGCAGCCAAATGGGACACACCCATTAGCGGCCGGCGAGGGCCGCCTCACCCTCGACCGTCCCGAGCGGGTCCGCGAGCAGGGGTCCGAACGCCAGCTCCGCTGCGCCGAGGAGCGGCGAGTCGTCACCGAGGGCCGCCGCCCGCAGCGTCACGTGGTCGAGCCGGCTGACCAGCCCGCCGCGGCTCAGCGCGTCGTCGACGAGGCCGGTGCGGGCCCGCCAGGCGCGGGCCAGCACGCCGCCGAGCACGATCATCTCGGGGTTGAACACGTTCACCACCGCACGCAGGCCGACCCCGGTCCACTCGGCCACCTCGTCCAGCGAGACGGCAGCCCGCCGGTCCCCGGCTTCGGCGGCGTCGATCACCTCGGCCACCGCGGTCGGTCCCCCACCGGGCAGCCGTCCCGCCCCGGTCAGCAGGTGGTTCTCCCCCACCTTGGTCTCCCAGCAACCGCGGGCACCGCAGCGGCACTTCGGTCCGGTGCTGTCCACGAGCAGGTGACCGACCTCGCCGGCGTACCCCTGGCTGCCCCGCAGCGGCACCCCGCCCACCAGGAAGCCGCCACCGATGCCGACGCTGCCGGTGACGTAGCCGACGTCGTTGACGCCGACCGCCGCCCCCCGCAGGTGCTCCGCGAGCACGCCGAGGTCCGCGTCGTTCCCGGCCACCACCGGCATGCCGAGCGCCTCGGACAGCAGGTCGGTGAACGGCTCGTTCGTCCAGCCGAGGTTCGGCGCGAACCGCACCAGGCCGTCGGAGAGCCGCACCGCTCCCGGGACCGAGACGCCGACGCCGAAGCAGCGGGCGCCCTCAGGGTGCGCCATCACCTCACTGACCAGCTGCCTGACCGTCTCCACGACGTGCAGCACGTCGTGCTCGCCCCGCTGGTGGATGCGGGTACGTCGCTCCAGCTCGATCCCACCGAGCCCGACGAGCGCCACCGTGATGCGGTCCACGTCCAGGGCGATGGCCACCACGCTCACCTCGGGGCGGGCGGTGACGACCAGCGACGGTCGACCGGACCGCCCCGCGGCGACGGGTGTGCCCTCGCTGACCAGCCCCATCGCCTCGAGCTGTGAGGTGAGGTCCCCGATGGTGCTGCGGTTCAGGCCCAGCTCGGCGGTGAGAACGGCGCGGCTGGTCGGGCCGTGGGTGTGCACCCAGGAGAGCAGGGCGCTGACGTTCGCGCGCCGGAGCTCGTCCTGGCTGATGCCGGCGCGTCGCGTCATGGTGTCGTCCTCCGCGCCAGGGTGAGGCTAGATACGTCCGGTGGCGGCAGCACGGCGGCGGCTGATCGCGTCGACGCTGGCTGCGAGGAGGAGCACCGTACCGGTCACCATGTAGACGCGACCCTGGGGCTGGTTGAGCAGCAGCATGCCGTTGTCGATCACCGCGACGACCAGGCCACCGATGACCGCGTCGACGATGCGGCCCTTGCCCCCGAAGAGGCTGGTGCCACCGATCACGGCCGCGCCGACGGCGTACAGCAGGGTCAGCGAGCCACCGGTCGTCGGGGACACCGAGTTGTCCCGGCTGGCCAGGAGCAGTCCGGCGACCGCCGCGAGCGTGGAGCACATGATGAAGCAGGACAGCTTGACGCCCTTGACGTTGATGCCCGCGCGACGGGCGGCCTCGGCGTTGCCGCCGACGGCGTACACGTGGCGGCCCCAGGCGGTGCGGGAGAGCAGGAAGGTCAGCACCACGAGCAGGAACACCAGGACCGCGACGACGACCGGGACGCCCCTCAGCGACGTGACCGCGGGGTTCCGGCTCCGCTCCTGGCTGAGGTAGGCCGTGGCGGCGATGAGGACGACGGACAGGAAACCGGTCTTGAAGGCCCACAGCAGCAGCGGGTCGCCCTTCAGCCCGGCCGCCCGACGAGACGTCGCGTTGCGCAGCGTGACGGCTGCGTAGATCGCCAGTCCGCCGAGGCACAGCGTCCACCCCAGCCACAGGGGAAGGTTCTTGTTCATGATCGCGAGGATGGTCGGGTCCCGGAAGGCGATCGTGCCGCCCTCACCGATCAGCACCAGCATCAGCCCTTGCAGGCCGAGGAACGCCGCCAGCGTGACGACGAAGGACGGGATGCCCAGCCGCGACACCAGCAGGCCGATGCAGGTGCCGATCACCGCACCGGTGGCGAGGCCGACCAGGATCGACGGGAACCACGGCAGGCCGTGGCGGGTCAGCACGATTCCCGTCACGCAGGCCGCCGTACCTGCGGTGAAACCGGCGGACAGGTCGATCTCCCCGAGCAGCAGCACGAAGACCAGACCCATCGCGATGACCATCACGGCGGCGGACTGGTTGATCAGGTTGGCGAAGTTGAACGGGTTGGTGAAGGTCTGCGGGCGCAGGATCGCGAACACCACGATGAGCACGACCAGGCCGAGTACGGCGGGCAGTGCACCGACGTCGCCGCCACGGATCCGGCTGAAGTACGCGCGGGTCAGGCCACCGACGGACTCGTCCTGCTTGGGCGGCTCCGGGAAGGCGGTCGGGGTGGACGGGCTCGAGACGGCCATCACGCCTCCTCAGGGTGGGTCGACGCGGGGTTGGTCGACGGGTTGCTCGACGCCGGCACGGCGGACGAGGTGAGGCCGTTCTCGGGGAGGCCGAAGTCGCCGGAGCGGCCGGAGGTGATCAGCTCGACCACCTGGTTGCTGGTGACGTCGGCACGGTGCACCTGAGCCGCCATCTGCCCCAGGTAGAGCACGGCGATGTCGTCTGCGACCCGGAACACGTCGTTGAGGTTGTGGCTGATCAGCACCACGCCCAGACCGCGGTCGGCGAGCCTGCGCACCAGCAGCAGCACCTGCTCGGTCTGCGCCACGCCCAGCGCGGCGGTCGGCTCGTCGAGGATCACGATGCGGGAGTTCCAGAGCACCGCACGCGCGATGGCGACGGTCTGCCGCTGGCCTCCCGAGAGGCTGGCGACGTGCGTGCGGACCGAGGCGAGGGTGCGCACGGAGAGTCCGGCGAGGGTCTCCTTGGCCCGCTTCTCCATGGATCCCTCGTCGAGACGGCCGAACTTCTTCAGCTCGCGCCCCAGGAACATGTTGTGGACGACGTCGAG
Organism: uncultured Actinomycetota bacterium; assembly: GCA_963810035.1. Taxonomy (GTDB): domain Bacteria; phylum Actinomycetota; class Actinomycetes; order Propionibacteriales; family Nocardioidaceae; genus Nocardioides_B. The sequence continues at coordinate 424,489 of CAWEMA010000006.1, forward strand.
GTTGTCGCACAGCGCGAGGTCCTGGTAGACCACCTCGATGCCGAGGGCGCTGCTGTCGCGCGGGTTGGCCACGTGCACCGGCCGGCCGTCGAAGGTGTACTCCCCCGAGTCGAACGCGTGGATGCCCGCGATGCCCTTGATCAGCGTCGTCTTGCCGGCGCCGTTGTCCCCCACGAGGGCGGTGACCTTGCCCGGGGTCACGTCGAAGGAGACGTCCTGCAGGACGTGCACCGGACCGAAGCTCTTGTTGATCCCCCGGAGGCTGAGCAGCGGCCCCGTCGAGGCGGTCACCGGGACCGCCTCGGTAGTTGTCGTCGACACAGCAATGGATCCTTTCTCGGCGACCCGGACGCGGTCTGTCGCGGCGGGTCGGTTTCAGCGGGTTCCGCACAGGGACTGCGGGTGGGGCCCGACCCCGACGGGACGGGCCCCACCCTCAGCTCACTGGACGCCGTACTTGGTGCACAGGGCGGCGTACTCGCCGGCGCACACCTTTTCCTTGGGCTGGAAGCCGTCGGAGATAACGGTCTTGACGCCATCCTGGAAGATCGCCTGCGGCGTGGCCAGCACGGACGCCACGTCCTTGCCGGTCACGGTGTCCTTGACCGCACCGGTGGCGAGCGAGTCCGCCTTGGCCTGGTCGCCCTTGATCAGCGCGATCGCGAGGTCGGAGGCGGCCTTGGCCTCGAGGTTGGTGTCCTTGTAGACGGTCATGCACTGCGTGCCCTTGAGGATCGCCTGCAGGCCCTCGACGCTGGCGTCCTGACCGGTGACCGGGACCTTGCCGGCCAGACCGTTGGCCGCGAGCCGGGCGATGATGCCGCCGGCCATCGTGTCGTTGGCCGAGACGACGCCGTCGACCTTGCCCTGGTTCTGCGTGTAGATCTGCTCGAACGCCGTACCGGCCTTCGTCGCGTCCCACAGACCGGTCTGGTCGCCGACCAGCTTGTAGGCACCCGAGTCGATCTTCGGCTTCAGGGCCTTCACGTAGCCGGACTTGAACAGCGCGGCGTTGTTGTCGGTCGGGTCACCGTTGATGTAGACGATGTTGGCCGACTTCTTGCCCATCTTGTCCAGGCAGGTGGACAGGCCCTGGCCCATCAGCTCGCCGACCTTCACGTTGTCGAAGGAGACGTAGTACGACGCGCCCCCGCCGAGCGTCAGCCGGTCGTAGTCGATGCTCTTGATGCCGGCCGCCGCAGCCTTCTTCAGGCAGGCGCCGCCGGAGTCGGAGTCCAGGTTGACGATCATCAGCACCTGGACGCCGCTGTTGATCATGCCGTCGCAGATGGTGCCGAACTTCGCCTTGTCGCCGCCCGCGTTCTGGATGTCGGACTGGATCCCGGCGTCGTCGAAGGCCTTCTTCAGGCTCGGACGGTCGTTGGACTCCCACCGCGGGGACGTCGTCGCGTCCGGCAGGATCACGCCCACCTTCTGCGTCGACGACCCGCCTCCGCCTCCGCCTCCGTTGCCGGAGTTGTCACCTCCGCACGCGGACGCGGTGAGGGCAAGGGCTCCCACCGCCGCGAGCGCCGCGATGCGCGCACCCCTGGTTCTGACCATTTCTGTGGACCTCCTGCGAAGACGTGGTGGTGTGACGACCATCACGATGTATGTTGTGCGCCACAACATAGGCTCTGCCGACGGCACTCCACAAGCACCCCAACGGGTCATTTGTTGTTCGGCGGAACGAAACCAGGACAAAGTGAGGCGAGCCGCATGAACGACAGGGAGCCCGACTTCCAGCCCACCCGCGAGGACCGTTTCTCGTTCGGCCTGTGGACCGTCGGGTGGCAGGGGGTCGACGTGTTCGGCACCGCCATCCGCCCCCCGATGGAGCCCGCCGAGGCGGTGCACCGCCTCGACGACCTCGGCGCCTACGGGATCACCTTCCACGACAACGACGTGTTCCCGTTCGACGCGGACACCGCCACCAAGCAGGCGCACCTCGCGCCGTTGCGCAAGGCGCTCGACGCGACCGGCCTCGTCGTACCGATGATCACCACGAACCTGTTCTCGCACCCGGTCTTCCGCGACGGCGGGTTCACCAACAACGACCGCGACGTCCGGAGGTTCGCGCTGCGCAAGACCCTGGACAACCTCGACCTGGCCGCCGAGCTCGGGGCGCGCACCTTCGTCGCGTGGGGCGGTCGCGAGGGCGCCGAGTCCGGCGCCGCGAAGGACGTGCGGGCCGCGCTGGACCGCTACAAGGAGGCCTTCGACCTGCTCGGGCAGTACGTCCTCGACCAGGGCTACGACCTGCGTTTCGCCATCGAGCCGAAGCCGAACGAGCCCCGCGGGGACATCCTGCTGCCGACCATCGGGCACGCGCTGGCCTTCATCGACAGCCTCGAGCACGCCGACCTGGTCGGGGTGAACCCCGAGGTCGGCCACGAGGAGATGGCCTCGCTCAACTACGCGCACGGGATCGCCCAGGCGCTGTGGCACGGCAAGCTCTTCCACATCGACCTGAACGGCCAGACCGGCCCGCGCTACGACCAGGACCTGCGCTTCGGCGCCGGCAACGCCCGGGGCGCGTTCTGGACCGTGGACATCGTCGAGAACGGCGGATACGACGGCCCGCGGCACTTCGACTTCAAGCCGCCCCGTACCGAGGACGTCGACGGGGTCTGGGAGTCGGCGCGGGGCTGCATGCGCAACTACCTGATCCTGAAGGCCAAGTCGGCAGCGTTCCGGGCCGATCCCGAGGTGCAGGAGGCGCTCCGCGAGGCCCGGGTCGACCAGCTCGCGGTGCCCACCGTCGGCGAGGGCGAGTCCGTGGACTCCCTGCGCGCCGAGCAGTTCGACCCGGAGGAGGCGGCCGCCCGCGGGATGGGCTTCGAGAAGCTCGACCAGCTGGCCCTGGAGCACCTGTACGGCGTCCGCGGCTGACCCGGCGTCAGGGGACGGTGGGTTCGACCGCAGCTGCCTCAAGCGGTCTTCCGCGACTCCTCTTCCTGGCGCAGCCGCTCCTTGGCGCGCTGCTCCGCGACCCAGGTGCCGGCTGCAATGGCCACGGCTACCGGCCAGTCGATCGCGCCGAGCGCGGCGAAAGCTCCGAGGCCGCCCAACCAGAGCACACGCCCGGGGACGCTGTTGAGGTTGGGCAGACCGACGCTGGGCGGGCGCAGCGTGGTGTGGACGATCGGGATCGTGACTCCTCCGCGTTCCTGCTGAGTCTCCTGCACCTCTTCGGGGACGTCCTTCGACTCCGGCTTGGCCGGGCGGCGCTGACGCGGCAGGGCAGCAGTGCCTGCCTGCTTCTGCGTTTGTGGGCTCATACCAGTTCCTTCCCTAGCCGGTCTTCCTTTGGCCGGACGTCGTCGGCCGGCGTGGGCGCCGGCTCGTCGGTCTCCGCTCCCGGCTCCTGCGCGCCTTCTGGCGTAGGTACGGGGGCGGGGCTGGGCAACAGGCGAGACAGTGCTGCCGCGGCCGCTGTGCCGGCTCCTGCCGCGGACAGGGCGGTGGACCAGCCGACAGGTCCCAGCGGACGGCAACCGAAGAAGTGACTGAGGCCGGGTGTCTGGACGGCCGCCGCCAGGACGCCGGCCGACGCGGCGCTGCCGGCCAGGACCAGCGGGTTGCGCCACCCCGCAAGCGCTGTCTGACCAAGCTGAGACCCCACGAGGGCGACCAGCCCGACGGTGCTCGCGTGGGCGCGCGTCCCGGTGCTGCGGGCGAAGATCCAGGCTGTCCCGGCTGATGCCCCGGTGGCCACGGCGCGCACCGCGACATCCCGGGTCAAGGCCCCTGCCAACGAGCGGTCCGGCCCCTCGACCAGGAGTGCCTCGGGGTCGAGGTGGGCGGGCGGGCGGACGGCCAAGGCGAGTGACGGGAGCAGGTCGGTCAGCATGTTGACGAGGAGCAGCTGTCGGGCGTTCAGAGCAGACCCGCTGCGGGACACCAGGCCGGTCCCGAGCGAGTACGCGATCTCCCCGAGGTTTCCGCCGACCAGGACCGAGACCGCGTCCCGCACCGAGATCCACATGGAGCGGCCTTCCACGATCGCGTCGATGATCGTCTCGATCCGGTCATCGGTGACCACGAGATCGGCGGCCTGGCGTGCGGCGTCAGTCCCGTGCTCGCCCAGGGCGACGCCGACGTCGGCGAGCCGGATCGCGGCGGCGTCGTTCGCGCCGTCGCCGGTCATCGCCACCGTGCGCCCTGACTTCTGCAGGGCAGAGACGATGCGCACCTTGTGGGCGGGAGTGACCCGCGCGAAGACCGAGACGTCACACAGTCTGGCCGTGAGTGTCTCGTCGTCGAGGCAGTCCAGCTCCGGTCCGGTCATGACACGTCGGCCGTTGAGGATCTCGAGCTCCGCAGCGATCGACTCGGCGGTGGTGGGGTGGTCGCCGGTGACCATGACGATGTCGATGCCGGCCCGCCTCAGCCCCGCGACAGCCTCCTTCGCCTCTGTTCGGACCGGGTCCGCGAGTGCGAGAAAGCCCAGGAACGAGAGCCTGGCCACGCGCTCTTGGTCGAGGTCTGCCCTGCTCGACGCCGAACGCTCCGCGACCGCGAGCACGCGGTAGCCGCGTCGGGCAAGGCTGTCCACCTGTGCTGCCAGGGTCGCTCGTGCCGACTGGTGGAGGCGGGAGACGTGCCCGTTGCGGCTCCACGTCGTACACAGGGGCAGAACGACCTCCGGTGCTCCTTTGACAGACAGCAGGTGACCACCAGGGGTGCCGCCGAGGGCTGCGTGGTACCCGCGGGCCGGTTCGAAGGGGACGTGGTCGACGAGTCGCCACCGGCTCGCGCCTGCGGCTCCGATCTCGGGTCCTACCTCGGCCTGCTGCGCGGCGAGAACGACCGCCGTGTCCGTTGGATGGGCGATCCGCTCGCCGACCGAGGACGACGGGCTGGCCCTGAGCGCCGCTGCGAGCACCTCCCGGCCGCGTCGGGTCAGCGCATCGGGCGGCGACTCCTCCATGCCGTCCGTCACGAGGCCCACCCTCACGTGGCCCTCGGTCAAGGTGCCGGTCTTGTCGAAGCACAAGACGTCGACCCTCCCGAGGGTTTCCACCGTGGACGGGTTGCGCACGAGTGCCTGCCGAGCGGAGAGGCGACGGGCGGCGGCCAGCTGCGCCACGGTCGCCACCAGCGGCAGCCCTTCGGGAACCGCCGCCACCGCGAGGCTCACGCCAGTACCGATGGTCTCCCGTAGCTGCCTGCCACGGAGCAGGTCGACGCCAGCCATGGCGACGCCCGCCCCCAGCGAGGCCGGTATCGCGGCGCGGGTAAGACGCTGGAGTCGTGCATGGACGCCGCCTCTCGGCGGCTTCTGAACGCCCTCGAACGCAGCTCGGGCGGCCTCGGTCTCGACTCCGGCCGCGACCACGACGGCCCGGGCGCGACCAGCCGCCACGACCGTTCCCTCATAGAGCATGCTGCTCCGGTCGGCGACCGTACCGGCGGCTGTGGGGTCAGCGTCCTTGCGGACCAGCTGTGACTCACCCGTCAGGCTGGACTGGTCTATCTCCAACGCCGCCGCATCCAAGATGCGACAGTCCGCGGGTACGGTGTCGCCGGCTTGCAGGTCGACGACGTCACCGACGACCAGTGAGTCGGCCGTCGCGTCGAGGCCCAGTCCGTCGCGGACGACACGTGCTCGTACAGCAGTCGCGTCCTGAAGCCTATGCAGCGCGCGGGAGGCGCCGACCCGCTGCACACCGCCGAGCAGGGCGTTGGCCCCCATCACCGAACCGATGAGCAGCGCGTCGGTGACCGCACCGCTGGCAGCGGACATCGCCGCGCCCGTGGCAAGCGCCGGCGTCAACGGGTTCCGCAGCTCCTCGGCCGTGGCGCGGCCGAGGCCGAAGTCCTCAGGCTCGTCCTCACGCCGCGTCGCCGCGTGCCGGCGGCGTGCCTCCACCTCGCTGATTCCGTCGGAGGTCGACCCAGTCCGCCGCAACGCCGTGGTCGGCTCCAGCGCGTGCCACTCGGTGCCGCTGGCCGGCAGCGGATCGGGGCGCCGGTTGAGCGACCGTGCGGTCGCGGCACCCAAGGCCATTCCCGCCGCGGCCGCACCGTTCACACCGATCAAGGCGCGTGTCGTGGCGCCGCGTCGAGGACCAGCAAGGGCCAGCAGGGCGGCTGCGACCGAGCCGTAGAGGGCCACGAGCGTGCCCTGCTGAGACACAGTTCGTGCGGCCGTGGCCGCGTCCAGGATTCGGCACGCCGGGCCCAGCTCCGGGCCACAGAGCAGGTCTGCTCCCCAGGGCGGGTCCTGACCCTCACGCAGCACGCCGATGCCGCAGTCGGCTGCCCGGAGCGCCGCATCGCCTCGGTGGGCGACGAGCGCGACGGCGTGTCCCCCTGCCTGTTCCTGCCGGATCGCACCGGCAAGATGGGTGCCGGCCGGAAGTGCCCCCTCCGCCCCGAGCCGCTCGGCGAGACCACTTCGCTCGCCGGCCACGAGCAGCCTTCCGGTTGCCGCCGCCGCGGTCGCCAAGGACTGGGCCAGCCCGTCGAGACCCGGCTCCGCGCACAGCACGGCGACGAGTCGACGGCTGTTCAGGAGACCGAGTACGACGCCGCCGTTCCGCCGCACCCGGCGGGAAGCAGCTCGGGCGCCCGACGCCCAGGTCGAGACCTGACCGAGCGGGCCGAGGGTCCAGCCGCCGTCGCGGCGTACAGCCCCAGGGTGATCCGGGTCGAGCAGCTCAGCTGCCCTCATCCGCAGCTCGCTCTCGGACTCGACGGCGTCCCCGGTGGCCTCGAGCGCACCGAGCACGTGCTGTCCCGTGAGGAGAACCTCGGCGTCGAGCACCACCGTGTCGATGCAGTCGAGGCGGCGAAGGGCCGACGCGTCGAGGGGCACGATGCCGCGCTGCCACAGCATGCGGCCGATTGTCGAGGTGAAGACCTCACGCGTGAACCGGGCGCCCTTCGGGGTCCCGCACACGAGAGCGGTCACTGCCCTGGTCTGGTCGCGGGTCATCCCGAAGGTTGTCAGCGCAGCCACCATCGACGCGAGTGCTGCCCGGTCGGAGTAGCGCTCGATCGGACCCAGCGGCAGCGGCGCGGGCCGCGGCTGGTGCTCGACCGGAGAGGTGCCGGTGCGGCTGCGGCTGCCGTGCAGCTCGGGCTCTCGGGCGTGCCAGACCTCACGCCGGGCCGAGATGTCGCCGATCAGCGCCATGCGGTGGGCAGCGTCGACCAGGAGGCCGAGCGGCCCCTGCGCCAGGCCCTGACCGAACGCGTTGGCCGCAGCGAGCAGCAGGTCGGCAGTCGCGTCCCCGACTCGTGCCTCCAGCAAGGCTCGGAGGCGAGGAGTCGAGTCGACCAGGGAGAGGAGCGAGGCGAGCTCGGCCGGCAGGGGCCTCTGCCGCACAGTCTGGCCGATCGCCGACAGTCCCAGGCCGGCCGCATCTGCGGCCAACGAGAAGATCTGGCGGTGCAGGGGCTCGACGTCGCCGGGGTGCTCGGGCTGCTCCTCGGGGAAGGCCTCCTGGTGCATGTCGTGGGCTTCCTCGACCCCCTCGATCACCTCGACGAGGTCGTCCAGCGCTATCTGGTCCCCGTCGAAGGCCACCACCACCCGGCCGACGACCGCATTGACCTCAGCCCAGTGGACTCCCTCGATCCTGTGGAGCTCGTCCTCGATGTGCCGTGCGTAGTCCTCGGTCCCCACCCGGTGGGCGGCGCGGACCTCGATGTGGGCACGGTCGTGACCCACCCAGGTCCGTCTTTGGTGCCGCGCACGCCCGGGCACGAGCCGGGTCACAGCCTTGACAGGTCCCAGGGATCTGGCTGAAGCCATCAACAGAACCTCGTCCTGCGCGCGACGGTCATCTGCGCCTCCTCAGCGGAACTCGAGGCGTCGTCAGACTCCACCGTCGGGCGCCCTGGTGCCCCCGGCATCACCCGCCGTGGATGAGCCCGAAAGAGGTCCTTCCGCTGGTGGCGGCAGATGAGCAAGTCTGCTCGGCGCGATGCGATCACTCGTGACGGTGTGGTTTGGTCGGGACCCCTTGACCCTGTGTCTCGGCAGTCCTAGCGTCGAACAGTTCCTTCAGTAAGGGTCGCCTGCTCGAGCGAGGCCCGTCCGAGGACCAGGCGGCCGGCACCAACTGGGAATCGGGTGAGAGCCATGAGTGCTTCACTGCTCCGCCGTCTTTTCGCCGAGTTCGTCGGCACGGGGCTGCTGGTCCTTTTCGGCGCCGGCTCGGTGGTCGCCGCCCTCACTTTCGGCGGTGGGCGTCTCGACTATGCCGGGCTGGGCATCATCGCCCTGGCCTTCGGCCTGGTGGTCGCGCTGGCCATCTACGCCGTCGGCACGACGTCCGGTGCGCACATAAATCCGGCCGTGACCGTCGCCCTGGCGACGGCCCGGCGCTTCCGCTGGGCCGAGGTCGCGCCGTACGTCGTCGCGCAGCTGCTCGGTGCCTTCACCGGTGCCCTGCTCATCGTGGCGTACGTCGGCAGCCGGGCCACCGACTTCGGCAGCGTGGGCCTCACGGCTCTCGGCCCTGGTGTCAACGGCCTGCAGGGCATCGTCGCCGAGGCGCTCGGGACGTTCCTGCTGGTCTTCACGATCATGGCGGTCGCGGTCGACGAGCGCGCCCCCGCCGGCTGGGCGGGCTTCCTCATCGGGCTGGCGGTCGCGGCCGAGATCATGCTGATCGGTCCGTTCACCGGCGGGTCCGTCAACCCGGCGCGCTCGTTCGGCCCCTACCTGGTCAACCAGCTCTTCGGCGGGTCGACGCCGTGGTCGGAGTTCTATGTCTACCTCGTCGGACCACTCGTCGGCGGCGTCGCCGGCGCGCTCTGCTACGAGGTCCTGGCTCGCCCGGGCGCTGCCGTCCCGCCGGTCGGTGCACCGGTCGAGGCCGGCATGCCCGGTGCGGAGACCCCCGCGGCGACCTCGGCCGAGCCGGGCCGGCCACCGGAGGTCCCCGCCCAGTCACGCCGGGAGGCGCCCTCGCGCTCGCAGCCGAAGACCTGAGTCATCCCCCACCACCGACCCGTCCAACCAGTCAGCTTCTCGGAAGGGAGCAGCGCCCATGCCAGGCAACAAAGCAGTCATCTTCAAGGGGCCCGGAACCGTCGCAGTCGAGACCACCGAGTACCCGACGTTCGAGCTCAAGGACGGTCCGGGGGTGAACCCGGCCAACGTGGGGCGCAAGCTCCCGCACGCCGCGATCCTCAAGGTCGTCGCCACCAACATCTGCGGCAGCGACCAGCACATGGTCCGTGGCCGGACGACGGCGCCCGCGGGGCTGCCGCTCGGCCACGAGATCACCGGCGAGGTGGTAGAGACCGGGCCCGACGTGGAGTACATCCACGTCGGCGATCTGGTGTCGGTCCCGTTCAACATCGCCTGCGGCCGGTGCCGCAACTGCAAGGAGGCCAAGACCGGTGTCTGCCTGAACGTCAACCCGGACCGGCCGGGCTCGGCGTACGGCTACGTCGACATGGGCGGCTGGGTCGGCGGCCAGGCGGAGTACGCGCTCGTGCCGTATGCCGACTGGAACCTCCTGAAGTTCCCCGACCGGGACCAGGCCATGGAGAAGATCCGCGACCTGGCCATGCTGTCCGACATCTTCCCCACCGGCTTCCACGGCGCGTCCACCGCCGGCGTACAGCCGGGGTCCACGGTGTACGTCGCGGGTGCGGGACCGGTCGGCCTCGCGGCTGCCACGTCGGCGTATCTGCTCGGCGCGGCCGTCGTGGTCGTCGCCGACCTGCAGAAGGAGCGATTGGCGCAGGCCCGCAGCTTCGGCTGCGAGACGATCGACGTATCGCAGGGCGACCCCAGGGACCAGCTCGAGCAGCTCCTTGGCGAGCCCGAGGTGGACTGCGCCGTCGACGCGGTGGGCTTCGAGGCCCACGGCCACGGCGCAGATGCTCAGCAAGAGCGGCCGGCGACGGTGCTCAACACGGTCATGGACGTCACCCGCGCCGGCGGAGGCGTGGGCATCCCCGGTCTCTACGTCACGGGCGACCCGGGAGCCATGGACGAGGCGGCCAAGCAGGGGTCGCTGTCGATCCGGCTGGGACTCGGCTGGGCCAAGTCGCTCTCGTTCGCGACCGGCCAGTGCCCTGTCATGCGCTACAACCGCCAGCTGATGATGGCGATCCTGCACGACCGGGTGCAGATCGCGAAGAACGTCAACGCCACCGTCATCCCGCTGGACCAGGCGCCCAAGGGGTACGCCGACTTCGACAAGGGAGCGGCCCGGAAGTTCGTCCTGGACCCGCACGGAATGATCAAGTAACCGGAGGTTCCTCAGCCATTGCGGGAGCCGGCCATGCCGGCTCCCGCTCTGGACCAGTTGGCCGTCTTGGGCCCGTTGTCGCGTATTGTCGCGTATTGCCTGGGGGCGAGACGAGCACCGGAGAGCCACCTGATGAGCAGCGACGATCGACTCGACCTCGAGTTCGCGTACACCAGCTACCGCGACTCCTGTCGAGACCTCTACTCGCCCGAGTACCTGTGCCGTCGGCCGCTCGGGCACGTGGGCACCCACGCCGCCGGCTTCGGAGCCGAGCGGGTGCGCTGGGAGCCGCACTTCGAGCCGTCGCGCCACCGACCCTAGGCCGAGCAGGCCTGACGGAGCCTCCCGCTTCGCAGGTCGACCTGTCGCCCCTCCGGGGCGTGCTCCACGGCGCCGACGCCTTGCGTTCCTAGCTTGCTGGGGAGACGCCCGCCAAGCCGCGACTACCGGAACCGAGCTGTCAAACAGACCCGGCAGAAGCCATCAGATCCGGAGTCAGTCGCGGGCCAAGCGAATGCCGATAGCCACTCAGTTGCAGGACGCGCTGAGCGCGGTCATCAGCGCGTCCGGTGGTGTCGTTCGCAGTGTGTGTGGCACCTACGCCTGGTTGGCACAGCGAACCGAAGCCCCGCTGCTGTAGCCGAACGGGCCTCCGTCGCCGAAGACCCGCTCGGCGAAGCGCTCGCCGATGCGCCGGTGGCCGGCGGCGTCCGGATGGAGCTGGTCGGGGAGCGGCAGCTCGGCGAAGTCCGCCTCACCGTAGAGGTCGCGCCCGTCGAGGTAGGACAGGTTCGGATCCTCGGCCGCCCGCTGGGCGGTGATGCGGGAGAGCTCGTCCCGGATGACGGTGAGCGTGAGACGGGTGCGGTCCGTGGCTTCCCCCGTGGCCAGGAAGCTCAGCATCCCGGCGCTCAGACTGCTGAGGTCCGGTGCCGCGGGGCCGGGGGTGTGCTCGTGGATGGGGCACAGGAGGGGCGAGACGACCAGCAGCGGCGTGGTGGGGTGTCCCTCCCGGATGGTGTCGAGGAAGCCGTGCACCGCAGGGGCGAAGGCACGCAGGCGCATCAGGTCGGTGTTGACCAGGTTGATGCCGATCTTGACGCTGATCAGGTCCGCGGGCGTGTCCCGCATGGCTCGCGCGGTGAACGGGTCGAGCAGGGCGCTGCCGCCGAACCCGAGGTTGACCAGCTCGACGCCGCCCTGGGTGGCGGCCAATGCCGGCCAGGTCGTCGTGGGGCTCTCGGCGTTCGAGCCGTGGCTGATCGAGCTGCCGTGGTGCAGCCACACCTTGCGGCCGCGGTCCGGCAGCGCCTCGGTCGGGGCGTCGGTGCGCAGCGCGACCAGCTCGGTGATCTCGTTGTGGGGCAGCCAGATCTCGACGTTCTTCACCCCGGCGGCCAGATCGGTGAACAGGAGCGTGCCAACAGGACCCGGCCGGGTGACCGCGGACCCGGTCCTCATGTCCATGGTGCGCACGTTGCCCTGGGGCGCAGTCGTTCGGCCGGCGAGACGGCCCTCGACGATCAGGTCGTAGAACCCGTCGGGACGGGGCGGAGCACCCAGGTAGGCCATCTTCGTCGGGAGCACGTCCAGCTCGATGGCGGTGGCCCGGGTGCGGAAGACCAGCCGGACGCCGGCAGGCTGCGCCTCGGCCATGGCCAGCTGGTCGTCCGGGATCTGCCTACGCGCCCATTCGGGCAGCCGGTGCGGAAGCACGCCGTGCTCGGTGCGCTCGAGGTCGAGGGCGCCGCGCACGACGTCCGCAGTGATCGGCGTGGTGAACCAGTCCGTGACGTCGGCTCCGGTTCCTCGATCGGGTACGTCGTGCAGAGGAGAGTTCATGGACACAGCCTGCCAACCGGATGGCCGAACCCGGAGGCCGGGTCGAGAGGCCCGGCGGCGCCGTTGGCCCAGCTCGTCCTGGGAAACAGCACCGCCATCCGGACTGTCTGCCGAGCTCAGAGGACGGTGAGCCCGTACATCTCGCCGAGCGGGTCGGCGATCAGCTCGAGACGTGCCCCGTCGGGGTCCCGGAAGTAGATCGAGGTGTCGCTCTCGAGCTGGTAGTCGACACCGGCCGCCTCGAGGTTGGCCCGCAGCCGGCCCCAGTGCGCCGGGTCCACCGAGATCGCCAGGTGGTGCAGGCCGCCCAGCACCTCGGCGTACGGACCCACGTCCAGCCCGGGCAGGTCGAAGAACGCCACCAGGTTGCCGTTGCCGATGTCGAAGAAGAAGTGGCTCGACCCCGGGTAGTCACGGTTCTCGACGACCTCGGTCAGCGGGAACTCGAGCACGCCCTGGTAGAACCGGACCGTCCGCTCCACGTCGGAGCAGATCAGGGCGGTGTGGTGCAGCCCCCGGGCCGACGACGCCGGTCTCTCGTCGAGCGGGGCGAGGTAGCTGGACCTGATCCGCTGACGCTCGCGCTCGAGGGCCTCGAGGTCAATCGTGGTCATGCCCACCTCCGCGTGTAGATGATCGTTCAACCATACGCAGGGCGGGACCCGGCCACCACCCGAACCGGCCCCTCGGCCGGCTCACTCCTTCCAGGCCTCGGCGAGCAGGTCGCGGGTGTCGGTGAGCAGCTGCGGCAGGGTGCGCGTGCGGCCGATGATCGGCATGAAGTTCTGGTCGCCGCCCCACCGCGGTACGACGTGCTGGTGCAGGTGCGCGGCGATGCCGGCACCGGCCACCGCACCCTGGTTCATGCCGACGTTGAAGCCGTGCGCTCCGCTGACCTCGCGGACCGTGCGCATCGCGGCCTTGGTGAACGCCGCAATCTCGGCCGTCTCCGCCTCGTCGAGGTCGGGGTAGTCAGCGACGTGCCGGTAGGGACAGATCATCACGTGTCCCGGGCTGTAGGGGTAGAGGTTCAGGACGACGTACGACACCGTGCCCCGGTGCACGACGAGCCCCTCGCGGTCGTCGAGCGTCGGGATCCGGCAGAAGGGGCACTCCCCCGACGAGGCGTCGGACGGCTTGTTCTCGCCCTTGATGTAGGCCAGCCGGTGCGGCGTCCAGAGCCGTTCGAGGTCGTCGGGCTCCCCTACACCGTCCTGCTGCATCACCTCGGCCACGCCGGACCTCAGACCTGGACCCGGCGCTGCACCGCGTCGACGACCCGGGCGATCGCGTCCTCGACCGAGACGCCGTTGTCCTGGTCACCGTTTCGGTAGCGGAACGAGACCGCACCCTCCTCGAGGTCGCGGTCCCCCGCGATCATCATGAACGGCACCTTCTGCATCTGGGCGTTGCGGATCTTCTTCTGCATCCGGTCGTCGGACTCGTCGACCTCCACCCGGATCCCGGCAGCGCGCAGCCGGCCGGCCACCTCGTGCAGGTACTCGTTGTGCCGCTCGGCGATCGGGATGCCCACGACCTGCACCGGCGCGAGCCAGGGCGGGAAGGCGCCTGCGTAGTGCTCGACGAGCACGCCGATGAACCGCTCGATCGAGCCGAACTTGGCCGAGTGGATCATCACCGGCTGCTGACGCGAGCCGTCGGCGGCCTGGTACTCCAGGCCGAATCCGGCGGGCTGGTTGAAGTCGTACTGGATCGTCGACATCTGCCAGGTGCGACCGATCGCGTCGCGGGTCTGCACCGAGATCTTGGGCCCGTAGAACGCGGCACCACCCGGGTCGGGCACCAGCTCGAGTCCGGTGCTCGTGGCCGCCTCCTCGAGGATCCTGGTGGCCTCCTCCCACTGCTCGTGGGTGCCGATGAACTTGTCGGACGTGACGTCGCGGGTGGACAGCTCCAGGTAGTAGTCGTCGAGGCCGAAGTCCTTGAGCAGGCTGAGCACGAAGTCCAGCAGGTGCTTGATCTCGGCCGGCGCCTGCTCCGGTGTCACGTAGGAGTGCGAGTCGTCCTGGGTCATGCCGCGCACGCGTGTCAGGCCGTGCACGACACCGGACTTCTCGAAGCGGTAGACCGAGCCGAACTCGAAGAGCCGCAACGGCAGCTCACGGTAGGACCGCCCGCGCGACCTGAAGATCAGGTTGTGCATCGGGCAGTTCATCGCCTTGAGGTAGTAGCTGCTGCCCTCCATCTCCATCGGCGGGAACATCGTGTCGGCGTAGTACGGCAGGTGCCCGGAGGTCTCGAACAGCCCCTGCTTGCTGATGTGCGGGCTGCCGACGTACTGGAAGCCCTCCTCGATGTGCCGGGCGCGGACGTAGTCCTCCATCTCGCGCTTGATGACGCCGCCCTTGGGGTGGAACACCGCGAGGCCGGAACCGAGCTCGTCGGGGAAGCTGAACAGGTCCAGCTCACGGCCGAGCTTGCGATGGTCGCGCCGCTCGGCCTCCTCGAGCCGGTGCAGGTGGTCCTCGAGGGCTTCCTTGGACTCCCAGGCGGTGCCGTAGATCCGCTGCAGCTGCTTGTTCTTCTCGTCCCCGCGCCAGTACGCCGCGGCGCTGCGCATCAGCTTGAACGCCGGGATCCGCTTGGTCGTCGGCAGGTGCGGGCCCCGGCAGAGGTCCTTCCAGGCCAGCGAGCCGTCGCGCTTGAGGTTGTCGTAGATCGTCAGCTCGCCGGCGCCCACCTCGACGCCGGCTCCCTCCGCCGCCGCCTCCGAACCGCCCTTCAGACCGATCAGCTCGAGCTTGTACGGCTCGTCGGCCAGCTCCACGCGGGCGTCGTCGTCGGCGATGGGTCGACGCGAGAACTTCTGGCCCTCTTTCACGATCTTGCGCATCCGGGACTCGATCTTCTCGAGGTCCTGGGGGTGGAACGGCTCGGGGACGTCGAAGTCGTAGTAGAAGCCGTCGGTGATCGGCGGCCCGATGCCCAGCTTGGCCTCGGGGAAGAGCTCCTGGACGGCCTGCGCCATCACGTGCGCGGTCGAGTGCCGCAGGATGTTGCGGCCGTCGGAGGAGTCGATGTCGATCCCCTCGACCGTCTCCCCGTCGCCCAGCTCGTAGGCGAGGTCCTTCAGGTCGTCACCGACCTTGGCGGCGATCACCTGGGGGGTCTCCGCGAACAGCTCCCAGGCCCTGGTGCCCGTCGTCACCGCGCGCTCGGCACGATCGCCTGCGTGTAGGACGGTGACCTTGATGTCGGACACGGGGAACTCCACTCCTCGGTGCGGTGCGCCCGCCCGTCGTACGACGAGCGGTCAGGATGACTGGTCGATCGTATCCGTCACACCGGGAGCGACGCCCGCGGGTTTCGAGGCCCCAGGCTGCGCTCGGCTGCCCGCGACGCGGCCGGCAGGAACGCCGCACCGACCAGCGCCACGCCGGCGATCACGAGCCAGCTCTCGGGTCGCCAGGCCACGGCCCCTGAGCTGGACCGGCGACACCTTGGTCCAGGAGGACACCGGCACCGCCGACCTGGTCCTCGACGGCACCGGCATGCCGGTGGTGCCGAGCGTCTTCTTCGGCGGCCGTCCGGGGCTCACCGTGCGCCCCGAGTCCCCGGTGTCCCTCGTGTACGCCGCCCGCGCGGTCGGCCCGTGTCCAGAACAGAAAAAGAAAGTTCGGCCGGCGCGTAACCCTCGGCGCCGTCCGAACGATGACCTGAGTAGTGAACGAGCCTTCTCGGGTGGTCGGGGCGGGGGGCTTCAGGCCACTCGCGCAGGCTGTCGCCATGGGCGGAGACGACGTTCACCTGGCCGGCCTGAGGAGGTTCTCCTCTCCACCAGGCCGGCCGTCGCCCGTGGCCCGTAGTCAGTTCGTGCTGGTGGGCCCCGTTCGCGAGGGTGGGGGCCGGAGTCGAACGAGGCGTGCCACGCCGGGGGAGAGCGCGTCCACCAGCACTTACTGACGAGCATCCGCTCGCCCACGACTGCCCACAACGTGGTCTGGACGGGCAGAGGCTCGTAAGACGCCGAGCCTCGACCCGTTTCCGGGTCGAGGCTCGGAGTCTTTTCCTCCCCTGGGTCAGAGGAGCTTGGACTTGTTCCGTCCGGTGACGGTGGAGGCGATCACGACCAGGACGGCCGCGACCACAATGGCCACGATCCACCGGACCCAGTCGATGCCGGGACTGCCGTTGCCGCCGAAGGCGATGTAGATGTACCAGCCGATGATCACTCCCCCGATGCCGCACACGATCGTGAGCCAGATCGGGATATTGTCTTTGTCGCCGGGGGCGAGGAACTTGCCCAGCAGGCCGATGATGATGCCTGCGATGATGACGCCGATGATCTCCATGTCGGGTCCCTCCCTGTAGAGCCCGGTCGCGCCGTCGCGAAGGGGTACCAGGCGGTACCCGGTGCCGGACCCCTCAATCGTCTCGCGAACATGCGGGTGGGTACATGGCACGAGGCCGGTCCCCGTGGGGAAACCGGCCTCTGACCTGCGGTGACTCTGGTGGGCGATACTGGGTTCGAACCAGTGACCTCTTCGGTGTGAACGAAGCGCGCTACCACTGCGCCAATCGCCCCAGGTGCGACCCCGGACGTGCGGGGGTCGGTGCGCCGGAAAGAGTAGCGCATACGAGCGGCGTACTCACATGCCGGGCAGGTCCGGCACCCAGCCGGCGAGGCTCTGCACGTAGTCCCAGCTGTTCACCGACCACATCGGCCAGTCGTGCGTCACGACGTACGCCGCGACCCCGCCGACCACTAGGAGGACGGCCGTCCCTCCGATCAGCAGCCGTCGACGGCGCACCCTCGGGTCGAGCGCCTCGGCCTTGACCCGGGCATCGTGGGCCCACTGCCTGGCCCGGTCCAGCCACCGTCGGGCGAAGGCGAACTCGGTGGCCAGGATCGCCAGACCGAGCGGGATGACGATGACCGCCGGCCCCGGGGTGACGAACATCACCACGCCGGCCACCACGACCAGGGTGCCGACCACGCCCACCGTCACCTTGGTGGCCAGGCTCAGCGCCGGGTGGGCATGCAGGGCCCGGTGGACGCGTCCGGGGGTGCGGGGCGGCTCGGTCACGGGCGGCGGGATCCTTCTCCAGGGGCTGCGACGAGCCTAGCCAGGTTGACCGGTCGGCATACCCACGCAAAGACGGACACATCGCCCCACTGGACTGCTCGTCGAAAAAAAACTCTCTGCAATCTGTTTCGTTTCCCGTCATACGGCCAACCCATCACCGTCTCCTTCACACGTCCGGAGGGGACGACCTGGGAGGAAAGGCACCGATGATGGATTTCTCGATGAACACCGCACCGCTGACCGTGACGCAGGCGGTCACGCTCGACCTGATCGACCCGAGTGGGGCGGTCACCCCGATCGACGCCGAGCTCCACTACGACCCGCGTGACCCGTACGCCGTCACCACCGTCTTCCTGACCGGCTCGAGCGCGGTGCGCTGGACCTTCGGACGCGAGCTGCTCACCGACGGGCTGTACGAGCCCTCCGGCGACGGTGACGTGCACGTCTGGCCCTGCCTCGACTCCGACGGCCACGCCGTGGTGATCATCGAGCTGTGCTCCCCCGACGGTGAGGCGCTCGTGCAGGCCAAGACCGGCGACCTGAGCATCTTCGTCGAGCGGATGAGCAAGCTCGTCGAGCTCGGCAACGAGTCCGCTCACCTCGACGTCGACGCCACCATCGCCGCGATCTTCGCCGCCGAGGCCGCCTGAGACACGTTCTGCCGGGTCGCTTGGCTAGGGTTGGCTGGGAGGACCAGCTCTTCACCTCGACTCACATCTGGTCTCGGACCGGCCAAGGGGGCCCGCGGTGCTGTTCAGCCACGACACTGAGCACGCGCTCGAGTGCATCGTCGACCTGGTCAACTCCGCACCCTCCAGCGGACCGTCCTCCAGCAGCAAGGAACAGCTTCCCGACCTCGCGTCGCTCGCCCGCTTCGTGGCCGCGCACGACATCAGCGAGGTCGAGGAGCTGACCGGCCGGGACCTGCAGGGCGTGTACGCCCTGCGCGAGGCCATCGCCGCGGTCTTCGACGCCGAGGACGACCGGTCCGCCGCGGCCGCCGTCAACACGCTCGTCTCCCAGGCGACGGTGACGCCGCGGCTGACCGACCACGACGGCTACGACTGGCACGTGCACTACTTCGCGCCGGGCGCCTCCCTCGCGGAGCACCTGACCATCGACTGCGGCATGGCCCTCGCCCACGTCGTCGCCTCGGGCGAGCGCGAGCGGCTCCGCCGGTGCGAGGCGCCGGACTGCGACCAGGTGCTCGTCGACCTCTCCCGCAACCGCTCCCGGCGCTACTGCGACGCCCGCACCTGCGGCAACCGGCTGCACGTCGCGGCCTACCGCGAACGTCAGCGCTCCTCCGGCGCCTGACGACCCGTCACCTACTCGGTGCTCTCAGCGGCGTGTCGCGCAGTTCGTGACGGGTCAGGGGTCGATGCCCTCGGCCTCCCGGGCGGCCCACACCCGTTGGCACTCGACGGTGACCGGTCCCGGCCCCGCGAGCTCGCGGCCGTCGCAGCGCGTGACGGCCTGCACGTCACGCGTCGTCGAGACGAGGAAGATCTCTTCGGCCGAGGCGAGTACGTCGACCGGCTCGTCGACCTCGCGGCCGCCGTACCACTCGAGCAGCAGGGCCCGGCTGATCCCGGCCAGGCACCCGGCGGCCAGCGTCGGGGTGCGCAGCTCACCGTCGACCACGTAGAAGACGTTGGAGCCGGTCCCCTCGCACAGGTTGCCGGCGAGGTTCGCGAAGACCGCCTCGCTCGCACCGTGCTCGGCCGCGTAGGCCAGGGCGACGACGTTCTCGGCGTACGACGTCGTCTTCAGCCCGGCCAGCGCCCCGCGCTCGTTGCGCGGCCACGGCACGGTCACGACCGACGTCGCGGTGGCGGCGGGCTTCAACGTGTCGGCGACCACGACCAGCGTCGGCGGGCTGTCGCCCCGGCCCGACCCGAGCGGCGCGACTCCCCCGGTGTAGGTGATCCGCAGCCGTCCCAGCGGCAGGTGCTCCGCGTCGAGCACGGCCGCCACCCCGCGTCGTACCTCGCCGACGTCGAACGCCGGAAGGCCCAACCCGGCGGCGGACCGGGCCAGCCGGTCGAGGTGCCGGGTCAGGGCGAAGGGCCGACCGTCAACCACCTTCACCGCCTCGAACACCCCGTCCCCCACGGTCATCCCGTGGTCGCTGACCGTGATCGCGGGGCCGTGCGGATCATCGAGAACACGGCCGTTCACCCAAGCGTGCATGGCACGAGACTAGGTGCCGGACGGCCACCACCGGAGCCCCGAACACGCCTGGCAGAGCCCGAATTTGTCATCTGCGCGTTGTCGGATAAAGTTCTCACGCACAGCCGGTTCGGGGGTCCTCGAGCCGGATGTTCAAGCGGACGTAGCTCAGTTGGTAGAGCGCAACCTTGCCAAGGTTGAGGTCGCGAGTTCGAGCCTCGTCGTCCGCTCGGAGAAGATGGTCGCAGCACTCCTTGGTGGAGTGGCCGAGAGGCGAGGCAACGGACTGCAAATCCGTCTACACGGGTTCAAATCCCGTCTCCACCTCGATGACTCAAACTCCCCCTAGGGTGGAGTCTTGAGTTGTTACGGGCGATTGGCGCAGTGGTAGCGCGCTTCCTTGACACGGAAGAGGTCACTGGTTCAAACCCAGTATCGCCCACCAGCGGGAAACCGCAGGTCAGCGCAACAATTGGGCCCCTCAGTCGGACTGACTGAGGGGCCTTCTTCATGGCCTGGGGGCACTAACTGGGGCACTGAGTCTGTTCCTGCCCTTCGGCCGCCACCTCCTCCGGCAGGTCGAACAAGGTGTCCATGACCTGAGCGCCCCGCCGCACGACCGACCCCGCCTACGACGAGCTCCAGCTCTGGATGACCTGGCACGAGCAGGCCGCCGTCCAGTCCAGCCGCGCCCAGGCAACCCGGACCATCACGCACCCACGGCTCGCCCGCCCCGAGGGCCGGGTCAACCACAACCCTTACCTGCCCCACTGACCGCCCTGACGTCGTCGCACCTGGTGCGCAACAACGCTGACCGAGACCGCCGGCGTCAGCCATCTTGGCGAATCCTTTGCGCCGAAGCGGCTTCCGGCACAATGGGCGTCATGACGACGCACACGCGCAACTGGTGGCCGCAGTAGGGGCGGCTACCCCAACCTGCGTTCCCAGCTTCGTCAGCCGCCCACTCCGGGCGGCTTTTCTGCGTTGTGTGCGCGCCGACCGTGGTGGGTCAAGACACCAACCAACGAAGGAGACCCACCATGACCACTCGAGTGTTCACCGGACTCAAGCCCACAGGACAACTCCAGATCGGCAACTACCTCGGAGCCATCCGGCCCCTGCTCGACCTGGCGGCCGACCCGGACAACGACCTGCTCGTCAGCGTCGTTGACCTGCACGCGCTAACCGTCGAGCACGACCCGACGCAACTGCGGGCGCTGACGATGGAGATGGCCGCAACGCTGCTCGCCTGCGGCCTTGATGCCCGCGCCAGGCTGTTCATCCAGTCGTCTGTCCCAGCGCACACCGAACTGAACTGCCTGCTCGAGTCGACCGCTACCTACGGCGAGATGACCCGGATGATTCAGTTCAAGGAGAAGTCGCGCGGCCGAGAGTCCGTGCGTCTGTCGCTCCTGACCTACCCCGCCCTGATGGCCGCAGACATCCTCGCCTACCAGACCGACGTCGTCCCGGTCGGTGACGACCAGCGCCAGCACCTGGAGTTGACCACCACGCTGGCACGGCGGTTCAACGGCAAGTACGGCAACGTCTTCACCGTCCCCCGCGGCGTCACCCCCTCAGAGGCCGCGCGCGTCAAGGACTTGCGTGACCCGACAGCAAAGATGGGCAAGTCCGGAGCCGACGGCTCCGGGGTCATCTTCCTGCGTGACGAGCCGGACGTCATCGTGGCGAAGGTGCGACGCGCGGTCACCGACAGTGACCCAACGCTGACCTACGACCCGCAGGGCCGGCCCGGCGTTGCGAACCTCACCGTGCTACTTGGAGCGCTGACCGGGACGGCACCCGAACGCGCACTGGAGGGGCTTCGCGGTGCCTCGGCCCTCAAGGCCACGGTGGCCGAAGCTCTGGTCGAGACCCTCGCGCCCATCCAGAAGCTGCACCGAGAGCTCACAGCCGACTCAGCGACGTTGCTGTCTCTCCTTCGGACCGGCGCTGACGCTGTGGCCGAGGACGCAGCCAAGACCGTTGCCGACGCCCGCGAAGCGTTGGGGCTCCTGTCTCTCAACTGAACCGCCCTGGGCGGTTGTTATTCAGTCACAAGGCCCCGCTTCTCGTTCGAGGAGCGGGGCTTTGTGGAGCCCACGCGACGAGCGTGCCCCCATTCGATGAACCGAGGACGCGCTCACCGTGCGCCATGTGCTCTGTGCCTGGGCTCCCTGACGTAGCGGGCCGTTGCTACTGGTTCGATGACTCTCGCGGTGGGGTCGGTGAGAACCTTTTCGCGGGTGGGCGCAAGCGCCCGTCCTGGACGGGCCACGACATGGAACGCCCCCGTTCGACGAAACGCAACGCGCACGGGGGAAGCGCCTCGCGGCCCGGAACAGGGGCGTCTGCCATGAAGGCGTGGCCGATACTGCCAAAGGCGCACAACCCGGACAAGGCCGATGCTTCAGTGCGCTAGGCCACTTGGCTGGCGAGCCCCGTCCCCCTGACGAATGTCTGGCGGGCCGGCGACTATCGGGAGGACGGGGGCAAGCGTGGTCCAGACACGGGGACCACATCGGCGTCAAACAGACAAACCCGCCTTGACCTGCGGATTCGCGCGTCGCGCCCTGGCCGCACGGAGCATCTGCGCGATGCGAGGTCGCCGTCGGCACTGAAAACGCGTAGCCTCACGGCGTCGAGAGCGACCCGCGTGCCGCCGTACACGGCGGTGCGGTTCGCGGCGAAACAACAACGCAAAGCGCCTGATGTCGACGCTTCGAAGAGCCGGGAAACCTCCGTGAACTTGATCTACGCTTTCGGCACTCCAGTGCCGCTCAATATCGAGACAACCACACGCGACCACGCCACCTGGATCACCATCGGCGGCGAAGTGGACACCTCGAACCACGAGCAACTGCAAGCTGAGCTCGTGGCTGTCGATCGCGACGGCACCAAGGATGTGCACATCCAGCTGGCCGACCTGCGGTTCTGCGACGCACGCGCCCTCTCCCACCTCATCCTCTTTGCGGACGAAGTCAGACGGGATGGCGGCACCGTTTCTGTGTACGACGCCGCCCCTCTGATCCGGAAGGTGACGAGGCTCATCGACAACGAGCGGGTTCTCAGGCTGGTGTGAGGCACTGGCTGAGGCACTACGCCGACCTGCCACCGCGAGACGGAAGTCTTCCCGTCACGGTGACGTAGGCGCCTCCCGCGTCGTCGTCGCACGCCTGGTCAGCCCGCGCGCAGGCACCTCCCTGACTGGCCCGCCAGGCTCGGGTCCCTGGGCAGCGGCAGACTTGCCGTACAGCATGGCCAGGGGGCCTGCGCTGAGTCCGTGTACGACGACGCTCAACAGCACGGTCACCCCGATGACGGACAAGGCTTCGTCGGCCCCTGTTCCGAGCTCCTCGAGTGCGAGGAGGGCGAAGACCAGGGACGCGAGGCCTCGCGGCCCGAACCAGCCAACGAAGAGCACCGTGTTCCGACCGAGCCCTGCGCCTAGGGAGGCGAGTGCGACGGGGACCATCCGCACGAGGGTGAGGCTGAGGACGGCGTAGAGCACCGTGGTCAGGTCGATCCGGTCGGATGCGATGGGTACCGCGATCGCGCCGAACCCGAGCCACACCAGCAGGGACATCAGGCCGCTGGCCTGCTCCAGGAACAGGAGCTCGGTGGGGCCGCGGCGGCCGGCCGCGGCACCGAAAGCCAGGCCACCGCAGAACGCGGCGACGAACCCGTTCCCGTGCAGGCCGAGTGCGCCCGCGTAGGCAGCCAGTGCCAGGGCCAGGACCGCGATTCCGGTGAAGTCCTCAGCGGCCCATCCCCTGCGGCGCGCCCGCCGAAGCAGCCAGCCGCCGACGAACCCGACTACCACTCCCACGGCTGTGCCGATCGCCAGCTCCGCGGCCGCCTCCCCCAACCCGGAAGCACCTGCCACCCCCTCTGCGGACGCAGCCGCGGCGATCGCGAGCAGGACGACCGGGGTGGCGATCCCGTCGTTGAGGCCGCTCTCCACGGCGATCAACCGACGGACTCGCGACGGCACCACCGGGTTCGTCACGACCGGGACCCCCAGAGCCGCGTCCGTGGGTGCCAGGGCAGCCGCGACCAGCAGAGCCAGCCACACCCCGAGCGCCGGGAACAGCCAGGCCGCGAGCCCCCATCCGGCGAGGATCGTCAACGGGAGGCCTACGCCGAGCAGGCGCACGTACTGCCAGAGACCGTCTCGGAGGGCGCGCACCGGTATCCGGGCGGCATCGGAGAACAGCACCCACACGAGGGTGATCTCGACGAAGGGCTTGATAGTCTCCGGAGCGGTGGGCGTGTCGACGAGCCCGATCCCAGCCAGAAGTCCGCCCATGGCCGTGAAGACGATCGGGGCAGTCAGGTCCGCCCGCTCGAGTCGTGCGGACACCACGCCCCACACGAAGATCGTGGCGGTGACGAGGAAGACTCCTGCAACCTCCATGACGCACCCTTTCGCGGTGGCTTCCCTTCGAGTCTCCCGACTGCTGACCCCGCTCCGGCTCATCCTGGCCGGGTGATGCGGCGACCGCGTCCGTGGCTCCAGCTCGTCCCAGGTCCCCACGGCTGCATCGGGCAGGGTGAACCGTCGCGGCGCGTCGCCCGTGTCCTCAACAAGGAGGGACGTCATGTCGATGGTCACGGAGCCGGTACGCCGGCGTGGAAGTGTCGTTGTCCTGAGCGCGTGCCTGGTGGTGGGCGCATCGGCGGCGACGTTGGGTGCGACTGCCGGGAGCGCGGGTGCGCAGCAGCAGGTCGCGGCGACGCGACTGGAGGCGCGCCTGACGCCGAGCGGAGACCCGAACGGCTCGGGCAAGGCCACATTCCAGTTGTCCCAGGCCCAGCGCAAGATCTGCGCCGCCGTCGAGTGGCACCGGATCGGGAGACCGAACGCGGCGCACATCCACCGCAGCTCCGACGGTCAGGTCGTCGTGGACCTCACCGGCTCGGTCACTGGCGGGAGGCACTGTGCCAGCCACGTGTCACCCGTGCTGATCGGCCGGATCCAAGCCCACCCCGGGCGGTACTACTTCAACGTGCACAACGCGGCGTACCCGGCCGGCGCGATCCAGGGACGACTGCACCGCTGACCGGCTGCAGAAACGGCGCTGGAGCGGTCTTGGCGATTCCCTGCCGACCTGCCGATGGGGGGTGCCACTCGAAGGCCGTCGACCAGGCAGACCTCGTCGGCTGAGCGGTCCAGACAGGCTTTTCATCCGCACCCGAACGGGTAGACGTGCTCCCACGGAGGGTTCACGCAGCTGCCCCTCCTAGGGGCGCCCCGTCTCAATCCCCCAGGTCCGGCGGGGCGCTCCGCTGCGTTCGACCGCGTCCGCGGCTCACTCCACGGCGTCGAAGATCTCCAGCACCTTGCGCAGGAAGTCCCCGTTGGGCGTGCCGTCCTTGGCGACCAGCTCGACGAGCCGGTCTGCCAGGTCACGGACCTTGACGTTGCTGTCCTGCGAGTAGGCCCGCAGCAGCTCGAAGGCCTCGTCGGCGTCCACGCTGTGCGCCAGCATCAGCACACCCTTGGCCTGCTCGATGACGGCCCGGTGCTCGAGGGCCCCGTCCAGCGCCCGTCGTACGTCGCCCTGGCTGGCGAGCCGGGTCGACTCGGTGAGATCGACGAGGTACCCCTTCACGACGTCCACCTCGCGTCCACCGTCGTCCTCGCCGTGCCCGGCGAGGAGGACCGTGCGCTCGGCTCCGCGTCCGTCGACCATCCGGGTGTGGAAGCTGAACGGCTCACCGGTCACGAACGCCGCCTCGACCTCCTTCAGCCCCCGGTCCATGCCCGCGGGGCGCAGATGCGCCGCCAGCACGGACGTCGAGGCGACCACCTCACGGGGCTCGAAGCCGAGGATCCGGTAGAAGGTGTCCGACCACGTCCAGGCGTCCTCCGCGACGTGGTACTTGTATCGGCCGATGCGCTGGGGTTGTCCTACCGCCAGCGCCTCGATGGTGGCCCTCGGGCCGTCGGGCATCGTCATCGCACACTCGCTCCGCACTCGCAAGCTTCCTACGACCCTCGTCCGGGCCTGCGAAAAGATACCCCGACCGCGAAGGGGATAACGGACTCCCCAGGCTCTGTGTCGCGGGCAGGCGAAACCCCCTCCCCCGCCGGCGTACGACGGAAGAGGGGGTCCGCACTCAAGACGTGGTGGACGGAGCCGGCTTCTTGACCCGCGCAGCACCACGCTCCCTGCGCGTGCCCAGCGCCCGGGGAAACATTCCCGTCGTGGTGCCCCGGGACCGTGCCGCGGGACCTGCCCGCCCGCTTGGTGCCCGCGAGGACGATCCAGGGCGTATGCTGCCAAAGCCGAGAGTCTTTCGAGTGCCACCGTCCAAGGTGACTCCGTTCCCGGTGCTCCATGAATCGACGCCCCGGGATCAAACAAGCGTTTCGGCGTCGTCAGGAAATCAAGGTGCGACATGTCGTCGCCACGTTCCTCTCGCGTTCTCCGCTCGCCCGCCCGTACGCATGGTGGTGAGTAGATGCTCCTTCGCATCGACTCGTCCGCACAGGACGGCAACGCCACCATCATCGCCGCCGGTGAGATCGACCTCGCCACGGTCAGCCTGCTCAGCACGGCCATCGCGGACACGCTGCACGCAGGCACCACGGCCCTGACCGTGAACCTCAACAACGTCAGCTACATCGACTCCGCCGGCCTCGGCGTGCTCGTGGGCGCCTTCAAGCGGGTGACGGCGATCGGCGGCACGTTCACCATCCGGTGCTCGCAGCCGCGCGTGCTCCGGCTCCTCACGATCACCGGCCTCCACCGGTTGCTGACGATCGAGGGCGGCCTCGACCAGGACGAGCCCAGCGGCATCGGCCTGGCGGAGAGCGCCCGCGGCTGACCGGTCGGCCACGGCTCACGTCACAGCGGCGTGAGCAGGGCAGCCGGCAGCCACTCCTCGACGAGCGCCCAGCGCCCGGGACGGATCTCGGCGGCGTACACCACCCGCCCCTCCCAGCCGGCTTCCGCCTGCCGCCACTCCACGAGCAGCCCGGGTCGCTTCGTCCCTCGTCCGTCGGCTGCGTCCGCGACCCAGCAGTGCCGGGCCGGGCAGTCGTCGTACGTCGACGAGCCCAGCCGGACACGTTGCGACATCGGGATGCCTCCCCGTCCACGCATGCCACCGGCCACACAGCCGAGCATGACACATTTACGAACACCTGTTCGACCGCCGCCCCGTCTCGACCGGTCGCCGCCAACACGCCGCACCCACGACACGACCACCGCCAGGTCCGGTAGGCTCGCTGTCTGCCCGGCTCTGACCGCGGGCACCCGGGTCAAACAGTCGGTTTGGGTGCGAAGAACTGTCCGTGCGACCTGTCGCCGAACCGAGGAACTCACCACATGCTGCTGCGCGTTGACACCGAGGACCGCGCCGACCACGTACTCGTCACTGCGAACGGCGAGATCGACGCTGCTACCGCCGACCAGGTGGGCGACGCCGTCGCCAGTGCGCTCGACGGCGGGCACAAGCGCGTCCTGCTCGACTTCGCCCACGTCACCTTCATCGACTCCACCGGTCTCGGCGTCCTCGTGAAGTCCCACCGCGCGGCCGAGGCGAACGACGCCCGCTTCGCCGTGGTGCACCCGACGCCGCAGACCCGCAAGCTGATCCGGGTGCTCGGGCTCGACCAGCTCCTGCACATCTACGACAGCCTCGACCAGGCCCTGGCCGACCAGGGGTAGTCCCCCACGCGGCCCGTCGAGCGGTCGGGGTTACTCCTCCTCGCCGGGCCGCGCCTCGCCGTGGGTGCCGGGGCGGGGCGCCCAGGGCAGCTCCTCGGCCGGGCGTACGACGACCAGCCGGTCGCCGCGCATCAGCTGGGTGACGGCCGGGTCGAAGTAGCGGTGCACGGTGCCGTCGCGCACCACCGCGATCACCTGGTCGGGCAGGGACTGCGGCTGCCTGCCGACCTCCGCGATCAGCAGGTCACGCTCCGCGACCTCGAGTCCCTCGCCGTAGGTCAGCAGGTCCTCCATCACGCTGCCCAGGGTGGGGCTCAGCGAGGACAGCCCGAGCAGCCGGCCCACCGCGTCGGAGGAGGTCACCACCGAGTCGGCGCCGCTCTGCCGGACCAGCTGCACGTTGTCGGACTCCCGCACCGCGGCCACGACGTAGGTGTCGGGGTTGAGCTGGCGCACGTTGAGCGTGGCCAGCACGGTCGAGTCGTCGCGGTCGGTGGTGATGATGACCTGCTTGGCCTGCGCGACCCCCGCCCGGCGGAGCACCTCGCGGCGGGTGGCGTCGCCGGTCACGACCGCGAGCCCGTCGGCGTGCGCCTCGCCGAGCGCGGTGCTGCTCGGGTCGACGACGACGATCCGGTCCTTGTCGATGCCGTTGTTGACCAAGGTGTCGACTGCGCTGCGGCCCTTGGTGCCGTAGCCGATGACGACGACGTGACCGTCCATGCTCTTCCTCCAGCGGGAGACCCGGAACCTCTCGCGCCCCTGCGTGGCGAGGACCTCGAGGGTGGTGCCGATCAGCAGCACCAGGAAGGCGATGCGCAGCGGCGTGACGACGAAGGCGTTGATCAGGCGGGTGTGCGGCAGGTACGGCGCGATGTCGCCGTACCCGGTCGTGCTCAGGGTGACCGTCGTGTAGTAGATCGCGTCGGTGAGGTCGACCGCGTGCGTGGGGTCGGCGTTGTCCTGGTAGCCGGCGCGGTCGAAGTAGACCAGCGCCACGGTGAAGCCGAGGATCGCCACCGCCAGCAGGAGCCGCCTCGTGAGCTCCCAGAACGGCGACCTGGCGATCGCCGGGAGCCGGACGCGTCCACGGGTCTGCTCGGCAGCGTCATCACGCACGGTCAGAACCTACGGCACAGCCGCCCGGACTCACGGGAGCACGTCGCCGTAGATGACCGTCGCCGGTCGCTGGTCTCCTTCGCTGGCCGAGGTGCTGCCGCCGCTCAGCGAGACGAACCGGAACTGGTCGCCCTTCTTCGGCTGGGTGGCGGCCCCGGCGCGGCGCCAGGTGCCGCACAGGTCGTCCTCGACGGTGCCTTCCTGTCCCTTGACCCCGTCGCCGGTCAGGCACAGCCGGCCCGACCCGCTGTCGTAGCTGACCACGGTCGCCGTCGTCCGGCTGGTCGTGTCGGGACCCGCGAGGACGCCGAAGAGGTAGCCCCCGAGGATGCAGATCGCGCCCCCGGCGAGGGCCACCGGCGTGGGCAGGTTGACGTTTCCCATGACGCACCAACCTACTGGCCGGCCCGCCGGCTCATGCCTCGGGGCGGAGTCCCACGCAGTCGTGGCGCCAGAAGACGTCGGGGTAGACGAGCGCGCCGGACATCCAGGCCTGGTCGTAGCCGGGCAGCGTCGCCACCTGGAACGCGGGCCCGGGGATCCGTACCGAGGGTGCGGTGAACCCGAGCTCCTGCCCCGCGATGAAGCCCAGCCGGGTGTAGTAGTCGGGGGCGCCTTCGAGGAACACCAGCGGCTCGGGCCGGTCCTCCAG
This sequence comes from uncultured Actinomycetota bacterium, assembly GCA_963810035.1. GTDB lineage: Bacteria > Actinomycetota > Actinomycetes > Propionibacteriales > Nocardioidaceae > Nocardioides_B. The sequence goes on from CAWEMA010000006.1 coordinate 453,224, forward strand.
GAGCCGCAGCGTCTCGGTGACGAGCCGGGAGCCGATCCCCGCACGCTGCCGGTCCGGACGGACGGAGAGCGGGCTGAGCACCAGCACCTCGACGAGCTTGGTCGGCGTGTCCAGCCACCCGCGGGAGTAGCCGACGTGCGCGACGACCTCGCCCTTCTCCTCGGCCACGAAGGACAGGTCGAGCCAGGCGACCGACTCCCGCAGCCCGTCGAGCAGCTCGGGCACCTTCTCACCCCCGAAGGCACTCGCCACCACGCGCCGTACGGTGTCGACGTCCTCGGCGGTCTCCTCGCGGACGGTCGGTGCCTTCTTGCTCATCAGCGGGTCCTCCGGGTCACGGTCGGCTGCCTCCGGCGTCGCGGGTGCGCCGCCGCCACTCCTTGAGCCGTTCGGCCCGCAGGCGGGCGTCGGTGCGGGAGGCGATCCAGCGCTGCTCACGCTGCAGGCGTTGCCAGCTCTCGAAGCGACGCACCGGCAGCGTGCCGTCCCCGAGGGCGGCCGCGACGGCGCAGCCGGGCTCCCCCTGGTGCGCGCAGTCGCTGAACCGGCACCGGGCCGCGAGCGCCTCCACGTCGGCGAACGTGTGCGCGATGCCCTCCGCCGCGTCGATCAGCCCGACGCCGCGGAGCCCGGGGGTGTCGATGACGGCCCCGCCTCCCGGCAGCGGCACCAGCTCGCGACGTACGGACGTGTGCCGGCCGCGGCCGTCCTCCCGGATCGCGCGGGTGCTCAGCACCTCGGCTCCCACCAGCGCGTTGGTGAGCGAGGACTTGCCGTGCCCCGAGGACCCGAGCAGCGCCAGGGTCAGCCGGCCCCCGAGCCGGTCGCGGAGGGCGTCGACGCCCTGACCGGTCACCGCGCTGACGACCGTCACGTCGACCCCGGGCGTGGCGCCGCCGATGTCCTCCGCGAGCAGCTCGGCATCGGTGACCAGGTCGGCCTTGGTCAGCACCACCAGCGGCCGGGCCCCGCTCTCCCAGGCCAGGGCCACCAGCCGTTCGACCTTGGCGAGCACCGGGATCGGGTGCAGCGCGACCACCACGGCGGCGACGTCCACGTTGGCGCACAGCACCTGGCCGTGGCTCTGCTCACCCGCGGTGGCCCGGACGACCGCGGTGCGCCGCGGGACGATCCGCTCCAGGGTCAGCCGGTGGTCGGGCCACTCGCGCAGCACGCACCAGTCCCCCGTGCACGGCCCCTCGGTGGGGTCCTTGGCCATCCGGCCCAGCAGCGCCCCGCCGACGGTGGCCCGGTGCGGCCCGCTCTCGGTCAGCACCGACGCGAGGCCCCGGTCGACGCGCACGACCCGGCCCAGGTGGGCGTCCGCGGCAGCGGCCCACCCGGCCATCCCGGGCTCGTATCCGATCGTCTCCAGCACACCGGGAATGTACGGCGGTCTGCTGGGCCGCCGCACGTGCATTTCAGCCCCGGTGTCGCGGGGCGCGGACGGCCTTCCCGCCGGCCGGCTCGGCGGCGTCGACGGTGGTGACGTCCTCGAGGGCACCGGCCGACTCGTCGTGGGCGAGCCCCTCGTCGTACTTCTGCAGCACCATCGTGTCGTCGCCGGCGTCGGGGAACCGGGCCTGCTCCTCCTCGTCGCGACGCAGCCGCGGGATGATCGCCTGCAGCCGCAGCCGGCGCACGATCTCCATCCGCGCGCGGGCGGTCTCGTTCTCCGGCCAGAGCCGGTCGAACGCGGCGTTGACGGCCGCGCCGATCAGGACCGCGATGGAGAGCAGGTAGAGCCAGAGCATCACCACGATCGGGGCGGACAGCGGGCCGTAGATCGACGTGGACCCCTGGGCGGTGCCGGTGAGCACCCAGCGGAGCAGGTAGGACCCGAAGATCCAGATCGTCATCGTCAGCGCGGCGCCCGGCAGGTTGTACCGCCAGGACGTCCGCACCGGGACCGAGACGTGGTACAGGGTGGCGAGGAAGCAGATGCAGAGCACCACCACGATCGGCCAGTAGAGCTCGTTGAGGAAGTCCAGGCGCGGCGGCACCATCCGGTGCACCAGCCGCGGGCCGGCGACCACCAGCGGCAGCGTGACCACGCCGGTGAGCAGCCCCATCACGTAGAGCGAGAACGACAGCACCCGGGTCTTGACGATGCCGCGGTGGCCGCCGAGGCCGTACATGATCGTGATGGTGTCGACGAAGACGTTCAGCGCCCGTGACCCGGACCACAGCGCAAGGATGAAGCCGACCGAGATGACGTCGAAGCGGCCGCCCTTGAAGACGTCGTTCAGCGTCGGTCGGACGATCGCGTCCACGGTCTGCGGGGTCAGCGCCCGCGAGCAGATCTCCAGGATGGAGCGACGGACCTGCTCGACCTGGGCCGGGTTGATGTTGTCGAACACGTAGCCGATCGACCCGGCCAGCCCGAACAGCAGCGGCGGCAGGGACAGCAGCGCGAAGAACGCCGCCTCGGCGGCCAGCCCGGTCACCCGGTTGCGGAAGCAGGTGCCGACGGTGGAGACGACCAGCCGCCAGGCCGTGTCGCGTGCGGAGACCAGGCGCGACGACAGAGGCGTGGGCACGCTCTCCGTTTTCGCCGGCATGGCTCTACGGTATCGACATGGCCGCTGACATCCGGGCAACCACCAACCAGGCGCCGCCCCTCGTCGATCACAACACCGTCACCTCCGACCGCGCGCTGGTCGAGGCGGTGACCCGGCACGCGTCCCCCTCGGTGGTCGACGACCTCGCCGAGCTCGGTGCCGTCGCGAGCTCGGCCGAGGCCCGTGAGCACGGCATGCTCGCCAACCGGCACGAGCCGGAGCTGACGCCGTACGACCGCTACGGCAACCGGGTGGACGAGGTGCGGTTCCACCCCTCCTGGCACTGGCTGATGGAGCGCGGCGTCGGCTTCGGCCTGCAGGCCGCGCCCTGGACGTCCGAGGACCCCCACGCGCACGTGCGCCGGGCAGCCGGCTTCTTCGCCTGGTCGCAGACGGAGCCGGGTCACGGCTGCCCGATCTCGATGACGTACGCCGCGATCCCCGCGCTGCGCGCCGACGACGCGATCGCCAAGGAGTGGACGCCGCGGCTCGCGTCCACGTCCTACGACTTCGGGCTGCGCGCCCCGCACGAGAAGGCCGGTGCCCTGGCGGGCATGGGCATGACCGAGAAGCAGGGCGGGTCCGACGTGCGGGCCAACGTGACGACCGCCACGCCCACCGCGGCCGACGGCGAGTACACCCTGGACGGCCACAAGTGGTTCACCTCCGCGCCGATGAACGACGTGTTCCTCGTGCTCGCGCAGGCCGCCGACGGTCTCACCTGCTTCCTGGTCCCCCGGGTCCTCGCCGACGGCACCCGCAACCGGCTGGACGTCGTACGGCTGAAGGACAAGCTCGGCAACCGGTCGAACGCCTCGTCGGAGCTGGAGTTCCGGGGCACCTGGGCGCAGCGGCTCGGTGACGAGGGCCGCGGGGTCCGCACGATCATCGACATGGTCGCGGCGACCCGGCTCGACTGCGTCCTCGGGTCCGCGTCGCTGATGCGCCGTGCCCTGGCCGAGGCCTCCTGGCACGTCGCGCACCGCTCCGCGTTCGGCGGGGTGCTCGGCGACAAGCCGCTGATGCAGAACGTCATCGCCGACCTCGCGGTCGAGTCCGAGGCCGCGACCGTGCTCGGCATGCGGCTGGCCGCGGCCGTCGACGATGCGCACGACCCGCACGAGGCGGCGCTGCGCCGGATCGCACTCCCGCTGGCGAAGTACTGGGTCTGCAAGCGCACCCCGATGATGGTCGCGGAAGCGCTGGAGTGCCTCGGTGGCAACGGGTACGTCGAGGAGTCCGGGATGCCGCTGCTGTTCCGCGAGTCCCCGCTGAACTCCATCTGGGAGGGGTCGGGCAACGTCAACGCGCTCGACGTGCTCCGGGCGCTGTCCCGCGAGCCGGAGGCGCTGAACGCCTGGATCGTGGAGGTCGGTCGCGCGCGCGGCGAGGACCCGCGCCTGGACCGGGCGACCGAGTCGGTGCTGGAGACGCTGGCCGACACCTCCGCCCTGGAGTTCGGCGCCCGCCGGCTCGCCGGGCAGATGGCCGCCTGCCTGCAGGGCGCCCTGCTGGTGCAGCATGCACCGGCCGCGGTGGCCGACGCGTTCTGCGCCACCCGGCTCGGCACGGAGTACGGCGGCACGCTGGGCACCCTGCCCCGCGGCACCGACCTCGCGTCGATCGTGTCCCGCACCACCCCCACGACCGGCTGAGCCCACCCCCGCTGCATGCCGGACCAGTCGGAAGCGTGTGGCTACGAGGTGCGGGAGGCGGGGACGGCGCGGGTGGCGAAGGCTGAGGCTGCGACGTCCGCGGAGACCTCGGCGGCCAGGTAGACCCACAGGGCCGGCCAGGCGAGCTCCCCCAGCAGCGCGGGGAGCACGGCCGGCCCCTCGGACACGTCCAACCCGTGCCGCACCGGCGGGAAGGCGGAGCGACCCGCCCGGATGGGTCAGCGCAGCTCGAGGCCCGGGTAGAGCGGGTGCTTGTCCAGCATCTCGGCGGAGGCGGCCTTGGTCCGGTCCGCGACCCCCTCGGCCAGCGTGTACGTCGCCTTGGACGGCGCCCCGGCCTTGGTGGTGCTGGGCGAGGTGTTGGACAGTACGTCGACCACGAGCTCGGCCACCCGGCCGAACTCGTCGCGGCCGAAGCCGCGGGTGGTCAGCGCCGGGGTGCCGAACCGGATGCCGGAGGTGTACCACGCACCGTTCGGGTCGGACGGGACCGAGTTGCGGTTGGTCACGACGCCGGCGTCGAGCAGCGCCGACTCCGCCTGTCGCCCGGTCAGCCCGAAGGACGACACGTCGAGCAGCACGATGTGGTTGTCCGTGCCGCCGGTGACGAGCCTGGCATCGCGGGACAGGAAGCCCTCGGCGAGCGCCTGGGCGTTGTCGGCGATGTTCTGGGCGTAGGTCTGGAACGACGGCTGCCGCGCCTCGGCGAGCGCCACCGCCTTGGCGGCCATGACGTGCGACAGCGGGCCGCCGAGCACCATCGGGCAGCCGCGGTCGACCGAGTCGGCGTACTCCTCGGTGGCGAGCACGAGTCCGCCGCGCGGGCCGCGCAGCGACTTGTGCGTCGTGGTGGTGGTGACGTGCGCGAACGGGACGGGGTTCTCCTCGCCGGTGAACACCTTGCCGGCGACCAGACCGGCGAAGTGCGCCATGTCCACCATCAAGGTGGCGCCGACCTCGTCGGCGATCTCGCGCATCTTCGCGAAGTTCACCCGCCGCGGGTAGGCGGAGTAGCCGGCGATCAGCACCAGCGGCTTGAACTCCTTCGCGGCCGCGCGGACCCTGTCGTAGTCGAGCAGCCCAGTCTCCGGGTCGGTGCCGTAGGAGCGCTGGTGGAACATCTTGCCGCTGATGTTCGGCCGGAACCCGTGGGTGAGGTGGCCACCGGAGTCCAGGGACATCCCGAGCATCCGCTGGTTGCCGAGCTCCTTGCGCAGCGACTCCCAGTCCTCCTCGGAGAGGTCGTTGACGGTCTTCGCCGCGTGCTTCTCCAGCGCGGGCGACTCGATGCGGTGCGCCAGGATCGACCAGAACGCGACCAGGTTGGCGTCGATGCCGGAGTGCGGCTGGGCGTAGGCGTACGGCGCGCCGAACAGCTCGCGCGCGTGCTCGGCGGCGAGCGCCTCGACGGTGTCGACGTTCTGGCAGCCGGCGTAGAACCGGTGGCCGACGGTGCCCTCGGCGTACTTGTCGCTGAGCCAGGTGCCCATCGTGAGCAGCACGGCCGGCGAGGCGTAGTTCTCACTGGCGATCAGCTTGAGCGAGGAGCGCTGGTCCCGCAGCTCGGCGCGTGTGGCTTCCGCCACACGGGGCTCGACGGCCTCGATCACCTCGAGCATCGCGTCGTATGCCGTGCTCACTGTCTTGGCGAGGCGCTCCGGGTCGGTGGCCGAGCCTGCAGTTCCGGTCTGGGCAGCGTTCGAGTCCGTCATGGCGGACAGCCTAGTGACGCGTGGACCTGAGCACGAGAGGCTGAGCACTGTTTCATATCTTGGACTTGCGTCTCACATCATAAGATTGCAGTTTGTGGGACCGACGTCCGAGCCGTGAGACTTGCGCCCATGATCAGCCCCGCAACGACGATGCACCTCGTGGTCCGCCGCCACGTGGACCTCGGTCGTACGCGCAGCATGATCTGTATGCCGCACACCGCCTGACCGCCCAGCTCACCCAGCCGGGCGCGCGGTCGCCGGCATACCTCTCGACAACGGTGTCGAAGGCAGCAGCGCATCGTGCGTCTCTCGCCCCCAGGAGCGCATCTCCCGTGACACCCCCCAGCAACACCCCCGCCACCACTCCCACGCCCACCGGCCCGGGCCGGTCGGGACGTCCGCGCCCCAAGCGCGGCGAAGGGCAGTGGGCCCTCGGCTACCGCGAGCCGCTGAACGCCAACGAGCAGTCCAAGAAGGACGACAACCCGCTCAACGTGCGGGCTCGCATCGAGAACATCTACTCGCGGCGCGGCTTCGCCTCCATCGACGGCGGCGACCTGCGTGGCCGGTTCCGCTGGTGGGGCCTCTACACCCAGCGCAAGCCCGGCCTGGACGGCGGCAAGACCGGCGCCCTGGAGCCGGAGGAGCTCGACGACGAGTACTTCATGCTCCGGGTCCGCTCCGACGGCGCCCTGCTCACTCCCGAGCAGCTGCGCGTCCTCGGCGGCATCTCCGCGGACTTCGGACGCGACACGGCCGACATCACCGACCGGCAGAACATCCAGTACCACTGGATCCGCATCGAAGACGTGCCGACCATCTGGCAGCGTCTGGAAGCCGTCGGGCTGCAGACCCAGGAGGCGTGCGGCGACTCGCCCCGCGGCTTCCTCGGGTCACCGGTGGCAGGCGTGTCCAGCGAGGAGATCATCGACGGCACCTCCGCGCTCGAGGAGATCAAGCGCCGCTACATCGGCGACCCGGAGTACTCCAACCTGCCGCGCAAGTTCAAGACCGCGCTGACGGGACACCCCAGCCAGGACGTGGCACCGGAGGTCAACGACGTCTCCTTCGTGGGCACCACCCACCCCGAGCACGGCCCCGGCTTCGACCTCTGGGTCGGCGGCGGGCTGTCCACCAACCCGATGCTCGCCCAGAAGCTCGGCGTGTGGATCCCGCTCGACGAGGTGGCCGACGCCTGGGAGGGCGTCATCTCGGTCTTCCGTGACTACGGCTACCGGCGGCTGCGTTCGCGGGCCCGGCTGAAGTTCCTGGTCGCCGACTGGGGCGTGGACAAGTTCCGCGAGGTCCTCGAGACCAAGTACCTCGAGCGGGCGCTGGTCGACTGCGACTCGCCGCCGATCCCGGCCGCGTCCGGCGACCACATCGGCGTACACCCGCAGAAGGACGGCCGCTACTACATCGGCCTGGCGCCGACCGTCGGCCGGGTCTCCGGGACGGTCCTCACCCGGCTCGGTGACCTGCTCGAGGAGTACGGCGCCCAGGGCGCCCGGCTCACGGCGTACCAGAAGCTCGTCGTCCTCGGGGTCGAGGCGGACCGGGTCCCGGCGTTGCTCGACGCGCTCGAGGAGATCGGGCTGTCCGCGAAGCCGTCGAACTGGCGGCGCTCCACCATGGCCTGCACCGGCATCGAGTTCTGCAAGCTCGCGATCGTGGAGACCAAGCAGCGCGCCGCCGACCTGATCGCCGAGCTGGAGGACCGGTTCCCGGACCTGGACACCCCGATCACCGTGAACGTCAACGGCTGCCCCAACGCCTGCGCCCGCACCCAGGTCGCGGACATCGGCCTGAAGGGCCAGCTGGTGCTCGACGCCGACGGTCACCAGGTCGAGGGCTTCCAGGTGCACCTCGGCGGCGGACTGGGGCTCGACCCGCAGTTCGGCAAGAAGCTCCGGGCGCACAAGGTCACCAGCACCGGTCTCGACGACTACGTGACCAACGTGGTCACCGCGTTCCTCGAGCAGCGTCACGACGACGAGTCGTTCGCCTCCTGGGTCGGCCGCGCCGACGACGACGCCCTGCGCGGCGAGGTCGGCAACCGCGAGCTCGAGGTCGTCTCGTGAGCGGCCGCGGGATCCCGTTCCACTGCCCCTACTGCGGCGACGAGAACCTCCGTCCCAGCGAGGAGGGCCACGGCGCGTGGGAGTGCCACGCCTGCCTGCGGGCCTTCTCGCTCAAGATGCTCGGGATGATCGCCCGGCCCTCTGCTCCGTCCACCGAGCAGGAGGTGCCGCGATGACCACGGCCACCACCACGGCAGCCCGGGCGTTCAAGGGCACCGACACGACCGACCGCAGCGAGGCCGAGCTCCAGCAGCTGGTCCGGCACGCCGGCGCGGAGCTCGAGCTGGCGCCCGCCGAGGTGATCATCGAGTGGGCCGTGGCCACCTTCGGCGAGCGGTTCGCGATCACCTCCTCGATGGGCGACGCCGTCCTCGCGCACGTGGCGGGCCGGGTCGCGCCGGGCGTGGACGTGGTGTTCCTCGACACCGGCTACCACTTCGCCGAGACGATCGGCACCCGAGACGCCGTCGAGGCGACGCTGCCGGTGAACCTGATCAACATCACCCCCGTGCAGTCGGTGGCCGAGCAGGACGCGACGTACGGCAAGGACCTGTTCGAGCGCGACCCCGACCTGTGCTGCGCGCTGCGCAAGGTGAAGCCGCTCGAGGAGGCGCTGTCGTCGTACGACGCCTGGGCCACCGGCCTGCGCCGCGACGAGACGCACAACCGGGTGATCGCCCCGGTCATCGGCTGGGACGAGAAGAAGCGCAAGGTCAAGGTCTCGCCCCTGGCCCGCTGGACCGCCGAGGACGTGGACCGCTACATCGCCGCGAACAACGTGCTGGTCAACCCGCTGCAGTACGACGGCTACCCCTCGATCGGTTGCTGGCCGTGCACCCGACGGGTCGCGCCGGGCGAGGACCCGCGCAGCGGCCGCTGGGCCGGCACCGGCAAGACCGAGTGCGGCATCCACCAATGAGTCCCACGACCGTCCCCATCTCGACAGCGTTGTCGGGTCCGCACCAGCTCCACGACTGAAAGGAGGCCACTCCTGATGACTGCTCCCGCACTGGTGGCCCTCGCCCACGGCAGCCGCGACCCGCGTTCGGCCCAGACGATCAAGGCTCTCGTCGACGAGGTCCGCAGCATGCGCCCGGACCTGCGCATCGAGCCGGCCTTCCTCGAGCTGGCCAAGCCGTCCTTCGCCACGGTCGTGGACCGTCTGGTCAAGGCGGGCTACGACGAGATCGTCGTGGTACCCCTGCTGCTGACCGAGGCCTACCACGCCAAGGTGGACGTCCCCGCGGCGATCGCCGCAGCCACCGCCCGCCACGAGAACCTTCGGATCCGGGCCACGCACGTGCTCGGCCTGGAGTCGGTCTTCCTCGAGGTGCTCGACCGCCGGCTGCGCGCCGCGCTGCGCGACGCCCGGGTGCGTGAGCTCGACGCCCTGGTGCTCGCCGCCGCCGGCTCCTCGGACCAGCTCGCCAACCAGGCCGTCACCCGACTGGCCCGGCTGTGGGGCTCCAAGCACCGGCTGCCCACGGTGGCGGCGTACGCCTCGGCCGCTCCCCCGGCCACCGGTGAGGCGGTGCGGCAGTTCCGCGCGGAGGGGCGCCGACACATCGCGGTGGGTTCGTTGTTCCTGGCGCCGGGCACGCTGCCGGACCGGGCCGCCGAGCTCGCTGTCGAGGCCGGTGCGGTCGCGGTCTCCGAGCCGCTCGGCGCCGACCCCGAGGTGGCCCGCACGATCCTGGCCCGCTACGCCGTCGGCGCCGTCGAGCTGGTCCCGGTCTGAGACTGACCCCGCGTGCTCGATCGCGGCTGCGGATCACCGGACAGCCGCATCGGGGACTGGTCTGCTCGGCCGTCCGCGCTGCCCGCTCGATCCGCGCGCGCTGGTTCTCCCACCACTCCGGGTCGTGCTCGGGCAGGTTCGAGTTGTCGGGGCTCATCCCCACGGCGCCGTCGAGCTGCTCGCGGGTGATCTCGGGCACCGTCTTGGCGGTCGGGGCCGGTCACCCCATAGGCTCTGAGCCATGAGCCAACACTTCGACGTCGTCGTTCTCGGTGCCGGCCCCGGTGGGTACGTCGCTGCCATCCGCGCCTCCCAGCTCGGCAAGAGCGTGGCGGTCGTGGAGGACAAGTACTGGGGTGGTGTCTGCCTCAACGTGGGCTGCATCCCGTCGAAGGCGCTGCTGCGCAACGCCGAGCTGGCGCACATCCTGGCTCACGAGAAGGACACGTTCGGCATCACCGGCGACGCCTCGATGGACTTCAAGCCCACGCATGCCCGCAGCCGCAAGGTCTCCGAGGGCATCGTCAAGGGCGTCCACTTCCTGATGAAGAAGAACAAGATCACCGAGGTGGACGGCTGGGGCACGCTGACCGGCGCGAAGTCCATGGACGTCAGGACCAAGGACGGCGGCACCGAGCAGCTCACGTTCGACAACCTGATCATCGCCACCGGCGCAACCACCCGGTTGATCCCGGGCACGTCGCTGTCCGAGCGCGTGGTGACCTACGAGGAGCAGATCCTCGACGAGAGCCTCCCGAGCAGCATCGTGATCGCCGGCTCCGGGGCGATCGGCGTCGAGTTCGCCTACGTGATGAAGAACTTCGGCGTCGACGTGACGATCGTGGAGTTCCTCGACCGGATGGTCCCGACGGAGGACGCCGAGATCTCCAAGGAGCTCCTCAAGCACTACAAGAAGCTCGGCGTGAAGGTGATGCTCAAGACCAAGGTGGAGTCGATCGACGACTCCGGCGACATGGTCAAGGTCACGGTCTCCCCCGCCGACGGCGGCGACCAGCAGGTCATCGAGACCGACAAGGTGCTGCAGGCCATCGGCTTCGCGCCGCGCGTCGACGGCTTCGGCATCGAGGCAGCCGGCGTCGACCTGACCGACCGCGGCGCGGTGGCGATCGACGAGTTCGGCCGCACGAACGTCGAAGGCGTCTACGCGATCGGTGACTGCACCGGCAAGCTGATGCTCGCGCACACCGCGGAGGCGATGGGTGTCGTGGCCGCCGAGACGATCGCCGGCGCGGACACGATGCCGGTCGCGTTCGACTTCATCCCGCGGGCGACGTACTGCCAGCCGCAGGTCGCCTCCTTCGGCTACTCCGAGGCCCAGGCCAAGGAGATGGGCTACGACGTGAAGACGGCGAAGTTCCCGTTCTCCGCGAACGGCAAGGCCCAGGGCCTCGGCGACGCGGTCGGCTTCGTCAAGATCGTCGCCGACGCGAAGTACAACGAGATCCTCGGTGCGCACATGATCGGCCCCGACGTCACCGAGCTGCTGCCGGCCCTGACCCTGGCCCAGCGCTGGGACCTCACCGCCGACGAGGTGGCCCGCAACGTGTTCGCGCACCCGACGCTGTCCGAGGCCGTCAAGGAGGCCGTCGAGGGCATCGCCGGCCACATGATCAACCTCTGACGCCCGCCTACAGGGCGAGCGTCTCGTCGTTGCGGGGCGTCCGGCCGGTGGCGCGGCGGGCGTACTCCGCGGCCGTGACGATCCCGGTCACCAGCACGGCCGCGAAGAGGTTCAGCCAGCCGTAGCCGAGCGACCCGACGATGACACCGGCCAAGGCCCCCGCGGCCGCGGCGGTCAGCCCCATCACCAGGTCGGCGGCGCCCTGCACGTCCGTGCGCGCGTCGAGCGGCGCCGCCTCGGACAGCAGGGTCGAGGCGGCGACGGTGCACAGGGACCAGCCGAAGCCGAGCAGGAACAGCCCGACCGTGATCCGGTACGACGCCCCCATCGGCGCCGTGCCGGACAGCGCGAGCGCCGCGAACAGCACCACCGCCCCGGCGGACAGCACGGCCGGCCGTCCGAGCCGGTCCGCCGCCCAGCCGGCCAGCGGGGAGAGCGCGAACATGCCCAGGACGTGCACGCTGATCACCACGCCGATGATCTCCAGGGTCGCTCCCCCGTGGTGCATGTGCAGCGGCGTCATCACCATCACCGAGACCATCACCGCGTGCGCGAGCGCCAGCGCCACCACACCGGCCGCGACCCCGGGCCGGCTGCGCACCACCTCCACGACCCGGGACCAGGACGTGCTGGTCCGTCCGGCCGCCCCGCGGGCCAGCGCGGCCTCCCGTGCGACCAGCAGCGGGTCCGGGCGCAGGGACACGAAGATCACCACCGCGGCCGTCAGCATGCCCAGCACCCCGAACAGGAACGGCCCGGTCAGCGTCGGCACCCCGAGGGCCCGCCCGGCCCGTCCCGCGACGCCGGTGAGGTTCGGGCCGGCGACCGCCCCGACCGTGGTCGCCCAGAGCACCACGGCCAGGGACCGAGCGCGCTTGTCCGGACGGGCCAGGTCGGTGGCGGCGTAGCGCGACTGGCTGTTCGCGGCGGTCGTCGCCCCGAGCAGCGTCGTGCCGGCCAGCAGCAGCGGGAACGACCGGACGATGCCCGCCAGGACGCACGTCGCCGCCCCGGCAGCGCCGAGCACGTACCCCAGGGACAACCCGACCCGGCGCCCCCGGCGTCCCATCACATGTCCCAGCAGGAAGGACGCCACGGCAGCACCGAGGACCTGCATGGTCTGCGCGAGACCGGCGAGCTTCTCGCTGCCGGAGATCTCCTCGGCCAGCAGCGCCGCGACCGCGATCCCGATGCTCATCCCGAGCCCGCCGAGCGCCTGTGAGACGACCAGTGTCCGGATCGTGCGGCGCTGCACCTGCCGGACCCGGTGGTCGGGCCAGCGCACCCCGCCGTACACGCCGCGGGCGATCCCGACGGCACCGCCGCCGACCCAGCCGGCCACCCGGCGTCCGGCGCGGGCGACCGCGTCGTCGGGGCCGTCGGGGAGGGTCATGGCCGGGTCATCTCGGCAGCCACGTCCGGCTCACATCTCCGAGGCAGGCAGCTCGAGCCGTTCCCACACCTCGCGCCAGACGCGCTTGGGGGCCTCGCCCGCCTCGAGCGCCTCGGTGACCGTACGGCCCCCGAGGCCCGCAATCACCTGCTGCTCGGCCCAGGTGCGGGCGTACCCCGCGCCCAGTGCGTGCTCCATCCGCGCCCAGAACTCCGTGTGCCGCATGCCGCCGAGCGTACGTCAGGAGACGTCGTGGAGATGGTGCTCCACGTCGTGCAGCTGGTAGCGCGCGAGCGTGTCAACCGTGAAGACCGAGCCGTCGCTGCGCCGTCCCGGACGCTCCCACTGCGCCCCCTCCACCGCTGCGTAGGCCTGCGAGATCGCGGCAGCCGCCTCGACCAGCTCCGTGGCCACCACGGCCGGGTCCTGGCCGCCGTACGCACCGCGTACGGCGGACGCGTCCTGGTCCCAGTTCTCGAACAGCGGGTCGTCCACGGCGAGCATCATCCGGACCCGCTCACCGAACACGCGGTGCACGTCGCGGACGTGGCAGGCGTACTCCAGCGGCGACCACACCCCGGGGGCCGGACGGTCTCGCACACCGGGCTGCTCGAGCACTCGCTGCCAGGCGCTGGCGTTCGCGTAGACCCGGTTCTTCAGCTCCTCGCGTCGCACCGCCCGGGCGTCGAAGCCGCATTCCGGACACGGGCGTTCCAGCACCCAGGTCCAGTCCTTGGTGTCAGGCACGATCGCGGGGTCGGACTTCCGGTCGGTCATGGTCCAAAGTATGGCGGGCGTCACCTTCGATGGACACGCGTCTCACCGACCCGCCGGATGCTGCGAGAATGCCTCCATGGCCGACGACCTCATCATCAGGCCCGCAGTCGAGGACGACCTCTCCGACATCGCCGCGATCTACAACCACGAGATCGCGAACAGCACCGCGACGTTCGACCTCGAGCCTCCGACGATCACCTACTGGGAGCAACGCCTCGCGGGCAAGCACGAGGGCGACCATCTCCTCGTCGCGGTGGACACCGACAACGACGTGGTGGGCTACGCCTACTCCTGGTCCTACCGGCCACGCCCGGCGTACAACCTCACCCGCGAGACCTCGATCTACCTCGACCCGTCGGTGCGGGGCCGCGGGATCGGCCGGCTGCTCTACCCGGCGCTGCTCGACGCGATGGCCGAGTCGGGGGTGCACACGGCGGTCGCCCTGGTCGCGCTGCCGAACCCCGGCAGCATCGCGCTGCACAAGGCGTGCGGCTTCGAGCACGTCGGCACGATGCGCGAGGTGGGCTTCAAGTTCGACCAGTGGGTCGACGTGGAGTGGTACCAGAAGCTGCTCAGCTAGCCTCGGCGGTCCCGGGAGGTCAGGTCAGCAGCAGCCGGTCGAAGCGCCGGGACGCCACGGCGAGGCCGAGCAGGCCCATCGCCACCAGGTAGGCAACGGACACCAGCGAGTCGACCGTCAGCGCCCCGGTGGTCAGCTCGCGGGTCAGGGTCACGCCGCGGTAGAGCGGGGTCACCTCCACGACCCAGCGCAGCACACCGTGGAACGCGGTGATCGGGAAGAACGTCGCGGAGAACAGGAACATCGGGACGATCGCGAGCTGGATGTACTCGAAGTCCTGCCAGGACTTCATGAAGGTCGTCAGCGCCATCCCGGCGCCCGCGAACGCGAACCCGATCAGCCAGGTCGCCGGCCAGGCGAGGACCGCCCACCACGACGACACCAGCCCCATCGCCGCCATCACGACCAGGAACCCGGCCGCGTAGACCGCCGACCGCATCAGCGACCAGGCCAGCTCGCCGCGGGCGATGTCGATGGTCCGCATCGGCGTCGCGAGGACGCCCTCGTAGACCTTGTCGTAGCGCAGCTTGAAGAAGATCCCGAACGTCGAGTCCAGGATCGCGCCGTTCATCGCCGACGCGGCCAGCATGCCCGGAGCGACGAAAGCGGCGTAGGAGACCACCTGGCCGTTGAACTCGAAGCCGTCGATCAGCCGGCCGACGCCGACACCGATCGAGAACAGGTAGAGCACCGGCTCGAGGAAGCCGGTCAGGAACACCACCCAGCTCGAGCGGTAGACCAGGAAGTTGCGCCGGACGATCTCCCAGCCTGTGGTGTGCGGGGACGCGACCGCCCGTGCCGCGGCGGCAGTGACGAGGGACATGGCTTACGTCTCCATCCGCTTGTCGAGGCGCCAGACCGCGAGCCACCAGCCGACCAGGCTGAGCACGACGAGGTAGACGAGGTGCACGACCGCAAGGCCGGGACGGACGTCGCCGAGGACGAGCATCCGGGTCAGGTCGACGCCGTGCCACAGCGGCGTGAGCCGGGCGACCCACTCCAGCGGCGCGGACAGGTTGCTGATCGGGAAGAACGCGCCGGAGAACAGGAACAGCGGGACCACCAGCAGCCGGTAGATGATCGCGAACCCCGACTCGCTCTCGAGCGTCGCTGAGTAGGCGAAGAACACGCCGGCGAAGCTGAGCCCGACGAGCACGAGCACGGGCCAGGCGAGCAGCACGCCCCATGCCGACTCGAAGACCCCGAACGGCGCCATCACCGCCAGGAACACCGCACAGGTGGTCGCGACCCGGAACATCACGAACAGCAGGTGCGCTGCCACCACGTCGGCGACGGCCAACGGCGTCGCGATCATCGCGTAGTAGGTGCGGTGCCACTTGATGTTGCCCATCACCGGCCAGGTGGTCTCCCCCGTCGCGGTCTGCATGGCGTGCGCAGCGGCCAGGCCGGGCGCCACGAAGGCGAGGTAGGACGGCGCCCCGTCCAAGGTCGCACCCCGGTCGACGTACCCGCCGAGCAGGACGCCCATGGCCAGCACGTAGAGCAGCGGCATCACGAACGACGTGACGACCGAGCCCTTCCAGGTGCGCTTGTAGGCGGTGGCCCAGTAGCTGCGCTGCCGGGCCACCATCTCCCACCGGGGCAGGGCCGACCGCGGGCTGTGCGTGAGGGTCATCAGTCCACCAGCGTCCGGCCGGTGAGGCGCAGGAAGACGTCCTCGAGGGTCGAGCGGCGGACGAGTACGGCGACCGGGTCGAGGCCGCGCTCGTGCACCCGGGCCAGCGTCTCCTCGCCGTCAGGGGTGTAGAGCAGCAGCCGGTCCGGCAGCACCTCGACGCGATCCGCGAGGTCGGCGACCTGCTCGGCGAGTGCCTCGTGCTCGCCCACCCCGAACCGCAGCTCGGCCACCTCGCGGGTGGAGTGCTCGCGGATCAGCGCGAGCGGCGAGCCCTCCGCGACGATGTCACCGCCGTCCATCACGACCAGGCGGTCGCACAGCTGCTCGGCCTCGTCCATGTAGTGGGTGGTGATCACCAGTGTCACGCCCCGCTGCTTGAGCCGGAACAGCCGGTCCCAGAGCAGGTGCCGGGCCTGCGGGTCCAGCCCGGTGGTCGGCTCGTCGAGCAGCAGCAGGTCCGGGTCGTTGATCAGTGAGCGGGCGATCGTCAGCCGCCGCTTCATGCCTCCGGACAGGTCAACGACCTTGGCCTTCGCCTTCTCGGTGAGCTGCACGAAGTCGAGCAGCTCGTCGGCGCGCGCGGCGGCCTCGGCCTTCCGGATCCCGAAGTAGGAGGCATAGACCAGGAGGTTCTCGCGGACGTTCAGCTCCAGGTCGAGGGTGTCCTCCTGCGGACAGACGCCGAGCCGCGACCGGATGTCCGGGCCGTGGGTGCCCGGGTCCATGCCCAGGATCGACAGCTCGCCGCCGGACGGCGGCGACACGGCCGCGACCATCCGCATCGTCGAGGACTTGCCGGCGCCGTTGGGGCCCAGGAACCCGAACGACTCCCCCGCCCGCACGTCGAGGTCGATGCCCTTCACGGCCTCGAAGTCGCCGTAGGACTTGCGCAGGCCGCGGGCCCAGATCATCGAGCTGGCGCGGGACTCGTCGTACCCGTCCGCCGGGGCGTCACCGGGGCGGCCACCGGGGCCGGGCCTGCCGTCGCCCGTCGAGCCGGTCACGGTTCCCGAGAAAGGTGTCGAAGGCACGGGTCGACCCTACGTTCGACCACCGACAGGGTCACCCCCTTTATCGGCTGGACACACCCGCCAGGATGGGCGCATGAGCGCCCCCCTCACCCCGTCCCGGCCCGTCGTCCTCGTCACCGGGGTCGGGCGCACCGTCGGCATCGGCGCGGGGGTCGCGCTGAGGCTTGCGCACGACGGCTGGGACGTCGCGACGACGCACTGGGCGCCGTACGACGAGCGGATGCCGTGGGGACGCCAGGACGGCGACCCTGCGACCGTGGCCGGGCAGCTGGCCGAGCGAGGCGCCCGCACCGTCGCGGTCGAGGCCGACCTCAGCGACGTACGCGCTCCCGGCCGGGTGTTCGACGCGGTGGAGGCCGAGCTCGGCCCGGTGACCGCGCTGGTGATGTGCCACTGCGAGTCGGTCGACTCGGGCCTGCTGGACACCACCGTCGAGAGCTTCGACCGGCACTACGCGGTGAACGTGCGGGCGTCGTGGCTGCTCGTGAAGGAGTACGCCGAGCGGTTCCGCACCGAGCCGGGCAGCGGCCGGGTGGTCGCCTTGACCAGCGACGCGGTCGTCGGCAACCTGCCCTACGGCTCGACCAAGGGGGCGCTGGACCGGATGGTCATCGCGTCCGCCCGGGAGCTGGCCCACCTGCGGGTCAGCGCCAACGTGGTCAACCCCGGCCCGGTGGACACCGGCTGGATGTCGGAGGACCTGCGCGCCGGGATCGCCACCGCGACCCCGCTGGGCCGCGGTGGCACGCCGCAGGACACCGCCGCCCTGGTGTCGTTCCTGTGCTCGGCCGAGGGTGGCTGGGTGAACGGCCAGCTCCTCAACGCCGACGGCGGCCTGCACGTCTGACCCGGCACCCGCTCGGCTGAGGGACTGTCGGTGGTGTCCGGCAGGATGGTGGGGTGGCGAAGCAGACCGTGAAGGGAGCGGGGCGGGGCGAGACGGACGTGCTCGCGTCCTTCAGCGAGCCCACCCGCACCTGGTTCGAGGCCGCCTTCGCCGCTCCCACCCCGGCGCAGGTGGGCGCCTGGCAGGCGGTCGCCGCGGGCCGCAACGCCCTGGTGGTCGCGCCCACCGGCTCCGGCAAGACCCTCTCGGCGTTCCTGTGGTCACTCGACCGGCTGGCCCGCGAGCCGCGGCCGGCCGAGAAGCTGCAGCGCTGCCGGGTCCTCTACGTCTCCCCGCTCAAGGCCCTCGCCGTCGACGTGGAGCGCAACCTCCGGGCGCCGCTGACCGGCATCCGGCACACCTCGGACCGGCTCGGGGTCGCCGCGCCGGACATCACCGTCGGGCTGCGCTCGGGGGACACCAGCGCCGCCGACCGGCGCAAGCTCGGGACGACGCCCCCGGACATCCTGATCACCACCCCCGAGTCGCTGTTCCTGATGCTCACCTCTCAGGCGCGCGAGTCGCTGCGCGGCGTCGAGACCGTGATCGTCGACGAGGTGCACGCCGTCGCCGGCACCAAGCGGGGCGCCCACCTCGCGCTGTCGCTCGAGCGCCTCGACGAGCTGCTCGAGGAGCCGGCGCAGCGCATCGGGCTCTCCGCGACGGTCCGCCCGGTCGACGAGGTGGCCCGGTTCCTCGGCGGCGCCCGGCCGGTCGAGGTGGTCGCGCCCGGCTCGACCAAGGAGTGGGACCTCAAGGTCGTGGTGCCGGTCGAGGACATGACCGAGCTCGCGCTGGCCGCGGCCGTCGACGAGGTCCCCGAGGGGTCCGTCGCCGGCAACGCGGAGCGCCGCGGGTCGATCTGGCCGCACGTCGAGGAACGGGTCGTCGACCTGATCGAGCAGCACCGCTCGACGATCGTGTTCGCCAACTCCCGCCGTCTCGCGGAGCGGCTGACCGCCCGGTTCAACGAGATCGCCGCCGACCGCTCGACCAGCCGTACGGGGGCGCGGACGCCGGCCGCGCTGATGGGACAGGCCGGGCAGTCCCACGGCGCCGACGCCGCCGACCCGGTGATCGCCCGGGCCCACCACGGGTCGGTCTCCAAGGAGCAGCGCGCCCTGATCGAGGACGACCTCAAGCGCGGCCGGCTGCCCTGCGTGGTCGCCACGTCCAGCCTCGAGCTCGGCATCGACATGGGTGCGGTCGACCTCGTCGTGCAGATCGAGTCACCCCCGTCGGTGGCCTCGGCCCTCCAGCGGGTCGGACGGGCCGGCCACCAGGTCGGCGAGGTGTCCCGGGGCGTGCTGCTGCCCAAGCACCGCGGCGACCTCGTGCAGACCGCTGTCGCCGTGGAGCGGATGCGCACGGGGGCGATCGAGGCGCTGCACGTGCCGACCAACCCGCTCGACGTGCTCGCCCAGCACGTGGTCGCGGCCACCGCCGTGGACGAGTGGGACGTCGACGCGCTGTTCACGCTGGTCCGTCGCTCCGCCCCTTTCGCGACGCTGCCCCGCTCGGCGTACGACGCGACCCTCGACCTGCTCAGCGGGAGGTACCCCTCCGACGAGTTCCGCGAGCTGCGCCCACGCATCGTCTGGGACCGCGTCGCGGGCACGCTGACCGCCCGTCCCGGCGCGCAGCGGCTGGCCGTCACCAGCGGCGGGACGATCCCCGACCGCGGGCTGTTCGGGGTGTTCCTGGTCGGCGAGAAGGCCAGCCGCGTCGGGGAGCTCGACGAGGAGATGGTCTACGAGTCCCGCGTCGGTGACGTGTTCGCGCTCGGGGCGACGTCCTGGCGGATCGAGGACATCACCCACGACCGGGTGCTGGTCTCCCCCGCCCCCGGACAGCCCGGCCGGCTGCCGTTCTGGAAGGGCGACCAGCTGGGCCGACCCGCCGAGCTCGGCGCGGCGATCGGCGCGTTCACCCGGGAGCTGTCCGCGCTGTCGACCGAGCAGGCCAAGCAGCGCTGCACGGACGCCGGCCTCGACGAGTGGGCGGCCGACAACCTGGTCGCGTTCCTCGACGAGCAGCGCGAGGCCACCGCCACGTTGCCGACCGACCGGACGGTGCTCGTCGAGCGGTTCCGCGACGAGCTCGGCGACTGGCGGATCGTGATCCACTCGCCGTACGGCGCGCAGGTGCACGCGCCCTGGGCGCTGGCGATCGGCACCCGGCTCCGCGAGCGCTACGGCATCGACGCCCAGGCCCTGCCCGGCGACGACGGCATCGTGCTGCGGGTCCCGGAGACCGACCAGGACCCGCCCGCCGCGGACGTGGTGGTCTTCGACCCCGACGAGATCGAGGACATCGTCACCGCCGAGGTCGGCGGGTCGGCGCTGTTCGCGTCCCGGTTCCGCGAGTGCGCGGCGCGCGCCCTGCTCCTGCCCCGCCGCGACCCGGGCCGCCGCTCGCCGCTGTGGCAGCAGCGGCAGCGCAGCGCGCAGCTGCTCGAGGTCGCGGTCAAGTACCCGTCCTTCCCGATCGTCCTGGAGGCCGTCCGGGAGTGCCTGCAGGACGTGTACGACGTCCCGGCGCTCCTCGGCCTCATGCGTGACCTCGCGTCCCGCAGGATCCGGGTCGTCGAGGTCTCCACGACCCAGCCGTCGCCGTTCGCCCGGTCGCTGCTGTTCGGCTACGTCGCGGCGTTCATGTACGAAGGCGACTCCCCCGTCGCCGAGCGTCGGGCCGCCGCGCTCTCGCTGGACCAGGGCCTGCTCGCCGAGCTGCTCGGCCGGGCGGAGCTGCGCGAGCTGCTCGACCCCGACGTGCTCGCCGAGCTGGAGCGCGAGCTGCAACGGCTCACCCCGGACCGGCAGGCCCGCGACGCCGAGGGCGTGGCCGACCTGCTCCGGCTGCTCGGACCGCTGTCCACGCAGGAGGTCGCCGAGCGCTGCGTCGGGGGCGCCGACGTCGCCTCCTGGCTGGCCCTGCTCTCCGACGCCCGACGCGTCGTCGAGGTGCGAATGGGCGGCTCGGAGCGGTGGACCGCGGTCGAGGACGTCGCCCGGCTGCGCGACGGGCTCGGTGTCCCCGTCCCGCCCGGCACCCCCGAGGTGTTCACCGAGTCGGTCGAGGACCCGCTGGCCGATCTGGTCGCCCGGTTCGCCCGCACGCACGGCCCGTTCACGCCCGCCGACGTCGCGTCCCGGCTCGGGCTCGGCGTCGCGGTGGCCCAGCAGACCCTGTCCCGGCTCGCCGCGCAGGGCCGGGTGCTCGAGGGCGAGTTCCGTCCGGCCGGCGCCGGCGCCGAGTGGTGTGACGCCGAGGTGCTGCGGCGGCTGCGGCGACGCTCGCTCGCCGCGCTCCGCAAGGAGGTCGAGCCGGTCGAGCCCTCGACGCTGGGCCGGTTCCTCCCGGTCTGGCAGAACGTCGGCGGCCGGCTGCGCGGCGTCGACGGCGTGCTCACCGTCGTCGACCAGCTCGCCGGCTGCGCCGTGCCCGCCTCGGCGCTGGAGTCGCTCGTCCTGGGCAGCCGGGTCGCCGACTACTCGCCCGCGATGCTCGACGAGCTGACCGCGAGCGGCGAGGTGCTCTGGGCCGGCCACGGCACCCTGCCCGGCACCGACGGCTGGGTCTCGCTGCACCTGGCCGACACCGCGCACCTGACCCTGCCCGACCACGCCGAGCTGGAGACGACCCCCCTGCACGACGCGGTCGTCGAGGCCCTCGGCGGCGGGGGCGCCTACTTCTTCCGGCAGCTGTCGCAGAGCGTCGGCTCCACCGACGACAAGGCGCTCGAGGCGGCGCTGTGGGACCTGGTCTGGGGCGGACGGCTCGGCAACGACACCCTCGCGCCGGTGCGGGTGCTCACCTCCGGGGGCCGCACGGCGCACCGGTCCCGCCGGCCGGCACCGCGGACCCGGATCTCCTCCCGCCCACGGCGTCCCGACCTGCCCTCGCGCACCGGACCGCCGACGATGGTCGGACGGTGGGCCCTGCTGCCCGACCTCGAGACGGACGCCACCCGGCGGGCGCACGCGTCGGCCGAGGGCCTGCTCGAGCGGCACGGCGTCGTGACCCGGGGCGCGGTGACCAGCGAGCGGGTGCCCGGCGGGTTCGCCGGCGTCTACAAGGTGCTCTCCGCCTTCGAGGACTCCGGCCGGTGCCGCCGGGGCTACTTCGTCGCCTCCCTCGGCGCGGCCCAGTTCGGGGGGCCCGGCGCCGTCGACCGGCTGCGGTCCTTCTCCCGCGAAGTGGGGGACGCGACCGTCGACAAGGTGCAGGCGGTGGCACTGGCCGCGACGGACCCGGCCAACCCGTACGGCGCGGCGCTGCCCTGGCCCGAGCGGTCCGCCGACGACGCCGCGCCGGGGACCGGCACCGGCCACCGGCCCGGACGCAAGGCCGGTGCGCTCGTCGTGCTGGTGGACGGCGAGCTGACCGTGTACGTCGAGCGGGGTGGCCGCACGTTGCTGACCTTCACCGACGACGTCGACGCCCTGTCCCCGGCGATGGGCGCGCTCGCGACCGCCGTACGCCAGGGCGCCCTCGGACGCCTGACCGTCGAGCGCGCCGACGGGGAGAACATCCTCAGCACCGGCCAACGGTCCAGCGCGCTGCGGCTCGCCCTGGAGGGCGCCGGCTTCATCGCCACCCCGCGCGGGCTGAGGCTCCGTGGCTGACCCGCGGCCACCGGACACCGCGGGCCCCGACGACCCGCGGGCGCGGCTGCGGGCGGACTGCTCGCGCTGCTTCGCGCTCTGCTGTGTGGGACCCGGGTTCGCCCGGTCGGCCGACTTCGCCTTCGCCAAGCCGGCCGGTGAGCCCTGCCGCAACCTCGGCGCCGACTTCGGCTGCTCCGTGCACGACCGGCTCCGCGACCTGGGCATGCCCGGCTGCACGACGTACGACTGCTTCGGGGCCGGGCAGCAGGTCGCGCAGGTGACCTTCGGCGGGCACGACTGGCGCGAGCGGCCGGAGACCGCACCGCAGATGTTCCGGGTGCTCGCCGTGATGCGCGACCTGCACGAGATGCTCTGGTACCTCACCGAGGCCCGCGCGCTCGAGCCCGCCCGGGCGCTGCGCCCCGACCTGGACCGGGCGTACGACGCGACGCAGATGTTGACCCGCGGCACGGCCGAGGAGCTCACCGGACTCGACGTCGACGCGCACCGGAACGCCGTCGCCGACCTGCTGCGCCGGGTCAGCGCACAGGTCCGCGCGGAGCCGGGCCCCGACCACCGCGGTGCCGACCTGGCCGGGCGCCGGATGCGGGGTGCCGACCTGCGCGGCGCGGACCTGCGGGGTGCCCTGCTCGTCGGGGCCGACCTCTCCGGGGCCGACCTCCGCACCGCCGACCTCCTCGGGGCCGACCTGCGCGGCACCGAGGTGAGCGGCGCCGACCTGAGCACCAGCCTGTTCCTGACCCAGTTCCAGGTGAACGCCGCCCGCGGGGATGCCGCCACCCACCTGCCGACCGTCACGGAGCGTCCGCGGCACTGGGTGGGCGGCTGATGCCCGAGGGCGACACCGTCTGGCGGGCGGCGCTGCACCTCGACAGGGCGCTGACCGGCGGCGTGCTGATCGAGACGGACTTCCGGGTGCCGGCGCTCGCAACGCTCGACCTGTCCGGGCAGACCGTCGAGGCGACGGTGGCGCGGGGCAAGCACCTGCTCACCCGGATCGGCGACGAGCACACGCTGCACACTCATCTGAAGATGGAGGGCTCCTGGCACCTCTACCGGCCGGGCACCCGCTGGCGCCGGCCGGCGCACGAGGCCCGGGTGGTGCTCCGCACCGAGGAGTGGACCGCGGTCGGGTTCGCGCTCGGGGTGGTCGAGGTGGTCGCCCGCGACGCCGAGGACACCGTCGTCGGGCACCTCGGCCCGGACCTGCTCGGCCCGGACTGGGACGAGGACGAGGCGCTGCGACGGCTGCTGGCCGACCCGGCCCGCCCGGTCGCGGACGCCTTGCTCGACCAGCGCAACCTGGCCGGCATCGGCAACCTGTACAAGAACGAGCTGTGCTTCCTGGCCGGCGTGCACCCGCGCCTACCCGTCGGCGACGTGCCCGACCTGCCCCGCCTGGTACGACGGGCGCGCTCTGCGCTCGAGGCCAACAAGGAGCGGGTCGAGCAGACCCTGACCGGGGACACCCGCCGCGGGAGGCAGACCTGGGTCTACCGCCGTGACAAGCAGGCCTGCCGGCGCTGCGGCACCCGGATCCTGGTGGATCTGCAGGGTCCGACGGGACAGGAGCGGGCGACGTACTGGTGCCCGTCCTGCCAGCCCGAGCCGCGCTGACCGGGCCGCTCGACCTCCGGGGCCGTGCCTCGGGGACCCGCGGGCGGACCGACATACTGACCCGATGAGCGCACCCCGGACCGCGGCGTACTTCGACCAGTGGTACGCCGACATGGAGAACACGCCCGCCAAGGACGAGATCGAGCAGCGTCGTCTGGGCCTGCCCCCGCACCTGCAGTCGACGAGCCTGCTCACGTGGGACGGGATCGCCGAGGTCACCGACGCCCTCCGGCTCGCACCGGGCGAGGTGCTGCTCGACCTCGCCTGCGGGCGCGGCGGCTACGGACTGGAGGTCGCACGGCGGACCGCGTTGCACAACGAGGCGTTGCGCTCGATCGAGCACTACGACCGGCGCCGGCGGGTGTTCGGGACCGCGACCGCGCCGGCCTGACCAGCTGCGCGCGCGTCCGGGTCCGGCGCGCGGGTCCGCGCGAAAGTGGCCGATCACCGCACGGTGAGCCGGCGTGTCGGTGCAGGCAGCGACCACTTCGGCCGAGACCTGCAGCCATCGGCCACGAACAGGCGAGCAAGCAGGCGGACCTCAGTCGGGCAGGTCGGTGGCGAGGTGGGCCCTCAGGTGCTCCCAGCAGGCCGCCTCCAGCTCGAACGGGTAGCCCTCCCCCAGCAGGTCGCGGGCCACCGGCAGGAACATCGCCGCGCACGCCAGGTGCAGGCGGACGACGGCCCCCCGCTCGGCGTACACCGGCGGGAGCGCCTCGAGCGCCGCGACCTCACCGGGCTGGAGCACCCGGCTCAGGTGCAGGGCGCCGCTGAGCCGGTCGCCCTCGGCGCGGTAGCGCAGCAGCGTGGTCACCAGCTGCCGCAGCAGGCCGGCGCCGGACACCGCGGTGACGAGCTCGTTGCGCCCGAGTACGACGGGCAGCAGACCGAGCACCCGCAGGAACTCCTCGGTCATCTCGCGGACCACGTCGGGGTCGGCGCCCCGGTGGGACGGGGAGGAGGGGGTGAGCCCGTCGTGGTTGAACACCTCGGTGACCTGCGAGCGGTCCAGGTTGGACACCTCCGCCGGGGTGCCGACCACCACGTCCCAGCGCAGCCAGCCGTCGAGGATGTGGTTGAACACCGGGGCCGGACCGAGCCGCCGGGCGAGCAGCGGCCGGTAGGTCTCAGCGAACGCCGGCCAGCCGTCGAGGTAGCCGGGCAGGTCGTCCTCGGAGACCACCACGAGCATGTCGACGTCGCTGAACGTGTCGTCGGTGCCGGTGCCGAGACTGCCGGTGAGCCAGAGTCCCCGGACGCGGTCGTCGCCGAGGAGGTCGTCGCGGACACGGTCGACCAGCTGGTGCTGTGGGGTCACCGGGCCACGGTAGAGGGTGCAGCCGGGTCAGGCTGCGGAGGCCACCACGTCGCCGGGACGCGCGCCGGACTCCGTACGGGAGGGGCGCAGGCTGGTGGTGTCGACGGTGACGTCCTCGAGCTGCATCGCCAGCGCGGCCTCCTCGAGAGCCACCGCGTCGCTGACCTCGGAGAGGATCTCCGAGAGCGGGACGTCGAGGGCCGAGCAGATCGAGGCCAGCAGCTCCGAGGATGCTTCCTTCTGGCCCCGCTCGATCTCGGAGATGTAGCCGAGGCTGACCCGCGCGTCGGCGGACACCTGGCGAAGCGTGCGGCCCTGACGCATCCGCTGGGCACGCAGGACCTCACCGAGCAGACGGCGGAAGATGACCACGGCTGCTCCTTCCTGAGGCTCGCTGGCGGTCCTGGGTGACAACGCTACCTGTTCTTGAAAACTTCCCCGCGTCGACATCGTCAAACGTGGGTCCCACTGTGAGCAGAAACCTACCCCCGCTCCCCCGTCACCGCGTCAAGAAGAGCGGACAAGGCGGCGTGACAGGTCTGGACACGGATGCCGCGACGATCGCCCTCCAGGTGCAGGAGCATGCTGTGCGCGCCGTCCGGACCGGCCACCCCGACGTAGACGGTTCCGGCCGGTTTGCCCTCCTGCAGGGTCGGGCCGGCCACGCCCGTCGTACTCACCGCCCAGTCGGACCCGATCAGCGACCGGGCGCCGACGGCCATCTGCACCGCGCACTCGGCCGACACCACGCCGTACGTCGTGACCGTCTCCTCGCTCACCCCGAGCAGCCGCTGCTTCACGTCCGTGGCGTAGGACACCACACCGCCGCGGTAGGTCGTGCTCGCGCCCGCCGTCGAGGACAGCAGGTCGCCGAGCGCTCCCCCGGTCAGCGACTCGGCGCTCGCGACCGTCAGCCCGCGCGCCTGCAGCGCCTCGTGCAGCCGCGCCGCCAAAGAGATGTCCTCCATGTCGCGCATGCTAGTCGCGGCTAGGTTTGCGGCATGGCACTCCCGATCGAGGACTACGCCGTGCTCGGCGACACGGGCACGGCTGCGCTGGTCGGCAAGGACGGCTCGGTCGACTGGTTGTGTCTGCCGCGCTTCGACTCCCATGCCTGCTTCGCCGCGCTGCTCGGCGGTCCGGAGCACGGGCGCTGGCTGATCGGGCCGAAGGACGCGTCGGCGGCGTGCAGCCGCCGGTACGTCGGAGACAGCGCCGTGCTCGAGTCCACGTGGACCACGGACACCGGCTGCGTGACGATCCTGGACGTGATGCCGATCGGGGACAACCGGGCCGACATCGTGCGCCGCGTCATCGGCGTCGAGGGCAGCGTGACGATCCGCCACGAGTGGGTGGTCCGGCTCGGCTACGGGAAGATCCGGCCCTGGGTGCGCCGCCAGGACATGCACGGCATGGAGGTCATCACCGCCGTCGCGGGCCCCGACCGGCTGATCCTGCGCGGGCCGCGGCTGCCGCACGCGGTGGACGGCCGGCACGCCGACGAGTTCGAGGTGCGCGCCGGTGAGGAGCTCACGTTCTCCACCACGTGGGTGCCCTCGCACCACCCGCTGCCCGAGCCGCTGGAGTTCGAGTCGCGCATCGAGGCGACGATCAAGATCTCCGAGCGCTGGGCCGACCGGTGCAGCTACGACGGCCCCTACCGCGAGGCCGTCATCCGCTCCCTGCTCACCCTGCGCCTGCTCACCCACGGCGGCACCGGCGGGATCGTCGCGGCCCCGACGACGTCGCTGCCCGAGGAGCTCGGCGGCGAGCGCAACTGGGACTACCGGTTCTGCTGGCTGCGCGACGCGTCGCTGACCCTCGAGGCGCTGCTGGAGTCCGGGTACGCCGTCGAGGCCCGGCTCTGGCGCGACTGGCTGCTGCGTGCGGCGGCCGGCGACCCGCAGGACCTGCAGATCATGTACGCCGTCGACGGCGGCCGGGACCTCGAGGAGCGCACGCTGGACCACCTCCCGGGGTACGCCGGCTCGACCCCGGTGCGGATCGGCAACGGCGCCGTCGGCCAACGCCAGACCGACGTGCTCGGTGAGGTGATGATCGCCCTGGAGATGGCCCGCGACATCGGTCTCGACGACGACGAGGACTCCTGGTCGCTGCAACGGACCCTGGTCGAGGAGCTGGCCCGGCACTGGGACCAGCCCGACAACGGCCTGTGGGAGATCCGCGGCCCGCTGCGGAGGTTCACCCACTCGCGGGTGATGGTGTGGGTCGCGTTCGACCGGGCGGTCGCGGCGGTCGAGGAGCACGGTCTGGACGGACCGGCCGACGAGTGGCGGGCGCTGCGGGACAAGGTCCGCGAGGAGGTGCTCCAGCACGGCTTCGACGCCGAGCGGAACACCTTCACCCAGCACTACGAGACCCGGGAGGTCGACGCCTCGTTGCTGGTGCTGTCCGACGTCGGCTTCATCGAAGGCGACGACCCGCGGATGCTCGGCACGATCAAGGCGGTCGAGGAGGACCTGATGCGCGACGGGCTGCTGCTGCGCTACCGGACCGGGTCGGGCGTGGACGGGCTGTCCGGGGACGAGCACCCGTTCCTGGCGTGCTCGTTCTGGCTGGTCGAGGCCTACGCGCTGGCCGGCCGGCTCGACGACGCGCACGCGCTGATGCAGCGGCTGCTCGAGCTGCCCAACGACGTCGGCCTGCTCTCGGAGGAGTACGACCCGCAGCACCGGCGGTTCATCGGCAACTTCCCGCAGGCCTTCTCGCACCTGACCCTGGTGGGCGCGGCCAACCAGCTCGAGCGGGCCGCCGGACGGCTGCAGGCCTCGCGCCGCTCCACCCGACCCGCCACCTGACCGGCGGCGGCCGACCCAGGGTTGACCGCCGCCAGGACGCGGCACGGCCCGCCAGTCCCTCGCGGAGTGGCGGGCCGTGCTCAGCGGAGGCAGTGCCGGGTCAGCCGCGGTTCTTGCGGAACGCCGCCTGGTCCCTCTTCGACGAGGCCACGTAGGACTTCAACGTCGCACCGGGCTTGAAGGCCGGGACGCTGGTCTTCTTGACCTTGACCGTCTCCCCGGTCTGGGGGTTGCGGGCCAGACGGGCAGCGCGCTCCCGCTTCTCGAACGAGCCGAACCCGGTCAGCGTCACCTTCTCCCCGGCGGCGACCGCGTCGCTGATGCTGTTCAGTACCGTGCTCAGCGCCTGCTCGGCCTCACGCTTCGACCAGCCGGTCTGGTCGACGATCTTGTCGACTAACTCCGTCTTGTTCACAAGAACCCTTCCATCGATGTGTGAGTGGTGATGCTCGGCACATCCTAGGGTTCGCGGACGCTGCGACCGCTGCACGCGCCGACGTTGCGGCCGCGGCGTGTCGGGTCAGGGGGTGCGGACGCCGGCCCGGCCGTCGCGGCGTACGGCCAGCGCCTTGACGACGTAGTCGACGCCGGTGACCACGGTCACGGCGACCGCCGCGACCATCAGCAGCACCGCGAACCCCCACAACAGGCTGCCGACCACACCCCAGTCGTCCTCGAGGAGCTTGATCGGCAGGATGAACAGCCCGAGGGCGAAGGTCTGCAGGACGGTCTTGAGCTTGCCGCCGCGACCCGCCGCCATCACCCCGTGCCGGATCACCCAGAGCCGCAGCAGGGTGATGCCCCACTCGCGCACCAGCACCACGATGGTGACCCACCACCACAGGTCGCCGATGATCGAGAGCCCGACGAACGCCATGCCGGTCAACGCCTTGTCGGCGATCGGGTCGGCGATCTTGCCGAAGTTCGTGACCAGGTTGCGGCTGCGGGCGATGTCCCCGTCGACCTTGTCGGTGATCATCGCGGCCGCGAACAGCGCCCAGGCGATGCACCGCCACAGGATCGACTGGCCGTCGTCGACCAGCAGTGCCCACCCGAAGAACGGCACCATCACGATCCGCAGCGTGGTCAGCGCGTTGGGCAGGTTCCAGTTGCTCGGCTTGTGCTCCTGCTCGGTCACGACGCCACCTCCGCCATCAGGTCGGCGCCGTCCGAGCCGGTGACCACCGCCGCGACGATGTCGCCGACGCGCGCGCCGGAGGGCAGCCCGCTGACCGTCGTACAGCCGTCGACCTCCGGACCCTGGTGCGCGGCCCGGCCCTCGGCCCCGTCACCGGAGAGCGACTCGAGGAGTACGTCGACCCGCTCGCCGATCCGGTCCTCGGCACGCTGCGAGGTGAGCTCCTCCACCAGACGGGTCACGTGCTCGGTGCGGTCGCGGATCTCGTCCTCGTCGAGCTTGGCGTCGTACGACGCGGCCTCGGTGCCGTCCTCGTCGGAGTAGCCGAACACGCCCACCACGTCCATGCGGGCCTCGACCAGGAAGTCGCACAGCGTGGCGAGGTCGTCCTCGGTCTCGCCGGGGAAGCCGACGATCACGTTGGAGCGGATGCCGGCCAGCGGCGCCTGGGACCGGATCTGCTCGATGAGACCGAGGAAGCTCTCCGGGTCGCCGAACCGGCGCATCCGGCGCAGCACCGCGTTCGACGCGTGCTGGAAGGACAGGTCGTAGTACGGCGTGACCCCCGGGGTGGTGGCGATCGCGGTGACCAGGCCGGGCCGGGTCTCGGCGGGCTGCAGGTAGGACACCCGCACCCGCTCGACACCGTCGACGCCCGCGAGCTCGGGCAGCAGCGTCTCGAGGAGCCGCAGGTCGCCGAGGTCCTTGCCGTAGGACGTGGAGTTCTCGCTGACCAGGAACAGCTCCTTGACGCCCTGCTCGCCGAGCCAGCGGGCCTCACCGAGCACGTCGCTGGGTCGCCGGGACACGAACGAGCCGCGGAACGACGGGATCGCGCAGAACGAGCAGCGGCGGTCGCACCCGCTGGCGAGCTTGAGCGGCGCCATCGGTCCGCCGTCGAGCCGGCGCCGTACGGCCCGGGGCCCCGACGACGGGGCGGCGTCGACCGGGAGGTCGGGGGCAGCGATGGTGTGGCCGGGGACCACGACCGTGCTCGCGTCGCGCGCCGCCGGCGAGATCGGCAGCAGCCGGCGCCGGTCCTGCGGGGTGTGCGGGTGGTGCTGCTCCCCGGCCAGGATCGAGCGGAGCTTCGCGGCGATGTCCGGGTAGTCGTCGAACCCGAGCACGGCGTCCGCCTCGGGCAGCGACTCGGCGAGGTCCTTGCCGTAGCGCTCGGCCATGCAGCCGACCGCGACGACTGCCTTCGCGGAGCCCTCGGTCTTCAGGTCCGAGGCGTCCAGCAGCGTGTCGACGGAGTCCTTCTTGGCGGCCTCGACGAAGCCGCAGGTGTTCACCATGACGGTGTCCGCGTCCTCGGGGTCCGCGACCAGGCGGAATCCGCCGGCCTCGAGCCGGCCGGCCAGCTCCTCGGAGTCGACCTCGTTGCGGGCACAGCCCAGGGTCACCAGCGCGACGGTGGTGAGGGGCTCGGTGTCAGGGGTAGCAGTCATAACCGAGATCGAGTATGACGGTCGGCGGGTGCCAGGGCGAACCCACGCCCGACGGGGAGCCTGTGAGACTCGTCGCGGGTCACCGCCAGGCGTAGCGGCGCTCCGGCCGGCCGACCTCGCCGTAGCGCAGGCTGACCTCGACCTTTCCGGTCTCGGCGAGGTGCTCGAGGTATCTTCGGGCGCTGACCCGGGAGATGCCGAGCATGCTGGCCGTCTCCGCCGCGGACACGTCCCCGGTCTCCCCCGCGACGCCGCGCAGCGAGTCCTCGACCAGCCGGAGCGTCTGGGGGCTGAACCCCTTGGGCAGCCGCCGGTCCGCTCCGGAGACCCCGAAGACCCGGTCGATGTCGGCCTGGTCGGCCTGCTCGCCGGCCATCCCGGCGTACGCCTGCTGGTAGTGCTCGAGGCGCACCCGCAGGTCGTCGTAGGAGAACGGCTTCATCAGGTAGTGCACGATCCCGCCGCGCAGCGCCCGCCGGACGGTGTCCGCCTCCCGGGCGGCGGAGATCACGAGTACGTCGACCTCGGGCGCCGCCTCACGCAGGGCGCCGAGCAGGTCGAGGCCGGACACGTCGGGGAGGTACACGTCGAGCAGCACCAGGTCGGGCTGCAGCCGCTCGGCCTCCCGGATCGCCTCGGCGCCGGTGTGCGCGACGCCGGACACCGTGAACCCGGGGGTGCGCTCGACGAAGCCGGTGTGGATCTTCGCGACCATGAAGTCGTCGTCGACGACCATCACCTCGATCACGCGTTCACCTCCGGCTGGTCCGCCGCGGTCTGCAGCATCGGCAGGGTAGCGGTGAACACCGCGCCGTGGTCGTTGTGCACGGTCACGTCTCCCCCGCGCCGGCGGCACACCAGCCGGGTCAGGGCCAGGCCGAAGCCCCGGCCACCGTCCACGGCGGACCCCTTGGTGGTGTAGCCCTGCCGGAACACGTCCTCGGTGTCCCGGACACCCGGCCCGCTGTCGCTGACCGAGACCACGATCGCCTCGCCGTCGTCGTGCAGGCGCACGTCGACCCGCGGCTCGTCCGCGGACACGGCTGCGTCCAGGGCGTTGTCGATCAGGTTGCCGACGACCGTCGTGAGGTCGCGCGACATCGCGCCGTACACCTTGCCGACCCGGGAGTCCGGGGCCAGCCGCAGGTCCACGCCGCGCTCGGTGGCGAGGCTCGCCTTGGCGATCAGCAGGGCGGCCACGGTCGCGTCGGCGACCCGTGAGGTGACCTCGTCGTACAGCGACGTGCGGCTCATCCGCACCCCGTCCACGAACCGCACCACCTCGTCGTACTCCTCGAGGTGCAGCAGCCCGCTGATCGTGTGCAGCTGGTTGGCGAACTCGTGCGTCTGGGCCCGCAGCGTGTCGCTGGTCGCACGGCTGGTGCCGAGCTCACGCTCCAGCGCGGACAGCTCGGTCCGGTCGCGCAGCGTGGTCACCGAGCCGATCACCTGGCCGTGCGAGCGCATCGGCCTCCGGTTGAAGGCGAGCACCTTGTCGCCCACCAGCACCAGCCGGTCGGGGTCGGGCTGCCGGCTGGTGAGCACCTCGACCAGCTGCTCATCGACCTGGAGCTCGTCGAGGCGGCGGCCGACACAGTCCGCGGGCAGCTGGAGCAGCCGACGGGCGCTGTCGTTGACCACCGTGATCCGCTGCTGCGGGTCGAGCGCGACCACGCCCTCCTTCACGCCGTGCACCAGCGCCTCGCGGTGCTCGACGAGCCCGGCGATCTCGGCCGGCTCCATGCCCAGGGTCTGCCGCTTCACCCGCCGCGAGAGCAGCAGCGAGCCACCGACCCCGAGCACGCTCGCGACGCCGAGGTAGGCCAGCAGGTTGGGGGTGACGTCCCCGAGCCGGCTCCACACGGACGGTACGTCGCGGCCGACCGCCGCGATGCCGACGACCTCCCCGTGCACGTCGTAGACGGGCACCTGCGCCAGCACCACGTCCCGGCCGTCGACCGACTGCGTGCCGGTCCAGGCCGCCCCGGACAGCACCCGGCTCGGGCCCAGCGCGACCCGCTCGCCGACCTGGGTGGGGTCCGAGGACACCAGCACCACCCGGTCGGTCCGGGCCAGGAACACCGAGGTCGAGCCGGACACGGTGCGCACCGACTCGGCCACCGACGCGAGCCCCGACCGGTCGTAGGGCTGCGCCCCGACGATCCGCTGCCGCACGGTCGGGTTCGCGGCGAGGTTCTCGGCGGCGTTCAGGGCCGGGCGGACCTCGCCCCGCTCGAACGTGCGGGCGGTCTGGGCCAGCGAGATCGCGCCCACCGCGACCAGCACCACGAGCACGATGAGCACCTGGAGCAGGAGGTACTGACCCGCCAGGGTCATCTCGCGTCGCCTCGCCGTGAACAGCACCAGATCAGGATGGCACCCGGACGCCCGCGTGTGCCCGTGACCACAATGACCACAACGTCCTTTGAGACCGCAATCGTGACGGCAGTCACACGAGCGACCAGGGTCTGGTCATCAGACCCACTTCCTGACGCACGAGAGGACCCACCATGCGTCGCAACCGAGCTCTCCGACTGAGCAGCCTCACCGCCCTCGTGGCCGGCCTGGCCCTCGCCGCCTCTGCCTGCGGCGTCACCAGCACGAGTGCCGACAGCAGCACCGACAGCGGCAAGCCGCTCACCGACCTGCGGATCATGGTCCCGAACACCCCGGGCGGCGGCTACGACATCACCGCGCGCACCGCGGCCAAGGTGATGGAGGACGACGACATCACCTCCGGCACCGAGGTGTTCAACCTCGAGGGTGCCGGGGGAACGGTCGGCCTGGCCCGCACCGTGAACGAGAAGGGCAACGGCGACCTGACGATGCTGATGGGGCTCGGCGTGGTCGGCGCGAGCTACACCAACAAGTCCCAGGCGACGCTGACCGAGACCACGCCGATCGCCCGGCTGATCGAGGAGTACGGCGCCGTCATGGTGCCGAAGGACTCGCCGTTCAAGACGATCGACGACCTGGTGACGGCGTGGAAGGCGAACCCGCGCGCGATCAGCGTCGGCGGCGGCTCCTCCCCCGGTGGCCCCGACCACCTGCTGCCGATGCAGCTCGCCAAGACCGTGGGCATCGACCCGCGCCAGGTGAACTTCGTGCAGTACGACGGCGGCGGCGACCTGCTCCCGGCCATCCTCGGCAACAAGATCGACGTCGCCACCTCCGGTGCCGGTGAGTTCAAGGACCAGATCGCCAACGGCGACATCCGGGTGCTGGCCACCAGCGGCGACGAGCGCATCGACGGCATCGACGCCCCGACGTTCAAGGAGTCGGGCATCGACCTGGTCTTCACCAACTGGCGAGGCGTGGTGGCTCCCCCCGGCATCAGCGACGCCCAGCGCGAGCGGCTCGTCGACGCCTTCCAGAAGATGCACGAGACCAAGGAGTGGAAGGCCGCCCTCGAGGCGAACAGCTGGGCCGACGCGTTCGAGACCAGCGACCAGTTCGGCGAGTTCCTCCAGGAGCAGGACAAGCGCGTCGCGGACACGCTGCGCGAGCTGGGCCTGGCATGAGCACGACCACCTCGGGTGGTCCGCTGCGACAGCGGCTGCAGGGCCGCTCCGAGCTGGGGGTCGCCCTCCTGCTCGGGGCGGTCGGCGCCGTCGTCCTGGTGGATGCCCTGCGCCTGGACGCGCCGACCACCGACTCGGACCTGGTCGGCCCGCAGGCCTTCCCGATCGCGGTCGGCGGGCTGCTGCTGGCCTGCGCGCTGCTGCTGGGCCTCGACGTGCTGCGCGGGGGCCACGGCCAGGCCGAGGAAGGCGAGGACGTCGACCTGACGGCGCCGACCGAGTGGCGGGTCGTGCTCCCCCTGCTCGGCGTGTTCGTCGCGAACGTGCTGCTGATCGACGTGCTCGGCTGGGTGCTCTCCGGGGCGCTGCTGTTCTTCGGCTGCGCCTGGTCGCTGGGCAGCCGCCACTACGTGCGGGACGGGGTGATCTCGCTGGCGATCTCGCTCGTCACGTTCTACGGCTTCTACCTCGGGCTGGGCATCCACCTGCCCGCCGGCGTGCTGGAAGGGGTGTTGTGATGGACGTCTGGTCCTCCCTGCTCGACGGGTTCGGCACCGCGCTGACCCCCGAGAACCTGCTCTACGCGCTGGTCGGGGTGCTGCTCGGCACCGCGGTCGGTGTCCTGCCCGGCCTCGGCCCGGCGATGACGGTGGCCCTGCTGCTGCCGGTCACCTTCGCCCTGGAGCCGGCGAGCGCGTTCATCATGTTCGCCGGCATCTACTACGGCGGCATGTACGGCGGCTCGACCACCTCGATCCTGCTGAACACACCCGGGGAGTCCTCGTCGGTGGTGACCGCCATCGAGGGCAACAAGATGGCCAAGGGCGGGCGGGCCGCCCAAGCGCTGGCGACGGCTGCGATCGGGTCGTTCATCGCCGGCACCATCGGCACGGTGCTGCTCGTGGTGTTCGCGCCGATCGTGGTGCGCTTCGCGGTCAGCCTCGGCAACCCGAGCTACTTCGCGATCATGATCCTGTCGCTGCTCGCGGTGACCGCGGTGCTCGGCAGCTCCCGGCTGCGCGGGTTCTGCGCCCTCGGTCTCGGCCTGACCCTCGGGCTGGTCGGAGCCGACCCGATCTCCGGCCAGCAGCGGCTGACGTTCGGCCTCCCGCTGCTCGTCGACGGCATCGACGTCGTCGTCGTCGCAGTGGCGATCTTCGCGGTCGGCGAGGCGTTGTGGGTGGCGGCGCACCTGCGCCGTACCTCCGCGCACGTGATCCCGGTGGGCCAGCCATGGATGGGCAAGGAGGACTGGAAGCGGTCCTGGAAGCCCTGGCTGCGCGGTACGGCGTACGGCTTCCCGTTCGGCGCGCTGCCCGCCGGTGGCGCGGAGATCCCGACGT
This sequence comes from uncultured Actinomycetota bacterium, assembly GCA_963810035.1. GTDB lineage: Bacteria > Actinomycetota > Actinomycetes > Propionibacteriales > Nocardioidaceae > Nocardioides_B. Next base: position 488,778 of record CAWEMA010000006.1, read on the forward strand.
TCTTGTCCTACGTCACCGAGAAGCGGCTGTCGAAGCGGCCCGAGGAGTTCGGGCACGGGGCCATCGAGGGCGTCGCGGGCCCGGAGGCGGCCAACAACGCCTCGGCCGCCGGCACCCTGGTGCCGATGCTCTCGCTGGGCCTGCCGACCAACGCGACGGCGGCCGTGATGTTGGCGGCGTTCACCCAGTACGGCATCCAGCCCGGCCCGCTGCTGTTCGACCGCGAGCCGCAGCTGGTGTGGGCGCTGATCGCGAGCCTGTTCATCGGCAACACACTGCTGCTGCTGATCAACCTGCCGCTCGCCCCGGCGTGGGCACGGCTGCTGCAGATCCCCCGGCCCTACCTCTACGCGGGCATCGTGTTCTTCGCGACGCTCGGGGCCTACTCGGTGAACCTGCAGGCCTTCGACCTCGGCATCCTGCTGGTGCTCGGCGTGCTCGGCTTCATGATGCGGCGCTACGGGCTGCCGGTGCTGCCCCTGGTGCTCGGGGTGATCCTCGGCCCACGCCTGGAGAAGCAGCTGCGCACGTCCCTGCAGCTCAGCGACGGGCACGTCTCCGGGCTGTGGTCCGAGCCGGTCGCCGTGGTGGTCTACGTGGTCGTCGCGCTGGTCCTGGTGTGGCCGCTGGTCATCCGGTTCGCCGGCCGGCGGGGCGCCGTACCGGTCCCGCCAGCCCCCGCCGAGACCCGTCCGGAGCAGGAGAAGGTGAGCTCGCGATGAGCGTGGTGGTGGGGTACGTCCCGCGCCGTGAGGGCGAGACCGCGCTCACGCACGCGATGGCCGAGGCCCGGTCCCGGGACACCCGGCTGGTGGTGGTCAACACCTCGCGCGGAGACGCCACCGTTGACCAGCGCTACGTCGACGACGAGCAGCTGGACGCGCTGCTGGCCCGGCTCGCCGAGTCCGGCGTCGAGCACCAGGTCGTGCACACGACGCGCGGGCTGGAGGCCTCCGAGGAGATCCTCGCGGTCGCGCAGGAGCACCGGGCGGAGCTGATCGTGATCGGCCTCCGGCGCCGGTCCCCGGTCGGCAAGCTGCTGATGGGCAGCACCGCCCAGCGGGTCCTCCTCGACGCCGCCTGCCCGGTCCTCGCCGTCAAGCCCCCTCGTTGAGAAGGCAGTTCCTTCCCGTTGAGAAGGCAGTTCCTTACGCTCGAAACGCCAGTTCCTCCCCGGGTGCGGGGAGGAACTGGCGTCTCGTCAGGGAACTTCTGACCTCTCGCAGGGAAGGACCTGCCTTCTCAACGGGAGGGGCGGTGGAAGGTACGACGGCCGGGCTCGCCCAGCGCACCGAGGGAGCCTTTGTCCTTGCCGTTGACCTGGGCCTCGAGGGCGCCCGCGTCCTGCGCCTTCACGCTCACCGGCGGGACCGCCTTGATGGTCCGCTTCTCGCCCAGCACGATCTCGCCGGCCCAGACGACCTCGCCGGAGGCGTCCCGTACGACGACCTTGGAGCCGTCCTGCGCACCGACCAGCGTCAGCCGGATCGGCTTGGCGGCGGGCGCAGGAGCGGGCGCCCCGGCACCGGCAGCGGCGTGTCCGGAGTCGACGCCCGCTGACCCGTTCAGCACCGGCGCGGGGCTCTGCAGCAGCTCGGGCGGCTCGGACGCGAACAGCCGGACCACGCCCCAGGTCATCACCAGCGCCAGCACGACCCCGACCATCAGCGCCCAGTTCGGGCCGCCCATCGTGCCGCGCATGCTGCCGCTCATCCCGGTGGCCAGCTCGGCCTCGAACACCCGACGGGCGTTGATCGGCGCCGTCGCGTAGCGCTTGTCGAACATCTCCAGCAGCGGTGCCGGGTCCTTGCCCAGCACCCGCGCCAGCGTCCGCAGGTGACCGCGGGCGTAGAAGTCGCCACCGCACGGCGCGAAGTCGTCGACCTCGATCGACTCGATGACGTGCGGACGGATCCGGGTGCGCTCAGCGAGCTCGTCGACACTCAGCCCGACCCGGACGCGGGCCGCGGCCAGCTCCGGGCCGATGACCGGGTCGTAGGCCGGCTCGGTGACGAAGTCGTCGATGACCAGCGCGTCGACCGGGTCGCCGAGCGTGGAGATCGGCCGCACGCGCCCGGTGTCGAACGCCGACGGCGGCGCCTCGAACTCCAGGTCCACGCTGCCGGCCCGACGCAGCTCGCGTCCCTCGGGCAGCGACGTGCGACGCCTGCCGTCCGCGTCGTACCGGTCGGGGTGCAGCGCGACGTTGCCGAGCACGGTCGCCGGGGTGTCCCGGGTGACCTCCGCACGCTGCGCCCGGCGGGTCTCCCGCAGGGGTACGGCGGCCCGGGCGGCCGGCGGGTCCACCGGAACGGAAGGCTCGTCCTCGGAGTCGGCCTCGGCGGGGATGTCCGCGTCACGGTCCGCGTCGACGTCGTGGCTGCGGCCCTTGGCGACCCGGGACACGATCGTGCCGATGCCCCCGAGCAGGCTGCGCCGCAGCGGGCGTTCCCCCGCCTCGGCCTCGTCGGAGGTGGCGTCGGCCAGGTCGGTGGCCGCGTCGGCCTCGTGGGTGGTCTCGTCCGGGGTCTCGACAGGCTCGACCACCCGGGCAACCGGCGCGGGCTCGACCACCCGGGCAACCGGCGCGGGCTCGACCACCCGGGAAGGCTCGGTCGCAACGACCTCGGGGGTGGGCGCGGGGGTCTCGGGGGTGGAGGCGGCCGGCGCCTCGGGCTCGACCTCGGGGGCGGGCTCGGGCTGCACCACGACCACGTCGGCACGACCCTGTGCCAGTGCGGCGAGACCGTCGGCGAGGCCCTGGCCCTGCGCGGACAGCCGGGTGGTCAGCCCCATCGGGACCGCGAGCGCGGCGCCGTACATCTTCTGGTTCAGCGAGGCCGCCCGGCGTCCCCGGGCGTCGAGCCCGTCGAGCGCCCGCGACAGGCTGTGCGGCGCGAACATCAGCCGCCCGTCCCGGAACGGACCCCGGCGCGGCTGCACCACCACCCGGTCCACGGCGTCCCAGGGCAGGCCGCGCCACTGGTTGCCCAGCCGGATGCGCACCCCGAGGTCGTCGGCGACCAGCAGCGGCGTGCGCGCGTCGACCAGGTTCGCGAGGTAGACCGCGGCGATCCCGGCCATCACCAGGCAGAGCGCCCAGTCGAGCGCGGCCGCGGACTGGGTGGCGCGCCACAGGTAGGCGATCGCGATGGCCGAGGCGCCTGCCCCGACCAGGGCGGCGAGCCCGGCGTTGCGGCGGACCACGACCGGCGTTCCGCCGACCAGGGTGTCGTCACCGTGAGACGTGCCGGACGAGCCGGACGTGGAGCTGTCGAAGTCGATGGGCTGGTGCATGGCTGCGCTCACTGTTCCCCCTGAAGGGTCGCGATCACTTCGTCGAGGTCGTCGGGCTTGATGAGCACGTCACGGGCCTTCGAGCCTTCGCTCGGCCCGACCACGCCACGGCTCTCGAGGATGTCCATCAGCCGGCCCGCCTTGGCGAAACCGACCCGGAGCTTGCGTTGCAGCATCGAGGTGGACCCGAACTGCGTGGAGACCACCAGCTCGACCGCCTGGACCACCAGGTCGAGGTCGTCGCCGATGTCGTCGTCGAGCTCCCGCTTGGACTGCGCGGGGGCGGTGACGTCCTCGCGGTAGGTCGGCTGGAGCTGCTGCTTGCAGTGCGCGACGACCTGGTGCACCTCGGCCTCGGTGACCCAGGAGCCCTGCACGCGCACGGGCTTGCTGGCCCCCATCGGCAGGAACAGGCCGTCACCCTGGCCGACGAGCTTCTCGGCCCCGGGCTGGTCGAGGATGACCCGCGAGTCGGCCAGCGAGGACGTCGCGAACGCCAGCCGGGACGGCACGTTCGCCTTGATCAGGCCCGTGACGACGTCGACCGACGGCCGCTGGGTCGCCAGGATCAGGTGGATGCCGGCGGCACGTGCGAGCTGGGTGATGCGGACCACCGCGTCCTCGACATCGCGCGGCGCGACCATCATCAGGTCGGCGAGCTCGTCGACCACCACGAGGAGGTACGGGTACGGCGCGAGCACCCGCTCGCTGCCCGGCGGCACCTTGACCTTGCCGGCCCGGACCGCCTTGTTGAAGTCGTCGACGTGCCGGAAGCCGAACGCGGCCAGGTCGTCATAGCGCATGTCCATCTCGCGCACGACCCACGCCAGCGCCTCGGCGGCCTTCTTCGGGTTCGTGATGATCGGCGTGATCAGGTGCGGCACACCCTCGTAGATGTTCAGCTCGACCCGCTTCGGGTCGACCAGGATCATCCGCACCTCGTCGGGCGTGGCCCGCATCAGCAGCGAGGTGATCATCGAGTTCACGAACGACGACTTGCCGGAGCCGGTCGCACCGGCGACCAGCAGGTGCGGCATCTTCGACATGTTCGCGACGACGAAGCCGCCCTCCACGTCCTTGCCGAGCCCGACGATCATCGGGTGATGGTCGTTGCGGGCGTTGTTGGACCGGAGCACGTCGCCGAGGGAGACGATCTCCTTGTCGGTGTTCGGGATCTCGATGCCGATCGCGGACTTGCCGGGGATCGGCGAGAGGATCCGCACGTCGGCCGACGCGACCGCGTAGGCGATGTTCTTGCCGAGCGCGGTGACCTTCTCCACCTTCACCGCGGGGCCGAGCTCGACCTCGTAGCGGGTGACCGTCGGGCCGCGCGTGTAGCCGGTGACCTGGGCGTCGATGTCGAACTGCTCGAGCACCTCGGTGAGCCGGGCGACCACCTCGTCGGAGGCCTTCGACCGCGCCTTGTGCACCGAGCCGGGCTTGAGCACCTCGTTGGCCGGCAGCGTGTAGGTGACGTCGCCGGACAGCGCGAGCTGCTCGACACGGGCGGGCAGCGGGGTGTGCGGCGGCGGCTCGGTGCGCTCCTCGACCTTCTCGTCGACCGGCGGCTCGGGCTGCTCGGGCAGCAGCGCCTTGCTCTTGCGCTTGCCGAGGGCCCGGTCCTCCAGGACGGGGGTGTCGTAGGGCTGGTCGCCGCGGTCCTCGTCCACCTCGTCGGCACCGGCCATCGAGCCGGCACGACGACGGGGACGGCTGCGCGCGAGCGGTGCGGTCTCCTCCTCCGCGGGGAGCTCGGGCTCGGCCGGCGTACGCCCGAGCAGGAGGTCGCGCAGCTCGGCCAGCCGGGTCGGCACCTGGTAGACGGGGGTGCCGGTGATCACCAGCACGCCGAAGACCGCGAGCAGCACCAGCAGGGGTACGACGACCAGGGTGCTGCGCAGCAGGTCCATGAACAGCGAGGAGATGACGAAGCCGATGGCCCCGCCGGCCTGCTGGAGGTCCTCGGTGTTCCCACGGTGCGGCTGCGGCATGCCGTTGGCGATGTGCACCAGACCGAGCACGCCGAACAGCAGCGCCGCCCAGCCGATGACCTGCCGGCCGGCCGGGCCGTTGCTCTCGGGGTTGCGCAGGTTGCGCCAGGCGACGAAGCACAGCAGCAGCGGGACGAACCAGCCGAGCAGGCCGACCGACCCGTTCACCACGGTGCGGGTGAAGTCGCCCACTCCCCCGGGCAGCTGCCACCAGACGGCGGCCGCGACGACGACGGCGAGGCCGAGCAGGAACAGCCCGGCGCCGTCACGACGGTGCTCCGGGTCGAGCTCGCGGGCGGTGTGCCCGACCTTGCGGACGGTCGCACCCAGCACGTGGGCGACACCGAGCCACACGGCGACGACCCCCCGGCCCAGGGCAAGGCCGAGCGCTGCAATAGGGCCAGTCCCGTTGCGGACGGCGCGCGGCGCGGGACGGCTCGACTTGTTCGAGCGCCCCTTGGCTGCAGGCTTCCTGCGGGACTGGCTGCCGGACGACCGGGCCGTGGAACCAGAGGCCTTCGAGCCGGACTTCGCAGCCGGCTTGGAGGTTCCCTTGTTCCGCGACGCCGGTGGGGAAGACGTACGGGTCGCCATGGTGCCGAATCTACACAGCGGCAACACCAGTCCCACGCTTCACACGCCGGGACCGGCCGCCCACCTCACCGCGCCGGCCGGCCCGGCCGGTCGCGACGCCGGACCGGGACGCTGCCTAGGCCTCGATGACGACCGGGATGATCATCGGACGGCGGCGGTGCTTGTTCGAGACCCACCGGCCCACGACCCGGCGGATCGTCTGCTGCAGCTGGTAGGGGTCGTCGACGCCCTCGCGGGCCGCCGCGTCGAGCGCCTCGATCAGCGCCGGCTTGATCTCGTCGAAGGTCTTGTCGTCCTCGACGAAGCCGCGGGCGTGGATCTCCGGTCCCCCGGACACCTTGCCGGTCACCGAGTCGACCACCACGACCACCGAGATGAAGCCCTCCTCGCCGAGGATCCGGCGGTCCTTGAGCGAGGACTCGGTGATGTCGCCGACCGAGGAGCCGTCGACGAAGACGTAGCCGCAGTCGACCTTGCCGACGATCTTGGCCTTGCCGTCCACGAGGTCGACGACCAGGCCGTCCTCGGCGAGCACCACCTGGTCGGCCGGGACCCCGGTCTTGCGGGCCAGGTCGGCGTTCGCGCGCAGGTGCCGGATCTCGCCGTGGATCGGCATCACGTTGCTGGGCTGCACGATGTTGTAGCAGTAGAGCAGCTCGCCCGCGGACGCGTGCCCCGAGACGTGCACGAGCGCGTTGCCCTTGTGCACGACGTTGGCGCCCCACCGGGACAGCCCGTTGATGACCCGGTAGACGGCGTTCTCGTTGCCGGGGATCAGCGACGAGGCCAGGACGACGGTGTCGCCCTCCTCGATGTGCACGAAGTTGTGGTTGCGCTGGGCGATCCGCGACAGCGCCGAGAGCGGCTCGCCCTGGGAGCCGGTCGAGATCAGCACCGTCTTCTCCGGCGGGTAGTCCGCGAGCTCCTTGGCGTCGACCAGGGTGTTCGGCGGCACCGTGAGATAGCCCAGGTCGCGGGCCACGCCCATGTTGCGCACCATCGAGCGGCCCACGTAGGCCACCTTGCGGCCGTGCGCGACGGCAGCGTCCATCACCTGCTGCACCCGGTGGATGTGCGAGGCGAAGCAGGCCACGATGATCCGCTGGTCCCGGCTCTGGTGGAACACCCGGTCCAGCACCGGGCCGATCTCGACCTCCGAGGTCGTGAAGCCGGGCACCTCGGAGTTGGTGGAGTCGACCATGAACAGGTCGACGCCCTCCTCGCCGAGACGGGCGAACGCGCGCAGGTCGGTGATCCGGCCGTCCAGCGGGAGCTGGTCCATCTTGAAGTCGCCGGTGTGCAGGACGGTGCCGGCCCCGGTGCGGATCGCCACGGCCAGGGCGTCCGGGATCGAGTGGTTGACCGCGACGAACTCGAGCCGGAACGGCCCGAGCTCGATCGTGTCGCCCTCCTTGACGACGTGCTGCACGGTCTCCTTGAGCCGGTGCTCGCGCAGCTTGGAGGTGAGCAGTGCCAGGGTCAGCTGCGAGCCGACCAGCGGGATGTCGCCCCGCTCGCGCAGCAGGTACGGCGTCGCGCCGATGTGGTCCTCGTGCCCGTGCGTGAGGACCAGCGCCTCCACGGCGTCGAGCCGGTCCCGGATGGGGTCGAAGTCCGGCAGGATCAGGTCCACGCCGGGGTGGTGGTCCTCGGGGAACAGCACCCCGCAGTCCACGAGGAGCAGCCGTCCGTCGTACTCGAAGACGGTCATGTTGCGACCGACGTCGCCCAGTCCGCCGAGCGGGATGACCCGCAGCCCCTTCTTGGGGAGCGGGCCGGGTGCGGACAGGTCGGGGTGCGGGCGACTCATGCAGTGCCTTCGTCGGTAGCCGGGGTGAGGTCGGAGGTCATCGGGGGTCCTTCAGGAGTCCGGCACGGTCCAGCACGGCGCGCAGGTCGGCCACCAGGGCGTCGTCTGCGGGCACGAGCGGGAGCCGCACGTTGCGGTTGGGGAGCACGCCGAGGAGCTGCAGGGCCGCCTTGGCGGTCATCGCTCCCTGGGCGGTGGTCATGATCGCCTGGACCACCGGGACCAGGTCGCGGTACGTCGTGAGGGCGGTGGTCAGGTCGCCGCGGTCCACCGCGTCGACCATCGTGGCGTACTGGTCGCCGGCGACGTGGCCGACGACGGAGACGATGCCGCAGCCCCCGTGGGTGAGCCAGCCGAGGTTGAGCACGTCGTCGCCGGAGTAGAACGCCAGGTCGGTCTCGCTCATGATCCGGACGCCGCGGGACAGGTCGCCGACGGCGTCCTTGACCGCGACGACCCGGTCGTGCCGGGCCACCCGCCGGTAGGTCTCCTCGGAGATCGTGACGCCGGTGCGGCCCGGGATGTCGTAGAGCATCACCGGCAGCCCGCTGGCGTTGGCGACCGCCTCGAAGTGCGCGGCCACACCCGGCTGGGTGGGCTTGTTGTAGTAGGGCGTCACCAGCAGCACACCGTGCGCGCCGACCTTCTCGGCCTGCGCGGCGAGCTCCACCGAGTGCGCGGTGTTGTTGGTGCCGACGCCCGCGACGACCTGCACCCGGTCACCGACGGCCTCGAGCACGGCCCGCAGGATCCGGCCGTCCTCCTCGGTGCTGGTGGTCGGCGACTCCCCCGTCGTACCGGAGACCACCACCCCGTCGTGGCCGTGGTCGGCGAGGTGCTCGGCGACCCGGGCGGTGGCGTCGAGGTCGACGGACCCGTCGTCGGCGAAGGGGGTGACCATCGCGGTCAGCACCCGCCCGAACGGGGCGGGAGGGAGAGTGCCGGACGTCATGCGCCCAGGCTATCGGGTTCGGCCGGGCCGTGGCCGCGGGGAGTGACCCTAGGACTTTCGGGGTCTGGTGCCTGCCGGTTCGAGCACTTACCTTGCGACGGAGGAACACGGTCCCGTGTGTCACAAGCGGCCGAGGAGGCCACCATGCCCAACCCTCACCCGGCCACCCAGCGGCTCGCCGCGGAGTTCTTCGGCACCTTCTGGCTGGTCTTCGGCGGCTGCGGCAGCGCGGTCCTGGCGGCCGGCATCCCCGACGTCGGGATCGGCTACCTCGGCGTCGCCCTCGCGTTCGGTCTGACCGTGGTGACGATGGCCTACGCCGTCGGGCACGTGAGCGGCGGCCACTTCAACCCGGCCATCACCGTCGGGCTCGCCACCGCGAAGAGGTTCGCCTGGCGGGACGTCCCGGCGTACGTCGTGACCCAGGTGGTCGCGGCCGCCGTCGCCGCCACGGTGCTGTTCGTGATCGCCAACGGCGTCCCCGGCTTCAGCGCGAAGGAGTCCGGCTTCGCCACCAACGGGTACGGCGACCGGTCCCCCGGCGGCTACTCGCTGCTCGCCGTGGTGGTCGCCGAGGTCGTGCTCACGGCGTTCTTCCTCTACGTGATCCTCGGCGCGACCGACACCCGGGCCCCCAAGGGCTTCGCGCCGCTGACGATCGGGCTCTCGCTGACCCTGATCCACCTGGTGTCGATCCCGGTCAGCAACACCTCGGTGAACCCGGCGCGCTCGACCGGTCCGGCCCTCTTTGCCGGGACCGAGGCGCTCAGCCAGCTGTGGGTGTTCTGGCTGGCGCCACTGGTCGGCGGGCTGATCGCGGGGGCGACGTACGTCGCGCTGTTCGGCAAGGTGGCCGCCGCCGTGCCGCTGCGCGAGGCGACCGAGGGCTGAGCCTCAGGCCCGGCGCTCCAGCCACACGAAGTCGAACCCCTCGCGGTCCTCGCGGCGGGTCTCGGTCCACTCCGACCGGTCGAACTCCGGGTAGTGCGTGTCGCCCTCCGGTGACTGGTGCACCTCGGTGAGCACCTGGGTGTCAGCGAGCGGCATCGCCGCTGCGTAGACGTGGCCCCCGCCGATCACCATCACGTCGCCCTCGAACCCCTGGGCCAGCTCGACGCCCTCCTCGACGGAGTGCACGACGAACACGCCCTCGGCCGACCACTCGCTGTTGCGGGTGACCACGACGTTGCTCCGGTACGGCAGCGGGTGGCCGATGCTGTCGTACGTCGACCTGCCCATCAGCACGGTGTTGCCGCGGGTCGTCGCACGGAAGTGCTTGAGGTCCTCGGGGATGCTCCAGGGGATGTCCCCGCCCTGCCCGATCACGCCGTTCTCCGCCACCGCCGCGACCATCACCACCCTCTTCCGCCGACCCGTCACCGACTCGGCGGTCTCGCCGGCGTGTCGCGCAGTTGTTGACGGGTCGGCGATCGACGCGCCCTCTCCAGCGAGGTCGCTCATACGGCGATCGGCGCCTTGATCCCGGGGTGCGGGTCGTAGCCCTCGATCGCGATGTGCTCGAGGTCGAACGCGTCCAGCTCGGTCACCGAGGGGTCCAGCCGCAGCGTCGGGAGGGCGCGCGGCTCGCGGGTGAGCTGGAGCCGGGCCTGGTCGAGGTGGTTGCTGTAGAGGTGCGCGTCGCCGAGGGTGTGCACGAAGTCGCCGGGCTCCAGCCCGGTGACCTGCGCGACCATGTGCGTGAGCAGGGCGTACGACGCGATGTTGAACGGCACACCGAGGAAGACGTCGGCCGAGCGCTGGTAGAGCTGGCAGGAGAGCCGCCCCACGCCGGAGTCGGACGGGGCGACGTAGAACTGGAACATCGTGTGGCAGGGCGCCAGCGCCATCTGCGGGATGTCCGCCACGTTCCACGCCGAGACGATGTGCCGCCGCGAGTCGGGGTCGCGCCGGATGCCCTCGACGACCTCGGCGATCTGGTCGACGTGCCGGCCGTCCGGGGTCGGCCAGGAGCGCCACTGGTAGCCGTAGATCGGCCCGAGGTCACCGTTCGCGTCAGCCCACTCGTCCCAGATCGTCACGCCGCGGTCCTGCAGCCACTTGACGTTGGTGTCGCCCCGCAGGAACCACAGCAGCTCGGCGAACACCGAGCGGGTGTGGACCTTCTTGGTGGTGACCAGCGGGAAGCCCGCCGCGAGGTCGAACCGCATCTGGTGACCGAAGACGCTGCGGGTGCCGGTGCCGGTGCGGTCACCCTTCACCGCCCCGTCGTCGAGGATCCGGGTGAGGAGATCGAGGTACTGCTGCACGGCACCACCCTAGTCGCGGGAGCCGCCGACCGAGCGGACCGTCCGGGCGGGTCGACGGCTCTCTTGACACCCAACGGCTAATATTATTAGCCTTAGGGCTATGGACAGTAGCCAGTTCCTCACGCGACCCGAGGGCCGCATCGCCTACGACGTCACCGGCTCGGGCCCGCTGGTCGTCTGCTCCCCCGGCATGGGCGAGCTCCGCTCGTCGTACCGGCACCTGGTCCCGCTGCTGGTGGACCGCGGCTTCCGGGTCGCGACCCTCGACCTGCGCGGGCACGGCGACTCGGACGCGACGTTCTCGGCGTACGACGACGTCGCGCTCGCCTCCGACCTGCTCGCCCTGGTCGACGAGCTCGGCGGGCCCGCGCTGCTCGTCGGCAACTCGATGGGTGCCGGCGCCGCGGTGGTCGCCGCCGCGGACCGGCCCGACCTGGTCCGCGGGCTCGCCCTGCTCGGCCCGTTCGTCCGCAACCCCCCGGGCGGACGCCTGGCCACCCTCGCCTTCCGGCTCGCCCTGCTCAAGCCGTGGGGGCCGGCCGCGTTCATGAGCTACTACCCCAAATGGACCCCGGGCGAGCGCCCCGAGGGGTACGACGAGCACACGGCTGCCGTGCGGGAGAACCTGCGCCGCCCCGGCCACTGGAAGGCGTTCGTGCACACGTCGCGCACCTCGCACGCCCCGGCCGAGGCTCGGCTGGACCAGGTCGACGCGCCGGCCGTGGTCGTGATGGGCGACGCCGACGTGGACTGGAAGGACCCGGCCGCGGAGGCCGGCTGGATCGCGGAGCGGATCGGCGCGGACGTGGTGATGGCGCCCGGAGTCGGGCACTACCCGCAGACGCAGGTCCCGGTCCTGGTCGCGGACGTCGTCACGTCCCTGGCCGCGGAGACCGAGGGTGCCTAGGGCCGGGCTGTCCGCCGACGTCGTCGTGGCCGGGGCGGTCGAGCTCGTGGACGCCGAAGGGGCGTCCGCGCTGACGCTCGCGGCCCTGGCCAAACGGTTCGGGGTCGCGCTGCCCAGCCTCTACAAGCACGTCGGCGGCCTGGACGACCTGCACTCCCGGCTCGCACTGGTGGCCACGCGGGACCTCGGCGCCGCGATGCGCAGGGCCGCGAGCGGCAAGGCCCGCGGGGATGCGCTGGCCGCGGTCGCCGAGGCCTACCGGGGCTACGCCCGGCAGCACCCCGGCTGCTACGAGTACCTCCTGCGCGCCCGCCCGGACGAGACCGAGCATGCGGCAGCCGGCCAGGAGGTGCTCGACGTGCTCGACGACGTGTTCGCGGGCTACGGCATCGGCACCGGGCCGGAGGCCGTCGACGCCGCCCGGTTCGTGCGCAGCACCCTGCACGGCTTCGTCGCCCTGGAGAACGCCGGCGGCTTCGCGATGGCCCGGTCCGTCGACCGCAGCTTCGGCCGGCTCGTCGAGGCGCTCGACGACGCGCTCGGCGCCTGGTCGGACCGGTAGCTCCTCAGGCGTCGTAGTCGAGGACGACCGTGTCCGACGTCGGGTGCGACTGGCAGGTGAGCACGTAACCGCGGTCCACCTCGTCGGGCTCGAGCGCCCAGTTGGTGTCCATCTCGACGGTGCCCTCCAGGACCTTCGCCCGGCAGGTGCCGCACACGCCGCCCTTGCAGGCGAACGGCGCGTCGGCACGCACCTCCAGCGCCGCCTCGAGGACCGGCGGGCCGTCGGTGGCGAGCCTGAACGACGACTTCCGGCCGTCCAGGGTGATGGTCACGCTCGCCCCGTCGACGGAGGCGGTCTCGGGCGCCGTACGACGGACCGGGGGCGACGTCTCCACGTGGAAGACCTCGGCGTGGATCGCCTTCTTGGGCACGCCCTCGCTGACCAGCAGCTTGCGCAGGTCGGAGACCATCTCGAACGGCCCGCACAGGAACCACTCGTCCACGGTGTCCGGGGGCACGATCCCGTCGAGGATCCGGCTCATCCGGTCGGCGTCGAGCCGTCCGGAGAACAGCTCCACCTCCTGCGGCTCGCGGGAGAGCACGTGCAGCAGCTGGAACCGGTCGGGGTAGCTGTCCTTGAGGTCCTCGACCTCCTCGAGGAACATCACCGTCCGGTGGGTGCGGTTGGCGTAGACCAGCGTGACGGTCGAGAGCGGCTCGGCCTCCAGGGTGCTGGCCACGATCGACAGGATCGGCGTGATGCCCGAGCCCGCTGCGACGCACACGTAGTGCTTGCGGTGGGTCGGGTCGAGCTCGGTGAAGAACCGCCCGGTCGGGGTCATCACGTCGAGCACGTCACCGGGCCGCAGCACGTCCAGCGCGTGCTCGGAGAAGGCCCCGCCGGGCAGCCGCTTCACCGCGACCCGGAGCACCCCGGAGGAGGCGGGCGAGCAGATCGAGTAGTTGCGACGTACGTCGTCGCCGGCCAGCTCGGTGCGGACGGTCAGGTGCTGGCCGTGGCTGAACGCGTAGTCCTCGCGCAGCTCCGCGGGCACCGCGAACGTGATCGCGACCGAGTCGTCGGTGACCGGCTCGATGGCCGCGACGGTCAGCGGGTGGAAGACGGCATGGCTGGTGCTCACGTCAGATCGCCTTGAAGTGGTCGAAGGGCTCCCGGCAGGCGTTGCACACCCACAGCGACTTGCACGCCGTGGACCCGAACCGGCTGAGCTCCCGGGTGTCCGGCGACCCGCACTGCGGGCAGCGCAGGCTCAGCGTCAGGGACACCGGACCCGAGCGCGGCGCCGGCGGGGCGATGCCGAACTCCTCGAGCTTGTGCTTGCCCTCGTCGGTCATCCAGTCGGTGGTCCACGCGGGCGAGAGCACGAACTCCACGCGTACGTCGTGCCGCCCGGCCCGCGCGAACTCGGCCAGTATGTCGTCGCGGATCGCGTCCATCGCGGGGCAGCCGGAGTACGTCGGCGTGATGGTCACCGTGACGCCGTGCTCGGACTCGTCGACGGACCGGAGGATGCCGAGGTCGGCGATGGTCAGCACCGGCACCTCGGGGTCGAGCACCGACGCGGCGACGTCCCACGCCGACCGCGTGGTCCCGACTGGCTCGACGGTCTCGACGGGCTCGCCCAGCCGGGGCGCGGTCACCACGTCGCCCCCGGGTGCGCGCGGGCCAGCCCCTGCATGTCCTCGAGCAGCGGGGCCATCGCGTCGGTGTGCACGCCGTGCCGGCCACCGGTCTCCGCGGGCGCGACCTCCGGCACGGTCAGCGTCGCCTCGGCGAGCACGTCCGCGACCCGCCGGTCGAACGCCGTCCGCAACGACGCCGGGTCGACCGCGACCCCGGCCTCGACCAGCGCGGGTGCGACGTGCGTCCCGTCGAACAGCTCCGCGACGTACGGCCACTCCTGGTCCAGGGCGGCCTGCATGCGCCGGTGCGACTCGTCGGTGCCGTCGCCGAGGCGCAGCACCCACATCGTCGCGTGGTCGCGGTGGTAGTCGACCTCCTTGACCGCCTTCGCGGCGATCGCCGCCAGGGTCTCGTCGGTCGAGCGCTGCAGCCGGTCGTAGAGCTCGCAGAGGTACGTCGAGAGGACCAGCAGCCGGGCCGTCGCGACGCCGAAGTCTCCACGCTCCCGCTCCACCAGGTGCACGTTGCGGAACTCGGCGGCGCCGCGCAGGTAGGCCAGGTCGTCCTCGGTGCGCACCGGGTCCATCAGCGAGCCGGCGTAGGTGAGCAGCGACCGGGCCTGACCGAGCAGGTCGAGCGCGAGGTTGCCGAGCGCGACGTCCTCCTCGATCTGCGGGGACGCCGCGATCCACTCCCCCATCCGCTGCGCCGCGATCAGGGCGTCGTCGGCGAGCGACAGCACGTAGGCCGACGTGTCGGCGGGGCTCGGCGTCACAGGTGATCGACCCCCTCGGGAATGTCGTAGAACGTCGGGTGCCGGTAGATCTTGTCGCCGGCCGGGTCGAAGAACGCGTCCTTCTCCTCCGGGCTGGACGCCGTGATCGCGGACGCCTCGACCACCCACAGCGACACGCCCTCCTGTCGGCGGGTGTAGAGGTCGCGGGCGTTGCGCAGCGCCATCTCCGCGTCCGGCGCGTGCAGCGAGCCGACGTGCACGTGCGAGAGCCCGCGCCGGCTCCGGACGAACACCTCGAACAGCGGCCAGTCCCTGCGGGCGCTCATGCGGCACCTGCCGTACGACGGGCCGCCTGCTTGTCGGCGTACGCCGACGCCGCCTCACGCACCCAGGCGCCGTCCTCGTGCGCGCCGCGCCGGTGCGCCATCCGCTCCTTGTTGCACGGGCCGTTGCCCTTGATCACCTCGAACAGCTCGGTGAAGTCGATCTCCCCGAAGTCGTAGTGCCCCCGCTCGTCGTTCCACCGCAGGTCCGGGTCGGGCAGCGTCAGCCCGAGGGCCTCGGCCTGCGGCACGGTCATGTCGACGAACCGCTGCCGCAGGTCGTCGTTGGAGAAGCGCTTCACCCCCCACGCCATCGACTTCTCCGAGTGGGTCGACTCCGAGTCGTGCGGTCCGAACATCATCAGGCTCGGCCACCACCAGCGGTTCACCGCGTCCTGGGCCATCTCCCGCTGCGCCTCGGTGCCGTGCGACAGCGCGTAGAGCGCCTCGAAGCCCTGTCGCTGATGGAAGGACTCCTCCTTGCAGACCCGGATCATCGCGCGGGCGTAGGGCCCGTAGGAGCAGCGGCACAGCGGCACCTGGTTGACGATCGCGGCACCGTCGACGAGCCAGCCGATGGTGCCGATGTCGGCCCAGGTCAGCGTCGGGTAGTTGAAGATCGAGGAGTACTTCTGCCGGCCGTCGTGCAGCATGTCGAGCAGGTCCGCGCGGTCCACGCCGAGCGTCTCGGCGGCGGCGTACAGGTAGAGCCCGTGCCCGGCCTCGTCCTGCACCTTGGCCATCAGGATCGCCTTGCGGCGCAGGCTCGGCGCACGGCTGATCCACGCCCCCTCGGGCTGCATGCCGATGATCTCGGAGTGCGCGTGCTGGGCGATCTGCCGGACCAGGGACCTGCGGTAGTCCTCGGGCATCACGTCGCGGGGCTCGATGCGGCCGTCCTCGCCGACGATGCGCCAGAAGTCCTCCAGACCGGGCTCGATCGTGGCGGGAGGCGGCGGGGTCGCCGTGCCGGCCTCGGGCGGGACGAAGTCGTTGCCGTACATGACTTCATCCTACCAGGCATCTGTTACACCTTGACCGCACATCTGCGGGTGGTCTGTAACATCGAGCCGCCTGGGAGACTGGGCCCATGACGAGCCACGACCACTCCGACCACCCGGGCGGGCCTACCGCCGACGTCTCCGTCCGGGTCGGCTGGGCCGACGACGCCGCCGGGATCGCCGCGGTGCAGGTCCGGGCCTGGCGACAGGAGTACGTCGACCTGCTGCCCGCCGAGGTGCTCGACTCCCTGGACCCGGCGGAGTTCGCGGCCGCCTGGCAGACGTCGCTGAACAGCCCGCGGGACGCCCGCAACCGGGTGCTCGTCGCCCTGGAGCGCAACACGATCCGCGGCTTCGCCGTCACCGGCCCGGCCTCCGACCCCGACGTCGACCCGATCGCCCACGGCGAGGTCTCCGAGCTGACCGTGGACCCCGAGCAGACCCGGCACGGGCACGGCTCCCGACTGGTGCAGGCCTGCGCCGACACCCTGCGTGCGGACCGGTTCACCACTGCCGTGGTGTGGCTGAACGCCGCGGACGACGTACGCCGGGCGTTCCTCACCGAGGCCGGCTGGGCACCGGACGGCGCGCACCGTGAGCTCGACCTGCACGGCGACGGGTCCGTCCGGGTCAAGCAGGTGCGCCTGCACACCGACCTCACCGACGTCGGCTGACCGGACTGCAGGTTTGGAATCTGCGGGCCGGGGCAACCACATCGCGGCGCCGTTCGTCTACCCAGGTGAACGGTGACGGGGCTCAAGCAGGCGGGCCACCTCTCGGACTCGACCTTGGAGGGCTCGTGCTGGGTCCGCTCCCCCCTCTTCACCGCTGGGTCGTCTGCGCCCTGGCCCTCCTCGCCTGCATCGGCCTCGGCGCCTGGCTCGCGTTCACCCTCCCGGTCCCGCTGATCGCGACGGCCGGCGCCGGGATCGGCGCGGCCCTCGGCTGTGTCGTCGTGGTCCTCCTGCTGCACGACGGGCACGACCACCCGCCGGCCGCCCGCACCCGCCGCACCCGCTGACCGCACCTATCGTGGAGCGGTGAGCGAACCGCAGGACGACCTTGCCGGGGCCGCACGCTCCGCGATCATCCGGGACGGCCTGGCCGTCGGCGTCGCCACCGGCACCTACGGCATCTCCTTCGGGGCCGTGTCCGTGGCCGCCGGTCTCAGCGTCCTCCAGACCTGCGCGCTGTCCCTGCTGGTGTTCACCGGCGCCTCGCAGTTCGCCCTCGTCGGGGTCATCGCCTCCGGCGGCGCACCGGTCTCCGGTGCGCTGACGGCCCTGCTGCTCGGGAGCCGCAACACCCTGTACGGGCTGCGCCTCGCCCCGCTGCTCGACTGGCGCGGCTGGCGGCGGGCCACCGCCTCGCACCTCCTCATCGACGAGTCGACGGCGATGTCGATCAACCGGGAGACCACCCGCGCGGCGCGGGTCGGCTTCCTGTCCACCGGCGTCGCCGTGTTCGTGTTCTGGAACCTCGCGACCTTCGGTGGAGCGGTGGCCGGTACGGCGCTGGGCGACCCGCGCACCTACGGCCTCGACGCCGCCGTGGGCGCTGCGTTCCTCGCGCTGCTGTGGCCGCGACTGTCCAACTGGCTGAACCGGGTGGTGGCCCTCGTGGCGGTCGCCCTCGCCCTCGGCCTGGTCCCGGTCACCCCCGCCGGCGTACCCGTCCTCGCGGCTGCCGCGGTCGCCCTGGTCGCGGGCGTGCTCAGCCATGCGATCGACGAAACGGAGATCCCCAGCCGCGACGACCTGCCGGGCGGAGGGCACCACCCATGATCTGGACCGCCGTCCTGCTCGCCGGTCTGGGCTGCTACCTGCTCAAGATCGCCGGGCTCTCCGTCCCGCCTAAGGTGCTCGAGCACCCCGTGGTGGAGCGCGTGGCCGACTTGCTGCCCGTCGCCCTGCTCGCCGCGCTGATCGGCGTGCAGGTGTTCGCCGACGGCCCCGACCTCGTCATCGACGCCCGCGTCGTCGGCCTCGGGGTCGCGGTGGCGATGCTGCTCCTGCGCGCCCCCTTCATCGTCGTGGTGTTCGCCGCCGCGCTGTCGGCAGCACTCGTGCGACTCCTCTGGGGCTGACACGCAGCCTCTACCCTGTGACACCGGACGTGCGGCAGCGAGAGGGGACACGACATGGACGAGACGCCACCGAGCACGCTGGCGGAGGTCTGGCCGCTGTTCGGTCTGCGGATCACCGCCGGGCCCCTCGAGCTGCGTCCGGTGTCCGACCCCGACATCCCGGTGCTCGCGGACCTCGCCCGGGCCGGCATCCACGCGCCGGAGACGATGCCGTTCATGTTCCCGTGGACCGACGCAGCCCCGGACCGGCTCCCCCGCAACATGGCCGCCTACTACTGGCGCACCCGCGCCGAGCTGGATCCGACGCGCTGGACCGTCGACTTCGTCGCCCGCTGGGACGGCGAGGTGGTCGGCGTGCAGGGCTTCTCGACGCGGGCCTACCTCGTCACCCGTAGCGGCGAGACCGGCTCCTGGCTCGGGCGCACCCACCAGGGTCGGGGCATCGGCACCTTCATGCGCCAGACCCTGTGCACGTTCGTCTTCGACCACCTCGACGCCGACGAGGTCACCTCCGGCGCCTTCGAGGACAACCCCGTGTCCCTGGCGGTGAGCACCAAGGTCGGCTACGCCCCCAACGGACGGTTCCGCCAGGAGCGGCGACCCGACGAGCTCACCACCCTGCAGTCCCTGCGGCTGACCCGGGACGCGCTGGTCCGGCACGACCACGACCTGCACGTCGAGGGCCTCGAGCCGGTACGCCGCTTCCTGGGGCTGGACGCCGGCGCGGCGGGTGCGACCGCCGACGGCTTCGCGAGCTGACCGGGGCACACTTCACTCGTGCCCGACGACGCGATCCAGCGACTGCTCGCGGACCCACCGAGCCTGCCCGTGGTCGACGGGCTGGCCGACGTCGCGGCAGCCCTGCGCTCGCGCGGCACCGCGGTCGTCCAGGCTCCGCCCGGGACCGGGAAGACCTCCTTGGTGCCACCGGCTGTGGCCGCACTGGTGGACGGGCGGGTCGTCGTCACGCAGCCGCGGCGCATCGCCGCCCGGGCCGCCGCCCGACGGGTGGCCGGCCTGCTCGGGCAACCGGTGGGACAGACCGTGGGGTACTCCGTGCGCGGCGAGCGACGCACCAGCGCATCGACCCTGATCGAGTTCGTGACCACCGGGGTGCTGCTGCGACGGATGCAACGCGACCCGGACCTGCCCGGAGTCGCCGCCGTGGTTCTCGACGAGGTCCACGAGCGGCAGCTGGACGCCGACCTGACGCTCGCGCTGCTCGTCGACGTACGCGAGCACCTGCGTGAGGACCTGATGGTGGTCGCGATGTCCGCGACGGTCGAGGCCCGCCGCACTGCTGGGCTGCTCGGAGGCGCGACGCCCGCTCCGGTCGTCGAGGTGCTGGGATCCCTGCACCCGGTGGAGGAGGTGTGGTGCCCCCTGCCGCCCGGAGCCAGACGCGCCGACGATCGTGGCGTGACACCGGCGTTCCTCGACCACGTGGCCGCGTGCACCCGTCGCGCGCTGGTCGAGCAGGCGGGCGACGTCCTGGTCTTCGTGCCCGGGGTCGCCGAGATCGTCGGCACGGTACGACGCCTGGGCGGTGTGGAGGCCGACGTGCGCGCGTTGCACGGACGGCTGCCGCACCGCGAGCAGGACCTGGCGCTCACCCCGGGGCCTCGTCGCCGGGTGGTGGTGTCCACTGCGGTGGCCGAGTCCTCCCTCACGGTGCCGGGCGTGCGCACCGTCGTCGATGCGGGGCTGTCCCGTCAGCCCCGCACCGACCACCGGCGGGGCCTCGCCGGACTCGTCACGATCAGCGTCAGCCGGGCCGCCGCCGAGCAACGCGCCGGGCGCGCCGGGCGCGAGGGGCCCGGCGCCGTCTACCGGTGCTGGGCGCAGGCGGAGCACGCACACCTCGCGCTCCACCCCGAACCCGAGATCGCCACCGCGGACCTCACCGCCTTCGCCCTCGAGCTGGCCCTCTGGGGAAGCCCGGACGGCGCACAGCTCGCGCTGATGGACCCGCCTCCGGCCGGCGCCATGACGGCCGCCCGGGCCACCCTGACGAGCCTCGGCGCCGTCGCCGACGACGGCACCGTCACCTCCCGCGGACGGGCGATCGCACGCGTCGCGACGGACCCCCGGCTGGCCAGGGCCCTGATCGACGGCGCGGACCTCGTGGGCGCTCGTCGGGCCGCCGAGGTCGTCGCGCTGCTGTCCGAGGACGTCCGGGCGCCTGGCGGTGACCTGGTCGCGGCGCTGCGCGCGATGCGTCGCGCGGGGCCGGACACGACGAGCTGGGCGTCCGTCGCGAAGCAGCTGCAGGGCTCGTTGCCGGCAGCGACCCGATCGCGGGGCGGAGAGCGGTTCCTGAGCGACGACCTCGCGGTGGGCCTGGTCGTCGCGCTGGCCCATCCGGAGCGCGTCGCCCGGCGTCGACCGGGGTCGACGGCGTACCTGATGGCCTCGGGGACCGGTGCCGGCTTCGCCGCCGGGGAGCCGTCGCTGGGCGGCCAGTCCTGGCTCGCGGTCGCCGACGCGGACCGCCGGCCGGGGATGCGGGACGCCACCATCCGGTCGGCCGCCCCTCTCGAGGAGGACCTCGCGCTGGAGGCGGCCTCGGCCCTGTGGCACGAGGACGAGCAGGTCAGCTGGTCCGGCGGACGCGTGCTGGCTCGACGAACCACCTGGCTGGGCGCGATCGAGCTGGCGTCGGCAGGCCTGGCAGACCCCTCGCCCGCCCGGGTGGCCGCCGCCCTCAGGGAGGGTCTGCGCCTGGAGGGACTGTCCCTGCTTCCGTGGACCGAGGCGGCCACCACCCTCCGGGCACGGCTGGCCTTCCTGCACCGAGCGCTGGGGGCACCGTGGCCGGACGTGTCGGACGAGGCACTGCTGACGGACGTGGAGTCCTGGCTGGGTCCCGACCTGTCCCGGATCCGCGGCTCCGGCGACTTCCGGCGGGTCGACGTCCTCTCGGCGCTGCGCCGGCTGCTGCCCTGGCCCGACGCGGGCCGGCTGGACGAGCTGGCGCCCGTGCGGGTCCGGGTGCCGAGTGGTGGCGAGGTCCGGGTCGACTACGGCGGAGAGCAACCCGTCCTGGCAGTGCGGATCCAGGAGGTGTTCGGGTGGCGTTCGGCGCCGAGCCTGGCAGAGGGACGGGTGCCGCTGCTGCTGCACCTGCTCTCCCCCGCGCGCCGGCCCGCGGCCGTCACCGCCGACCTCGAGTCCTTCTGGAGCTCGGGCTACCCGCAGGTCCGCGCCGAGCTGAGGGGGCGCTACCCCAAGCACGCCTGGCCCGAGGACCCCTGGACGACACCGCCCACCCGGAGCGACCCGCCGCCCCGCGCGCTGACCGAACCGCCCTACGGCCGGTGGCCGAGCAGGGCGCTGACCGTCGAACCTGTCTCCAGCAGCAGCGGCACCCACCGGAGCAGGGCCTCCTCGTCGAGCCTGGTCGACGGCCCGGTGATCGAGAGCGTCGCCGCGACCCGGCCGTCGGCGCCGTGCAGCGCGGCGGCGACGGTGTTCACGCCCGCCAGGGTCTCGCCGAAGGCGAGCGCGAAGCCGCGCTCCCGACACTCGTGCACCGAGGCGAGCAGCTCGTCCGCGGTCGGCGGGTCGGCCGGCGTGACGGCCGAGGACCGCCGGCTGCGCACGACCGCCTCCCGCTCGTCGTCGGCCAGGTCGGCGAGGAACAGCCGGCTCGGCGCGCCGCACCACAGCGGCAGCGTGCGCCCGATCTCGAACGACCGGCGCAGCGCGGACGAGCTCTCGACCTGCTCGACGTGCAGCAGCTCGTCCCCCACCCGCACCGAGAGGCCGACGGTCTCCCCGGTCAGGTCCCGCAGCCGGGACATGTGCGGCAGCGCCACCGAGCGCAGGTCGATCCGCCGCTGGTACGCCGTACCCAGGACCAGCGTGCGCGGCCCCAGGCCGTACCTCCGCGTCGCGGGGTCCTGCACGGCGAGGCCGGTCTCGACGAGCGAGCTCAGCAGGCGCTGGACGGCGCTCTTGGACACCTCCGCCGACTCGGCGATCTCCCGGATGGACAGGTCGGTCTCGGCCCGGGCGAGGGTGTCGAGGGTGTGTACGGCGCGGCGCAGCGTCTCGCTCATCGACCGGCTCCCGCGACACGCCAAAGTCGAGTAGGTCGATGGTATTTGACGTGACGGCCGGCACAGGCCACTCTGGTGTCCCGAATGACGCACTGATGTCCCATATATCGGGACATTAGCAGTCGCCCTGGACTTCCCTGGAGGAACACGATGAAGAGAGCCGTCGCCACGGTCGAACCCGGCAACGAGGCCTCGATCCGGCAGATCGCCTCGGCCAGCCTGATCGGCTCGGTCGTCGAGTGGTACGACTTCTTCCTGTACGGGACGATGGCGGCGCTGGTGTTCAACGCCGAGTTCTTCCCGAAGTTCGACCCGCTCACCGGGACGCTCGCCGCATTCACCACCTTCGCCGCCGGGTTCGTCACCCGCCCGATCGGCGGGGTGCTGTTCGGCCACCTGGGCGACCGCCTCGGCCGCAAGCCGATGCTCGTCGTGACGATGATGATCATGGGCCTGTCCACGTTCGCGATGGGCCTGCTGCCGTCGTACGACTCGATCGGTGTGGCCGCTCCCCTGCTCCTGGTGGCCCTGCGGATGCTGCAGGGCATCGGCCTCGGCGGCGAGTGGGGCGGCGCGGTGCTGCTGTGCGTCGAGCACGCGCCGGAGCAGAGGCGCGGCTGGTACTCCAGCTGGCCGCAGCTCGGCGTCCCGATCGGCCTGCTGCTCTCGACCGGCGCGGTCAAGGCGCTGGGCCTGCTCGGCGAGGACGCGCTGATCGGCGGGGCCTGGCGGATCCCGTTCCTGGCCAGCATCGTGCTGGTCGCGGTCGGGCTGTTCATCCGGCTGCGGATCGCCGAGCCGCCGGCGTTCAAGGAGCTCGTCGAGCACGACGCCCGAGCCCGCATCCCGCTGCTCGAGGTGGTCCGCCGCCACCCCAAGGTCACCCTGCTGGCCATGGGTGCCCGGATCAGCGAGTCGGTCACCTTCAACGTCTACAACGCGTTCCTCGTGACGTACGTCGTGACCGTGCTCAGCCTGAAGAACACCGTCGCCCTCAACGCCCTGCTGGTCGCCGCCGTCGTCGGGTTCTTCGTGATCCTCGGCGCCGCGAGGCTGTCGGACCGGATCGGCCGCCGCCCGGTGTTCATGGCCGGAGCCGCGCTCGCCGCGGTCAGCGCGTTCCCGATCTTCGCGTTGTTCGACACCGAGAACGCGGCGCTGATCACGGTCGCCGTGGTCGTCGGCTGGGGCTTCGCGGCCTGCACGATGTTCGGGGCCGAGGGCGCCCTGTTCGCCGAGCTGTTCCCGACCCGGGTCCGCTACAGCGGGATGTCCACGGTCTACCAGCTCGGCGTGCTGCCCTCGGGCGCGATCGCGCCGATCATCTGCACGCTGCTGGTGCAGAAGTACGACAACGCCTCCTGGCCGGTCGCGACCTACGTGGTGGCGATGGCCCTGATCACCCTGGTGTCGCTGGTGTTCCTGCCGGAGACGTTCCGGCGGGACCTGCGGGCGCACGAGACGTCGACCGCCGCACCGGCAGCCGAGACGGTGACCGTGTGAGCGCGGGCCGCGACGGCCGGCCGGACATCGTCCTGGTGCTGGCCGACGACATGGGGTTCTCCGACATCGGCTGCTACGGCGGCGAGATCGAGACGCCCAACATCGACCGCCTCGCCCGCGAGGGCGTCCGGCTCACGCAGTTCTACAACACCGCACGCTGCAGCCCGTCGCGTGCGTCGCTGATGACCGGGCTGCACCCGCACCAGGTCGGGGTCGGCATCCTGAACTTCGACGACACCCCGGACGGCTACCCCGGGGACCTGACCGAGGAGTGCGTGACGGTGCCGGAGGCGCTCGGGGCGGCCGGCTACGCGACGTACCTCTCCGGCAAGTGGCACCTGTCCTCCGACATGGAGAACCCCAACCCCAGCTGGCCCACCCGGCGCGGCTTCGACCGGTTCTTCGGCACGCTCGAGGGCGCGGGAAGCTTCTACCGGCCACGCACGCTGATGCGCGACGAGACCAACATCGAGGAGGAGGCCGAGCGGCCCGGCTGGTTCTACACCGACGCGATCAGCGACAACGCGGTCTCCTTCATCGAGGAGCACGACGCGGAGAAGGCCGACGACCCGTTCTTCCTCTACCTCGCCTACACCGCGCCGCACTGGCCGCTGCACGCACACGAGTCCGACATCGCGCGGTACGCCGGACGCTTCGACGCCGGCTGGGACGCGCTGCGCGAGCAGCGGCTGGCCCGGCTGGTCAAGGAGGGGATCGTCGAGGACGGCACCGAGCTCGCGGAGCGCGACCCGCGGGTGCCCGCCTGGGCCGACGCCCCGGACCCGGATTGGGACGCGCGCCGGATGGAGGTGTACGCCGCGCAGGTGGACCGGATGGACCAGGGCATCGGGCGGGTGCTCGACACCCTCGAGCGGCTCGGTCGGCTCGACAACACCCTGGTGGTGTTCCTGTCCGACAACGGCGGCTGCGCCGAGGAGATGCCACCGGACTCGGTCAAGGAGTTCGTCACCGCGTTCGTGCCGATGAAGGAGACCACCCGCGAGGGCGAGCCGGTCGTCCCCGGCAACGTCCCCGGGCTGATGCCGGGCAGCGAGGCGACCTACCAGTCCTACGGCCGGTCCTGGGCGCACCTGTCGAACACGCCGTTCCGCGAGTACAAGCACTGGGTCCACGAGGGTGGCATCGCCACTCCCCTGGTGGCCCGGTGGCCGCGCGGGCTGGACGCCGAGGGTGGCACGCTGCACCGGGAGCCGTTCCAGCTCGTCGACGTGCTGCCGACCCTGCTCGACGCGGCCGGTGCGTCGTACCCGAGCACCCGGGGCGACGTCGCGGTGCCGCCCGCCGAGGGCCGCAGCATGCTGGCCGCCCTGAACGGTGCCGGAGTGCCCGCGACCGACCTGTTCTGGGAGCACGAGGGCAACTCCGCCGTCCGGTCCGGCCCCTGGAAGCTGGTCCGCAAGCACGACGGCGGCTGGGAGCTCTACGCGATCGAGTCCGACCGGGCAGAGGCGCACGACCTCGCGTCCGCGAACCCGGACGTGGTCGCCGACCTGGCCCGGAGGTACGACGCGTGGGCGGAACGTTGCGGTGTGATCCCTCGGGAGACCGTGCTGGCGCTGTACGAGCGGCGCGGCAAGGGCCTCCCGCCGGAGTGAGTCAGCCGCCGATGTCGATACGCCCGTGCTCGTCGATGGGGAAGCCCGGCGCATGCGCGATCTCCCACAGGTGGCCGTCGGGGTCCGCGAAGTAGCCGGAGTAGCCGCCCCACGGGGTGGCCCCGGCGGCCTTCACGACCCGGCCGCCGACCTCCTGGACCCGGGCGAACGCCCGGTCCACCGCGTCCCGCGACGGGAGGTTGAGCGCCAGCGTGATCGCGCGGTAGGCGGGCAGCTCGCCCGGGGGTGTGGCCTCCAGGTGGGCGTCCTCGGCCAGGGCCTCGTGACCGAAGAGCCCGACCCAGCTGCCGGAGGTCCGGAACCAGGTGATCCCGTCCGCGAGGTCTCCGCGCTGCTCCCAGCCCAGGTCCCGGTAGAAGCGCGCCGCACGCTCGAGGTCGGCCACTCCGAGGGTGACGATGGTGAAGTTCGCGGGCACGGCGTCGGTCATGCCCAGCAGTGTGCCGCAGCCCGCCGACGGTGCACAGCCGACTGCCGCCCTCCCCCACGGGACGTCGCGGGAGGGCGGCAGGGCGGGGTGCGGGCCGGTCAGCTGACGTCGACGGCGGCCCAGGCCGCGTTGACGGCGTTGTACTGCGTGCTGCCTGCGCCGTACAGGTCCCTCGCGGCGTTCAGCGACGCCGTACGGGCGCCGTGGTAGTCCGTGGAGGAGGTCATGTAGACGGTCAGCGCGCGGTACCAGATCTTGGCGCCGGCGTCGCGCCCGATGCCGGTGACGTCGGAGCCGTCGCAGGTGGACGAGTCGTACGAGACGCCGTTCAGCGTCTTGGCCCCGGAGCCCTCGGCGAGCAGGTAGAAGAAGTGGTTGCCGACCCCCGAGGAGTAGTGCGGGTCCAGCAGGCCGACCGCCGAGGTCCAGCAGTCGGCGGAGCTGCCGTCGCTCGAGGGCTTGTCCATGCGTCGGAAGCCCTGGTGCTTCACGAGGTCGAACTGCTCGCCGATCATGTAGTCGCCCGGGTCGTTCGGGTTGTTGGCGTAGAACTCCACAGCGCTGCCGAAGATGTCCGAGGTGGCCTCGTTGAGCCCGCCGGACTCACCGGAGTAGACCAGCTTGGCGGTGCTCTCGGTGACGCCGTGCGTCATCTCGTGTCCGGCCACGTCGAGCGAGGTGAACGGGCCGTAGTTGGTGCCGTCACCGTCGCCGTACGTCATCCTGCCGCGGTCCCAGAAGGCGTTGACGTAGCTCTGGCCGTAGTGCACCCGGTTGAAGGACCCGGCGCCGTTGCCGAGGATGCCCCTCCGGCCGTGCACGAACTTGTAGTAGTCCCAGGTCCTGTTCAGGCCGTACTGCGCGTCGACCGCGGCGGACTCGCGACTGCTGGTGGTGCCGTTGCCGAACGAGGTGTCGGGACTGGAGAACAACACCCCGGTCGCGCAGCCGGTGCCGAGCAGCTGACAGGCACTGCTGTCCGCCGTGTTGCGCATGTCGGTGGTGTAGCTGTTGCCGCGGGTCGGGTCCTTGAGCCGGTAGGTCGCCCGGAACCGCGTCAGCTGCAGGGGGACCCTGCCCTCGTACAGGGACTGACCGGAGCCGCCCACGGTCTCGATCTGCTGCTCGGCCCGGAGCACCCGGCCGGTGCGGGCGTCGACGTAGGACGCCAGCCGGCTCGGCGTGCCGTCCTTCTGGGTGCCGACGGTGACGACCTCGTAGGCGAGCCGCGGGGTGGCACCGGTGGCGTCCACCACCAGCCGGGAGGAGGCCACCTCGGCGCCGGTGATCGCGCGGGTCATCCCGCTCGGTGCCATTGCTGCTGCCGCCGCCGCGCTCTTCGAGACGGTGGGTGTGACCGCGAGTGCCAGCGGCTCGGCCAGGGTCTGGCTGCGCCCCCGCCACGCGCCGCTCGCGGACTGGTGCACCACCAGGTCGCCGCCGACGACCGGCAGGGCGCGGTAGCTGCGCGCCATCCGCACGTGGCTGGTGCCGTCGGGGTCGACGAGCGCGCCGGTGACCGTGAACGCCTGCCGGGCGCCGAGGCGGACGGCCTGCGGGTGGGCCGCGACCGCCGTCAGCGCGGCGCGCGCCAGTGCGCCGTCGGAGGCGACCGGACGGGTGAACCCGCTGCCGGCTCCGTTCGCGGCAGGGGCGACGGCGCCGACGGCGGCGCCGGCGGCCAGGGTGGCGGCCGCCAGGGCTGCTGAGCTGAGTCCTAGTGTCCTACGCATGGAGGAAGCACCTTTCTCCGAGACTGCGAGCGAGCACGTCCACACGGGTTGCCCGGGCCAGCCTCCCCGACCAGCGGGAGCACTTGGAATGGTGAGGTGGGGCCAGCTTGGCACCGCTGAGGCGCCCTGCACCTCCGTCGGACGGTCATCGCGCCGGCAGCTCACGGTCGAGGAACGCGAGGGTGCGCTGCCAGGCGAGCGCCGAGGCCTCGGGGTGGTGCAGCACGAAGTCGGAGTTGTCGAAGGCGTGGTCGGCGCCGGCGTAGGTCTCCACCACGGCATCGGTGTTCTCGCTCGTCACCGCCGCCCGGATCCGGTCGACGGTGGCCCGGTCGATGTAGGAGTCGGAGAGCCCGAAGTGGTGCAGGCTCGGCGCGGTCACGTCCGGCGCGAGGTCGAGAAGGTCGGGGATCGCCGAGCCGTAGTAGCTGACCAGCACGTCGGGGTCCTCGACCGCCGCCACGTTGAACCCCAGGCCGCCGCCGAAGCAGAACCCGATCACGCCGGTGCCTCCGCGCACCTCCGCACGCCCCCGCAGGTACCGCAGCGCGGACACCGCGTCCTTCACCGTGGTGTCCCACTCCAGCCGCTGCACGCGACCCATGGCCTCCTCGATGGCCCCCGGCGCCGACTCGTCGAGCGCCTCGGCGTCCAGCCGCCAGTAGAGCTCCGGTGCGAGCACGACATAGCCGGCCTCGGCCAGGTCGGCGCCGCGCCGCTGGATGTAGCCGCTGACCCCGAAGATCTCCTGGAGCAGCAGCAGCCCCGGGCCGGTGCCGGACTCCGGCACCCACAGGTGCGCGGGCATCTCCCCCGCGTCGGTCGGGACGGTGACGCGCTGGCTCTCCGGTCGGCTCATACGCCGAGTATTGCGCGCCGGTGTTCGTCTGGTCAGCCGTGCAGCGAGAGCGCGTGCCGGGCGGCCGCACGGGCACGCGTCCGGTCACCGGCGGCGTCGTAGGCCAGGGCCAGCCGGAACCAGGTGCGCCAGTCGTTCGGCTGCGCCTCCGCCTGCTCGCGCATCTGCTGGAACTGCGCGTCCGCGGCCGCCCGGTCGACCCTTCCCGACGGACGGCGCGGCAGGTCGTCGACCGGCAGCCCGCCCTCGGCCTCCAGCGCGGCGGCCAGCACGGAGGTGCGGCGGCCGAACTCGACCTCGCGCCACACCAGCAGCAGCCCGAGCAGCGGAAGCACCAGCAGCGCGATGCCGAGGACCACCCCGACGGCGGACCCGCTGCCGAGCAGACCGAGGCCCTTGAACCCGATGAGCGCGGCGTAGAACGCCACGACCAGCACCATCACCGCGACGGTGGCCTTGGTCCGCACCGGGTCCTCAGCCCAGGCCCATGAACGGCTCGAGGCCGACGGTCAGTCCCGGGGCCCCGGCGATCGAGCGCAGGCCGAGCAGCACCCCGGGCGTGAACGACACCCGGTCCAGCGAATCGTGGCGGATGGTCAGGGTCTCCCCCTCGCCGCCCAGGATCACCTCCTGGTGCGCGACCAGCCCGCGGATGCGCAGGCCGTGCACCCGGATGCCCTCGACGTCGGCGCCCCGGGCCCCCTCGAGGGACGTCGAGGTGGCGTCGGGGACGGGCCCGGCGCCGGCCGCCCGGCGTGCGGCCGCCACCAGGGACGCCGTACGCCGTGCCGTGCCGGACGGGGCGTCCGCCTTGTCGGGATGGTGCAGCTCGACGATCTCCACCGACTCGTAGAACGGGGCCGCCTCCGCGGCGAAGCGCATCATCAAGATCGCGCCGATGGAGAAGTTGGGGGCGACCAGCACGCCGGTGCCGGGTGCTGCGTCCAGCCAGGTGCGCACCTGGGCGAGACGGTCGTCGTCGAAGCCGGTGGTGCCGACCACGGCGTGGATGCCGTGACCGATGCAGAACTCCAGGTTGCCCATCACCACGTCGGGGTGGGTGAAGTCGACGACCGCCTGGGCCCCGGCCCCGACCAGGTCGTCGAGCGAGTCGTCGCCCGCGCCGGTGTCCACCCGCGCGACCAGCTCCAGGTCGTCGGCGGCCTCGACCGCGCGGCAGACCTCGGCACCGACCTTGCCGCGGGCACCCAGCACGCCGACCTTCATCTGCTCTTCGCTCACCCGCCCAACCTAGTGGCTGCCCCGAGGCGTCTTCCGCGCGGGCGCGTGATCAGGCTTGCTCCTGATCTGGCCCCACATAAGTCCATGAGCTAATGTAGGTCGATATCAGTCCTGGACCTGATCGAAGGAGCCGCACCGTGCCCGTGGTGCTCACCGTTGACCAGCGCGCCAGCCGGTCGAACACCGACGCGGTCCCCGACCTGCTCGCCCTGCTGGCGGCGACGCCGGGTACGTCGAAGGGGATCCTGCGCCCGTTCCAGCGCACGGTGGGCGACGAGGTGCAGGCGGTGCTCGACGACGCCGAGACCGCGGTCGAGGTGGTCGGGGCCATCCTGCGCACCGGCGGCTGGTCGATCGGGGTCGGCGTCGGCCCGGTCGACGAACCGCTGCCCGCCGACACACGGGCCGGACGCGGACCGGCGTACCTGGACGCCCGGGAGGCGGTCACCCGGGCCAAGACGACCCCGCACCGTCTCGCGGTTGTCGGTGCCGACGACTACCGTGCCGAGCAGCTGGAGACCGTGCTGTGGTTGTGGGCCGGGCTCCTCGAACGACGCACCCCCGGTGGCTGGGAGGTCCACGACGCGCTCGGCGCCGGGCTCTCCCACGCCGAGGCGGGACGCCGGCTCGGGGTCAGCCAGTCCGCGGTCACCCAGCGAGCCCATACCGCCGGCCTCGTCGACGAGGCCCGCGCCCGTCGGCTGGCGACCCAGCTGCTGTCCGAGATGCTGTCCGAAAGAGAGGAGGACCACCGATGACCGTCGCCGTCGTGCTGCTCGTCGCGGTGCTCGTGCTCGCCGCGGTCGTGGCCCTGGCCTGCTCCGGCCGCAGCGTCCCCCAGCGGGTCGGCGCCTTCGTGACCGCGGGAGCCCTGGCCATGCTCGGGCTGATCGGCATCGTCGGCGGCACGGTCGCCGGGGAGACCTCGGTGCTGGCCCGCACCGTGCTGGTGGACCTGTTCCTGGTCGCCGTGCTCGCGGGAGGCCCGGTGACCGCGACGGTGCTGTGGCTGGTGGACAGCGGCAGCAGCCGCCCCGACTCGATGGACCGGGCCGGCGAGGTGCTCCGCGGGGGCGCCTGGATCGGGGTGTTCGAGCGGTGCGCGGTCTTCGCCACACTGGTCGCGGGCTGGCCGGAGGGGCTCGCGGTGGTGCTCGCCCTCAAGGGGTTGGGCCGCTACTCCGAGCTGCGGGGCCCGCAGGACGCCGAGCACCCGGCCGCCTCCGGCGGCGTGGCCGAGCGGTTCATCATCGGCACGTTCGCGAGCGTGCTCTGGGCGATCGCATGCGCCGGGACCTACCTCACCCTGACCGGATAGACCGCCGGTCTCCTCACCGCTGACCGAACAAAAACCGCAAACGGCAGATGTACGACGCCCCGCTGCACCATGCTGGTGCCGTGAGCCTCCATGTCGGGCGCGCCGCCCGTTCGCGGCGCCGTGGAAGGCTCGTGCACAGCGCGAAGGACTCGGAGTCGGCGGTGGGGCAAGCAACACTGGAGCGACGGCTGCGTCGAGCGGTCGTCGAAGGTCGCCTCCACCTGCTCTACCAACCCGTCGTGGACCTCTCGAGCGGCCGGATGGGCGGGGTCGAGGCCCTGGCCCGCTGGGACGACGCCGAGCTGGGCAGCGTCCCGCCCGACGAGTTCATCCCCGTGGCCGAGGACACCGGGCTGATCGTCGAGCTCGGCCGCTGGGTGCTCGACCACGCCTGCCGTCGCGCCGCGGAGTGGTCGGACGGCCCCGACGAGCCACCGGTGATGTCGGTGAACGTCTCACCGGTCCAGCTGCGCGAGCCCTCCTTCGTGACGGACGTGCAGGCCGCGCTGGCGAGGAGCGGTCTGCCCGCGCACCGGCTGTGCCTGGAGATCACCGAGACCGCGATGGTCGTCGACGTCGAGGACGCAGCGGCGAGCCTGCGGCGGCTGCGCGACCTCGGGGTCCAGCTCGCCCTCGACGACTTCGGCACCGGGCACTCCTCGCTGACCCTGCTGCGACGCCTGCCCCTGCACACCGTGAAGATCGACCGGTCCCTGATCCGGGACGTGGCAGCCGAGGCCCAGGAGGCGGTTCTGGTGCAGCTGGTCGTCGATGCAGCGCACAGCCTGGGGCTCCGGGTGTGCGCCGAGGGCATCGAGACCGTCGACCAGGCCCAGCAGCTGGTGTCGATGGGCTGCGACACCGGGCAGGGCTGGCTGTTCGGGCGGCCGTCCGCACCCCCGGAGCCGGACCGGCCGTGGGCCGTCTCCAGCCCGGTGCCCCCGTGGCTGGACGCCACCGTGACCCCACCGGTCGCACTGAGCGGGAACGACGACCTCGTCGTCACCGCAGGGCGCGACCGCCGGGTCACCTTCGTCTCCGCGTCGGCTCGCCGCATCCTCGGACGGATGCCGTCGGAGCTGGTCGGCCGGCCCCTGCACGAGCTGCTCGGTCTCGGGCACGGTGAGGGCCCGGTGACCCTGTGCCTCTCCCACAAGGAGGGCGGCCAGCGCTGGCTGCGCGGCGTGGTGCAGCCGCTGCACGACGAGTCGGGCGACGTACGCGAGGTGCTCTGCGTGCTCTCCGACGTCACCACGGCCGTGCTGCGCGACAAGGCCCTGGCGGACAGCGAGGAGCTGTTCCGCAGCGCGTTCAGCGGCGCCCCGATCGGCATCGCGCTCAACGACCTCGACGGCCGGCTGCTGCGGGTCAACCCCGCGCTGGCCGAGCTGCTCGGACGGTCCCCGTCGGAGCTCCTGGAGCTGAGCATCGCCGACATCACCCACCCCGACGACGTCAGCACCGACGAGACCAACCGCGCCGAGGCCCGCGCCGGGAGCGTGACCCGGCACCGGGTGCTGAAGCGGTACCTGCACGCCGACGGCCGCCCGATCCCGGTCGAGGTGCACGCCGCGACGGTGGAGTCGGCGGACGGCGAGCCGTACTGCGAGGTCGCGCACGTCCTGCCCCGGACTCCTCCGGAGAACTGACCGCGACGGTCGGGCTCAGCCCGGCAGCGCGTCGAACGGCCCGACCACCGCCAGGGTCTGGCCCTGGCGGAACAGGTTGCGGGCCAGCGTGTTCACGTCGTCGAGCGTGACGTCCTCGACCCGGCGCAGCACCTCGTCGATGCTGGGCAGCTCGTCGTAGAGCAGCTCCGCCTTGGCGATCCGGGACATCCGGGAGCCGGAGTCCTCCAGGGCCAGCACGAGACCGCCCCGCAGCTGACCCTTGCCGCGCTGCAGCTCCTGCTCGGAGATGCCCTTGTCGCAGAGCCGGCCGAGCTCGTCGCGCACCACGCCGAGCACGTCGCCGACCTTGGACGGCAGACAGCCC
Source organism: uncultured Actinomycetota bacterium (assembly GCA_963810035.1). Taxonomy (GTDB): domain Bacteria; phylum Actinomycetota; class Actinomycetes; order Propionibacteriales; family Nocardioidaceae; genus Nocardioides_B. The sequence goes on from CAWEMA010000006.1 coordinate 521,669, forward strand.
ACCGCGACCGCGAAGGTCCCGGCGTCGGCATAGTGCGAGGCGTAGGAGTAGACCGAGTAGGCCAGCCCGCGGTGCTCACGGACCTCCTGGAACAGCCGGGAAGAGGTGCCTCCGCCGAGGGCCGCGTTGAGCACCCCGAGCGCGTAGCGACGGTCGTCGGTGCGCACCAGCCCGTTGACGCCGAGCACGAGGTTGACCTGCTCGAACGGGCGGGTCACGACGACGTCGCCGGTCGACGTACGCCGGGCACGCTCGCCACGGCGTACGGGCAGCGGCCGCACCAGGGTGTCGACCAGGAAGTTGGAGCGGGAGAAGGCGCGACGCACCTGGCGTACGACGGACGCGTGGTCGACGTTGCCGGCGACCGCGATCACCATGTTCTCCGGGACGTAGCGCGAGCGGTAGTAGCGCAGGATCTGCGCACGCGTCAGCGCCCGGATCGACTGCACGGTGCCCGCGATCGGGCGGCCGAGCGGCGTGGAGCCCCACGCCTTCTCGGCGTAGACGTTGCTGACCACGTCGTCGGGGTCGTCGTCGTGCATGGCGATCTCGTCGAGGATCACCTCACGCTCGGCCTCCACGTCCTCGGGGCTGATCGTCGAGGAGGTGATCATGTCGCCGAGGACGTCCACCGCGAGCGGCAGGTCCTCGTCGAGCACCCGCGCGTGGAAGCAGGTGTACTCCTTCGCGGTGAAGGCGTTGAACTCGCCCCCGACCTCGTCGAGCTCGACGGAGATGTCGAGCGCCGACCGGTGAGGGGTGCCCTTGAAGAGCAGGTGCTCGAGGAAGTGCGAGGCACCCGAGAGACCCGGGGACTCGTCCCGGGACCCGACGCCGACCCACACCCCGATGGAGGCGGACCGGACGCCGGGCATCGCCTCGGTCACGACCCGCAGCCCCCCGGGGAGCACGGTACGTCGTACCAGTGCTCCCCCGTCCTGGTCGGACAGGAGGGTGCGGGTCGTGCCGGGCTTCTGCTGTGCTGCCGGCGTCGCCACTTACTCGGCGGACTCCGACGACTCGGTGGACTCGGCCGACTCGTCGAGCACCGGGATCAGCGAGAGCTTGCCGCGGTCGTCGATCTCACCGATCTCGACCTGGATCTTCTGACCCACCGAGACGACGTCCTCGACGTTCTCGACCCGCTTGCCACCGGCGAGGCCGCGCAGCTTGCTGATGTGCAGCAGCCCGTCCTTGCCCGGGAGCAGCGAGATGAACGCACCGAAGTTCGTCGTCTTGACGACCGTGCCGAGGTAACGCTCGCCCACCTCGGGCATCGTCGGGTTCGCGATGCCGTTGATGATCGAGCGAGCCGCCTCGGCGGACTCGCCGTTGGTCGCACCGATGTAGATCGTGCCGTCGTCCTCGATGCTGATCTGGGCGCCGGTGTCGTCCTGGATCTGGTTGATGACCTTGCCCTTGGGACCGATCACCTCGCCGATCTTGTCGACGGGCACCTTCACCGTGATGATCCGCGGGGCGTGCAGCGACATCTCCTCCGGAGCGCTGATCGCCTCGTTCATCACCTCGAGGATCGACATGCGGGCGTCCTTGGCCTGGGTCAGCGCCGCAGCGAGGACCTCGGCCGGGATGCCGTCGAGCTTGGTGTCGAGCTGGAGCGCGGTGACGAACTCCGGCGTACCGGCGACCTTGAAGTCCATGTCGCCGAACGCGTCCTCGGCGCCGAGGATGTCGGTCAGCGCGACGTACTGCGTCTCGCCGTCGACCTCACCGGAGATGAGGCCCATCGCGATGCCCGCGACGGGTGCCTTCAGCGGCACACCGGCCTGGAGCAGCGACAGGGTCGAGGCGCAGACCGAGCCCATCGACGTGGAGCCGTTGGAGCCCATCGCCTCGGAGACCTGACGGATCGCGTACGGGAACTCCTCGCGCGACGGCAGCACGGGCACCAGGGCCCGGCCGGCCAGGGCGCCGTGGCCGATCTCGCGACGCTTCGGCGAGCCGACCCGACCGGTCTCACCGGTGGAGTACGGCGGGAAGTTGTAGTTGTGCAGGTAGCGACGCGTCTTCTCCGGCGAGAGGGTGTCGAGCTTCTGCTCCATGGTCAGCATGTTCAGCGTGGTGACGCCCAGGATCTGGGTCTCACCGCGCTCGAACAGCGCCGAGCCGTGCACCCGCGGGACCACGCCGACCTCGGCGGACAGCGTCCGGATGTCGGTGAGGCCACGGCCGTCGATACGGACCTTGTCGCGCAGCACGCGCTCGCGGACCAGCTTCTTGGTCAGCGACCGGAACGCGGCGCCGAGCTCCTTCTCGCGACCCTCGAAGTCCGAGCCCAGCTTCGCCAGCACGGCGTCCTTGATCTCGTCCATCTTGGCCTCGCGCTCCTGCTTGCCCGCGATGGTGAGCGCGGGGGCGAGCTCGGCCTGGGCGGCAGCCTCGACGGCGGCGTAGGCGTCGTCCTCGTAGTCGAGGAAGATCGGGAAGTCCTTGATCGGCTTCGCGGCCTGCTTGGCCAGCTCGACCTGCGCCTCGCACAGCTGCTTGATGAAGGGCTTGGCGGCGTCGAGGCCACCGGCCACGATCTCCTCGGTCGGCGCCTGGACGCCGGACTGCACGAGCTCCCACGTCTTCTCGGTGGACTCGGCCTCGACCATCATGATCGCGACGTCACCGGAGTCGGTCACCCGGCCCGCGACGACCATGTCGAACACGGCGTCCTCGAGCTGGCTGTGCGTCGGGAACGCGACCCACTGGCCTTCGATGAGCGCGACGCGGGTGCCGCCGACCGGGCCGGAGAACGGCAGGCCGGAGAGCTGGGTGGACATCGACGCGGCGTTGATCGCGAGGACGTCGTACGGGGTGTCCGGCTCGAGCGCCATCACGGTGATGACGACCTGGACCTCGTTGCGCAGGCCCTTCTTGAAGGTCGGGCGCAGCGGGCGGTCGATCAGGCGGCAGGTGAGGATCGCGTCCTCGCCCGGCCGGCCCTCACGCCGGAAGAACGAGCCGGGGATCCGGCCCGCGGCGTACATCCGCTCCTCCACGTCGATGGTGAGCGGGAAGAAGTCGAAGTGTTCCTTGGGGTGCTTGCCGGCCGTGGTGGCCGACAGGAGCATCGTCTCGTCGTCGAGGTAGGCGGTCACCGAACCGGCGGCCTGCCGAGCGAGGAAGCCGCTCTCGAACTTGACGGTGCGGGTGCCGAACTTGCCGTTGTCGATCACGGTCTCGACGGCGTGGATCTCGGGTCCCTCCATGGGGTTCCCCTTTCCTGGTGTTGTTCCAGTGGTGGGGAGCGAACACGCGGGGGCGCCTGTGTGCCCACGTGGTGCATGTGGCGCACGTGGTGTTGCCGCTGGGGGCAAGGGGCCGGTCTTCGATCGAGGCCCGCGGGTCAACGGCTGGTTGAGCCGGTCGAAACCCGAAGGCCACTACCGAGGACCGGGCCAGACGTCCGCGGTCGCTCCTGTGAGTGGATCTCTGTTCAGTTGTGGCAGACCCTAGTGGGTCCGGATACGACAGGAGCGGCTCCCCGTGCGGAGAAGCCGCTCCTGTCGAAGCTCATCGGCGCAGGCCGAGCCGCTCGATGATCGAGCGGTAACGGTTGATGTCTTCCTTCTGCATGTAGTTCAGAAGGCGACGACGCTGACCGACCAGGAGGAGCAGACCACGACGGCTGTGGTGGTCGTGCTTGTGCTCCTTCAGGTGCTCGGTCAGGTGGCTGATGCGGTGCGTCAGCAGGGCGACCTGGACCTCGGGCGAGCCGGTGTCGCCCTCGGAGGTGCCGTACTCAGCGATGATCTTCTTCTTGGTCTCCGCGTCGGTACCAGTGGCCACGCGCAGCTCCTCTCGGTTCATGTCGTTGCGCGGCGCGCCGGGGCCTGTTCACCCGGGCACTCTCGATCCGCGGCCGTTGCACGGCGTTGACTTCTGCCCGCGCTCTCGCTCGGGCAACCGTCCCAGACTATCAACGCGCCGCGGTTTTCTCCGAATCGGCCGACGGGCCCGCGCTCGGGCTGCCCGACGGGGTCGGGCCGGCCGCCTGCGGCGTAGCGGTCGGCAGGGACGCCGGGGGCACGACGGCCAGCGGGGCCGTGGGGACGGCCGGCGGGTTCGTCGACGTCCAGGCGTCCCGGGGCCTGCGGTCGCCGCGCTGCTCGCGCACCGGGAGGGGAAAGACGTTCCACAGCGGCTGCACCCCGTTCAGCCACGAGTAGGTCTGCACCCGCGAGCCCACGAGCCGGTAGGAGCCGTAGTAACGGTCCTCGGTCACGCCGAGGGGCCGGCCCTGCTCGTCGTACAGCTGCACCCCGGTCAGCGGCTTGCCGGTCGCGTCGTAGGCGAAGACGTTGCGGACGTAGTGGTTGTCGGTGCGCAGCCCCGGCCCGAAGTGCTCGCGCCCGTCGCTGTAGATCTGGCCGTTGGAGAGGGCGTGCGCGGACCACGCGTCGGGGAACTGGCCCCAGACCATGAGCCCGGCCGCCACCGCGACGGTGTTCAGCGCGAGCAGCGCCTCCCGTGGCCACGACCGCGGCAGGCGGGTCGCCGGCCAGAGCCGTCCGCGCCCGAGCTGGACGCTGAGCACGACCGCGACCAGCAGGAGGACCGGCCCGAGCAGCGACACGCCGAGACTCGGCACGACGGTGAGGTACTCGGTGGGGCCGGCCACCCAGTCGAGCAGCTGCACGGCAACCCACGCACGCAGCACCCACCAGGCCGGGCGCATCACCTGTGCGACGTCCCACGACCACGTCAGCCACGGATGGGTGGCCATCAGGCGCTCCCACCCGGCCCCGAGCCGGTCGAGCCCGGCGGTCACGTCCGCCCTCAGCAGCCGGCGGACGTTCCGGGGCTGCCTCCCGCGCACCCGGCCGTCGAGCCCGGCCGCGGCCCGCAGCTCGGCGGCGTACGTCGCGGGGTCGCCGAGCTCGGCCTCCCCGTCCGCGAGACGCTCGGACAGGTCGGCCTCGAGACCGCCGACCAGCTCCTCGCGCTCCTCCTCGGAGAGGTCCCCGAGGTGGCTGCGGACCCGGGCCACGAATGCGGTCACGTCCGGCCGCGCCGTGAGGTTCCTCGTGTCGTTCATCGGTTGCCCCCGTTGCTGATCGGCTGGGTGTGCTGCTGGTCGAGCAGCGCGCTGACGGTGCGCGAGAACCGGTCCCAGTCCTCGCGCTGCTGCTTGAGCTGCGACCTGCCGGTCGCGGTGATGCCGTAGTACTTGCGGTGCGGCCCCTCGTCGGAGGGCACCACGTAGGACGTGAGCGCGCCGTGGGCGTAGAGCCGTCGCAGCGTCCCGTAGACCGACGCGTCCCCGACGTCGTCGAGCCCTCCGGCCCGCAACCGCCGGACGACGTCGTAGCCGTAGCCGTCCTCGTCGTCGACCACGGCGAGCACCGCCAGGTCGAGCACTCCCTTGAGGAGCTGGGTGGAGTCCATGCAAAGAACAGTAGTGCGGCATGCGCAGTACCACCGACAGCGACACACCGGCATCTCCCGTCCCGGTTGGCCGGCGATCCCGACGGCGGTCACCTCGGGGCGTCGCGGACGGATCGTGAGAGGGTGCCCGGATGGAGCAGCGGCAGACCACCCGGCTCGGCGTGTGCAACCTGTGCGAGGCGATCTGCGGGCTGGTGTTCACGCTCGAGCCCTCCTCCGAGGGGCCGCGGATCACCGACGTGCGCGGCAACCCCGACGACCCGCTGTCGCGCGGGCACATCTGCCCCAAGGCCGTCGCACTGCAGGACGTCCACGAGGACCCCGACCGGTTGCGCCGCCCGGTCCGTCGGGTCTCGACCGGCTCGACGAGCGCAGACACGTGGGTCGAGATCGGCTGGGACGAGGCGCTCGACCTGGTCGCCACGAACATCGCGAAGGCCGTGAACGAGCACGGGCGCGACGCGTTGGCGGTCTACCTCGGCAACCCCAACGTGCACAGCCTCGGCTCGATGACGCACGGCACGGCGATGGTGAAGTCGTTCCGGACCCGCAACAAGTACAGCGCCACGTCGGTCGACCAGCTGCCCGCGCAGATGCTGGCCTACCTGATGTACGGCCACCAGCTGCTGCTGCCGGTCCCGGACATCGACCGCACCCAGCACTTCCTGGTGTTCGGCGCGAACCCGATGGCGTCCAACGGCAGCCTGATGACGGTGCCGGACTTCCCGGCGCGGCTGCGCGCCCTGAAGGCCCGGGGCGGCCGGATGGTCGTGGTCGACCCGCGGCGCACCGAGACCGCGAAGGCCGCGCACGAGCACCACTTCGTCCGGCCGGGCGCCGACGCGTTCGTGCTGCTGGCGATGCTGCACGTGCTCTTCGAGGAGGACCTCACCGCTCCCCCGTCGTACGTCGACGGGCTCGACGCGGTGCGCGAGGCGGTGCGGCCGTTCACCCCGGAGCGGGCCGAGGCGGCGTCCGGCGTCGACGCGGACGTCGTACGGCGGCTGGCGCGGGACCTGGCGGCGGCCGGGTCGGCGGCGGTCTACGGCCGGGTCGGGGTGTCCACGCAGGAGTTCGGGCTGGTCGCGACGTGGGCGGTGCAGCTGCTCAACCTGGTGACCGGGAACCTCGACCGTCCCGGCGGCACGATGCTGACCCGGCCGGCGATCGACGCCGTCGGGCGAGGGCTGATCGGTCGCGGCCACCACGACGTGTGGCGCAGCCGGGTCCGCGGGCTGCCGGAGTTCGGCGGCGAGCTGCCTGTCGCGACGCTGGCCGACGAGATCCTCGCGCCCGGCGAGGCGCAGGTGAAGGCACTGCTCACGGTCGCCGGCAACCCGGTCTCGTCCACCCCGGACGGCAAGCGGCTCGGTGAGGCGATCTCGGGGCTGGACTTCGTGGCCGCCGTCGACATCTACCTCAACGAGACGACCCGGCACGCGGACGTGATCCTGCCGCCGACGTCGGCGCTCGAGCGGGACCACTACGACCTGGTGTTCCACACCCTCGCGGTGCGCAACACGGCGCGGTTCACCCCGGCCCTGTTCGACAAGCCGAAGGGGGCGATGCACGACTGGGAGATCTACCGCGAGATCGTGCTGCGCACCGGCCGACTGCTCGGCTCCCGCAAGCCGTTGAAGCGCCGGCTGATGCAGAGCGCCCGGATGCGGACGTCCCCGACCCGCACGATCGACCTGCTGCTGCGCACGGACAGGGCGCGGCTGTCGGTGCGGAAGCTGCGGTCCGGGCCGGTGGACCTCGGGCCGCTGGAGCCGTGCCTGCCCGAGCGGCTGATGACGCCCGGCAAGCGGGTCGTCGCGGCACCGCAGCAGGTGCTCGACGACCTGGCCCGGCTCGAGCAGCACTCGCCCCCGGCGGACGGGCTGCTGCTCGTCGGCCGGCGGCACCAGCGCGACAACAACTCCTGGATGCACAACACCGCGCGGCTCACCAAGGGGCGGGCCCGCCACCAGCTCTTCATGCACCCCGACGACCTGGCCTGCCGCGGCATCGCCGACGGGGCCGTCGTACGCGTCGCGTCAGCGGTCGGCGCGGTGGAGGTCGAGGTGCAGGCGAGCGAGGACATGATGCCGGGCGTGGTGAGCCTGCCGCACGGCTACGGGCACCGTCGGCCCGGAGTCCGGCTCGCCCGGGCCGTCGAGCTGCCCGGCGTCTCGATGAACGACCTGACCGACCCCTCCGTCCTCGACGTCAGCGGCAACGCCGTGCTCTCCGGCGTCCCGGTCACCGTCACTCCCCTCCCCCTCCGTTGAGAAGCCAGTTGTTCCCCTGCGAGAAGGCAGTTGCTTTCCGGGCCGGGTGAAGAACTGACCTCTCACCGGGAAGGAACTGGCGCTTCGACGGGAAGGAACTGCCTTCTCAACGGGCGGTGAGGAGGGCGCGGACGGCGTCGCGGGCAGCCATCGGGTCCACGGCAGCCAGCGCGGCCTCGGCGGCGTGCTCGCAGACGTCCATGGTCACCGCGGCGAGCTGGGCACCGACCGGACGTACGGCGGCCAGTGCCATCGACAGCGACGTGATCCCCATGCCGACCAGGGCGGTCGCCAGCATCGGGTCGGCGGCTGCCTCGCCGCAGACGCCGACCGGCTTGCCGGCCCGCTTGCCGGCCTCGGCGGTGATCGCGATCAGCTGCAGCACGGCCGGCTGCCACGCGTCGGTCAGGTGCGCGAGGTCGGTGGCCATCCGGTCCGCGGCCATCGTGTACTGCGTCAGGTCGTTGGTGCCGATCGAGAGGAAGTCCACGACCTCGAGCATCTGGTGCGCGAGCAGTGCCGCGCTCGGGATCTCCACCATCACGCCGGCCTTGAGCCCGTGCGCCCGGACCTGGGCGGCGAACTCGGCGGCCTCCGCGACGGTCGCCACCATCGGCGCCATCACCCAGGTCTCGGTGCCGGTCCGCGCCACGGCCGCGGCGATTCCGTCCAGCTGCCGCTCCATCAGGCCGGGGTTGCCGAAGGAGAGCCGCAGGCCGCGCACACCGAGGGCGGGGTTCTCCTCCCCCTCGTGGGTGGCGAACTTGATCGGCTTGTCGGAGCCCGCGTCCAGGGTGCGTACGACGACGTAGCGGTCGTCGCCGAAGGGCCCGAGCACACCGGCGTAGATGTCGGCCTGCTCCTCGACGCTGGGCTCGTCCTTGCGGTTGAGGAAGCACAGCTCGGTGCGGAACAGCCCGACGCCCTCGACGGGGCCGGCGGCCGCCGAGCTCGCCGAGGGCCCGTCGGCCACGTTGGCCAGCAGCTTGACCGGGGTGCCGTCGGCCGTGCGGCCGGGACCGGTCCACTGCTCCAGGGCGGCGCGGGCGGCGTTCGACTCCGCGACCAGACGGGTCGCCACCTCTGCCTCCGGCTCGACCGTGACCTCGCCCGTCGTACCGTCCACCAGCAGCGCGGTGCCGTCGCGCACCTCCAGCAGACCGGAGACGCCCACCACACAAGGGATCCCGAGCTGCCGGGCGATGATCGCGGTGTGGCTGGTCGGCCCGCCCTTCTCGGTCAGCAACGCGACCACGGTGGCGGCGTCGAGGCCGGCGGTGTCGGCGGGCGCGAGGTCCTCGGCGATCAGCACGGAGGGCCGGTCGGGCACGGGGACGCCGGGCTCGGGCTCACCGACGAGGCGGGCGGTGACCCGGCGCTCGATGTCGCGCAGGTCGGTCACCCGCTCGGCCATCAGGCCGCCCATCTGCGTGAAGATGCCCGCGAACTGCTCGACGGCCGCCCCCAGCGCGGTCAGCAGCGAGTCACCGGCCGCCAGCCGCTTCTTGACCGAGGCACGCAGCCCCTTGTCGCGGGCCAGGCCGGCGGTCGCGGTGAGCACCTCGGCCGCGGCTCCGCTGACCCGCGCCGCGCGGGCCGCGAGCCCCTCGGCGGTGGCGGCCACCGCGGCGTCGTACGCCGCCAGCGCAGCGTCGGTGTCCGGGAGGCCGGCCTGCTCGAAGGCGGCGACGGCCGAGGGCGAGACCGACACGGTGGCGACCACCGCGGGGGCGTAGGCGACACCGGGGACGACCGGGGTGCCGCGCAGGGTCAGGGTGTGGACCGAGCCGGAAGAGGTCTGTGTCATACCTCACACAATAAGCCGGGCGCCTCTTGACAGTCAACAGATTCGGGCGTAAAACAACAGGTACAAAGTTTATTTCCCACAGACCCACAGGAGGTCGGGTGTACGCCGAGGAACGCCAGCAGGCCATTGCCGATCTGGTCGCCGAGCGCGGGCGACTGTCGGTGAACGCCCTGGCAGCAGAGTACGCCGTCACCACCGAGACGGTGCGTCGCGATCTCTCGGCCCTCGAGCGCGCCGGCATCCTGCGCCGGGTGCACGGCGGCGCCGTCCCCGCGGCGGCGCTGACGGCGCTCGAGGCGAAGGTGGGCGACCGCGATCTCGCGCACGCCGACGAGAAGGACCGGATCGCGAAGAAGGCGGTCGAGCTGCTCCCGGCCACCGGCGGCAGCGTGCTGCTCGACGCGGGCACCACGACCGCCCGGCTCGCGATGATGTTGCCCCGCGACGTCCAGCTCACGGTCATCACCAACGCGGTGCCGATCGCCGCCCGGCTCGCCGGGTCCCCCAGCGTGAACCTGCACCTGCTGCCGGGCCGGGTCCGGCCGACCACGCACGCCGCGGTCGGCGAGGACACCGTCGAGGCGCTCCACCTGCTGCGCGCGGACGTCGCCTTCGTCGGCACCAACGGGCTCTCCGACGGCCACGGCCTGAGCACTCCCGACCACGACGAGGCCGCTGCCAAGCGGGCGATGGTGGCCGGCGCCCACCAGGTCGTCGTGCTGGTCGACTCCTCCAAGATCGGCCAGGAGCACATGGTGCGTTTCGCCGAGATCGGCGACATCGACGTGGTCGTCACCGACTCCGGCATCGACCCGGCCGACCGGGCCGCGCTCGAGCGTCACGACGTCGAGGTCGTGGTCGCATGATCGTCACGCTGACCCCCAACCCGAGCATCGACCGCACGGTCTCGCTGGCCGGCGAGCTGGTCCGCGGCGCCGTGCTGCGGGCCGAGTCGGTGACCGCGCAGGCCGGTGGGAAGGGTGTGAACATCTCCCGGGCCGCCGTCGCCGCGGGTGTGCCGACGATCGCCGTGCTCCCCGCCCACAAGGACGACCCGTTCGTCGTCGAGCTGCTGCGCGACGGCATCGACTGCCGGCCCGAGCAGCCCGCCGGCGACGTCCGGGTGAACCTCACCCTCACCGAGCCGGACGGCACCACCACCAAGATCAACACCCCCGGCGCAGTCGTCACCCGGGCCGACCTGGACCGGCTCTTCTCGGCCGTCACGCACCGGGCGCAGCAGGCGTCCTGGGTGGTGCTCGCCGGCTCGCTGCCGCCCGGCGCGCCGGAGACCTGGTACGCCGAGCTGGTCGGCGCCCTGCGCGCCACCCCCGCGAAGGTCGCCGTCGACACGTCCGGTGCCCCGCTCGTGGCACTGGCCGCCGGCCTCGAGCAGCACGCCCCGCACCTGATGAAGCCCAACGGCGAGGAGCTCGCCTCCCTGACCGGCGGCGACCCCGACGCCATCGAGGCCGACCCGGCCGCTGCGGCGCACGCAGGGGCGGTGCTCGTCTCGCGCGGTGTCGAGGCGGTCCTCGCCACGCTGGGCGCCTCCGGCGCCGTACTCGTCACCGCCGAGGGCGCCTGGCACGCCACGCCGCCGCCGACCACCGTGGTCAGCACCGTCGGCGCCGGTGACTCGAGCCTGTTCGGCTACCTGCTCGGGGCGCTGCGCGGAGCAGCACCCGCCGAGCGGCTCCGTCTCGCGGTGGCCTACGGCAGCGCCGCCGCAGGTCTTCCCGGCACCACGATCCCCACGCCCGACCACACACGCCCCGAGCTCGTCGAGGTCCGCGAGCTCGCCGCCAGCACCTCCACCATCCCGGCTGTCCACACAGAGAACTGAGGAAGCGATGACCGACACATCCGGATCCGAGTCGATGATCACACCGGAGCTCGTCCGCCTGGACGTGTCCCTCGGCAGCGACAAGACCGAGGTGATCCGTGCCCTCGCGGCGCAGGTCGCCGAGGCAGGACGTACCCGCAACCCCGACGGGCTCGCGGAGGACGCGCTGGCCCGGGAAGCCACCTCCCCCACCGGTCTGCCGGGCGGCATCGCGATCCCGCACTGCCGCACCGAGCACGTCGACGTACCCACGTTGGCGTTCGCCCGGCTCTCCCCCGGCACCGACTTCGGCGCCAAGGACGGCCCGGCCGACCTGGCGTTCCTGATCGCGGCACCCGCGGGTGGCGACGCGACGCACCTGAAGGTGCTCACCCAGCTGGCCCGGGCCCTGGTGAAGAAGGAGTTCACCGGCGGCCTGCGTGAGGCGGGCACCCCGCAGGACGTGGTCGACCTCGTGAACGGGGTGGTCAGCCTGCCGGCCGCGTCGGCCGCCCCCGCGAAGCCCGCCGTCGCTGCCGCCGCTCCCGCCGCGGCCTCGGCCGCCACCACCCCGGTGGCGACCGAGCCGGCCCCGGCCGCGCCCGCGGCCCGCCGCTCGCTCGTTGCCGTCACGGCCTGCCCGACCGGTATCGCGCACACCTACATGGCTGCCGAGGCTCTCGAGGCGGCCGCCGCGCGTGCCGGCATCGACATCGCCGTCGAGACGCAGGGGTCGGCGGGCTCCACGCCCCTGCCGCACGAGACCATCGCCGAGGCGTCGGCCGCCATCTTCGCCGTCGACGTCGGGGTGCGTGACCGGTACCGGTTCGCCGGCAAGCCGCTGGTCGCCTCCGGGGTGAAGCGGGCCATCGACGACTCGGACGCGATGATCGCCGAGGCGCTGCGGCTGGTCGACGACCCGAACGCGCCGCGCGTCGAAGGACTCTCCGGCGGTGCCGGGGCCGACGCTCGCCCGAGCAGCGCCCTCGAGGAGTCCTGGGGCCTGAAGATCCGTCGGGTGCTGATGACCGGCGTGTCGTACATGATCCCGTTCGTCGCCGCCGGTGGTCTGCTGATCGCCCTGTCGTTCCTGCTCGGCGGGTACGAGATCGTCGGTCCCGGCAACGACGTCGCCACCACCAACACCCTGTTCAACCTGCCGGACGTCAACAAGCTCAACCTCGACCACGCACTCTTCGGCAGTCCCTTCTTCGCCTACATCGGCGCCGTGTTCTTCACGATCGGTAGCACGGCGTTCAGCTTCCTCGTGCCCGCCCTGGCCGGCTACATCGCCTTCGCGATCGCCGACCGGCCCGGCATCGCACCGGGCTTCGTGATGGGTGCCATCGCCGCGGGCACCCTGCAGTCCGGCTTCCTCGGCGGCATCGTCGGCGGCGTGATCGCCGGCCTGATGGCGCACTGGATCTCGACCTGGAAGGTGCCCACCTGGGCCCGTGGCCTGATGCCTGTCGTGGTCATCCCGCTGCTGGCCACGATGATCTCCGGCGCGATCATGATCATCGTCCTCGGCAAGCCGCTCGGCGCCCTGATGGACGGCCTCACCAAGGCGCTCAACGACCTGAACAGCGGCGGACAGGCCATCCTGCTCGGCGTCGTCCTCGGCCTCATGATGGCCTTCGACATGGGCGGCCCGCTGAACAAGACGGCGTACCTGTTCGCCACGACGGGTCTGGCCGCTGTGGCCACGGCGACCGGGAACCCTCCGCAGCTGAAGGTGATGGCCGCGGTGATGCTGGCCGGCATGGTGCCTCCGCTGGCGCTGGCCCTGGCCACCGTGCTCCGACCGCAGCTGTTCACCCCGGGCGAGCGTGAGAACGGCAAGGCGGCATGGCTGCTCGGCGCGTCGTTCATCACCGAGGGTGCGATCCCGTTCGCGGCGGCCGACCCGCTGCGGGTGATCCCGTCGATCATGCTGGGCAGCGCCGTGACCGGCGGTCTCTCGATGGCGCTCGACGTGACCCTGCGGGCGCCCCACGGCGGGATCTTCGTGTTCTTCGCGGTCGGCCACCTGCTCTCGTTCGTGATCGCCCTGGGCGCCGGAATGGCGGTCGCCTGCGCCAGCGTGATCATCCTGAAGACGTTGACGGAGAGCAAGGAGGAGATCGAGGAGCTGTCCTACTCCGTCTGAGTCCCGAGACACTGTCTGCACACAACCGAAGGAGCACCCACATGCCCACCAAGACCGTCACCGTCGGATCCTCCGTCGGCCTGCACGCCCGCCCCGCCGCGATCATCTCCGAGGCGGCCGGCGACCTGGACTCCGAGGTCACCCTCGCGGTCCCCGGCGAGGAGCCGGTCGACGCCGCCTCGTCGCTGCTGATCATGACGCTCGGCGCCGCGTGCGGCGACACGGTCGAGGTGGCCGGTGAGGACCAGGCCGCGGTCGACACGATCGCCGCGCTGGTCGAGAAGGACCTCGACGCCTGACGTCCAGGTCTCGCCTGCAGCACCGAGAGCCGTCGCTCCCCCCGGGTGAGATCCCCGGGGAGCGGCGGCTCTCCGCGTTGACCGGGTTCGGCGCCGGTCAGCAGGCCAGGACGGCGCGCATCAGCTCGTCGCGGCGACGCCGGGTGACCTCGACGGTGAGGTCGCCGCGGCCGTGCGCTGCCCAGGTCTGCTCGGCCGTGACGCGGGCGGCGCCGCCCTCGCGACCGGACGGGTCCGGCAGGAAGGCGACCAGGTCGAGCAGCTGCCAGTACCTCGCGGCGTCGGCGTCCCGGTCGAGCAGGCCGCCCTGGTCGACGTACGCCCGCCGGAAGGCGAGCGCCGCGTCGACGCCGTGCAGGCCGGCCAGGTGCGACATGCAGTGCGCGACGTCGAGGTCGGCCGGACCGGTCGAGGTCTCCACCCAGTCGACCAGCCCGCTGACCCGGCCGTCCTGCCAGAGCACGTTGCCGGGGTGGAAGTCGCGGTGCAGGAAGGTCGGCTCGTAGGCCGGAGCCGGCTCGCGCAGCCGGGCGAAGGCCTCCTCGTACGCCGCGTCGTCCCCGGCCCACGGCGGGACGGTCCGCTTGGCCTCCCCCGCCCACGACTGGTACTCCCGTGGCCAGCGGCCCGCGGACGGTCGCACCCGGTGGACGTGCACGAGCAGCCCGGCCAGCCCGTGCAGCCGGGACGGTCCGGCGTCGCAGAGGTCGATCGCCCCGGGCACACGCGTCATCAGCAGGCTCGGGTCGCCCGTCCGCGCGCCGTCGGCGTCCAGGCCGAGCGGCCGCGGGACCGGCACGGCCGTGCCGTCGAGCTGCTCCTGGACGTCGCGTTCCCGGGTCAGCAGCTGCACGGCGTGCCGGCGCCAGGGGTCGTCGACCAGCTGCCGCAGCACGACCTCCTGGCCGCGCGCGGTGCCCAGGAGCAGCATCCGCGACGCGACACCGCCGGTCAGCCGGGTGGCCGTCACCACCGCGGAGCCCACCACGTCCTGCACCCAGGCGCGGGCCGCGTCGGGCAGGGTCACCGACGCAAGGTGCGGTAGACCGCGCGTACGGCGACCGCCCGCTCGAGCTCGCGCGTGACGGAGGTGAAGAACTGCTGCCGGTAGGTCTCGTCGGTGACGGCGTACACCGTGAAGTAGAGCCCGGAGAACCCGGCCAGGAAGACCGAAACCTTGACCAGCGGGCCGGTCACGTTCGAGACGTCGCGGCCGAGCCAGGAGCCGACCACGTCGGGCTGCATCACCACGCTGCCGAAGACCAGGAAGAACACCAGCACCGCCACCGAGAGCAGCAGCACCTGCACCGCCTGGGAGACGAGCAGCACCAGCACGAGGTTCCACTTCTGCAGGCCGGTGACCTCCACGATATGTTCCAGCTCGCCCGGGTCCGCGGACCCGAACACCTCGGCAGCGCTGGACCCGAGCGGGGTGCCCTGGCAGCGACGCGCCAGCCGGTCCGGGTCCACGTCGTCGTCGACCCGGTCCATCTCCTCGGGCAGCCGGACCAGCAGGAACGCCACCGCCATCGCGGCGAAGACCATCACCGCCATCGCCAGCACGCCCTGGTCCAGCGAGTCCGCGACCATCCACACCTCGGTGTTGATGAACAGGAACGTCACGAACAGCAGCAGCAGCGGCAGCGCCCGGGTGACCAGCGGGAACATCATGCCGAGGCTGCGGAAGGTCCGGCCGACGGCCCAGCGCGCGATGATCCGCAGCCGCAGCGTGGTCGAGGCGTAGAACGCCAGCACCCCGCCGACCACCAGCAGCCCGATCACGATGCCGCCGGAGACGTCGGTGAGCAGCAGCCCGGCCACCACACCGACTGCAGCGCCGAGCAGCAGCGCGGTGCCGAGCACCGGCAGCAGCCGGGCCCGGCGCAGGCCGCGCCGCACGGTGCGTCGCTCGGACTCCACGAAGTAGGGCAGCCCGTGCCGCACGAACCACTGCTCCGCGTCGCGAAGCGCCTCCTCCCGCTCGACCATCAGTGGTCGCGGGCGGCGTCGAGGATCTCGCGGGTCCGGGCCACGTCGTCGTGCATCGTCTCCACCAGCTCGTCGACGGAGTCGAAGCGCAGCATCCCCCGGATCCGGGACACGAAGGACACCTCCACCTGCACGCCGTACAGCTCGAGGTCGTCGCGGTCGAGCACGTAGGACTCCACCCGGCGCTCCCGCTCACCGTCGAACGTCGGGTTCGTGCCGACGCTGATCGCCGCCGGCAGCAGGGCGCCGTCCGCGGGGTCGAGCCGACGCAGCCAGCCGGCGTACACCCCGTCCGGAGGGGCCGCGAGCATCCCGGAGGTCGGCACGTTCGCGGTCGGGTAGCCGAGCTCGCGGCCGCGCTGGTCGCCCTTGACGACCTCGCCGCGGACGGTGAACGGGTGGCCCAGCGCCTCGGCGGCTCCCTCGACGTCGCCGGTCAGCAGGCAGTTGCGGACGTACGTCGAGGACCACACCTGCGGGCCGCCGTCGAGCGCGATGCCCACGGTGACGTAGTCGTGGGTCCGGCCGAGCTCGGTCAGCAACGCGACGTCGCCGGAGGCCTTCACGCCGAACCGGAAGTTCGCGCCGACCACCACCGCCCGCGCGTGCAGCGCGTCGACGAGGATGTCCGTGACGAAGCGCTCGGGCGACCAGCCGGCCACCTCCCGGGTGAACGGCACGACGAGTACGGCGTCCACGCCGACCGCCCCGAGCAGGGCCACGCGGGTGTCCAGGTCGGTCAGGGTCGGCGGGGCGTGCTCGGGACGCAGCACCGCGATCGGGTGCGGGTCGAAGGTGACCGCCACGACGGGCAGGTCGTCGCCGAGGTCGCGGGCCACCTCACGGGCCCGGGACACGACGTGCTGGTGACCGAGGTGCACGCCGTCGAAGTTCCCGACCGTGACGACGGTCCGGCCGAGGTCGGGGGGCACCTCGTCGAGCGAGCGCCAGATCTGCACGGTGGTCTGCTCCTTCTCCGACGAGGGCTCCGACGAGGGACGCCCACATGCTCCCACAGCGGATCAGGCGAACACGGCGACGGGGGCGGCGACGGCGCCACGCTGCTCGTAGAGCGCGAGGAACCTCCCGGCACCGTCGAACACCGCCACCGGGCCGGGTGCCTCCAGCGTGACCTCGAGCTTGCGGCCGAAGCCGACGTCTCGTGCCTGGTCCTCGCTGAGGTCGTACGTCGCGAAGCAGCGTCGCGCCACGTCGGAGACGTCGACGAGCTCGAGCCGGTCCGCGAGGTCGTCGAGGGTGTGCGCGTCGACGAGCGTGAACGGCCCGACCGCCGTACGCCGCAGCGCCGTCAGGTGTCCCCCGACGCCGAGCTCAGCGCCCAGGTCCCGGGCGATCGCGCGGACGTAGGTGCCGCTGCTGCAGCGCACGGACACGTCGACGTCGAGGGCGTCGCCGGCCGGTCGTACGTCGGTCACGACCAGCTCGTGCACGGTCACCGGACGCGCGGGCAGGTCGACGTCCTCGCCGTCACGGACCCGGGCGTAGGCCCGCTTGCCGTCGACCTTGATCGCGGAGACCGCGGACGGCTTCTGCTGCAGGTCGCCGACGAAGCGGCCGGCCGCGGACCGGACGTCGTCCTCGGCGAGGTGCCGCACCGAGGCGGTCGCCAGGGTCTCCCCCTCGGCGTCGTCGGTGGTGGTGCTCGCACCCAGCCGCACCGTGGCGTCGTACGCCTTCTCGGTGAGGGTGAGGTGGCCGAGCAGCCGGGTGGCCCGGTTGACGCCGACGAGCAGCACGCCGGTCGCCATCGGGTCCAGGGTGCCGGCGTGCCCGACCTTGCGGGTGCCGGCCAGCCGGCGCACCCGGGCGACCACGTCGTGCGAGGTCAGCCCCGCCGGCTTGTCGACGACGACCAGCCCGGCCGTCCCCTCGGCGCTCACCCCTCGGTGTCGTCGAGCTCGTCGAGCTCGTCGGCCTCGTGCGGCTTGCGGTAGGGGTCGGCCTCGCCGGCGTACGACGCACCGGCCGCCGACGCGGCCACGGCGGCGTCGGACTCGCGCGCCTGCGCGAGCAGCTCGTCGATGTGGCGCGCGGTGTCCGGCAGCGCGTCGTGGATGAACTCCAGGGTCGGCACGTGCCGCATGCCGAGCTGCTTGCCCACCTCGGAGCGGATCAGCCCCTTCGCCGAGTCGAGGGCGGCCGCCGAGCCGACGACCTCCTCGTCCTCGCCGAGGACGGTGTAGAACACCGAGGCCTGCTGGGTGTCGCCGCTGACCCGGACGTCGGTGACGGTCACGAAGCCGAGTCGCGGGTCCTTGACCCGCCGCTCCAGCATCTCCGCCACGATGACCTGGATCCGGTCCGCCACCTTGCGGACCCTGGGGTTGCTCACTGCTGCTCCTGTTGCTGGAAAGGGCGCCGACCCGTCACTTCCTGAGCGACACGCCGTTCAACGTGCCAAGAAAGTGACGGGTCGGCGGACTGCTAGGCGCGGGGGATCTCCCGCATCTCGAAGCACTCGACGACGTCGCCCTGCTTGATGTCGTTGAAGCCGCGCAGGGTCAGACCGCACTCGAAGCCCTCGCGGACCTCGGTGACGTCGTCCTTCTCGCGCCGCAGCGACGACAGGTCGAGGTTGTCCGAAGCCACGTTGCCGTCGCGGATGAGCCGCGCCTTGGCGTTGCGCCGGATGACCCCACTGGTGACCATGCAGCCTGCGATGTTGCCGATCTTGCTGGAGCGGAAGATCTCGCGGATCTCGGCCTGGCCGAGCGTGACCTCTTCGTACTCCGGCTTGAGCAGGCCCTTGAGAGCCGCCTCGATCTCCTCGATCGCCTGGTAGATGACCGAGTAGTAGCGGATCTCGACGCCCTCCTTGTCGGCCATCTCCGTCACCTTGCCCTGCGGGCGGACGTTGAAGCCGATGATGATCGCGTCGGAGGCCGCGGCGAGGTCGACGTTGGTCTCGGTGATCGCACCGACACCGCGGTCGATGACCCGCAGGCTGACCTCGTCGCCGACGTCGATCTTGGCGAGCGAGTCCTCGAGCGCCTCGACCGAACCGGACACGTCGCCCTTCAGGATCAGGTTGAGCTCCTGGCTCTTGCCCTTCTCCATGGAGGACATGAAGTCCTCGAGCGTGCGACGCACGCGACGCTTGGCCTGCATGGCCGCACGCTCACGCGACTCGCGCCGCTCAGCGATCTGACGGGCCATGCGGTCGTCCTCGACCACGATGAAGTTCTGGCCCGCACCCGGCACCGCGGTCAGACCGAGCACCATCGCGGGACGCGACGGGTCGGCTTCCTCGATGTTGTCGCCGTACTCGTCGATCATCGCGCGCACCCGGCCGTAGGCCGGTCCGGCGACGATCGACTGGCCGACGCGGAGCGTTCCGCGCTGCACCAGCACCGTCGCGACGGGGCCACGGCCCCGGTCGAGGTGTGCCTCGATGACGAGACCCTGCGCGTCCTGCTCGGGGTTCGCCCGCAGGTCGAGCGAGGCGTCCGCGGTGAGCACGATGGCCTCGAGCAGCTTGTCCAGGTTGAGCTCGGACTTCGCCGAGACGTCGACGAACATCGTGTCGCCGCCGTACTCCTCGGGGACCAGGCCGTACTCGCTGAGCTGGCCACGGACCTTGGTCGGGTCGGCCGCGGGTACGTCGATCTTGTTCACCGCGACCACGATCGGCACACCGGCCGCCTTGGCGTGGTTGAGCGCCTCGACCGTCTGCGGCATCACGCCGTCGTCGGCCGCGACCACCAGGACGGCGATGTCGGTCGCCTGAGCACCACGGGCACGCATGGCGGTGAACGCCTCGTGACCCGGGGTGTCGATGAACGTGATCGGCCGGTCGTTGCCGTCGACCTCGGTCGTGACCTGGTAGGCACCGATGTGCTGGGTGATCCCACCGGCCTCCTTGGCGACGACGTTGGCGTTGCGCAGCGCGTCGAGGAGCTTGGTCTTTCCGTGGTCGACGTGACCCATGACCGTGACGACCGGCGGGCGAGCTGCGAGGTCTGCCTCGTCGCCCTCGTCCTCACCGAACTCGAGGTCGAAGGACTCGAGCAGCTCGCGGTCCTCGTCCTCGGGAGAGACGACCTGGATGACGTAGTTGAGCTCGTCACCGAGCAGCTCGAGGGTCTCGTCGTTGACCGACTCGGTCGCGGTCACCATCTCGCCCAGGCTGAACAGCATCTGCACGAGCGCTGCCGCGTCCACGCCGATCTTCTCGGCGAAGTCGGTCAGCGAGGAGCCACGGGCCAGACGCACGGTCTCGCCGTCGCCCTTGCGGACGCGCACGCCACCGATCGTCGGGGCCTGCATCTGCTCGAACTCTTGACGACGCGCGCGCTTCGACTTGCGACCACGGCGCGACGGGCCACCGGGGCGACCGAAGGCACCCTGGGTCTGGCCGCGCTGACCGGGGCGACCGCCACCGGGACGACCACCGCCACCGGGACGCCCGGCGAAACCGCCGGGAGCCCCGCCGCCACCGGGCGCACCGGCACGAGCCGGCGCACCGGCGCGGCCGCCACCCGGGCCGCCACGACCGGGCGCACCGGGACGACCACCGGGGGCCGGACGACCGCCGGGGCCGCCACCGAAGGCGGCCGGGGACTTCGGCATCATCGCCGGGTTCGGGCGCGGCATGCCGGGACGTCCACCGGCTGCGGGCGCAGCACCGGGACGACCGGGGGCGCCACCCTCACGACCGGCCGGCGGGCGCGGGGGACGCTCGCTGGGCGTCTCGGTGCCACCGGGACGCGGAGCGGGACGCCGACCCATGCCCTGGGTCTGCGAGAACGGGTTGTTGCCGGGGCGCGGCGAGCCCGGACGGCCCGACGGGCGTGCCGGCGGCGGTCCCGGACGACGCGTCGACCCTGCCGGGGCCTCGCTCGCGGCAGCGGCAGCAGCCGGGGCCTCGGGCTCGGCGGGCGTCTCGACCGGCGCCTCAGGCGTCACGCTCGGTGCCTGCGCGGCCGGCTCGGCCACCGGTGCGGCCGGTGCGGCCGGCGCCTCGGGCTCGGCCTTGGGACCCGGACGCGGACCCGGACGGGGACCGGCCTTGGCCGCGGGGGCCTCGAAGGCCGGCGACTCCGCAGCGGGCGCCTCGACGGGTGCGGCCGGGGCGGCCACCTCGTCCACGGCAGGCGCCGGTGCGGCGGCAGGCTTGCTGGCCGGGGCCTTGGGACCCGGCTTCGCGGGGGCGGCCTTCTTGGCAGCGCCCTTGTCGGCTGCTGCCTTCAGCTCGTCCCCGAACTGATCGGTGAATCGCTTCACCACGGGGGGTTCGACCGTCGACGACGCCGACTTGACGAACTCTCCCATCTCCTTGAGCTTGGTCAGGACGACCTTGCTCTCGACTCCGAGCTCTTTGGCGAGCTCGTGGACTCGGACCTTAGCCACGCTTCTCCTTCTGGTCCGAGCCCCCGTTTCCTCGAATGGTCGAGGGGGTGGTCGGACCGTTAGCTGGTGTGCACGCTCATCGGAAAGTACTCATCGAGTGCTCATGAGCTGCTGCTCCAATTTCTGTCGGTCGAACACGGTCAGTGCTGCTGCTGCGAGCGTTCCGGGGCCTCGCCGCTCTCGCGGACGAAGTCCTCGACCGCCGTGGTGACGAGCCGTCCTTGCGCCTTGAGGGCCCGAGGAAATGCTCGACGGCGGAGTGCGAGCTCCAGGCACCGGGGTGTGGGGTGCAGGTGTGCCCCCCGGCCTGGTGCACGTCCCGTCGGATCGGGGACGACCTCCAGGCCTGCTCCCCGGTCACCGGCGACGACTCGCAGCAACTCTCGCTTCGCGGCCCGCTGCCGACACCCGACGCAGGTGCGGACACTTCCCTGAACGGAGTCAGTGGACATGCGTCAGCACAGGCTTTCGTGGTGCGGTGGCGGACCGCCGTACAGTCTACCGGTTGCCGGGCCGAGAGCCGAACCGGCGCTCAGTCCTGCTCCGAGGTGGGCTCGTCGTCGGCCTCGGAGGCGGCCGGCAGCGGTGGCGCCACCGGTACGACGGGCTCGATCGCCGGCTCGGCGGGAGCCTCGTCGGACCGGATGTCGATGCGCCAGCCGGTCAGCCGTGCGGCGAGGCGGGCGTTCTGGCCCTCCTTGCCGATGGCCAGCGACAGCTGGTAGTCGGGGACCACGACCCGCGCGGAGCGGGCCGCGAGGTCGACGATCTCGACGCTGCTCACCCGGGCCGGCGACAGAGCGTGACCGACCATCTCGGCCGGGTCCTCGGAGAAGTCGACGATGTCGATCTTCTCGCCGTGCAGCTCGTTCATCACCGCGCGGACCCGCTGGCCCATCGGACCGATGCAGGAGCCCTTGGCGTTCACGCCGGGGACCGTCGAGCGCACCGCGATCTTCGTGCGGTGCCCGGCCTCCCGGGCGATCCCGCAGATCTCCACGGTGCCGTCGGCGATCTCCGGGACCTCGAGGGCGAACAGCTTCTTCACCAGGTTGGGGTGCGAGCGCGAGAGCATCACCTGCGGGCCGCGCATGCCCTTGCGGACCGAGATCACCAGGCACTTGATCCGGGTGCCGTGCGAGTAGCGCTCCCCCGGGACCCGCTCGGCCGACGGGAGCAGCGCCTCGAGGCGTCCGAGGTCGACCATCACGTCCTGCGGGTCGCGGCCCTGCTGGATGACGCCGGAGATGATGTCGCCCTCCTTGCCGGAGAACTCACCGAACTTGATGTCATCCTCGGCGTCGCGCAGCCGCTGCAGCATGATCTGCTTCGCGGTCGTCGCCGCGATCCGGCCGAAGCCGGCCGGGGTGTCGTCGTACTCGGAGAGCTTGTTGCCCTCCTCGTCGGTCTCGGCGGCGAGCACCGTGACGTGGCCAGTCTTGCGGTCGAGCTCGACGCGGGCGACCGGCTGGGCGCCGGGCGTCTTGTGGTACGCCGTCAGGAGCGCCTGCTCGATGGCCTCGACGAGGATGTCGAAGGAGATCTCCTTCTCGCGCTCCAGCGACCGCAGGATCGTCATGTCGATGTCCATGGGACTCAGGACTCCTTCCGGTTGAACTCGAGCTGGATCTTGGCCTTGGTCACGTCGCCGTAGCCGACCTCGGCGGGGGTGCCGTCCACGTCGAGGACGGCGTGCGTCTCGTCGGACCCCGTGATGCGGCCGGCGACGGTGGAGCCGTCGGCGAGCGTCACCTTGACCAGGCGGCCCTGGTTGCGGCGCCAGTGCCGCGGCAGCGTGAGCGGGCGGTCGGTGCCGGGCGAGGTCACCTCGAGGGTGTAGGGCTGCTCGCCCATCACGTCGGAGTCGTCGAGGATCCGCGAGACCTCCTTGGTGGCCTCGGCGATGTCGTCGAGCGTGACCCCGCCGTCCTTGTCGACCGCGACGCGCAGCAGCCGGCGCTTGCCGGCCGGGGTCAGGTCGATGGCCTCGACGTCGAAGCCGGTAGCAGCGAGGGGGTCGGTCAACACCCCTGCAAGTCGGTCCCGGGTCTGATCGGTGCTCACGGGCATCCTTCCTGCTCTGCTGTTGTGGTGCGGCAACCCTAGCGGGTCAGGAGAGCACTCGGCACCGGCCTCCGCGTTGGTAGCCTCAGCCATGCCCACCGGTGCCGCGCCCTCACCACGTCTGCTACGCGCCCGCCTCCGGGTGGCCCTCGTCGTCGCCGCGCTCGGGCCCGCAATGTTGCTCGGCGGATGCAGCGGCAGCGACGCGACGCCGGCCGCGAAGGACACCGCGACCTCCTCCCCCACGTCGGCCTCGACGAGCCCGACGACCGGCGCGGTGCCCACCGCCGGGACCCCTCCGTCGGCACCGCGTGCAACCCGGGGCAGGGCCGGCGAGCATGCCTTCGCCCGCTACGTGATGGACCTGTGGGCCTACGCGCTGCGCACCAACGACGCGAAACCGCTGTCCGCCCTGGCCCTCGGCAAGAAGCCGTGCGGCGGGTGCGCGGCGTTGACCCGCGAGCTCGGGCAGCGCCGGACGCAGGGCTGGACGGTGGACCTCCCCGGCGTACGCGTGCGGAAGGCCAAGGTCACCCGGCAGGGCGACGTGCAGGTCGTCCGCGCCGTCGTGGACATCCCGCAGAGTGACTCGTACAACGCCGACGGGACGTTCCGGAACACCAGCCCGGCCCACCCCGGCGCGACGTTCGAGGTGCAGATGCGCATGAGCGACCGGCGCTACCGGCTCGTGTCGTTCACCGTGTCCTGAGGGCTGCGCGGCCGCACCCCCGCGGCTCGGTAGGCTCCCCCCGTGCCGACCTCCCCGCCCGTACGTCGCCCGGCCGCCGTGTCCCGGCGTACGGCGGTCGGCGGCGTCGCGGCGCTCACCGCCGTCGTCGCCTCGGGCTGCACGCCGCGTGGCATCGACCGGCGTCCCCGGGCCCGGTCCTCCGCGACCGCGGGCCCCCGCACCGACCCCGACGTGGCGCTGGCAGCAGCGGTCCTCGCCGACGAGCAGGACATGCTCGACCGGGTGCTCGCGACGCTGCGGCGCCATCCCCGCCTCGAGTCCCTGCTGTCCGGCACCCGGGCCGCCCACCAGGCACACGTCGACCTGCTCACCGACGCGGTGCCCGAGCGGGCCCGGGCGTCGTCACCGGCGACCCCGACCGACGGCACGTCGCCCTCGGTGTCCCCGTCCGTGGCCCCGTCGACCGGCGTCTCCCCCGGCGTCCCCGGCCGGGTGCCGGCCGCGCTGGTCGCCCTGGCCCACGAGGAGGACCGGCTCGCCCTGCTCGGCCGGCGCAGCGCGTTCACCGCCCAGAGCGGCGCGTTCGCGCGGGTGCTGGCGAGCATGGCCGCCGCCGCCTCGCAGCAGTCGGTGGCGCTGGCCGCGGCCGCCCAGGAGCGTCGATGACCCCGCTCGAGGCAGTGCAGCAGACCCTGGCCGGGGAGCACGCGGCCGTCTACGTCTACCGGGCGCTCGGCGGGCGGGTGTCCAGCTCCGGGCAGCCGACCCTGGCCACCGGGCTGGCGACGGCGTACACCACCCACCGCGGGCGGCGGGACCAGCTGATCGCGATGGTGCGCGCCGCCGGGGGCGACCCGGTCGCCGCGGACATCAGCTACGAGCTGCCCAACCCGAGCAGCACCACCGCCCAGCTCACGGCCGGGGCGCTGCTCACCGAGCAGAGGTGCGCGGACGTGTACGCCGCGATGGTCGGCAGCACGTCACGCGCCAACCGGCAGTGGGCGATCGACGCGCTCACCGACTCGGCCGTGCGCCAGCTGGGCTTCGGCGGCACGCCCGACGCGTTCCCCGGCGTCACCGAGCTGTAGCGCCTACGGCCCTGCCGGCCTGCCGGTCACCACGAGAAGACCCTCCCCACTCCAGGCTGTCGACTGGATCGACGCCTGGGATGAGGAGGGTCTGCCCGACGGGAGTGCCCCCGAGAATCGGCCTTCCCGTGTCGCGCGCCGCCAGGTGGGCGTACGCGGAGAACATCTGCTCTCATGTCCCGACATGTCGATCCTGCAATGACTTTCCCGGGTCGTGAAGGCCATGGCCGGAGGATGTTGTGCAGGTTTGCGCAGGTTCCAGATCGTGCAAGCGGTCCGGGACGGCTGCCGCGCGGCGACCCGCTGACCCCCAGGAGGGGTGGACCGGTCGGATTACCCGGCCGTGCGCCAGGCCGACACCACGTCGTACACGTGGCCCAGCCGGTGGGCGACCGCGTCCGGCTCGCCCTCGGAGTGCCCGACCTGGGCGGGCGGGATGTCGCTGTGCGGGACGTGGATCGTGCGCATGCCGACGTTCGCGGCACCCCAGATGTCGTCGAACAGCCGGTCCCCGACGAACACGCAGGCGGCCGGGTCGTCGACCCCCACGGCCTCCATGGCCGCGCGGAATGCCTCGGGCGCGGGCTTCGTCCACGGGATCTCGCTGGTGTACACGGCGCCGTCGAGCATCTCCAGCACGCCGTCGCGGCGGAAGAAGTCCTCGTGCCAGTCCCGCGGCCACACCGTGTTGGACAGCACGCCGATCTTGACGCCGTCGACCTTGAGCCGGCTGAACAGCGGCACCACGTCGGGGTCGGTGAACGTGTGCGGCTCCCAGAACTCGCGGTAGGGCCGGAGCAGCGACTCGTCGTGCGTCAGCCCGGCCTCGGCGAAGATGTCCGCGATGGTGGCACTGGTGTGGTCGTCGCGCGACCGGCCCCAGATCGTGTTCCCGGCCCTGCCGAGCCGTTCGTGCACCGCGTCGTCGGCGTCGAGGACGGCCGCGGCGAGGGCGCGTGCCTCCTCGACGAAGTCGACGGTGTGCCAGGGCGTCAGCGTGCCGCCCCAGTCGAAGATGACGGCCTCGATGTTCGCGGACGTCACGCGCTCAGCCCTCCGAGATCGGGTTGCCGACCGGCTCCCGCACGGCGTTGACCACGTGGGCGACTGCGTCCGCGACGGGGACGCTCTCCCGCTCCCCCGAGGCACGGTCCTTCACCTCGACGACACCGTCGGCCAGCCCCTTGCCGACCACGACGATCGTGGGCACGCCGATCAGCTCGGCGTCCTTGAACTTCACGCCCGGCGAGACCTTGACCCGGTCGTCGTACAGGACCGAGAGGCCCTGCGCGGTGAGGTCGACCGCGAGCCGGGCGGCGGCCTCGTAGACCGCCTCGTCCTTGCCGGTGGCGACGATGTGTACGTCGGCCGGGGAGACCTCGCGCGGCCAGACCAGGCCGAGCTCGTCGTGGGTGTTCTCGGCGATCGCCGCGACCGCCCGGGAGACGCCGATGCCGTAGGAGCCCATGGTCACCGTGACGAGCTTGCCGTTCTCGTCGAGCACCTGCAGGCCGAGCGCGTCGGCGTACTTGCGGCCGAGCGCGAAGATGTGGCCCATCTCGATGCCGCGCGCGGTGTGCAGCGTCCCGTCGCCCCCTTCCGGGGTGCACTGCGGGCAGGGGTCGCCGTCGCGCACCTCGGCGGCCTCGATCGTGCCGTCGGGGGTGAAGTCACGTCCGACGACGAGGTCGATCACGTGCGACCCGGACACGTCGGCGCCGGTCACCCACCGGGTGCCCTCGACGATGCGGGGGTCGACGAGGTAGCGGATCTTCGACTCGTTCTTCTCGCCGAGCACGCCGGGGCCGATGTAGCCCTTGGCCAGCGAGGGGTTCCTGGCGAAGTCGGCCTCGTCGAACGCCTCCACCTCGATCGGCTCGAGCTGGCCGCCCAGCCGCTTCTCGTCGACCTCGCGGTCACCGGGCAGGCCGATCGCGATCGGCTCGCGGGTGCCGTCGGGGTGCTTGAGCACGACGAGGACGTTCTTGAGCGTGTCGCCGGCGTTCCAGGGCCGGTCGTCGCGCGGGAACTTCTCGTTGAGGTGGTCCACGAGCGTCTCGATCGTGGGGGTGTTCGGCGTCTGCTCGGCATGGGCGGCGGGCGCGTCGTCGTACGGCACGGGCAGGGGCGGGCGCAGCTGGACCGCCTCGACGTTGGCCGCGTAGTCGCACGAGGAGCAGCGGACGTAGGTGTCCTCGCCGTTCTCGGCGGTCGCGAGGAACTCCTCCGACATGGAGCCGCCCATCGCGCCCGAGGTGGCCTTGACGATGACGTAGTCGAACCCGAGCCGGTCGAACGTCTTGACGTAGGCAGCACGGTGCGCGGCGTAGGACCTCTCCAGGCCCTCGTCGGAGATGTCGAAGGAGTAGGAGTCCTTCATCACGAACTCGCGGCCGCGCAGCAGGCCCGCGCGGGGACGCGCCTCGTCGCGGTACTTCGTCTGGATCTGGTAGAGCCAGACCGGCAGGTCCTTGTAGGAGGAGTAGAGGTCCTTCACCACGAGGGTGAAGAGCTCCTCGTGCGTGGGGCCGAGCAGGTAGTCGGCGCCCTTGCGGTCCTTGAGCCGGAAGATGCCGTCGCCGTACTCCGTCCAGCGGCCGGTCGCCTCGTAGGGCTCGCGCGGCAGCAGCGCGGGGAACTGCAGCTCCTGGGCACCGATCGAGTCCATCTCCTCGCGGACGATGGTCTCGATGTTGCGCAGCACGCGCAGGCCCAGCGGCAGCCAGGAGTAGATGCCCGGTGCGGCACGGCGGATGTAGCCGGCCCGGACGAGCAGCCGGTGGCTCGGCACCTCGGCGTCCGCCGGGTCCTCCCGGAGGGTACGCACGAACAGGCTCGACATCCGAAGGATCATGCGGCCAAGGCTAACCGGCCCGGTTTCGGACCCGCACCCGAGTTGTCAGGCGGTGACGTTGCCCTGGCGACGTCACCGCCTGACGACTCGGTCAGAACATGATGGTGGAGAAGGTGGCGGTCTGCTCGAAGCCGGCGCGCGCGTAGGCCCGGCGGGCCGCGACGTTGTGCTCGTTGACGTAGAGCGACACCACCGGCGCGATGTCGCGCAGCGCGTGCTCGACCACGGCGGCCATCCCGGCGGCCGCGAGACCCTCGCCCCGGCGGGCCGGGTCGACGTAGACGCCCTGGACCTGGCAGGCGTACGGCGACGCCGCGGCCACCTCGGCCTTGAACACCACCCGACCGTTCTCGATGCGCGCGAACGACCAGCCCTTAGCGACCAGCTGTGCGACACGTGCCCGGTAGAGGTCCGCGCCGCCGCCCGTCTCCGGCGAGACGCCGACCTCCTCGGTGTACATCGCCACGCACGCCGGGTAGAGCACGTCCACGTCGGCCGGCTCGGTCCGTCGTACCCCCGGGTCGGGGGCCACCGTGGGCTCGTGCGAGATCTGCAGGTGCGGCTGGTCCCAGCGGAACTCGCGCGCAGGGCCCCAGCGCGGGGCGAGGCTCTGCCACAACGGGCCGACGGCCTCGGCCGGGCCGACGATCGTGGCGCAGCGCCGGTGCTGTGCCGCCGCACGTTCGGCGAAGGCGGCCAGCGCGTCGGGGGTGGCCTGGACCGGGACCAGGTTCGCGGCGGCGTGGCAGGCGGAGACCAGACGGCCCTCCTCGTGGAAGCCCCACACCTCTCCGCCGAGCCAGCGGGGGTCGAGCCGGGTCAGCCGGGCTCGGTAGTCGGCGAACACGTTGACCACCGGGTCGCAGGCGGTCAGCTCCAACATCGCGGGGAGGTCGGAGGGGCCGAGGAGGCGCAGGCCGGAATGTGTGCGCAGCACAGCCGGAGCCTAACGCGAAGCCGGCGGGTGGACGCAGGACAGCACCCACCCGCCGGCGACGGCGGACGACTCAGACGGACTGGGTCACCGGCCGGCCCTCGTCGGCCGGCGTCTCGTCGGCCGGCGTCTCGGGGGCCGCGTCGAGCATCGTGGTCTCGTCGAAGGGGCGCTCACCGGCGAGCACCGCGTCGAGCTGCGCGCGGTCGATCCCACCGGTCCAGGTGCCGATCAGCACGGTGGCCACCGCGTTGCCCGCGAAGTTGGTCAGCGCCCGGGCCTCGGACATGAACCGGTCGATGCCGACGATCAGCCCGACGCCGTCCAGCAGCTCGGGACGGTGCGACGACAGCCCACCGGCCAGCGTCGCCAGGCCGGCACCGGTGACACCGGCGGCCCCCTTGGACGCGATCACCATGAACACCAGCAGCGAGATCTGCTCGCCCAGGTGCAGCGGCTTGCCCAGTGCCTCGGCGATGAACAGGGACGCCATGGTCAGGTAGATCGCGGTGCCGTCCAGGTTGAAGGAGTAGCCGGTCGGAACCACCACGCCGACCGTGGTCTGCTCGACCCCGGCGTGCTCCATCTTCGCGATCAGCCGCGGGAGCGCCGACTCCGAGGACGACGTCGACAGGATCAGCAGGAACTCGCGGCCGAGGTAGCGCAGCAGGCTGAAGATGTTGACGCCGGTGGCCAGCTTGAGGATCGCGCCGAGGATCACGAAGACGAAGATCGCGCAGGTGACGTAGAACCCGACCATGATCACCGCGAGGCTCTTGAGCGCGTCGACGCCGGTCTCCCCCACCACGGCGGCCATCGCGCCGAACGCACCGACCGGCGCGGCCCACATGATCATCGCGAGCACCCGGAAGACGACCCGCTGGATGTGCTCGACGCCGCGGACGACCGGGCGGCCGGCAGCCCCCATCGCCTGCACCGCGAAGCCGACCAGCAGCGCGACGAGCAGCGTCTGGAGCACCTCGCCGCCGGTCAGCGAGGACACCAGCGTGGTCGGGATGATGCCGAGCAGGAAGTCCATCGTGCTGCCCGCCTCGCCTGCCTGCTCGGCGCCGGCCTTGGCGACGTCGGGGGTCAGGTGCAGACCCGAGCCCGGGTGCAGGATGTTGCCGACCACGAGCCCGATCGTGAGCGCCACCGTCGACATGACGAGGAAGTAGCCGAGGGCGAGCCCGCCCACCTTCCCGACGTGCGCGGCACTGGCGACGGAGCCGACCCCGAGGACGATGGTGCAGAAGATGACCGGGGAGATCATCATCTTGATCAGCGCGACGAACGCCGTGCCGATCGGCTTGAGGCTCACCGCGAAGTCGGGAGCGACCAGGCCGACCATGATGCCGAGCAGTACGGCGACGATGACGGCGATGTAGAGCCAGTGCGACCGGTCGCGCCGGGCCGGCGGCGTGGTCGGGGCGGTGCGGGACGCGGATGACATGGGTCTCCTCCAAAGGGGGGCGGCGGGCACCGCCGAGCATGTCCGGTCCTGTGACTGCCGTCACTCTTGTGTTCGTTGTGTTCACGCGGTGCCGCCCCGGGTGGGTGACAATGCGTCCGTGTCCCGCACCCGCAGCACCGTGGCCCGCCAGATCCTGGTGCTGCAGGTCCTGGTGGTCCTGGTCGTCGTGGTCGGCGCGGTGACGCTCGCCTACGCGGACGCCCGACGCAGCCAGATCGTCGGGGCCCGCGACCGGGCCCTCGCGGTCGCGGTGTCGGTCGCGGACACCCCTCAAGTGCGTCGTGCGCTGCGCACCTCGGACCCGGCCGCGACCATCCAGCCGTTCGCCGAGGAGGTACGCCGTGACTCCCGCACCGACTTCGTCGTGGTGATGGCCCTGGACCGGACCCGGTTCTCGCACCCCAACCCCGACGAGATCGGCAAGAAGTTCATCGGCGACCTGGGCGGCGCCCCGCAGGGCCGGCCGTTCACCCAGGAGTACACCGGGACGCTGGGCCCCTCGATGCGGGCCGTGGTCCCGGTGTTCGACGGCACCGACGGCCACCGCGTGGTGGCGCTGGTCTCGGTCGGGATCACCATGGAGCGGATCCAGGACGCGCTGTCGAGCCGGCTGCCGACGATCGCGCTGGCGGCGGCCCTGATCCTCGGCACCGGCCTGGTCGGCGCCTGGCTGATCAGCCGTCGGCTGCGCCGCCAGACGCACGGCATGGGCGAGCGTGAGATCACCCGGATGTACGAGTACTACGACGCGGTGCTGCACGCCGTACGCGAGGGGCTGCTGCTCGTCGACACCGAGGGCCGGGTGCAGCTGCTCAACGACGAGGCCAAGCGGCTGCTCGACCTCGACCAGTCCGCGGTCGGCCGCCCGGTGGACCAGCTCGGCTTCCCGGAGTCGCTGACCCAGGCGGTGCTCTCCGCCGACCGGCGCCCCGACGAGATCCACCTCGTGGACGACGCGGTGCTCGTGGTCAACACCGCGCCCGCACGGTGGCAGGGCCGCGAGGTCGGCCGGGTCGTCACGCTGCGCGACCACACCGAGATCCAGGCGGTCGCCGGCGAGCTGGACACCGTGCGCGGGCTCGCGGAGTCGCTGCGCTCGCAGAACCACGAGGCCGCCAACCGGCTGCACACGGTGGTGTCGCTCGTGGAGATGGGCCGCACCGAGGAGGCCCTCGACTTCGCCACCGAGGAGCTCGAGGTCGCCCAGCTGCTCACCGACCGGGTGGTCGGCTCGGTGTCGGACCCGGTGGTGTCCGCCCTGCTGCTCGGCAAGACCGCGCAGGCCGCCGAGCGCGGCGTGCAGCTGCAGATCGCCGACGGCACCGACCTGACCGGCCTGCCCGTCGAGCAGCGCGACGCCGTGACGATCCTGGGGAACCTCATCGACAACGCCATCGACGCGGTCAGCGAGGCCGGCGCCCGGACCGTCGTCGTCGAGCTGACCGGCTCGGCGGCGTTCCTGCACGTGCGGGTCTCGGACTCCGGCACCGGCCTGCCGCCGGCCGTGACCGACCAGGTCTTCGAGCGCGGCTGGTCCACCAAGACGGCCGACGGGCCGGTGGGGCGCGGTCTCGGGCTCGCGCTGGTGGTGCAGGCCGTCCGCAAGTACGACGGGCACATCGACGTCGGCACCTCGGCGCTCGGCGGCGCGGAGTTCGACATCCGGATCGGAGCCGTGTCGTGACCGCCCCAGGCGCCGCGACGGTCCGGGTGCTCGTCGTCGAGGACGAGGAGCTCTCCGCGGAGGCGCACGCCGGCTACGTCCGCCGTACCGCCGGGTTCGAGCTGGCCGGGGTCGCACGCTCCTCGCTCGAGGCACTCCGGCTGCTGCGCAAGGTGCCGGTCGACCTGGTGCTGCTCGACATGAACCTGCCCGACGGACACGGCCTGGCGCTGCTGCAGCGGATGCGCTCGGACGGGTACCTCTGCGACGTGATCGCGGTGACCGCGGCCCGCGACGTGGAGGTGGTCAAGCGTGCGGTGTCCCAGGGTGTCGTGCTCTACCTGCTCAAGCCGTTCACCTACGCCGGCTTCCGGACCAAGCTCGACCAGTACGCCGACTACCGCGCCCGGCTCACGGCCAGCAAGAGCTCCCTCGGGCAGGACGAGGTCGACCAGATGCTCGGCATGCTGCGCCACACGCCGTCGGCCAGCGCCCTGCCGAAGGGCATGAGCGCAGACACCCTGCGCGAGATCACCCTGGCGCTGCGCGGCGACGAGACCGGCCGGTCGGCCTCGGAGGTGGCGTCTGCGGTCGGGGCGTCGCGCGTCACCGCCCGGCGCTACCTGGAGTACCTCGCCGGCGAGGGCGTCGTGGAGCGCACCGTGAGGTACGGCGGCAGCGGGCGCCCCGAGGTGGAGTACCGCTGGTCCGGCGCCTGACGGACCGGCTCACGACTGCAGCAGCCGGAGCCGGCTCGCCGTCCGGCCCAGGTCGGGCGGCAGGTCCTGCCCCGCGAGGAACGCGTCGAGCGGGCGGTCGGCCAGCAGGGTCAGGGTGACGGCCCGGTCGCACAGCAGGTCGCACCCGACCAGCAGGTCGTCCAGGGCGGCGTCGACGGCGTGGCCGGCACCGTTGTGGCTGCGCGCGCTGCACTGCAGGTCGCGGAAGAACTCGTGGAAGTGGAACCGCCGTTTGGCACGGGTCGGCGCGGCCGCGTACAAGGTGTCGAGCAGCCCGGTCTTCCCGCGGCCCACGGGCGAGAGGTCACGACCGGAACGCCAGGCCAGGCGCACGGCTCCCGGTGGTCCGGGCATAGGTGACTTTCGGCACTTCGCGAGCGTCCGGGCACGCGGGAAGGCTGGGGCCATGAGCTACGACGTCGAGCTGGTGGACCTGCAGGAGCAGCACGCCGCGGTGGTCCGCGGCCACGTGCCGCTGGCCGAGATCGCCGGCTTCCTCGGGCAGGCGTTCGGTGAGGTCATCCGGGTCGCCGAGGCGCAGGGCCTGCAGGTCTCCGGGCCGCCGTTCGCCCGCTACCGCGCCGGCGGCGCCGAGCCGTGGGACGTCGAGGCCGGGTTCCCGGTGCACGGCACCGTCACCGCCGAGGGACAGGTGGAGCCCACGTCGCTGCCCGGCGGTCGGACGGCCCGGACGCTGCACGTCGGCGACTACGCGGCGCTGGGTGCGGCGTACGAGGCCGTGCAGACGTGGCTGGTCGAGAACGGGTACGCCGCGGAGGGCGAGCCGTGGGAGAGCTACCTCGACGGGCCGGACGTGCCGCGGCCCCGCACCGAGATCTTCTATCCCTGCCACCAGATGCGGCCGGTGCACGCCTGACAGCGATCGGGATGCGACGGCGGCGTACGGCTGGGGCCACGCCGGCAGGACCGGCATCGAGGACTTCCGCTGACCCATCGCGAGGCCCGGGTCAACCCATCGCGAGGCCCGGGTCAACCCATCGGTCAGCCGACGGTGACCGTCGCGCCGCCCTCGGCACCGTCGACGGGCTCGCCGATCTCCTCGGCGATCCGCATGGCCTCCTCGATCAGGGTCTCCACGATCTGCGACTCGGGGACGGTCTTGATGACCTCGCCCCTGACGAAGATCTGGCCCTTGCCGTTGCCGGAGGCGACGCCGAGGTCGGCCTCACGGGCCTCGCCGGGACCGTTCACGACGCAGCCCATCACCGCGACCCGCAGCGGGACCTCCATGCCCTCGAGCCCGGCGGTCACCTCGTCGGCCAGCTTGTAGACGTCCACCTGGGCGCGGCCGCAGGACGGGCAGGAGACGATCTCCAGCTTGCGCGGCCGCAGGTTCAGCGACTGCAGGATCTGGATGCCGACCTTGACCTCCTCGACCGGAGGCGCGGACAGCGAGACCCGGATCGTGTCGCCGATGCCGCGGGAGAGCAGCGCACCGAACGCGACGCTGGACTTGATCGTGCCCTGGAACGCCGGACCCGCCTCGGTGACACCGAGGTGCAGCGGCCAGTCACCGCGCTCGGAGAGCATCTCGTAGGCCTGCACCATGACCACCGGGTCGTTGTGCTTGACCGAGATCTTGAAGTCGTGGAAGTCGTGCTCCTCGAACAGCGAGGCCTCCCACACGGCCGACTCGACGAGCGCCTCGGGCGTGGCCTTGCCGTACTTCTCGAGCAGCCGCTTGTCGAGGCTGCCGGCGTTGACGCCGATCCGCAGCGACGTACCGCGGTCCTTGGCGGCCGCGGCGATCTGCTTGACCTGGTCGTCGAACTTGCGGATGTTGCCGGGGTTCACGCGTACGGCGGCACAGCCGGCGTCGATCGCGGCGAAGACGTACTTCGGCTGGAAGTGGATGTCGGCGATCACCGGGATCTGCGAGTGCTGCGCGATCTCCGCGAGCGCGTCGGCGTCGTCCTGCGAGGGGCAGGCGACCCGGACGATGTCGCAACCGGCGGCGGTCAGCTCGGCGATCTGCTGGAGCGTGGTGTTCACGTCCGAGGTCAGCGTGGTGGTCATCGACTGCACGGAGACCGGGGCGTCCCCGCCGACGAGGACCTTGCCCACCTTGATCTGGCGGGTCTTGCGGCGCGGTGCGAGGACCGGCGGCGGAGCGGCGGGCATCCCCAGGTTGACCGAGGTCATGGATTCCTTCTTCTCGTTGGTTGAGCCTGTCGAAACCAGGTCGCGCACGGCCTGGTCACTAGGTGAAAGAGATCGGGGCGACGATGTCGGCGTAGATGAGCACCAGGCTCATCACCAGGATCACCCCGGCCATCACGTAGGTGACCGGCAGCAGCTTGGCACTGTCGACGGCGCCCGGGTCGGGGCGGTGCAGCAGCCTCGCGACACCGCGACGAGCCGCCTCGAACAACGTGGCCGCGATCGGCCCGCCGTCGAGCGGGGGCAACGGCACCAGGTTGAACATGCCGAGGAACAGGTTGAGCCCGGCGAGCAGGAGCAGCAGCGAGAAGAACCGGTCGGCCACCGGAGCCTGGTGCTGCGAGGCCATCTCCCCGGCCACCCGGCCGGCGCCGACGACGCTCATCGGGCCGTACTGGTCGCGCTGCTCGAGACCCACGGCGGCTCGTCCGACGTGGTAGAGCTTCACCGGCATCGAGGCGACCGCCTTGACGGTCTGCCAGGTGCCGTCGGCCATCGTGGAGACCACGAACCCGACGCCCTGCCGCTCGTTCTCCAGCGTCGGCGAGACGCCGAGGAAGCCGGCCTTGGTGATCCGCGCCGGGTTGTTCGGGTCGACCCGCGGCGACACGGTCGTCTTCGGGTGCAGGGTGACGCGCTGGCCGTCGCGCTCGACGACGACCGCGGCGGTCTGGTCGCCGTTCGTCCGGATCTCCCGCTGGATCTGGTCCCAGCTCGTGACGGTGGCGCCGTTGAAGCCGACGATCCGGTCGCCGGGCCGGAAGCCGGCCGACTTGGCGGGCGCGACCGGGTCCGCCGCGGTGCACTCACGCGTGGGCTTGTCGACGTTCTGCTCGGTCACGGCGATCACGCACTCCGAGACCGATCGGACGGTCGACGTGGCGGTCGGGACGCCGTGCACCATGAAGACGAAGGCGAACAGCAGGAACGCGATCACCAGGTTTGTCATCACCCCGGATCCCATGATGACGATGCGCTTCCACCACGTCAGCTTGTAGAACAGCCGGTCGTGGTCGCCCTCCTCGACCAGCTCGTACTCCGCCGAGCGCGCGTCGCTCATCAGCTGGGAGAACATGCCGGTGTTCGAGCCGCGGACCTTGCTCGGGTCCTGGTCCGGCGCCGGCGGCAGCATCCCGACGAGCTTCACGTAGCCGCCGAGCGGGATCGCCTTGACGCCGTACTCCGTCTCCCCCTTGCGGCGGGACCACAGGGTGCGGCCGAAGCCGACGAAGTACTGGGTGACCTTGACGTCGAACAGCTTGCCGGGGACCAGGTGACCGAGCTCGTGCAGGCCGATGGACACGGCCACGCCGACGACGAACAGCAGCACGCCGAGCGTGTACGTCAACACGGTCATCGGGTGGGGTCCTTCGGTTCGCTGGTGGCCTCGCCGCGTGCCCAGGCGTCGGCCGCGAGCACGTCGTCGACGGTCAGGTCCGTCAGGTTCGAGGGTACGTCGTGGTCGGCGAGCACGCGCTCGATGGTGGGCACGATGTCGGTGAACCTCATCTCACCGTCCAGGAACGCCTGCACGCAGACCTCGTTCGCGGCGTTGTAGACCGCCGGCGCGGTGCCGCCGCGCGCGCCGGCCTCGCGGGCCAGCCGGACGGCCGGGAACGCCTCGTCGTCGAGCGGGAAGAACTCCCACGTCTCGGGCTTCGTCCAGTCGACCGCGGGCGCCGCGCCGGGCACCCGGTCGGGCCAGCCCATGCCCAGCGCGATCGGGATCATCATCGAGGGCGGGGAGGCCTGCGCGAGGGTCGACCCGTCGTAGAACTCCACCATCGAGTGCACCACCGAGGTGGGGTGTACGACGACGTCGATCCGGTCGAACGGGATCCCGAACAGCAGGTGTGCCTCGATCACCTCGAGGCCCTTGTTCACCAGGGTCGCGGAGTTGATCGTCACGAACGGGCCCATCGACCAGGTCGGGTGCGCCAGCGCCTGCTCGGGTGTCACGTCGTGCAGGTCGTCGCGGCTGCGTCCACGGAACGGCCCGCCGCTCGCGGTCAGCACGAGCCGTCGCACCTCGTCGGCCCGTCCGCCGCGCAGGCACTGGGCCAGGGCGCTGTGCTCGGAGTCCACCGGGACGATCTGCCCGGGCTTCGCGCGGGCGGTCACCACCGGCCCGCCGATGATCAGCGACTCCTTGTTCGCCAGCGCCAGGGTGTTGCCGGCGTCGAGGGCTGCCAGCGTCGGGCGCAGGCCGACCGCGCCGGTGATGCCGTTGAGCACCACGTCGCACTCCATCGCGGCGGCCCGGCAGGAGGCCTCCTCCCCCAGGTCGGCGAAGACCGGCGCGAACTCCTCGACCTGGGCCCGGAACAGGTCGGGGTTCGAGCCACCGGCGGTCAGCGCCACCACCCGGAACCGGTCCGGGTTCGCGCGGACCACGTCGAGGGCCTGGGTGCCGATGGACCCGGTCGAGCCGAGCAGGACGACGTCGCGACGAGAACTCACCGTCCCATCCTGCCGGACCCGCGACCGGCCCGACGGATTCACCCGACTCATTGCCTTCTGAGCGACGATCTGCGCATCCCACCCTCGATATCTCGATGCTTTCCGTGGCCCCGGCCCGGCTCGACTGACTAGGGTGTGTCCGTGAGCGACTCCCCGACCGGGCCCGGTGGTCCGGACCTGCCCCAGGAACGCCGACTCGTCACCGCGATCCCCGGACCGCGGTCCCAGGAGAAGTTCGCCCGGCGCGGCCGGCACGTCGCCCGGGGCGTCGGCACCACCCTCCCGGTGTTCGTCGAGGCCGCCGGTGGCGGGGTGCTCGTGGACGCCGACGGCAACTCCCTGATCGACCTCGCCTCCGGCATCGCGGTGGCCAGCGTCGGCAACGCCGCGCCGCACGTCGTGGAGCGGGTGGTCGAGCAGGTGCAGGCCTTCACGCACACCTGCTTCATGGTCACGCCCTACGACGGGTACGTCGACGTGTGCGAGAAGCTCTCGGAGCTCACCCCCGGTGACCATGAGAAGAAGTCGGCGCTGCTGAACTCCGGCGCCGAGGCGGTGGAGAACGCCGTGAAGATCGCCCGCGCGCACACCGGCCGGACCGCCGTGGCCGTGGTCGACCACGCCTACCACGGCCGGACCAACCTCACGATGGCGATGACGTCGAAGGCGATGCCCTACAAGCACGGGTTCGGCCCGTTCGCCGGCGAGGTCTACCGCGCGCCGATGTCCTACCCGTTCCGTGAGCCGGTCCTCGCGAACGGGCCGATCAGCGGCGAGGCAGCCGCCGACCGCGCGATCGACGTACTGGAGAAGCAGGTCGGCGCCGACAGCCTGTCCTGCCTGGTGATCGAGCCGATCCTCGGAGAGGGCGGCTTCGTGGTCCCCGCCGACGGGTTCCTCCCCCGGCTGCGCGCGTGGACCGAGGCGAACGGGATCGTGTTCGTCGCCGACGAGATCCAGACCGGTTTCTGCCGCACGGGCGACTGGTTCGCCTGCGACCACGAGGGCGTGGTCCCCGACCTGGTCACGACCGCCAAGGGCATCGCGGGCGGCTTCCCGCTCGCCGCGGTCACCGGTCGCGCCGAGATCATGGACGCCGTGCACGTCGGCGGCCTCGGCGGGACGTACGGCGGCAACCCGGTCGCCTGCGCCGCCGCGCTCGGGGCCATCGAGACGATGCAGGCACTGGACCTCCCCGCGCGTGCCCGGGCGATCGGGACGCTGCTGACCCAGCGCCTGACCGCCGTGGCGGACAAGCACGCCTGCGTCGGTGACGTGCGGGGCCGCGGCGCCATGATGGCGGTCGAGATCGTCGGCGCGGACGGTCGCAGTCCCGATGCCGCCCGGGCCGGTGCGGTCTCGGCGTACTGCCACTCCCAGGGCGTGCTGACGCTGACCTGCGGCACCTACGGCAACGTGCTGCGCTTCCTGCCGCCGCTCGTGATCTCCGATGCACTGCTCACCGAGGCGTTCGACGTGGTCGCCGCGGCCTTCGACGCCACTGCCTGAGTTGCGGCGTTTCGCCCCCCGACCCCGGGCGCAGTCCCTACCCTGAGCCCAGAGGACCCTGTGCGGGGTCCATCGGGACGTACGGAGCAGCGCCATGGGAGTGTCCCTCAGCGGGTCGAGCCTGACCTTCACGGCCGTCCGACGTCTCTCGGCCGTCGTCGTGGTGGTGTTCACCGTCCTCGCCTACCTCTATGGTCCGGCGGTCTCCCCGGCGATGCGCGACGCCGCGATCGCCCAGTGCAACGACCACGCCGAGGGCAACTACCGCAGCTACCGGCTCTCCTGGCACGTCAGTGTCCGGCCGCACTGGACCTGCTGGGACGCCAGCCGTCCGACCGAGGCTGCGGTCAGCCTCGGCTGGTGGACGAGCCCCTTCCACCACTGACCTTCCGGAGCCTGCGGGCGTACGGCGGGCGGCTCTCGCCCGAGCGAGCGATGACCCTTGGCGTGCCCTGACGACTTACCCTCGGCTTGCCGAACGCGGCAGACTTGAGGTGACCCGTCCGGCTGTCGCACCCACCTCTACCGGGAGGATGTGACGACCCATGACTACCAAGACCTGGACCGTGCAGGTGTCCATCGACGAGGAGGGCGACGACACACGTGCCGACGCGACGCTCAGCCTCGAGAACAAGATGGAGATCCGCGGACGCGGCATGAGCCGACGTAATCCGCGGGACGGGGCCGAGCCGAAGATCGGCGACGAGCTCGCCGCGGCCCGTGCGCTGTCCGACCTGGCCCATCAGCTGCTGGCCGCGGCCGCGACCGACATCGAGTCACGGACGCACGTGCCGGCCACGTCGCTGGAGCTCTGAGCCGGCTGCCCGCGGCCGGCGGAGCAAGCAGGTGGCCCGCTGACGCCGGCTCCCTGGTTCTCCTGCAGCAGGAGCTGGCGCGGGCCACTCCCGAGCCATGGACAGCGGCCGGCAGCGGCCTACGGGTCGGCGGCTGCTGGGTGTGCTTCCCCCGTGGCCTCACCGGCCGCGGTGGCGCAGGCGACCCGGCCTGGGCGGCAGCAGTGGTCCTGCGTGACGGCGAGGTCGTCGACCGGATCGTCGTGCCCGGCGCGGCGGGTGCGCCGTACCAGCCCGGGCTGCTCGCCCTGCGGCTCGGTCGGCTGATGGAGGAGGCGACCCGCGGCCTGGCCACCCGTCCGGACGTGCTGCTGCTCGACGCCACCGCCCGGGACCACCCCCGGAGGGCGGGGTTGGCGCTGCATCTGGGCGCGACGCTCGACATCCCGACGGTCGGGGTCACCCACCGTCCCCTGCTCGCCGAGGGCGGATGGCCCGGTGAGCGGCGGGGCGACACCA
Source organism: uncultured Actinomycetota bacterium (assembly GCA_963810035.1). Lineage (GTDB taxonomy): Bacteria > Actinomycetota > Actinomycetes > Propionibacteriales > Nocardioidaceae > Nocardioides_B. The sequence continues at coordinate 561,749 of CAWEMA010000006.1, forward strand.
GCCCGCTCCGGATCGGCGACACGGTCGTCGGATGCTGGATGCGCACCCAGCCTGGCGTGCGCCCCCTGGTCGTGCACCCGGGGTGGCGGGTCGACCTGGACACCGCCGTCGAGCTCGTGGCGAGCACCACCACCCGCCGTCGTACGCCCGAGCCGCTGCGCCGGGCCCGCCAGCTTGCGCGCCGGGCCCGCGCCTCAGGCGCTGTTCCTGACCACCATGAAGACGATCAGCAGCACCCCGATGACGATGCCGAACAAGGTCATCAACCAGACCACACCCCTACGCCAGAACCCGGCCCCCCGGGCAACGGGGCCACGATGGGTGCGGACGACGGGTAGGCACAACACCCGACCGAGTCATCCGGAAAGGTCCCGGTCGTCCCCGATGTGGCCATGTCGACCCACCCGCAGTGTCCGTCGACTCAGGCAGCGCCGCCCTGGTACCCGAGCCGCAGGAGCTCGGTGATCTCCGAGACCAGCGGCATCCGTGGGTTCGTCCGGTTGCTCAGGTCCGCGAACGCGTCCATCGCAAGCTCGGGCAGCACCGCCTCGAACTCCGCCTCGGGGATGCCGATCGCCCGCAGCGACCGCGGCATCCGCAGCCGGTCGAGGAGGTCCTCGACGCCCTGGAACAGCCGCCGCCGGCTCTCCTCCGCCCCGCGGCCGCCGAACACCACCCGCCCGAGCTGGGCGTACTTGTCCGGGGCGACGTAGGAGGAGTAGCCGGGTGCGGGCATGAACTTGGTGGGCAGCGCGGCGTTGTAACGGAGCACGTGCGGCAGGAACACCCCGTTGGCCCGCCCGTGAGCGATGCCGTAGCGGGCGCCGACCGCGTGCGCGAGCGCGTGGTTGACCCCGACGAAGGCGTTCGAGAACGCCAGTCCGGCCAGCGTCGCGCCGTTCGCCATGTCCGTGCGCGCAGCGAGGTTGCCCGGGTCGTCGTACACCTTGGGCAGCGCGTCGAAGATCAGCCGGGCGGCCTGGACGCAGAAGGCGTCGGTGTACGGCGAGGCGAAGATCGACACCGCGGCCTCCAGAGCATGGGTGAGCGCGTCGATGCCGCTGTCCACGGTCACCGAGGGCGGCATGGACAGCGTCAGCAGTGGGTCCACGATCGCGATGTCGGGGACGAGGCAGTAGTCGACGAGGGTCTCCTTGCGGGCACCCACCGTCAGCACGGCGGCCGGCGACACCTCCGAGCCCGTGCCCGAGGTGGTGGGCACGGCGACCAGGCGAACCGTGTGCGGATCGCGGGGGTAGTCCGCGACCCGTTTGCGCGGGTCGAGGAACGGCAGGGTCAGGTCGTCGAGGCGCTTCTCCGGATGCTCGTAGAAGAGCCGCATCGCCTTCGCCGCGTCGATGACCGAGCCGCCGCCGACGGCGACCATCAGGTCCGGCCGGGCCCGCTGCAGCAACGAGACGCCGTCGCGGACCGTGTCCTCGGCCGGCTCCGGCACCACCTCGCTGAACACCTGCACGTGCCGGGTGCGGAGCTTGCCCCGCACCCGGTCCACCACTCCCCGCCGTTCGCTGTCGGCATCGGTGACGATCACCGCCACCTCGCACTCGAGGTCACGCAGGTTCTCGAGCGCGCCGGCGTTGAAGAACGTGTTCGACGGCACCCGGAACCACTGGGGCGGGGTGCGTCGGTGCGAGACGGTCTTGATGTTGAGCAGCTCGCGGTAGTTGACGTTCTCCGTCGTGCTCGAGCCGCCCCACGTCCCGCAGCCGAGCGAGAACGTCGGGGTCAGGTTGTTGTACACGCCGCCGAGGGCGCCGACCGCGGTCGGTGCGTTGACCAGGATCCGGCCGGTGCGCACAGCCAGGGCGTAGGCCTCGACGACCGCGTCGTCCCTCGCGTAGACCGCCGAGGTGTGGCCCAGACCGCCGTGCTCGGTGACGAGAACGGCGGTGTCGATCGCGTGCTGGACGCTGTGGGCGCGGACCAGGCCCAGGACCGGCATCAGCTTCTCCTGCAGGAGCGGGTGGATCGCCAGCTCCTCCAGGTCGTCGGGCAGCGGCGCGAGCAGGATCTTGGTGGTCGGCGGCACGGTGATCCCCGCCCGCTCGGCGAGCTCGGGAGCCTGCTGCCCCAGTGCCTCCATGTTGACCTTGTCCGCGCAGCCGAACGCGAACTCGGCGAGGTCCTCCGCTTCGGTGGCGGTGAGCAGGTGGGCGCCCATCCGCTCGAACTCGCCGACCAGCTCGTCGTACACCTCGCTGTCGACGATGCAGGTCTGCTCCGCGGGGCAGATCACCGAGGCGTCGAACGTCTTGGAGATCAGCATGTCGACGACGGCGCCCTGCACGTCTGCTGTCCGGTGGATGTAGATCGGCGCGTTGCCGGGACCGACACTGAGGCACGGTTTGCCGGCCGCGTTGGCGAGAGCGACGATCTTGGGCCCCCCGGTGACCCAGATGAAGTCGACCTGCGGATGCTTGAACAGGTAGTGCGTGACCTCGTGCGCGGCGTCCGGCACGACCTGCAGGGCGCCGGGCGGCATACCGGCGGCCTCTGCGGCCTCCCGGAGGATCTCGACCACGCGCTCGCAGGAGCGGACGGCGTACGGCGAGGGCCGGAAGAGGATGGCGTTGCGGGTCTTGGCGGCGACGATCGCCTTGTAGAGCACGGTCGACGTCGGGTTCGTGACGGGGGTGATCGCGAGCACCAGACCGATGGGCTCGGCCACGTGCACGACGTTCCGCTCGACGTCCTCGTCGATGACCCCGACGGAGCGCTTGTCCCGCAGATAGTCGGAGAGGAACTCGGTGGCCACGTAGTTCTTGACGACCTTGTCCTCCAGGACCCCGAAGCCGGTCTCCTCCAGCGCCACCTGGGCCAGCTCGGTGGCGGCGCGTAGGCCGGCCCGGACCATGGCGTCGACGATCACGTCCACCTGCTGCTGGTCGAGGTCGCGGAAGGCGCGGGCGGCGGAAGCGGTCCTCGCGACCAGGTCGTCGATCTCCCGTATCCGGGCGGGCGGTGCCGGACCCCGCTGGGTCGGCACGGTCGCGGTGCTCTCGGAGGTCGAGGTGCTCGCACCCGTCGTGGCTCTGGTCTGCGTCATGGTGGCTCCCGGTGGGTTACCCCCAGCATTGGCGTCCCTCGGAGCCCGCGACAGTGACGATGGTCCTGCTCCCGCAACGGCCGGCCGGTGCGGGAGTCCCAATCGTGTCCGCGTGCCCGAACTCATCGCTCACCCAGGTGCTCTCCGAGCACTGCGCCCCGCACCAGGTCCAGACCAGGCTCGTGCCCCGCCTCGCCTGGTCCCGCGCGCGCCGCGACTGCGCTTGGTCGGAGGTGGAGCTCATCGACGTACCCCTCACGGACGACGATCCGCCCCGCCAGCAACTCGAAGCTCGCGTCACCTTCCAGACCAGGACAACGGCGGTTGGACTCGTCCCAGCAAGACCGTCGATCAGGGCCCGAGTGAATCGGTATGGCCTTTTGTGACGGTTCGCGGCACCCGCGCCGAGGCAGCTAGCGGGCCGCTTCCCTTTGGGCCGCCGAGAGCGTCGCGTGCGTGCCGGCGTAGGTACCGGTCATGTCCCCGGGGTCTCGGAACTCCAGTCGCCACCCCGTGAAAACGGTCGTGATCCGCCACCGCCGCCCGGCTGGTCCGGTACCCACGTAGGTCCCGTCGTGGTTGCTGAAGTCGATCACCGCGGCGTGGTCGGCCCGAAGATCCGGCTTGCTCGGGCTGCGCACAAGTCTGGCTGTCATGAGGTCCCCACCCTGGACCGGCGACGGCTGACCCGCACCGGATACCTCTCAAGGTACTCCCCCATCGAAACAGAGGCGGGCGACTTGGGATACCGCCGGATCACGACGCTGAACCGCGATTCCGTCATGACGGACCGGAGAGGAGCATCCCGTCAGCCGCGGTGGACGGGGATGGCCCGGAGACCACCGGCGTCGGAGAGCACGATGACCTCGTCAGCCGTGGTGTCGCCCAGCGCCACCATGACCTCATCGACCGACCAGGTCGCCAGGCCGTCGTCGATCCGGGACCACGCCTGCACCCGGCCACGCGTCCGGCGAGCGACCTCATGAGCGATCTCGGCGTCGGCCGGGCCCACGAGGAGCACGAACCTCGGCCCGTGCGCCTCGACGGCGGCGGGGGCGTGCTCCCGATCGGACCGGTAGATCGCCCAGTGGTATCCCGCGACGGCGGCTGTCGTGAGCAGCACCCCGATCGAGAACCGCATCCTGCGGAGCGTCTCGGCCCCCAGGGTGCCCCCGACGAGATCCGCGAACAGGAGGTACACGCCCACGAGGAGCGCGATGACGGCCGCCACCCCACCCAGGCCGAAGAGGACGAACAGGTACACCCGTCTGGTCGGGGACGTGAGCTCGTCCGCGGGTGCCTCCCGGGTCGCGGTCTGGATCCGCCGCCAGTAGATCCACCACACCGGCCCGCCGACGGCCAGCAGGGTGGCGGCCGCGAGGAGTGTGTTGACGGCGCTCCCGCCGACGAACACCCGCCCGTTCCCCGTCACCGCCTCGATCAGGGCCACGAGGACCGTGGTCAGTCCGCCGGCAGCGGCCAGGAGGCCGATCCCCGCCATCAGGTACTCGTAGATCCGGCGCACCTCGGTGCGGGCTTCCGCGCCGGCCTTCTCCAGCACCGCGTGGTGGTACCACCACACGAGGGCCCCGACGACCGCTGCTGCCGCCGCAGTCGGGGCAGTCTCGAAGTGCACCCTGGCATCCACGGACCTGGGTTCGCCCAGCAGCCACACCAGGACGGAGTAGACCAGTGTGCTCGCGGAGGCGATCGCGGTGACCAGCCCGCCGCCGACTCCGACCAGCAGCACGTAGGCGAGCCAGAGCGGGTCACGCTCGTCCCTCGCCGCCTTCCTGATCCAGTAGACGAACCACACAGGCGCACCCACGGCGAGGGTGACGAGGCCCTGCAGCATCGGGCTCCCGCCACCGGCGATGACTGCGCCCCCGTCCAGTCCCAGCAGCGAGCTGAGCGCCCCCGCCAGAAGTCCGGCCAGCCCCGTCGCAGCGGTCGCCAGGCCGATCAGCGAGCCGGCGAGATGGTGCACCCGTGAGTGCTCTCGCGGGGTGATGCGCGCGTCGATCCACCAGTGCGTACCCCACACCCCGCCCCACACGAGGAACGTGGCCAGCCCGCGACCGCTGTAGTCCTCCAGCCCCGTGACCCACCGGAGCACCTGGCTGAGCCCGGTCATCGCCACGACGAGCGAGGTCAAGGACGCGGCGGTGACGTAGAAGGCCCAGCCGAGCGACCGGGCCTCGTCAGCGTTCTCGGCGAAGCTGCGGCGGGACCAGAGCACCAAGCCCACGAACAAGGGCACACCGACGACGGTGAACGCCAGGTTGCGCGCCAGCTCCGCCTCCCCGGCCGTCACCAGGACGTCCCCCTCTAGCAGCCGGCCGAGGAGTCCCGAGAGACCGATGGAGACGACGATGAGCAGCCCGTAGAGCAGGACGTACTGGAAGAACCTCCGCACCGCGTGTCCTTCGGCCGGACCGCCCCCTGCTCGCTCCATGGCCTTGCGGATGGCGAACACGACGAGCACCACGATCAGGATCAGGAACAGCAGACCGACGACCACGTCATCACTCCTTGCTGCACTCGAACATCGGCCAGGGCGTGCCCGTGATGAGCCAGCCCCCACCGGCCCTGGTCAGACGGAAGGTGTGCTTCTCTGCGTGCTCGGAGCCGTCGAGAAGGTCTCCTGATGACACGACCACGTCGACCACGACCTGCGCGGTGTCACCGTCGACCTCGCTGTCGCGGAGGACGACCCTGACCTCGTCCGGCACGTACGCCTGGTCGAGATCTGCGACCTCGCAGGGGCTCTCACCGGCAAGGAGTTTCGCCGCCTCCTGGTGGTCTCCGTCGATCACCGCGGAGAGGTAGGCCTGCACGACGCCCTCAGGCGTCCCACGGGCGTACTTCGGCGCCGGCCGGGTTGCCGAGAAGACACCCGCCACGATGGCGATGACGACGATGACGCCCACCACGATCAGCAGGATGCGGTTCGGCCGACTGGTCACGCCCTCAGCATCCCGCGGCCGCGAGCCACCCGCCTGGTGTTCGACCGAACTCGGTTGAAGCGTGGATGACCGCGACAGCAAGGAGCCACCGCTCGTACTGTCGTCGCATGCGATTCTCGGCCACATCCGATGTTGCCGCTCCGGCCCGGCGCATCTTCGACGTCTACACCGACGTCGTGCGCTGGCCCGACTGGACGAAGACCGTGACCAGCGTCGAACGGCTGGACCAAGGACCGTTGCGCGTGGGCTCTCGTGCGCGGATCAGGCAGCCTCGCCTGCCGGTTGCGGTGTGGGAGGTGACCGATCTCGAGCCCGGCCGGTCCTTCACCTGGGTCGCCCGTGGCCCCGGGATCGTCACCACAGGAAGGCACGAGGTCATCCCGATGGGAGGGGTGGACCGCGCCCAGGTGACGGCCTCGCTGGAGCAGGCGGGGCTGCTGGGTCCGTTGGTCGGTCTCCTGACCAGGCGGTTGACCGACCGCTATCTCCAGACCGAGGTCCGCGGCCTGAAAGCGCGTTGTGAGACGTAAGGACTCGCAGCGACGCACTCGCCCGCATACTGAAGCCGGACGGGGGGATGAGGCTGATGACGGTCAGCGGCGCGGAGAGTCGAGACTCGTGGGATGTCGCGGCCACAAATGCCTTGCGCCGGTTGTCGGCTGTGACGTGGGCCGGCGGACTGCTCGGTCTCCTGGTCGGCGGGGCAGGCGGCCGACTGGCGATGATGCTGCTGGCGCGGCTGAACCCCGACGTCACCGGTGTCACCAGTGACGACGGCTTCACCATCGGGCACCTGACCCCGCAGACGCTCAACCTGCTGGCGGCAGCAACGCTGCTGGGTGTGCTCGGCGGCGGTGTCTATCTCGTCCTGCGCGGACTCATGATCGGACCACGATGGATCCAGATCCTGTCGATCTCGGTGGGTCCCGCGGTGGTGGTGGGCAGCAGTCTCGTCCATGTCGACGGAGTCGACTTCACCCTTCAACCGGTCTGGTTGGCGGTCGCGCTGTTCGTGGTGATCCCCGGGGTCTACGCAGCGCTGCTCACGGTTCTCGCGGAGCGCTGGCTCAGTCCCGGGGGACGTTTCATGGTTTCGAGCTTCTGGCTGACTGTCACTCCGCTCCTGCTGTGGGCGCCGATCCTGCCGGTTCTCGGTGGGCTGCTCGTCGGCCTGGTCGTCTTCGAAGCGGTGCGCCGCACCCGCACAGGCGAGGTCGTCCTCAGTCATCCGGCGTGGCCGTGGCTGGGCCGCGGCGGGCTGGCTCTCCTCTTCACCGTGTCCCTTGCCGAGCTCTTCAGGGACACGATCGCCTTGGTCTGAGCACGGATCGGCGATCATGCCCGTCGTGCGATGGCATCCTCACAGATGACCTCGCGTACGCCGGAGACCTACCGCCGTCGCACTGGGCAGCTCGCTCACAGTGCACGCTGCCAGCGCATACGGCGACTCGGAATCGAAGACGGCTGACCCGGACCCAGGGAACCAGAAAAGCCAGTTGCCGCTGTCGGCGCGGGTGAACCAGGATGAATCGGTCAGACCTCGGCGGCGATGGGATCCTGCGGTGCCCGTGAGAAACGACTACGCGGGGCCCCAGGACCTTCGTCGCATGCAGTCACTGACGCAGCGGCTCTGGTCACCCCACCAGAGGCTCCACATCGGAGACCTTGCCTGGGCGCGCTTCTCCATACCCGGCGCCGAGGAAGCGTTCCGGACCTCGTTGTGGGAAGACGACGGAAGGGTCGTCGCGTGGGGCTGGATCGAGATGCCGGGGTACCTCGACTTCCTCGTGGACCCTCGATGTCCGGACCTCGTCCCCGAGGTGCTCGACTGGTTCGAGACGACAGCCAGCGGGGCCGAGTTGGCGTGCATGGTCATGGAGGACGAAGAGGACGTTCGCGAGGATCTCGAAGCTCGCGGATTCACACCGCAGGTCGACGGCCCCTTCTTCCGCCGCCACATCCGCGACCTGACCGATCTGCCTAACGTCGACCTTCCGGACGGCTTCACGATCAGTGCGGTGACTGACCGGGATGCCGACCGGCGCGCGGCCGCGCACCGCCTGGGGTGGTCGGACTTCGGGTCGCGCATCTCGGCGGAGAGCTATGCGCACCTGATGCAGGCCTACCCGTACCGCTCGGAGACCGACCTGGTCGTCGTCGGACCCAACGGCGACTGGGTGGCGTCGGCTCTCGGCTGGTACGACGAGGTGCATCATGTCGGGCTCGTCGAGCCCGTGTCGTGTGCCCCGACCTACCGCGGCCGAGGCTTGGCGCGCGCGGTTGATGTCGCGCTTCTCCACGTCTTTCGAGACCTGGGTGGCGTCGCCTCTGTGATCCTCCCCCGCGGAGACGATGACTACCCGGCACCCGGACGTCTTTACCGCAGCATCGGCTACCAGACGGGATCCCGAACGGTCCTGTACTCGCGCCAGCGGCCGTCGTGACCGATCAACGGCTACGCCTTCGCAGGCTTGTGGGCCAGGAGATACGCCTGCTGGGTCCTCTCGAACGCAAACGACGGCTCGCGAAGCACTCGCGTGTCGACGACAAGTCCCGCCTGCCCCAGCAACTCGGCCACATGGCCGGGCGACAGGCGGTAGTTGTCGAGGGAGACCGGGTGGCCGTATGCCTCATCTTTGTGCACGTGCTCGTTCTCCCCGACCTGAAATGCCAGCAGCAGCTGACCACCTGGTGCGAGCGCCCGCTGGAACTCGGCGAACGCCAGCGGCAGCTGCTCCGGTGGCATGTGGATGATCGAGTACCAGGCGACGATGCCGCCGAGAACGCCATCCGTCTGGTTCAGAGCGGTGAGCGAACCTTGTTCGAACCGGAGACCGGGGTGCGCCCGGCGTGCCACGGAGACCATCTCCGGCGACAGGTCCACGCCGAACACGGTCAACCCGAGTGCAGAAAGATGCGCCGTGACCCGACCGGGACCACACCCCAGATCGGCGACCGGCCTTGAGCCCAGGTTCATCACGAGCTCAGCAAAGGCGGCCAGCAGAGCACGGTCCTGTGGCCCTTCGGTCGCTTGCGTGATCTCGGTACCCACCATCCGGGCGTAATCGACCGCGACGGCGTTGTACGCGGTTCGGGTTGATGTCAGGAAGTCCGGTTCTGTCATGGCGGGACGGTACGTTGCGCGTGCGACATCGCTGCCGCTGGCGCGCCAGAGCGAAACGCCCCGCCGTCCACAGGGAACGTCGGGGCGCTTCGTTCGGGTCGGGCTCAGGCGCCGTCTCCGCTCTGGGACGGCCCTGCGCCTCCCTCAGGCCCACCGTGATGGCCGCCACCGGGACCACCGCCGCTGTCGGTCCCGGTCACGGTGAAGTCCTTGCCGACCTGCACGATGACCTGCTCACCGTCTGCCGTGACGATATGTGCTTCGTACACCCCGTCCGAGTCCGTCTCCACGCGCTGGATGGTCGCCTTCGGGTACTTCGCCATCGCGGCGGCCCTCACCTTGCTCGCCGTTGTCCCGGTCAGCAGGTGCTCGTCCGAGCGCATGCTCTTCGTCGGATCCAGCTTCTGGGCGGTCCGGCTGACCGTGCTGGAAACCGCGTCAGTCGCCGCCGACGCTGACCCGGTGACCGCCAAGGTCGCACCGACTCCGAACCCAACGAGCACCAACGCACCCGCTGCGACTGCCTTCGTTGCCTTGCTGCGTGTCTCCATCAACTTCTCCTGTCCTGCGCGCATCGGTCGAAGCACGTCACGACAGAATCGACGTGGGGGCTGGAGAGCCACTGTCGTTGAACTGTGAGGGTGATGTGAACATCAGGATCTGCGACGGCGAAGGCCGCCCCTGGGACGTTCAGCTGCTCCGCTGGGCAGGCATCTTCGAGATCATCCACTGGACGAAGTCCGAGGTGTTGCGGGTCTGGTACCAGACCCGTCCCGGACCGGTGAAGTCGGTGACCAGACCCTCGCCGCCCAGGATCGAGGACTTCCAGCTGCCGGCCTTGCGCACGGCGTACTGCACCGACTCGTCGAACGCCACGACGTGACCGGTGTCGAGGGTCATCGGCTCCCCCGACGCAAGGTCAAGCCGGCGGATCGCGCCGTAGCTGGACATCAACAGGTCGCCTGAGCCGGTGCACCGCAGGAGCAGCAGCCCCTCACCGCTGAAGAACGACTTGCCTCCGCCCCACGTGGAGTCCACGTCGACGCCGAGGTCGGAAGCGGTCCAGGAACCAGACTGAACCAGGAGCGCTCCCCTGCCCTCGAGCGGGACGAGGGTCATGTCCCCCGGAAGGATTGCGGCGACGCCGACGACCCCACCACGCTCGGAGCTGAAGTCGTTGACGAAGAAGCTCTCGCCGCCGAGGGACCGCCGCAGGCCCTTCATGAAACCGCCGCGGGTGGAGGTGGTCATCTGTACGTCGCCGCGCGTCATGGCCATGGCGCCCGCCTCGACACGGACCGCTCCCCCCGGCGGCACGGTGATCTCGCCGAGGGCGAAGGAGGGACCCGAGTGGATGTCGACCTGCATGGGATGCTCCTCTGTCAAGCCTCGGGTGGGTCCCGGGCAGGGTGGGGTGTTCGTCCCGAATGCCTCATGCGCTCGGCGAGGTCCCCCACCCAGGGTCGTCGATCCGGGCGCCGGCGTCCTGGATTTCTTCGACTCACGGTGCGAGTGACAGATCGGCGAGAACCTCTCAGCGCGGCGGCCCGCGCCGTCACCGCCGTGGGACGCTGGAGAGGTGCCTTCCCGCATCTTGATGCTGTGGCTGCTCGCGCTGATGGCAACCGCCCTGTCGTGCGCCGGAGGGCAGTCCTCGACCAGGGAGGAGGCGGCTGTGGAAGCACCCGATGTGATCACCGTGAGGAGTCACGCCTTTCGGGACGGTCAGCCCATCCCCGCGCGCTTCTCCTGCGACGGCGACGGCCAGTCGCCCCCGCTGGCCTGGGACGGTGTCCCGGGGGACGCGGAGGCGTTGGCCCTGGTCGTTGACGACCCCGACGCCCCGCGAGGGACGTTCGTGCACTGGGTCGTGCTGGACATGCCGGTCGGAACCACCGGGGTGGACGCGGACGCAGTTCCCTCGGGCGCTGTGCAGGCAAAGAACTCTGCGGGGCGGCCGTCGTACTTCGGGCCGTGCCCACCCAGCGGCACACACCACTACCGGTTCACGGTCTATGCACTGTCGCGCCGGACCGGGCTGAGCGACGGCGCAGGACTCAGCAAGGCGCTCCGCGCGGTGGAGGCGACGGCGACGGCACAAGGTCGGCTGGTCGGCACCTACGCGCACCGCGGTTGACAGGAGGCCAGCCACACCCGCGCCCCAGGCACGGCCTACGCAGGGCTGCGATCCCCTGGGTCCGGTGAGGGCCGTCTGGCGAACGCCGGCGCCCGTTCCGGGCGTGGCCCGACACCGATGAGATAGGCAGTGACGAACGAGACCTGCGGCACGCGTCGCATCAGCGCCAGGACCGGCCTCGGCGGTCCCATCCGCCGTCCCTCGAGGATCGGCGTCACCATCTGGCGGTGCAGGACTCGTTGCAGGGCCTGGATCAGCACCGTCGGCAGGAGCCTGCGGGTGCGGACCGCCGCCAGCTCCTTCGCAGTCACCTCGCCGCGTCGCAGCGGCTCGGCCAGCAGCGTCGCAGCGGCCACCGCGTCCTGCACCGCAAGGTTGATGCCGACCCCGCCCACCGGCGACATCGCGTGCGCCGCGTCGCCGATGCACAGCAAGCCATCGACGTGCCAACGGTTCAGCCGGTTGAGTCGTACGTCGAGGTGCTTGACGTCGTCCATCGACCTCAGCGCGTCGACCCGATCGACCAGCTCGGGCATGAGCTCGGCGATGTCCCGACGGAAGCTCTCGACGCCTCGCGCGCGCAGCTGGGCATCGGTTCCCTTCCTGGCGATGTAGGCGATCTGCAGGAAGTCCGTACGCGGGATCACCAAGGCGAAACGGCCCTTGCCCGCCCGCGGCGTCAGCATCGCCGCCTGGTCCGTCGCTGTCCGCGGGAGCCGGAACCACCAGGCGTCGATCGGGACGGGGAACTCCTTGAGGTCGAGCTGCGCCTCCCGGCGTGCGACCGACCAGCGACCGTCGCAGGCGACCACCAGGTCGGCACGCAGCTCCCCGCTCGTCCCGTCCTCGGCCCGGTAGTGCACCCCGCGCACCCGGCCCGCCTCGCGCACCAGCCCCGTCACCTCGGTCCGCATCCGCAGCGTGAACGACGGCTCCGCCCCCGCCGCGTCGGCCAGCAGGTTGAGCAGGTCCCACTGCGGCACCATCGCGACGTACGGGTACCGCACCTTCAGCCGACGGAAGTCGGCCACCACGACGTACTGGTCCACGCCGACGGGGAAAGCGACCCTGTCCAGTCGGCTGTACGGCAGATCGCCGAACCGGTGCCCCAGACCCAGGTCGTCGAGCAGCTCCAGCGTCGACGGATGGACGGTGTCGCCTCGGAAGTCGCGGAGGAAGTCGCCATGCTTCTCCAGGACGGTCACCTCGACACCCGCCCGGGCCAGCAGCAGGCCCAGCACCATGCCGGCCGGTCCTCCGCCGACGACCACGCAGGTTGCACGCTCTTCCATCACCGCGCCCTCCCGTCCCACTCACGGTAAGCCCGGTGAGGCGCATCGCGGTATTTTGACGACGGGGTCATGTGCTGGAGGCGTCATGGCGTTCGACGTGGTAGTCGTGGGCGGCGGGTCGGCAGGCTGCGTGGCTGCAGCCCGGCTCAGCAGCACCGGTCGGCTGAAGGTGCTGCTGGTCGAGGCCGGCCCGGACTACGTCAGTGTCGAGGACCTGCCGGCAGACGTGGCGGACCCCTCGGCTCCGACGACGGAGCACGACTGGGGCTTCGTGTCCGAACCCGACGATGCGGGCCGGGTGATCGGGTTGCCCCGCGGCCGGCTGATGGGGGGCTGTTCCGCCACCAACGGCGCCTTCCTGATGCGGGCATGGCCGGAGGACTTCGACCGCTGGGCCGCGGCGGGCAACCCGGGCTGGTCGTACGACGAGCTGTTGCCCTGGCTGCGTGACCTCGAGAACGACACCGACGCCCATGACGGGTGGCACGGGCGGTCCGGCCCCGTGCCGGTGCACCGCACGGCGTACGACGAGCTCAGTCCGCTGCAGCGCGCCTTCGTCGACAGCGCTCACGCCGCGGGCCATCCACGGGTCCTCGACCACAACCGTCCGCGCGCGATCGGGGTCGGCCCGTTGCCCCGAAACGTCCGTGACGGGCTGCGGATGAGCACGGCGCTCACGCACCTCGACCCTGCTCGTGGACGGACCAACCTGACCGTCCGGTCGCGGACGCTGGTGGACCGGGTCGAGCTGTCGGGAACCGCAGCGGTCGGGGTACGGCTCGCCGGCGGGGAGCTGGTCGAGGCTGACCGGGTGCTGCTGTCGGCGGGGGCCTACTGCAGCCCCACCCTGTTGATGCGCTCCGGCATCGGGCCGGCCGCACAGCTGGCGCAGCACGGCATCGAGGTCCACGCGGACCTGTCCGGAGTCGGCGCCGGACTGGCGGATCATCCGCTGGCGGCGGTCGACCTGCCCACGTCCCCCGGCTTCACCGGTCCACGGTTCCAGACCATGCTGACCATGCGGTCGAGCTTCGCCGATCCGGAGGGGCCTCCCGACCTGCACCTGTTCGCCGCGGGTCCCTTCGACGACCCCGCCTCACCGACGGGCGGGGCTTTCGGCGTCGTCACCGGGCTGCTGTCGCCCAGCTCGCGGGGCACGGTCCGGCTGCGGTCCGCGGACCCGGATGACCCGCCTCGCATCGACGTCGCCCTCGTGCGCACCACGGAGGACCTGCGACGGATGGTGGAGGCGACCCGGCACGCCCGAATGTTGGCTCGCACGCCACCGCTCGCGGACTTCGTCGAGGGCGCCGAGCTCGCCCCGGGCCCCTCTGTCGGCGAGGACGAGGACGGCCTGGCCGCTTCGATCAGGGCGCGGGTCGGCAGCTACCACCACCCGGTCGGCACCTGCGCGATGGGCGCGCATCCGGCCGACGGCGCGGTCGTCGACGCGACCGGCGCGGTCCACGGTGTCCAGGGCGTGTGGGTGGCCGATGCGTCCGTCATGCCGAGCCTGCCGGTCGCCAACACGAACCTGACCACGATGGTCGTGGGTGACCGCATCGCGTCGTGGCTGCTCGCCGGATAGCGCGACGTGCCGGCGGAGGAGCCCCCGGGGTACGGTGAAACCGATGAGTCACGCCATGACCGCAAGCGACGTCCCCGGCGTCTCGGGACCGGCAGCCGCCCTCCGCGACCTGTCCGAGGCGTTCGTGGAGTTCGCGACCGCCAAGGCGTCACGGAAAGCGGATGACTGGACCCGCAAGCTGAACGCGGTCGCGGCCCCCGACGGAGCCACCAAGCGGGCGGCGTACGAGGGCGTGAAGGCGTCCCTGGCAGGCAAGAACCCCACCTGGCCGGCCCTCAAGGGCGCCTGGTCGGGAGCGAGCACCAAGGTCAAGGTGGCCGAGGTGCTCATCCTGGTCCTGGTCCTGGTCCTCGCCCCGGTGCCGACGGTTCTGCTCCTGCTCGGCCTCCTGGTCGCCGGGATCATCGCCGGCGTCCGAGCCGCCGCACGCTGACCCCTGCCCCGGCCGGGTCGACGCGACACTGGCAGGCTTGGTCGACGTGACCCACGTCGACCTGGAGACCCTCCGCCTCTTCCTGCACGTCCTGGGCGCCACCGTCTGGGTCGGCGGTCAGATCACCCTGGCTGCCCTGGTGCCGGCGCTGCGCGCGGCCGGGACCGACGTGCCAAGGGCCGCGGCCAACGCGTTCAACCGGATCGCCTGGCCCGCGTTCGGGCTGCTGGTCCTGACCGGCATCTGGAACGTCGTGGCCGAAGGCGACAAGGGACCGGCCTACCAGCACACCTTGATGCTGAAGTACACGCTGGTGCTGGCCTCCGGCGTCACGGCGTACGTCCACGCCAAGGCGGCCTCACGCACGGCCATGGCGGTCTTCGGTGCGCTCACCGGCCTCACCGCGCTCGCCACGCTGTTCGTCGGGATCATGCTGGCCGGCTGAGGGCTATCCGGACAGCCGCTCGACCATCGTGTCGAGGGTGGCGTGGTCGAGGTTGACGTTCGGGAAGCCCGCGAGGCTGCGCATCGGGAAGTTGCCGATCACGGTCACCAGCTCCGGGTCGCCGAGCATGCCGTTGAGCCGTCCGTCGGGACGGGTCCCGAACGCCTCGCGCAGTGCCGCCGCCCCGTGGGGGTCGTCGAGCCACTCCTCCAGCGAGGACATCGGCCCGAGCGGCGGTGCCACCCGTGGCGCGTCGACGTACGCCGTACCGCTCACCCGCAGGTCGCGGGAGGACGCGCCGACCGCGAAGACGAACTCGCCCGGCTCGAGCACCCAGTCCCGCACGGACTCGGACCAGTAGGACAGGTCGCGTCCGGTCAGCGTGAAGCTCGCCGTCGCGGTCTCCCCCGGCGCCACGTCGAGCTTGGTGAAGCCGCGCAGCTCCCGGGGCGGCCGGGCCACCGAGGCGCCCACGTCGCCGACGTAGAGCTGGACGACCTCCTTTCCGGCCCGTCCGCCGGTGTTGGTCACCTGGCAGGTCACCGTCACCGCCAGCGTCCCGTCGGCGTGGCTGCCCGCCACATCGACGGCCAGGTCGTGGTAGCCGAACGCCGTGTACGACAGCCCGTGCCCGAACGGGAAGCTGACCTGCTGTCCCAGCCGGTCGTGGCCGCGGTAGCCGACGAAGACGCCCTCGCCGTAGCGCACGTGCCCCGAGTCACCGGGGAAGTTCAGGAACGAGGGGGTGTCCTCCAGCCGCACCGGGACGGTCTCCGCGAGCCGGCCCGAGGGGTTGGCGGACCCGAGCAGCAGGTCGGCCGCCGCTCCGCCGGCAGCCTGACCGGTCAGCCAGCACTCGAGGATCGCGCCGGCGTTCTCCTGCCACGGCGCCGTGAGCACCGCGGAGCCGTTCGCGAGCACCACGACGACGCGGTCGTTGACCTGCGCGACCCGCTCGAGCAGGGCGACCTGGTGGTCCGGCAGGTCCATGTGGGTGCGGTCGAACCCCTCGGACTCGTCGCGCGCCGGGAGGCCGAGGAAGAGCACGGCGACGTCGGCTCGTCCCGCCAGGGCCACGGCCTCGTCGGCGAGAGTCTCGTCGTCCTGCTCGGCCGCCAGCCCGAACCCTGCGGCAAAGACCACCTCCACCCCGTCGGGTACGCCGGCCCGCAGCTCGTCGAGCGCCACGTCGACACGTGTGGGGTTCACCTGCGAGCTGCCGGCGCCCTGGAAGCGAGGCGTGCGCGCGAACTCGCCGATCACCGCGAGCGTCGTGCCCGGGGGTAGGTCGAGCGGCAGCAGCCCGTCATTGGTCAGGAGCACGGCGCACTCGCGGGCCGCCGCCCGGGCGAGGGCGTGGTGCGCGTCGTGGTCGACCGGCTCGCCGTCGTACGCCTCGGGCGAGCGGGCGACGAGCGAGAGCACCCGGGTGACCGCGATGTCCAGCAACTTCTCGTCGAGGTCACCGGACCGCACCGCGTCGACCAGCGCACGGTCGCTCCAGCCGAGCTGCGGCGGCATCTCCAGGTCGAGCCCGGCGGCGAGCGCGGCGACCCGGTCGTGCACGGCGCCCCAGTCGGAGACGACCATCCCCTCGAAGCCCCACTCCTCACGCAGCACCTGGGTGAGCAGCCACGGGTCCTGCGAGACGTGCACGCCGTTGACCCGGTTGTAGGAGCACATCACCGTCCACGGCTGTGCCTGCTGGACGACCCGCTCGAACGCCGGCAGGTAGATCTCCCGCAGCGTCCGCTCGTCGACGTCCGCGCTGACCCGGACCCGGTCGGTCTCCTGGTTGTTCGCGGCGTAGTGCTTCAGGGAGGTGCCGATGCCCTGGCTCTGCACGCCCTGCACGAACGCGGTGCCGAGCACACCGGACAGCAGCGGGTCCTCGGAGAGGTACTCGAAGTTGCGGCCGCACAGCGGCGAACGCTTGATGTTGATGCCCGGCCCGAGCAGCACAGCGACGTCCTCCGCCCGGGTCTCCCGGCCGAGGGCCTCCCCCACGCTGCGCAGCAGGTCGACGTCCCACGACGAGCCGAGGGCGGACGCCGTGGGGAAGCAGGTCGCCGGGTTGCTGCCGCCGAGACCGGCATGGTCCGCCTCGTCGGGCTGCTTGCGCAGGCCGTGCGGGCCGTCGGCGACCATCACCGCAGGAACACCGAGCCGCTCGACCGGCGCGGTGTGCCAGAAGTCCGAGCCCAGGCACAACGACGCCTTCTCCTCGAGCGTGAGCTCTTCGACGATCCTGGCGACATCCAGCTTTTCGGTCATGGAGCCGACCCTAGGCCCCCGGGCACCTCCGGGTCAGCCGTCGCGTCGGCCCCAGGGTGAGCCGTAGTCGGTGAGCAGGTCCAGGAACGGCACGGCGTCGAAGGCCTCCGGGCCCAGCACACCGGTGCCGGCCCAGGAGCCGTTCGCGAGCAGCTCGAGCGCCACCACCGGGTTGATCGCGGTCTGCCAGACCACGCACTGGTGGCCGTACTCCCGCATCGACCACTCGTTGTCGACGACGTGGTACAGGTACGTCGACCGGGGTCGACCGTCCTTGCCGGTGCCGGTCACGTGGAGCCCGGCGCACGTCTTGCCCCGCATCCTGTCGCCGAGGGTCGCCGGGTCGGGGAGGCAGGCGGCGACGACGTCGCGCGGGCTGACCTCGACGCCGCTCGCGCGCACCTTGTCGGTCCGGTCGAGGCCGAGCTTGTGCAGGGTCTTGAGCACGCCGATGAACTCATCACCCAAGCCGTACTTGAACGTGGCGCGTCGGGCCTCGACCCAGCGCGGCATGAGGAGCACCTCCTCGTGCTCGACGTTGACGCACTCGACGGGGCCGATCCCCTCGGGGAAGTCGAACACCTCGGGCTCGCTGAACGGCTCGGTCGTGAACCAGCCGCGGTCCTTCTCCCAGACCACGGGCGGGTTCAGGCACTCCTCGATCGTCGTCCAGATGGAGAAGGAAGGAGCGAACGCGGGGCTGCCGTCCGGGCCGTCGACGGTGAGGTTGGCACCGTCGCGGACACCGAGCTCGTCGATCTCGCTGAACAGGTGGTCCGCGGCGTACCTCGCGAACACGTCGGAGAGGCCCGGTTCGACGCCGATGCCGCAGAGCGCGAGCCGGCCCGCGTCGACCCAGCGGTCCTGCTGGGCGAACTGGTCGTCGCCGAGCTTCACACCGGTGTGCTGGTAGGGCTCCTCGGGGTGCGGGTGGGACAGGCTCATCGCCATGTCCAGGTAGTCCGCGCCCGCGCTGAAGGCGCCCTCGAAGATCGGCATAACGAAGCGGGGGTCGACCGCGTTCATCACGTGGGTGATCCGGTGCTCGCGCACCAGGGCGGCGACGGACGAGGCCGACGATGCGTCGACCTGGGCCGCGACGAAGCGGGGGTCGATGGCGGCCCGCTCCGCCCGGGCCAGGTCGTAGTCGGCGATCACGAGCGTCTCGTAGAAGTCACGCCTCTGCGCGATGGCGGCGAACGCTCCGCCGACGCCACCGGCGCCGACGAGAAGGATGCGCACGGTCTACTCGCCGATGTAGGACATCACGTGCTTGATGCGCGTGTAGTCCTCCAGGCCGTACATCGACAGGTCCTTGCCGTACCCGCTGTGCTTGAAGCCGCCGTGCGGCATCTCCGCGACGATCGGGATGTGGGTGTTGATCCACACGCACCCGAAGTCCAGCCCCTTGGCCATCCGCATCGCGCGGCCGTGGTCCTTGGTCCACACCGACGAGGCGAGGCCGTACTTCACGCCGTTGGCCCAGCGCAGCGCCTCCTTCTCGTCGGTGAACTTCTGCACCGTGATGACCGGTCCGAAGATCTCGTCCTGGATCACCTCGTCGTCCTGCTGCAGGCCCGAGAGGACCGTGGGCGCGTAGAAGAAGCCCTTGTCGCCCTGCCGGCTGCCGCCGATCTCGAGGTTCGCGTGGTCGGGCAGCCGGCCCACCATGCCGGTGACCCGGTCGAGCTGGTTCTGGTTGTTCAGGGCGCCGTAGGCGACGTCCTCGTCGGGTGCACCGGTCTTCGTGCTCCGTGCCTGCTCGGTCAGCGCCGCGACGAAGTCGGCGTGCACGCCGGGCCCGGCGAGCACGCGGGTCGCTGCGGTGCAGTCCTGCCCCGCGTTGAAGTAGCCCGCTCCTGCGATGCCCTCGGCCGCGGCCTCGATGTCGGCGTCGTCGAACACGATCACCGGTGCCTTCCCGCCGAGCTCGAGGTGCGCGCGCTTGAGCTGCGCGGCCGCCGAGCCGGCGACCTCCATGCCGGCCCGGACGGAGCCGGTGATCGACACCATCTGCGGGGTCGGGTGCTCGACGAGGGCGCGGCCGGTGTCCCGGTCGCCGCACACGACGTTGAAGACGCCCGGCGGCAGGAACTCCTGGGCCATCTCGGCAAACAGCGTCGTGGACGCCGGCGTGGTGTCGGACGGTTTGAGGACCACCGTGTTGCCGGCCGCGAGCGCCGGCCCGATCTTCCAGACCATCATCATCAGCGGGTAGTTCCAGGGCGTCACCTGCGCGACCACGCCGATCGGCTCGCGCCGGACGCTCGACGTGTGGTCCTTCATGTACTCAGCGGTCGCGCGTCCCTCGAGCACCCGGGCCGCCCCGGCGAAGAACCGGAGCTGGTCGACGCACGGCGGCAGCTCCTCCTCGGCGGTCAGCTGGATCGGCTTGCCGGTGTTCTGCGACTCCACGCGCACGAACTCGTCGGCTCGTGACTCCAGCGCGTCGGCGATCTTGAGCAACGCCTTCTGCCGCTCGGCCGGTGTGGTGTCCCCCCATGTCTCGAACGCCGCGTCGGCGGCCTTCATCGCACGGTCGATGTCCTCGGCCTTCGAGGCCGGCGCGGCGGCGTACACCTCGCCGGTCGCCGGGTTCACCAGGTCGTACGTCGCGCCGTCGGCGGCGTCGACGGACTCGCCGTTCACGATGTTGCGGAATCTCAGGTCGGCCATCGAGGGTCTCTCCTGCGTCGCGTCGGAGTCGGGTCCTTGCACTCGGAGCCTACCGACGACACAACGAAATCGGTATACAGAAGCCGAAGCAGCCACGGATTCTTCAGCGGACGAGCCGCTTCGATGCGGACATCGGCGAAGAATGACCCCGCAGAACTACTCGACGGTCACGCTCTTGGCGAGGTTCCGCGGCTTGTCCACGTCGCGTCCCAGGGCCACCGCGACGTGGTAGGCCAGCATCTGCAGCGGCAGCGTCAGCAGGATCGGGTCGAGCTCGGTCTCGTTCTTGGGCACCTCGATCACGCTGGTGGCCAGCCCGCCGACGTCGACGTCCTGGTGGGTGATGACCATCAGCGGCCCAGAGCGTGCCGCGATCTCGTGCAGCGCGGTGAGGTTGCGGTCGAGCAGCTCGTCGTCGGGGACGATCGCGACCGTGGGCAGCTCGGGGCCGACCAGCGCGAGCGGACCGTGCTTGAGCTCGGAGGTCTGGTAGGCCTCGGCGTGCAGGTAGGAGATCTCCTTGAGCTTCTGCGCGCCCTCCCGGGCGACCGGGAACCCGCGGACCCGTCCGACGAAGAACAGGCTCGAGGAGGTGGCCAGCCACCGGGCCGCGTCGGCGACCTTCGCCTCGGTCTCGAGGGCCTCCTCGATCTGCTCCGGCAGCCGGTGGAGCCCCTCGACCAGCCGCCGGCCGTTCGCCGGGGACAGGTCCCGGATCCGGCCCAGGTGCAGGCCGAGCAGCGAGAAGGCGACCATCATGTTCGTGAGCGCCTTGGTGGACGCGACCGCCACCTCCGGCCCCGCGTGCAGGTAGATCCCGCCGTCGCACTCCCGGGCGATGCTGGACCCGACCACGTTGACCAGGCCGATCACGCGGCCACCCCGCCGCCGGACCTCCTGCACCGCGGCGAGGGTGTCGTAGGTCTCGCCGCTCTGGCTGACCGCGACGTAGAGCGTGTGGGGATCGATGACCGGGTTGCGGTAACGGAACTCCGAGGCCGGCTCGGCATCGGCGGGGATGCGCGAGACCTCCTCGATGAACTGCGCACCGAACTGGCCGGCGTAGTAGGCCGAGCCGCACCCGAGGATCTTCACCCGGCGGATCGCCCTGGCCTCGCGCGGCTCGAGGTTGAGACCGCCGAGGTGCGCGGTCTGCAGCCGGTCCTCGAGGCGACCCCGGATGCAGCGGCGCACCGCCTCGGGCTGGTCGTGGATCTCCTTGACCATGAAGTGCTCGTGCTCGCCGCGGTCGTAGTCCCCGTCGGACCAGTCCACCGTGACCGGCCGCTTGTCGGTCGAGGTGGCGTCCAGGGTGAAGGTCCGGAACCCGTCGGGCGTCACGCTCGCGACCTCGCCGTCGTCGAGGTGCACCACCTGGTGGGTGAAACGCACCAGGGCCGACACGTCGCTGGCGATGTGCATCTCGTTGTTGCCCACCCCCAGGATCAGCGGGCTGCCGTTGCGGGCCACGACGATCCGGTCCGGGTGCCGCGCGTCCACCACGGCCAGCCCGTAGGTGCCCTGCACCAGGGACAGTGCAGCGAGCACCGCCTCCTCCAGCGAGTCGGCGTGCGAGCGCGCGATCAGGTGCGCCAGCACCTCGGAGTCGGTCTCCGAGCGCAGGCGCACCCCCTGGGCGGCCAGTGAGTCCCGCAGGCCGGCCGCGTTGTCCACGATGCCGTTGTGCACCACCGCGACCCGGCCGTCCTCGCTGAGGTGCGGGTGCGCGTTGCCGTCGGTGGGCGCGCCGTGCGTCGCCCACCGGGTGTGGCCGATCCCGACGTAGAGGCCGCGCGCGAACCGGCTCGGGACCTCTTCACCGTTCTCGAAGCCGACGGGCAGCGTCCTCGTCACGTCGGCGACCCGCCCCGCCATCTTGTGCACCTGAATACGCCGATGCGGGCCCAGGACCGCGAGGCCGGCCGAGTCGTAGCCGCGGTACTCCAGCCGGGCCAGTCCCTCGAGGAGCACCGCGGCCGACTCCCGCTGCCCGATGTAGCCGACGATGCCGCACATCAGGTCACCTCGCAGGGGAGTCCGGGTTCGTCCCGCCTGCACGTCCGTAGTCGTCGACCAGCCTGACGACGTCGTCCAGCTCGGTGGTGGAGGCCTCGAGCATCACCAGGTCGGTGTCCGCGGCGATCCGGTGGATGACCCCCGGCGGCAGGTGCAGGCCCTCCCCCGCCCGGAGCACCACCTCGTTCAGCTGGTCGACCGTCGGGCCCACGAGCACCCGTGCCGTGCCACTGAACACCGAGATGACCTCGTCCTTCTGCCGGTGGTACTGCAGCGAGAGGGCGTGCCCCGCACGCACGTGCAGCACCTTGCCGCAGTACTTCCCCTCGACGAGGGCGAAGATCTCCTCGTGCCCCCACGGCTTGGGTACGACGCGTGGGCGGTCGACCGCTGCGATGTCCTGGATGGTCACGACTTCCTCCTGGTGGGACGAGCTCGTTTTCGAACGAACGAGACGGGTCGCTTGGCGGAGTCGTTGCGAGTGCCGCGACGAGTTTGACCAACCCCCCTCAGGATGGCGAGTCTGACAGCGCGGGCTGGTAAGGATCTCTAGTCACAAAGCGGCATTCGTTTATGGCGAGATCGGAGTGCTCCGATGATTTTCCCTCGCAGTCACAAAAACTTCCCGAATGTATCGATCGCCTGGTTTGTGAGGTATCGGCGTTTCGTCCCTGGTGGAGGAAGCCCGACGAGCACCGATGTTCCCGGACTAGGGCGAAAATATGGCGATCGTTGGCTCCTATTACCCATCGGACCCGGTCAGTGCGGGCGGCACGCTATAGGCACAAGTGAGCATTCAGTTTGCTCGTGCACCAGTGACAAGGTGTTTGCGGGGAAGTGAAGTGCCGGGGGGAGTCCGGTTTCCGGTGAGATCGCACGCATGCCCGGCACCGTCGAGGGGGGTTCGGATGTCCGAAGACGCAACGAGAGCAAACGCCGCGGGTCACGCGCGGCAGCTGGGGTGGGGTGGGGCATGAGCACGGTCAAGGTCTCGGTGAGCATCGTGCCGCGACACACGTTGGAGTCCGAGTCACTGGCCGTGGTGCTGCGCGCGGCCGGCGTACCCGTCGACGCTGCGGACGCGGAGTCCACGCTCCAGGTCGTCGCACTCCCGCGTGCCTCGCGGCACCGCATCGAGGAGGTCCTGGATGGCAATCCGCATCACAACCTGCTCCTGGTGGCCGAGGGAGATGACGCCCGCACCGCGGCACTCGCCCAGCAGCTGCACTCCAGCGGGGTGGTCAGCTGGCGCAAGACGGTCGCGGAGCTGGTGTCCACGGTGCGTTCGGTCGCCGAGGGCGGATCGATGCCTGCCGAGAGCAGGGCGCACAGCAAGGACCCCTTCGCACAGCTGACGGCGCGCGAACGCGACGTGATCGGCCTGGTGGCCCTCGGTCGCAGCGATGAGCAGGTCGCCACCTTGCTGGGGATCAGCTCCAACACCGTCCGCACCCACGTCCAGCACGTGCTCGCCAAGCTGCAGGTGAGCCACCGTCACGCCGCGGCGGCGTTGGCGCGCAAGAGTCCCGTGATGCTCGCACGCACCGCCTGGGTCCCCACGCAGCGGTCCGGCAAGGCGGCCTCGTGAAGGTCATGGTGGTCACCGACCGGCCGGTCGTGGGCGAGGCGGTCTCGCGCGCGCTCACCGAGTCGGACCCGCTGATGGACGTGGCCGTGGCCAGACCGACGGGGCAGTGGACCACCGTGCCGACGTGGCCTCCGGCCGTGGCCGTGCTCGACGTCGCCTCCGTCCCCGAACGGATCCGGGCTTGCCGGCGGCTCGAGGACAGCTCGGTCCGGGTGGTCGCGGTGGTCGGCCGCACCGAGGACGCGCTGCGCGTGCTGCAGGCCGGCGCCTCCGGCGTGGTGACCTCCGACGACGGCCTGGCCGGGGTGGTGGAGGCGGTGCGCACGATCAGTGAGGGACGCACGTTCGTGCCCGAGGGGATGCTCGGTGACGTCCTGCACAACCTGATCGACTTCCGGCAGCAGGCCGTCGACATGAGCGCGCGGGTCCGCCGGCTCAGCAGGCGGGAGCACCAGGTGCTCGGGCTGCTCGGCGAGGGCGAGGACCAGGCCGGGATCGCCCGAAGGCTGGGCATCTCCCCGGAGACGGCCAAGACCCACATCCGTCACGTCATGCACAAGCTCGGTGTTCAGTCGCGCGTCGAGGCGGCGGCCCTGGCCTTCGACCTGGGCATCGTCAGCGTCGACGGCTCCTGAGACGCAGCACCCGCCGCACGGGCTCAGCAGAGGGCTCGCCCCCACCGGAGGTCGCCGGGCTGGGGGGAACCGGCACCTCGGACGGTGAGGGCGCGCCGACTTCGACTGCCGGACCGCTCCGAGCGGTGGCAGATGACGCCTCCGCCGCGCGGAGCTGCTGCGCGGTTCGGGCTGCCTGGTCACACGCTAGGGCGTCTGCCGCACCCAGCGCGTCATCAAACAGGGGTAATCCCGGGACGCAGGAGGGACAGCCCGCGCGGAGTCCGTCTGGAGGGTGCGAGTACCCCTCAACGCCGGAACACCGGGCGAGCAGACCCGTGTCGTCGAATGGGTGCGGCCGTCGGCCACGTGGCCGTTGCGGAAGACCAGGGAGGCGATGTTCACCGGCTCATCCTGCCTTCGGAATCAGTGGATGCGCCACCGATCCACGCCGAAGTCGGTCGAGACACTCGACTCAGGGCGACGGAATCGCTTGCGTGCGTCGCGTTCGACCGGCACGATGGACATACCCACCCCAGGAGGAGATCCATCCATGACGCCCACGTCCAACTTGCCGCTCGACGACGAGGCCTACGCCGGCCTGCAGAAGTCGGCACGCGAGCACCTGTGGATGCACTTCACCCGGATGTCGAGCTATGACTCCACCGACGTCCCGATCATCGTCCGCGGTGAGGGCGCCTACGTGTACGACTCGAAGGGCCGTCGCTACCTCGACGCGCTCGCCGGACTGTTCGTGAGCCAGCTGGGCCACGGGCGCACCGAGCTGGCGGAGGCGGCTGCCAAGCAGGCGAAGGAGCTGGCCTTCTTCCCGCTGTGGTCCTACGCGCACCCGCGCGCCATCGAGCTCTCCGAGCGGATCGCGAACTACGCCCCCGGCGACCTCAACCGGGTGTTCTTCACCAGCGGCGGCGGCGAGGCCGTCGAGACCGCCTGGAAGCTCGCGAAGAACTACTTCAAGCTCACCGGCAAGCCGATGAAGCACAAGGTGATCAGCCGGGCCATCGCCTACCACGGCACCACCCAGGGCGCGCTGTCGATCACCGGCCTTCCGGGTCTGAAGGCGGTCTTCGAGCCGCTGGTGCCGTCGACCTTCCGGGTGCCGAACACGAACTTCTACCGCGCCCCCGAGCACGAGGACGACCTCGAGGCGTTCGGCCGCTGGGCCGCCGACCAGATCGCGGTCGCCATCGAGAACGAGGGGCCCGACACGGTCGCCGCGGTGTTCCTCGAGCCGGTGCAGAACGCCGGCGGGTGCTTCCCTCCCCCGCCGGGCTACTTCCAGCGGGTGCGCGAGATCTGCGACGAGTACGACGTGCTGCTGGTCAGCGACGAGGTGATCTGCGCGTTCGGCCGGCTCGGGCACATGTTCGGGGCGGAGCGCTACGGCTACCAGCCGGACATGATCACCTGCGCCAAGGGCCTGACCTCCGGCTACGCGCCGGCCGGCGCGATGATCGCCTCCGACCGGCTGATGGAGCCCTTCCTCAAGGGCACCACCTCCTTCGACCACGGGTACACCTTCGGCGGCCACCCCGTGGCGGCGGCGGTGGCCCTGGCCAACCTCGACATCTTCGAGCGGGAGGGCATCAACAACCATGTCCTCACGAACGAGGGCGCCTTCCGGGCGACGCTCGAGAAGCTCATGGACCTGCCGATCGTCGGCGACGTGCGCGGCGACGGGTACTTCTACGGCATCGAGCTGGTCAAGGACAAGGCCACCAAGGAGACCTTCGACGGCCCCGAGGCCGAGAAGCTGCTGCGCGGCTTCCTGTCCAAGGCCCTGTTCGAGGCCGGGCTGTACTGCCGCGCCGACGACCGGGGCGACCCGGTCATCCAGCTCTCGCCACCGCTGATCTGCGACCAGGCGCACTTCGACGAGATGGAGCAGATCCTGCGGTCGGTGCTCACCGAGGCCTCGAAGCTGCTCGAGTACATGCCGCGGGTCGAGCAGGCCGAGCACGACGAGGCGCGCTTCGGCCTGCCCTTCTGACTCGAACCGCCGGGTCAGGTGCGCGCGTACGTCGCGTCGTCGGAGATGTCCGAGCGGCTGTAGTCGGTCAGCGCCGCACACGCCGCCAGCGTGATGACCGCCGAGACCAGGATGTACGCCGCGACGGCGTACCCGGTGCCGAACTGGTGGATGAGGTACGTCGCGACCAGCGCGGCCGGGCCGCCGGCGACCACGGAGGCCAGCTGGTAGCCGAGCCCCGCGCCGCCGTAGCGCAACGAGGTGGGGAAGCTCTCCGCGATCAGCGAGGCCTGCGGGCCGTACTGCATGGCGTGCGGGATCAGACCCAGGCACAGGGCGAGGAACACCAGCGAGGTGACGCCGCTGTCCAGCAGGGCGAAGTAGACGAAGCCCCACACCCCCATCACCGCCGCCCCGGTCATGTAGAGCCGTTTGCGGCCGACCGAGTCCGAGAGGTGGCCGAAGAACGGCAGCAGCACGAACTCGATGGCGGCCGCGATCAAGGTCCCCACGAGGACGAAGCTGTTGGAGTACCCGTGGCTGCTGTCGGTCAGGTAGGCCAGCACGAAGGCGGTGACCACGTAGAACGGCATCTGCTCCGACATCCGGACCAGCGCCGAGAGCAGGATCTCCTTCGGGTGCCTCTTGATGACCTCCAGCACCGGAGCCTTCTCGACCGACTTCTCCTCGACGATCTTGGCGAACATCGGGGTCTCCAGGATCTGCATCCGGATGTACAGGCCGATCGCGACCAGCACCAGGCTGAACAGGAACGGAACCCGCCAGCCCCATGAGGTGAACTGGGCGTCGGTCGTCGACGAGCTGACCAACGTCAGGAAGCCCGTGCCGAGGATCAGGCCGGTCGCGACGCCGAGCTGGGGCCAGCTGCCCATCAGCCCGCGCCTCTTCTGGTCGCCCCACTCCATCGACAGCAGCACCGAGCCGCTCCACTCGCCACCCACGGCGACGCCTTGCAGGACCCGCAGCAGGATCAGCACGATCGGAGCCGCATTGCCCCAGGAGGACGCCCCGGGCAGCAGCCCGATCAGCGTCGTGGACAGTCCCATCAGCAGCAGGGTCACGATCAAGGTGGCCTTGCGGCCGATCCGGTCACCCCAGTGCCCGAAGACCGCGGCACCGATCGGGCGTGCCGCGAAGCCGACGAAGTAGGTCGCGAACGCCTCCATCGTTCCGACGTAGTGCGAGGCGTTGGGGAAGAACACGTCGGGGAACACCAGAGCCGCCGCCGTGCCGTACAGGAAGTAGTCGTACCACTCGATGGTGGTGCCGACGGTGCTGGCGACTGCGGCCTTGCGGACCTGTCGGCCGTGCTCGGCGGTGCCGGTCGCGGCCCGCGCCGCCCGGGCCTGAGCGGGATCGAGAGTCATCGGAAGCTGCCTTCCTCCGGTGCCGGGTGCACCGGCTACCAGACGGCGTACCCGCTCGATGTGACGTCAATCACTCTTCATACGACACGCCGGGGTCCGGTGGTCGTGTCAGGAGTCGAACCCGAGCCCGGCTCGGTCCAGACCGCGCAGCCACAGGTTGCGCCTGCCGCCGTGTCCGCCAACGCGCGTGCGGGCCAACCGGGCACGTCAGGCGGGGCGGCGGCGCTGGAACAGGCTGCCACCCAGCACCAGGCTGAGCGCCACCAGGAACATCACCGTGCCCACCACGTTGACCTGCGGCGGGATGCCGCGCTGCGCGGACCCCCACACGAACATCGGGAAGGTGATCGTGTTGCCGTGGTTGAAGTTCGTGACGATGAAGTCGTCGAACGACAGCGAGAAGCTCAGCAGCGCGGCGGCGAGGATGCCCGGGAAAACCAGCGGGAAGGTGATCCGCCAGAACGTCTGCCACTCGTTGGCGTAGAGGTCCATGGCCGCCTGCTCCATGGTCGAGTCGAGCCCGGCGAGCCGGGCCTTGACGGTGACCACCACGAACGACAGGCAGAACATGATGTGGGCGACCAGGATCGACCAGAAGCCGAGCTTGCCGGCCAGGCCCGCGCTGGTGAACAGCGCCAGCAGCGACGAGCCCATCACCACCTCGGGGGTGGCCATGGGCAGGAAGATCAGCAGGCTGGTCGCCGCCCGTCCGCGGAACCGGTGCCGGACCAGCGCGAACGCCGCGAGCG
Source organism: uncultured Actinomycetota bacterium (assembly GCA_963810035.1). Lineage (GTDB taxonomy): Bacteria > Actinomycetota > Actinomycetes > Propionibacteriales > Nocardioidaceae > Nocardioides_B. The sequence continues at coordinate 590,096 of CAWEMA010000006.1, forward strand.
TCCCCAGCAGGGTGGCGCCGAGGGTGGCCAGGAAGCCGATCTGCAGGCTGGTGACGACCGAGGAGCACATGCCGGCGGGGTCGCACGGGTGCAGCCAGTTGTCCCAGGTGAACGCGTCGAAGCTGTAGGTCAGTCGGCTGGCCGGCTGGTTGAAGCTCATCAGCACGACGAAGAAGATCGGCAGGAACATGTAGACCAGCACCAGCACCGCGATCAACAGGATCACGTGCTCGCTGACGAAGCGGCCCGCCCTCTGCAGGACGCTCATCAGAGCAGCTCCTCCGTCCCGGCCCGGCGCACGTAGAACAGCACCATCACCACGATCACGGCCATCAGCACGACGGAGCACGCCGCCGCGATCGGGTAGTCGAGCTGCACCAGGAAGGTGTTGTCGATGACGTTGCCGATCATGTACTGCGACGGGGTGCCGAGCAGCTGGCTGTTGATGTAGTCGCCGGCCGCCGGGATGAAGGTCAGCAGCGTGCCGGCCACGACACCCGGCATCGACAGCGGCAGCGTGATCTTGCGGAAGCAGGTCCACGGCTCGGCGTACAGGTCCTTGCCCGCCTCGATCAGCCGCAGGTCGATCTTCTCCAGGCTCGCGTAGAGCGGCAGCACCATGAAGGGCAGGAAGTTGTAGGTCAGGCCGGTGATCACCGCGACCGAGGTCGCGAGCAGCCGGCCGTCGGGGCCGAGGATGTGCAGCGCCTGCAGGGTCTGCACGACGAACCCGTTGTCGGCCAGGATCGACTTCCACGCGAGCGTGCGCACCAGGAAGCTGGTGAAGAACGGCGCGATCACCATGACCAGCATCAGGTTCTTCCAGCGCCCGGCCTTGAACGCGATCGCGTAGGCGAGCGGGTAGGCCAGCAGCAGCGCCAGGATCGTGGAGGTGCCGCTGTAGAAGAACGCGCGCAGGAACTGCTGGGCGTAGGTCGACAGGGCGTCGACATAGTTGCCGAACGCCCAGGTCATCGCGTAGCCGGTCTCCAGCGACCCGCTGGGGTCGTAGAGCGAGGTGGCCACGAGCTGCACCGTCGGCACCGCGAAGAACAGCAGCAGCCAGAGCATGCCGGGCAGCAGGAGCAGGTAGCCGGCGCCCCCGCGGCGGCGCTTCACCGGGGCGGGCTCGGCCCCGACCGGGCCGGCGGCGGCGGCCTCCGCGACGGCGGCGCTCATGCGACCCCCGCGGTCTCCAGCGCGGCGTAGGACGCGTCTCCGGCGTGGGCGTCCTGGTCCGCGTCGAGAAGGAACGTGTGTCCGGCCGCCCAGTGCAGGTCGACGGGGTCTCCGGGACGGAACGCTTCGCGGGCGCCGGTGTTCTGCTCGAAGACCGTCAGCTCCTGGCCCCACGGCATCCGCACGAGGTACTGCGTGCTGACGCCGATGTAGCTGACGTCGGTCACCACGCCGCCGCGCAGCACGTTGGAGTTGTCCTCCGCGGCCACGCCGGCGGCTGCGAGGTAGACCTTCTCCGGCCGGACCCCGACCCACACCTCGCCGTCGGTACGGCGGGCCCGGGACCTGGGCGCGCCGAGCCGCGAGCCGTGCACGTCGACGACGACCTCGTCCTCGGTGGTGCCGGAGACGGCCGCCCGTACGAGGTTGGACTGTCCGAGGAAGTTGGAGACGAAGGTCGTGGCCGGGGAGTCGTAGAGCTCGGCCGGGCTGCCCATCTGCTCGATGACGCCCTGGTTCATCACCGCGATGGTGTCGGCCATGGTCATGGCCTCCTCCTGGTCGTGGGTGACGTGGATGAAGGTGATGCCGACCTCGGTCTGGATCCGCTTCAGCTCGATCTGCATCTGCCGGCGCAGCTTGAGGTCGAGGGCGCCGAGCGGCTCGTCGAGCAGCAGCACCCGGGGCCGGTTGATCAGGGCCCGGGCCAGGGCGACCCGCTGCTGCTGCCCGCCGGAGAGCTGGGGCGGACGACGCTTGCCGAAGCTGCCGAGCTCGACCAGCTCGAGCATGTCGGCGACCCGCTTCGTCACGTCCTTGACGCCGCGGCGGCGCAGACCGAACGCGACGTTCTCGGCGATGTCCAGGTGGGGGAACAGCGCGTAGTTCTGGAAGACGGTGTTGACCGGCCGCTTGTAGGGCTTCAGCCGGGTGATGTCGTCACCGCCGAGGTCGATCCGGCCGCTGGTCGGTTCCTCGAGCCCCGCCACCATGCGCAGGGTGGTCGTCTTGCCGCAGCCGGACGGCCCGAGAAGAGCGAAGAACTGCCCCTCCCCCACCGTCAGGTCGAGGTCGTCCACGGCCGTGAACGACCCGAAGTTCTTCGTCACCGACGTGAGCTGCAGCTCCGCGCCGGCCGACTCCTGGGAGCTGGCCACCTCAGCCTCCGATCACCGCAGCGAACTGCTTCTGGTACTTCTGCTCGGTCTTCTGGTCCAACGCCATCCAGCCGTGGGCCTTCGAGAGGGTCTCCTCGGTCGGGAAGATCAGCTGGTTGTGGGCCAGGCTCGGGTCGATCTTCGTCATCGCTTCCTGCGCGCCCTTGACCGGGCAGATGTAGTTCACCCAGGCAGCGACCTGGGCGGCCACCTCGGGCTCGTAGTAGTAGTTCATGAGCTGCTCGGCATTGCCGCGGTGCCCGGCCTTGTTGGGGACCTCCATGTTGTCGCTCCACAGCGACAGCCCCTCCTCCGGCGCAACGAACTTGATGTCCGGGTTGTCGAACTGGAGCTGGATGATGTCGCCGGACCACGCCTCGCAGGCGACCACGTTGCCCTTGACCAGGTCCTGGGCGTACTCGTTGCCGGTGAAGGCGCGGATCTGACCGGAGCTCACGGCCTTCTGCAGCCGCTCCAGGGCCTTGTCGAACTCGGCCGAGGTGAAGTCCTCCGGGTCGGCGCCGTCGAGCAGCAGCATGAACTTCATCGTGTCGGGCATCTCCGTCAGCAGGCTGACCTTGCCCTTGAGGTCGGAGCGGGTGAGCAGCTCGTCGAAGCTCCTCACCTCGCCGGTGAGCTTGGAGTTGTAGGCGATGCCGGTCAGGCCGCTCTGCCAGGGCACCGAGTGGTCCCGGTTCTTGTCCCACGCCGGGTTCTTCAGGCTGTCCAGCATGTTCGCGTCGACGTTGGGCATCTTCGCGTGGTCCAGCTTCTGCACCCAGCCGAGCGCGACCATCCGTGCGGCCATCCAGTCGGTGAGGGTGAAGATGTCGCGGCCGGTCGGCTCACAGGCCGCCAGCTGGTTGCGGACCACGCCGAAGAACTCCGCGTTGTCGTTCACGTCGGTGACGTAGTCGACCTTGATGCCGGTGTCCTTCTCGAATGTCTTCAGGGAGGGGTAGACGGTCACCTTCTTGCCGCCCTGCTTGACCTTCTTCTCGTCGATGTAGAGCGGCCAGTTCGAGAAGTGCAGCGTCTTCTGGGTCGAGGAGACGTCCTTGCTCACGCAGGACTGCGCGGTCTGCTTGGCGGCCTTGGTGCCGCATGCGGAGAGCAGGGCTGGTGCCCCGAGTCCGAGGCCCGCGAGACCGGCGCCTCGCAGGAGGCCGCGGCGGCTCACCGAGGAGGTGGACAGCTGGCGGCGGAGTTCATCTGGTCCGGGTGCAGGCTGCGGCATCGCGGCGCTGTCCTCTCGTTGGCAGGGGTTCCAGGAGGCTCTGTGGATCTTGTCAGAGGATGGGCCCGCGAACAAGGGAATCAGTAGGATGGAAACATCCTTGCAACGAAATCCTTCGTTCTAAACCCCTCGAAATCTTTGACGCACCCCCCGCCGCGTGCCACCATCACTCGCGTGACCAGTCGCAGCGGCCGAAACGGGTCGAACTCCTCGGGGCCTACCGGCCGATCCGGCGTCGTCCTGGACGACGTCTCGAAGTCCATCATCGAAGAGCTCCAGCAGGACGGCCGTCGCTCGTACGCCGCGATCGGCAAGGTCGTGGGCCTCTCGGAGGCCGCCGTACGCCAGCGGGTGCAGCGTCTCGTGGACAGCGGCGTGATGCAGGTCGTCGCGGTCACCGACCCCCTCGAGCTCGGCTTCGCCCGCCAGGCGATGATCGGCATCCGGGCCCGCGGCGAGCTCGAGCCGATCGCGGACGCGGTCGCGGCGCTCGACGAGGTCGACTACGTGGTGATCACCGCCGGCTCCTACGACCTGCTCGTCGAGGTGGTGTGCGAGAGCGACGAGGCGCTGCTCTCCGTGCTCTCCACCAAGATCCGGACCATCGAGAACGTCGTGTCCACCGAGACGTTCATGTACCTCCAGCTCCGCAAGCAGACCTACTCGTGGGGGGTGCGCTGAGCACTCCGGACCCCGGGCCCGAGGCCTGGCAGCACCTGTCCCTGTGGCACGAGACGGCGCAGGACGACTGGTCCCCGCGCCCAGCACTGCCCGGTGACACCGACGCCGACGTGGCTGTCGTGGGGGCCGGGTTCACCGGCCTCTGGACGGCCTACTACCTGCTCCGTGAGGACCCGTCGCTGCGGGTCGTCGTGCTCGAGGCGGAGACCGCCGGGTTCGGGGCCTCCGGGCGCAACGGCGGCTGGTGCTCCGCGCTGTTCCCCGCCTCGCTCGCGACGACCGCCGCCCTTCCCGGGTCGAGCCGGTCCGACGCGCTCGCGCTGCACCAGGCCATGCGGGCCACCGTCGACGAGGTGCTGGCGGTGGCCGCCGCCGAGGGCATCGACGCCCGCGCCCACAAGGGCGGGACGGTCTCGCTGGCACGCAGCGACGCGCAGCTGCGCCGGGCGCGTGACGAGGTCGCCTCGGCCCGCGCCTGGGGCCTGGGCGAGGACGACGTACGCCTGCTCGACGCCACCGAGGCCCGGTCCCGGCTGGACGCCACCGGGACGGTCGGGGGCACCTACACGCCGGACTGCGCGGCCGTGCACCCGGCCCGGCTGGTGCGCGGGCTGGCCCGGGCCGTCGAGCGCCGCGGCGGCCGGATCCACGAGCGCACCCGGGTACGCAGCCTCGAGCCCGGACGCGCGGTCACCGACCACGGGGTGGTGCGCGCGGACGTCGTCGTCCGCGCGACGGAGGGCTACACGGTGTCGCTGGCCGGGATGGCGCGGGACGTGGTGCCGGTCTACTCCCTCATCGTCGCGACCGAGCCCCTGCCCGACGCCACCTGGGAACGGATCGGCCTGCGCGAGCGCGAGACGTTCACCGACCACCGCAACCTGATCGTCTACGGGCAGCGCACCGCCGACGGCCGCCTGGTGTTCGGCGGTCGGGGGGCGCCGTACCACTTCGGCTCGGCGATCGAGCCGGGCTTCGACCGCGAGCCGCGGGTCTTCGACAGGCTGCGCGCGACGTTGGTCGAGATGCTGCCGGTGCTCGCCGACGCGCGGTTCACGCACGCCTGGGGCGGCGCGCTCGGCATCTCCCGCGACTGGGTGGCCTCCGTGGGTCTCGACCGCACGACCGGCCTCGCCTGGGCCGGGGGCTACGTCGGCGACGGCGTCGGTACGACGAACCTGGCGGGCCGGACCCTGCGCGACCTGGTGCTCGGACGGGACACCGACCTGGTCCGGCTGCCCTGGGTCGGACACCGCTCCCGCCGCTGGGAGCCGGAGCCGCTGCGCTGGCTCGGCGTCAACGCGGGGCTGCACGCAATGTCCCTCGCGGACGCCGAGGAGCGCCTCACCGGCCGGCCGAGCCGGGTCGCCCGCGCGGTCGCACCGCTCGTCGGCGGCCACTGAGCGGCACGGCAGCCGACAGTTCGGCTGGCGAACCGGTCTATATATGAGTAACTTCATCGACTAAAGATGAAGTGTCGCACCTCGGAGGCCCGCCCATGCTCGCCATCGTCCCGATCGAGACCCCCACTCTCGGCAACCGCAGCTACCTGGCGCACGACGGCGAGAACTCGCTCGTGGTCGACCCGCCCCGCGACGTCGAGCGGGTGGAGGCGGCCGCCGCCCGGGCCGGCGTGCGGATCGCCGCCGTCGCGGAGACCCATGTGCACAACGACTTCGTCTCCGGCGCGCGCCGGCTGGCGACCCGGCACCGCGCCGAGCACGTCGTCGCGGCAGCCGAGCAAGTCGACTTCCCCCGGGCCGGAGTGCGTGAGGGCGACAAGCTCCAGGTCGGCCTGCTGAACATCGAGGTGCTGGCCACCCCGGGACACACCCCCGAGCACCTGGCCTTCCTGGCGGGCAGCGACGCCGAACCGGCGCCGGCCTTGTTCTCGGGCGGCAGCCTGTTGTTCGGCACCGTCGGCCGCACCGACCTCGTCGGCGCCGAGCACGCCGAGCCCCTGGCCCGCGCCCAGCACCGCTCGGTCCGACGTCTTGCCGAGCGACTGCCGCCCAGCACCCGGCTCTTCCCGACCCACGGCTTCGGCAGCTTCTGCGCCTCGACGTCCGCCGCCACCGACGACACCTCGACGCTCGCGGCGGAGGTCAGCCGCAACCCGGCCCTGCACCACGCCGACGAGGACGCGTTCGTCGCGCAGCTGCTCGCCGGCTTCGGGCCGATCCCGGCGCACTACGCGCACATGGACCCGCTCAACCGCACCCAGGACCTCGCCCCGCCTGCTGTGCCGCGACGCCTGCCGCTCGACGAGGTGCGACGTGCGGTCGACGCCGGGCACCAGGTCGTCGACCTGCGGGACCGGACGAGGTACGCGACAGGCCACCTCGAGGGCAGCCTCGGCTTCGAGTACGGCGCGCAGTGCGCGACGTACGTCGGCTGGGTGCTGCCGTGGGCCGGCCCGCTGGTGCTGGTCGCCGACACCCAGGAGCGCGTGGACGATGCGGTCCTGGACCTGTACCGCATCGGCCGGGAACGGATCGAGGGGACCCACGTGATGACGGAGACGACCGGAACCTGCAACGGCTACCGCCGCGCGCGCTGGCCAGAGCTCGTGCGGGCCCTTGCCACCGAGAAGGCCGTCGTCGTGCTCGACGTACGGCGCCGCGACGAGCACGAGGACCTGCACGTCCAGGGGTCCACCAACCTGCCCCTGCACGAGCTGGCGGAGGCCCTCCACGCCGTCCCTCCTGGGCAGGTCTGGGTGCACTGCAAGAGCGGCTACCGGGCCTCCATCGCCGCTGGCCTGCTGCACCGCGAGAGCCGCGACGTGGTGCTCGTCGACGACGACCTCGACCTCGCCCGCGAGGCCGGTGTCGACCTGGCCGGCGCTCTCAGATCCTGACCGGGCGTGTCCCATCTGAGTGCCGGAGTCACTCCTCGGTCCAAGCCCAACGCCCTGCCGATGTGCGGCCGAGTGGGAGCCACAGCAGGCCCGGTCGATCCCTCGTCGTGTCTCAACCGACTACACGTAGCTCCGCGCCGTTCATCACGATACCCGCGGGGCATCTGGGGCGGTTCGTCTCCCGTTCAGCGACGGGCAGACGCGGACCGAGCAAACTGCAGGTCAGCAGCACCATGAGGCTCCTCGACCGAACCGGCTGACGAGCCCTTCTCATGCCGGTGCGGCAGTCACCGGGGGTACGCCGTGTCGGCGGCTCTTCCACACCAGGTCCAGCACCACGCTGAGCAGCAGGATAACGACCAGGGCCACGGCCGTCGCCGGCTCGTTCACGAGGGTGGTGACGGCGAAGGCGACCAGGACCGCGACGGTCGTGAGATCGGCCAGGACCAGAAGCCACGCCTGGGCACCGGTCTCGTGCCGGACCCGGAAGTGGCCGAAGGTCACGAGCGTGAACACGACCAGGGCGACGGCGCTGCCGATGGAGGCGATCGCGTTCAGGTCGAAGAAGATCGCCATGAGGATCGCGGCGGTCGCGGTGACGAGGATGCCCATGGGGGCGCGCCCGCCGACCCGACGTCCCATCGCGGGTGGGAACTGCCCAACGGCGGCCATCTGCTCACCGAGACCCGCTGCCGGGTAGAGCCCCGAGTTCGTCGCACCGGCGGTGGCGAACAGTGCCGTGACACTCATCATCCAGTAGCCCGCCGAGCCCAACGTCGGTTCTGCGGCGACCGCCAGCGCGGTGCCACCCGAGGCGATCACCTCGTCGACGGTCAGGGTTCCGAAGACGCCCAGGGCGACGGCGACGTACACGACCGTGGCGATGCCGAGCGCCAGGTAGATCGCCTTGGGGAGCTGGCGCCGGGGATCGGCGAGGTCCTTGGCGGTGAACGTGATGACGCCGAAACCGAGGAACGCGAAGAAGGTCAGCGCCACGCTGGACACGATCTGAGCCACCGACGGGTAGCCAGAGACGGCCAACAGGTCGATGTTTATGTTGGCCAGCGTCGCGACCGAGAACACCGTGAGGATGCCGATGACCACGACGACCACGAGTGTCTGGACCTTGGCGACGGCCTGCGACCCGAGGACGTTCAGCCCCGCCATCACGACGACGACGAGCGCGGCGAACAGCTTCGTCCAGTCGGGGTTGTCGGCCACGGCTGCACTGGCGTAGCTGCCGAACGACACCGCGACCATCGCGGTGATGATCGCGTTGACCGCGAAGAGCAGCCAGGCGATGACACCAGTGAAGTGGCCCGACCCCCAGCCCCGGACGACGTACTCGAGGAAGCCCCCGGCCGAGGGGTAGCGGGCTCCAAGCTTGGAGAAGGAGTACCCCTGCAGCATGGCGACACCGCCGGCGAGGAGGAAGGAGAGCCAGACCGCCGAGCCGGCCACCTCGCCCGCGGCGCCGAGCAGCGCGAAGATCCCGGCACCGACCATGGCCCCGGTCCCGATGAAGGCCGCCTGACGCACCGACAACGCCCTTTTGGTCCCGGCTGTTGCGTCCTTGCCGGGTGCTGCGTCCTTGCCGTCGGCCATCATCCTCACCCTCTCGTGACCTCGAGGAGTCGTCACGACCCGAAGTGCCGTCAGTCCCTGCCATCAGGCTGCGCCCACGGCAGCCGGGGCGAATCCCCCGCAGCGGGTGAGTGAGGAGCACGAAGGACCAGCGGCGTGGACTTGGCCGTACCTTCGATCTCCCTGCGCTGACTGCCCCGACCGTCGAGTCGTCCCTGATGTACCGGTTCGCGCATTACGCCGCGCGGCCGGTCGCTCGCTTGTACCGTGAAACCTGGGGGCACAGTTTCTACGGTTTCGGGAGGGAAGCCATGGAACCGAGCACGTCGTCACGTGCCCGGATGTCGATCACGTTCCTGGTCACGCTGGTCATCGTGCTGGGCGAGTTCGGGCTCCTGCAGGCGGTCTACCACCTCGACGACCATGTCGAGACGCAGCGCGCTGCGCAGTCGCGTGTCACCGGCGCCCTCCAGACCTGGCAGCCCGGCGCCGACACCGACCCCGTCGAGGAGGCTGTCCGCGGCCTGGTCGCCACGAACACCCCCGGGTCCGCCGAGCTGCAGACCCTGGCCCGGACCTGGGCCGGCTCCCAGGAGCGCTCCGACCTCGGCCGCCTGCAGTCCGCCAACGAGGAGGTCGCCCAGGCCATCCGGGCGGACCAGCAGGACGTGGACCGTCGTGCCGCGGTGACCCTCGCCTGCCTGCTGGTCCTCGTCTCGATCGGCTGGTTCTTCTGGTTCCGCAGGCTGATCCGGCGACACCGGGAGCTGCAGCGGGCCGTCACCGAGAAGCAGGTCCTGGACTCCGGTGAGCGACGGCTGCTGGCCCTGGTGCAGAACAGTGCCGACCTGGTCGTCGTGATCGAGCCCGACTCCACCGCCTCCTTCGTCAGCCCCGCCGCGTCCAGCGTCCTCGGGCTCGCCCCCGAGGACATCGTCGGCACCCGGTTCGTCGACCTGCTCGTCCCCCGCGACGTACCCATGTTCATCCGGATGCTGGCCGCGTCCCGGGAGGGCGACCAGCCGGTCATCCTGCGCACCCGGCACGCCGACGGCCGTGACCTGGTGCTGGAGGGCACGCTGACCAACCTGATGGCCGACGCCGCCGTGCACGGCTGGGTGCTCACCGTCCGCGACGTCACCGACCGCCAGGCACTGCAGCAGGAGCTCAGCTACCAGGCGTTCCACGACGCCCTGACCGGGCTCGCGAACCGGCAGCTGTTCGCCGACCGGCTCACCCACGCGTTGCGTCGCCGGGACGGCGCGACCGAGCCGCTGGTCGTGCTGTTCCTCGACCTCGACGACTTCAAGCACGTCAACGACAGCCTCGGCCACGGCATCGGCGACCGTCTGCTGGTCGCCGTCGCCGAGCGCATCGCTGGCGCCATCCGCGAGGGAGACACGGCCGCCCGGCTGGGCGGCGACGAGTTCGCGGTGCTCATGGAGGACGCGGACGCGGCCACCGCGAACGCCATCGCCGAGCGGCTGCTGGAGGCGCTCGCCGTCCCGGTCGCCGTGGACGAGCACCTGCACTCGGTCCGCGCGAGCATCGGGATGGCCGAGGCGATGCCGGGTGAGGCCACCGGCGAGGAGACGCTCCGCAACGCCGACGTGGCGATGTACTGGGCCAAGGACCGCGGCAAGGGCACCGTCGCGGTCTACGAGGCCGGCCTGCACGCCGAGGCGCTCGAGCGGCTGGCGCTGCGCAGCGAGCTGCAGCGGGCGATCCGTGAGGAGCAGCTGACCCTGCACTACCAGCCCACGGTCGACCTGAACACGCAGCGGATCACCGGCTTCGAGGCTCTGGTCCGCTGGAACCACCCGACGCGGGGGCTGCTGCCGCCCATCGAGTTCATCCCGGTCGCCGAGCAGAGCGGGCTGATCGTGCCGCTCGGCAGCTGGGTGCTGCTGGCGGCCTGCCAGGCCGGTGCCGACATGCAGAGCGAGTGGCACCAGCCGACGATGGCCGTCAACATCGCCGCCCAGCAGCTGGTCAAGGACGACTTCGTCGAGGAGGTGGTCAGCGTCCTGCGCCGGACCCGGATGCCCGCCGAGCGGCTCGTCCTGGAGATCACCGAGAGTGTCCTGCTCGACGACATGGTGGGCACCATCGCCACTCTGGCCCGGCTCCGCGACCGCGGCATCCGGGTCGCGATCGACGACTTCGGCACCGGCTACAGCTCGCTGTCCTACCTCGCGCAGCTTCCGGTCGACGTGCTCAAGGTCGACAAGTCCTTCGTCGACCGGGTCTGCGGAGACTCGCCGGACACCTCGCTCGTCGAGGCGATCATCGCGATGAGCCACAGCATGCGGCTGACCACCGTCGCCGAGGGCGTGGAGCAGCCCGAGCAGGCGACGTGGCTGCAGCACGCCCGCTGCTCCCTGGGACAGGGCTACCTGTGGTCCCGCCCGGTCGAGCTGAGCGCGGCCCGGGACCTGCTGGTCAGCGGGACGCACCGCGTCCCGCGCCTCAGCAGCCCCGCCACCGCACCGGTGCCCGCGCCCGGCGACGGGGACGGCCTGCTCGTCGCCCCCTGACCGGGACGGGCTACTCGCGGCGCAGCGCCGAGCGCAGGCCGTCCAGGACGGAGGCGTCCTCGATCGTCGACGGCACCGCCGCGTCCTTGCCGTCCGCGATCTCCCGCATCGTCTTGCGCAGGATCTTGCCGCTGCGGGTCTTCGGCAGCCCACCGACGACCGCGACGTCCTTGAACGCCGCGACCGCGCCGATCTCGGACCGCACCATCGCCACCAGCTCGCGGCCGATGTCGTCCGGGTCGGTGGTGACGCCGGCCTTGAGGACCACCAGCCCGCGCGGCACCTGGCCCTTCAACGGGTCGGCGACCCCGATCACCGCGCACTCCGCGACCGCCTCGTGCGACGCGAGCACCGCCTCCATCGAGCCGGTCGAGAGACGGTGGCCGGCCACGTTGATGACGTCGTCGGTGCGACCCATCACGAACAGGTAGCCGTCCTCGTCGACGTACCCGCCGTCCCCGGACAGGTAGTAGCCCTCGAAGGCCGAGAGGTACGACGAGACGTACCGCTCGTCGTCTCGCCACAACGTGGTCAGCGTGCCCGGGGGCAGCGGCAGCTTGAGGCAGATCGCCCCCTCCTCGCCCGCGGCGACCCGGCTGCCCTGCTGGTCGAGGACCTCGACCTGGTAGCCGGGTACCGGCACCGACGGCGACCCGGCCTTGATCGGCATCGGGTCCAGGCCGCGCAGGTTCGCCGCGATCGGCCAGCCGGTCTCTGTCTGCCACCAGTGGTCGACGACCGGCACGCCGAGCCGCTCCCCGGCCCAGTAGTAGGTCTCCGGGTCGAGCCGTTCACCGGCCAGGAACAGCGTGCGGAACGCGCTCAGGTCGTGGCCCTCGAGCAGCTCGCCGTCCGGGTCCACCTTCTTGATCGCCCGGATCGCCGTGGGGGCGGTGAAGAGTGCCTCCACCCGGTGCTCGGAGATCACCCGCCAGAACGCGCCGGCGTCCGGAGTCCCGACCGGCTTGCCCTCGTAGAGCACGGTCGTGGCGCCGTTGATCAGGGGCGAGTAGACGATGTAGGAGTGCCCGACGACCCAGCCCACGTCGGAGGCCGTCCACCACACCTGGCCCTCGTGCACGTCGTAGATGTTGGGCAGCGACCACGCCATCGCGACCGCGTGCCCGCCGTTGTCGCGGACGATGCCCTTGGGCTTGCCGGTGGTGCCCGACGTGTACAGCACGTAGAGCGGGTCGGTGGCCTTGACCTCGACGCATCCGGCCGGGTCCGTGGCACCGGCCTTCATCGCCATGTCCCAGTCCACGTCGCGCGGCTGGACCAGCGTCGCCCCGGCCTGCGGCCGCTGCTTGACGATCACCACGTCCGGCTGGTGCTCGGCGATCTCGAGGGCCCGGTCGATGATCGGCTTGTACTCCACGACACGGGTCGGCTCGATCCCGCAGGACGCGGACACGACCACCTTCGGACGGGCGTCGTCGATGCGCACCGCGAGCTCGCGCGGGGCGAAGCCGCCGAACACCACCGAGTGCACGGCGCCGATCCGGGCGCACGCCAGCATCGCCACCACGGCCTCGGGGATCATCGGCATGTAGATCACCACCCGGTCCCCCGCCTCGACGCCGAAGCCGCGCAGCGCGCCCGCGAACGCGGCCGTCCGCTCGAGCAGCTGCGCATAGGTGTACGACGCCTGGGTGTCCGCGACGGCGCTGTCGTAGACGAGTGCCGTGCGCTCGCCGTTGCCGCGGACGACGTGCCGGTCCAGCGCGTTGTAGCAGGTGTTCAGGGTGGCGTCGGGGAACCACCGGTAGAACGGCGGGCTGTCAGCGTCCAGGACCTGCTTCGGTTTCTTGATCCAGTCGACGAGACCGGCCTGCTCGGCCCAGTAGTCCTCGGGGTCCTCGATGCTCCGGGCGTACTCGGTTCGGTAGTCGGCCATGCCCCCATCTTGCTCGCCGGAGCGGGTCCCGGCCAGTACGGCGCCGGCGGGCCGGCGGCGTACCGGCTCAGCGCAGCCCGTTGTCGGCCGTGCGGGCCGGCCTGGTGGGGCTGCGCAGCCAGGCGTGGAAGAACCCGCCGAGGTCCTTACCGCTGACCTCCTCGGCCAGCGCCTCGAACTGCTCGGTGCTCCCGTTGCCGTAGGCGCGCTGCCGGACCCAGGCGCGGAGCACCCGGAAGAAGGCGGTGCTGCCGATCCGCTGCCGCAGCGCCTGCAGGGTCATCGCGCCGCGCAGGTAGACGGGCTGCCCGAACATCCGCTGCGCGCCGGGGTCGGCGACCGGGACCCGCCAGAACGCGTCCCCGGCCGGGCGCGCGGCGTACTCGCTCTGCAGCCGGCGCGCGGCGCTCTGTCGTCCGTGCGTCTCGTCGTAGCGCCACTCGACCCAGGTCGCGAAGCCCTCGTTGAGCCAGATGTCGCGCCACCGCTGGACCGAGACCTGGTCGCCGAACCACTGGTGCGCGAGCTCGTGGACCACCACGGTGTGCGCCTCGTGGCCGGTGCCGAGGAACGGGTACGTCGGGCGGCCCTGGTTCTCCAGCGCGAAGCCCGAGAACAGCGAGGTGACGACGCCCCCGACCGAGGAGAACGGGTAGCGGCCGAACTGGGTCTCGAGCCAGGCCACGATGCCCGGGGTGCTGCGCATCAGCCGGAGCTGCTGGTTCTGCGCCTTCTTGGAGAACACCCGCGAGACCGCGTTGGTCCACGGCAGGCCGTGGCTGACGCCGTGCTGGATGCGGAACCTGCCCGCCGCGAAGAACGCCAGGTAGCTGGCCATCGGCTGGCGCATCCGCCAGTGCCACGACGTCCAGCCGCCGGCCGTGGTCCGGCTGACCTTCTGGCCGTTGCTGATCGCCTGGCTGCCGCGCGGCACCCGGACGGTGACGTCGTAGGTGGCCTTGTCGCGCGGGTGGTCGTTGGCGGGGAACCACCACGGCGCGATGTGCGGCTCGTTGGTCGCCATGGTCTCGTCGGGGGACCTCAGGAACGGCTTCTTCCCCGCCCAGGCGACCCGGCTCGGGGTGCCGTGGTAGCGGACCCGTACGACGAACGCGGTGCCCCGCGGGATCGGCGCGGCCGGCGTCACGGTCAGCTCGTGCTGGCCGGCCTTGGCGTACCTCGCGCGCCGGCCGTCGACCGTCACCGCGTCGGGCGTGAGCACCAGGTCGAGGTGGAGCGACGAGAGGTCCTGGGTGGCCCGGGCCTTCACGTCGGTCCACCCGGACAGCGCCCCGGTCCGGATCCGGTAGGTGTCATGGATGTCGTAGTGCGCGACGTCGTACCCGCCGTTGCCGTCCTGGGGGAAGTAGGGGTCGCCGATGCCGCTCGCACCGGGGGTCGCGACCGGCTCACGCGCGTCGGCGGGGGTGAGTGTCAGCAGCCCCGCGACGAGGACGGCGGACAGCGCCGCTGCTGCGCGACGGACGGCGAGGTTCACGACGGGGCTCTCCTGTGTGGACGGTGACAGACGATCGTAGTCCGGCCCAGCACCGTCGCCGGGAAAACCGGTTGCACCGCGGTACGGCCTCCTGCACCCTGATCCGCAGACGACGGCGAGCGGCGCTGTCGGTGTCCGAGAGGAGTCGTGAGATGCGCACACCTGCCCGCGGCATGTCCCGTGCCAGCACTTCCTCTCACCTCAGGAGCACCGACACCGATGTCTTCCGACACCCGTCCCACCAGCACCACGAGCACCTCCCTCTCTGACCTCGACTCCCGCTTCGTCTTCGACTTCCGCGCTGCCGACGACCCCGGCGACGGGCAGCGCTTCTCCACCTGGATGGGCGTGGAGCCGCTCTCCCGCGGTCCCGAGCCACGCCCCGACTGGGTGGTCACCAGCCAGGCCGCGATCGACACCGAGCTCGGCGTCCTGAAGACCGGCAAGGAGGCCGACGTCTTCCTCGTCGAACGAGCCGTCCCCGGCGACCCCGCGCAGCAGGTGGTGATGGCCGCGAAGAGGTACCGCAGCGAGGAGCACCGCTCCTTCCACCGCAGCTCGACCTACGTCGAGGGCCGCCGCACCCGCAACTCCCGCGACGCCCGCGCCCTGGCCAAGAAGACCGCGCACGGCCGTGCGGTCGCGGCCGGCCAGTGGGCGTGGGCCGAGTGGGACGCCCTCAAGCGGTTCTGGCTGGCCGGCGTCCCGGTCCCCTACCCGGTGCAGATCGACGGCACCGAGATCCTGATGGAGTTCGTCACCGTGGACGGGGAGGCGGCACCCCGTCTGGCGCAGACCCGCCCGTCGCGCGACCTGCTCGGGTCGTACTACGAGCAGCTGCGCGACGCGATGGCCGGGCTCGCTCGGCACGGCGTCGCGCACGGCGACCTGTCGCCGTACAACATCCTGGCCGCGGGCGACCGGCTGGTGGTCATCGACCTGCCGCAGGCGGTGGACGTGGTGGCGAACCCGACCGGCATGGACTTCCTGATGCGCGACTGCCGCAACGTCTGCACCTGGTTCCAGTCCCGCGGCCTCGACGTCGACGAGCACGCCCTGTTCGCCGAGCTGCTCGCCTCCGCCGTCTGAGCGTCGGGCTCGGGCAGGATGGCCGGGTGAGGCTGGACACGTGAGGAAGCCACGTCGACGTACGGTCGAGATCGAGACGGTCGCCGAGCTCGACGCCCGGGTGGGCGCCGGCGCGACGTCGATGAACGGTTGGCGGGTGCAGGACCTCGACCTGCGCGAACGCGGCGACGTGCTGCGCCGGCTCGACGCGCGCGGGGCGCTGTTCCTGGGCTGCCGCATGGACCGGGCCGTCGAGGACGACCTGCGCGCCCGCGGTGCGCTGGTGTTCCCGTCGGTGCCCGGCGTCCCCGTCGACGCCTACCGGGCCACCCTGTACACCCCCGACGAGCTGTACGCCGGCCTGGACGGCGGGGACTACGCCGACACGCTCGACGCCCGGGTGTACGGCTGGTCGCGACACACGGGGCACGACCTGCACGCCCTGCTGGTCCAGTCCCTGCACGACCTCTCTGTCGACGACGCGCTCGACGAGTTCGTCGTCGGCCGTCGGCTGGTCGGCATGATGGGCGGGCACGACCTGCCCCGCGGGAGCGACGGCTACGCGGACGCCGCCCGGCTCGGCCGGTCGCTGTCCGCGGCGGGGCTGACCGTCACCACCGGGGGCGGTCCCGGTGCGATGGAGGCGGCGAACCTCGGCGCCTACCTCGCCGGCCACGACGAGCCGGCGCTGGGCGAGGCGCTCGACGTGCTCGCGGCGGTGCCGGGGTACGCCCCATCTGTCGGCGACTGGGCCCGGTCGGCGTTCGACGTACGCCGGCGGTTCCCCGGCGGCACCGCGTCCCTCGGCGTGCCGACGTGGTTCTACGGGCATGAGCCGCCGAACGCGTTCGCCGACCTGAACGCGAAGTACTTCAAGAACGCGATCCGTGAGGACATCCTGCTGCACGTCTGCACAGCCGGGATCGTGTTCCTCCCGGGCCGCGGCGGCACCGTCCAGGAGGTGTTCCAGGACGCCTGCGAGAACTACTACGCCGATCCGGCCGCGGTGGCGCCGATGGTGCTCGTCGGCACGGACTACTGGACCCAGGAGCTCCCGGTGTGGCCGCTGCTCGAGCGGCTCGCCGCCGGTCGCGACATGGAGCGCGCGGTGCACCTGGTCGACGACCTCGACGAGGTGGTCGGCCTACTGAAGGGCTGACCCGGCTGCGCTTGGTGCGGATGCAAGACTGCCCAGATGAACCGGTTCTCCGCGACGAACGACTCGGAGGCGGTGGTCCAGGCCGACCGCGAGGCGATCTGGGCGGCCCTGACCGACCCCGACCTGCTGCCCGAGCTGACCCCGCTGCTCCGCGACATCGACACGACGGGCGACCTGTGGCGCTGGGAGATGGCCAAGGTCGACGTGCTCGGGGTGAAGTTCAGCCCCTGCTTCACGGAGCGGATGAGCTTCGACGCCCCGCACCGCATCGCGTACACCCACGACCCGCCCGCGGGCACGGTCGAGCGCACCGGCGCCGAGGGGTGGTACGAGCTCATCGAGGTCGACGAGGGCACCCGGCTGCGGATCAGCCTCACGCTGCACGTCGAGCTGCCGCTGGCCCGCGCCGCGCGGCCGGCGGTGACCGGCGTGATGAAGGCGGTGATGGGGCGCACCGGGGACCGCTTCGCCGCCAACCTGCTGCGTCATCTCGGCGCCCCACGCTGACCGCGCCCTACCGGTAGGACGCCGCCTGGGTCTCATAGAGCGAGGCGTACTGGCCGCCGAGCCGCATCAGCTCGTCGTGCGTGCCCACCTCGGTGACCCGTGACCCGTCGAGCACCACGATCAGGTCGGCCATCCGCACGGTCGAGAACCGGTGGGACACCAGGATCATGATCCGCCCCTCATCGCCGAGCGCACCGGACGTCGCCGCGTCGGCGTAGCGCTCGAACAGCGCGTGCTCGGTCTCGGCGTCCAGCGCAGCGGTCGGCTCGTCGAGCACCAGCAGCAACGGGTCCTCCCGCATGAACCCGCGGGCCAGGGCGAGCTTCTGCCACTGCCCGAACGACAGGTCGACCCCGTCCCGCCAGGACGGACCGAGCTGCGTCGCCAGACCCTCCTCGAGCCGCTCGACCACGTCGTCGGCCCCGGCCCGTCGTACGGCGGCCGCGGACGCGTCCGGGTCGTCGATCCGCGGCAGGTCGCCGACACCGACGGACTGCTGCGCCGCGAGCTCGAAACGGTAGAAGTCCTGGAAGGCACCGGCCATCCGCGCGCGCCACTCCCCCGGTGCGAACGAGTCGAGCGGCTGGTCGTCGACCAGGATCCGGCCGGCGGAGGGGGGGTACATCTGCGCGAGGAGCTTGACCAGCGTGGACTTGCCGGCACCGTTCTCGCCGACCACCGCGACCACCGCCCCGGCCGGGAGGAACAGGTCGACGTCCTCGAGCGCCGGCCGGGTGCCGCCCGGGTAGGTGAAGGACACCCCCTCCACCCGGATGCCACGCTCGAGGCGGGTGGGGGCGGGACGGTCGCCGCTGGTCTGCGCCGCGGCGTAGTCCTCCAGCCAGGCGAGTCGTCGGGAGCCGTCCATCCAGATGCCGCGCAGGAAGCCGATCTCGCCGACCGTCGCACCGATGTAGCCTGACAGCCGCGCCCCGGCGGCGAGGACGAGCAGCACCGCCGCGGCCGACTCGCCGAGGCCGGACGCGACGAAGACGACCGCCCCGACGTAGCCGAGCCCGAACACCGTCCAGGCGAGCGTGTGCCAGACCGCACTGGACCAGCGGGCCGCCGACACCAGGGAGTACCACCGCTCCCACTCGGACCGGCGGCGGGCCGCGACCTGCTCGCCGATGCCGAGGACCCGCAGCTCCTTGGCCGAGGAGGCGGTCGTCGCCGTCGCGAACAGGTGCTTGGCCAGCCGCTCGGACTGCGCGCCGCGCTCGCGGGCCAGCCGCTCCACCCCGGGCCGCCAGCCGGAGGTCAGCACGGTCGGCAGCGCGAACACCACCAGCAGCACCAGCGCGGGACTGATCGACATCAGAAGCGCGGTCGTGGCCCCGAGTCGCAGCACCCAGCCAGCGGTGGAGAACAGCGACATGTACAGGTGGTCCAGGACGAAGACCTGGTCCCGCAGCACCGACAGTCGGTCGAGGTACTCCGGCCGCTCCTGGTGCGCGACCGTCGACACCGATGCCTGCAGCTGGGCGACGTGCCGCTCGAGGGCGATCGACACCTTGTCACGGAACCGGCGCTGCGTGCGGGTGGAGACCACGCGGAGGAACCAGGTCAGCACCGCGGAGGCCCCGAGGCCGAGCGCCGCGAGCAGCACCAGCTGTCGGTCCTCGCCGAGCACCCCCTTGCCGAGCAGGGCCAGCCACAACGCGATCAGGGCATCGGGCAGGGCGGCCAGCAGGGCGAGGACGAAGGAGCTGACGATCAGCCGCGGCTCGCTGGCGTAGCCGAGCCTGACCAGCCGCCACATCGCCGGCACCGCGGCGGGCAGGTCGTCGACGTGGCGGTTCTCAGTCGAGGACGTCATAGGCCATCCCCTCCTCGTCCACGGCCGCGAGACCCGGGTCGGCGAACCGCTCCGCCTGCAGCTCGAACATCGTGCGGTAGCGCCCGCCTGCGGCCATCAGCTCCTCGTGGCTGCCGAGCTCGACGACCCGGCCGTGCTCGACCACGCAGATCCGGTCCGCCTTGCGCACGGTGGAGAACCGGTGCGAGACCAGGATCGTGGTGACCCCGCGGGTGGCCCGAAGCACGCGCTCGAAGATCGCCGCCTCCCCGCGTACGTCGAGCTGTGCGGTCGGCTCGTCGAGCAGCACCAGACCCGCTCCGCGGCGTACGGCGCACAGCGCGCGGGCCAGGGCGACGCGTTGCCACTGCCCGCCGGACAGGTCGACGCCGCCGGCGTACTGCTTGGACAGCGGGGTGTCGAGGTCGGCGAGACCGTCGGCGCCGGCGTCCGCGAGTGCGGCGCGGACGTCGTCGTCCGGGGCGCCGCCGGGTGCCACGTTGTCCCGCAGCGAGAGCTCGAAGCGGACGAAGTCCTGGAAGACCGCGGTGACCCGGGAACGCCAGGCGGACACCTCGAGCTCGCGCAGGTCGATCCCGTCCACCTCGATGGCACCGGACGTCGGGTCGTAGAACCGGCACAGCAGCTTGGCCAGCGTGGTCTTGCCGGCGCCGTTCTGGCCGACGATCGCGAGCGAGCTGCCTGCCGGGACGGTGAGGTCGAGGCCCTCGAACACCGGCTGTCCGGCCCGGGGGTAGCTGAACCCGACGTCCCGGAGCCGGATCTCGTGGGCCGGCAGGCCCTCGGCGGATGCCGTGCCGCGCTGCTCGAGCGCGCCGGCCCGCGCACTGGCGGCCTCGAGCCGGAGCACGGCTGCGGTGGGAGCCGCCGCCCCGTCGAGAGCCCAGTTGAGCCCGCCGAACGCCAGCAGGCTGGAGCCGACCGCCACCTGGGCGAACACCACCGCCCGGTCCAGCGACAGCCCGCCGTCGGACACCTGGACCGCGAGGTAGCCGAACACGACGGTGTTCGCGGCCAGCACCAGCAGCAGGCACACGGCCAGTGGTCGCTCCCGCAGCCGGGTCGCCGTGGCCTGGAGCTCGTGGAGCCGCTGACGGCGGGCCGTGAACCGGTCCACGGTCCAGTCCGCGAGGCCGAACATCCGCAGCTCCTTGGCCGCGGGCGGGTCCACCGCCATGCGGTAGGCGTAGTCGGCGTGCTTGCTGGCGTCCCGGACCTCGTCGGTGTTGCGGTCGCGCCAGACCGCGCTCTCGCGCAGCAGCCAGTGGGTGCTGAGCCAGGCGCCGCCGAGCAGCAGCGGTGCCCACCAGGCCAGCCCGACCAGCACGACCGACGAGGCGAGGCCCGACCCGAAGTCGACCAGGCCGACCGCGATGAACGGCAGCGCCACCTCCATCGGCGGCCCGGCGACGCCGTTGTCGAACTCCCGCGCCACCGCCCGGTCGGCGGCCAGCTCGGGGTCCTCCAGGTGGCCGATCCCGGGCGGGTGGACGCAGGCGTCGGTGAGCCGGTCGTAGAGCCACGCGGACAGCCGGTTGCCGAGGTTCTCCCCCGCCGTCTGGTGCAGCGGCGTGACCACCTGCAGCAGCACGAACACGACGCCCATCACGGTCAGGGAGGCGGTCAGGCTGTGCCCCGCCTGCACGGCGCCGACCACAGCACCGGTGGTGACTGCGAACACGGCCGGCAGCACCGAGCGGAGCACGACCAGGGACCACCACAGCAGACCGAGCCGGGTGTCCGCGCGGTGCAGGCTGAGGAAGAACGTCGTCTCCTGCCGGTCGCGCAGCCTGGTCAGCACGAGCACACGCTAAACCCGGCCGCCGACGTCTGCGCCGGATCGGCGCAACGCGACCAGCCGCTCCGTCGTGGACACCGTCCGCGAGGACGTGCGCGGAGGCGGACGCGCTGCCACCTGGCTGTGTGGACTACCTCGGCGTCGATGCACTACTTCCACGCCGCGTGGGGGTGAGCGGCGCGCGAGACGTCAGGCGTCGGTGGCCGCGAGCTGGCCGCAGGCGCCGTCGATCTCGCTGCCACGGGTGTCGCGCACCGTCGTCGGCACGCCCTTGGCCTCCAGCCGGCGCACGAACTCGCGCTCGACCTCCGGCCGGGAGGCGGTCCACTTCGAGCCGGGCGTGGGGTTCAGCGGGATCAGGTTGACGTGCACCCAGCCCCAGTCGCCGTACGACGTGAGCACGTCGCCGAGCAGGTCCGCACGCCAGCCCTGGTCGTTGATGTCGCACATCATGGCGTACTCGATGCTGACCCGGCGCTTGGTCCGGCGCGCGTAGTTCCAGGCGGCCTCGACGGCCTCGTGCACGGACCAGCGGGTGTTGATCGGCACCAGCTCGTTGCGCAGCTCGTCGTCGGGTGCGTGCAGCGACAGGGCCAGCGTGACCGGGATGCCCTCGTCGGCGAGCTGGTTGATCCGCGGCACCAGGCCGACCGTGGAGAGCGTGATGCCGCGGGCGGACATGCCGAGCCCGTCGGGGGCCTTGTCGGTCATCCGGCGGATGGCGCCGATGACGGCCCTGTAGTTGGCCATCGGCTCGCCCATGCCCATGAAGACCACGTTGGAGACCCGGCCGGGTCCGCCTGGGACCTCGCCGCGGGCGAGGGACCGGGCACCGGCCACCACCTGCTCGACGATCTCGGCGGCGGACATGTTGCGCTGCAGACCGCCCTGGCCGGTCGCGCAGAACGGGCAGGCCATCCCGCAGCCGGCCTGCGAGGACACGCACATGGTGGCCCGGTCGGGGTAGCGCATCAGCACCGACTCCACCAGCGCGCCGTCGAACAGCTTCCACAGCGTCTTGCGGGTGGTGCCCTTGTCGGCCTCGAGCGTGCGGAGCGGTGTCATCAGCTCGGGAAGCAGCGCGGAGACGACCTGCTCGCGGTCGGCGGCGGGCAGGTCGGTCATCTCCGCCGGGTCGTCGACCAGCCGGGAGAAGTAGTGCGTGGAGAGCTGCTTGGCCCGGAACCCGGGCAGACCCAGCTCGGTCACCAGCGCCTTGCGCTCGTCGGCGGAGAGGTCGGCGAGGTGGCGCGGCGGCTTCTTGCGGCCGCGCGGCTCGTCGAACACGAGGGGAAGGGACTTCGGCTGGTCGGACATGATCCCCCAGTCTCCCACCCGCGCGTGCGCGGCCACGAATCGTCAGCGGGCGAGACGAGTCACAGGCCACCCACCAGCAGGGTGCTGGTGCACACTCCCGCACCGACGACGGACCCGATCGCGACACCGAGCAGCATGCCCGAACCGAGCTGTCCGCGGCCGCGGCGGATCAGCACGGCGCCGGCGGCGACCGGGATCACGAACAGCGCAACCAGGGCCACGGCGATCTGGGCGGCCTGGCTGCCCCCGTCACCGGTCTGCGAGTACAGCGCGATCGAGGCCACTGCGAACAGCAGCCAGCTCCCGAGCCATCCGAGGACTGCCCCGCCGATCACCTCCGTCACGCTCGTCGTGCCCTTCGGACCCGACTCGTCCATGACTCCTCCTCACCCGACCCGGAGCACGATGCCGACGGCGCCGGCGACCGCGAGCAGCGCGAGGTACCCGATCACGAGCCGGGTGTCCCGCAGGAAGCACTTCGACCGGGTGAGCCCGGCACGGTAGGCCTTCGTGTAGCCGACCAGGCCGAGCACCGCGAAGCCGAGCAGCGCGACCGGCCCGAGGAGCCAGCCCAGGAGCGCGATGGTGGCGAAGATGCACAGCCGGAGCGGGTCGTAGGGAGGCTTCGCGTCGGTCTGGTCCGAAGGCGACACCGACGGCGTCGTTGGCTGGCTCACGTCTGCTCCAGGAGGTTGGGGCGGCCGGTCACCGTCGACAGCTTGCGCTCCGCGAGCGGGGCCCAGGCCTGCACCGCGCAGAACGGTGCGCACTGGTGGTCACCGTCCTGGCCGACGGTGCCGACGTGCACGCAGCACTGGGTGAGCCGCTCCTCGATCATCGTGTTCATGTCCATGAAGGGCTTGACCGTGATCCGCACGACGCGCTCGCCGAGCATCCGCCGCAACCGTTTGCGCTGACCGGGCAGCTGGGAGGCGACCAGGGCGGTCAGGGTGCCGATGCCGAGGTCACAGTTCTCGCAGATGTCCTTCCAGATCGAGCCCATCGAGGGATGCGACAGGGAGGACTGCTCGCTGAGCAGGTCGAGCAGCGAGTCCTTGACGACGGTGCGCAGCCGGGCCGGGATCGCGTCGTCGGCGATCCGGTTGGCCAGCGTCTCCGGCTCCAGCTCCAGCCAGGCCTTGAGCCGGTCGTGCCCGATCAGCGTGGTCAGCGACTGCCAGCTGCCGGTGTCGTCACGCAGCAGGTAGCCGACCGAGCAGCAGTGCGGGTGCGAGCAGGGCAGCGCGGTCAGGTCCCGCCAGGTCACGGCGCCGGCGGTCTGCCCCTCGAGACGGGCCAGCACACCCGTGTGCGTGAGTCGCCGGCGCGGGTCGATGCGGCTGCTGCGCCCGGACCCGAACACGGGCTGGATGGTGACGCCGCCGACGTACGGCGTGTCCAGCGCACGCTTCACGACGACGCCGATCTCGTCGTCGTTGACGTCGAGGGCCGCCGTCATCGTGAGGGTGGTGAAGATGCCGGCGCCCGAGAGCCGTTCGAGCGCACGCTCCTTGAAGCGGCGGATGTCCGCACCCCGGTGGTGCGTCGACGCCTCGGCCGACTCACCGTCGTACTGGAGGTAGACCTCCACCCGCTCGCGGTGCCGGGTCAGCAGGGCCAGCAGCTCGTCGTCCTGGGCGATCCGCAGGCCGTTGGTGTTCACCAGGATGCGTACGACGGGCCGGGCGGCGACCTCGTCGAGGAGCTCGGCCAGCCAGGGGTAGAGCGTCGGCTCGCCGCCGGAGAGCATCAGCACGTCGAGCCTGCCGTTCTCCCTCGACAGCCGGGCGTCGATCGAGGCGAGCACGTCGGCCAGCGGCGCGACCGCGGACATCGCCGGGGACGACTCGGCGAAGCACGTCGGGCACCTCAGGTTGCAGTGGTCGGTGATGTCCTCGAGCAGGATGCAGGTGTGCTGAGACTGCATCTCCGGCAGCCCGTCCTCGTAGGCGGACGGGACCGGCTTGAAGTTGCCCGTGACGTCGGGCTGGTGCACCTTCGTCGGGGCGGTCCACTGCTCGAGGTAGGTCAGGATCTCCGCCGACTCGTCGTACAGCGTGCTGACCAGGCCGTGGTCGGGACAGCCGCGCTCGAGCCACACCTGGCAGTCGCGCACCGCCAGCCAGCCGGAGAGCCGGCGGACCTCGGCGAGTGGCCGGTCCGGCCGCTCCTCGTGGCAGAGCGGGCAGAACGCGTTGACGTAGCGGTGGATCCGGTAGTCGCGCAGCGGCATGCCGGCCATGTCAGCCTCCGAGGCTCGAGAGCAGGGCGACGCACGCGCCGCCCAGCACGATCAGCGTCAGGAAGAAGCCGATCAGGATGCCGACACCCCACCAGCGGGTCGAGGCGTTGAACAGCAGGACCACCGGGATCAGCAGCCCGACGACCGGCCCGACGAGGAAGCCCACCCCCGAGCTCGTCGACCCGACGAGCCCGAAGGCCACGAACGTGGCGAGCACGACGTCGATGCCGCCGAGGAGCGCGCCGAGGACCAGCTCGAGGGCGTGCCCCTGCTTCGGCGGAGGGCCGTACCGTCCGGGCGGCGGTGCAGGTGGCTGGGCGGGTGGCGGGTAGCTCATCAGACCTCGATCGGGAGCGACGACGGGGTGGACGACGCGTAGACGCCCCTGTGGGCCTGCCAGGCGATCCGCGCCAGGATCAGCGGCACGGTGACGAGCAGGAACAGCTGCGGGCGGGTCAGCCCGGCCCACACGACGTCGTTGCCGCGCACGATCTCGACGAGGAACCGGAAGATGCCGTAGGCCGCGAGGTAGAACGTCAACGTCTCCCCCGGCGCGGTCAGCCGGTGCCGCAGCCAGAACCAGAGCAGGCAGAACGCCACCGCGTGGAACGCGATCTCGTAGACGAACGACGGGTGCAGCGGCACGCCGGCCGGGGCGCCGAGCCGGGCCGCGGCCGCCTCGTCCAGCCGGATCCCGAACGACGTACCCGTCGGCGTGCCCGGCAGCTCGGTGAGCAGGCAGCCGACCCGGCCGACGGCCATGCCCACCGCCACCGCCGGCGCGAACAGGTCACCGGTGCGGGACCGGTAGCCGACCAGGCGCTTCGCGACGTGCACCCCGATCCAGGCGCCGACCAGCCCGCCGAGGATGCTGCGGTTGCCGTAGACCCACTGCTCCGCGAGCGAGGCGTTCTGCCGCAGGTCGACATGCTGCATCCAGGTTCCCAGCCGCATGAACACCGCGCCGCCGCCGAGGGCCCCGAGCACGACGTACACGATCTTCTCGTCGGTCTGCTTACGGCGGCGGGCCTCGACCACGAAGACACCGACGGCCGCGAGCACACCGAGCCCCACGAACAGCACGTGGGTCGGGACCGGCCCCAGGGTGGGATACACGCGAGCCAGCATGTCAGCGCAGACCCGCGCCGGTATCCGTTTTCCTCCTCAGCCGCGGGGCGTGTCGAGGCTCCACACGTCGGGCATCTCGAGCCGCTCCCAGGCCTCCAGGTCGGGCGGCGACCCGGTGAGCGCGGCGACGAGGACCGTCCAGGCGGTGCCGTGCCCGACCAGCACGATGTCGCCGGACGCGTCGTCGAGGATGCGGCGTACGGCGGCCACCACACGTGCGCGGGTCGCGGCCAACGGCTCCCAGCCGGGGACCGCAGCAGCGTCGGGCGAGGTGAAGGCACGGCGTACGGCGGCCCGGAACTCGCCGGCGCCGTCGAACCAGTGCGCCCCGCGGCGGTGCTCGGCGAGGTCGTCGACGACGGTCACCGGCTCGTCGGTCAGCAACCGGGCGGTGTCGTGCGCCTTGCGCTCGGGCGAGCTGAACCAGCGCGCCGACGAGGGCAGGCGGCCCGACGCACGCAGCGCCAGCACGTCGGGGTGACCGGCCGGGTCCAGCGGCCACTGCTCGGGCGACCGGTCCGGGTCCACGACCGGGAGGCCGTGCCGGACCAGGAACAGCACCTCAGAAGACCAGGTAGTGCAGCAGCAGCCAGGTGGGTGCCGCGGTCGCGAGCAGCGAGTCGAGGCGGTCCATCAGGCCGCCGTGGCCCGGGACGATCTGGGACATGTCCTTGATGCCGAGGTCCCGCTTGATGACCGACTCGCACAGGTCGCCGAGCGTCGCCATCACCACGGCGATCAGCCCGAGCGTCACGCCGACCCACCAGGCCCCGTGGAGCAGGTGCACCACCGTGAGCCAGCCCACCACGACGCAGGAGACGGCCGAGCCGGCGAACCCCTCCCAGGACTTCTTCGGGGAGATGACCGGCGCCATCGGGTGCTTGCCGGCGAGCACCCCGACGGCGTACCCGCCGATGTCCGAGGCGATCGTGACCAGGATGAACGTGACGATCGCGAGCGCACCGTCGTCCTCGCTGAGCAGCAGCGCGACGAACGCGCCGAGGAACGGCACGTAGACGATCGTGAACACCGCGGCCGTGGCGTCCATGACGTAGCCCGCCACCCCGCCACGCAGCCGCCACAGCATGCTGACCAGCGCGGTGACCGCGGTCGCCGTGACCAGCGCCGGTGCCCCGAAGAAGTACGCCGCGAGCACCATCACCACGCCGCCGGCCATCACCGGCTCCCGGGTGATCCGGATCTCGCCGGTGGCGAAGGCGTGGCCGAGCTCCCACACGGCGACCAGGACCGCCGCGACCACGATCAGCATGAACGCCGGCTTCCAGAACACCAGCGAGGCGATGATCGCGATGCCGAGCACCACGCCCGACGCGATCGCGGCGGGCAGGTCGCGACCGGCCCGGCTGGTCTTCTGCGGGGGTGCGGCCGTGGCGGGCGTCGCAGCTCGGTGGGCCGGTCGCCCGGTTGGTTGCTCGGCCGGTCGCCCGGTTGGTTGCTCGGCCGGTCGCCCGGTTGGTTGCTCGGCCGGTCGCTCGGTTGGTTGCTCGGCCGGTCGCGGCTGGTCGGGAGAGCTCATCTCGGGAAGGGCTGCGAGGTCCTCAGACCTCGAGCAGCTCGGCTTCCTTGTGCTTGAGCATCTCGTCGATCTCGTCGGTGTGCTTCTTGGTGATGGCGTCGAGGCGCTTCTCCGCACCGGTGACGTCGTCCTTGCCGACCTCGCCGTCCTTCTCGAGCTTCTCGAGGGCCTGCTTGGCGTTGCGGCGGATGTTGCGGACCGAGACCCGGCCGTCCTCGGCCTTGCCCTTGGCCATCTTGATGTAGTCCTTGCGGCGCTCCTCGGTGAGCTCCGGCAGGGTCACCCGGATGGTCTTGCCGTCGTCGGTCGGGTTCACGCCGAGGTCGGAGTCGCGGATCGCCTTCTCGATCGAGGCGAGCGACCCCATGTCGTAGGGCGCGATGATGATCACGCGGGGCTCGGGCGCGGTGAAGGAGGCGAGCTGCTGCAGCGGGGTCGGCGAGCCGTAGTAGTCCGCGGTGAGCTTGTGGAACATGGACGGGTTCGCCCGGCCGGTCCGGATCGCCGCGAAGTCCTCTCGCGTCACCTCGACGGCCTTGTTCATCTTGCTGTCGGCCTCGTTGAGGGTCTGGTTGATCACGGCTGCTCCTGGTTCTCGTGGTGCCCGGGCGTGCGTCCCGGGACGGCGTACGGCGGACGGGCGGGCGCTCCGCCGGGTCAGGCGTCGCGGGCGACCGTCGTGCCGATCTTCTCACCCGCGACCACGCGGGCGATGTTCCCCTCCTCGGAGAGGTTGAAGACGATCATGTCCATGTTGTTGTCGCGCGACAGGCTCACCGACGTCGCGTCGGCCACCTTCAGGCCCCGGGTGAGGAACTCGTCGTAGGTGAGGTGGTCGAACTTCACCGCGTCGGTGTTCACGTGCGGGTCGGAGTCGTAGACCCCGTCCACGCCCTGCTTGCCCATCAGGATCACCTCGGCGTGGATCTCCAGCGCCCGCTGCGCGGCGACGGTGTCGGTGGAGAAGAACGGCATCCCGGCGCCGGCGCCGAAGATCACGACGCGGCCCTTCTCGAGGTGCCGGATGGCGCGGCGCGGGATGTAGGGCTCGGCGACCTGGCCCATCGTGATCGCGGTCTGCACCCGGGTCTCGACACCCTGCTTCTCCAGGAAGTCCTGGAGCGCGAGGCAGTTCATCACCGTGCCCAGCATGCCCATGTAGTCGGCCCGGGCCCGGTCCATGCCGCGCTGCTGGAGCTCGGCGCCGCGGAAGAAGTTGCCGCCGCCGACCACGATCGCCACCTGGACGCCGCTGCGCACGACCTCGGCGGTCTGCTTGGCGATGGAGTTGACCACGTCCAGGTCGAGGCCGACCTGACCACCGCCGAACACCTCACCGGAGAGCTTGAGCAGGACACGCTTGTAGGCGGTCACGGTCGATCCTTTCGCGGGGCACTTCTCGGGGTGGTCTTCGGGACAGGAGGGGTCCGGACATGCGAGAAGGCCGGTCCTTCGGTGTGGTGTGTGCCCACGGACCGGCCTCCTCTCACGTGTCTTCGCCCAGGTTGGTCAACCCTAGTAGATGCTCAGGGAAGCAGCCTCACTGGCCGATCTCGAAGCGGGCGAAGCGCTTGACGCTCACACCGGCCTCGTCGAGAACCGCCTTGACGGACTTCTTGGAGTCGGTCACCGACGGCTGGTCGAGCAGGGCGACCTGCTTGAAGTAGCCGTTGAGCCGGCCCTCGATGATCTTCGGCAGCGCCTGCTCGGGCTTGCCCTCCTCGCGGGCGGTGGCCTCGGCGATCTCGCGCTCCTTGGCGACGACGTCGGCGGGGACCTCGTCACGGGAGACGTACTCCGGACGCATCGCGGCGATCTGCATCGCGGCGCCGCGTGCGACGTCCTCGCTGCCCCCGTCGTACTCCACCAGCACGCCGACGGCCGGCGGCAGGTCGGAGGCGCGGCGGTGCATGTACGTCGCGACCGGGCCGTCGAACACGGCGACGCGGCCGAGCTCGATCTTCTCGCCGATCTTCACGGCCAGGGCCTCGACGGTCTCGCCGACCGTGGAGCCGCCCAGCGGCACCGACTTGAGCGCGTCGATGTCGGCGGGCTTCGCCTCGGCCGCGGCGTCGGCGATCTGCTGCGCGGTGGCGACGAACTCGTCGCTCTTGGCCACGAAGTCGGTCTCGCAGTTGAGCTCGACCAGGGCGGTGCCGGAGGCAGCGACGAGACCGTTGGAGGCGGTGCGCTCGGCGCCACGCTTCTCGGCCTTGGCCGCGCCCTTGACGCGGAGGATCTCGATGGCCTTGTCGAAGTCGCCGTCGGCCTCCTCGAGCGCCTTCTTGCTGTCCATCATGCCCGCGCTGGTGATGTCGCGGAGCTTCTTGACGTCGGCGGCGGTGATGTTCGCCATGTCTGCACTCCCTCGTGCTGGTGGTGGAGTCGTTCGTGGACGGTGGTGCGGTGCGCTGCACGCGCGGACTGGTGGTGCGGGCACCCGGTCTCCCGGGCACCCGCACCCACGTCAGTCGGTCAGGCCTGGGTCTCGCCCTCGGCCGGAGCCGCGGGGGTCTCCTCGGCCTTGGCCTCGGCGGCCTCGGCCGGGGCCTCGGTGGCGGCCTGCGGCTCGGCAGGAGCCTCGGCGCCCTCGGACGACGCGCCGGTCGCCTCGGTGGCCGGGGTCTCGGTCGCCGCGGCGTCCCCACCCGTGGCCTGGACGGCAGCCTGGTCGGCGTCGCCCTGCAGGAGCTCGCGCTCCCACTCGGCCAGCGGCTCCTCGGCGCCGATGGCGGCGGCGTCACCGGTCTTGGCGCCCGAACGGGCGATCAGACCGTCGGCGACGGCGTCGGCCACCACGCGGGTGAGCAGGCCGACGGCGCGGATCGCGTCGTCGTTGCCGGGGATCGGGAAGTCGACCAGGTCCGGGTCACAGTTGGAGTCCAGGATGCCGATGATCGGGATCCGGAGCTTGCGGGCCTCCTCGACGGCGAGGTGCTCCTTGTTGGTGTCCACGATCCACACCGCCGACGGCGTGCGGGTCATGTCCCGGATGCCGCCGAGGGTCTTGTCGAGCTTGATCTGCTCGCGCTTCATGTGGAGCAGTTCCTTCTTCGTGCGGCCGCTGCCGGCCACATTGTCGAAGTCGACCTCGTCGAGCTCCTTGAGGCGGTTGATCCGCTGGTGCACGGTCTGGAAGTTGGTGAGCATGCCGCCCAGCCAGCGCTGGTTGACGTAGGGCATCCCGACGCGGGTCGCCTGCTCGGCGATCGCCTCCTGGGCCTGCTTCTTGGTGCCCACGAACATCACGGTGCCACCCTTGGCGACGGTGTCCTTGACGAACGCGTACGCGCGGTCGATGTAGGCCAGCGACTGCTGCAGGTCGATGATGTAGATGCCGTTGCGCTCGGTCATGATGAAGCGCTTCATCTTCGGGTTCCACCGGCGGGTCTGGTGCCCGAAGTGGACGCCGCTCTCGAGGAGCTGGCGCATGGTGACGACGGCCATGGCGGTCGTTCCTTCTCTCTCGTGACCCGGCCTCGCGGGCGTGCACGCGTGCACGACTCGCCGGGACGGGTCGGTCTCAGTTCGACGCAGGAAGACGGGTGTCTCCTGCCCTGACGCCCGGCGCGTCCGGACTCCGCCGTGGGGTGGAGACTGAGGGACGTCGCCCGCGGTGACCCGCCTGACCGGGCGTGACCCCGGACCTGCGGCTCGATGCGGAATCGAGCGTGCGAAGTACAACCCGAGTCCACGGGTTGCCACCGGCGATTCTAGACGAGACGGGCGGGCTTCCCCTAATCGTCCTGACCGGCGGCCGGCGGGCCGAAAACCCTCCCCAGCCGCCGGGCCGGGCTCCTCGTCCCCAGGCGTGGCCCGGACGGTGGCCGCACCGTCGCCGGCCCGTCAGCCTCGACCCATGCGCCCCTCCTCGACCCCACGGGCAGCAGGCCCGCTCACCCGTCTTCCCGCCGTCCTCGTGCTCCTGGTGAGCCTCGTCATCGCCGCCGGTGCCCCCGCCGGCGCCGACGAGCGGGCGCCGTCCGAGGGGGCATGGCCGCTCGACCCGCGGCCGGAGGTGGTGGGTGGCTTCCACCCGCCCGCGACCCGCTGGGGACCGGGGCACCGTGGGGTCGACCTCGCCGGTCGGGCCGGCCAGCCGGTGCGCGCCGCAGCGCCGGGGCGGGTCAGCTTCGCCGGGAGGCTCGCCGGGCGGGGCGTGGTGGTGGTCGACCACGGCGGCACCCGCACCACCTACGAGCCGGTGTCCGCCGCGGTCCCGGTCGGGGACCGGGTGGCCGCCGGCACCGTGCTCGGCCGGCTCGAGGTCTTCGGGTCGCACTGCTTCCCGCGGTCCTGCCTGCACTGGGGGCTGATCGAAGGAGCTGAGCACTACCTCGACCCGCTGACCCTGGTCGGCGCGGGTCCGGTCCGGCTGCTCCCCCTCGACGGCAGCCTCACCCCGGCCCTGCGCGGACCAGCACTGCTCGCTCCGCCCCTGCCGCAGCCCCGCGGGCCGCGGGGCAGCGCCGCCCTGGTCCGGGGGGCGCCGCCGGGCTGACCCCTCAGGCGCGGGGGTGTGCCTGCCGGTAGGCCTGCCGGAGCCGGTCGGTGGTGACGTGCGTGTAGATCTGGGTGGTCGCCAGGGACGCGTGGCCGAGCAGCTCCTGCACCGTGCGCAGGTCCGCGCCGCCCTCGAGCAGGTGCGTGGCGGCCGTGTGCCGCAGCCCGTGCGGCCCGAGGTCGGGAGCGCCGGGGACGTCGGCGAGCCGCGCGTGCACCAGCGTGCGCACGGCCCGCTGGTCGATCCGCCGGCCGCGGGCACCCAGGAACAGGGCCGCACCCGCCCCGGGCACGGCCAGGGCGGCTCGTCCGCTCCCCAGCCACGTCGCCAGCGCCCGCTCGGCCGGCACCCCGAACGGCACGGTGCGTTCCTTGCGCCCCTTGCCGAACACCCGGACCACCCGACGCTCGTGGTCGACGTCATCGACGTCGAGCCCGCACAGCTCCCCCACCCGGATCCCGGTGGCGTAGAGCAGCTCCAGGATCGCCACGTCTCGCACCCCGACCGCACTGCCGTCGTCGGCCTGCACGGCAGCCGCGGCCAGCAGGGCCCGGGCCTCGTCCACGCGCAGCGCCGGCGGCAGGGTGCGGTGCGCCTTCGGCGAGCCGAGCAGGGCACCCGCGTCGGTCGTGGTGCGGCCGGTGCGCTGCGCCCAGGCGGTGAACACCCGGACCGCGGTGGCCCGCCTGGACAGGGTGGTCCGGGACTTGCCCAGGGTCTGCTGGGTGGCCAGCCAGCTCCGCAGGGTGCGCAGGTCGAGGGTGCCGACCCCCGTGTGCCCGAGCCGGGCGGCCTGCTCGAGCATGCTGCGGATGTCCCCGACATAGGCGCGCACGGTGTGCGGGGTGAGGTCGCGCTCGGAGACCAGGTGCCGTTCGTACGCCGCGAGCACCTGCGCCATCTCCTCCGGAAGCTCGTCCGGTCGCGTGTCGGAAGGGGTCTCGGAGAAGCCCGCCGGGTCGGCGTCGTTCGGGGAGTCCACGGCCACCCGTCGAGGCTACGGCCGCCGGCCGGCCCAGCCGCGGAACCGGAGCTCCGCAGCACCGGTGTCGCGGCCGTGCGGCTCCCCCACTCCTACCGGTGCGGCGTCGTGGGCGCCAGCCGCCACCCGGTCGTCCCACTCTCGACGAACCCGCCGGAGCGCAGCCGCTCGAGGCTCTCGCGCACCGTGTGCTCGGCAAGACCGGCGGTGCGGGCGACCGAGGACGTCGGTGCGGCCCGCGCGACCGGCACCGCGTCCAGGACCTGCTGCTCGACGACGGAGAGCCGGTCACGTGGCCGGTCCGCGCCCCGCGGCTGGGCCTGGGCGAACGAGCCGCTGGGCGACACCAGCTCCAGCACGTCACTGCCGCGGGTGACCAGCGCCGCGTCCCGGGTCCGCAGCAGCTCGTGCACGCCCTCCGACGGAGCGCTGGTGACCGGACCGGGGACGCCCATCACCGTGCGGTTCGCCAGGGACGCCCAGTTGGCGGTGTTGAGCGCACCGCTGCGGACCGCGGCCTCCACGACGACGGTGCCGAGGGACAGCGTTGCGATGATCCGGTTGCGGGACAGGAAGCGCAGCTTGGTCGGTGCGCAGCCGGGCGGCACCTCGGAGACCACCAGCCCCGTCTCGGCGATGTAGGACAGCAGGTCCCGGTGCGCGGCCGGGTAGGCCCGGTCCACCCCGCACGCCAGCACCGCGAGGGTCGGGCCCCGGGCGGCCAGCGCCCCGCGGTGCGCTGCCTGGTCGATGCCGTAGGCCGCCCCGGACACGACGCCGACCCCCTCGGCCGCGACGTGCGCCGCGATCTCGGCGGCCACCCCGACGCCGTACGTCGTCGCCGACCGCGACCCGACCACGGCCACCGACCGGTCGCAGAGCTCGTCGAGACGTCCGGCGCCGCGGACCCACAGGCCCAGCGGCGCGCCGCCGCGGCCGTTGAGCGGCTCGCACCGGTCGAGGTCCTCGATCCGTGCGGGCCACTCCGGGTCTCCCGGGCAGACGAAGCGGATCCCCAGCCGGTCGGCCCGCTCCAGCTCGCCCTCGGGGTCGAGCCCGCGCAGCCGGGCCGCCACGTCGGTGGTCACCCCCGCGGCGTCCTGCTCGTCCCGGAGGTAGGCGTAGACCTCGTCGGCTCCGAGCTCGGTCACCAGCGCCGCGAGCCGCGGGTCACCGGGCTCCCCGAGGCGGCTCAGCGCGACCCGGGCCACCCGGTCCGAGGCCGGAACGCACGGCTCGGCGCTCATCCGGCACCCGCCAGGCCCAGGGACGACACCATCAGCGGGTCGCCGCGGCGGAGCCGGATCGCGACGTCGAGCTCGTCGAGGCCGGGCCGGTCGACTCCGCGCAGGTCGGCGACCGTCCAGGCGAGGCGGTGCACCCGGGTGCCGCCGCGGCCGGTCAGGGCCTTCGCCCAGACCCGTTCCTCCAGCCTTCGCGCGGCCGCGTCCGTGAGCGGCCAGTCGGCGAGCAGCCGAGGGCCGGGCACGTCCGCGTTGAGCCGCCAGGCGGTGCCCTCGTAGCGTGCGGCCTGGCGCTCGCGGGCGGCGGTGACCCGGGCCCGGATCGGCGCGGAGGGCTCCGGCCGGGCCAGCGGGTCGCGGGCCTCGTGCGGCGGGACCGGCTCGACGTGCCGGGTGATGTCGACCCGGTCGATGATCGGGCCGCTGAGCTTCTTGCGGTACTCGCGGCGTCGCAGCTCGGTGCAGGTGCACCGGTTGTCCCGGTCGGCCGGGTGGTAGTCGCCGCACGGGCAGGGGTTGCAGGCGATCACCACCATCGTGCGCGCCGGGAAGGTGGCGGACTCCTCGCCGCGGGCGATGGTCACCTCACCGCTCTCCAGCGGTTGCCGCAGTGCCTCGATGATGTCGGAGTTGAAGAGCGGGAACTCGTCGAGGAACAGCGCACCGGTGTGCGCCCGGCTGACCTCCCCCGGTCGGACCCGCCCGCTGCCGCCTCCGAGCAGGCTGGTCCGCGAGGCCGAGTGGTGCGGTGCCCGGAACGGCGGTCGGGAGATCATCGTCTGGCCCGGCGGCAGACCGCCCGAGAGCGAGTAGATCGCGGTCAGCTCGAGGGACTCCTCGACCGACAGGTCCGGGAGCAGACCGGGGATCCGCTCGGCGAGCGTGGTCTTCCCGGCGCCCTTGGGGCCGCTGAGCATCAGGTGGTGGCCACCCGCGGCGGCGACCTCGAGCGCGTACCGGGCGTCCGACATCCCGAGCACGTCGACCATGTCGAGGTCGCCGAGCCGCTGGTCGCCCCGCCAGGACAGCAACGACGCGCTGACCAGCGGCTCGACCGGCGGGGCGGTCGGGATCTCGTCGCCGCACAGGTGGGCGACGACCTGGCGCAGCGACCGGGCGCCGATCACGGCCATGCCGGGCACCAGGGCGGCCTCGTCGGCCTGCGGCTCGGGAACCACCATGCAGGTGATCCCGCGCGTCTTGGCGGCCATCGTCATGGGCAGCACGCCCGGCACCGACCGGAGCCGTCCGTCGAGCGTGAGCTCCCCGACGAACACCACCTTGTCGAGGGCGCCCAGCGGGATCTTGCCGGCCGCGGCGAGCACCGCGACCGCGATGCTCAGGTCGAAGTGCGGCCCGCTCTTGGGCAGGTCCGCCGGTGAGAGCAGGATCGTCACCCGCCGGGTCGCCGGCCACTCGAACCCGCTGTTGGTGACCGCGGCCCGGCACCGGTCCCGGGCCTCGTTGATCGAGGCGTCCGGTCGTCCGACCAGGGCGGTCGCGACCACCCCGTGCGCGAGGTCGACCTGGACGTCGATGAGATGGCCGGTCGCCCCGAACAGCGAGATGGTGCGGGCGGTGGCGAACCCCATCAGCCCACCCCGCGCACGTGGTCGAGCCGGGGGCCGCCCGCGCGGGGCACCAGCACTCCGACCAGGTCGATCCGCACCTCGTCGGGACGCACGTGGTGGTCCTCGAGCCAGCGGGCGGCGAGCCGTCGCAGCCGGGCGGCCTTCTGCTCGGTCACCCCCTCCAGCGGCGAGCCGTAGGCGGTCGACGAGCGGGTCTTCACCTCGCACACGACCAGCACCCGGCCGTCGCGGAGCACCAGGTCGATCTCGCCGACCTCGCACCGCCAGTTGCGGTCCAGCAGGACCATGCCCTGCTCGACGAGATGACGAGCGGCGTACGCCTCGCCGAACGCACCGAGCGAGCGGCTCCGGGCGGCCTGCCCGCGTCCGGTCTCCGGGGTTGCTGTCATGGGAACCTCCTGGCCGGAAGGCTCCCGCAGACGCCGGTCCGCCGGTCAGCGGACCGCGCGGGGTGTGGACGAGGGTTGGGGTCGGTCGGCTGGGGACGAGACCTGGCCGGACCGGCGCCCCGGCGGAGCAGGTGGTCCCCCCAACGAACCACCTGCTCCCGCCGATGGGTGGCCGACGTGCGGCTTACCCGGGCTGCCGTGGAGGAGACGGACCCGGGCCGTCATCATGACGCGACTTCCCGTCGAGCTGGACGAGCGGAAGGTAAAGATTACGGCACTACGCTCGCGCGTGCCGGAGATTCCGTCAGGCGAGCGGCTGCTCGAGGTCGGTCGGGCTGAGCTCCTCGACGTTGACGTCCTTGAAGGTGAGCACCTTCACGTTCTTCGCGAACCGGGCCGGGCGGTACATGTCCCACACCCAGGCGTCGGTCATCGAGACCTCGAAGAACACGTCCCCGGCCTCGGTGCGCGCCTTCACGTCGACCTGGTTGCACAGGTAGAAGCGACGGTCGGTCTCCACGACGTACTTGAAGATCCCCACCACGTCGCGGTACTCGCGGTAGAGGTGGAGCTCCATCTCGGTCTCGTACTTCTCGAGATCCTCGGCGCTCATCGGCCCACCTCCATCGATTGCTGCGGCTGATCCCCGGCACCGTCGGCCGCGAGGTCATTCTCCCCGAACTCGTCGGCGTATCCGGGGACCGGCTCACCCATCACGCGACGTACGTTGACGAACCTGCGCCGGTGGATCTCGCACGGGCCGTGCTCCTCGAGCGCCGCGGTGTGCGTCGGGGTGATGTACCCCTTGTGCGTCACGAAGTCGTAGACCGGGTAGTCGTCGTGCAGCCGGGTCATGATCCGGTCCCGGGTGACCTTGGCGATGACGGAGGCGGCCGCGATGCAGGCCGCGACCCGGTCGCCCTTCCAGATCGCCAGTCCGGGCACTTCGAGACCGTCGACCGGAAACCCGTCGGTCAGCACGTACGACGGGCGTACCTCGAGCCGGGCCAGCGACCGGCGAAGGGCCTCGACGTTCGCGACGTGCATGCCGAGCCGGTCGCACTCCTCGGGCTCGACCACGACCACGGACCAGGCCAGGGCCCGGCGCTGCACCTCGACGTAGGCGCGCTCGCGGGCCCGTGCGGTGAGCAGCTTGGAGTCGGCCAGACCGGGGACCTGTCCCCTCTTGCCGTCGGGCAGCACCACGGCCGCCGCGACCAGCGGGCCGGCGCAGGCGCCGCGACCGGCCTCGTCGACGCCGGCGACCGGCTCGAGCCCGACCCGGCGCAACGCACGTTCGTAGCCGTAGAGGCCGGCGTCCTTGCGGACGGTCAGACCTCGGGGAAGCGCACTCATGACAGTCCCTTTGTACCTCGCCCGGCGGAGGGCCGGACGGCCTGCTACCGGACGGAGCCGAAGGTGGCCGGGGTGTGCAGCGCCTTGGCGTGCCCGAACGGCCACACCACGGCGAACACCTTGCCGACGACGTCGTCGACCGGCACCTGGCCGCCGCCGGGGTCACCGAGGTGCACCCGCGAGTCGGCGGAGTTCGAGCGGTTGTCGCCCTGGACCCACACGAAGCCGGGCTGGACCTTCACGTCGAAGTTGATCATCGACGGCTTCTCGCCCCGGGCGAGGTAGGACTTCTCGTTGAGGGGTACGCCGTTGACGGTGATCCGGCCCTGCGGGTCGCAGCACTTCACCTCGTCACCGCCGACACCGATGACCCGCTTCACCAGGTGCCCGCCGGTCGGGTAGAGCCCGAACAGCTCCAGCACCCGTGCCACGGGGCTGTTCGGGCCCTGCGACTCGGTGGCGTCGAGCCAGCCGCCGGGATCGGCGAAGACCACGATGTCCCCGCGGTGCGGTCCGTCCCCACCCCAGTAGGACACCTTCTGCACCAGGATCCGGTCGTTCTTGACCAGGGTGTCGTTCATCGACGCCGAGGGGATGTAGAAGGCCTGCATGAAGAAGGCCTTGATGACGATCGCCAGGACCAGGGCGATCCCGAGGAGCAGCCCCATCTCCTGCCAGATCGGCAGCTGCTGACGTTTCCTTCCGGCACGCGCAGACGACCGCGGCCCCGTCGTACCGTCCTCGGGGTCCACCGGTTCGGTGGTCGAGGAGGTGACGGGGCCGCGGTCAGCGTCGTGGTCTGGCGCGTGGGTCACGCGGGCGAGCCTATCCGGCGCAGGTGAAGGTCTGGTGCCCAGACAGGTCAGCGCGAGGGCGTGGCGTCGCGCTTCTCCTTGATCTTGGCGGCCTTGCCGCGCAGGTTGCGCAGGTAGTACAGCTTGGCGCGGCGGACGTCACCGCGGGTCACGACCTCGATCTTGTCGATGATCGGGGTGTGCAGCGGGAAGGTGCGCTCGACGCCCACGCCGAAGGAGACCTTGCGGACGGTGAAGGTGCGACCGACGCCGGAACCCTGGATGCGGATGCAGATGCCCTGGAACACCTGGACGCGGGAGCGGTTGCCCTCGACGACCTTGACGTCCACCTTGAGGGTGTCGCCGGCGCGGAACTCGGGGATGTCGTCGCGCTTGGTGGCCGCGGCGAGCGTGTCGATGACGTTGGTCATGATGTCTCCTCGAAGGCGCCACAGGTCACCCACGGAACGGGGATGGTCGATTCGTGCGACCGTCTGCTGCGTCGTGCGGAACGCCCCCTGTGGCAGGTGGTCCGCCGACCCCCGCCCCCAGCGGGAACGAGTGGTCGGGACGCGACGGATGCGAGTGTCAAGTTTGCCACAGGGCGGCTGGTCGCGGGAAATCGAGCGGTCAGCCCCGGCGCCGCACCGGTTTGCCCAGGTGGACCACGCCGGCGACGGCGGGCTGCCCGCGCTCGGGCCGGTAGCCCATCCGCCGGTACGTCCGCAGGTCGTCCTCGCTGCGGGAGCCGGTGACCAGCGACACCCGTCGTGCGTCCGGCGGCGCAGCGGCCTCCGCGTGCTCGAGGAGATGGTGCCCCAGCCCGCTTCCGCGCAGGTCCGGGGCGACCATCAGCCGGCCGATCTCCCACACGTCGCCGACCAGCCGGCCGCGTACGGCGCCGACCAGCCGCGACCCGGAGCGCACCACGAACGTCGTCCACTCCCCCAGCCAGGCCAGCACGTCCCCGAGGTCCTCGTGCAGCGGCGGGAGGTCGAGCGTCTGGTTGGCCACCGCCTCGGTGACCCAGCAGGCCAGCTGCAGCGTGAGGATCTCCCCGGCGTCCCCGGGGGTGGCCGTGCGGACCTCGACGTCGCCGACGCCCTCGGCGGTCAGCGTCCGGCTCGGGTGCAGCAGGTCCGGTCGACGGGCGGCGGTCCGTCGTACGGCCTGGTCGTGCCGCCACGCGGCGATCCGGCCGTGGTCGCCGGAGAGCAGCACCGCGGGCACGTCGTGGCCGCGCCAGGAGGCGGGCTTGGTGTAGACGGGGTACTCCAGCAGCCCGGAGTCGCCGTGCGACTCCTCCGCGAGCGACTCGGGGTTGCCCATGAAGCCGGGCAGCAGCCGGACCACCGCCTCGGTGACGACGAGCGCCGCCACCTCCCCGCCGTTGAGCACGTAGTCGCCGACGGAGACCTCGCGCACCTGCATCCGGGTCGCGGCCTCGTCGAGGACCCGCTGGTCGATGCCCTCGTAGCGGCCGCACGCGAACACCAGCCGGTCCGCGGTCGCCAGCTCGGCAGCCAGCCGCTGGGTGAGCGGCTCACCGCTGGGGGTCGGCACGACCAGCACGGTGCCGTCGGCCGGGTCGAGGACCAGCGCATCGAGCGCCTCGCCCCAGGGCTCCGGTCGCATCACCATCCCGGCACCGCCGCCGTACGGCGTGTCGTCCACGGTGCGGTGCCGGTCGTGGGTCCAGTCACGCAGGTCGTGCACGTGTACGTCGATCAGGCCGGCGTCCTGCGCCTTGCCCGGCAGTGAGAGCCGGAGCGGCGCGAGGTAGTCGGTGAAGATCGAGACGACGTCGATGCGCACGTCTCAGTCCTCGGTGTCGTCGGGCAGCGGGGTGAGCAGCCCGGGCCGGTCCGCGACCTCGACCCGGCCACCGGGCACGTCGACGACCGGAACCAGCTGGCTCACGAACGGCACCAGCACCTCGCGCCCCTCCGGCGTCCGGATCGCGAGCAGGTCCTGCCCGGTCCCGTGGATCACGTCGCTCACCGCGCCCACCGGCGCCCCGTCGGTCGTCTCCACCCGGAGGCCGACGAGCTGGTGGTCGTAGAACTCCTCGGGGTCCGCCGGTGTCTCGGACGGGTCGACCTGGGTGACCAGGGACAGCCCGCGCAACGCCTCGGCCGCATTGCGGTCGCCGACCCCGTCGAACGTCACGAGCAGCCGGGACTGGTGCCACCGGGTGCGCCGTACGGTCAGGCTCGTCGGCCGCCCCGGGCCGTGGGGCTCGGCGCCCCGCGGCGTCCGGGTGGCCAGGACGGCCCCGTCCTCGAAGCGCCGCTCGGGCTCGTCGGTGCGCGGCTCGACGGACACCTCGCCCTTGATCCCGTGCGCCTTGCCGATCCGGCCGACCACGACCTCGTGGCCGTCCGTGCCGTTCGAGGGCCCGCTCATGGGGTCATCCTCCTGCTCCAGAGATGCGACGAGGCGGGGGCCTCACGGCCACCCGCCTCGTCGTGCGACTTCTGCTCGGCTCAGCGCCTGCGGTCCACGTCGACGAAGTCGACCCGGGCACCGCCCTTGCCGGCCAGCGCCCCGATGACGGTGCGCAGCGCGGTGGCCGTGCGGCCGCCGCGACCGATGACCTTGCCCAGGTCGTCGGGGTGCACGCGCACCTCGAGGACCGAGCCACGACGCAGCTGCTTGTCGCTGACGGTCACGTCGTCCGGGTGCCTCACGATCCCTCGGACGAGGTGCTCGAGCGCGTCGGCCAGCATCGGGATCAGGCCTCGGCGGGCTTGTCGGCGGCAGGCTCGGCCTCGGCGGCGGGCGCCTCGACCTTCTCCTCGGCCTTCTCGTCAGCCTTGTCCTCGGCCTTGTCGGCCTTCTTCGCGGCGGACTTCTTGGTGACGGCCTCGGCCTGCTTGTCGCTGCCGGCCTCCTTGAGCGCCTCGTTGAAGATCTCGGCCTTGTCGCGCTTCGGCTCCTTGACCTTCAGCGTGCCCTCGGTGCCCGGCAGGCCCTTGAACTTCTGCCAGTCGCCGGTGACCTTGAGCAGCGCCTCGACGGCCTCGGACGGCTGGGCGCCGACGCCGAGCCAGTACTGCGCCCGCTCGGAGGTGACCTCGATCAGCGAGGGCTCCTCCTTGGGGTGGTACTTGCCGATCTGCTCGATGACCTTGCCGTCGCGCTTCTTGCGGGAGTCGACGACGACGACGCGGTAGTACGGCGTACGGATCTTGCCCATACGCTTCAGGCGAATCTTGACGGCCACGAGTGTGGTGTCTCCTTGAATGTCCGTGAATGGGTGAGCGTCCCGGGCCTGGTGGGGCCAGGTCGGGCGCGCTGCGCGGTGTCGCACGTGGCCCGGGTGAGAGGGTCCGGGCACGCAGGACTCAGCCGGTCATTGTGCCAGATCCCCCGGCCGCACCCGAAATCGGTGGGTGCCACCCGCCTCGCGCGCCTCAGCCGACGACCTTGCCGCGCAGCACGATCCGCTTCGGCTCCTGCAGGACGGTGAGGTCCTCGAGCGGGTTGCGGTCGAACACCACGAAGTCGGCGGTGGTGCCCTCCGCGAGGTTGTCGTCGAGGCCGAGCCAGGACCGGGCCCGCCAGGACGCCGCTCCGAGGGCGTCTTCGGGGGTGAGTCCGTACGACGCCAGCTCGAGCACCTCCTCGCCGATCAGGCCGTGCGGCAGCACACCGCCGGCGTCGGTGCCCGCGTAGATCGCCACTCCGGCCTCGTAGGCCGCGCCGATCACCTCGCGGCGGGTCTCGAACAGCCGCATCATGTGGTCGGCGTACGCCGGGAACCTCTCGCGCCCCGCCTCGGCGTAGTCGGGGAAGTTGCCGAGCTGCTTGACGGTGGGCACCAGCGCGACGCCGTTGGCCACCATGGTGTCGATCAGGTCGGCCGAGAGGCCGGTGCCGTGCTCGATGCAGTCGATCCCCGACCCGATCAGGTCCGGCAGTGCCTGCTCGCCGAACACGTGCGCGGTGACCCGGGCCCCGTGGTCGTGGGCCGCCTGCATCGCGGCGTCCAGCGACTCCCGAGTCCAGGACGGCGTCAGGTCGCCGGCGTCGCGCTCGATCCAGTCGCCGACCAGCTTCACCCAGCCGTCGCCGCGCTGCGCCTCCTGCGCCACGTACGCCGGCAGGTCGGCGGGCTCGATCTCGTGGGCGTAGTTGCGGATGTAGCGCCGGGTCCGGGCGATGTGGCGACCGGCGCGGACCAGCCGGGGCAGGTCGTCGCGCTCGTGGATCCAGGACGTGTCCGCCGCGGAGCCGCAGTCCCGCAGCAGCAGGGCACCCGAGTCGCGGTCGGCGATCGCCTGCTTCTCCTGGACGTCCTCGGGGACGGCGCCGTTCTCGTCCAGCCCGACGTGGCAGTGCGCGTCCACCAGCCCCGGGACGACCCAGCCCTCGGCGACGAGCTCGGCCGACGCCACCTTCTCGTAGGTCACGGTGCCGTCGACGACGTACAGGTCGCGGACCTCGCCGTCGGGCAGCACCGGACCGCGGAACCTCAGAGCGCTCATGCGAGCGACCCTACCGAGGGGGCTACTTGTTGAGGTACTTCGACAGGTCGGCCGGCAGGTCCAGCGAGGACGGGTCGAACTCCTCCTCCGCGCCCGCCGGGAGGCCGAACGGGTTGGCCGGCTTGCCGACGCCGTCGACGCCGCGCTGGGCGGCCGCCTTCTCCTCGGCCGCACGCTTGGCCGGGTTGCCCGAGCCGCGCTTGGACTTGCCCTTCTTGGCGGCCTGCTGCTTGCCCTTCCCGCGCTTCCCGGCACCGATGCCGCCCATGCCCGGCATGCCCGGCATGCCGGGGATCCCGCCGCCCTTGGCCATCGACATCATCATCTTGCGGGCCTCGAAGAAGCGGTCGACGAGACCGTTGACGTCGGAGACCTGGGTGCCCGAACCCTTGGAGATCCGCGACCGGCGGGAGCCGTCGATGATCTTGGGGTTGTCCCGCTCGGCCGGGGTCATCGACTGGATGATCGCCTGGATCCGGTCGATCTCGCGCTCGTCGAAGTTCTCGAGCTGCTCGCGGAACTGCCCCATGCCGGGCAGCATCCCCATGATCTTCGACAGCGAGCCCATCTTGCGCAGCTGCTGCATCTGCTGCAGGAAGTCGTCGAGCGTGAAGTCGCCGCCCTGCCCGGTGAGCTTGGCCGCGGCCTTGGCCGCCTGCTCGGCGTCGAAGCTCTTCTCCGCCTGCTCGATCAGGGTGAGCATGTCGCCCATGTCGAGGATCCGGCCGGCCATCCGGTCGGGGTGGAAGACGTCGAAGTCGGTCGGCTTCTCACCTGCGGACGCGAACATCACCGGCTTGCCGGTGATCGAGGCGATCGAGAGCGCCGCACCACCGCGGGCGTCGCCGTCGAGCTTGGTGAGCACCACGCCGTCGTAGCCGACGCCGTCGAGGAACGCCTGCGCGGTGTTCACCGCGTCCTGGCCGACCATCGCGTCGACCACGAACAGGATCTCGTCCGGGGTCACGGCGTCCCGGATGTCAGCGGCCTGCTGCATCATCTCCGCGTCGACGCCCAAGCGGCCGGCGGTGTCGACGATGACCACGTCGTGCAGGGTGCGCTTGGCCTCCGCGACGCCGGCGCGGGACACCGCCACCGGGTCCCCGACGCCGTTGCCCGGCTCGGGGGCGAACACCTTGACGCCGACCCGCTCGCCGTTGACCTGGAGCTGGTTGACCGCGTTGGGCCGCTGGAGGTCCGCGGCGACCAGCAGCGGGCTGTTGCCCTGCTCCTTGAGCCACAGGGCCAGCTTGGCGGCCAGCGTCGTCTTGCCGGAGCCCTGGAGGCCGGCCAGCATCAGCACGGTCGGCGGCGTCTTGGCGAACCGCAGCCGGCGCGTCTCGCCACCGAGGATGGTGACGAGCTCCTCGTTGACGATCTTGACGATCTGCTGGGCCGGGTTCAGGGCCTGGCTGACCTCCTCGCCGCGGGCCCGCTCCTTGACCGCGGCCACGAACTGCTTGACCACGGGAAGCGCGACGTCCGCCTCCAGCAGGGCGATGCGGATCTCGCGCGCGGTCGCGTCGATGTCGGCCTCAGAGAGCCGTCCCTTGCCACGGAGGTTCTTGAACGTCGCGGCGAGACGGTCGGAGAGGGTCGTAAACACAGGTGGTCAGTCCTCGGGTCCAGTCGGTGGGGCCGGTGCCGGCAGCCGGATCGTCCTCAGCCGCGGTCAGCGTCAAGGGTAACCGGGTCCTGGAGGGCATGTCGGACCGCGTGCACCGCCGACGCGGCGCGCTCGTCGGAGAGTACGCCGGCGCCGGGCTCCTGCACGTAGAACACGTCCACCGCCTGCGGGCCGAGCGTGGTCAGGTGCGCCGAGCGCACGGAGAGGTCGAGCCCCGCCAGCGCCGCGCACACCAGGTAGACCACTCCGGGCCGGTCGGCGACCCGGACCT
Source organism: uncultured Actinomycetota bacterium (assembly GCA_963810035.1). Classification (GTDB taxonomy): domain Bacteria; phylum Actinomycetota; class Actinomycetes; order Propionibacteriales; family Nocardioidaceae; genus Nocardioides_B. The sequence continues at coordinate 634,550 of CAWEMA010000006.1, forward strand.
CCATCACCGTCGCCTCGTGGGAGGCGTCGTGGCGGACCTGCACGGACGGCTCCAGGCTGGGTTCGCGGGCCGGTCGCAGGCGCGCGGCCGGGTCCGTCCGGCCCCCGATCACTGCCTCGAACCGCTGCCGCAGGATCGCCTCGTCCAGGTGCGTGTCGTCGACGTCCCACACCGAGACCGCCAGGTCGTCCTGGGTCCAGGCCCGGGCCGAGCGCACCGAGACACGCTGCACGGCCAGCGCCCCGGCCACGTCCGCCATCAGGCCGGTCCGGTCCCCCGACACCACGGTGACGGTGGCGCCGTCGACGGCCGTGCTCAGGCGTACGTCGACCCGCCGCGGGTCCGCACGGACGGCGTCGGACACCTCCACGTCGTGGTGCGGGGTGTCCGGGTCGACGGACGGCGACGCGTCGGACAGCTCGTGCCGGACCCGCCGGGCCAGGTCGGCGACCAGCCCCGCGCGCCAGGACGTCCACGCCTTCGGCGAGGTGGCCCGGGCGTCCGCCTCGGTGAGCACCTCGAGCAGGTCAAGCGTCTCGGCGTCCGGGATCCGTTCGACGACGTACCCGACCGTGGCCGGGTCCTCGAGGTCCCGGGTGGTGGCGACGTCGGCGAGCAGCAGGTGCCAGCGCACCAGGTTCCGGACGAGGTCGGCCTCGCGGGCGTCGAACCCCATCCGGCGTGCCGCGGCCGCGGCCAGCGGCTCACCGGCGACCGAGTGGTCGACCAGCTCGCCCTTGCCGATGTCGTGCAGCAGCGCGGCGGCCATCAGCACGTCCGGCCGGGAGACCCGGCGGATCAGCCGGGACGCCTCGATGCAGGTCTCCACCAGGTGCCGGTCGACGGTGAAGCGGTGCACGGTCGAGGCGTGCGGGAGCAGCCGGACGCGCTCCCACTCGGGGAGCACCCGCTCGAGGGCCCCGGTCTCGTCCAGGGTCTCCCACACCGGCAGCAGGCCCGGCCCCGCGGCGAGCAGGCGGGTGAACAGGTTGCGCGCCTCCCGGCTCCACGGCTCGGGGACGGCGGATCCCTCGCGGGCCAGCCGGGACGCGGTCGACGGGGACAGCACCAGGCCACGCTCCGCGGCCTCGGCGGCGGCCCGGAGGAGCAGCAGCGGGTCGGCGGCGGGACGGGTGCCCCGGTCGAGGACCACCTCGCCGCGGGAGACCGCGACCCCCGGGGCGACCCGTTCGAGCTCGGGGGCCCGCCGCTGCGTGGCCGGAGGACGGGCCAGCACGGCGTCGACCCGGTGCCAGGTGAGGCGGGAGAGGTGCGTGATCCGGCGGCCGAGCTCGCGGACCTGGCGCTGCGCGGCCTCGGCGTCGGGGAGCCCGAGCCCGCGGGCCAGGTCCGGCCAGGTCTCCGGTGCGATCCGGTCGCTGGAGCGGCCGACGACCTCGTGCAGGACGTCGCGGACGTCGAGCAGCTGCAGCCGGCTCGGTTCGAGGTCGGAGTGCGGCACGTCGACCAGCCAGGTCGCCACCAGGGCCTTGAGCACGGTGGCGTCCCGCAGGCCACCCACCGACTCCTTGAGGTCCGGGACGGACGCGTGTGCCAGCTCCCCGACCCGCGCGCCCCGCCTGGTCACCAGCTCGCGCAGCGCGGGCAGCTGGCGGCGGGCGTCGCGGCGCCAGTGCGCCAGCAGGTCGGCCCGCAGCCGCAGCGTCAGCGACGGGTCCCCGGCGAGGTGCCGGGCGTCGAGCAGGCCGAGGGTGACGCGCGGGTCGTCCCGGGCCGCGTCCGTGACCTCGGACAGTGCCCGCACCGAGTGGTCGAGGTCGGCGCCGGCGTCCCACAGCGGGTACCAGACCTCCTCGGCCACACGGCGTACGTCGACCCCGTCGTCGTGGACCAGCACCACGTCCAGGTCGCTGTGCGGGGCCAGCTCACAGCGGCCGTAGCCGCCGACGGCCACCAGCGCGACGCCCGTCTCGTCGGCCCCGCCGGGTGCCCCCGACAGCGCCTTGGCGAGCGCCCCGGCGCACAGCTCGTCCGCCTCGGCGGTCCGTCGGCGTCTCTCGGCCTGGGTCATCGGTTGCTCACTGCTCGGTGGGGGCTCAGAGCGCGGCCTCGTCCTCGTCGCCGGTGCGCACCCGCACCACGCTCTCGACCGGCATCACCCAGACCTTGCCGTCGCCGATCTTGCCGGTCCTGGCGGCCTTCACGATCGCCTCGACCACCTCGTCTGCCTCCGGGTCGTCGACGACGATCTCGATCCGGATCTTCGGCACCAGCGCGATGTCGTACTCCGCACCGCGGTAGACCTCGGTGTGCCCCTTCTGCCGGCCGTACCCGCTGACCTCGCTCACCGTCATACCGGTGATGCCGACCATCTCCAGGGCGGACCGGACGTCGTCCCACTTGTGCGGTTTCACGACCGCGGTGACCAGCCTCATCTCGTGCAGCCTCTCCTTCTCGGGTCCGTGCGGGCACGGGGACCCTCACATCGTGCCGGACGCGCACCAGGCGGGAACCGGCAGCGGCCTCGCGGCCTCCACCGGTCCCCGCCCGGCCTGGGCGAGCCCTGGAGCAGAGTCAGAGCGCCGCCTCGTCGCGGTCTCCGGTGCGGACCCGGACCACGGCGTCGACCGGCTGGACCCAGACCTTGCCGTCCCCGATCCGACCGGTCTGCGCCGTCTTCACGATGATCCCGACCACGTCGTCGACGTCCGCGGACTCCACGACGATCTCGATCCGGATCTTGGGCACCAGCGCGATGTCGTACTCCGCGCCGCGGTAGACCTCGGTGTGGCCCTTCTGCCGGCCGTAGCCGCTGACCTCGCTCACCGTCATACCGGTGACACCGAAGGTCTCGAGGGCCTCGCGGACCTCTTCCCACTTGTGCGGCTTGATCACCGCGGTCACGAGCTTCATGCGTTCACTCCTCTGGCCTCGGCGTCGGACTGGGCGCTCGGGGTCAGGTGACCCCCGGTCAGGGTGCGACCGCCGCCACCCGCGGTGGCGAAGTCGTACGCCGACTCGGCGTGCTCCACTCCGTCGATGCCCTCGACCTCGTCCTCTGCGGCGAGGCGGAAGCCCATCGTCTTGTGGATCGCGAACCCGAGGGCCAGCGTCACGACGAAGGAGAAGATCAGCACCGAGAACGCACCGACCGCCTGGCGCCACAGCTGGTCGACACCGCCGCCGTAGAACAGCCCGTCGACCCCGGCCGTGGTCGCCGCCGAGGCGAACAGGCCGACCGCGAGCGTGCCCCACAGGCCGCCGACGAGGTGCACGCCGACGACGTCGAGCGAGTCGTCGAAGCCGAAGCGGAACTTCAGGCCCACGGCCATGGCGCAGAGCACGCCGGCGAGCAGACCCACCGCGATCGCGCCGAGCGGGGTGACCGAGGAGCAGGACGGGGTGATGGCGACCAGGCCGGCGACGACACCGGACGCGGCACCCAGCGAGGTGGCGTGCCCGTCCCGCAGCTTCTCGACCAGCAGCCAGCCCAGCGCCGCGGCGCCGGTGGCGACCATCGTGGTCACCCAGACCTCGGCGGCCTGGCCGTTCGCGGACAGCGCCGAGCCGGCGTTGAAGCCGAACCAGCCGAACCACAGCAGGCCGGCGCCGATCATCACCAGCGGCAGGTTGTGCGGCCGCATCGGGTCACGCTTCCAGCCGACCCGCTTGCCGAGCACGATGGCCAGCGCCAGGCCGGCGGCGCCGGCGTTGATGTGCACCGCCGTCCCGCCGGCGAAGTCGATCGCCAGCAGCTTGTTGGCGATCCAGCCGCCCTTGGCGGACTGCGCGCCGTTGAAGGCGAAGACCCAGTGCGCGACCGGGAAGTAGACGATGGTGGCCCAGATCCCGGCGAACACCATCCAGGCGCCGAACTTCGCCCGGTCGGCGATCGCACCCGAGATCAGGGCGACGGTGATGATGGCGAACACGGCCTGGAAGGCGACGAACGCCATCGAGGGAATGGTGAAGACCAGGCTGGTGGCCGCGAAGCCCTTGTCGAGACCCGCGGTCCCGATCAGCTTGGTCAGCCCGAAGAACTCGGTGGGGCTGCCGAGCAGACCCCCACCTACGTCGTTGCCGAAGGCGACCGAGTATCCGTAGAGCACCCACAGGACGCTGATGAGGGCGAGGGCGCCGAAGCTCATCATCATCATGTTCAGGACGCTCTTCGCACGGACCATGCCACCGTAGAAGAGTGCGAGGCCAGGGGTCATCAGCAGCACCAACGCCGCGGAGGCCAACACCCAAGCGGTATCGCCAGTATCCATGTTCTCAACCTCTTGAAGGTCTTGCGGGGATCAGGTGGGCACGGTGCGACCTCGCTGTCGAACCAGCACCACCCCGGTGACAGACACCTTCATGGGTCCAGGTTTCAGCCCGCGGCGACGCGTGTTGCGGCCAGGTGACGGTTCTCCCGGCCGTGTTACGGGCACGTGACGCCGGCTCGGCCGAAAGCGGTAGATATCCAGATCGCATCCTTTTGTCCGGTATCGAAACTCGACTAGGGTCCCCGCATGACCACGAGCTCCTCAGCCCACGACAGCGGATCCGCGTCCGGGGGCGACCTCCCGGTCCGCCGGGGGCGCGGACGGCCCCGTGACCCGGAGACCGACGAGCGCATCACCCAGGCCGCGGCGCAGCTGCTGCTCCAGCGCGGCTTCGACCGGACCACGGTGGACGACGTGGCCGCGCGGGCGGGCGTGGGCAAGGCCACGGTCTACCGCCGCTGGCCGTCCAAGGAGGACCTGGCCGTCGCCGCGATGGAGACGCTCTACTCGGCCGAGATGCCCGAGCCGGACACCGGCTCCATCCGGACCGACCTGGCCGAGAGCTACCGCTCGGTCCTGGTCTTCGTGAACACCCCCGAGGGGGCGGCGTTCCTGCGTACGTCGATCGCGGAGTCGGTGCGCGACGACCGGATAGCCGCACTGCACCGGGCCTCGGTCGAGCGTCGCGAGGCGCACTCCCGGGCCACGTTCGAGCGGGCGATCGCCCGCGGCGAGGTCCGCGCGGACATCGACGTGGACGCCGCGGTCCAGTGGCTGGGCGGCCTCCTGGCGACCCGCGCGATCACGCACCGGCCGATGCCGTCGGTGGACGACGTCGACACGCTCGTGGAGTTCACGCTGCGAGGGGTCAGCGTCTAGCGGTCAGGTGGTGACGCCCAGCAGGGCGTCGACGAACGCCTCCGGGTCGAACGGCGCCAGGTCGTCGGCGCCCTCACCGAGCCCGACGAGCTTGACCGGGACACCGAGCTCACGCTGCACGGCGACCACGATGCCGCCCTTGGCGGAGCCGTCCAGCTTGGTCAGCACGATCCCGGTGACCGCCACCACCTCACCGAACACGCGGGCCTGCTGCAGGCCGTTCTGCCCGGTCGTCGCGTCCAGCACCAGCAGCACCTCGGTGACCGGGGTCTGCTTCTCCACGACCCGCTTGACCTTGCCGAGCTCGTCCATCAGGCCGGCCTTGTTCTGCAGCCGACCCGCGGTGTCCACGAGGACGACGTCGGCCTCCTGCTCGATCCCGGTGCGCACCGCCTCGAACGCGACGCTCGCCGGGTCGCCGCCCTCGGGCCCGCGTACGGCGGGCACGCCCACGCGCTCGCCCCAGGTGGCCAGCTGCTCCGCGGCCGCGGCCCGGAAGGTGTCGGCGGCACCGAGCACCACCTGCTTGTCCTCGGCGACCAGCACCCGGGCCAGCTTGCCCACGGTGGTCGTCTTGCCGGTGCCGTTGACGCCGACCATCAGCACCACGGCCGGCCGGCCCTCCTTGCGGCCCACGGCCAGCGACCGGTCCAGGCTCGGGTCGACCAGCGTGACGAGCTCCTCACGCAGGATGTCGTGCACCGACGCGGAGGACACCCCCTCGACCTTGACCCGGGTGCGGAGCCGGGCGACCAGCTCCTGGGACGGGGCCACGCCGACGTCGGCGGTGATCAGCAGGTCCTCGATCTCCTCCCAGGTGTCCTCGTCGATGACGTCTCGGGAGAGCAGCGCGAGCAGGCCGCGGCCCAGCGGGCTCTGCGAGCGGGACAGCCGCTGGCGCAGGCGCACCAGCCGGCTCGCGGTCGACTCGGGGACCTCGAGGGTCGGGGTGGGCTCGACCGTCGGGGTGGGCTCGAGGGTGCCGGTGGCCGTGCCCGACGGGAGGTCGCGGTCCTCGATCGTGCGGGTCGGGGTGTCCCGGGGGGTCTCCGCGTCGTCTCCGACACGCGGCTCCGCGGCCGTCTCCGGGGGCGCCGACGGGGTCGACGTACGGCCGCGGCCACGCACCCGGGAGGTGACCAGGCCGACGAGCGCGCCGACGAGGAGGACGGCGATGCCGATGATCAGGTAGATGTACTCAGCCACGCGGGTATCCCATCACAGGCGTCGGCGCGCGCCCACGGCGCGGGCACGCCCGACGGGGTTCAGTGGTGCTGCTTCTCCCGCGGCCGCGCGTCGTACTTCTGCTCGTCGGTCTGGTTGTCCAGGGTGGGCAGCAGGTTCACGCCCTTGCGCATCGCCTCCCCGACCCAGGGGGCGTTCGGGACCTCCTCGCCCCGGTGCGGGTAGGCGACGTACAGCACGATCAGGCCGGCGAGCAGGATGATGCCGATCATTGCGAGAAGGATCGAGGTCACGCGGAACATCTCCCGAAAAAGTCGTGTGCGGGTGCACTCTTCACTGCCGATGCACCGTGTTCATGGTCCCACGGTTCCTCACGTCCGGACACCGGCCGAAAGGCCCTAGCGGACCGAGAGGACGTGCTTCTGCTCACGTGCCCGGAGCCGGGCCGGGCAAACGTCAGCCGGGAAGGAGCGCGGTGACGACCGAGCGGATCTCGTCCGGGAGCGGGCGCACCGGCCGGTCGCCGGGCCCGTTGGAGTTGTCGACGTAGACGTGCACGAAGCGGCCCTCGGCAGCGGCCTGCTCGTCGTCCCCCTGGAACAGCCCGATCCGGTAGATCACCGAGGACGTGCCGACCCGCTCGACCACCAGGCCGATGTCGACCGGGTCCGGGAAGCCGATCTCCCGGAAGTAGCGGCACGACGTCTCGGCGACCACTCCGATCGCGGGCAGCGCGCGCACGTTGGTGCCGGTGGCCTCGAAGAGGTGCGCGTTGACGGCCGTGTCGAACAGCTCGTAGTACGTCGCGTTGTTCATGTGACCGTAGGCGTCGTCGTCGGCCCACCGGGTGGTGGCCTGCCGCCACGCGACGTAGTCGTCTCGGACGGGGCGGCTGCGGTCGGGACGGTCGGTGTCGGGGGCGCTCACGCAGGCTCGGCCTCGCGCAGCCGCTGGCTGATCACCGCGGAGACGCCGTCACCGCGCATGGTCACGCCGTAGAGCGCGTCGCCGACCTCCATGGTCCGCTTCTGGTGCGTGATCACGAGCAGCTGGCTGTTCTCCCGCAGCTCCTCGTAGATCTCGAGCAGCCGGCCCAGGTTGGTGTCGTCGAGCGCCGCCTCGACCTCGTCGAGGATGTAGAACGGCGACGGCCGGGCCTTGAACAACGAGACCAGGAACGCCACCGCCACCAAGGAGCGCTCGCCGCCGGAGAGCAGCGACAGCCGCTTGACCTTCTTGCCGGGCGGTCGGGCCTCGACCTCGATGCCCGTGGTCAGCATGTTCGACGGGTCGGTGAGGACGAGCCGCCCCTCGCCGCCGGGGAACAGCCGCTTGAACACCCCGTCGAAGGCGGCGTTGACGTCGTTCCAGGCCTCGGTGAACACCTGCTCGACGCGCTCGTCGACCTCGCGGACGATGTCGAGCAGGTCGCGCCGGGTCCGCTTCAGGTCCTCGAGCTGCTCGCCGAGGAACTGGTGCCGCTCCTCGAGCGCGGTGAACTCCTCCAGCGCGAGCGGGTTGACCTTGCCGAGCATGGACAGCGCCCGCTCCGCCGACCGCAGCCGCTTCTGCTGCTCCTCGCGCACGAACGGCACCGGCTCGGGAGGTACGGCGTTCTCGTCCGCCTCCTGCGCCGCGAGCTGCTCGGGCGTCTGCACCGGCGGGACCGGGTTGTCGGGGCCGTAGTCGGCGACCAGGGAGTCGACGTCGAGGCCGAGCTCCTCGATCGCCCGCTCCTCGAGCTGCTCGATGCGCATCCGCTGCTGGGTGCGGGCCATCTCGTCGCGGTGCACGGTGTTGACCAGCTCGTCGTGCTCCTTGGCCAGGTCGCGCAGCCGCGTCCGGACCGTCATCAGGTCCTCCTCGCGCCCGCGCCGCGCCTGCTCCACCGCGGAGCGGTCCTCGGCGGCGGCCGCGATCGACACCTCCAGGCGCTGGAGGGCCACGGCGACGCCCCGGCTGACCGCCTCGGCGACCTGCCCCTCGCGGACCAGGCGCTCCCGGCGGGCCACGGCCCGGGCTCGTGCGTCCCGCTCGGCCTGGGCCGCCCGGAGCAGCGAGTCGGCGCGTCCGTTGAGGGCCCGGGCGCGTTCCTCGGCGGTCCGCAGCGCGAGCCGCGAGTCCATCTCCGCCTGCCGGCTGGCGCGGGCCTGGTCGGCGAGCTGCTCGCGAAGCGTGGTGTCGGGCTCCTCGTCGGAGGCGTCCTCCGCGGACGCGAGCCGCTGCTCGAGCTCGGCGAGGCCGGCGAGGTCCCGGTCGCGGGACTCCTCTGCCGCGGCGATCGCGGAGGTGACCCGCTCGGCCTCGGCCTTGGCGGACCGGGCCAGCGAGCCGAGCTGCCCGAGCTCCTCGGCCACGGCGGCCAGGGTGGCGTCGGACTCGTGGAGCTTGGCGAGCGCCACGTCGACCCGGCGCTGCGCCTGGGAGCGCTCCTCCTCGAGACGGGAGAGGTCGAAGCCCAGGCGCTCGCACGCATGGTTGGCCTCGCCCAGCTGGTGCGCCGCCTCGTCGACGGCCGCCTGCACCTCGATCAGGCTCGGCCGCGAGGAGGAGCCGCCCGCGGCGAAGTGCGCGCCGAGCAGGTCGCCCTCGCGGGTGACGGCGGTGACGTCCGGCAGGTCGGCGACCAGGCGCTTCGCGGCGGCCAGGTCGTCGACGACGGCGATCTTGAACAGCAGCCGCGCCAGGGCCGGGCGCAACGGCGCCGGGCACTCGACCACGTCCACGGCGTAGGTGACCTCGCCGGGGAGGCCGGGCCAGGCCTGGTCGTCGACCGCCCCGGCGCCCAGCACGATGCCGGCGCGTCCGAGGTCCTCGGACTTCAGGTGCTCGATCGCGCCGAGCGCGGCGTCGACGTGCTCGACGGCAACCGCGTCGGCCGCCGTACCGAGCGCGGACGCGACCGCCGCCTCGTATCCCGGCCGCACGGTCAGCAGCGCCGCCACCGACCCGAGCAGCCCGGAGACCGAGTCGCTCGCGGCGAGCAGGGCGCCCGCGCCGTCCTTGCGGTTCAGGCCCAGCTCCAGAGCCTCCTTGCGCGCGGCCAGCCCGGTGCGCTCCCGCTCGGCGGCCTGCGCCTCCTCCCGGGTCTTCGCCAGCCGCTCCTCGATGTCGCCGAGCGCCGACGACGCACCCTCGTGCTCGGCGTCGAGGCCCTCCTCGCCCGCATCGAGGCCGGCGACGCGCGACTCCAGGGCGGTGAAGTCCCTCTGGGCCCGCTCAGCACGGGCCACCGCGTCCTCACGGCTGCTGGTGAGCCGGCCGACCTCCTCGGCGGCCGCGGCAGCGCGGCTCTTCAGCGCGTTGACCTGGCCGTGCAACCGGGCCAGCCCCTCGCGCCGGTCAGCCGCGGCGCGGAGCAGACCCGCCACCCGGCGGTCCTCCTCGGAGTGCGCCTGCTCGGCCTGTTGGCGCGCGGCCAGCGCGTCGTCCAGGGCGGTCCGGTTGCGCTCCACCTCGGCATTGATCTCGCGCTCCTGCGCACGGACCCGCTCGGACTCGGCCTCGAGCTGCTCCGGGTCGCGGCCGGACTGGGGGGCCGGCTCCGCGCTGTCGCGGGCGTTGCGGACCCGCTCCGCGGCAAGACCCGCGGTGCCCTTGAGCCGCTCGCGCAGTCCGGAGAGGGCGAACCAGGTCTCCTGGGCGGCGGCCAGCGCCGGCAGGTCCTCGCGCAGTGCGGCCTCCAGCGCCGCCTCGCCCTGGCGGGCCTGCTCGACGGCGGCCTCCACCTCCGCGCGGCGCTCGAGCAGGATCGTCTCGTCGGCGAGCTCCTGCTCGAGCGCGGTGCGGGCGGTGACCAGGTCGTCGGCCAGCAGCCTGGCCCGGGCGTCGCGGACGTCGGCCTGCACCACGGCGGCCCGGCGGGCCACCTCGGCCTGGCGTCCGAGCGGCTTGAGCTGGCGGCGGATCTCGCTGAGCAGGTCCTGCAACCGGGTCAGGTTGCCCTCGGTGCTGTCCAGCTTGCGGAGGGCCTTCTCCTTGCGCTTGCGGTGCTTGAGGACGCCGGCGGCCTCCTCGATGAAGCCGCGGCGGTCCTCGGGGGTCGCATGCAGGATCGAGTCGAGCTGGCCCTGCCCGACGATCACGTGCATCTCCCGGCCGATGCCGGAGTCGGACAGCAGCTCCTGCACGTCGAGCAGCCGGCACGGCGAGCCGTTGATGGCGTACTCCGAGCCGCCGTTGCGGAACATGGTCCGGCTGATCGTGACCTCGGAGTACTCGATCGGGAGAGCCCCGTCGGCGTTGTCGATGGTCAGGGCCACCTCGGCCCGGCCGAGCGGCGGCCGGCCCGACGTACCGGCGAAGATGACGTCCTCCATCTTGCCGCCGCGCAGGGACTTGGCGCCCTGCTCGCCCATCACCCAGGCCAGCGCGTCGACGACGTTGGACTTGCCCGAGCCGTTGGGGCCCACGATGCAGGTGATCCCCGGCTCGAGCTGCAGGGTCGTCGCGGACGCGAACGACTTGAACCCACGAAGCGTCAGGCTCTTGAGGTACATCGGTGGGGGCTCCCCTCGGAGTCCGATCGCGGCGGTCGGTGCTGAAACGACGGATTCTGTCAGGAAACTGCCGTGGGGAAGGTCAGCGGGGACGAGCCTACCTCCGCCGGTCGTCGACGACGGCCTCCCACGCCCGGGGCGGGTGACCTCAGACCGCGAGCGGGTGGGTCACCTCGAGCCGCGCCTCGGTCCGCGGACCTACGACGCGCACCACCTCGCGCGGGATCGCCATCAGGATCAACGCGCCGCCCTCGGCGGAGGTGCCCGCGACCACCTTGCCGCCGCACATCGAGACCATCTCGTGAACCAGCCCGAGCCCGAGCCCCGTCTGTGAGCCGCTGCCCGCGACGTCCGCCGTGAGCTGTCTCGCGCCCTGGAAGTCCTGGGCGTTGATGGCCGCGACCAGCGGGGCGCTCAGCCCCGACCCCGAGTCGGCGACGCCGAGGAGCACCGAGTCGCCGCTGCGGGTCGCGCACAGCCGGATCACGTCGCCCACCGCGGTGTAGCGCAGGGCGTTCTCGATCAGCGTGTCCAGGCAGGCGCGCAGCCGCTCGGTCGAGATGTCGCAGGTCCCCACCGCCGCGTCGACGACCCAGCGCCGGTCTGCGACGGTCGCCCACCGCTCGCCCACGTCGGCGAAGAAACCGTCCAGGTCCACGGGACCCCACCGGACCAGCTCCTGCAGCCGGATCATCCGCAGCAGCCGGTCCCCCGTCCGACCGAGCCGGCCGAGCTCGTCACGCACGACCTCGAGGTCCGCGCGCCGCTCGTCCTCCGTCTCGCGCTCCAGCAGCAGGTCGACGTACCCGACCGCGATCGTCAGCGGGGTGCGCATCTCGTGCGAGGTCACCCGGCTCAGCCGCTCACGCTGCTGCGCGCGGAGCCGGTCGCGGTCGGCCATCCGCAGCAGCTCGGCCATGGCGGCCTGGCGCCGCCGCACGTGCCACACACTGAGCAGGACCAGCGTCGCCATCAGCGGGATCTCCGCGGTCTCCTCCCAGGCCACCACGCCGGTGGCGGCACGCAGCACCAGGATCCCGCCCGTCGTGCACGTGTAGACCACCAGCGCGCCGAGGGTGCGGCCCAGCGGCCACGGGTCGAAGCCGTAGGCGAGCGCGACCCCGATCCAGGCGACGTGGTACGGGATCGTCTCCTCGCCGGGGCTGAGCCACATCATCATCGAGCAGACCGCGGCGAGCAGCAGCCACGGGACGAACAGCCGCGGGCGGTGAGCCATCTCAGACACCGTAGAAGCAGTAGCCGACCCCGCGGATCGTCTCCACCGGAAGGTCGGAGAGCTTCCCGCGCAGGCGACGGACGCAGACGTCGACGACGTTGCTGCCCGGGTCGAACTCGAGTCCCCACACGTCGTGCAGCAGCTCGTCGCGGCGGCAGACGTCGCCCCGGCGGCGCATCAGGTGCGCCAGCAGCGAGAACTCACGCTCGGTCAGGGTGACCGCCCCGTCCCGCGTGTTGGCACGGCGTCGGTCGAGGTCGAGGTTGATGCCGCCGGCCATGACGTACCGGTGGTGGCCGGAGCGTTGCGGCGGTACGTCGCTCAGGTGCCGGCGCACGCGGGCGACCAGCTCCGCGGTGTGGAACGGCTTGCCGACGAAGTCCACCGCTCCCTTGTCGAGGGCCTGCACCCGCGACGCGACGTCCTCGACGCCGGACAGCACGATGACCGACGGCGCCTTCTCCCGCGTCTTCAGCATGGTCAGCACCTGGAGCCCGTTGCAGCGCGGCATCATCAGGTCCAGCAGCAACAGGTCCACCGGAGCCTCGGCCAGCCGCTCCAACGCCATCTCCCCGTCGACCGCGGTCACGATGGAGTGCCCCTCGGCAGCCATCGTGCGCGACAGCAGGACCCTGACTCTCTCCTCGTCGTCGACCACCATCACTGTGCTCATGTTCCCCACCCCTCGGAGGACCGCCCCTTGGTGGCGTTGTTTTGCCACATCGGTCCCCTACATTTCCCCTTGTCCACCAGTGTCGAAATAGTCCGGCTTCTGAGCAATAGCGCGCGCGAATCATTGGTCTGACCTGTCGGGTGGCGGCCGAACCCCCCAGGACTAGGTCCGCCTAGCCCGGTTGTGGTCACCCCTCTGGTCATCGCGGCACTCCGGGACGGCTCTCCCGTGCCATCCCGAGCGGTGACGGCTCCACCTCTCGATGACCGTCTGATGACGAACTGCTCACCGAGCGTGACGGTTCCCCGTCGGCTTCCGGACGAGGTCGTGACCGCTCCCGGACGGACTTCTGAACGCTTCGTCAGACATCCACCTGGTGCGCGCACCGGACCGCAAGGTGTGACGGACCAGGCCGGTGTTCCGCGACGCTGAAGGAGGAGCTGTGCACGTTGCTGCCGCTCACAGAGCAACCCTGAAGTACCTGTTGGCGTCGAGCCTGCTGGTCGTCATGCTGCCGGCGGCTTTCGCCGCCACCACGACGGACCCTGCCGTGGCAGAGGCGCCCGCCGTGGCCGGCCCGCCCGCGGCCGCAGCCGACACCACGCCGGGCGGGATCACCCTGCACGTGAAGAGTGCGCGGTCCGTGGCGCCCGGCGCCGGCTTCGTGCACGCCAACGACCCCGTCACGACGTACAAGTGGATCATCAACCAGGACGACACCGGCGACCCCGGGACGTTCGCGAACCAGGGCACCCAGAGCTGCCTGCCGCCCGGTGCGGAGGGTGGGAGCTCGAACCCCGACTTCGCGGACAGCTGCCCGTGGCCCTCGATCCGGAAGACCTCCGGGTTCGCCCCGATCATCGCCCAGGGCGACGAGAAGGACCTGAACGGCACCAAGGCGCTCGACGGGCTGGCGCCCGGCAAGTACCTCATCTCCGTGACCGCCAAGGGGTTCAAGATCGACGGGCAGCACTTCACCGTCGGCGCCGGAAGCACCCAGGCGGTCACCGTCCTGATGAACCCGACCCCGCTGCCGCTCTCCACGATCCGGATCCAGGTCTTCAACGACAACATCCCGGTGGACGCCACCTACGAGGCGGACGCCGAGGAGGGCCTGAAGGGGTTCACCGCGCACCTGACCGACGTCTTCGGTGAGGTCAGCGTCGACTACTACGGCAACGCCCTGTGCACCGTCTACGAGCACGTCAACGCCGACGGCACCGGCCCGATCGTCTTCGACGACTCCAACCACCCCGTCGTCGACACCACCAAGTCCACCGGACGCTGCGTCAGCGACGCCTCCGGCGAGATCGTGATCCCGAACCTCGGTCCGAACAGGTACGCCGCGACCGTCGCGCCGCCGGCCGGCGAGGCCGACCAGTGGGTGCAGACCACGACGCTGGAAGGCGCCCGCGACTTCGACATCTGGAACCAGGAGGGTGAGACCGGCTACGACAACGAGGTCATCAAGGGTGCCGAGAAGGTGCCGATGGTGCAGTTCGGGTTCGTCCACCCCAAGCAGATCGACCTGTCCGCCGACCACGTCCCGACCGGCGAGGTCAAGGGAGTCGTCGTGGCCGGCCTGCCCTACATCGGCGGGGCTCCGGGCTTGTCCTACGAGACCGGCTTCCCGGGCGCCAAGAGCGACGGCCCCATCAACAAGCCGTGGGTCGCGCTCTCCGACCTCAGCGGTGGTGACGCGGCGATCTACGTCGGGCGTGGCGCGGCCGACGGGTCCTTCGACATCCAGCACGTGCCGGACGGCACCTACCAGCTGAGCATGTGGGACGACGACATCGACTACATCCTGTGGAGCTTCAACGTCGAGGTGAGGAACGGCGGCGTCAGCAACGTCGGAAACAAGGCCCTCACCGGCTGGTTCACCCACCTGCACGGCCACGTGTTCGTCGACGACAACGCCAACGGCAAGCGCGACCCGGGAGAGAAGGCGGTCCCGCAGTTCCCCCTCTCGATCCGGGAGCGGGACAACTCGCTGATGGACCAGTACACCAACACCGCGGTCACCGACTCCACCGGCGCCTACGACATCCGCGAGGTCTACCCCCTCGGCAAGTGGCTGGTCGAGGAGGCCTTCGACACCCGCTACCAGACCACGGGCATCAGCTACCGGGGCGAGAACGAGAAGGAGTGGACGACGAAGCTCGGCGGTCTCGTGGACCTGGACTTCCTGCCGATCATCGGCCTGGGCGGTGAGGTCGACTGGGGGGTCCAGCCCTACGACCCGGGCACCAACGGCGGCATCGCCGGCACGGTCAGCTACGACACCACCCGCAACGAGCTGGACCCGGCGGAGGCCGTCTCCGAGAGCTACCAGCCGGGCATCCCCGACCTGACCGTCAACCTCTACTCGAGCCTGCCCTGTCCGACCGGTCTCACGGACGCCGAGAAGGCGGACCGCTGCCGGCAGGGCAAGGAGATCGTGCCGCTGAGCGACACCAGCAACCCGGACCGTGGCGCGTTCAAGCGCAGCCCGCTGCTCGCGAGCACCGTCACGGAGACGTGGCAGCCGCCGAAGGGTTGCACGGCCTACGACTACAAGGGCCGGGTGCTCTCCGACCAGCGCGCCCTCCCCGAGTTCGGTGAGGAGGCCGACCGCACCTGCCTCGAGGCTCCGATGATGGGCGTGGCGATCGGCCCGAGCGACAAGACCCCGGGCGACGCCGGCCAGACGGTCAACGGCAACTACGGGTTCGGCACCTCGGACGTGAACCAGTTCCCCGTCGGCGACCCGCGCAACACGCACGACCTGCCGCTGTGGGCCCCGCTGCCGGACGGCGAGACGCAGGACCTGCGGCCCGGTGACTACCTGGTCTCGGTCGACATCCCCGACAACCCGGTCGGCGACCCCCAGAACCCGACGCCGATGTACAGGGTGACCGGCGAGGAGGACGTCAACGTGTTCCAGGGCGACAGCTACCTGCCCCAGGAGAACCTGGCCTCGATCACGCTGAGCCAGGCCGACGACACACCGGCCGGCGACGCTCCGGCACCGACGCAGCCGCCGTCCCAGCAGGCCGGCATCACCTCTCCCTGCGGGGGTCCGCTGCACAAGGTCGACGTCACCGACCCGACGTTCCTCGACGGTGGCGGCAGCCCGTTCCAGGGCCAGGACCGGCCCTCGTGCCAGACCAAGCTCGTCACGGTCCGGGACGGCCAGGCGACGGCCCCCAACTTCAACCTGTTCACCGACGTGCCGATCCCCACGCACTTCTGGGGCGTCACGCTCAACGACCTCGGGCTCACCTTCGACAAGCGCAGCGTGAACTACGGCGAGGCGCAGGGTCTGCCGTTCGTGCCGGTCGGCCTGTACGACTACGCCGGCCGCCTGCTCGACACGGTGCACACCGACTTCAACGGTCTCTACGAGGCCCTGGAGCCCTCGACCGACACCTACAACTGCCCCGTGCCGGCCGGCCCGTGCCCGAACATGTACCGCTTCGTCGGCAACGACCCGGGGCAGCCTGCGGACGCGTTGCATCCCACCTCTCGGCTGAACGCGGACTACAACCCACGCTTCCGCACGATCGCCGCGAGCTTCCAGGCCTGGCCGGGGCTGTACACGGTGACCGACGAGGCGCCCACCCAGGTCGCCAACGTGGCGCTCTCCCCCGACACGACGGTGGCCAACCCCACCCAGTGCGACCTGGGCAACGACTACCCGCAGCTCTACGCCGTCGACCACCCCTTCGTGGACAGGAGCGGCGCGGTCGCCCAGCGGACGGTGACGATCAAGGGGGTGAACTTCGGTGCCACAGCAGGCACCCTGAAGCTCGGCGGTACTCCGGTCCAGAACCCGACGTGGTCGGACGAGTCGATCCAGTTCACGGTGCCGATCAACGCCACCGCAGGTGCGCGGGCCCTGACCGTGACCAACGCCCGAGGCTTCACGAGCTACAACGGCCTGACCCTCCAGGTCGTCACCGGCGGCTCGACCAACAGCCCCACGAACCCTCGGATCGTGCAGGTGAGGCCGGGCACGGCCCTGGACACCGTCCAGAAGGGTTTGGACGCGGCACGTCCCACGTCCTCCTCCACCAGGTACAACCTGGTCGTCGTCTGGCCGAACACCCAGACCTCCGACAACCCGCGCGGCGAGTACACCGAGAACGTGATCATGGGGCACCGGGTACAGCTGCAAGGGGTGGGTCCCGGCGGTTTCACCGCCAACGGCACCTACGTCCCAGGCTCGGTCCTCGACGGCCTCGGGTTCAACCCCGACAACCAGCAAGGCGCGGACTGGCTGACGACGCTCGGCGGTCTCAGCTACTCCGGTGACCAGGAGGTGCCCGACGCCGCGGTGGTGACGGTGCTCAACCCCACGGGCTTCGGCAGCCTGAACGAGCCGAACCCGAGCACCTACCCGCCCGCCATCAACGGGTTCACCATCACCGGCGGCGTCCAGCTGGACTTCCCGACGAACCTGAACACCGTGCTCGGCGGGGTCAAGACGCCGTACGGCGCGACGGGCGCACTGCTCACCCAGGGTGGCGGTGTCTACGTCCACAACGGTGTGCGCAACCTGCAGATCACCGACAACGTGATCCGCGGGAACGGCGGCTCGTACGGCGGCGGGGTCCGGGTCGGCACGCCCTACGAGAACAGCAACAGCCCGTTCAACCCCGGCAGCGGCAACACCGACCTGGTGCTCGCCCGCAACCAGATCCGTGACAACGGTGGCACCAACCTGGCCGGCGGCGTCGGGATCTTCGGCGGCAGCGACCGCTACGCCGTGACCGGCAACGCCATCTGCGGCAACTTCTCCGCGGAGTACGGCGGCGCGCTGACCGTCTTCGGCTACCAGGGCACCACCGGCGGCAGGATCAGCGGCAACCGGGTGTGGTTCAACGGTTCCTACGACGAGGGCGGCGGGGTGATGGTCGCCGGCGAGCTCCCGAGCACACCGACGGCGCTCTCCCACGGCTCGGGTCCGGTGTCGATCGACCACAACGTGATCTCGTCCAACATCGCCAACGACGACGGCGGCGGCATCCGGCTGCTGCAGGTCAGCGGTGACCACGTCTCGCGGCAGAACCTCGGCCGGGTGACGATCAGCAACAACACCGTGGTGAACAACGTCTCCGCCCACGAGGGCGGCGGCATCGCCCTGGACGACGCCGTGTTCGTCGACGTCGTGCACAACACGGTAGCCCGCAACCTGACCACCGCCACGGCGGTCACCAGCGACGGCAGCCCGGCGGCGGCCGGACTGTCCACGGCGGCGAACAGCGACCCGCTGATGGACCGGCTCCGCAGCCAGTTCGGGTCCACCTCGACCGTCGCGACAACGCCGTTCAGCAAGCCCACGGTGCTCAACGACCTCTTCTGGGACAACCGAGCCGGCACCTACAGCGGCGGGGTCGTGACCGGCCTCGGGAAGCTGCCGAACGGCTTCGACGGCGGCATCGAGAACTGGGACATGGGCATGACCGACACACCGTCGGGGCTGCTCACCCCCCAGGGAACGGTGCTGCAGACCATCCGGGGAACCAATGTGAGCGCGGCACTGCCCGGCAGCAACCGGGTCACGGACGCCCCTGGGCTGAAGGACCCCTACCTGCTCTCCGTCGACGTGCTGGCCTCACGCACCTACCCGGCCTTCCGGCAGTCGATGGTGATCGCCGAGCTCCTCCCGCCGAACCTGATGGGCGACTACCACTTGGCGGACACGACGTCGCCGGCCTACCGGCAGGGCGTGTTCGGGCTCTCGGTCCCCTGGGCCAGTGGTCTGACGTACACCGTGGCGGAACCGACCGACGACATCGACGGTGACGGTCGGCCGACCCAGGCCGGCTCCACCAGGAAGTGGGACTCCGGCTCCGACCAGGTGAGCACCGTCGCTGCCGCGCCCGGCGCCACACCCCTGCCCGGCCTACGGGGTCTGGCCACCCCGCTGGCGGCGTTGATGAGCCTGGTGCCGACCACGACTCCGGGTACGACGGGCACGGTGCCGGCCACCCCGCCGGCCACCGTCCCGAAGGTGGCGACGCGGCTCACGGCCCGCCCCACGGCCACCAGGACCCGGAAGGGTCACCGGGTCACGCTGGTCGCGACGGTCTCCCCGAGCGCGAGCGGGCAGGTGGTCTTCAAGCAGGGGACGAAGACACTCTGCTCGGCGGCCACCCGGTCCGGGAAGGCGACCTGCAGGACGTCGACCCGGCTCGCTCGAGGCCTGCACCGCGTCGTCGCGACGTACGGCGGATCGGCCACCCGGCTCCGGTCGACCGCCAGGACCTGGTTCCGGATCACCTGACCGGTCCCCCAGAGAAGACCCCGGAAACCACCGGTGGCCTGGCGGAGCCGTCCCCCGTCCGTCACGCCAGGCCACCGGTTCCCACCCGCACACGCACTCCTTGGAGAACGCCATGACCAGCACAGAACCGCAGCGGCCGCTGTCCCGCCGTCTGTTCCTCAGCGGCGGTGCCACCCTCGCGGGCGCCACCCTCCTGGGCTCGCGGCTCAGCGCCGCCACGCCCGCCCGGCCCCAGGCGGTCGGACGCCCCGTCACGGCCGGCACCAACCCGCGCAAGGAGCTGCACCTCGTGGGCACCGACGGCTGGGTGTCGATGCCGCAGGGCGCACCCGCGGACCCGCCGTTCTTCCCCGACTCCCTGGCACCCGACGGCCTGGACACCTACGTGTTCGGCTTCCGCGACGTCACCGGGATGACGCCCGAGCAGGTGGCGGCGCAGCGCGGGCACGCGCAGATCAGCGCGCCGATGCTGGCCTTCGACGAGGAGGACGACATCTTCATCACGCTGACCAACCTCGGCCTGCAGCAGCGTCCGGACCTCTTCGACGGACACACCCTGCACTGGCACGGCTTCGTCAACGCGATCCCGCTGTTCGACGGCGTGCCCGAGCTGTCGCTGGCCGTGCCGGTGGGCCGTGACTTCACCTATTTCTACCGCCCCCACGACGCCGGCACGTACATGTACCACTGCCACTTCGAGGACGTGGAGCACGTGCAGATGGGCATGACCGGCATGGTGTTCATCCGGCCCCGGCAGAACGTCACCGGGCTGGACGGGTTCCCGGCCGGGACCAAGTTCGCCTACAACGACGGCGACGGGTCGACGAGGTACGACCGCGAGTTCGCGTTCATGATCACCGAGCTCTGGTCCGCGGCCCACTACCGAGACGCGCACATCCAGGTCAGCGACTGGACCGACTACGACCCGAGCTTCTGGCTCCTCAACGGCCGTGGCTACCCCGACACCGTGGAGCCCAACGGGGACCCGATGTCGTCGGCCACGGGCCGGCTTCAGTACCAGCCGATCTCGTCGCTGGTCACCTGCAACACCGGCGACCGGGTGCTGCTGCGGCTGTCCAACCTGGGCTACCAGAACCACGCGATGACGGTGGACAACATCGCGCTGACGATCGTGGCGAAGGACGCGTCGCTGCTCAAGAGCAGGGACGGCACGGAGAACTACGTCACGACCAACACCGTCGATGTGGGGCCCGGCGAGAGCCGGGACGTGATCTTCACGGCTCCCGCTCCCGGTGAGTACCTGCTCTACGACCGCAACTTCTCCTACCTCGACAACGGTGGGGGCAAGGGCTACGGCGGGATGATGACCAAGATCCTCGTCGGCGCTGCGGGCCACTACGACCCCCAGACCACCGCGAACGCGTGAGCTGACAGAGGAGACCTGATGAACCTCACCAAACGCCTCTCCCAGCGGCAGACGTCCGCCGGCCTGCTGGTCGCCGCGCTCGCGCTGACCGGCCTGGTGCTCGGGCCACGGGCCCAGGCAGCCGCGACGTCCGAGGGCCTCGAGTGCGCGACCGACGCGCACTCGACGTTCTCCCTGACGGCGCGCGACGGCTACGTGTCCACCCCCGACGGCAACTCGCTCTACACCTGGAGCTACGGCATGAGCAGCGGGCACTTCCAGCTGCCCGGGCCGGTGCTGTGCGTGACCTCCGGGGACCACGTCACGGTCGTGCTGCACAACACCCTGCCGGAGGCGACGTCGATCGTGTTCCCCGGCCAGAAGAGTGTGAAGGCCGACGGCAACCCGGCACAGCCCCAGATCGACGGCGCCGGGACGATGACCTCGATGGTGCAGGCCGCGGACCCCACCGACGGCTCGGTCACCTACGAGTTCACCGCCGGCAGCCCCGGGACCTACCTCTACGAGTCCGGCACCGACGTGAACAAGCAGAAGCAGATGGGCCTGTACGGCGCCCTGGTGGTCCGCCCGGCCGGGCATCCCGACCAGGTCAACGACCGGGCGGACTCGAAGTTCAGCACGAACCACGAGTACGTCTTCCTGCTCTCCGAGGTCGACCCCGACCTGCACCTGGCCGTCGAGCGCAAGGAGCCCGTCGACTGGAAGAGCTTCCGGGCGCGCTACTTCATGATCAACGGCCGGAGCATGCCGGACACCCTGGCGCCCAACCACGCGTCCTGGCTGAAGTCCCAGCCCTACGGCGCCCTCGTGCACATCCAGCCGTACGACGCCGACAGGAACCCGGACCCCGCGGTGATCCGGTACCTGAACGCGGGCTCGGTCAACTACCCGTTCCACCCGCACGGCAGCGACGAGCGGGTCGTGAACAAGGACGGCCGCCCGCTCGCCGGCGACGGCGGCCAGGACCTGTCCTACCTGAAGTACGACATCGACATCGACCCGGGACAGAGCGTCGACACCCTCATGGACTGGCGCAACGAGGAGAAGTGGAACGCGGTGACCAACCCGATCCCCACCAAGCTCCCGACGCTCACCGACCAGCTCCTCGTCGGCCCGGACACCTGGTTCAGCGAGAGCCCGTACCTCGGGACGAAGAACGCCGTGCCGACCAACATCACCGGCAACAACGACTGTGGCGAGTACTACCACGTCGCTCACAGCCACGCCCTTCAACAGGCAACCAACTACGGCGCCACCTTCGGCGGCATGATGACGGTCTTCCGCATCGACCCGCCGTCCGGCTGCCCGACGAGCTGAGGACATGCGATGAACATCACCGGACTCCCAGGCGGCCGACTGAACACGGTCCTCGCGACCGCGGCCCTGTTCCTGTCGCTGGCACCGCCCTCGGCGACCGCCGCAGCCCCCTCAGGCGGCGCGCTTCCCCCGGGCGCGCTCGTCGCCTCCCCCAGGATGGCGGTGCCAGCGGCGGCAGCCGCGGGGGCGCTTGCTCCCAGCGGCTGCGCCCGTGACGGCTCCACGGCGACCTGCGACCTCTACGCCCAGGAGGGCACCGCCCAGATCCTCGGCCAGCCCGTGCCGATCTGGGGGTTCTCCTCGACCGGCGACCCGGGCTCGGCCACCGCGCCCGGGCCCGTGCTGGTCGTCCGGCAGGGCGACACCGTGAACGTCACCCTGCACAACCAGCTCGCCGACGACGTCTCGCTGACGTTCCCCGGCCAGCCGGCCGACGCCTTCTCCGCCGGGCTCTCGGCAGCCGACCAGACGGCCGGCGCCGCGAGCGGTGGCACGGCGACGTACACGTTCACCGCCACCCACGCGGGCACCTTCCTCTACGAGGCCGGGCACACCCCCGGCGGTGCCCGGCAGGTGGCGATGGGCCTCGCCGGCGCGCTCGTGGTCCTGGGCGACCCCGGCACCGCGGACGGCCAGGCGTACGACGACGAGGCAGTCGTCGTGCTCAGCGAGATCGACCCGGAGCTGAACGCGCACCCGGGCAGCTTCGACATGCGCACCTTCCGGCCGCGCTACCGGCTGATCAACGGACAGCCGTTCCCGGCCACCGACCCGATCGCCACCGACCAGGGGCACAGGGTCCTGCTGCGGTACGTCAACGTCGGGTCCTCGACCCACCCGATGAGCCTGCTCGGCGCCGACCAGCTCCAGCTCGCGCAGGACGGCCACCCGATGGACCGGCCGGAGTCGGAGGTGGTGGCCCCCGTCGAGGCCGGCGCGACCGTCGACACGCTCGTCACGATGCCCACCGGGCCGGAGGCGAAGGTGACCCTCTACGAGGCCGGCGGGCACCTGGACAACAACGGGCAGACCGGGAACGACCCGTCCGAGGTGGCGCTCGGCGGGATGATGACCTTCCTGGACACCAACGCCCAGTCCTCTGGCACCGACGAGGTCGGCCCCGTGCCGGCCCATGTGACGGTCAGCCCCAACCCGTCGGACGGCCAGGGTGACGTCACCGTCACCGCGGACCTCAGTGACGCCAAGACGGGCGGCTCGCCTGTCGAGTACGCCGAGCTGGTGGTGGACGACGCGGTCACCGTCGCGGTGGGCAACGGTGTCCCGATGGGGCCGGAGAGCAGCTTCGGGACGGTCACCGTCACCGGGCTCACCGCCCAGATCCCGGCACAGCCGGCCGCAGGCCAGAGCTGCACCGACGCCGCCGTCCCGGTGGCGCTGAGCTGCCTGGACGCCGGGCGGCACGTCGTCTACGTCCGGGGTCGTGACGCGGCCGGCAAGTGGGGGGTGGTCGGCTCCGCCGTGCTGAACCTCCCGAAGACCGGACCGATGACCCGGGCGGGCTCGCTCACCCACAACCCGGCCAACGGCAGCCAGCCCGTGCGCATCTCCACGACCGGTGACGACAGCGACGCCGAGGGCACGATCACCGCCGCGGAGTACTTCGTGGACACGCTGGGCGCACCCGGCACCGGCGAGGCGCTGGCCGTGAACCTCCCGCGCACCGTCGCCGCCGAGGACGCCACGATCCCCGCCGGTGTCGTCGACGCCCTGCCCGAGGGCGAGCACCACGTGTTCGTGCGCAGCAAGAACGCGCTCGGCCTGTGGGGACCGGACCTCGACATCCCGCTCACGGTCGACAAGACCGGGCCGAAGACCGAGCCGGTCGAGGTCGCGCCCAGCATCACCAACGGGGTGCTCTCCAGCCCCGGCAACCCGGGCAACCTCGTGGTCTCGGGCGTGATCACCGACCGGGACGCCGGCAGCGCTCTGCAGAGCAGGATCGTCGACGCCGAGGGGTTCCTCGACCCGCCGGCCGGGACTCCTGCGGTGGGCAGCGGCTTCCAGCTGATCGCCAGCGACGGGAAGATGGACAGCCAGACCGAGTCGGTCTACGGCCTGATCCCGATCTCGCAGGTACGGCCGCTGGCCAACGGCACCTACCACGTGTACGTCCGCGGCCAGGACGAGGCGGGCAACTGGGGCGACCTCGCCGCCAGCGACCTGACCATCGACAAGACGGCGCCGGTCCTGCAGTCCCTGCAGGCCGCACCCAACCCGACCCGGGGCGCGGCAGCGGTCGTTCTCACCGCGCCGGTGGTGAACGACACCACGTTCGCCAATGCGGAGTACTGGACCGGGAACGGCGACCCGGGGGCGGGCAACGCCACCCAGGTCTCGGTGAGCTTCGTGAACGGCTCGATCGTGGTCACGGTCCCGCTCACCGGCATCCGGCCGGGTCTGGTGCCGTTCCACCTCCGGGTGCAGGACAAGGCCGGCAACTGGAGCAACGCGGTCCAGCGGACGGTGGTGGTGACGCGGGCCAACGCGATCCTGGCCGACAGCTTCAACACCGGGAACCTCGCCCTGTGGTCGCAGCGGGTCGGACCGGCGGGCGCGCTCGGCGTGAGCACCGCAGCCGGCCTCCCGGCCGGCGGCGGCAACCAGGGCCTGGGCGCGAGCCTGCCGGGCAGCCGGCGGAACGCGGGAGCGTTCGTCACCGACGCGTCGCCTTCCGGCGAGACCGGATATCACGCCCGCTTCGCGTTCGACCCGCACACGCTGCGAGACGCCGGGGCCCCCGCCGTCACCGTCTTCCAGGCGCGCAGCAGCAGCCGCGTGGTGTTCCGGGTGGACTTCCGCAGGACCGCAGCCGGACGTCAGCTCCGCCCGGTGATGACCACCTCCACGGGCCAGGCACTGGCGGGTGCGTGGCGCACGGTCTCTGCGGGAGCGCACACGGTGCGGGTGGACTGGCTCTCGGGACCGGCCACCGGGGCGGGCGCCGGGTCGCTGCGGCTCCAGGTCGACCGGGCGACCACACAGGTGAGGGGACGGACCGTCGGGCTCCGGGTGGAGTCCGTCCGGCTCGGCATCGTCTCCGGCTTCGCCAGGAGCTCGGCCGGGACCGCCTGGTTCGACCGGTTCGAATCGGCTCGCACCAACCTGCCCTAGCAGTACGCCGGGTGGGGGCCGCGTCCTCGGGACGCGGACCCACCGGGAGGTCACACGAAGAGATGGGGAACATCATGACCACACACCTGCACGAGATCGTCGGGCCCCGCGCCCGGCGGGTGATCAACCTGCTCCTGGCCGTCGCGGTCCTGGTCCTCGGCGCCTACCTCGTCGGCCTCCGGCAACCGGCGGCCTCGGGAGCGACCACGGAGGTGCCGCACAGCGCGGCGATGGAGAAGGTCACCGGGGTCAGGTTCACCCGGGTCGCCGTGGTGGGTGACGGCGGCCTGCTCACCGTCAGCTACGTGGTGCTCGACTCCGAGAAGGCCACCGCCTTCCAGTCGGACCGCGAGCACCCGCCGCTGCTGACCAGCGAGGCCCGCGACGCCCACACCCAGCGCGTCTCGATCATGCGAGCCGGGCACCTCATGCGGGCCGGGCAGACCTACTACCTGGTCTACGAGAACACCGCGGGCACGCTCCGCGCCGGTGAGCGGGTGACGGTGACCTACGACCACGTCTCCCTCAAGCACGTGCCGGTGCTCTGATGGGGACGCGCCCACACGGATGTGCGTCGGTGCGCCGACTGCTGCTGGTGCTGGCGGCCCTGTGCGCCGTACTCGCCCCGGCTCCCGCCGACGCCCACGCCTACCTCGAGCACAGCAACCCCGCCGACGGTACGACGCTGACGTCGTCGCCGCACACGCTCCGGCTGCAGTTCAGCGAGCACGTCGTCCTGCAGGCCACCCGCATCGAGATCGTCGACGGAGAGGGCACGCCCGTGCCCGTCTCACGGCTGCGGCTGGTCACCGACGCCCCGGACGAGACCGAGGAGCCCGCGCAGATCGTGGCGACGATCCCACGCCTGGCCCGCAACACCTACCGCGTCTCCTGGCAGACCCTGTCCAGCGACGACCTGCACCGCACGGCCGGGATCTTCGTCTTCGGGGTGAACCGGCCGGTCGGCGCGGGCCGGGTCCCGGAGTCGCTCCCCCGCCCGGAGGAGGCCGTCCTGCGCTGGCTGGTCGTGCTGGGAGTCTCGCTCGGCCTGGGCGGCGCGCTCCTCGGTCGCCTGCTGCGCGCACCGGGCGGGACCTGCTCCCCGCTAGCCGCCCGACGGGCGGCCGCCCTGGCCCTCCTGGGGCCGGCGGCCGCCGCGGTCGTCGCCGTGGCGTTGCTCGCCGTCCAGCTGGCACCGGGCGGTCTCAGCGCCCGCGAGCTGCTCACCAGCGCCTACGGCCTGCGCTGGGGGGTGCGGGAGGCGGGCCTCCTCGTCCTGGTGCTGGCAGCGTGGACGGCTCGCCGCGGCGCCGCGGTCCGGACCTCCCGTCTGCTCCTGTCCACCGGCGCCGCCGCGACGTGCACCGCGACGGCGATGCTCGGACACTCCGGGGCCGGTCCCGGGCTGGACCTGACCCGGGTGCTGGCCACCACGGCGCACCTGGCCGCAGCCGCGACCTGGACCGGTGCCGTGGTCGGCCTGGCAC
Source organism: uncultured Actinomycetota bacterium (assembly GCA_963810035.1). Classification (GTDB taxonomy): domain Bacteria; phylum Actinomycetota; class Actinomycetes; order Propionibacteriales; family Nocardioidaceae; genus Nocardioides_B. The sequence continues at coordinate 660,849 of CAWEMA010000006.1, forward strand.
TCCTGCTGGTGCTGCCGTCCTGGCACGTCGGGCTCGGCGCGGCCGACCTGCGTCGCGTCCTCCGGTCCTTCGGCCTCCCCGCCGCCGCCTGCGTGACCGTCATGACGGTCACCGGGGTCTACCTGGCCTCCGACGTCGTCGGCTCGGTCGACGCAGCCCTCCGCACGTTCTACGGACGGTCGCTGCTGACCAAGCTGGCGCTCGTCGCCGCGGCGGGCGCTCTCGGCCTGGCCAACCACCGGCGGGTGCGCGGCCGGCACGACCTGGACGCGCCCCGACGCACCGTCACCGCCGAGGCGATGGTGGCCCTGCTGGTCGTCGCGGCGGCCGCCGTGCTCACCAGCGGTCAGCCCGCCACCCAGCCGGAGCTGGTCCGCAGCACCGTGGTCGCCACCCCCGGTCCGCTCGGGGCCCAGGTCCACGACCTCCAGGAGGAGGTCAGCCTGCGCCCCAACCGCCCGGGGCGCAACGTCGCCGTCGTCGACGTGTTCGACACCCGCCGGCCCGCGCCGGCGCCGATCGTCGGTGTGGACGTGTCCGTCGGCTCGTCCGGGCCCATCGCGGCCACCGCGCTGAGGGACGGTCACTGGACCGTCAGCCTCTCCGACGTGCCGGCGGGGCCGAGCACGCTCACGGTCACCGTGCGTCGTCCCGGCACCCCTGATGTCACGTCCCGGACCCGGTGGACGGTGGGTGACGAGCCCGGACGCACCCGGACCGCCCTCGTGTCGACGGCGCCGGTCGGAGAAGCTCTGCGTGCCCTCGCCGTGGGTCTCGGCCTGCTCGCGGCCGTGGTGTGGACCGGTGTCCTGCTCGTCCTGCGGCGCCGACGCGGGGACACCGGGGGCGGCCCACCGGACGCGACCGGACCCCTCACACGGGGGGATGCACCGCCCCTCCAAACGGGCCATCGGGACGAAGCGCTCGCACGGCACAAGCTGGTCCCCGTGGGTCTTTCAATTCACCCGCCCCTGGTGTGGACTCGAGGCATGGGGGTTCTCTTGCACCGTCCGAGACGACGTGGGTTGGGGGCGACGGCATCGCTGGCGCTCGTGCTGGCACTGGCCGGATCCACGTCTCCGATGAGCCGTTCCGATGCTGTCGGCGAAGCCGCGCTCTCCGCGTCGCCGACCGCTGACGAGGGCCCCCAGCCCAACGCGTCGCTGACGGTCGTCGACCCCGAGCGCTACCCGGCCCCGGTCGAGATCGTCGCTCCCGAGCCCGCCGTACGCATCGCCGTGACCGGCACTCCCGCGGGCAATGCCGTCCAGGCGGACCTGGCGGACGTGCTGCTCGAGGCCTACCGGTCCGCCGCCACGGGCTCTCCCGACTCGTGCCACCTCCCGGTGAGCCTGCTGGCTGCGATCGGGCAGGTCGAGTCGGGCTCCCTCGTCGGGCGCCCGATCGACGCGCAGCACCGTACGGCGGTCTTCGGGCCGGTGCTCGACGGCAACGGCTTCGCCGCGATCCCCGACACCGACCAGGGGCTCTGGGACGGGGACCCCCTGTGGGACCGGGCAGTTGGACCGATGCAGTTCATCCCCAGCACCTGGCGCACGTTCGGGGTGGACGCCGACGGGGACGGGATCGCCAACCCCCAGGACGTCGAGGACGCCGCGGCCGGGACCGCGGCGTACCTCTGCTACGGCGGTCGCGACCTGTCCGACCCTGCCGCCCTGCGCTCCGCGGTCCTGTCCTACAACCACTCCGCGGCCTACCTGCGGCTGGTGCTGACCTACCAGGCGCGCTACGCCGGGCTGGGCCTCGACTCGGGTGCCTCGATCGTCGGGCTGCCGACGAGCATCGCGCTCGACGCCGTACCCGTCACGGTGCCGGTCGGCGGCCCGGTCCCAGGTCCGGTCGCCGAGCCCACTGGCTGGGAGGTCGGGGCGGTCGCCGAGCACCGCAGGAACGCCGCGACGAAGACCGGGACCGGCGCAGGCGCGTCCACCCGGCCGTCGGCCGCGACCGGCTCACCCACTCCCGCGGGCCGGCCGGGCGGCACGACGACCACCCCGGCCTCGCCGGGCTCACCCACCGGCACCCCGTCCGGCACCCCCTCGGGGGCACCGTCCGGCACACCATCCGGCACCCCCTCGGGCTCGGGCTCGCCGTCCGGCACCCCCTCGGGCTCCGGCACCCCGTCCGACCCGCCGTCCGGCACCCCCTCGGGCTCCGGCTCACCGTCCGACCCGCCGTCCGGATCGCCGTCGGGGCCGACCCCGGAGAGCCCCGGGACCCCCACGCAGCCTCCGCCCACGTGCCCGCCCGCGCCGACCACCACCGGGCCCGACACGCCCACCCCGCCCCCGGACCCCACGACCCCGGCGTGCGACCCGTGCACGCCACCCCCGGGCAGCGCGACCGACCCCGCCGGGGCGGGCGCGACCGGGACACCCTGCCCGCCGGCCGATCCCACTACAACGGCTTCGACATCGTCTGCGCCGTGAGCTCGAACCCGACCTCCTCGTAGATCCGCCGGGCGCCGTCGTTGAACCCGAACACCGACAACCCGGCCGAGGCCACCCCGCGTTCCCGACAGGCCCGCAGCGCAGCCTCGACGACCGCACGGCCGTAGCCGTTGCGCCGCAGCTCCTCGCGCACCTCGAGCTGGTAGCCGAAGGCGTGCAGGCCGTCCGAGCGCTGGCGCAGGTGCACCCACACCTCGCCGACCGGACGGGTGCCGTCGTACGCCGTCCACAGCAGGTGCCCCTCGCTGAGACGGCCCCGGGGCAGCAGGGAGGCGAGGTCGTCGGCCGACTTGCGCCGGGCCTCCGCCATCGGCATCGCCCCGGCCCGCGCGATGTTCGCCGCGTAGTCCGCCTCGAGACGCGGCCGGAACACGACGTACTCCCCCGGCGTCATCTCGCGCAGCTCGACGCGGGGACCGCCCACGTCGTCGGCGGGTCGCCCGACGTCGAGCCGGCAGGTCATCGTGGCCCCGGTCACGACGTACCCGAGACTCTCGTAGAGCCGGACGGCGGGCCGGTTGTGGCCGAACACGTTGAGCCGCATCACGGTGGCGCCGAGCTCGCGCGCGGCCTCCTCCGCGGCCAGCATCGTGGCCCGTCCGAGGCCCCTGCCGCGCGCCTCAGGGACCAGCTCGACGTCGAAGACATAGCCCTCGACCTCCGCCGACAGCGGCCGGACCCGCAGCCACAGGTGGCCGATCTCGTCCTCGCCCGCCCGCACGGTCCACAGGTGGTGCAGCGGGGTGGCGAGCCCTTCGGGCAGCTGCTCGGCGAAGGCCTCCTCGGCCTGGGCGCGCGCCTCCGGGGCCGGGACCAGACCGGCCGCCACCTGCTGCGCGGCGAAGCCGGCCACGGACTGCGTGGCCCAGGCCTCGAAGCGCACGTCGGTCATCGGCTCGAGGCGCACCGGTTCGCTCACCGCCCCATGGTGCCAGCCGTCACGAGCGGTTGGGCGGCGCGGCGACGCAGCAGCACCGCGCCGAGCATGGCCAGCAGGACCAGGGCCCCCGGCAGGCCGGACCGGGTCCAGGTGACCTGGCCGAACCGGCCGCCTGCACCCAGGGGCACCGGGTTGGTGGTCGCGGTGCTGCCCGGCAGGTCCACGGCGTACACGTCCAGCCCCCGGACCAGGTCGACCGAGTAGACCAGGTTGGTCTTCCGGCCGGTGTCGGTGCCGGCCTTGCTGTAGGCCGGCACCCAGTAGGAGTCCCAGACCTCCGAGGCGCCCCAGGTCGCGTGACCGTAGGAGGAGATGTGCTTCGGGTCGCGTACGTCGACCAGCTGGGTCCCGCCGCCGTAGAAGCCCGCGGCGACGATGCCGGAGGGGTGGAAGGAGAACCAGTGCGCGGAGCAGAACGCGCCCTGCGGCAGCGGGAAGGTGCCGAGGTCGGACAGCTCCACCTTGTCCAACGGCACGATCGCGTCCGGGGTGCCGTCGAGCCGCTTGACCCACCAGGTCTGGAAGGACCCGGCCTTGCTGCAGTCGGTCTGCTCGTAGTCCTCCTCGGTGACCAGCAGCACGTTGCCGTTCGCCAGCGACGGCGCGGTGTCCGGCTTGAACGCCCGGGCGTTGGGCCGGAAGGAGTTGTGGTGGATGAAGTCGTTGTAACCCGGGTAGGCCGGGTCCTCGCCCCGCCCCGCCGCTCCCGTCGTGGTGACCAGGCGCGGGTGCAGCGGGTCGGAGACGTCGAACATCGAGGACCCGGCGAAGCCGGTGTGTGTCCCGAAGCCGGCGCCGTCGAAGTTCCACTTGTGGCCGGCCGTGGGCGACGTGAACGGCTGGGTGCCGGCCGTCGCCGGGTCGGCGTCGACCTCCACGGGGTGCTCGAGGTCGGTGAGGTCGAAGATCGAGAACTTCTCACCGGTGCCGGCCGAGTAGGCGTAGCGGCAGTCGGTGCGCTCAACGCAGGTGACCGTGTGGGTGCTGGTGGTGCCGGGGGCCCGCGCAGCGATCCGTGGGTGCGCGGGGTCGGTCACGTCGACGAGGACGAGCTCGTAGCTGCCGCCGGCCGGCCGGACGTTGACGTGCTCGATGTCGTCGGGCGAGGCCTGGTAGAGGTCGACCCCGACCATCGCGAAGCGCTGGCTGCCGGAGCGGGTCCTGCGCTCGCCGCAGTTCATCGCCTCGTTCTCGAACTGGACGCTGGGCAGCGTGCCGACCGGCTCGGGGCTGCGGGGGTCGGTGACGTCGAAGACCTTGACCGAGTCCAGGGCGGACATCACGAACAGCGGCGCGCTCTTCATGAAGCAGCCGGAGATGCCGGCCGAGCCGGGGTGCGAGGAGAGCAGTGCGACGTTGTCGCTGGCGACCAGCGGGACCCGCAGGCCGCCGCCGTCCCCGGCGTACGCCTCACGGAACTGCTCGGCGCGCTGCCGGTCGCCGTGCGCGGACGCGAGGGCGGGCGTGGTCAGGAGGAGACCGACGGCGGCGAGCGCGACGGTCAGGGCACGGCACAGGGTCGGCAGCATGCCTCGCTCAACGAGGCGGCCACCGTCAGGTCACGGACCTCAGACGGGCTGCATGCTCTCGTCGAGCGTCAGGAGCGGGGCGTCGTGCAGGTCGGCAGCCAGCGAGTCGTTCTCCGACTGGAGGCGCAGGACGTGCGCCTCGAGGTCTGCCACCCGCTGCTTGAGCCGCCGGGTCTCCGCGGTGAGCTGGGCGACCACCCGAGGGTCAGTGTTGCTCATGTAGCCGAGGAGGGCCTTGGCCATAGTCGTGTCCTCCGGAGGATGAGAGAGGGTGTGGCACGCCATGGGACCGGCTGGGTCCCAGCCGAGGAGATGGTGTGTGCGTCTTCAAGACTCCCACGCGACGTGACACCGGTCAATCCTGGCCGGATCCGTACGGTAGGCACCATGACCCGAAGGCTCGAGATCTCCGCCTGCCGTTCGCTGTGCAGCTGGCAGGCGACCGGCGACACCCTCGACGGCGAGCGCCTGTTCGCCTGCGACGGGTGTGGCAGCGAGTGGGTGGTGTCCGAGCCGTGGACGCCGATCGACCGGACCGGCACCGTGCCCGAGCCGGTTCAGGAGGCGCGGCGCACGCGCGGCCGGGGCTGACAGGTCGGGCAGAAGTAGGACGAACGGTTCATGAAGGACACCCGGACGATCGCGGTGCCGCACCGGTCGCACGGATGGCCTTCCTGGCCGTAGGCATGCAGTGAGCGGTCGAAGTAGCCGCTCTCCCCGTTCACGTTCACGTAGAGCGCGTCGAACGACGTACCCCCCTCGTCCAGCGCGGCCGCCATCACCGCGCGTACGTCGGCGAGCAGCCGCTGCACGTCGGAGCGGCGGAGCTTCGCCCCGGTCCGGTCACCATGGATCCGGGCCCGCCACAGCGCCTCGTCGGCGTAGATGTTGCCGACCCCGGACACCACGGTCTGGTCGAGCAGGATCCGCTTGATGCCGGAGCTGCGCCGGCGGACCGCGGCGACGAAGGCGTCCTCGTCGAACAGCGGGTCCATCGGGTCCCGGGCGATGTGCGCGATCTCCGGGGGCAGGTCCGCACCGCCCGGTGAGACCGAGAGACCGCCGAACATCCGCTGGTCGACGAACCTCAGCTCGAGCCCGTCCCCCAGGTCGAAGCGCACCCGCAGGTGGCGCTCGGCCGGAGCCGTGGCCGGCTGCACGAGCATCTGCCCGCTCATGCCGAGGTGGGCGAGGATCGCGTCGCCGCTGTCGAGGGGCAGCCAGAGGTACTTGCCGCGACGGTTCGCGCCGAGCACGACGCGGCCGGTGGTCAGCGCGGCGAAGTCCTCGGCACCGGCGAGGTGGCGGCGGACGGGCCGGGGATGGAGTACGTCGACCCGCGCGATGGTGCGGCCGACGACATGGGCCTCGAGGCCTCGCCGGACGACCTCGACCTCGGGGAGCTCAGGCACTGCTCAGTCGGCGGTGACGTCGCCGTGTGCCTCGGCGATCGCGAGGTAGGCCGTCTCGGCGGCCTGCTGCTCGGCTTCCTTCTTGGAGCGGCCGGTGCCGTGCCCGTAGAGGCTCGACCCGACCTTGACCTGGGCGGTGAAGGTCTTCTCGTGGTCGGGGCCCTCGTCCTCGATGACGTACTCGGGCACGCCGAGCGAGTGCTCCGCGGAGAGCTCCTGGAGGCTGGTCTTCCAGTCCAGGCCGGCGCCGAGGCGGGCGGCGTTCTCCATCAGCGGGTCGAACAGCAGGTGCACGACCGCGCTGGCGGCCTCGAAGCCGCCGCTGAGGTAGACCGCACCGATGACCGCCTCGACGGTGTCGGAGAGGATCGAGGACTTGTGGCGTCCCCCGGTCGCCTCCTCGCCCCGGCCGAGCTTGATGTGCGCGCCGAGACCGATCGTGCGGGCCACCTCGGCGAGCGCGCGGGCGTTGACGACCGCCGCACGCAGCTTGGCCAGCCGGCCCTCCGACAGGTCGGGGTGGGCACGGAACAGCGTGTCGGTGACGACCACCCCGAGCACCGAGTCCCCGAGGAACTCGAGCCGCTCGTTGGTGGGCAGGCCACCGTGCTCGTAGGCGAACGAGCGATGGGTCAGGGCGCGGTCGAGCAGCTCGGCGTCCAGGACCGGATCACCGAGCCCCTCACGCAGGTCCTCGTAGGGCGGCTCGCTGCCCATCCCCGCGTCGCTCGTCGCGGAGGTCGTCAGAGGACCTGGCGACGGTCGGCGCGGGCGCCGTACTGGCCGCACTGCGGGCAGGCGCGGTGCGGGAGGTGCTTGGAGCCGCAGGCCGGGTTGGCACACGTCACCAGGGACGGCACGACGGCCTTCCACTGCGAGCGACGGTGGCGCGTGTTGCTGCGCGACATCTTCCGCTTCGGGACAGCCACGGTGTACTCCTTCTCGTCCGGCCGATGCGTTCCGGCCGACGGGTCATTGGTCTCAGTCGTTCTCGGTGTCGTGCTCGAGCCCTTGCAGCTTCGACCAACGGGGGTCGATGGGCTCGTCGTGCTGGTGGCCGGGGTCGTCTGCGAGCCGCGCACCGCACTCGGTGCACAGTCCCGGACAGTCGTCCTGGCACAGCGGCCGGAACGGCAGCATGAGCACCACCGCGTCCCGCAGCAACGGTTCGAGGTCGAGCAGGTCGCCCTCCAACCGACTGACGTCTTCGTCCTCCGCGTGGGCTGCGGTGTCGCTCTCCTCGTAGACGAAGAGCTCCTGGAAGTCGGCCACGACGTCGTCGTGGATCTCCTCCAGGCACCGTGCGCACTCACCCACCAGGTCGGCCGTGGCCTCACCGGTGACGAGCACCCCCTCCATGACCGCCTCGAGCCGGAGCTCGAACTCGATCGGCGACCCTTCCGGGACGCGGAGCACTTCGATGCCGAGGTCTGCTGGCGCCGGTGCCGTGAACGACGACCGACGTTGCGACCCCGGGCGGCGGCCGAGCTCGCGAGTGTCGAGCACGAGCGGCGCTCTCGGGTCGAGACGCACGGACTCACTTCCTGGCAGGGGCACAACAGACCTGGCTCTTCGAACGGCGACCGGATGGTGTCCGACCTGAGCGCGAAGAACCGTCGTCAAGAGTACCGAATGGTGGCCTCAGCAGCCAAAACGATCCGTCCGCGACGCCCCGGCGTGGGACACCGGTCGTCGGGTGGACCGTGCTGGTCAGTTCTCGAGGTGCTCGGGCAGCTTGATCTTGTCGACCTCGTCGGAGGTCAGCCCGTCGAACGCCGAGCGGCCGGCGAGCCGCTCACGGCCGCGCTTGACCGCCTCGGTGGTGCGCTCGAGGGTGATCTCGAAGTTCGCCAGCTTGGCGTCCACGTAGTCGTCGGTCTCCTTGCGGAGCTCGTCGGCCTCCGCGCGCGCCTGCTCCACGATGTGGTCGGCCTCACGCTTGGCGACGCGGTAGACGTCGGTGTCGGAGATGATCCGCTCCCGCTCGTTCTGCGCGTCGGAGATGATCTGCTCCGCCTCCTTGCGTCCCTCCTCGACGACCGACTCACGGTCGGCGACGACCCGCTGCGACTCGGTGAAGGCCACCTCGAGGCCGCTGGTCACCTCGTCGATCATGTCGAGCAGCTCGCTCCGGTTGACCACAGCCGATGCCGACATCGGCATCGATCGTGCCTGCTCGACCACTCGCCGCAGCTCGGCGAGCTTCGCGTGCACGTCCACGTTGTCCCTTTCTCCACAAGCATCGGGCCGTCACTGCAGGTCACAGCAGACGCACCCGAGCCTCCCTACCCCGGAAGAGACGAAGTCACGCCTCCCCCACGACGATACGACGAAGAGCCTTCCGTCACACGTCGCGGGGTCAGGCGCGTCCGGCGAGACGATCGGTCAGCCGGGTCAGGACGTGCGGCGGCACGAGCTTGGAGACGTCGCCGCCGTACGTCGCGACCTCCTTGACCAGGCTGGACGCCAGGAAGGACCACTCCGGGCTGGTCGGCACGAAGACGGTCTCGATGTTGGCGAGGCTGGAGTTCATCTGGGCCATCTGCAGCTCGTAGTCGAAGTCGCTGACCGCTCGCAGGCCCTTGACGATCGCGTGCACGTCGTGGGCCCGGCAGAAGTCGGTGAGCAGCCCGTCGAACGAGTCGATCTTGACGTTCGGGTAGGGCGCGCAGGCCTCGGTGAGCATCTCGATGCGCTCCGCCGGGCTGAACAGCCGCTTCTTCGAGGCGTTCACGCCGACGGCGACGACGACCTCGTCGAACAGCATCGAGGCACGCGCGATGATGTCGATGTGCCCGTTGGTGACCGGGTCGAACGACCCGGGACATGCGGCTCGGCGCACTGCTGCTCCTCTGCTCAGGCGGTGGCGCGACCGTACCAAAGCGTGGTCTCGCCGTACTTCCTCGTCCGGTCCGCCGCGAAACCCTCGGGCCAGACCAGGTCGGGACCCCGGCTGGACCGCTCCACCACGACCAGCGCGTCGCGGGTCAGCCAGTCGTGGTCGCGCAGGGCGTCCAGGGCCGCGACCACGTCGTCGACGGGTACGGCGTACGGCGGGTCGAGGAAGGCGATGTCGTAGGGCGCGCGCGGCGGGTGCGCCAGCGCCCGGGTGGCCGTCGAGGCGAGGACGTCGATGCCGGTGAAGCCGAGGGTCCTGGCGTTCTCGCGGATCAGCGCCGACGTCCGCCGGTCGTGCTCGACCAGGGTCACCACCCCCGCACCCCGGGACCGGGCCTCGAGGCCCACCGCCCCGCTGCCGGCGTAGACGTCGAGGAACCGCAGCCCGCTGATCGACCCGACGGCCGAGTCGACGGCGGAGAACAGCGCCTCGCGCACCCGGTCGGAGGTGGGCCGGGTGCTGTCGCCGGTCGGCGTCTTGATGCGCCGCCCACCTGCGGTGCCACCGATGATCCGGGTCATGCGGTGATCACGCCTTCTCCAGGAAGTCGGCCTGCTCGGCCTCGTGCAGCCGCCGGACCTGGACGGCCAGGTCCGGGTGCGCGGACAGGTCGGGGTCCTCGGCGACGAGGGTGGTCGCCACCTCGCGCGCCTCGAGGATGACGTCCTCGTCGCGGAGAACCGACAGCAGCCGCAGGCTGGAGCGGCGGCCTGACTGCGAGGCGCCGAGCACGTCGCCCTCGCGGCGCTGCTCGAGGTCGACCCGGGAGAGCTCGAAGCCGTCGGTGGTCGCGGCCACGGCCTCGAGCCGCTGCCGGGCCGGGGTGTCCGCCTCGGCGTTGGTGACGAGCAGGCACAGCCCCGGGAAACCGCCCCGGCCCACGCGGCCGCGCAGCTGGTGGAGCTGCGAGACGCCGAACCGGTCGGCGTCCAGGACCATCATCATCGTCGCGTTGGCGACGTCGACGCCGACCTCGATCACCGTGGTGGAGACCAGTACGTCGACCTCGCCGGCGGCGAACCTGCGCATCACCTCGTCCTTGCGGTCGGGGGCGAGCCGTCCGTGCAGCATCTCGACGCGCAGCCCGTGCAGCGCACCGGCGGCGAGCATCGGCGCCACCTCCTCGACGGCTGCCATCGGCCGCGAGTCGTCGGCGTCGGCGGGCTGCTCGGTGCCGTCGTTCTGGTCGTCGCCGATGCGCGGGCAGACGACGTACACCTGGTGCCCGCGCTCGACCTCTTCGCGGATCCGCGCGAAGCCCCGGTCGAGCCAGGCGGGGTGGTCGGCGAGCGGCACCACGTTGGTCTGGATCGGCGCGCGGCCGGCGGGCAGCTCGGAGAGCGTGGAGGTCTCCAGGTCGCCGAACACGGTCATCGCGACCGTGCGCGGGATCGGGGTCGCGGTCATCACCAGCACGTGCGGGGGCGAGCCGCCGCTCTTGGCGGCCAGCGCGGCCCGCTGCTCCACGCCGAAGCGGTGCTGCTCGTCGACCACGACGAGCCCGAGGTCGGCGAACTGCACCTTCTCCTCGAGCAGGGCGTGCGTGCCGATCACGATCCCGGCGGCGCCCGACGCCGCGTCGAGCATCGCCTCGCGCCGGGCGGCCGCGCCGAGGGACCCGGTGAGCAGGGCGATCTGGGTGCCGTCGACGGCCCCGCCGAGCATGCCTCCGGCCGCGAGGTCGCCCAGCATCGCGGTGATCGACCGGTGGTGCTGCTGGGCGAGCACCTCGGTCGGCGCGAGCAGGGCCGCCTGCCCGCCGGAGTCGACCACGCGCAGCATGGCGCGCAGGGCGACCACGGTCTTGCCGGAGCCGACCTCGCCCTGGAGCAGCCGGTGCATCGGGTGTCCTGCCGCGAGGTCGTCGAGCACCGCCCGGCTGACCTGCTGCTGGCCGTCGGTCAACGTGAACGGCAGCCGGGCGTCGAAGCGGTCGAGGAGCCCTCCGTCGCGGCCGGTGCGCGGCTCCGCGGCCAGCGCCATCATCTCGGCGCGACGCTGCGCGAGCACCGTCTGGGTCACGAACGCCTCGTCGAAGCGCAACCGCTTCTCGGCCGCCCCCTTCTGGGCGTAGTCGTCGGCGCGGTGGATCCACTCGAGCGCCTGCTTCGCAGACAGCAGGTCGTGCGCGCGCCGTACGCCCTCGGGCAGCAGCTCCGGCACGCCCTCGACGAGGTCCAGCGCGGTCGCGATCGCCTGCCCGAGCTGCCAGGACTGCACGGTGGACGTCGCGGGGTAGATCGGGATCAGCTTGGGGAGCTTGGCGAACACCTCCTGGGCCTCGTCCTCACCCTGCTCCCCCGACCCGAACATCAGCGTCTGCGGGTTCGTGAGCTGCCACCGGTTGCGGAACCGGCCGACCTTGCCCGAGAACAACCCCGTGCGTCCGGGCTCGAGCTGGGCCTGCCGCCACTCGGACAGGTGCCGCTTCTTGTCGAAGAAGGTGAGGGTGATCTCGGCGCCGTCGGTCTCGAGCAGCACCTCCAGGCGGTAGGCCATCTGGCCGGTGCGGCGGTCGCGGTAGGGCTTGGGCTCGGCGCTCGCGACGCGCGCCAGCACGGTGACGAGCTCGTCGACGTCGAGATGGTCCAGGCGGCTCAGCTTGTCCTGCTCGACCCAGCGGCGCGGGTAGTGCTGCAGCAGGTCGCCGACGGTCTGGTAGCCGAAGCCCTTCTCGATCTTCGACGCGTGCTTGCCCGCGACGGTGGCGAGCTTGGAGTCCCAGGTGATCGAGGGCACGGCGGCCTACTCCACGCCGACCAGCAGCGGGTAACGCTGCTGGCCGCCTGCGTAGACGACGACGTCGACGGTCGGGTGGGTGGACTCCAGATGGGCGGCGCAGCGCTCGGCCAGGTCGTCGGCATCGGCCCCGGCCACGACGGTCACCAGCTCGCCACCGCCGCCGAGCAGCCGCTCGAGGACCTCGGTGGCCACCGCGAACAGGTCGTCGCCGACAACGACGAAGTCGCCCTCGATCGCACCGAGCACGTCCCCCGGCTCGCACGGTCCGGCGGTCGTCATCGCCTGCCGCGCGGCGACGGTGACCGCCCCCGAGCGGGCGTGCCGCGCGGCGGCGGTCATCTCCAGGATGTCCTGCTCGAACGGTCGGCCCGGCTCGTGCACGGCGAGCGCGGCCAGACCCTGGACCTGGGCGTTGGTGGGGATCACCGCGACCCGGAGGTCGCTCTCCTCGCGGGCGGTGCGGGCCGCCGCCTCGGCCGCGGCGATCGAGTCGCGGTCGTTGGGCAGCACGATCACCTCGGCGGCGCCGGCCCGGACAACCGCCTCCAGCACCTGTCCGGTCGACGGCCGGCGACCGGGTCCGCCGGGCACCACGGTGGCGCCGGCCTGCACGAACAGGTCGCCGAGCCCGGCACCCGCCGCGACCACCACGACGGCCCGTCCGGTGCGGACGACGGCCCGCGGCGACGTACGGCGGTCGACCTGCTCGGCGAAGTGGGTGACTCGCACCCGGTGCGGACGGCCCGCCTCGATGCCGGCCTCGACGGCGGCGCCGACGTCGTCGACGTGCACGTGGACGTTCCACAGGCCGTCGCCGCCGACCACCACCAGCGAGTCCCCGAGCGGGGCCAGGGCGGAGCGCAGTCCGGGGATCCGGTCGTCGTCGGCGTCGAGCAGGAACATCACCTCGTAGGCCGGGCCGTCGGGGGTCAGGTCGCCCGAGGGCAGCGGCACCGGGATGACGTGGGAGCCGAACGGCAGCTTCCCGGAGACCTGCCGGCGCCCGGTGACCGCGGTCTCGGCGGCATCGAGCACGACGCACAGCCCCCGCCCGCCGGCATCGACGACGCCGGCGTCGTGCAGGACCTGCAGCTGGTCCGGCGTGCGCTCCAGCGCATCGCGGGCGGCTGCCGCAGCGCGGCGGATGACGTGGCCGACCCGGCTCGCCGGACGCTGCGCGGTCTCGCCGGCCGCGTCGGAGGCGGCCCGGGCCACGGTCAGGATCGTGCCCTCGACGGGCTGTCCGACGGCTGCGTAGCTCGCCTGGGTCGCCAGCGCCATCCCCTCGGCGAACACCACCGCCGACCGGTCGTCGGGGCCCGCCTCCGCGAGCCGCTTGCAGAACGCGCGGACGAGCTGGGAGAAGATCACCCCGGAGTTGCCGCGGGCGCCGAGCAGGGCGCCCCGGGCGAAAGCCGCCATCGCGGTCCGCAGGTCGCCCGGGGAAGGCGCATCCGCGGCCTCCCCGCCGACCGCGTCGAGCATCGCGTTGCGAGCGGACTCGAAGGTCAGGAACATGTTCGTGCCGGTGTCGCCGTCGGGCACCGGGTAGACGTTGAGGGCGTCGATCTCCTCACGGGCCTCGCCGAGCGCGGCGAGCGCCACCTCGGAGAACCGCAGGACCGTCGGGAGGTCGAAGGTGGCCAACGCGTCGTCCGACATGGCACACCCCCTCTGGTTGGCGCTCGTGGTGCGTCCGGCGCACCGCTGACGAAGCCGCCAGGTTAGTGCACCGCTCCGACGTCGCGAGCGCGGCCGGGCCGCTCGATTCGCGTCCGGGTGAGGCCATCGGATACTCTGGCTCGGTTGCCCGGAGCAGTGAGTACATCGCCTGGGCCCCTCGTACGACACAACCTAGCAATCCCAGGAGTTCACGGTGGCTGCCGTCTGTGACATCTGCGCCAAGGGTCCGGGTTTCGGTAACAACCGCCCCTGGTCGCGCAAGATTACGAAGCGTCGCTTCGACCCCAACATCCAGCGCGTCCGCGCGACGGTCAATGGCTCTCCCAAGCGCCTGAACGTCTGCACCGGTTGCCTGAAGGCCGGCAAGGTCACCCGCTGAACCACGGTTGACCCCAAGCAGAAGAGCCGCCCCTCGGGGCGGCTCTTTTTCTGCTTCCCGTCGAGACGCCAGTTGTTTCCCGTCGAGACGCCAGTTCCTCCCGCTCAGAAGTGCGTGTGGCCCCGCGGCCCGTCGTACGCCGCGCCGTCGACCGTCACGCCGGAGCCCTCGGTGACCTCGCCGATCGGCGACCAGCCCTCGGGGAGCAGCGACCCCGCGGGGAAGGTGGCCACCAGGGCGTGGTCGTCCCCGCCAGCCAGGATGAACCGGAGCGGGTCGGCGCCGAGCGCGGCCCCGACCGCCTGCAGCGGCTCGGCGATCTCGAAGCTGCTGGTGCGGATGTCGACCGCCACGCCGCTCGCCTCGGCGATGTGCCCGACATCGGCCAGCAACCCGTCCGAGACGTCGATCATGGCGGTCGCGCCCAGCGCCGCGGCCTGGGCGCCCGCGCCGTACGGCGGCTCCGGGCGCTTGTAGGCGTCCACCAGCTTGCGGGGCGAGCGGAACCCGCGGGCCAGCACGGCCAGCCCGCCGGCAGCCCAGCCCTGGCGTCCGGCGATCGCGACCACGTCACCGGCGCGGGCACCGGACCGGCGTACCGGCTCCCCCGCGACCGTGCCCAGCACGGTCACCGCGACCATCACCTGGTCGGCGCTGGTGAGGTCTCCCCCGACCACCGACGCGCCGACCAGCGCGCACTCCTCGGCGATGCCCTCGGCGAGCTCCAGCGCCCAGGCGACCGGCAGGTCCGCCGGCGCGGCGAGCCCCACCGTGAGCGCGGTGGCACGACCGCCCATCGCGTTCACGTCGGAGAGGTTCGCGGCCGCCACCCGGTGCCCGATGTCGTTGGCCGAGGCCCAGTCCCGGCGGAAATGCCGGGTCTCGACGTGCAGGTCGGTGGAGACCACGACACGCCCGTCGGGGACGGAGACCAGGGCGGCGTCGTCCCCGGGCCCGACCAGGACGTTGTCCCCCTGCGGGAACCGCTCGGCCAGCGCCTCGACGAGCCCGAACTCTCCGATGTCGGCCAGGGAAGCGTTCGCGGGGATGCTCATGGTCGCTATCCAACCGCAGGTGCGAGGTTGTGTTCCGGCGGGGCACGCCGCACGGTAGGTTGAGCCGACCGTTCATCGCGACGACCGACTGAGAACACAGGAGTGCAGCATGGTGGTGCAGGCCTACATCTTGATCCAGACCGACGTCGGCAAGGCGGCCGAGGTCGCCGCCGAGATCGCTGAGGTCAAGGGCGTCACGCTGGCCGAGGACGTGACCGGACCCTACGACGTGATCGTGCGCGCCGAGGCTCGCAACGTCGACGAGCTGGGCAAGCTCGTCGTCGCCAGGGTGCAGAACATCGCCGGCATCACCCGGACCCTGACCTGCCCGGTCGTGCACATCTGACGCACGACCAGCAGCAACCAGCCATGCGACGGCGCCCACCTCTGCGGAGCGTGGGCGCCGTCGTGTGTACGGCGGTCCTGCTCCTCACCACGGCCTGCAGCGGCACGGTCGCGCTCGACGCTCCCGCCCTGTCCGGCGCGGACGCCCGGGCCTGTCGTGCACTGGTCGACGCGCTGCCCGACCGGGTCGACGACCTGTCCCGGGTCGACGTGGACCCCGGGGACGGGTTCGGGGCGGCGTGGGGCGACCCGGCGATCGAGCTGCGCTGCGGCGTACCCACGCCGAAGGGCTTCGACCGGTTCGCCACCTGCCAGGTCACCAACGGGGTCGGGTGGTACGTCCCGGAGTCGCAGCAGACCGGCCGCCCGGGCCCGATCACGATGACCACCGTCGGCCGCGCGCAGAACGTCGAGGTGCGCATCCCCGAGGACTACTTCCCCCCGGCCAACACCATGGTCGACCTGGCGCCCGCGCTGAAGCGGACGATCCGCGAGGTCAGGCCCTGCGTCTGACCGCGGTCAGCGCAGACCGGTGTCGCGGTGCAGGGCCAGCTGGATCAGCCGGTCCACGAGCTCGGGGTAGTCCAGGCCGCTGGCGGCCCACATCCGCGGGAACATCGACGACGGCGTGAACCCGGGCATCGTGTTGATCTCGTTGATCACCACGCGCTCGTCGGGCAGCACGAAGAAGTCGACCCGGGCCAGCCCCTCGCAGGAGAGCACCTCGAAGGCCTGCACCGACAGCTCCCGGATGCGGGCCGCGACCGGGTCGGGCAGGTCGGCCGGGACGGTGAGCCGGGTGTTCTCCTCGGGGAGGTACTTCGCGGCGAAGTCGTAGAACTCGTGCGCCCCGTCGATGCTGATCTCCGCGACCACCGAGGTGTCGGCGGGGTTGTTGCCGAACCCCTCCAGGACGCCACACTCCACCTCGCGCCCGCCCTCGGCGGAGACCTCCACGATCACCTTCGGGTCGTGACGGCGGGCCTCCTCGACGGCGGCGTCCAGCTCGTCGGGGCCGTGCACCTTGCTGATGCCGATGCTCGAGCCGCCCCGGGCCGGCTTGACGAAGACCGGGTAGCCCAGGGAGGCGACCGACTCGACGCACGCGGCCCGATCGCTCGACCAGCCCTTCGGCGTGATCACGGTGTAGGGCAGCACCGGCAGACCCTGCGACTGCAGGACGACCTTCATGTAGTGCTTGTCCATGCCGACCGCGGACGCGAGCACCCCGGCTCCGACGTACCGCACGCCGGCCATCTCCAGCAGCCCCTGGAGGGTGCCGTCCTCGCCCCACGGGCCGTGCAGCAGCGGGAAGACCACGTCCACCTCGCCCAGGGTGTGCGGCACGGCGCTGGGCTCGTGCACCACGAGCTCGCTCGACTCACGCTCGTTGGCAAGCGCGACCCGGGCGCGCGAGCCGTCCACCTCCGGCCACTTGTCGGCCGACGTGATCGCGAGCCGCTCCGGGTCCCCGGACTCCAGCACCCAGCGGCCGTCGACGGTGATGCCGACCGGGACGACGTCGTACCGGTCGGGGGCGATCGCCTGCAGCACGCTGCCGGCGGTGACGCAGGAGACGCCGTGCTCGCTGGACCGTCCGCCGAACACGACGGCGATCCGGGGCTTGCGGGTGGTCTCTGACTGGACGGGGGCCGGCACGGGGGGCTGCTGGGGCTCACTCATGGTGGCCCCGACCCTACCCGGCCGGGCAGGGCTCCCCGGACCTACGCTGGGCGCATGTCTTCCGACCGTTCCCCCGACCAGCCGGCCTACCGCCCCGCCACCGTCGTCGTGACGTCCGGACGCCCCCCGCACGACCCGGACAACCCGCTCAACGAGCCGCTGACGATGGCCTCGACGTACGTCGCGGGCGGGGACGTGGAGTACGGCCGCTACGGCAACCCGACCTGGTCGGCGTTCGAGCAGGCGCTCGGCGACCTCGAGGGCGGCCGCTGCCTGGCGTTCGCGTCCGGCCTCGCCGCGGTCGCGACGATCCTGGACCTGGTCGGCCAGGGAGCGACGGTCGTGGCACCGCGGCACGCCTACAACGGCAGCATCATGCAGATGGCCGACCTGGAGGCCCGCGGCCGGATCAAGGTGCTGCTCGTCGACATCACCGACACCGACGCGGTCGTGAAGGCGTGCGAGGACGCAGCGCTGGTCTGGCTGGAGTCGCCGACCAACCCCGCGCTGGAGGTCGCGGACATCCCGCCGATCGTCACCGCCGCGCACGAGGCCGGCGCCTACGTCGTGGTGGACAACACCTTCGCCACTCCCCTGCTGCAGCAGCCGTTGACGCTGCACGCCGACCTCGTCGTGCACTCCGCAACCAAGTTCATCGCCGGGCACAGTGACGTGCTGCTCGGTGCGGTGGTGACCCGGGACGAGCAGCTGTACGACGTGCTCAAGAAGCGTCGCGACATGACCGGCGCGACGCCCGGGACGTTCGAGACCTGGCTCGCGCTGCGGGGCCTGCGGACGCTGCACGTGCGGCTGGACCGGGCCCAGGCCAACGCGAAGGAGCTGGTGCGGCGGCTCGACGGGCACCCGGCGGTCGGCGAGGTCCGTTACCCGGGCTTCGGCGCGATCATCTCGGTCGTCCTGGACCAGGGCGCACTGGCCGCGGACCTGCTCACCCGCAAGACGAAGCTGTGGGTGCACGCCACCAGCCTGGGCGGCGTGGAGTCGACGTTCGAGCGGCGGCGGCGGTGGAAGACCGAGCCGGCCACCATCCCCGAGGGCCTGGTCCGGATGTCGGTCGGCATCGAGGACGTCGACGACCTGTGGAGCGACCTCGCGACCGCGCTGGACGACCTCACCGGCGAGCGACCGGGCTAGCCGGGCACGACGCGGCCGGACGGCCGTCAGTCACGCTCGTGCTTGGTCTCCCGGGAGATCAAGGTGGTGAGCATGTCCGCGGCGGTCATCTCCCCCTCGACGACGCCGTGCACCGCCTCGACGATCGGCGCGTAGACGTCCGCCTGCTGGGCGAGCGCGAGCAGCGAGGAGCACGACTTGACGCCCTCGGCCACCTGCCGCGTCGAGGCGGTGATCTCCTCGGTCGTCATCCCCCGGCCGAGCTTCTCCCCGAAGGTCCGGTTGCGCGACAGCGGCGAGGAGCAGCTGGCGACGAGGTCACCCAGGCCGGCCAGCCCCATCAGCGTCATCGGGTCCGCTCCGAACGCGGTCGCCAACCGGGCGATCTCGGCGAGGCCCCGGGTGATCACCGAGGCGGTGGTGTTGTCACCGAAGCCGAGCCCGACCGCCATCCCGACGCTCAGTGCGATGACGTTCTTGTAGGCGCCGCCGAGCTCGCACCCGACGACGTCGGGGCTGGAGTAGGGCCGGAACGTCGCGGAGTGGCAGAGCGCCCGCAGCCGCTTGACGTTCTCCTCGTCGGTGCACGCCACCACGCTGGCCGCCGGCTCGCGGCGGGCGATCTCCGCGGCCAGGTTCGGCCCGCTGACCACGCCGATCCGCTCGGAGCCGGCGCCGGTGACCTCGGCGATCACCTCGCTCATCCGCTTCAGGGACCCGAGCTCGACGCCCTTCATCAGCGACACGAGCAGTGCGTCCCGCGGAATGATGTCGACCCACTGGCTGAGGTTCTGCCGGAACGACTGGGACGGCACCGCGAACACCACGAACTCGGCACCGGCCAGCGTCCGCTCCGGGTCGTGCGTGGCGCTGACCGACGCAGGCAGCTCGATGCCCGGGAGGTAGTCGGTGTTCTCGCGCTTCTCGTTGATCGTCGCGCACAGCTCCTCACGCCGTGCCCACAACGTCACGTCGTTGCCGGCGTCGGCGAGCACGACCGAGAACGCCGTACCCCACGAGCCGGCTCCGAACACCGCCACCTTGGTCATGCACGTCTCCTCTTCCGGCGCTGCTGATTCTTGTAGGGGTTGCCGATCTCGCGTACGCCGACGGTGCGTGGGTCGAACCGTTGCGCGGGCGCCCGCTCGCCGCGGATGCCTTCGAGGAGCGTGGTCACGTCGTCCATGATGCGGTTCGTCGCCACCCGCAGCACCTCGGGGGTCATCGGCTGGTCACGCAGGTCGTCCAGCTCGACCGGGCTGCCGGCGGACATGAAGATGGTCTTGCGGGGAAACAGCCGGAAGCGCTTCTCGTACGGCGGGAGGATGTGGTTCGCGCCCCACTGCGCGACGGGGATCACCGGGACACCGGCCGCGAGCGCGATGCGTGCGGCACCGGTCCGCCCGGTCATCGGCCACAGGTCGGGCTGGCGGGTGATCGTCCCCTCGGGGTAGACGACCACGCACTCGCCGGCCCGCACCGCGTCGACGGCGGCGCTGAGCGACAGCGACGCGTCCGTGGTCAGCCGGTGCACCGGGATCTGCTTGGCGCTGCGCACGATGCGTCCGACGACCGGCACGTCGAACATCTCGGCCTTGGCGAGGAACCGCACGATCCGGCCCCACGCGTAGACGAAGTGCGTGCAGGTGAGCGGGTCGAGGTAGGAGACGTGGTTCACCGCCAGGACGCAGCCGCCCGTGGCCGGGATGTTCTCGCCGCCCTGCCACCGACGCTTGGTCAGCAGCAGGAGGAGCGGTTCGAGAACGGCGACGCAGAAGCCGAAGGCCCAGCCCTTGCGCTGCTGGAGCCTGCGCGGGTTCGCCACGTCGTCCTCGATTCCTGATCGGCCCACCGTCCGTCTGGCGGTGAGGTTACCCGCGCACAGCATGCCGCATCTGCGCCGTCGGGACGCGGACGCCCGCCGCCGGCCGCGCGCGGACCTGGCAGGATTCTCCTGATGTCCGCCCTCCCGACCGTGTCCCCGACGCACCGGTACGCCGTGCTGGTGCCGGTCAAGCCGCCGGCCGTCGCGAAGTCCCGGCTGCGTGACCTCGGCGACGACGCCCGTCGCGACCTGGCGACGGCCTTCGCCGTGGACACCGTGACCGCCGCGCTCGCCTGCCGCTCGGTGGACCGGGTCCTCGTGGTCACCGACGACCACGAGCTGGCCCGCGGGCTGGTCGACCTCGGTGTCGAGGTCATCCCGGACGGCACCACCGACGACCTGAACCGCACGCTGCTGCTCGCGGCCGCGGAGATGCACCGCCGTCACCCCGAGCTGCGGCTCGTCGCCCTGTGCGCGGACCTCCCGGCGCTGCGTCCCGAGGAGCTGGCCACCGCACTGGACGCGTGCGACCCGGACGCGATGTCGTTCGTGGCCGACCGGCAGGGCGTGGGTACGACGGCCGTGGTCGCCCCGACGCTGGAGACGTTCCGGCCGGCGTTCGGCCCCGGGTCGCGACAGCGGCACCTCGACGCGGGTGCGCACGAGGTCGACGGGGTCGACGTACCGTCCCTGCGGCGTGACGTGGACGACCGCGACGACCTGGCCGAGGCGATGCGCCTCGGTGTCGGACGTCGTACGTCCTTGGTGGCCACCGTCCTCGGTCTCCAGGTGCCCTAGGCTCGACGCCATGCAGGGCACGGTCTCCGCGTTCGACGCGACCACGCACGACGGCAAGGTGCTGCTCGACGACGGCCTCGAGGTGCCGTTCGCGGGCGAAGCACTGGCCGGCAGCCGGCTGCGGTTGCTACGCCCCGGCCAGCGGGTGCGGCTGGAGACCACCGGCTCCGGAGCCGGCCTGCGCATCGTCGGGGTGCAGATCCTGACGCTGACCTGACAGGTCCCGGACACGACGAAGGGCCTGCCCCTGCGGGCAGGCCCCACGTGTCGAAGCGGTGGGTCAGGACTTCTTGGCGGTCTTCTTCGCCGTGGTCTTCTTGGCCGGCGCCTTCTTGGCGGCGGTCTTCTTGGCCGGGGCCTTCTTCGCAGCCGTCGTCTTGGCGGCCGTCGTCTTGGCGGCCGTCGTCGCCTTCGTGGCGGTCTTCTTGGCCGGCGCCTTCTTGGCGGCCGTCTTGGTCGCCGGCGCCTTCTTCGCGGCCGCCGTCGTCTTCGTGGCGGTCTTCTTGGCCGGCGCCTTCTTGGCCGTCGTCGACTTCGCGGCGGTGGCAGCCTTCTTGGCCGGCGCCTTCGTCGCCGTCGTCGCCTTCGTGGCAGCCTTCTTCGCCGGCGCCTTCTTGGCCGCACCGCCGGCCGCCTTGGCGCCCGAAGCAGCAGCCGCCAGCGTCAGCTTCGGCAGCTTCTTGGCACCGGAGACGACGGCCTTGAGGTCCGCACCCGCGCTGAACTTCGGGATCGCGGTCTTCTTGGCCTTGATGCGCTCGCCGGTGCGCGGGTTGCGCACCCAGCGGGCGTCACGGACGCGCTTCTCGAAGGAACCGAAGCCCGTGATGGCGACCTTCTCGCCCTTGGCGACCTCGCGGGTGATGGTGTCGAGCACCGACTCGAGCGCGTGAGCAGCCTGCTTGCGGTTGCCCTCAAAGCGAGCAGCGAGGGTGTCGATCAACTGACTCTTGTTCACAAGCTTCCCTTCCGTGAACCTGTCCAGGGTCGAGCCCTTGCTCGACTTCTGCTTGGCACGCTAGGGAAAAGTGGACGTTGTCACAATCACCACACGCGGTTTTCCCTTGCATATGTGGCAAAACTCTGCAATGGCGCTTGAGAAGAAGGCTGTTCTGCACGGCCTCAGGTCACAAGGTCGCGGGCTTCCAGGACGGCCGCGACGACTCGTACGTCGCGATGTCGTCCTCGTGCGACAAGGTGATGCCGATGTCGTCGAGCCCTTCGAGCAGCCGCCAGCGTGTGTAGTCGTCGATCTCGAACGGCGCGGTGAGGGCGCCGGCCTGGATCGTCCGCTCCTGCAGGTCGACCACGACCTGGGTCGTCGGGTCGGCCTCGATCAGCTTCCACAGCTGCTCGACGACGTCCTGCGTCACCTGGGCTGCGACCAGCCCGGCCTTGCCGGAGTTGCCCCGGAAGATGTCCGCGAACCGGCTCGACAGCACGACCTTGAAGCCGTAGTCCATCAACGCCCACACTGCATGCTCACGCGACGAGCCGGTGCCGAAGTCCGGACCGGCGACGAGCACGGTCGCGCCGGCGTACTCCGGACGGTTGATCACGAACTGCGGGTCCTTGCGCCAGGCCGCGAACAGCCCGTCCTCGAAGCCGGTGCGAGTGACACGCTTGAGGTAGACCGCCGGGATGATCTGGTCGGTGTCGACGTTGCTGCGGCGCAGCGGCAGGCCGGTGCCGGTGTGCTGGGTGAACTTCTCCATGTCAGACCTCCGTGGTCTCGACGGGCGCGACCGACGCGTCGGCCAGCGGGGGCAGGTCGGCGGGCGAGGCGAGCGTGCCGGTGACCGCCGTGGCCGCGGCGACCAGCGGCGACACGAGGTGCGTGCGGCCGCCCTTGCCCTGCCTGCCCTCGAAGTTCCGGTTGGACGTGGACGCGCTGCGCTCCCCCGGCTCGAGCTGGTCGGGGTTCATGCCCAGGCACATCGAGCAGCCCGCGCCGCGCCACTCGCCGCCGGCCTCCTTGAAGATCACGTCGAGGCCCTCCTCCTCGGCCTGCAGGCGCACGCGCACCGAGCCCGGTACGACGAGCAGCCGGGTGTCCGACGCGACATGGCGACCCTTGACCACCTCGGCTGCCGCACGCAGGTCCTCGATCCGGCCGTTGGTGCACGAGCCGACGAACACCGTGTCGACCTTGATCTCACGCATCGGGGTGCCGGCCTCGAGACCCATGTACTCCAAGGCCTTCTCGGCGGCGACCTGGTCGCCCTCGGCCTCGAAGTCGGACGGGTTCGGGACGTTCGCGCCGAGCGGCACGCCCTGTCCCGGGTTGGTGCCCCAGGTGACGAACGGCGTCATCTGCGAGGCGTCGAGCACGATCTCCTTGTCGAAGCCGGCGTCCTCGTCGGTGACCAGTGTCTTCCAGTGCTCGACGGCGGCGTCCCAGTCCGCGCCCGTCGGCGCTTCGGGGCGACCCTCGATGTAGTCGAAGGTGGTCTGGTCGGGCGCTATCAGTCCGGCCTTCGCCCCCCACTCGATGGACATGTTGCAGATCGTCATCCGGGCCTCCATCGAGAGCTCCTCGATGGCCGGGCCGCGGTACTCCACGATGTAGCCCTGGCCGCCACCGGTGCCGGTGTGCGCGATCAGGGAGAGCACCAGGTCCTTGGCGGTGACGCCGTCCGGCAGCGACCCGTTGACGGTGACCGCCATCGTCTTCGGCCGGGCCTGCATCAGCGTCTGGGTGGCGAGCACGTGCTCGACCTCGCTGGTGCCGATGCCGAACGCGATGGCACCGAACGCGCCGTGCGTGGAGGTGTGCGAGTCACCGCACACGATCGTCATGCCGGGCTGGGTGAGACCGAGCTGCGGACCGACGACGTGCACGATCCCCTGCTCGACGTCGCCGAGGGGATGCAGGCGGACGCCGAACTCCGCGGCGTTGGTGCGCAGCGTCTCGACCTGGGTGCGCGAGACCGGGTCGGCGATCGGCTTGTCCCAGTCGACCGTCGGGACGTTGTGGTCCTCGGTCGCGAGGGTCAGGTCCGGGCGCCGTACGGTGCGGTCGGCCAGCCGCAAGCCCTCGAAGGCCTGCGGCGAGGTGACCTCGTGGATCAGGTGCAGGTCGATGTAGAGGAGGTCGGGCTCTCCCGGCGCGCTCCGGACGACGTGCTCGTCCCACACTTTCTCGCTCAGGGTCCTGCCCATGACCTCTCCTGACTTCTCGGGTTTGACGTGCGGCTCTGCTGCTCGCTCGTGGTCTCAGGTTGGACCGGTCGAGTGGTTCACTACGACTTGCAATCCAGAATGTGAGACGGCATTATCAGAGTATGGACAACTCTAGCGGAGTCGGCGTGCTCGACAAAGCGGCCCTCGTTCTCTCGGCCCTCGAGGCCGGACCGGCCACGCTGGCCGGTCTCGTCGCGGGCACCGGGCTGGCGCGGCCGACCGCGCACCGGCTCGCCGTGGCGCTGGAGCACCACCGGCTGGTGGCCCGTGACATGCAGGGCCGCTTCGTCCTCGGCCCCCGTCTCGCGGAGCTGTCTGCGGCGGCCGGCGAGGACCGGCTGCTCGCCGCGGCCGGACCGGTGCTCGCCCGGCTGCGCGACATCACCGGCGAGTCCGCGCAGATGTGGCGGCGCCAGGGCGACTACCGCGTGTGTGTCGCCGCCGCCGAGCGCCCCTCGGGCCTGCGCGACACCATCCCGGTCGGCTCGCAGCTGACCATGCGCGCCGGCTCGGCCGCGCAGATCCTGCTCGCCTGGGAGGACCCGGAGCGGATGCACCGGGGCCTGCAGAACGCCGCCTTCTCCGCCACCGCGCTCGCCGGCATCCGGCGGCGCGGGTGGGCCCAGTCGGTGGGTGAGCGCGAGCAGGGCGTGGCGTCGGTGTCCGCACCGATCCGGTCCCCCTCCGGCAAGATCATCGCGGCCGTCTCGGTGTCCGGGCCGCTCGAACGGCTCTCCCGCCAGCCCGGCCGGATGCACGCACCGGCCGTGCTCGCCGCCGCCGAGCGCCTCTCCGAGTCCCTGCGCCGCGCTGCCGAGTAGCCGTTGCGCCGCCCGGCCGGCTAGAACAGCGCGCCGGTCTCCAGGTCGAGCAGCAGCTTCTTGCGCTCGACGCCGCCGGCGTAGCCGCTCAGCGAGCCGCTGCTGCCGACCACCCGGTGACACGGGATGACGATCCCGATCGGGTTGCGTCCGTTCGCCGCACCCACCGCCCGGGACGCCCCCGCCGTCAGGCCGAGACGTGCCGCGATCTCGCCGTACGACGCGGTCTCTCCGTAGCCGATGTTCTGCAGCTCCGTCCACACCCGCTGCTGGAAGGCGGTGCCGTCCGGACGCAGCGGGAGGTCGAACTCCTTCAGGTCGCCGGCGAAGTAGGCCTCGAGCTGGCGCCTGGCCTCGACGAGCAGCGGGTCGTCGTCCGCTCGTTCCCCGACCGGGCGGCCGGCCGACCGCTCTGCGGCGACGCGCATGGACGAGCGCGGCGAGGCGTCGTCCGGCGGCTCGGCGGTGAACTCGATCGCGGTCACGGCGTCACGGTGCGCGATCACCCGGATGGGTCCTGCGGGTGAGTCGACCAAGGTCCACATGTCAGTTCTCCTTGCTGGTGGGAAGGGTACGTCGGGTCGGCTGCAGGTCGAGCGTCGACCACAGGTGCATGAGGCCGTAGGAGCGCCAGGGTCGCCAGCGTTCGCTGAGCTCCGCCACCCGGCCGGGGTCGGCTCCCCCGTCGACGAGCGCACGGCGCACGCCCACGTCGGTGGGGAGGAACACGTCGGGGTCGCCGAGAGCCCGCAGCGCCACGTAGTCGGCCGTCCACGGCCCGATGCCGGGCAGGGCCAGCAACCGGGCCCGCACGTCGGCACGGTCGGCGCTGCGGTCCAGGGGCACCTCTCCGGCAGCCAGGGCCCGGCAGAGACCGACGAGCGCGCGGCCCCGGGCGCGGGGCATCGGCAGGTCGTCGGGGTCCGCCTCCGCGAGCACCTCGGCACTCGGGAACAGCCGGCCCGGCCCGTCGTACGGCGCGGGGCCGGAGGTGGTGGCGCCGAACCGGTCCACGAGCTTGCCCCCGAGCGAGATGGCCCCGGCCAGCGAGATCTGCTGTCCGATCACGGCGCGGATCGCGATCTCGTCGCCGTCGACGCTGCCGGGCACCCGCAGTCCCGGACGCCGGCGCACGAGCCCCGCCATCCGCGGGTCCTCTGCGAGCCCGTCGGCGACGGCGACCGGGTCGCAGTCGGCGTCCAGCAGGCGGCGGCACCGCTCGACGGCGGCGCCGACGTCACGCAGGTCCTCGACGACCAGCAGGCAGCGCACGAACGTCGTGCCCACCTCGACGTCGTCGGGACGTCCGTCCGGGAAGGTCAGCCGCACGTGCCCGTGGCCGTGCGGCAGGGCCAGGGTCCGGGCGTACCAGTCGGGGCCGCTCTGCTCCACCCCGGGCACCAGGTGGGCGGCGAGGAAGCGCAGCACCTCCCGGCCGGCGTACGGCGCCCGCACGGGCAGCCGCAGCTCGATCCGGCCGGTCGTCGTACGCGGTCCTCGGGAGCGTCCGCGCAGCTGGCTGGGGGTGCTCGCGTAGACCTCGCGGATCGTGTCGTTGAACTGCCGGATGCTCGCGAACCCGGCCGCGAACGCGACGTCGGCGAACGCCATCGGGGTGGTCTCGATCAGGATCCGGGCGTTCTGCGCACGGCGCGCACGGGCCAGCGCGAGCGGCCCGGCGCCGAGCTCGGAGGACAGCAGCCGGTGCAGGTGCCGCGAGGTGTAGCCGACCCGGGACGCGAGCCCGTCGACCCCCTCGCGCTCCACGACACCGTCGGCGATCAGCCGCATCGCGCGACCGGCGGTGTCGGCGGCGACGTCCCAGTCCGGGGAGCCCGGTGTCGCGTCCGGCAGGCAGCGCTTGCAGGCCCGGAAGCCGGCCGCCTGCGCGGCGGCCGCGGTCCGGTGGAACGTGACGTTCCGCTTCGCGGGCGTGATCGCCGGGCACGACGGCCGGCAGTAGATGCCGGTGGACGTGACACCGGTGTAGAACACCCCGTCGAACCGCCGGTCCCGGCTCTTCACCGCCCGGTAGCAGGCCTCGGTGTCCTCGATGTCCATGCCGTCGATCCTGCCGCACCGCCTCCGCGGTTGCTAGCGGAAATCGGACACCACCGTGCCGCCCCGGAAAACGAGACGAGGACCGGCCTCGGGTGAGACCGGTCCTCGTTCCTGCGTGGTACCCCCGACCGGATTCGAACCGGCGCTACCGCCTTGAGAGGGCGGCGTGCTAGGCCACTACACAACGGGGGCAAGGCGGACGAAACTCTAGCGTGAGCTGGAGAAGAGCGTCCAATCGGTGCTGCTGGTGTTGCTCGCTGGGGTACTAGGACTCGAACCTAGACTAACTGGACCAGAACCAGTCGGGCTGCCAATTACCCCATACCCCATGGGATGTGCTCCTTGCGAAGCCCGGACGAGAATACACGTCCGGCACCTCGCCGCCAAAACGCGGGACGGGCCCTCACGCCTGCCCCTCGACGAGGCGTGAGAACCCTCACGTCAGGCGGTTGCGAGGTCGGTGGACGACGCCGCGTCGGGCTCCGGTGCGGGCGGTCGGGTGCGCGTCTGCAGCCCCATCCGCCGGGCCACGAGGAGGACCAGACCGGCGTACACGGCCGACTGTGTGATGGTCAGCACGATGTTCCACCAGCTCACCTCCGAGACGTTCAGCGTCTCCGACAGGTCACCGAAGGTCAGCGCCAGACCGAAGGCCAGGAAGTTGTTCAGGATGTGCAGCGCGATCCCCGCCTCGAGGCCACCGGTCATGGTGACCAGCCAGCCGGCGATCAGCCCGAAGGCGAACCGGTCGAAGAACAAGGGGAAGTTCTGTGCCCCGTGCGCGAGCGCGAACAGGGTCGCCGTGGTCAGGATCGCCACCCAGCGGTTGCGGAACAGCGACCCCACGGCCTGCAGGAGGTAGCCCCGGAAGAGGTACTCCTCCCCCGCGGCCTGGAACGGTGTGGTGAGCAGCACCACGAGCGCGCTGATCGCGGTGGTGGTGGTGAAGTCGTTCATCTTGCCGGTGAGCTCTCCCTCGGAGCCGCCGGGGATCACCATGCCGACCAGGATCTGCGCGAGCAGCGCGACCACGGCGATGCCCAGGCAGACAGCGAAGAACCTCCACCGCATCTTGGGTACGACGGACGCCAGCCACCGCGGCCGCATCCGGTGCACGACCCGGATGATGAACCAGGTGACCAGGATCATCGAGCCGAGCACCACGTTGAGGTAGAACAACGTCGCCGGGGTGACCACCTTCAAGGTCGCGGCGTCCTGGAAGCTCTGCCAGAACGGGCCGCCCTCGAGGGCGACGCCGATCGCGAGCACCGGCAGCAGCACGAGCGGCGCGATGATCAGCATGCCGGCCAGGGCGATCATGATCCCCACGACCGGCTTCCACCACTCGTAGGTCCAGGTGCGCAGCATCTGGTGGTAGGGCTGTGGCTCGGCGTGCGGGAAGGCGGGCACCGTGGGCCGCGGCCGGTAGGCCGTGTAGCCGGGCGGGGGTGCTGCGTACCCGGCCACGGGTGACCCGTAGCCGGGCGCGGGGGGTGCGGACCAGCCCGGAGGCGGGCCCTGGGGCGCGGGAGGCGCCGGCCACGACGGTCCGGAGCCGTGCTCCCGATCCGGATCCTGCTCGGTCATCCCCTCACCCGTCTCACTCAGGCACTCACGTTCTGTGCGCTCGCGAGGCGCTGCAGCGAACGCTCCCGTCCGAGCAGCTCCAGCGACTCGAACAGCGGCGGCGACACCTTCCGTCCGGTGATGGCCACCCGCACCGGCCCGAAGGCGTTGCGGGGCTTGAGCCCCAGCCCCTCGACGAGCGCGGTGCGCAGGGCCTCCTCGATCGCCGCGGTGTCCCAGGTGGTCAGCTCCGCGAGCGCGTCGTGGGCCGCCTTGACGACGCCGCGACCGGACTCGTCGAGCAGCTTGGCGGCATCGGCCGGGTCGTGCTCGAAGGTCGCCTCGTCGACGAACAGGAAGCCGAGCATGTCCACCGACTCCCCCAGCGTGGTCATCCGCTCGTTCACCAGCGGCGCGGCCTTCTCCAGCAGCTCCCGCTGCTCGGCGGTGACCCGCTCCGGCAGCACCCCGGCGGTCTGGAGGTAGGGGATCATCCGCTCGGTGAGGTCGGGGATGCTCAGCGCCCGCAGGTGCGTGGCGTTGATGGCCTCGGCCTTCTTCAGGTCGAAGCGGGCCGGGTTGGGGTTGACCCGCTCCAGCTGGAACGCCGCGACCATCTCGTCCATGGAGAAGATGTCCCGGTCCTCCGCGATCGCCCATCCGAGCAGGGCCAGGTAGTTCAGCAGCCCCTCGGGGAGGAAGCCGCGGTCGCGGTAGCCGAGCAGGTTGGCCTCCGGGTCGCGCTTGGAGAGCTTCTTGTTGCCCTGGCCCATGACGTAGGGCAGGTGGCCGAACGCGGGAGCCTCCCGGTCGGTCACCCCGACCTCGCGCAGCGCGTCGTAGAGCGCGATCTGCCGCGGCGTCGAGGACAGCAGGTCCTCGCCGCGCAGCACGTGGGTGATCTCCATGAGCGCGTCGTCGACCGGGTTGACCAGCGTGTAGAGCGGGTGCCCGTTGGCCCGCACCAGCACGTAGTCCGGGACGTTCTCGGGCTGGAAGGTGATGTCACCGCGGACCAGGTCGGTGAACGTGACCGCCCGGTCGGGCATCCGGAACCTCAGCGCGGGCTTGCGCCCCTCCGCCTCGTAGGCCGCTACCTGCTCGGCCGTGAGCGCGCGGCAGTGTCCGTCGTACCCGGGGGCGCGCCCCTCGGCACGGGCCTTCTGGTTGCGCTCGTCGAGCTCCTCGGCGGAGCAGTAGCAGTGATAGGCGCGACCAGCCACGAGCAGCCGGGCGGCGACGTCGGCGTAGATGTCGTAGCGCTCGGACTGCCGGTAGGGACCGTGGTCGCCACCGACCTCGGGGCCTTCGTCCCAGTCGAAGCCGAGCCAGCGCATCACCTCGAGCAGCGTGTCGTAGGACTCCTGCGAGTCGCGTGCCGCGTCGGTGTCCTCGATGCGGAACACGAAGGTGCCGCCGTGGTGTCGTGCGAACGCCCAGTTGAACAGGGCCGTGCGGGCCAGGCCGACGTGCGGGCTGCCGGTCGGGGACGGACAGAAACGAACACGGACGTTCGACGCGGATGCGTCAGTCACGGGAAACCACCTTGCTGGTCAGGGAGCCGATGCCGGCGACGGTGACCTCGACCTCGTCGCCGACGTTCATGGGACCGACACCCTCGGGGGTGCCGGTGAGGATCACGTCGCCGGGAAGCAGGGTCATCACGCTCGACACGTAGGCGACGAGCGCGGGCACGTCGAACACCATGTCCTTGGTCGTGCCGTCCTGCACCAGGTCGCCGTTGAGGTGCGTGGTGACCTTGAGGTCGGAGGTGTCGAGCTCGGTCTCGATCCACGGGCCGAGCGGGCAGAACGAGTCGAAGCCCTTGGCCCGGGTGAACTGGACGTCGCCGCGCTGCAGGTCCCGGGCGGTCACGTCGTTGGCCACGGTGTAGCCGTAGATCACGTCGGCGACCCGTTCGGGTGCGACGTCGCGGCAGATGCGGCCGATCACCACAGCGAGCTCGCCCTCGTAGTGCACCTCGGAGGACTGCCGCGGGTAGAACACCGGGTCGCCGGGACCGACGACCGAGGTGTTCGGCTTGAGGAACATCAGCGGCTCGGTGGGCACGTCACCGCCCATCTCGGCGGCGTGCGCGGCGTAGTTCCTGCCGATGCCCACCACCTTGCTGCGCGGGATGACCGGTGCGAGCAGCCGCACGTCCGCCAGCGGGATCTCGGTGTCGGTCAGCTGCACCCCGACGTAGAGCGGGTCGCCGGCGAGCGCGACGATCTTCGCGTCGTCAGCGGGGATGCCGAGCTCGTCGACGTCCCCGGTGATCACGCCGTACTGGGGCTCGTCACCGGTGGTGAACCTTGCGATACGCACGTCGTGAGCCTACCGGCGAGGCGGGCGTCCGCCGGTGCCTACCCTGGCAGGTGTGGAAACCCTCGACGTGACGACTCTCGCCGTCCTCGACGAGCCCGCCTGGTCGGCCCGGCGTGCGACGCACGAGGCGCGTGTGGACGCGTGGGTCCAGCCGCACCTCGCGCGACGCAAGGCCGGGGTCCCGCATCCGGTCGAGGACTTCCTGTTCACCTACTACGCGCAACGTCCGGCGGCCCTGCGGCGGTGGCACCCCGGCTACGGCACCGGACTCGCCGACGGGTCGACGTATGCCGACCTGAAGGGGTACGACGTGGTCGCTGGCCCGGCCGGCGGCGAGGTTGCTGCCGTGACGCGTGCGCACCTCGTGTCACAGCAGCCGCTGGTCGAGTCGCTGCACGCACTGCTGACCGCGACCGCCGCGCGACCGCCGCAGCTCGGGTGCTTCGGCATGCACGAGTGGGCGATGGTCTACCGGCTGCCGCAGGACGACGTGCGCCACGCGGCCTGGCCGCTGCGGCTCGGCACCACCGGCACCGACGGGGTCGTCGAGTCGCACCGGATCGCCTGCTCGCACTTCGACGCGTTCCGGTTCTTCACCGACGACGCCCGCCCGCGCAACACCCTGCAGCCGCAGCGCGACGACCGGGCCGCGTTCGAGCAGCCGGGCTGCCTGCACGCCGGCATGGATCTCTACAAGCATGCGTTCCGGCTGACCCCGCTGGTGCCGTCGGAGCTCGTGGCCGACTGCTTCGAGCTGGCCCGCGACATCCGGGTCCTCGACATGCGCGCCTCGCCGTACGACCTCTCCGACCTCGGCTACTCCCCCGTCGCCGTCGAGACCCCGGCGGGCAAGGCGGAGTACGTCGCCGCGCAGCGCGCCTTCGCCGAGCGCGGGGCACCCCTGCGGCAACGGCTCGTCTCCGAGTGCGAGCGGCTGCTCGCGTTCTGAGCGAGCCCCGAGGGCAGCACTCCCCGATCCGGCCGTCCGTCGGTCGAGCCACGATGACCCCCTCCGCGGGGTCGTGCCAGAGGCCTGCCCGGCCCGGCGAGGCAGACCGGCCGGCGTCAGTCGTCGGAGGTCTCGGTCTCGGTGGAGAACCGGGGCCCGCCGGACACGCAGACCGCCGTGACCTGCACCTGCCGGCCGCCGCCCTGGAAGGTCACCTCGACCTCCCCCGGTCCGCGGCCACCGACCTCGACCCGGTAGCCGTCGTTGGGGGTGGCCGACTGCAGGGAGGCCCGGCTGCCGGAGCAGCGGACGGTCGTCGTTCCCGGCCCCCCCTGCCAGGTCCGCTGCACCGAGCGGTCCGGCGACTGCTGCGGCTGCGCCGGCTGGGACGGGGCACTGTGCGTGGGGGTCGGCGTGCGCGGCGCGGACGACGAGGGTGGCGCGGCGGGGCCCGAGGTCGGAACGCGAGGCGAGGACGGCGGTCGTGACGGCGAGGCGTGCGGGCTCCGCGACCCCCGGGGAGCCGGGGACTGTGTCGGCACGTCGATCCGGGTGTCCGGCTCGGGTGGGCGGGCCTGCGTGGGCAGATCGGAGGTGGTCAGCACCTGCTGTCCCGCCGCGTCGATGACCGTCCAGGTGATCACGGAGGTCACCACGACCACGGCGAGCCACGCCAGCACGCCGACGAGGAGCGACCGTCTGCTCATCGGCCCACTCTCCCACCGGATCGGGCCCTGGTGGGTGCGACCAGGCGTAGCGTGCCGCCATGACGAGCATCCTGGTGGTCGAGGACGACCCGGGGATCCGGACCGCCCTCACCCGCGGGCTGCGGGAGCGCGGGCACACCGTCACCGTCGCCGAGTCCGGGCTCGCGGCCCTCGAGCTCGTGGTCCGGGCCGAGCCGGACGTGGTGCTGCTCGACCTCGGCCTCCCCGACATCGACGGCCTGCAGGTGCTCGCGATGCTGCGCGGTCTCGGCGAGATCCCGGTCATCGTCGTCACCGCGCAGGACGACGACGGCCTCGTGGTCCGGGCCCTCGACTCCGGCGCCGACGACTACGTGGTCAAGCCGTTCGGGCTGGACCAGCTCGCGGCCCGGATGCGGGCGGTCCTGCGCCGGGGCGGCGGCCCGTCCGACGAGGGCCCTCTCGTGGTCGGCGGGCTCGAGATCGACCCGGGTGCCCGCACCGTGCACCTGGACGGCCGCGTGGTGGACCTGTCCCGCAAGGAGTTCGACCTGCTGCTCGCGCTCGCGTCCCGCGCCGGTCAGGTGATGTCCAAGCGACAGCTGCTCTCCGAGGTGTGGCAGCAGGCGTACGGCGGGGGCGAGCGCACCGTGGACGTGCACCTGTCGTGGCTGCGCCGCAAGCTCGGCGAGTCGGCGGCCGAGCCGCGCTACCTGCACACGGTCCGCGGCGTCGGCGTACGCCTCGTCGACCCGCGGGCGACCGGCGAGGCCTGATGCGGCGCCGGGTCGCGTGGCTGGTGGCCGCCACCACATCAGCGGTCGTCCTCGCCTTCGTGATCCCCCTGTGCCTGCTCGTGCGGACGATGGCCGAGGACCGCGGCATGGCGAGCGCCAACCAGGAGGCGCGGAACGTGGCGATCCTGGTCTCCGGGCTGAACGACGACCCGCGGCTGGGCCGGCTCATCGACGCGGTCGAGGAACGCGAGCCGGCTGTGACCAGCGTGCTGACCGCGGACGGTCGCGTGCTCGGGGCGCCGGCCACGGCGATGGCGCAGGATCCCGCGGTGCAGCGGGCCCGCGGCGGCGCCGCCTTCACCCGGGTGGACGGCGCCGGGGGTGAGGTGCTGGTCCCGGTGGTCACCGCGAGCGGCACCGACGTGGTGCGTACGACGGTCGGGGCCGACGTGCTGCACCGCGGCGTGACGCGCGCCTGGGTCGGGATCGCTCTCCTGGGGGTGCTGCTGCTCACCGCCTCGATCGTGATCGCGGACCGCCTGGGCCGACGGGTGAGCACCCCGGTCACGGCGCTGGCCGGTGTGGCCCACCGGCTGCGCGACGGGGAGCTCGACGCTCGCGCGACCCCCGCCGGACCACCGGAGACGCGGGAGCTCGGGGAGGCGCTCAACCGGCTGGCGGAGCGCATCACCGAGCTGCTCGCGGCGGAGCGGGCAGCGGTGGGCGACCTCTCGCACCGGCTGCGGACACCGGTGACCGCGCTGCGGCTCGACGCCGACGCGGTGACCGACCCCGACCTCTCCGAACGACTCCAGGGACACATCGGGAACCTGCAGCGCACGATCGATGCCATCGTGAAAGAGGCGCGGCGCCCGGTCCGCCACAACATGCAGGCCGCCTGTGACGCCGGCGAGGTCGTCCGGGACCGCGCAGCGTTCTGGTCGGCGCTCTCGGACGACCAGGGTCGAGCCGTCTCGGTCCACGTGACGCCGGCTGCGCCACCGGTCGCCGTGGATGCCGGGGACCTGCGCGACATCGTCGACATCCTGGTGGACAACGTGTTCGCCCACACGCCCGAGGGCACGCCGTTCCGCATCGACCTCGCCACCGACGCGTCCGACGTCGTGCTCCGGGTCACCGACGACGGCCCCGGCCTGCCCGCGCCCTCCGCGGCCCCGGCCGACCGGCCGGGGTCCACCGGTCTCGGGCTGCAGATCGTCCGCCGGTCGGTCGCCGCGTTCGGAGGCGAGACGAGCATCCGGTCCGCCGCCGGAGCGGGCACCGTGGTGGAGGTCCGGATGCCCCCGGTGGCCGCGGGCGAGCAGGCGCCGCACCGTCAGTCGTCGCCGGGCTCGGGAACGGACTGATCCTCGCTCTCGTGGTTCAGGGCGTGGCCGGTCTCGCGGTCCTCCCGCGGCGCCTCCGCACGGTGGCGCGTGCCGGCGGGCCGGACCGCACGGGGCGCGGCGGGTGCCGCCTGTGCCGCGGGGACGAGCGCCGGAGGGCTGGCCGGCTGTGGGGGAACCAGGTCGTGGACCACCACCGTGCGGGTCACCTCGGTGACGCAGGCGGCGTGCATGAGCCTGGCAGGGGGCTCGCAGTCGGCCAGCCGGACCCGGATGCGCGGCGGCG
Organism: uncultured Actinomycetota bacterium; assembly: GCA_963810035.1. Lineage (GTDB taxonomy): Bacteria > Actinomycetota > Actinomycetes > Propionibacteriales > Nocardioidaceae > Nocardioides_B. The sequence continues at coordinate 695,707 of CAWEMA010000006.1, forward strand.
CCGCCGGCAAGGGACGGCCCACGGCGGGTAGCGCGGGTGACGCCGCGGGCGTGATCTCGTCGACGGCGGCCAGGTGCTGGTAGCCGGTGACCGCCGTGGCCGTTCCCGCCACCGCCCCCACCAGGCCGACGATCGTGGCTGACACTCGCATGAGGACTCCCCTTCGGATGCGATCGTTCTCGGGCCGTGCCTCGGGCACACCGCAGTCTCCGGCCGCACGTCCTATGGCCGCGTCGTGGGAACGTCAAGCCTTTCCTAAGCAGGGAGCCGGTCCGGCCCGCGCGACCCCTTCCCAGGAGCGGATTCCTGACCTGCTCTTAACACCACGATGAGGCCGCCTTTTCGAGCCGCCGAACACACTCGGTGCACCGGAACGCCGCTCGGAGGGAACCCAGATGCGCTACACGCCAAGCTCCCGGGACCGCTACAAGAACCTCGTCGCGCTCCTCACCGGCGCCGCGACGTTCGGCTCCGTCGCCGCGACCGGTGCCGCCACCGGTCTCGCCGCGCACCAGTCCGCGCTGCGCGACCAGGCCCGGGAGGAGGCCGACGCGTTCCGGGTCGCCGCCGCCCGCGCCACCGCGAGCCGGGCGGCGCAGCGCATCCCCTGGAGCCCGTTGACCATTCTGGTGAAGACCCGCCCCCAGCGCACCGTCGTCCGCACCGTCGTGGTGCACCGGGCCAGCCGGGCCGGGGTCGCCGCGGCTGGGGCCGGCGCGCCGGTGAGCTCACCGGTCTACCAACCCGCCCCGGCGGCCTCCGCGCCGAGCGGCGGGTCCGGCGGCGGCTCGACGGTCCCGCGGGCTCCGTCGCCGCCCCGGGCCCCCGCACCTGCGCCTGCACCCGCCCCTGCCCCGAGCAGCGGTTCCTGACGTCATGGGCACCCATGAGCCGGCAGCCGGGGCCGAGAGCTGGTCGGCCCTGGGCACCTACGTGCACCTCGCGACCGGTGAGCCGCGGCACCTGCCGGAGGCCCGCCGGATCGCGGAGATGGTGCTCGCCGAGGTGGACCGGACCTGCAGCCGGTTCCGCGACGACTCGGACCTCACCCGGGCGAACACCCGCCCCGGGCGGTGGACCGACGTGGATCCGCTGCTGGTGGCCGCGGTGCAGGTCTCCGTCGAGGCGGCCGACCTCACCGACGGGCTCGTCGACCCCTGCCTGGGCCGGACGTTGGTCCGGCTGGGGTACGACGCCGACCTGCACGTCGTACGCCGGCGGGAGCGTCCCACCGGACCGCCGCCCCCACGTCCGGCCGGGGACCGCTGGCGCGAGATCGGTCTCGACCCCGAGGGCGCGCTGCGGGTGCCGGCCGGCGTCGCGCTGGACCTCGGGGCCACCGCGAAGGCCTGGGCCAGCGACCTGGTCGCGGCCAGCGTCGTGGACGCACTCGGCGACCACGTGCTGGTCAGCCTCGGCGGCGACATCCGGATCGACGGCCCCGTCACCGACCTGGCCAGGGGGCACGGCCCGGACTGGACGATCCGGGTGAGCGAGCACCCGGACGACCCGGACGACGCCGCACAGGTGGTCCACCTCGGCGGCGGCGGGCTGGCGACCTCGAGCACCCTGGCCCGTCGGTGGCGCACGCAGGGCCGCGTCGTGCACCACCTGGTCGACCCTCGCACCGGCCGTCCCACCGACGAGCACTGGCGCACCGTGACCGCCACCGGCCCGAGCTGCGTGGCCGCGAACGTGGCCACCACGGCCGCCCTGGTGCTGGGCACCGCGGCCGTGCCCTGGCTCGAGCAGCGGTGCGTGACCGCCCGCCTGGTCGGGCGGCACGGCGAGCTCGCTCTCACCGGCTCCTGGCCGGGCCCCGCACTGCCACCCGCCGACATCCTCACCGCCCCCGGGAGACGCTGATGACCGACGGCCCGTTCCTCTGGTACGCCAACCGGGGCACCGGGGTGGTGCTCCTCGTGCTGCTCACCCTGACCACGGTGCTCGGCGTCCTCGCCACCCACGGTGACGCCGGCACCCGCGTGCCACGGTTCCTCACCCAGTCCCTCCACCGGAACCTGAGTCTGATCGCCTCGGCACTGCTCGTCGCGCACGTGACGACCGCGGTCGTGGACGAGTACGTCGACATCCGGTGGTGGCAGGCGTTCCTGCCGTACGGCGCGACGTACCGGCCCGTGTGGCTCGGACTCGGCACGGTCGCGTTCGACCTGGTCCTCGTGGTCGTGGCGACCAGCCTGCTGCGGTCCCGCCTGTCGCACCGGACGTGGCGCATCGTGCACGTGTCGGCCTACGCCTGCTGGGTGCTGTCGGTCGTGCACGGGCTCGGGATCGGCACCGACGCCGCGACGCCGTGGGCCCGCACCACCGGGACGGTATGCGTCGGCGCGGTGGCGCTGGCCGTGCTGGTCCGGCTCGCCGGTCTCGGCCTGGCCGGTCTCCGCAGCCGACGTCGGCGCCGGACGGTGTCCGCGAACGGGCTGCCGGTCACCGAGGGCAGCCGGTGAACGGCCCCCTGCTCGTGCGTCCCTCCGGCGAGGCCGGCGGCCAGCTCGTCGAGGTGCCGGTGGGTCCGCACCTGCTGCGCGGCATCGGCTCCGGGCCTTCGCTGGACGAGCACCGGCGGCGCACCGGGCCCGTGGTGCCCCGTGTGCTCGACACGCTGGTGAGCCTGCTGCGGCAGGTCGACGTACGCGGCCGGGGCGGGGCGGGGTTCCCGTTCGCGACGAAGCTGGAGGCCGTCGCCGTCACGGGTGGCCGGCGCGAGGTCGTGGTGAACCTCAGCGAGGGAGAGCCCGCGAGCTTCAAGGACGCCGCCCTGGCGCTGACCCGCCCGCACCTGGTCCTGGACGGCGCGGTGCTGTGCGCCCGCGCCCTCGGCGTCCGCACGGTGCACGTGGTGCTGCCCGGGGACCGCCCGGGCGTCGTCGGCGCCGTCCGGCGGGCCGTCGCCGAGCGCGCCGAGGAGGACCGCGACATCCACTGGCGGACCCACACCGCCGAGGCGAGGTTCGTGGCCGGGCAGGCGCGCGCGGTGATCGAGCTGATCTCGGGTCGTCCGAACCTTCCGGTCACCGCGTGGCAGCCCGAGGCTCGCGGCGGCTACCGCGGGCGGCCCACCCTGCTCTCCAACGCGGAGACCTTCGCGCACGTCGCGCAGCTCGCTGGGACGGAGTCGGAGTCCTACCGCGCGGCGGGCACCACCGACGAGCCGGGGACGCGGTTGCTTACCGTGGGCGGCGAGAGCCACCGTCCGGTCGTGCTGGAGGCCGCCCACGGCACCCGGTGGCGGGACCTGCTCGCCGACGAGACCGTGGCCCGGCCGGTCCTGGTCGGCGGCTACCACGGCACCTGGGCCCCGCCCGGGGCTCTCCGCGAGGCCACGCTGTCCCGCACCGGTATGTCCGACCTGGGCCTGACCCTCGGCGCCGGGGTGGTGCTGCCGCTGGCCGACGGCGAGTGCCCCGTGCACCGCACCGCCGCGATCACGGCCTACCTCGCCGGCCAGTCCGCACAGCGGTGCGGCCCGTGCCGCAACGGTCTGCCGGCCCTGGCCGACGCGGTCCGCACCATCGACCGGGGCATCGACGTGTCCAGGCGCGCCGAGGAGCTGACCCGGCTGGTCACCGGTCGCGGCGCCTGCGCCCACCCCGACGGCACGTCGCGGCTGGTGCGCTCGATGCTGACGCTGTTCGTTGACGAGATCGACGCGCACGCGCGAGAGGGCTGCCGCTACACCGGCTCCTCCGGTGTCGTCCGGGCGCACCACTCGCTGACAGGGACCGGGCGGTGACCGTTGGGCTGCGGGTGGACTGGCCGAGGTGCAAGGGCCGCGGCCTGTGCTTCGAGCTGCTGCCCGAGGTGGTCGAGCTCGACGAGTGGGGCTTCCCGGTGATCCGCGGGTCCATCACCCCCGATCTGGTCGCCGGCGCCCGTGAGGCGGTCCGGTCCTGCCCGACGCTCGCGCTCCGGCTGGAGGGCTCGGACTGAGCCGGCTCGGGGCCCTCACCAGCAGGCGGGCCTGCGGTCCACCCACGGGGCCGCGGCCTCGACCTGCGCGGACAGGGCGAGCAGCACGTGCTCCTCGGCGGGGCGGCCGGCGAGCATCACTCCCACCGGCAGTCCCTCGGGGGTCGTGTGCAGCGGCAGCGACACGGCCGGCATGCCGGTGAGGTTCCACGCCGAGGTCCAGGGCGTGAAGGCCTTCTGGTTCGCGAAGTCGCGGGCCGGGTCCGCGTCGTCGCGGATCTCGCCGATGCGCAGCGGCGGCTGGGCGAGCGTCGGCGTGAGCACGGCGTCGTAGGGCGCCAGCGCGCGCACCGCCCGCGCCCCCAACCGCCGGGCCTCCGCCACCGCGAGCCCGAACTCCGGACCGGACACCGCACGCCCACGCTCCTGGAGCCACCGGGTCAGCGGCCGGAGCCGGTCCTCGGTGCCCGGCGGCGCGAGCGCCATCGCGGTCAGCACCTCCCAGCAGGTCTCGAACGTGGTCACGGACTCCCGCGGGACCGGTACGTCGATCTCCTCCACGTCGTGCCCGAGCGAGACGAGCAGCCGGGAGGCGTCCTCGTAGGCCTCGACGCACGACGGATGCACCGGCGCGTCGGTGATCACCGGGGTGAGGAACCGGGCGACCCGCAGCCGGCCGGGCGTCTCGTCGCACGACGACAGGAACGAGCGGGGCGGCGGCGGCGCCCAGAACGGGTCGCCCACGGCGGGTCCGGCCATCACGTCGAGCAGGGCTGCGGCGTCGCGGACGGTCCGGGCGAGCGGCCCCGAGGTGGCCAGGCCGACGGGGTCGCCGTACGTCGGGCCGCTGCTGATCCGGCCCCGGGTGGGCTTGATGCCGAACAGCCCGCAGCAGCTCGCGGGGATCCGGATCGAGCCGCCGCCGTCGGAGCCCTGGGCCACCGGGACCAGGCCGGCGGCGACCGCTGCCCCGGCGCCACCGCTCGAGCCGCCGGCCATCCGGTCGAGGTCCCACGGGGTGCGGGCGGGCGGAGCGACGTCCGGCTCGGTGTAGCACGGGGAGCCGAACTCCGGGGTGTTCGTCTTGCCGAGGCTGACCAGCCCGGCCGCCTCCATCCGCAGCACCACCTCGTCGGAGACGTCCGGCACGTAGCCCCGCATCGAGGCCGACCCGAACTGCGTGACCACGCCGGCTGTCATGTTCAGGTCCTTGACCGCCGTGGGGACGCCGTACAACGGGGACGACGTGTCCCCCACCGACGCGGCCGCGAGCGTGGCCTGCCGGAGCGCGAGGTCGCCGGTCACCGTGACGAACGCGCCGACGGAGTCCGAGAGCCGCTCGATGCGGGCCAGGTAGTGCTCGACGAGCTCGACGGAGGACACCTCACCGGACCGGACGGCCGCGCCCTGCTCGAGCGCGGTCAGGTCGTGCAGCTCAGCCATGACGCGAAGATACGCCCCGGCGGAGACCGACCGGGGCGCATCGTCGCGTGGCGTCAGTCGTCGTCCTCCACGTCGTTGGGGACCGCGCCCCAGAGGCTGTGCCGTGGCTGGGGCATCGTCGAGTGGGCCCCCTTGACGCTCTTCCAGATCGCCCTGTTGAACGTCTGCTCGTCGATCGAGTCCTCCTTGTCGAGCTTCTGCGCCTGCGACGCGGAGGCCATCGGGGCGTCCACCCCGTTGGTGGCGTTGCCGGCCTGCGCCGGGACCAGGGCGGAGTACGGCGCGGTGTCCGCCTTCCGCTCGAAGGCCGCCACCATCGGGGTGGCGAACGTGTCGAACTGGGTCAGCGGCGGGACCCCGACGATGTTCTCGATCGTGCGCAGCATCGAGGCGGTCGAGTAGAACGAGGAGTCCACCTTGCCGTGCTGAGGAGCCGCGTCAGGCCAGCTGCGGCAGCTTCGTCAGCGCCTCGGCCACCGCGGCCTGCAGGTCGGAGTCCTCCCAGGAGGTGTCCTCGACGGTGCCGGCCAGGTAGGCCGCGTAGGCCGGCAGGTCGAGGTGGCCGTGCCCGCACAGCGCGGTCAGGATGACCTTCTCTTCGCCACTCTCCTTGCAGCGCAGGGCTTCCTGGACCGCGGCCGCCAGGGCGTGCGTGGGCTCGGGTGCCGGCACGATGCCCTCGGTGCGCGCGAACAGCACGCCCGCCGCGAAGCACTCCTTCTGCGGCTTGGCCACCGCCTCGATCTCCCCGGTCTCGTACAGGTGGCTGATCAGCGGGCTCATCCCGTGGTAGCGCAGGCCGCCCGCGTGGATCGGGTCGGGCACGAAGTCGTGGCCCAGCGTGTGCATCTTCATCAGCGGTGTCATTCCGGCGGTGTCGCCGAAGTCGTAGGCGTAGGTGCCCTGGGTCAGCGACGGGCACGCGGACGGCTCGACGGCCCGCACGGTCGGCGCCATCCGGCCGGCCCACTTCTCCCGCAGGAACGGGAACATCAGCCCGCCGAAGTTGGACCCGCCGCCGGTGCAGCCGACCAGCAGGTCCGGCGTCTCGCCGACCTTGGCGAGCTGGAGCAGGGCCTCCTCGCCGATCACCGTCTGGTGCATCAGCACGTGGTTGAGCACGCTGCCGAGCGCGTAGTTGGTGGTGGGGTCCTGGGCCGCGACCTCGACCGCCTCGCTGATCGCGATGCCCAGCGAGCCCGGCGAGTCCGGGTGCTCGGCGAGGATCGCCCGGCCGGCCTCGGTCAGGTCGGAGGGGCTCGGGTGCACGGTCCCGCCGAACGTCTCGATCATCATCTTGCGGTAGGGCTTCTGGTCGTACGACGCCCGCACCTGCCAGATCTCGCACTCCAGGTCGAACTGCGCGCAGGCGAACGCCAGGGCCGTGCCCCACTGGCCGGCGCCGGTCTCGGTGGTGAGTCGCTTGATGCCGGCCTTGGCGTTGTAGAACGCCTGCGGAACCGACGTGTTCGGCTTGTGCGAGCCGGCCGGCGAGACCCCTTCGTACTTGTAGTAGATCCGGGCCGGTGTCCCGAGCGCCTTCTCGAGACGGTGCGCCCGGAACAGCGGGCTCGGCCGCCAGAGCCGGTAGACGTCGAGGACCTCGTCGGGGATGTCGACGTACTGGTCGGTCGAGACCTCCTGCAGGATCAGGTCCATCGGGAACAGCGGCGCGAGGTCGTCGGGGCCGACCGGCTGCCCGGTCCCCGGGTGCAGCACCGGTGGCGGCGGCGTCGGCAGGTCGTGCAGCACGTTGTACCAACGCGTCGGCATCTCGTCCTCGTCGAGCAGGATCTTGTGCCGCTTCACGTCTGTCATGGCGTTCCTCCGCAGGTCGACCGGTCCCGCTCAGCACCCTAGACCCGACATCGCGAACAGCACACCGGCCGCGACGGGCACCTGCCCCACGCCGTACTGGACCGTGGCCACCGGACGCCTCGACGGCCTCAGCCCTCCTAGCGACCGGCCGGCTTCTCGCCGTTGCGACGCAGGCCGTAGGTCACCGCGTCGACGAGCGCTCCCCACGACGCCTCGATCACGTTGTGCCCGACCCCGACGGTCACCCACGAGCTCTGCCCGTCGGTCGTCTCGATCAGCACCCGGGTGACCGCGTCGGTGCCGTGCCCCTGGTCGAGGATCCGCACCTTGTAGTCGATCAGCTCGAACTTCGCGACCTCCGGGTAGGCCTGCCCGATCGCCTCGCGCAGCGACTGGTCCAGCGCGTTGACCGGGCCGTTGCCCTCACCGGTGGTGATGATCCGCGCACCCCCGGCCAGCAGCTTGATGGTCGCCTCCGACACCGCCTCGTCGCCGGGCTTCGAGTCGGTGATGACCCGCCACGACTCCACCTCGAAGTACGACGGACGGGCGCCCTCGACCTCCTCGAGCAGCAGAAGCTCGAACGAGGCGTCGGCGGCCTCGAACGTGTACCCACGCGACTCGAGGTCCTTGACCCGCGCGGTGATCCGGGTGACCAGCTCCTTGTCGCCGCCGAGGTCGAAGCCGAGCTCGGCGCCCTTCAGCTCGATGCTCGCCCGCCCGGCCATGTCGGAGACCAGCAGCCTCATGTCGTTGCCGACCAGCTCCGGCTCCATGTGCTGGTAGAGGTTCGGGTCGACCTTGATCGCGCTCGCGTGCAGCCCGGCCTTGTGCGCGAACGCGCTCACCCCGACGTACGGCTGCCGGGACGCCGGCGGGAAGTTCGTCACCTCGGCGACGGCGTGCGCGATCCGGGTCGCCTCCCGCAGCCGGCCCTGGGGCAGCACCGGCTGCCCCAGCTTCAGCTCGAGGTTCGCCACCACCGAGACCAGGTCGGCGTTGCCGGTGCGCTCGCCGTAGCCGTTCAGGGTGCCCTGCACGTGCGTCGCCCCGGCACCGACCGCCGCGAGGGTGTTCGCTACCGCGCAGCCGGTGTCGTTGTGGCAGTGGATGCCGACGCGCACACCGGTGGTCTCCAGGACGTCGTGCACCACGTCGGCGACCCACGGCGGCAGCATCCCGCCGTTGGTGTCGCACAGCGCGACCACCTCGGCGCCCGCGTCGTACGCCGTGCGCAGCACCTCCAGCGCGTAGGCGCGGTTGTCGCGGTAGCCGTCGAAGAAGTGCTCGGCGTCGAGGAACACCCGCTGCCCCTCGGCCCGCAGGTGCCCGACGGTGTCGCGAACCATCGCGAGGTTCTCCTCGAGCGTGGTGCGCAGCGCCAGCTCGACGTGCCGGTCGTGCGACTTCGCCACGAGTGTCACCACGGAGGCGCCGCTGTCCCGCAGGGCTGCGACCAGCGGGTCGTCGGCGGCCCTGACGCCGGCGCGCCGGGTGGCCCCGAACGCGGCCAGGGTGGCCTGGCGCAGGTCGAGCTCCTCGCGGGCCCGGCGGAAGAACTCGGTGTCCTTGGGGTTGGCGCCCGGCCAGCCGCCCTCGATGTAGCCGACGCCGAGGTCGTCGAGCTGCCGGGCGATGTTCAGCTTGTCGGCGACGGAGAGGTTCAGGCCCTCCTGCTGCGCGCCGTCACGCAGCGTGGTGTCGTAGACGTGGAAGGCGTCTGCCGTGTCGCTCATCTCGAGAACGTCCTTGCGGGTCGGTGCCGGTTCGGGCTGGGTCGGGCAACAAAAAGACCTCCCGTGGGAACGAGAGGTCAGCGCGCCGGGGAGTGCCTGGCGCGCTAGCTGATAATGATCTGCTTCTGCTGCACGACGTCCACTGTGCCACCGATGCCCAAGGCGTGGAACCCGGTCTCGGATTCCGGTCAGACCCTCTCGGGCTGGGAGGCGAGCGTCAACGCCACGCAGGTGACGTCGTCGCGGCGTACGTCGACCGCGAACCGCTGCACCGCCTCCCGGCACGCGGCCACCGCTCCGTCGGCACTCCACGGCTGCAGGCGCTGGAGCACCCCGAGCAGGCCGTCGGTGCCGAACTCGGCCCCGCCCAGGTCACGCGCCTCGAGCACCCCGTCGGTGCAGGCGAGGAGCAGGTCACCGGGCCCGAAGCCGGTGTGCCCGACCTCCCAGCCCGACGTCACGGAGCTGATCAGCGGACCGGTGGGCTCCAGCTCGGTCACCGTGTCGCGGTGCTCCCGGCCGACGACCAGGGCCGCCGGGTGGCCTGCGTTGACCCAGGACAGCCGTTGCGCCAGCGGGTCGACGGCCACCACCAGGCAGGACAGGAACCGCTCGATGTCCCCGTCGGTGCGGCGGGACGCGATCTCGAAGACGCTGTCGAGGTCGAGGTCGGTGTCGAGCAGCGCGGTGATCCGCTGCTTGAACGCGTACGCGACCAGCCCCGCCTCGGCGCCGTGCCCCGAGACGTCGGCGAGCACCAGCGCGATGGTGCCGTCCGGACGACGGACCGCCTCCCACCAGTCGCCGGCCAGCACCCCCTCGGCCGACAGCACCATCCCGGCGATCTCCAGGCCGTCGGAGGTCGGTCCGGGGTACGAGGTGAGCTCGCTGCGCAGCAGGGCCACCACCGGACTGTGCTGGGTCAGCGCCTCGGTCGCCGCGCGCGAGGCGTCCAGCTCGGACACGATCCGGCGGCGCATGCTCTCCGCGTCCCGGGCGATGGCGGCCACCTCAGGCGGGCCGTCGACGAGCACCTCCTCGTTGATCTGGCCGCCGGCCACCGCCCGCATCCGGGAGCGCAGCTGCATCACCGGGGACAGCACCCAGCGGCGCATCAGCAGCGCACTGGCGACGAGGAGGGCCAGCAGCCCCAGACCGCTCCCCACGATGATGTAGCGGAGCTCCTCGAGGTCGGACGTCGCACGGGCCTGGGCCCGCTCGGTCCGGTCGTCGATCAGCGCCTGCAGGTCGGAGACCCGGGCACGCACCTCGTCGAAGGCGGCCTTGCCCCGGCCCTCACCGACCAGCTCCAGGGCCCGTCGTACGTTGCCGGTGCGGCGGGCCCGGATCTCGGGGCCGGCCCCCACCCGGTGCCAGGTCGCGGCAGAGTCGGCGACCCGGTCGATGGCCCGGGCCATGCTGGGGTCACCTTCGAAGTCGGACCGGAGCTCGGCCAGCCCGCGGGTGACCGCGACAGTTCCCGTGCGGTACGGCTCGAGGAAGGCTTCGTCGCCGGTGAGCACGTAGCCGCGCTGCCCGGTCTCCTGGTCGACCAGCGCCACCAGGAGGGCCCGGCTCTGCGCGCCGGCCGGAAGCAGCCGGGCGGTGACCAGTTCCCGGTTCGCCTCGACGTTCCGGAGCGCGACGGTCACGGCGACAGCGGCGCTGACCACGACCAGGACCAGCGCCGAGAACAGCCCGATGAGGCGGACACGCAGTGACACCTCCCCACCGTAGACGCAGCCGGACCGGGGGGTCTCGGCAATGCTCGAACGGGCTCAGCGGGTGAAGGTGAAGAACGTCTCGTCGACACCGAGCGAGACAGGACCCCGTGCGCAGCCGTCAGAGCCAGCGGACCAGGTCGCCGAGCAGGGTGCCCGGTCGCCACGGCGCTCCCGGCTTGGGGTCCCAGGCCACGCCGCCGTTCACCAGGGCGTAGGCGCACAGCACCGCGGCGGCGGCCACCAGCACGACCCCCAGCCAGCCCGACCACACGTTGCGGGTGGTCAGCAGCACCAACCGCCGGGTCGGGACCCGCAGCCGGCGCGAGCCCGGCCCCCACCAGAGACAGACCGCGAACACGCCCCCCATCACCAGCAGTCCGGGCACCAGCGGCCCCCGGAAGAGGAGGTAGGCGAAGCCGACGACGAAGGCGACGAACGTCCCCCAGAGCAGCAGCATCAGCGTCCCGCCGGTGGCGACCACGAGGTACCACGGCGTCGTCGCCACGGTCAGCGGCCGGTCGAACCACCGCCGGCGGCCGCGCAGGTGCTGACGCTCCCGCGCCGACTCGGTGGTCCAGGAGACGGTCCGGACCGCGAGCGCGAGCACGCAGGCGACCGCCACCGCGAGGTACGGCGCCCGGGCGAACCCGAGGGTCACCGTCGCGAACAGCCCGGACAGCAGGGCACCGCGCTGCAGCTTCGGCAGCCCCGACGGCGGCGGACGCCACCCGTCCGGCGGGACCAGCCGGGGCCGCTCCCCCTGCTGGGGCTGGGGCTGACCCTGAGGCTGGGGCGGCTGCATGTACGGCGCCCGGGCGGGCTGCAGCACCGAGGGGCCGGGCTGTCCGAGGGATGTCTGGACCGGTGGCGGGACGGGCACCGTCAGCGGCCGGGTGCCCGGCGAGGTGGAGGTGACGGCGGTCGGCGCGGTCCCGGGGGTCGGGTCGGTGTCCGGCGCGGCCAGCGCGAACGGCATCGTGAAGTCCTCGCGCGCGGGCCCCTGCGGCGGGGCCGGCCGGGCCGGGCCGCGCAGCGAGGCGAGCACCGCCGCCGTCTCGGGCCGGTCGTTCGGGTCCGGCGCCAGGCAGGCGCGCACCAGTGGGAGCAGGGCGGCCGGGACCGCGGACAGGTCGTGCTCGCCGCGGCGGACGCGGTCCATGATCGCCATCGCCGGCCCGGTGCCGAACGGGGGCCGTCCGGTGGCCGCGAACACGACGGTCGCGGCCCAGGAGTGCACGTCGGACGCGGTCGTGGCGTCGTCGCCGTACAGGATCTCCGGGGCGAGGTAGCCGGGTGTGCCGAGCAGCCAGCCGGTGTGCGTCAGCCGGGGGTCCTCGGCCAGCCGGGCCAGCCCGAAGTCGATCAGCACCGGTGCACGGCCCTCGAGCAGCACGTTGGACGGCTTGATGTCGCGGTGCAGGACCCCGACCTGGTGCACGGCGATGACCGCCTCGGCGAGGCCGGCCGCGAAGTGCCTGAGGTCGGCCCCCGTGATCGGCCCCTCCTGCCGGACGTGCTCGTGCAGGGAGAGCCCGGGCACGTAGCGGGTGGCGACGTACGGCGTCTCGCCCCACGGGTCCGCGTCGATCACCTCGGCGATCCGGGGGCTGGTCACCCGGCGCAGGGACGCGACCTCCCGGGCCAGCCGCTCGCGGGCCTCGTCGTCGCCGATGATGTGCGGCCGCAGCACCTTGAGCGCGACGCGCGACCCGTCCGGCGCCTGCGCCAGGTGCACGACACCCATGCCGCCCTCGCCGATCTTGGTCAGCAGGCGGTAGTCCCCGACCCGGGCCATCCCGGGCACCGGGGGCAGCGGTTGCTGGTTCACCACCGCACCACGGTAGCCGAGGGGCGGGCCCGGCTCAGAGCACCCGGTGCATCCAGCCGAACGTGTCCTCGGCCCGGCCGTACTGGATGTCCACCAGCGCCGTGCGGACCTGCTGGGTGACCGGGCCGGTGCCCGCGTCGGCGTCGCCCACCGAGCCGCCGCGCCACTTCAGCGAGCCGACGGGTGTGACCACCGCCGCCGTACCGCAGGCGAACACCTCGGTGATCCGCCCCGAGGAGACTCCGTCGCGCCACTCGTCGATGGTGAGCTTGCGCTCCTCCACCCGGTGGCCGAGCTTGCCGCACAGCTCCATGATCGAGCTGCGGGTGATGCCCTCGAGGATGGTGCCGGACAGCTCCGGGGTGACGATCGTCCCGTCGTCGTGGACGAAGTAGAGGTTCATGCCGCCGAGCTCCTCGACGTGCTTGCCCTCGCCCGCGTCGAGGAACACCACCTGGTCGCAGCCCTCGGCGATGGCCTCCTGCTGGGCGACCAGCGAGCTGGCGTAGTTGCCACCCGTCTTGGCCGCACCCATGCCGCCGCGGCCGGCGCGGGTGTAGTCCTCGCTGAGCCAGATCGAGACCGGCTTCAGGCCCTTGGCGAAGTAGGCGCCGGCCGGCGACGCGATCACCATGTAGGTGACGTGCTGCGAGGGACGGACACCGAGGAACGTCTCGGACGCGAACATGAACGGCCGCACGTAGAGGCTCTTCTCCCCCGCCGCCTCCGGCACCCAGCGCTCGTCGACCTTGATCAGCGCGTCGACCGAGGCGACGAAGTCCTCGACCGGCAGCTCGGGCAGGGCCAGCCGACGCGCGGACCGCACCATCCGTGCGGCGTTCTCCTCGGGGCGGAACGTCCAGACCGACCCGTCCTCGTGGCGGTAGGCCTTCATGCCCTCGAAGATCTCCTGCGCGTAGTGCAGGACGGCGGTGGCCGGGTCGAGCGAGAGCGGGGCGTACGGCGTGACGCGGGCGTCGTGCCAGCCCTTCTGGGGGGTCCACTCGACCATGAACATGTGGTCGGTGAAGTGCAGGCCGAAGCCGGGATTGGCGAGGATCTCCGTCAGCCGGTCCGGGCTGACCGGACTTCCTGTCGGGATGACCTCGATCTGCAGCGAGCTGTCCATGGGGTGCACGGTACCGAACCTCCGGGAGACGGGTGCGGGCTGAGTGGGGTCGTCCGCCGCGCGGGAGGGGCTGCGCGGCTCAGCCGGTTACTCGCGCCGCGATCGCGTCGCCGATGTCCGCCGTACGCCGCGTGGTGCCCGGCTCGCGCTCGGCGAGCTCGGCCACCACGGCGTTCTCGACGGCACGCGCAGCGTCGTCGAGGCCGAGGTGCTCCAGGAGCAGCGCCGTGGACAGGATCGCCGCGGTCGGGTCGGCCTTCTGCTGGCCGGCGATGTCGGGCGCGGAGCCGTGCACCGGCTCGAACATGCTCGGGGCCGTGCGGTCGGGGTTGACGTTGCCGCTGGCCGCGAGCCCGATGCCGCCGGTGATGGCCGCCGCCAGGTCGGTGATGATGTCGCCGAACAGGTTGTCGGTGACGATCACGTCGAAGCGGGTCGGGTCGGTGGTCATGAAGATCGTGGCCGCGTCGATGTGCAGGTAGTCGACGGTCACCTCGGGGAACTCCTCGGCGACCTGGTTGACGATCCGCGACCAGACGCCGCCGGCGTGCACGAGCACGTTGGTCTTGTGCACCAGGGTCAGCTTCTTGCGGTCCCGCTTCCGGGCCCGGCCGAAGGCGTCCCGCACGACGCGCTCGACGCCGAAGGCCGTGTTGACGCTGACCTCCGTCGCGATCTCGTGCGGGGTGCCGACCCGCAGGGCGCCGCCGTTGCCGACGTACGGACCCTCGGTGCCCTCCCGGACCACCACGAAGTCGACCTCGCCCGGGTCGGCCAGGGGCGAGGCGGCACCGGGGTAGATCCGGGACGGCCGGAGGTTGACGTAGTGGTCGAGCTCGAACCGCAGACGCAGCAGGAGTCCCCGCTCGAGGATCCCCGGAGGCAGCTTCGGGTCGCCCGGCTTGCCACCGACCGCGCCGAGCAGGATCGCGTCGTGCTCCCTGATCTCGGCGAGGACGGTGTCGGGCAGCACCTCGCCGGTGGCGAGGTACCGCTCGGCACCGAGGTCGTAGCGGGTGGGCTCGAACTTCACCCCGCCCCCGTGGCCGGCGGCCACCTGCTCGAGGACCTTGAGCGCCTCGGCGGTGACCTCCGGGCCGATCCCGTCACCGGGGATCACCGCGAGCTGGAACGTCTGCATGGTCTGCGTGCTGAGCTCTGACACCTGCGCGACTCTAGTTGTCGTCAGGGCGCTGGCCGCCGTTGTCTCGCAGGTCGAGTCCGACCTGGACGCTCTGCAGCGCCTCGTCGTTGTCGTCGCGGTGGCGGCCCGGACCCCACTCGGGGTACATGTCGTACATCAGAAAACATCTCCATCAGGAATCGGGAACGTGTGTGCTGGTGGGTGCTGCGCGACGACCGACGGGTGTGGTCGGGAGGGGCGCATCGGGCTCCGCTGCCAGCGGTGGAGGCCGGTCCCCGGACGCGGGTTGCGCGGTCGGACGAGGAACGGGCTCGGAAGCGGAACGGTTGTGCTGCTTCACTCGCTGCGGAGGTTCTTCGTAAGACCGGGACAGTGTGCGCACTGCCAACCACCGCGACGAGGTGGCCTTACTGAGAGGCCTCGCCGCGGCGATCGATAAGTACGAAGAACGTCCGCATGGTGCGGTCAGGCTAACGCGGAACCTCCGGCCGGGCCCACCGATTTCCCGGGCTTTCCACGATGTGAGACGAAGGTCTCGCTGGCCGGACAGGCCGACGAGGTCTGACACACTCGGCCCATGAGCGCCCCTCCCGACCTTCCGGACGTCGTCAGGCGCGCCTTCGACGTCTCCCGCCGGAGCGGTTACGTGTCGTTCTGCCGCAACGAGACCGGTCGCCTGCTGGCCACCTTGGCCGCCACCCGGTCCGGCACGCTGGCGGAGTTCGGCACCGGCACCGGTGTGGGGACGGCGTGGCTGCGCAGCGGCATCCGCGAGTGCAGCCGCATCCTCACCGCCGAGCTCGACCCCAAGCTCGCCGAGGCCGCGGCCAAGATCTTCACCGACGACGACCGGGTCGAGGTGCTCGCCGCCGACTGGTCGACGCTGCGGGACAAGGGCCCGTTCTCGTTGCTGTTCCTCGACGCGCGCGAGCCCAAGGACAGCGGCGCCGACACGATCATCGAGCTCGTCGAGCCCGGTGGCGTGGTCGTGCTCGACGACTTCACGCCGTGCTCCACCTGGCCGCCGGTCTACGAGGGCCGGGTCGACGTACTCCGCGAGCAGTGGCTCACCGACGAGCGGTTCACCACCGTGGAGATCATGGTCGCGCCCGACGCGTCGGTGCTGATCGCCACCAAGCGCTGACGCCCAGCGCGGGTCAGCGGCCGGTGACGCCGTCGATGTGCTCGCGGAGCAGGTCGGCGTGGCCGTTGTGGCGGGCGTACTCCCCGATCAGGTGCACGTACAGCATCCGCAGCGACCAGGTGTCCCGACCGGTGTCGAAGGTGTCGTCGAACGACATGCCGGCCGCGGTCTCGTCCGAGCTGCGCCACTCCTGGGTCAGCACCGCGAAGGCCTCCTCGGCCTGCTCGGGTCGGACGTCCTCGAAGTCGTGGTCCTTGCCGAGCGCGGGGTCGTAGAGCGGCTCACGGTCGCCGACCCGCTGACCGAACCAGACCCGCTCGACCTTGGCGAGGTGCCTGACCAGGCCGAGCAGGGAGAGGTTGGTGGCGGGCAGCGGCCGGAGGACGAGCTGCTCGGCGGTCAGGCCGGCGCAGATGCTCAGGAGGTTGCTGCGCTGCCAGGCCAGGTAGCCCTCGAGCATCGGGCGGTCGTCGCCGACCACCGGCCCCTCGACGTCGGCGGGTGCGGGTGCGGTCCAGGTCATGACGCGCATCCTGTCACCGCGGCCGGGTCGAGGAGCGACAGTCGACCGTGGGCCGATGCGCAGCGGCACCGCAGCGTCACCACGACGCGCTCGACGCTGGTCGCCTGATCGTTCAGTCGGTGAGGTTGACCGCCCGCACCGAGGCGGCCTCGATCGCGGTGGAGATCTCCTCGAGCACGTCCGCGGGGATCACCGAGTCGACGGAGAGTGCGACGAGCGCATGGCCACCCTTGGTGTCCCGGGCGACCTGCATGCCGGCGATGTTGACCTGGGCGTCCCCCAGGATCCCGCCGACGGTGCCGACCATCCCGGGACGGTCGGAGTAGCGGAAGAACGCGAGGTGGTCGGTCGGCTCGATGTCGACCTCGTAGCCGTCGACCTCGACGAGCCGCTCACGCTGGGAGAGCCCGATCAGCGTGCCGGAGACCGACACCTGCGAGCCGTCCGCGAGCGTGCCGCGCAGGGTGATCAGGTTGCGGTGGTCCGGGCTCTCCGGGTCGGTGACCAGGCGTACGGCGACCCCGCGCTCGGCCGCGAGCAGCGGCGCGTTGACGTAGGACACGGTGTCCTCGACCACGTCGGAGAACACGCCCTTGAGCGCAGCGAGCTCGAGCACCTTGACGTCGTACTGGGTGATCTCGCCGCGGACCTCCACGTCGAGCTGCTGGGCGACCTCGCCGGCGAGCGCGGTGAAGATCCGGCCGAGCTTCTCGGTCAGCGGGATGCCAGGACGCACGTCCTCGGCGATGACCCCGCCCTGCACGTTGACCGCGTCGGGCACCAGCTCACCGCTCAACGCGAGCCGGACGGACTTGGCGACGGCGATGCCCGCCTTCTCCTGGGCCTCGTCCGTGGACGCTCCGAGGTGCGGGGTCGCGACGACGTTCTCGAACTCGAAGAGCGGGCTGTCGGTGCACGGCTCACTGGCGAAGACGTCGAGCCCGGCGGCCGCGACGCGCCCCTCCTTGATCGCGACGTACAGCGCACGCTCGTCGACGATGCCGCCGCGGGCGGCGTTCACGAGCACCAGGTTGGGCTTGACCTTGGCGAGCTCGTCGTCACCGATCAGGCCGAGCGTCTCAGGCGTCTTCGGGAGGTGCACGGACATGAAGTCCGACTGCTCGAGCAGCTCGTCGAGGCTGACCAGGCGGACGCCCATCTGCGCGGCCCGGCCGGCCTGCACGTACGGGTCGTAGGCGATCACCTTCATGCCGAAGGCGCTGAGCCGCAGGGCGACCAGGACGCCGATGCGCCCGAGGCCGACGATGCCGACCGTCTTCTCGTAGAGCTCGATGCCGGTGTACTTGCTGCGCTTCCACTCGCCGTTCTTCAGCGCGGCGTTGGCCGGCCCGACGTGGCGGGCGGCGGCGAGCATCAGCGCGACCGCCAGCTCGGCGGCGGAGACGATGTTGGAGGTCGGCGCGTTGACGACCATCACGCCGGCCTGGGTGGAGGCCTTGACGTCGACGTTGTCCAGGCCGACCCCGGCCCGGGCGACGACCTTCAGCCGGGTGGCCGCGGCCAGCGCCTCGGCGTCGACCTTGGTGGCGCTGCGGACCAGGATCGCGTCGACGTCGGTGATGGCCCGCAGCAGCTCGGCGCGGTCCGCGCCGTTGCAGTAGCGGATCTCGAAGTCCGGGCCGAGCGCCTCGACGGTGGCGGGGCTCAGCTCCTCGGCGATGAGTACGACGGGCTTGCTCACTGGACGTCCTAGGGAGATCGGTGTCGGCTTGTCCCGGCCTTGACCCCTCGGTCATGGTGCTGAGGGGGATGCCGTGCACGACGCTGTGCCCGCAGGGCGACTGTACCCGATCAACATCGTCCGTCTCAGGATGTTCCGGCAGGAAGAACAGCCGCTCCCCACGGTGGGATCACCGTGGGGAGCGGAAGTCGGGCAGTGTCCCCGGAAAACCTGCCGCGGGGAGACGGGCGTCAGCGGGTGGCGGTGCCCTCGGTGTAGTCCGTGTCGTCGTCCTTGACCCAGGCCATCAGCTTCCGGAGCTCGCGCCCGGTCTCCTCGATCGGGTGCTGCTCGCCCTTGGCACGCAGCGCCTTGAACTCCGGTGCCCCTGCGTCCTGGTCGTCGATGAACCGCTTCGCGAACGCGCCGCTCTTGATGTCGGCGAGCACGTCCTGCATGCGGCCCTTGACCGAGTCGTCGATGACCCGCGGACCGGAGACGTAGTCGCCGTACTCCGCGGTGTCGGAGACCGACCAGCGCTGCTTGGCGATGCCGCCCTCGTACATCAGGTCGACGATCAGCTTGAGCTCGTGCAGGCACTCGAAGTAGGCGACCTCGGGCTGGTAGCCGGCCTCGGTGAGCACCTCGAAGCCCTTCATCACCAGCTCGGACATGCCGCCGCAGAGCACGGCCTGCTCACCGAACAGGTCGGTCTCGGTCTCTTCGGTGAAGGTGGTCTTGATGCCGCCGGCGCGCAGCCCGCCGATGCCCTTGGCGTAGGCGAGGGCGAGCTCCCACGCCTTGCCCGACGCGTCCTGCTCGACCGCGACGAGCACCGGGACGCCGCGGCCGGCGGAGTACTCACGGCGGACCAGGTGGCCCGGCCCCTTCGGCGCGACCATCGCGACGTCCACACCGGCCGGGGGCTTGATGTAGCCGAACCGGATGTTGAAGCCGTGCCCGAAGAACAGCGCGTCGCCGTCCACGAGGTTGGGCTCCACGGACTCGGCGTACAGCTTCCGCTGGACGTGGTCGGGCGCGAGGATCATGATCAGGTCGGCCTCCTCGCAGGCCTCGCTCGGCGTGAGCACGCGGAGCCCCTCGGCCTCGGCCTTGGCCCGGCTCTTGGAGCCCTCGGGCAGGCCGACGCGCACATCCACGCCGGAGTCACGCAGCGACAGCGCGTGCGCGTGCCCCTGGCTGCCGTAGCCCAGCACCGCAACGTTGCGGCCCTGGATCACGGACAGGTCGGCGTCGTCGTCGTAGAACATCTCAGCCACGGTTGGGCTCTCCTTCTAGTTGCTTCTCTGGGTTGTCTTCGGGTCGGTACGGCGGTCAGCTGGCCGCCGGGGGAACGGGGACCGAGACGGGTCGCAGGGTGCGCTCGCTGATCGAGCGGCCGCCCCGGCCGATCGCCACCATCCCGGACTGCACGAGCTCGCGGACCCCGAACGGCTCGATGATCCGCAGGAAGTCCTCGAGCTTGTCCTGGTTGCCGACCACCTGCACGGTGACCGCGTCGGTCGCCACGTCCACGACCTTGGCCCGGAACAGCTGGACGACCTCGAGGACCTGGCCGCGGGTGGAGGCGTCCGCCTTCACCTTGACCAGCAGCAGCTCACGCGAGACCGAGGCGCCGCCGTCGAGCTCGACGATCTTGATCACCTCGACGAGCTTGTTGAGCTGCTTGGTGACCTGCTCCAGCGGCGAGTCCTCGACGTTCACCACGATCGTCATCCGGGACACCTCGGGGTGCTCGGTGGGGCCCACCGCGAGCGAGTCGATGTTGAACCCGCGCCGGCTGAACAGGCCGGCGATGCGAGCCAGCACGCCGGGCTTGTTCTCGACCAGCACCGACAGCGTGTGCCTGCTCATCGGCGTCCTCGCTTCGCTCCGGGCGCCGACGAGGCTCCGAGTGCGCTGTGCTGGGTTGTTCGCTCGCTGCGCTCGCTCATCGGCTTCCCTCCAGGTCGTCGTCCTCGAACTCGGGCGCCATGTCCCGGGCGAACTTGATGTCGTCGTTGCTGGTACCGGCGGCGACCATCGGCCACACCATCGCGTCGCGGTGCACCCGGAAGTCGACCACGACCGGCACGTCGTCGATCTCCATCGCTTTGTTGATCGTGGCGTCCACGTCGCCCGGCGAGTCGCAGGCCAGGCCGACGCAGCCGTAGGCGTCTGCCAGCTTCACGAAGTCCGGGATCCGCTTGGACTGCAGGTCGGTGTTGGAGTAGCGCTCGTTGTAGAAGAGCGTCTGCCACTGCCGCACCATGCCGAGCGACTCGTTGTTGATCACCGCGACCTTGATCGGGATGCCCTCGATCGCGCAGGTGGCGAGCTCCTGGTTGGTCATCTGGAAGCAGCCGTCGCCGTCGATGGACCACACCGTGGTGTCCGGCTTGCCGACCTTGGCGCCCATCGCGGCCGGCACCGAGAAGCCCATCGTGCCGAGGCCGCCGGAGTTGATCCAGGTGCCCGGGTTCTCGTAGCCGACGAAGTGCGCGGCCCACATCTGGTGCTGGCCGACGCCCGAGACGTAGATCGACTCGGGTCCGGCGATCCGGCCGAGCCGCTCGATGACGTACTGCGGCGACAGCGACCCGTCCGCCGGCTGGTCGTAGCCGAGCGGGTACTTCTTCTTCACACCGGCGAGGAACGCCACCCAGGCCTCGTAGTCGCCCTGGTGGCCGGCGTCGGACTCGGCCTGGAGCGCGACGATCAGGTCCGCGATCACCTCGCGGGCGTCGCCCACGATCGGCACGTCGGCGTGCCGGTTCTTGCCGATCTCGGCCGGGTCGATGTCCGCGTGGATGACCTGGGCGTTGGGCGCGAACGAGTCCAGGTTGCCGGTCACCCGGTCGTCGAACCGGGCCCCGAGGCTGATGATCAGGTCGCTGCGCTGCAGGCCCGCGACCGCCGCGACGGTGCCGTGCATCCCGGGCATGCCGAGGTGCTGCGCGTGGCTGTCCGGAAACGCCCCGCGAGCCATCAGCGTGGTGACCACGGGCATGCCGGTCATCTCCGCGAGCACCCGGAGCTCCCGGGACGCCCCGGCGCGGATCACTCCCCCGCCGACGTACAGCACCGGACGGCGGGCCTCGAGGATCAGCTTCGCGGCCTCGCGGATCTGCTTGGCGTGCGGGCGGGTCACCGGCCGGTAGCCGGGCAGCACCAGCTCGGTCGGCCAGCTGAACGTCGTCTGTCGCTGCATCGCGTCCTTGGACACGTCGACCAGCACCGGGCCCGGGCGGCCGGTCGAGGCGATGTAGAACGCCTCCGCGATGGTCCGGGGGATCTCGGCCGGGTCGGTGACCAGGAAGTTGTGCTTGGTGATCGGCATCGTGATGCCGCGGATGTCGGCCTCCTGGAAGGCGTCCGTGCCGATCGCCGCGCTGGCCACCTGTCCGGTCACCGCGACCATCGGGACGGAGTCCATGTAGGCGTCCGCGATGGGGGTGACCAGGTTCGTCGCGCCCGGACCGCTGGTCGCCATGCAGACGCCGACCTTGCCGGTGGCCGCGGCGTACCCCTGGGCCGCGTGCCCCGCGCCCTGCTCGTGCCGCACCAGGATGTGCCGGATCTTCACCGAGTCGTAGAGCGGGTCGTACGCCGGGAGGATCGCGCCGCCCGGGATGCCGAAGACGTTCTCGGCGCCCGCGCACTCCAGGGACCTGATCAGGCTCTGTGCCCCCGTGACGGGAGCCCCGCGACCCTGCTCGCTCATGTTGGCCTTCCTCTGTCCGTGCTGCCCGTCAACCGGTGGATACCGGTGTCTGCCCAACAAAAAACCCCTCGGCCCGGAGGGCAGACGAGGGGCGACGCGTGTGCGTGGATCGGCTCGGTGAACCTGACCTCAGCAACCGCGTCCGGTGCGTACAAGAATGTGGAAACGCATGAGGTAACCGTCTCCGGTGCCGCCGCCCTCGTCAAGCCAGTCTCTCACGCGTCCCGAAATATGAGATTCGCGTCCCACATGCTGTCAGCGAGGTCGTTTCCCGACCGCGCGCAGCGCCTCGGCGGTGCGCGCCGAGAGCGAGCTGCGCTGCCCGGTGCCGGCCACCGGGTCGGTGAAGTTCGCAGGCGCCAGCCACGCGTCGTACGCCGGCCGGAGGGCGCGCCACTCCTCGTCGGTGATCGAGAACCACGCGGTGTCCCGATTGCGGCCCTTGTAGACCACCGCGTTGCGGAACGTGCCTTCGTAGGTGAAGCCGAGTCGCGTGGCCGCCGCGCGCGAGGGGGTGTTGAGGGCGTCGCACTTCCACTCGTAGCGGCGGTAGCCGTGATCGAACGCGTGCCGTGCCATCAGCCACATCGCCTCGGTGG
Source organism: uncultured Actinomycetota bacterium (assembly GCA_963810035.1). Classification (GTDB taxonomy): domain Bacteria; phylum Actinomycetota; class Actinomycetes; order Propionibacteriales; family Nocardioidaceae; genus Nocardioides_B. The sequence goes on from CAWEMA010000006.1 coordinate 718,130, forward strand.
CCGCGGTGGTCCGCTGCAGGGCCGGCCCGAAGACGATCCCGCCGACCTCGACCGAGCCGTGCGCCGGGTCGGCGCGCAGCCAGCTGGCGACCCCGGCGACGCCACGTCCGGTGGGCCGGATCGCGAGGCTCGCCAGCCCCGGAACCGCCGCACGCCGCTCGACGTAGGCCGCGCACGCCGCGGGCGAGCCGGGCATCTCGTCGAACAGGTAGGTCCAGGTCGACGCGCGCGCCTCGCCGCAGGTGGCGGCGTAGAGGCCGGCAGCGTGCTGCGGGCCGAGCGGTTCCAAGGTGACGTGCCGCCCGGCCAGCTCGACGGGCGCGAGGACCTGCGCGGGCGACCAGGTGAGCGGCGCGCCGACCGGCTGGCCGTGCTCGTTGGTGCGGCTCATCGCTCAGGTCACCGGGTCGTGGTCGAAAGCGGGCAGACCATCGATGCTCGTGCGGTTCTTCAGCCGCCGGTAGTCGAGCAGCCCCTCGCCGCCCTTGCGCTCCATGTGCCCGGGCAGCAGGTCCCGCTCACCGACGTACTCCATCAGCGGCAGGCCGTAGCCGCAGGAGTCCGACACCCGCTCCACGTCGACGACGATCACGGCACGGGCGCCACGGGTCTCCGTGAACCGGTCGGACCACCCGCCGTACTCCTCGTCGTAGATCGTGACCACCCGGCCGCTTCCGTGCAGGCGTACGACGTTCGGCGACCGGTCGAACGAGCAGAACATCAAGGTGATGCGGCCGTTCTCGCGCAGGTGCGCGATCGTCTCCGCCCCGCTCGCCGTGACGTCGAGGTAGGCGACGGTGTGCGCGTCGACCACGGCGAACGTCCCACCGATCCCCTTCGGTGAGACGTTGACGTGCCCGCCCTCGAGCGGGGCTGTGGCGACGAAGCAGACGTGCTGCGCCTCGATGAACTCCCGCAGCCGACCCTCGATCGCGGCATGGACCTTGCTCATGCGCAGAAGACTAGACAGGACTGCTCGCCTGGGTCCGGCCGACCTCCGACAGAGCGACGCGGATCGGGCGCAGGGCCCGGACTCAGTACGGAATGGCCTTCCAGAGCTCGTTCTTGCCCGCCTCGGGGTCGTCCATGACCTCCGCAGGCATGTCCCGCAGAGTCAGCCCCGCCCGCTTGGCGGCCAACCGTGCCTCGTCGTCGTACGGGCGCTTGCGCCAGGCGTTGACCATGTACGTCCGCGTCTTGAGGTAGTCGGCGTAGCGCTGCGCATGCGCGTCGTTCGCACCGAGGTGCGCGAAGACCGCGATCCGGTCGCCGTCAGGCTTGGCGACCATCCACTTCTTGTACTTGTCGTGCTCGGTCGGCAACGGGTAGTGCAGGTAGGGGAACTTGAGCAGCATCCCGTTGCCGGAGTGCGAGATCCGCATGCTCCACACCGCCAGGTCGCCCGGCTTGATCTTGACGTAGTGGTTCTTGCCCTCGGTGGTGTTCTTGATGTTGTGCGAGCCGATCCGCAGGTTCAGACCGCCCGTGTGTCGCGAGTGGTCCTGGCAGTAGATGCCGAACCGAAGCTGCGTGTAGCGGCCGGACCAGTCCGGCGCCTTGGGGTCGTGACGGTCGGCGTTGTCCTTGTGGAAACCGCGCTGCGTGCCGTTGATGGTGAACGAGCTGTCACCGCCGTAGAAGATGTCGTCGGTGTCCAGCAGCTTCTGGGCGACCGCGACCATGCGGCCGTCGGTGAGGACGTGAGCCAGCCGCGGGTTCGCGAGCAGGTCACCGCCGTAGCCCTGCGAGTCGTACGCCTCCTGACGGATCTGCTGGATCTCGTCCTTGGTGTACATCCCCTTGAGTACGGCGAAGCCGTTGCGCCAGAAGGCCGGCACGTCCAGACCGGACACCGCGTCATGCATCATCTGTGTCTCTCCCGTTCGAGTTCGATGAGGCTCAGGCAATCACAAGTCGCCTGCCAGGTCACGCACCCCGGACGGCTCGGTCCCGGCGGGTCGCTCTCCGTCCACCCGACGACAGCCTGCTCACCCGCAGACGGCGCCGTGCGCGGCGGACTGCACGACCTTGGCGTACTTCCCCAGCACGCCGCGGGTGAACTTCGGCTCGTTCGGAGTCCAGCCCTCCCGGCGCGCGGCGAGCTCGTCGGCATCGACGGCCACGTCGAGCACCTTGTTCGCGACGTCGAGGGTGATCTTGTCTCCGTCACGCACGAACGCGATCGGCCCCCCGTCCGCGGCCTCCGGCGCCACGTGGCCGACGCACAGGCCCGTCGTACCCCCGGAGAACCGGCCGTCGGTCATCAGCAGCACGTCCTTGCCGAGGCCAGCGCCCTTGATGGCACCGGTGATCGCGAGCATCTCGCGCATGCCCGGACCACCCTTGGGGCCCTCGTAGCGGATCACCACGACGTCACCGGCGACGATCCGCCCGGCCTCCAGGGCGTCCATCGCGGCACGCTCCCCGTCGAACACCCGGGCGGTGCCCTCGAAGACGGACTCGTCGAAGCCGGCGGACTTCACGACGGCGCCCTCGGGGGCGAGCGAGCCCTTGAGGATGGTGATGCCGCCGGTGGCGTGGATCGGCTTGGACAGCTCGCGGATGATGTTGCCGTCCACGTCGGGCGGTGCGATGTCGGCGAGGTTCTCCGCCATCGTCCTGCCCGTGACGGTCAGGCAGTCGCCGTGCATCAGGCCGGCGTCGAGCAGTGCCTTCATCACGACCGGGATGCCGCCGATCTTGTCGACGTCGTTCATCACGTAGCGGCCGAACGGCTTGAGGTCGCCGAGGTGCGGGACCTTGTCGCCGATCCGGTTGAAGTCGTCGAGGGTCAGGTCGACCTCGGCCTCACGGGCGATGGCGAGCAGGTGGAGTACGGCGTTGGTGGACCCGCCGAGCGCCATCACCACGGCGATAGCGTTCTCGAAGGCCTCCCGCGTCAGGATCTGCCGGGCGGTGATGCCCCGGCGCAGCATCGCCACGACCGCCTCGCCGGAGCGGTGCGCGAACCCGTCGCGGCGGCGGTCCACGGCGGGTGGGGCGGCGGAGCCGGGCAGCGACATGCCGAGCGCCTCGCCGACGGCGGCCATCGTGTTCGCGGTGTACATCCCGCCGCAGGCGCCCTCACCAGGACAGATCGCGCGCTCGATCCGGTCGACCTCGTCGCGGCTGATCTTGCCCGCGAGGCACGCGCCCACGGCCTCGAAGGCGTCGATGATCGTGACGTCGCGGCCGTCGACCTGGCCGGGCATGATCGAGCCGGCGTAGAGGAACACCGACGCCAGGTCGAGCCGAGCGGCGGCCATCATCATGCCGGGCAGGGACTTGTCACAGCCGGCGAGCAGCACCGAGCCGTCGAGCCGCTCGGCCATCATCACGGTCTCCACGCTGTCCGCGATCACCTCCCGCGAGACCAGCGAGAAGTGCATCCCCTCGTGGCCCATCGAGATGCCGTCGGACACCGAGATGGTGCCGAACTCGAGCGGGTACCCGCCGGCCGCGTGCACACCGTTCTTCACGGCCTTGGCGAGCCGGTCCAGCGACAGGTTGCACGGGGTGATCTCGTTCCACGACGAGGCGACGCCGATCTGCGGCTTGGCGAAGTCCTCGTCGCCCATGCCGACCGCGCGGAGCATGCCGCGGGCCGCGGCCTTCTCGAGTCCGTCGGTGACGTCGCGGCTGCGGGGCTTGATGTCGGGCGTGCCGGTCTGGGTCGAGTCGTCGGGCATGGATCGGATGCTACCGCCGCGAGGTACGCCGGTCCGCCCCCTGTCTCACCGCCCGCCGGACGTCTCAGACGACGGCGGCGCGCACGCTGAGGACGTCGGGCAGGTGCTCGGCCACCGGCTGCCAGCTGTCGCCCTCGTCGTGGCTGCCGAAGACCGTGCCGTCGCGGCTGCCGAAGTAGACGCCGGCCGGGTCAGCGTCGTCGGCGCACATCGCGTCGCGCATCACCCCGGTGTAGAACGAGTCGGGCAGCCCCGCACGCAGCTCCTCCCACGTGTCGCCCGCGTCCCGCGACCGCCAGACGCTGCACGAGCCGTCGATCGGGAAGCGCCCGTCGGCGCCCTCGAGCGGGAACACCCACACGGTGCCGGTCCGGCGCGGGTGCGCGACGACGGGGAACCCGAAGTCGCTGGGCAGTCCGTCGGCGATCGAGGTCCAGGAGTCGGCGCCGTCGTCGCTGCGGTAGACGCCACCGTGGTTCTGCAGGTAGAGCCGGTCGGGGTTCTCCGGGTCCCGGGTGACCTTGTGCACGCACTGGCCGAACTCCGGGAACTGGGCGCCCTCCGGCAGGAAGATCGCCCGGATGCCCTGGTTGGCCGGCGCCCACGACTCGCCGCCGTCGAAGGTGCGGTAGACGCCGCCGGTCGACATCGCGACCGTCACCTGCTCGGGCTTGGTGGGGTGCGGCAGCACGGTGTGGATCGCCTGTCCGCCGAACCCGGCTCCCCACTGCTCCCGGTGCGGGTGGTCCCACAACGACCGCACCATCTGGAACGAGCTGCCGCCGTCGGTCGAGCGGAACAGCGCGGACGGCTCGGTGCCCGCCCACACCACGTCCGGGTCGCACGGTGACGGGGCGATCGACCAGACCGCCTCGAGGGTGCGTCCGGTGTCCTCGGGGAAGGTGACCGCGCCGTCCTTCCCTCGCTCCCACGTGTGCCCGAGGTCGTCGGACCGCAGCACCTGCGGCCCCCAGTGCCAGTGCTTGCTGGCCATGAACAGCCTCGACTGCTCCCGGCCGGGGTGCTCGGCGGTGTCGACGGCGACCGCGTGCACCTCGCTGCGCAGCTCGTCGGGTCCGCGCAGCTCCCACGTCGTCCGGGCCTCGTCGCTGGTGGCGACCCACAGGCCCTTGCGCGTTCCGATCATCAGCACGGTCCGTGCCATGTGTGGCTCCTTGCCTCGTCAGGATTGCCGACTGGTCGGAGGATAGACCCGGGCGGGGACAAGAAGTCATCGGTTCGCTGGGAAAAGCCGGTGCTGGGAAAAGCCGGTGCTGCGAGAAGTCAGTACTCCCCGGTCATCACGTTCGCGACCTGCTCCCCCGCGGCGAACCGCTCGAGCTGCTCGCGGACCAGCCGGTAGGCCCGAGGCCACATCGCGGGCGTCGCCCCGCCCACGTGCGGGGTGATCAGGACGTTCGGCGCCGACCACAGCGGATGCCCCTCGGGCAGCGGCTCCGGGTCGGTGACGTCGAGCGCCGCGCGCACGTGCCCCGCCTCCAGCGCGGCGAGAAGGTCGTCGGTGACCACGACCGGCCCCCGCGCGACGTTGACGAGCAGCGCGCCGTCCTTCATCTGCTTCAGGAAGGTCTCATCGACCAGCCCGCGGGTCTCACTGGTGCCGGGCACGATGAGGATCACCACGTCGGCGCGCGGCAGCAGGTCGGGCAGGTGCTCGAGCGCGTGTACGCCGTCGCGCGCCGTCCGTGCGACGCGCAGCACGTCGACCTCGAACGGCAGCAGCCGTCGCTCCACGTCACGGCCGATGTCGCCGTACCCCACGATCAGCACCGTCTTGTCGGCCAGCGACTCCCGCCAGCCCTGGTTCCACCGCTGCTCATGCTGGTCGCCGACGAACCCCGGAATGCCGCGCAGCGACGCCAGCGTCAGGGTCAGCGCCAGCTCCGCGGTGGAGGCGTTGTGGATGCCGCGGCCGTTGCAGAGCAGCACCCCCTCGGGGACGTGGCTGCGGATGTGGTCGACCCCGGCGGTCAGCGTCTGCACCACCTTCAGCCTGGGCATCCGCGCGAGCACCGCGCCCTGCCCGGAGCCCAGCTGGTAGGGCGGCACGAAGAACTCGACCTCGGCGACCGAGTCGGGTACGTCGTCGCCGACCCGCGTCACCGTCTCGTAGCGCAGGCTCTCCGGCGCTCCGGCGAGCCTCTCGACGTCGAACGGGATCCACACCAGCGGTCGCTCGTCAGCCATGCCCCCAATCTAGGCAGCACCGGCCACACCGGCTGATGGAGCCCCTCGACCCATCGTGTCCGCGGATGTCGCGGCCGTTCACCCGAATGTCACACGACGTTGACGGCGGAGAAGCACCGCGCCCCTAGCGTCGTACGGGTCGCATCCGGCAGGACTCCGAGCAGCAGCTCCGGGAGGCACCATGACGCTCCACCAGATCCAGCGCACCCCCTGGCGCCTGGTCAGCGCGGCCGCCACCTGGCACGTGACCAGCCAGCAGCAGGCCCGGCGCAACGCGCTGGTGGCGAGCACGGCGCTCGCACAGCGTCGCCAGGAGCTGCGCGACGTCGAGGAGTTCCTGGCCGAGCACGCCGCCCGGTCCACCTCCGGGCTCCGGGAGGTCTCGGTGGTCCGGCACAGCGCCTGACGCCCGACACGTCCCCGACGTTCCCTTCCCACCGGATTGGGCGGTCCTCGGGCACACTTGCCCCCATGTCCGCATCGCCCCGCGTCGTCGCGCTGCCCACCCCCGGAGGGCGCGAGTCCCTGCGGTTCTACGACGTGCGGAGCGCGGACGGCACCCGCCTGCGCGCCTGGACCAACGACGCGGACGGCCCGACCGTGCTGCTGTGCAACGGCCTCGGGACCAACCCCTACGCGTGGCCGGCCCTGCTGCGGTCGGACTGCGGCATCCGGGTGATCTCCTGGAACCACCGGGGCGTCGGTGGGTCGGGCCGGCCGGCCGACCGGGACCGTGTGGACGTCTCCGCGTTCGTCGAGGACGCTCTCGCGGTGCTCGACGACGCCGAGATCGACGCCTGCCCGGTGCTCGGCTGGTCGATCGGCGTGAACACCGCGTTCGAGCTGGCCGTCGGGCATCCTGACCGGGTCACCGGGCTGTTCGCGGTGGCGGGTGTGCCCGGCGGCACCTTCTCGTCGATGGGCGCACCCCTGCAGATCCCCCGCTTCGCCCGGCGGCCGATCAGCGTCGGCATCGCGACCGCCCTGGAGCACACCGGCTGGGCGCTCAGCCCGCTCACCACCCGGCTGCCGATCGGGCGGCGGGTCGCGAACCTGCTGCGGCACAGCGGCTTCATGATGCCGAGCGCGGACACCGCCGTCGTCGAGCGGGCGGTCCGCGAGTTCCTCCGCACGCCGGTCGAGTGGTACATGCATCTCGCCCGTGCGGCGGCCCGTCACGGCCGGGTCTCGCTGACCCGGGTCCGGGTGCCGGCGGTCTTCGTCGCCGGCACGTACGACGTCCTCGCGTCGGCCGCCGACATGCGCACCGCGTCCGCGCGGGTGCCGGGCTCCCAGTACGTCGAGCTGCGCGGGTCGCACTTCGTGCAGATGGAGCACCCGGAGGCCGTGCACCAGCAGCTGCTCGAGCTGGTCGGCCGCCTGCGGGGCTGAACGTAGGCTGGACCGGGTGAGACCGGCCTCCCTCGCACCCGCTCTGCTGGCCGCCGTCCTCGGGCTGACCGCCGCCTGCTCCGCGCAGGAGGGCGACCCGAACGGGCTCGGCACCCAGGCGCCGACGACCCAGCCCACCACGCGGACCGGTGAGCCCGCCCCGGCCGCGGCGTCCACCTCGGCCCCGCGGGGCCCGGGTCGTCCGCACGTCGTCGGCACGGTCGCCACCGGTCTCGCGGCGCCGTGGGGCATCACCTTCCTGCCCGACGGCAGCGCCCTGGTCGGCGAGCGCGACACCACCCGCGTCGTCGCGATCAAGGGCGGCCGGGTCCGCACCGTCGGCACCGTCGAGGGCGTGCAGCCCCAGGGCGAGGCCGGTCTCCTCGGGCTGGCCGCCTCCCCGTCGTACACGCGCGACCACCTGGTCTACGCCTACCTGAGCACCGCCACCGACAACCGGGTGGTGACCATGACGTACGACGGGCAGCGGCTCGGCGCACCGAAGCCGGTGCTCACCGGCATCCCCAACGGGTTCGTCCACGACGGGGGCCGGCTGCTGTTCGCGCCCGACGGCAACCTCTTCGTGTCCACCGGGGAGACCGGCCAGGACCGCCTGGCGCAGGACCGCGACTCCCTCGCCGGCAAGATCCTGCGCATCACGCCCGACGGCAAGGCAGCACCCGGCAACCCGCGCACGGGGTCGCGGGTCTGGACGATGGGCCACCGCAACGTGCAGGGACTGGCGTTCGACGCCGGCGGCCGGCTCTGGGCCACCGAGTTCGGCGCGGACACCTGGGACGAGCTGAACCGCATCGACAAGGGACGCAACTACGGCTGGCCGCTGGTCGAGGGCCGGGGCGACCTGCCGGAGTACCGCAACCCGTTCGTGCAGTGGCGCACCTCGGAGGCGTCCCCGTCCGGCCTCGCCTACCTCGACGGCTCGCTGTGGGCCGGCGCGCTGCGGGGCGGCCGGCTCTGGCAGGTCCCGGTCACGAAGGACGGCACCGGGAAGCCCCGGGACTTCTTCGTCGGCGACTACGGCCGGATGCGCACCGTCGTCGCCGCCCCGGACGGCAAGCTGTGGGTCACGACCAGCAACCGGGACGGCCGGGGTGACCCGCGACCGAAGGACGACCGGATCCTGGTGGTCGCCCCCCGCTGAGCTGTCAGGACAGCTTCTCCAGGATCAGCTCGCGGACCCGGCCGGCGTCGGCCTGGCCGCGCATCTCCTTCATCACCGCACCGATCAACGCACCGGCGGCGGCGACCTTGCCGTCGCGGATCTTGTCCGCGACGTCGGGGTTCGCCTCGATCGCCCGGTCGACCGCCGAGGACAGCGCCCCGTCGTCGGACACCACGGCGAGCCCTCGGGACGCGACGACCTCGTCGGGGGTGCCCTCACCGGCGAGCACGCCGTCGAACACCTGGCGGGCCAGCTTGTCGTTGATCTTGCCCTCGTCGACCAAGGCCTGCACCCGGGCCACGTCGGTCGGGGTCACCCGGAGCTCGGCGATGTCGACGCCCTGCTCGTTGGCCCGGCGGGCCATCTCCGAGAGCCACCACTTGCGCGCCGAGGCCGGCGAGGCCCCCGCGGCGATGGTCTGCTCGACCAGGACGAGGGCGCCGGCACCGACGGTGTCGCGCATCTCCAGGTCGCTGAAGCCCCACTCCTTCTGGAGCCGGGCCCGGTGCTCGCGGGGCGGCTCGGGCAGCGAGGCGCGCAGCTCCTCGACCCACTCCCGGGAGGGGGCGACCGGGACCAGGTCGGGCTCCGGGAAGTAGCGGTAGTCCTCGGCGTCGGACTTCTCCCGCCCGGCCGTGGTGATGCCGGTGTCCTCGTGCCAGTGCCGGGTCTCCTGGACGATCGGCGTGCCGGCCTCGAGCAGGGCCGCCTGCCGGCCGATCTCGTAGCGCACCGCCCGCTCCACCGAGCGCAGGGAGTTCACGTTCTTGGTCTCCGTACGGGTGCCGAGCGTGCCGGACCCGATCGGGCTCAGCGAGAGGTTCACGTCGCAGCGCAGCGAGCCCTGCTCCATGCGAACGTCGGACACACCGAGGCCGAGGAGCAGCTCGCGCAGCTGGGCGACGTACGCCCGGGCCACGAGCGGCGCCTTCTCCCGGGTGCCCATGATCGGCTTGGTGACGATCTCGATCAGCGGGATGCCGGCCCGGTTGTAGTCGACCAGCGAGTGGTCGGCGCCGTGGATCCGGCCGGTGGCGCCGCCGACGTGCAGCGACTTGCCGGTGTCCTCCTCCATGTGCGCGCGCTCGATCTCGACCCGGAAGACCTCACCGTCGACGTCGACCTCGGTGTAGCCCTCGAACGCGATCGGCTCGTCGTACTGCGAGGTCTGGAAGTTCTTCGGCATGTCCGGGTAGAAGTAGTTCTTCCGCGCGAAGCGGCACCACTCGGCGATCTCGCAGTTCAGCGCGAGACCGATCCGGATCGCGGACTCCACGGCCTTGCCGTTCACGACCGGCATCGCCCCGGGGAGGCCGAGGCAGACCGGGCACACCTGGGTGTTCGGCTCGGCCCCGAACCCGGTCGCGCACGAGCAGAACATCTTCGACGCGGTGTTCAGCTCGACGTGCACCTCGAGCCCCATGGCGGGGTCGAACTTCGCGAGCGCGTCCTCGAAGGACAGCACCTCGGCGGTGGCGGCACTCATGATGCATCCTCTCGGTCGTCGAGCCCTTCGACAAGCTCAGGAGGGACCAGCGGCCCGCCCCAGCGGTCGGTCAGCAACCGCTCCAGGGCGGCACCGACGCGGTAGACCCGGTCGTCGGCCATCGCCGGCGCCAGCACCTGTACGCCGGCCGGCAGGCCGTCCTCGTCGGCGAGGCCGCTCGGCACGGAGATGCCGGGGATGCCGGCGAGGTTGGCCGGGATCGTGGCCAGGTCGTTGAGGTACATCGCCACCGGGTCGTCGAGCTTCTCCCCCAGCTTGAACGCCGTGGTCGGCGCGGTCGGCGAGACCAGCACGTCGGCCTGCTCGAACGCGGCCTGGAAGTCGCGGCTGATCAGCGTCCGCACCTTCTGCGCCTGCCCGTAGTAGGCGTCGTAGTAGCCGCTGGACAGCGCGTAGGTGCCGAGGATGATCCGGCGCTTCACCTCGTCGCCGAAGCCCTTGTCTCGGGTGGCCCGCATGACCTCCTCGGCGCTGGGCGACTCGACCCCCTCGGGCAGCACCCGGAGGCCGTAGCGCATCGCGTCGAACTTCGCGAGGTTGGACGACGCCTCGGCCGGCAGGATCAGGTAGTAGGTGGCCAGCGCGTGCACGAACGTCGGGCAGGACACCTCGACGACCTCGGCACCCGCGTCCACGAGCAGCTGCACGGCCTCGTCGAAGCGCTGCTGGACCCCGGCCTGGTACCCCTCGCCGGTCAGCTCCTTGACCACGCCGACGCGCAGCCCCCTCACGTCCCCGGTGGCGCCCTGGCGGGCTGCCTCGACGACGGACGGCAGCGGCTGGTCGATCGAGGTCGAGTCCAGCGGGTCGTGGCCGCCGATCACCTCGTGCAGCAGCGCGGCGTCGAGCACGGTCCGGGTGACCGGGCCGGCCTGGTCGAGGGAGTTGGCCAGCGCGACCAGACCGTAGCGCGAGACCCCGCCGTAGGTCGGCTTCACGCCCACCGTGCCGGTGACCGCGCCGGGCTGGCGGATCGAGCCGCCGGTGTCGGTGCCGAGCGCGAGCGGGGCCTCGAACGCCGCCACCGCCGCGGCCGAGCCGCCCCCGGAACCGCCCGGGATCCGGTCCAGGTCCCACGGGTTGTGGGTGGGGCCGTACGCCGAGTGCTCGGTGGAGGAGCCCATCGCGAACTCATCCATGTTGGTCTTGCCGAGGATCGGAAGCCCGGCCGCCCGGAGCCGCGCGACGACGGTCGCGTCGTACGGCGGCACCCAGCCCTCGAGGATCCTCGAGCCGCAGGTCGTGGGCAGGCCCTGGGTGGCGAGCACGTCCTTGACCGCGATCGGCACGCCATCGAGGCTCGAGGCCGGGCTGCCCGCCGTACGGCGCTCGTCGGCGGCCCGTGCCGCGGCCAGCGCGCCCTCGGCGTCCACGTGCAGGAAGGCGTGCACGTCGCCGTCCACGGCCGCGATGCGGTCCAGGTGCGCCCGGGTCAGCTCGACCGAGGAGATCTCGCCGGCGGCCAGCTTGTCGGCCAGCTCGGCAGCGCTCGTGCGGGTGAGGTCGCTCATGCCTCCTCCCCCAGGATCCGCGGCACGCTGAACCGCTGCTGGTCCACCTCGGGGGCCCCCGAGAGCGCCTGCTCGGCGGTCAGCCCGGGCTTCGCGACGTCCTCGCGGAAGACGTTCGTGAGGGGCAGGGCGTGCGACGTGGGCGGCACGTCGTCGGCGGCCACGTCGCTGATCGAGGCGATCGACTCCAGGATCACCGCGAGCTGGGGCGCGAGATGGTCGAGCTCCTCGGCGGACAGGTCGATGCGCGCGAGGTCAGCGAGGTGGGAGACCTCGTCGCGGCTGATGTCGGGCATGGAACTCAGGGCTCCTCGGGGTGGCTACGTCGGGTTCGGCGCCGGACCTACAGGGCGACTGCCGGGTCGGGCGGCTGAAGCACTCATCCTAGGGAATGCGGCGCAACGACTTCTCCCCGCGTCCGGCGCACGTCGTAACCACCGGTTACAGTGCTGGGACACCCCAAGGAAGGACTCGTCTTGAGCGACCCCACCGGCTTCTCGGGACCGGGCCTGCTGGCACCGGCGGAGGGCACGCGCCTGCAGGAGCGACTGCAGCAGGCGTCCGAGCGCGCGTCCTACCTCTCCCGGGTCGCACGCGGGCTCTCCGGTGCGATGCACACCGACCGCGCCCTCGACCTGGTCCTCGAGATGCTCGTCGGGCCGGTCGTCGACTGGGCGCAGATGACCCTGGTCGACCGCCGCCACTACCGGTTCCGCTCGCGGACCCTGGACGGACGCTCGGCGTCGGCACAGCTGCCCACCGGCTCGGTCGCCCGGTCCTCGAGCCTGGGCCGGGTGCTGGCCACCGGCGGCACCGACCTCGTCCTGGTCCCGGACGGCGACGACTCGGACAGCTCGACCCTCGCGTCGGCGGTGCCGGCCGAGGAGCTCCGCGAGTCGCTGACCTCCATCTGGCCGATGGACCTGCTCACCATCGCGCTGTCCGCGCGCGGCACGACGTACGGCGCCCTGACCATCGCCCTGCGCGGCGGGTCCGGGTTCGACGAGCAGGCGGTGGCGTTCCTGGAGGACTTCGCGCAGCGGGTCGCGATCACCCTGGACACCACCCGGGCCCTGGCCGAGTCGCGCCGGGTCGCCTCTGTGCTGTCCCGTGAGCTGACCCCCCCGACCCTGCCCACCCTGGCCGGGGTGGACTTCGCGACCTACTACCGCGTGGCGTTCGAGCAGGAGGCGCTCGGCGGCGACTTCTACGACGTGCACGGCGACAGCGACGACTGGACCGCCGTGGTGGGCGACGTCTGCGGCAAGGGCGTCGAGGCGGCGGTGCTCACCGGCAAGGTGCGGCAGGCCGTCCGCACCGCGGCAATGGTCGACCGTGACCCCGCCGCCATCCTCAGGCTGGCCAACCTCGTGCTGCTCGCGGACGCCGAGGAGACCTTCGTGACCGCGGTGTGCGCACGCGGCCGGCGCGTCGACGACGTCCTGCGGCTCGACATCGCGGCCGCCGGGCACCCCGAGCCCCTCGTCGTACGACGCGACGGGTCCGTCGAGCAGGTGCCCGCGTCCGGCACGGTCCTCGGGCTGATCCACGACACGACGTACACCTCCGTCCAGGTCGACCTCGCGCAGGGCGAGACCTGCGTCTTCTACACCGACGGGGTGCCCGAGGCGCCCGGGCACCGGTCCCGGTTCGGCGACGACGGGATGCGCGAGGTGCTCGAGCAGACCGGCCCGTGCCACGCGACGGCCCAGGTCGAGAGCGTCGCCGTCGCCCTGTCCGCGCACCTGAGCGGCCGCGCGCACGACGACATCGCGATCCTGGCCGTCCAGTCGAGCGACCCCCGGTGACGGTCGACACCTCCTGGGCTGCGGAGGTCGACAGCTACCTCGCTGCGCTCGGCCGGGGGAACCGTGCCGACGCGCTCGGCCAGGTCCGCAGCCTGCGCTCTGCCGGCCACGACGTCCTCGACCTGATCCAGCACCTGCTCGCGCCCGCCCAGCTCCGCGTCGGCGAGCTCTGGGTCTCCGACTCCTGGAGCGTGGCGCAGGAGCATGCGGCGACCGCGATCAGCGAGGCCGTGCTCACCACCCTGGCCGTGGAGCGCGAGATGGCGTCCCAGCCGCCGAAGGACGCCCCGTCGGTGATCGTCTCCTGCGTCGAGCAGGAGTGGCACGCCCTGCCCGCGCTGATGGTCAGCGAGCACCTGCGGGCGCAGGGGTTCGCGGTGAGCTACCTCGGCGCGAACTCCTCGGCGCAGGGCCTGGTCCGGCACATCCACGAGCAGGGCCCCCAGGCGGTGCTGCTGAGCTGCTCGCTGTCGGCCTTCCTCCCGCTGGCCCGGCGTCAGGTCGAGGCGGTCCGGGAGACCGGCACCCCCGTCGTGGTCGGCGGCTCGGCCTTCGACCCCGAAGGGCACCGCGCCCGCACGATCGGTGCCACGGCGTTCGCCCCGACCGCGACCGACGTCGCCGCCCTGGTGCGGTCCCTTCCCTCGGCCGTCCCGCCGGCCCCTCCGCTGACCCACCCGGGCGCGGAGGAGTCCTACGTCGTGTTCGGCGACCGGGAGACGCTGGCCGACGACGCGGAGCGGCTGCTGCTGCAGGCCCTGGCCGCGGACGAGGGCGCCGAGGTGACCCGCGACGAGGGCTGGCTCCGCGTGCTCGACGACCAGCTCCCGCACCTGGTGGGCAGCGTCGCCGGCGCCCTGGTCGCCGACGACCCGACGATCGTCACGCACGCCCTCGACTGGGCGGAGGTGGTGCTACGGCACCGCGACGCCCCCGTCAGGACCGGTCCGGCCCTGCGCACGTCCCTGCGCGAGGCGCTGCACGACCTCCCGGTGGCCACCCGGCTGCTGACCACCGTCACGCCGGGCTGACCAGCGGCGGCGAGGCGCTCCGTTCACGGTGTCGGTGCGGCCGTCGGGCGGGTGCGGGTCTTCGAGGCGCTGCTGGGCAGCGTGGGCGAAGCGCCCCGGCGGCCCGGCCGGGTCGGTGAGGTGGCCTGGGTCGGCCGCGTCGGTGAGGTGGCCTGGGTCGGCCGCGTCGGTGAGGCGGCCGCGGTAGTCCGGGGCGTCGGGCGTGCGGACGTCGTCGTCGTGCTGGGCCGAGACGTCGGGGACGTCGCAGCCGTCGACCGGGGAGTCGCACCGGGACCGGTGGCGGACGGGGACACCCGCGACTGCGTGGGCTGCGTGCCGGCCGGCGTGTCCGTCGGCGAGCTCTGCGAGGGCCGCGGTGACGACGTGGGGGGCGCGGCCGGGCCCTGCGTGTGCTGTTCGGCCGGTCCCTGGGCCTGCGCGGGCACGTCACCCGGGAGCGGCCCCTGCGCCGGGGCGACGAAGACGACGAACAGCATCACCACCGCGGCCAGCACCACCACCGGCCCGAGGACCAGACGACCGGGGACGGCGCCGAGCCGGGGCCAGGAGCGCAGCAGCTGCCGGCGGCGGAGGCGCAGCTCCGGCGTGAGGTCGGCGCGCATGGCGGCCAGGCTGTTCAGCGGCGCGGCGCCGTACCCCGCCGCCTGCAGGAGGAGCAGCCCGCTCAGCGCCGCGCGGACGACTGCCGGGTGCCACCACAGCAGCCCCGCGCCGGCGAGGCAGGCGACCGCGAGCAGCGTCTCGGCCGGGTTGCCCCGCAGAGCCCCCCAGGCCCTGGCCTCCCCGCGCACCTTCGGGGTGCGGAGGAAGGCACCCTCACGCGCCACTGAACCCTTGACCGCTGCCTGCGCGACGCACCACCCCAGGGCGAGCCAGATGCCGAGCGCCCCGACCGCCTCCCGCCAGGACGAGCCACCGACCCGGCGCACCAGACCGAGGCAACGCACCGCGCCGAGGAGCGTCAGCACCACGACGCAGACCAGGAAGAGGCCGGACAGCCGGCGGACCACCACGCCCTCGCCGGTCACGGCGTCGACCGCGCCGGCCAGCAGGAAGCACGTGAACAGCAGCCCGGCCACGTCCCCGAACCACTGCAGCCCGCCGACCAGGTAGGCCCAGCGCTGCGACCCGGTCAGGTGGTTGTCGGCCGACCGGTCCCAGGGCAGCAGCGAGCGCCAGTGCATGCGCAGGATCTGGACGCCCCCGAAGCACCAGCGGAACCGCTGGCGCTTCAGGGACTCGAAGGTGAGCGGCATGATCCCGGTCCCGAAGGACTCCTCGACGTGCTGGCCGCCCCAACCGGCGCGCAGCATCCGCAGGGACAGCTCGGCGTCCTCGGTGATGCACCACTCGTCCCAGCCGCCGACCTCGTCCAGGGCGCGCCGCCGGATCAGCCCCATGGTGCCGCCGAAGATCGCCCCGTTGCGCTCGTTGCGGGACCGCTGGGAGACCTCGAAGAAGTAGTCGTAGGAGTGGTAGAGCCGGCGGAAGTACGACGACTGCCTCCAGTCGCGGTAGTCCTGCGGCGTCTGGACGAAGCCCACGGACGCGTCGCCGAACAACGGCGCGCAGCGGGCCAGGAAGTCCGGGCGCACCAGGTAGTCGGCGTCGATGATGCCGATCAGCTCGGCCCGCGGGTCGGTGCGGGTCAGCGCATAGTTCAGCGCCCCGGACTTGTAGCCGGGCCAGTCCTCGAGGTGCAGGAATGTGATCCGGTCGTGCCGCGCGCAGAACTCCTGGACCGGGCGCCACAGGTCCGGGTCGACGGTGTTGTTGTCGACGAGCAGGATCTCGTAGTCGTCGTACTCCTGGGTGAGCAGCGCCTCCAGGGTCGCGATGACCATGTCGGGCGGCTCGTTGTGGGTGGGCACGTGCAGGCTGACGAACGGCCGGACGCCGGTCCCCGCGGAGGGCAGCCGCACCCGACGCGGCCACTCCCGGCGGGCCAGCACGTCGACGAGCTCCCAGACGTAGCCGACCGCGAGCAGGAAGACGAACACCTCGAGGAGCCACAGCACGGAGCTGGCCAGGAGGCTGGGCAGGGACAGCCCGCTGGTCAGCGTCCAGTGCGCGACGTAGACCAGGTAGGCGACCCCCGCGTCGAGGGTCAGCGCCCAGGCCGCGACGCCGCGGGCCGCCCAGTGCCGGCCGGCCGGCGCCCAGGCGAGCACCGAGCCGCCGAGGCCGACAGCGACCACGACGGCGGTCAACGGGCGGGCCCCGGCCAGAGCCGAGCCGAGCAGCACCAGGAGCGCGACCGTGGCCGCCAGCGTGGCCACCCGGCGTCGGCCGACCTCGACGTGGGAACGGCGGATCGTGAAGACCGAGGCGGTCGCCGGGACCAGCAGGGCCACCGACGCCAGGACCGTCAGCGTCACGAGCTCGGTCACAGAAGTCACAGTTGCCATTGATACCCGTCCACGCCCGATTTGTCCT
This sequence comes from uncultured Actinomycetota bacterium, assembly GCA_963810035.1. Classification (GTDB taxonomy): domain Bacteria; phylum Actinomycetota; class Actinomycetes; order Propionibacteriales; family Nocardioidaceae; genus Nocardioides_B. The sequence continues at coordinate 734,898 of CAWEMA010000006.1, forward strand.
ATCGGAACCGGACTGGTCCAGTGCGGTCCGGCGAGAGCCACCCACCCGTCAACCGCCCAGGCGCGTCATTGACCGTCGCCGGGGGCGGACGTTAAGCCGGAAGGTGCGGGGACGTCCACTCCCAGGAGCAGACCATGACCGACACTCTCGACGCTGGGCCGGAGCTCAGCTCCTCCTTCCAGGGCCTCACCCTCAGCCCCGGGGACCGCGACTACGACGCGGCCCGGGCGCTCTACAACGGGAGCATCGACCGGCGACCGGCCCTCATCGTCCGCCCGTACGGCGCCGCCGATGTCATCGACGCGGTGAACTACGCCCGGGCCGCGGGGCTCCCGCTCTCGGTGCGGTGCGGCGGCCACGGCGTCGCCGGCACCGCGCTCGTCGAGGGCGGGGTGCTGATCGACCTCTCCACGATGCGGGGCGTGCACGTCGACCCCGACCGGGGCACCGCGGTCGCGCAGGCGGGCGCGCTGTGGGGCGAGTACGACCGGGAGACCGCCCTGTTCGGCAGGGCGACCCCCGGCGGCCGGGTGACCACTACCGGCGTGGGCGGCTTCTGCCTCGGCGGCGGCTACGGCTGGCTCTCACCGGTGCACGGCCTGACCTGCGACAACCTCGTCGCCGCCGACGTCGTCACCGCGGACGGCCGGCTGGTGCACGCCAGCGAGACCGAGAACTCGGACCTGCTCTGGGGACTGCGCGGGGCGGGCGCCAACTTCGGTGTCGTCACCGCCTACGAGCTGAAGGTGCATCCGATCGAGCCCGCCCTGCTCGCCGGGATGCTCATCGTCCCGAACGACGAGACCGCCTCGGACGTCGTGCGCGGCTACCGGGAGTACGTCGAGACCGCACCCGAGCAGCTGGTCACCGCGATCGCGACCGTCCTCGCGCCGCCGGAGCCGTTCGTGCCTCCCGAGCTCGTCGGCGCACCGATGCTCGGGGTCATCGCGTTGTGGGTCGGTGACCCGGGCGAGGGCGAGGAGCACGTGCAGCCGCTGCGGGACCTGACTGCGCACGGCATGGACATGGTCCAGCCCATGCCCTACACGACCTTCCAGACGATGCTCGACGGCTTCGCCCCCAAGCACTGGCTGAACTACCACCGGGGCCTGCACCTGGAGGCGATCACGGACTCGATGGTCGAGCCGTTCCTGGACGTGGGCCGGCGGATCCACTCGCCGATGACCCAGGGCATCGTGTTCCGGCACGGCGGCGCCGTGGCCCGGGTGCCCGAGGACGCCACGGCCGCCGGGAACCGCTCGGCGACGTACATGGCGCACCCGATCGCGTGCTGGGCGACGCCGGCGGAGACCGACTACGAGATGGAGTGGGTGCGGGAGTTCTCGGCGGCGGTGGCGACCGCGACCACGGGTGCGACGTACCTGAACTTCGAGCCCGGCACCTCCATCGCCGACGTGAAGTCCGGCTTCGGCGGCTCGAAGTACGACCGACTGGTCGAGCTCAAGGACCGCTGGGACCCGACCAACCTGTTCCGGTCGAACCACAACGTCCCGCCGACCGGCTGGACGCCCACGCCGAGTGTGCCGGGCCAGACCCGCGCCTGACGGGGGCAGCTCAGGAGTCCGCCGGCTCCCCGACCTGCGCGACCCCGCGCGCCTCGTCGGGGCCGTCGGACAGCAGCACCCTGAAGCCGTCCTCGTCGAGGATCGGGACCTTGAGGCTGACCGCCTTGTCGTACTTCGACCCGGGCGCGTCGCCCACCACGACGAAGTCGGTCTTCTTCGACACGGAGCTGGCGGCCTTGCCGCCGCGCACGATGATCGCCTCCTTGGCCTGGTCGCGACTGAAGTCGACCAGCGAACCGGTGACCACGACGCTCATCCCTGCCAGGGTGCGTGGGGTGGCCTCGTCACGCTCGTCGGCCATCGTCACCCCGGCCTTCTCCCACTTGTCGACGATCGCGTTGTGCCACTCGCTCTCCGGGCCGTCGAACCACTGCCGGACGGACTCGGCGATGGTCATCCCGACGCCTTCGGACTCGGCGAGGTGTTCGACGTCGGCGTCCCGGACCGCCTGCATCGACCCGAACTCGGTGGCCAGCGCCCGGGCGGCGGTCGGGCCGACGTGCCGGATGGACAGCGCGACCAGCACCCGCCACAGCGGCCGCTTCTTCGCCGCCTCCAGGTTGTCCAGGAGACGCTGGCCGTTGGCCGACAGCACCGGCCGCTCGCCCTCGCCCTTCTTCGGGGCGCGGGTGAACAGCGGGGCCTGCAGCAGCTTGTCCTCGGTGAGCCCGAACAGGTCGCCCTCGTCGGTGATCACCCCGGCGTCGAGCAGGGCGACCGCGGCCTCGTAGCCCAGACCCTCGATGTCGAACGCGCCGCGGCCGGCGACGTGGAACACCCGCTCCCGGACCTGCGCCGGGCACTTCTGGTGGTTGGGGCAGCGCAGGTCGGCGTCGCCCTCCTTCTGCTGGGCCAGCGGCGTGCCGCACGACGGGCACTCGGTCGGCATCACCCACTCCGTCAGGCCCTCGGGTCGCAGCCCCAGCACCGGCCCGACGATCTCCGGGATCACGTCCCCGGCCTTGCGCAGGATCACGGTGTCGCCGGGCCGGACGTCCTTGCGCTTCACCTCGTGGGCGTTGTGCAAGGTGGCCATCTCCACCGTCGAGCCGGCCACCCGGGTCGGCTCCATCACCCCGAACGGGGTGACGCGTCCGGTGCGCCCGGTGTTCACCTCGATGGCGAGCAGCCGGGCGTTGACCTCCTCGGGCGGGTACTTGTAGGCGATCGCCCACCGCGGCGCGCGGCTGGTCGACCCGAGCCGGCGCTGCAGGTTGACGTCGTCGACCTTGATCACCACGCCGTCGATCTCGTGCTCGACGTCGTGGCGGTGCTCGCCGTAGTGCTCGATGAACGCCTCGACCGCCGCGAGGTCGGGCAGCACCTTGGCCCGGTCGGACGTCGGCAGGCCCCAGGCCTTCAGGGCGGCGTAGGACTGCGACTGGGACTTCGGGGTGAACCCCTCCCGCAACCCGAGCCCGTGGCACACCATCGCCAGGGCGCGGGTCGCGGTGACCCGCGGGTCCTTCTGGCGCAGCGACCCGGCCGCGGCGTTGCGGGGGTTGGCGAACATCGGCTTGCCGGAGTCCTTCATGGACTCGTTGAGCCGCTCGAAGGCCTCGACGGAGAGGAACACCTCGCCGCGCACCTCGACCCGCGTCGGGACGGGGTACTCCTTCGTCCCGGTCAGCCGGTCCGGGATGTTCTCGATCGTGCGGACGTTGGGCGTGACGTCCTCACCGGTCCGGCCGTCCCCCCGGGTCGCGGCCCGGACCAGCCGGCCGCCCTCGTAGAGCAGGTTGATCGCCAGCCCGTCCACCTTGAGCTCGCACAGCATCGCCGGGTCCTCGACGCCGTCTCGCGCCAGCCGGCTCCGCCAGGTCTCCAGCTCCTCGAAGGAGAACGCGTTGTCCAGGCTCATCATCGGCTCGAGGTGGTCCACCGGGGTGAACTCCGTGGACACGGCCCCGCCGACCTTCTGCGTCGGCGAGTCCGGCGTGCGCAGCTCGGGGAACCGCTCCTCGAGCTCCTCGAGGCGGCGCATCCGCTGGTCGAAGTCGGCGTCCGACAGCGTCGGGGCGTCGAGCACGTAGTAGCGCCAGCGGGCTTCCTCGACCTGCTCGGACAGCTCGCTGTGCTCCTCGCGGGCCTCGGGCGGCGCGACCTCGACCTGCGTGTCACCGGACGTCTCAGGGATCTCGGGCGGCTGCGGCATACGACCTATCTTGCCGTGCCGCACCGACAGGTCGGCAGTCCGACGGGACCCATCCACGGGCGGCCGACGCACGAACCGCTTGGACGAGTTCGAGAGGATCGACCCATGCCCGCACCTTCCCTGTCCCGGCGCGACGTCGAGGGCGCCCCGAGCGGCCTGGTCCTGATGCTGCACGGCGGCCAGGCCGACGGCGTCACCGAGGTCGACGACCGCAGCGCCTCGTGGCGGCGGTCCCGCTGGATGATGGACCAGGTCGCCGGCCGGATGAACCGCGCCGGTGCCGGCGTCTGGCTGCTCCGCTACGGCCTCCGCGGCTGGAACGCGCGCACCGCCTCTCCCCCGTCACCGGTCCTCGACGCCCGGTGGGCCCTGGACGAGGTACGGCGCGAGCTCGGCGAGGTGCCCGTCGTCCTGCTCGGGCACTCGATGGGCGGGCGTACGGCGGTCGCGGTGGCCGACGACCCGAACGTCGTCGGCGTCGTGGCGCTGGCGCCGTGGCTGCCGTCGACCGAGCCGAACGCGACCCTGGCCGGCAAGCAGCTGGCGGCGGCGCACGGACGCAGCGACAAGATCACGTCCTACCGACAGACCCGGACCTTCTGCCGCGGCGTCGAGGACGTCGCGGCGTCCGTGGAGTTCCACGACATGGGGCGGGTCGGGCACTACATGTTCCGCCGCGTCCCCGCCTGGAACCGGTTCGCGGTGAGCCGGACGCTGAGCCAGCTCGGCGTCCGCTCCTGCGCCTGACCCGGGTTCACCCGGAATCAACTTGCGTGCTGCACGCAAGCAGGTCTATCGTCCCGTGATGAAACGAAACCGTTTCGTTTCATCCGTGTGAACACACACGGCCCCCCGGGAGGGACGCGATGGTGCTGCCGAGAAGGACGGGCTGTTCCCGTCCGCGCGTCGAGGGCGAGCGGGAGGCGCAGATCCTCGACGCCGCGCTGGACCTGCTCGCACGCGTCGGCTACGACCGGATGACCATGGACGCCGTCGCCGCCGAGGCGAAGGCGAGCAAGGCCACCCTCTACCGTCGCTGGGCCACCAAGTCCTCCCTCGTCGTGGACGCCATCCTGCGCAGCAAGGAGGCCCTCCAGGCCCCCGAGGTCGACACCGGCAGCCTGCGCGAGGACCTGGTGCAGATGGCCTGCGGCCACGGCGGTCTGACCGACGCGAGGTCGGCGCAGATCATGGCCGGCGTGGTCACCGCGATGCACCACGACCCGGACTTCGCCGAGGAGTTCCGCACCCGCGTCCTCGGCCCCAAGATCGCCATCGCCCGCGGTGTCTTCGAGCGGGCCCGGGCCCGCGGGGAGATCACCGCGGACCTCGACCTCGACCTGCTCTCACCGGCCCTCGCGGGGATCATCCTGCACCGCAGCTTCGTGCTGGGCCTGCCCGCCGACGAGAAGACCGTGGCCCGTGTCGTGGACGAGATCATCGTCCCCGCCGCGACCCGGCCCTCCCCCTGATCTCTTCTTCGACCTCCAGCCCGTTCGACGTACAGACCAAGGAACCCCTATGACCACCGCCTCCACGATCGCCGCGGAGCCCGCCACAGGCCACGGCCACCGCCACCTCGGCTGGGCCCTGGTGCTCATCTCCGTGGCCCAGCTCATGGTGGTGCTCGACAGCACCATCGCCAACATCGCCCTGCCCTACATCGGCAGGGACCTGAACATCTCCCAGGCCAACCTGTCCTGGGTGGTCACCGGCTACGCCCTGGCGTTCGGCGGCCTGCTGCTGCTCGGCGGCCGGCTCGGCGACCTCTACGGCCGCCGCCGGCTGTTCACCATCGGGGTCACGATCTTCGCGGTCGCCTCGCTGCTCGGCGGCCTGGCCCAGAACGAGGTCATGCTGCTCGGCTCGCGAGGCCTGCAGGGGCTCGGCGCCGCCATCGCCTCACCCACCGCGCTGGCGCTGATCACCACGACCTTCCCGGCCGGCCCACAGCGCAACCGCGCGTTCTCCATCTACGCCGCGATGTCCGGCGCAGGCGCGGCCGTCGGCCTGATCCTGGGCGGCTGGCTGACCGGACTCGAGCCGACCCTGTTCGGCCACGTGATCGACGGCTGGCGGCTGACCTTCCTGATCAACGTGCCGATCGGTCTCGCCGCTGCGTTCGCAGCCCCGCGACTGCTCGCGGAGAGCGAGTCGCACCCCGGCGAGCTCGACCTGCCCGGCGCCCTGTCCGGCACCCTCGGCCTGGTCGGCATCGTCTACGGCCTGACCCGGGCCGGCGACCAGCGCTACGGCTGGGGCGACACCGGGACCCTGGTCTCCCTGACCCTCGGCGTGCTGCTGCTGCTCGTGTTCGCGTTCGTCGAGAGCCGCGTCGAGCACCCGCTGATGCCGTTCCGGATCCTGGCCAACCGGACCCGGGCGACGAGCTTCGCGGTGATGGGCCTGGTCCCGGCGGCGATGTTCGCGATGTTCTTCTTCCTGAGCCTGTTCGTGCAGAACGTGATGGGCTACTCGTCCCTGAAGACCGGCTTCGCTTTCCTGCCGTTCAGCTTCGGCATCGTGATCGCCGCGACCGTCTCCTCCAAGCTCATGTCGCACGTCGACCCGCGCTGGCTGGCCGGGATCGGCACGTTCATGGCCGGCCTTGCGCTGTTCGGCTTCTCCCGGATGCCGTACGACGACCGCATCGGCCACCTCAGCGTCGACGCGCACTACGCGACGGACGTGCTGCCCTACATCGTGCTGATGTCGCTGGGCATGGGCATGACGTTCGTGCCGATGACCCTGACCGCCGTACACGGGGTGGGGGCGCGCGACTCGGGCATCGGTTCCGGGGTGCTGAACACCATGCAGCAGGTCGGCGGCGCGCTGGGCCTGGCCACCCTGAGCACCGTCGCGGTGCACTTCACCCAGGACAAGGCGGCCACGCTCGGGGCCTCCGCGCAGGCGGCCGCGGCACAGGCCGGCACCCCTCCCGACCCGGACAAGCTGCACGCCCTGCAGACCCTGATCGGCCAGGTGGCGTTCACCGAGGGCGCGACGCACGCGTTCCTCACCGGCGCCGGGATGATCTGGCTCGGCACCCTGATCGCCGTGGTGTTCCTCAACGTCAAGCACGAGGAGATCGCCGCCGACGGTCACGAGCCGGTCGTCGTCGGCGCCTGACCCCCTGTCGTTGAGAAGGCAGTTCCTTCCCGTCGAGACGCCAGTTCCTTCCGCGCGAGCGGGAAGGAACTGGCGTCTCGCAGGTTAACTACTGCCTTCTCAACGGGGGCAGGGTCACACCGGGGAGCCGTTGCTGTGCGCGGTGGGTACGACGGGCGCGGTGGGTACGACGGGCGTGGTGGCCGGCTCGCTGCGGATCGACGCGATCAGCTTCTGGGCCAGACCCAGCCCCGCACCACCCATGGTGAGCGCCTTGCCGAGCAGGTCCTCCATGCCGTCGGCGCCGTTGAGCACCACGAGGTTGTCGATGTTGCCCAGCGCGGATGCACCGGCCCGGACGATCTCGGGGTACTGCTCGGCGATCGTCTGGGCGATCACCGCGTCCTGGTTCTCGGCCAGCGCCGCGGCCCGGGCCTTGATGCCGGCAGCCTCGGCGAGTGCCTTCGCCTCGATGGCCTTGGCGTCCGCGGCACCGGTTGCCTCGGTCGCCTTCGCCTGGGCCGCTCCGCGCAGCTCCTGCTCGCGGGCGTTCGCCTCGGCCGCGGCGATCTTGGCCTCCCGCTCGGCGTTGGCCAGGGTCACCTGACGGTAGGCCTCGGCGTCGGCGGGCTTGCGGATCTCGGACTCGAGCATCTTCTCGCGACGGGTGGCGTCGAGCTGGGCCGTCTCGGTCTCGGCACGCACGACCTCCTGGCGGGACTTGGCCTCGGCCAGCGGCCCGGACTGCGCGGCTTCTGCCTTGGCCCGGTCCACCTCGGCCTGGTAGCCGGCCTGCGCGATCGACGACTGCCGCACGGCGGCAGCCTTCGCGGCGTCGGCGGCCTGCTCCGCCTCGGTGGCCTCCTGGTCACGCTGGGCGGCCGCGATCCGGGCCTTGGACTCGATGGCCGCGGCCTGCGGCTTGCCCAGGTTGGCGATGTAGCCGGACTCGTCGTCGATCTCCTGGATCTGCAGCGAGTCGACGACCAGGCCGAGCTTCCCGAGGTCGTCGGCCAGCGACGAGCGGATGTTCGCGGTCAGCTCCTCGCGGTTGTGCAGCATGTCCTCGACCGACATGCCACCGACGATCGCGCGCAGGTGACCCGCGAACAGCTCGTGGATGGTGGAGAGCATCAGCTCGTCCTTCTGCTCCAGGAAGCGACGCGCCGCGTTGCGGATCGAGCCCTGGTCGTCCCCGACCTTGAACGCGACGATGCCCTTGACGGTCAGCGGGATCGACTGGTTCGAGACCGCGTTGACGATCAGCCCGGTCGACTTCGTGCCGAGCGGCAGGCGCCGTACGGTCTGGAACCCCGGGATCACCGCCGTACCGCGGCCGACGACGATCTTGAACCCGCGGCTGTCCTCCGCGCTGGCCTCGCCGTGCGCCCCGAGCCCGGAGATGATCAGCGCCTCGTTGGGCTCTGCCACCCGCCACACGGTGCGGAACAAGATGATGAGGGCGACGATCGCGACGGCGACCGTGCCGATGATGAAGACCACTGGTGTACTCCCCGTTGGATGGTTCTGGACTGGATGTGCGCGTCAGCGACGCGCGGGTGAGACGTAGACGGTGCGCGGCTCGTGGTGCTCCATGACCACGACGAGCTCACCGACGGCGATGTCCTCGTCGTTGTAGGGATAGGCGTTGAACGCCTCGCTCCCCCCACGGATGGCGATCATGACCTCGCCCACGCGACCAGGACCGATCCTGCCGGTCACCCGTCCCGTCCTGCCCACCATGTCGCGCGCCCTGTCCGTCTCGACGAGCGCGGCCCATCGTGGGCCCCGCTCGGGCGAGCATCCTCTCACCCCGACGCGCCCCGCGGGCGGGAACGGGACACGGCCCTCACGCGGGAAGGAACTGGCGCTTCACGGGGAAGTTACTGCCTTCTCAACGGGAGGGGGCGAGGTTGGTGGCGACCCGGTTGACCAGCTGCAGCGCGGCCCGGGCCCAGGACGGGTCCGCTCCGGCGAGACCGCACGCCGGGGTGACCACCAGGGACGGCGCCGACTCCGGGTCGAGCCCGAGCATGTCCAGGAACCGCAGCACGCGCTCGGTCACCGCGCCCTCCGACGGCGACGTCGCGGGTGCGGTCGACGGGACCACCCCGAGGTACACCGGGCGCCCCTGCTCGAGCAGTCCGGCCAGGTCGTCGTACGTCGAGACCGGCAGCACGTCGAGGTCGACGGAGACGCCGGCCGCACCGGCGCCGGTGAGCAGCCCGACGGGTACGTCGGACGCGCAGCAGTGTGCGACGGGGACCGCACCGGACTCGGTCACGGCGGCGAACACCCACTCGAGCGCGGGACTGGCCTGCGGGGCGTCCACGGACCGGTGCCGGTGGAAGCCCGACGCGGTCGGGATGCTGCCGGCCATCACCGCGGGCAGAGCCGGCTCGTCCACCTGCACGACGATCTCGGCATCTGGCAGCCGGCGGCGCACGTCGGCGACGTGGTCGCGCAGCCCCTCGGCGAGCGCCTGGGCCAGCTCGCGCCGCGCGCCCTGGTCGGCCAGCACCCGGTCGCCGCGCGGGCGCTCGACGGTGGCGGCGAGTGTCCACGGGCCGGCGACCTGGATCTTGAACGGGCCGGCGTAGCCCTGGGTGTGCTCCTCGACCGCGTCGAGGTCCTGCGCCAGCAGCGACCTGGCGCGGCGGTGGTCGATGCCGGGTGCGTCGGTCAGCCGCCAGCCGGCGGGCTGGAGGTCGGCACCGAGCTCGGCCATCACCGCCAGCGCCCGGGCGGTCATGGTCGCGTGCGCACCGCGGCCGGGCAGCTCGGGGACGTACGGCAGGTCCGGCACCGCGTCCAGCACGACCTTGACCGCGAGGTCGTAGGCGCCGGCGTCCGCACCGGGCATCGAGCCGATGCCGGTCGCGATCACCTGAGCGCGCCCGCACGCGCGGTGGAGGCGATCGTGCACGAGCCGACCACCCGCGTGCCGTCGTAGACCACCGCCGCCTGCCCGGGGGCAATGCCCTGCGCCGCGTCGAGCAGGTCGACGAGCACCCGGTCGCCGTCGACGGTCACCACGGCCCGGTGCTCGTCGCCGTGGGCGCGGAGCTGGACGGTGCCGTGCAACGGCCCGGTCGGCACGGAGCCGCACCAGCGCGGCCGGATGCCCTCGATCCGGTCGATCGTGAGCCCCTCGCGGGGACCGACCGTGACGGTGCCGGAGACCGGCTCGATGTCGAGCACGTAGCGCGGCCGGCCGTCCTCGGTCGGCCTGCCGACGCGCAGGCCCTTGCGCTGCCCGATCGTGAACCCGAAGGCGCCGTCGTGGCTGCCGAGCACCTCCCCGGTCGCCTGGTCGACGATGTCACCGGAGCCGCTGCCCAGCTTCTCCCGCAGCCAGCCGGAGGTGTCGCCGTCGGAGATGAAGCAGATGTCGTGGCTGTCCGGCTTCTGCGCGACCTGGAGGCCGCGTCGCGTCGCCTCGGCGCGTACGTCGGACTTGCGGGAGTCGCCGAGCGGGAACAGCGAGTGCGCGAGCTGCTCCTGGGTGAGCACGCCGAGCACGTAGGACTGGTCCTTGCCCATGTCGGCGGCGCGGTGCATCTCGATCAGCCCGTCCTCGCCGGTGGCGAGCTGGGCGTAGTGACCGGTGGCGACGGCGTCGAACCCGAGGGCCATGGCCCGGTCGAGCACGGCGGCGAACTTGATCTTCTCGTTGCAGCGCAGGCAGGGGTTCGGGGTGCGTCCGGCGGCGTACTCCGCCATGAAGTCCTCGACGACGTCCTCGTGGAACCGGTCGCTCAGGTCCCAGACGTAGAACGGGATCCCGATCACGTCGGCCGCCCGGCGCGCGTCGTTGGAGTCCTCGATCGTGCAGCAGCCGCGGGCACCGGTCCGGTACGACTGCGGGTTGCGCGACAGAGCCAGGTGGATGCCGGTCACGTCGTGGCCCGCCTCCGCGGCGCGCGCGGCGGCCACGGCGGAGTCGACGCCACCGGACATGGCAGCGAGCACGCGCACGCCGATCAGCCGGCCCTCTTGGAGGTGCCGAACCCGGCGGCCACGCCCGCGGCGCGGGCCCGCTCGACGACCGGCGCGATGGCCGCGCCGAGCGCGTCCACGTCGGCCTGGGTGCTGGTGTGCCCGAGGGAGAACCTCAGCGAGCTGCGTGCCTGCACGTCGTCGCGGCCCATCGCCAGCAGCACGTGCGAGGGCTGGGGTACGCCGGCCGAGCAGGCCGACCCCGTCGAGCAGGCGATGCCGCGAGCGTCGAGCAGCATGAGCAGGGAGTCGCCCTCGCAGCCGGGGAACGTCAGGTGCGCGTTGCCGGGCAGCCGGTGCTCGAGCCCGGTCTCCGGGTCACCGTTGACCTGGGCGTCCGGCACCTGCTCCTGGATCCGCCGCACCAGGTCGTCGCGCAGCGCCGCCACCCGTGCGGCGTGGTCGGGCTGGTGCTTCACCGCGAGCTCGACGGCCCGGGCGAACCCCGCGATGGCGGGCGTGTCGATGGTGCCGGAGCGGATGTCGCGCTCCTGGCCGCCGCCGTGCAGCTGCGGTGTGACCTCGAGGTCGCGACGTACGACGAGCGCGCCGACGCCGTACGGCCCGCCGACCTTGTGCGCGGTCAGGGTCAGCGCGTCGACGCCGCAGGCCGCGAAGTCGACCGGCACCTGGCCGACGGCCTGCACCGCGTCGGTGTGCACGGGGATGTCGTGCGCGTGCGCGAGCTCGACCACGTCGGCCAGCGGCTGCACGGTGCCCACCTCGTTGTTGGCCCACATCAGCGACACCAGCGCGACGGTCGACGGGTCTCGCTCGAGGGACTCGCGCAGCGCGTCGAGGTCCAGCCGGCCGAGCCGGTCCACCGGCAGCAGCTCGACGTCGGCACCCTCGTGCTCGGCGAGCCAGTGCAGCGGGTCGAGCACGGCGTGGTGCTCGACCGCCGAGGACAGGATGCGGGTGCGCCGCGGGTCCTGGCCGTGGCGTGCCCAGTAGAGCCCCTTGAGCGCGAGGTTGTCCGACTCGGTGCCACCGGAGGTGAACACCACCTCGCCGGGACGGCAGCCGAGTGCCTGAGCGATCGTCTCGCGGGACTCCTCCACGACCCGGCGCGCTGCGCGTCCGGAGGCGTGCAGGGACGACGGGTTTCCGATGCGGGTGAGCTGCGCGGTCATGGCCGCGACGGCCTCGGGGTACATCGGGGTCGAGGCCGCGTGGTCGAGATAGACGTCGTCCACGGTCTCGACGGGTGCAGGGCGGGAGTCGTTCATCGCATCCCCCAGCGTACGGCGTGCCGGGGAGGCCGACTCACCCCTGCCGGTCGGGCCCGGCCCGGAGCGGGGTGATCCGGATCAGGACGCGCCGCTCGCGCTCCATGCCGGCGCGGTAGCCGTCCCAGTCGTCGGCCTCGCCGGAGATGCCACGGTAGTAGTCCACCAGCGGCTCCATCGCCTCCGGCAGCGAGAGCACCTCGGCCTCCCCCTCGACGTACACCCACTCGCCGAAGAACCCGTCCTGCAGCACGCAGAGCTGGGCCCACGGGTCGGCGCGCAGGTTCATGGTCTTGTACGCCGTCTCGCGGCTGCTGACGGTCAGCCGCCCCGCGTCATCGACGCCGACGAGCACCGGGCTCTGCTGGATGCCGCGGGGACTGCGGGTGGCCAGCACGGCGCGGTGGTGGGAGCTGACGAAGTCGCGTGCCTGGTCGAGGTCCATCCGTCCAGTGTCGCCCTTTTCCGGGTCAGTGCCCGCGGAACGCCTCCTCCAGCCACCACGACGGCGCGCTGCGGACCTTGGCGTCCACCAGCAGCGGCCGCTCCCGTGGGCCGGCGACCCAGTCCGCGACCGGACCGAGGTCGGCGACCGTGCGCACGGTCAGCGCCTCGAAGCCGAACCCGCGGGCGATGCTCGCGATGTCGGTGGCCGGGAACTCCACGATCCCGACCGGGTGTCCGTCCGGCCCGAAGTGGTGCACCTCCGCACCGTAGGCCGCGTCGTCGTAGACCACGACCACCATCGGGAGACCGATCCGTACGACGGTCTCCAGCTCGGCGATCCCCATCAGCGCGCCGCCGTCCCCGAGCGCGGCGACCGCCAGCCGGCCGGGCTGGGCGAGGCCCGCGCCGATCGCCGTGCTGAGCCCGAGCCCGATGGACTGGAACGCCTGGGTGAAGCAGAAGCCGAGCTCGTCGGGCACCGACCAGAACATGCTCGGGTAGCCCATGAAGTTCCCCGAGTCGACGGCGACGACCCGCTCGTCGGGGAGCAGGTCGTCGAGGCGCGATGCTCAGCGTGCGCGGGTCGATCCGGTCGGCGGTGCCGGTGTCGTCGTAGGCCACGTCGCGCCAGCGGACCTCGCGAGCGATCCGGTCCCGGACCGCCTCGCTGCGGTAGCCCCGCCGTCGTACGCCGAGCCCCGACAGCGCGGCGACGGCCGTCTGCCGGACGTCGCCGACGACACCCACGGCACCGTCGCGCTGGACGCCGATCGCGTCGGGGTCGTCGTCGACCTGGAGCACGGCAGCACCGTCGCCGATCAGCCTGCCGTGGCTCATCGTCCACATGTTCAGGGCGCAGCCCCACCCCACGATCAGGTCGGCGCCGCGGATCAGCTCCGCGGCGAGCGGCGAGGAGAAGCCACCGGAGACGTCCAGCGACCAGGGGTTGCCGTGGAAGAGGCCCTTGGCGACCGCGGACGTGGCGACCAACGCGCCGCAGGCCTCCGCGAGCTCCTCCAGCGCCTGCCGGCACCCGGGGCCGCGCGCCCCGCGCCCGGCCACGAACACCGGGTGCTCGGCGTGCGTCACGGCACGGACGAGCACCTCCAGGCCGGTCCCGTGCGCAGCCCGGGCCGTCCGCAGCGGTGGCTGCGGCGCCACGGCCGGCAGGCCCCCGGGGACCTCGAGCACCTGGAGGTCCAGGGGCAGGTTGAGCAGGACCGTGCGCCGTTCCTCGCGGGCCCGCGCGACCGCCGCCGTCGCCTCGCCGACCGCCGCCTCGGGCGAGGTGATCCGGACGGAGGTCGCTCCGACCGAGCGGGCCAGCGACTCCTGGTCGACGAAGAAGTTCGACGTCGGCCGGGTGGCCTCGGCGGCCACCACCACCAGCGGCGTCCGGCTCTTGGCCGCCTCGGCCATCCCGGTCATGGTGTTGGTGAGGCCGCAGCCCTGGTGCACGCTCACCGCGGCCACCGTCCCGCTCATCCGGGAGTACGCGTCGGCCATGGTCACCGCGCCGCCCTCGTGCCGGGCGGCCGTGAAGGTGGCGCCGGCGTCCACGAGCGCGTTGGTCACGTGGAAGTTGCCCGAGCCGACCACACCGAACACGTGCTCGACACCGGCCCCGGCCAGCGCCCCGCCGACCGCCTGCGCGACCTGCATCAGCGCTCGACCAGCGCCAGCACCCGGGCCGGCGACCCGGAGCCGTCGACGATCGGCAGCGGGGCCGCGAGGAGCATCGCTCCGGTCGCCGGAAGGCGGGTGAGGTTCTGCAGCTGGGTGAGGCCGTACTTGCCGCTGCCCATCAGGTAGGAGTGGCACGGGAACGGCGGGTCGAAGGAGTGCGCGGCGCCGGCGTCGGTGCCGACCGTCTCCACCCCGATGCCGACCACCGGCGACTCCTCGGCGACCCAGCGGGCGCACTCCGCCGACAGGCCCGGGCTGTGCGGGCCGTTCGCGTCGGCGTTGATCGCCTCGTCCTGCGTGGACCGCGAGTCCCACCCGGTGTGCAGCAGCAGCCAGCCACCGTCGGGCAGTGGGCCGTGCTCGGACTCCCACGACCGGATGTGGTCGGTCTCGATCAGGAAGTCCGGGTCGTCCGCGACCTGCCCGGAGAAGTCCAGGACCACTGCGGGCCGGAGGAAGGCGCCCACCGGGACCGACGCGATGTCGTCGCGGCCCTGGCCGGTGACCCAGTGGTTCGGGGCGTCGAAGTGGGTGCCGGTGTGCTCACCGGTGCGGAAGTTGTTCCAGTACCACGCCGGTCCCCGCTCGTCGTACCTGCTGATCTCCTCCAGCTCGAACCGGGCCGTCTGCCCCAGCTCCGGAGGGAGGACGAGCACCGGGGTCCGCCCGGAGAGCGGCGCGGTGAGGTCGACGACCTCGACGGAGCCGGAGAGCAGGGCCGAGGCAAGGTCGGAGAGCACGGTCATGGGAACACCGTGGCGCAGACCGGGTCAGCCGTCCAGGGTGGCCTGCCAGGGAGGGTCGGGATACGTACGACGGTCCACCACTCACCGTGCGAGCACGGCGACCAGCGCCCGGTGGTCGGTGCCGTCGATCTCGTAGGAGTCGGTGCGCAGCGCGCGCAGGCCCTCGTTGACGAACACGTGGTCGATCGGCAGCAGCGAGGGCACCGAGATGCCGAGCCGCGACACCTCGCCCGCGGCCGGCCAGGTCGGCTGCCACTGCGAGTCGGCCTGGGTGGCCGCGTCGTCGTAGCCGCTGCCGACCAGCGCCCGCATCGGGACGTGGTCCATGGTCGCGTTGAGGTCGCCGACGATCATCGTGCGCTCCCCGGAGGCACGTGCGGCGTGCCGGACCACGCCCTGGTCGGAGCGCCACGCGGTGACGTCGCCGATCGGCGGACGAGGGTGTACGGCGAGCAGGTGCACCGGACCGCCGGGCACCCGCACGTCCAGGGAGTAGCTGCCGAAGCCGGTCGCGAGAGGGTGCACCTTCCGCAGCGCGAAACGCGAGAACACCATCGTCCCGGCGGGACCCTCCTGCGGCTTGCCGGCGGAGTGCGGGAACGCCTGGTCGAGCCCGGCGCCCTGCAGCCGGCCCAGGGCCTGCGGGGTGACCTCCTGGAGCACCAGCACGTCGACATCGTTGCTGACCGCGACCTCGACCACCCGTGACGTGTCCGCCTCCCCGAAGCGCAGGTTCGACGTCATCACGTGCAGCCGGTCCTTGCCGGCGGCCTGCGCCGCCGAGCCGCCGAGGAAGGGCCCGCTGGCCCAGAACGCGTGCACCGCGACGCCGACCAGCGCCACGACGGCGAGCAGGCGCGCCGTACCCCGCCAGAACCCGCGTCCCCGCCACCACGCCACCAGCAGGAGCAGCAGCGCCGCGGCGTACAGCACCGTGGCGTACGGCGTGAAGGCCACGAGTCGCACCCAGCCGCCCCCGGGCAGATCGAGCAGCCGGGCGGCCGTGACCAGCCCGGCGGGGACCAGGAGCAGGGTCACGACGAGCCCGCACAGCAGCCAACGCAGCTTCATGTGGTCCACGCTAGGCGTTCGGAGGTCATGGATCTCACACCTCGTGGGGAGTGTCCGATTCGTGCCGCGGAGCCGCCGACCGCTAGTGTTCAGCGTGCTGGCCCCATCAGTTCTGCCTCGGGCCAGGCACGTGTCATCCACCGAGCGCCGCGACCGGCCCACCTCTTCGGAGTCCGAGTCGCGCCGGGCAGGACGACCCTTCTAGCTTTTCGGAGTACACCCCCATGACGGACAACCGTCCCAGCACGCCCCTGCCCGCGACCACCCCGACCTTCGCCGAGCTCGGCGTCCCCGCCCCGCTCGTCGCGGTGCTCTCGGAGGCCGGCATCACCGCGCCGTTCCCGATCCAGTCGGCGACGCTCCCCGACTCGCTGCAGGGCCGCGACGTCCTCGGCCGCGGCCGCACCGGCTCCGGCAAGACCTACGCCTTCGTCCTCCCGGTGCTCGCCCGGCTCTCCGCGAGCCGCAGCAAGCGCCAGCCCGGCCGGCCCCGCGCCCTGGTGCTGGCCCCCACCCGGGAGCTCGCCAGCCAGATCGAGGCGGCCATGGCACCGCTCGCGAAGGCGCTGAACCTGCGCACCCTCACGATCTTCGGCGGTGTCCGCCCGAACCCGCAGATCCAGGGTCTGCGCAACGGTGTCGACATCGTCATCGCCTGCCCCGGCCGGCTCGCCGACCACGTCCAGTCCGGCCACGCCGATCTCGGCTCGGTGGAGATCACCGTGCTCGACGAGGCCGACCACATGGCCGACCTCGGGTTCCTCCCCGTCGTCCGCCGGCTCCTGGACAAGACGCCGGCGCGCAGCCAGCGTCTGCTCTTCTCGGCCACTCTCGACGCCGGGGTGGACGTGCTCGTCAAGCGCTTCCTGCACGACCCGGTCACGCACAGCGTCGACTCGGCGCAGTCCCCGGTCTCGCAGATGACGCACCACGTCCTGCACGTGAGCAAGGAGGGCCGCGTGCCCGTGCTCGCCGACCTGACCGCCGCTCCCGGCAAGACCGTCGTGTTCACCCGCACCAAGCACGGCGCGAAGGCGCTCGCCCGCCAGCTCAACGCGCGTGGCGTACCGACCGTCGAGCTGCACGGCAACCTGTCGCAGAACGCGCGGACCCGGAACCTCACCGCGTTCGGCAGCGGCACCGCCACCACGCTGGTGGCCACCGACATCGCGGCCCGCGGCATCCACGTCGACGACGTCAGCCTGGTGGTGCACGCCGACCCGCCGGTCGAGCACAAGGCCTACCTGCACCGCTCGGGCCGCACCGCACGCGCCGGCGCCGAGGGCACCGTCGTCACGCTGATGATGGACGCCCAGGTCAGCGACGTCCGCGACCTGACCCGCAAGGCGGGCATCAAGCCGACGATCAGCCGCACCCAGCCCGGGGACGCGCTGCTCACCCGGATCGCGCCGGGCGAGCGGACCTACGTCGCCGCGTCCGAGCTGCCCACCGCCGAGCCCGCACGTGCGGGCGGCGGCAACGGCGGCGGCGGTCGGAACCGTCGACGCGGTGGCGGTGGCGGTGGCCAGCGCCAGGCCGCGGCCGGCGCCGGATCGTCGCAGCGTTCGGGCAACCGTTCGGCCAGCGGTTCGGGCAACCGCAGGCCCCGTGCCGCGGCTGCGTCCACCTCCTCCGGCACGCACAACCACAGCGCCGCGTCGTTCTCCTCCTCGCGACGGTCCCGCTAGTCCCTGCTGAAATCCGGTTGCCGACCGCCGGTCCGGTTCGGCAGACTCCTCGCACCATGAAGAACTGAGTCCGTCACCGCTCGCGCCCGTGGCAGCACCCGGCGAGCGCCCTGCCAGCCACCGGCGGTCCCTCATGTCTTCGCACGTCCAGACCCACTCCCCCGTGTCCTCGCTCGTCGCTCGTGACGTGTCGAAGGCGTACGGCGACCGTGTCGTCCTCGACGGCGTCGACCTCGTCGCGCATCCCGGCCAGCCACTCGGCCTGGTCGGCGAGAACGGCGCCGGCAAGTCGACGCTGCTGCGGATCCTGGTCGGCGTCGAGCCCGCCGACGCCGGGACCGTCCTGCGGCCCGACGACCTCGGCTACCTCGGCCAGGAGCCCGACTTCCCCATCGGCGCGACCGTGGGCGACGTCCTGGACGCCGCACTGGCACCGCTTCACGAGGTCGTCGCCCGGCTCGGGGTGCTGGCCGAGCGCCTCGACGACGAAGGTGCTGCCGACGAGTACGACCGCGCGCTCACCTGGGCGCAGCTGCACGAGGCCTGGGACGCGGACCGTCGCGCCGAGGCCACCGCTGCCCGGCTGGGGCTCGGTGACCTGGACCGGCGGCGACCGGTGGCCGCGATGTCCGGTGGCCAGCGCAGCCGCCTGGCACTCGCCGCCCTGGTCACCCGCCGGCCCGCCTGCGTCGTGCTCGACGAGCCCACCAACCACCTCGACGACGACGCGATGCGGCTGCTCGAGGAGTTCCTCCTGTCGCTGCCCGGCGTGGTGCTGGCGGCCAGCCACGACCGGGCGTTCCTCGACGCCGTCTGCGCGGCGGTCGTCGACCTCGACCCGAGCCACCTCGGCGTCGACGGGGACGGCGGCAACCGGTTCACGGGCGGCTACACCGAGTACCTGAGCGCCAAGCGCGCCGCACGCCGCCGGTGGCAGGAGGCGTTCGAGGCGCAGCAGGACGAGCTGGGCGAGCTGCGACGCGCGGCCGCGACCACGGCCCGCCGGGTGGCGCCGCACAACCGGCCGGCCCGGGACGGGGACAAGTTCATCCACCACTTCAAGGGGCAGAACGTCGCGCGAACGGTCAGTCGGCGGGTCAAGGACGCCGAGCGGCGCATCGAGGTCGTCGAGCGCGACCGGATCCCGAAGCCACCGGCCCCGCTCAGCTTCCGCGGCACGCTGGCGCCCCGCCGGTCGTCCGGTGGGCTCGTGGTGTTCGCCCGGGACCTGCGGGTCACCCACCGGCTCGACGTGCCCCGGCTCGACGTACCCGCCGGGGCGCGGCTGCTCGTGACCGGCAGCAACGGCTCGGGCAAGTCGACGCTGCTCAAGGTGCTCGCGGGGGACCTCACCCCGACCGCCGGGACGGTGGAGGTGTCCGCGCGACGGGTCGCTCACCTGCCGCAGGACGTGACGTTCAGCCGGCCGGACCTGACACCGCACGAGGTGTACGACGCGGCGACCGGCTCGCGCACGCCGCTGGGCGACCTGGGGCTGCTGCACCCGCGCGAGCTGTCCCGACCGGTCGGGGTGCTCAGCGTCGGCCAGCAACGCCGTCTCGGCCTGGCGATCCTGGTGGCCCGGGCTCCCGACCTGCTGCTGCTCGACGAGCCGACCAACCACATCTCGCTGACCCTCGCCGAGGAGCTCGAGGAGTCGCTGGGCCGGTCGTCCGGGGCCGTCGTCGTCGCCAGCCACGACCGCTGGCTGCGCCGTCGCTGGGCGGGCGACACCCTCGCCCTGGGCACCTGAGTGGCCCGCGGGATGTCCGACCGGACCGCGGCCCGCTAGTCGGAAATGACTACCCGGCGAGCCCGAAAAGCGGTGTTCGGCATGCTCTGTCCCCCGCACACTCGACACATGGGCGGGGACGGGGCACTCAGCGATCCCGGCCTGACCTATGACGCTTTCCGGATCGGTGCGGCGGCGATGTTCCTCGCCGCCGGGGCCCTGCGGGCCCAGCGCTGGCACCGCACCCTCGACGTCGACAACGCACTGATGGCGGCTGCGTTCGTCGTCCTGGGCGCGCTGTCGTTGCCCCTGGGCACCTCCCCCGGGGACGTGGTGCACACCGCCGGCACGCTCGTGTGCCTCGGGCTGGTGCACCGGGCACTGAGAGCCACGGACCGGGTCGGCCGGGCCGACCGCCGGTTCGTCCTCGGCCTGACCGGTCTGTTGGCGACCGGGGTGGCCGTCACCGCGGCCGCCACCGCGCTCGCGCAGGCACCGCGTGACCGCGTGCTCGGCCTGGTCGCCGTGCAGCTGGCCCTCGCCGCAGGCTGGCTCTGGACCGGACTGGCGGCGTCCCGCCGCGACACCACCCAGCCCTGGGCGGGTCGGGTCTCACCCCTGTTCGGGTCCCTCGGCATCGTCGAGGTGCTGCAGGCCGCGGAACACCTCCAGCCCGGCACCTGGGGCATGCCCGCGGTCGCCCTGCTCGGTTCCGTCGCGATGGTCACCCTGCACTGCGCGTTCGTCGACCTGACCGCGGCGCCACGCTCGGCGGCGGACCCCCACCGCGAGGACGAGCTGCACGACCGGGTCGTGCCGGTGACCGAGGCCTGGCGGACCTCGCCGACGGCCTTCGACGTGTCGGACGTAGTGGCGGCCGCGGTCGCCCACCGGGCTGCCGGAGGCCGGGACATCCGGCTGCGCGGTGGTGGTGGGGGTACGGCGCACGGGCGCCCGGCCGACCTGGCCGCCGTGCTCGACGAGCTGCTCGCGAACGCCATCGGCCACGCGCCGCACAGTCCGGTGACGGTGCATGTCGTCGCGATCGCCGACCGGATCGAGGTCTCCGTCGCCGACCGCGGCCCGGGCCTGTCAGCTGAGAAGGCCGACCGGGTGCTGGGCGCCGGCCCCGCCGACGTACGGCCGTCGAGCAGGGTCCCGGGACTCCAGGCGGCGCGGGCCCTGATGGAGCGCTCCGGCGGGCGGCTGGAGCTGCGCACCCGGATCGGCGGGACCACCTTCGTTGCCGTCCTGCCCGCTTCCCGGGCGGCGGCACCCGCTGGTGCCCACCGGGACGGCTGGCACGCCGCACTCCAGGCCTGACACGCAAACGGCCCCCGGACCCGAAGGTCCAGGGGCGCGTCACGTGCTCAGGGTGCTGCGGGTCAGCCCTTGCGCTGGGTGATCTGCTCGGTCGCGGCCGGGAGCACGGCGTGCAGGTCACCCACGACGCCGAAGTCGACGAGCTCGAAGATCGGCGCCTCCTCGTCCTTGTTGACCGCGATGATCGTCTTCGAGGTCTGCATGCCGGCCCGGTGCTGGATCGCGCCGGAGATGCCGTTGGCGACGTAGAGCTGCGGGGACACGGTCTTGCCGGTCTGTCCCACCTGGAACGCGTGCGGCATCCAGCCGGAGTCGACCGCGGCACGCGAGGCGCCCACGGCGGCACCGATCGAGTCCGCGAAGCCCTCGACCGGCTCGAAGTTGCCGCCGGTCCCGCGGCCACCGGAGACCACGATCGCAGCCTCGGTCAGCTCGGGACGCCCGGACGCCTTGCGCGGCTCCGACGCGGTGATCTTCGCGCCCTTCGAGGCCTCGGAGATGGTCGCCTCGAACTTCTCCTCGGCACCGGCGCCCTCGGCCTGCTCCGGCGTCGCGGAGTTCGGCTTGACGGTGATGATCGGGGTGCCCTTGGTGACCTTCGCCTGCACCGTGAAGTTGCCCGCGAAGACGCTCTGCGTCGTCACCGGCCCCTCTTGTACGTCGACGGCGTCGGTGATCAGACCGGAGTCGATCTTCACCGCGAGACGGCCGGCGATCTCCTTGCCCTCACCGCCGGACGGGATCAGCACCGCGGCCGGGGAGGTCTTCTCGACCAGCTGGGCGAGCACCTCGGCCTTCGGGGCGACCAGGTAGCCCTTGATGTCGGCGTCGTCGACGACGTAGATCTTCTCCGCGCCGTAGGACTTCAGCGTCTCCGCGCCACCCGACGCGTCCCCGATGAAGACCGCCGACGGCTCGCCGAGGCGGCGGGCGATCGTCAGCAGCTCCAGGGTGGGCTTGGTGACCTTGCCGTCGACGTGGTCGACGAGAACCAGAACTTCACTCATGACTCGTAACTTCCCTTCGCCGGCCCGCTCAGATGAACTTCTTGGAGGCGAGGAACTCGACCAGCGCGGTGGCGCCCGATCCGTCCTCGTCGGTGACGACCTCGCCGGCGGTGCGCGGCGGGCGGGCCTCGGTGCCCTCGACCGCGCTCCACGCGGCCGACAGGCCCACGAGCTCCGCGTCGACTCCCAGGTCGCCCAGCGACCAGGTCTCCAGCGGCTTCTTCTTCGCGGCCATGATGCCCTTGAAGGACGGGTAGCGCGCCTCGCCGGACTGGTCCGTCACGGACAGCACCAGCGGCAGCGACCCCTCGACGGTCTCGGTGGCGGCGTCGCCGTCGCGGCGGATCCGCACCGTGCTGCCGTCGACCTCGATCTCCGAGCCCAGGGTCACCCCGGGCACGCCGAGCCGCTCGGCCAGCATCGCCGGGACCACACCCATCGACCCATCGGTCGAGGCCATCCCGCAGACCACCAGGTCGTGGTCGATCTTCTTGATCGCCTCGGCCAGCACCAGCGACGTGGCCAGCGAGTCCGAGCCGGCGATCGCGTCGTCGACGACGTGCACACCCTTGTCGGCGCCCATCTGCAGCGCCTTGCGGATCGCGTCGGTGGCCTGCTCCGGGCCGACCGAGAGCACGGTCACCTCGGTGTCGTCGCCCTGCTTCTCCTTGATCTGCAGCGCCTGCTCGACGGCGTACTCATCCAGCTCGGAGAGCAGACCGTCGACACCCACCCGGTCGACGGTGTTGTCACCCTCGAAGTGCCGGTCGGCGGTGGCGTCCGGAACGTACTTCACGCATACGACAATGTTCATGGCGTCATGGCCCCGCAGGGCCCCTCCTGATGCAGTCGGGTTGGACCTGAGGTTACCCGCGCGTAGCAACGGGCGAAACAGGGTCCGAGGTGGGGTCAGTCACACGGTCCGGCGACCGGCGAGGCCTTGTCAGGGACGGATGATCCGGTCCAGGACCTTGCCCGCGACGAGGTAGATGATCGCGGCGATCCCCCAGTTCGTGAGGGCCGCCTTCACCGCCGCGTCCTTGCCGGTGAACTCCTTGAAGGCGCCGAAGTCGAGCTTCTCGGCGCCGTCGATGACGAACGCGACGATCGCGTTGTCCTGGTTCATCTTCAGCGCGACCAGCAGCGCACCCACTGCCAGGAACAGCGCACAGACCACGGCCACCAGCCAGACCAGCGAGGCGATCCGCGAACGGACCGCGTTCGCCCCGGCGACGACCTTCTTGCCGGTCTGCCGGTCCTTCCTGCCGCTCCGTCTCCCGCCCTCGGCCTCGGCCACGGTGCCGGTCTTCTCGGCGGGCTTCTCGGGGTCGCTCACAGGGGTCTCCTTCGGATGAGTAGGTGGCACGATAGCCGACGGTCCTCACCCGACGAGAACGCGTTCCGGTCCGCGGCTACCGGCCCTGGAAGTCGGCCTTGCCGGGGCCTTCCTCGATGAACGACCGCATGCCGGTGCCGCGGTCCTCGGTGGCGAAGAGCGCGGCGAACTGGATCCGCTCGATCTCCAGGCCGGTGTCCAGGTCCACCTCGAGACCGCGGTCGACGGACTCCTTCGCGGCCCGCAGGGCGAACGAGGCGGCCGAGCTGAACTGCCGCGCCCAGGTGAGCGCCACGGCGTACACCTGGTCGTCGGCCACCACCTGGTCGACGAGCCCGATCCGCAGGGCCTCGTCGGCCTTCACGAAGCGGCCGGTGAAGATGATGTCCTTGGCCTTGGCCGGACCGACCAGCCGGGTCAACCGCTGGGTGCCGCCGGCGCCGGGGATGATGCCGAGCAGGATCTCGGGCTGGCCCAGGGTGGCGCCCTCCCCCGCGATCCGGATGTCCGCGCACATCGCCAGCTCGCAGCCCCCGCCGAGCGCGTAGCCGGTCACCGCGGCGACGACCGGCTTGGGGATCTTGGCGACCGCGGTGAACGCCGACTGCAGGCCACCGGAGCGCGCGACCATGTCCGTGTAGGACATCTCGGCCATCTCCTTGATGTCGGCGCCGGCCGCGAAGACCCGCTCGCCGCCGTAGAGGATGACCGCGCGTACGTCGTCGCGGGTGGCCGCCTCCGCGGCGGCAGCCCGGATCTCCTCCTGGACCTGCACGTTGAGCGCGTTCATCTTGGGCCGGTCGACCCGGATCGTGCCCACGCCGTCCTCGACCTCGAGCCGTACGAACTCGCCCACCATGGTCTCCTCACGTCGCCGTCGTTGTCGGGCCCGAGCCTAGGGGACGCCCGTGCACCCTGCCCGAACGGCCGGTTCTCGGTGCCCGAGTACGGGACGGTCCTCCGCCGTCCCGGTGGTTTCGGCACAATGGCCAGGTGACCACGTCCGCCTGGCCCGGGAGCCACCAGCCACTCGGTGCGACGTGGGACGAGGAGAGCACGAACTTCGCGGTGTTCGCGCCCGAGGCGACCGCCGTCGAGCTGTGCCTCTTCGACGACGCGGGCACCGAGACCCGCTACACGCTGACCGAGAAGACGCTGGGGATCTGGCACGGGGCCCTGCCCGGCATCGAGCCCGGGCAGCGCTACGGCTTCCGGGCCGAGGGCCCGTGGGAGCCCGCCCGCGGCCGGGTGTTCAACCCCGCCAAGCTGCTGCTCGACCCCTACGCCCGGGCGGTCAGCGGGTCGGTCGTCCCGGACGGGCCGATCTACGGCTACCCGCGCCCGGACTCCCGGGACCTCGACGTGGTGCGGGCGGCCCAGGCCGGCGCCCGCTGTGACGTCGACTCGGCGCCGTACGTCCCTACCTCCGTGGTCGTGCACGACGACTTCGACTGGGGGGACGACGAGCAGGTCCGGCCGCGGCACCGGTGGACCGACACGATCATCTACGAGCTGCACGTCAAGGGCTTCACCCAGCAGCACTCCGAGGTGCCCGAGGAGATCCGTGGCACCTACGCCGGCCTGACCACGAACGCCGCGGTGCTCTACCTCAAGGACCTCGGTGTCACGACCGTGGAGCTGCTGCCGACCCACCAGTTCGCGCCGGAGCCCGACCTGGCCGAGCTCGGGCTGACGAACTACTGGGGCTACAACTCGATCGGTTTCTTCGCTCCGCACAACGGCTACAGCTCCACCGGTGACCGCGGCGAGCAGGTCCGCGAGTTCAAGGCGATGGTCAAGGCGCTGCACCAGGCCGGGCTCGAGGTGATCCTCGACGTGGTCTACAACCACACCGCCGAGGGCAGCCCGCTCGGTCCGACGCTGAGCTTCCGCGGCCTCGACGACATCGGCTACTACAAGCACGTCGACTGGGTGAACGACGGCGCGATGTACTTCGACGTCACCGGCTGCGGCAACACGGTCGACGCGGCGTACCCGCCCGCGCTGCGGCTGATCCTGGACTCGCTGCGCTACTGGGTGACCGAGATGCACGTGGACGGCTTCCGGTTCGACCTCACCCCGGCACTCACCCGGACCGGTCACCGGGTCGACCTCGCCGGCCACTTCATCACCACGATCGGGCAGGACCCCGTGCTGCGGCACGTGAAGCTCATCGCCGAGCCGTGGGACGCGAGCATGGACGGCTACCAGGTCGGCCGGTTCCCGCCGCCCTGGTGCGAGTGGAACGACAAGTACCGCGACACCGTCCGGGACTTCTGGCGGCTCCAGTCGGGCGGCATCCGCGACGTCGCCTCCCGGCTGTCCGGGTCCTCCGACCTGTACGCCGACGACGGCCGGTCGCCGTACGCGTCGGTGAACTTCGTGACCGCGCACGACGGCTTCACGCTGCGCGACCTGGTGTCCTACAACCACAAGCACAACGAGGCCAACGGCGAGCACAACCGCGACGGCACCGACAACAACCGGTCGTGGAACTGCGGCGTCGAGGGCGAGACCGACGACCCCGACGTGCTGGCCCTGCGGCACAAGCAGGCCGCGAACCTGCTCGCCACCTTGTGCCTGTCGACCGGCGTGCCGATGATCACCGCCGGTGACGAGCGCGGGCGCACCCAGCGCGGCAACAACAACGCCTACGGCCAGGACAACGAGACCTCCTGGATGGACTGGCGTCCCGACGACGCCTGGCTGGACATCTACGAGGTCGCGAAGACCGCGCTACGGCTGCGCCGCGAGCACCCCGCGCTGCGGCAGCGGCACTTCCTCGAGGGCCGGCCCACGACCGAGGGCGGCCCGAAGGACCTCGCCTGGATCCATCCCGAGGGACGCGAGATGACCGAGGCGGACTGGTACGACACCCGGCTGCACACGTTCGGGATGTTCGTCTCCGGCCACCCGCTGCGCGCCCCCGGGCCGCGCGGCGAGCAGCTGCACGACTCGTCGTTCCTGCTCTGGTTCCACGCGCACGCCGACCCGGGCAAGGCCAAGCTGCCCGCGAACCAGTGGGTCCGCGCCGGCGAGGTGGTGCTCAGCACCGACGCCGGTCACCCGGTCGGCGAGACCGTCTCGGCGGGCGAGGTCATCGACATCGAGCCCCGCTCGCTGATCGTGCTCCGCCAGCTCTGAGGTCAGTGCTGCGGCAGGGTGACGAAGCCCAGCTCGGCCGGCGACGCGAGGTGCTCGTTCTTCGGGAGCAGCCGCACCGTGTAGCCGAACGGCCCGGTCTGGGCGAGCGAGACACGACCCTCGTACCGGTGCCGCCCGGCCTCGTAGGTCTCGGCCAGCGCCAGGGACTCGACGGTCGTGTCGACCAGGTCGTCCTCGTGCCTGATCCGGCCGTGCACCACCTGGACGTCGACGTCCTCGGGAGACAGGTGACCCAGCGAGACGAACGCCCGGACCTCGAGCGTGTCGCCCACCTCCGGCGCGTCGGGCACGCCGCTGGACTCCACGTGGTCGATGGCCACGCCCGAGCCAGCCCGCACGCACCTTGTGCTTCCACTCGGCGAGCTGCTGCGCGCCGGCGTAGTTGCCGTTCAGCGTGCGCGAGCTCTGCGCCGCCGGGCTGTAGAGCTTCATGACGTAGTCGCGGACCATCCGGTCGGCGAGCACCTTCGGGCCGAGCGACTTCAAGGTGTGCCGGACCATCTCGATCCAGCGGACCGGCGTGCCCTCCTCGTCCTCGTCGTAGAAGCGTGGCGCGACCTCGTTCTCGATGAGGTCGTAGAGCGCGGTGGCCTCGATGTCGTCGCGGTGGTCCGGGTCGTCGACGCCGTCGGCGGACGGGATCGACCAGCCGTTGTTGCCGTCGTACCACTCGTCCCACCACCCGTCGAGGATCGAGAGGTTCAGGCCGCCGTTCAGCGCCGCCTTCATGCCCGACGTGCCGCACGCCTCGTACGGTCGCAGCGGGTTGTTCAGCCAGACGTCGCAGCCGGGGTAGAGCGGCTGAGCCATCGCGATGTCGTAGTTCGGCAGGAACACGATCCGGTGCCGGACCTCGGGGTCGTCGGCGAAGCGCACCATCTCCTGGATGAGCTTCTTGCCGCCCTCGTCCGCCGGGTGCGACTTGCCGGCGATCACCAGCTGCACCGGACGCTCGGGGTCCAGCAGCAGGCGCTTGAGACGCTCCGGGTCACGCAGCATCAGGGTGAGCCGCTTGTACGACGGGACGCGGCGCGCGAAGCCGATGGTGAGCACGTTCGCGTCGAGCGCCGAGTCGACCCACTTCACCTCGGCCGGGGCGGCACCGCGCTGCATCCAGGACTTCCGCAGCCGCACCCGTGCGTCGTCGACGAGGCGCTGGCGGAGCACCCGCTTGGTGTCCCAGATCTCCTTGCCGGGCACCTTGTCGACCACGTCGAAGAGCAGGTGCGGGCTGTCCGCGTCCGGGTCGGGGCCGGGCCGGGCGCCGTGCGTGCGGGCCAGGTCGAAGATCTCCCGGGCCACCCAGGTCGGCGCGTGAACGCCGTTGGTGATCGAGGTGATCGGGCGCTCGTCGGCGTCGAACTGCGGCCAGAGGCCACCGAACATGCCGCGGCTGACGGAGCCGTGCAGCTGCGAGACGCCGTTGGCGCGCTGCGCGAGCCGGAAGCCCATCACGGCCATGTTGAACATCGCCGGGTCGCCGCCCTCGAACTGCTCCGCACCGAGCGCCAGGATCCGCTCGACCGGCACACCGGGGCAGGAGTTGTCCCCGCCGAAGTACTGCGCGACGAGGTCGATCGGGAACCGGTCGATGCCGGCCGGGACCGGCGTGTGGGTGGTGAACACGGTGCCGGCGCGGGACACCTCGAGGGCCGCGTCGAAGGTGAGCCCGGTGTCCTCGGTGAGCTCGCGGATCCGCTCCAGGCCGAGGAAGCCGGCGTGGCCCTCGTTGGTGTGGAAGACCTCGGGCGCGGTAGCGCCGGTGATCCGGGAGAAGGCACGGATCGCGCGCACGCCGCCGATGCCGAGCAGCATCTCCTGGCGCAGCCGGTGCTCGGTGTTGCCGCCGTACAGCCGGTCGGTGACGGTGCGGATGACCTCGCTGTTCTCCTCGACGTCGGAGTCGAGCAGCAGCAGCGGGACGCGGCCGACCTGGGCCACCCAGATCCGGGCGGTCAGCGACTGCTCGCCCTGCCCGTCGCTGGGCAGGCCGATCTCGATCTTGGCGACCGAGCCGTCCGCCTCGCGCAGCAGCGACAGCGGCAGGCCGTCGGGGTCGAGGACCGGGTAGGTCTCCTGCTGCCAGCCGTCGCGCGAGAGCGACTGGCGGAAGTAGCCGTGCCGGTAGAGCAGACCGACGCCGATGATCGGCACGCCCATGTCGCTCGCGGTCTTGAGGTGGTCACCGGCCAGGATGCCGAGACCACCGGAGTACTGCGGCAGCACCGCGGTGATGCCGAACTCCGGGGAGAAGTAGCCGATCGAGGCGGGCAGCGGCGTGTCGCCCGAGGCGTGCCGCTGGTACCACCGGTCACCGGTCAGGTAGTGCTCGAGGTCGGCGCGTGCCGCCGACAGCCGCTTCAGGAAGTCCTCGTCCTGCGCCAGCTGGTCCAGACGTCGCAGGGGTACGGCGCCGAGGAACCGCACCGGGTCGTGGCCCGAGGACTCCCACGCCGAGGCGTCGACGGACGCGAAGAGGTCCTGGGTCTCGGGGTGCCAGGACCAGCGGAGGTTTCCCGCGAGCTCCCCCAGGGCCTCCAGCGGCTCGGGCAGGACGGGACGGACGGTGAACCGACGGATAGCTCTCACGCGAGCACCTTAACGCAGAACGACTTGAACGATCCAATACCTGCCTCTCCGCGTGGTGAACGCCAGGGTTTCGACCCGGTCTCAGCGCGGTATGTTCGGGCCATGGTCGGACGAATCCCCGTCATGGACGTCTCCCCCGTCGTCGAAGGCGGCCGCTACCCCGTCAAGGGTGCTGTCGGCGAGCCCTTCGAGGTCAGCGCGCTGGTGTTCCGGGAGGGACACGACGCGCTCAACGCCGACGTCGTGCTCACCGGGCCCGACGGCGTGCGCAGACCGCCGCTGCGGATGAGCAAGGACGCCGAGAAGCCCGACCTCTGGAGCACCGAGGTCACCCCCGACGAGGTCGGCGCCTGGACCTTCGAGATCGAGTCGTGGAGCGACCCGGTCGCCACCTGGCGGCACAACGCCGAGATCAAGATCCCGGCCGGCATCGACGTGGAGCTGATGTTCCTCGAAGGTGCGCTGCTCCTCGAGCGCGCCGCGGCCGCCCACCCCAAGCGGTCCCCGCAGCGGTCGGTGCTCACCGACGCGGTCAAGGCGGTGCGCGACAGCACCCGGCCCGAGGCCGCGCGCTACGCCGCCGCCGTCTCACCCGCAGTGGACGAGGTCCTGGACCGGTCGCCGCTGCGCGACCTGGTCACCACCGAGGGGCCCTACCCGTTCTTCGCCGACCGCGAGCGCGCGCTGTACGGCTCCTGGTACGAGTTCTTCCCGCGGTCGGAGGGTGCCTACGTCGAGGAGAAGACCGGCAAGGTCGTCTCCGGCACCCTGCGCACGGCCGCCAAGCGGCTGGACGCGGTCGCCGCGATGGGCTTCGACATCATCTACCTCCCGCCGATCCACCCGATCGGCCAGGTGAACCGCAAGGGCCCGAACAACACGCTGACCCCGGGCCCCGACGACCCCGGCTCCCCCTGGGCGATCGGCTCGGACGAGGGCGGCCACGACACGGTGCACCCGGACCTCGGCACGCCCGCGGACCTGGACGCGTTCGTGCAGCGGGCGCACGACCTCGGCCTCGAGGTGGCGCTGGACCTGGCCCTGCAGGCGGCCCCGGACCACCCGTGGGCGAAGAAGCACCCGGAGTGGTTCACCACCCGGGCCGACGGCACGATCGCCTACGCCGAGAACCCGCCGAAGAAGTACCAGGACATCTACCCGGTCAACTTCGACAACGACCCGGAGGGCATCTACGCCGAGGTGCTGCGGATCGTGCGGCTGTGGATGTCGCACGGCATCCGCGTCTTCCGCGTCGACAACCCGCACACCAAGCCGGTGGAGTTCTGGGAGTGGCTGATCGGCGAGGTCCGCAAGACCGACCCGGACGTGATCTTCCTGTCCGAGGCGTTCACCAAGCCGGCGATGATGCGGGCCCTGGGCACGGTCGGCTTCCACCAGTCCTACACGTACTTCACCTGGCGCACCGCGAAGTGGGAGATCGAGGAGTACTTCGCCGAGGTCGCCCACCAGACCAGCCACGTGCTGCGGCCGAACTTCTTCGTGAACACCCCGGACATCCTGCACGGCTTCCTCCAGTACGGCGGGCCGGCGGCGTTCAAGATCCGAGCCGTCCTCGCCGCCACCGGCTCCCCGTCGTGGGGGGTCTACGCCGGCTACGAGCTGTTCGAGCACGTCGCGGTGAAGCCCGGCAGCGAGGAGTACCTCGACTCGGAGAAGTACCAGATCCGGATCCGGGACTGGGACGCCGCCGAGGCCGAGGGGCGCACCCTGACGCCGTACATCACGCGGCTGAACGAGATCCGCCGCGCGCACCCCGCGCTGCAGCAGCTGCGCAACCTGACCATCCACTCCAGCGACGACGACAGCACCGTGGTCTACTCCAAGACGGCCGGTGACGACACCGTGATCGTCGTGGTCAACGTCGACCCGCACGGCACCCGCGAGACCACCGTGCACCTGAACATGCCCGCCCTCGGGATGGACTGGCACGACCAGTTCGTCGTCCACGACGAGATCACCGGGGAGTCCTGGACCTGGGGCGAACGCAACTACGTCCGCCTCGACCCGTACGTCGAGCCCGCCCACGTCCTCACCGTCCGGAGGCTTCACCCGTGACCCAGCAGCACGTCCCGACCGCAGACCCGAACCCCGACCCGTCCGAGCCGTCCGGCCTGCCGGAGCACGCGCCGGACTGGTTCAAGACGGCCGTGTTCTACGAGGTGCTGGTCCGTTCCTTCAAGGACAGCAACGGCGACGGGGTCGGCGACTTCAACGGCCTGACCGACAAGCTCGACTACCTCGAGTGGCTCGGGGTCGACTGCCTATGGGTGCCGCCGTTCTTCACCTCGCCGCTGCGTGACGGTGGCTACGACGTGGCCGACTACACCAACATCCTGCCCGAGGTCGGCACCGTCGAGGACTTCCACAACTTCCTCGACGCCGCGCACGGCCGCGGCATCCGGGTGATCATCGACTTCGTCATGAACCACACCTCGGACCAGCACCCCTGGTTCCAGGCCAGCCGCGAGGACCCCGACGGCCCCTACGGCGACTTCTACGTCTGGTCCGACACCGACGAGCTCTACGAGGACGCCCGGGTCATCTTCGTCGACACCGAGCCGTCCAACTGGACGTGGGACCCGGTCCGCCAGCAGTACTTCTGGCACCGCTTCTACAGCCACCAGCCGGACCTGAACTTCGACAACCCCAAGGTCCACGAGGCGATGTTCGAGGCGCTGTCGTTCTGGCTGGACATGGGCATCGACGGGTTCCGCCTGGACGCGGTGCCCTACCTCTACGAGCGTCCCGGCAGCAACGGCGAGAACCTCAAGGAGACGCACGACTTCCTCAAGACGGTCCGCCGCTACGTCGACGAGAACTACCCCGACCGGGTCCTGCTCGCCGAGGCCAACCAGTGGCCGTCCGACGTCGTGGACTACTTCGGCGCCGAGCTGGACCCCGTCACCGGCGCCTCGGTCGGCACCGAGTGCCACATGTGCTTCCACTTCCCGGTGATGCCGCGCATCTTCATGGCCGTCCGCCGCGAGTCGCGCTTCCCGATCTCCGAGATCCTGGAGCAGACCCCCGCGATCCCGGACAGCTGCCAGTGGGGCATCTTCCTGCGCAACCACGACGAGCTCACGCTCGAGATGGTCGCCGACGAGGACCGCGACTACATGTGGGGCGAGTACGCCAAGGACCCGCGGATGAAGGCGAACATCGGCATCCGCCGCCGGCTCGCCCCGCTGCTCGACAACGACATCAACCAGATGGAGCTGTTCACCGCGCTGCTCCTGTCGCTGCCCGGTTCGCCGGTGCTCTACTACGGCGACGAGATCGGCATGGGCGACAACATCTGGCTCGGTGACCGCGACGGCGTACGCACCCCGATGCAGTGGACGCCGGACCGCAACGCCGGCTTCTCGGTGTCCAACCCGGGCCGGCTGCACCTGCCGCCGATCCAGGACCCGGTCTTCGGGTACCAGCGCGTCAACGTCGAGACCGAGCTGGAGAACGCGTCGTCTCTGCTGCACTGGACCCGGCGGATGATCCACTCGCGCAAGAAGCACCCGGCGTTCGGGCTCGGCGAGTTCACCGACCTCGGTGGCTCCAACCCGAGCGTGCTCAGCTACGTGCGGGAGTACGTCGGACCGGACGGCCACACCGACACGGTGCTGTGCGTGAACAACCTGTCCCGCTTCCCGCAGCCGGTCGAGCTCGACCTGCGGCGGTTCGAGGGTGTCGCGCCGATCGAGCTGCTCGGCGGCGTCCGGTTCCCCGAGATCGGCGAGCTGCCCTACCTGCTGACGCTCGGCGCCTACGGCTTCTACTGGTTCCGGCTGCCCAGCCCCGAGGTGCCACCCCTCGTCGCCCCCACGGAGAAGGAGCGCCTGTGAAGGACGTCGCGGTCCGGGCGGTCCAGGAGTACGTCGAGTCGGCGCGATGGTTCGGCGGGAAGGGCCGCGCGTTCACGGTCAGCGCGACCCGCAAGGCCGGCGTCCTGGGCGACCCGGGCACCTGGCCGGTCGTGGACATCGAGCTGGTGACCCTGGAGTACGGCGGCCAGGAGCCGTTGGAGCACGAGACCTACCAGGTGCCGCTCGCCTACTACGACACCGAGCAGGAGCGCATCGAGCACGCGCTGGTCGGTTCGTGGGAGGACGAGGAGCTCGGCCCGGTGTTCGCCTACGACGCCGTGCACGACCGCCAGGCCGCCGCGCTCTACCTGCGGGCCTTCGACCAGGCCAGCAGGATCGGTGACCTCACCTTCCATCGGCTGCCCGGTCACGACCTGGACCTGGACACCCACTCGACGCTGTTCTCCGGCGAGCAGAGCAACTCCTCGCTGGCCTTCGGCGAGGACAGCCTGATGAAGGTGTTCCGCAAGGTCACCACCGGCCACAACCCGGACATCGTCATCCACGAGGCGCTGACCCAGCGCGGCAGCGACCACGTCGCCGCGCTCTACGGCTGGCTCGAGCTCGAGGTGGGCGCCGAGCAGCCGGTCCAGCTCGCGATGCTGCAGCAGTTCCTGCGCACCGCCAGCGACGGCTGGGACCTGGCCCTGGCCAGCGTGCGCGACCTGTTCGCCGAGGCCGACCTGCACGCCGACGAGGTCGGCGGCGACTTCGCAGGCGAGTCCGCCCGGCTGGGACTGGCCACCGCGCAGGTGCACGACGTGCTCGCGGAGGAGTTCCCCACCGAGACCTGGGGCGCGCACGAGCTGGCCGCCCTCTCGGAGGCGATGCTGACCCGGTTCGAGGTCGCGCTGGCGATCGTGCCCGAGCTCGGTGAGCAGGCCGACGCGCTGCGCGAGACGTTCCGCGGTGTAGCCACGCTCGGCGAGTCCGGCCTGTCCGCCAAGGCGCAGCGGGTGCACGGCGACTTCCACCTCGGGCAGACGTTGCGCACCGTCAAGGGCTGGAAGATCGTCGACTTCGAGGGCGAGCCGGCCAAGGCGCTCTCCGAGCGGGTGCGCCCGGACCTGGTCTGGCGCGACGTCGCGGGCATGCTGCGTTCCTTCGACTACGCCGCGCACGCCGTCGAGGCCGACGTCCAGGTGGAGGCCGAGGAGCGCAACCAGATCGCGTTCCGGGCCGCCGAGTGGGCCGACCGGAACACGCAGGCCTTCCTCAGCGGCTACGTCGAGACCAGCGGACGTACGGCGGACGGCCTCTCCCCCGAGCAGGACCTGATCCTGCGTGCCTACATCGCGGACAAGGCCGTCTACGAGGCGGTCTACGAAGCACGCAACCGTCCGACCTGGCTGCCCATCCCTCTCGGCGCGATCGCACGGATCACCCGCCCGGACTCTCCGGCCATCTCGGCCGCACAGGAGGCGAAAGACGCATGAGCACGGTCCTCCCCCTCGACCGGCACGTCCTCGACCAGGTCGTGAACGGCCAGCACGGCAACCCGCACGAGGTGCTGGGTGCTCATCGGTACGAAGGGTCCGTCACGGTCCGCGCGTTCCGGCCGCTGGCCGAGTCCGTCGTCGTCGTGCACGGCAGCAAGAAGACCCGCCTCGAGCACGAGTACGAAGGCATCTGGGCGGGTGTCCTCGACGTACGCGAGGTGCCGGACTACCGCCTCGAGGTCGCCTACGCCGGCGCCGCGGCGTACACCACCGACGACGCCTACCGCTACCTCCCCACCCTCGGCGAGGTGGACCTGCACCTGATCAACGAGGGCCGGCACGAGCAGCTGTGGGACGTCCTCGGCGCGCACGTGCGCGTCTACGACGCCCCGACCGGGCCGGTCAGCCGGCACGTCGTTCGCGGTGTGGGCTCCCCACGCCAAGGGCGTCCGGCTCAAGGGTGACTTCAACAGCTGGGACGGCCGCGAGCACCCGATGCGGCAGCTCGGCGTGTCCGGCGTGTGGGAGCTGTTCGTCCCGGACGTGGGCTCCGGCGCGCACTACAAGTACGTCGTGCTCGGCGCGGACGGGCAGTGGCGCGACAAGGCCGACCCGATGGCGTTCCACACCGAGGTGCCGCCGGCCACGTCGTCGGTGGTCTTCGACTCCCGCTACACGTGGGGCGACGACGAGTGGATGTCGGCCCGCAAGCAGGGCGGCGCCCACGAGAAGCCGATGTCGGTCTACGAGATGCACCTCGGCTCCTGGCGACGCGGCAGGTCCTACGCCGAGCTCGCCGACGACCTGGTGCCCT
Source organism: uncultured Actinomycetota bacterium (assembly GCA_963810035.1). Classification (GTDB taxonomy): domain Bacteria; phylum Actinomycetota; class Actinomycetes; order Propionibacteriales; family Nocardioidaceae; genus Nocardioides_B. The sequence continues at coordinate 769,896 of CAWEMA010000006.1, forward strand.
ATCTCCAGGAGACCGGCTTCACGCACGTCGAGTTCCTGCCGGTGATGGAGCACCCGTTCGGCGGCTCGTGGGGCTACCAGGTGACGTCCTACTACGCGCCGACCGCGCGGTTCGGCGACCCCGACGGCCTGCGCCACCTGATCGACCGGCTGCACCAGGCCGGCATCGGCGTGTTCGTCGACTGGGTGCCTGCGCACTTCCCCAAGGACGAGTTCGCGCTGGCCCGCTTCGACGGCACGCCCCTCTACGAGGACCCCAACCCGTCCCGGGGCGAGCACCCGGACTGGGGCACCTACGTGTTCAACTTCGGGCGCAAGGAGGTCCGCAACTTCCTGGTGTCCAACGCGCTCTACTGGCTCGAGGAGTTCCACGTCGACGGCCTGCGCGTGGACGCGGTCGCCTCGATGCTCTACCTCGACTACTCGCGCGAGGCCGGCGAGTGGACCCCGAACGTGTACGGCGGCCGCGAGAACCTCGAGGCGGTCTCGTTCCTGCAGGAGATGAACGCGACGGCGTACAAGCGCGTCCCCGGGGCGATCACGATCGCCGAGGAGTCGACGTCCTGGCCGGGGGTCACCCGCCCCACGCATCTCGGCGGGCTCGGCTTCGGCTTCAAGTGGAACATGGGCTGGATGCACGACAGCCTCGGCTACGTGCAGAACGACCCGATCCACCGGCAGTACCACCACGGCCAGATGACGTTCTCGCTCGTCTACGCCTACTCCGAGAACTACGTGCTCCCGATCAGCCACGACGAGGTCGTGCACGGCAAGGGCTCCCTGCTCCGCAAGATGCCGGGCGACCGGTGGCAGCAGCTCGCCAACCTGCGCACCTTCCTGGCCTACATGTGGGCCCACCCCGGCAAGCAGCTGCTGTTCATGGGCTCGGAGTTCGGCCAGGAGGCCGAGTGGGCCGAGAGCCGCGAGCTCGACTGGTGGCTGCTCGACAACGCCGACCACCGGGGCGTGCACTCGCTGGTGCGTGACATGAACCAGATCTACAAGGAGACGTCCGCGCTCTGGTCGCTCGACACCGAGGGCGCCGGCTTCCAGTGGATCGACGCCAACGACTCCGAGCAACAACGTCTTCAGCTTCATCCGGTACCCGAAGAACGCCGAGGACGGGCCGCTGGTGTGCGTCGCGAACTTCTCCGCCGTACCCCACCACGACTACCGGCTCGGGCTCCCCCGGTCCGGCTCGTGGACCGAGCTGCTGAACACCGACGCGGGCGTCTACTCCGGCTCGGGCGTGGGCAACCTCGGCGCCGTCACCGCCGACCAGGGCGAGTACCACGGCCAGCCCGCATCCGCGACCGTGACCGTCCCGCCGCTCGCCACTCTCTGGCTACGGCCCAGCGCTGGATGACCCCGTCGTGAACGTCCACCGGCCGGACCCGGAGCTGACCGACGGCGTCGTCCTGCTCCGGCCGCGCACGATCGGCACCGGCACGCACCTGTTCGCGGTCCACCACGACGGACACGACGTCGGCACCGTCTGCCTGGTCGAGCAGTCCGACGGGCGCGGCCGGCTCACCTGGGAGCTCACCCCCGGGTTCACCGGGCGCGGGTTCGCCACCCGGGCGGTGCGGCTGCTGGTCGACTACGCGTTCCGTGCGGTCCGTCTCGCGCGGGTCGAGGCGTTCGTCGACCCGCGCAACGAACGGGCCATGCGCGTCGCCACCCGGTCCGGGCTGCGACGGGAGGGCCTGCTGCGCGGCCACGGCCGGGTCGCCGACGAGCGCGAGGACCGGGTGCTGTTCGCGCGTCTGGCCACCGACCCGCCGACCACCGAGCCGGCCGGCTTCCGGGCGCTGCTCAACTCGTTCCTGCCCCGCAAGCGGGCGATCGCGCAGATGCTGGTGCGCGACACCGAGGGCCGGGTGCTGCTGTGCCGGCTCACCTACAAGAACGACTGGGACCTGCCCGGCGGGGTCGTCGAGGTCGGGGAGTCCCCGCAGCTAGCGGTCTCCCGCGAGGTCGAGGAGGAGCTCGGACTCGACATCAAGGCGGGCACGCTGCTGCTCACCGACTGGCTGCCCGCATGGAGCGGCTGGGACGACGCCCTCTGCCTGGTGTTCGACGGCGGCGTCACGCAGGCCGCGGTCCTCGACGAGGCGGTGCTGCAGATCCGGGAGATCCGGTCGACCCAGTTCTGCACGGTCGAGGAGGTCCGCACGCACTGCGCCGACTTCACCGCCCGGCGGATCGAGTCCGCCCTCGCCGCGCTCGGCGGTCCGGGCGGTCCGTCGTACACGGAGTCCGGCCGGCCGTGAGGCGCAGCGCTTGAGCACGACGCTGGCCCTGATGACCAGGACCCGGACCGGTGCGGCTACCTGGTCCGGCACGACGACACCCGGGACGCTGGGAGATCCCGTTCCAGGAGGAGAACCCGGGCGCCGGACGTCTGGCTGTGCCTGCGCACCGACGCGTAGCGCGCCAGCACCAGGTCGACCAGGCGCGGGTCCGGGTCGCCCGCGTCGAGCAGGGGTGCCGTGACGAGGTCGGCACCGGCCGCGAGGACGCGGCGGTGGAAGTGCCCGGTGGCCAGCAGGTAGGAGGCCACCGCGACCCGGCATCCGGGCCGCTCGTCGCGCAGGCGGGCGACCTCGTCGGCGATCCGGGGTCCTCGGGCGGCTCCGTAGGCGACAGTCACCGGGGCACCCCGGGCCACGGACAGGTCGCGCGCCGCGGTCCGCACCGAGGCGTCGGCGGCGTCGTCGGACGACCCGGCGGCCGCGAGGACGACCATGTCGCCGGGTCGCACACCGGCGCCGGTGAGGCGGTCCAGCAGCAGGCCCGTGAGCCGGGCATCCGGGCCCAGGGCCTCGGTGACCGAGGCACCTGGCCAGCGCCCGGCAGCCCGGCCGATGTCGACGCGCACGTGGTAGCCGGCGGCGAGCAGGAGGGGCACGACAACCGCGTGCCCGTCGTGCGCGGCGACGACGTCGTCGACGTACGGACCGTGCACGTCGACGAACGCCTCGACCACCGGCACGTCGGCGGCCCGGCGTACGGCATCGACGAGGCGGGTCACCGCGGCCGAGCCGGCAGCGTTCGCGGTGCCGTGCGAGCACGCGACCAGGACCGGTGCGCTCATGCGTGCACCCGCTCCCCGGCGAGGGTGAGGACGTAGCCGCGCTTGATCACGGTGCGCACCAGGCCGGGGCATCCGACCGCCTCACGCAGCCGGGCCACCGCGACCTCGGCGGTGTGCGGGTCGTCGGAGGCCCCCGGCAGCACCCGGAGCAGGTCGTCGCGGCTGACCACCTGGCCAGGTGTCTCGGCGAGCCGGCGGAGCACCGCGAGACCGGAGGGCGACACCGGGAGCACGGCATGGTCGAGGGTGGCGGCCGACGCGCGCAGGTGCAGCAGCCCGCCGGGCGTCTCGATGCCGAGGCCGGGGTCGCCGAGGTCCATGATCACGCGACGCACCAGCGCGCCCATCCGTGAGCGGTCCGGGACGACGGGCTGCATGCCCGCCACGGCCAGCGGCTCGGCGGTGACCGGGCCGACCGCGGCGACGAGCAGCCGTCCGCGCTCGACCAGGGACCGGACCGCGTCGGTGGCGTCGAGGCGGACCAGCTCGCGCAGCCACGCGGACGCACCCGGCGCGGAGGTGAACACCACGGCGTCGAACGTCCCGGCCACCAGCTGCTGCACCGAGTCCCGCACCGCCGCGGCGTCCGGGGGCGGACCCCAGCGGTAGACCTCCAGGGGTACGACGGACGCGCCGCCGTCGCTCAGGCGGGCGTCGAGGCCGTCGTCGCCGGCACCGTGGTGCTGCACCGCGACCCGGTGCCCCCTCACGCCCTCGGTGACCAGGAAGTCGGCGATCTCCGCGGACGTCTCGGACTCCGCGACCCAGTCGGCGCGCAGCCCGGCGGCCTGCAGGGCACCGCGCGCCTTGGGGCCGCGGGCGACCAGCCGGACGCCGGCCAGCACGTCGAGGAGCTCCTCGGCGAGGCCGGCCGTCTCGGCGGTGTCCAGCCAGCCGCGGAACCCGATCGCGGTGGTGACGACCAGGGTGTCGACAGGGGTGTCGAGAATGTCGCGGGTGCGGGCGAGCAGGGTCTGCTCGTCGATGTGCGGCACGACGCCGAGGGTGGGCGCGCACACGACGCTCGCCCCTCGGCGGACGAGGGCACCGGACAGCTCGTCGGAGCGCCGCTGGGCGGTCACCAGCACGCGGCAGCCGGCCAGCACGGGCGGCACACCCGTCACATCGCCACCTCCACGGGCTCGGGCTCGGGCTCGACGTACACGACACTGTCGGTGACCCGGGTCCGCCAGACCTGCAGGCGGACCTCGGGATCGGAGAGGCAGGCGCCGGACGCGAGGTCGAAGACCTGCTTGTACATGGGCGAGGCGACGGTGACTCGGTCCCCGGAGCTGCCGACGATACCGCGGGCCATCACGTTGGCCCCGCTGAACGGGTCGTGGTGAGACACCGCGTAGACGTGGTCCACACCGGCCTCGACCACCCGGAAGAGTGCCACCTGCTCACCGCCCACCAGGACCGCTGCGCCCCGCTCGGGCACCAGCCGGTCGAGCGCCACGACCTCGACGAACCCGCTCACGCGCGCACCTCCAGCTTCGGTCCGGCGACCAGCACGCCGCGTCGCTCCTCGGGTGTGGCCGGCCTCTTCTGCCCGCGCTCGGTGACGTACGCCAGCGACGGGTCGCTGGCCCCCGGCTGGTTGACGAACGACACGAACTGCGCCAGCTTCTCGGGGTCGTCCAGGGTCGCGGCCCACTCGTCCTCGTAGCTGTCCACGTGCGCGGCCATCGCCTCGTCCAGGTCGGCGCCGATGCCGAGGCTGTCGTCGAGCACCACGGCGCGTACGGCGTCCATGCCGCCCTCGACCGCCTCGACCCAGGGAGCCGTGCGCTGCAGCCGGTCGGCCGTGCGCACGTAGTACATGAGGAACCGGTCGATGGTCCGGACCAGTGTCTCGGTGTCGAGGTCCTCCGCGAACAGCTGCGCGTGCCGGGGCGTGAAGCCGCCGTTGCCGCCGACGTACAGGTTCCAGCCGTTCTCGGTGGCGATCACCCCGACGTCCTTGCTGCGGGCCTCGGCGCACTCGCGGGCGCAGCCGGAGACACCGAGCTTGATCTTGTGCGGCGCGCGCAGGCCGCGGTAGCGCATCTCCAGGGCGACGGCGAGCCCGACCGAGTCCTGCACGCCGTACCTGCACCAGGACGTGCCGACGCAGGACTTCACGGTGCGGACGGCCTTGCCGTAGGCCTGGCCGGACTCGAAGCCGGCGTCGAGCAGCCGCCTCCAGATCGCCGGCAGCTGGTCGAGCCGGGCGCCGAACATGTCGATCCGCTGACCTCCGGTGATCTTGGTGTAGAGCCCGAAGTCCTGCGCCACCTGACCGATCACGATCAGCCCCTCCGGGGTGATCTCCCCACCGGCGACCCGCGGCACCACCGAGTAGGTGCCGTCCTTCTGCAGGTTGGCCATCACGTGGTCGTTGGTGTCCTGCAGCCGGGCCTGGTCGGCGTCGAGGACGTGCCCCTCCCCCAGCGACGCGAGGATCGAGGCGACCACGGGACGGCAGATGTCGCAGCCGCGGCCGCTGCCGTGCGCGGCGATGATGTCGCTGAACCGGCGCAGCCCGGTCACCCGGACGATGTCGAAGAGCTGCGCGCGGCTGACGTCGAAGTGCTCGCAGAGCGCGTTGCTCACCTCGACGCCGGACTTCTCCAGCTCGGCGGTCATCAGCTTCTTGACCAGCGGCAGGCAGGACCCGCAGCTCGTGCCGGCCCGGCTGCAGGCCTTCACCCCGGCCAGGTCGGTGCAGCCCTGCTCGCAGACCGCCGCCCGGATCTGGCCGGCGGTGACGTTGTTGCAGGAGCAGACGCCGGCCTCGTCGGACAGGTCCGCGCCCACGGCGGGTGCCGACCCTTCGGGCAGCAGCCAGGACGTCGGGTCCGAGCCGAGGACGCTGCCGACCATCGGCCGCAAGGAGGCGTACGCCGACGCGTCGCCGACCAGCACGCCCCCGAGCAGGGTCTGGGCGTCGTCGCTGAGCACGAGCTTCTTGTAGACACCCGCCACCGGGTCGGCGTACACCACCTCGAGGCTGCCCGGCTCGGCAGCGAACACGTCGCCGAAGCTGGCCACATCCACACCGAGGAGCTTGAGCTTGGTGGACACGTCGGCGCCGGGGAAGGTGGCCGAGCCGCCGAGCAGCCGGTCCACCACCACCTCGGCCATCGTGTTGCCGGGCCCCACCAGGCCCCAGGTGCGACCCTGGATGCAGGCCACCTCGCCGACGGCGTAGACGTCGGGTGCAGCGGTCGCGCACGCGTCGTCGACGACGACCCCGCCGCGCTCGCCGACGGCCAGCCCGGACTGCCGGGCGAGCTCGTCACGCGGCCGGACACCGGTCGCGAACACCACCAGGTCCACCGGCAGCCGCTCGCCATCGGTGAAGTCCATCCGCGCGACGCGGCCGTTCCTGCCCGCGCGGACCTTCGCGGTCGCCGTACCGGTGCGGACCGAGACGCCGAGCTGCCCGATCAGCCGGCGCAGGCTCTCCCCGCCGCCCTCGTCGACCTGGAGCGGCATCAGCCGGGGGGCGAACTCCACGACGGTGGTGTCCACGCCCATCGCCTGCAGGGCACCGGCCGCCTCCAGGCCGAGCAGGCCGCCGCCGACGACCGCGCCGCGGACCTGCCGTTTGAGCGCCCGGTCACGGTCGGTGACCCAGGCGCGTAGCTCGGTGACGTCGTCGACCGTGCGGTAGACGAAGCTGCCCGGCAGGTCGGCGCCCGGCACCGGTGGGACGGCTGCCGACGAGCCGGTGGCGAGCACCAGCGCGTCGTACGGGTAGGTCCGGCCGCGGGCGTGCACCACGCGTGCCTCGGTGTCGACCTCGCGGACCGGGCTGTTGGTGTGCAGGCGCACCCCGGGCCCGCGCCAGAGGTCGGGGGTGCCGAGCAGCAGGTCCTCCGGGTCGCGTCCGGAGAAGAACGTGGTGAGCGCGACCCGGTCGTACGGCGGCCGCGACTCCTCGGCGAACACGTCGACGTGCCACGCGTTCTCGGTGTCGCGGTCACGCATCGCCTCGACGAGACGGTGCGCGACCATGCCCCCGCCGACGACGACGAGCCGGCGCTGGTCTGGAGATGTCTCGCTCATGGCAGCAACCTAGGAAGCGGAGATTTCGTCGCAGGCCTCGTCGTGTTGCGTCCCCGCAACACTCTTCTCACCTGCGACCGGACCGGACTGTGAGGACGGGTCGGGGTCGCTGGTGCGCAGCCAGTCGACCAGCCCGCACACCACGTCGCGGCAGCCGCCGCACCCGGTGGTCGCGCGCGTCCCGGCCGCCACCTCGGGCACCGTGCGCGCGCCGTCCTCCCAGGCCGCGACGATGTCCCGCTTGGCGACGCCGTTGCACCGGCAGACCGGGGTGGCGGCCGGCATCAGGGCGGGCGAGCCGTCCTCCTCGGCCCGCTCGGGCAGCAGCAGGGACAGCGGGTCGGCGGGCAGCGGCGTCCCCCGGTCGAAGGCCACCGCCAGCGACGAGGCGAGAGCGGGCGACCCCACGCAGGTGACGCCGGCCAACCGCGCGTCGCGGACGGTGATCTCCACGTGCCGGCGGCCGGCGGGGTCGCTGATCGTGACCACCCGGTCGGTGCCCGGGTCGGCCTCGGCAGCCCGGGTGCCCATCGTGACCAGGTCCACCCCGGCCGCCTTCAGCCGCACGCCGGGTGGCCCGTCGGGCTGCGCCGCCGGCGCCGTGGTGCCGGTCAGGGACGCGGCCAGCTCGGCCGCCTGCTGCCAGCCGGGACCGACCAGACCGGTGCCGCCGTCCGGCGGCTGCGCGCAGTCGCCGATCGCGCTGACCCGCGGGTCCTCGATGCTGCGGAGGCCGGCGTCCACGACGACGCCACGGTCGCAGGACAGTCCCGCGGCCCTGGCCAGCTCGGTGCGCGGGGAGACTCCGCAGGAGACCAGGAGCAGGTCGGTGGGCAGGGTGAGGCCGTCGTCGAGGCGCACCGAGTGCAGCTCGCCGTCCTCCACGACCACCTCGGTGATCGAGGAGCCGGTGCGCACGTCGACGCCGAGGTCCTCGAGCGAGGCGGCGAGGACGCCGGCGGGTGCCGGGTCGAGCTGGGTCTGCGCGAGATGGCCGGCCAGGTGCACGAGGGTGACACGGACGCCGCGGCGGACCAGCCCGCAGGCCGCCTCGAGACCGAGGACTCCCCCACCGAGCACGACGGCGTGCTGGGCGTTGAGGGCACGCGCGGCGACGTCGCGGCAGTCGTCGAGGGTGCGCAGCACGTGGGCGTGCCGCGGCAGTCCGTGGGCCAGGCCGGGCAGCGGTGGCACCACCGCACGCGCACCGGTGGCGAGCACCAGGTGGTCGAAGCGCAGCCGTCCGCCGTGCGACAGCTCGACCTCCCCGGCGTCCCGGTCGACGACGACGACACCGGTGCCGCGCTGGAACGCCACTCGTGCGGCATCCGGCTCGGGCAGCGCGAGCGCGGCGAGGTCGCAGCGTCCGGCGAGCACGTCGGAGAGCAGGATCCGGTTGTACGGCGCGTAGTCCTCGGCGCCGACGAGGTGAACGTCGAACCGGCCGGCCCCGTCGCGCCGTACGAGCTCGTCCACGAACCGGTGGCCAACCATCCCGGCGCCGACCACCACGACCTGCTCCCTCATGCGGGCACCTCCACCTTCGCCAGTGCCACGGAGACGGCGCAGACCTTGAACTCCGGCATCCCGGAGACCGGGTCGGTGGCGTCGTTGGTCAACCGGTTCACGGATCCCTCGCCACCCCAGTGGAACGGCATGAACACGGTGTCCGGCCGGATGCCGCGGCTGACCCGCGCGGGGGCGGTCGCGGCCCCGCGGCTCGACGTGACGGTGACCAGGTCGCCGTCCTCGGCTCCGAGCCGGTGCGCGAGGTGCGGGTGCATCTCGACGAAGGGCCCGGGCGCCGTGCGGTCCAGGGCGGGCACGCGACGGGTCTGGGCACCGGACTGGTACTGCGCCAGGAGCCTGCCGGTGACCAGGAACAGCGGTGCGTCCGCGCGCAGGTCGTCGGCGGGGCGCCCCGGGCGGACCGGGGTCATCACCGCGCGTCCGGACGGGGTGGCGAAGGCGTCGAGGAACATCCGCGGCGTGCCGGAATGGTCGACGTCCGGGCACGGCCAGTGCAGCGCCTCCCCGGCGTCGAGCCGGTCGTAGTCGATCCCGGCGTAGTCCGCCTTGCCGCCACGGCTGGCGCGGCCGAGCTCCGCGAACACGGTGCGGGCGTCGGCGTCGAACCGTGCCGCGCACCCGAGCCGTGCGGCGAGGTCGGCGAGCACCGCCAGCTCGTCGCGCACCTGGGTCGGTGGCTCGACGGCCCTGCGCCGGCGCAGCACGCGTCCTTCGAGGTTGGTCATGGTGCCCTCCTCCTCGGCCCACTGGGTCACCGGCAGCACCACGTCGGCGATCGCGACGGTCTCGCTGGGCACCACGTCGCAGACCACGAGCAGGTCCAGGGACTCCAGCCGGCGGCGTACGGCGGACGCGTCGGGTGCGCTGACGACGGGGTTGCTGCCGTGCACGAACAGCGCCCGGACGCCGCCCGGCTCTCCGAGCCGCCCCAGCAGCTCGACGGCGGGGACTCCCTTGCCGGGCAGGGACTCCGGGTCGACGCCCCAGACCGCGGCGACGTGCGCCCGGGCGACCGGGTCCTCGATGCTCCGGTAGCCGGGCAGCTGGTCGGACTTCTGGCCGTGCTCGCGGCCGCCCTGGCCGTTGCCCTGCCCGGTCAGGCAGCCGTAGCCCGACCCCTGGCGGCCGGGGAGGCCGAGTGCCAGCGCCAGGTTGATCGCGGCGCTGACCGTGTCGGTGCCACTGGTGTGCTGCTCGACGCCGCGACCGGTGAGGACGTACGCGCCGTCGGCGCGCGAGGCCGCGGCCAGCGTGCGAGCCGCCTCGCGCAGCTGCATCTCCGCTACGCCGCTCACGTCGGCGACCCGCGCCGGCCACCACTCGGAGACCGACCGGCGGACGTCGTCCCAGCCGTCGACGCGCGCCTCCAGGTAGGCGTGGTCGACCCAGTCCTCCGCGACCAGCACGTGCAGCAGGCCGAGCAGGAGGGTCAGGTCCGTGCCGGGCACCGGCTGCAGGTGCAGTCCCGCGCCGTCGGACGTCAGCCCCGCGGTGGCGGACCGGCGTGGGTCGACGACGACGAGGCCGCCGCGCTCGCGGACACCGGCCAGGTGCTGCACCAGCGGCGGCATCGTGTCCGCGACGTTGCTGCCCAGCAGCAGCACGGCTCCCGCGCCGCCGACGTCCTGCAGCGGGAACGGCAGCCCCCGGTCGAGGCCGAAGGCCCGGTTGCCCGCGGCTGCCGCGGACGACATGCAGAAACGTCCGTTGTAGTCGATCAACCTCGTGCCCAGTGCGACGCGGGCGAACTTGCCGAGCTGGTAGGCCTTCTCGTTGGTCAGCCCGCCTCCCCCGAAGACGGCGACCGCGTCCTTGCCGTGGACGGTCTGCGTGCGCCGTACGCCGTCGACCACGGTGTCCAGGGCCTCCTCCCAGCTCGCCGGATGCAGCTCGCCGTCGGCGCGGCGCACCCAGGGATGGGTCAGCCGGTCCGGGCCGCGCAGCACCTCGGCGCTGGTCCAGCCCTTCTGACAGAGGCCGCCGCGGTTCGTCGGGAAGTCGCGGGGTGCGACCTCGACCTGGGCCCCCGCAGCGGTGGTCGAGCGTGTCGAGACCCGCATCGCGCACTGCAGCGCGCAGTAGGGGCAGTGGGTGTCGGTCACTCAGACGCTCGCACGGGCCATCGGCGCGGACCTGCGCAGGTAGAACACCCAGGTGACCGCGAGCATCACGGCGTAGAGGCCGACGTACACGTAGAGCGCCGGGACGATCGAGCCGTACGCCGCGGTCGACCAGCCGTAGGTGCGCGGCACCAGGAAGCCGCCGTACGCACCGATCGCGGAGATGATCCCGATCGCCGCGGCGGCTTCCTTCTTGGCCTTCTGCGCGTCGTCCGGGGCGACGCCGTGCCGGAAGATCGCCGGGATCATCCGGTACGTCGACCCGTTGCCCACGCCGGTGGCCAGGAACAGCAGCATGAAGAACGCGAGGAAGGCCGGGAAGCTCTGCAGACTCAGGGACCACACGACACCGAGCACGCCGAGGCCCATCGTCACGAAGCTCGCGGCCGTCACGCGGGCACCCCCCATCCGGTCCGACAGCCGGCCGCCGAGCGGCCGGGACAGCGAGCCGACCAGCGCGCCGAGGAACGCGAACGTCGTGACGTCGACGTCGGGGAACTGGCCCTTGATCAGCAGCGGGAACGCCGCGGCGTACCCGATGAACGAGCCGAAGGTGCCGATGTAGAGGAACGACATCACCCAGGTGTGCGGCCGCCTCGCGGCGGTGGCGCTGGACGCGAAGTCGGTCCGGGCGACGGTGAGGTTGTCCATCCACCGCCAGGCACAGAACGCCGCCAGCAGCGCGAGCGGCACCCACATCAGCCCGGCGCGCCCGAGGTGGATCCCGGCGCCCGCGGTGATCACCGCGCTGACCACGAAAGGAGCCTGGACCACGGCGACGCCGATGTTGCCGCCGGCCGCGTTCAGGCCGAGCGCCCAGCCCTTCTCCTTCTCCGGGTAGAACCAGGAGATGTTGGTCATGCTGGAGGCGAAGTTGCCGCCGCCGACCCCCGCCAGCGCCGCGACGAACAACATGGTGCCGAACGACGTGTCCGGGTTGCTCACCGCCCAGGCGAGGCCCAGCGCCGGGATCACCAGCAGCGACGCGGAGACGATGGTCCAGTTGCGGCCGCCGAACTTCGGCACCGCAAAGGTGTACGGCAGCCGCAGCGTCGCACCGACCAGGTTCGGCACCGCCACCAGCCAGAACAGCTGGCTCTCGGTGAACGAGAAGCCCACGCTGTTCAGGTTCACAGCGACGATGCTCCACAGCACCCAGACGGAGAAACCGAGGTGCTCGGCGAGGATCGAGAAGGCCAGGTTGCGCCGGGCGATGCTGCGGCCTGTGGACTCCCAGAACTGCGGGTCCTCGGGATCCCAGTGGTCGATCCATCCCCTCCGGGGGGCCTGGTCCGGGGCGACCTGCCTGTCGGCGACGGTTGACGCCATCCTGCGCTCCTCACGACGAGACCCCACGAGTCGGGATCACTGTGCAAGGAACCTAGGAACGGGATGTTTCGTCGCCGGTCACTGCGTGGTTGCGCCTCCGTGAACCTTGGCGCACACGGACCTGCCCGGTCCTGTGAGATGCCCGGTGACGACCGTCACACCCCACCCGGCTGGTTGAGCCCGGCGAAGGGGAACCCCATCAGCGGCCGAAGTCGGCCTCGATCACCGACTGGCCGGGATACAGCTCCAGGTCCGGGTCGAACGCCCGCGCCTTCCCGGCCGCCGCACCAGGCCCGGTGACCTTGTGCGAGCCGGTGTGGTCGACCAGGTAGACCTGGCCGTGCGGGTCCCGCCACAGGAAGATTCCCTCGAACGGCTGCCGCACCACCCACCGGCCATGGGTCTTGACCCGGTGCCCGAACCGACCCAGCGGGCCGAGGTTCCCCAACCGCGTCGCCCCGTGCTTCTCCAAGCCACCCGCCGGGGCAGACTCCCACTCCCGGGTGTGGTCGATGTCCACGTCGGGTGAGGTGTTCGAGGAGTACGGGAAGGTATCGGCCGGCGTCCGCAGACGAACGGCCTCCCGATGTCGGTCCGGGATCTCGTACGCATCGACCGGAGCCTGGTCGGCGAGGTCGATGACCGGCTTGATCACGTAGGAGTGCAGCGGTCGCAGATGCTCGTGCACGAAGGCGTGGGTGACCGGACCTTCGCCCTCCCACCGCACCACCCCACCCGTGCCACGGGCGAGGTCCTCGTGGGACAGGTGCAGGTACAGCGTCAACGACGGCAGCAACCTCGACCAGTCGAAGGAGAAGGCTCGGTCACCGCCCTCGTCAAGCCGGGCGGTCAGCCAGGCGGGAAGGTGGGTGGGCTCGAAACCCACCCTGCGGGCGAACGCATCCATCCGGCCCAGCGCATCCAGCTCCGCACCGGGCGCGTCCGTCGAGACGGCGTGCTCATCCGGCTCGTGGTCTTGGTCCGGGTCATCGGAGATCGGCAGCTCGACATCCGACTTCCCGGTGTCGGCCCCGGTGTCTGCGACGGTGCGGGAGCGGAGCGCCCTGAACGCGGCGAGCAGCTCCACAGCCTTCGTCGGGTTGCACAACACAAGCACCGCCTTGACCCGGCGCCGGTCCAGGTCCTCGGGGTCCCCGAACGCCGCCAACGCGTCGGCGAAGAACGCCACCGTCGCCTCGACCCGGGCGATCACCCCGACCGTGGAGCGGACGTAGAACCCGGCCGTGCCCTCCTCGGAGGAGCGCGTGCGTTTCGCGAACTGCTCCCTGACCCGGTCCGCCTCCCGGGACGCGGCGGTCTCCGGGTCCGCGGCCACGACCTTCCCGGTCAGCCGGCTCTCGAACCGGCCCCACGGCAGCGACCCGTCCACGAAGTCCACCATCGCCGCATCGACGTACGCTGCGGCCTCGATCGAGAGGTGCCGCGTCCTCGCGGCAACCAGGCGGGCGTTCCCGATCCGCGCCTCCCGCGCCTGGACGCGAGCCCAGATCAGCGGCAACCGGTGCCGCACGTCCAATGCGTCCGCAACGTAGTTCTTCGCCGACCAGGCGCCCATCCGCATCCGTGCGCCCAGCTCCGCATACGCGAACTCCGCGATCCGCGGCGTCCCCTCCCCTCCGACCTGGACGGCCCGCTCCATCCCCGGCAGCACCGACCGCGATCTCGGCGAAGGACTCCGCCGCATGCAGGTCTGCGAAATGGGCAGCCAGCTCGAACATCGACGCGTCCGCGTCGATGCGGGACGAGTGCAGACGGTCGATGGCGTCGAGTGTGTCCACCACACCGTGCTCCTCGATCGCCCTTGCCAGCATGAGGAAACGCTATCGGCGACCACCGACATTTCTTGCTGGGTCTGTCCCATTTGATGATGGGCAGGGCTCTCCGGGCGTGGGCGGCGAGGGTGACCAGTTCCAGCGGGGCTTCGGACATCGTTCGCATGCCAGACTGCCGAGTGTGGACTTGAACACCTTCCATGAGCTGGCGACCTCGCTCGCTGGCGTCCGGCGCACGACTGCAGGTGGCGCGGCTCGGTGGCAGTTCCAGGGTCGGCTGGTCGCCAGGGAGCTGGATGCGGCGCACGTGGCCGTGCGGGTGCCCTTCGACGTCCGCGACACGCTGCTGCACCAGCATCCGGAGGTCTTCTCTGTGCCGCCTCGATTCGCCAAGCACATGATCGTCGTTGCCGATCTGGCTGCCGGCGATGACGGCGCAGTGGAGGACGCGGTGACTTCGGCGTGGCGCATGCAGGCGGAGAACATCGACGACGGTTCGGGAGGGCGGCCCGGTGGCTGGTGAGCTCGCGGGGCACGTGGTGCTCGTTGCTGGCGCGACGCGGGGTGCTGGCCGCAACCTCGCCGTGGAGCTGTCGCGGGCCGGCGCTTTCGTCTACGCGACCGGGCGCAGCAGCCGCGTCACCGGCCCCTCGGACATGGACCGGCCGGAGACCATCGAGGAGACCGGCGACCTGATGGCGGCTGCCGGTGGCGACGGCATAGCACTGCGGGTGGACCATCTGGACGTCGAGGCCGTGCGGTCCTTGCTGGCTCGCGTCCGCAGCGACCACGGCCGTCTGGACGTGCTGGTCAACGACATCTTCGGTGGCGACCGCTACGCGCAGTGGGACAAGCCGCTGTGGGAGCACGACCTGACCGGCGGACTGCAGATGTTGCGGATGGGCATCGAGACCCACGTGATCACCAGCGCCGTCGCCCTGCCGTTGATGTTGGAAAGCGGCGGCCCGGGATTGCTCGTGGAGATGACTGACGGCACCAGCGCGGTCAACGCCGAGGTACGGCCCGGTGTGGGGTTCTACTACGACTTCGTCAAGGCCAGCGTCGACCGCCTGGTCAAGAACTTCGCGACCGAGCTCGCGAACCACTCAGTGACCGCAGTCGGCGTGACGCCCGGCTGGTTACGCTCCGAGCGGATGTTGGAGAACTTCGGCGTCACCGAGGCCACCTGGCGCGACGCCTGCACCGATGCACCGGGCTTCGCCATCTCCGAATCACCCGCCTACGTTGCTCGAGGTGTTGTGGGGCTCGCCTCGGATACCAACCGCCGGCGCTTCGCAGGGCAGGTCCTCACCGCACGCCAACTGGCCGACGAATACGGGGTGACCGACACCGACGGGTCACGACCCGACTGCTGGGGGCTCATCGCGGCGCACGGATGGGGCGACCACGAGCCAGCGATTCTCAGCAGGTACCGCTGAGGAGGCCGACTGCAACTGGGACGCACCCACCCAGTTACGGCTCAGCTGACCCCTTTGCCTCGCCACATCGAGATGCTCACACCCACGAGGAACACCGCGAGCAGCAGCAGCGCCGGGGTCAGGAACCGGCCGGCCGACGGCGAGAAGCCGGTGCGTGCCGTGATCACGCCACCCACCAGGAAGGCGGCCCCAGCCAGGACGGCCACCCAGCCCAGCCACCGCGCGTACAGGACCCCGAACGCGATCGACAGGCCCAGCGCCAGCAGCGTCATCCCGTTGCTCAGGTGGAAGAAACCGCTCAACCCCTTCTCCAGGCTCCGGATCCCGTCGGCGACCTGGAAGGCTGAGGTCTTCTCCGGTCCAGGTGCGGCGACGAACCACGTGTGCACGGTGCTCCGCAACGCCACGCCGTCCACGGCCATCTGAACGGCGAAGATCGCGGCGGCCAGGACCGCGGTCACCGCGCCGACGCTGGCAGACGCCCCGACGAGGCCGCGCTGGCGGGAGAGCGGGCGGGACAACGCGAGCAGGGACAGGACGATCAGCAGCGTCCCGACGAACTGGCCGATGTGGACGTAGGTCCAGCTGGTGGAGGTGGCGTACTCGCGGAAGGCCGCAACCGTGCTGTTCGGCGGAGCGCCCGCGGGGTGCAGCTGGTCCATGCCCACCTGCACGACGATGCCCGTGATGCCGGCGACCGCACCGAGCTTGAGCAGGGCCCGTTCGGTCGTCGAGGCGTCGGATGTCGGAGCCGATCTCTGGCTCGGAACGGTGACTCCGGATGACGTGGCTGCCGGGCGTCGAGCGGTCAGCTTCATCGCCAGCCCTCCTCCTCCTGTCCGGCACGGACGGTTTGCCGTTTGCGAGCGCGCCCACGGGGCCGACCGGCGAAGCACGCCGCGTTCCAGTCGACGCCCGCGCCGGCGAGGAGTCAATGGTCAGGACAGGCCGACCCGGGCGTCGCTGAAGGCACGGTGTCGATCTCTCGACCATGAGGGCACAACAGGCTTGACGACCAAGGTGACTCAGGCAGAATCGTCAGCGGCGTCCTCGTCGGAAGGCGATCCATCCGCAACGCCCTCAGTGAGCAGCGCTAGCCCAGACCAGCGCCTGTGTTGTTACCTGGGGGCGGGAGCCCTGGGCTGGAGTGCGAAGGAGGCAGTGCTTCACTCGGCGACTTATTGAATCGAGGCCCGCTGACCCACCAGGCCAGCAGGGACAAGGCTCCGATAATCACCGCCAGGACCATCCAGAACAACATCCGAACACCTCCTGCGCCGTCTGCCTAAGACTTAAGGGTGCACAGCGCTTGAGCCTCAGCGCAATAGACAAGTTGCGTAGCCATACATCGGGCTCAAGGAGAAGTCTCAACCTGGTGTCTTGCGGAAGTGTGGTCTTGTCCGTGTGGTGCACGGGCGGGACCCAAACGGCCCATCCCGCTATTCGCCAAGACACCCCCCAAGGAGATTCACGCGTCTTGTCGCGGTACCCACGGGCGGGCGTCCGGATTGATGTAGCGGTCGTCGTACGCGATCTCACCATCGACGCCTCGCGCGTCGAGCTCTTCACGAAGGATGCGGAACATGGTTTGCGCGGTGCCTTCGCTGACCCAGCCCTTCGTGTCGGCGCTCAGTAAGGCCCCGCGGTCGTCAACGTGCACTTCACGTACGTAGTTGGGCGTCCAGTCCTCCTGCGCCGCAGGATCTTCGTCTACGGGCCACTCCCGGCCCGACTCACCGACACGTGCCATTCGCGGAGAAGCCGCCGCTAGCGCCTCCGCTGCGGCTGCGACATCGGAGGTCTTCACGACGAATCGGGGGTCGGCCTCCCAGCCGCCGTCGAACCACTCATCGTCGGGGCTGAAGAATCCAGGGGCAATGGTGATAGGCATGCCGAGATTCTTTCCTGTCAGGCGGTCCTATGCCCTGGTTTTCACGTGCACGGTTCAGCATCCGTCCGCCACCTGGGGGACGCCACCTGCCAGACCGACTGTGCTGGCAGCACCCACATCGGGACGTACTCAGGACTAGCGAGCAGGGTGCGGCCGGCTGCCGGCCTGGCTCAGTCGATCGCCGTGGCCTGGGACCAGAGCACCTGCCACTGCCCCCTCCCCACATCCCTCCGGTAGCGGTCGGTGTGTCAACAGCGCAACGAGCCCGCGTCCTGGTCCGCGACCGTCGACCGTCACGTCGATGTCGAACAGGGGCTCGAACCGGCGGTAGTCGATGTGTCCGGACGCGATCCCACCGAGGTACTCCTCCTTCGACCAGACACCCCCGCTCGGGTGCACCAGCCAGAAGCCGGGGCATGCAGGGCGTCAGCGGTCTCCGCGTCTCCCTCGACGAGCGAGCGGAGACGGCGACGCTCGAGGTCCCTGATCACCTCGGCCGTGTCCGCCGCAGATGTCACCCCGGGACCGGTTCCGCTCAGAACAGTGCGGACGCGAGTCCCTGGCGTCCCTTGAGCACGCGCGGGTCCTCGTTGCCCACCGCGGCGAACAGCCCGAGCAGGTGCTGACGCGCCTGGTCCCGCTCCGCGCCGGACGTACGACGGACGAGGTCGATCAGCCGCGCGAACGCGTCGTCGACGTGACCACCGAGCATGTCCAGGTCCGCGACCAGCGTCTGCGCGTCCACGTCGTCACGGTTCTCCGCTGCGGCCGCACGGGCGACCGCGGCGTCGATGTCCTGGGTCCGCTGCAGCACCTTGGCCATCGCCAGGCCACCGGCCGCCTCGGCGTCCGCGGGGTTGGCGTCGACGAGCTTCTGGTACTCCGCGACCGCGCCGTCGACGTCCCCGGCGGCGAGCGCCTCCTGCGCAGGGACGTAGCGCGGGTCGACGTACTCCTCGGGTGCAGTGTCCTCGGCCGGAGCCGCCCCGGTGGCCAGCGGCTGGTGCCGGCCGGTGACGCCCTGCGTGGCCATCTGCTCCAAGACCTGGGTCAGCAGCGTGCGCAGCTCGTTGAGCGGGGGCGAGTCCTGGAGCAGCGGCATCATCCGGCCCTGGATGACCAGGGCGACGAGCGGCACGGAGGGGATCTGCAGTGCCTGCGCGAGCTGCGGCGACACGTCCACGTCGACCTTGCCGAGCAGGAACCGGCCCTCGAACTCGTCGGCCAGCAGTTCGAGGTCCGCGGCCATCTGCGCACTCGCCGGGTCCTGCGACGGGGAGTAGACCACCATCACCACGGGAGCGTTCATCGACGCCTCGAGGTGTCCCTGGATGTTCTGCTCGTCGAGGTCGACGGAATACGAGCCGGTCGCGGCCGCCTGCCCACCCGACGGCGCCGGTGCGGCACCACCCGGAGCGGGAGCGGCGGGCCGCTTGAGAGCGGAGAGGTCGACGGCACCGGGACGCGAGAACGGCTGCTGTGTCATGTTCCTATCTTGTCCGATCATCCGAGCGGAGGCGAAAGCCGGGCCGCCGGAGCGGAAGGAACTGACCTCTCACCGGGAAGAAACTGGCGTCTCAGAAGCGGGCGGGCTCGCGGTACTCGCCCCACTCGGCGCGCAGCGCGTCACAGATCTCGCCGAGCGTGGCCTCCACCCGGCAGGCCTCGAGCATCGCCGGGATCATGTTCTCGTCGGTGCGCGAGACCTCGAGCATCTTCGCCAGCGCGGCGTCGACGGCTGCCTGGTCGCGATCGCTCTTGCGGGACGCGAGCTCGCGGACCTGGTCCACCTCGACCTCGTGGGAGACCCGCAGGATCTCCAGGTCGTGGGTGACCGACGGCTCGTGGCAGTTCACGCCGACGATCCGCTTGTCGCCCTTCTCGAGCGCGGTCTGGTACTGGAACGCCGCCTCGGCGATCTCGGACATGAACCAGCCGTCCTCGATGCCGCGGAGGATGCCCTGGGTGACCGGCCAGTCGCCGCCCGGGGTGCCGATGTTGTCGCGCACCTGCTCGGCGAGCGTCGCGTGGTCGGACGCGGAGGTCGTCGAGCCGCCCATGGCGAGGATCTTGTCGAAGATCTCGTAGGCCTCGGCCTCGATCTTGTCGGTCAGCGCCTCGACGTACCAGGAGCCGCCGAGCGGGTCCGCGACGTTGACGACGCCGGTCTCCTCCATGATCACCTGCTGGGTGCGCAGGGCGATCTCGGCGGCCTGCTCCGAGGGGAGCGCGAGCGTCTCGTCGAGCGCGTTGGTGTGCAGCGAGTTCGTGCCCCCGAGGACGGCGGCCAGCGCCTCGATGCCGGTGCGCACGACGTTGTTGTAGGGCTGTTGCGCGGTCAGCGAGACGCCGGCCGTCTGCGTGTGGAAGCGCAGCCACTGCGCCTTGTCGGTCTTCGCGCCGTAGACGTCGCGCAGCCAGGTGGCCCAGATCCGGCGCGCGGCCCGGAACTTGGCGATCTCCTCGAAGAAGTCCACGTGGCTGTCGAAGAAGAACGACAGGCCCGGCGCGAACGCGTCCACATCCATGCCGCGCGACAGCCCGAGCTCGACGTACGCGAACCCGTCGGCGAGCGTGAACGCGAGCTCCTGCGCGGCCGTCGAGCCGGCCTCGCGGATGTGGTAGCCGGAGACCGAGATCGGCTTGTACGCCGGGATCTTCTCGGCGCAGTACTCCATCAGGTCACCGATCAGGCGCAGGTGCGGCTCGGGACCGAACAGCCACTCCTTCTGGGCGATGTACTCCTTGAAGATGTCGGTCTGCAGCGTCCCGTTGAGGGCGCCGGTGTCGATGCCCTGCCGCTCGGCGGAGACCAGCATCATGCAGAACACCGGGACCGCCGGGCCGGAGATCGTCATCGACGTGGTGACGTCGCCCAGCGGGATGTCGCCGAACAGGACGTCCATGTCGGCCGCGGTGTCGATCGCGACGCCGCAGTGACCGACCTCGCCCAGGCTCTTCGGGTCGTCGGAGTCGCGGCCCATCAACGTCGGCATGTCGAACGCGACGGACAGACCGCCGCCCCCGCGGTTCAGGATCATCTTGTAGCGCTCGTTGGTCTGCTGCGCGTTGCCGAAGCCGGCGAACTGGCGGATCGTCCAGGTGCGACCGCGGTAGCCGGTCGCGTAGAGCCCGCGGGTGAACGGGAACTCACCGGGCCACTCGCCGTCGGGCTCGCCGTACGCCGGCTCGACCTCCATGCCGGAGACCGTCGTGAAGTCGGCCTCCCGGACCCGGGACTTGGCGTAGCGCTGCTCCCAGCGCACGCGTGCGGACGGGTCGACCGGGTCGTTCGGCATCGGCAAGGCCTCCAAGAAGTAGCGTCCCCGAAGAAAATAGTAGGACGTCCAAGTAATTCCGGCAACGCGTGGTCTGGTCGCCGTCTCGACGCCGGCCCTAGGCTGAGCGGGGCTATCGATGTTGCACATCACCCTGCTCGGCGAGCAGGCCGTCGTCGACGCCACGACCGGCGAGGTCCGGACGCGAGCGTCCCGGACGATCGCGCTCCTGGCCCAGCTGATCGCGCACGCCGGCTCGCCCCAGCCGCGCACCCGGATCGCCGGGCTGTTCTGGCCCGAGTCCCGGGACGCGCAGGCGCTCACCAACCTGCGCCGCGAGCTCCACCAGCTGCGCCAGGTCCTGGGGGGCCTCGACGTCGCTCCGCTCGAGGTCACCTCGACCCACCTGTGCTGGCGCCCGGCCCCGTGCTGCGAGGTCGACCTGACCGACTTCCAGGTCGAGCGTCGGGCCGCCGCGGTGGACGTCGCCGCCGGCCGGGACCGCGACGCGGTGGAGCACGGCCTGCGGGCGATCGAGCGGTACGGCGGGGACCTGCTGCCCGGCATGGACGAGGACTGGGTGCTCGACCTGCGCAGCGACCTGGCCCGGGACTGCGTGGCCACCTGCGACCTGGTCTGCGAGGCGGCGACACGCGCCGGCCGCCCGGAGGCGGCGCTCGCCGCGGCCCGGCGGCGGATCACGGTGGCGCCGCTGGAGGAGAAGGGCTACCGGACTCTGATGGAGCTGCAGGCAGGGATGGGGGACCGTGCCGACGCGATCACCACCTACCACCGCTGCGCGACCGTGCTCGAGCAGGAGCTCGGCATCGACCCCGACCCCGCGACCACCCGGACGCTGCACCGGCTGCTCGGGCAGCAGATCCCGACCGGACCCGTCCCCGCCGAAGCGCCTCGCGCCCGGCCGCGCCGACCCGACCTGGTCGGCCGCTCCACGGAGATGTTCGAGCTCCTCGACGCCTGGGCCGCCGCCACCAGCGGCCGCAGCGGCGTGGTCCTGCTGCACGGCGCCGCCGGGGTGGGCAAGTCCCGCCTTGTCGCGGAGCTCGCCGCACGGGCCCGGGCCGACGGGGCCGTCGTCGCGGTCGGCCGCTGCTTCGAGGCGTCCGGCCGGCTCTCGCTGGCTCCGGTGGCCGAGTGGATGCGGAGCCCGGCGGTCACGGCGGCGCGCTCGTCACTGGACGGGGTCTGGCAGGACGAGGTGGAGCGGCTGGTGCCCGTGCATCCCCGGACCGTGGCCGACGCACCTGCCCGGCCGGACCGGCTCGACGTGTGGCAGCGGCACCGCTTCTTCGAGGGGCTGGCCCGCGCCGTGTTCGCCGTGTCCCGTCCGACGCTGCTGGTCCTGGAGGACGTCCAGTGGTGCGACGAGGACACCCTGGCCTTCTGCTCGGTGCTGATGAACCTCGCCACCAAGGTCCGCGTCCTGCTCGCGGTCACCCTGCGCGCGAGCGACACGCCGCAGGCCCACGCGGAGCCCTGGGTCTCCGCGATGCGGGACGCCGGACGCCTGCGCAGCCTGCGGGTCGACCCGTTCGATCTCGCGGACACCGCCGACCTGGCGGAGGTCCTGTGCGGCAGCCGGCTGCCGGAGGAGTCGGCACGTGCGCTCCACGAGGCGACCGGCGGCTTCCCCCTGTACGTCGTCGAGGCGAGCCGGTCGGCCGGGGACCTGCCCGCCGCACTGGCCCGGTCCGACGCCACCATGTCGGAGATCCTGCTCAAGCGGCTCGAACGGGTCTCCCCCGCCGCACGGGCCGTCGCCGGGCTCGCCGCAGCGGTCGGCCAGGACTTCGACCTGACACTGCTCACCGAGGCGAGCGACCTCGACGCGGACACCGTCGTGCTCGCCGTCGACGAGCTCTGGCAGCAGCGCATCGTCCGCGAGCACGTCGAGGGCTACGCCTTCACCCACGACCGGCTGAGCGCCGCGGCGTACGAGCTGGTCAGCCGGCCGCGGCGGTGGCTGTTGCACCGGCGGCTCGCCCAGGCCCTGGAGCTCCTGAACTCAGGCCACACCGACCATGTGGCCGCCCAGATCGCCGCGCAGTACCGCGCCGCCGGCAACCGCGGGCGGGCCGTCGTGCACTACCGACAGGCGGCCCGGGCGGCGTCCGGGGTGTACGCCCACGCGCAGGCCGTCGAGCACCACCGGGCCATCGTCTCGCTGCTGCGGGACCTGCCGCCGACCCGCGACCGCGACGAGCAGGAGCTGGAGAGCCTGGAGGCGATGATCCCGCCGCTGAACGCGCTCCAGGGCTACTCGTCGACCGAGCTTGAGCAGACCCTCGAGCGTGCCGTGGGCCTGACCGAGACGCTGGGCCTGGGCGAGGAACGGGTCACCGCAATGGTCGGTCTGTGGGCGTGCTTGTTCGTGCAGGGCCGGATGCGCCCCGCCTACGACCTCGCGCGGAAGGTGCTGGCGCTGGTCGCCGACCGGGACTCGCGTCTGGGCCAGGCGCACTTCTCGCTGGCCGGGTCAGCACTGCACCTCGGCCAGCCGGGCCTGGCCGCCGAGCACTTCGAGGTCGCGCTCTCCTCGATGTCGGAGGAGTCCCTCAGCGTCGGCACCCGGGCCCGGGTGCACACCGCCGCGTGGGCGGCGCACGCCGCCTGGGCGCTGGGCGACCCGGAGACCGCCGCGCGCCTCGGCGCCTCGGCGGTCCAGGAGGCCCGGTCCACCGGGCACCAGTACTCCGTCGCCGTGGCCCTGGCCTACGCGACCATCACCCACCAGCTCCTGGACCAGAGGGACCGGGTGGCTGAGACGGCTGCCGAGCTGCGCGACCTGTGCAACCGCTGCGCCTTCGCCTACTACGGCGAGTGGGGCCGGGTGCTGGGTGGCTGGTCCCTCGGCGGGCGCGCGGGCGTCGACCTGGCCCGCACCGGCATCGAGAACCTCCGCCGCCAGGGCGCGCACGCCCGGCTGCCGTACTGGCTCGGGCTGCTCGCCGAGACCGTCGAGGACCCCGCCGAGCGGTGCGCGCTCCTCGACGACGCGCTCGCCGCGGCCGAGCGGCAGGAGGAGCGCTGGTGGGTCCCCGAGCTGATGCGGCAGCGCGCCCGGTTCGACCCCGCCGGCGGACGCGCCCGGCTGTCCGAGGCGCTGAGCCTCGCGCGCGGCCAGGACAGCACGGCACTCCTGGCCCGGTGCGCGAACGACCTGGCCGCCGCGGCCGGAGCGCTCGGCGAACGCTGAGCGAACGCCCGCCTTCCTAGCGTCGGCCCCGGGTCGACGCACCGTGCGCGACCAGCCAGTCGAGGAGCAGCACATGTCCACCACCAGCCACACCAGCACTGCCGCAGGGCCTCGGACCGCGCCGTACGACGACCTCGCCGCCCAGCTGCGCGGGGAGCTCGTCACCCCGGACCACCCGGACTACGAGCAGGCGCGCCAGGTCTACAACGCCATGATCGACCGCCACCCGAGTGCCGTGGCCCGGGTGCGCGACGCCGTCGACGTACGCGCCTGCGTGCTGTTCGCCCGCGAGCACGGCCTGGAGATCGCGATCCGGGGCGGCGGCCACAACGCCGCCGGGCTCGGCACCTGGGACGGCGCCCTGGTGGTCGACCTCTCGGGGATGCGCAGCACCACGGTCTCCCCCGACGAGCACACCGTCCGGGTGGACGCGGGCTGCACCTGGGCCGACGTCGACCACGCCACCGTGGGCTTCGGGATGGCGACCCCGTCGGGCTTCGTGGGCAGCACCGGCGTGGCCGGCCTGACCCTGGGCGGCGGGATCGGCTACCTGGCCCGGCGCTTCGGCCTCACCGTCGACAACCTGCTCGCCGCGGACGTGGTGCTCTCCGACGGCACCTTCGTCACCGCGAGCGCCACGAGCCACCCGGACCTGTTCTGGGCGCTGCGCGGAGGCGGCGGCAACTTCGGGATCGTCACCTCGTTCACCTTCCGCTGCCACCCGATCGGGGAGAACGGCACCGTCGTGGGGGGCCCGGTGCTCTACGACATCGAGGACGCCCCGGAGGTGATGCGGTGGTACCGCGAGCTGCACCCGACGCTCCCCGAGGAGCTCAGCGGATGGATCGGGCTGCTCACGATCCCGCCCGCACCGCCGTTCCCGGAAGAGCTGTGGGGCCGGAAGGCGTGCGGCATCGTCTGGTGCTACACAGGTCCGCACGACCGGGCGGACGAGGTGCTCGCACCGGCGCGGGAGTTCGGGTCACCCCTGCTGATGGGCATCGGTGAGCTCCCCTTCACCGCGCTGCAGACCGCCTTCGATGCGCTCTACCCGGCCGGCCTCCAGTGGTACTGGCGCGCGGACATGTTCGAGCAGATCACCGACGAGGCCATCGAGGTGCACCGTGAGTTCGGGGCGCGGCTGCCGACCGGCCACTCCACCATGCACCTGTACCCCGTCGACGGGGCGGCCGCGCGCGTCGGCTCCGAGGAGACTGCGTTCGCCTACCGCGGCGGTGGCTGGGCCGGGGTGATCGTCGGCGTCGACCCCGATCCCGCGCAGGCGGAGGCGATCAGTGCCTGGACGAAGGACTACTGGACCGCGCTGCACCCGACGTCGGCAGGCGGCGCCTACGTGAACTTCCTGATGGAAGAGGGCAGCGACCGGGTGCAGGCGGCGTACCGGGACAACTACGCCAGGCTGACCGAGGTCAAGAGGCGCTACGACCCGGACAACTTCTTCCACATCAACCAGAACATCGTCCCGGCGGTGCCGGCGCAGCGCTCGCCGGCGTAGCGGGACGGGCCTAGAAGTCGCCGGCGACCTGGCGCACCGGCCGCAGCAGTGCGGACAGTGCGCGCAGGTCCTCGGCGGGTACGTCGGCCAGGGCGAACTGTGCCTGGACGAGGTCGGCGGTGGCTGCCTCGACGACGGCTCGTCCGGACTCGGTGATCTCGGCCAGCACCGCCCGGCCGTCGTCGGGGTGGCGTCGGCGTACGACGTGCCCGGCCGCCTCGAGCCGGTCCACGATCGAGGTCACCGAGGTGGGATGCACCTGCAGCCGCTCCCCCATCTTGCCGAGCGGCAGCGACCCGGCGCGGGAGAACGTCAGCAGCACCAGCGCTTCGTAGCGCGCGAAGGTCAGGCCGTGCGGCCGGAGGATCTCGTCGAGCTGGGCGAGCACCAGCTGCTGGACCCGCATCAGCGAGGTCACCGCGTGCATCTGGTCGACGGCCTCCCACCGCAGCCCCCACTGACGCGCCGCCTCGTCGATCGGGTCGAAGGCCAGCTTCTTCCGTCCGCCCTTGCTCATGCCCGAACCCTAGCCGCGGGTCAGCCCTGCTCCGCCCAGCGCAGCGTCGACGGCCTGCCCAGCCGGGTGGTCCGTCGCGACACCAGCACCGCGATCAGCGTGGCGAGCACGAACAGCGCCCCGGCCACGCCGACGACGATCAGCCAGGGGGTCGCGTAGACCGGTGCCGGGTCGTGCACGCCGGCGGTGCCGAGGGAGATCGACGGCAGCACGAGCAGCAGCGAGAGGTACGCCGAGAGCACGCCGAGCAGCACCGCGACGCCGAGCAGGACGACGTACTCCAGCACCGACCCGCGCACCAGCGCACGCTGGGAGACACCGACGACGCGCAGCGAGGCGACCTCGTAGGACCGCCACCGGGACTGCAGCACGGCGGAGGCGAAGACGCCGAAGATCGCGATCAGCAGCGTCGCCGCGCCCACGATCAGGAACAGCCGCAGGCCGAGGCTGAACGCGTCGCCGCGCAGGTCGCGCAGGGTGCCGGCCAGGCTGCGCCCGTCGGTCAGCGTGATGCCTTCGGCCCGGATGGCGTCGAGCACGGAGGCCGGGGTGCCCTCGGCGACCCACAGCTGGGTGGTGACCACGGCACCGGCCGGCGGGTCGAACTCGACCAGCGCTGTCTCCAGGTCCGACATCGAGCCCTCGGTGCCGATCACCGGCAGGGTGCGGACCCGGTCCACGACCCGCATCGGCACCTGCTGACCGTTCAGCGAGACGCCGGCGACCGTCGAGGCCGGGTAGCTCAGCGCGATGCCGCTGCCGGTCTGCGACGCGGTCGCGGTGCGGGTGCCGGTCGCGACCAGCGTCGGCACGGTGTCCGGCGTCGTCGACGGCGTGATCCGGGCGAAGCCGGAGACCTGCGCGTTCTGCGGGCCGTTGCCGGCGGGCAGCTGGCCGAGGTAGAGCCTGAGCCGCAGGCCGGTGCCCGACCCCTCGAGGAGGACGGGCGGGTCGACCAGCGACACCGGGAACGGCCGCGCGGGCCGCCAGCCGTCCGGGTCGTCGAGGCCCCAGTCCGCCGTCCGGCCGTCGAGGGCGACCGACTCCAGTGTCAGCGCGCCCTGCACGTCGCTGACCGAGACGGCGCTGCCGGTGACGTAGAGCTGCTCGACGCGGCAGGTGCGGGTGCAGCCCTCGAGCCCCACGGTGAGCTGCTGGCGCGGCCCGTTGCGCAGGTCGCCGACGTGTACGTCGACCTGCTCACCCTGGTCGTCGACGTACTGCAGCTGCAGCGCGGACTGCACGTGGCTCTTCGACGTCAGCGCCACGTCGGCCACCGTGACGGTCAGCCGCCTGCCGGTGAACTCGATGCGCCTGCCCTGGTCGGGCCGCAGCTGCCGCTGCAGGGTGGCCAGGGAGCGGTCGGACCAGGCCGGGTCCCAGGCCGCGACCCGGGTCAGCCGGCTGGTGTCGACGAAGACACCGCGGCTCATGTCGTCACCGCCGGTGTTGAGCACCGCCGCGGCGACGTACCTGCCGTCCGGGTCGACGTCACGGGTGACCTGCAGCAGCCGGCCCGGCGACGCGGACGCGACGAACGTCTGCGCGGCGCCGACCTCGGCGTCCGCACGGGAGACCCGCCAGGCGTCGGAGGTGGCGGTCGTCGCGGAGGCGAAGGTCAGCACGGCAGCCGCCAGCAGCAGCGGGATCATCAGGTTCGCGACGTCCTGCCGCCGGCCGAGCCGGCGCGACGCGAGGTAGGACGCGGTGCCACCGGAACCCGCCGTACGCCGCATCCAGGCACGCGCGATCACCTGCAGGAGGGCGGCGCCACCGACGGCCACGGCGAGCGCCACGAAAGTCGGGGTGAGCAGCGCCAGCAGCTGGCTGGACTGGTCGCCGGAGGTGAGGAGGTTGCCCACCGCGGCGACCGCGACCGCCACCACGGCACTGCGCAGCACGAGGGAGAACCGGGACGACGGGCGCCGGCTGACCGAGGCCTTCAGGGCCGCGGACAGCGGCTCGCGGATCACGGTCAGGGCGGCCACCGCGGACGCGGCCAGGGCGGCGAGGACCACCACCACGAGGCTGACCAGCGTGACCGGGCCGAGAGTCACCGGGATGCCGGCGTGCAGCGAGCCCCGCGCGATGGCGTGCGCGACGGCCACCGCGCCGCCGACCGCGACGGGCACCGCGAGCAGCACCACCAGGAACGGCTCCGCCAGTGCGAAGCGAAGCACCTGCCCCCGGGTCTGGCCGCGCAGCTTGGCCAGTGCCACGTGCGGACGCCGCACCTGCGCCGCGGTCGAGACCAGGGCGAACAGCAGCAGCAGCGTGAGCAGCACCAGCGGCGCCAGCGCGGCCACCATCACCCGCGACAGCAGGGTGTGCTCGGCGCGGACCTGGTCGAAGACCGACGCGAGGTCCAGGTCGGGCAGCACGTCGCCGTCGAAGGACTTCTCGGAGTCGGCGATCGCCCGGGCCTTGAAGCTCGCCGCTGCCCCCTGCACCCGGTCGAGCGCGTCCAGGTCGACCGCCGAGGTGGCGATCGGCCGGTCCAGCCCGGCCACGACACTCTGCGACCGCATGCTCGGCTGCGCGACCAGCAGCGCGGGTGCGGACGGGTCGGACGCGGAGTTGCCCTTGGCCGGCGGGGTGACGAGGTTGTCGTAGCCGGCGAACCGGGACAGGTCGAACCATGCGGCCGAGCCCGGGTCGGTCACCCGGTAGGTCCCGACGATCCGGAAGGTCTCGTCGCGGCGCCGCTGCCCTTCCGAACCGTTCTTGGTCAGGAAGCTGTCGGAGTAGGTGACGACGAAGCTGTCGCCGGCCCGGAGCCCCAGGGTCCGCGCCATCGTGGCCTGCATCAGCGCCTCGTTGCGGGCGACCGGGCACCGGCCGGTGACCTGGGCGAGGTCGCACATCCCCTGTCGCCAGTAGAGCGGGGCGGCCAGCGTCCGGGTGCTGTAGCTGAACGTGCCGCCGCCGTCCCGCATCCAGCCGGTCTGCCTCGGCCAGAACCGCAACACGTCGACACCCGTGAAGGGCGCCGCGGCACGGTCGAGCATCTCGGCCGCCGACGGCAGCCGGTTCCCGGCCGTCTCCTCGCCGAGCTTGCGGGCGGAGACCGCGTAGGTGAGCCCGGTGGTGTACGGCGCCCGCTCGTCCAGCCGGGTGTCGAGCAGGTGCTCGGCCGACTCGCGGCCGTACATCGGCCCGAGCACGGCCGCCGCGATCGCGACCACGCAGACCATCAGGCTGGTGAGGTTCATGGCACGGCGGGTCCACAGCCCCGCGAGCAGCAGTCTCATGCTCGGTCGCCCTGCTCGTCGATGGCACGCAGCAGCACTCCGTCGGCGGTCTCCTCGAACTGCACGAGGGTGCCGGCCGGGAACCGCTGGGCCAGGTCATCGGGGATGTGTACGGCGCCGTCCTCGTCGACCACGCCGAAGTCGAAGCCGTGCCGGCCCTCGGAGCCGATCCGGCCGTTGCGGATGGTGATGCTGCGCGGCATCCGGGCGGCGACCTCGGGGTCGTGGGTCACCAGGACGACGGTCGTGCCGAGCTCCCGGTTGACCACGTGGATCAGCTCGATCATCGCGTCCCGGTCGTCGTGGCTCAGTGCTGAGGTCGGTTCGTCCGCGAGCAGCAGGCCGGCGCCGGACGAGACCGCCGCGGCGAACGCGACGCGCTGGCGCTCACCCCCGGACATCCCGGCCAGCGGGCGGCCACCCAGGTCGCCCATGCCCAGCCGGTCGAGCAGCTGCTGCGCGCTCGGCAGCCGCCGCCGGGCCGCGGGGGCCAGCGCCTTGCGGGCGAACTCGACGTTCTCCTCGGGAGTGGCGTAGGGCAGCAGGTTGCGGCTCGCGCCCTGCAGCAGCGAGGTCACCTTGCCCGACCGCAGCCGGCCCAGGTCGGCCTCCCGGATCCGGGAGATGTCCTGCCCGTCCACGACCACCTTGCCCGCCGAGGGCCGCAGCACCCCGCCGAAGAGGCTGAGCAGCGTGGACTTCCCGGACCCGGACGGCCCGAGCAGCGCGACCTGCTCCCCCGCCCGGATGTCGAGGTTCACCCCGCGCAGCGCCACGACGTCGTGCCCGCCCGCGGTGGTGTAGATCTGGACGACGTTCACACAGCGCACCGCGACACCGGTGCTGCGATCCACGACCTGGGTCATCAGGGCCTCCGGAACATGTCGTGCTCGTGGCCGGGGCCGTCCTCCGCGGTGGCGACGGAGCGCAGCGCCGCGCCCACCACCTGACCGTCCACCAGGTGCAGCTCGTCGTCGCAGAGGTCGGCCACCTCCGGGTCGTGGGTGGCCAGCACCACCACGGCTCCGCGGTCGGCCTCGGCGCGGATCTGCGCCACCACCAGGTCGCGGTTGTGCTCGTCGAGCTCGCTGGTCGGCTCGTCGGCGAGCAGCACGTCGGGCTCCACCG
Organism: uncultured Actinomycetota bacterium; assembly: GCA_963810035.1. Taxonomy (GTDB): domain Bacteria; phylum Actinomycetota; class Actinomycetes; order Propionibacteriales; family Nocardioidaceae; genus Nocardioides_B. The sequence continues at coordinate 800,054 of CAWEMA010000006.1, forward strand.
ACAGCGCCCGGGCCATCGCCACCCGCTGCAGCTGGCCGCCGGACAGCTCGGTCACCAGCCGCTCGGCGAGGTCGCCGACGCCGACCCGTCCCAGGGCCACGTGGGCCCGGCGGTTCGCGTCGACCGGGGAGACCCGGCGGGCGCGCAGGGCGATCGCGACGTTCTCCTCGGCGGTCAGGCTCGGCACCAGGCCGTAGGTCTGCAGCACGAGCGCGGTGCCCCGTCGGGGCTCACCGCCGCGCGTGCCGACCGGCCCGTCGCCGTACGCCACCTGCCCGCTGTCCGGAGAGAGCAGCCCGCCCAGCACGGACAGCAGCGTGGTCTTGCCCGAGCCGCTCGATCCGGTCACCGCAAGGATGCGGCCCGGGTGCGCCTCGAGGCTCACGTCGTGCAGCAGCGGGCCCTGCGGCCCGGCGACCCCGATCGCTGCGGCCCGCAGCACCCCCTCGCTCATGGTCCCCGACCCTGCAGGACCAAACAGACAAGTCGCAACTGTCATTACCGAACAGTGTCGAGATCGTGACCTGGGTCAGCGGCGATGGTCGAAGCGAGGGCCGCGCAGGCCGGACATCTGCACGTGACGCTGGATGACCAGGTCCCGGTCGAGGGGCTTGGCGACGAACCGGATGTCGCGCAGTCCCTGCTCCTGAGCCGCCGACTCGAACGTGAAGTGGCCGAACCCGAGCAGCAGGCCCAGGAACGGCTGGTCGACGGTGATGTCGAGGATCCGGGACAGCGGCGTGGTGGCGTGCTTGCTGGAGAACACCCCGGTCACCCGGAACACCCGCATGTTCGTGACCACGAAGACGTCCATGAACTCGACGAGGGACTTCCAGGCGGCGTGGGCGAGGAGGGCGGCGATCACCAGGAGAAGCACCCAGCCGACCTTCGGCGACGAGAGCAGGAAGGCGTAGGACAGCCCGACGGACGCCACCAGCTCGAGGACCGGCACCGTGTGCACGACCCAGTGGTGGTGCACCTCGTCGACGATGTCCTCGCGGGCGTCGTCGTCGCGCAGCAGGCGTCGACGCACCCGACCGTCGCGGACCCGCCGCAGCCAGCCGACCACCGGAACGGCCGTCGCCTAGCGGGACAGCGCGCTGATGAAGGCGATAACGGCGTTGAAGGCGTCACCCACCACCGCGCCGGCGCCTCGCACGACCTCAGCCGCCGACTGCGGCTGGGTCAGGAGATAGAACAGCGCGAAGGCGATCACGACGCCGCCCAGCAACTTCTTCATCCTGTGCTCCCTCCCGAGAGGTGTCAGCCCCGTGCTGCCGCGTTCATGTCGTTGCCTGCGCCGGGCGCGCGACGACGCACACGGGCAAGGACTATTCGTAGCAAAGTCCCCGACCCGGGTGGCGGAGGCGCGCGGCGCTGGGCCGCTACTCGGTGTAGGACTCCAGCAGCGAGTCGGCGGCCGCGTAGGGGTCCGACGTGCCGGCGACGACCTGCTCGGCGAGCGCGTCGAGCTCGGTGCGTTCGTGCACGTTGCCCCAGCGCCGGCGCAGGGCGGTCACCGCGATGGCCTCGATCTCGTCCCGCGCCCGTCGTACCCGTCGTTTCTCCAGCTCGCCGGAGGACTCCATCCAGTCGCGGTGCTCCTCGATCCGCTCGACGACCTCGTCGACGCCCTGCCCGATCTGCGCGACGGTCTGCACGATCGGCGGCTTCCACGCCTCGTCGTCGCGCTCGGCGAGGGCGATCATGTTCCGCAGGTCGCGGCGCACCTGGTCGGCGCCGTCCCGGTCGGCCTTGTTCACCACGAACACGTCCCCGATCTCGAGGATGCCCGCCTTGGCGGCCTGGATGCCGTCGCCCATGCCGGGCGCGGTCAGCACCAGCGTGGTGTCCGCGAGGCCGGCGATCTCGACCTCGCTCTGCCCGACCCCGACCGTCTCGATCAGGACCACGTCGCAGCCGGCCGCGTCGAGCACCCGCAGCGCCTGCGGCGTCGTCCAGGCCAGCCCGCCGAGGTGCCCGCGCGAGGCCATCGACCGGATGTAGACCTCCTTGTCGAGCGCGTGGTCCTGCATCCGCACCCGGTCTCCGAGCAGCGCCCCTCCGGAGAACGGCGAGGACGGGTCCACGGCCAGGACGCCGACGCGCTTCCCGGTCGCCCGCAGGGCCGTGACCATCGCGTTCGTGGAGGTGGACTTGCCGACGCCGGGAGGGCCGGTGATGCCGACGATCTGGGCGTTCCCGGTGTACGGCGCGAGGCCGGCCATCACCTCACGCAGCAGCGGCGACTCGTCCTCGACCAGGGAGATCAGCCGGGCCACCGCACGGGCGTCACCCTCGCGCGCACGCTCGACGAGGTCGGGGACCGACGCCCGCGAGCGTCGCCCGCCGACCGAGGGCTTCCGGCTGGTCGAGCTTGTCGAGACCACCCCGCGTCAGCTGTTCGGGACGTGCAGGATCAGCGCGTCACCCTGACCGCCACCGCCGCACAGGGCGGCCGCACCGGTGCCGCCGCCGCGCCTCTTGAGCTCGAGCGCGAGGTGCAGGGCGATCCGGGCACCGGACATGCCGACCGGGTGGCCCAGCGCGATCGCGCCGCCGTTGACGTTGACCTTGTCCTCGTCGATGCCGAGCTCGCGGGCGGAGACGATGCCAACCGCGGCGAAGGCCTCGTTGATCTCCACCAGGTCGAGGTCGGCGGGCTTGATGCCCTCCTTCTCGCACGCCTTGGCGATCGCGTTGGCCGGCTGCATCTGCAGCGTCGAGTCGGGGCCGGCCACCTGGCCGGACGCGCCGATCTCGGCGATCCAGGTCAGGCCGAGCTCCTCGGCCTTGGCCTTGCTCATCACGACCACGGCGCAGGCGCCGTCGGAGATCTGCGAGGCCGACCCGGCGGTGATGGTGCCCTCCTTGGAGAACGCGGGGCGCAGCTTGCCCAGCGACTCGGCGGTGGTGTCGCCGCGGATGCCCTCGTCCTGCGAGACGACGACCGGGTCACCCTTGCGCTGCGGGATCTCGACGGGCACGACCTCGTCGTCGAACAGGCCGTTCTTCCATGCCTCGGCGGCCCGCTGGTGCGATCGCGCGGAGAACTCGTCCTGCTCCTCGCGGGTGAGGCCCGCACCCTCGGCGTTGCAGCTCTCGGTGAGACCGCCCATCGGCTGGTCGGTGAGCTGGTCGTAGAGCGCGTCGTAGGCCATCGAGTCGACCAGCTTCACGTCGCCGTACTTGAAGCCCTCCCGCGACTTCGGCAGCAGGTGCGGCGCCTGGGTCATCGACTCCATGCCGCCGGCGACGACGATCTCGTGCTCGCCCGCGCGGATGAGCTGGTCGGCCATCGCGATCGCGTTGATGCCGGACAGGCACACCTTGTTGATCGTGATCGAGGGGACGCGGAGCGGGATGCCGCCCTTGTGCGCCGCCTGACGGGCGGTGATCTGCCCGGCGCCGGCCTGGATGACCTGGCCCATGATGACGTACTCGACCTGGTCGCCGGAGACGCCGGCCCTCTCCAGGGCGGCCTTGATCGCCACCCCACCGAGGTCGGCGGCGGACTGGTCCTTGAGTCCTCCCAACAGACGGCCGATCGGTGTGCGAGCACCGGCAACGATCACGGATCCGGACATGACGCCTCCTGCGGGAACGAAGAGCTTCGGTGAACCGGACGATACCCAGCCGGTGGGCGCTCCGGGAGGGGCGGTGACCGCTCACCTGTGAGGAACAAGTCACAGTCCCTCGCGAGCCGGTCGTGGGTGGGGCCACGATGAGCCCATGAGCGTCGAGATCCCGGAGCACCTGTTCGTCTGCATCGACCACGTCGGTGTCGCCGTACCCGACCTGGACGCGGCGATCGCGTTCTACGCCGACGCGTTCGGGATGCGGGTGCAGCACCAGGAGACCAACGAGGAGCAGGGCGTGCGCGAGGCGATGGTCGCCGTCGGCGACTCCGGCTCGTGCATCCAGCTGCTGGCGCCGATCGACGAGAGCTCCACGATCGCGAAGTTCCTGGACCGCTCGGGTCCGGGCCTGCAGCAGCTCGCCTACCGGGTCACCGACGTCGAGCAGGTCTCCGCGATCCTGCGCGAACGCGGCCTGCGGCTGCTCTACGACGAGCCCCGCCGGGGTACGGCGGACAGCCGGATCAACTTCGTGCACCCCAAGGACGCCGGCGGCGTGCTCATCGAGCTCGTCGAACCGGCTGCGACACCCGCACCGCACGCAGTGGACTAGAGAACTAGGTCACACGGGGCTGACACCGTTGGTTACCCGTGAGTAGATTCGGGCAACCCAGCCGCGCCGAACCAGACGCAGGAGCCAGATGTGAAGCAGATCCTCGATGCCATCCTCGCCGGAGACACCTCCCCCGAGGAGTTTGCCGCCCTCCAGATGCCCGAGTCCTACCGGGCCGTCACCGTCCACAAGGACGAGGTCGGCCTCTTCGAGGGCCTGGAGTCCCGGGACAAGGACCCGCGCAAGTCCCTGCACGTCGAGGACGTAGCGCTGCCCGAGCTCGGCCCGGGCGAGGCGTACATCGCGGTGATGGCCAGCGCGATCAACTACAACACCGTGTGGACCTCGATCTTCGAGCCGATGTCGACGTTCGGGTTCCTCGAGCGCTACGGCCGGACCTCTCCCCTGGCCAAGAAGCACGACCTGCCCTACCACGTGGTCGGCTCGGACCTCGCCGGCGTGGTGCTCAAGACCGGCCCCGGCGTGCACACCTGGCAGCCCGGCCGGGAGGTGGTCGCGCACTGCCTGTCCGTCGAGCTGGAGAGCTACGAGGGGCACAACGACACGATGCTCGACCCCGAGCAGCGGATCTGGGGCTTCGAGACGAACTTCGGCGGGCTGGCGCACATCGCGCTGGTCAAGTCCAACCAGCTGATGCCCAAGCCCGCGCACCTGACCTGGGAGGAGGCCGCCACCCCCGGCCTGGTGAACTCCACGGCGTACCGCCAGCTGGTCAGCCGCAACGGCGCCGGCATGAAGCAGGGCGACAACGTGCTGATCTGGGGCGCCAGCGGCGGCCTGGGCGGCTACGCCACGCAGTTCGCGCTGAACGGCGGCGCCACCCCGGTCTGCGTGGTCTCCAGCGACGACAAGGCAGAGATCTGCCGCCGGATGGGCGCCGACCTGATCATCGACCGCCGGGCCGAGGACTTCCGGTTCTGGAAGGACGAGCACACCCAGGACCAGAAGGAGTGGCGCCGCTTCGGCAAGCGCATCCGCGAGCTCACCGGCGGCGAGGACGTGGACATCGTCTTCGAGCACCCCGGCCGGGAGACCTTCGGTGCGTCGGTGTTCGCCGCACGCAAGGGCGGCACGATCGTCACCTGCGCCTCGACCAGCGGCTACATGCACGAGTACGACAACCGCTACCTCTGGATGAACCTCAAGAGGATCATCGGGTCGCACTTCGCGAACTACCGCGAGGCGTGGGAGGCCAACCGGCTGATCGCGCAGGCCAAGATCCACCCGACCCTGTCCAAGGCCTACGCGATGGACGACGTCGGCCAGGCGGCGTACGACGTCCACAAGAACCTCCACCAGGGCAAGGTCGGCGTGCTGTGCCTGGCCCCCGAGGAGGGTCTCGGAGTGCGAGACGAGGAGAAGCGCGCGGCGCACCTGGACCAGATCAACCGGTTCCGCGGGGTCTGAGCCCGGACCGACCGGACCACACCGCGAAATTGTTCATCGTGAGGCACCCCGACCGGGGTGCCTCACGTGTGTACGTTGGGTTTTCCGGGAGACTGAGACCCAGACTCGTATGCAGAGCGAGCAGACGACGGAGGAACAACCGATGAGCGACCAACCTGGCCTGTCCATCTTCGAGGACCCGGACGACAGCGGGGCCAACCGCGCCGACGACGCGACCCAGGTGATCCCCGCGGTGACCTCGCAGCAGACCCCGAGGCAGACCCCGAGGCAGACACCTCCGCAGTCGCCCTCGCAGCCGCCGCAGACGCCTCCGCAGACCCGCAGCACGCCCTCGACCCAGCCCACCGCGTCGGGGCCCTCGCACGCGGCCCCGGCGGGCCGGCCCGAGTCGACCAGCACCGGCCGTCCGGGCTTCCCGGTCGTGCGTCGCGGCGGCTACGACACCGCCGCGGTGGACCGTCAGATGCACACGCTGGCCGGCGAGAAGGCGGGCCTCAGCGCCAGCCTCGACGATGCCAGGGCCACGATCACCCGCCTGGAGAAGCAGCTCGGCGACCTGCAGCAGAAGGTCTCGGAGAACGAGAACCCGACGTACGCCGGGCTCGGCGGACGAGCCAGCGAGATGCTGCGCCTCGCCGAGGAGCAGGCCGACGACGTCCTGGTCCAGGCCAAGGCGCAGGCCGAGGAGATCAAGCGGCAGGCCAACAAGCACGCCGACGTGCTGCGGGCCCAGGCCGCCCGTGACGCCGAGGACATGCGGATGGTCCAGCTCAAGGAGCTCGACGAGACCCGCGCCCGCGCCCTCGCCCAGGTCGATCAGGAGCGCACGATGGCCAAGGCCGAGGCGGACGACCTCCTCGCCGCGGCCAAGCGGGAGAGCGAGCAGCTCCGGCTGGCCGCCGAGCAGGAGACCAACGCGATGCGCACGGGCGCCAAGCGTGAGGCCGAGCAGGCCCGGGCCGCCGCCGACCGCGAGGTGCAGGAGGCCCGCCGGACGCTGGCGGTGGAGAAGGAGCGGCTCACCCGCGAGGCGGCCGAGCACCACAGCAGCGCCACCAACGAGACCCAGAAGCTGGTCGAGGAAGCCGAGCAGCGGGCGAACGCCGCCGAGGCACGGGCCCGCGAGGCCATGACCGGAGCGAACGCGCAGCGCGACCAGGCCCAGGCCGAGGCCGACCGGCTGCTCAGCCACGCCCGCCGCGAGGCCGAGCAGATCGTCTCCTCCGCGCAGACCCAGGCAGCAACGTTCACCGCCGCCGGCCAGGCCGACGCTGAGCGCGAGCTCGCCGCGCTCAAGGCCGAGGTGGACCGCTACCAGAAGCGTCGCGACGCGATCGTGGCCCAGCTCGGAGCGCTGCGTGACGTGATCTCGGGCTTCGGCGACGAGCCGGGCAAGTCCGGCAGCGACCAGACCGCGTGAGCGGTCCCGCAGTGCGGGCCGGACGGGTCACCCGCCGGCCCGCGGAAGCTCCTGCCCCGACGGACGGTGCCCCCTCGCACAGCGGGTCCCGGGTCTCCGTCCAGCAGCCGTTCAAGGTCGGCTTCTTCGTGGCCGTCGGCGCCCTGCTGGCCTGGTGGCTGGGCGGGCTGCTGCTCTCGGTCGGGTCGATCCTGATCCTGGTCCTGGTCGCGGCGTTCCTCGCCGCCGGCCTGAACCCGATCGTGGAGTGGCTCGGCCACCGAGGGCTCGCGCGCAGCTGGGCGGTGCTGGTGGTGATCCTGGGCGTGATCGCGGCCGTGGCGCTGTTCCTGGTCGCCCTGGTGCCGGTGATCTCCGACCAGGTCAGCGCGATCGTGAACAGCGCACCGGGCTGGGCCAAGGAGTTCCAGCACAACCGCACCATCCAGCGCCTCGACGCCCGGTACAGCCTGCTCGACAAGGCCCAGCAGGTGCTCTCCCAGCGCAAGGTCAGCTCGGCACTCTTCGGCGGCGTGGTCGGGGTGGGCCTCAAGGTGCTGTCGTTCCTGGCCAACAGCTTCATCGTCATCGTGCTGACGCTGTACTTCCTGGCCACGCTGCCCAAGGTCAAGCGATCCGCCTACCGCCTCGCACCGGCCAGCCGCCGCAGCCGGGTCCAGCAGCTCGGCGACAAGATCCTGGAGAACGTCGGCGCCTACGTCTCCGGCGCCTTCGTGGTGGCGCTGGCGGCCGGGATCAGCTCGCTGGTCTTCCTGTTCGCCGTGGGACTGAGCCAGTACGCCGTCGCCCTGGCCGCGGTCGTCGCGATCCTCGACGTCATCCCGATGATCGGGGCGACGCTGGGCGCCGTCATCGTGATCCTGATCGGCTTCGCGACCGACCCGCACACCGGTCTGTACTGCCTGGTCTTCTACATCGCCTACCAGCAGTTCGAGAACTACGTGATCTACCCCCGGGTGATGTCCCGCTCGGTCAACCTGCCCGGGTCGATCATCGTGATCGCGGCCCTCGTCGGCGCGACGCTGCTCGGGGTCATCGGCGCGCTGCTCGCCATCCCGACCGCTGCGGCGATCACGCTCCTGGTCAAGGAGGTCTTCCTGCCCCGGCAGGAGGCCACCTGAGTCAGCGGGGCACGTCCTTGAACGCCGCGGTCGTGCGGTCGGCGTAGGCACTCGTGTCGGCGGTCTCCATCGGGCCGTCCCACTCCCGCGGGAGGGGTACGTCGACCCCCGGCGCGACCCGCGCCACGATCAGGTCCAGCGCGGTCTCGGCGTCACCGACCCACAGGTGCTTCGCGCCCTCGATGCCGACCACCTCGGCGTGCGGCACCACGGCGAAGCGCTCCCGGGCCTCGTCCGGCTGCAGGTAGTCGTCGTGCTCGGGGACCAGCGCGGTCAGCGGCTTCCCGGACTCCGCCCAGGTGGTCAGGTGCTCGGACCCGCTGAAGCGCAGCGGCGGCGAGAGCAGGATCGCCCCCTGCACGGCCGGGTCGTGCGCGTGCATCAGGGCGAGGTCGGTGCCGAACGACCAGCCGACGATCCAGATGTTCGGCAGGTCGTGGAACTCGGCGTACTCGATGGCGGCGGCGACGTCGTACCGCTCCGCCTCGCCGCTGTCGAAGCTGCCCTCGCTGGTGCCCTGCATGCTCGAGGTGCCGCGGGTGTTGAAGCGCAGCACCGCGACGCCGGCCAGCGCGGGCAGCCGGAAGGCGGCCTTGCGGAACACGTGGCTGTCCATCATGCCGCCGTGCGTGGGCAGCGGGTGCAGGCACACCAGGGTGGCCACCGGGTCGCGGTCCTCGGGCACCGCCAGCTCCCCCACGAGCGAGAGGCCGTCGGCGGTGTGCAGCGTGACCGCCTCACGTCGGGCGGGCAGGACCGAGTTCGCGCGGATCGCAGGCATGACCCCCATTCTTCCCCCGCCGACCCGGCACCTACTCGGCGGCCTGACCGGCGTGTCACCCACGAGGTGACGGATCACCGACGTGCGTCGCGCGCCCCCCAGCAGGCGGTGTGCCAGTGCCGCCGCTCGTCGAGGCCGGTCGCCGTCGAGGAGAACGACGAGGCGAGCACCGGCCACGCGACGGTGTGCGGGGTCGCGGGGCGGATCACCTGCTGGCAGCCGGGACAGCGGTAGGGCTTGGTCGCGGCCGACCCGGTGACCCGGCGTACGACGTAGTCCTCGCCGCCGTACTGCTCGACCCGGTCCGCGCTCATGCGGGACCCCGTTGCGCGGCCGCGACGAACCGCTCCAGCCGCCGGTCCGGCACGAGCCAGATCACCGCCACCGCGACGTAGCACGCCACCGCCAGCCACGGGTTGACGAACGCGAGCACGATGCCCAGCAGGTAGATGGCCGGGGAGACCTTGCCCTTGACGTCGCGGCCCAGCGCCTCCCCCAGCCGCGCACCGCCGGGTGAGCGGACGATCGCCGTCTGGAGGACGTAGTAGGCGATCGCGGCGGCCAGCAGGTTGATGCCGTAGACCACCAGCGGGGTCCGGGCGAGGTCGCTCTCGTCCATCCAGGCGGTGCTGAACGGGTACAGCGAGAGCCAGAACAGCAGGTGCAGATTCGCCCACAGGACGCCGCCGGTCACCTGCTCGACCACGTGGAACATGTGGTGGTGGTTGCTCCAGTAGATGCCGATGTAGACGAAGCTCAGCAGGTAGGTGAGGAAGCCGGTGGCCGACGCGCCGAGGGCACGCAGGGTCGGCTCCTCGGGGACGTGCAGCTCGAGCACCATGATCGTGATGATGATGGCGAGCACGCCGTCGCTGAACGCCTCGAGCCGACTTGTTCTCACCGGGCCATCCTCCCCGACCCGTCAGGAACTCGTCGACACGCCGGTCACTGTGCCGAGTAGGTGCCGGGTCAGCGCACGGTGTAGTCGCGGAAGCCGCGCTGGGTCTTGCGGCCCAGGTAGCCGGCGGTCACCAGGTGCTCGAGCAGCGGCGCCGGCGCGAAGCCGGGCTCACGGAACTCGAGGTAGAGCTCGCGCTGGATGGCCAGCGACACGTCGTTGCCGACCACGTCGAGCAGCTCGAAGGGACCCATCGGCAGGGCACAGCCGTACTTCATCGCGGTGTCGATGTCGTCGGCCGTCGCGTAGTGCGCCTGGAGCATCTTCACGGCGTCGTTGAGGTAGGGGAACAGGAGCGCGTTGACGATGAACCCCGCGCGGTCCCCGCAGGAGACCGCGACCTTGCCGACCTTCTCGCACAGCGCCCGGGTGGTCTCCGCGACGTCGTCGCCGGTGCTCACCGTGCTGACCACCTCGACCAGCTTCATGATCGGCGCCGGGTTGAAGAAGTGCATGCCGACCACGTCGTGCGCCCGGTGGGTCACCCGGGCCAGCGAGATCACCGGCAGCGACGAGGTCGTGGTGGCCAGGATCGCGCCCGGCTTGCAGATCTCGTCGAGGTTCTCGAACAGCACGGTCTTGATCTTGAGGTCCTCGGCGATCGCCTCGACGACGATGTCGACGTCGTGCAGGTCGTCGAGCGACGTGGTGCCGTTCAGCCGCGCGAGCACCTCCTCGCGTGCGGACTCCTCGAGCTTGCCACGCTGGATCGCCTTGTCGAGCGACTTCTCGATCGTCGCACGGACGGCGTCCACCTTGTCGTCGCTGCGTCCGACGTACGTCACCGGGAAGCCGGCCTTGGCGAAGACCTCCACGATCCCGGTCGCCATGGTGCCGGTGCCGACCACGCCGACGGTCCGGATGTCGTGCCGCAGCCGGGGCTTGTCGTCCGCCGACGGGGTGAGCTCGTCGTCGACGACGACCGGGCTGTCGGGGCCCTCGTAGGTGTAGAAGCCGCGACCGGACTTCCGGCCCAGCAGGCCCGCGGTCACCATCTGCTTGAGGATCGGTGCAGGCGCGTGCAGGCGGTCGCGGCCCTGCTTGTACATCGTGTCGAGGATCTCGTACGCCGTGTCCAGGCCGATCAGGTCGAGCAGGGCCAGCGGACCCATCGGGTAGCCGCAGCCGAACCGCATCGAGGCGTCGAGGTCCTCGCGGGTGGCGTACTTGCCCTCGAACATCGAGGCCGCGTGGTTGAGGTACCCGAACAGCAGGGCGTTCGCGATGAACCCCGCCTTGTCCCCCACGATGACCGGCGTCTTCTGCAGTGACCGGGCGAGCTCGGCGGTGGCGTCGACGACGTCGGGCTCGGTGACCACGGTCCGGATGATCTCGACGAGGTTCTGCACCGGCGCCGGGTTGAAGAAGTGCACGCCGATGACCCGGCCGGGGTGCGAGGTCGCGGTGCCGATCTCGGTGACGGACAGCGAGGAGGTGTTCGTCGCCAGGATCGCGTCGAGCCCGACGATGCCGTCGAGGGCCTGGAAGATCTCCTGCTTGACGGGCAGCTGCTCCACGACCGCCTCGACGACCAGGCCGCAGTCCTTCACGTCGCTCATGTCGGTGGTGAACGTGATCCGGCCGACGAGCTCGCTCTGCTGCTCCTCGGAGAGCTTTCCGCGCTTCACCGCCCGGCCGGTCGAGTGCTCGACGTGCTCACGTCCGCGCTTGAGAGACTCCTCGGTCAGCTCCACGCCGACGACCTGGTAGCCGTTGCGGGCGAAGACCTCGGCGATCCCGGCACCCATCGTGCCCAGGCCGATCACGCCGATGGAGGTGAAGTCGCGTGTGTGGCTCGTCATGTGGCGAATCATGGCACGGCTGCCGCCAGACCCGCCGTGAGGTACTTCACCCCCGGCGGCCGGTCGAGACCACTCCCGCGGGCTCGACCGAGCGACGGGGCGTGAGCGGCCACCTGTAGATTGCCGCCTCGTGAGACTCGTCGTTGCGCGCTGCCAGGTCGACTACGCAGGGCGGCTGACCGCGCACCTGCCGATGGCCACCCGGCTGATCATGGTCAAGAACGACGGCTCGGTGCTGGTGCACTCCGACGGCGGCTCCTACAAGCCGCTGAACTGGATGTCCCCGCCCTGCAAGGTCGCCGAGGGCGTCAGCGAGGAGGGCGTCTTCGAGTGGCTGGTCACCGGCAAGGACGACGACACCCTGCGCATCCTGCTCGAGGAGGTGCTGCACGACAGCGCCCACGACCTCGGCATCGACCCGGGTCTGCAGAAGGACGGCGTCGAGAAGCACCTGCAGGAGCTGCTCGCCGACCACCCCGCGACGCTCGCCCCCGGCCTGACGCTGGTCCGCCGCGAGTACCCCACCGCGATCGGTCCGGTCGACCTGATGTGCCGCGACGCCGAGGGCCGGTCCGTCGCCGTGGAGATCAAGCGCCGCGGCGAGATCGACGGGGTCGAGCAGCTCACCCGCTACCTCGAGCTGCTCAACCGGGACCCCCAGCTGCGCCCGGTGCGCGGCATCTTCGCCGCCCAGGAGATCAAGCCGCAGGCCCGCGTGCTCGCGACCGACCGGGGCATCACCTGCGCGGTGGTCGACTACGACGCGCTGCGCGGGATGGACGACCCCTCCGAGCGGCTGTTCTGACGCGGATCCTCCACGTCACCACCGCCGCGGACTGGGCCTACCCGCACGTGTACGGCCCGCTCGACCTCGACGCCGTGGTCGCCGTCCGCCCGCTCTGACCCACACCGGGCCGACCACCCGCTCTCCAGACCGCCCGGTTTGCCCGTCGCGACACCGCGTCGGGTCGTCCTAGCGTGGACCCGAGGAGAAGGAGGAGCGCCGTGACCACTGAGAGCGAAGCCGCCGCGCCCGAGGTCGACGCCATGGTGGAGAAGCTGTTCGGGTCCGTGCTCGGGGGGATGGAGGCGCTCACCATCGCGATCGGCGACCGGCTCGGCTACTACGCGGCGCTGAGGGACCGCGCGCTGACGTCGGGCGAGCTCGCCCGGTCGACCGGCACCGATGAGCGCTACGCCCGGGAGTGGCTGGAGCAGCAGGCGGTCTGCGGCTACCTGGTCGTGGTCGCGCCCGGCGACGGCACCACGCGTCAGTACGCACTCGCCGCCGGCGTGGCGGAGACCCTGGCGACGCCCGAGGCCCTGACCACGATGGCGCCGCTTGCCCGGATGGTCGCCGCGGCCGGGGCCCAGTGGACCCGGATCGCCGAGGGCGCCCGGACCGGCCGCGGGCTGGGGTGGCGCGAGTACGGCCAGGACATGCTCGAGGCGCAGGCCGACGTCAACCGTCCGCCGCTGCTGCGCGAGCTGCCTGACAGCTGGCTGCCCGACGCACTCCCGGAGCTGCATGCGCGGCTCGTCGCCGGTGAGCCCCTGCTGGTCGCGGACGTGGGCTGCGGAGCGGGATGGGCGGCGATCGGGCTCGCAACCCGCTTCCCCTCGGTCACCGTGCACGGCTTCGACGTGGATCCGCCGAGTGTGCAGCTGGCCCGGGCCAACGCCGAGCAGGCAGGGGTGGCGGACCGGGTCCACGTGTTCGAGACCGACATCGCGCAGCTGCACCCGGGCGGCGGCTACCACCTCGCCCTGGCGGTCGAGTGCATCCACGACATGTCCCAGCCGGTGCCGGTGCTGGCCGCGATGCGCACCATGGTCGGACCGGACGGCGAGGTGCTCGTGGTCGACGAGAAGGTCGCCGACGAGTTCGTGGCTCCGGGCGACGACGTCGAGCGGCTGATGTACGGCTACAGCACCCTGGTCTGCCTACCGGACAGCATGTCCGCACCGCGGACCGTCGCGACCGGCACGGTGATCCGGCCGCAGACCATGCAGCAGTACGCCCGGGAGGCCGGCTTCACCGCCGCCGAGCTGCTCGGCGTGGAGCACGACCTGTGGCGGTTCTACGCGCTCAGGCGCTGACCAGCCCCGCGACCTCGTCGGCACATCCCCAGGACAGCGTCACGCCCGCACCGCCGTGGCCGTAGCAGTGCACGACCCGCGTGCCGCCGGTGTGCTCGGCCTCGAGCCGCACCTCCGGGCGAGCGGGTCGCAGGCCGACCCGGTGTCCCACCACCCGCGCCCGGCCGAGCTCCGGCACGAGCTCGACGGCCCGTTCGAGGATCCGCTTCGCGACGTCCGGGTCGGGACGGCGGTCCCACTCCCCCTCCTCGTCGGTGCCGCCGACCACGATGTCGTGCGAACGCGGCACGACGTAGACCGGCTGCGACGAGTCCAGCCACCACCGGTCCAGGCCGACCTGCTCGACGTGCACGACCTGGCCGCGCACCGGGACCAGCGAGGTGTCCGCGGCCATCCGCCGGGCCCCGAGCCCGGTGGCGTTGACGACCACCTCGGCCTGGTCGGGCAGCGCGGGCAGCGCCATCCGGGTGAGCGTGCCTCCGAGCGCCTCGACTCGGGCGACCAGCCAGCGCAGGTACACCGGCATCTCGACGACCGGGGCGACGAAGCTCCAGGCGTCGACGTACGGCGGACCGAGAGCCGTCACACGGGTCAGCGCCGGCACCGCGTCGCGCCACCACGGGTCAGCCTGCCTGGTGCGGTGCACCTCCGTGCCGGCGAGCATCCGCACGCCCGTGCCGTCGAGGCCGGCGAGCGTGTGCAGCTCGCGGTAGCTGCTGCGCGACCAGGAGGTCACCCGCTCATAGGGGTAGGCGCGGTAGGGGTACCACAGGGCAGCCGCGACGGCCGACGTCGTCTCCAGCGGCAGGTCGCGGGCGACGATGTCGACGGTGTGCCCGGCCTCGAGCAGCCGAACCGCGCAGGACAGCCCCACGACACCCGCGCCGACGACGATGACCCTGGCCATGCGAGGAGTCTGCCCTACCCGGCACTGCGGTAGTCGGCGATCATCACGGCTCCCTGACGGTCCGACACGGTGGCGACGACGTACTTCACCCGGCCCGGCCGGACCACCCGGCACACGATCCGGCTGCCGACGCGGGCGGGGTAGGCCGCGGCGCGACCGCAGTCCGCCTGGGTCCAGCCCTGCCGCCGCAGCGTGCCTTCGAGGTTGCGGGTGGCGATCAGGCCGTCGAGCATCCAGGCGTCGAAGTCGACGGCCTTGTCCCGGATCGTGGCCCGCAACCGGACGGCGACCGGGGCGACCAGCCCGTCGACGTACGCCCGGCAGGTCATCCGGCTGGGCACCACCCCGTCCCAGTGCGGGCAGTCGAGGTACTGCAGGGTCAGGCCCTGCCGCGCGACCTGGGCGGCGAGCCGCTGCTGCACCGGCTTCTCGAGCCGGTTCATCGGCGTCGTCGGCACGCTCTGCGGCTGCGGCACCCGACCGCCCAGGGCGGGCGCGCGGGTCGGTGTGCTGGCGGTCGGCGCGGCCGCCGGGTCCTGCGTGTTGCACCCGGCGAGGAGTACGGCGCTGACGGTGGCCGTCACGACCAGGGGAAGCAGGGCCAGCCGGCTGCGCACTCCACCTCCCGTTGTGTCTGCGTCCCCCGCTCCGACGATAGCCAGACGAGCCAACGAGCCCGCCGCGGAGCGCCCGCGCGGCGAGGTCCCGCGTAACCACTGCAGCTAGAACTCGTTACACCCGCGACGGAGGTGGTGTGATGCGCGGTCGAGGCGCACAGGTCCTGCTCGTTCTGGTGGCTCTGCTCGGCGGCCTGGTGGCCGTCGGGGCCATGAGCCCGGCACAGGCGCACGAGGAACGCCCGGCCTCCTTCCCGGACGGCACCGGCAAGCGGCCGACCTATCTCGGCCTGGACAACCCGCGACACCGGGTCGTCTGCACGACCACGTCCGGCAAGCGCGTCCGGGCGATGAGCCCCGGTCCGCTCAAGCGCCGCAACCTCGCCTTGCTCGAGCAGTGCCGCTTCCACTCGATCCAGACCGCGATCGACTCCATCAAGCACCGCCACACCTCGGTCTACGTGCTGCCGGGCTACTACACCGAGTCACGCTGGGCGAGCCAGAAGCGCACCGACTACTGCTCCCACCTCTCGAGCCAGTCGAACGACCCGCTCGACGCCTCGGAGTACATCGGCAGCCTCACCGACCCGGACTCGGGCAGCAAGAAGTCCGACCCGATCGCGCTGTCCTACGCCGACCAGCGCCGGTGCCGCCACAACCTCAACCTGATCGCGATCATGGGCGACCGGACGCCGCGCAACGGCTCCCTGCACTGCGACAGCGTGCTCTGCGGCACCCAGGTCGTCGGCACCGGCCGCCGGCAGAGCCAGGTCGTGATCGACAACCGGTTCAAGAAGCTCAACGCGATCCGCGCCGACCGTGCCGGCGGCGTGCTGTTCCGCAACTTCACCGTGCAGCAGTCGGAGTTCAACGCGCTCTACATCCTCGAGACCGACGGCTTCGTGGTCGACAAGGTCACCGCCCGGGGCAACGACGAGTACGGCATCCTGGCGTTCGCCAGCGACCACGGCCTGATCCAGCGCACCGACGCCTACTTCAACGGCGACTCCGGGATCTACCCCGGCTCGGGCTCGGACCTCAACGCGGACAACCCGAGCTTCAGGCCGACCCGCTACGCGATCGAGATCCGCGACAACCGCAGCCACCACAACACGCTCGGCTACAGCGGTACGGCGGGCAACTCGATCCACGCGCACGACAACGAGTTCTTCCACAACGCCACCGGGATCGCCACCGACTCGTTGTTCCCCGGCCACCCCGGGCTGCCGCAGGACCACGCCCGCTGGGACCACAACAAGATCTTCAGCAACAACGAGAACTGGTACACCGAGTACGTCGACACCGGCGTGTGCGACAAGCCGATCAAGGACCGCGGCTACCTGCACGGCACGGTCTGCCCCGTCGTACCCACCCCGGTCGGCACCGGACTGCTGATCGCCGGCGGCAACTACGACTCGACCGACCACAACTGGATCTACGACAACTGGCGCTACGGCACCATGCAGTTCTGGGTGCCCTCCCCGCTGCGTGACGAGTACGACCCGACCAAGCTGTACGACACCTCGAACCACAACCACTCGTTCGCCAACCGGATGGGCTTCACCCCGGCGGGCGCCAAGCGTCACAACGGGTCGGACTTCTGGTGGGACGACGAGGGCGTGGGCAACTGCTGGGAGGACAACACCTCCTCCCGTGGCACCCCGACCGACAACTTCACCGTGGACCCGCCGTCCTGCGCCGCCGGGGGCTCGGTCCGGTCGCCGGGGCTCGCGGTGAAGGACGCCGGCTTCCTGTCCTGCAGCCAGTACGACCGCAGCGACCCGGCGTGGAAGCACCCGGCACAGTGCGACTGGTTCGACTCCCCCAGCAAGCCGACCGACACCAGCAGTACGGCGACCGGGCCACTGTCCCTGTCCGCGGAAGCGACCACCCCTGCACAGCACGGTGGCCTCGACCTGCTCACCGTCGGGCTTGGTGTCCTGGCACTGGCCGGGCTCACCGTGGGACGGCGGCGGCTGACGGCGCGGAAGCGGTGACGCGGTGCACCGTCAGCTGGTCCCGCTGGTCCTGGCCCTCCTCGTGGTGGCCGGCGGCGCCGGGGTCGCGGTGGCCAACGACCCGCCCCGCTTGACGGCCGGCGGGCCGACCGAGGTCTCCGGCACGGAGGCGACGGCGGTGTTCCACATCGCCGACCGGACGATCCGGCAGGTCCGCTACCGGGACAAGGGCACGCTGGTCTATCGGTTCCGCCTGCACAACGCGGGATCCCTGCCGGTGACGGTCACCGGGTTGGCGCCGGCCCGCCGCCAGCCTCGGCTGTTCCGCTACCTGCGGGTCAGCGACGACGAGGGGGCGCGACGCTTCACGATTCCGGCGAGCGGCACCCGCACGGTGCGGGTCTCGCTACGGATGCAGTCCTGCGAGACCCTGTCCGCGCGGGCCGGGTCCTTCGTGGGCGCCGTCGACCTCCGGACCAGCCGGGCAGGTGTGCTGCTCGACGCCGTCCACGTCCCGCTGCCGGAGGAGCTGCACACCGGGTCGCCCCGCGAGGCGTTCTGCCCGAGCTCCACCGCGACCTCGCGACCGCCCGGCTGAGTTCCGGCGCCGCTCAGTCCTCGGCTGGGTCCTCGGCTGGGTCCTCGGCTGGGTCCTCGGCTGGCCGGATCTCGGCCAGCAACACGGTCTGACCGATGCCGACGACCGGCGAGCGGACCGTGAGCTCGACGGTGACCTCGCTGCCGTCGCGTCGTAGCGCGGGCACCGTCACGCTCCGGTCGAGCAGCGGCTTGCGGCCGACGAGGAGGAACATCGTGAACCCGGCCACGTGCGCCTGCCGGAAGCGCTCGGGGATGATCGAGACGATCCGGTTGCCGACGAGGTCGGCCGGGTCGTCGTACCCGAGGAGCCTCGCCGCCTCCGGGCTGACCGCCAGGATCCGGCTGGTCGGGTCCGCGGCGAGCAGGCCACGACCGGACTCGGTGACCGTCCGAGGGTCCCAGCCGTCGGGCATCGTGGCGGTGCGGACGGCGTCGTCGGGCACCCGCCAGGGCTCGGGGCTGCCACCGGCCGCCTGGCTGAGCACCTGGCGGCAGAGCCAACGGCGGAACGCCTGCACCTCCGGCTGCGTGGGCGGGGTGAGGACCAGCCCCTCGCGGGACAGGTCCAGTGCCGCCTCGATGGCACGGTCCAGCGTCGCGAAGTGCGGCACGGAGCCGACCGGCACGGGCACCTCGATGCGGGCCGCCGACACGTGCGGCTCGGTGGCGTCGCGCATCAGCTGGTCGGCCGACATCATCACCTCTGCCCGCGGCAGGTGCTCCTCGAGCACGGCGATCGCGTCGGTCGCCTCCGCGTGCATCTGGATCGAGTCCTCGCCGTCGGCGTCCAGGCTGGCCAGGAGGTACTCGCGCAGCAGCGCCTCCGCGTGCTCCTGCCATGCGGCATGCAGCAGCAGCGGCACGTTCCGCAGCTCAACGGCCACGTTGTCGCGACGACGGCGGGCCCGGCTCGCAGAGGGGGTGCGCAGCTCGACGGGGTCCTCGAGGTCGTTGTCGGGCCCGGAGAGGTCGAACCACACGGTCTTGCCGTTGCGGTGCCGGGTCACGCCCCAGTCGTCGACCATCGACTCGAGCATCAGCAGTCCCCGCCCGGTGCCGGAGGTGGCCGCGTAGCGACGCCGGGACGGCAGGTGCGGGCTGCCGTCGCCGATCTCGACGCGGAGCCCGTCCGCGCCGAGCCCGGCGCGCAGGTCGATCTCGGTGCCCGCGTGCAGCAGTGCGTTGGTGACCATCTCGCTGACCAGCAGTACGGCGGACTCGACGAGGTCCTCACGACCGGCGGAAACCAGCAGGCCGCGCACCCGTGAACGCGCCTCCGCGACACTCGAGGGCTGCGGCGGCAACCGTGTCTCGAACGAGCCGCGGTCGGCGACGCTGGACGTCGGACTCACCTGCTCAAGCTCCCAAACCCCCCACGGCACACGAAACGAGCCCGAGCCGTTCTCTTCAACACCCTATTCTTGCGGCAAAACGGGCCGGAGTCACGCATTTTGGTTCACTTCTCAACCGTTGCGGCGGTGACCGGGGTGTCGACCCGGCTCCGCAGCACCCAGCCGTCGGCGTCCGCCGCCAGCTCCACCACGGCGCAGTGCGTCGCCGGGACGAAGCCGAGCAGGTCGTCGCGCAGACCCACCAATGCCGGCACGGTGGCCCGGATCGCCGTGCGGGGCAGCACGACCAGCACCGTCTCACCGCGGTGCACGTCGACGATCGCGTGGAGCTCCTCCACGGCCGAGCCCTCGCGCAGGGCCTCGCGGACCACGACCGAGGCACCGGTGCGGGCGGCCACGATCTCGGCGGTCTGCACGGCCCGCGACTGCGGGGCGGTGTAGACCAGGGCGAGCCGGGCCGCGGCCAGCGACCGCCCCAGCCCGCCCGCCTGCTCGCGGCCGTCCCGGGTCAGGCTTCCCCCGGACGAGGCTTGCGGGGCGGGCTCGAACTCCGCGTCGCCGGGACAGGCGAGCAGGATCCTGGCCGCGCAGTGGAGATCGGACACGCTGATGAGGATAGACGCTCAGGCGATGAGAGCGTCGATGGTCTTCTTCAGCGCGCTGGGCTGCGAGGGCTTGCGGGGAGCCTTCTCGCGCGCCTCGATCATCGCGGCACCGAGGTCCTGCAGCGCCTTGCGGCCGAGGCCTTCACGGACCTTCGGGAACCACTCCTGCTCCTCCTCGTCCATGTGGTGCCGGACGTTCTCGATCAGCACGGTGGTCTTGGCGGTGAACCGCTCGTCCTCCGGCTTCATCGAGGCGAGCTCGACCACGAGCAGGTCGGCGACGTGATGCTCCTCGTAGGACTCCAGGACGTCGTCCTCGAGGTCGGGCAGCAGCTCGCGGACCCGCGGGTACATCACCTCGTTCTCGATGTAGGTGTGCACCGTCAGCAGCTCGATCATCTTCTCGACGAGCTTGCCCTTCGCGACGTGGGCGGACGGTCCCGCCTTCTCGAAGTCGTCGAAGACCTTGCGGATGTCCTTGTGCTCGGCCTTCAGCAGCACGATGGCGTCGGTCGACATGAGGCCTCTCCTCGGATGCGTGGTGGTCGCGGACCGTGGGAGTACCCAGGACGTCGGGCACTAGTCCTGCTCGGCCTGCCGGTGCGGCTCGAGACCGTGGGCCACGCGGATCTCGCTGAGGATGCCGGCCATGATCTCGGTCAGCCCGAAGTCCTTGGGCGTGAACACGGCCGCGACGCCGAGCTCCTTGAGCCTGGCGGCGTCCGCAGAGGGCACGATGCCCCCGACGACGACCGGCACGTCCTCGATCCCCTGCGCCCGCATGCCGTCGAGCACCGCCGGCACCAGCTCCATGTGCGAGCCCGACAGGATCGACAGGCCCACGCAGTGCACGTCCTCGGCGACCGCCGCGGCGACGATCTGCTCGGGTGTGAGCCGGATCCCCTGGTAGACCACCTCGAAACCGGCGTCCCGCGCGCGCACCGCGACCTGCTCGGCCCCGTTGGAGTGGCCGTCCAGGCCGGGCTTGCCGACCAGCAGCCGCAGCCGGCTGCCGATCTCCTCGCCGGTACGACGGACGTCCTCGCGCACCTGCGTCAGATCGGCGCCTGCGTCGGCGACCCCGACGGCCCCGGAGACACCGGTGGGAGCACGGAACTCGCCGAACACCTCGCGCAGCACGCCGGCCCACTCCCCCGTCGTCGCACCGGCCCGGGCTGCGACCAGCGTCGCCTCCATCAGGTTCGCGCCGGACTTGGCGGCCTCGCCGAGCCCGTGCAGCGCCTGCTGCACCGCGGCGTCGTCACGCTGCTCGCGCCACTGCTTCAGGCCGTCCACCGCGGAGCGTTCCGCCTCGGGGTCGGCGGCCTGGATCGCGGCGTCGAGGTCGGCGGTCAGCGGAGAGGGCTCGGTGGTCTCGAAGCAGTTGACCCCGACGACCTTGTCCTCGCCGGACTCGATGCGCCCCCGGCGTGCCGCGTGCGAGGAGACCAGCGCCTGCTTCATGTAGCCGGACTCGACCGCCGCGACGGCACCGCCCATCGCCTGCACGCGGTCCATCTCCGCGCGGGCTCCGGCGACGAGCTGCTCGACCTTGGCCTCCACGACCTTCGAGCCCTCGAACAGGTCGTCGTACTCCAGCAGGTCGGACTCGAACGCCAGCACCTGCTGCAGCCGAAGCGACCACTGCTGGTCCCACGGCCGGGGCAGGCCGAGTGCCTCGTTCCACGCCGGCAGCTGTACGGCGCGCGCCCGGGCGTCCTTGGACAGCGTGACGCCCAGCATCTCCAGGACGATCCGCTGCACGTTGTTCTCGGGCTGCGCCTCGGTCAGGCCCAGGCTGTTCACCTGCACGCCGTACCGGAACCGTCGCATCTTCTCGTCCTCGACGCCGTACCGCTCGCGGGTGATCTCGTCCCAGAGCCGCACGAAGGCGCGCATCTTGCACATCTCCTCGACGAAGCGGACGCCCGCGTTGACGAAGAACGAGATGCGGCCGACGACCTTCGCGAAGTCCTCCGGCGCCACCTGCCCGGAGTCGCGCACCGTGTCGAGCACGGCGATCGCCGTGCAGAGCGAGTAGGCGAGCTCCTGCGTCGGGGTCGCGCCGGCCTCCTGCAGGTGGTAGCTGCAGATGTTGATCGGGTTCCACTTCGGGATGTGGTTGACGGTGTAGGCGATCAGGTCGCTGGTCAGCCGCAGCGAGTGCTCGGGCGGGAACACGTAGGTCCCGCGGGAGAGGTACTCCTTGATGATGTCGTTCTGGGTGGTGCCGGCCAGCTTGCCGTGCACGGCCTCGAGGTCGGCTTCGGCGCTCGAGCCGGTCGAGACCCCGGCCTGCTCCTCGGCCACCACCTGGTAGAGCGCGAGCAGCCACATCGCGGTGGCGTTGATCGTCATCGAGGTGTTCATCTCGCCCAGCGGGATGTCGGCGAACAGCCGGCGCATCTCGCCGAGGTGCGGCACCGGGACGCCGACCTTGCCCACCTCACCGCGGGCGAGCGGGTGGTCCGGGTCGTAGCCGGTCTGGGTCGGCAGGTCGAACGCCACCGAGAGCCCGGTCTGGCCCTTCGACAGGTTCTTCCGGTAGAGCGCGTTGGACTCGGTGGCCGAGCTGTGGCCGGCGTACGTCCGCATCACCCACGGACGGTCCTTGGTGCTCGGCTGGTCCTGCGCGACGGGTCCCGGCTTCTCACTCATGGCCCGAGAGTACGGCGGAGGTGACCGGTCGGTAACCAGGTTGTGAACTAGTCCACTCTGCCAACTGGGTCACACCGTCCGGAACCGGCTCAGGTCGCGGGGCTGGCCGGTGTTGCGCCCCGCTCGACACAGATCCAGCGGCGCAGCCGGGTGAACAGGATGACGCGGCGCAGCGCCGGGCTGCACCCGCGCAGCGTCAGGGTCCGCCCCTGGCGCTCCATCGTCGCGCTGGCCGCGGCCAGCAACCGCAACGCGGTGGCGTCGATCGACTCGACCTGGGACATGTCCACCACGACGTCGTGGTGGCGCGACATCTGCTCGTGGAGCACGTCGCGGACCTGGCTGGTGGAGCGGCCGTCGAACCGGCCGCCGAGACACATCGTCGAACCCTCCGTGGTGACATGCACCGCGAGCTCCCTCCGCACGCAGGGACAACCCCCCGTGGTTGGCCCTCCACCCACTATGACGCACGGGAGCCGGGTTTGGTTGCCCCGATCCGGCGACCGGTGTGTCGGGTTCCGGTCAGGGGCGCAGGTCCGGTACGTCGACCCGGCGCACGTCCCCGCCGAGGGCGCCGAGCATCTCCACGAAGTAGGGGTAGCCGCGGTCGATGTGCTGCGACTCGGCGACCGTCGTGGTCCCCTGCGCCGCGAGCCCGGCGAGCACCAGGGCCGCCCCCGCCCGGATGTCGTGCGCCACCACGGGCGCCCCGGACAGCAGCGGCTTGCCGCGCACGACGGCGTGGTGCCCGTCGGTGCGCAGGTCGGCGCCGAGCCGGGCGAGCTCCTGGGCGAACATGAACCGCGCCTCGAAGACGTTCTCGGTGATCATCGCGGTGCCGTCGCTCACCGCGGCGAGCGCCATCGCGAACGGCTGCAGGTCGGTGGGGAAGCCCGGGTAGGGCAGCGTCACCACGTCGAAGGCGTCGAGCCGCCGGTCGACCCGCACGCGGAAGCCGCCGTCCACGTCGTGCACCGAGGCCCCGGCGGAGGCCAGCTTGTCCAGGACGATGTCGAGATGGCCTGCCTGTCCGCCCTGCACGGTCAGGTCCCCGCCGGCGATCGCGGCGGCGAAGGCCCAGGTGCCCGCGACGATCCGGTCGGACACGGTGGCGTGCTCCACCGGCTCGAGCCGGTCCACGCCGTGCACGGTGAGCATCGAGGTCGAGACGCCCTCGATCTTGGCGCCCATGGCGAGCAGCATCTCGCACAGGTCGATGATCTCCGGCTCCCGCGCGACGTTGTCGATGACCGTCGTACCCTCGGCCAGCACCGCGGCCATCAGCAGGTTCTCGGTGGCGCCGACGCTGGGGAAGTCCAGCCAGAGGTTCGTGCCGCGCAGCCGGCCCTCGACCTCGGCGACCACGAACCCGTGCTCGATCCGCACCTCCGCCCCGAGCTCGGTCAGCCCGGTCATGTGCATGTCCAGGCCGCGCGAGCCGATGTTGTCGCCGCCGGGCAGCGCCACGCGGGCGCGTCCGCAGCGCGCGACCAGCGGGCCGAGCACGCTGATCGAGGCGCGCAGCCGTCGGACCAGGTCGTAGGGCGCCTCGAAGCCGAGCTCCTCGGGAACGTCGATGGTGACCGTGCCGCTCGGGTTCGCGTCGACCACGGGGACGGAGACGGCGGAGACCAGGGGGTGCTCGACCTCGACGGTGCAGCCGAGCTCCTCGAGCAGCCGCGCCATCACGTGCACGTCGAGGATGTCCGGCACGTTGGTGACCCGGGTCCGGCCGCGGGCCAGCAAGGCGGCCGCCATCAGCTTCAGCGCACTGTTCTTCGCCCCGCCGACGTACGCCGTTCCCCGCAGCGGGTGCGAGAGCGGCCCCTCGGACCGGACCTGGAATCCCTGCATCCGACCGATGTTAGTGCCGGTCGCGCACCACCTAGGGTGTGGGGATGGTCAACCTCACCCGTATCTACACCCGGACCGGCGACAGCGGCGAGACGCGTCTGGGCGACATGAGCACCACCACCAAGAACGACCTCCGGCTGCGTGCCTACGCCGACGTCGACGAGGCCAACGCCCAGATCGGCGTGGCCCTCGCCCTCGGAGCGCTGGAGGAGCCGGTCGCCGCGCTGCTCACGACCGTGCAGAACGACCTGTTCGACGTGGGGGCCGACTTCTGCACGCCGGTCGTGGAGAACCCGCAGTTCCCGCCGCTGCGCATCGAGCAGGCGTACGTCGACCGGCTCGAGGCGTGGTGCGACGAGTACAACGAGGACCTGCCCAAGCTGCGTTCGTTCATCCTCAACGGCGGCACCCCGGGAGCGGCGTACCTGCACGTCGCACGCACCGTCGTGCGCCGCGCCGAGCGGTCGGCGTGGGCGGCCTACGAGCAGCACGCGGACACCATGAACGTCCTGGCGATCAAGTACCTCAACCGGCTCTCGGACCTGCTGTTCATCCTGGCCCGGCACGCGAACCGCGCGAACGGCGACCTGCTCTGGAAGCCCGGCGGCGAGCGTTAGTCCCGGGTCAGCGCCGGGTCAGCGCCGGGGGGCGCGCAGGCCCGGCGGCGAGGCCTCGAGCCAGGCCAGGAAGCCGGTCAGCGCGTCCGGGCTCATCGCCACCTCGATCGGGCCGGACGGAGTGCGGCAGGACACGATGATGTGCCCGGAGTACAGCGAGTACGCCTCGACGCCGGCCGGGTCACGCCGTCCGACGTACTCCAGGTCGGTCCGGCGGTAGGTGTAGCGCGGCCGGGGCGCGAGCGAGAAGATGCGGAACCACTCCAGGACGTCCCCGGAGTAGCGACCGACCCCGAGAATCCAGCCGCGCCCGGCCCTACCGGACCGGACGCGGACACTGAACTCGAAGGTGCCGCCGTCGCGAGAGATCCAGCGACGACGGACCACCAGGGCGAGACCGTAGAGCAGCAGCAGGAACAGCAGGACCCCGGCGGAGTCGACCAGCCACTCCCACACCGGCATCTATCGCCTCGCTTCTTCGTGCTCGTCGGGTCGGGGTCGGCGTCGGACCGGGATCAGGACGCCTTCTCGGCCGCGCGGATGCGGGCCTCGGCCCACGCCGCTTCGGCCTTCAAGACTGCCTCGTCGTCTCCAGCGCCCTCGGTCTTGCACCGCTCGAGGTCGGTGCGAGCCTTCTCGAGGTCGATGTCGCGCGACATCTCTGCGTGCTCGGCCAGGATCGAGATGCGGTTGTTGGCCACCGACAGGAAGCCGGCGTCCACCGCGGCGATCCAGGTCTCGTTGTCCGACGTGGTGACGTCGACGATCCCGTGCACCATCAGCGACAGCATCGGCGCGTGGTTCGGCAGGACCCCCACGTCGCCCTCGGTGGTGCGGGCGATCACCATCTTGGCCTCGCCCGACCAGACCAGCCGGTCGGCGGCGACCAGCTCGACCTGCATCAGGTCGTCACTCACGCGGACTCCTCAATTCGTTCGGTCTGGGTCCGACTCGTCTGCGACCGCCCCGCGGGGCTGACCCGCGCGATCGCAGACGAGTCGGTTGGGAGAACCTCAGAGGCTCTTCTGGATCTGGTCCCACTTCTTCTCGACGTCGTCGAGGCCACCGCACATGAAGAACGCCTGCTCGGCGACGTGGTCGTAGTCGCCGTCGGCGATCTTCGTGAAGGCCTCGATGGTGTCCTTGATCGGGACTGTCGAGCCCTCGATGCCGGTGAACTGCTTGGCGACGTAGGTGTTCTGCGAGAGGAACCGCTGGATGCGGCGGGCCCGCGAGACGACGATCTTGTCCTCCTCGGACAGCTCGTCGACACCCAGGATCGCGATGATGTCCTGCAGCTCCTTGTTGCGCTGCAGGATCTGCTTGATCCGGATCGCGGTCTTGTAGTGGTCGTCACCGATGTACTGCGCGTCCAGGATCCGTGACGTCGAGGTCAGCGGGTCCACGGCCGGGTAGATACCGAGCGACGCGATCTCACGCGACAGCTCCGTGGTGGCGTCCAGGTGCGCGAACGTGGTCGCGGGAGCCGGGTCGGTGTAGTCGTCCGCGGGGACGTAGATCGCCTGCATCGAGGTGATCGAGTGACCGCGCGTCGACGTGATCCGCTCCTGCAGCACGCCCATCTCGTCGGCGAGGTTGGGCTGGTAGCCCACCGCCGAGGGCATCCGGCCCAGCAGGGTGGACACCTCGGAGCCGGCCTGGGTGAACCGGAAGATGTTGTCGATGAAGAGCAGCACGTCCTGGTTCTGCACGTCGCGGAAGTACTCCGCCATCGTCAGCGCGGACAGCGCGACCCGCAGGCGGGTGCCCGGCGGCTCGTCCATCTGGCCGAACACCAGGGCGGTCTGGCCGATGACGCCGGCCTCTTCCATCTCCGCGATCAGGTCGTTGCCCTCACGGGTGCGCTCGCCGACACCGGCGAACACCGACACGCCGCCGTGGTCCTTGGCGACACGCGCGATCATCTCCTGGATGAGCACGGTCTTGCCGACACCGGCACCGCCGAACAGGCCGATCTTGCCGCCCTGGACGTAGGGGGTCAGCAGGTCGATGACCTTGATGCCGGTCTCGAACATCTGCGTCTTCGACTCGAGCTGGTCGAACGCCGGTGCCTTGCGGTGGATGCCCCAGCGCTCGTTGACCTCGTAGCGCTCGCCCTCCTGGAGGTTGAGGCAGTCACCGATCGCGTTGAACACGTGACCCTTGGTGACGTCGCCGACCGGGACCGTGATCGGGCCGCCGGTGTCCTGCACCTGCGCACCGCGGACCAGACCGTCGGTCGGCTGCAGCGAGAGCGCGCGGACCATGCCGTCACCGATGTGCAGCGCGACCTCGAGGGTCAGCGTCTTCTTCTCGCCGGCGAGCTCGAGCTCGGTCTTGAGCATGTTGTACATCTGGGGCATCGCGTCCGCGGGGAACTCGATGTCGACCACGGGGCCGATGACTCGGGCGATGCGACCGACGCCACCCTCGGTGATCTCGGTGCCGCGTTCTTCAGTAGTGGCAGTCATCTCTCTCACTCACTCCCGGCAGTCGCGTCGGCCAGCGCGTTGACGCCACCGACGATCTCGCTGATTTCCTGGGTAATACCGGCCTGGCGGGCCTGGTTGGCAATACGGGTGTACTTCTTGATCAGCTCGTCGGCGTTGTCCGTCGCGGACTTCATCGCGCGCTGCCGGGCGGCCAGCTCTGAGGCAGCCGCCTGCAGGAGCGCGAAGTAGATCCGGCTCTGGACGTAGCGCGGGAGCAGGGAGTCGAGCACCTCGGCGGGCGACGGCTCGAACTCGTAGAGCGGCAGGACCTCGTCCGGCGCCGGCCGCTCCTCGCCCTCGACGATCTCGAGCGGCAGCAGCCGCACCGCGGTGGGCTCCTGGACCAGCATCGACCTGAAGCGCGTGTAGACCACGTGCACCTCGTCGACGTCCTTGGCACCCTCGGCAAGCTCGATCTCGGGGTTGTCCTCCCCCGCGAGGAACGCGGTGATGAGGCCGTCGCCGATCTCGCGTGCCACGTCGTACGTCGGCTGGTCGGAGTGGCCGGTCCAGCTCGCCACGATCGGCCGCTGGCGGAAGGTCAGGTAGGCGACGCCCTTGCGTCCGGAGACGTAGGTCTCGACCTCCTTGCCCTCCTCCTTCAGCTTCTCCGCGAGACGCTCGGCCTCCTTGAGCACCGACGAGGAGTAGGCACCCGCGAGACCTCGGTCGCTCGTCACGATCAGGATCGCGGCGCGCTTCGGGTTCTCCGGCTCGGTGGTGAGGGCGTGCTCGACGTTGGAGTACGTCGCCACCGCCGAGACCGCACGGGTGAGCTCACGGGCGTACGGCGCGGCCGCCTGGGCCCGCTGCTGCGCCTTGATGATGCGGGACGCAGCAATGAGCTCCATGGCGCGGGTGATCTTCTTCATCGACTCCGTCGACTTGATCCGCGCTCGGTACTCACGCAGCGATACGGCCATCGGTCAGCCTCGCTTCTGCTTGACGATCTGCTCCTGCTCGACGTCCTCGTCCTCGAGAGCCTCGTGCTCCTCCTTGCCCGGCTTGATCGAGCCCCCCTCGGAGGTCTCGAACTGGTCGAGGAAGGAGTTGTAGGCGCCCTCGAGGGCGTGCGCGGTGTCGTCGGTGAAGTCCTGGGACTCACGGATCGACGACAGCACGCCCTCGTGCGAGCGGCGCAGGTAGTCCAGGAACTCGCTCTCGAAGCGCAGCACGTCGTCGGCGGGCACCCTGTCCAGACGGCCGGTCGTGCCGGTCCACAGCGAAGCCGCCATCTCCTCGACCGGGTAGGGCGAGTACTGCGGCTGCCGGAGCAGCGCCATCAGGCGCTGGCCGCGGTCGAGCTGCTGGCGGGACGCGGCGTCGAGGTCGGAGGCGAACATCGCGAACGCCTCCATCGCGCGGAACTGCGCGAGGTCGACCTTGAGCGAGCCGGTGACCTTCTTCATGGCCTTGGTCATCGCCGCACCACCCACGCGGGACACCGACACACCGACGTCGATGGCCGGGCGCTGGTTGGACGCGAAGAGGTCGGACTGCAAGAAGATCTGGCCGTCGGTGATCGAGATGACGTTGGTCGGGATGTACGCCGACACGTCGTTGGCCTTGGTCTCGATGATCGGCAGACCCGTCATGGAGCCGTGACCGAGGTCGTCGGAGAGCTTCGCGCAGCGCTCGAGGAGCCGGCTGTGCAGGTAGAACACGTCACCCGGGTAGGCCTCACGGCCCGGCGGGCGGCGCAGCAGCAGCGACACGGCGCGGTAGGCCTCGGCCTGCTTGGTGAGGTCGTCGAAGACGATCAGCACGTGCTTGCCTTCGTACATCCAGTGCTGGCCGATGGCCGAGCCGGTGTACGGCGCGAGGTACTTGAAGCCGGCCGAGTCGGACGCGGGGGACGCCACGATGGTGGTGTACTCCAGCGCGCCGGCCTCCTCGAGGGCACCGCGCACGGAGGCGATGGTGGAGCCCTTCTGGCCGATCGCGACGTAGATGCAGCGGACCTGCTTGTCCGGGTCGCCGGTCTCCCAGTACTGCTTCTGGTTGATGATCGTGTCGATCGCGATCGTGGTCTTGCCGGTCGAGCGGTCGCCGATGATCAGCTGGCGCTGGCCGCGGCCGATCGGGGTCATCGAGTCGATCGCCTTGATGCCGGTGGCGAGCGGCTCGTGCACCGACTTGCGGGCCATCACGCCGGGGGCCTGGAGCTCGAGGGCGCGACGGCCCTCGCTCTCGATCTCGCCGAGACCGTCGATCGGGGTGCCGAGCGGGTCCACCACGCGGCCGAGGAACTTGTCGCCGACCGGGACCGAGAGCACCTCGCCCGTACGACGTACGGTCTGGCCCTCCTCGATCTTGTCGAAGTCACCGAGGATGACGACACCGATCTCGCGCGTGTCGAGGTTCTGTGCGATACCCAGCGTGCCGTCCTCGAACTCGAGGAGCTCGTTGGCCATCGCCGAGGGCAGGCCGGACACCCGGGCGATACCGTCGCCGGCCTCGGCGACCGTGCCGACCTCTTCGCGGCTGGCCGTCTCGGGCTTGTAGTCCGAAACGAACCGCTGGAGTGCGTCCCGGATCTCCTCCGGACGGATCGAAAGCTCCGTCATTTCCTCTTCCCTGCTCTCTTGGGTATCTCGTGCTGTTGGTCTGGTGGGGTCGGCCGGGTCAGCCAGCGAGCCGGCGTCGGGCCTCGTCGAGACGGTTGGCGACCGTGCCGTCGATGACGTCGTCACCGATGCTGACCCGCATGCCGCCGATCACGTCGGGGTCGACCACGACGTTGAGGTGCACCGGCCGGGAGTACTGGCGTGCGAGCGCCTGCTGCAGCCGCTCCGCGTCGTGGTCCGCGAGGTCGCGGGCCACTCGCACGGTGGCGATGAGGCGGTTGCGGTGCTCGGAAGCCACCTTCTGGTAGCTCTCGAGCGCGACGACCACCGTGCGGTGCGTGCCGGAGACGGACTGCTCCGCCAGCTGGATGGTGGCCGAGGTGGCCCTGCCGTCCAGCAGGTCCCGGAGCAGCCGGCGCTTGTCCTCGGTGCTGCGGGCCGGGTCCGAGAGGGCGTCCCGCAGCTCAGGGCTGCCGGTCACCATCCGCTCGAAGGCGAACAGCTCGTTCTCGAGGTCGTCCGCCTTGCCCTTCTGCTGGGCTCCGCGCACGACCGCGATGACCCCGAGGTGCTCGAGGGCGTAGCCGAGGTCGCGGCTGGCCGTCCAGCGACGACCCGCGGCCGCGGCCACGAGGTCGGCCGACGCGGGGTCCAGCTGGTCGCCGAAGATGCCCCGCAGCAGCTGCGACTTGGCCTCCGCGGCGACGGACAGGTCCGTCGCCACCCGACGCAGGCCGGGCTCGCGACGCAGCACGCCGGCGACACCGAACAGGTCCTCGCCGATCCTCGACGCGTCCGCACCAGCCTCGACAGCGGAGCCGAGGGCCTGGATCAGCGCGTGGAGCGAGTCGGAGGAGGCGCCCTGCATCAGCGTGCCCCGTTCCCGTTGACGCTGGGCTGGGTCTCGAGGTCGGCGAGGAAGCGCTCCACGACCCGGCTCTGGCGAGCCTCGTCGTCAAGCGACTCCCCCACGATGCGACCCGCCAGCGACGTGGCCAGCGAGCCGACCTCCGCCCGGAGCGAGGTGACCGCCTGCTGGCGCTCCGCCTCGATCTGGGTGTGCGCGTGCTCGACGATGCGCGCCGCCTCGGACTGCGCCTGTTCGCGCATCTCCGCGACGATCGCAGCACCCTGCTCACGCGCCTCCTCACGGATGCGCGCTGCCTCGTGGCGTGCGTCGCCGAGCTGCTTCTCGAGCTCGGCCAGCTTGGCGTCGGCCTCTGCCTGCTTGGTCTCGGCCGCCTGCAGACCACCTTCGATGGCGGTGGTCCGGTCGGCGAACGTCTTCTCGAAGCTGGGGACGACCCACTTCTTGACCGCGAGGAACAGCAGACCGAAGACGACCAGCGCGAGGATGATCTCCACGAGGTGCGGCGCGAGGGGGTTGGGAGCCTCCTCAGCCGCGAGGATGATCGGATTCATCAGCTTGGTCCTTCGTCAGGGTTCAGCGGGTCACTTGAGGACGAACGCGAGGGCGATACCGATGATGGCGAGCGCCTCGGCGAGCGCGAAGCCCAGGATGGCGATCGACTGCAGGCGGCTCTGCGCCTCGGGCTGGCGAGCGACGCCGTTGATGTACGCGGCGAAGATCAGGCCGATGCCGACACCGGGGCCAATGGCAGCGAGGCCGTAGCCGATCATGTTGAGCGAGCCGGTCACGATGGTTCCTTTCGGTTGTTTCCTTGAGTTGTTGCCAGGGGACGAACGGGTCTCAGTGCTCGTCTGCGAGAGCGCCCGAGATGTACATGGCGTTCAGCAGGACGAAGACGTACGCCTGCAGGAACTGGACCAGCAGCTCGAGGAAGCTGATCGCGATGAAGAGCGCCCAGGCCAGGAGGCCGACGGGCTTGAGCAGCGTGGCGCCGTGCACGAGGAGGTACTCGCCGCCGAGCGCGAACAGAAGGATCAGGATGTGGCCGGCGAACATGTTGGCGAACAGACGCAGGGCCAGCGTGATCGGCCGCACGATCAGGTTCGACATGAACTCCAGCGGCACCAGCAGGGCCAGGATCGGCCCCTTGATGCCACCGGGGACGCACTGGAGCTTGAGGTATCCGAGGAACCCGTGCTTCTGGATGCCCACGTAGTTGTAGATGATCCACGACAGTGCGGCGAGCCCGTAGACCATGCCCGAGCGCGAGAACGTCGGGAACTGGATGAACGGGATCGAGCCGAAGAAGTTGTTCAGCAGGATGAAGAAGAAGAGCGTCACCAGGTAGGGCACGAAGCGCATGAACTCGGCGCTGCCGATGATGTCGCGGGCGACCGAGTTGCGGACGAAGCCGTAGGCGCTCTCCCCGGCGAACTGCAGCTTGCCCGGCACCATCGACCGCTTGCGCGAGGCGAGGTACAGGAACCCGAAGACGAGCACGGCAGCGAGCACCAGCTGGAGCATCGGCTTGGTGACACCCACGCCCGCGATCGTGAACACGTCGGGCAGGTTGAAGTCACCCGGCCCCGGAGGGACGAACGCCTCGTTCGAGATCACGACACTTCCTGCGAAGCTCACCGCGTTACCCCTACTTCTCTTCTTTCTGCCTTCGAGGCAGAGCGTCGAACCGAGCAATGGTCATGTAGATCCCGAAGCCGGCGCCCAGCAGGATTCCGATCGCGACCAGGAACGAGGTACCCAGCCATCGGTCCGCCAGCCACCCCAGGCCGCCGTACAGGAACACTCCGGAAACGATGTATCCGTATGCGTGCCAGGGGTCCCCGCCTCGGGGTGGAGGTTGCTGCGGATGCTGCTGAGTCATCGCGCACCGGACAATAGCAGTCAGCAGGTGTCATCGCGCACTCGCCTCCTGCCCGTCAGAGGGGTGCTCGGGCAGGTCGTACAGCGGCTGCCGCGAGCGGGTGGCGGAGACGATTTGAGCCACCAACCAAACCAGTGTCGCGGCGATCACAGCGGCTCCTGCCCAGGTCCGGTCGACGGTGGAGTCGAGCAGGCCGCTGCCGTTCAGCGCGGCGAACACGAGCCCGACCAGCACGACCTGGAGCGTGTAGGTGAGCAGGGCGACGAGCAGCGACGCCGTGGGGCTGACCGAGGCGACGGCGTTCACGACGACGGCGCCGGTGCCGAAGAAGACCAGGACCATGCCGGCCCCCACCGCGGCGCCCAGGGCACCGGCCGAGCCGGTGACGAGCGCGGCCACCCCGACGGCGAGGACGCCGACGAGGGTGGTGGCGAGGAAGGCCGTCCGCACCTGGCCACCCACGGTCACCGTCCTGGCAGGGCTGGCTGCGGACCCGGTGGAAGCTCGTGCGGTCGTCATGTCGGCGGCCGATCTGTGGTGCTGTCGAGGGCGGCGTCCAGGGGGTCTGTCGGCTCCCGGTAGCCCACGAGGGACTTTCCTGAGAGTTGGCTGAACGCTTGTGAAAACTAGCACAAAGTCCCGGTCCCGCGAAACTCGCGGGTAGCTCAGACGGACGTGGTGGGGCGCTGGAGCCGCGGCACCACGAAGGTGAGCACCACGGTGAGCACCACCCAGGCCGCGAGCAGCAGCGCGGTCAGCCGGCTGGCGTACAGGCTGGCGAGCACTCCCCCGAACGCGATCAGCCCGGCCCACAGCCACATGATCAGCACGGCGCGGCGGTGCGAGTGGCCGATCTCGAGCAGCCGGTGATGCAGGTGCTCCTTGTCCGGCGCGAACGGCGAACGTCCGGCGCGGGTACGCCGGATGACCGCCAGCACCAGGTCGGCGAACGGCACGATCAGGATCGAGATCGGCAGGATGATCGGCAGGAGGGTCGGCAGCAGACTGGCCTGCGAGCCGCCCGCGCCCTGGGTCATGTTCACCGACGCGAACTGGCCGGTCAGGGTCAGTGCCGAGCCGGACAGGACCAGGCCGATCAGCATCGACCCGGAGTCGCCCATGAAGATCCGGGCCGGGAAGAAGTTGTGCGGCAGGAAGCCGACGCAGGCGCCACCGAGCGCCGCGCACAGCAGCGCCGCGCTGATCGCCAGCGTCTCGTCGTTGGCGTCGGCGAGCTTGTAGGCGAAAGCGAAGAACGCCACGGCGCCGATCCCCACCACGCCGGCGGCCAGCCCGTCGAGCCCGTCGACGAAGTTGACCGCGTTCACGGTGGCGACCACCACGACGACGCTGACGATCGCGGCCTGGGTGGGGTCCGGGACGAACTGCCCCCGGCCCGGGATCTGGAAGGCGAAGTACTGCACCTGGTTGATCACCAGGAAACCGGCCGCCAGCACCTGGCCGCCGAACTTGGTCAGGGCGTCCAGCTCGAAGAGGTCGTCGAGGACCCCGAGGATGCAGATCATCGCTCCCCCGCCCAGCACCACCGACACGTCGTGGAAGACCTGGGCGTCGCTCAGCGAGAGGAACGGCAGCCGGTGGGCGACGAGGTAGGCCGCACCCAGCCCGCCGAGCATCGCCACCCCGCCGAAGTACGGGATCGGTACGGCGTGCACGTCCCGGTCGCGCACCTTGGCGACCGCCCCGGTGCGCAGCGCGACCTCCCGGGCCACCACGCCGAGCAGGTAGGTGACGACCGCCGCCACCAGGAAGAGCGTGAGGTACTCGCGCACGGGCGGCGGCTAACCCTCGTCGGAGATCACGACGCCGAGCGGCGCGACGATCTCGTTGAGACGCTCGAGGGACACCGCACCCAGCCGGAGCACCCGCCCCGACGGCCCGGTGACGTCGACGATGGTGGACGGCTCGGCGCCGGGCGTCGGGCCGTCGTCGAGGATCACCGCGACCGAGGACCCCAGCATCGCCTCGGCGGCGTCGGCGTCCGTCGCGGCCGGGCGGCCGGTGGTGTTGGCGCTGCTGACCGCCAGCGGACCGGTCCGCGAGAGCAGCTCGAGCGCCACGTCGTGGTCGGGCATCCGGACCGCGACGGTCCCCCGGGTGTCCCCGAGGTCCCACTGCAGCGAGGGCTGCTGCCGGCAGACCAGGGTGAGCGGACCGGGCCACAGCTCGGTGATCAGGGCCCGGGCGTAGGACGGGACACCGACCGCCAGCGCGTCGAGCGTGGTCGGTGCGGACACCAGCACCGGGGGCGGCATCTCCCGGCCGCGGCCCTTGGCGGCGAGCAGCCGGCGGACGGACTCCGGGTCGAACGCGTCCGCCCCGACGCCGTACACGGTGTCGGTGGGCAGCACGACCAGCTGTCCGCGCTGGACGGCGAGGGCGGCGTTGGCGATGCCGGCCTCGCGCTCGGTCTGCTCGGCGGTCCGGAACCGCTGCGCGGCGGGGTGCTCGCTCACGTCGTCTGTCACCTCTGGCACCCCGTCATCGTGCCAGTCGCGCGGTCACGAAGCGGGAGCGACCTGCCAGGTCGGGGTGGTCGCGTACGTCGGACCAGCGGCCCGTCGCCGCGAAGACGGCCGGCGCGGACTCTCCCTGCACGTCGGCGTGCTCGGCGCCGGCCACGCCGGACGGGCGGAGCAGCCGGGCCGCGACCTGCTCCACGACTCGCAGGGCCACCAGCCCGTCCTGGCCGGAGA
Source organism: uncultured Actinomycetota bacterium (assembly GCA_963810035.1). Taxonomy (GTDB): domain Bacteria; phylum Actinomycetota; class Actinomycetes; order Propionibacteriales; family Nocardioidaceae; genus Nocardioides_B. The sequence goes on from CAWEMA010000006.1 coordinate 835,552, forward strand.
ACAGCGCGAGCTCGGGGTCGTGGTCGCGGGCCTCGGGCGCCACCGACTCGTACGCCTCGAGCGGGATGTAGGGCGGGTTGCACACCACCACGTCGACGGTCCCGTCGAGGTCGCCGAAGGCGTCGGCCATGTCGCCGTGCCGCAGGTCCACGCCCGAGCCGGCCAGGTTGCGCGAGGCCCACGCGTAGGCGGGCTCCCCGAGCTCGACCGCGTGCACCTCCGCGACGGGGACCTCGGTCGCGACGGACAGCGCGATCGCCCCGGAGCCGGTGCAGAGGTCCACCACGACGGGCACCCGGCCGGCGTCGACGACCGCCTGCGCCTGCTCGACCGCCCACCCGGCGAGCAGCTCGGTCTCCGGGCGCGGGACGAACACCCCCGGTCCGACGGCGAGCTCGACGTGGCGGAACGCGGCCGAACCGGTCAGGTGCTGGAGCGGCTCGCGGCCGGCGCGACGGGTCACCAGGGCGTCGTACGCCTCGACCTGCTCGGGGGTCACGGTCTCGACGAGGGCCAGCCGGGACCGGGTGGTGCCGAGCACGTGCGCGAGCAGCTCGGCGGCGTCGAAGTCCGGGCTGGCCACCCCCGCCGTCGCCAGCCGGGCTGCCCCCTCCCGCACCATTCGCCGACCCGGCAGCAACTTGGCGGTCTGACCGGCGTGTCGCGCAGTTCCTGACGACTCGGTCACGACTGCGACTCGATCGCGTCGAGCCGGGAGGCGAGGTCGGCTTCGACGCAGGAGGTGATCACAGCCTCCAGGTCACCGTCGAGGACCTGGTCGAGGTTGTAGGACTTGTAACCGGTGCGGTGGTCGGAGATCCGGTTCTCGGGGTAGTTGTAGGTGCGGATCCGCTCGGACCGGTCGACGGTGCGGACCTGCGACCGGCGGGCGTCCGAGGCCTCGGCGTCGGCGGTGTCCTGGGCGGCCTGCAGCAGCCGGGCCCGCAGGATGCGCATCGCCTGCTCGCGGTTCTGCAGCTGGCTCTTCTCGTTCTGACAGCTCACCACGATGCCGGTGGGCAGGTGCGTGATGCGGACCGCCGAGTCGGTGGTGTTCACGGACTGGCCGCCGGGGCCCGAGGACCGGAAGACGTCGATCCGGATGTCCTTCTCCTCGATCGTCACGTCGACCTGCTCGGCCTCCGGCATCACCAGCACCCCGGCCGCGGACGTGTGCACGCGCCCCTGGCTCTCGGTGACGGGGACCCGTTGCACGCGGTGCACCCCGCCCTCGAACTTGAGCAGCGCGTACGGCGCCTCGCCGGGCTCCGGCGTGCCCTTCGCCTTGACCGCGACGGTGACCGACTTGAAGCCGCCCAGGTCGGACTCGTTGGCGTCGAGCTGCTCGGTCTTCCAGCCACGTCGCTCGGCGTAGCGGGTGTACATCCGCAGCAGGTCGCCGGCGAACAGCGCCGACTCCTCGCCGCCCTCACCGGACTTGATCTCCAGCAGCGCGTCCTTGGAGTCGGCGGCGTCGCGAGGCACCAGCAGGTGTCGCAGCCGCTCCTCGGCGGTGGCGCGACGCTCGGACAGGGTCTCGGCCTCCTCCGCGAAGGAGGGGTCCTCGGCGGCCAGCTCACGGGCGGCCTCGATGTCGTCGCCGAGCCGGCGCCACTCGTCGTACGTGCGCACGATCGCGGACAGCTCGGCGTACCGCTGGTTCAGCCGCTTGGCCAGCCCCTGGTCGGCGTGGATGCTCGGATCCGCGAGCCGATGCTCGAGCTCGCCGTGCTCGGCCACCAGTCCCTCGACTGCCTCGAACATGCTTTACCGCCTGGGGTCTCGACGAGCTCGACCACGAAGAGTGGTCCGGACACAGACAGAGCGCCGGCCTCCGCAGGTGCGGGGGCCGGCGCTCCGGTGCAGCTACTTCTTCGCGTCCGCCGTCTTCTGGGCGTAGCGCTTCTCGAAGCGGGCGACGCGGCCGCCGGTGTCGAGGATCTTCTGCTTGCCGGTGTAGAACGGGTGGCACTGCGAGCACACGTCGGAGCGGATGGAGCCGCTGCTCACGGTGCTGCGCGTGGTGAACGTGTTGCCACAGGTACAGGTCACCTGGGTGTCCGTGTACTGCGGGTGGATGTCCTTCTTCATGGTTTTCCTCTCGAGGGGTGCAGTCGCCGGGTCGTGCCCGCCGGTCGAGCGGGAACGTGAACCGGAACCAGCCATCTAGTGTGCCAGGGAGCAAGCACCGGGCGCCAATCGGTCTCCCTGCAGGGATCCCAACCGTCGGTGACCCGGTTTTCTTCCCCGGCTTCGACCCGGCGTACGGCGCTCAGCCGAGGTCAGTCCTTGTCGCGACCGTTGTTCGCCGTCGGCGTGGTCTTCTGCACCTGGGTGAGGAACTCGATGTTGCTCGAGGACTTCTTGAGCCGCTCCAGCAGCAGCTCGAGGGCCTGCTGGCCGTCGAGACCGGAGAGCACCCGGCGGAGCTTCCAGATGATCGACAGCTCCTCCTTGCTCATCAGGAGCTCCTCGCGACGGGTGCCGGACTGCACCGCGTCGATGGCCGGGAAGATCCGCTTGTCCGCGAAGTCGCGACGCAGCCGGATCTCCATGTTGCCGGTGCCCTTGAACTCCTCGAAGATCACCTCGTCCATCTTCGAGCCGCTCTCGATCAGGGCGGTGGCCAGGATCGTCAGCGAGCCGCCGTCCTCGATGTTGCGGGCGGCGCCGAAGAACCGCTTCGGCGGGTAGAGCGCTGCCGAGTCCACACCACCGGACAGGATCCGGCCGCTGGCCGGTGCGGCCAGGTTGTAGGCACGACCCAGGCGGGTGATGCCGTCGAGCAGCACGACCACGTCGTGACCGAGCTCCACGAGGCGCTTGGCGCGCTCGATGGCCAGCTCCGCGACCGCGGTGTGGTCGCTCGCCGGACGGTCGAAGGTCGAGGAGATGACCTCGCCCTTGACCGAGCGCTCGAAGTCGGTGACCTCTTCGGGACGCTCGTCGACCAGGACGACCATCAGGTGGCACTCGGGGTTGTTCGTGGTGATGGAGTTCGCGATCGACTGCATGATCATCGTCTTGCCGGCCTTGGACGGCGACACGATCAGACCGCGCTGGCCCTTGCCGATCGGAGCGGCGATGTCGATGACGCGACCGATGAGATTGCTCGACTCGGTCTCCAGGCGCAGCCGCTCGGAGGCGTAGAGCGGGGTGAGCTTCTGGAACTCGACGCGGCCCTTGGCGGCCTCGGGGTCGGCACCGTTGATGGTGTCGATGCGGACCATCGGGTTGAACTTCTCCCTGCGGTCCCCCTCGCGCGGCTGGCGGACCTGCCCGGTCACCGCGTCACCGCGACGCAGGCCGAACTTGCGGACCATCGACAGCGAGACGTAGACGTCGTCGGAGCCCGGCAGGTAGCCGCTGGTGCGGACGAACGCGTAGTTGTCGAGCACGTCCAGGATGCCTGCGGCCGGCACCAGCACGTCGTCCTCGAGGACCGTGGTGTCGGGCTCGTTGCGGGTGCCGCGGTTGCCGCGGTCCGCGCGGTCGTTGCGGTCGTTGCGGTCACGACCCCGGCGACGGCGGTTGCGACGGCTGCCGTCGTCGTCGCGGTCCCCGCGGTTGTCGGTCCGGTTGTCGGTGCGGGTGCCGCCCCGGTTCGCGCTGTTCTGGTTGTCCCGGTTGGCGCGGTTGTCACCGCCGCGGTTGTCGTTCCCCCGGTTGTCGCCTCGGTTGTCGCCGCCGCGGTTGTCGTTCCCCCGGTTGTCGCCGCCGCGGTTCTCGTTGCTGCGGTTCTCGTTGCCGCGGTTCTCGTTCCGGTCGCCGCCGCGGTTCTCGTTGCCGCGGTTCTCGTTCCGGTCGCCGCCGCGGTTCTCGTTGCCGCGGTTCTCGTTGCCGCGGCTCTCGTTGCCGGCCCGGTCGTCGTTGCGGTTGCCGCGGCTCTGCTCGCGGTCGTCGCTCTTGTCCCGGTTGTCGCCGCGGTTGCGGTCCCGGTCCTGGTTGCGGTCCTGGTTCCGGTCCTGCTGGGCGTCGGCGGAGGCGTCCGGGCGGGAGTCGGGCTGCGGCTCCTGGGTCCGCTCGGGACGGGTCTCCGCGCCGGTCACGGCGGACCCGTTGCCGGCCTGGGCACCGGACTGGGCACCGGACTGGGCACGGGACTGGCCACCGGACTGAGCGGCCTTGATCGCGTCGATCAGCTGGCTCTTGCGCATGCCGCCGACACCCTTGATCCCCAGACCACCCGCCATCTGCTTGAGCTCGGGGAGCAGCATGCCGGACAGCCCGCCGGCACGGCGCTTGGCGCCGCCGGTCGCAGAAGAGTCAGGGGCTTCGGTCGCAGCAGGGCTGGTGCTGGTGGTTGTTTCCGTCACGTGAGGTCCTTCCCACGTTCGGGCCGATCCGGGACACCCGGCGGCCTCGTTCAGTGTGGTTCCACTTCTCGCCCTGTCGCGGCCCCGGCGCGAGGCACCGAGAGACGTCGCAGGGCGGAGAATGCGGGGAGAAATGTGCGACCGCGTGAATCGCTGGTCGGCGCGTCATTACGCACCACGATCACCGGCGCACTGGCAGCCTAACACTTTGAGCGTGTGAGGGTGCCATGTCTGGGAACACCGGCAGGTCGTCGGCTATTCCGGCAGGTCGACCCGGACGCCGTACCGGTCGACCGGCACCTGCAGCGCCTGCCACCCCTCCGGTGCGCGCCGGGCGAGCTCTGCCTGCTGGGCCGCGTTCGTGAAGGTCAGCACGGTCGGCCCGGCACCGGAGACCACGGCGGGCAGCCCGTCGGACCGCAGTGCCCGCACCAGACGGAGCGAGGCCGGCATCGCGGGCTCGCGGTAGTCCTGGTGCAGCCGGTCCTCGGTGGCGTCGAGCAGCAGCTCCGGCTGCCGGCCGAGGGCGGCGACGAGCAGGGCCGCCCGCCCGGCGTTGGCGGCCGCGTCCGCGTGGGGCACCGTCGCCGGCAGCAACCCGCGCGCCACCGACGTCTCGACGCCGACGGGCGGCACGAACGCCACCACCTCGACGCGCGGGTCGACCGACAGGGCGACGGCGTGGAACCGGTGGCCGTCTCGGTAGGCCACGGTGAAGCCGCCGTACAGCGCGGGCGCGACGTTGTCGGGGTGGCCCTCCAGCTCGGCGGCCAGGGAGAAGACCGCGTCGTCGTCCATCAGCAGGGAGCCGCCTGCCACCAGGCCCCGGGCGGCGCACACGCCCGCCACGATCGCCGCCGACGACGAGCCGAGGCCCCGGGCGTGGGGTACGACGTTCTCGCAGGTCAGCCGGATCCCCGGGACCCGCGCGCCCATGTGCTCGAAGGCGGCCATCATCGACCGGTAGACCAGGTGCCGCTCGTCGAGCGGGACGCTGTCCGCGCCCATGCCGCTCACCACGACCTGCACGCCGGGGAGGTCGAGGACCTCCGCGGTGACCCGGTCGCGGTGGTCGAGCGCCAGCCCGAGGGCGTCGAAGCCGGGGCCGAGGTTGGCGCTCGTCGCGGGGACGGAAACGGTGACCGGGCCGCGCAGGAAGGTGGTCATCTACCGGAGCCCGGCCGCCTCGGCGGCTGCGTCCACATCGGCGTCGACCACGGTGTCGACGAGGTCGGTGAACGTGGACAGCGCCGTGTCGATGTCCTTGAGACCGTGCCCGGTCACGGTGACCACGACCTGCTGCCCGTCGTACCGGGTCCCCTCCGCCGCCTCGGCCAGCAGTCCGGCGACGCCGGCGGCCGAGGCCGGCTCGACGAACACACCGTCGGAGGCCGCCAGAGCGCGCTGCGCCGCGAGGATCTGCTGGTCGGACACGGCACGGAAACGCCCCCCGGACTCCTCCGCCGCCGCCACCGCGAGGTGCCACGAGGCGGGGTTGCCGATCCGGATCGCCGAGGCGACCGTCTCCGGGTCGGGCACCGGCGCACCGGAGACCAGCGGCGCGGCGCCGGCGGCCTGCCAGCCGTGCATCCGCGGCAGCCGCGAGGACCGGCCGGCCTTCGCGTACTCCTTGTAACCCTTCCAGTACGCCGAGACGTTGCCGGCGTTGCCCACCGGCAGGACGTGCACGTCGGGGGCGTCGCCGAGGAAGTCCACGATCTCGAACGACGCGGTCTTCTGCCCCTCGAGGCGCATCGGGTTCACCGAGTTCACCAGCGCCACCGGGTAGTCCTCGGCCAGCCCGCGGGACAGCCGCAGGCAGTCGTCGAAGTTGCCGCGGACCATGATCACCTGCGCGCCGTGCACGATCGCCTGGGCGAGCTTGCCCGCGGCGATCTTGCCCTGCGGCACGAGCACCAGCGGCTTGACCCGGGCACGCGCGGCGTACGCCGCCATCGAGGCCGAGGTGTTGCCGGTCGACGCGCAGACCACCGCCTCGGCGCCCTGGCCCACGGCCACCGACAGTGCGACGGTCATGCCGCGGTCCTTGAAGGAGCCGGTCGGGTTGTCGCCCTCGACCTTGAGCCACACGTCGGCACCGGTGACCTCGGACAGCCAGCGGCTGTCGACCAGCGGGGTGCCACCCTCACGCAGGGTGATCGTAGGGGTGCCCTCGGGGACGTCGAGCCAGGGCCGGTACTCCTCGATGACCCCGCGCCACTGGTGCGCCCCGGTGAGGACGGGGCTCACTCCGACTCCCCCTCGACGCGCATCACCGAGGAGACGTCGTGCACGAAGTCCATGGCCCGCAGGTCCTCGACGGTCGCGGACAGCGCCGCGTCGGTCGCGCGGTGCGAGACCACCACCAGCTGCGCGTCGTCACCGTGCCCCTCCTGGCGCACGGTCTGGATCGACACGTCGTGCTCGGCGAACGCGTGCGCGACGGCAGCGAGCACGCCCGCACGGTCGTCGACGTCGAGCGCCACGTGGTAGCGGGTCAGCGTCTCCCCCATCGGCAGCACCTCGCACTGCGCGTAGACGGACTCCCCCGAGCCGCGTACGTCGTTGAGCCTGTTGCGGGCCACCGTGACCAGGTCGCCGAGCACGGCGCTCGCGGTCGGCGAGCCACCGGCGCCCGGGCCGTAGAACATCAGCTGGCCGGCAGCCTCGCTCTCCACGAACACCGCGTTGTAGGCCTCCCGGACACTGGCCAGCGGGTGGGAGCGCGGGATCATCGCGGGGTGCACACGGGCCGAGACGGCCGGGCCGTTCGGGCCGTCACGCAGCTCGCAGATCGCCAGCAGCTTGACGACGCTGTTCATCTCGCGCGCGGACGCCACATCGCTGGCGCTCACCTCCGAGATGCCCTCGCGGTACACGTCGGCAGCGGTGACCCGGGTGTGGAAGGCCAGGCTGGCGAGGATCGCGGCCTTGGCCGCGGCGTCGTAGCCCTCCACGTCGGCGGTCGGGTCCGCCTCCGCGTAGCCGAGCGCCTGGGCCTCCTCGAGGACCTCCGCGAAGCCGCTCCCGTGGGTGTCCATCTTGTCGAGGATGAAGTTGGTGGTGCCGTTGACGATGCCCAGGACGCGGCGGACCCGGTCCCCGGCCAGGGACTCGCGTAGCGGTCGGATGATCGGGATCGCACCGGCGACCGCGGCCTCGAAGTAAAGGTCCCGGTTGGCCTTCTCCGCGGCGGCGAACAGCGTGCTGCCGTCCTCGGCGAGCAGTGCCTTGTTGGCGGTGACCACCGACGCGCCGTTCTCCAGCGCGGTCAGGATCAGCGACCGGGCCGGCTCGATGCCGCCGATCACCTCGACCACCAGGTCGACGTCGTCGCGGGACACCAGGCCCGCGGCGTCGGAGGTGAGCAGCTCGCGGGGCACCCCGGCGTCGCGCTGCAGGTCCGGCCGGCGTACGGCGACGCCGACCAGCTCGAGGGGGGCGCCGACCCGGGCGGTCAGGTCGTCCGCCTGCTCGCGCAGCAGTCGCACCACCTGGCTGCCGACCGACCCGCACCCGAGCAGCGCGAGCCTCAGCGGCTGGTTCAGCGGCCTGTCCACGACCTCACCCTTTCCGGTCCTCGTCGAGCGGTGGATCTCGACGTCTCATCTTGGGCCATCGCCGCGCGGCGCGCAGAAATCCCCGGTCGTCGTCCGGAGCCTGAGATGCTCAGGCCCCCACGTCGGTTCGCAGCAGATCTTCCTCGGTCTCGCGGCGTACGACGACCGTGCTCGTCCCGTCGTGCACGGCGACCACCGGAGGTCGCAGCGCGTGGTTGTAGTTGCTCGCCATCGACCGGCAGTAGGCACCGGTACCCGGCACGGCGAGCAGGTCCCCGGGCCGCAGGTCCCCCGGAACGAACTCGTCCTTGACCAGGATGTCGCCGGCCTCGCAGTGCTTGCCGACCACGCGTCCCAGGACCGGCTCCGCGTCCGAGTGGCGCGAGGCGATCGTGCAGGAGTAGTCGGCGTCGTACAGCGCCGTACGGATGTTGTCGCTCATCCCGCCGTCGACCGACACGTAGGTGCGCTGGGCGCCGGCGTCGAGCCCGACCTCCTTGACGGTGCCGACCTCGTAGACCGTGCACACCGACGGGCCGACGATCGCCCGGCCCGGCTCGATGGACAGTGCGGGGACCTCGACGCCGAGCGCCCGGCACTCGTGCTCGACGATCTTGGTGAGCTCGGTGGCCAGCTGCGCCGGGTCGGACGGGTCGTCCTGGGTGGTGTAGGCGATGCCGAAGCCGCCGCCGAGGTCCATCTCCGGCAGGGTCACGCCGAGCTCGCCGGAGACCTGGGCGTGCAGGGCGAGGACCCGTCGCGTCGCGACCTCGAAGCCGGAGGTGTCGAAGATCTGCGACCCGATGTGGGAGTGCAGCCCGAGCAGCTCCAGTCCGGGGGCGTCCAGCACGCGGCGTACGGCGTCCAGCGCGTCGCCCGAGGTGATCGAGAAGCCGAACTTCTGGTCCTCGTGCGCGGTGGCGATGTACTCGTGGGTGTGCGCCTCGACGCCCGCGGTCACCCGGATCATCACCCGGGCCGGCAGGCCGAGCTCCTCGGCGACGGCGGCGAGCCGGTCGATCTCGTGGAAGGAGTCCACGACGATCCGCCCCACCCCGGCGGTCACCGCGCGGCGCAGCTCGTCGGTCGTCTTGTTGTTGCCGTGGTAGCCGATCCGCGCCGGGTCGAAGCCGGCCCGCAGCGCGACGGTCAGCTCACCGGCCGAGCAGACGTCGAGGCACAGGCCCTCCTCGGCTACCCAGCGGGCGACGGTCGTGCACAGGAACGCCTTGCCGGCGTAGAACACGTCGTAGTCGCCGAACGCCTCGCGGAACGCCCGGGCACGGGCCCGGAAGTCGGCCTCGTCCAGGACGTAGGCCGGGGACCCGTGCTCGGCGACGAGGGCCCGCAGGTCCACGCCGCCGACCTCCAGGGCGCCGTCGTCGTTCTTGCGCGCGGTCGCGGACCACAGCAGCGGGACCAGCCGGTTGACGTCGGACGGCAGCCGGAGCCAGGACGGCCCCCGGGCACCCTCGGCGTGCGCCCAGCCGGCTTCGTGGGCGCGCATCAGAGCATTCCTTCTCGGGGAGCCATGCGCTACATCCGCTCGGGGGCGGAGACCCCGAGCAGCCGCAGGCCGTTGGCGACGACCGTCCGGGTAGCGGCGACCAGCAGCAGCCGCGCGCCGTGGATCGGGCCGGGCTCCTCATCGCCCATCGGCAGCACCCGGCACGAGTCGTAGAACTTGTGGAACTTCGAGGCGGTGTCCTCGAGGTAGCGCGCGACCCGGTGCGGCTCCCGCAGCTGCGCGGCCGCGGCAACCACCCGCGGGAACTCCGCGAGCGCCCGGAGCAGGTCGCCCTCCTTCTCGTGGGCGAGCAGCGACGGGTCGAACGCCTCGCCCTCGGCCGGCGCGATCCCGAGGTCCGCGGCGTTGCGGAGGATGGCCGACAGCCGGGCGTGGGCGTACTGCACGTAGAACACCGGGTTGTCGCTGGTCTGCCTCGCCCACAGGTCCAGGTCGATGTCGATGTTGGTGTCGGTGGTGAACCGCGCCAGGGCGTAGCGCGCAGCGTCGACCCCGATCGCGTCCACCAGGTCGACCTGGGTGATCACCGTGCCGGCCCGCTTGGACATCCGCAGCGGCTTCCCGTCCTTGAGCAGGTTCACCATCTGGCCGATGAGCACCTCGAGGTTCTTGCCGGGCTCGTCCCCGAAGGCCGCGCACATGGCCTCCAGCCGTCCGACGTACCCGTGATGGTCGGCCCCGAGCAGGATCAGGCACCGGTCGAAGCCGCGCTCGCGCTTGTCGAGGTAGTAGGCGAGGTCACCGGAGATGTAGGCGCCCTGACCGTCGGACTTGATGATCACCCGGTCCTTGTCGTCGCCGTACTTCTCGGTGCGCAGCCACAGTGCACCGTCCTTCTCGTAGGTGTTGCCCATCTCGGTGAGCCGCTTGATCGCCCGCTCGACGGCGCCCGACTCGTGCAGGTTGTTCTCGTGGAAGTAGACGTCGAAGTCCACCCCGAAGTCGTGCAGCGTCTGCTTGATCTCGGAGAACATCAGACCCACGCCCACCGCCCGGAACACCTCCTGCGCCTCGGCGTCGGGCAGGTCGAGGACGTCCGGCTGCGCGGACAGGACGTTCTGGGCGATCTCGTCGATGTACTGGCCGGCGTAGCCGTCCTCGGGGACGTCCTGCCCCTTCGCCCGGGCCAGCAGCGACCGGGCGAACCGGTCGATCTGCGCACCGTGGTCGTTGAAGTAGTACTCCCGCGTCACGTCGGCGCCCGCGAACTCCAGCACCCGGGCGATCGCGTCACCGACGGCGGCCCACCGTGCGGACGCGAGCGTGATCGGGCCGGTCGGGTTGGCCGAGACGAACTCGAGGTTGACCTTCTCGCCCGCGAACTGGTCCCCGGCGCCGTACGACGCACCGGCGGCCACCACCTGCGCGGCGACGGCGCCCTGTGCACCGGCCTCGACCCGCACGTTGAGGAACCCCGGACCAGCGATCTCGACCGAGGCGATCCCGTCGCTGTCGCCGAGCTTGGCGGCTAGGAGGCCGGCGAGGTCACGCGGCGGGACGCCGGCCTTCTTCGCGAGCTGGAGGGCGACGTTGGTCGCGTAGTCGCCGTGCTCCTTGCTGCGCGGTCGCTCGACGACCACCGTGCCCGGCACGCCGTCGGGCAGGTGCAGGGCACCCTCCTCGGTGAGGGCGGTCAGGGCTTGGACGATCGCGGCCGACAGCTGTTCAGGAGTCACCGGTCAAGGGTATCGGCGGGACCGAGGCGTCCTCACCCGGATGTCGCTGGGCGGGCTAGCGGCCGGCCCGCGCGAGGCCGCCGACGACGGCGACCAGCTCGGCCGGCTCGAACGGCTTGGACAGGTAGGCGTCGACACCGAGGGCGTCGCCTCGTGCGCGGTCCGCCGCCTGCGCCCGTCCGGTCACGATGACCACCGGGATGCACGCGGTGGCCGGATCTGCGCGGAGCCGCTCGAGGGTCTCGAAGCCGCCGAGGTGCGGCATCACCACGTCGAGCGTGATCACGTCCGGCCGCCACGTGGCCACCAGGTCGAGCCCGAGCAGGCCGTCGGCGGCCGAGCGGACGTCGTACCCCTCGAGCTCGAGGTTCACCGCGATCAGCTCGCGGATGGCCTCGGAGTCGTCCACGACGAGCACCCGGAGGGGCCCGTTGCGGGTCCCTGCCGCCTTGCTGATGATGCCCGTCATCACGGGTCCCCTCATGTCATGTACGCTCGTCCCGCACCATGAGCCCCCGTAGCTCAGGGGATAGAGCACCGCCCTCCGGAGGCGGGTGCGTAGGTTCGAATCCTACCGGGGGCGCCCTTCGCCTACCTGGCTCATTCACGGCTCAGCAGCCGTGGTCCAGCGTTCCGTCCTTGCGGGCGTCGTTGCCCAGCCGCTTCGCCTGGCCCACGTCCGGGAACACCACGCTCGCCGCTCCGGCCGAGCCGGTCGGACCACTCACCACGCAGCCCTTGAGCCTGCCCGGCTTGATCGCGGTGACCGCCTGGGCCAGCCGGAACAGCTCCGAGGGCCTCAGGTCGGTGTTCATGTACTTCACCGAGGCCAGCAGGCCCTTCTCCATGTACCCGGGCCGCGACTCGTTGGTGCGCACCTTGCGCAGGATGCTGCGCAGCAGCTCCTGCTGGTTGGCGGAGCGGTCGAAGTCACCGCGCGGCAGCGGATGCCGCACCCGTCCGAAGATCAGGGCCTGGAACGGGTTGAGCTTGTTCCTGCCCTTCTTGTACCCCTGGGGCCGGACCGGGTCGGAGAAGGAGAACCTGGAGTTCACCGTCACCCCGTCGATCGCGCGGACCATGCCCCGGAAGCCCAGGAAGCCGGTGGTGAACACGTAGTCGGGGCGGACGCCGACCAGCCGGCCCACCGAGTCGGCCATCAGCTGCGGGCCGCCGAAGAACATCGACGCGTTGATCTTGTTGCGGCCGTGGCCGCGGACGTCGACGTACGAGTCGCGCGGGATGCCGATCATCGTGCCTGCCCCGGTCTCGAGGTTCAGGCCGACGAGCTGGATCGCGTCCGCGCGGGTGCCGGTCAGGCGCTGGCCGGGACGGGCGTCCGAGCCGAGGCAGAGGATCCAGACCACGTGGCGGGGGTGGTCGACACGCTGGGCCGTGCGCACCTTCACCAGCGTCGCGTCGGTGTGCCGGACCGTCGACGCGGGCATCACCACGGCCGCGACGGCGAGCACCACGCCGAGGACCAGGACGCGGCGTACGGAGGACCAGCGCAGTCGCGTCGGTCGGGTCATCAGGAACCACTCCTCGGGGTGTCCGAACGGTGCAGGTCGTAGCCGAAGATCGACCAGCCGCCCGACCTGGCCCGGGTCAGCAGCAGCCGGCCGGCGAGCCGCACCTGCTGGGCGGGCTGGTCGCCGCGGTCCACCACGAAGACCAGGTCGACGTTGGCGGTGACCCCGGCGGCCACCTTGTTGGGTGCCAGCACCGAGAGGTACGCCGCACGCCGGGTGGCCCGCACCGACTCGGTCGTCGGTCCGAGCTGCTGGTTGGTCAGCAGCCCCTGGTCGCGACGCGCGTCGCGGGCGGCGCCCGGCGTGAACGAGCCGAACGAGCGGGTGAAGTCCGACCGGGGGTAGTCGCCCTCGAGGAAGGCCGCGTCCACGTACGCCGACAGCGTCCTGGCGACGTTCGCCTCCAGGGCGGGCCGGGACTTGGCGGGCAGCTTGCCGGAGACCCGGGTCACCACCACCTTCATCGGCACCGACGGGGGCGGCGCCGGGGTGGCCGAGGGGGTCGGGGACGCGCTCGGGGTGGGCTTCGCGGCGGGCTCGGGGTCGCCGGTGCAACCGGCCGTGCCGGCCAGCACGGCGAGGCTCAGCACCGCCGTTGCAGGCAACCTGGATCGGGGTTTCACGCAGCTCGCTTCTTCCCTGGTCGGTCCGGGACAAGGACGATTTGGTGACCCTCGCAACACCTGGCCGCCAGCAGGCGATCCCGGCTGCGCCGAGTTGTCACGAAGGTCTAGCCTGGTAGCCGTTCCCACCCTAGAGATTCATGACGGAAATACATCGGAAGAGGCGATCCAGGCCGTGGCCGAGTCTTCGAAAGGCGCATCCCCTGTCGACAGCGAGTCTGCCGACAACCCGCTAGCCGCGTTCGGCGCGAACGAGTGGCTCGTGGACGAGATGTACGAGCAGTACCAGCGTGACCCGAACAGCGTCGACAAGGTCTGGTGGGACTTCTTCAAGAACAACGCTCCGGACAAGTCCGGCTCGACCAACGGCGGGTCCGTTCCCGACGGGGGCACCACCACCGCCCCCAAGCCGGCGGCCGCGAAGGCGCCGGCTCCGACCAGCGCCCCGAAGGCTGCTGAGAAGACCGCCGAGAAGGCTGCCGACAAGCCGGCTGCGAAGGCTCCGGCCAAGCCGGCCGACACCTCGTCCGCCAAGGCCGCGCCGCCCAGCAACAAGAGCCCCCGCGCCGACGCCCGGCCGGCCCAGCCGTCGACGACGAGCCCGGTGCCCAAGGAGCCGGCCGCGCCCGCGAAGGCGGAGGCCAGCGACGAGCCGACCCTGACCGTTCTGCGAGGCGCCCCGGCCCGCACCGCGCAGAACATGGACGCCAGCCTCACCGTGCCGACGGCCACCAGCGTGCGGTCCGTCCCGGTCAAGCTGCTCATCGACAACCGGATCGTGATCAACAACCACCTCTCCCGCGCCCGCGGCGGCAAGGTGTCGTTCACGCACATCATCGGCTACGCCCTGGTGAAGGCGCTCAAGTCGATGCCCGAGATGAACAACGGCTTCGACGTCGTCGACGGCAAGCCGAACCTCATCACCCCCGCGCACATCAACCTCGGCCTGGCGATCGACCTGCCGAAGCCCGACGGGACCCGTCAGCTCCTGGTCCCCTCGATCAAGGCCGCCGAGGCGATGAACTTCGCCGGCTTCTGGACCGCGTATGAGGACATCGTCCGCAAGGCACGCAACAACAAGCTCGCGGTCAGCGACTTCCAGGGCACCACGATCAGCCTCACCAACCCCGGCACGATCGGCACCAACCACTCCGTGCCGCGGCTGATGAAGGGCCAGGGCACGATCATCGGCGTCGGGTCGATGGACTACCCGCCGGAGTACCAGGGCGCCTCCGAGGAGACACTCACCCGCAACGCGGTCAGCAAGGTCATGACGCTGACGTCGACGTACGACCACCGGGTCATCCAGGGCGCCCAGTCCGGGGAGTTCCTCAAGCGCGTGCACGGGCTGCTGCTCGGCGAGGACGACTTCTACGACGAGATCTTCCGGGCGCTGCGGATCCCCTACGAGCCGATCCGCTGGGCCAAGGACATCTCGGCCAGCCACGACGACGAGATCAGCAAGCAGGCGCGCATCCTCGAGCTGATCCACGCCTACCGCGTGCGCGGCCACATCATGGCCGACACCGACCCGCTGGAGTACCAGCAGCGGAGCCACCCCGACCTCGAGGTGGAGACCCACGGGCTCACCCTGTGGGACCTCGAGCGCGAGTTCGCCACCGGCTCGTTCGGCGGCGAGGGCCGGCGGTTCATGAAGCTGCGCAACATCCTCGGGATCCTGCGTGACTCCTACTGCCGCACCGTCGGCATCGAGTACATGCACATCCAGGACCCGGAGCAGCGCCGCTGGATCCAGCAGCGCGTCGAGGTGCCGCACGTGAAGCCGCCCCGCGAGGAGCAGCTGCGCATCCTGCTGAAGCTCAACCAGGCCGAGGCGTTCGAGACCTTCCTGCAGACCAAGTTCGTCGGCCAGAAGCGGTTCAGCCTCGAAGGCGGCGAGACCACCATCCCGCTGATCGACGAGATCTGCGAGGCGGCGGCCGAGGACGGCCTCGACGAGGTCACCATCGGTATGGCGCACCGCGGCCGGCTCAACGTGCTCGCGAACATCGTCGGCAAGAAGTACAGCCAGATCTTCCGCGAGTTCGAGGGCAACATCGACCCGCGCACCGTGCAGGGCTCCGGCGACGTGAAGTACCACCTCGGCGCCGAGGGCGAGTTCACCGCGGGCTCCAGCGCCAAGATCAAGGTGTCGGTGGCGGCGAACCCGTCCCACCTCGAGGCCGTCGACCCGGTGCTCGAGGGCATCGCCCGGGCCAAGCAGGACGTCCTCAACAAGGGCGCCGCGTTCCCGGTGCTGCCGCTGCTCGTGCACGGCGACGCCGCGTTCGCCGGCCAGGGTGTGGTCGCCGAGACGCTCAACCTCTCGCAGCTGCGGGGCTACCGCACCGGCGGCACCATCCACGTGGTGGTCAACAACCAGGTCGGCTTCACCACCTCGCCGGCCTCGTCGCGCTCGTCGCTGTACTGCACCGACGTGGCCCGGATGGTCCAGGCGCCGATCTTCCACGTGAACGGTGACGACCCGGAGGCGTGCATCCGGGTGGCCCGGCTCGCGTTCGAGTACCGCCAGGCGTTCAAGAAGGACGTCGTCATCGACCTCGTCTGCTACCGCCGCCGCGGTCACAACGAGGGCGACGACCCGTCGTACACGCAGCCGCTGATGTACGACCTCATCGAGCAGAAGCGCTCGGTGCGCAAGCTCTACACCGAGTCCCTCATCGGCCGTGGCGACATCACGGTCGAGGAGGCCGAGCAGGTGCTCCGCGACTACCAGCAGCAGCTCGAGCGCGTGTTCACCGAGGTTCGCGAGGCGAGCCAGGGCCCCAAGGAGTGGACGACCGTCCCGGACTACCCGGAGAAGCGGGGCTTCGAGGAGGGCACCGCGATCCCGATGGAGACCCTCAAGCGGATCTCCGACGCGCACGTGAACGCCCCCGAGGGCTTCACCGTGCACCCGAAGGTGCTCCCCCAGCTCCAGCGCCGTGCCGCCGCGATCAACGAGGGCCCCATCGACTGGGGCACCGGCGAGATCCTGGCGTTCGGCTCGCTGCTGATGGACGGTCGCCCGGTCCGGCTCTCGGGTCAGGACTCGCGGCGTGGCACGTTCGTGTCCCGGTTCGCGACGATCATCGACCGGCAGAACGCCGACGAGTGGACGCCGCTGGCGAACCTCACCGAGGACCAGGGTCAGTTCTACGTCTACGACTCGCTGCTCTCGGAGTACGCCGTCCTCGGGTTCGAGTACGGCTACTCGGTCGCGCGCCCCGACGCGCTCGTCCTGTGGGAGGCGCAGTTCGGTGACTTCGTGAACGGCGCCCAGACCGTGATCGACGAGTTCATCACCTCCAGCCACACCAAGTGGCGGCAGCAGTCCGGCGTCGTACTCCTCCTGCCGCACGGCTACGAGGGCCAGGGTCCCGACCACTCCTCGGCGCGCATCGAGCGGTTCCTGGCGATGGCGGCCGATGAGGCGTTCGTGGTGGCGCAGCCGTCCACGCCGGCGAGCTACTTCCACCTGCTGCGCAAGCACTCCCTCGGCGAGGAGCACCGCCCGCTGATCGTGTTCACGCCGAAGTCGATGCTCAAGCGCAAGGAGGCTGCCTCGCAGCCCGCCGACTTCACCCAGGGCACTTTCCGCCCGGTGATCGGCGACGCGCAGGTCGACGCGGGGGCCGTGGAGAAGGTGCTGCTGTGCAGCGGCCGGATCACCTGGGACCTGATGGTGGAGCGCAAGAAGCAGGAGGGCGACGACCCGCGTACGGCGATCGTCCGCGTCGAGCAGCTCTACCCGCGCCCGGTCGCGGAGCTCAAGGCCGAGCTGGGCAAGTACCCGAACCTCAAGGAGGTGCGCTGGGTGCAGGACGAGCCCGCCAACATGGGCCCGTGGCCGCACATGGCGCTCAACCTCACCCCCGAGCTCGGCGGCATCCCGTTCTACCGGGTGTCCCGGCCGGAGTCGTCCTCGCCGTCGGTGGGCCAGCACTCCCGGCACATCGAGGAGCAGAAGGCGCTCATCCAGCAGGCCTTCAGCTGAGCCGGACCTGAGCGATGTACTTCACCGACCGTGGTCTCGAGGAGCTCGAGAAGCGCCGGGGTGATGAGGAGGTCACCCTGGCGTGGGTCGCCGACCGGCTGCAGGAGTTCGTGGACACGTTCCCCGAGTTCGAGGTGCCGGTCGAGCGGCTCGCCACCTGGCTGGCCCGTCTCGACGACCCCGACGACGAGTAGGTCGACCCGGGCCTCGTGCCGGGTTGACCCGGGCCTCGTGCCGGGTTGACCCGTGTCTCGTGATGGCGGATACCCGCCAGGTGGTCCGCGTCTCCGTCGGCCGAGCCCGCCTTGGGCTAGTCTGCGCCGAAGTCGCACCCCTCACCTGGCTCGGAGACCCGTCATGCGCCGCGTCCTTCTCGGAACAGTTCTGGCAACCGCTCTTTCCCTCTCGTTCACCGCCCCGGCGCTCGGCGCGGAGCGCACCGTCCGGGACGAGGCCCGGGACGTCCTCCAGGGACGGGTGACGGACATGGGTGGGTACGTCTACACCCCCGTCGCCGAGGGGGACGTGCTGCGGACCACCTTCCGGCACGGTCCGAGGAACGTCGTGGTGACCAGCAGGTTCCGAGCCCTCACCCGGGTCGGCATCTACCACGCCTACTACACCCGGCTTCAGACCGGCTCCAAGCTCTACCGGGAGGTCACCGTGGAGACGAGGCCCGGTGCGTGGGCGGGACGAGCGACCGTGACCCGGCGGGACGGCAGCAGGGTGCGCTGCGCCGTGGGTCACCGGATCGACTACAGCCGGTCCACCGTGCGGGTCACCGTCCCCCGCTCGTGCCTGAAGAACCCTCGCATCGTCCGTGCGACGGCGGCGAACATCTGGGCGCAGGAGGACGAGGTCGAACCGACGCAGCCGGCGTACGTCTACCTCGACAACCCGCACAACGACAGCCACCTCGCCAACACGTGGACAGCGTGGATCCGCAGAGGCTGAGCCTCAGCGGGTGAAGACGACCTTGCCGAACACGTCGCCCCCGGCCATCGCGGCGAACCCGTCCTTGGCCCGCTCCATCGGCAGCACCTGGTCGATCACCGGGCGTACGCCGCTCACGTCGAGCAGCTCGGTCAGGGACGCGAGCTCGGCGCGGGTGCCCATCGTCGAGCCGATCACCCGCAGCTGCAGGAAGAACACCCGGGTCAGCTCGGCGTTCTCCACGTCCGGCCCGCTCGTCGTACCCGACACCACCAGCGTGCCACCCGGGCGCAGCGACTTGATCGAGTGCGACCAGGTGGCCTTGCCGACGGTCTCCATCACCGCGTCGACCCGCTTGGGCAGCCGGGCGTTGCTCTCGAAGACCTCGTGTGCGCCGAGGTCGAGGGCGCGCTTGCGCTTGGCCTCGTCGCGGCTGGTCGCGTAGACCCGGAGGCCGCCGGCACGACCGAGCGCGATCAGCGCCGTCGCGACGCCCCCGCCGGCGCCCTGGACGAGCACGCTGTCGCCGGGCTTGAGACCGCCCTGCGTGAAGAGCATCCGGTAGGCCGTCAGCCAGGCCGTCGGGAGGCACGCGGCCTCCTCGAAGCTGAGCGAGGTGGGCTTCGGCACCACGTTGCGGCGGGGTACGACGACCTTGTCGGCGAACGTGCCCTGGTAGCGCTCGCTCAGCAGCGAACGCTTCGGGTCGAGCGTCTCGTCGCCGGTCCAGGACGGGTCGCTGACGACCGCGTGCACGACGACCTCGTTGCCGTCCTCGTCGAGCCCGGCGGCGTCGCAGCCGAGGATCATCGGCAGGGCGTCCTGCTTGAGGCCGACACCGCGCAGGGACCAGAGGTCGTGGTGGTTGAGGGAGGCGGCCTTCACGTCGACCGTGGTCCACCCGTCCTCGGCCACGGGATCGGGCCGCTCACCGACCGTGAGCGCGGACAGCGGGTCGTCGGAGGAGAAGGACTCGGCGTAGACAGCGAACATCCCCCGACCCTAGCGAGGATGGCCCGGGACCTCTGTGGCGCAGGTCATAAGCCCCGGGTCGACCCAGCACGAGCCCCGGGTCGACGGTCAGCGGCGGGCGACGCCGTCGGCACGCGCGGCGGCGGCGACGGCCGCGGACACCGCAGGGCCCACGCGCGGGTCGAACGGGGACGGCACGATGTAGTCCTCGCGCAGGTCCTCCCCGACCAGGGCGGCCAGGGCGTTCGCAGCGGCGAGCTTCATGCCCTCGGTGATCGCGGTGGCGCGTACGTCGAACGCCCCACGGAAGATGCCGGGGAAGGCGAGCACGTTGTTGATCTGGTTCGGGTAGTCAGAGCGCCCGGTGGCGACCACCCGGGCGTGCCGGTGCGCCACCTCGGGGTGCACCTCGGGGATCGGGTTCGCGAGCCCGAAGATGATCGACTCGGGGGCCATCCGGGCGACGACCTCCTCGGGGACGATGCCGCCGGAGACCCCGATGAAGACGTCGGCCCCGTCCAGGGCGTCCGCCAGCCGGCCGGTGCGGCCGGTGCGGTCGGCGGTGTCCTGGGCCAGCGAGAGCTTGACCGGGGTGAGGTCGCCCCGGCCGGAGTGCAGCACCCCCCGACGGTCGGTGACCGCGAGGTCGGTGACGCCGGCGGCGAGCAGGATGCGGGCCACGGCCACCCCGGCAGCGCCGGCGCCGGAGATGACCACCCGGGTCCTCCCGATGTCGCGGCCGGTGATCCGCAGCGCGCTCTCGAGCGCGGCGAGCGCCACCACGGCGGTGCCGTGCTGGTCGTCGTGGAAGACCGGGATGTCCAGCATCTCCTTGAGCCGCCGCTCGATCTCGAAGCACCGGGGGGCCGAGATGTCCTCGAGGTTGATCCCGCCGAAGCTGGGGGCCAGACGCGCCACCGTCTCCACGATCTCGTCGGTGTCCTGGGTGGCCAGGCAGATGGGTACGGCGTCCACGCCGCCGAACTGCTTGAACAGGACCGCCTTGCCCTCCATGACCGGCATCGCTGCGGCCGGCCCGATGTCGCCGAGCCCGAGCACCGCCGTACCGTCGGTCACCACGGCCACCGTGTTGGAGACCCAGGTGTAGTCGTCGACGAGCGCAGGCTCCGCGGCGATCGCCTCGCACACCCGGGCCACGCCCGGGGTGTAGGCCATCGAGAGGTCGTCAGGGCCGACGAGCGCGACGGTCGAGGCGATCTCCATCTTGCCGCCGAGGTGCAGGTCGAAGACAGGGTCGTTCGCTCGCAGCGCGGCGGACTCGGTGGGCTCAGGGATCTGTGACATCGGAGCCGATGCAACCATGCCGCGCCCACCTCTGTCTCGGGTGGAGCAGTCTGCGAGACGGCTGTGACGCAGACAACACGGCCCGACCGGCTCAGGAACACTCTCAGGGACGGTTCAGCCGGGGCCTGCGCAGCGGCCAGACCCGGGCCCGCACCACGGCCAGCACATCGGTCTCCGCGATCGCGCCGACCTGCCAGGAGTCGACGCCCTCGGCCGGGTTGTCGCGCTCCACCCACCATCCACCGTCTCGGCGCATCGTCGCCCGCTTCACCGCGACCACCCCGTCCGGCAGGCGTACGACGACCACGTCACCGACCCGCGGGGTCGCGCCGTGCCGCACGAGCAGCCGGTCGCCGTCGTACATCGTGGGCTGCATCGACCTGCCCCGGACCACCGCCAGACCCCAGGAGGCCAGCAACCGGCGCATGCTGGAGAGGTGCATGGGTACTCCCTCGCGTGCTCGTACCGCCGCCTGTCGGCCCACCGGCATTCCCGAGCGGAGCCCGGAGTAGTGTCGCAGTCGGCGTCATCATTTCCTGACGAAAGGACCCGCATGTTCGCGCGACTGTTCGCACCGATCCTCGAAGTCCAGGCACACTGCGACCTGCCCTGCGGCGTCTACGACCCGGCCCAGGCACGCATCGAGGCCGAGTCGATCAAGGGCATCATCGCCAAGGTCGACGACAACGACGACCCCGACTTCCGCACCCGCGCCATCATCATCAAGGAGCAGCGGGCCGAGCTCGTGAAGCACCACCTCTGGGTGCTGTGGACCGACTACTTCAAGCCGCCGCACTTCGAGAAGTACCCGCAGCTGCACCAGCTCGTCAACGAGGCGACCAAGCTGGCCGGCGCCACCGGCGCCAAGGGCTCGCTCGACGCCAAGGTCGCCGACGACCTGCTGGCGAAGATCGACGAGATTGCCGAAATCTTCTGGGAGACCAAGAAGTCCTGAGAGACTTCTCCGAGTCTCGTCAGACAGACACAGATCGACGCACGTGGGGTCGGGCGCGAGAGCGTCCGACCCCTTCGCGATGAGAGCGATGAAGGGGTAGCCACCGACGTGGGACAGAACCACCCGGACGTAGAGCTCCGGATCCCGGCTGACAGCGCCTATCTGGCTGTGCTGCGCACGGCCACGGCCGGACTCGCGGCCCGTCTCGACTTCACCCTCGACGACATCGAGGACCTCCGGATCGCCGTCGACGAGGCGTGCGCGATGGTCCTCCCGCAGGCCCGGGAGAACTCCGACCTGACCTGCACGTTCGACCTCCAGGCCTCGAAGCTGACCGTCGCGGTCACCGCCGAGTGCGACTCGCCCCGGCCGCCGAACCGGGACGGCTTCGCCTGGACCGTGCTGGCAGCCCTGACCAACGAGGTCGCGGCCGACGTGCACGGCGACAAGCTGACGGTCACGCTGGCCCGCGGAACGTCCGACGCGGAGTAGGCGTGGTAGGGGGTAGTACACGTGAAGGGAACGGCGACCTGGTTCAGATGCGAGCCAGGAGCGCCGAGCTGTTCGCGAGCCTCGGTGAGGACGGGATCAGCGAGGTCGAGCGCAGCCACTTCCGCGACGAGCTGGTGCACCTGCACCTGCCGCTCGTCGAGCACTTCGCGCGGCGGTTCGTCAACCGCGGGGAGCCCTTCGACGACCTGCTCCAGGTCGGCACGATCGGCCTGATCAAGGCGATCGACCGGTTCGACACCGAGCGTGGCGTGGAGTTCTCGACGTACGCCACTCCGACCATCGTCGGCGAGATCAAGCGGCACTTCCGTGACCGCGGCTGGGCGATCCGGGTGCCCCGCCGGCTGCAGGAGCTGCGGTTGTCGATCACCTCGGCCACCGCCGAGCTCACCCAGAGGCACGGCCGCTCCCCCACCGTGTCCGAGCTGGCCCAGATGATCGGGGTCTCGGACGAGGAGATCATCGAGGGGCTGGAGTCCTCCAACGCCTACTCGACGCTGTCCCTGGACGCGCCCGACTCCAGCGACGACAGCGCGCTGTCGATGATCGACGTGATCGGCGGCGACGACGAGGCGCTCGAGCACGTGGAGAACCGGGAGACGATCAAGCCGCTGCTCGAGGCGCTCGACCCCCGCGAGAAGCACATCTTGACCCTGCGGTTCTTCCGCGGGATGACCCAGTCACAGATCGCCGCGGAGATCGGCATCTCCCAGATGCACGTGTCCCGGCTGCTGGCGCGCACCCTCGAGCGGCTGCGCGACTCGCTCGAGGCGGGGCGCTGACCGGGGACTAGCGCCCCTGCTCCTCGTCGGCCTCGGCGAGCGCGGCCAGCGATGCCGGGTGGAAGACGCCGACCAGCACGAGGACGGCGACGATGGTGAGCAGCACCGAGACGAACGCGGTGTCGCCGGAGCGGAAGCTCCAAGCCACCCCGAGCTGGATCAGCTGGGCGAGCACGACGGGCGCCCGCACCCAGGACCGGCGCCGGTGCAGCAGCCACGCGAACACGCCGAGCCCGACGCCGTACACGGCGAAGAACAGCGAGGTGGTGATCCCCATCGCCAGCTTGGTGGTCGTCAGGGAACGGAGCTCGGCGAGGCCGAACAGCACCAGGCAGACCGCCTCGACGGCGACCAGGGACGCGGCCACGACGAGCGGGGCCGGTAGGCGGCCCCGGTCGGGGCTCGGCAGCGGGGGCTGTTCGGGGGTCGTCACGGGAGTGGATGCTACGCAGACGC
Source organism: uncultured Actinomycetota bacterium (assembly GCA_963810035.1). Classification (GTDB taxonomy): domain Bacteria; phylum Actinomycetota; class Actinomycetes; order Propionibacteriales; family Nocardioidaceae; genus Nocardioides_B. Next base: position 858,697 of record CAWEMA010000006.1, read on the forward strand.
CCGCGACGCGGGTCGCCCGGGGAAGCCGTTCCCTGCTGCCCGGCCCTCCATGCAGCCCCGGGAGAAACACGACTCGCGGGCTAGATGGGCCTGGGAAACTGCGACATGGTCCGTTAGTGTCATGCGCTGTGACCAACGTGACCATCACGAAGGGTTGATAGAGCACTCAACTCTTGCGACGCTAGTCATCGGTCATCAGGCGTATTGGACCTGTCACGATGATGGCCGCCCTGCCCCGCAGCTGTTGAACCTGCAGCGGGTCGGACTTCGTGAAAGCGTTCACAACAGGGGACGCCACACGCACCACGTACAGCTGTCGGCCACCCCGCCGCCACCACCGACTGAAGAAGGAGTCGTCCGCCATGGATTGGCGCCACCGCTCTGCGTGCCTCGACGAGGACCCGGAGCTGTTCTTCCCGATCGGCAACACCGGTCCGGCCATCCTCCAGATCGAGGAGGCCAAGCAGGTGTGCCGTCGTTGCGACGTGCGCGAACAGTGCCTCGCCTGGGCGCTCGAGGCAGGACAGGACCACGGTGTCTGGGGCGGGATGAGCGAGGACGAGCGTCGCGCCCTGAAGCGCCGCAACGCCCGCGCCAAGGTGCGCACCGCCTGAGTCCCGGGCCCTGGCAGGCCGCCCGGTCGGCTCAGACCGGGATGTCGAACATCACCCGGGTGCCGCCCTGCGGCCCCGGACCGATCTCCAGCTGACCGTCGAGCTCCGACTCCACGAGCGTCCGCACGATCGACAGCCCCAGGCTCGTCGACCCGTCCAGGTCGAAGTCGGCCGGCAGCCCGACCCCGTCGTCCTCGACGGTGACCCGCAGCCGGCCGACCAGACGCTGGGCGGTCAGCGTGATCGTGCCCGCCCCCTCGCCGAACCCGTGCTCCACGGCGTTCTGCAGCACCTCGGTGAGCACCATCGCCAGCGGCGTGGCCGTCTCGGCGGTGATCGTGCCGAAGCTGCCCACCCGGGTGGACCGGACCGACCCGCCGCGCGAGCTCACCTCGGTGACCATCACCCGGAGCCGGTCGGCGACGTCGTCGAAGTCGACGAACTCGTCGAAGGCCTGGCTGAGCGTCTCGTGCACGATCGCGATCGAGCCCACCCGCCGGACGGCCTCCTCGAGCGCCTCCCTCCCCTCGGGTACGTCGATCCGGCGCGCCTGCAGCCGGAGCAGGGCCGCGACGGTCTGCAGGTTGTTCTTCACCCGGTGGTGGATCTCCCGGATCGTCGCGTCCTTGGTGACCAGCTCCCGGTCCCGCCGGCGCAGGTCGGTCACGTCCCGCAGCAGCACCAGCGCGCCGAGGTGCTCCCCTGTCGGACGCAGCGGGATCGCCCGCAGGATCAGCACCGTGTCGTCGCCGCCGATCTCGGTGTCCCGCGGCGCCGTACCGCCGAGCACCGCGCTGAGCGTCTCCTCGTCCGGCCGGCGGGCGGGCGGCACCAGCTCGCGGGTCGTGTCGGCCAGGTTCAGCCCGGTCAGGTCGGCGGCCAGCCCCAGCCGGCGGTAGACCGACAGGGCGTTCGGGCTGGCGTAGGTCACCCGCCCGGTCGCGTCGATGCGCACGAAACCGTCGCCCACCCGCGGCGAGTCGGCGTGGTCCGAGCGCTGGCCCGGGAACGGGAAGTGCCCGTGCGCGATCATCTGGGTCAGGTCGGTGGCGGTCTGCAGGTAGGACAGCTCGAGCCGGCTCGGCGTGCGGACGCCGAGCAGGTTGGTGTTGCGGCCGATGATGCCCAGGATCCGGTCCCCCCGGCGGACCGGGATCGCCTCGACCCGGACCGGGATGTCGTCGCGCCACTCCGGGTCGCCCTCGCGGGCCACCCGCTGCTGCTCGTGCGCCGCATCCAGCAAGGGACGCCGCCCCTTCGGGACGAACGCGCCGACCAGGTCGTCGACGTACGCCGTCGGGCCGGTCGTCGGGCGCATCTGGGCCACCGCCCAGTAGCCGTTGCCCTCGCGGTCCGGCAGCCACAGCACCAGGTCGGCGAAGGACAGGTCCGCGATGATCTGCCAGTCCGCGAGCAGCAGCTGGAGCCACGCCACGTCCTCGGAGTCGAGGTCGGTGTGGGCCCGGACGAGCTCGGTCAGCGACGGCACGCAGGTCAGCATAGGAGGGCCAGCCCGCTCCTTACGCCCCCGCCCGAGAGTGGCAGGATGGCCCCATGGAGTCGGCGTTCTGGGACCGTGTCGTGGCGGAGGGGCACAAGGTCCCCGCCGACCGGCCGCTGGCCGACCTGACGGCCGAGCTGACCACGATGCTGGGCTCCGCAGACCCCTACCTCCGCGACGAGATCGCCTACCCGACACTGGCCACCTGGGTGTCCGAGGGTGTGTACGACGACCTGCTCGAGGGGCTCGGGGACGGGATGACCGCCGGTCTCACGGTGGGCGTCGGCGAGCAGGGCACCGACACCGTCTTCCGACGCAGCTTCTCCGCACTGGTCCTCGCCGAGTGCATCGAGCGGGCCAGCACCCTGGCTGCCGACCGCGGCGGCGTGCCCGACGAGACCGTGCTGCGCTGGGGTGACCGGATCGCCGGCTGGCTGGTCCGCGAGCGGGACCTGCGGGGGTTCGTGCCGGGCAAGGGCTGGGCCCACGCTCTCGCGCACGGCGCCGACGCCCTCGGGGTGCTCTCCCAGGCCGCCGTGATGGGCCGCCTCGAGCTGACCGTGCTGCTCGACGTGCTCGCCGACAGGCTGCTCACCCCGACGACGGCCCGGTTCGTGCACGCCGAGGACGACCGGCTGGCCCAGGCGACGATGCTGATCCTGCGCCGCGACCTGGTCGGCCTCGAGGTGCTCGAGCCCTGGGTGGCCCGACTGGCCGCCAAGTCCCGGCCCCGGTTCGAGGGCGACGACGACCCGTTCCTGGTCTCGGGGAACGTGCAGTCCTACCTCCGTGCGCTCTACCTGCAGCTGGCCCTGGCCCCCCAGCCACCGGCCTGCCGCGCCGACCTGTTGCTCGTCCTCATCGAGCACCTGCGCGACGCGAACCCGCGCTACCTGCGCTGACCCGCCACCAAGACGGACCGGTCCGACCGCGCGCCGCTACTTCCGAAATGCTGCTGGGGTGGCTAGCGTCATTTCGGTTGTTCGCTCACTCGGAGGTGGAACGCAATGTCGGACCGGAACCCTGCGTCGGAGAGGCGTCCGGGAGCACCGCGGCGCCGTACCACGAGAGCCTGGGCGGTGGTGGCCGTACTCCTCGCGGTCGGCATCGTCGTGCCGCTGCTGGTCGGGCTGTACGACTCGGAGACCCCCACGCTGTGGGGCTTCCCGTTCTTCTACTGGTTCCAGTTCGCGCTGATCCCGGTCGTCTCGCTGCTGACCTTCGTGGCGTTCCGCCTGTCCCTGCGCGCCACCGCCCAGGACCGCGAGGCCTTCGGGCTCCCGGCCGAGCCGGCCGGCGACCAGGACCGCGAGGGTGAGCGCTGATGAAGGACGTCAACGCCGTCGAGCTCGGCATCTTCCTGTTCTTCTTCGTGCTGGTCACGGTGATGGGTTTCATGGCGGCCCGCTGGCGCCGCGGCGACACCCTGGACAACCTCGACGAGTGGGGCCTGGGCGGTCGCGGCTTCGGCACGTTCATCTCGTGGTTCCTGATCGGCGGTGACATCTACACCGCGTACACGTTCATCGCCGTGCCCGCGACGTTGTACGCCGGCTCCGTGGTCGGCTTCTTCGCGGTGCCGTACACGATCGTGCTCTACCCGATCATCTTCATCTTCCTGCCACGGTTCTGGTCGGTCTCGCACCGGCACGGCTACGTCACGCCCGCCGACTTCGTCCGGGGCCGGTTCGACTCCAAGCCGCTGGCCCTGGCCGTGGCGGTCACCGGCCTGCTGGCCACGATGCCCTACATCGCCCTGCAGCTCGTCGGCATCCAGGTGGTGCTCGAGGTGATGGGCATCGGCGGCAACGAGGACTCGTCCTGGCTGGCGAAGGACGCGCCCCTGCTGATCGCGTTCGCGGTGCTCGCGGCGTACACCTACGCCTCGGGGCTGCGCGCACCGGCGCTGATCGCGTTCGTCAAGGACACCCTGATCTACATCGTGATCCTGGCCGCGGTGTTCTACCTGCCGACGCAGCTCGGCGGATGGGACGGCATCTTCGCCGCGGCCCGGGACTCGTTCGCCTCCTTCAACAAGGAGAACGCGGACGCGATCGCGGCCGGCACCGCCCAGGGCAAGGGCATCATCCCGCCCGCCGCGGCGCACTGGGCCTACGCGTCACTCGCCCTCGGCTCGGCGCTGGCGCTGTTCATGTACCCGCACTCGCTGACCGGTGTGCTCGCGTCCAAGAACCGCTCGGTGATCCGGCGCAACGCGGCGCTGCTGCCGGCGTACTCCTTCCTGCTCGGCCTGCTCGCCCTGCTCGGCTTCGCGGCCATCGCTGCGGGCATCAACGTCACGAACGCGCAGCAGTCGGTGCCCGCGCTGTTCCAGCAGGAGTTCCCGAGCTGGTTCGCCGGCATCGCCTTCGCGGCCATCGCGATCGGTGCCCTGGTCCCGGCGGCGATCATGTCCATCGCCGCGGCGAACCTGTGGACCCGCAACATCTACAAGGCGTTCATCAACCCCGACGCCACCCCCAAGCAGGAGGCCACGCAGAGCAAGCTGATCTCGCTGGTCGTGAAGTTCGGTGCGCTCGCCTTCGTGCTGGGCCTGCCCACCGAGCTGGCGATCAACTTCCAGCTGCTCGGCGGCGTCTGGATCCTGCAGACGATGCCGACCCTGGTGTTCGCGCTCTACACCCGCTGGTTCCACCGCTGGGCCCTGCTCGGCGGGTGGGCCGTGGGCATGGTCTACGGCACCTGGACGGCGTACATGGTGGCCGCCCCCGGCAAGCCCGGCAGCCACTTCGGCGGCCCGCTGCAGGTCATCCCGTTCACGGACACCAAGGGCTACATCGCGCTGACAGCGTTCGTGATCAACGTGATCGTCGCTGTGGTGCTGACCTTCGTGTTCCGCGGGCTCAAGGTGGCCGAGGGGGTCGACCAGACCTCGCCGAGCGACTACCACGCGGACGCCGGCGACCGTGGCGTCGAGGACGTGCTGGACGCGGAGCCGGGCACAGCACCTACCACCCGGTAACCTCAGCCGTATGAGCGACGTCACCCCGCCCCCGACCGACACCGCGACCGGCACCGGAACGACCGAGGGGCACGGTGGTGAGCACGCCGTGGCCGTCGCCGCAGCCCACGGCGTGGACACCCTGTTCACGCTGTCCGGCGCCCACGTCTTCCCGATGTACGACGGAGCGGTCAATGCCGAGCCGCCGATGCGGATCCTCGACGTGCGGCACGAGCAGACCGCGGTGTTCGCGGCCGAGGCGCTCGGCAAGCTGACCCGGGTGCCGGGCCTCGCCGTGCTGACCGCCGGACCGGGCGTGACCAACGGGGTCAGCGCGATCACGCAGGCCCAGTTCAGCGGGTCGCCGCTGGTCGTGGTCGGCGGCCGGGCGCCGGCGAACCGGTGGGGCATGGGCAGCCTGCAGGAGCTCGACCACCCGCCGCTGCTCGCACCGGTGACCAAGCTCGCGCACACCGTGCACCAGGTCGCCGAGATCGCCGGCGCCGTCGACGAGGCGTTCACGGTGGCCGGGTCCTCGCACCGCGGCCCGACCTTCCTCGACGTGCCGATGGACCAGTTCTTCGACAAGGCCGCGGTCGACCGGCCCGTCGTACGCCCCCGGCAGCGGCTCGAGGCCGACCCGGATGCGTTGACGAAGGTCGGCGCGCTGCTGGCCGGTGCGTCGCGGCCGGTCCTGGTGCTCGGCACCGACGTGTGGGCCGATGGTGCCGAGGAGGCCGCGCTGCGCTTCGTGGAGCAGACCGGCATCCCGGTGGTCACCAACGGCATGGGCCGCGGGGTGATACCCGGGGGGCACCCGCAGCTGGTCACCAAGGCCCGCGGCAAGGCCCTGGGCACCAGCGACCTGGTCGTCGTGGTGGGCACCCCGCTCGACTTCCGGCTCGGCTACGGCACCTTCGGCGGCAAGGACGGGGCGCCGCAGGCACAGGTCGTGCACCTGGCCGACTCCCCCGGTCAGGTCTCGCGGCACGCCGAGCTGGCCGCGTCCGCGTCCGGGGACCTGACCTCGGTCATCGACGGGGTGCAGGCCGCCCTGGAGAGCCAGCCCCGCAAGCCGGACTGGTCCGCCTGGGTCTCCGACCTGCAGGACGCCGTCGCCGCCGGGGTCGAGCGCGACGCCGAGCTGCTGCGCTCCGAGGCGGACCCGATCCACCCGGCCCGCATCTACGGCGAGCTGGTCCCCCGGCTGGCCGACGACTCCGTGGTGATCGGAGACGGCGGTGACTTCGTGTCGTTCGCCGGCAAGTTCATCGAGCCGAAGCGGCCCGGCGGCTGGCTCGACCCTGGCCCCTACGGCTGCCTCGGGGCCGGGCTCGGCTCGGCCATCGCGGCCCGCATCGCCCGGCCGTCCGCACAGGTGGTGCTGCTGCTCGGCGACGGGGCGGCCGGGATGTCGCTGATGGACGTGGACACCCTGGTCCGGCACGACCTCCCGGTGGTCATGGTGTGCGGCAACAACTCGGCCTGGGGGCTGGAGAAGCAGCCGATGCAGATGCTCTACGGCTACGACGTCGCGGCCGACCTGGCCCCGCAGACCCGCTACGACGAGGTGGTCAAGGCCCTCGGCGGTGGCGGCGAGACGGTCACCGACCCGACCCAGATCGGCCCGGCCCTCGATCGTGCGTTCGAGGCGGGCACGCCGTACCTCGTGAACGTGATCACCGACGTGAACGCCGCCTACCCGCGGGCGACCTTCGGCGTGTGACGCGGCGATGACCGTCCTGGTCCGGCCCGCGCACACCTCAGAGCTCGCGCAGATCGGCGAGCTGACCGTCGCGGCGTACGTCGCGGACGGCTTCGTCGACCCCGACGACGGCTACACCGCCCACCTGCGCGACGCGGTCACCCGCGCCCGCGAGGCCGAGGTGTACGTCGCGGAGCTGGCCGACCACCCCGGCGAGGTCGCGGGGACGGTCACCTACTGTCCGCAGGGGTCGCCGTGGTGCGAGCTGGCCCGGCCCGGCGAGGGCGAGTTCCGGATGCTCGCGGTCGCTCCCGAGGCCCGTCGCCGCGGGGTCGCGGAGGCGCTGGTCAGCGTGTGCGTCGAGCGGGCCCGCGAGCTCGGCTGCACCGCGGTGGTGCTGTCCAGCCTGCCCGTGCAGCAGTCCGCGCACCGGCTCTACGAGCGGCTCGGGTTCCGGCGGACGCCGGACCTCGACTGGTCGCCGGAGCAGAACGTCGACCTGCTCGCCTTCCGGCTCGACCTCTAGACCACCCGGGACAGGAACCGCTCGCGGTCCACGACGACCCGGGTCACCTCGCCGTGCGCCACGACCTTCTCCTCCGCGCCCTGCCGGGCGACCACCTCGAACCGGACCAGCCGCCCGTCGACGTACACGACCGCAGCCGTGACCTTCACGGTGGCACCGACCGGGCTGGCGCCGACGTGGTCGAGCTGCACCCGGGTGCCGACGCTGCTCTGCTGGTCGGTCAGGTAGCTCTGCACGACGGCGCAGGTGGCCGCCTCGCACCAGGCGAGCAGCCGGGGCGTGGCCAGCACGGCCAGGTCGCCCGAGCCGAGGGCCTGCGCCGTGTCTGCGTCGGTGACGGGGAACTCCAGCGACGCCCGATCTCCAAGGTTCATCCGGCCATCCTGCCGACCCGGCACCTACTCGGCACTTTCGGCGGCGTGTCGCGCAGTTGCTGACGGGTCACGCACCGGTCCGATTCGCCCCGACGCGCTCCCGGATGCGACAATGGCCAGGAGCCCTGACCGTCACGGTCGGGGCTGCTGACTGCATCAGCGTTGAGGAGGACACCATGGGTAAGACCGGCCGCAAGCGCCGCGCCCGCAAGAAGAAGGGCGCCAACCACGGTAAGCGCCCCAACGCCTGACCCAGGCGTTCTTGCGCGCGTCACGCGCACAGCAGAAGACCCCGTTGCCGAACCGGCACGGGGTCTTCGTCTTGAGGTGAGCGGTCAACAACTGTCCGACACGCCGGTCAGACCCCCAAGTAGCTGACGGGTCAGCGTTCGGTGATCTCGACCTGCACCTGGCGGATCCGGAGCAGCACCTTGTCGCGCAGCGTCTCCGGGGCGTGCTCGGAGCAGGACCGCTGGATCAGGGACTTCACGGTGCGCTCGAGGTCGTACTTCTGCAGGCACGGGCCGCACTCGTCGAGGTGGTGCTGGATCTCCGAGGAGTCCGCGTTGGGCAGTTCGTTGTCGATGAAGAAGAAGACCCGTTCGAGGACCTCCGAACAGTCCTTGTCATGGGGGTTGCCGCAGCTCATGCGCCGTCCCCCTTCGACCCGGCCGCGGACAGGCCACGGTGGCGTGCGTAGTCCTCGAGCATGTCACGCAGCTGACGCCGGCCGCGGTGCAGGCGCGACATCACGGTGCCGATCGGAGTGTCCATGATCTCCGCGATCTCCTTGTACGGGAACCCCTCGACGTCCGCGAGGTAGACCGCGAGCCGGAAGTCCTCCGGGAGCTTCTGGAGGGCGTCCTTGACGTCGCTGTCGGGGAGGTGGTCGAGCGCCTCCGTCTCCGCGGACTTCAGACCGGTGGAGGAGTGCGACTCAGCGCGCGCCAGCTGCCAGTCCTCGACGTCCTCCGCCATGGACTGCTGGGGCTCGCGCTGCTTCTTCCGGTACGTGTTGATGAAGGTGTTGGTGAGGATGCGGTACAGCCAGGCCTTGAGGTTCGTGCCCGGCTTGAACTGGTGGAACGCCGCGAACGCCTTGGCGAACGTCTCCTGGACCAGGTCCTCCGCGTCGGCGGGGTTACGGGTCATCCGCATCGCGGCCGAGTAGAGCTGGTCGAGGTACTGCATGGCGTCGCGCTCGAAGCGCAGGGACCGCTCGGCCTCGGTCTCCTCGGCGACGTCGACCTCGCGGTCGAGGTCCGGTGCGGGAATGTCAGTCATTGCCTCCCAGCCTACCGGCAGGGTGGGGTACGACGCCCGTCCGCTCGAGCCCTGGGCCCGTGGAGGCTGCACGTCGCACGTCATGGTCCCGGCCAACACCCGCTCCTTCGCATCATCGGTGGATCACCGGTGCCAACACGTCATGCGTGGATTCGATTCCCACTCGCACCGACCACGTCTCGGACCACCCACTCGAGCACGGCCTCCACGATGATCGCCATCGCCTCCTCCGCGCTGACCGGTCCGCGCTTGGGCACCCGGAAGCCGTGGTCCGCGCCAGGCACGACGGTCAGCTCACGGTCCGACGGGAACTCCTCGGGGGTCCCGAACGGGTCCCGCTCCCCCTGTACGACGAGCGTCGGCACCGTCACGGCCCGGAGCTCGTCGAGCCGCGACCGGTCCGGCCGACCCGGCGGGTGCAGCGGGAAGGACAGCGCGAGGTAGCCCGAGGCGCCGAGCTCGCGCGCCGTACGCGCTGCCGACCGGGCCCCGGCGGAGCGTCCCCCGACGACGAGCGGGGTGCGCACCCGCAGCTTGTTCGCGGCGGCGACGAAGCACTCGTCGAGCACCTGCGGGCGCGGCGCGATCTTCTTGCCGGCGACCCGCCAGGGCTGCTCGACCCGCACCACGGAGATGCCGTTGCGCGGCAGCGCGGTGGCGAGGGCCTCCAGGTCGGGAGCGTCCACGCCGCCTCCCGCGCCGTGGCCCAGCAGCAGGGTCGCGATCGGGTGCCGCGAACGGTCCCGCACCAGGCGGGCGTCGCCGTGCGGCGTCGGGACCAGCTGGCTCTCGCTCATGCGGTCGGCTCGGTGTCGAGGGCGTCGAGCAGCTCGGGCCCGTTGTTGCGGACGTTGTTGACCTGGGTGCTCACCGGGTAGGCCTCCAGCCGTCCCGGTGCGGCCGGCACCAGCAGCCGGGTGAGCTGCTCGACGTCGGAGGTGCCCGGGTCGAGCCAGGCGGCGTACCGGTCGGGCTCGACCAGCAGCGGCATCCGGTCGTGGATGTGCCCGACAGCGTCCTCGGCGGTGGTGGTCAGGACCGTGCAGGTCCAGGAGAAGCGCTGCGGGTCGTCGTCCGCGCGGGTCGGGTCGCGCCAGATCTCGTAGAGCCCGGCCATCGCCATCACGCCGCCGTCGGCCGGGTGGATGAAGAACGGCTGCTTGAGCGGCTTGCCGGCCTTGTTCTTCTGCTCGGTGGCGTACCACTCGTAGTAGCCGTCGGCCGGGAGCAGGCACCGGCGGGCGGCGAACGCCCGGCGGAAGGCCGGCTTCTCGTGCACCGTCTCCATCCGGGCGTTGATCAGCTTGTTGCCGATCGAGGGGTCCTTGGCCCAGAACGGCACCAGCCCCCACTTGAGCGTGCGGAGCTGCCGCTCGGCGGGCCCGGAGACCTGCTCGTCCTTGTCGTGGGGGCGTTCGAGGACGGCGTACACCTGCTTGGTCGGGGCGACGTTGTAGTCGGGCGCCAGGGTTTCCTTGACCTCGACCTTGTCGATCTCGAACTCCTCGACGAGGTCCTCGGGACGACGGCTCGACGCGTAACGGCCACACATGTGGTCAGGCTATCGGTGCGTGCGGACGGCGCCGACGGATCGGCGGGCGGTCACCGGCGGGAGCAGCGGCAAGGTTTTACGTCGTCCGGCGCGCGGCTACCTGTCCAGACCGGAATCGTACGGTGTACGTTTCCGGCCGGGGAGGTGACCTGGATGCCGAGACGGACCGGCCTGAGCGCGCAGATCGTCGCGCGGGCCGCGCTGCGGCTGCTCGACGACGAGGGGCTCGACGGGGTGACGATGCGCCGGCTCGCCGACGCCCTCGGGGTCTCCCCGATGACGCTCTACACCTACGTCACCGACCACGACGCGCTGCTCGACGAGGTCGCCCAGCTGGTGTACGCACAGATCGACGCCCCGGGCGGCACCGCCGGCCCGCGCGAGACCTTGCGGACCCTGATGCACTCGGTCCGCAGCGTGCTGCTCGCCCACCCGCACGCGCTGGCGCTGGTGGCGAAGTACCCCCCGCGCACCCTCGAGGCCCTGGCCTTCGTCAACGCCGGTTACCGGGCGCTACGGATCGCCGGCGTGCCGCCCTTGGACGTCGTCCGCGCCTACCGCACGCTCGCCGCCTACTCGCTGGGCACCGCGACCATCGAGATCAACCGGTACTTCGGCGCGGGCGCCGCCACCGGCGCGGCGGCGCCGTCGGTGGACGCGGAGACCCTGCGCCGACATCTTCCCTACGTCGCCGAGGCCGGTCCGCTGCTGGCCGGGCTCGACGACGCCACCGAGTTCGACCACGGGCTCGACCTCACTCTCGACGGCTTCCTGCACCGACACGTGCTCGGCTGACCGTCCCGCTCCACCCCGGCCGACCCGGCCACCCGTACTCGGGGACGGACACCTCCTCCCACCTGAAAGAACGAGCTCAATGACCGACACCGCCCAGGTCACGCACGCCGTGACCCACTCTCCCCTCGCTGCCGCCCGTGTGCGCGAGGCCCGCAAGTCCTACGGCACCGGCGACGCCGTGGTGGTCGCCCTCGACGACGTGACCGTCGAGTTCCCGAGCGGTCAGTTCACCGCGATCATGGGCCCGTCCGGATCGGGCAAGTCCACCCTGATGCACTGCGTGGCCGGGCTGGACACGCTGACCTCCGGAAGCGCCTTCGTCGGCGAGACCGACCTGGCCACCTTGTCCGACAAGCAGCGCACGATCCTGCGCCGCGACCGGCTGGGGTTCATCTTCCAGGCGTTCAACCTGCTGCCCACGCTCACCGCCGAGGAGAACATCACGCTGCCGGCGGACCTCGCGGGCCGGAGCCTGGACCGGGACTGGTTCGAGACCGTGGTCGCCACCCTCAGGCTCGGCGACCGGCTCGACCACCGCCCCTCGCAGCTGTCCGGCGGGCAGCAGCAGCGGGTGGCCGTGGCCCGGGCGCTGGTGGCCCGGCCCGAGGTGGTCTTCGGTGACGAGCCGACCGGCGCCCTGGACTCGAAGACCAGCACGGAGCTGCTGCGCTTCCTGCGCACGGCGGTCGACGACCTCCGTCAGACCGTGGTGATGGTCACCCACGACCCGGTCGCGGCGTCGTACGCCGACCGCGTGGTGTTCCTCGCCGACGGACGGATCGTCGACGAGCTCGCCGAGCCGACCCGCGACACGGTGCTCGAGACCATGAAGCGGCTGGGTGACTGAGCGATGGTCAAGCACTCACTGCGGGCCCTGCTCGCCTACAAGCTCCGGCTGCTGCTCACGGTCACCGCGGTCACCGTCGGCGTGGCGTTCGTGGCCGGCACCTTCGTGCTGTCGGACACGATGGCCAAGGCGTTCGACGAGCTGTACGCCGGGCTCACCAAGGGCGTCGACGTCTCCGTGACCGCGAAGGCGGCCTACTCCGACATCAGCACCCAGGGGCAGCAGCGCCCTCTCGACGAGTCACTCGTCGAGACCGTCGCCGCGGTGCCCGGCGTGACGGTGGCCCAAGGAGGCGTCACCGGTTTCGCGCTGATCCTGGACAAGGACGGCAAGCCGATCCAGCCCGGCGGCGCACCCACCCTCGGCTCCAGCGTCGGCAAGGACCCGCGGCTCGCCGGCGACTTCTCCTTCCGGGACGGCCGGGCGCCGACCAGCCCGCACGAGGTGGCGCTCGACGCCGGGTCGGCACGCAAGGCCGGCTACCACGTCGGTGACAGCGTCAAGATCGTCTTCCAGGACGGCACCGACTCCTTCACGGTGGTCGGCCTGGTCGGGTTCGGCAAGACCGACAGCCTGGCGGGCGCCACGCTCGCCGCCTTCGACCTGCGTACGGCGCAGCAGCGGCTGGACAAGGTCGGCAAGGTCGACCAGATCGACGTCCTCGGGGATGCCACCGTCACCTCCGAACAGCTGCGCGACGCGATCGCCGAGCGGCTGCCCGCCGGAACGCAGGCGCTGACCGGCAGCCAGGTCGCCGACCAGAACTCGACGGCCATCCGCGACGGGCTGGGGCTGTTCACCCAGATCCTGCTGGTGTTCGCCGCGGTGTCGCTGCTGGTCGGGTCCTTCGTCATCTGGAACACCTTCAACGTCCTGGTCGCGCAGCGTCGTCGCGAGACGGCGCTGCTGCGCGCGGTCGGCGCCACCCGCCGCCAGGTGCTCGGTGGGATCGTCTTCGAGGCGCTGGTCATCGGCCTGGTCTCCTCGGGCCTCGGTCTGCTCGCGGGCATCGGTCTGGCCGTCGGCATCCGGGAGCTGCTCGCGGCCATCGGCATCGAGGTCCCGACGACGGCGGCGGCGGTCGAGCCCCGCACCGTCGTGGCGGCGCTGCTCGTCGGTGTCGTGGTCACGGTCGTCGCGGCCGTCGTACCCGCCATCGCCGCGACCCGGGTCGGTCCCGTGGAGGCGCTGCGCGAGGCGCAGGCGGTCAGCACCGGGGTCGGCCGCGTCCGTGCGGCCGTCGGCTGGTCGGTCCTCACCCTCGGCGTGGCGGGGATGGTGGTGTGCATCGTCCTCGGCGACCAGCCGGTCCTGACCGCGGTCAGCGTGCTGGTCGCGTTCGCCGGCATGGTCACCACCGGTCCCCTGCTGGCCCGCGGGATGGCCCGGCTCGCCGACCGCGGTCCCCGTGGCGGTGGCTGGCGGATGGCCGCACGCAACGTCGCCCGTGCGCCGCAGCGGGCCGCGGCCACCGCGCTGGCCCTCACCATCGGTCTCACCGTCGTCTCCGCGGTCGCCGTGGCCGCGGCGTCGACCAAGGCGTCGGTCGCGGACATCATCAACGAGGGCAACCGGTCCGACCAGATCCTCCAGGCACCCGGTCAGGGCACCGGGTTCAGCCCCGTGGTCGCCGACCTCCTGCGCCGGCGCGACGACGTCGCGACGGTGGTCGAGATGCGCTACACCGGGGCGCGGGTCCAGGGTGACCCGACCTCCCTGGCCGGACTGCAGACCGACGGGATCGACGACGTCGCCGAGCTCGGGGTCCGCGACGGTGACCTGTCGGACTTCGGCAAGGGCTCGATGCTGCTGGGCACGAAGCAGGCTGCCGCGCTCGGCGTCGCGCCGGGTGACCAGGTCACGGTCACGTTCCCGGAGACGGGCAAGGTGACGCTCGAGGTGGCGGCCACGTTCGAGCACGACTCCATCATCGGCTCGGGCTACGTGGTGTCGCTGGCCGACTACGCCGCCAACGTCACCTCCAAGCTCGACGTGGCGGTGCTGGTCCGCGACGCCGAGGGCACCGACCCGGCCGCGGTGCAGAAGAGCATCGAGAAGGCGGTGGCCGCCGACTACCCGAACGTCGACGTGAAGGACGCGACCGAGATGACCAAGGAGTCGCAGGCGGGCATCGACAAGCTGCTCGGCCTGGTCACGGCGCTGCTGCTGCTCGCGGTGATCGTCGCGATCCTCGGCATCGTGAACACCCTGGTGCTCTCGGTGGTCGAGCGCACCCGCGAGCTCGGGCTGATGCGGGCCGTCGGCGCCACCCGCAAGCAGGTGCGGACGGTCGTGCGGCGCGAGTCGGTGCTGATGTCGCTGCTCGGGGCGTTCACCGGCATTGCACTCGGGACGGTCGCCGGTGTCGCACTCAGCCGCGCGATGGTCGACTCCGGCGTCAGGACGGTGAGCGTCCCGGTGGGCACCCTGGTGGTCTACATCGTGGTCGCCGCCGTGGTCGGGGTCCTCGCAGCGGTCGGCCCGGCGCGGCGGGCCAGCCGCGTCGACGTGCTGCGCGCCATCACGGTCGAGTAACCCCCACGTCGGGCCGGCGACCTGCGTCGCCGGCCCGGCGGCGGGTCAGCGGGCGAGCTCGTCGAGCAACCGGGTGGCGGAGTCCGCGGAGCGCGGCAGCCCCTCGATCCAGACCCGTACGTCGGCGTTCCCGAGGTCGAGGTCGCAGAGGACCTCCCGGAGCAGCGCCACCGAGGTGCCCAGGTCGACCGTGCGCGCCACCACGGCGACTGCCCGGTCGAGTCCCAGCCGCCCGAGGGTCTGCCCGCCGGAGAACACCGCACGCATCGCCTCGGTGACCTGGACCAGGCGCAGCGCCCGGGTGAAGTGGTGCCCGGGCACGCCGGTGGGCTCGCGGAAGCACAGCTCGACGATGACCAGGGCGTGGCTGCGGGCCACCAGTACGTCGGTGAGCTCGGCCTCGCGATAGACCTCGTCGAGCCGCGTGCGCACGTGCGCCAGGCTGGCCAGACCGGTCAGCGGGTCCTCGCAGGAGAGTTCGTGGAGGTACTCCAAGGTGGCGTCGCTCCACGCGACCGAGAGCGCCTCCGCGGCCTCGAAGGCCGGCGTCGACCCCAGCACCAGGTGGTAGGTCGAACGCAGCCCGGACAGTGCCTCTCCCAGGGCGGCACCGTCTCGGGCCACGTCCCGACCTACCACTGCGCAGGCGGCGATGACGTCCGCGTCGGACACCAGGGCCTCCCCCACTGCCTCGAAGGGCAACGGCAGCGCGCGCCGTACCGCTTCGGACAGGTCCCCTCCCCGGCTCGCGGCGGGCTGCGGTGAGCGACGGAAGGTCAACGTAGGAAACATCGGCACGGCGACCGCCTCCTCCGTTGCCCGCTCCGCTGCCTCCGCCAGCAGCCTCACCGGTCCTGCCCCGATGAGACGCGTCGGGAGGGCGACCATGACGCGACTTCCGCGAACTTTTTTTCGACCGAATCACGTCCAAACGCAGTCGAGAGGACATTTTCCGGTCGATGACGCCCGAAGACCCGGTGTGTCGGTTTACCTTGTGAAAGGAGAAAGGGCCCGTGGCCGCGTCATGATCGCGCTCCCGGCCCGTTCCTTCCTCACAGAGAGAACCATGACCGATCTCCTGAGCGACCTCGAGACGCCCAGCGACGCGGAGCTGATCTCACGCGTGCGCGGGGGGGACGTCGCTGCCTACGGCGAGCTGTTCAGCCGCCACAAGGAGGCCGCTCACCGGCTGGCCCGCCAGCTCGTCCGCGGCCCCGACTCCGACGACCTGGTCTCCGAGGCGTTCGCCAAGGTGCTCTCGGTGCTCCAGGGCGGGGGCGGCCCGGACGTCGCGTTCCGGGCCTACCTGCTGACCGCCGTACGCCGCCTGCACGTGGACCGGGTGCGTTCCACGCAGCGGCTGCAGACCACCGACGACATGACCCCGTTCGACCCGGGGGTCCCGTTCCAGGACACCGCGGTCGCCGGCTTCGAGAGCGGTGCCGCCGCCAAGGCGTTCGCGTCGCTGCCCGAGCGCTGGCAGCTGGTGCTGTGGCACCTCGAGGTCGAGGGTCAGAAGCCGGCCGACATCGCCCCGCTGCTCGGGATGAGCGCGAACTCCGTCTCCGCCCTCGCCTACCGGGCGCGTGAGGGGCTGCGGCAGGCTTTCTTGACGATGCACATCTCGGACCTCACCGAGACCGACTGCCGGTGGGTCAACGAGCACCTCGGTGCGTTCATCCGCAAGGGCCTCTCGAAGCGGGACACCGGCAAGGTCCAGTCGCACCTCGACGAGTGCCGTCGCTGCACCGCGATGTACCTCGAGCTGAACGAGGTCAACTCCAACCTGGCCGGCATCATCGCGCCGCTGCTGCTCGGCGCGGCCGCGAGCGGGTACCTCGCCTCGGGCGGTGCGGGCGCCGCCGGGCTGGCCGGCGTGCTGTCCAAGGTCAAGGAGCTCGTCACCGCGAACACCGGTGCGGTCACCGCTGCCGGGGTCGCCGCCGGCGTGGCGGCCGCCGCCGCGGTCGCCGTCGTGACGCTGGGTGGCAGCCCCGGCCACAAGGACGCGGTGCTGGCCGACCCGGCTGCCTCGGCGAGCACCCCGGCGGCCGCAGCACCGAGCCTGCCCACCGGCAAGACCAGCCCCTCGGCAACCACCTCATCGAGTGCCAGCCCGTCCGCGAGCCCGGTGACTGCTCTCGCCCCCACGGTCCCCCCGAGCCCGTCCGACGTCCCCGTGGCCGCACAGTCGGACAGCCCGTCGGCCGCCGACTCCTCGACCGCGGACCCCGTGTCGCCTACCTCGACGGTCGACCTCAGCGGCACGACGATCGACGACACCGGCGTCCACCTCGTGGCCCTCGGCTCCCCCAGCCTGCCGGCCACGCTGACGGTCCGCCTGGGCTCCGACCCCTCCGGCGTGGTCTTCGGGGCGTCCGCCGACTGCACCGTCGCGGCCGACGGCGCGTCGGCCGTCTGCAGCACGGTGTCCGGTGGCTCCGGAGCCCGGGTGCCGGGCGCGGCCAGGATGGCCGCGTCGACGTCGTACGCGGCCGACCTCCCGTTCGACACCGCGAAGGGACCGGACAGCGCGGACGTCTCGGTGTCCGTCGACCTCCCTGACGGGTACCAGGTCTCGGGTGGCTCCGGTGGCATCAGCCCGCACCACTACACGCGCCCCGTCCGGGTGCGCCAGGTCGACGTCGCGCTCAGCCTCTCCCCGGCTCCGGTCCGACCCGGCCAGGACGACCACTACTCCGTGACCGGTCAGCTGAAGGTGTCCGGTCAGTCCGCCTCCGCACTGTCGGACGTCACCTACACCGTGCACGGTGGCCGGTTCGACGGGTCCGGCGCGATCGCCACCACGCGCCCCGCCGCTGACGGGTCGCCCAGCTTCACGGTGGTCCCGGACGACGTGACCGACCCCGCGGTGACCATCAGCGTCAGCGTCCCGCCTTCCTTCCAGGACGTCGACGGCAGCAACGACACGGCTGCCGCGGTCCTCGAGCCGTACGACGTCCGGCTCGGCGAGGTCGCCCCCACCTCGTCGGCGGCGGACGCGGACGGCGACCAGCAGTTCACCGCCACCCTCGATGACGACGGCCTCGAGGGCGTCACCTACTCCCTCAGCAGCGACGACGCCGGCGACGAGATCACGTCGGCGGTCCCTGTCGGCGACACCGTCACCTTCACGGTCCGCTCCGCCTCGCACTCCAGCCACCCGGTCGCCATCGCCGCGAACCTCCCGACCGGCTACACCGACGCCGACCCGAGCAACAACACCCGCACCGCCACCTGGACCGCTTCTCCGCCGCCCTCGGACCGTGACGTGGACGTGGCGATGGCAGCACTCGCGCCCGGCGACGCCCGCCCTGGACCCGACGACACCTACACGCTGACTGCCCTGGTCTCGGTCGACGGTCCGGGCGCGGCCGAGCTCCCGGAGATCACGTACACCATCGAAGGCGGCTCGTTCGTCGGGGCCGACTGCGGCTCGGCAACCCGGTGCACGAAGACCGCCACCGGCTCCCCCTCCTTCGTGGTGGTCCCGGACGACCCGGCATCCCCTTCGACCGTGTCGATCACCGCGGTCGTCCCGACCGGCTTCCACGACACCGAGATCGACAACAACAGCGCCACCGCCGCCCTCCGGCGCTACGACGTCAGCCTGTCCGACCTCACCGCGGCCCCCGGGACGGCCGACGGCCAGGGGGACCAGCAGTTCACCGCGACCCTCGACGACGACGGACTCGACGGTGTCACCTTCTCCCTCGGCAGTGACGACCCCGCAGACCGGATCACGTCCGTGACCCGTGTCGGCGACACCGTCACCTTCACGATCCGCTCCGACTCGGCCGCCAGCCACCCGGTCTCGGTCACCGCGGAACTCCCGACCGGCTACACCGACGCCGATGCGGGCGACAACACCCGCACCGCCACCTGGACCGCGCTGCCGCCGTTGTCGCGGGACGTCGACGTGTCGATGAGGCCCGTGCTGACGCCGGAGACGGCGCGCCCGACCACGGACGACCGCTACGAGCTGACCGCCGCGGTGTCCGTGAACGGACCGGCCCGCACGCGCGTGGAGGAGATCACCTACACCGTCACGGGGGCACAGTTCGTGGACGGCGCCGAGACGCGGAGCACCGTCACCCGGCCGGCCTCGGACAGCTCCCCCAGCTTCGTCGTCACGCACCGGGGCGGCGCAAACGTCACGATCACCGCGGACGCCGTCGGCTTCTCGGAGACCGCGCCGGTCGACAACAGCGCCCGTGCCACGCTGCGGCCGTACGACGTCAGCCTGACCGACCTCAGGCCGACGACACCCACCGCGGACGCCGATGGCGAGCAGGTGTTCACCGCCACCCTGGACCGCGACGGCTACGACGGCAGCCCTCGGATACACGCTCAGCAGGGGCCTGAAGGACCTCACGGTGACCGGCTCCTCCGTGTCGACGGCGACACCGTGACGTTCACGGTGCACTCGAGCCGGGCGGACCTCCAGCCGGCCGACATCGAGATCCGTGCCGACCTGCCGGCGACGTACACGGACGCCGTCATCGGCAACAACAGCGCCACATCGACGTACACCTACTACGCCACGCCGACCGCTGACCTGAAGCTCGGCCTCACCTCGGACATCAAGGGCAACGCGGGCAAGGGCTCCGCCACGGCCTCGGTCTCGGGAGTGCCCTCGGGCGTCACCGCGACCTTGCTCGTCCGTTTCGAGGCGGATCAGGTGACAGTGAGCGTACCTGCGGGCTGCACGGCCCGACCGGCCAGATCACCTGCAGGTCCACGGGTTCGAACGTCCCCGCAGGACGTTCGAGATCACCCTGACCGACCGCCCGGACCAGCACGGGGCACGGTCGTGCCGATCCGCTTCACCGTGACTCGGCTGCCGGTTCGGGAGTCGCGACCCGGCCGACAACCACGACTCGGTGACGCTCACGAGGAAGTGAGCTGTCGGATATCGGATGGCGGACGGGCGCGGAGGCCGCCGGTACGATCTGCGGCAATGCGTGGACGGAGACGAGTAGTCGCCGGACGACGGAGCACAGAGAACCGCCTGAAGTGCTGAGAGGGCGGGGTCCGTCCCGACGACGAAGACACTCCTGAGCAGAGCGTCACGAATGAGGTCGCGTCCGGTCCGGTCGCGACGAAGGTGTGGTGGCACAGCGAACTCCCCGTCGCCCACACCTCCTGGGGTTCCTTCAGGAGGTGAAAGACGATGCAACGCACACTCGCCCGTGAGCTGAGACTGGTCTCGACAAGCTCGACCAGTCGGGACGGCTCGAGCAGCGACGCCAGCCGGATCGTGACGGTCCAGGGCTGGATCCACCGGAGACGGACGCTCGCGAACGTCACGTTCGTGGTGATCCGGGACCGGTCCGGCCTTATCCAGGTGGTGGTCAAGGACCCCGAGACCGTCGCGCAGGTGAGCGGGTACGGCGAGGAGACGGTCGTCTCGGTCACCGGCACGCTCGTGTCCAACGAGTCGGCCCCCGGCGGTGTCGAGATCACCGACCCGGTGCTCGAGGCGCTCACCGACCCCGCCGAGACCCCGCCCGTCGAGCTGTGGCGGCCGACCCTCGGGGCGGGCCTGCCGACCCTGCTCGACCATGCCCCGGTGACCCTGCGACACCCGCGCAGCAGCGCGGCCTGGCAGATCGCCGCCGCCAGCATGAGCGGCTTCCGGCAGGCACTGTCCGGGGAGGGCTTCACCGAGATCCAGACCCCCAAGCTGGTCGGCACGAGCACCGAGTCGGGCGCGAACGTGTTCACCGTGGACTACTTCGGCATGCCGGCCTACCTCGCACAGTCGCCCCAGCTCTACAAGCAGGTGCTGGTCGGGGTCTTCGAGCGGGTCTTCGAGGTCGGCCCTGTGTTCCGCGCCGAGCCGCACGACACCGTCCGGCACATCGCGGAGTACGTCTCGCTCGACGCCGAGCTCGGGTTCGTCCGCGACCACCGCGACGTGCTCGCGGTGCTCCGGACCACGTTGGCCGGGATGGTCGAGTCGGTGGCGTCGTACGCCGCGGACGCGGTCGACCTGCTCGACGTACGCCTGCCCGTGGTGCCCGAGGAGATCCCGGTGGTGCACTTCACCGAGGCGCTCCGGATCGCCGGGGCACCCGCCGACGAGCCGGACCTGGCGCCGGAGCACGAGCGGGCGGTCAGCGCCTGGGCGTTCGAGGAGCACGGCAGCGAGCTGGTCGCCGTAGAGGGCTACCCGATGCGCAAGCGGCCGTTCTACACGCACCCGCAGCCGGACGACCCGCGCTGGTCGAACTCGTTCGACCTGCTGTTCCGCGGGCTCGAGCTGACCACCGGCGGGCAGCGGCTGCACCGGTACGCCGACTACCGGGCCGCGCTTGCCGCCGCCGGGCAGAGCGAGGAGCCGCTCGCGGGCTACCTCCAGGCGTTCCGGCACGGGATGCCGCCGCACGGAGGGTTCGCGATCGGGCTCGAACGGTGGGTGGCGCGGTTGGTCGGAGCGGCAAACATCCGGCAGGTGCGGCTGTTCCCACGCGACCTCAACCGGCTCACCCCGTAGCGAGGCCGTCGCGGGTCCGTCGCGGGTCCGCGGCCGGGAGGGGGCGCGTGACGGGTCGAGAATCGGGTATGAAGGGCACATGAACCCGATCCGACTCGTCGCGCGTCCGCTGCTCGCCTCCACCTTCGTCTACGGAGGGATCCAGGCACTCAGGAACACCTCGGCCCTCGCGGAGGCGTCGAAGCCCGTCAACGACGAGATCCGCGACCTCGCCGGGAAGGTCGCCCCGCAGGTGCACGTGCCGGAGGACGACAAGACCCTGGTGCGCATCAACGCCGGCGTGCACATCCTGGCCGGGCTCGCGCTCGCCACTGGCCGTGCTCCGCGGCTCGCGGCCCTCGCGCTCGCCGGGACGGTCGTGCCCACCACGCTGGCGGGTCACCCGTTCTGGGAGGAGAAGGACAAGGCCGCCCGCACCCAGCAGACGACCCAGTTCTTCAAGAACGCGTCGATGTTCGGCGGCCTGGTCATCGCGGCTCTCGACACCGAGGGCAAGCCCGGCGTCGCCTGGCGCGCCCAGCACGTCGTCGGCTCCGCGAAGCGGGAGGCCAAGCACCTGCGCAAGGAGGCCAAGGCACAGGCGAGGCTCGCAGCGAAGACCGTACGGTCCTGAGCCGGGTGCGGGCCGGATACGCTCGGTCGCGATGAACGATCACGCCGACCTCTGGCCCGCCCCTCACCCCGACGGCCCGGTGCACGCCACCGTCCGCCTGCCGGGGTCCAAGTCGATCACCAACCGCGCGCTGGTGCTCGCCGCCCTGTCCGACGGACCCAGCGTCGTCCGGCAGGCGCTCCGGTCTCGCGACACCGAGCTGATGGCCACCGCACTGCGTGAGCTCGGCATCGATGTGGACACGTCCGGCGACGACTGGAAGGTCACCCCCGGACCGCTGCGCGGACGCGAGACCATCGACTGCGGGCTGGCCGGGACCGTGATGCGGTTCGTGCCGCCGGTGGCCGCGCTCGCCGACGGCCCGGTCGTGTTCGACGGCGACCCGCACGCCCGCCTGCGCCCGATGCACGAGGTGCTGCAGGGCCTGCGCGGGCTCGGTGTCACGGTCGAGGACGAGGGCCGGGGAGCGCTGCCCTTCACCGTGGTCGGCACCGGTCACGTCCGCGGTGGCCAGGTGACCATCGACGCGTCGGCGTCCAGCCAGTTCATCTCCGCCCTGCTGCTGGCCGCCCCGCGGTACGACGAGGGCGTGGACGTGCGCCACGACGGCAAGCCCGTCCCGTCGCTCCCCCACATCGACATGACCGTCGAGCAGCTGCGGCTGCACGGCGTCGAGGTCGACGACTCCGACGCGAACCGCTGGCGGGTGCTGCCCTCGACCATCCGCGCGGTCGACGTACGCGTCGAGCCGGACCTGTCCAACGCGGCGCCGTTCCTGGCCGCGGGACTGGTCACCGGCGGCAGCGTCACGGTGCCGGACTGGCCACAGCGGACCACCCAGGCCGGGGACGCACTGCGCGAGATCGTCACGCTGATGGGAGGCACTGCCGAGCTCACCGACGCGGGCCTCACCGTCACCGGCACCGGCACCCTGCACGGGCTCGACTTCGACCTGCACGACGTCGGCGAGCTGACCCCGGCGGTCGCCGCGCTGTGCCTGATGGCCGACGGCCCCTCGCACCTGCGTGGCATCGCGCACATCCGGGGGCACGAGACCGACCGGCTCGCGGCGCTCGCCACCGAGTTCAACTCGATGGGCGGGCACGTCACCGAGACCGAGGACGGCCTGACGATCCGGCCCACGCCGTTGCGGGGCGGGCCGTTCCGGACCTACGCCGACCACCGGATGGCGCACGCCGGGGTGATCCTCGGGCTCGCCGTCCCGGGGGTCTCGGTCGAGAACATCGGCACCACCTCGAAGACCTTCCCGGACTTCGCGGGCGCCTGGTCGGCGCTGTTCCGGTGAGCCGCTGACGATGCCGCGCTACGACGAGCACGACGTCGAGTCCTACGACCGTCCCCGCCGCCACACCCGGCCCCGCACCAAGGACCGGCCCAGCTACGACGACGCGGTGCTGGGCCGCGTGGTCACCGTGGACCGCGGCCGCTACACCACGCTGGTCGACGGCCGGCTGGTCACCGCGATGAAGTCCCGGCCGCTGGGCCGCAAGGGCGTCGTCGTCGGTGACGCCGTCCGGCTGGTCGGCGACGTGTCCGGCGACCAGGGATCCCTCGCCCGGATCGTCGAGGTCGACGAGCGTCGCACCGTGCTGCGCCGCACCGCCGACGACGACGACCCCGTCGAGCGGGTGATCGTCGCGAACGCGGACCAGCTCGTCGTGGTGGCCGCGCTCGCCGACCCGGAGCCCCGTCCGCGGCTGATCGACCGGGCCCTGGTGGCGGCGTACGACGCCGGCCTCGAGCCGCTGCTGTGCGTGACCAAGGCCGACCTCGCGGACCCCGAGACGCTGCTGTCCATCTACCGGCCGCTCGGCGTGCCGTACGTCGTGACCCAGCGCGGTGACGACCTCGCGGAGATCCGGGAGCGCCTGCACGGCAAGGTCAGTGTGCTCATCGGGCACAGCGGTGTCGGCAAGTCCACGCTGGTCAACGCACTGGTCCCCGGCAGCGACCGGGCGATCGGGCACGTGAACGCGGTGACCGGCCGGGGCCGGCACACGTCGACGTCCGCGCTGATGCTCGCGCTGCCACCCGTCGACGGCCCCGAGGGCTGGATCGTGGACACCCCGGGCATCCGGTCGTTCGGGCTCGCGCACGTGCAGCCGGGCCAGCTGATCGGGGCGTTCCCGGACCTGGAGGCGCTCACCGACACCTGCCCGCGCGGCTGCACGCACGGCGAGGACGCGCCGGAGTGCGGCCTCGACGAGGCGGTCGCCGACGGTCGCACCGAGGCCGAGCGCGTCGACTCGTTCCGCCGCCTGCTGGCCAGCCGCGAGCAGGCCGACGACTTCTAGCCCCAGATCGCGCGGGCGCCGGCATCCCCGGTGATCGCGCACCACACGAGCACGAGCAACGACGCCACGACCACGAGCGCGGGCAGCGCCTTGTCGAAGGCCGCGACCCGAGTCTCCCGGGCGCCGCGTCCGCTCAGCAGACCGGAGGCCCCTCCGAGACCCCACACCGCGAGCAGCACCACGACGGTGAACAGGATCATCAGCAGCGACAGCTGGGTGCCCCGCTGCTGGTGCACCCGGACCAGCGGCGCCAGCTCGGGGCGGGCGGCGAGCAGGGAGCGCCCGCTGACCCGGGCCACCCAGACCGAGGCCAGGGCGGCCAGCGTCAGCGCCGCGGTCGGCCAGCGGGTGAGGTACCGCCACCGCGGCAGCACCGCGAACACGACGGCGGACAGCCCGGCCAGCGGCGTGAAGACCACCGCTGCGTGGACGACGAGCGGGTGCAGGGGCAGGCCGGCGATCTCCATGGTCGAACGCTAGACCGCACAACGGGGGGTTGACCCCTCAACCAAGGACATTTCACGACTTCACCGACTGCTCTTGGGGTCCTCTCAGGCAGCTGGGACGCCCTCGGGGGGACGGCGTCCCCGTCCTCGCGGTGCACGAGGCATACCCTGAGGCTCATGCCCACCACCTTCACCGACGACCTGCGCCTCGCCCACGTCCTCGCGGACGACGCCGACTCGCTGTCCACGAGCCGGTTCAAGGCGCTGGACCTGCACGTGGTGAACAAGCCCGACCTCACCCCCGTCACCGACGCCGACAAGTCCGTCGAGGAGGGCATCCGGCGCACTCTGTCGCGGGCCCGTCCGCGCGACGCCGTACTCGGCGAGGAGACCGGCTCGACCGGGCACAGCCAGCGCCGCTGGGTGGTTGACCCGATCGACGGCACCAAGAACTTCGTGCGCGGCGTCCCGGTGTGGGCCACGCTGATCGCGCTGATGGTCGACGACGAGGTGGTCGTGGGCTGCGTGTCCGCGCCGATGCTGCAGCGCCGCTGGTGGGCCTCCCAGGACGGCGGCGCCTGGACCGGGCGCTCGCTGCTGAAGGCCTCCGAGTGCCACGTGTCCGACGTGTCGCGGCTCGACGACGCGTCGCTGTCGTACTCCTCGCTGTCCGGCTGGGACGAGCGGGACCGGTTCGACGCGTTCCTCGCGCTGTCCCGGCGCTGCTGGCGGACCCGGGCGTACGGCGACTTCTGGTCCTACATGCTGCTCGCCGAGGGCGCGGTGGACCTGGCCGCGGAGCCGGAGCTCGAGCTCTACGACATGGCCGCGCTCGACATCATCGTCCGCGAGGCCGGCGGCATGTTCACGTCCCTGGACGGCACCCCCGGCCCCACCGGCGGGAACGCGCTGGCCAGCAACGGCCGGCTGCACGACCAGGCCCTGGCCTTCCTGGGCTCGCTGCCCGACGACGAGCACGACCCCGACGTCGCGCCGCGCCGGCACGGGTCGCTGCACGACCTCAGCGCACGTCGGCGGCCTCCGGCAGCGCCCTCCGCCGATCCGGCCGACGAATGACCCGGTCCCAGGCCCGGAGCAGGTGCGGCGCGGCCAGCAGCCCCGCCAGGTCGAACCAGCCGTAGCCGCCGGCAGCACCCGAGGGCGGGTTGCCGATCGACACCCAGCCGGTCGGGTCGTGGGTCCCCCACCGCCAGGTGCCCAGGTGCGTGCCCACGACCTCGAGGTAGCTCACCGCGACGAACGCGCCCACGTAGACCGCCTGCGACGGCCCCAGGAACATGAAGGCCACCAGGCACGCGTACCAGAACGCACCGAGCACGTCCGTGCGGTCGGCCACCAGGACGCCGTACGCCGCCCACACCCCGCCGACCGCGAGCACCACCGCGATCGCCCGACGCCGGTGCCGCTCGACGAACGCGGCGTGCCCGAGGGCGAACGCCGACAGGTAGACCAGGCCGTGCCCGGGCGGCACGAACGCCGGCACGTTGTCGAACCGGTAGGTGTAGACCTCGAGTGTCGGGCTGAAGACGTACTCCACCACCGTGGCGAAGGCGACCACCACCGCGGTCTGCGCACGCACCGTCGGGCTGACCCGGGACAGCGCCGCCAGGAGCACCAGCCAGGTAGCCAGTCCCAGGCCGCGCTGCTGCCAGAGCCCACCGCCCCCACCGGAGCGATCGAGCCACAGCACCAACGTCAGCCACCCCATCAGGGCCAGACAGGACCAGGCCGGCAGCTCGCGTCGCATGCGGGCCATCCTCCCAGGCCGCGGACACCTAGCCGGGGGATGCCGAAAGTGGCTAGCCTGAGCCAACTGCTTCGACCACGCAACGTGGGACGCACAGCGATCGCAGGAGGTAGTCCATGCGAATCAGAGAAGTGCTCGCCGCCAAGGCCAGCCACGACGTCGTCACCGTGCGACCGGACGCGACGGTGCGGGAGCTGCTCGCCCTGCTGGCAGAGCACAACATCGGCGCGCTCGTCGTGAGCGCGGACGGGGCCAGCGTCGACGGGATCGTGTCCGAGCGCGACGTCGTACGCCATCTGCAGACCGACGAGGGGATCCTCGACTCGACGGTCTCGACGATCATGTCCGCCGAGGTGGAGACCTGCGGGACCGACCACACGGCCAACGAGCTGATGCAGGTGATGACCGAACGACGCTTCCGGCACATCCCGGTGGTGGAGGACGGAAGGCTGACTGGCATCGTGAGCATCGGGGACGTGGTGAAGAGCCGGATGAGCGAGCTCCAGTTCGAGCGCGACCAGCTCGACTCCTACGTCCACAGCAGCCAGACCTGATCCCACGGATGCGTCGTCCCACGGCCGTGACCGCCGCCATCGGCCTGGCCGCTGTGTACGGCGCCGTCCTGGTAGCGGTGGCCGCACTGGTGCTGTCCCTGCCCCGGTCCCGGGCCTGGATCTCCTCGGGCTGGTCGCTGCCCCGGCGCTGACCGGGCAGGCCGTCGAGGGCGTGCTCGCCTTGGTGCTGCTGCTGACTATCGTGGGCAGGCACATGACCCCGTTCGAGAGGAACCCCCTATGACGCACGAGAAGCCCGAGATCGACTTTCCCGACGGTCCGCCGCCGAGCGACCTCGAGATCACCGAGATGTCCGAGGGTGAGGGCGCCGAGGCGGTGGCCGGCAAGACGGTGCACGTGCACTACGTCGGCGTCGCGCACTCGACCGGCGAGGAGTTCGACGCGTCGTACAACCGGGGCGAGCCGCTCACCTTCCGCCTCGGCGTCGGCCAGGTCATCTCCGGCTGGGACCAGGGCGTGCAGGGCATGAAGGTCGGCGGTCGCCGCCGCCTGGTCATCCCGCCGCACCTCGGGTACGGCGACCGGGGCGCCGGCGGCGTGATCAAGCCGGGCGAGACCCTGATCTTCGTCGTGGACCTCGTCGACGTCCGCTGACCTACCGAGTTGTCAGTGTCGTGCGCGGCTCCGACCGCGTGCGGCGCTGACAGCTCGGCGAGGGGCTAGGCGACGCGGACGGCCTCGTCGCCCAGGGTGACCACGTCACCCTTGCCGAGCTGGCGGCCGCGACGGGTCTCCACCTCGCCGTTGACCGAGACCAGACCCTGGATCATCAGCGGCTTCACCTCTGCGCCGTTGTCGATCAGGTCGGCGAGCTTGAGGAACTGACCCAGGCGGATCGAGTCCTCGCGGATCGGGACGTCACGGGGTGCACTCACCCGACCATCCTCCCGCACCGGACCGCATCGCTCGCACGCGCGCCCTACCGCGTTCACGTCGTCGCCGCGGGTGGTTCACCCCGTGGCTGGATCGTGGCATCGTCAGACTCGTCCCCCGAACCGGGAGGTCCCATGCAGCGCGGCCACGTCGCCCCGATCGGCACCCTCGCCCTCGCCGCCACCCTCGCGCTCGGCTCGATGCTGGTCGCACCCGAGGCACACGCCGAACCGGTCCGCGATCCCGGCCACCGGGCGTACACCTTCGCGGTGATCGGCGACGTGCCGTACGGCGCGCCGGCCGAGGCGCACTTCCCCGACTTCGTGGCGGGCATCAACGAGGACCCCGACGTGCAGACGGTCACCCACCTCGGGGACATCAAGAGCGGCTCGACCACCTGCGACGACGAGCGGTTCGAGACCGTCCGCGAGGCCTTCGACGACTTCGAGGACCCGCTGGTCTACACGCCCGGGGACAACGAGTGGACCGACTGCCACCGCGCGAACAACGGCACCTACCACCCGTTGGAGCGGCTCGCGAAGATCCGGGCGCTGTTCTTCGACGACCCCGGGACCACGCTCGGCGATCCGGTCCCGGTGCGGTCGCAGGCGCACCGTGGCCTGCCGGAGAACGTGCGGTACACCCGCGGCGGGCTGTCCTTCGCGACGCTGCACGTCGTGGGCAGCAACGACGACCTCCTGCCCTGGACCGGGCTCGGCGCCACCACCGCCACCGAGGAGCAGGTCAAGGAGGAACGGCACCGGATGGCCGCGGACATCGCGAACGTCCGGGCGGCGTTCCGCACGGCCCGCGCGCACCGGCTGCGCGGCGTGGTGCTGATGCAGCAGGCCGACATGTTCGACCCGAACGTGCCGAACCCGAGGCGGGTGGACTACAGGGCGTTCCGGCCGCTGGTGCGGACCCTGGTGGCGCAGTCCCGGCGCTTCGACGGCCCGGTGTACCTGTTCAACGGCGACAGCCACCGGTTCAACCAGGACCGCCCGCTGCGGCGCGGCTCCTCGTGGCTGGACTTCTACCGCGTGCGGAGGTCGGCCGACAACCTGCACCGGCTCACCGTGGACGGGGCGAACCTCGGTGAGGCGGACTGGCTCAAGGTGCGCGTACGGCGCGGTGGCGGGCTCACGGTCGAGCGGGTGCCCGGCGCCTGAGCGGCCGACTGGCCGAGCGGCTTGTGTGCCCGAGCGGTCGACGCCTGAGCGCGAGCGGTCAGAGCAGCACGGTGACGGTGTGGATGGCCACGCCGACCAGGCCGCCGACGATGGTGCCGTTGATCCGGATGAACTGCAGGTCACGGCCGACGTGCAGCTCGATCTTGCGCGCGGCCTCCTTGCCGTCCCACCGGTTCACGGTGTGCGTGATCACGGCGGTCAGCTCGTCGCCGTACCTCCCGACGGCGAACACCGCGAGGTCGGCGGCGGCCCGGTCTGCCTTCTCACGCAGCGCCTCGTCCGTCTGGAGCCGGTGTCCGAAGCCCTGCAGCTCCTCGACCGCGCGCTTGCGCAACGGCCCGTCGGCGTCCTCGAGGGCTGCCATCAGCGCCCGGCGGAAGGCGTTCCACAGGGACGTGGCGGTCACCAGCAGCTGAGGGTGGCTGAGCACGCGGTTCTTGAGCCGCTCCATCCGCTCCTGGGTCGCCGGGTCGTGCAGCAGGTCCTGGGCGAGCTGCTCCAGCGCACTGTCGAGGGCGGCCCGGGCGTGGTGGTAGGGGTCGCGGCGGATGTCCTCGACCCAGGCGACGACCTCGAGGTGGATGCGGTGGGTGACCCGGTCGTTGATCGCGGAGGGCGACCACCAGGGCGCCCGCTCGAGGACGATCTCGACGAACGCGTCCTGGTTCTGCACCAGCCAGCGATGCGCCTCGTCGAGGGCCAGGTCGACCAGTCCGTGGTGCGCGCCGTCCCGGACCACCTCCTCGAGCAGGCTACCCGCGACCGGGCTGATCGGCTCGGCCAGGAACCGCGGCAGCAGCACCGCCTCGACCAGCTCGACCAGGTCCTCGTCGCGCACCCGGGACAGCCCGATGTGGAGCACGGCGGCCGCCTCGTCGACGACCCGAAGGGCGTTGCCGTCGTCGCCGAGCCACCCGCCGACGCGGCTGCTGAGACGGGCCGCGCCGATCCGCTCGCGGATGATCTCCTCGTGCAGGAAGTTCTCGCCGACGAACTCCTCGAGGCTGCGGCCGAGCTCCTCCTTGCGCTTCGGGATCAGCGCGGTGTGCGGGATCGGCAGGCCCAGCGGGTGCTTGAACAGGGCGGTCACCGCGAACCAGTCGGCGATGGCGCCGACCATCGATGCCTCGGCGCCGGCGTTGACGTAGCCCAGGAACCCGCCCTGGTCGCGCGTCACGACGTACACGACGGCGGCGAGCACGAGCAGGGAGACGGCGAGCGAGCGCATGCGGCGCAGGCCACGACGGCGTTGCTCGTCGAGCTCGGGGTTGGCGGTGACGATGTCGACACTCATCGGCGTCGAACCTACAGGTCAGGCCACGTCGGGCTTGCGGGCAGCCGGTACGGCGAGTGCCGACGGCACCAGGATGATCGACACGATGAGCAGCGCGTGCAGCACGCCGAACCGGCTGCCCAGGAAGCCGAGCAGCGGCGGTCCGCCGAGGAACGCGGTGTAGCCGATGGTCGACACCACGCTGACCCGGGCCGCGGCCTTGGCCGGGTCGTCCGCGGCGGCGCTCATCCCGACCGGGAAGCCGAGCGAGGCACCGACGCCCCAGAGCAGGATCCCGGCGGTGACGAGCACGGGCAGCTGGCCGAGCACCACGAGCAGCACCCCGACGGCGGCCACGGCCATGCTCCCCCACAGCACCGGCAGGCGGCCGAACGTGTCGAGCAGCACCGTGCCGGTGACCCGGCCGGCGGTCATCGCGGCGACGAACAGCGCGAACGCCGCCGCGCCGAGCCACGCCGGGGCGCCGTACCCGTCGACCATTGCGACGCCGAGCCAGTCGTTGGCGACCCCCTCGGTCAGTGCCATCGCCAGCACCATCACGCCGATCACGAGGGTGCGCGGCTCGGCCCAGGCCTTCAGCGCGTGGCTCGGCGGCGCGGCGTCCGGGTGCGGCTCGACGGCGAGGAAGCCCCGCACGGAGTAGCCGCCGAGGAGCGCGACGAGTACGCCGACCAGCCCGACGTGCCACCCGATCCCCAGGCCGGCGTACGTCACGAGTGCGCCGACGCTCGCCCCGGCCACCGTCCCGAGGCTGAACGCGGCGTGGAAGCGGGGCATGATCGACCGGTCGAGGCGACGCTCCACCTCGGCGCCCTCGACGTTCATCGACACGTCCCAGGTGCCGGTGCCGAATCCGACCAGGAACAGCCCGACGGCGGTGAGCGGCACGGTCGCCAGCACCCCGGCCCCGACGGCGAGGAGCAGCAGGCCGGCGCCCTCGATCACGGCGGCGACCATCACCACCCGGCGCGCGCCGAACCGCTGCACGCTGCCGCCGGAGGACGGCAGGGCGAGCACGGCGCCGATCGACGCGGCCAGCAGCAGCAGGCCGAGGGTGCCGGGGGTGAGGTCGAGGGCGCGCCGGATCGACGGGATGCGCGAGGCCCAGGTCGCGAACGCGAATCCGTTGAGGAAGAACGTGGCCAGCACCGCGTTGCGGGCGGTGACCACCTCACGGTTTGCTGTACCGGTAGAGAGACTCACCTGGGTCACTCTATCCGACCGCGGCGTGACAGGATTCGGCCATGAGCACGACCGTCATCACCTTCGGCACCTTCGACGTCTTCCACGTCGGCCACCTCCGCGTCATCGAGCGCGCGGCCGCACTGGGCGACCGGCTCGTGGTGGGCGTGTCCGCGGACGCGCTCAACGAGCGCAAGAAGGGCCGCTCCCCGGTCTTCTCCCAGGACGAGCGGCTCGAGATCGTCGCCGCCCTCAAGCGTGTCGACGCGGTCTTCGTCGAGGAGAGCCTGGAGCTCAAGCGCGACTACATCCTCGAGCACCGGGCCGACATCCTGGTCATGGGCGACGACTGGGCCGGCAAGTTCGACGAGTTCGAGGACATCTGCGAGGTGCACTACCTGACCCGCACACCGGCGATCTCCACGACCGCGCTGATCGAGAAGATCTCCTCCGCGACGCCCTGAGACCACCGAGTTGTCAGGCGCTGATGCGGTCATGGCCGCGTGCGGGGCTGACAAGTCGGCTAGCCGCCGCGGCCCCAGTTGGCGATGATCGCGGCGGCGGGTGGGATCACGGCGGCCACCACGCTCATCAGCACCGCCGCCGGGACGGACCAGAACCGTACGACGTTCCAGGCCAGCAGGATCAGTCCGACGCAGGTGCCCATCAGCCAGAAGTAGGCCTTCTTCCGGCCCGGCGGCGGCTCGCCCACGGGATCGTCCGCTCTCGCGTCCGGGGGCAGGTGGTCGGACATGTGGCCCACGCTACGTCGCAGCAGGCCGCCCGGTCGGCGTACGGCCAGACGCACCGGTCCTAGGCTGGGGACATGTCCTCCGGCCAGTCCGGGCCTCCCGCGGTCCGCAAGCATCTGATGACCCCGGGACAGCCGCGCCCTCCGCAGCGGAACTCGATGAGCCTGACCTCCGTGCAGCGGTGGGTGATGTCGACCCTGGTGGCCATCACGATCTTGCACCTGTCGATCGGCGTCGTGGTCGCGGCGTACTTCGCACCGCGGCTCGACGCGCAGATCGGGCTGCTGGTGATCTCCGCGCTGTTCGGGCTGATCGCCTTCGAGGCGGCGCTGCTGATCCACAAGCATCGGCCGGTCTCGTTCTGGCTGCTGCTCGGGCTGATCCCCGCGCTGGTCGGCGCCTACCTGCTGTTCGGCTGACCGCTCCGGCCGCTCAGACCGAGTGCAGGGTGCCGTTCGGGTCGCGCGAGACCAGGCCGTCGGCGACGGCGAAGGCGAGCGCCCGGTCGAAGCGGTTCGCCTCCCAGTACGTCGCGCCGACGTGTGCCGCGAGCTCGTCGGGAGTGCTCGCGCCGTTGGCCTCCAGAGCACGCACGATCTGACCCATCTCGTGGAACACCTGCCGGTCGCGGCGACCCTCTGTGGCCGCCTTGGGGGGTGGCATGGGCATGGCGTTTTCCTCCCTGTTCTCGTCGTGGGTCAGGCCGGTTGCGGCGCCGTACGCCCGTGACCGGACTCGGGGGCGTCCTCCGCGGTGAGCGGCTGGGCGATGCTCTCCAGCGACTGCCCCTCGGCCTTGACGCCGAGCAGGATCTCCACGACTCCGCCGCCGATCATGAGCACGGCGCCGATGAAGTAACCGACCGCGACGCCGGTGATGTCCTTGCTGGCCGAGGCGTCGTCGATCAGCTTGCCGAACAGCAGCGGTCCGCTGATGCCGCCCACGGCCGTGCCGATCGCGTAGAAGAACGCGATGCACAGCGCGCGCGTCTCCATCGGGAAGATCTCGCTGGCGGTGAGGTACGCCGCCGAGGCACCGGCCGAGGCGAAGAAGAAGATCACCGCTCCGAAGATCGTCAGCGACATCGCGGAGAGGTCTCCGAGCACGAAGCCGGCGACGCCGAGCAGCACCCCGGAGAGGATGTAGGTGCCGGCGATCATCTTGACCCGGCCGAGGCTGTCGAACAGCGGGCTCAGCACCAGGGCGCCGACGAAGTTGCTGACCGCGAACACCGCGATGTACCAGCCGGTCTGCTTCACGTCCATGAACGTGGACAGGGTGTCGCCGTAGGTGAAGAAGAACGCGTTGTAGAGGAACGCCTGGCCGACGAACAGCGAGAAGCAGAGCAGGGTGCGCTTCGGGTAGAGCGTGAACACGGTCTTCGCGATCAGGCCGATGCCGATCGACTTGCGCTGCCGGATCGTGATCGAGTCCGAGACCTCGGAGAGCTTGCGGCCGCTCTCACGCGAGACGGTGCTCTCGATGTCGCGGACGATCTGCTCGCCCTCCTCCTCGCGGCCGTGGATGAACAGCCAGCGCGGGCTCTCCGGAACGTTGCGACGCACGACCAGGATGCCGACCGCGAGGATCGCGCCGAGGCCGAACGCGAGCCGCCAGCCGATGGCGGGGTCGAGGAACTTCGGGTCGAGCAGCGGGATGGTCAGCAGCGCACCGCCGGCGGCGCCGACCCAGAAGGAGCCGTTGATCGCGACGTCGACACGGCCCCGGTACTTCGCGGGGATCAGCTCGTCGATCGCGGAGTTGATCGCGGCGTACTCACCGCCGATGCCGGTGCCGGTGAGGAACCGGGCGATGAAGTACCACATCGGGGTCATCGAGAACGCGGTGAGGACGGTGGCCACCGTGTAGACCGCGAGCGTGAGGAGGAACAGCTTCTTCCGGCCGAGCCGGTCGGTGAGCTGGCCGAAGAACAAGGCGCCGACGCAGGCGCCGGCGACGTACACCGCTCCGGCGAGGCCGATGTCGAAGTTGCTCAGTCCCAGGCCGGTGCCCTCGGGCTTGAGGGCGTCGGACATCGAGCCCACGATCGTGACCTCGAGCCCGTCGAGGATCCACACCGTCCCGAGCCCGATCACGACCAGCCAGTGCCACCGGGCCCACGGCAACCGGTCCATCCGGGCCGGGATGTTGGTGGTGATGCGTCCGGTCTCGACTCCGGTGGCCATGGGTTCCTCCTCTGCGCGACGCCAGGGCTGACGTCCTTCGCGTGTGATACCCCACACATCCGTGAACCATGCACGCATCACCGGACCCCGGCGCCCGGATACCGGTCAGGCAGGGGTGTTGACCGCCGCCGTCGTCGGGTCGAGGAACACGTGCCGCACCTCGGGGTAGGCCTCCCGGATCCGATGCTCGACCTGGTCGGCCACCTGCTCGAGGTCTCCCCCGCTGGCCGTGTCGTCGACGTCCACGCGGGCCGCGACGAGCACGTCGTCGGGGCCGAGCCGCATGGTCAACAGCTCCACCACCACGTCCACGCCGTACGACTCGTTGATGACCTGGGTGAGGCCCTCCCGGGCGTGCTGCGGCAGGGCCTCGCCGATCAGGTTGCGTTTGCTCTGCGAGCCCAGCGAGACCGCGACGCCGACCAGCAGCACGCCGATCAGGATCGAGGCGAGGCCGTCCCAGATGCCCGAGCCGCTCACCGCGTGCAGGGTGATGCCGCCGGCCGCGAGGACGATGCCGATGAGCGCGGCGGTGTCCTCGAACGCCACCGTCTTGGCCGTCGGGTCGGGGGTGGTGAACACGTGCCTGAAGAACCCGACCCTGCGCTCGCCGGCCTCGCGCCGCAGCTGGACCAGCGCCTTGACCCAGGACGTGCCCTCGAACAGGAACGAGACCCCCAGGACGACGTACGCGACCAGCATCTCGGTGACCGGCTCGGGGTTGATCAGCGCGTGGATGCCCTCGTAGACCGAGAACCCGGCCCCGAGCACGAAGATCCCGACGGCGGCCAGCAGGGACCAGAAGTAGCGCTCCATCCCGTAGCCGAACGGGTGCTGCGCGTCGGCCGGCTTCTTGCTGCGGGTCAGCGCGGTCAGCAGGAACAGCTGGTTGACCGTGTCCGCGACCGAGTGCGCGCCCTCCGCCAGCATCGCCGAGGACCCGGTCAGGGCACCCGCCACGATCTTCGCCACCGCGATCGCGAGGTTCGCCCCGCCCGCCACCAGAACGGTCCCGAGGGAGCCGTCCTTCTCTGAGTCAGCCATGGGCTGGGTGTGCCCCGGGCCGTCCCGCGGGAAACCCACCCGCCCCACTCGGCTAGTCGGGTCCGACCGCCCCGTCGGGGCTGGGAGCATGGGTGGGTGAGGCGGATCGGGTTGATCGGCGGGATGAGCTGGGAGAGCAGCGCGGAGTACTACCGGCTGCTCAACGTGCTGACCCGGGAGCGGGCCGGTGGGCTGGCCTCGGCAGAGTGCCTGCTGTACTCGGTGAACTTCGCGGAGATCGAGGCGATGCAGGTCTCCGGCCGCTGGGAGGACGCCGGCCGCCGGCTGGCGGAGGCGGCCCGGTCCCTCGAGGCGGGCGGCGCCGATCTGGTGCTGATCTGCACCAACACCATGCACAAGGTCGCCGACGTCGTGGCGGCCGCGACGACGGTCCCTCTGCTGCACCTCGGGGACGCGACCGCGGACGCCGTACGACGGGCGGGGCTCGGCACGGTCGGGCTGCTGGGTACGGCGTTCACGATGGAGCAGGACTTCTACCGCCGCCGGCTCGAGTCGCACGGCCTGACGGTGCTCGTGCCGGACGAGGACGACCGGGCCGTGGTGCACCGGGTGATCTACGACGAGCTGTGCGTCGGCGAGATCCGGCCGGAGTCGCGGGCGGCCTACCTCGAGGTGGTCGACCGGCTGGTGGCATCCGGCGCCGAGGGCGTGATCCTCGGCTGCACCGAGATCGAGCTGCTGATCGGCCCGGACGACGTCGAGGTGCCGGTGTTCCCGACCACGAGGCTGCACGTCGAGGCGGCCCTCGACGCTGCCTGGGAGGCTGCGCGGGACTGAACGGTCAGGCCGGTACGACGAGCGTCACACACGCGCCCGGGCCGGGCTCGACGGAGGTGGTCCCGCCGTGCGCCTCCGCCACCGCGCGCACCAGCGCGAGGCCGAGCCCCGACCCGGGCGTGCTGCGGCTCTGCTCGGCGCGGGTGAACCGGTCGAAGGCCTGCGGCAGGAACTCGTCGGGGAACCCGGGTCCCTCGTCCCTGACGGAGACCCGGAGCCGACCGTCGGACACCGACGCCTCGACCCGCACCTCGCCCTTGCCGTGCCGGAGCGCGTTGCCGACCAGGTTGCCGACCGCGAGCTCCATCCACGGCCGGTTCACGTGCACCACGGTCGCGGGCGCGTCGATGCGGACGTCGGCGCCGGCAGCGGCGCCCGCGACGGCGCGCACGGCGTCGTGCACCAGGTCAGAGGCTGCGACGTCCTCGCGCGGGATCGGACCGGCCGCGCGAAGCTCCTCGAGGTCGAGCAGGGTGTTGGCGAGGTCGACCAGCCGGTCGACCTGCCCCTGCAACGAGGCCAGCACGGTGGCGGTCTCGGACTCCGACCGCGGCCGGTGCAGCGCCCACTCGAGCTCGGTGCGCATCAGCGACAGCGGGGTGCGCAGCTCGTGCGAGGCGTCCGCGAGGAACTGCCGCTCCCGCGCTGCGCTCGTCTCGAGGCGCGACAGCAGCTCGTTGAACGTGTGCCCCAGCCGGGACAGCTCGTCGTCGCGGCGGTCCGACACCGGCAGCCGGCGGCCGGTGTCGTCGTCGCCGACGTCTGCCACCGCCCGGCGGTAGCTCTCCACCGGGTCGAGCGCCGCCCGAGCCGTGCGGTAGCCCACGAACGAGGCGGCGATCAGCGCCATCAGGTCCGCGATCGTGAGCTGGAGCAGCAGCTCGCGCAGTGCCTCGTCGTGCTTGCGCCGGCTGATCGCCGCGGCGACCACGCGCTCCCCCTCCGGCGTGGTCACCCGGCTGGCCACCACCCGGTAGGCCCGGTCGGACGGCGGCAGGAACCGGCCCACGTCGAAGCGGGTGCCCCCGGCACGTGCGGCGTCCAGGTCGTCGCGGTCGAGCAGCGGCGCGATCGCGGTGTTGCCGTCGACCAGCCGGCCCTGTCCGTCGTACACCTGGAAGGTCTCGCCGGGAGTGTCGCCGGGCGGCTCCTGCCCGGCGCGCACCGCGCGCTCGACGACCTCCTGGTAGGCATGGAGGTCCTGGTCGAGCTGCCGGTCGAGGGCGTAGGCCACCCGCCAGTAGACGAACGCCGCGGCCAGCACCAGCACCACCGCCATCGCCGCAGCCACGGCGACCACCAGCCGGGTCACGATCGGCCGGTCGCCGACCGCCCGCTGCCACAGGCTCATGCCGACCTCATGCCGGCACTGTCTCCAGCCGGTAGCCGACGCCGCGCAGCGTGGTCACCCGCACCGTCGCGGAACCCTCCAGCCGGGCGCGCAGGCGCGACATGTGAACGTCGATCGCGTTGCTGCGGATGTCGACGTCGCCGTCCCACACCTCGTCGAAGAGCCGGCTGCGGGAGACCACCCGCCCGGAGCTCTCCATCAGCGTCTGCAGCATCGCGAACTCGCGGCGGGACAGCGGCACCTCGGCGTCGGCCACCCAGACCCGCTGCTCGAGCGGGTCGAGCACCACGTCGCCGGTGACGAGCCGGTGCTCGGTGCTCTCCCGGCGCCGGCCGATCGCGCGCAGCCGCGCGACGAGCTCCTCGAGGGCGAACGGCTTGACCAGGTAGTCGTCGGCACCGGCCTCCAGACCGGCGACGCGTTCCGGGACGGCGCCGCGCGCGGTCAGCATCAGGATCGGTACGTCGTTGCCCTCCCGCCGCAGCCGGCGGCACACCTCGAGGCCGCTCACCCCGGGCAGCATCAGGTCGAGCACGACCGCGTCGACGTCCTCGCCGCGGGCGGCCACCAGCGCCTCGCGCCCGTCATGGCACCCGGTCGTGCGGATGCCGAGCTCCTCGAGATAGCTGGTGACGAGCTCGACCATCCGCCGCTCGTCGTCGACGACGACCACATGCACGTCGCCAGCGTAGGGGCCGCGCGTGTCGGGCGCTTTCATGCTGCCGTCATGTTCGGTTCCTAGGTTGTTGGGGCATTGTTCACCGAAAGGCACGGACCACCATGAACCTGACCTCTGACCTGCTCGATCCCGTGGGACGGCTCGGCCTCGACGTCCTGGCGATGCTGCTGCTGGTCGGCTGGCTCTACCGTCGCCGGCTGGCCGCACCCGAGATGGCGCTGGTGTTCACCGCCCTGAACATCGGGCTCTTCGCCGCCGTCACCTCGATCGGCTCGGGACACTTCCCGACGGGGATCGGCTTCGGTCTGTTCGGCCTGCTCAGCCTGGTCCGGCTGCGGAGTGCGGCGTTCACGCTCAAGGACGTCGCCTACACGTTCGTCGCGCTCGTCCTCGCCCTGGTCAACGGTCTCCCCGACCGCAACCTGGTCCTGGTCCTGCTGCTCGACGGGCTGCTGCTGGTGTCGCTGTGGGTGGTCGACGAGACCCGCTCGCGCACCCCGAGCACCCGGTTGATGCGGGTCACCCTCGACACCGCGGTCACGGACCTCGACGCGGCGTTCGCGGAGGTGCGCCGCCGGGTGTCGGTCAACCCGTTGAGCGTGGTCGTGGAGGACGTCGACCTGGTCCGGGAGACGACCCGGGTGGCCGTTCGGTACGTCGTACCGGAGTCGGTGTGGGCGTGGCCCGACGCCGAGACGCCGGACGAGGACGCCCAGCAGGAGGTGTCCGGTGTCCGCTGACCCGACGCCGTTCACCCTCGCCCGCCGCCGTCCGGTCTCGCTCGGGGAGGTGCTCGCCGAGGCGCCGCAGATGACCCGCGTCGACCGCAAGTACCTCGTCGACGTCGCGACCGCGCAGGCCCTCGTCGACGACCTCCCCCCGGACTACCGGGTGCTGAGCATCGCCGGACGCAGCGCCACGACGTACCGCAGCACCTACTTCGACACCGCCGACCTCGCCACCTGTCGCGCGCACGTCCAGCAGCGCCGCAAGCGCTGGAAGGCGCGCAGCCGGCTCTACGTCGAGGACGGGCTGTGCCGCATCGAGGTGAAGGCCCGCGACGGCCGCGGCGTCACCGCCAAGACGGTCACCGACTCCGACCCGAGTCGCTACGGCGTCCTCGACGAGGCGGGCGCGCGGTTCGTCGGCGCCACCCTGGTGGCCCAGGACATGACCGCGGACGTGCGCCTGCTCCGGCCCACCATGGAGGTCGGCTACCGCCGCACCACGCTGGCCGACACCAGCAGGGAGATGTGCCGGGTCACCCTGGACTGGCAGGTGCGCTGCACCCTCGACGGCCAGCAGGTCTGGCTCGACGACGACTACGTGCTGGTCGAGACCAAGGGCGGCCTGCGGCCCAGCGAGGCCGACCGGCTGCTGGCCGGGCTCGGCGTCCGGCCGCGGTCCTTCAGCAAGTACGTCGCCGCCGCGTCCCTGATGCGCGACGACCTCCCCGACAACGACGTACGGCGGCTGCACGGGCGGGAGCTGCACACGGCTCGGCTCGTGGCCGCCGAGGAACGAGCCACCGCATGAGCACCCGCCTCCCCCGCCGCTACGTCGTCGTCCTCGCGGTCGCCGTGCTGGCGGTCCTCGCCGGCACCGTCGGCCCGCTCGCGCTGGGCGCCTTGGCGAACAGCTCGGCCAAGGACCGGATCCAGGCCGACCCGCCGCCGCAGCTGTTCTCCGACGCCGCGGTCGCACCCCTGCAGCGGCAGGTCACCGCGCAGTCCACCCGGGCGCACACGTTGATGGCGCAGTGGTGGGCCGGCCATGACCGCAAGCCGCACGACGCGGCCTTCACCGCCTGGCTGGAGCAGACGCTTCCCGGGCCGCCGTCGAAGGAGAGGCGGACCGCTGAGGTGGCGCAGGTGCAGGCGCTGGCGAGGACGCGGACCCCGGCGGGCGTCAAGGCGTCCACCTGGCTGGAGTCCTACGGCAAGAAGGACGTGTGGCGGCTCTACGCCCACGACCAGGCCGAGATGCTGCCGGCGAAGGACGGCGACGCCCGCAAGCAGGCGGTCAAGGACATGCTCAAGCTCTCCAAGACCGTCGCCGACACCCTGGGCACGAAGTACCAGCAGCCGGCGCCGTACGTGCTGCACCCGTCGCTGCGCCCGGACCACGTCGTCACCGCGGGCCAGGTCTGCCCGTGCTCCTACCCGTCCCGGCACGCCGCCGCCGGGGCCGCGGCCACGACGTACCTCTCCGCTCGCGACCCGCACCGTGCCGGCGACTACCGGTGGATGCAGTCCGAGATCGACTGGTCGCGCGTCTACATGGCCGGGCACGTCCCCAGCGACGTCACCGGTGGTGCCCTGCTCGGCGACATGATCGGTGAGTACTTCGGGGCCACCCGGTCGTAGCTCACCCGCCTATGCTTCGGTCGTGAAGCCCTTCCTGCTGCTCGCCACCCGGGGCGAGGATGAGGCGGCCGACAACGAGTACGACGCGTTCCTCGCCTTCACCGGCCTGGACGAGTCGATGCTGCAGCGCGTGCGGCTCGAACGCCGGCCCCTCGGCAGCATCGACCTGGACGACTGGTCGGGCCTCCTGCTCGGCGGCGGGCCGTTCAACGCCAGCGACCCGGACCACGTCAAGACACCGGTGCAGCACCGCGTGGAGACGGAGCTGCGGGCCCTGCTCGACAGGGTGATCCACCGCGACTACCCGTTCCTCGGGGCCTGCTACGGCATCGGCGTGGTCGGCACGCACCAGGGCGGGACCGTCGACAAGACCTACAGCGAGCCGATCAGCCGGGTGCCGGTGACGCTGACCTCCGAGGGCCGGGCCGACCCGTTGCTGGCCGACCTGCCCGCGACGTTCGAGGCGTTCGTCGGTCACAAGGAGGCGGTCAACAGCCTGCCCCGGCACGCCGTACACCTCGCCTCCTCCCCGGCCTGCCCGGTGCAGGCGTTCCGGATCGGCAGCAACGTCTACGCGACCCAGTTCCACCCCGAGCTCGACATCCACGGGCTCTGCACCCGCATCGAGGTCTACAAGCACTCCGGCTACTTCGAGCCGCACGAGGCCGACTCGCTCAAGGCGATGGCCCGGGAGAGCGACGTCTTCGAGCCGCCGAAGATCCTGCAGCGGTTCGTGCAGAGGTACCTGCGGACCGAAACCATCGAAACCCATACATCAGGGGCAAAGCGTCGTTAGGGCCTGACCGGTCTGGGCACCCACGACGCCTGCCAGGAACTGCTGCGCACCGCTCGCGCCCACGGTGGAGCGTGGACACCGAGGACTGGAAGCAGCCGGTACGGCGGCGGCGAGGTCTCCGACCGGAACGGGAGGGTGTGTGTACGACGAGCCGACCGTCCCGACGGTCTACGAGCTGGTCTTCCCGGGCACGCACCGACGGCGACCGTCCACGGGTTCGTCGACCCGCACCGTCACGACGTACCTCGTGCCGACGCCTGCCCAGCCCACGACCTCGCCGAACGGTGGTGGCGCGACCGGGTGAGCGGTGCCAGAGTCGGGGATGTATCGACAGCACCCTGCGAGGAGAGGTCACCGATGAGCGCGACCGACAGCTACCGAGCCGCCCGCGACCTGCTGCTCACCCTGCGCGAGGACCCGGACCGTGCGCACGCCGAGTTCGAGTGGCCGGACGTCGGCGACACGTTCAACTGGGCGGTGGACTGGTTCGACGCGGTCGCGCGGGGCAACGACAAGCCGGCCCTGGTGATCGTCGAGGAGGACGGCCGGTCGACCGAGCGGACGTTCGACCAGATGGCCCGCCGCTCGGACCAGGTCGCGGCCTGGCTGGCGCAGCAGGGCGTCGGACGCGGCGACGCGGTGATCGTGATGCTCGGCAACCAGGTCGAGCTGTGGGAGTCGATGCTGGCGATCATGAAGCTCGGTGCGGTGATCATGCCGACCACGACGGCCATTGGCCCGAGCGACCTGACCGACCGGATCGAGCGCGGCGGGGCCCGGTTCGTGCTCTGCAACCCGGTCGACGCCGCCAAGCTCGAGCAGGTGCCCGGCGACTACACCGTGCTCACCTCCGAGCAGCTGCACGACGCCTACGACCTCGACGTACCGCCTCACGCGCACCCGGGCACGGCCCCGTCGGACCGGCTGCTGCTCTACTTCACGTCCGGTACGACGTCCAGCCCGAAGCTCGTCGAGCACACGCAGGTGTCCTACCCCGTGGGCCATCTCGCGACGATGTACTGGCTCGGCCTGCGCCCCGGCGACGTACACCTGAACATCTCCTCGCCCGGCTGGGCCAAGCACGCCTGGTCGTGCTTCTTCGCGCCCTGGATCGCGGAGTCGACGATCTTCCTCTACAACTACGCGCGCTTCGACGCGGGCACGCTGCTCGGCCAGCTGCGGGAGCGCGAGGTGACGTCGTTCTGCGCGCCCCCGACCGTGTGGCGGATGCTGATCAAGTCCGACCTGTCCGGCGGACCGGGCACGCTGCGGGAGCTGATCGGGGCCGGCGAGCCGCTCAACCCCGAGGTCATCGACCAGGTGAGGGCCAAGTGGGGC
The DNA here is from genome assembly GCA_963810035.1 of uncultured Actinomycetota bacterium. Lineage (GTDB taxonomy): Bacteria > Actinomycetota > Actinomycetes > Propionibacteriales > Nocardioidaceae > Nocardioides_B. The sequence continues at coordinate 901,457 of CAWEMA010000006.1, forward strand.
CTGACGATCCGCGACGGCTACGGGCAGACCGAGACGTGCGCGCAGGTCGGCAACACCCCCGGCGCGGTGGTGAAGCCCGGGTCGATGGGCAAGCCGCTGCCCGGTCTCCCGGTGGTGCTCGTGGACCGACTGACCGGCGTCCGGGTGGACGGCGTCGGCGAGGGCGAGATCTGTCTCGACCTCTCGCCGTACCCGCTCTCGCTGATGACCGGCTACCAGGGCGACGACACGCGCAACGCCGCGGCGATGGCCGGCGGTTTCTACCACACCGGCGACGTCGCGAGCCGGGACGAGGACGGCTACATCACCTACGTCGGGCGCACCGACGACGTGTTCAAGGCCAGCGACTACAAGATCAGCCCGTTCGAGCTCGAGTCGGTGCTGATCGAGCATCCCGCGGTGGCCGAGGCCGCCGTCGTACCCGCTCCGGACCCGGTCCGGCTCGCGGTGCCCAAGGCGTACGTCGCGCTCGCCCCCGGCTACGAGCCGACGAAGGAGACGGCGTTCGAGATCCTGAAGTACGCCCGCGAGCACCTCGCGCCGTACCTCCGGGTCCGCCGCCTCGAGTTCTACGAGCTGCCCAAGACGATCTCCGGCAAGATCCGCCGCGTCGAGCTGCGCGGCCGGGAGGACGAGCTGGCCTCCGGGCGCGCGCAGTTCGAGGGCGGCAGCCGCGAGTGGCGGGAGGAGGACTTCCCCGACCTGCGCGGCAGCTGAGCGCCTCAGGACCTGACCGGTGAGAGGTGCCGGTCGAACCAGTCGACCGCGAGCCGCGCCACCTCGCGCAGGGACCCCGGCTCCTCGAAGAGGTGCCCGGCACCGAGCACCACGGTGAGCTCGTGCGGGCAGGTCAGCAGCCGCTCGGCCTGCTGGTTGAGACCGAGCACCACCCGGTCGTGCCCGCCGACGATCAGCAGCGTCGGCGCCTTGACGAGGCGCAGCCACGGCTCGGCCAGGTCGGGGCGGCCGCCCCGGCTCACGACCGCCGCCACCGGCACCAGCGAGGTGGCCGCGGCCGCGAGGGCGGCGGCGGCGCCGGTGCTCGCGCCGAACAGCCCGATGGGCAGCCCCTGGGTCCTGGGGTCCTCCGCCAGCCAGGAGACGGTGTCGCGGACCCGCTCGGTCAGCAGCTCGATGTCGAAGACGTTCTCCCGGTGGCCCTCCTCGGCCGGGGTGAGCAGGTCGAGCAGCAGGGTGCCGAGCCCGGCGTCGTTGAGCCGGTCCGCGACGTACCGGTTGCGGGGGCTGAACCGGCCGCTGCCGCTGCCGTGCGCGAAGGCGATGACGCCGGTGGGGTGCTCGGGCACCGTGAGCACCCCGGGAAGTCGGGGTCCCGAGGCCGGGATCTGGATCTCCTCGCGGGACGTCGCTTCCTGGGCGCTTCCGGCCCCGGACCTGCCTGGAGCGCGGGCAGCATGCAGCATCCGGACGACGTCGTCGTCGGGCACCTGGTCGAACTCGGAGTACCACTGCCCCACGCTGCGGAAGGGTGCCGGCGACGCGAGACAGACGACCTCGTCCGCGAGCGCGTCGACCTGGGCCAGGGAGTCGGCGGCGGCGACCGGCACCGCGACCACCACCCGGCGGGCTCCCTCGGCCCGCGCCACCTCGCACGCCGCCCGCATCGTCGAGCCGGTGGCGATGCCGTCGTCGACGATGATGACCACCCGGTCGGTCAGCGGCGCGCTGCCCCGGCCGCCGCGGAACCGGCGGGACCGCGCCTCGACCTCGGCGCGCTCGCGGCGCTCGACCTCGGCCAGCTCGTGGGTGTTCACGCGCGCGGCACGGATCACGTCCTCGTCGAGCACCCGGACACCGTCCTCGCCGACTGCCCCCATGGCGAGCTCGGGCTGGTAGGGCAGACCCAGCTTGCGCACGATGATCACGTCGAGCGGCAGGCCGAGCTCCTCGGCGACCTCGGCGGCGACCGGCACGCCACCGCGGGGCACCGCGAGGACGATCGGGTCTTCCCGGACCACATGGGTCAGGTGGGCCGCCAGACGACGGCCGGCGTCGGAGCGGTTCAGGAAGCGGGTCATGGGTCACCTCCGCGGACGGCACCCCACTGCTTGGGTGCGTCTCGTCCCAGGCTGTACCCCACCTGCCGCACCGCCCCAGGGTCGAAGGTCCGCGGTGGACCACCGTTCCTCCGAAGGGGCCGAACGGCCCTGGCCGGGGTCGGGACGCGCGGGCACGGTGAGACCGAGGGGACTGCCGTGAGAAGGAGCGTCGTGGGCCAGGTGCAGGACGTCGACACCCGGACCGGGCCCGCAGCGGTCTGGCGGGAGGCACGGGCGCAGCTCGCCGGCCTGCCCGACGGGCGGGGGCTGAACATCGCCCACGAGGCCGTCGACCGGCACGTCGACGAGGGGTACGGCGACCGGACCGCGCTGCGTTGCATCGACCTCGACGACACCGTCACGGAGTACACCTACGAGGACCTGCACCGGCTCACGAACCGGTTCGCCTCGGTCCTGGACACCCTCGGGGTCGCCCCCGGCCAGACAGTCTTCTCGCTGCTGGGCCGCGGGCTCACGACGTACGTGAGCGCCCTGGGCACGCTCAAGCACACCAGCGTGTTCTCGCCGCTGTTCGCCGCCTTCGGACCCGAGCCGATCCGGGACCGCCTGCGCATCGGCCGAGGACGGGTGCTGGTCACCACCGCCGAGCTGTACCGGCGCCGGATCACCGGCATCCGTGAGCACCTGCCGGACCTGACGCACGTGCTGCTCACCGACGCCGACGACGTGCCGGGGACCCTGTCCCTGTCGCGGCTGCTGGACTGCGAGGACGACGAGTACCGGATCCCGCCGACCGCCCCGGAGACGGTGGCCCTGCTGCACTTCACCAGCGGCACCACCGGGCGACCCAAGGGCGCGCTGCACGTGCACGAGGCGGTCGTCGCGCACCGTGCCACCGGTGTGGCCGCGCTCGGGCTCCGGCCGGGCGACGTGTTCTGGTGCACCGCCGACCCGGGCTGGGTCACCGGGACGTCGTACGGCGTCATCGCGCCGCTGACCCTCGGCGTCACGGCGGTGTGCGACGCGGCCGAGTTCGACGCCCGGCGCTGGTGCCGGATCCTGCAGGACCAGCAGGTCACGGTCTGGTACACCGCTCCGACCGCGCTGCGGATGTTCATGCGCGCCGGCCGGGACGTGGTGCGTGAGGTCGACCTGCAGCACCTGCGCCACATCGCCAGCGTCGGCGAGCCGCTGAACGCCGAGGCGGTGCTCTGGGCGCAGGACGCGTTCGGCACCCCGGTCCTGGACACGTGGTGGCAGACCGAGACCGGCGCCATCATGATCGCCAACCCGCCCGGCACGCCCGTGCGTCCCGGCTCGATGGGGCGTGCGGTCCCGGGCGTCGAGGCGACCCTGCTGGCCCGCGACGAGGACGGTCGGGCCCGCGTCGTCGACGGGCAGGTCGCCGAGGTGGGCACCGGCGAGACCGGCGAGCTCGCGCTCCGTCCGGGCTGGCCCTCGATGTTCCGCGGCTACCTCGACGAGCCGGAGCGCTACCGGCGGAGCTTCGCCGGAGGGTGGTACCTGTGCGGCGACCTGGCCCGGCGCGACGAGGACGGCTACTTCTGGTTCGTGGGCCGCGCCGACGACGTGATCAAGTCCGCGGGCCACCTGATCGGCCCGTTCGAGGTGGAGAGCGTGCTGATGGAGCACCCGGCGATCGCGGAGGCCGGGGTGATCGGCAAGCCCGACCCGGTGGCCGGCCAGCTGGTCAAGGCGTTCGTGACCCTGCGTGACGGCTACGAGCCGACCGAGGACCTCCGTCTGGAGCTGGTCGCGTTCGGCCGGCGCCGGCTCGGCTCGGTGGCTCCCCGCGAGATCACGTTCGACCAGCACCTGCCGCACACCCGCAGCGGCAAGGTGATGCGCCGGCTCCTGACGGCCCGGGAGCTCGGCCTGCCCGAGGGAGACCTCTCGACCCTGGAGAGTGTGTGATGAGCAAGCGACGAGCCGGCGGGACCGCGGACCCCGAGCCGCGCGCGACGCCGGAGGCCCGGACCCCGGAGACCAAGCACCAGCTCGACCTGCTGCGCGACATGACGCGGGTGCGGCTGTTCGAGGAGCGGTGCATCGAGCTCTACAGCGCCTCGAAGATCCGCGGCTTCCTGCACGTCGGGATCGGCGAGGAGGCGGTGGCGGTCGGCGCCACCGGCGCGCTGGACCCTGAGGACGCGGTCGTCTCCACCTATCGCGAGCACGGCCACGCCCTGGCCAAGGGCGTGCCGATGGACGCGGTGATGGCCGAGATGTTCGGCAAGGTGACGGGATGCTGCCACGGCCGGGGTGGCTCGATGCACCTGTTCGACGTACCGCACCGCTTCTACGGCGGGAACGCGATCGTCGGAGGCGGGCTGCCGCTGGCCGTGGGGCTGGCGCTCGCCGACAAGATGCGGGGACTGCCGAGGGTGACGGTGTGCTTCTTCGGCGACGGTGCCTACGCCGAGGGTGAGTTCCACGAGTGCGCCAACCTCGCCGCGCTGTGGAACCTGCCGCTGCTGCTGTGCTGCGAGAACAACCTGTACGCGATGGGCACCGCGATCGCCCGCGCCCAGGCCGAGACGGACCTGGCGCTGCGCGCGTCCTCCTACGGGATGGCGGCGTGGTCGGTGGACGGGATGGACGTGCTCGCCGTCGAGGAGTCGACCCGCCGCGCGGCGGACCGGATCCGCAACGGTGGCGGACCGTGCTTCCTGGAGATGCGCACCTACCGGTTCCGGGCGCACTCGATGTACGACCCGGAGCTCTACCGCGACAAGGCCGAGGTGGCCCGCTGGAAGGAACGCGACCCGATCGAGCAGCTCGCCGCACGCATGCGCGCCGAGGGCGTCCTCGACGACGCGACCCTGGCCGCCCTGACCACGGAGGTGGAGGCCGAGGTGGACCGGGCAACGGAGTTCGCCGAGCAGTCGGCGCTCGAGCCGGTCGAGGAGCTGACCCGGTTCGTCTACTCCGACGCGGGCGGCTCCCGATGACGGTGCAGCTGGTGGAGACCACCTACCGGGAGGCGATGCGCGAGGCGATCCGCGAGGCGATGCACCGCGACGACCGGGTCTTCCTGATGGGCGAGGACGTCGGCAGGTACGGCGGCTGCTTCGGGGTCAGCCGGGGGCTGCTCGAGGAGTTCGGTCCGGAGCGGATCCGGGACACGCCGCTGTCCGAGTCGGCGTTCGTCGGGGCCGGCATCGGGGCGGCGGTGGCCGGCATGCGGCCGATCGTCGAGATCATGACGGTGAACTTCAGCCTGCTCGCGCTGGACCAGATCCTCAACAACGCCGCCACGCTGCTGCACATGTCGGGCGGCCAGGTCTCGGTGCCGCTGGTGATCCGGATGACCACGGGCGCCGGCCGGCAGCTCGCGGCGCAGCACTCGCACAGCCTGGAGGGCTGGTACTGCCACATCCCCGGGATCAAGGTGCTGGCGCCGGCCACTCTGGAGGACGCCCGCGGCATGCTCTGGTCCGCACTGGAGGACCCGGACCCCGTGCTGATCTTCGAGCACGGGTCGCTCTACGGCATGGGCGGCGCGCTGCCGGAGGACGCCGGGGCGGTGGACATCGCCCGGTCCGTCGTACGGCGTGCCGGGAAGGACGTCACGCTGCTCACCTACGGAGGCTGTCTCGCCAAGACACTGGACGCCGCCGAGACGCTGGCCGCGGACGGCATCGACGCGGAGGTGGTCGACCTGCGCACGCTGCGCCCGCTGGACGACGCGACCATCGTCGGCTCGGTGCGGCGCACGCACCGAGCGGTCGTCGTGGACGAGGGCTGGCGCACCGGCAGCCTGTCCGCGGAGGTCACCACCCGGCTGGTGGAGCAGTGCTTCTTCGACCTCGACGCACCCGTCGAACGCGTCTGCTCGGTGGAGGCGCCGATGCCCTACGCCCGGCACCTGGAGGAGGCGGCCCTCCCCCAGCCGGCCGCGATCGCGGCCGCGGCCCGCAGGACCGTGACCGGATGAGCGACTTCACGATGCCGTCGCTCGGTGCGGACATGGACTCCGGGACGCTGCTCGAGTGGCTGGTGAAGCCCGGGGACCAGGTGCACCGGGGGGACGTGATGGCCGTGGTGGACACGGACAAGGCGGCGATCGAGATCGAGTCGTTCCAGGACGGTGTCCTCGGGTCGGTCCTGGTGGAGCCGGGCACCCGGGTCGCGGTCGGCATGCCACTGGCGACGGTGCTGCCGGCGACCGAGGCGCCGGCCGCCGGGACACCGGCTCCCCTGGCCGCGGCCCCGGCTCCCGTCCCCGAGCCCGCGGCCCACATCCCCGCGCCCGCGGCCCACATCCCCGCGCCTCGTCGCCCGGTGACCCCGCCGCTGCGGCACCACGCCGCCGAGCTCGGCGTGCAGATCGACGAGCTGGTCGGCACCGGGCCCGACGGGGCGGTGACCCGGCAGGACGTCGACGCCGCCGCGGCCACCAGACGGGCACCGCGTCCCGCCGAGCGCCCGGCCGGGCCACGGGCCTCGCCGTACGCACGCCGGCTCGCCCGCGAGCTGGGCGTCGACCTGACGACCGTCGTGGGCACGGGCGAGCACGGCGCGGTGCGCGCCGACGACGTGCGCGCAGTCGCCACCCGGCCAGTCGCCCCACCAGTCGCCCGGCCAGTCGCCCCACCAGCCGCCGCCCAGCCGCGCACCGACCGGACCTCCGACCGGGCCGTGGTCGCCGCCCGGATGAGCCGCTCCAAGCGCGAGATCCCGCACTACTACGTGGCCACCACCGTCGACATGCACGCCGTCACCACGTGGCTCGCCCGCACCAACCGGGACCGCGCCGTGACCGACCGGATCGTCCCGGCGGCCGCGCTGCTCCGGGCGACCGCGCTGGCCGCGCGGGAGATGCCGCAGCTGAACGGCTTCTGGGTCGACGACGCGTTCGTGGCCGGCGAGGACGTCCACCTCGGGGTCGCGATCACCGTCCGCCGCGGCGCTCTGGTCGCGCCTGCCCTCCACGCCGCCGCCGACCTCGACCTTCCGGCGGTGATGCGGAGCCTGCGTGACCTGGTCGCCCGGGCGAGGTCGGGCCGGCTGACCCGTGCGGAGCTGACCGAGCCGACGCTCACCGTGACCGACCTCGGTGACCAGGGCGTCGAGGAGGTGATCGGGGTGATCCAGCCTCCCCAGGTCGCCCTGGTGGGCATCGGGCGGGTGGTCGAACGTCCCTGGGCGGTCGACGGGCTGCTCGGGGTGCGGCCGGTCGTACGGCTGACGCTGTCCGGCGACCACCGGGCCACCGACGGCTACACCGGCGCCCGTTTCCTGGCCACCGTCGACGAGCTGCTGCAGCACCCGGAGGAGCTATGAACATCACCGAGTCCCAGGCCCACGACCTCGTCGTCAACGCGGTCCGCCGGATCGTCCCGGACGCGGACTTCGAGGGTCTCGCCCCCGACGCCGACCTCCGCCGGACCTTCGAGCTCGACTCCCTGGACTTCCTCGGGTTCGTCGAGCTGCTCGTCAAGGAGACCGGCATCCGCATCGACGAGGACGACTACCCCGACCTCGCGACCATGGCGTCGTGCGAGCGGCTGCTCGCCACCCGGCCGGCCGCGCGACCCACGGGCTGAGCGAGATGGCCCGGCCACGGGACCTGCTCCAGCGCTTCCGTCTCGCGGGGACCCCGGGAGCGCCGGCGGCTCCCGGCGTGCCCGCGGACCGCGTGGCCGAGGTCTCCGCCGAGCTCGACCCGGTGCTGACACGGCTCCTGGCTGCGCTCGAGCAGGCCGAGCGCATCCGGGCCGAGGCCCAGGCCGAGGCGAGCCGTCGTCGGCGGCAGGCCGGGGAGCAGGCGCAGACGGACCTCGCGGCTGCGCACCGCGACGCGAACGCGGAACGCGCCGACGCCGCGGCCCGGGTCCGGCGCCGGGTCGACGCCGAGCTCGAGCAGACGCTGACGCAGGCCGAAGGCGAGGCCGCCGAGACCAGCCGTCGGGCGGCGGACCGGATGCCGGAGTACGTCGACCGGGTCGTCGCCGCGCTCCGCTCCTCCGTGCTGGGTCCCGGACCGTGACCACCTCGTGGGTGGCCGGGACCGTGCGGGCCCGGGCCCTGGCCCGACGGCGGATCGGAGCAGCCGGGGCCCGGTCGCTCGCGGAGACCGGGAGCCTCGCGGCCGCACGCTCGGCGCTGAGCCGGACGCCGTACGGCGACGAACTCGCCGGCCTGGACCTGCCGGCGCTGCAGCACCAGGTCGCGGCAACCCTCCTGTGGCACCTGCGGGTGCTCGCGGGGTGGCTGCCCCGGGACGGCGCGAGGGAGCTGCGGGTGCTCGCCGGCGGCTTCGAGATCGCGAACATCGACGAGCACCTGCGCCGGCTCCGTAACCGGTCCACCGAGCCGGCGTACCGGCTGGGCACCCTGGCGACGGCCTGGCCGCGGATCGCGGGCACCACCTCTGACGAGCAGCTGCGCGAGGTGCTGGCCACGTCACCGTGGGGCGACCCGGGCGCGGGCAGCGACGTGGCCGCGAGCGTGGCCCTGCGGCTGGCCTGGGCCCAGCGGGTCGTGGACGGGGTGCCCGGGGCCGCGGCCTGGGCTCGGGGCGCGGCCGCCCTGCTGGTGATCAGCCAGGCGTTCCTGGCCGGTACGCCGCCTGTCGGACGGGTCGCGGAACGGGCAGCCGCCCTGCTCGGGACCGGGTTCGTCGAGGCGCTGTTGCGCCCCGGCGCCGACCTGCGGGAGCTCAGCACCCGGCTGCCCGGCGACGCCCGGTGGGTGCTCGCAGACGTCGGCGGCGCCGAGGACCTCTGGCGGGCCGAGGTGGCCTGGTGGCACCGGGTGGAGCAGGACGCGTTCGGTCTGCTCCGGACCCCGTCCTACGGCCCCGGCTGCGTGCCGGGTGCGATCGGTGTCCTCGCCGCCGACGCCTGGCGGGTGCGCGCTGCCCTGGGCGCGGCTGCCCGCGGGCCGTCCGGGCTGGAGGTGTTCGATGCCCTGGCGTGAGGCCGTCGAACCAACCCGGATGCAGCGCGTCGCGGTCGTCACCCCGGCCACCCGGCTGCGGGACGTGCTGGTGCGGCTGGCCGAGGCCGGAACGGTCGAGCTCGACCGGCCGGCGGGTCGCGAGCGCGGTCCCGCGGGGGACGCCACCGGGCCTGCGGCAGCACTGCTCCGGCAGCTCCCCGGAGCGCCGGACGTGGCGCCGCTGCTCGCGTCCGCCGAGCCGGACCTGGCGGCCCTGGGACGGGCCGGCAGGGTGGACCTGCTCACCGGCGAGGCCGAGCTGGAGTCCTACGCGGCCGCCGCGGTGCGTCGAGGGCCGGTCGTCGCCCTGGCCGGCTGGGTGCCGTACGCCGAGCTGCCCGCCCTGACGTCCCGGTTGGCCGCGGTCGGCGGGGGGCTGGTCCCGCTCGCACCGCCCCGCGGCCTCGACCCGCCCACGTTGCTGCGGCCCGGCGGCGAGCTGCGCCGCTCGATGACACCGCTCGTGCAGACCTACGCGACGGTGCCGTACCGAGACATCGACCCGACCGTCCCGGCCGGGCTCGCCTACGTGCTGATGTTCGCGATGATGTTCGGCGACGCCGGTCACGGGGCCCTCCTCGTGATCGCCGGGCTGCTGCTGTCGCGGGGGTGGCCGCCCCGGCTCGCCCGCTTCCGGTCGGTGTGGCCGTTCGTGATCGGGGCCGGCGTTGCGGCGTCGTTCTTCGGCCTGCTGTTCGGGGAGTTCTTCGGCCCCACCGGCGTGGTGCCGGTGCTCTGGCTGGCACCGCTCGAGGAGCCGCTCACCCTGCTCGCCTGGGCGCTCGGCGTGGGTGCGGTGCTGCTGGCCGGGGCGTACGTCGTCGGCGCCGTCAACCGGTGGCGTGAGGGCGGCTGGCCGCTGGCCCTGGTGGCCGCCTCCGGCATCGCCGGCAGCGCCCTGTTCGCCGGGCTCGGCGTCCTGCTGCTCGGCGGCCTCGTGCACCTCCCGTGGCTGGTCGCCCTCGGGGTGCTCGTGGCCGTGGCCGGGCTGGTGCTGGCCTACATCGGGTTCCTGGCCAACACCTCGGGCGGGGCGGCCGGTGTCACGCAGGCGACCGTGGAGCTCTTCGACACGGTCCTGCGGCTCGGCACCAACCTGGTCTCCTTCGCCCGGTTGGCTGCGTTCGGGCTGACCCACGCGGCGCTCGGACTCGTCGTGTGGGAGGCCACCGTCGGGCTCTGGAACGACGGCGGGGTCACGGTCCTCGCGGCGGTCGCGGTGTTCCTGCTCGGCAACGCGGTGGCCTTCGCGCTGGAGGCGCTGGTGGCCGGCGTACAGGCCCTCCGGCTGGAGTACTACGAGCTGTTCTCCCGCGTCTTCACGCTCGAGGGGCGACCGTTCCGTCCCTGGCACCTGCCCGTGGACCCCACCGTCCCCGACCGCAGCGCCCCCCCGGGCGCGAACCTCGTGCCCGACGTCAGGAGGAACCCATGAGCGTCTGGATCGCTGCCCTGCCGGTCGTCGCGGTGGCCACCGCCGCCACCCTGGTCGCCGCCCGGACCCGGGCGCGCACGGCCCTCGGCCTGGTCGTGGCCGCCGACGCCGCGCTCGCGATCGCCGCGCTGGTGGTGGCCGCGCTGGCCGTCAGCGGTCCCCCGGCCGCCGCGCACCCGTCGGTCGTCGCCGCGGCCCAGCAGACCGGTGCGACCAGCGCCTCGTGGGCGGCCCTGCTGGGCGCGGCGATCGCGGTCGCCGGGTCCTCCATCGGTGCGGCGATCGCCGTCGCCTACACCGGTGCCGCCGCGCTCGCCGCGATGAGCGAGCGCCCCGAGCTGTTCGGCCGCGCGATGGTGATCGTGGGCCTCGCCGAGGGCATCGCGATCTACGGGCTGATCGTCGCGGTCATCCTGATGGGGAAGGCGTGAGCCGGTGGGCCGGGTCGCGGTGATCGGTGAGGGGACCGCCGTCGCGGGCTACGCGCTCGCCGGCGCGCTGGTCGTGCCTGCCGAGGACGCCGAGGCCGTACGGTCGGCCTGGGAGCACCTCCCCGACGACGTCGACGTGGTCGTCCTCACCGCGGCCGCGGGCCGGATCCTCGGCCCGGACTGCGACACCACCCGGCCGCCGTTCGCGGTGGTGATGCCGGGATGAGCGCCGCCCCCGCCGTGCACGCCGAGCCGCTCGCGCCGGTCCGTGAGGCGCTGCTGGCCGATGCCCGCAGGGACGCCGACCGGGTCCTCGCGGAGGCGGACGCGGACGTCGAGGCGGTCCGCCGGCGGACCGCCGACGAGTGCGACCGGATCCGACGCGATGCCCGGGCCCGTGGGCAGAAGGACGCCGAGGAGCTGGCCGTCGCGGAGCGGACCCGGGCTCGCCGGCAGGCACGCGCGGTGGTGCTGCGGGCCCGCGGCCAGGCGTACGACGAGCTGCTGCGCCAGGTGCGGGAGGCCGCACTCGCCCTGCGTGAGGCGACCGACTACCCCGACCTGCGAGCCCGCCTCGTGGAGCAGGCCCGCGCCCTGGTCGGGAACGCGGCGAGGGTCTCGGAGTCCGGGGACGGCGGTGTGGTGGCCGAGGACGGTGGACGCCGGGCCGTGCTGTCGCTGACCGGGCTCGCCGAGCGGGTCCTGGACCGGATGGGGCCCGACCTCGAGGGGCTGTGGACACCGTGACCGCGCGCGTGGTGCGGGTGTCCGGCTCGCTGGTCGAGCTCGCAGGGCTCGACAGCTCGGCGATGTTCGACGTGGTCGCGCTCGGGGAAGGCGAGCTGCCCGGCGAGGTGGTCGCGATCGACGGCGAGCGGGTCACCGTGCAGGCCTATGAGGACACCGGCGGCCTGGGCCCGGGGGCACCGGCGGTGTCCCGCCGGGAACCGGTCTCGGCCCTGCTCGGTCCCGGGCTGCTCGGCGGTGTCTTCGACGGGCTGCTCCGCCCGCTGGACACCGCGGGGACCTGGCTGACCCCTGGGGCGATGCGGCACCGCGAGGACCCCCGGCGATGGGAGTTCACGGCGTCGGTCACCGTCGGGCAGCAGGTCTCGCCCGGGGACGATCTCGGCACCGTCGACGACGGTGGTCCGGTCCTGCAGCGGGTGCTGGTCCCTCCGGGCCGGAGCGGCACCGTGGAGCAGGTTCTCGAGGCGGGGCCCTGCGCCTCGGACGCCGTCGTCGCGACGGTGGCCGGCGTCGACGTACACCTCACGCAGACCTGGCCGGTGCGACGTCCGCGGCCCTGCTCCGAACGCGTGGACACGGTCGCGGCGCTGCACACCGGCCAACGGGTCCTGGACCTGCTCTACCCGGTTGCCCGCGGCAGCAGCGCGTCCGTGCCCGGCGGGTTCGGCACCGGCAAGACGGTGCTGCTGCAGCAGATCGCCAAGTGGTGCGACGCGGACGTGATCGTCTACGTCGGCTGCGGGGAGCGCGGCAACGAGATGGCCGACGTGGTGGCGGACCTGAACGTGTTGGAGGACCCACGCACCGGGGAGCGGCTGGCACGGCGGACCGTGGTCATCGCGAACACCTCGAACATGCCGATGATGGCGCGCGAGGTGAGCATCTACACCGGCGCGACGGTGGCGGAGTACTTCCGCGACATGGGCTGCCACGTCGTACTCATCGCCGACTCCACGTCGCGGTGGGCCGAGGCGCTGCGGGAGTTCGCCTCGCGGTCCGGCGCGATGCCGGCCGAGGAGGGCTACCCGGCCGGGCTGGCCTCCGCGCTCGCGGCCTTCTACGAACGTGCCGGGCACGTGGTCACGCTCGGCGGGCGTCGCGGCTCGGTCACCATCATCGGCGCCGTCTCGCCACCAGGCGGCGACCTGACCGAGCCGGTGACCGCGCACACCCAGCGGTTCGTCCGCTCGGTGTGGACGCTGGACCGGGATCTGGCCTACGCCCGGCACTACCCCGCGGTGGCGTGGACGGGGTCGTTCTCTCGGGACGCGGCCGGGCTCGCCGGCCAGTACGTCCGTGAGGGCGACCCGCTCTGGGCCCACCGCCGGGGCCGGGTCCTCTCGCTCCTGGCCGAGGCCGACCGGCTCACCGCGCTCGCCGAGCTCGTCGGCGCAGGTGCGATGCCGGGCTCCGAGCGGATGGTGATGCTCGCGGGCCGGCTGCTGCGCGAGGGCGTCCTCCAGCAGAACGCGTCGAGCCGGACCGACGGTTTCTGCTCCGCCACCAAGGGAGCCGCGCTCGTCGACGCCGTGCTCGCGGTGGTGGACCGCTGCCAGGCCCTCGTCGGCTCCGGGGTGTCCGCGTCCGCGGTCGAGCAGGTCGACTTCGGTCCGCTCCTGCGCGCGCCCGAGGAGACCGGCCCGGACGACGCCGAGGGGGTACGGCGGCACCAGGACGCCATGCTCGCGGAGCTGGAGGCCTTGCGGTGAGAGGCGACATCCTGTCCGCGGCCGTCGAGCACACCGCCGTGACCCAGCTGCGCGGACCGCTCCTCGTGGTCCGCGACGTGCACGGTGTCGGATGGGACGAGTTCGCGGAGATCCGGCTGGACTCGGGTGAGGTGCGCCACGGCCTGGTCCTGGAGGTCGACGGGGACCTCGCCGTCGTGCAGGTCCTCGAGGGCACCGACGGGATGCGGCTGGACGGCAGCCTGGTCACCTTCGCCGGGGAGACCATGCACATCCCGGTCGGGACCGGGTGGCTCGGGCGGGTCTGCAACGGCCGCGGCGAGCCCGTGGACGGCGGCCCGCCGGTGATGTCGCACCGCCGGGCCGCGGTGTCCGGGTTCCCGATGAACCCCACCCACCGGGAGCCGCCGTCCGAGCCGGTGCTCACCGGTGTCTCGGCCGTCGACGCGCTCACCACGTTGGTCCGGGGGCAGAAGCTGCCGGTGTTCTCCTCGGCCGGTCTCCCCCACCTCGAGCTGGCCACCCAGATCGCCGCCCAGGCGACCACCGGCAACGAGCCGTTCTCGGTCGTCTTCGCCGGTCTCGGGCTGACCCACCCGGACGCCGCGGCGGTCCGCGACGCCCTGGAGGAGCGCTCCGCCGCCGGTGAGCTGGTGCTGTTCCTCAACACCGCCGACGAGCCGGTCGTGGAGCGGGTGCTCACACCCCGGCTGGCCCTCACCGTCGCCGAGGAGCTGGCCTTCGGGTCCGGCCGGCACGTCCTGGTGCTGCTGGCGGACATGACGTCGTACGCCGAGGCGCTGCGCGAGGTCTCCGCGGCCCGGGGCGAGATCCCGGGGCGCCGGGCGTTCCCCGGCTATCTGTACAGCGACCTGGCCTCGCTCTACGAACGCTGCGGGCGGATCCGGGGGACGGCCGGGTCGGTGACCGTCGTACCGGTGCTGACCATGCCGGCCGGGGACATCACGCACCCGGTCCCCGACCTCACCGGGTACATCACCGAGGGGCAGATCGTGCTCTCGCCGGACCTGCACGCCGCCGGGGTGTACCCGCCGGTGGACGGGCTGGGCTCGCTCTCTCGCCTGATGCGGAAGGGCGCCGGTCCCGGACGGACCCGGGCGGACCACCTCGACGTCGCGGCGCAGGTACTGGCAGCGCTGGCGCGGTCCCGGCAGGTGCGCGAGCTCGCGGACCTGGTCGGCGAGGACGCACTCGGCACCACCGACCGGACCTACCTCCGGTTCGCCACGGAGGTCGAGCAGCGGCTGCTCGACCAGCGGGTCGACGAGTCACGCTCGATCGAGGACACCTTGGACCGGGCCTGGGACGCGCTCTCGGTGCTGCCCCGACGGGAGCTGACGATGCTGCCCGCGGCCCTGGTCGACGCGCACCACCGGCCCGACCCCGAAGGCGGGTGAACGCGTGGCACGGCTGCGTCGAGTTCCCCCGGGCCGGGCCGGCCGGCTGTGGCTGCAGCACCGGCTCGCGGTCGCCGAGCGCGGCGCCGAGATGCTGGACCAGAAGCTGCGGATCCTGCGCCTCGAGGCGCAACGACTGGCGCTGCTCACCGAGAGCACCGGCCGGGCCTGGGGGGAGGCGAGCGACGAGGCGGCGGGCTGGTCGCTGCGTGCCGCCCTCGTCGGAGGGGAGCGAGCGGTGCGGCTGGCCGGCGACAGCGGTCGGACCCAGGTCGACCTCTCCTGGGCCTGGACGATCGGCGTGCGGCACCCCAGCGGGGTCACGTGCACGCCGCCGGCACCGGCGCGCGACGACCCGCCGGCGGTCGACGCCGCGGTGGTCGAGGCACGAGCGGCCCACCGCCGGGCGCTCGACGCGGCCGCCCAGCACGCCGTGGCCGAGGCGGCCCTTCGCCTGGTCCGGGCCGAGGAGGCCGCGACGCGGCGGCGTCTCCGCGCCATCGACGACCGTTGGCTGCCGCTGCTCACCAGCGCCCTGCAGGCCGCCGAGCTGGGCCTCGAGGAGCAGGAGCACGCGGACGGCGTACGGCTGCGCTGGGCCCGGTCGGGCGGCACCATCCACCACCCCGGATAGTCCGTGACGGTCTGCATCCCCGGAGGGCCTGAGAACCTGCAGACCGTCACGGACTATCCCGTCAGTCGAGGGGACGCAGCTCGTCGGCGTAGGACACCGAGACCCGGCGCAGCACGCCCTCCTCGCTCACCGTGTACTGCCCCATCCGTCCCAGCGGCGGGCTGTAGGCGTGCACCGAGACCGAGCCCCGCCCGGCGCCGTTGAGACGGTGGATGTGCTCGGGCCCGAAGGAGAACGCCTTGCCGGCACCGATCCGGGTCTCCATCGCGCCACCCCCGACCCTCAGGTTGTTCTCGACGAGCTCGCCGGCCACCACCGCGACGGCGCCCGAGGAGACGTCGTGGTCGTGCCACCCGGTGTCGTTCACGGGGGTCCAGCACAGCAGCCACACGTCGACGTGGGCGTCACGGTGCAACGAGGCGTAGACCCGCTCGTCGTCGTCGAACCCGACGAGGTGCGCCCACGAGTCCGGGTCCGACGCGAGCGTGGCGACGAGCTCACGGAGCTCGGCCTGGGTCAGGTCCCGACCCGGCAGGTCGTCCAGCGTGAGTCTTCCGGCGTCGGGCGCGAAGTCCTGCGCACGGTGCGCGGGGACTCCCGCGTCGATCAGCTGGTTCGGTGCCATCTGCGTCCCTCCACTCTCGTCAGTCCTGGCTAAATCATAGTAAGTCACTTGACTTTATACGATGACAAGCCACGCCGAGAGGAGACCGCCGGTCGGGTCTCGACAGGCTCGACCAGCCGGAGGTCAGGGAGCGGGGACGGCCCCGTCGCGGGCGAGGACCGGTACGTCGACCCGGACGGTCTCGGGGTACTTCAGACCGGTGCCGGTGTTCAGCACCACCACCTCGTCGCCCTCCGCGATCCAGCCGCCCTCCCGCAGCTGCCGTGCGGCCACCATGCAGGCCGCACCCTCCGGGCAGATCCAGGTCCCCTCACGCGACGCCAGCGCGGCGACCTCGGCCAGGATCTCCTCGTCGGTGACCGCCACTGCCGTACCCCCGGACTCGCGGACCGCCTGCAGCACCAGGAAGTCGCCGAGCGCCTTGGGCACGTTGATCCCGAACGCCAGCGTGTGCGTGCCCTCGACCAGCGTGCTCTCGTCGAGACCGGCGTCGAACGCGTCGACGATCGGGCTGCAGCCGGCCGCCTGCACCGCGACGAGCCGCGGGAGCTTGGCGCCGATCCAGCCGAGCTCGCGCATCTCCAGCATCGCCTTGTGGATGCCGATCAGCCCGACGCCTCCCCCGGCCGGGTAGAGGATCACGTCCGGCACCCGCCAGCCGAGCTGCTCGGCGATCTCGTAGCCCATCGTCTTCTTGCCCTCGATCCGGTAGGGCTCCTTGAGCGTGGACACCTCCTGGTAGCCGGACCGCTGTTGCACGGCCTCCTTGACCAGGGCACCGGCATGGTTGATCAGGCCGTCCACGAGGTAGAGCTCGGCGCCGGACACCACGCACTCGCGACGGGTGATCTCCGGAGCGTCGACCGGCATCACGATCAGGCTGCCCAGCCCGGCCCGCGCGGCGTACGCCGACCACGCCGCACCGGCGTTCCCGTTGGTGGGCATGGCGATCGCCGCGACGCCGAGCTCGCGGGCCCGCGAGACGCCGACCGCCGCACCCCGGGCCTTGAAGCTCCCCGTGGGCACCAGCCCCTCGTCCTTCATCAGCAGGCGCGGTACGCCGATCGCGGCGCCGTACGTCGGCAGCGGCAGCAGCGGCGTCATGCCCTCGCCGAGGGTGGTCACGTGCGCGGGGTCCCGGACCGGAAGCACCTCGTGGTAGCGCCACAGGTCGTGCGCCCGGGTGGCGATCCCGGCCGGGGTGACCGTCTCGCGGACCTCGTCGAGGTCGTAGCGCGCGAGCAGCGGGGCACCGGCCTCACCGACCCCCTGGACCCGGTCGGCGTCGTAGCGCTTCCCGGTCCGCGAGCACTCCAGATGGGTCAGGGACGAGAACGGCACGGGCACTCCTGGTCTCTGGACAGGCGTCCACCCTGGCACACCCGGCCTGGTCCCCCGCCGCCCGCGCTCACCCGTGGGTGCTGGGACCCCGGCGCGGCACTAGGCTCGGGGGATGCCTCCCCCGTCCGACCAGATCGACCCGTCCGACCACGACGCGCAGGAACACGACGAACCGCGCGTCACCTTCGCCGACCTCGGGATCGACAAGCGGGTGCTGCGTGCGCTCACCGACGTCGGCTACGAGTCGCCCTCGCCGATCCAGGCTGCCACCATCCCCGCGCTGCTCGAGGGACGGCACGTCGTCGGTCTCGCGCAGACCGGCACCGGCAAGACCGCCGCGTTCGCGGTGCCGATCCTGTCCCAGGTCGACCTCAAGCAGAAGAAGCCGCAGGCGCTCGTGCTGGCCCCGACGCGTGAGCTGGCGCTGCAGGTCTCCGAGGCGTTCGAGCGGTACGCCGCGCACCTGCCCGGCCTGCACGTGCTGCCGATCTACGGCGGCCAGGGGTACGGCGTCCAGCTGTCCGCGCTGCGCCGCGGCGTACACGTCGTCGTCGGCACGCCCGGACGGATCATGGACCACCTGGAGAAGGGCACCCTCGACCTGTCCGAGCTGCGCTTCCTGGTCCTCGACGAGGCCGACGAGATGCTCAAGATGGGGTTCGCCGAGGACGTCGAGAAGATCCTGTCCGACACCCCCGACGACAAGCACGTCGCCCTGTTCTCCGCGACGATGCCGCCGCAGATCCGCCGGATCTCCAAGAAGTACCTCACCGACGCCGCCGAGATCACCGTCAAGAACAAGACCACGACGTCGGCGAACACCAACCAGCGCTACCTGATCGTCGCCTACCCGCAGAAGGTCGACGCCCTCACCCGGATCCTCGAGGTGGAGAACTTCGAGGGCATGATCGTGTTCGTCCGCACCAAGCAGGTGACCGAGCAGCTCGCCGAGCGGCTGCGAGCGCGAGGATTCTCGGCCGCGGCGATCAACGGCGACATCGTGCAGGCCCAGCGCGAGCGCACGATCAACCAGCTGCGCGACGCCAAGCTCGACATCCTGGTGGCGACCGACGTCGCGGCCCGCGGGCTCGACGTGGAGCGCATCTCGCACGTCGTGAACTTCGACATCCCCACCGACACCGAGTCCTACGTGCACCGGATCGGTCGCACCGGTCGCGCCGGCCGCGCGGGTGACGCGATCTCCTTCATCACCCCGCGCGAACGGCACCTGCTCAAGGCCATCGAGCGGGCCACCCGTCAGCCGCTCACGCCGATGCGGCTGCCCACGGTCGAGGACGTCAACGAGACCCGGGTGGCGAAGTTCGTGGACGCGATCACCGAGGCGCTCGGCTCGGACCAGGTCGGGTTCTACCGCGACCTGATCAGCGACTACGAGGAGCAGCACGACGTGCCGGCCACCGACATCGCCGCCGCGCTGGCCGTGCTCATGCAGGACGACCAGCCGCTGCTGATGGAGCCGGAGCCCGAGCCGGCACCGCCGCGGGTCTTCGACGGCAAGAAGGAGGCCAAGGGCGGGGTCTGGGACCACGAGAAGGGTCGGCGCCGGGACCGCGACGACCGGCCGAAGCGTCCGGACACCAAGCCGCGGCGTGCGCGCTCGAACGTGCCGATGGCGACGTACCGGATCGCGGTGGGCAAGCGGCACAAGGTCGAGCCGCGCCAGATCGTCGGCGCGATCGCCAACGAGGGCGGGCTCGACCGCTCCGACTTCGGGCACATCGACATCCGCGGCGACCACTCCCTCGTCGAGCTGCCGGCCTCCCTCTCGGACGAGACCCGTTCCGCCCTGGAGCGGACCCGGATCTCGGGGAAGCTGATCGAGCTGAGCCCCGACGGCGGCGGCACCTCGCGCAGCACCGAGGCGTCGCACGGCGGACCCGCCAAGGAGCGGAAGAAGCCGCGCACCAAGAAGCGCGACTAGCCTCGTCGCGGTCAGGCCTCCCAGCCCCGGGACAGCGCCGCGGTGGACGTACGTCGACCGCGTCCCCGGCACCGCGGATGGCCCCACCGTAGGACGCGGCCCCACCTAGACGTACGTGATGACCTCGCCGGCCAGCATGGTGGCGCCGCCGGTCGCGAAGTTGTCGAGGTCGGCCACGGCGGCCTGCCCCTCGAGGCTGCCGACGCCCGCCGCGAACGCCGCCTCGTCGTCGAAGCCGAGGGTGGCGATGAGGTACTCCGCCGGCGGGCTGCCGTCCGGGTCGGGCCCCGGGTGCACGACGGAGTAGGACCGCAGGCCGACGATGCTGCTCGCCAGCGGCGCGTGCGCGGACTCGTAGTGGGCGTCGAACGCCGCCGGGTCGTCGGGCTGGTGGTAGAGGACGGTGAGCTGGTAGGTCATGCCCGCCACTCTTCCCCGGACCGGCCGGGACGGGCTACTCCCTACTCGGACGGGATCATCACCCAGAGCACGATGTAGATCAGGAACTGCGGCCCGGGCAGGATGCAGCTGAGCACGAACAGCAGCCGCACGACGGTCGGTGACATGCCGAACCGTGCAGCCAGACCGGCGCAGACGCCGGCGATCACCCGACGGCGCGGGCGGACGAGTGCAGCGCTCACGGTGGTTCCTCCCTCGCGTTCGACGACCCGGGCGGGCCCGGCCCCTCGACCCTAACCCGGGACAGGTCCGTGTCCCGGTTGCGTGCTTCGCCGGGACCGGGACGCGAACATCTACGAAGCGGCCGCCGGCAAGCGCGCGCTCGGCACCGACCGGCCGCCCGGCCGGCTCGCCCGCCTGGGCGGGCCGGGCCAACCTCTACTACGGGCTCTGTTCCGGGCGCCCCCGCCGACCTACGATTCGTAGCATGGACGCGCAACCGGTCGGAGGGGTGGCGCTGCTCGCAGTCGTCGTCACGGCCTCCGTCATGGGTCCACAACGCCTTCGCCTGGTCTGGCGGCGGCTCGGGCGCGGGGCCGGCAGGCTCAGGGCCGTGCACGACACCCCGGGAGCTCACCCGCGCAGGCCCATCGAGCTGATCGCCCGCGACGCCCAGCGGCTCGGCCTGGGGTTCCGGCACATGCAGGACGGCGTCTCGTTCGCACGGTTCGAGGGTCGGCGCCGGGCCTACGACGGGGTGCTCGCCGAAGCCTGCGAGGCACTGGGCGTCGAGCACCTGCTCGGG
Organism: uncultured Actinomycetota bacterium; assembly: GCA_963810035.1. Lineage (GTDB taxonomy): Bacteria > Actinomycetota > Actinomycetes > Propionibacteriales > Nocardioidaceae > Nocardioides_B. The sequence continues at coordinate 921,912 of CAWEMA010000006.1, forward strand.
GTCCTGCCCCCGGGAGTCGACCTCGACGGCGAGCGACAGCGGGTCGAGACAGTCCTCGGGCGGGCCGGACTGCGGCTCGACGACGCGGCGTGAGCGCCCGCCGGCCGATCTGACAGCTCAGGGGCTCAGTCGCGGGTCGCGGTCGCGACCGTCCGGCGGCCCCGCGCGTCGAGCGGTGTCTGCGGTGCGAGGTCGACGCGCACCCCGTGGACGGTTCCGGTGAACGCGTTGTGCACCGGCGGGTAGTCGTCGGTCACCGGGGTGCCGCGGTCGACGCCGACGTTGAACGTCTCGTCGAAGCTGAAGTAGTACGCCGTGGTCGCAGGGATGCGCCCCGCGCCGACCTCGGCGCCGTCGACGAGCAGGGACACGTCGGCGGCGTCGCCGGGCCGACCACCGGCGTACCCGAACCGCAGCACCAGCTCGTGCGCGCCGGGCTCGAGGACCCGGTCGCCACGGACGGTGGTCAGCGCCCGGCCGTAGCAGTTGTAGGCGTAGCAGAGCACGCCCTCGTGGCAGTAGAGCGACCAGCCGCCGAACCGGCCGCCCTGCGCGACGAGCACGCCGTGCGCCGGACCCGACACGTCGACGGTGACGGCGATCGTGTGCGAGCGGTTCTTGACGTTCGGGGCCGCCTCCTCGGTGAGCCGGCCGGTGCGGGGCCCGAAGCTCAGCGACGTGCGGCCCTGGTGCAGGTCCACGCGTCCGGCGATCTCCGGGTTCTCCCGCTCCGTGACCCGGTCGTCGAGCGGCAGCACCTGGTGCCGCACCGCCTCCTCGTCGAAGAGCCGTTGCAGACTGGCGAGCCGGTCCGGGTGCTGCGCCGCGAGGTCGTGCGCCTGGGTCCAGTCGGTGCTGGTGTCGTAGAGCTCCCACACGTCGTCCTCGAACGGCCGGTCGCCGCCGTCGACCATCAGCCAGGGTGTCCCGTGCCGGGTCACCGCGGTCCAGCCCTCGTGGTAGATCCCCCGGTTGCCGACCATCTCGAAGTACTGCGTGGTGCGGCGCTCGGCGGCTCCGGGGTGGTCGAACGAGTAGCGCATCGACGTACCCTCGACCGGCTGCTGCGGTACGCCGTCCACGGTCTCGGGCACCGGCAGGCCGGCGACCTCGAGGATGGTCGGCAGCACGTCGATCACGTGGTGGAACTGGTGGCGCACCTCGCCGTGCGCGGCGATGCCGGCCGGCCAGTGCACGACCAGCCCGTCCCGCGTCCCGCCGAAGTGCGACGCGACCTGCTTGGTCCACTGGTACGGCGTGTTCATGGCCAGCGCCCAGCCGACCGGGTAGATCGGGTACGTCGTCGCGTCGCCGATCCGGTCGCGGACGGCGTCCATCGCCTCGACGTCGTCGGCGAAGCCGTGCCCGACCAGGTGCTCGCGGATCGTCCCGGCGGGGCCGCCCTCACCGGAGGCGCCGTTGTCGCCGAGGAGATAGAGCACCAGGGTGTCGTCGAGGACGCCGAGGTGCTGCAGCCGGTCGACGAACCGGCCGACCTGGTGGTCGGCGTGCTCGGCGAACCCCGCGTAGGTCTCCATGAACCGGGCGGCGACGCGGCGCGCGACCGGGTCGAGCTCGTCCCAGTGCGGGACGCCCTCGGCCCACGGGGCGAGCTCGGCGTCGGGTGGCACCAGCCCGAGCGCCTTCTGCCGGACCAGGGTCCGTTCGCGCTGCGCGTCCCAGCCCTCGTCGAACGCGCCGGCGTACCTCTCGATCCACTCGGGCGCCACGTGGAACGGTGCGTGCGTGGCACCGAGCGCGAGGTAGGCGAAGAACGGCTTGTCCGGCGTCAGCTCCCGGGTCGCCGTCACCCAGTCCACGGCGTGGTCCACCAGGTCCTCGGTGAGGTGGTAGCCGTCCTCCGGCAGCCGGTCCGGCTCGACGGGGGTGGTGCCGTCGTACAGCTGCGGGTACCAGTGGTTCATCTCCGCGCCCATGAAGCCGTAGAACCGGTCGAACCCCTCGCCGGTGGGCCAGCGGGTGAACGGCCCGGACGCGTTCACCTCGACCGGGGGCGTCTGGTGCCACTTGCCGAACGCCGCGGTGCTGTACCCGTTGCCGCTCAGGATCTGCGCGAGCGTCGCGGCGCTCGCGGGCCGGTAGCCGGTGTAGCCGGGCTCGGCCGTCGCCATCTCCGATGTCACGCCCATCCCGACCGAGTGGTGGTTGCGCCCGGTCATCAGCGCCTGCCGGGTCGGCGAGCACAGCGAGGTGACGTGGAACCTGCTGTAGCGCAGCCCCTGCGTCGGCGAGCCGCTCGGCGGTCGGCATCCGGCACGGGCCGCCGTAGGCGCTGGACGCCCCGAAGCCCATGTCGTCGACCACGACGACCACGACGTTCGGTGCCCCCACCGGCGGACGGACCGCGCGGACCGGCTGCCGGGGTACGTCGATCGGCAGGCGGTTGCGGTCGAGGGGCTGCACGAGGTCATGTCACCACACGACGGCCGCCGCAGCCGGGACCGACGTGACCCGCACGTGCCCGGAAGGGCGGTCAGGTGGTCGGGTGGGCCTGGCCCACGCCGTGCGCCCGCTCCCGGACCGTCGCCGCCAGGGCACGGCCCCAGGCCCGGGACCGGTCGAGCTCGCCGGGCAGCAGCGGACCCGCCACGTCCTCGACGTAGAAGCTCTCGCGGGCGATGGCCGAGGGGTAGCCGTGCTGGTGCGCGATCCGGTCGGCCTTCTTCGCCGCCGAGCCCGGCAGGTGCCGGACCTTCGCGACGCGCGTGTCGAAGGTCGCCACGCTCTCGGAGTGCGGACCGGCAGGAAGCTGCTCGAGCCACTCCCGCACGCCGCGCTCGGTGGAGCCCGGGGTCGCGCCCTTGTTCACCGCTTCGGCCCGGGTGCCGGGCCGGCTGAGCGAGAACGCGTGCGTCGGCGCCCCGACCACGACCAGGTCCACCAGGTCGTCGATCCTCGCCGGCGCGTCGCCGACCTCGTGGACCTCGACCGTCATCTCCGCCGCGAGCTCGCCGGCGATCGCCCGCGCCACGCTCTCGGTGTTGCCGAACATGGACTCGTACACGACCAGTGCCTTCACGGTGCCTCCTCCTGGGGTCCTGACTCCACACTGCCGCGAGGTCGCCCGGTGCGGCAGATGCCGAGGTCCGTCGGCACGATGACCTTCGCCCCTGCCCTCACACCACCAGCAGGACGACGCTCGCGGCGACGCCGAGCAGCACCAGCAGCTGGGCCGTCCAGGCGGCGCGTCCCACGACGTGCTCCCCCAGCACGTCCCGGTCCCGGGACATCAGCTGCATCACGACCAGCAGCGGCACCAGGAGTACGGCGTTCAGGGTCTGCGTCGCGACCAGCAGCGTCACCAGCGGGACGTGCGGCACGAGCACCAGCAGCGCCGCCACGAAGGTGACGGTCGCGTCGCTGACGTAGAACAGCCGTGCCTCGGCGAACGTGCTGTCGAGCGCTGCCTGGGAGCCGGTGAGGTCGCACACCGAGTAGGCCGTGGACAGTGGCAGGACCGCCGCGGCGAGCAGGGCGGCACCGATCAGGCCGACGGCGAACAGGGTGCCTGCCAGATCTCCCGCGATGGGAACCAGGGCACGGGCCGCGTCGGAGGCCGACTCGATGTGCAACCCGCCGGCGTGCAGCGTCTCCGCGCAGGCCACCACCACGAAGAAGCCGATCACCCCGGTCAGTGCCGCACCGGTCAGCACGTCCACGCGCTCGTAGCGCAGGTCGTCGACGGTGAGCTTCTTGTCGACCGCGTAGGACTGGATGAAGCTGAGCCCCCACGGGGCCAGGGTGGTGCCGACGGTCGCCGCCACGAGCACGGTCTCGGCGTGCGTGAACCCCATCCGCGGCACCAGCAGCCCCTGCGCGGCGGCGCCCCAGTCCGGGTGGGACATCAGCCCGGCTCCGACGTACGCGACGAAGACCGCGGCGAGGGCGAGCAGCAGGTGCTCGACGCGGTGGAAGCTGCCGACGAGCACCAGCACGGTCACGACCGCCGCGGCCAGCGGCACCGACACGTAGCGGTCGACGCCCAGCAGCTCCGAGCCCGCGGCGATCCCCGCGAACTCCGCGGCCGCCGTCCCCACGTTCGCCAGCACCAGGGCTGCCAGCGCCGCGGACGCGACCCGGACGCCGTACCGCTGGCGGACCAGGCCGATCAGGCCCTGCCCGGTCACCACCCCCATCCGGGAGCCCAGGTCGTGGAAGATCATCAGGGCCACCGTGGAGAGCAGCAGCACCCACAGCAGCCGGTAGCCGTAGTCGGTGCCCAGCACCGAGTACGTGGTGATGCCGGCCGGGTCGTCGTCGGACAGGCCGGCCAGCAGACCTGGCCCCAGCACGGCGAGTGCGACCAGCACACGGCTGCGGGAGCGGCCGGGAGTCCGGTGTCGGCCGGTGCCCGGCGCGGCCGCGACCACCGGCTCGGTCACTCGCGTCGTCCGCCCGGGCGCGGGGTCCGCTCCTCGGGACGGTTGAGCCGCCACCCGGCGGTGCGCCGGACCCGTCGGTGACGCAGGGAGGTGCGCCCGCTCAGCGCGTGACCGAGCCGGGACAGCACGTGCGGGTGCAGGTGCTTGGCGGCGGCGTTCGCCCGCTCCGCCGGCAGGTGACGCACCACGTCCGCGGCTGACGTCACCGGGAGGTGGGTGAGCAGGTGCGCGAGCTCGTGGGCGTCGAGCCGGTGCACCGGGGACGTGGGCGTGGCGAGCTGCACCTGGTGGCCGCGCGCCGAGGTGAGGTGCACGTCGGAGAGCGGGACCACGGTCTCGGACTCCTCGAAGTCGTGCCGGGGCCGCAGGCCCAGACGCGCGAGCACCACGCCCGTCCCCACCTCGAGCCCGGCCACCTCGAGGCGTCCGTCGGGCAGCTGCCCCAGCCACACGTCCCCCACCCGCGCGGACCGACGGCTGGTCACCCAGTAGACCCGGCTGTCCAGGACGTCGCGGACCAGCATCAGCTGGTGCGTGTCCAGGCATGGCTCCGGCTGCGTGGGTGGTGCCGCCGGCGCCGGTGGCACCGCGTAGACGTCGGTGCAGCGCAGCACGTCCGCGGTGCCCGCCGTCACCGCGTCCCACGGGACGGTCCACCGGCCGTGGAAGTCGCCCACGACCAGACCGGTCACGAGCGCGGGCGACACGCCGAGATCGGCGACCAGGTCCCGCACCCAGCCGACTCGACGGCCCGACGCCGACAGCACGCGGCGGCCGACCAACGAGGTCAGCCGCAGGTGCTCCCCGAGCTCTTCGTCACGCACGGAAGGGAGTAGGGATGACGAGAACCGGGCAGGCACTCGTTCGGATCACCGTGCGTGCGGTGGTCCCGAGCCGGGGCCCGAAGCGGACGTGCCGCCCGTGCCGGCCGATGACCACCAGGTCACTGTCCCGCGACGAGGCGTGCAGGGCGACCACCGGTCGCTCGTACCTCAGCTCGACGTCGATCTTCACGTTCGGATGCTTCGCCCGCACCGGCTCGACCATCTCCTCGACGGCGCCCCGGGTCTCCTGCTCCCACTTCTGCGCGAAGCCGTGACCGCCGATCGCCGCGTCGTACTGCCCGACGGGACGCCAGGCGTGCAGCACGACCACGCGAGCGTCCAGCGGCAGCGCCGCCTGGGCCGCGGCCTCGACCACCGGGACGGACACCGGCGAGCCGTCGAACCCGACGGTGATCTGGTGGAACCGCACGTCCTGGTCCCAGACGGTGGGGATGCACACGACCGGTACGTCGGCGTGCGCGGCGACGCCGTTGCTGGTCGAGCCGGTGAGCAGGTGGTCCGTCCTCGACGACCGCGTGCCCAGCACCACGCAGCGTGCGTCGTGCGCCTGGTCGACGAGCGCCGCGACGCGGGGGGCGTTCGCGAGCACCGCCTCGGGGCCCTCGCCGGTCCACCCCAGCTCCCGGGCGTCGCCGACCGCCTCCTCCAGGACGTTCTCGGCGACCTCGAGCAGGGTCGGGTCGGGGACCATCGGCAGCATCGGCGCGAGCATGAGGTTCTCGTGCCGCACGTGCACCAGCCGCAGCGGCGCGTCGTACGCCTGGGCGAGGTCGATGCCGTAGCGCAGCGCCCGCCTGCCGTCGTCGGTGCCGTCGACGCCGACCACCACGGGGGCGGTCATGACGGCACCACCACGACGGTGCAGTGGGCGCGCTCGACGACGGCTCTGCTCACCGAGCCGAGCACGGCCCGGACGCCGGTCTTCCCGTGCGACCCGACCACGACCACCGAGGCCTTCTCGGACAGGCCCAGCAGGGTCGGTACGGCGGCGCCGTCGGGCATGAGCCGGTCGACCGGCACGTCCGGGTACTTCTCCGCGTAGCCGGACAGCGTCTCGGTGAGCAGCCGGTAGTGGTCGTCGAGACGTTCGAGCCGTTGCTCGTAGCTGGTCCGGTCGATGAAGGTGTCGTTGTTCGACCAGCTGTGTACGACGTCCAGCGGCCGTCCCTCGGTGGACGCCATCTCGAACGCGACCTCCAGGGCGGGGGTCGAGGCAGCACTGCCGTCGATCCCGACCACCACGTGCGCGGGTGCCTCCGGACCACCCTGGTTCCGCTCGGCCGGTCGCACCACGGCGACGGGGCAGGCGGAGTGTTCAGCGACGGCCGTGCTGACCGAGCCGAGCAGCAGCGCCTTGACCGGTCCGCGCCCGCGCGTGCCCACCACGATCATCGACGCACGGTCGGAGAGGTCCAGCAGGGCCTGACGGGCGTCGTGCAGGGGCGTGGTGACCTCGACCTCGAGCCCGGGGGCGCGTCGCCGGACGACGCCGAGGGCGTGGTCGGTCACCCGGCGAGCCGCCATCCGCAGGATGCGGCGCGCATCGGTGGCGCCCACGAACTCGGCGCTGTGGCTCGGGTCGCCGGCACCGTTCACGATGAGCAGCGGCAGGCGCCGGGTGACGGCGTGCTGCACCGCCCACTCGAGCGCCGCGTCGCTGCCCGCGGACCCGTCGACACCGACGACGACCGATCCTTGCTTCATGGTGGTGTTCATGGCTCCAGCATCGGCACAAACGACGCTTCCGCTCAGAGTCCGTGGCCACGCGGCCGTGGGACCTTCGGCCCTGCGGGTCGCGGATGCCGCCGTCCGGGGCCGGACAGCCGACGAGGCCGGGCCCGTGGACCCGGCCTCGTCACCGACGGGCTACTTCAGCCAGCCGTTCCGCTGCACCATCGGGATCCGCTCCCAGACCTTCCCGAGACCGACCGTGGCGCCGGCACCGGCCGCCGCCAGCACGATGAGCACCATCGCGTAGATCAGGTGGTCGTCCATGAACGGGTTGTTCTCGGGAGGCAGGACGACGGTCCACATCAGCACCAGGAGCAGCGCGCCGCTCGCTGCCGCGATCCGCATCGCCACACCGAGCATCAGGGCCACGCCGATCGTGAGCAGGCCGATCATGAACAGCCAGTCGGCCCAGGTGTCACCGGCGATCGAGTGGTAGAGGTCCTTGAACGGGCCGGCGGCACCGAAGGCGAGGAAGCCCTTGGTGGGGCTGCCGCCCCTGATCCACGCGTCCGCGTGGGCGGTCTCGTGGCCGAGCCCGAACGCCTTGTCGAGGAAGGCCCACAGGAACACCCACCCCAGGCTGATCCGGGTTGCGGCCATTGCGTAACGGGCCACCGCCTGCGACCGGGTCTCGGGGGCCACCACCTCTGGGTGGACGAAGTTCGGGTCGGGGAGTCGCGTGCTGTCACGGTGCTGACGGATGCTCATGGTGTCCTCCTCCGGGACTGGAGCCCTGCTGTCCTCTGACAGCTCCAGGCTCCGGCCGCCGGCCCTTGCACGGGCAGAGGACGAGGTATGCGAGGTTGGTGACCTTGGTCCGCGATCTCAGGGTCCGGAAGTCCCCCGAGGCCCCGTCGTCCCGGGGCGCCGGTCAGGTGCCGAGGTGCTTCGCGGCGAACACCGCCGCCTGGGTACGCCGCTCGAACCCGAGCTTCGCCAGCAGCGCCGACACGTAGTTCTTCACCGTCTTCTCGGCCAGGAACATCGCCTCGCCGATCTGCCGGTTGGTCATGCCCTCGCCGATCAGCTCGAGGATGCGCTTCTCCTGGGCGGTCAGCGGTGCGAGCGCCGGGTCCTCCTCGGGCCCCTTGCGCAACCGGTCGAGCACCTGCTGGGTGACACCCGGGTCGAGCGTGGACTGACCCGCGGCCACCCGTCGTACGGTCTCGATCAGGTCGTTGCCGCGCACCTGCTTGAGCACGTAGCCCGCGGCGCCGGCCATGATCGCGGAGAACAGCGCGTCGTCGTCGTCGTACGACGTGAGGATCAGCGCGGCGATCTCGGGGTTCTGCGAGCGGACGTCGCGGCAGACGTCGATGCCGGAGCCGTCGGGCAGCCGACCGTCCAGGACGGCCACGTCGGGTCGCAGCGCCGGGATGCGCCGCGCCGCCTCCTGGGCCAGGCCGGACTCACCGACGACCTCGATGTCCCCCTCGCTCTCGAGCAGCTCCTTGAGGCCGCGGCGGACGATCTCGTGGTCGTCGAGGAGGAACACTCGGATCTTGGCGTCTGCGGGCTGCTCGTCGGCACTCATGCCCACAAGGTAGACCTCGGTCGGCCCGCGCGGCGAGGTCCGTGGTGCCCGACTTGGGGGGACTTTGGTCCCACCCCGAGCAGGTCCCCCGAGCCGGTCGTGTCACGCCGTGGGCACGGACCAGGAGACCACCGTGCCGGCGCCGGGACCGGACTCGAAGACGCAGCGGCCGCCGAGGTCCTCGGCCCGCTCGCGGATGTTGCGCAGGCCGCTCTGCCTCGCTGCGGGGTCGATGCCGCAGCCGTCGTCACCGACGGTGAGCACCACCTCCTTGCCCGCGGAGAGGACCACCCAGACGCTGGAGGCCTCGGCGTGCCGGGCGACGTTGGTCAGCGCCTCCCCCAGGACGGCGATGAGATGGGGCGCGGTCCTCGAGGTCACCGCGCTGTTCACCGGGCCCTCGAACTGCAGCGTGGGCGCGAACCCGAGCACCTTGGTCGCCCGCTCCACCATCTCGAGCACGGTGGCGCGGACGTCCGCCGAGTCCGCGGACACGCTGAGCGCGAAGATCGAGCGCCGGATGTCCTTGATGGTCTTGTCGATGTCGTCGACCGCCGACGCGACCCGTTCGCGGACGCCGACGTGCTCGGACATTCGCGCGGTGTTCTCCAGGCCCAGCCCGATGGCGAACAGCCGCTGGATCACCAGGTCGTGCAGGTCGCGCCCGATCCGGTCCCGGTCCTCGAAGACGGCGAGCTTCTCCCGGTCCTCGCGCGCCCGTCCGACCTGCATGGCGAGGGCTGCGTGCGCCGCGAACCTCTCGGGCAGCCGCACGTCGACGTCGTGGAACGCCGTGACGTGGTCGGGCGTCCACGCCAGCGTCAGCGCACCCTCGCCCCCGTCCGGGGTGCTGAGCGGCACCACGACCAGCGGGCCCAGCTCCGGCCAGTCGGCGGGACGCGCGTGGTAGGCGACCCGCTCGTCCTGGCGCGCGTCGGGAACGACGACCGTCTGCCCGCTCTCGATGACCGCACCCGCGAGCGAGGACTGCAGGGTCAGCGGGGCGTCGCCGGCCAGAGGCGCGGACGGGACTCCGGAGACGACCTCGAGGTCGAGGTGGTCCCCCAGGCCCCGCACCACCACCGACGCGACGTCGGCGGCGGCTATCTCGCGGGCCCGGTCGGCGACCGTCTGCAGGGCGTCGACCCGTCCGGCTCCGCTGGCGAGCGACGCGGTGATCTCGGCGGTGGCCTCCAGCCACTCCTCCCGGCGCGCCGCCTCCGCGTAGAGCCGGGCGTTCTCGATGACCACGCCCGCAGCGGCGGCGAGGGCGACCACGATCGCCTCGTCCTGCTCGGTGAAGTCCCCGCCGCCGGCCTTCTCGGTGAGGTAGAGGTTCCCGAACACCCGCTCGCCGATGCGGACCGGCACGCCGAGGAACGACGCCATCGCGGGGTGGTGCTCGGGGAAGCCGTACGACGCTGGGTGTGCGGCGATGTCGTGGAGCCGGAGCGGCTCCGGGTGGTCGATGATCAGGCCGAGGAGACCGTGGCCCCGGGGCAGGTCGCCGATCTGGGCTCGCTGGCCCTCGCTGATCCCGTGGTTGACGAAGGCCCGCAGGGGTTGCTCCGTCCCGGCGCCGAGCACACCGAGCGCGGCGTACCGGGCGTCGACCAGCTCGCTGGCCACCTCCACGATCCGCAGCAGCACGCTGTCCAGCGACAGGTCGGCCGCGATGGCCACCACGGCGTCGAGCAGCAGCCTGAGCCGCTTCTGGTCCTCGACCACGCCCTCGACGCGCTCGAGCAGCTCTCGCAGCAGGTCGTCGAGCCCGGCCGCCGACAGCGTGGGCAGCACCGTCGACGGCGCTGCGTCGATCCTGCTGGCTCGGGTCCCGGTCGGGTCCTCCATGTCCGGCGAGCTCATCGGCCTCCCTCGTCGGTCCGGTCGGTCGCATCCTAGTCAGCCTCGCGCGGTCCGGCCGCGCGGCGGCGTCCTGCGGGGACTTTGGTCCTCAACCGCGTTGACCCTCGGTTCTGGTGGGCGGACTCGGCTCGTCCGCACCATGGTTCGTACCCGCATCCGAGGAGACGTCATGGAACGCGAACCGATCATCGTCGGACTCGACGGAAGCCCTGCCTCGATGGAGGCGGTGCGGTGGGCCGCCTGGCAGAGCCAGGAGACCAGCACCCCGCTCCACGTGCTGCACGCCTACCCGAGCGAGACCGCACCGGCCGACCAGGAGAAGGAGTTCCGGTCGGTCCACGAGTCGTGGCAGCGCTCGCGGGCGAGCCGGTGGCTGAGGGACGCCCTGGACGAGTCGCCCGCCCTTCCCTACCGGCTCCGGCTCGTGGTCGTGGAGGGCACCCTCGAGCAGGTGCTCGAGGACATGCTGTGCCCGGACGGGCTGCTCGTGCTCGGTGCACCCGCGGCGGAGAGGATCCCCACGTGGTGCCTGGGACGCAGCGGTTGCCCGGTCGTGCTCGTGCCGGTCCGGGCGAGCCTCCTGCCGGAGCAGCAGCAGCCCGAGCACGACACCGTCGGCACCCGTCTGACCGAGGCACTGGCGTGACCGCGACCGACGCCGAGGCCCCGGCTCCCGCAGCCGGCTTCGGGCGTCGGACCGCCCTGCTCGCCGACGGCAGCGCTGCGCTCGTGCGGGAGGTGCGGCCGAGCGACCGGACCGCGCTGCTGGCACTGCACGCGGCCGCGTCGGACGCGAGCATCTACCTCCGGTTCTTCTGCCTCAACCGGACGGCGGCCGAGGCCTTCGTCGACCGGGTGTGCGCCCCCTCGGCCACGACCTGGTCCCTGGTGGCGGAGACGCACGGCCGTCTCGTGGGCATCGCCACCGCCGCGGTCGGGGCGCAGGGTGAAGCAGAGGTCGCCCTCCTCGTCGACGAGCAGACCCACGGCCAGGGCGTCGGCACCCTCCTCCTCGAGCACCTGGCCGGCTGGTCACTGACCCGCGGGGTCACCACCTTCTCCGCCGACGTGCTCGCCGAGAACGGCCCCATGCTGCGCGTCTTCCACGACGCCGGCTTCGGCCTGCACGAGCAGCGCGACCACGAGGTGGTCGCGGTGACCCTGGACATCCGGCCCAGCCCGGCCAGCGTCGCTGCCACCGACCGCCGGGAGCGCCAGGCCGAGCAACGCTCGCTCTCGCACCTGATCGAGCCACACAGCGTCGCCGTCCTCGGGGTGAGCCGGTCGCGTGGGGGCATCGGTCGCGAGGTGCTGGAGAATGTGCTGGCCGCCGGCTTCGAGGGCGAGGTGCACGCGTTCGGCCGGACCGGCCTCGACCTTCCCGACGTCCACTGCGTCGCCGCGTTCGACGACCTCCCGCGCGACCTCGACCTCGTCGTCGTCGCGCTGCCCGCGGGGCAGGTGGAGGCCGCCGTACGCTCCGTGGCCGCGCGAGGGGCGCGCACGTGCGTGGTGCTCACCTCCGGGCTCGGCGAGTCGTCGGCGCGCGGGCAGCGGACCGAGCAGCACCTGGCGGACATCGCCTACGAGTCCGGCATGCGCATCGTCGGGCCGAACTGCTTCGGCGTGCTCAGCAACCTGCGTGGCACGCGGCTCGACGCCACGTTCGGCCGGGGACGGACCGCACCAGGGACACTCGCGGTCGGGTCGCAGTCCGGCGGGGTCGGCGTCGCGCTGCTGCAGGCCGCCCGGGACCGGGGTTCGGGCCTGGCCTGCTTCGTGTCCCTGGGCAACAAGGCCGACGTGTCCGGCAACGACCTGCTCGCCGCCTGGGCCGAGGATCCCGGGGTGCGCGCCGCCGGGCTCTACCTCGAGTCGTTCCTGGACCCGCGCAAGTTCGCCCGGTTCGCCTCCACCTTCGGCCGGCACAAGCCGCTGCTCGTCGTGTTCGGCGGGACGTCGAGCGCCGGGAACCGGGCCGGTGCCTCGCACACCGCGGCGAGCATCACCCCGACCCGCGCGGTGCAGGCACTGTTCCGGGCGTCCGGCGTCGTCGCGGTCGAGGGCGTCGAGGACCTGGTGGAGACCGCCGCCCTGCTCACCGAGCAGCCGCTCCCCCGCGGAGGCCGGCTCGGCGTGGTCGGCAACGCCGGCGGTCTCGGCATCCTCGCCGCCGACGCCGCGCAACGAGAAGGCCTGGTCGTCCCGGAGCTGTCCCAGGCGACCCGGCGCTCGCTCGCACGCGCCGCCCCGGGTGCGGCGTCGACCACCAACCCGGTCGACCTCGGCGCCGCCGCGGGACCCGACGCCTACCGCGAGGCGCTCGAGGTGCTGGTCGCCGCCGGCGAGGTGGACGCGGTGCTGGTGCTGGCGGCCGTGACCGCCGTCACCGACCTGTCCGGGGTGTGCGAGGCCGTGGAGTGGGTGGCCTCGGCCGAGGTCGACGTACCGGTGCTCAGCGTGGTCACCGGGGACGCGGTGCCGGCCGGCGGCTCCGCGACCCGGTTCGGCTCGCCCGAGGCGGCGGTGCGCTCGCTCGTGCACGCCGTGGAGTACGCCGCCTGGCGCCGCGAGAGCAACGAGCCGACCACGACGCAGCACCGGCCGCCCCTGACCGAGCCGGCCGCCCGGCAGACGGGCTGGCTGGCCGCCCCCGAGGCGAGCGAGCTGCTGCGCGGTGTCGGCTGCCGCGTCCCCGCGTCGCGCGTCGTCGAGTCGGTCGACGAGGCGCTGTCCGCGGCGGAGGAGCTCGGCTACCCGCTGGTGGCCAAGGCGGCGGCGCCGGAGATCGTGCACAAGACCGACGCCCAGCTGGTCCGGACGGGTCTGCGCGACGGGCGCGACCTGACCGCAGCCGTCGGTGACCTGCTGGCCGTGGTGGGTGCCGGTGAGCCGGTCCTCGTGCAGCAGCAGGTCGCCGGCCCCGAGATCGCCGTCGGTCTGACCCGCGACGACCGGTTCGGCCCGCTGGTGATGCTGGCCAGCGGCGGGGTCAAGCTCCACCTCTGGGACGACCAGGTGTTCCTGATGCCGCCGCTGCGGCGCAACGAGATCCGGGACGCGCTGCGCTCGCTGCGGACCTGGCCCCTGCTCGAGGGGTTCCGCGGCTCCGCCCGGGTCGACCCCGAGGCGATCCTCGACCTGGTGGAGGCCGTGGGTCGGCTCGGCGCCGAACGACCCGACCTGGCCGAGCTCGACCTGAACCCGGTGGTGTGCACCGCCGACGGACCCGTCTGCGTGGACGTGAAGGCCCGCCTGTCCTGACCGCGCGGGCCTTCCGGCCTCCCCCGCGGTGACCTGGTGCCCTGCCTGCCGGACGCGGCCGCGCCTAGCGTCGAGACAGAGAGCGAGGCACCCATGAAGCAGGTCCTGATCCTCGGTGGCGGCACTGCCGGAACCATGCTGGCCAACCACCTGGCCCGTCGGCTCGACCCGGGCTGGCAGGTCACCGTGGTGGACCAGGACGACGAGCACGTCTACCAGCCGGGGCTGCTCTTCGTCCCCTTCCAGTCCGGTCGCCACCGGGACCTGGTGCGGTCACGGCGTGCCCAGCTGCTGCCCCGGGTCGAGCTCAGGCTCGGCGAGGTCGACGTCGTCGACCCGGCCGCCCAGCACGTGCGGCTCACCGACGGTCGGGTCCTGGACTACGACCACCTGGTCATCGCCACCGGCACCACTCCCCGGCCGGACCAGACGCCGGGCATGCTCGACGGCGAGTGGCGCCGCAGCATCTTCGATTTCTACACCCCCGAGGGCGCGCGCGCCCTCGCCCGCGCACTGCACGCCTTCGACGGCGGCCGGCTCGTGGTCCACATCGCCGAGACTCCCATCAAGTGTCCGGTCGCCCCGCTCGAGTTCGCCTTCCTCGCCGACGCCTACCTCCGGCGGCGGGGGATCCGGGACCGGGTGACCCTCACCTACGTCACGCCGCTGGACGCCGCCTTCACCCGGCCGGTCGCCTCCGCCCAGCTGGCGGGCATGCTCGAGACCCGCGGGATCGCCCTGGAGCCCGACTTCCTCGTCGAGCGCGTCGACGGCGAGCGGCGGACCCTCGTGTCGTACGACGGGCGCGAGGTGCCGTTCGACCTGCTGGTCACGGTCCCGGTCAACATGGGCGCCGAGTTCGTGGCCCGGTCCGGCCTCGGCGACGAGCTCAACCACGTGCGGGTCGACCCGCACAGCTTCGTCTCCCGGGAGTACGCGAACGTCTACGCCCTCGGTGACGCGGCCGACCTGCCGACCTCCAAGGCCGGTTCGGTGGCGCACTTCGCCGTCGAGTCGTTCGTCGAGGACTTCCTGGCCCGGATCGAGGGACGGCCGGCACCCTCGCGGTTCGACGGACACGCCAACTGCTTCGTCGAGGCCGGGGACGACAAGGCCCTGCTGCTGGACTTCAACTACGACGTCGAGCCGCTGACGGGGACCTACCCGCTCCCGGTCCTCGGCCCGCTCTCCCTGCTCAAGGAGACCCGCCTCAACCACGTGGGGAAGCTCGCCTTCCGCTGGGTCTACTGGCACCTGCTGCTGCCCGGCCGCCGGGTGCCGCTGCCGAGCCGGATGAGCACCGCAGGCAAGAAGCACGTTCCCGCCGCCACCCGGACCCGACCAGCCGCAAGGACGCCCTGACATGACGACCACGACGATCGACCAGTACACGATCCACGTCGACCAGGAGGGGTTCCTGACCGACCCGTCCGAGTGGACCGAGGACCTCGCGGCCGCGCTCGCGGCCCAGATCGGGATCAGCCTCAGCGACCAGCACCGGGCCGCGATCCGGTTCGCCCGCGAGGACTTCGCGCAGCACGGCGAGGCGCCTACCGTCCGCCGGCTCGCCGTCGCGGGCGGCATCCCGACCAAGACGCTGTTCACCCTCTTCCCGCAGAAGCCGGCCAAGAAGCTGGCCTACGTGTCCGGCCTCCCGAAGCCGCGCGGCTGCGTGTGACTCCCCACCCCGAAGGGACCCGTTCGTCATGACCACGTACGAAGCAACCGCCCCGATCGTCCCGTCGTTCGGCGAGGAGAGCACGGGCCGCAAGCTCGCCATCATCTGCTCCAAGGGCAACCTCGACATGGCCTACCCCGGACTGATCCTGGCCAACGCCGCACTCGGTGAGGGGGTCGAGACACACCTGTTCTTCACGTTCTGGGGCTTCGACATGATCCGCAAGGAGACCATGGGAGACCTGAAGTTCACGATGCTGGGCAACACGGCCACGCACCTGCCGCAGGGCCTCGGCGGCCTGCCCGGCATGACGGCGCTGGCCACCCACCAGATGCGGAAGTCCATCGCCGAGGTGGGCGTGCCGGAGGTCCCGGAGATGCTGCAGCAGATCGTGGACTCGGGCGGCCACCTGTGGGCGTGCCGGATGTCCGCGGACATGCAGCAGCTGACCGAGGCAGACCTGTTCGACGAGGTCGAGGCCATCATCAGCGCCGGTGACTTCGTCGAGAAGACCGAGGGCGCCCAGCTGCTCTTCATCTGACCTCGGCCGCCGGCGACGAGGCATGTGACGCGCCGGAGCGGCAGGACTTTCGCCCCTGCCCATGGTTACCCCCGACTCTGCCGCCGCGGGACCCCGCGCAGCACCGTGGAGGCAGACAGGAACCGAGCTCGAGGAGACTCATCGTGGGAACCCAGGTCAGCACCCATCGTCCCGCCACCGCAGCCGATCGCCGGCCCCACGTCGTGGTGGGGATCGACAGTGACGACCAGAGCACCGGCGCCATGCTGTGGGCCTGCGACGAGGCTGCCCGCCACCACGCGCCTCTCCGGTTCGTCAGTGCGTGCCCGGTCGTCGTGGCCGCGGCCCCGTCCCGGCCGGAGGCCTACATCGCCTCCAACCTCGAGGAGTCGACGCGCGAGGCACTGGACAAGGTCTCCCACCGGCTCGGTGAAGGCGTGGAGATGCTGCCGGTGCACGTCACCACGGGTTCCCCTCGACACGTCCTGCTCGACGCCATCGACGAGAGCACGACGATGCTGGTCGTCGGCCGCCGTTCGATGCGTGCCGCCGCGCGGGTGATGGTCGGCAGCACCTCGATCGCCGTGGCCGGACGGGCACCCGTTCCGGTCGTCGTGGTGCCCGACTCCTGGGGTCCGGCCGACCGGTCCTCGGCTCCGATCGTCGTCGGCGTCTCGCTCGACGAGGGCAGGCACCCGGCCGACGACGACGTGCTGCGGTTCGCGTTCGAGCGGGCGCACGAGCTGCGGGTCCCGCTCATCGCTGTGCACGCCTGGGAGATCCCGGCCCTGTACGGCTGGTCGCCCGCCGACATCGCGGACTTCCGCAGTCGCATCGCGAAGCGTCTCGACGAGCACCTGCAGTCCTGGCGTACGGAGTACCCCGACGTCGAGGTGGTGGCGAGCACGGTTGCCGAGCGAGGGGTCGACGCGGTGCTGGACGCCTCGCACGTCGCGCAGCTCGCGGTCGTGGGCCGGCACACGCCCGACTCCCGGCACGGCGGATTCCGACTCGGGTCCACCGCACGGGGTGTCCTGCACGGCGCCAAGATCCCGGTCGCCATCATCCCGGCTCCCCCGCAGCAGACCGACACCCCGCACCACCGGCGTGACTCGTCGGACGCGTGGGGCCCGATGTTCTAGGAAGGTGAGGACATGACCACCGCACGAGACTGGTACCCCGGACGGCTCCGAGAGCTGCCGAAGCCCGAGTGTCTCGAGCTGGTGGCGACCCGGTCCGTGGGCCGGGTGGCCTTCTGCACCCCGGATGGACCGATCGTCCTCCCGGTGAACTACACGCTCGACGGCGAGGACGTCGTCTTCCGGACCGCGCCGCACAACATCATCGCCCGCAACGTGCAGGGCCGGCCGACCACCTTCGAGGTGGACGAGATCGACGACTTCACCCAGTCGGGCTGGAGCGTGCTGATCCAGGGGACGGGTGAGTTCGTCGACTCCGTCGAGGACCTGTCCGACGACGCCCGCCCGACCCCCTGGGCGGAGGGCATCCGCACGCTGTTCATCAAGGTGGTCCCCCGACAGGTGAGCGGCCGAAGGTTGTTCCCCAGCTGATGACGGGGCTGATGACGGGGCTGATCGCGCGACCAGACGGGGACGTGGGGACCGAGGAGGGATCCAGATGACCGAGGACCGGTCGTCAGTCGTGGTCGTGGGGGTCGACGGCTCGACAGCGAGCGTGTCCGCCCTCGTCACCGCCCTGCGCGACGCACGCGACCGTGACCGCGACGTCGAGGTGGTCACTGCGTGGACGTGGCACGACCCGTTCCGCGTCGAGGACGGCTTCCTGCTCGCCCGGGCCGCGCGCAGGCGTGCCCTGCGCGCCCAGTCGGCCGTGATGGCCCGGGCCGCGCGCCTGGTCGGCACCCTTCCCCCCGTCTCCGCCGTGATCGTCGAGGGCGACCCCGCCGAGACGCTGCTGCTGGCCTCCCGGGGAGCCGACCGGCTGGTCCTGGGCGTCTCCGACCGGGAAGAGACGGCCGAGAGCCTCTTCAACGCGGTCCGCGAGCGCTGCATCCGGCACGCGCCCTGTCCGGTGCTGGTGGTCCCGACGAGCACGTCGTCCCCCTCCCCCCAGGACCTGTACGAGGAGGCCGGCACCGACCTGGTCGACGTACCGACGAGAGGAGTCAGCCGTGTTGGTCCGTGAGGTGATGACCCGGTGGCCGGTCACCGTCCGCCCGAACTCGTCGACCAAGGAGGCACTGCGGCTCCTGGACGACCACTCGGTCACGTCGCTGCCGGTGGTGCACGCGGACGGGCGGATCGTCGGCGTGGTGAGCGAGGCGGACCTGGTGCGCGACGCGCTGCCGCACGACCCGCGGGTGCGGATCAGTCCCCAGGAGGGCGGGACCCCGCCCCACCCGACCCGGGTCGACGAGGTGATGAACCACCATCCGGTCACGGTGCAGGGTGACTGCGACCTCGCCGAGGCCGCCGACCTGATGACCAGCACCGCCGTGAAGAGCATCCCGGTCGTGGACCGCGGGCTCCACGTCGTCGGCATGGTGAGCCGGCGCGACATCGTGCACGTGCTGGCCCGTGCCGACGAGCGGGTGCAGCGCGAGGTGGACGAGCTCTTCCGCAGCCTGGGGGTCGACTGGATGGTGGAGGTGCACGACGGCGCCGTCACGGTCGACGGCCCCCAGGGCGACAAGGCCCGGGCGCTGGCGGAGACCGCCGCTGCGACCGTGCCCGGCGTGATGTCCGTGACGGTGGTCGAGCCCACCCGGCGGAGGACCGGGCGCGTGACCGAGCAGGGCTGAGCCGCAGGCGTCAGGCCTGCACCCGCACCTCGTCGAGCGGGCGCCGAGGCGTCGGGGCGAGCTCGCTCCGGGTGATCGGCAGCCACCCGACCCGCAGCAGGATCTGCGGGAAGGCCAGGTCGCCGAGCACCTCCAGCTGCAGCCGGCGGCGCGTCTCGTCGACCTCGATCGCCTGGCTCAGCGGCACCACGGACAGGTTCTCCCGCGTCGCGTGCAGCCACACCGCGCTCAGCGCCTCCCCTGCCCGGACCCGCGAGATGGTGTCGTCGGAGGACGTGCAGACGATCAGCATGCCGTCCTGGGACGGCTCGGACTCCACCACCGGGTCCTCCAGCTCCCCGCCGGGGAACCGCCGGTTGAGCGTGTCGGCCGGCTCGGTCACGAAGCGTGAGGGGATGTGCGCCGACGGCACCCCGTCACCGTCACCCGACGACGACCCGGTCCAGGCGGCGAGCTCCGCGACGTACCGTTCGTTGCGGTTCTGGACGGTGTCGGCGTGCCGGGTCAGCCGGTGCAGACGATCCTTGGTCGACTCGCCGGGCACCGGCAGCACCTGGGCGCCCCACGAGCTGCCCGTGGACGCGAGGCTGTTCAGCCGCTCGTCCGGCACCGGCCACGAGCTCAGCCGGCGCCGGTCGGTGCGTCGCTGGTCGACCGCGCGCAGCAGCTCCACGGCGTCGGGCGAGATGCGCGACGGCTTGAGCAGGATGCTCGCGATGTGCCGCTCGTCCGACGGGTCGGGGAGCCGGCGTACGCGGGCGGTCCAGCCCAGGCCCGCGGCGGCCACCTGGAGGTGGTGCAGCGCGGCCCCGCAGCTGATCACCAGGTCACGGCGGCTCGGGTCGGCGTACACAAGCTGGCGGGTGAAGTCGGCGTACAGGTCGATCCGGGTGCCGGCGACCCGCCACTTCCACGGCTGCGTGTTGTGCACGCTCGGCGCGCGGCAGGCGCGCTCGAGGATGTCGTCGACGGGAGGAAGGCTGCTCATCTGGGTGGTTCCTGTCCGGTCGGCCGCGGCCCGTCCCTGCAGGCCGGTGGACGGCGTGGGCGGGGTCATACCGCCACCACCGGCTCGGCGGCGCCCGGGTCGCCCGCGGTGACCCGGAGCGGCAGGCGGTTGCTCGTCATCACGCGCGTCCCCTTTGCTTGGTCAGACCAGGCTGCTTCGCGCCGCGACGGCTCGGAAGGGCCCAAGGTCACCCTGGGGGGTGACCAACGTGCCTGACCGCTGGTGCGGCCGCTCGGCACAGTGAGAGACACCCACCACGATCCGCCGACCGCGGAGCACGGAGACGACGCCATGCGAGCAGTGCGACTCGAGTCCTGGAAGAGCGAGGCGCGGCTCACCGAGGTGTCCGAGCCCGTGCCCGCTCCGGGGCAGGTGCTGGTGCAGGTCGGCGGGGCCGGAGCCTGCCACTCCGACCTGCACCTGATGCACGACTTCGACGCGGGCACCCTGCCCTGGCAGCCGCCCTTCACGCTCGGCCACGAGAACGCCGGCTGGGTGCACACCCTCGGCGACGGGGTCCGTGGGCTGGAGCCCGGTCAACCGGTCGCGGTGGTGGGCGCGTGGGGATGCGGACGCTGCGCGCGGTGCCGCGCCGGGCTCGAGACCTACTGCGAGGACCCGGCCTCCGCACCGGTCCCCGGCGGGGGCGGTGGCCTCGGCCTCGACGGCGGGATGGCCGACTTCCTGCTGGTCCCGGACGCACGCTTCCTCGTCCCGCTGCCCGAGGGCCTCGACCCCAGCGCGGCCGCGCCCCTGACCGACGCCGGGCTCACGCCGTACCACGCCGTACGGCGCTCGCTCGGCAAGCTCGCCCCCGACAGCACCGCCGTGGTGATCGGCGCCGGCGGTCTGGGGCATCTCGCCGTGCAGATCCTCAAGGCGGTGTGTGCGGCGCGGGTGGTCGTCGTCGACCCCAAGGAGGTCGCACGGAAGCTGGCCACCGTCGCCGGCGCCGACCTCACGCTCGCGCCCGGCGACGACGTCGTGGACCGGATCCGGGAGGCCAGCCACGGACGGGGCGCGGACGTGGTGCTGGACTTCGTCGGGTCGGACGCGACCCTGGCGACGGGTGCGGCCTGCGCGCGGCAGCTCGGCGACCTGAACCTCGTCGGCATGGCCGGGGGCACGCTCCCGGTGTCGTTCTTCAGCGTGCCGTACGAGCTCAGCATCCAGACGACGTACTGGGGGAACCGTTCCGAGCTCGTAGAGGTGCTCGACCTGGCGGCCCGGGGCCTGCTCCTGCCGGAGATCACCACCTTCCCCCTCGAGGAGGCACCCGCCGCCTACGCGCAGCTCGCCGCCGGCGAGATCGCCGGTCGTGCGGTCGTCGTCCCGTTCCCCACCTACGCACCGTGACCGATGGCACCACGGCACA
The DNA here is from genome assembly GCA_963810035.1 of uncultured Actinomycetota bacterium. Classification (GTDB taxonomy): domain Bacteria; phylum Actinomycetota; class Actinomycetes; order Propionibacteriales; family Nocardioidaceae; genus Nocardioides_B. The sequence continues at coordinate 942,919 of CAWEMA010000006.1, forward strand.
CCCGCCCTACCTGAGCCTCCGGGAGACCCACTCGGCAGGCCTGGTGCTCGTGGGTGACCGGGTCTACAAGTTCAAGAAGCCCGTGAACCTCGGATTCCTCGACTTCACCTCGCCTGAGGTCCGGAAACAGACCTGCCGCCGGGAGGTCGAGCTCAACAGCCGCTTCGCCCCGGACGTCTACCTCGGGGTGGCCGACCTGGCCCTCCCGGACGGCACCCACGAGTCGATGGTGGTCATGCGGCGGATGCCCGAGGACCGCCGGCTGTCCACGCTCGTCACCGGCGGGGCCGACGTGCACGACGACCTGCGGCACCTCGCCCACCTGCTCGCCACCGTTCACGGGCGCTCACCGCACGCGCCGCAGATCGACGCCGAGGCGGCGCTGCCCATGCTCCGCGCCCGCTGGAAGGCCAGCTTCCAGCAGGTCCGCCCCTACTTCGGCACCACCTTGGACCCGGTGCTCGTGCACGAGGTCGAGCGGCTCACCCTGCGGTTCCTGGCCGGACGACGCCCGCTCTTCGACCACCGGGTCGCCACGGGCTGCGCGGTCGACGGGCACGGTGACCTGATGGCCGACGACGTGTTCTGTCTCGATGACGGACCCCGAGCCCTGGACTGCCTCGAGTTCGACGACCGGCTCCGGTACGTCGACCGCATCGACGACGCCGCGTTCCTGGCGATGGACCTCGAGCGGCTCGGGGCACTGGAGCTGGGGGCGGCGTTCCTCGGGTGGTACACCGAGCTGGCCGCCGACGCGGCCCCACCCTCGCTCGTGCACCACTACGTCGCCTACCGGGCGTTCGTCCGCGCCAAGGTGGCCGCGATCCGGGCCGACCAGGGCTCCGCCGAGGCGGCGGCCGACGCCCGGGCCCTGACCCGGTGCACGCACCAGCACCTCGCCGCGAGCGCCGTGACGCTGACCCTGGTCGGCGGGACCCCGGGCACCGGCAAGACCACCGTGGCCTCAGGCATCGCCGACCGGCTCGGCATGGTGGTGCTCAGCTCCGACCGGATCCGCAAGGAGCTGGTCGGGATCGACCCGGAGACGCCGGCGGGGGCGCCGTACGGCACGGGCATCTACTCCTCGGCGCACACCGAGCGCACGTACGACGAGATGCTGGACCGCGCGAGAACGCTGCTCGGCATGGGCGAGTCCGTGGTCCTCGACGCCTCGTGGCTGTCGGCGGCACATCGGGACGCCGCGCGCGAGGTCGCGCGCACCACCCACAGCGACCTCACCGAGATCTCCTGCCGTGCGCCGCTGGCGACAGCCCTGCAGCGCCTCGTCGCCCGGCGTCCGACCGGGCACGTGACGTCGGACGCGGACGCGACCGTCGCCACCGCGATGGCCGAGGCCCAGTCGCCCTGGCCGGAGGCGTTCGTCGTGGACACGTCCCGGCCGCTGCCCGAGTCGGTGCGCGAAGCGGCCGAACGGGTGCGACCGGTCCGGTTGGCGCACTCCCCGCGCCGTCGGCCGGCGTTCGCCCCGGACTGAGGTCAGGACCTCCGGGAGCGGTCGACGGGCCCAAAGTCCCTGTCCCGGTTCGTCCCTTTCTTCGAGGATCGCTGTGCACCCTCACGTCGACCGGAAGGCAGGGCTGTGGACGCACTCGAGCTCGCGAGATGGCAGTTCGGCATCACCACCGTCTACCACTATCTCTTCGTCCCGATCACGATCGGGCTGTCCGGGCTGGTCGCCGTCTGCGAGACCCTGTGGGTGCGCCGCGGTCACGAGCACTGGCTCCGGTTGACCAAGTTCTTCGGGAAGCTGTTCCTGATCAACTTCGCGATCGGGGTCGCGACCGGCATCGTGCAGGAGTTCCAGTTCGGCATGAACTGGAGCGACTACTCGCGGTTCGTCGGGGACATCTTCGGAGCGCCGCTCGCGATCGAGGGGTTGCTCGCGTTCTTTCTCGAGTCGACGTTCCTCGGCCTGTGGATCTTCGGCTGGGACCGGTTGCCGCGCGCGGTGCACGCCGCCTGCATCTGGGTCGTCCACATCGGCACGCTGCTCTCGGCCTACTTCATCCTGGCCGCGAACTCCTGGATGCAGCACCCGGTCGGCTACACCTACAACCCGGACACCGGGCGGGCCGAGCTCCATGACTTCCCCGCTGTGCTGCTCAACAAGGTGCAGCTGGTGACCTTCCCCCACACGGTGCTGGCGGCGTACATGACCGGCGCCGCATTCATGCTCGGGGTGGCGCTCTGGCTGTACGTCCGCAGGAGCACCGCCGACGACGACCGGACGATGTACCGGCGCACGGTGCGGCTGTCGGCGGTGGTCATGCTCGTCGCCGGTCTCGGCGTCGCCGTGTCCGGTGACTTCTCCGGCAAGGTGATGACCGAGGTGCAGCCGATGAAGATGGCCTCCGCCGAGGCGCTGTACAACACCGAGCAACCGGCGTCCTTCTCGCTGTTCACCGTCGGCTCGCTGAACGGCACCCAGGAGAAGTTCTCGGTGAAGCTGCCCCGCGTGCTGTCCTTCCTCGGGACCGGCAGCTGGGACGGCAAGGTCCAGGGCATCAACCAGCTGCAGGCGCAGTACGCGAAGACCTACGGGGAGACACCCGGTCGGACCTACTACTCGGCCGGGAGGTACACCCCCGTCATCCCGGTGACCTACTGGACGTTCCGCCTCATGATCGGGCTCGGCGTCCTCGGTGCCGCCTTCGCCGCCCTCGTGCTGTGGCGGACGCGCAAGGGCCTGGTGCCGATCGGCAAGGTCTGGGTCTGGGTCGCGGCGGCCCTCCCGCTGCTGCCGCTGTTCGCGAACTCGTTCGGCTGGATGTTCACCGAGATGGGACGCCAGCCCTGGACGGTGTTCGGGCTGATGACCACCGCGAACGCCGTCTCCCCCGGTGTCAGTGCGGGCGAGGTGCTCACGTCGCTCGTCGCGTTCACGCTGCTGTACGGCGTCCTGGCGGTCGTCGAGATCGGGCTGACCCTGCGCACCGTGCGTGCCGGCGCAGCACCCGCACCCGTCCCGGGCCCAGACGACGGGGACAGCGCCGACCGTCCGCTCGCCTACGCCTACTGACCCCGCCTGCTCACCGAGGAGACCGTGATGGAACTGACCACCGTGTGGTTCGGCCTGATCGCCGTGCTGTGGATCGGCTACTTCTGCCTGGAGGGCTTCGACTTCGGGGTCGGCATGCTGCTGCCCGTGCTGGCGCACAACGACACCGAGCGCCGCGTCATGATCAACACCGTCGGCCCGGTGTGGGACGGCAACGAGGTGTGGGTGCTGGTGGCCGGCGGCGCGACGTTCGCGGCGTTCCCCGAGTGGTACGCCACGCTGTTCAGCGGGTTCTACCTGCCCCTGCTGCTGATCCTGCTGGCGCTGATCGTGCGCAACCTGGCCTTCGAGTACCGCAGCAAACGCGACGAGGTGGCCTGGCGCCGGCGCTGGGACCTGCTGCTCATCGTCGGCTCGTTCGTGCCCGCCCTGCTGTGGGGGGTCGCGTTCGCGAACATCCTGCGCGGCGTGCCGATCGACCAGGACAAGGAGTTCACCGGCAACCTGTTCACGCTGCTGAACCCCTATGCCCTGCTCGGCGGCCTGACCACGCTGCTGCTGTTCCTCACGCACGGCGCGATCTTCCTGTCCCTGAAGACCGACGGCGAGATCCGGCACCGGGCACGCGGTCTCGCCGTACGGGTCGGCATGGCCGCGGCCGTGGTCGCTGTCGCCTTCCTGGTCTGGACCCAGCTGATGACCGGGGACGCCGCCTCCGCCGCGCTGTTCGTCGTGGCCGCCCTCTCCCTCGTCGGCGGGCTCGTCGCCGCCTTCCGCGGTCGGGAGGGGTGGGCCTTCAGCGGCACCATGCTGACGATCGCCCTGGCGGTCGCCGGCCTGTTCACGGCGCTGTTCCCGGACGTCATGCCCTCCTCGACCGACGCGGCGTGGTCGCTGACCACCACCAACGCCTCGGCGACGGAGTACACCCTGACCGTGATGACCTGGGTGGCCGTCTTCTTCACCCCGATCGTGCTGGTCTACCAGGGCTGGACCTACTGGGTGTTCCGCAAACGGATCGCGACGCACCACATCCCCGTCGGTCCTGCCCCCAGTCCTCCTCCGACGGGCCTCCTGGACAAGGCGACCCGGGCCCGATGAGGCCGCTCGACCCGCGGCTGCTCCCGCACCTGCGACCTGCGGCACCCTCGCTCGGGGGGCTGGTGGGCGCGAGCGTGCTCGGCAGCGTCCTGCTGGTCGCGCAGACGTTCGCGGTCGCGCACCTGGTCGTGGTCGTCGTGCACGGCCGCACCGACGCGCTGCCGACGGCCGCCGGGCTGGTCGCGGCGGCCGTCGCGCTGCGGGCGCTGACCGGCTTCGTGGGGGACCTCTGCGCCGCGCGCGCCTCCGCGACGGTCAGCATGCACCTGCGGCACCGGCTGGTCGCGACGATCCTGAGGCTGCCTCCCCGCGACCTGTCCCGGCAGCGAGGCGGGGAGCTCTCGCTGCTGGCCACTCGAGGCGTCGCGGCGGTCGACCCCTACCTCACCCGCTACCTGCCCGCCCTGCTGCTCGCGCTGGTCCTGCCGCCGCTGACGCTCGTCGCGATCGGCACGCAGGACCTCATCGCCGCCGGCATCGTCGCGGCGACCCTCCCGCTCGTGCCGGTGTTCGCGGTCCTCGTCGGCCTGGCCACCCGCGAGCGCGCCGAGACCCAGTGGCGCACCCTCAGCAACCTGGCCGGGCACTTCGTGGACGTGATGCGGGGCCTGCCCACACTGGTAGTGCACCGTCGCGCCCGCGCGCAGTCCGCGACCATCCGCCGCGTCACCGACGAGCACCGCCGCGCCACGTTGGCGACGCTGAAGCTCGCGTTCGCCTCCTCGGCGGTGCTCGAGCTGGTCGCCACGTTGTCCGTGGCCCTGGTCGCGGTCGTGGTCGGCCTGCGGCTGGCCGGGGGCTCCCTCGACCTGGGTACGGCGCTGGTGGTGCTGCTGCTCGCGCCCGAGGCGTACTGGCCGCTGCGCCGGGTGGGCGCCGAGTTCCACGCCGCCGCCGAGGGGACCGCCACCCTCACCGCCGCCCAGGACCTCTTCGACTCCGTCCCGCTCTCCGACCCCGGTACGGCGCTCCCGCAGGGGCCCACGTCGTGGCCGGGCGTCACGCTGCGCGACCTGCAGGTGACCTACCCGCAGCGCAGCGTGCCGGCCCTCGACCTGCCCGAGGGGGTCGACCTGCCCCCTCGCTCGCTGGTCGCCGTGACCGGCCCGTCGGGCTGCGGCAAGTCGACGCTGCTGTCCGTGCTCGCCGGTGAGGTGTCGCCGGACCACGGTCGGGTCACGGCCGGCCTCCTGGAGCTCGGCGAACGGTCGCTGCCCTGGTGGCGGCGACAGGTCAGCTGGGTGCCGCAGCGGCCCTGGCTGCAGGGAGGCACGGTCCGCGGGGAGCTCCTGGTCGCGCGGCCCGATGCCCGCGAGTCCGAGCTCTGGTCGGCGCTGTCGCGGGTCGGCCTGCGACAGCTGGTGAGCGGGCTCCCGGGCGGGCTGGACGCCCGGCTGGGCGAGGACGGTGACCGCTTCTCGGCGGGACAGCGCGCACGCCTGGCCCTCGCCCGGGCCGTGCTCGCGCAACGCCCGCTCGTGCTGGTCGACGAACCCTCGGCGCACCTGGACCCGCACAGCGAGCAGGTGATCGTCGACGCCCTGACCTACCTCGCCGAGCGGTCCACCGTCGTCGCCGTGACGCACTCGGACCGGCTCGTCCGCGCCGCCGACCGGGTCGTCCGGCTCACCGCGCCCGAGCCGGCTCCCGTGACCCCGTCCGCGCCTCCCGGTGAGATCGGCCAGGCGGCGCGGCCGGGTGCCCCGGGACCGGCCCCGGTGGTGGAGGAGCCGCCCGGGCGCCGTACCCCGTCGGGGTCCCGCAGCTGGGCCGCCGCCGTGCTGCTCGGCATCCTCGCGTCCGCGGCCGGGGTGGCCCTGACGGTCACGTCCGGGTGGCTGATCACCCGGGCCGCCGAGCACCCGCCGGTGCTGCTGCTCATGGTGGCGATCGTCGGCGTCCGCACCTTCGGGATCGCCCGGCCGCTGCTGAGGTACGCCGAGCGGCTGGTCGGACACGACGCCGCCCTGCGGATGCTCGCCGAACGACGGGCCGACGTCTACGACACCGTCGTCCCGCTGACCCCTGGTGCGCTCGGGCGTCGTCGCGGGGACGTCCTGGCGAGCGTCGTGGACGACGTCGACGCTCTGCTCGACGACCGGCTCCGGGTGCGCCTGCCGCTCGTCTCGCTGGTCGGCGTGGGTGCGGGCGCGGCCGTCCTCGGGGCGCTGCTGCTGCCCGCCACCGGCCTGGTCCTCGGCACCCTGGTGACCGCGGTGCTCCTGGTCGCGGTGCTGGTCCGCGGGTCCGTCGCCCGCACCGAGCGGGACCTGGTCCGGCACCGGGCCCGTCTGTCCACCCGCGTCCTCCAGGTCGTGCAGGGAGCCCGCGACCTGGTGATGTGGCAGGCGACGGACCAGGCGACCCGGCCCGTCGACGACGCGGGTGCGGACCTCGCGAGCTCGACCGGGCGGTCGGCCGCGCGGGTGGCCGTCGGGCGGGCGGTGATCCTCACCGGCGTGGGCCTGGCCCTGGCCGGGCTCGCGCTGGCCGCCGGGCCCGCGGTCGCGGACCACCGGCTCGCCGGCCCCACCGCCGCGGCGGTGCTGCTACTGCCGCTGGCCCTGCTCGACGTGCTCCTGGTGGCCCCGGACGCCGCGGCCACCTCGGTCCGCACCGGCGCCGCCACGGACCGGCTCGCCGCGCTGGCCACCACCACCCCCGCGGTCACCGACCCGCCGTCACCGCTCGCCGCCCCGGGCCACGCGACCGCGCCCGGCGTCCAGGTCCGCGAGCTGTCGGGCGGCTGGGGCACGCCTGCCTTCGCGGACCTCGACCTCGACGTCCCGGCCGGAAGCCGGGTGGGGGTGGTCGGGCCGTCCGGCTCCGGGAAGTCCACGCTGGCCGCCCTGCTGGTCCGGTTCCTCGACCCCGGGCACGGGCACGTCGGCGTCGACGGCGCCGACCTGCGTGAGGTCGCCCTGGACGACGTGCACCGGCTGGTCGGCCTGGTCGACGACGACCCGCACGTCTTCTCCTCGTCCGTGCTCGAGAACGTCCGCCTGGCCCGGCCGGGAGCCTCCCGCGCCCAGGTGGACGCGGCGCTGCGGCGGGTCTCCCTCGGGCCGTGGCTGGACGCGCTGCCCGACGGCATCGACACCTGGGTCGGCGAGGGACACGACGCGGTGTCGGGAGGCGAACGCGCCCGCCTCGGGCTCGCCCGGGCCCTGCTCGCCGACCACCCGGTCCTGGTCCTCGACGAGCCGACGGCACACCTCGACGCCTCCACGGCCGACGCGGTCGCCCGCGACGTGCTCCGCGCGACGGAGGGGCGGGCGGTCGTGTGGGTCACCCACGACACGGGTGCGCTCGGTGCGATGGACCGTGTCGTCGACCTCGCGGCGTACCCGGCGGCTCCGGACGTCGCCGGTCACTCCGCCAGCGGGTTGTCCTGAGCGCCCTCGCCGGTCGCCGGGGTGGTCGCCGGCCTCACGGAGGAGAGGAACCGGCTCGGGTCCCCCGCGGCCCGCGCTCCCGAAGCGATCCACGCGACCAGGCCGTCCGGGTCGCGCCGTTCGAGATCGTCGAGGTACAGCGCCCGCATCTGCACCACCCGCAGGCGCGACTCGGCGGTCCGCACCCGCTGCAGGGCCACGTAGCTGCTGCACCACGCCAGACAGATGTCGACGTCGTCCATGCGGTCCGGCACCACGAAGTCGACCTCCTCGGCGACCGGCGGCGTGACGGGCGGTGTGGCGGGCGGGGAGGAAGCGACGTGCCGGGGCCGCGGCTTGGGCCGGGGCTTGGGCCGAGGCACGACAGGGACGTCCTCCGTGGGCGTCGTCGTGGGCGTCAACCGTCGCCGGGCCGCCCTGAGCAGGTAGGGCGAGGTCACGACGAGGCCCAGCAGGATCCCGAACGTCCACGGCCCGAAGACACGGCCCCAGCCGGCCACGGTGACGACCATGCCGCCGACCGCGGCGCCGCAGCCGAGCGCGAGGACGAGCAGCCGGCTCTCGTCGTGCTCGCCCATGGACAGGAAGGCGATGCCGAGGACCACACCGAGGACCGCGGCCGCCAGGAACAGAGACAGCGCCACGAACGGGCCCAGGACGGTCAGTGCGGCGAAGATCCCGACCGCGACCAGGAAGCCGGTGACTGCCGTCCATCCCCGTTCACAGGTGCTTCGCATGAGACTTCTGCACACCGTCATACAGCAACGGTGCCGAAGCGTCGCCGTGACCTACAGGGCCCGAGGTCGCGCACCCAAGGGACGATGGTCCCGGTTCGTGGAGCGTCGGCACGACACCTCCGTCGAGACCCGCGCCCCCGTGACCTTCGACCCTTCTGCGGCGCCTCGCTGCGACGGTCTACTGGGAGGCGTGAGCGCGACGAGAGCGCTCGGTACTCGAGGAGTGGGTCATGGAGACTCGGACGTGGTCGGTGCAGATCTCGCTGCAGGAGACCGCCGGCGAGGTGCACGCGAGCGCGCGGTTCGAGGAGGGCCACCAGCTCGACCACGTCGTGGGGCTGGGCACCTCCAGCAGCCTCGGCGGTACGTCGGTCGAGGAGGCGCTCGAGTTCGCCGCCACCCGGGCCCTGCACGACCTCACCGACCGGCTCGACACCATCCTGGGATCGGGGTCGGGCTCCGTCCTCGCGCGCTTCTGAGCCCGCGTCACTGAACCGCGTCGCGCCGGTCGTGCCCGTGGCTGCCGTCGGCGCGAGGGACCGGCGGGGGGCTCGGCCGTCACGTCGTCGGGGAGGTCGCTCAGGCGCCGGAGACCAGCCGGTCGCCCAGACCGCCCAGGGCGTCCGACGGGCGGAAGGCACGGGAGAGCCGCTGGCGCACGCTGCCCTCGATCAGCTCGCGCCGGCCGAGGTCGTCGAGGTTGATGCCGCGCAGCCTGCGCTCCGTCAGCACGACGTACGCGAGGACGCGTCCGGGGGGCACCGATCCGGCATACTCGGCGGCGAGCCTGCTGCTGATCTCGTGCACGTCGAGTCGGGGATGAGCGGTACGGATCATGTGATCTCCTCCGTTTAGGTCCCGGGTCCTGCCTTTCAGTGTGTAACAGGACACCCCGCCACATCAGGGTCCTTGGTCCCGAGACGCAGGCCCGCCGGCAGGTCGAGCCGTCACCCGGTCACCTCTCGCACACCAACGCGAAGGCAGGACACATGAGCACCTCCGACCGCACGCGCAGCACCATCCAGGGACGTCCGTTGCGCAGGGCCGAGCTCCGGCGGATCGACGCCTGGTGGCGGGCCGCGAACTACCTCTCGGTCGGGCAGATCTACCTGATGGGCAACCCGCTGCTCCGCGAGCCGCTGCTGCCGGAGCACGTGAAGCCGCGGTTGCTGGGGCACTGGGGAACCACCCCCGGGCTCAACTTCGTCTACGCCCACCTGAACCGGGTGATCGCGGCCCGCGACCTGAACATGATGTACGTCATCGGCCCCGGACACGGCGGTCCCGGGCTCGTCGCCGCCGCCTGGCTCGAGGGCACCTACAGCGAGGTCTACCCGAACATCGGGCTCGACGAGGACGGGATGCGCCGGCTGTTCATGCAGTTCTCGTTCCCCGGCGGCATCCCGAGCCACGTCGCGCCCGAGACACCCGGCTCGATCCACGAGGGCGGCGAGCTCGGCTACTCCCTGTCACACGCGTACGGCGCCGCCTTCGACAACCCCGACCTCGTCGTCGCCGCCGTCGTCGGGGACGGCGAGGCGGAGACCGGCCCGCTGGCCACGAGCTGGCACTCGACCAAGTTCGTCGACCCCCGCCGGGACGGAGCCGTCCTCCCCGTCCTGCATCTGAACGGCTACAAGATCGCGAACCCCACCGTGCTGGCCCGCATCCCCGAGGACGAGCTGACGGCGCTGCTGCGCGGCTACGGGCACATGCCGTTCGTCGTGGAGGGGTCGAGGCCCGACGAGATGCACCAGGCCTTCGCGGCGACGCTGGATCACTGCCTCGACGAGATCCGCGACATCCAGCACGAGGCCAGGACGTCGAAGAAGCAGCCGGTCTTCCGGCGCCCGTGGCCGATGGTCGTGCTGCGCTCTCCCAAGGGCTGGACCGGCCCGAAGGAGGTCGACGGGCAGCGCGTCGAGGGGTACTGGCGCTCGCACCAGGTGCCGTTCGCCGACGCCCGCGCGAACCCGGCGCACCGCGACGTCCTGGAGACCTGGATGCGCAGCTACCGGCCCGAGGAGCTCTTCGACGCGGACGGCTCCCCCGTGACCGACCTCGCCGGCCTGCACCCGGCCGGTGACCGGCGGATGAGCGCCAACCCGCACGCGAACGGCGGGCTGCTGCTGCGTGACCTGCGGATGCCGGACTTCCGCGAGTACGCCGTCGAGGTCACCCACCCCGGGACCGGGGCGGTCGAGGCCACGCGGGTCCTCGGCGGTTTCCTGCGGGACGTGATGGCCGAGAACATGGACAACTTCCGGATGTTCTCCCCGGACGAGAACAGCTCCAACCGGCTCCAGGACGTCCTCGAGGTCACCGACCGCACCTGGAACGCCGAGACCCTGCCGTACGACGACCACCTCGGCGTGGACGGACGCGTCATGGAGATCCTGTCCGAGCACACCTGCGAGGGCTGGCTCGAGGGCTACCTGCTGACCGGGCGGCACGGGCTGTTCTCCTGCTACGAGGCGTTCATCCACCTCGTCGACTCGATGTTCAACCAGCACGCGAAGTGGCTCAAGACCACCGACGACATCCCGTGGCGACGCCCGGTCGCGTCCCTGAACTACCTGCTCACGTCGCACGTCTGGCGCCAGGACCACAACGGGTTCTCCCACCAGGATCCGGGGTTCATCGACCACGTGGTGAACAAGAAGTCCGACGTGATCCGGGTCTACCTTCCACCGGACGCGAACACCCTGCTCTCGGTGGCCGACCACTGCCTGCGCAGCCGGCAGTACGTCAATGTCGTGGTGGCCGGCAAGCAGCCGGCCCTGCAGTACCTCACCATGGACGAGGCGGTGGTCCACTGCACCAAGGGCATCGGCATCTGGGACTGGGCAGGGACCGACCGCGGTGAGGCGCCCGACGTGGTGATGGGCTGCGCCGGCGACGTACCCACCATGGAGACGCTCGCCGCGGTGGCCCTGCTGCGCGACTTCTTCCCGGACCTTCGGATCCGGGTGGTCAACGTGGTGGACCTGATGCGCCTGCAGGACGAGCGGGAGCACCCGCACGGCCTCTCGGACGCCGACTTCGACTCGCTCTTCACCAAGGACCGGCCGGTGATCTTCGCCTACCACGGCTACCCGTGGCTCATCCACCGGCTGACCTACCGCCGCCACAACCACGAGGGCTTCCACGTGCGGGGTTACAAGGAGGAGGGCACGACCACGACGCCGTTCGACATGACGGTGCTCAACCAGGTCGACCGGTTCAACCTCGCGATGGACGTCATCGACCGGGTGGCCCGGTTGCAGAGCACCTCGGGGTCGGCCCGGGAGGCGTTGAAGAACAAGCTGATCGAGCACCGGGTCTACGTGCGCACCCACGGCGAGGACATGCCGGAGATCCGTTCCTGGCAGTGGCTGCCCGGGGCCGGGCCGCGAGCGGATGCCGAGGTGCCGGCGCGCGACGCCCCGGAGGGGTGAGGGGGCTCAGCCGTGCGGCACCCGGCCGTGCGACCGGTCGATCACCTGCTGCGCCAGGGATCGCGCCCAGCGGCAGGCGCGTTCGCGCTCACCCGGCAACAACGGGCCCGCCACGTCCGCCACGTAGAAGCTCTCCCGGGCGATGGCCCGGTCGTAGCCGTGGTCGCGCGCGATCCGGTCGGCCTTCTTCGCCGCCGACCCCGGCAGGTGCCGGACGCTGTCGACCCGGGTGTCGAACGTGGCCACGCACTCCGAGTGTGGCCCGGTCGGCAGGTCCTCGAGCCACTCGCGGACCCCGCGACCGGTGCGGGCTCCGGTCGCGCCCTGGTTCGCCGCGTCGGCGCGGGTGCGCGGACGGCTGAGCGAGAACGCGTGCGTCGGTGCGCCGACCACGATCAGGTCCACCGCCTCCTGGATGGCGTCCGGGGCGTCGCCGACCTCGTGGACCTCGACGACCATGTCGCTGCTCAGCACATGACCGATCGTCCGGGCCAGGCTTTCGGTGTTCCCGAACATCGACTCGTAGACCACCAGAGCCCTCATGACGCCTCCTCGATCGCCCCCTCGTCCCCAGCCTGGTCGCCGGCACGCGGCCCCGGAAGACGCGGAGGTCCCGAGGCCCCAGGGCCGTTGGTCCCTCGACCCGAGGACCGGAAGCCCTGACCAGCCACCTCGGATGCCCCGATGCTGGAAGCGCTGACTGGAGGTCGCCATGGACACGGGCATCAACGCAGGGACGACGCAGCCACAGATTCCTCGCCAGCGGGCCACCCACGGCGGGGTCGCAGTGGTCGTGGGGAGGGACGAGGACTGCCCTGACGCCGTCCTGTACGGCGCGCACGCGGCGCTCGAGCGCGGGCTCCCCCTCGAGCTCGTGCTTCCCCACCTGCCCGACGACGACAAGGCGCACTGCCTGGCTGCGATGGACCGCGCCCTTCTCGTCGCCCGGACCGTGGCCCCCCGCCTCGAAGTGCGGGTGCACCTGGGTGCCGAGGACCTGGCGGGCTGGATCGAACGGGTCGGCATCCCGGTCGACGTGGTGGTGGTCGGCCGTGCCGAGGCGGCACAGTTCGCGGCTTCGGGCGAGGCGGCCGAAGACCCCGATGACCCGGAGCGCGCCATGCTGTCCCTGCCCGGTTGCGAGATCGTCGTCGTATGACCGCGGCCGGCGGCGGGCTGGAGCCGGGGCGGCCGCCCGGAAGGGCCACGGAGGTGTCCCAAGGAGCGGAGACCGGAGCGGAGGCCGGCGTCACCGTGCCCGTCTCCGACTTCGACGCGGTGCTGTTCGACCTCGACGGGGTCATCACCGACACCGCGGTGCTGCACCGCGAGGCCTGGGCCCGGCTCTTCGACGAGCACCTGGCGGGCGCCCGGTTCACCGACGAGGACTACGTGACGTACGTCGACGGCAAGGCCCGCGAGGACGGGGTCTCCTCCTACCTCGCCGCCAGGGGTGTGCAGGTCGGCCCCGACGGCGTCCGGGAGCTGGCGCGCACCAAGGACGAGTACTTCCGCGCGCTGCTGGCCCAGCGCGGCCCCGGTGTCATCGCCTCCTCGGTGGACCTGATCCACCGGGTGCGTGCGGCGGGGATGCACGCCGCCGTGGTCACCGCCAGCCGCAACGGCGCCGCCATCCTGCAGCGTGCGTCGCTGACCAGCCTGTTCGACGTACGCGTCGACGGGGTCGACGGCGCCGACCTGGGGCTGGCCGGGAAGCCGGACCCGGCGCTGTTCCTCGAGGCCGCACGTCGGCTGGGGTCCGCACCGGAACGGCTCGTCGTCGTCGAGGACTCGCAGGCCGGCGTCGCGGCGGGCCACCGCGGGGGTTTCGGGCTGGTCCTCGGACTGGACCGCGACGGCCGCCACGACCTGCTCAGCGCCGGTGCCGACCGGGTGGTCGCCGACCTGTCGACGGTCCGCGTCACGGGCGGCGCCGCGCCGTGAGCGGTTGGCGCATCGTCTACGACGGCTACGACCCGGCGGAGGAAGGCCAACGCGAGGCCCTGTGCACGCTGGGCAACGGCTTCTTCGCCACCCGGGGAGCCGCCCCGGAGGCGGAGGCGGACGGGGTGCACTACCCCGGCACCTACGCGGCCGGCCTCTACAACCGGCTCACCGACGAGATCGGCGGGGTGGTCGTCGAGAACGAGAGCATCGTGAACCTGCCGAACTGGCTCCCGGTGCGCTTCGCGACGCCGCACGAGTGGTTCGACCCGGACCGTGTCGAGCTGCTCTCCTACCGGCAGGAGCTCGACCTCCGGCACGGCGTGCTCACCCGGTCCCTGCGCTTCCGGGACGGTGCCGGCCACGAGACGACGGTGGTCCAGAAGCGCATCGTGCACATGGCGCTCCCGCACCTGGCGGGCCTGACCACCACGATCACCCCGGAGAACTGGGCGGGCCGGCTCCGGATCCGCTCCAGCATCAGCGGCGACGTGGTGAACGCCGGCGTCCAGCGCTACCGGGCCCTCTCAGGACGGCACCTGGGCGACATCCGCTGCACGAACGTTGACGGCTCCGTCCTGCTCGTCGCGGAGACCTCGCAGTCGCGCGTGCGAGTCGCGGTCGCGGCCCGGACCGTGGTGCGGACGTCGTCGGGGGCGACCCCGTCGGCCACACCGGTCTCGCGCGAGCGCCTCGACGGTGGTTCCGGCGAGGTCGGTCACGAGTTCACCGTCGAGGTCTCCCCGCACGAGACGGTGGTCGTCGAGAAGGTGGCGGCGCTGTACACCTCGCGGGACCCGGCGATCAGCGAACCCGCCACCGAGGCCGTCGACGAGCTCGGCCGGGCGGAGGGCTTCGACGCCCTGCTCGGCAGCCACCGGCACGCCTGGGAACGGCTCTGGCGGCTCTTCGGCATCCAGGTGCGGGGCAACCGCCAGCCGCTTCCCGCCGACTTCCTCCCGAGCGTCCGGCTGGGGCTCTTCCACCTCCTGCAGACGGTGTCGCCGCACAGCACCGACCTCGACGTGGGCGTCCCGGCCCGTGGGCTGCACGGCGAGGCCTACCGGGGGCACGTGTTCTGGGACGAGATGTTCGTGATCCCGGTCATCAAGATGCGGCTCCCGGGCCTGGCACGCGCCCTGCTGCTCTACCGGCATCGCCGGCTGCCCGCCGCCAGACGGGCGGCCCGCGACCTCGGCCTGCGCGGTGCCCTGTTCCCGTGGCAGTCGGGCAGCGACGGCCGTGAGGAGAGCCAGCAGCTGCACCTCAACCCGGCCTCCGGCCGCTGGCTCGAGGACGTCACCCACCGCCAGCGACACTCGGGGATCGCCGTGGCCATGTCCGCCTGGCGGTTCTACGAGGCCACCGGGGACCGGGAGTTCCTCTACGAGAGCGCCGCGGAGCTGATCGTGGACATCGCGCTCTTCTTCGCCTCCCTCGCGACGTACGACGGCGCGCGGGCCCGCTACGTGCTGACCGGGGTCGTAGGGCCCGACGAGTACCACACCGGCTACCCCGGCACGGAGCCGAAGGGGATCGACAACAACGCCTACACCAACGTGATGGCGGTCTGGGTCCTGCGCATCGCCCTCCGGGTCCTCGACCACCTGCCCCCGGCCCGCCGACGCGACCTCATGCAGTCCCTCCAGGTGACCGCCAAGGACCTGACCCGCTGGGAGCACATCACCGAGCGGATGTTCGTGCCGTTCCACGATGGCGTGATCTCCCAGTTCGAGGGGTACGGCGAGCTCGCCGAGCTGGACTGGGACGCCTACCGAGCGCGCTACGGCGACATCCGCCGGCTCGACCGGCTGCTGGAGGCCGAGGGCTCGTCGACCAACGACTTCAAGGCGTCCAAGCAGGCGGACGTGCTGATGCTCTTCTACCTGCTGACGGCGGAGGACCTGGACGACATCTTGCGCGGGCTGGGGTACGACTGGGACCGCGCGAGCATCCCGGCCATCATCGACTACTACCTGGCCCGCACCTGCGACGGCTCGACGCTCAGCAGCGTGGTGCACGCCTGGGTGCTGGCGCGGTCGCGTCGCGGGCGGGCGCTCGAGCTGCTCGTGGACGTGGTGAACAGCGACGTGCACGACGTCCAGGGCGGCACTACCGCCGAGGGCGTGCACCTGGCGGCACTGGTCGCCGGCGCGGACCTGCTCCAGCGATGCTTCGCCGGCGTCGTGCCCCGCATGGACGCGCTGCACCTGGAGCCGAGCTGGCCGGCGGAGCTCGGCACGATGGTCTTCGTGATCCGCTACCGCGACCAGGACCTCACGGTGCAGGTCGATGCCCGGTCGGTGCGGGTGCTCTCCGAGCCCGGGCACGGCCCGTCGGTGCCGATCTGCTGCGCAGGCTCGCCGCACCTGCTCGCTCCGGGAGGCGAGCTGGTCGTCCCGCTCACCGACCACGCCGACTGACGCGAGCTACCCGGCGGGAGCCCGGGTCCTCCTGCGCGCGACGCGTCGGGACAGGCCGACGACGACACCGGGCAGCACCCCCAGCACCACAAGCACGCCCAGCGCGTGCAGCGGCACCGGCTCGGTGGACAGCAGCTCGTTGAGGACCGGCACGTAGACCCCGAGCAGCTGGAACACGACCGCTGCCAGGATCGAGGCCTCCACCCCCCGGTCGCGCCACCGCCGGTGCGCCGTACGGGCGCGCAGCGACCAGCCCACCGAGAGCTGGGCGAGCCCCAGGGTGACGAAGACGCAGGCCTGGACCTGGGCACCGAGGGAGTCCGCCAGCAGCCCGGCGACCAGGGACACCGTCGCGATGCAGGCCCCGGCGAACAGGATCTGCCGCAGCAGGCCCGCCCCGAGGATCGACTCCTGGGGGGAGCGTGCCGGCTGACGCATCACCCGCGGGTCCACCGGCTCGGCCCCGAAAGCCACGCCGGGCAGGCCGTGCGTGAGCATGTTGATCCAGAGGATCTGTGCGGGCGCCAACGGGATCAGCAGGCCGACGAACGGTCCGACGAGCATCACCAGCACCTCGGCGAACCCGCCGGCGAGTCCGTACCGGAGGAAGGTGCGGATGTTGGCGTAGATCCGGCGTCCCTCCTCGACCGCGGTCAGCACGGTGCGCAGGTCGTCGTCGGCGAGCACCAGCGCTGCCGCCTGACGGGCCACCTCGGTGCCGGAGCCGCCCATCGCCACCCCGATGTCCGCGGTCCGCAGGGCCGGCGCGTCGTTGACCCCGTCGCCGACCATCGCGACCACCTCGCCGCTGCCCTGCAGGTGCTGCACGATGTCGACCTTCTGCTCCGGCCGGATCCTCGCGAACACCCCGACCCGCCGTTCGTCGCCGCTCTCCAGCTGCTCGTCGAGGTGGTCCCCCTCCACGACGTCGGGCTCGTCGGCCAGCATCTCCAGACGCTCCGCGACCGCGCGGGCGGTGCCCGCGTGGTCACCCGTCACGAGCTTGAGCCGGACACCGGCCGCGCGCAGGTCCCGGACCACCCCGCGCGCACTCTCCCGCGGGGGGTCGCTGAGGCCGAGGAGGCCCACGACCCGCAGCCCGTCGGAGTCGAGCTCCGGGGCCCGGTCCCCCTCCCGAGCCGCCACCAGCAGGACCCGCTGTCCCTGCTCGGCCAGCTCGTGCACGGCGGCCCGCACCTCGTCGTAGGTGTCCCCGTCCCCGGGCGCCACCAGGTCCAGGACCGACTCGGGCGCACCCTTGCAGACCAGCATCCACCGGTCCCCGCCCGCACTCCGGTGCACGGTCACCATGCGTCTGGCCCCGGCGTCGAACGGCAGCTCGGCGACCCGCTCCCACTGGTCGTGGATCGCTGCGATGCCGAGCCCGCGTTCCCGCGCCAGCCCCAGCAGGGCCTGATCGACCGGGTCCCCGACCATCCGGCGGGCCTCCCCGTCCGCCGCGACCTCGTGCGCGTCGTTGCAGAGCACCGCGTCCCGCAGCAGCTCCAGGTCCACATCCCGCACCGACGTGCGCGGGTTCCTCGGGCCGGTGCGTCCGGCATCGTCCGGGACCCAGATTCCCTCCACCGTCATCCGGCCCTCGGTCAGGGTGCCGGTCTTGTCCGAGACCAGCACGGTGACCGACCCCAGCGTCTCCACCGCGGGGAGCCGGCGCACCACGGCGTTGCGCCGGGCCATCCGGTGGGCGCCCATCGCCAGCGCGATCGACACCACCGCCGGCAGGGATTCCGGTACGGCGGCCACCGCCAGGCTCAGTCCCACCACGACCATGTCGGTGAGGGGACGACCGCGCAGGACCCCGAGCACCAGGACGACGGACGCCAGCACCAGCACCCCGACGACCAGCTCGCCGCTCAGCCGGGTCAGCCGCTGCTGCAGCGGCGTGGTGCGGACCGGGGCGGCCGCGACGAGCGCGGCGATGCGTCCCAGGCCGCTGGACGGACCGGTCCGGATGACCGTGGACAGCCCACGCCCCCGAGTCACGACGGTGCCGGCCTCGACCGTCTCGCCGGCCTCGCGGTCACGCGGCATCGACTCGCCCGTGATCGCGGACTCGTCGAGCTGCAACGCGTGCGACTCCAGCACCAGGGCGTCCGCGGCCACGACGTCGCCCGCCTTCAGCGACAGGGCGTCGCCCGGCACGACCTCGGGTGCCGGGATGCGGGCCGGGCTGCCGTCCCGCAGCACGACCGCCCAGGGTGCGGCCAGGTCGTCGAGCGCCAGGATGGCGCGGTGGGCACGTCGTTCCTGCACCAGGCCGAGCGTGGTGTTGAGCAGGATCACCGCGGCGATGATGACGGTGTCGGTGAGGTCGTGGGTGAGGGTGGTGAACGCCCCGACCACCAACAGCAGGAGCAGCATCGGGTCGCGCAGCTGGGCGACCACGCGCACCACGAGGCGCGGGGGCCTGGCTCGCGGAAGGGCGTTGGGCCCGTGCACCGCGCGCAGGCGACTCGCCTCGGCCGTCGTCAGACCCACCGTCGCCCGGGCGGCCTCCGCAGCAAGGTCCGGGTCGCCCGCCGAGGCGTGCATGCTCGCTCCTCTCGCCGGGTTCCCGCAGCGCAGCACCCAGGGGCCGGAACCACTGAACAACGGACCGGGGACGGGGCGTAGGGGAAAAGGTCCCGCGCGTGCCGGAGCCGAGGCGCACGTCCCCCCAAGTGGGGACCAACGCACCTACCCGGGCAGCAGGAACCCGTACGAGCGTGGGAGACGTCGTGACCCAGGTCGTGACCCGTGTCGCGGCGCGGACGGGAGCCCGGCACAGCCACTGCGAGGAGGTCCCCGACCATGAGCACTCCCGGCTATCCGGTCCGTGTCGACGCGACGCTCGAGCCCAGCCTCAGCAGGTGGCTGTGGCTGGTCAAGTGGCTGCTCGTCATCCCCCACTACATCGTGCTGGCCTTCTTGTGGTTGGCGTTCGCGGTGCTCAGCGTGTTCGCCTTCCTGGCGATCCTGTTCACCGGCCGCTACCCGCGGACGGTCTTCGACTTCAACGTCGGGGTCCTGCGGTGGACCTGGCGGGTCACCTACTACGCCTACGGCGGGCTGGGCACCGACCACTACCCGCCGTTCACGCTGAGCGAGGTCCCGGACTACCCGGCCCACCTCGAGGTGCCCTACCCCGAGCGGCTCTCCCGCGGTCTGGTCCTGGTGAAGTGGTGGTTGCTGGCCATCCCGCACTACCTGGTGCTGGCGGTCTTCCTCGGCGGGGGCTGGTACGTCGCAGCCGACGGCAACAACTCGTGGCAGCCGACCGCCGCAGGGGGGCTGATCGGTCTGCTGGTGCTCGTGGCCGCCGTGGTGCTCCTGTTCACCGGCCGCTACCCGCAGCCGATCTTCGACCTGGTGCTGGGCCTGAACCGCTGGGTCCTGCGCGTCGCGGCGTACGTCGGCCTGATGACCGACGAGTACCCGCCGTTCCGGCTCGACATGGGCGGGCAGGACCCGAACGGCGGCCACCTGGCGGTGCCTCCGCGAACGCCCGAAGCGCCCGCCGACCGGTCCGCCGGTCCCACCACCGCTCCTCCAGCAGCAGAGCCCCCGGCGATCGGGACCCCCGCCACCGCCACCGCGCCGCCGCAGGGGACCGCGCCCCCCACGCCCCCGAGCGGTTCAGGGTGGGGAGCCGGCCGGGTGGTGGCGATCGTGGTGGGAGCGGTCGTGCTGGTCATGGGCCTCGGCCTGCTGGGCGCCGGCGCCACGCTCGGGGTGACCGACCGGGTGATGCGGGACGGGGCGGGGTACCTCATGTCACCGTCGCTGTCCGTGACGTCGCCGGGCTCGGCGGTGACCTCACAGTCGCTGGAGCTGAGCGGAGGACCGTCCTCGACACTTCCCGAGCAGCTCCTCGGCCGGGCGAAGGTCCGCGTCGACACGGGTGCCGGCCAGCAGGTCTTCGTGGGTGTGGCGCGGTCCCGGGACGCGGCGGCCTACCTCGCCGGTGTCGGCTACTCCACGGTCATCGACCCCAGTGGCCCCGGTGGCGAGCCGACGTACCGCCAGCACCCCGGAGGGGTCCCCGCGCAGCCACCGACCACGGCCGGCATCTGGGCGGCCTCCACGGCCGGCACCGGCCGGCAGACGTTCACCTGGCCCGTGCGGCAGGGTGACTGGACCCTGGTGGTGATGAACGCGGACGGCAGCCGCGGGGTCGCCGCGGACGTCGCGGTGGGCGCCACGGTGCCCGCGGCGACGGGTGTCGTGGTCGGTCTCCTCGTCGCCGGCGGCCTGCTTCTCATCGTCTCCGTCCTCATCCTGGTGCTCGCGCTGCGCCGACCAGAGCGCAAGTCGTGACTTTCGGCCCTCCCGCACGCTGACGGGGACCGGTCGACTGGACGCATCGCTCCGGGAGTCCCTGGCATCACGCATCCTCGGGCTCCCGGGGCCATACCTCCCGGCCCGCGGTGCGGGTGGACCACGCGAAAGGGGAACCAGCGCATGAGCGACCCGGCAGGCCACGTGACCACCAGGACCTGGTCGGTGGAGATCTTCATCGGAGAACGCGACGGTCAGACCCACGCCCAGGCCCGTCTGCACACCGGCGACCGCACGGGACTGACCGCCACCGGGGCGGCCCGGCTCAACCCGACCGACCGCGACGTCCCCGAGATCGGTGACGAGCTCGCGGCGGCCCGCGCGCTGTCCGGTCTGGCCCACCTCCTGCTCGACGCCGCCGCGGGGGACATCGAGGGCGTGACCCATGAGCGGGTCTCCTTCGAAGGGTGACCGTGCCCGCGCGTGGGTGGTCACCGGGCTGCGGAAGCCGGATGAGCGGCTGGCGCTCGTCGAGCGAACGCTCCCGCCGCTGGCGGACCACGAGATCCGGGTGCAGGTGCACGTCTGCGGCGTGTGCCGCACCGACCTCCACCTGGCAGCGGGCGAACTGCCGGCGAGGCGACCGTCCGTCGCCCCCGGCCACGAGGTCGTCGGGCGGGTGACCGAGCGCGGCGCCGCGGTCACGCAGCTGGACGTCGGTGAGCGCGTCGGTGTCGCCTGGCTCCGGTCGACGTGCGGGACCTGCCGGTGGTGCCGTCACGGCGCGGAGAACCTGTGCCCGGCCTCCACCTACACCGGGTGGGACGAGGACGGGGGGTACGCGGAGTACACCACCGTCCCGGCGGCCTACGCCTACCGGATCCCGGAGGGCTACACCGACCAGGAGGCGGCCCCGCTGCTGTGCGCGGGCATCATCGGCTACCGGGCCCTGTCCCGTGCCCGGCTGCCGGCCGGAGGTCGTCTCGGCATCTACGGCTTCGGGGCGAGCGCGCACCTGACCGCCCAGATCGCCCTCGCGCAGGGCGCCGAGGTGCACGTGCTCACCCGCGGGCGCGAGGCGCAGGAGCTCGCCCTGGCGCTCGGTGCCACCTCCGCCGGTGACGCCTACGGGCGACCGCCGAGCCTGCTGGACTCCGCCATCGTGTTCGCACCGGTGGGAGACCTCGTCCCGGTGGCGCTGGAGGCCCTCGACGCGGCCGGAACACTCGCCGTCGCCGGGATCCACCTCAGCGACATCCCCTCGCTGGACTACCAGCGGCACCTGTTCCGCGAACGCACGCTGACCAGCGTCACCGCGAACACCCGGGCCGACGGTGACGACCTGTTGCGGCTGGCGGCCGCCTTCGACGTCCGACCCCATGTGAGCGTCTACTCCTTCGACGAGGCGCCCCAGGCGCTCCGCGACCTCGAGGCCGGCCTGGTGACCGGCGCCGCCGTGCTCCAGGTGGCCCCGCCCGGCGGCAGCGAGGACCAGCCGTGACGGCCGGCGATCCCGGGCGCGCTGGCGCCACGCTGACGTTCCACGGTGCCGCCGGGACCGTCACGGGCAGCAGGTTCCTGGTGCAGACCGGCGACGCGCGCATCCTCGTCGACGCCGGGCTCTTCCAGGGCGAGCGCTCGTGGCGCCGACGCAACTGGGATCCCCCGTTCGTGGATCCGGAGACGGTCGACGCAGTGGTCCTCACGCACGCCCACCTCGACCACAGCGGGTACCTCGCCGTCCTCGCGCGGCACGGGTTCACCGGGCCGGTCTGGTGCACCCCCGCGACCGCCGAGCTCGCCGCCATCGTGCTCATGGACGCGGCCCACCTCCAGGAGCAGGAGGCCGAGCACTGTCGGGCCCGCGGCTACTCCAAGCACAAGGACCCGCAGCCGTTGTTCGACCAGAAGGACGCCGCCCGGGCCTGCGAGCTGTTCCGGCCGCTGGCCGTCGAGCAGCTGCGAATGGTGGCTCCGGGGATCGCCGCCCGGCTGCGACCCGCCGGGCACATCCTCGGCTCGGCCTTCGTCGAGCTGGACGTCGCGGGGACGCGGGTGCTCTTCAGCGGCGACCTGGGCCGGCCGGGTCACCCCCTGCTCAACCCTCCCCCACGGCCGCACGACGCGGACGTGGCGGTCGTCGAGTCGACGTACGGCGACGAGAGCCACCCGAGCCGGGACGACGAGGTCCTCGCCGCGGCCATCACCCGGACCGCCCACCGAGGAGGGACCTGCCTGCTGCCCACGTTCGCCGTGGACCGCACCCCCGTGGTCGTGCACGCGGTCACCCGGCTGCGCGAGCAGGGCAGGATCCCCGACGTGCCGGTCTACGTCGACAGCCCGATGGCCCTGCGCGCCTGGGAGGTCTACCGGGCGGCGCTGCGCGACCGCGACCCGCAGCTGCGCTCGGACCTCGACGTCGGGGACCTCGAGTGGGACCGCCATGTCGTCAAGGCGATGGACCGCTCGGACTCGGAGCGGCTCAACCAGCCGGGGCGACCCTGCGTCATCGTCTCCGCGTCGGGCATGGCCACCGGCGGACGCGTGCTGCACCACCTGGAGGCGCAGCTTCCCCTGGGTCGCAACTGCGTGATCCTCACCGGCTTCCAGGTGCCGGGGACCCGGGGCCAGGCCCTGGCCGACGGTGCGCGGCACCTGAAGATCCACGGCACCTACGTCCCGGTCCGGGCCGAGGTGGTGAGCCTGCGCGGGTTCTCTGCGCACGCCGACTCGAGCCAGGTCGTGGGGTGGCTGTCGGCGCTGACCGACCCCGAGGTCGTCTACGTCGTGCACGGCGAGCCGGTGGCCGCGGAGAGCCTGGCCACCCGGATCCACGAGGAGCTGCACTGGACCGCCGTGGTCCCGCGCTACCAGGAGGTCGTCCGGCTGGCCTGACCGTCACCACAGCGGGAGCTGGGTCCCGAAGCGGGCGCCGGGCCCTTGGTCATGGTTCGGACAGCCCTTCGGTCCTACCCGGGCCGAACGGGACGGACGCACCCTGACGGTGCAACCGACCGGAGGGGACCTCATGGCGCACACCGCACCGAAACCCATCCTCGTGGCGATCGGCGACGCCGACTCCCACGAGTCAGCGCTCGCCTACGCAGCGCAGGAGGCGACCAGGGAAGGACGCGGCCTGGTCCTCGTGCACGTCATGCACCCGGTGCACAGCTCGGTCGGTCCCGACACCATGCTGATCTCCTTCAAGGCCGCACACCTGGTCGGCGAGCAGCTCGTGCACCGTGCCGCCGAGCGCGCTGTCGCGCTGACCAACGGACAGGTGACCGTGCAGGCGGAGGTGCGCCGCGGCCCGATCGTCCCGACCCTGCTCGAGATCGGCGACGCGTGCGACCGGGTGGTCCTCCAGCACCTGCAGCAGTCCCGGCTGCACCGTGTCCTCACCGGCTCCGTCGCGTCCGGGGTGGCCGGCAGGTCGTCGGTCCCCGTCGTCTCCGTTCCCGAGTCCTGGGCCCCGGGACCGTCCGGGATCCGCCACATCACCGTGGGTGTGGACGGGGACGGCTCGGACGGCTCGGACGACGCGGTCCTCGGCCGGGCGTTCGAGCTGGCCGCGGAGCACAACGGCACCCTGACCGTGCTGCACGCGTGGTACCTCCCCGCGGTCTACGACGATGCCATCGTCGACCGCACCACCCTGCAGGACTGGACCGCGCGGGCACAGGATCGGCTCCAGGCGAGTGTGGCGAGCCGGCGAGCGGAGTACCCGGACGTCGACGTCCGGGTCGAGGTCAAGCACATGCGCCCGGCCGACGCCGTGGTCGAGGCCTCGCGACACTCGGACCTGCTGCTCCTCGGACGGTCGCGAAGCCCGCACCACGTCCCGCACCTGGGGGCGCTGACCCGGGCGGTCATCCGCGAGTCGCTGTGTCCGGTCGAGGTGGCTCCCGTCGTGCAGGAGGCGCACCAGACCCCCGCGGGCGAGCACTCCGCTGCGCGCGCCTGAGCGGGTGCCGGTCAGTCCTTCTTCGCCGCAGTCTCCGACGACTCGGGGACCTGCGGGAAGTGCTCGACGAACGCGTCGGGGCCCGGGTAGAAGAACGCCTCGTGCCCGCTGTCGGACCACCGGATGACGTAGGGCGGCTGCCCGTTCTCCCCGCGGACCTCGAGGATCTCGGCGTCCCGCACCGGCCCGTCGACATGGGTGCTCCGGATCACCAGGCGGTCGCCCACCGCTGCATACATGACGGTTCTCCTTGCTCTGGACCTTGTGGACCTCATCGAGTCGTGTGCCCCAGCACAGTTCACGGCCGAGGCGGACGTAAGGGCCAGAGGTCCCGACGCCGGCCCGTATCCACCCGTTCCCCCGGCTCGTCCCGGCGCCCGGGCGGATGCGGGACTTCCGCCTCTACGGCGCACGGTTGGCAGTGACAAACGTAGGTGACAACAGCCCCCATCCCCCCACCACGAAGGAGCAAGCTGATGAGCACGGTCGCGCGTCGCCCTCTCAACCCCATGTCCGAGATGCTGGAGTGGCTGGACTCCCAGGCGCCCTTCTCCCTGCGCGGCCAAGGCCACTACATCCGGGTCGAGGACTTCGTCCAGGACGACGGCTACGTCCTGCGCGCCGAGCTCCCCGGCGTGAACCCCGACGAGGACATCGATGTCAGCGTGGAGGGTGACCTGCTCACCATCCGCGGGCAGCGCCGCGAGGAGGAGCACGACAAGAACCACAACGAGTTCCGCTACGGGTCCTTCTCGCGCAGCGTCCGGCTGCCGGTGGGCGCCAAGGCCCAGGAGGTGGCCGCGACGTACGAGGACGGGGTGCTCGAGGTCAAGGTGCCGATCGTGGTCGGCGAGGCCGCGACCACCAAGATCCCGGTGCAACGGCGGGCCGACTGACCCGTCCGCGTGACACCTGGGGGTGCTGCACCGACCGGTGGTCGGGCCATGACCTTCGGCCCTGGGCCCGGCAGCACCCCCGCACGATCCTGGAGGCAGCGGACCCTGTGGAGGCGAGTGGACATGAACGATCGACCGGTGCTCGGTGACCACGGACTCGGAGCCGGCAAGACGGCCAGGCTGACCCGGATCCTCTTCCAGCACGGGCTCGGCAACGGCACCGCGCTGTTCCTCCCGTACGACCAGGGGCTCGAGCACGGACCGCGCGACTGAAGCCGATGGCTGCCCTGGCGCTGATCGGCGGTTTCCTGTCGAGCGTGGCTCTGCTCATGGTCGTCCTCGACCGGCTGGAGCCCGACGCCGCGGCACGCCCGCCACGCCGTCGGCACGGATGCCGGGAGGTTCGGCGGCCCCGGCCCAGGCGACATCACGGAGTCGACACCAGGCTGTGCTGCTACTCCGGCCGCCGACGCCGCCCCGTCCCCCTGCCTCTCGTGCGCGTCTCCCCACCCTTCGTCCCCGCGCAGTCCCGCCCCGGACGACGCGTCGTCATCGGGCCTCCCGAGCACTCGGTCACCGACACCCGCACCGCTGCATGAACGGCCGTCACGCGGGCATCAGGGGACGGTGACCCAACCGCACATCTCCGGTGACCCGCGTTCCGACGAGCACGACGGCGAGAGACGGCCGACCGTGGTGCTGGGCGTCGACGTCGGGTCAGCACCGTTCGGCTCTGTGGACGACTTCCTCGACCAGCTCGGCCGTCGCCTCACCGCCGCCCATCCCGTGGTCGACTGGGACGTCCGGCAGACGCGAGGGCGGCGGTCGGAGCCGGCGCCCGGCGCGTCGGCTCCGGTCTCGACCCTCCTCGCCCACGGCCGGACGATGCTGCTCGCCGACGACCTCGACGTGGCGCTGGTCCTGACCGACGCGCCGGTCGATCTCCGCGGTCGCCGGGTCGCCGCTCACGTCAGTCCCGTCCAGCAGGCCATCGTGCTGTCCGTGCGCGACACCGAGCCGGGGAACCTTGCCGACGAGGCGGCGAGCCTGGTCACCTCGCTGCTCGAGCTGGACGACGCGCCCGCGGACGAGCACGAGGTCCTGCGTCAGCTGGCCTCCTCGATGCCGAGCGAGGTCGACGGCTCCGTATTCGTGACCCGCGCCCTGCGCGGCAACCTGCGGCTGCTGCTCACGATGATCAGGGCCAACCGGCCGTGGCTGCTGACCCTGCACCTCTCGCGCACGCTCGTCGGTGCCTTCGCCGCGGCCTTCGTCGCGGTGGTCACGCCGGACTTCTGGATGCTCGCCGACCGGATGAGCACCCTGCGGCTGGCGCTGATCACGGTCCTGGTGCTGGGCGCCACCTGCGTCGTCCTGGTCGTCGGCGGCGGGCTGCGTGAGCGGCCCCCGTCGCGGAGGGCGCGGCGGACCGTCCTGCTGCACAACACCGCCGTCTGGACGAGCGTGGGCATCGGGGTGGTGACGCTGTTCGCCGGACTCGTGTGCGCCAACCTCGCGGTGACCCTGGCCGTGCTGCCGTGGGGGCTGGTCGCGCAGACCGTGGGACACCCCGTCGGGCTCGGCACCATGCTGCAGGTCGGGGCGCTGACAGGGGTCGTCGCGCTGGTGGGTTCGGCCTTCGGCGCCGGGCTCGAGGACGACGAGGACGTGCACGCCGCGACGTACACGGGCTCGGACGACGCCCGCTTCGCCGACGTGGACCGGTAGCCGCTAGCTCCGAGAGCGGGTCGGCACCAGCCGCTGCATCCGGGCGTGCGCGACCGCCGCGCGGGCGGCGTTCATCCCGGGTGCGCCGTGCACGCCGCCACCCGGATGGGCCGAGGCCGAGCCGAGGTAGAGGTTCCGGATCGGTGTCTCGGCGCGGCCGAGCCCCGGGACCGGGCGGAACACCAGCTCCTGGTGGAGCTGCGACGTGCCCCCGTTGATCGCGCCTCCCACGAGGTTGGCGTTGCGCGCCTCGAGCTCGTGCGGCCCCAGGATGCGCCGGGCCACGACCCGCGAGCCGAACCCGGGAGCGAGCTCCTCGAGGCGATGCTGCATCCGGTCGGCGAAGCGCTCCAGGTCGTCGCGTCCCCAGTCACCACGGATGCCCTCCTCCCCGGCATCGCGGATGACCTTCTGGGGCACGTGCGTGTAGGCCCACAGGGACTCGGTCCCCGCCGGCGAGCGGCTCGGGTCGGCGGTGGTCATCTGACCGGCCAGCAGGAACGGCCGTGCCGGTACGGCGTTCGCGGCGACCTGGCCCAGTGCCTCGGTCATCTCCTCGACGGAGTCCGCGACGTGCACCGTTCCCGGGGCGTGCGAGGGCGGCGAGCCCCACGGCACCGGACCGTCCAGCGCCCAGTCCACCTTGACCGTGGACGGGTCCAGCTGGAAGCGGCGCATCCCGCGCGTCGTACGCGCCGGGACGTCCTCGGCGCGCAGCAGACGTCCGTAGAGGTGCGGTGCCACCACGTCGGCCACCACCGCACGGGCGGCCCGGACCTGCTCGCCGTGCTCGGTGCGCACCCCCGTGGCCCGCCCGTCCACCACGTCGATCGCCGTCACCCGGCTGGAGCACCGGATCTCCCCGCCCAGGGACTCGATCCGTCGGGCGAGCGCCTGGGACAGCCGACCGGCTCCCCCTTCAGGCACGGGGAAGCCGACGGTCTGGCCGAGCATGCTCATCAGGAGGGCCATCAGGCCCGAGCCCGGGGAGTCGAGCGGGATGTCCGCGTGCCCGGCGTTGCCCGCCAGCAGCAGTCGCGCATGGGTGCCGCCGAACTGCGACCTGCCCAGCTCGGCGGCGGGCGTCAGCAGCGTCTTGACGAAGTCCAGGCCGCCCACCGACCGCAGCCGGGTGAGCGCCGCCAGCCCCGACCTGACCGGCGGGAACGGGCTGACCAGGCCGTTCACCAGGTGCTTCCCGATCCGGTCCCACTGCCCGCAGAGGTCGAGCCAGGCGGCCCCGTCGCCGGAATGGTCCCGGTCCAGCAGCCCGGCCGTCACCGCGCGGTCCCGGTGCAGCAGCGCCCAGGAGCCGTCAGGCCGGGGGTGGCCGAGAACGGCCGGCGCGTGGCGCCAGCGCAGCCCGTGCTCCTCCAGGCCGAACGAGCGCACCGTGGGCGAGGCTGCGGCGAGCGGGTAGAACGCGCTGAACGTGTCGTGCACGAACCCCGGCTCGACGTCCTCGGCGCTGCGTACGGCGCCGCCGACCTCGGGCTGCGCCTCCAGCACGAGCACCGACCAGCCCTTGTCCAGCAGGTGGTTCGCCGCGACGAGCCCGTTGGGCCCCGCGCCGATCACCACCGCGTCGTACGTCACCGGCCCGAGCGTCCCTCGGCCAGGAAGGCGAGACGACGCAGGCTCTCCACGTTGCGGACCTTGATCGACATGCCCTTCAGCGGCTCCGGCACGAGCGTGCCCGGACCGGAGACCGCGTCCTCCTCCAGCTCGACCAGGGTGTCCTCGCCGGAGGGGCTCAGCCGGATCGTCACCTCGGCCTCGCCCAACGGCCAGCCGCGCGCACGCAGCCGCAGGACGTGGCCCGGCTCGCACTCCAGCGACTCGGTGTTGTCGTCCAGGACCGCGGGCCACACCCCGACGGAGTGGTGGATCTTCGAGCCGACCATCGGCCACTCGTCGTCCACGGCTCGCATCCGCGTCGCGCCCACCACCCACAACGGGTAGAGCCAGCCGTCGGCCAGCACGTCCCACACCTGACTCGGTGCCGCCTTGATGACGGCCGTGTTCTTCGGCATCCCTCGGGTTACCCGATCGGCATCCTCGTATGCCCGGCCGCCGGTCCTCGGCCGGTCCGACGACCTGGCAACATTGGTTGTGTAGAGCAACCATTCACGATATGGTTGCTGTCAGCAACTAAAGGGGCCGTCAGGGGTGCCACCCGGACCACGGAACCCTCCACGACCGGAAAGCTCACATGACCACCGAATCCAAGACCGACGGCGCGACAGCCCTCGCCACCGGTGCCCCCCGCACCGCCCAGGCGCCCGGGACGCCGATGTCCCACCGCGAGATCCTCGAGGCGCTCTCCGGCCTGCTCCTCGCCCTGTTCGTCGCGATGATCTCCTCGACCGTGGTGTCCAACGCGTTGCCACGCATCGTCGCCGACCTGCACGGCAGCGAGTCCGGCTACACCTGGATCGTGGTGGCGACCCTGCTCACCACCACGGCGTCGACGCCGATCTGGGGCAAGCTCGCCGACCTCTTCAGCAAGAAGTCACTGGTCCAGCTCTCGCTGGTCATCTTCGCCGTCGGCTCCGCGCTGGCCGGCCTGTCCCACAGCATGGGGTTCCTGATCGGCGCCCGGGCCCTCCAGGGCGTCGGCGCCGGTGGCCTCACCGCGCTCGTCCAGGTGGTCATCGCCTCGATCGTCTCGCCCCGTGAGCGGGGCCGCTACTCCGGCTACATCGGCGCGGTCTTCGCGGTCGCCACCGTCAGCGGCCCGCTGCTCGGCGGCCTGATCGTCGACACGCCCTGGCTGGGTTGGCGATGGTGCTTCTTCGTCGGCCTGCCCATCGCCGTCCTCGCGTTCGCCGTCCTGCAGAAGACGCTGCACCTCCAGACCGTCAAGCGGGACGTCTCCATCGACTACCTCGGCGCGGCGCTCATCGCCGGTGGCGTGTCGATGCTGCTCATCTGGGTGTCCCTCGCGGGCTCCAGCTTCGAGTGGGCCTCGCTGACGACCCTGTGGATGGTCGTCGCAGGCGTGCTCCTGCTGGTCGCAGCGGTCGTCACCGAGTTCCGGGTGAAGGAGCCGATCATCCCGATGCGGCTGTTCCGCGACCGCACCACCAGCCTCGCCACGTTCGCCTCGATCATGGTGGGTGTGGCGATGTTCGGCTCCACGGTGTTCCTGTCGCAGTACTTCCAGATCGCCCGGGGCATGAGCCCCACCCACGCGGGCCTGATGTCGATCGCCATGGTCGGCGGCCTGCTCGTCTCCAGCATCACCAGTGGACGCATCATCACCGCCACCGGCAGGTGGAAGCGGTTCCTGGTCGGCGGCATGGCCCTGACGATCGCGGGGATGGCGCTGCTCAGCACGATCGACCGGACCACCCCGCTGGTCGAGGTGGGCGCGTTCATGGCGGTCCTCGGCATCGGGATGGGGGCGACGATGCAGAACCTCGTGCTGTCGGTGCAGAACAACACCGCCCAGAGCGACATGGGCGCCGCGAGCTCGCTGGTGGCGTTCTTCCGCACCATGGGTGGAGCCATCGGCGTGTCGGCCCTCGGCACCGCCCTGAGCCACCAGGTCAGCAGCAACGTCCGGGCCGGCCTCGAGAAGCTCGGCATCACCCCGACCTCGTCGGGCGGCAGCCAGTCGATCCCGGACATGTCCGCGCTGCCCGCGCCGGTGCGGACCGTGTTCGAGCACGCCTTCGGCGACGCGACCGGGCACATCTTCCTGATCGCCACCCCGTTCACGGTGCTGGCGTTCATCGCCGTGCTCTTCATCCGCGAGGTGCCGCTGCGGACGACCATCGAGCGCCAGGACGAGGTGTCGTCGTGACCACCGCTGAGTCGGTCGACCCGATCGCCGTCAGCGAGATGCAGGACATCGAGAGGCAGCTGATCGCGCTCCTCGTCCGCGTCCGGCGGACCGCCGGCGAGCAGGCACGTCGCATCCACCCCGAGCTGCAGGCAGCGGGGTACGCCGTCCTCCTGCGGCTCGCGGAGCACGACGCCGTACGGGCCTCGGACCTGGTGACGACCCTGGACGTCGACAAGGGGTCCGTGAGCCGCCAGGTCGCGCACCTGGAACGTCTGGGACTGGTGCAGCGCACCGTCGACCCGGACGACGGCCGGGCCCAGCGGATCGCGCTCACCTCGGCGGGACGCCGCGGGATCGGCAGGCTGCGGCAGCAGGGGCGCGCGGACTTCCAGCAGCGACTCTCGTCGTGGACACCGGACGAGCTCTGCGGCTTCGCCGCCCACCTGCGCCGCTACAACAGCACCTTCGACGCCTAGCGCCGTGTGCCCGGTGGTGCTACCGGGCCGCCTCGGCCATGGCCGACTCGATGCTGCGGTGCGTACCCGCGTACGTCGCCGTCGCGTCGCCCGCGTCTCGGAACTCCAGCTTCCACCCGGCCACGGTCCGCGTCACGCGCCATCGCCTGCCCCGCGCGCCGATCCCGACCAGCACTCCGTCGTACTCCTGGAAGACCACCGACATCTCTACCCACCCCCTGGGGATCTGTGGCTCATGTCCACAATCGATCTCCATGAGTAGAACGCGGGCACGCCGAAGAGGCCAGACTTCTCGTCCAGAAGGGCCGAAAGTGCCCAGACGCGACAGCGCGAACGGTTCAGTCGGACAGCGCATCGTGACTATCCGAACGGGACCCGTCCAGGTCACCCCGGGTCCCCCCCGATGGACCCCTCAGCCGACCCTGAGCTGCTTGAGCCGGTCGATCATGTCGAGGCTCGGGAACTGGTCGTTCTCGATGTGGTCGAGGAGCACCTTGGCGTAGACCGGGAGCGTGTCCGGGGTGAGCAGCTCCTCCACGGTGTCCATCATGGTGTCCGAGGGGTAGCGGTCGTTCGCCACCTTCTTCAGCAGGCTGCGCAGCAGCTGTGCCTGGACGTCGAACTGTTCCTGAGCCATGGGGCCTCCTCGTGCCGGCGAAAACTTCGGATGGGTTTCACAACAGGGTGCTCTCGGACGTGCTCCGGCCGACGGTCACTCCGACAGGAGGGTGCCCAGGGGCCCCAGGTCGATGTTCAGGTCAGCGGTGGTGAGGTCGTACCTGTCCTTGAGGTCGTTCATCGCCTGCTCCAGGTGCATCAGCCCGGTGCCCAGCCCCTCGATCTGCTCGTCGGTCAGGTCACCCTCGTCGACGCGCCGCAGAGCCTGCTTCTCCATCAGCTGGCGGACCAGCTCGATGATCGTCAGGACCAGCTTGAACAGGTCCTTCTCCACGGACTCGGCGTCGGTCTCCAGGCGTTGCGGCAGCAGCCGGGGTTCGTCGCTCATCGGGGACCCACCATGTCGGCGCGGATGGTGGTGATCAGGGCGTGCAGCCGGACCTGCACGAGGTCCACTCCTGCCAGCGAGATGACGATGTCCCCCGCGAGGACGACACCGGTGCCGAGCAGCCGGTCGAGCAGGTCCACCAGGGCGATCTGCCCGAGCGGGCGCTCCGCCTCGGCGACGGCGCCGCTCATCGCTGCTCCAGCATCGCGAAGGAGTACGGCGGCCAGGGCCCGCGTACGTCGATCGGCGAGTCCGGGTGCGCCTCGGCCAGGGACTGGACCAGGTTCTCGAAGGACGCGCCGTCGTTGATGTCGACGAGGTAGGCACCGTTGAGGACCATCGTGCCCTGGTAGCCGGTGAGCCGGGGGTCCTGCGCGGGCAGACGTCGGCTGGCCGCGGACAGCCCCGACAGGGCCTGGTGCACCTCCTCGGCCATCCGAGCGGCCCCCTCCTCCGCGGTCAGCCGGGCCTCGCTCTCGGCCTTCTTGCGCTGCAGGTAAGCCGCTCCACCGGTGGGTGCGGCCGCCCCGGACGCCGTCTCGGCCGTGCGGGCTGGGGCGAACGCCTTCACGCTCCACTCCATGCGCCCCTCGACCCGGTCGAGAACCTGGTCGAGGGCCACGCCCCACTCGTCGAGTCGCGTGCGGACTGCGGCGTCGTGCAGGCAGATGGTGGCCAGCCGCAACGGGGCGGTGGGGCCGTGCGCGGACACCGCCTGCACCACCGAGTCGTGACAGCGGGCGGTCTCCTCGAGCCACTCGATCTTCTCGAGGTTCCGGCGCAGCCCCTCCTCGCCGTACTCCTCGAGGTCGACGTCGCTGACCACGGCGGACAGGTTGCGGTGCTCGACCACCTCCAGCCGCCCGCCGCCGAGACCGGGCGTCCCGGCCAGCCACGCGGGGTCGACGCCTCGGCTGATCGCGTACATGTACCGGCCGGTCTCAGGCACGGGACCCCTCCCCCGACGTCACCTCGGCCGAGGAGGCCGAGTCCGTCTGCCTGCCTTCCAGCTCCTCGAGGCGCTCACGCAGCCGACGGTTCTCGTCGGCGATCCCCTGCTCGCTGGTGGTCAGCATGGGGTCGTTGCGCCACCAGTCGATGCCCATCTCCTGGGCCTTGTCCACCGAGACGATCAGCAGCCTGATCTTGATGGTCAGCAGCTCGATGTCCAGCAGGTTCACCCGGATGTCGCCGGCGATGATGATGCCCTTGTCCAGCACCCGCTCCAGGATGTCGGCCAGGTTCGCGGGCTGGGGACGAGAGGACTGCCCCACCGGAGCCGAGTACGGCCTCGAGCGGGGCAGGGAGCTCGATGATTCGGTCACCCTCAGTCCTCTCCGGGCTTTCCGCGCGTATACCGCCGGAGCCGTCGGTAGCCCTGCAGGTCGCCGGCGTCGTCCATCTCCACCTCGTAGAGCGCGAGGACATCGGTGGTGTCCGGGATGCGTCGCACCTCGACCACCTCGACCTGCACCTTCCAGCCGTCCTCGGTGCGCTGCAGGCTGGTGACGCCCTCGGCGCCCTTGCCGGTGAGCTCGAGCAGCTGCCGGACCGCGGCACTGGCCACCTCGGGGCCGGAGATCCTCTTGGGTGCGGCCGCGCGCGGAGCACTGCGTCGAGCGCTGCCTTCCTTCCGCGCTGCCGGCTGCTTCTTCGACGGACTCTTCTTCGTCGTCGGTGAACTGGTGCTCTCTTCGGTCGCCATGCTCACTCCTCCCAGGGTCGGTTCTGTCCGACCATCAGCCGTTCGACGAGCTCATCCTCCCAGGCGGTCGCCTCCTCGTCGGTCAGCTCTCCCGCCGAGCGTTGCCGGTCGACCTCCTCGAGCTGCGCCCGGATCGTCGCCGGGTCGTAGAACTCCTTCTCGGCCTGCGCCAAGATCTGCTCGGCCACCGCGACCGTCCCGCGCAGGGGCGCCAGCGGCAGTCCGAGGATGCCCAGCAGCAGGCCCATCACTGACCTCCCACGAAGTCGTACGGCGCCACCGGACCGACCAGCCGGAGCCTGATGCGTTCGTGCACCGCCTCGGCCAGCCCCTCCAGCTGGTCCTCGAACTCGGCCCGTCGCTCCTCGTCCACGAGCAGCGCCACGTCGAGCAGCTGGTCGATGCCCGTACCTTCACGAGGCACCTGGTCGACCACGTAGGGCACCACGGCATCCATCAGCACCGCCGCGTCGTACGACCGCTTGTCCTCGAGCGCGCGGGCGACGAGCTCCCCGAGCCGCACCCGGTCGCGGTAGCCGACGTCCTCCGGCAGGTCGCGGGTGCGCTCACGCAGCTCCGCGATCTCCGGGTCGGCCGCCACCACCTCGGCGAGCACCACGTGCTCGTGGTACGACGCCCGCAGGTTGAACTGCACCCGACCGGTGAGCTCCTCCAGCAGGACCGCGAAGTACTCCTCGTTGGGCGCGATGAGGACGTCGAGGATGCTGGCCTCGTCCTCCATCACCGAGCCGAACTGGATCGGCACGACCGGCCCGGTCGCTGCCAGGGCGTCCAGCACATCGCTGTGCGCTACCAGCTCGGCCCGTCGACCGGGCGGCCGGTCGAGGCCGATGCGCCCGACCACGGCTGCCACCGCGTCGCTGCCCACCAGCTCGACCGGCCCCTCGTCGAGACCGGTCAGTCCTTCGGGAACCCTTCCCTCTCCGGGCTTCACCACGCCGTAGACGTAGTAACCGGTGTCGGCCGGCTCCTCGGATCCGTCGAGGTGCTGGTCCGTGCCAGACGTCACGACAGGGGTCACTCCTCCTCTGTCTGACGGCGACGGGAGGACGACTTGCGGGCAGGACGTCGCTCCTCGTCGTCGCTCCCGCTGGTCAGTGCGCGCTTGACGCCCTTGACCGCACCGGAGGTCTTCTTGGAGGCGCCCCCCTCGGCCATGTCGCCGACGAACTCGGTGAGGTCCTTGCCGCCCTTCTCGTACAGGTCCAGGCGGTTGGTCGCCTCGGCGAACCTGAGGTAGGTGTCGACACTGGCGATCACGATGCGCGCGTCGATGGTGAGGAGCTCGATGCCCACGAGAGACACCCGCACGTAGGCGTCGATGACGATGCCCTTGTCGAGGATGATCTCGATGACGTCGGCGAGCCCGCTGGGTGCGGGGCGCTCGAGGTAGCCGCCGCCTCCGCGGCGCTGACTGGACTGAACGGTCACAGGAGGTATTCCCTTCGGTGGTGGTTGGGGTCAGCTTGCACGACGCCGACGCGGTGCCGGCTCTTCCTCAGCATCCTCGTCCTCGGGAACCTCTTCCTCTTCCTCGTACTCGTCCTCGGGCTCGGGCTCTTCCTCGGCCTCGCCGGCCTCGTCGTACTCCTCCTCGGAGTCCTCGCCCTCGTCCCCTTCGTACTCGTCCTCGTACTCGTCGCCCTGCTCGTCCTCCTCGCGCTGCTGCTGCTCCTCCTCGACCACCTCGTCGTGCGTCTTCACGATCTCGCCGTCCTGAATGACACCTCGCCACCCCTCGACCTCTTCGGGGTCGAGAATCGTGCGGGTCATGACGTGACGGCGGAAATGCTTGATCTCGAGTCTGGCGCGTCGGCCCTGCGCGCGCCAGATGTTCCCGGTGCGCTCCATGAAGCCTTGCGGGTAGTACTCCAGGACCACCAGGATGCGGGTCAGGTTGGGGCCGAGCTCGTGGAACGTGACCGCCCCGTCCACGTGTCCCTTCGCACCCTTGGAACGCCACACGATGCGCTCGTCGGGGATCTGCTCGGTGACCGTGGCCTCCCAGGTGCGGTGGGACCAGAAGACCTGCGCCTTCCACGTGGTCGTGGTGTCCTCGTCGTCCTGCGCGTCGACGGTGCTGACCTTCTTCATGAAGCTGGGGAACTGGTCGTACGAGGTCCACTGGTTGTAGGCGACCGAGATGGGCACCCCGACGTCGACCGACTCGATGATGTTCATCGCCTTGGTGGCCTTGGGGCTCTTGTTCCCACCTCCGCCACCGGTGATCTTGTCCTTGACCCCGGACACGGCGCCCTTGAGCGCTCCCTTGACCGGGGACTCGCCCTTGGCGACCGCTTCGCCGCCCTTGGCCACGGCCTTCCCGATCGGGCCGCCGCCCGCGATGTCGTCGAGCTTGTCCGTCAGACCGCCGACCCTGTCGGTGACGGTGCTCATCGCCCTCTCGCCCGCTGCCTTGAGCAGGTCCTGCGAGACCGACTTGAGCTTGTCCATGGGCTGGGTGTCGCTGCTTGCCATCGTCGACTACCTCCTCGACCGGTTTCCACCCGAGCGGGCGGACCGCTGGGAGCTGGACTTCTTCGCCGTGCCACCCGACGAGGACTTCTTGGCCGGTGCCTTCTTGGCTGCGGCCTTCTTGGCCGGGCCGGTCGCCTTCTTCGCGGCTGCCTTCTTGGCCGGCGCCTTCTTCGCGGCTGTCTTCTTGGCCGGGCCGGTCGCCTTCTTCGCGGCTGCCTTCTTGGCCGGCGCCTTCTTGGCTGCGGCCTTCTTGGCCGGGCCGCCTGCCTTCTTTGCCGTGCCGGTGGCCTTCTTGGCGGTCGCGGACTTCTTCGCCGCCGTGGCACGCGACGCGCTCTTCTTCGCGGTGGCCTTCTTGGCTGCGGTCTTCTGCGCCCCGCTGCGTCGTGCCGGCCGAGTCTCGGCGGACTCCCGGCGACGCCGCCGTCGGCGTGGCGCGGGCTCCTCCTCGGGCTCTTCCTCGGCCTCCTCGGCCTGGTCCTCGGGCTCTTCTCCGGCCTCCTCGGCCTGGTCCTCGGGCTCCTCGGCCGGCTCCTCCTCGGCCGCGGGCTCCTCCTCGGGCTCTTCCTCGTACTCGGCCTCGGGCTCTTCCTCGGCCTCTTCCTCGGGCTCTTCCTCGCCCTCTTCCTCGTACTCGGCCTCGGGCTCTTCCTCGGCCTCTTCCTCGGGCTCTTCCTCGCCCTCTTCCTCGTACTCGGCCTCGGGCTCTTCCTCGGCCTCTTCCTCGGCCTCGGGCTCGCCCTCCTCCTCGTACTCGGCCTCGGGCTCCTCCTCAGGCTCTTCCTCGCCCTCGGGCTCGCCCTCCTCCTCGTACTCGGCCTCGGGCTCCTCCTCGCCCTCCTCCTCGTACTCGGCCTCGGGCTCCTCCTCGCCCTCTTCCTCCTCGCCGAGGACCTCGCCCTTGACGGCGCCGGCCTTCGAACCCTGGTCGCGCAGCGCCTGGCTCATCGACTCCAGGCGAGACGTGGCCGTCGTGAGCGCCGCCGCCTTGGCGGCCTCGAACAGCTTGCCGGTGATCTGCTCCTGGAGCTTCTGCAGCTCCGGGTTCTTCTCGAGCAGCTCCGAGCCCTGCTTGAGCAGTCCCTGCGGGCTGGTGGCGATGCGTTGCCCGGCCAGCATGCTGCCCACCGTGATCGCCAGCTTCAGCTTCTTGGTCCTGCCGAGCAGATAGCCGCTGGCCACGCCAACAGCGATCTTCGATGCGTTACTCATCCGCTCCCTCGATCCTTCTAGTCACCCGGGTAGGGCGCTCGTAGGTGGCCTCCCAGGAGAAAGTCGTGCCCCACGTCAGGAACCGCAAACCCCTTCACACCTGACGCAGTGCGTCCTTCTCGGGCGGCTGCGAAACCGAACACCCGTTTGCAATCACGGTTGCCCCGAGCCGGAGGTGCACCACGTCCTGCACTCGCGGATCCGGTGCGGGACCCGTCGGTACACCCGGTTCGGGGCTGACCCCGACGCTACGCGCACCGGCGCGGGCGCGCACCGGGCAGCGTGCCTCCTCGGTCAGGTCTAGACCGACCGGGACTGCGGTGCGGGGCGTCTCAGGCCAGAGACATCGTTCCGCCGCAGGCGGGTACCTAGCGCACCTAGGAGGTGGGCTCCATGCGGTTTCTCCGTGGGCTGCTGGGTGGACTGCTCTGGGTCGTCGCGTCACTGGTGGGCCTGGTGGCCGTGCTGCTGTGCGTCACCCTCATCCTGCTTCCGCTCGGCATCCCCTTGCTCAGGCTGTCCCGACAGATGTTCGGCATGGCCGCCGGGCTGATGCTCCCCCGGGCGCTGACCCACCCGGTGGAGGAGGTCGGGAAGCTGACCCGCAGAAAGGCGCGCGAGGTCACGCCGAGCAAGCCCGGACGCTCCCTCGGCAAGGTCTCCGAGGCATCGAGGAAGAAGGTCGAGCGGGTGTCGAAGAAGGCGAAGAAGAAGGCCAGGTCGAAGCTCTGAGACCCGTTGGCGCAACCGATCCTCAGTGGACGTGGCGGGCCACGCGTGCGCCACGCAACGTGACGAGGAGGACGACCAGCGCCAGCACCTGCAGGGCCGCCGTGATCGTCACCAGCAGCGGCACGGACACCTCGTAGAGACCACCTGCCAGCGCACCGCCCGCCGCGGCGGCGACACCGACCACCGCACCGAAGACGCCATAGGCAGTGGCTCGCCGGCCCGGCGCGACGAGGTCGGCGACGGTCGCGCGCAGGGTGGACTCCTGCACGCCGAGTGCGGTGCCCCACGCCAGGGCCCCGACCACCGCGACCGCAGCCGTTGCCGAGAACGCCAGCACCGGTACGACGCCCGCCACGAACGGCAGCACGACGAGCACCCCGGCGCCGTACCGGTCGTAGGCCAGGCCGGTGACGACGGCCGCGACGGCATCGACGACCATCGCGGCGGCGTACAGCACCGGAACCGCAGCAGCCGACAGCACGCCCGCGGTCACCAGGTGGAACGACAGCACCCCGAACGTCGAGAAGCCCGCCATGGTGAGCCCGGCGAACCCGGCGTAGGCCCAGAACGCACCGGGCAGCCGAGCGGGACGGGCCGCGGCATCCTCTCCGGCCGGATCGGCACCGTCGTCCACCGGGGACGGCTGCGCGCTCGTGGGTGCGGCCTCGAGGTCGAGCTCGTAGCGAGCCGGTTCAGGCACCCGGAACCGCAGCCACACCACCAAGCCGAACGCGACGGCCCCGGGGACGGCCAGGACGAGCAGAGCGGGCGTGTAGTCGTTCCCGGTTGCGGCGAGCACCCCGGCCACCGCCAGCGGTCCCGCCAGTGCCCCCACCTGGTCGAGCGCCTCGTGCACCGCGAAGCCACGACCCCGGCCGGTGACCGCCGCGGCGTGCGACAGCAGCGTGTCCTTGGCCGGTGACCGCACCGCCTTCCCGACCCGTTCGGCGATGACGAGCGCGGACGCGACCCAGAGCGCGGAGGCCAACCCGAGCAGCGGCACGCTCACCACGGTCAGCCCGTAGCCGGCCAGCGTCCACGCCCAGAACCTTCCGGTCCGGTCGGTCAGAGGCCCGGACACGAGCCGCAGCACCAGCGCCGCCGACTCACCGACCCCGGTGACCACGCCCACGAGCAGGGCACTGGCCCCCAGCTGGGCGAGCAGCGGCCCGGTGATGGACCGCGCGCCCTCGTAGACGACGTCGGCGAACATCGCCACGACGCCGAACCACACGACGAACCGCCAGGCGGACAGGTGCCCCGTCCCCGATGAGGCCGGCGATGCCGCACGGGACCCTTCCGGGGCGTCGCGCGGGTCGGAGTCGGAGGCCATGACGACGAGTGTGCACCGCGGCGAGAACCGGTGGCCGGCACGGCGGCCAATGGCCCCTCGGACTTCATCCTGCCGTCACGTGGACTCCGTAGCGTCGTGGACGATGAGCGTGCAACCCGACCTCGACCGCGTGGCCGTTCCCCCGGCGACGGATGTCGTGTGGCTGCCTGATCCGGTCCGTCGCCTGGCTCGGCGGCTGCTGAGCCGCGAGGTCCTCACCTTCCTCGCGGTCGGCGGAGCGGGGTACGTCGTCGACGTCGTCACGTTCAACGTGCTGCGTTCCGTGCACCCGTTCTCGGCCCTCGACCCGACGGTCGCGCGCACGCTCGCGGTCGTGGTCGCCATGTGCGTGACCTACGTCGGGAACCGGACCCTGACCTGGCGCGGCCACACCTCCGGAGACCGGCGCCGCCAGGTTGCGCTCTTCGTGCTGTTCAACGTCATCGGGTTCGGGTTCTCCGTCGTCTCCCTCGCCGTCTCCCACGACGTCCTCGGCCTGACCGGCCGGCTCGCGGACAACATCTCGGCGAACGTCATCGGCCTCGCTCTCGGGACCGTGTTCCGTTACCTCACCTACAAGCGCTTCGTGTTCGCAGCCCGACCGAGCCCCCAGCCGGCCGCTCGGTAGGCAAGGACCTTCAGCCCTTCTTCCCCCCCGGTCCCGCCCGGAGCATGAGGGTGAGCGTGCTGCCACCGGGACGGCGCCGGCGAGGAGGAACCATGCAGGTCACCGAGGTCTTCAGTGCGGCCAGGGACGCGATCACGGTCAAGCGGATCTACGCCGAGCCGTACGAGAAGGACGGGCTCACCATCATCCCCGCCGCGGTCGTCGGCGGGGGCGCCGGTGGGGGTACCGGTCACGACGAGAAGGGCCAAGAAGGTGAGGGCGGCGGGTTCGGGATGAGTGGTCGGCCCGCCGGCGCCTACGTGATCAAGGACGGCCAGGTCGACTGGCGCCCCGCGGTAGACCCGAACCGGATCATCGCGATGATCGGGATGGCGGTCATCGCCTACCTGCTCACCAGACCGCGGATGGTCCGGGCACGCGCCAAGGCTGCCGGCTGACGCCGGTCATCGCCGGCCTCCGTCAGTAGCCACCCCGACTACCCGACGGCGCGGTCGCGCCTGCGCTCTTCACCCACGAGCCGTCCGGCGCCACGACCCACCACAGCCCTCCGGACAGGTTCTTGCCCTGACCTGTGGCCTGACCGGGCTTGGAGTCGCCCACGTAGGTGTACATCGGGAACCCGTTGACGGTGAGCTGGGTGCTGCCGTCTGCGCGCTTGATCGAACCCAGCTTCGCGGTCACCGCTGACGACGCTGCAGCCTTGGCGTCCGCTCCCGGCACCGGTGGCCAGTACGACGAGCAGGTCCCGGTGCAGGCGGAGTGCCCGCGCGAGTCCTGGGCGAACGCGTACAAGGTCATCTTCTGCGGGCTCACCAGCACCTTCCCGGCTGAGGTGGTGCCGGCGGAGATCGCTCCGGTCGAGGTGGAGCTCTGACCTCCCGAGGACGCGCCGCCGTACGTCGTACCTCCGCCGCCGCAGGCCGAGACCAGGAGAAGTCCCGCACCGGCCAGACCGGCGAGAGCCGTCAGTCTCACGTGTGTTCGCATGTCTGCCTTCCTTCGTGGCCCCTACCCAGGTACACGCAGGGACCGCGCAGGTCGTTCGACGCGGGACATGCAGAAACTGCAAGTGGTGGCCCGCACCGGTCAGTCGCTGCGCCGGTCGAGCGCCGCGGCCACCTGGTCCGCGAGCAGCACGGCAACCCGGCGCTGCTCCAGCGAGGGGTAGGCGAGGTTGCCGGCCGCAGTCAGGACGAAGTGGCCGAGGGTCTCGCTCCCGCGAGTGACCAGCAGGGCGGTCTCCTCGTCGGAGGGCAGCCCGTCCCGTTCGACCTTGACCAGTCGTCCGCTCCGGGTCACCGAGCCGTCGTGACCGAGGACGGCCAGACGGGGGTCGTGGACCGGTCCCGGGACGAACCGACAGACATCGACCCCGAGAACGTCCGCGATCTGCCCGGCCACCAGGTCGACCAGGGACGACGAGGGCTCGTCGCGTGCCGCCACGATCTCGGCGGTCCGAAGCGCGCCTTCCAGGTAGCCGGCCCGGCGCCCCGCGCCGGCCTGCTGTCGATACCCCCACAGCGCGACCTCGGTGACCGCCACCCCGATCACGACGAGCAGGATCGTCACCGCGACGTCGTCCGACTTCGACATCGTGAACCGGCGGTAGGGCTCGGTGAGGAAGAAGTCGTACCACACCCCTGCGGACAGGGCCGCGACGACACCACCGAGCCTGTCCCCGGTGGCAGCCGCGGCCACGACGACCAGCACCAGCAGCAGCACCGCGGTCGTGGAGGTGACGGCGTGGTTGAACCCGGAGAGCGCTGCGCAGACCACCGCCGGCAGGACGGCGGCCGTCCCGAGGACGACACCCCGATGCTCCCGGGCGACGAAAGTGAGCTCCATCTGACGATCAACCACCCCGACGGGGCGCGGCGTCAAGTGCCGAATGTCGCGACCTTCCCGGTGCCGTCGCAAAGGTCGGCGAGCATACGCGCGACGACCACTGCTCCGGGTTCGCGCAGGAGATCCCCGGGTTGTTCAGGTTGACCCGTTCGGGCCCTCGGATCTGTTGTTCGTCACGGCCTAACCTCGGCGCCAGGCATCCCGTCCCTCGACCCCTTCCAGTCTCCCCGAGAGGTCCCGGGACGGGATGCCGGCCACGTTCCGGGGACCCGCTCGGAACGGCGGTACGTCGTCCTCTTCGACCTCTTGCCAGCCTCCTGGCGACTGGAGGAACGTGGGGAGATCGGCGGTACCACGCGGGTCCCGCCCGAGGAGGGAAGCACCGTGTACGCACGCAGCACGACGATCATCGCCCCGACGTCCGCCCTGGACGAGGGCAAGGCCTTCGTCCGCGACGAGGTCTGGCCTGCCGTCCGGGCGATGGAGGGATGCCTCGGCCTCTCCATGGTCATCGACCGAGACGCCGGACGAAGCATCACCACGACCTCCTGGCAGACCGAGGATGCTCTGCGGAGCAGCGCCCGGACGGTTCTCCCGTTGCGGGAGCGCGCCGTGGAGCTGATGGGCGCGAACCCCCCACCGACCGTCGAGGAGTGGGAGATCGCCTCCATGCATCGTGCCCATCCCGCCGAGCCGGGGACGTGTGTGCGGGCGGCCTGGTCGCGGGTCTCACCGGCGATGACCGACCGCGCGATCGACTTCTACAAGAGCACGCTGCTGCCCGCCATCGAGCGTCTGGACGGCTTCGCGAGCGCCAGCCTTCTCGTCGACCGCGCTTCAGGGCGGGGCGTCACGTCCGTGGCGTTCGACAGTCGTGCGGCGATGGAGCGGACCCGTGACCAGGCGGACTACCTCCGGGGCACCAGCACCAACGACGTGGACGTGGAGTTCCTCGACGTCGCCGAGTTCGAGCTCGTGTTCGCCCACCTTCACGTGCCCGACCTGGTCTGACCGGTCAGCACGTCCTCGGTCACCGCGTAGGCGGATGCGTGGTGCTGGTAGCGACGCGACAGGTTGTCGGCCTGCGACGGGCCCGAGCCCCACTCGGCGATCCAGGGACCGGTGCCCTCCGAACCGTCCACCACCCCCGCCTCGAGCCAGGTGAGGTCGCCGGCCATCACCGATCCGGCAAGCCGCTTGTCCAGGTCGTCCGCGTTGTCCCACAGCTGGGTGAAATGCTCGTCGACACGCATCCGTGCCTGCGTGCAGAACACGTCGGCGAGCTGGCGCGCGCCCTGCGCGTGCTCCAGCTCCTCGACGCCCATCATCAGCGCGCGCGAGCAGGACGCAGCCATCGCGAACAGCTCCGCCCCGATGTCCACGACCCTGCCGAGGAAGACCTGCTTGTGCTCCAGCTCGGCCTGCCACCGACTCATCCCGTAGAACGTCTGCCGGGCGAGCTTCCGCGACGAGCGCTCGACGTACCGGAGGTGCTTCGCGAGCGGCCCGAGCTCGGCGTACGACGTCGGCACCGAGCCCTTGCCCGTGACGAGCTGCGGGAGCCACTTCGCGTAGAACCCGCTCGCCTTCACCGCCGCCCTCGCTTTGCTCCGGAGGTCCGCATCGGCCGAGGCGAGGTCGCCGGCGGCCGCGAGGTGCGCGTCGACCGCCTCACGTGCGATCAGCAGGTGCATGATCTCGGAGGAGCCCTCGAAGATCCGGTTGATCCGCAGGTCGCGCAGGATCTGCTCGGCGGGCACGGCCCGTTCGCCCCGGGCTGCCAGCGAGTCGGCTGTCTCGTAGCCGCGGCCGCCACGGATCTGGACCAGCTCGTCCGCGACCAGCCAGGCCATCTCGCTCGACCACAGCTTTGCCAGCGCCGCCTCGATCCGGATGTCCTTGGTGCCGGCGTCCGCGAGCTGGGTGGACAGGTCCACCACCGACTCCATCGCGAAGGTCGTCGCCGCGATGAACGACAGCTTCTGCGAGACCGCGGCGTGCTCGCCGACCGGGCGTCCCCACTGGACTCGCGCCGTCGACCACTCGCGGCCGATCTTGAGGCACCACTTGCTGGCGCCCGCGCACAGCGCCGGGATGGACAGCCGGCCGGTGTTCAGGGTGGTCAGGGCGATCTTGAGGCCCTCCCCCTCCCGGCCGAGCCGGTTTCCGGCGGGCACGTGGACCTGGTCGAGCCGGGTCACCCCGTTCTCGATCCCCCTCAGACCCATGAACGCGTTCCGGTTCTCCACGGTGATCCCCGGGGAGTCGGCCTCGACGACGAACGCCGTGATGCCGCCCCGACCGCGCTCATGCGCGGGCACCTTCGCCATCACGACCAGCAGGTCGGCGACGACACCGTTGGTCGTCCAGAGCTTGACCCCGTCGAGGAGGTAACCGGTCCCGTCCTGCGTAGGTGTCGCGGTCGACCCGAGCCGGGCCGGGTCGGAGCCGACGTCGGGTTCGGTGAGCAGGAAGGCGGACACCGCGCCGGCCGCGCACCGCGGCAGGAACTCCTGCTTCTGCTGCTCGTTGCCGAACATCTTCACCGGCTCGGGGACGCCGATCGACTGGTGCGCGGAGATGAG
Source organism: uncultured Actinomycetota bacterium (assembly GCA_963810035.1). Lineage (GTDB taxonomy): Bacteria > Actinomycetota > Actinomycetes > Propionibacteriales > Nocardioidaceae > Nocardioides_B. Next base: position 987,652 of record CAWEMA010000006.1, read on the forward strand.
CGCGCCGATGCTGGGATGCACCGTTCCGAGCAGCATCAGGGCCCGGGCGTAGTAGTACATCGACAGGCCGAGTCCGCCGTACTCCTGCGGGATCTTCATCCCGAAGACACCGAGGGCGGTCATCGCCTCGACGTACTCGTCCGGGATCCGGGACTCCCGCTCGATCCGGAGCCCGTCCATCGACCGGCAGCATCTGTCCAGCTCGGCGAGGAACGCCTCCCCGCGCGCCGCGTCCTCAGCCGGCACCCGGGGATACGGATGGATCAGCGAGAAGTCGAACCTGCCGAGGTAGAGCTCCTTGGCGAAGCTCGGCCGGGTCCATTCGGTCTCCCGGGCCGCCTCGGCGACCTCTCGGGCCTGCCGTTCACTGACGTCGTGCCCGACTTCTGAAGTAGTCACACTGGGCTCCCATCGTTGTTACTGCCCAGTGTTACTCCGAAGTAGACCCGGGCGGAACCCCCCACATGGAGGAGGTGCCTCGGTCAGCGATCCCGGCGGAGGACGAGGACGGTGGCGTCGTCCTCGCCGGCGGGGTCGCGGCAGTCCGCGATCAGCCGGACGCAGAGGTCAGCGGGGTCGACGCTGCCGGTGCACAGCCGGGCCAGGCGTGCAAAGCCGATCTCCATCGACTCGTTGCGACGCTCGACCATGCCGTCGGAGTACAGCACCAGGAGGTCGCCCGGTCCGACGGCGACCGTCGTCTCCGCCGGGTGCGACCCGGAGCCCACTCCCAGCGGAGGACCGGGGTCGACGGGCAGCAGCAGCGCCTGGTCGTCGTGGGGCACGAAGCACACCGGAGGATGCCCGGCGGCGGCGACGCGGGTCGTTCCGGATGCCGGGTCGATGACCAGGACGGTCGCGGTGGCGAACACGGCCGGGAGCAGCTGCTCGGCGAGTCGGCTCATCCGCTGCAGCACGTGCCCCGGCCGGGCCTCCTCGACGAGGTAGGCCCGGAGCCCGTTGCGCAGCTGCCCCATGGTGCCGGCAGCGGTGACGCCGTGTCCCGCGACGTCGCCGAGCACGCACACGACCTCACCGGACGGCAGGGGGACCACGTCGTACCAGTCGCCCCCCACGTCTCCGCCGACCATCGGCCGGTACTCCGCGGCAAGGGTCCAGCCGGGCACCTCGGGGAGCCGGTCGGGCAGAAGGCTGCGCTGCAGGATCGCCGCGGTCGAGGCCAGCCTGCGCGTGCGACCGTAGAGCGCGTCGATCAGGTCATGGCGCAGCGCGCGGGCCAGCTCGGTATCGACGGTGGACCAGGGCTCGCTGCGCCCGCGCACCGTCTCCTGCCAGCGCTCGAAAGACTTGCGGGGGCTGATGCGCACCTCGTCCCCTTCAGCCTCCGCGATCGCCGCGTTGTACGGGTCCCCGCCCCACGACACGGTCTGGGTCAGCTCGGGCCGCAGCCAGACGACGTACTGCTGGTCGGAGAGCCGCAGGACCAGCGCCCCGCACGCGCGGTCCTTGTACGGCGCCAGGTCCGGCAGCGCGTCGGGCACCCGGTCGAGCGCGAGGACGTCGTGCTTGCCGGCAGCGGCGTGCGCGACCAGCGCGTGGACCACCGCCGTCGGGGGGACGACACCGACCGATGCCTCGCGGCCCTCGAGGAAGAGCACGGCTCCCCCTGCGCTGACCAGGTGCAGCACGCTGTGCGGCCCCTCCGTCAGGGACGCCACCGCGGGGCGGCTCTCGTCCTGCACCGCCGTGGTCAACGCCGCAAGGGTCGACCGGGCCAGGACGATCTGCCGACCCGCTTCCTGGCTCGTGCCCTCGACCAGGCGCAGCGACAGCATCTGCCCGAGGAGCTCTGCCGCCGCGCGCACCTCGTGCGGAGGCCGGTGCGGCCCCGAGTAGTGGTGGCAGGCGATCAGGCCCCAGAGCTCGCCCCGGTCCATCAGCGAGATCGACATGGAAGCGGTGACACCCATGTTGTGCAGGTACTCGAGGTGGACGGGTGACACGCTGCGCAGGGTGGCGTGGCTCAGGTCGAGCGGCCTTCCGGTCAGCGGGTCGACGACAGGCACCAACGGCACCGGCCGGTAGTCCACGTCGACGATCAGCCGCAGCCAGTTGCTCCGGTACAGCGCGCGGGCCTGGGCGGGGATGTCGGAGGCCGGGTAGTGCAGCCCGGCGAAGCTGTTGAGGCCGTCCGACTTGTCCTCGGCCACCACCTCGCCGTTCCACTCCTCGTCGAAGCGATAGACCATGACACGGTCGAACCCGGTCAGCCGGCGCACCTCCTCGACGGCGATCCGGTAGAGCTCGTCCGGCTCGGTGGCCCGCTGGATCCGCCCGGCAGCCGTGCGGTTGAGTCGGTACGCCGTCTGCAGGGTGACCGGTCCCGCCCCCGGCTCGATCTCCACGACGAGGAGGCCGCCGGAGCGGTGCAGTACGGCGTCGACGACCACCTCCCGACCGTGGACGAGCAACGTCGTCGAGGTCGGCACGTAGTCGCCCCCGTTCCCGGAGAAGCCCGGACCTGCCGGACCGGCAGGCACCAGGTCACCGACGCCGGCATCGCGGGCCCGACGTCCCAGGAGCTCTTCGGCGCCGAGACCAAGCATCGACTCGCAGTTCGCCGACACCACACGGACGACCAGGTCGGGCTCGGACAGGGCCAGCAGCACGCCGTGCGGCTGCACCGCACCTGGGACGTGGATGGCCTCCCGCTCGCAACCGGCCAGGTCACCGAGCCGGCTCCGGGCCCGCACGACGGTCATGACGCCTGCTCCCCAGGGACCAGCCAGCGTGCGAGGACCTGGAACGTCTCGCGAGCCGTCGCCACCACCGTGTCCGCGCGACCGGAGTCGTCGGCGACCCAGGCTGTGGTCGCCTGCCGCCAGCGGTGCCAGCGTCGGCCGCGGTCGCTGCCGTAGGAGGAGAGGAAGTGGAGCGCGTCAACCGGAACCTGTGCCTGCTGCAGCCGCTCGGTGAGGAGCCGGCCTCCGAGCGTCGCCCCCTCCACGACGTACAGCGCGCCGAACGCCTGGGACGAGGAGTCGACCGGTGGCACGTCGGGACACCGTGGCAGCTCGCGTCGGGTCTGCCGTCGCGCACCGAGGACCCGCAGGTCGGTCTCCAGCAAGGGCAGCTTGCGGCGCGGAGGCCAATCGAGCAGACCTGCTCGCGCGTGCCAGGTGTCGAGGCGCGGCTCGAGCACGACGAGGAAGCCGTACCAGCGCTCCAGCAGCGACAGGTAGCGCGCCCGCTCGAGGGTCCCGTCGAGGTAGGCCAGGGCGGACTCGATCGAGGCGTGCAGGTCCCCGGTCTCGGTCCGTAGCCGGACAGTGACCGGTGGCGACCCCAAGGACTGTCCTGCGGCCAACTCTGCGCTCCTCCACTGAGCACCCCCGCTTCTCGACGGTACTCCCCGGGCTGTCTGACCTACAGGGTCCGGAGCGCCCCGCCGGTGGCGGGTGTCAGCCGTTCCAGCCGCTGTTGTAGACGTCCAGGCCGAACCGCTGGAGTCCCGCGGTCTGCGCGTACCCGAGGTAAGGCAGCCCGAAGACGTCCTCGATCGAGGCCAGCAGCGAGTAGTGGTTGTACGGCGTCGTGCTCCACGTTCCCGGCTTGGTCCATCGGGACAGGACCAGCGCCCCGATCCGGCCGCCGCCGAGACCGGAGATCCCGGGCAGCGGCGAGTTGGGTCCCGGTCCCTCGCCGCAGCAAGCTGTGGCGTCGCTCTGCGGACCGTCGGACTCGTCGGCGGTGATGACCAGGACACCGTCGGTCTTGAAGGCCGGGGACTCCAGGATGCGGGGCACCCACACCGACAGCCAGTCGTTCACGCTCGCCAGTCCCCCGGGCCGACCATCCACGCACGGCGCGTCATGACCGTCGTCGCAGAGGTTCGGGGTGATGTAGCTCAGGTTGGGCGTGGTGCTCGCGCCGGAGAGGTCCGAGGTGAGCCGGGACAGATCCACGACTCGGGCTGCGCACTCCGGGGAGTCCGTGATCGCGCTGAAGTAGACGAACGGGTTGTGCCGCGCGGCGTACTGGTCCCCGACCTTCGCCTTCTGGGTGTCGTCGGCGGCGCCGAGGGCAGGATGGCGGCACGGCGTACCCATGTCCTCCATGTAGCCCTTCCAGGTCAGCCCGCGCGCGTCCAGCTGCTTCGGCAGCGAGGGGACCGATGCCGGGAAGACACACCCGTCGCCGACCGCCTGCCCCGACGGACCGGTTCCCGTCCCGACGAACGGTGAGTAGACCTGGCAGTCGGCCTGCATCTGCGGGTTCGGTCCCTGCCCGGAGATCTGCGCGACGTAGTTCGGCTGGGAGTTGTGGGCGGTGCCGTAGTAGGTGTTCAGCAGGACACCCTTGTTGCGCAGGGTCTTCGCGAGGTACGGCGCCGCCGAGTCCGGACCCCATGTCTCGTCATAACCCTTGTTCTCGATGTTGATGACGAAGACGTGCTTGACCGGAGGAACGTAGGCGCTCGTCCCGGACGCCGTCGCGCCGTCGGCGTCCGGCCCCGGGCCCAGCGCCACCGCACTCAGCACAGCGACGAGGAGGCTCGCCCAGACGCCGCCACGGCGCAGGCGCGATCGGCGCGTCGGCCGAGCGGCCTGGTGGGTCTCCAGCTTCATGTCGCTCATCCGGGAAGGCTCCATCCGTCGGCACGTGCTTTCTTCTTGAGGGCGGGCCACTCGGCCAGCTCTGCGCCGGTGGCCGGCGCAGGCGGACAGGCGGTGGCAACGAACGGTGGCACCGTGAACTTCGGCGCCGACGGGTCCGGAGCCCTGGAGAAGTCCAGGACCTCGGCGAGGTTCCGGGCTGCGGAGTCTCGAGGAGTCAAGGCGTCGAGACCCCACCGCCACTCGATCATCTTCAGCACCGAGGTGTGGTCGTAGGTGTCATGCGCGACGTACCCGCGCCGAGCCCGGGGAGCGATCACGACCGCCGGGACCCGGAACCCGCGCAGTGCGGTGTCGGCCGACACGTCGGGTGCGCTGCCGGGCGCCACGTGGTCGAAGAAGCCACCCCACTCGTCGAAGTTGATGACGAGAACGGTGTTCTTCCAGTTGGGGCTGTTGGTCACTGCCTCGTAGACGGAGTTCAGGAACTGCTCGCCGGCCCGGATGTCTGCCTTCGGGTGGTCATCGCTGGAGGTTCCGGAGCCCTCGTCCTCGAAACGCGGGTCGATGAACGACACCTCGGGCAGCTGTCCGGCAGCAGCGTCGGACACGAAGGAGGTGAACGGCTTCGAGATGGGGAGGTACTTGGTTCCCCAGAGTGCGGTGAAGGGGATGTCGGAGTAGTAGTACCGCCCGACCAGGCCGGCAGCCTCCAACCGGTCCCAGATCGTCGGCAGCGTCGAGGTCGCCGTCGAGTTGTGCAGGCGGTCCGTCTGGGCGGCGTGCTGGTAGAACCGGTTCGGATAGGTCTCGGCCATCACCGCCGAGAAGTACCGGTCACAGACCGTCCACGCAGGGGCACTCTGTCCGAGAAAGGCGAGATCTGGCTGGGTGTAGTACCCGACCGCGAGGGCGTCGTTCTCGCCGGCCTTCAACCAGCCGTCGCACCTGCCTCCGTTGAGCGCGATGCGGCCGCCCTCGTAGGAGTGGTCCGGGTCGTTGTAGTCGCAGCTGGCGTACTCGGTCAGATGGTGGGTCGTGTGCCGCAGGCCGTATCGGTCGGTGAAGGTGAAGCCGGACTGCTTGCCGTCACTGCCAGGGAGCCAGCCCAGGAAGTGGTCGTACGACCTGTTCTCCATCATCACGACGACGACGTGGTCGATCCCCGACGCCGACGGCGTGGGCAGCGACGATCGAGGTGCGGCGCCCGCCGGGGCGACCCATCCCTCCCGCGACAGGCCCGCGGCGGCAACGAGGCCCGTCGTACCCACGGCACCGGAGGTTGCCAGGAACTGTCTGCGAGAAAGGCTCACACAGGGGGTGTACCCCCGCCACATCGGTCCGTAACCGGACCAAACGATCGTTCACCGACAGTTCAGGTGAACGTCTACGAGGTTCTCTCCGGCACACCCGGCGACTGCGCCGTCACCCGCCCCGAGCCGCCCGCCGGCGCGGGGTCGAGGGCGACGCGAAGACCGGCCCGGAGGAGGTCGAGGAGGGCCGCGTCGCGCTCCGGCTCCGGCAGATGGAGGCATGCAGCCACCGCGGCCTCCACGCCCCGGACCGCCGGGCCCCGCCCGAACAGCGAGCGGCGTATGCGCACGCGCGGCACCGGATCCCGGCCCTGCAGGCGCTGCTCGCGCCGGAGCTGCTCCGCCGCCACGTGGTGCAGGTGCACCAGCAGCAGTGTCGAGCGGTGGCGAAGGGCCCGCTCCGTGCACACGGTCGCGACCCGCGCCGACACCCACGCGACCTCGGCCGGGTCAGTCGGACCGGCAGCCATCAGGTCCGGGACGAGGACGGCCAGCTCCTGGCGTCCGCCCTCGGACATGACGTCGTTGACCAGACGCGCCAGGTGCGACAGCAACGGATGGGTGCACGGGGGTTCGTCGCTCCACGGCAGGTGCGCCGCCACCGAGACGGCCTCCATCAGGCAGGTTCCGTCCTCGGGCGAGAGGTGCCTGCCCGCGCCCAGACGAACCGGGGTGTGCCGGTCGGGCATCCTCGATGAGGTCACGATGTCGACCTCCTGTCCTTTCTGCAGGTTCTTCTCCAGTCTTGGAAACCGCTCCCGGCTTCGCAAGGGGTTCCCGACGGTCAAGGCAGCCGGAACACGGACGCCAGCACCCAGTACGCGGCGGCAGCAACCAGGCCGGCGGCGGGGAACGTGAGCACCCACGCGATCAGGATGGACCGGGCGACACCCCACCGGACGGCGGAGAGCCGTTTCGTGGCACCGACCCCCATCACCGCGGACGTGATGATGTGCGTCGTGGACACCGGGGCCTGGAACACGAACGCGGTCGTGTACAGCACCGACGCCGCGACCGACTCCGCGGCGAAACCGCGAGGCGGGTCGAGGTGGATGATGCGGCGGCCCAGCGTGCGCATGATGCGCCAGCCGCCCGAGTAGGTGCCCAGCGAGATGGCTCCTGCGGACGCCGCGATGACCCACACCGGCAGCGGGTCCGTCGAGCTCACGAACCCGCCGGTCGCCAGCGCCAGGAAGATGACCCCCATCGTCTTCTGGGCGTCCTGCAGACCGTGTCCGAGCGCCATCGCCGCCGCCGAGACCGTCTGAGCCAGCCGAAAACCCCGGTTGACCTTGTGCGGGTTCCGGCGCCGGAAGATCCACATGATGGCGAGCATCACGCCGAACGCGACGGCGAACCCGACCAGGGGCGAGAGCACCATCGGGATGGCGACCTTGTCGACGACGACCGACCAGTGCACCACGGACCCGGACGCGAGTGCGGCACCGACCAGGCCGCCGATGAGGGCTTGCGACGAGGACGAGGGCAGCCCGAACGCCCAGGTGATGAGGTTCCACGTGATGGCGCCCAACAACGCAGCGAGCACGATGACCAGACCGTGCGTCGCGGACCCACCTGGGACGATGATGTCGGAGACCGTCTGAGCGACCTGCTGGCCCAGGAACGCGCCGACGAAGTTCATCACCGCGGCCATCACCAGCGCGACCCGTGGGGTCAGCGCACGAGTGGACACCGATGTGGCGATGGCGTTCGCCGCATCATGGAACCCGTTGGTGTAGTCGAACACCAGCGCCACCACGACCACGGCGAAGACGATGGCCAGCTCCACTGCCCGTCCTCCTCCGGATCGACCCCAGGCTCGTCGACCGACCTCTGCCCCGGCATCATCCCGGTGGGGTGATTGGCCGCAGCCGCGCTGTCAGCCCAAGAACCCGGCATGGACGTGATCGTGGTGCGTCTCATCGGAGAAGAACTGAGGGGCCGACCCGAGCAGGAACGGTCCACCGACGTTGTAGGAGCCGGCCGTGGCGGCGGCCTCCATGTATCCAGCGACCAACCGCTGGGGTGTTCGTGCGTCGACCACCATCTGGTCGTCGATGCGCCACGTGTCGAACGCCCGACCGAGCGGGTGGTCACTGAGCCTCTCGGTGCCGAAGACGTACCTGGGATGACCGGAGCGGACCACGCTGACCCCGAGCCGGTACCTCCTTGACAGCGTCAACATCGCGGTCAGCACACGGTCGTGCACCGCGCCGGAGCGGACGTCCGAGCGCGCCGCGGGCGGCAGATCGATCCGTGGGCTGGCCAGAACAAGCCGGGCCGGGTGCGAGAGGAGCCGATTCGCAGGCCCGGGCCGCGAGGGGTGCACCGAGGTCACCTGCCACTTGTGGCCGAAGCGTGCAACTCGCACGTCATAGGTCGATCCCCCGACGTGAACCTGCCCACCGGGTCCGCGAGTCCAGCTCCGGCAGACCACGAGCACGCTCGCAGCGTCGGGCAGCAGGCCGCCGTACTGCGCGTCGATGACCCGCAGCGAGAACCGACCGCGGTGACCGCGGTTCTCGATGTGCCGTACGGCGGCGAGCTTCGCTGCCGGCTCGACGTCGCTGGGGTCGGGGTGCCACCGGTGAACCGAACGAGAGGCCGCCGGACCGGAGCCTGGGGCCGGCGCCACGGGTGCACTCGACGCCACCCGGTGCGGCGGCGGAGGCGTCGACACGCTGGGCTGGGATGTGCAGCCGCCGACCAGTGCTGCCGCGCCGAGCAGCAGGAAGCGTCGGCGGTCCAGCTCGTAGGCCACCCAGTCATTGTGGACTCGGATGGATGCCCCGCCGCGTGCTGCCCTCGGTCCGTCTCGCTCCGCGGGTCGGAGTCCGAGACGGACGCTTCCCGCACCCTCAGGCGCCCGCCGCGACGAGGATCCCGTCGGTGATGAAGCCGAGCGCAAGACCGCCCAGGATGCACCAGGTGGTGAGTTCCTTCAGTCCGGTCCGTCGGGCCACGGCGAGCAGCTCGATGACGACGTAGAGCACCGAGCCGGCTGCCAAGCCGAGGAAAGCGATCGCGAGGGTGTCGTTGACAACGCTTTGACCCACGATGGTGCCCACGAACGTCGGCCCACCACCGATGACGCCGAGCAGTGCGAGCCTTCCCCAGGAGGGTCGGTCGACATCGCCGGCCAGCGGCGCGACGATGCCGAACCCCTCGGTCGCGTTGTGCAGTGCGAAGCCGATGACCAGCAGCACCGCCAGGGACAGCTCACCGCCCGCAGCAGAGTTGCCGATGGCCAGCCCCTCGGCGAAGTTGTGCAAGCCGATGCCCACCGCGATCATCAGCGCGAGACTGGCCGACGCCGAGCGTCCCCCTCTCACAACACCGTCAGGTTGCCGTGCGGGAGCGACCTGACCGCCTGCTCCGACCGTCACGACGGCGGGGGGCAGGGTCTGCGACCGCGCGCGACGGATGCCCATTGCCTTGTCGAAGTACACCAGTCCCGCCATACCGACGGCCAGGCCGACCGCCAGAACAACGCCGCCGGTGGCAGCGGTTCGCCAATCACCGTCGGCCAGCGCGACGTCGGTGGGCTCCCAGGCGTGGGTCAGGATGTCCCAGACGAGGAAGACGAGCACACCGATCGCGACACCGTTGAGCGCTGCCTTCAACCGTGGGACGGGATGGCGCAGCCGCCCGATCGGCAGGCCGAGAAAGATGGTGAAACCCGCGATGGCCCCCAGAAGGGCGATCTGGCTCCCTGACATGGACCTTCTCCTACGATTCGTGACCTACGGCGACACCGACAACGCGTCCGTCAGCAACGCGACGAGCGCCTCGAGCTGCACGTCGGCCGATGACGACACCTCCTCGTCCGAACCGTCGAGCGCCCTGGCGGCGAGCCCCGCTTTGCTGTCGATCAGCTCCGCGATCCTCGAGTCGATGGTCTGCGCGGCGATGATGCGCCAGGCAGTGACGGGGTCTCCTTGACCGATGCGGTGGACCCGGTCGATGGCCTGAGTCTGCTCAGCGTCGGTCCAGGAAAGCTCGGCGAGCACGACGTTGGAGGCGACCTGCAGGTTCAGGCCCACACCGGCCGCGGTCAGCGAGCAGACCACGACGGAGACGTCGGGATCGTTCACGAACGCGTCGATGTTCTTCTGCCTCGAAGCCGGGGTCTGGTCGCCACGGATCGAGGAGAAGCGGATCCCGCGCTTGGCGAAGGTCTCCTCGGCGACGTCCATCACGTCGACGTGCTTGGCGAAGAAGACGACCTTGCCGACGCTGCGCGCGAGCTGTGCCGTGTAGTCGGCGGCGAGGCCGGCCTTCGCCTGGCCGATGCGGCGCATCATGCTGAACACGTTCTCGTCGGTCTTCGTCGTGGTCGTGTCCTCCCGCTCCCACGTGGCGACCCTGCGCACGAGGTCGTGGTCGATGCCCTCGACGACGGGACCGGACTTGCGAGTCGCCAGTGCGCTCTCGTACCGCGACACCAGGCGGCGAGCGAGGTCACGCTCGGCCTCCCGGATCGAACGGCCGACCTCGTCGTCGAGCTCGACGGGAAGGTCGGCGATGCGGCGGTCGGGGATGTCGGCGGCCACGTCGACCTTGCGGCGACGGACGATGCCGAGGTCGACCACGCATCTGCGAGCGGAGCGGTAGAACCCGGGATCGGCCGGTGCCAGCCCGGTCTCTTCGAGCGCGTCCATCAGCTCGGCCAGCGGCTTCTTGTCGTCGATCCAGCCGAGGAACTGCCAGATGGCTCTGAAGTCCTCGATGTCGTTGATCAGCGGGGTGCCGGTGAGCGCCATCAGCAGGGGGCGCGCGATGCGGGCCCGGATGCGCTCGGAGAGCTGCAGGGCGTGCTGCGAGCGCTGGGACGTCTTGTTCTTGATGAAGTGCGCCTCGTCGACGACCATCCCGCGGAAGCCGAAATCGCCGAGCCAGCCGACATGGCGGTCGAGGACCTCGTAGTTGACGATGACGATGTCGGCGAATCCGTCGATCGTCTCGCCGTTGCCGTGGATCACGGTGGCGGGGCGGTTGGGTGTCCAGAGGCCCGCCTCGCGGGCCCAGTTGGTCTTGACGACGTTCGGTACGACCACGAGCAGCGGGTAGGCGTTCGCCGCCTGCGCGGCGAGCAGTGCCTGAGCCGTCTTGCCCAGGCCCGGCTCGTCGGCGAGCAGGAAGGTCCGGTGGCCGGACGCGGCGGCGGCGACCAGCTGCGACTGGTGCGGCATCAGCTCCAGGCCACCCGGCGCTCGCAGGGAGGACCGCTCGGGCAGGGGCATGCTCACCGAGGCTCCGCCGCCGGCGTAGTCGAACGACCTGAAGAGCGGGCCGAGCAGCTCCCAGCCGGCCAGGCGGTGCGGACGGGCCTTGTTCTGCTTCTCGGACCCGAAGTCGGGGGCGAGGAACGGGTTGGCAAGCTGTCGCGAGACGACCGACTGCGGCACGACCCGACGCTCGGGGGTGGCGGCGGCGGACGCGGGCTCCGTGCGCGTGACCTCGTCGGGGGCCGTGTCGATGCCGGCGAGCCTCAGCATGTCGCGCTTGAGCGACCTGGCCGGGTCGGAGACGACGGCGTCCTCGGCGAGCAGCGCGAGAAGCGAGGTGTCGCGGACGGCGGTCTTTGCGAGGATCGTCGCGATGCCGTCGAGGCGTTTGAGCTGCTCGGCCCGGTGTGTGTCGCTGCTGGTCTCGTCCGTCTTGACGCGGGCACGCTCCTCGCGCACCAGCAGGGCGACGACCTGGAACTTCGTGCGCACCGAAGGCATCACGGGTCCGCGCTGGGCGGCTGCCTCGACCTCACGCACGGCGCGGGCGAGCACCGGGATGATGCCCTCGCCGTCGAGGCCGCGGACCCGTCGCTGGTTCCGCGGCGCAGTACGGCGAGCGCCCGATTGGCGTTGCCCTTGTCGAGCCAAAGACTCCTCCTCTGATACCCGGCGCTCCGCCGCGGCGGAATGAGAACACCCGCACGCAGTCCCGCGGCCGGGGCGACGGGACGTCGAGCGGAGTGGGCCTGGTGGCTACTCCGGGACGCGACTGGGATCCACGGATCTGCGAGAGATCGACGCGTCGGGCCCTGACGGCCCGCACACGGTGTGGAACCCACGGCCATCAGTCGATGGCCGGGTCACCAACCGCCGCGCGAAAGAGTGTCGCTGGACGAACCGCCTTGCCAACGGTCGGTGCTGAACCCATAGTAGCGCCCGAGCGGGTCGCACGCAGACTGCGAGGTCCGGACTGGATCCGGCGCTCACCCCTCGACCAGGCTCAGCGCCCCGGAGGGGCAGTTCGCGACCGCCTGACGAGCCGCGTCGGCCTCCCCCGGACCGACATCTGCGGTCAGCAGGCGCACGAAACCATCGTCGTCCTGGTCGAACACCGCCGGAGCGGTGAGCGCACACAGCCCGGACCCGATGCAGATGTCGCGGTCAGCAGCGACTCGCATGCGCCCCCTCCTCCTTCTTCACCAGGTGACCGGGAGGGAATGCAGCCCGAAGATGATGTGGTGTGCGCGGAACCCGATGTCCTCGAACGGAGTCGCCAGAGCGAGATTCGGAAAGCGCCGCAGCAGAGCCGGGAACGCGATGTTCATCTCCATCCGGGCCAGCGGAGCTCCCAGGCAGTGGTGCACCCCGTGCCCGAACGCCAGGTGGCCCAGTGCACCGCGGGTGATGTCGAGTCGCTCGGGGTCCGCGACCAGCGCCGGATCTCGGTTGGCTGCGACCAGGGAGGCCATCACGAGCTCCCCGGCCGGGATGGTCGTTCCGGCGAGGGTGACCGAGGTGGTCGTGGTCCTGGGAATGCCTGAGGGCACGATGCTCAGCCACCGCAACAGCTCCTCGACCGCCGGCGCGACCATCGCCGGATCGTCGCGCACCATCGCCAGCTGTTCGGGGTGGCGCAGCAACGCGAGGAAGCCCAGCCCCAGCATGTTCGCCGTTGTCTCATGGCCGGCGATGAGCAGCAGGCTGGCGATACCGACGAGTTCCTCGGTGCTGAGCTCCTCGCCATGTTCACGAACCAGCATGCCGAGCATGTCCTCTCCCGGCGAGGCCTTCGCCCGGGCGACCTGTTCTCGCATGAACTCGCGGCCCTCCTGCTGCAGCGCCAACCGATCCTCGATCGGCACCGACGCGTCCAGCTGGCGGCGGGTCCGCTCTTGGAACCCCTGACGCTCGGAGTACGGCACGCCCAGGAGCTCACAGATGACCAGCGACGGGACAGGCAGGGCGAAGCTCTGGACCAGGTCGGCGGGTCGACCTTCGCGCTCGAGATCATCCAGATGCGTCTCGACGATCTCCTGGATCCGCGGCGCCAACCTGCGCATCCGCCGGACGGTGAACTCCGGGGTCAGCATCCGCCGCAGACGGGTGTGCTCCGGAGGATCGAGCGCCAGCAGATGACCGGCCCGCAGCTGCAGGATCTCGTCCTCGCCGACCTGCGGCCCGTTCATCACCTGCAAGCTCGTCCTGGCGTTGCTGAACCGAACCGGATCCGCCAGCACCGCACGGACGTCGTCGTACCGCAACACCAGATAGGCGGGCATCCCGAACGGCGTCATCGCCCGGGTCACGCCCTCGTTCTCCCGCACCTGGGCGAGCTCGCCGACGGGATCGAACCCGACGCGCTGCATGTGCACCGGCATCTCGGTGGCTTTGGGCATCGTCAACCTCCCGGCCGACCCACCCCGACAGCCTCGATGCTACTCCCGACCGACAGCCCGCTGGCGACTCGAGGATCGGGGCATGCTGGCTGGTTCGAGCACGCCTTCTCCGGGCATCGCAACGAACGGCCGGCACCCGTCTGGCGACGGGTGGCCGGCCGTTCGTGACGTGCGGGTTGCTCAGAAGCGGACGTGCCTCAGGTAGTCGTAGCCGACCCGTGCGGTCTGCAGCGGGGTGACGTCCGGGGTGTCGTTCTCGACGATGTACTCATCGACCCGGTGGGCCGCGAAGATCCGCGGGAACTCGATGAACCCGGTGCCCAGGTCGCACATGTCTCCCGTGGCAGGGTCCTTGTCCTTCACGTGGTACTGCAGCACCTGCTGCGGCGCCGCCTTGATCGTGTCGATCGCGAACTGCTCCGGGTCGTCCTTGCCGCGACCTGAGTTGATGCCGCCCGTCACCAACCAGTAGAGGTCGGTCTCCAGGTGCACCAGAGACGGGTCGAGCTCGCTGGTCAGCACCTCCCACGGGGTCAGCCCGCCGCCGAGGTCGATCGTGAACTCGTGCGCGTGGTTGTGGTACCCGTAGGCCAGGCCGTACCCCTTGGCCGCGGCCGCCTCGGTGTTCATCTGGTCCGTCCAGAGCTGCCAGTCCGACTTCGAGGTCGAGTAGAGGTACGGCACGTTGATGAAGCGCTGCCCCAGCGTCACCGCGTTCTCGAGCTTCTGGGTGAGCCCGTCCGCCGAGCCGCTGATGCCGTCGTGGCTGGAGGAGGCGCGGATGCCCAGGCTGTCGAAGAACGACCGGATCTGCTCCGCGGTGCGCCCGTAGTAGCCGGCCATCTCCACGCGCGGGTAACCGTCCGCGGCGATCGCCCGGATGGTGTCGTCGAAGCCGGGGCTGCCGCCGAGGGCGGCGCGCACGGTGTACAGCTGGATGCTGATCTTGCCGGGCGGCACCGGACGGCGGCCCGCCGATCCCACCTCCGCGGAGGCAGCCGGTGCCCCGGCGACCCCCAGGGTCGCCGCGCCGGCCAGTCCGGCAGCGGCTCCCCGGAACAGCGAGCGACGGGAGAGGCCCCGGCGCTCCAGGGACTCACGCAGAGCGGTCTCGCCATCGAATCCGTAACACATGGTGGTTCTTCCTTTCCTCGAGAAACGTGGGTCCGGGACTCAGTCCCGGTGGGAGAAGGCCGCGTCGAACGCGGCCTGTGGAGCGTCGAAAGCCAGGTTGCGGACGAACTGCAGCGCCTCGGGGGCGCCGACGAGGCGGTCCATCCCGGCGTCCTCCCACTCGACCGAGATCGGGCCGGAGTAGCCGATGGTGTTGAGCATCCGGAAGCACTGCTCCCAGGGCACGTCGCCATGGCCGGTGGAGACGAAGTCCCAGCCGCGACGGGGGTCGGCCCAGGGCAGGTGCGAGCCCAGCCGCCCGTTGCGGCCGTTGCCGGTCAGCCGCTTCGCGTCCTTGCAGTCGACGTGGTAGATCCGGTCACGGAAGTCCCAGAGGAAGCCGACCGGGTCGAGGTCCTGCCAGACGAAGTGGCTGGGATCCCAGTTGAGACCGAACGCGTCGCGGTGACCGATCGCCTCCATCGCCTGCACGGTCGTCCAGTAGTCGTAGGCGATCTCGGAGGGGTGCACCTCGTGGGCGAACCGCACCCCGCACTCGTCGAAGACGTCCAGGATCGGGTTCCACCGGTCCGCGAAGTCCTGGTAGCCGGCCGCCACCATCTCCTCGGTCGCGGGCGGGAACATCGCGACGTACTTCCAGATGGAGGAGCCGGTGAAGCCGACGACCACGTCGACACCGAGGCGCTGCGCGGCCCGCGCGGTCATCTTCATCTCCTCCGCGGCCCGCTGCCGGACACCCTCCGGGTCACCGTCGCCCCAGATCCTCGGCGGCAGGATCGCCTCGTGCCGGGCATCGATGGGGTCGTCGCAGACCGCCTGACCCTTGAGGTGGTTGGAGATCGCGAACAGCTGCAGCCCGTTCCGCTCGAGGATCTCCAGCCGGTCGGCGACGTAGGCGTCGTCCTCCGCGGCCCGCCAGGGGTCGAGATGGTCCCCCCAGCAGGCGACCTCGAGCCCGTCGTACCCCCAGCCTGACGCCAGCTTCGCCACCTCCTCGAACGGCAGGTCGGCCCACTGGCCGGTGAACAGGGTGATCGGTCGTGCCATCAGTTGTTCCTTTCGTACGGTCAGGAGAGGGCCAGCCGGGCGAGCAGGTCCCGGACCTCGGTGGCGGCGACCTGATCGCGCTTGGCGGTCGGGTCGGAGCAGATCAGCACCGGGCCGTCCTCGGGGCGGGCGGGCAGCCGTCCGTGGCTGCCCCGGACGGGGGCGGGGTCCAGGGGTACGACGTTCATCGCGTAGCGCAGGCCCACCTTCTTGCGGACCAGTCCCGCGGCCGCCCGCGCCTTGACCCAGCGATCCTGCGGGTCGAGGAACAGCTCGGCGGGGTCGTAACCGGGCTTCTTGTGGATCTCCACCGCCTTGGCGAAGTCCGGCGCGAGGTCGTCGTCGAGCCAGTAGTAGTAGGTGAACCAGGCATCCGGCTCGGCGACCAGCACCAGCTCCCCGGCGCGCTCGTGGTCCAGGCCGTACGCCGCCTGCCCCTCGCGGTCGAGCACCTGGTCCACGCCAGGCAGGTCGCGGAGCAGGCCGGCGACCCGGTCCACGTCGGCGGGGTCCTTGACGTAGACGTGCGCGACCTGGTGGTCGGCCACCGCGAACGCCCGCGACGTCCACGGGTCGAGGAGCTCGCCGGTGGGGTTGTGGTGCACGTGCAGGAGCCCCTCGCGGCGCAGCAGCCGGTTGACGTCGACCGGCCGGCTGGCCTCGGTGATGCCGTACTCGCTGAGCAGCACGACGGTCGCACCGAGTCGTTCGGCGTCGTCGAGCAGCGGCGCCAGTGCGGCGTCCACGTCCCGGGCGGCCTGCGCCGCCTGCGGCGAGCGCGGTCCGTGCCGCTGCAGGTCGTAGTCGAGGTGCGGCACGTAGACCAGGGTCAGGTCGTGCTCGGGGAGCACGGTCCGGGCGGCCTCCACGATCCACCGCGAGCTGACGATCGACGCGGTGGGACCCCAGTAGCTGAACAGCGGGAACGGCCCGAGACGCTCAGTGAGCCGGTCGTGCAGCTCCGGCGGCCAGGTCCAGCAGTCCGGGGCCTTCCGGCCGTCGGCGTGGTAGACCGGCCGCGGTGTGACCGTGGTGTCCACGTCGGCCCCCATGGCGTACCACCAGCAGATGTTCGCGACCCGGAACCCGGGCCGCTCCCGTCGTACGACGTCCCACAGCTTGTCCCCCTGCACCAGCGCGTTGTGCTGACGCCACAGCAGGACCTCGCCGAGGTCGCGGAAGAACCACCCGTTGCCGACGATGCCGTGCTCGGCCGGCGTCGTCCCGGTCAGGAACGTCGACTGCACCGAGCAGGTGACGGCGGGAAGCACCGTGCCGAGCTCGGCCGCGAAACCGGACTCGGAGACCCGGCGGACGTTCGGCATGTGTCGCAAAAGGTCCGGCGTCATGCCGACGACATCGATGACCACCACCCGGCTCATGCGGCCACTCCGTCCAGCGGCTCGAGGCCGAGACCGGCGAGGTGCCGGGCCGCCCACGACACCTCCGCGGCGATGCCGGCGACCAGGCCGGCGTCGTCACGGGGTCGGAGCCGTTCGGGGAGCACGCCCCAGGTGTAGGTCTCCACCTCGATGTGGTCGGTCAGCGCGGCCGGCCCACCGACGAGCGAGCCCAAGGTGGCCTCGAGCTGGGGCCGGGTGCTGGTCAGCGGTGGCTCGAGGTCGGCGTGCACCGGCACGTGGAAGTGCACCCGCCACGGAGCCCGTCCGGGCAGCGGCCGGTCCCCGGCGAGAGCGGCGGGCAGGTCGTCGCGTCCCGTGACGCGGGCGCCTCGTGACTCCCGGACCTGATGCAGGAACCGGTCCTCGGCGAAGTCGGCGAGCGCCCGGCGGGTGCGCTCGTCGGCGGGTTCTTCGGCGTGCAGAGCGGCAGACGCCTGTGCCTTCACCACGCTGAGGCCGGCGGAGGCCAGCCGGTCCAGCGCCTCGGGGCCGTCCTCGAACTGCGTGGCCAGGTGGCAGGCGTCGACGCAGACCCCTACGTACTCCGTGTCGACGCCGGTCAGCCGGTCGACGGCCTCCGCGGTCGTCTCGACGACGCAGCCGGGCTCCGGTTCGAGACCCACCCGCACCATCCGGCCGGCGTCCGCACTCACCTTCGCGAGCCCCTCGGCCAGCTGGGCGAGGTGCTCGCGGGCGGCGGCGTCCCGGTCGGCGTACCAGGGGCTGTGCCAGCCCAGCGGCAGCGAGGAGATGCTGCCCCGCTCGGCGTCGTCGGGCAGCAGCTCCGCGAGCACCCGCGCGCAGTCGAGGGTGAAGTCGAGCCGGGCCTGCTCGGACCAGTCCGGGCGGTAGACCGCGCGCTTGACGACCTCGTCGTGGAAGCCGCCGTAGGGGAACGCGTTGACGGTCACCACCTCGAGCCGGTGATCGGCCAGCGTCGCCCGGACGAGCGCCAGGGCGCGCGGATCGGACACGAGCTCGGCCGCTGCCCGCGCGGGCAGCCACAGCCCGACGCCGAGCCGGTCGGCGTCCAGCGCCTGCCGGACCCCGGCGCCGTACCGACGCAGCTGCTCGACGATGCCGTCGACCGTCTCGGCCGGGTGCACGTTGCTGGCGTAGGACAGGTGGACGATGCTGCCGTCCGGGTGCCGGAACCTCATGCCGTCCGCTCCCCTCGCAGGACCGAGTTGCCCTCGAAGGTCGCGGTCACTCCGTGTGCGAGCTGGTCGGGCCCGTCGAGCAGGAGCCGCCCGCTCTGCCCGTAGAACTCCACCGGGTTGCGCCACAGCACCCGGTCGACGTCGTCGTCGGAGAAGCCGGCCCGCAGCATCGCCTCCGCGGTGCGGACGGTCGTGAGCGGGTCGCTCCTCCCCCAGTCCGCGGCGCTGTTGACCAGGACCCGGTCGAGACCACGCCGCTGCAGGACCGCGACCATCCGGTCGGGGTCCATCTTGGTGTCGGGGTAGATCGAGAAGCCCATCCACGCGCCCGAGGCGTCCACCTCGTCGACGGTGACCTCGTTCAGGTGGTCGACCAGCACCATCGACGGGTCGAGGCCCACGGCACCGACGAGCTCCAGGGTCCGCCGGGTGCCGGCCGCCTTGTCGCGGTGCGGGGTGTGCACGAGCGCCGGGAGGCCGAACTCGCCGGCCAGCTCCAGCTGCCGGGAGAAGACCTTCTCCTCCTCCGTGGTCATCGAGTCGAAGCCCACCTCGCCGACCGCGACGACGCCGTCCTTGGCGAGGTAGCGCGGCAGCAGGTCCAGCACCGGGACGCACCGGGGGTCGTTGGCCTCCTTGGGGTTCAGGGCGATCGTGCAGTGGTGCGCGATCCCGAACTGCGCCGCCCGGAACCGCTCCCAGCCGAGCAGGCCGTCGAAGTAGTCCACGAACGAGTCGACGCTGGTGCGCGGCTGGCCCAGCCAGAACGCCGGCTCGACGAGGGCCCGGACACCCGCCGCGTGCATGGCCACGTAGTCGTCGGTGGTGCGCGAGGTCATGTGGATGTGCGGGTCGAAGATGCGCATGTCAGGTCTCCCGAGAGGTGGAGGGGTGGGACAGGATCCGGCGGGCGTCGTCCGGTACGTCGCGCCCGGCCGCCGTCCGCTCGTCGGCGTACGCCGCGACCATCCGGGTCAGCTGCTCGTCGGCGCGAGCGTCGAGCCCGCTCACCAGCCCCAGCGGCACGCCGATGAACAGGCACTTGAGCACGCCCTGACGCCAGGCCGCGTCGTCGAGGACGCCGGCGCCGTACGGTCCGAGCGCCGCGGCGACCAGGCGGGGGTCGTTGGTCCGCAGCCCGTCCTGGACCAGGTCCGCGGCGCGAGTCGCCCAGACCGAGCCGGTGCAGGCTGCCCAGGACGGCACGACGCTCGTCGGCGTCGCCGAACCGGTACAGGTCGTGCACCTCGGCGCCCAGCGCAGCCGGGTCGTCGCTGAGCGACTCGGCGAGCGCGTCCAGCAGGCGGCCGCGGACCGCGTCCTCGAGCCGCTCGAGGCCCGGTTCGCCGGGAAGGCCGGCGCTGCGTCCGATCTCGCGGCCGGCCGCCGGGAACGCCGACCGGATCGCCGACGGGTCCGCCCGGATGTCGTCCTCACGGTCCGCCAGCCGGCGCCAGGCGGCGCTTCCCAGCTGGTCGAGGACCGAGGTCGATGTGCTCATCTGGTCACCTCCAGGGGACGGTTCGTGCGACGGGCCGCGACGCGCTCGGCGTCGCGGAGCAGGTCGAGGGAGCGCGCCGCCACGGTCGGAGCGGCGTGTGCGTGCCGGGGCAGCTCGAGGGCGGCGAGGCCGCGGTAGCCGACCTCCTCGAGCGCCGACACGGCGGCGACGAAGTCGACGTCGCCGGCGCCCGGCTCGAGGTGCTCGTGCACGCCGGGGAGCATGTCGTCGACCTGCACGTTGGCGAGCGCGGGTCCGGCCGCCCGGATCACGTCGCCGATGGCGCGGTCCTCGTTGCAGACCACGTGCCCCAGGTCGAGGGTGACCCCGAGTCGGCCGGGCCCGCCCATCCGCCGGCGGAGCTCGAGGACCCCGGCCAGGGTGTCCACGAACATCCCCGGCTCCGGCTCGAACGCGCAGGTCACCTGCCGGCGGTCGGCCAGGTCGAGCACCTGGCCGACGCCATCGGTCAGGCGGGCCCACGCCGTCTCCGGGTCGAGCCCTTCCGGGCTGGTGCCCGACCAGAACGACACCGTCTCGGCGCCAAGGTCGGCGGCCACCTCGACGGCGCGGTGCAGGTAGTCCACGCGGCGGTCCCGTCCCTCGTCGGAGACCAGGGTCGGGTGGTGCTTGCGCCGCGGGTCGAGCAGGTAGCGGGCCCCCGTCTCCACGACCACCGCCAGGCCGAGCTCCTCCAGCCGGCGGCGTACGGCGGCCGTCCGAACGGCCAGGTCCGGGGCGAAGGGGTCGAGGTGCAGGTGGTCGAGGGTCAGCGCGACACCGTCGTAGCCGAGGTCGGCCAGCAGCGCCAACGCGTCGTCGAGCCGGTGGCTGGTCAGGCCGTTGGTGCCGTAGCCCCATCGCAGCGTCATGTCGGCGACACCACCCGCGAGGCCGCGCGCGCGACCGGGGCCGAGGCCAGCAGGCCCACCGCCGCCCGCGGGGCACCGTTGCGGGCGAGCAGGCTGGCCTGGAGCGGGATCATCCCGCGGATGCCGGCGCCCGTCGCCTTGCCGGACCGTAGGACCGCTGGGATCGGCGGTCGCCCGCAGCTGCGCGCTCCCCACCGCCGCCACGTAGCCGGCGGCCAGCACGCCCGGGAGCGACCGTCGGACGCGGCCTCCCGGCGCCGACGTCGCTCGCGCGGACGGCAGGCCGGCCAGCACCCCCGCCGCCACGGTGCCCGCGGTCACCGCCCCGGCCGTCAGCCGGTTGGACCCGTGCACCTCCCCGCGGCTCAGCGCGGTGACGCCGACGGTGTGGGCGGCCATCAGGGCCGCCGGTAGCCGCGCTGCGCGCAGGTTGCCGCCGGCACCCAGGACGACGTCGAGCCCGCGGGCCGCCCCCATCGCGAGCGGTCCGGCCGGGCCGTTCTTCAGCACCAGGTCGTAGGCACCGACCACGCCGGCCAGCAGCGCCGCGGTGCGTGCCGCGGGGAGGCCACCGGCGACACTCGCCGCCGCCACACCGGTCGCCGCGAGCCCGACCCCGATCGCCAGTGCCTCGCGCGCCCGGACCCGCCCCGAGGGGACCGGACGCTCCGGCCGTTCCACGGCGTCCAGCTCGCGGTCGGCGTAGTCGTTGAGCGCCATCCCCGACCAGTACAAGCAGACCGAGGCGACCGGCATCAGCAGCGACCGCGGTACGACGGCCCCGCGGGACGCGGCGCCCGCGAGGCTGTCACCCGGCACGCTCAGCGCGGCCGGCAGGCGCACCAGCTCGGCCAGGTCGGCTGCACGCAGGCGCGTCACGCCGCCTCCCCGAGCTCGCGGCACCAGGACACGAGCGCGTCCCACTGCGCGGCCAGCCGGTGCTCGTCGGACCCCGCCGGCTGCTTGAAGAAGAAGCCCAGCGCGGCCTGCGGCCCGCTGCGGCCCACGTGGTGCGCCCGCGCGGTCAGCCGGGCCAGGTCGAGCACCAGCGGCGCGGCGAGCGCGGAGTCGCATCCGGACCAGGTGAACTGCATCGACATCCGCACCCCGAGGAAGCCCTCGAACGACACGTGGTCCATCGCGGTCTTCCAGTCCCCGAGGTCCGGCACGTTGTCGATGTGCATCGGCCCGTCGACGGGGTGCCCGAGGATCGCCTCCAGCCCGTGCCGCTTGGACGCGGTCTTGCTGGAGGCGGCGGCCGGGTCGGCCAGCGTCGCGCCGTCCCCGCCGCCGAGCATGTTGTACGACGCCCACGACCGGACCCCCAGCGCCCGGGTGGCGAACATCGGCGCGAGGGCCGACTTCACCAGGGTCTCCCCCGTCTTGCCGTCCGAGCCGGCCCAGGGCAGGCCCCAACGCTCGGCCAGTGCCACGAGTGCGGGCACGCGCGGTCCCGGGCTCGGCGTGAACGACACCACCGGGCAGCCCGCCCGGAACGCGGCCAGCGCGTAGGCCGAGCTGGCGGGCAACGGCGACTGCCCGTCCGCGAGAGCCGCCTCGAGCACGTCGGGGTCGACCAACGGGTCGCGCGGGTCGTCCAGCCGGTCCTCGTCGACGGGCGGCTCGGTGCTGGACACGTCGACGACCACGACGGTTCCCAAGGCGTGCTGCTCGCGGAAGTCCCGCAGGTCGGCGGTGACCCGCTCGACCGCGTCCCGCTGGGGTTCCCCGTCCGTGGCGTCGATGCCCGGCCGGAGCCGCGCCTCGACCTCCGCGAGGTCTTGGTGGAGCAGCGGGAGCAGGCTCGCGGGCAGCACGCCACCGGCGGCCAGTGCCTCCGCTCGCTTGCACAGCGGCTCAGTGCCGATGTCGTGTCCCCCGATGACCAGGTCGCCGAGATCCGGCAGGCCGGCGACGGCGACCTCGGGGAGCTCGGAGACCAGGCCGACCGATCCCGCCAACCCGGCCCGGTGGGCGAGTGCGCCGACCGTGGCCGTGGTCGCGACCGACCCGCGTGCCCCCACCAGCCAGATCCCGACACGGTGCGCCTGCGGCTGCTCGTGGCGCATCACGCGGATCAGCCCTCCCCGCAGTTGAACTTCGCGACGCCCGCGGCCTGCTCGATGCCGCCGAGCAGGTGGGAGAGGAACAGCGGCTCGGAGTACGACGCCTCGGTGTGGCCGAGCGCGGTGTACCACGCACGACCGCCGTCGTAGGGGTGGCACCAGGCGATCGGGTGGTCGTCCCCCATCGCGGTCGGGCCCGCGTCGTAGGTGGACTCGTCGAGCCGGGCGAGGACCCGGACGGACCCGTCCGTGTAGTCACGGAAGTTGTACCACTCGTCGAAGCGCGTCCACTGTTTCGGCAGGCTCTCGGTGGACGGGTTGCTGGCGCCGTTGACCTTGATGGTCGCGGTCTGCTGCGCGGGGTGGCCGTTGAAGCGGGCGCCGACGAGACGGCCGTACCAGGGCCAGCCGTACTCCGTGTCGGAGGCGGCGTGCACGCCGGCGTACCCGCCGCCGTTCTCGATGTACCGCTCGAAGGCGGCCTGCTGGGCGTCGTCGAGGACGTCACCGGTCGTGGACAGCCAGATCACGACCTCGTACTTCGCGAGGTTCTCGTCGGTGAAAGCGCCGGGGTCCTCGGTGGCGGTCACCGAGAAGCCGTTCTCGCCTCCGAGCTTCTCGACGGCCGCGATGCCGGTGGGGATGGAGCTGTGTCGGAAGGCGGCGGTCCTGGTGAACACCAGGGCGTCGAAGGACGGCTGCGATGGATCCGGACCTGCGGCGCCGGCTCCCGCGACCGGAGTCGCGACGAGCAGGACGGACGCCCCGAGAAGGGCCAGGAGCTTCATGGTGGTGCCTCTCTGTAGTCGGTCCTCAGCGGACGCCGAGGAGATGATCGAGAGCGAGCTGGTCGAGCGCCTCGAGCGCCACGTCCCGCGTGGCGAGCCCCTCGAGGTCGAAGGTGTTCGTGCGCAGGGCGGCGAGCGTCTCCCCTGCGTCGAGGGTGGGCAGCCCGAGGGCGGGCACCTCGGCCCGTTCGAGCGCAGCCTGCACCTCAGGGTCGGCACGGAAGGCGGTGACCTTCTCGCGCAGCACGAGGTAGTTGCGCATGCACCCGCGGGCCGACTCCCAGACTCCGTCGATCGTCTCGGCGCGCGGCGGCTTGTAGTCGAAGTGCACGTAGCCGTCGTAGGCCCTGCCGCTGCCCGAGCCGAGGAGCGCGTCGACCGTCCAGAAGGCGCCGCGGAGGTTGCCGGCACCGAACCGCAGGTCCTGGTCGAAGCGCGGCCCGTGCTGGCCGTTGAGGTCGACGTGGAAGAGCTTGTCGTGCCAGAGCGCCTGAGCGATGCCGTGCGCGAAGTTCAGGCCGGCCATCTCCTCGTGCCCGACCTCCGGGTTCAGGCCCACCATGTGGGGGTGCTCGAGCTCGCCGATGAAGGCGAGGGCGTGCCCGACCGTCGGCAGCAGGATGTCGCCGCGCGGCTCGTTGGGCTTCGGCTCGATCGCAAGGCGCAGGTCGTAGCCCTGCTCGCGCACGTAGCCGCAGAGCAGGTCGAGCGCTTCCTTGTAGCGGGCCAGCGCGACCTGCACGTTCTTGCCGCCGCCGTGCTCGGCGCCCTCGCGGCCGCCCCACAGCACGAACGTCTCCGCACCCAGCTCCGCGGCGAGGTCGAGGTTGCGCAGCGTCTTGGCCAGCGCCAGCCGACGCACGTCCCGGTTGTTCGCGGTGAACGCGCCCTCCTTGAACACGGGGTGCCCGAAGAGGTTGGTGGTCACCATCTCCACGACCAGGCCGGTCTCGGCGAGCGCCTTGCCGAAGCGGTCGAGCGTCGGCGCGCGACTGTCGTCGTCGGGGACCAGGTCGTCGTCGTGGAACGACACCGCGGCAGCACCGAGCTCGGCGAGCTCGTACGTCGCCTCGACCGGGTCGAGCAGCGGGCGGCTCGCGGGCCCGAACACGTCGACCCCCTGCCAGCCGACGGTCCACAGTCCGAAGGAGAACCTGTCCTCGGGACGGGGCTGGAAACGGTCGTCGCTCATGTCGGGATCCCCTGCCAGGTGCGGGTGTCGGAGCTGGTCTCGACGGCGGCCAGCACGCGCTGCACCTGCAGGCCGTCCGCGAACGACGGCCGGGGCTGCTCGCCGCGGTTGATGCAGGTGACCAGGTCGACGACCTGGTGCGTGAACGCGTGCTCGTAACCGAGTCCGTGACCCGGCGGCCACCACGCGCCGACGTACGGATGCCCGGGCGCGGTGACCAGGATGCGGCGGAAGCCTGCGGTCTCGTCGTCCTCCTGGGCGTCGAAGAACTCCAGGACGTTCATGTCCTCGAAGTCGAAGGCGAGGCTGCCGCGGTCGCCGTTGATCTCGATCCGGATCGCGTTCTTGCGGCCGTAGGCGAGGCGGGTCGCCTCGAAGACCCCGAGCGCACCACCGGTGAACTTGGCGATGAACACAGCGGCGTCGTCCACCGTCACCGGTCCGCGCTCCCTCGAGGCGGTGCCGGAGAGGCCCGAGTGCTCGACGGCAAGCGGGCGCTCCTTGACGAAGGTGGCGAGCTGGCCTGACACCTCGGTGATCCGGTCCGAGGTGATGAACTGCGCGAGGTCGACGATGTGGGCGCCGATGTCGCCCAACGCTCCCGAGCCGGCGCGGTCCCGGTCGAGCCGCCAGGACAGCGGGGCGTTCTCGTCGGCGATCCAGTCCTGGAGGTACTGCGCACGCACGTGCCGTACCTCCCCGATCCGGCCCTCGTCGACCAGCCTGCGGGCCAGTGCGACGGCGGGCACCCGGCGGTAGGTGAAGCCGACCATCGACAGCACCCCGCGGGACTCCGCACGGGCAGCGGCGTCGGTCATCGCCTCCGCCTCCGCGACGCTGTTGGCCAGGGGCTTCTCGCACAGCACGTGCTTGCCGGCGTCGAGGGCGCTCACCGCGATCTCGCAGTGGCTGTCACCGGGGGTGCAGATGTCGACCAGGTCGACGTCGTCGCGCTCCACGAGTCGGCGCCAGTCCGTCTCGGTGGCGGACCACCCCAGGCGGGCGGCGGCCGCGGACGTGCGCTCGGCGTCGCGCCCGCAGAGCACCGCCATCGTCGGGGAGAGAGGCAGGTCGAAGAAGCGTGGCGCGGTGCGCCAGGCGTGGGAGTGCGCGGCCCCCATGAACGCGTGGCCGACCAGGCCGACCGCGAGCCGGTTGCTGTCTGGAGTCATCGAGGTTCCTGTGGGTGAGGGGGTGCCGTGTCCTGGCGGGCACGGCACCCCGAGAGGTGGACGGTGCTCAGGACTCGAACGCGGTGCCGAGGTACTGGTCCACGTTGTCCTTGGTCACCACCGGCGCGTAGAGCTGCACCGTGCGCGGCACGGACACCTCGACCGTGTCCCCCATCGCCTTGTCCTGGGCCACCAGCCGGGCCAGCTTGATGCCGTCGGCGCCCTGCGTGGACGGGTAGATCACGGTCGCCTTCAGCACACTGTTGCCGGACTGGATCTCGCGCATCGCGTTCGCGGAGCCCGCCCCGCCGACCATGAAGAACTCGTCCCGGCCGGCGTTCTTGATGGCGGCCAGGACACCCACACCCTGGTCGTCGTCGTGGTTCCACAGCGCGTCGATCTTCGGGGCCGCCTGCAGCAGGTTGGACGCGGCCTTCTCGCCGCCCTCGACGGTGAAGTCGGCCGCGACCCGGTTGTCGACGTTCTGGCCGCAGCCGGACAGCGCGTCCTTGAAGCCGCGGCTGCGTTCCTGGGTCAGCGGGAGCGAGTCGATGCCGGCGATCTCGGCCACCACGGCGTTCTTCTTCTCGCCGAGCTGGTCGCAGACGTACTGGCCGGCCGAGACGCCCATGCCGTAGTTGTCGCCCAGCACAGTGACCCGCGCGGCGTTCGGGTCTTCGAACTCGCGGTCGACGTTGATGACGGTGATACCCGCCTTCATCGCCTTGAGCGCCACGGGGGTCATCGCAGCTCCGTCGAACGGGAGCAGGACGATCGCGTCGACCTTGTTGTTGATGAACGTCTCGACCTGGCTGATCTGCAGGTTGACGTCGTTGGTGCCGTCGGCGACCTGGAGGTCGACGTCGGAGTACTTCTTGGCCTCGGCCTTGGCGGCGTTGGTGATCGCGGCCATCCAGCCGTGGTCGGCGGCCGGGGCCGAGAACCCGATCACCACCTTCTTGCCGGCCTTGTCGTTCGAGCCGGCGGCGGCGTTCGAGGTGCCGCCGGAGGTGTTCGACGAGGTGTCCGGGGAGTTGCTGGTGCAGGCGGTGAGCAGTGCGAGCGTGGACAGGCCGGTGGCCAGGACGGCGCGGCGAGTGCGGCGACGGTGTGAAGAGGGCGACGTGCTGGTCATCTTGGGTTTCTCCTTGTCGTTCCTGCGTGGTCGGTGCTGCGGTTCCGAGCTGGTGCGGGCGCGTACGACGAGCGGCGCGGCCGGGGGGTCATGTCGTGTTCCTGGCCGCGAACCTCTGCTGCAGGAGGACGGCGGCGACGATGATGGCGCCCTTCACCACGGACTGCGCAGAGATCGACAGGTTGTTGAGGGTGAAGACGTTGCTGAGGGTGGTGAAGATCAGCACGCCGAAGACGGTGCCGACGATCGTGCCGCGGCCACCGGAGAGCAGCGTGCCGCCGATCACCACCGCGGCGATCGCGTCGAGCTCGTAGAGCGTGCCGTGGGTCGAGCTGCCGGTGGTCGTGCGGGCGACGAGCATCACGGCCGCGATCCCGCAGCACAGGCCCACCAGGGCGTAGAGCATCAGGGTGTGCCGGCGGACGTGGATGCCGGCCAGCCGCGCCGCCTCGGGGTTGCCGCCGACGGCCAGGGTGCGGCGCCCGAACGTGGTGCGGTTGAGCAGCACCCAGCCGGCCACCGCGACCAGCGCGAAGATGATCACCAGCACGGGGATGCCCGCCACGTCGGCGTTGAAGAAGTCGGCGAAGCCGGGCACGCTCACGATCTGGGTCCTGCGTCCGGAGATGATCTCCGCAAGACCACGGGCGCTGGCCAGCATGGCGAGCGTGGCGATGAACGGCACCACCCGCCCGTAGGAGATGAGCAGCCCGTTCACGAGCCCGCATCCGCCTCCGACGGCGAGGGCCGTGACGACCATGACGATCCAGTGCGTGTCCCGGGCCATGGTCTGGGTGGCCAGAGTCGTGCACCAGACCGACGACAGGGCGAGGATCGCACCCACCGACAGGTCGATACCGCCGCCGGTGATGACGAAGGTCATGCCGATGCTGACCACGCCGATGACTGCGGCGAGCCGCAGGATCGTGAGCGCGTTGTTGACGTCTGCGAACCGGTCACCCGCCGTGAGCACGCCGGCAACACAGAGCAGGGCCAGCGCGAGCACGAGCCCGGCGTTGCGGCCCGCGCCGGTGCGCAGCAGCGCCATCGGGCCCGACCTCTTCTCCCCCTCCTCGGCGGCCGCCCGTTCGACGCGAGCCGTGTCGGCCGTGGTGGCGGCGGGCTCCGCCAGCTGCGGGGTGCCGCGGCCGTCTTCGGGCGGCGTACCGGCTCCCGAACCATCCGGTGCGGCCGGCGCACCCTGCACGCTCTCGGTCATGCGACTCTTCCTTCCATGACCAGGTCGAGGACCTGGGACTCGTCGAGCTCGGTGGCCGGGGCCTCGTGGACGACCTCGCCCTCGCGGACGACCAGCACCCGGTCGGCCAGTCCGAGCACCTCCTCGACCTCGCTGGAGACGACGACGACGGCGACCCCGTCGTCGGCGAGGGAGCGGATCAGGTTGTAGATCTCGGTGCGCGCGCCGACGTCGACTCCGCGCGTGGGCTCGTCGAGCAGCAGCACCCGGCAGTCACGGAGCAGCCAGCGTGCGAGCACGACCTTCTGCTGGTTGCCGCCGGAGAGCGTGCGCACAGCCCGGTCGACGCCGCTGGGACGCACGTCCAACGACGTGGTCAGCTCGGCGGCGCGACGCCGCTCGGCGGCGCGGTTCAGAAAGCCCGCGCGCGCGAACCGGCCGAGCGAGGAGACGGTGATGTTGCTGTAGACCTCCTGGTCGAGCAGCAGCCCCTGGCTCTTGCGCTCCTCGGGACAGAGCCCGACGCCGGCGCGGACCGCAGAGGTGACCGACCCGCGGCGCAGCGGTCGGCCTGCGACGCGCACCGACCCGTGCGAGGAGCGGCGCGCGCCGTACAGGGTCTCGAGGATCTCGGTGCGTCCGGCGCCCACCAGGCCGGCGAGGCCGACGATCTCGCCGGCGTGGACGGTGAGGTTCACCCCGGAGAACAGGCCGGTCAGGCCGAGGTCGCGGACCTCGAGGACCGGTTCACCCGTGTCGCGCGGCTCGTCGGCACGCGGCGGGAAGACGTACTCGATCGAGCGGCCGGTCATCAGCCGGATCAGCTCGGCGGTCGGGGTGTCCGCGACGGGGAGTCCGGTCGCGACGGTGCGTCCGTCCTTGAGCACGGTGATCCGGTCGCCGATCTGGCGGATCTCCTCGAGGCGGTGCGAGATGTAGACGACCGCGACGCCCTCGGCGGTGAGCCCCCGCACCACCCGGAACAGGTTGGCCACCTCCTCCTGGTCGAGGACAGCCGACGGCTCGTCGAGGATCAGCAGGCGGGTGTTGTGCGAGAGCGCACGCGCCATGCTGACGATCTGCTGGGCCGCGGGCGAGAGCAGGCCGACCGGTCGGGTCACGGGGATCTCGCCGTGCCCGAGCCGCCTCAGCAGGTCACGCGCCTGCTGGTTGGTGCGGCCTCGCTGGGAGAAGCCACCGCGGGAGATCTCGTGGCCGAGGAAGATGTTCTCGGCCACGCTCAGGTCCGGGACCAGGTCGAGCTCCTGGTAGATCGTGGAGATGCCCAGGCGCATCGCGGAGACCGGTGTCGGCAGCGACGTCTCCGCACCGTCCCAGTGGAGCGTGCCCTCGTCCGGCTGGTACGCCGCGGAGAGCACCTTGATCAGCGTGGACTTGCCGGCACCGTTCTGCCCGAGCAGGCAGTGCACCTCTCCGGCCCGGACATCGAAGTCCACCCCGCTGAGCGCGAGCACTCCCGGAAACCTCTTCACCACGCCGGTCATCTGCAGCAGGGCCGGGGTGTCGGACGTGCTCATCGGTTCTCCTTCTCAGGTGCGGTCCGAGCTGGACGGGTGTCGCGCGGAGGGTGCCGGGTGGCCCGGCACCCTCCGCGGAGCCTCAGGGCGTCTGCTTGAGCACCACCTGGTCGGAGCCGGTCAGGGCCGGCAGCCCGTCACCGCCCGGGTCGGTGTACTCGGCCACGAACACGGCCGACAGGTCGTCGTTGGCCGGGTCGTGACCGCTCGGCACCGTGGTGACGATCGAGCCGGTGCACCCGGCCGCGGTCGT
This sequence comes from uncultured Actinomycetota bacterium, assembly GCA_963810035.1. GTDB lineage: Bacteria > Actinomycetota > Actinomycetes > Propionibacteriales > Nocardioidaceae > Nocardioides_B. Next base: position 1,017,628 of record CAWEMA010000006.1, read on the forward strand.
CTGCGGGTGGCCGTGCTGGTCGTGGCCCAGGACGTAGGTCACGGTGACCTTCGAGCAGTCGACCGGCTGGTCATCGGTGACCGTCACCGCGTAGTTCACGGTGTCGCCGAAGTGGAACGGTTGGCCGGGCACCGGCGAGGTCAGCTTCACCACCGGGGCCTGGTTGCCCACCACCACGTCGACGTCGGCCGACGCGTGCCGGCCACGGGCCGCCCCGCCGATGTCGGTCACCGTCAGCGTGGCGCGGAAGACACCGTTCTCGGTGTACGTGTGCGTGGGGTTCGCCTCGCGGCTGTCCACGGTCCCGTTGCCGTCGAAGTCCCAGGCGTACTTCAGCTGGTCACCGTCGGGGTCCTTCGTTCCCTCGCTGGAGAACGTCACCTTCAGCGGCGCCACCCCGTTGGTCGGGGTCGCGGACACGGCGGGCACCGGGCTGTGGTTGCCGTTCTGGCCGATGAAGTCGATCCGCGACAGCTGGGCGTCCGGGTTCTCGGCGAAGTAGCCGTCGCCGTACTCGAGGACGTAGAGCGCCCCGTCCGGGCCGAACTCCATGTCCATCGGGTTGTCGGTCACGATCGACGGGACCACGCTCTCGATGGACTTCAAGGTGCCGTCGTCGCCGAGGCGCATGCCCTTGATGTAGTCGCGGGTCCACTCGTAGAACAGCGCCATGCCGTCGTAGTACTTCGGCCACGCGACCGGGCGGGGACCCTTCGTGGTGGCGGCGTCGTACTGGTAGGCCGGCCCGCCCATCGGGCCGATGCCACCGGTGCCGAGCTCCGGGAACTTCTCGGACTCGCCGTAGCCGTACCAGACCGTCGGCTGCGTCACGGGCGGGAGCTGGGTCATGCCGGTGTTGTGCGGCGACTCGTTGACCGGGGCGGCGCAGTTGAACTTCTCGCCGGACTCACCGGTGGCGAAGTCGTAGTCGACGTACGGCAGCTCGCGGGTGGCGCAGTAGGGCCAGCCGTAGTTGCCGGGCTTGCGGACGACCGTCCACTTGCCCTGTCCTGCCGGGCCGCGGTCCGGGTCGGCCGCACCCGCGTCGGGCGAGTAGTCGCCGACGTAGACGTCGTCGGTTCGCGGGTCGATCTCGATGCGGAACGGGTTGCGCACGCCCATCGCGTAGATCTCGGGCTTGGTCTTCGGCGTCCCGGGCGCGAACAGGTTGCCCTCGGGGATGGTGTAGCCGCCACCCTCCTTGGGCGTGGATCCGCAGGAGCTTGCCGCGCAGGTCGTTGGTGTTGGCGGCACTGCGCTGGGCGTCGAACGCGGGGTTGCGGTTCGGCCGCTCGTCGATCGGCACGTAGCCGTCGGACTCGAACGGGTTGGTGTCGTCACCGGTGGAGAGGATCAGGTTGCCGGCCTGGTCGAAGACGATGTCGCCGCCGACGTGGCAGCAGATGCCGCGGTCGACGGGGACGTCGAGGATCTTCTGCTCGGTCGAGTTCTGCACCTGGCCATCGGCGAAACGGAACCGGGAGAGCCGGATCAGCGCCCTTGAAGGGGGCGAAGTCGGCCGGGGTGCCGGTCTCGGGCGCGTCGCCCTCGTTGACATCGGACGTCGCCGGGTCGTCGACCGGGGTGTCCAGCGGCGGGGAGTAGTAGACGTAGACCCAGTTGTTCTTCTTGCCGTCGAAGCCGGGCTCGAGCGCGATGCTCTGCAGACCCTCCTCGTCGTGACGGTAGACGTTGATCTTCCCGGCGATCTTGTTGACGCCGGTGTCCGCCTTGTTGAGCCAGATCGTGCCCTCACGCGTGGTGTGCAGGACGTCGCTGTTCGGCAGGACCGCGAGGTCCATCGGCTCCCCGGGCCGGTCGTTGAGGGTGACCTTCTGGAAGCCGGAGTCCGGCGGTGGGGTCGGCGCCGCGTCCGGCGCGGCGGTACTGCTGGTGATGGGTAACAGCGCCATCACACCGGCGCCCATGACGCCGGCGGTGATGCCCGAGAGAGTTCTGCGCACGATCGTCCACTCCTCACACGAATGGGTCGGATGAGGTGCGAACGTAACGATGTGACCACAGTCACGTCAAGGAATCTGCAGACTTTCGCAAGTTCTTTTTGAAAGTTCCCGGGATGACGTCGCGGGGTGCGGGCCTACCGATCGCTCACCGGGGCGAAGATCGAGCTGCTGATCAGCCGTGCGGCACCGATCACGCCGCTCTGCTCGCCGAGCTCGCTCAGCACGATCGGGAGGTTCCCGGTCGCGAGCGGCAGCGAGCGTTGGTAGGTGCGGGCCCGGATCTCGGCCAGCAGGGAGTGGCCCAGCCCGGCGACTCCCCCGCCGATCACGATCAGGCCCGGGTTGAAGAACGACACGAGGCTGGCCAGCACCTGACCCACCCGGGTGCCGCTCTCCCGGATCAGCTGCACCGCGGTCGGGTCCCCTTGGGACAGCGCGATCCCTACGTCGGCGGCGGTCAGCTGACCCTTCTCCTCGAGCAGTGCGGTCAGCGCAGGTGACCGCCCGGCGCGTGCCGCGGCGGTGGCGTCACGGGCCAGGGCTGCGCCACCGGCGAACGCCTCGAGGCAGCCGGTGTTGCCGCAGGCGCAGACCGGGCCGGTCTCGTCCACCCGGATGTGCCCGATGTCGCCGGCGCAGCCGTCCACACCCCGGTAGAGCTCCCCGTCGACGACGATCCCGCAGCCGATGCCGGTGCCGATCTTCACGAACAGGAAGTCCTCCGCGGTGCGGGCCACGCCCGAGTGCTGCTCCCCCAGCGCCATCACGTTGACGTCGTTGTCGAGCAGGACCGGGCAGCCGAGCTCCCGGGAGATGGCGTCCCGCACGGGGTAGCCGTCCCAGCCGGGCATGATCGGCGGGGACACCGGGACGCCCCGGTGGAAGTCCACCGGGCCCGGCACCCCGATGCCGGCGCCCATCAGGTGGTCGACGCCCCTCTCGGCGAGCAGCTTCCGCACCAGCTCGAGCGCGGTGGCGAGCACCTTCTCGGGCCCGGTCCGGATGTCGCACGGGCAGGAGTCGTGGGCGAGCACCGCGAGCCGGCCGTCGGTGACGGCGACCGCCAGGCCCGTGGCGCCGATGGAGATCCCCACGAACCGCAGGTCGTCGGCGAGATCCACCATCGTCGAGCGACGCCCACCGCTGGAGGCGGCGTGCCCGACCTCGCGCGCCAGGCCGAGGTCGGCGAGCCGCGCGACCTCAGCGGCGATCGTCGTACGGGAGACCTTCAGGCGCTCGGCCAGCTGCACGCGGGACAGTGGCCCCGCGTCGCGGAGGAAGGCGAGGATGCGGGCCTGCATCGCGTTCTCCGCGCGCCCGGCCAGGGACTGTGGCACGCGCGCATCCTTGCACAGCGGCCCGACGCGGTCATGCGACCCGGCGCACTCAGTTCGCTGACTCACGGGAGGCACTCCGCCGCTTCCTGCTCAGCGCTCCGCCCACCACCGAGGTAGGTCGGCGATCGAGTCGAGCACCGCGTCGGGCGACACGTCACCGTCGAGGTCCGTCGGGGAGAACTTGCCGGTGCGCACGAGGACACCGGTCAGCCCCGCCCGCTGGGCACCCTCGACGTCGGAGCGGACGTCGTCACCGACCATCACGACCTGATCGGGCTCGAGGCCGAGGTCGTCGACCGCCGTGCCGTAGAAGGCCGGGTCCGGTTTGCCGAGGACGACCGCGGTGCGGCCGGAGGCGTACTCCAGCGCCCGAACGAACGCCCCGGCATCGAGCCGAAGACCGTCCTCGGCACGCCAGTAGCGGGTGAGCCCGAGGGCGACCAGAGGCGTCCCGGCGTTGCTCATGAGCAGCCGGAACGCACGGTTGAGCGTCGCGAAGTCCCACCTCTTGCCGAGGTCGCCGACGACCACGGCACCGGCGCCGTCCTCAGCGCCGACCGGGAGCGGGTCCAGCTCGGCGAACTCCGTCGCGGTGACGTCGGGGACGAACAGCGCCGGATGCTCGACGTCGTGTCGTCGCAACCAGGCCACCGCCGCGACGGCCGGGGTGAGGATCTGGTCCGCGGTCGCGGTGATGCCCATGCCCGTCAGCTTGTCGACGAGCGCCCGTCTCGGACGAGAGGTGGTGTTGGTCAGGTAACGGAGGGGGACGCCTTCGCGCGCGAGCCAGTCGACGGCCCCGGCGGCGCCGGGCACAGGCTCATCGCCCACGTAGACGACCCCGTCGAGATCCAGCAGGACTCCGCGCACCCCTCCATCATGCGGGCCGTCAGCACTTCGGTGGGGTGCTCGAGCCGCTCGCAGCCGGCCTGAGCGACGGTGGTCACCGCTCATCCTTCCCCAGGGCGTTCACCACCGCGCGCACCGCGACGTCAAGACAGTCGTGGACCTGCTGCGCCATCGGAGTCCCGACGTCCACGACCTGTGCCTCCACGCCGACCAGCGTGAGCCGCTGCGGCAGCCGGCCCAGAGCCCTGGCCAGCTCGATCGCGTCGACGACTCCGAGCCCGTGGGAGCCCAACATCGGAGTGCCGCTGCGCAAGGGGGTGGAGCCGACCCGGACGACGTGCACTCTCCCCGAGTGCCCGCGCCGCCCCCTCGCCGCGTCGACGACGACCACGTCCTCGTGACTGCTGAGGTGCTCGACCAGCGCCAGCGGCTCGTCGTGCACCACTACCTCCACGTCCGGCAGGCAGAGCCGCGCGACCCGGCCGGCCACCAGAGGCCCGACCGCGTCGTCACCGCGGGAGAGGTTGCCGATCCCGACCACGAGGGCGCTCACCCGCCCTCCACGGTGAGGTCGAGGAAGTGGGTGGCGCAGGAGATGCACGGGTCGTAGTTGCGGATCGCCTGCTCGCACTGACGGGTCAGCTCCTCGGTGTCGAGGTGCAACCGGGCCTGCACGAAGCCACGGAGGTCGGCCTCGATGCTGGCCTGGTTCTGCGACGTCGGCGGCACGATCTGCGCGCCGAGCACGGTGCCGTCCGCGGCGAGCTCGTAGCGGTGGTAGAGCGTCCCGCGTGGCGCCTCCGTCGCCCCGTGGCCCACCCCGGCGCGCGGTGGCACCTCCACCGAGGGCGCGCCGCCGTCGGCCCAGCCGTCGATGATGCGCAGGGCCTCCTCGCACGCCACCACGATCTCCACGGCCCGCACCACGATGGATCGGAACGGGTTGCGGCACGTCCGACCCAGCCCCGCGGCGTCGGCCGCCCGGCGGGCCGTGGGCGGCAGGTGGTCGTGGTTGAGCGAGTAGCGGGCGAGCGGGCCGACGACGTACGGACCGCTGTCCCGCAGCCGCGCCTGCAGCGCGTGGGAGTGCGGCACCTGCTCCTCGCTCACCCAGTCGCCGAACGCGCCGACCCCGAACTCGTGTCCGCCGCTGGTGACGAAGGAGCCCGCCTCGATCGGGTAGTCGTGGTCGGAGCGCAAGGAGACGTACTCGTAGTCCTGCTCGAAGTCGGGGAGCTCGAAGCCGGCCGCCATGGTCACGGTGGCGAGCGCGTCGTCCAACGCGCTCTCGAGCTGCGGGCGCAGGGCCCTGAGCTCGGCACGGGTGGGGAACCGGTAGAAGCCACCGACCTTGACGTTGACCGGGTGCACGGCGCGACCGCCCACCCTCGTCATCAGCGCGTTGCCGGCCTTCTTCAGCCGCAGGCCGCGCTCCACCACGTCGCGGTGGTCCTTGGCCATCTCGATGGCGCTCGGGTAGCCGAGGAAGTCCGGGGCGTGCAGCAGGTAGACGTGGAGGGTGTGGCTCTCGATCCACTCGCCGCAGTAGAGCAGCCGACGCATCAGGGCGATCTCCTCGGGGATGCTGACCCCACACGCGTCCTCGATCGCGTGGCACGCGCTCATCTGGTAGGCGACCGGGCAGATGCCGCAGATCCGCGAGGTGATGTCCGGCGGCTCCGTGTAGCTCCGGCCGCGCAGGAAGGCCTCGAAGAAACGCGGCGGTTCGTAGATCCGGAGCTGCACGTCGGCGACCTGCCCGTCCCGCACCACCACCCGCATGGCGCCCTCACCCTCGACGCGCGCCAGGGTCTCCACGGTCAGCTCGCGTCCTCGGCCAACGCCCTCGCGTGTCACGGTGCGACTCCGCCCTGGTCAGGGTGCCGTGAGCTCTCCTCGGCGAAGGCGGGTGCCGCGGCGTTGAACGTGCGGAAGACCCGGTGCACGTCCGGCTCGCTCATCCCGAGCTCGCGCAGCCTCCCGCTCAGCGACGCCGTGTTCGTCGTGTCGGCGGGGCCGAAGCAGCCGTAGCAGCCGCGGTTGTACGACGGGCAGAGCGCGCCGCACCCGGCATGGGTGACCGGGCCCAGGCACGGGGTGCCGTGCGCGACCACGACACAGACGTTCCCCCGTCGTTTGCACTCCACGCAGACGCTCTCACCGGTGATCCGGGGCTTGCGGCGTTGCAGGAACGCCGCGACGACCTCGAGCAGCTGGGCGGGGTCGATCGGGCAGCCGCGCAGCTCGAAGTCCACCGGGACGTGCGCGGCGATCGGGGTGGAGGTGGCCAGCGTCTCGACGTACTCGGGCTGCGCGTAGACCGCTGCGCGGAACTCGGCCACGTCGGCGAAGTTCCGCAGTGCCTGGATGCCGCCCGCGGTGGCGCAGGCGCCGATGGTGACGAGGCGCCGTGAGCTCTGGCGCACCTGCTGGATCCGCATCGCATCGTCGGCGGTGGTCACCGACCCCTCGACCAGCGAGAGGTCGTACGGCCCGGCGACGACCGCGCGCGTCGCCTCCGGGAAGTAGGCGATCTCGACCTCCCCGGCCAGCTCGAGCAGCTCGTCCTCGCAGTTCAGCAGCGTGAGCTGGCAACCGTCGCAGCTGGCGAACTTCCACACGGCCAGCTTCGGCTTGGGCATGCCGGCCCCGGTCATCACAGCTCCCGCACGCCGAGCAGCGGCCGGACCGCGTCGAGCGAGAGCACCGGGCCGTCGACGCAGAGCAGGTACTCCCGCAGCTGGCAGTGGCCGCAGAGTCCCACCCCGCACCGCATGTTGCGCTCGAGGGACAGCCGGACCCGGTCGGGAGGCACACCCCGTGCGGTGAGCTCCGCCCCGACGTACCGCATCATCACCTCGGGCCCGCACACCAGCGCCAGTGTCCGTGCCGGATCGAACGACGCGCCCCGGACCAGATCGGTGACCAGGCCGACGTGTCCCGCCCATGAGGTGGCCGCCCGGTCGACGGTGACCGCCACCTCCACGTCCGGCTCGGAGGCCCAGTCGGCGAGGTCGCCGCCGAAGAGGACATCGTCCTCGGTCCTGGCGCCGTAGAGCACGCTGACCCGTCCGAAGCTGCGCCGGGCCGCGAGAACCTCCAGCACCGCGGCCCGCAACGGTGCGAGCCCGATCCCCCCGGCGATGACGACCACGTCGCCGCCGGCGGCGTCCGACACGCCCCAGCCCCTGCCGTAGGGGCCACGGACTCCCAGCACGTCGCCGTCCCGCACCTCGCACAGCGCCTGCGTCACGCCGCCGACGTCGCGGATGGTGTGCACCAACCGGTCCGGCCGACCGGGGTGACCGCTGATCGAGATCGGCACCTCGCCGACCCCGAACGCCTGCAGCATCGTGAACTGACCGGCGGCGAAGGGACATCCGTCGCCGTCCAGCGACTCGAGCTCGACGGTCACGGTGTCGCGGGTGTCCCGGCGGGTGGCCACGACCCGGAACGGACGCGGCAGCAGGGCGTCCGCCGGGGCCGACGGGGCAGCGACCTCAACCGGCACGGCCGGCTCCGTAGAGGTCGAGCAGCCGCACGCGCGCCGACTGCAACCGGTGGTACATCACCTGGGCGACCCGCTGCATCATGGCGTAGCCCAGGGTCGGGTCCTCCTCGCACTTCGCGCGCAGGCAGGAGGCGTCCACCACGACCGCGGACACGTCCTGCACCGCCCGGCCGTCGAAGAACCAGCGGTACGGCGGGACCAGCCAGGACCAGCCGACCACGTCCCCCCGGTCGACCGTGTCGACCACCGACTCCGTCCGACCCGGCACGTGGACATCGAGCGCGACGCGCCCTCGTCGTACGACGAAGAAGCGGTCGGCCGGCTCGCCCTCGTGGAAGAGGTACTCCCCCGCCCGGAAGTGGACGTTCTTCGCGCATCCGACGAGCATGCTGACCGTCGAGTCGTCGAGCCCCGCGAAGAAGGGATGCTCCATCAGGAGATCCTGGAGCGACTGCATCTCAGCTCCTCCCCTCGGGCTCGGGGGACGGCCGCGGGTCGGCCCGGATGGCGGCCACCTCCTCGGTGATGTCGATGCCGACCGGGCACCACGTGAGGCAGCGGCCGCAGCCGACGCAGCCGGAGGTCCCGAACTGGTCGATCCACGACGCCAGCTTGTGGGTCATCCACTGCCGGTAGCGAGACTTCGTGCTGCTGCGCACGCTTCCGCCATGCAGGTAGGAGAAGTCTGAGGTGAAGCAGGAGTCCCAGATGCGCCAGTGCTCGGCCCGGTCACCCGACAGGGAGGTGTGATCCTCCGTCGAGGTGCAGAAGCAGGTGGGGCAGACCATCGTGCAGTTGCCGCACGACAGGCACCGGCTGGCCACGTCGTCCCACCGAGGATGGTCGGCGTTCTCGTACAGCAGGGTGCGAATGTCCAGGGTGTCCATCGAGCGGCCCATGTGCTGCACCGAGCGCTCAACCACGTCCTCGGCGGCCCGGACGTCGCCCTCCTCGGCCGGTCGCGACCGGATCCGGTCGAGCACATCGGTGCCGCGCTCGCTGCCGGCGTGCGCCAGGAACGTGTGCTGCCCGTCCAGCAGCTCGGTGAGCGCGAGGTCGTAGCCCGAGTCCGCACGGGGCCCGGTGCCCATGGAGACACAGAAGCAGGTCCCGCTCGGGTCGGAGCAGGACACCGTGACGAGGAAGGCGTCCTTGCGGCGTGCTGCGTATCGGACGTCAGGATCGGCCCGATCCCGAAGCACCCGGTCGTGGATGGCGACGGCATGCAGGTCACAGGAGCGGATGCCGAGAATGGCGTACGGCGGGTCGCCGAGCCCCCCGCGGCTCTCGCCGGCGTCGATGGAGAAGCCGTCCGGCGTACGGCTGCCCTCCCAGATGAGCTCGCGGGACGGGAAGAGCACGGACTTCCAGCTGACCGCGTCCGCGGCGTACCCGAAGAGCGCCTCGTCGTCGCGTCGCCGCAGCCGGTAGCTTCCCGGCTCCTGCCTGTCGCCCCAGCCGCGGGGGAGGTCGTCGACCGACTTCAGAGGCCCGGGCACCACAGCGCCCTCGCGGACGGTGGGGCCGAGCACGGTGTAGCCCTGGCGATCGAGAAGGTCCACCAGGTCCTGGACACCGCGCAGGTCGAGTGTGACGGCGGACCGTGCGTTCACCATGTCCTGCTCCCCTTTTCTGGTCTCCTTCGCCAGTCTGGGGAGGCGCGGGGTTGCCTGACTAGGGACCTCTGACCGTTGTGTCACGGGCAGCGTGTGGCCGTCTCGAGTCCCCCCGGTGGGGCAAGGGCGGCGTCACAGACCGCCGAAGAGGTCCGGCTCCTCGACCACCGGTGCGGGTCGCTCCTCGGGGTGGCGGCTCACGGCGCCCGGGAAGCCCGGACCCGGCACCGGAGCCTCACGGTTCTTCCACGACGCAGCCGCGCCGTTCGCCAGGCGGTCCGCCGCCTCGTTGAGCGGGTGGCCGGAATGTCCCTTCACCCATGCGAACTTGACGCGGCGACCTTCCATCGCCTCGTCCAACGCCTTCATGATCTCGACGTTGAGGACGACCTTGCCGTCGCCCTTCCTCCACCCGCGCCGCTTCCACCCGGACATCCACTTGGTGATCGAGTTGATGACGTAGGTGCTGTCGCAGTAGACGAGCAGGTCCTCGGGGAGGTGGGCGGTCTGCTGCAGCAGGTCGAGCACAGCCGTCAGCTCCGCCTTGTTGTTCGTGCCGTGGACCCAGCCACCGGCCGCCCAGCAGACGTCGTCGACGTACCACGCCCAGCCGGCGGGTCCGGGGTTGCCGAGCGCTGAACCGTCCGCGGCCGCAATGATCGTCACGGGCCGCATCCTGCCATCACGGGCGCCGCTCGACCCGCTGAGGTCCACCCGGGTGGTGTTCGAGTCACGCGAGAACCAGCGGCAACCTCTGAGCGCCGGTCATGTTCGGAGTTGGCAGGAAGACCGGCGGATCCTGCGGATCGCACCGCAGGCCGGGGTAGCGGTCCAACAGGAGATTCGTTGCCACCCTGCCTTCGAGTCGGGCCAGTGGTGCGCCAACGCAGAAGTGGATGCCCCGCCCGAAAGCCAGGTGCGGATTGGGGTCGCGGTCGATGTCGAACGCGTGCGGCCGGGAGAACTGGCGGGGATCGCGGTTCGCCGCCGCAACCCACACCATGACCAGCTGGTTGGCGCCGATCGTTCGCCCAGCGAGGTCTGTTTCCGTGTTGGTGACGCGGCCGAGCACCGGGAAGGGGGTGAGCACCCGCAGCGATTCCTCGATCGCGGCAGGAACCAGCGAACGGTCGGCCTGCACCCTGACCCGTTCCTGCGGATGGGCGTCCAGGCACAGGACGGTGTTGCCCACCAACATGGTGGTGGTGATGTGCCCGGCGATCAGCAGCAGGCTGGCGAAGTTGACCACTTCCTGGTTGGTCAGCCGTGCCCCGTCCACCTCGGCCTCCACGAGCCTGGTGAGCAGGTCCTCGCGGGGCTCCCTGCGGCGGCTCGCCGCGTGTTCTGCGATGTAGGCGCTCATCTCCTTCAGCTGCCGCATGGATTCCTGGAACTCCTGTTCCTCGCTGACGCTGCGCTCGTGCAACGAGAACTCGGACGAGCTCGACAACATCGTGTCGACCCACCGGTGGAACAGGTCGCGGTCGCTGCTGGGCACCCCGAGCAGCTCGGCGATCACGATCACCGGCAGCGGGTAGGCGAAGTCGGCGACGAGGTCGATGCGGTCCGGGGCAGCGGCGTCGAGCAGGTCGGTGGCGACGGTCTTGATGCGAGGTTCGAGTCCGGCGACGACCCTGGGCGTGAACGCTGCGTTGACCAGTTTGCGCAGCTTCGTGTGCCTGGGCGGGTCGAGCTGCGTGAGGCTTCCCGCGGAGAACTCCTCGGCCTCGGGAATCAGACGACCGGTGTTCGAGGAGAACGTCGTGGTGTCGGCCAGCAGGTGCCGCGCCTCCGGATAGCCGTAGACGTGCCACATGCCGTTGTCCGCGTCGAAGCGAACCGGTTCTGGCGGTTGCCCTCCCCGCAGCCAGAACTGCTTCGGGTGGGTGTTCCAGCGTTCGGTGGTGGTCATCGCGTGCCTCCACACTCGTCCCGTTCACGCTACCCGTCCGCACGGCAGATGTACCCCGCGCAGACGAGCCGCGGGACGGGACCCTCCGCTAGCCTGGCGACACGGTGGTGGAACGGTGGCCCCAGATGAGCGACGACACGCAGGCAGTCTCGAAGCGACGCTGGCGCCGGGTCCCGCTGGTCGCCTGGTTGCCGCACTACCAGGTTGCCTGGCTGCGCGGGGACGTCGTCGCCGGGGCCGTGGTGGCGGCGCTCGCCGTTCCGCAGGCTCTCGGCTACGCGTCGATCGCAGGTGCCCCCGTCGAGGTGGGCCTCTACGCGGTCCCGGTGGCGCTCGTGGCGTACGCCGTGTTCGGCTCGTCGCGCCAGCTCGTGGTGGGACCCGTGTCGACCGTGTCGGTCCTGTCCGGGTCCTTCCTGGCCAGCTTCGGGGTCGCAGGCACGTCGCAGGCGGCGGCGTACACGGCCGCACTGGCGCTGGGCTCAGGCCTGGTGCTCGTCGCGGCAGGCTTCGCCCGGATCGGGTGGATGGCCGAGTTCCTGTCCAAGCCGATCGTCACCGGCTTCGTCCTCGGCCTGACCATGCTCGTCATCCTCAACGAGGTGCCTCACCTCCTCGGGCTGCCGACCCCCCAGGGCAGGGTGGTCGAACGGGTGGGTGCCCTGGGTTCGAGTCTCACCCGCGGCGACGCCGACCTGGCGACCGTGGCCGTCTCGGCCGTGTCGCTCGTGCTCCTCTTCGGTGGCTACCGTCTCGCGCCGAGGTTCCCGTGGGGACTCCTGGTGCTGGTCGGCGGCCTGGCCATGTCGGCGGCGCTGGATCTGCAGGCACGCGGTGTCGAGGTCGTCGGCCCGGTCCCGCGCGGGCTGCCCACGCCGGGCGTACCCACGGTCGACCCCGCGGACCTGACCGGTTTGCTCACCGCCGGAGCCGCGCTCGCCCTCGTGGGCCTGGCGGAGGGCCTGAGTGCGGCTCGCCTCTTCGCCGGCCGCGGTGACTACCGGATCGACGCCGACCAGGAGCTGCTCGCCTCCGGCGTGGCCAACGTCGCGTGCGGGCTGTTCGGTGGGCTCGGGGTGGCCGGGAGCCTGTCCAAGACGGCGGCGGTCAGTGACGCTCGCGGGCGCACGCAGATGGCCGGGCTGGCCGCGGCCGGGTTGGCCCTGGTCGTCAGCGTCGCCATCGCGCCCGCCCTGTCGGTGCTCCCCCGGGCCGTGTTGAGCGCGATCGTGGTCAACGCGGTGTGGAAGCTGATGGACTTCTCGGCGCTGCGCCGCTATGCCCGGGTGCGCCGCAACGACATCGTCGCCGCGGTCGTGGCTGCGGTGGGCGTGCTGGCATTCGGCCCGCTGAACGGCCTCCTGCTGGCCGTCGCCGGATCGGTGCTGGGCCTGGTCTTCCGCTCCAGCCGGGTCGACGTCGAGGTGATGGGCAAGGTTGCCGACGAGAAGGCGGCCTGGGGAAGCATCCGCAACCACGCGGAGCGCTCGACGTACCCCGGGGTGATGGTGCTCCGCATCGACGTGCCGATCTTCTGGGTCACCGCGGCGCCCGTCCACGACACCGTGCTCGCCCTGGTTGAGTCCGCACCGGGCACCCGCGCTCTGGTGCTCGACCTCGAGGCGACCAACCAGATGGACACGACCAGCGCCGACGCCCTCGCGGACCTGCTGGCGGCGCTTCGCAAGCGGGGGGTCGACCTCTACCTCGTCCGCGTCATGTGGCCGGTCCGCAAGGCGCTGCGGCTCTCGGGTCTTGCCGCCGAGCTCGGCAACGACCACCTGTGGCACAGCATTTCCCAAGGCGTACGAGAGGCACGCCGAGTGCACGGACTGCTCGGCCTGCCGGCGCACGGCGGCCCATTCGACGACGAGCCTCTCGATGCCGACCATGAGGAACACATCGTGGCCCGCGAACCCGGTTCCGCGTCGCCGGAGCCGCGACGGCGGGAGTCGTCCTGAAGCGGCGCCGGGGGCCGACGGAAGCCTAGGCTCGCGCGGCCGGGAGCACGTCGAGCCGGGCGGCCAGCTCGTCGTACGACGTGCCGAAGGTCTCCAGCACCCGCACGCCCAGTAGGCCGACGGCGAACGTGGCGACGTCGGTGTAGACCCGGTCGACGCAGCCGACGCCGGTGAGCGGGTAGGTGCAGGTGTCGACGAGCTTCGGGGTGCCGTCCTTGGCGAAGAGCGTCATCATCACCAAGACGCTCTTCGCGCCGATGGCGAGGTCCATCGCGCCACCGACCGCGGGGATCGCGTCCGGAGCACCGGTGTGCCAGTTGGCCAGGTCGCCGCGCGCGGAGACCTGGAAGGCACCGAGGACGCAGACGTCGAGGTGGCCCCCGCGCATCATCGCGAACGAGTCGGCGTGGTGGAAGTACGACGCCCCCGGCAGCTCGGTCACCGGGACCTTGCCGGCATTGGTGAGGTCCGGGTCGACGTCGTCGGCGTGCGCGGCCGGGCCCATGTTGAGCATGCCGTTCTCGGTGTGCAGCAACACGCCCGAGCCGGGCGGCAGGTGGTCGGCGACCAGGGTGGGCTGCCCGATGCCGAGGTTGACGTAGGCACCCCGCGGGATGTCGCGGGCGACGCGCGCCGCGATCTCGTCCTTGCCCAGCGGGCCACGGTCGAGGTGCTCGACCACCTCGTGGGTCTGCGCGGTCATGCCGCCACCTCCTGGCTCACGACTCGGTCGACGTAGATGCCCGGCGTGACCACGACCTCCGGGTCGAGTGCGCCGACGTCGACGACCTGCGAGACCTGGACGACCGTGGTGGCCGCCGCGGCTGCCATCACCGGGCCGAAGTTGCGGGCGGTCTTGCGGTAGACGAGGTTGCCCATCCGATCGGCGACGTGGGCGCCGATGAGCGCGACGTCGCCCTTGAGGGGGTACTCCAGGAGGTAGGTGCGGCCGTCGATCTCCCGGACCTCCTTGCCCTCGGCGAGGGGGGTGCCGACGCCGGTCGGGCAGAAGAACGCGCCGATGCCCGCGCCGGCCGCGCGCATCCGCTCGGCGAGGTTGCCCTGCGGCACCACCTCGAGCTCGATCTCGCCGGCACGGTAGAGGCCGTCGAAGACCCAGGAGTCGGACTGCCGCGGGAACGAGCAGACGATCTTGCGGACCCGCCTGGCGGCGAGCAGTGCGGCCAGGCCGGTGTCGCCGTTGCCGGCGTTGTTGGACACGACCGTGAGGTCGGTGGCGCCCTGGCGGATCAGCGCGTCGATGAGCAGGACCGGCATGCCGGCCATCCCGAAGCCCCCGACCAGCACGGTCGACCCGTCGGCGATGCCCGCCACCGCCTCGTCGTACGAAGAGCAGACGGTCGTCATCGGGTGGCCTCCGGATTCTCCAGCACCACCGCGAGCGCCTGGCCGACGCCGATGCAGATCGCGGCCACGCCCCACCGGTCGCCGGTCTCGGCGAGCCGGGCGGCGAGCGTGCCGACGATGCGTCCACCGGAGGCGCCCAACGGGTGCCCGATGGCGATGGCCCCGCCCTTGGTGTTGACGATCTCGGGGTCGATCTTCCAGACGTCGACGCACGCGAGCGACTGCACGGCGAATGCCTCGTTGAGCTCGACCGCGGCCACGTCCGCCCAGGTGATGCCGGAGCGGGCGAGCGCCCGCTCCGCGGCCTCGACGGGTGCGAACCCGAACATCTGCGGCTCGAGCGCGGACACGCCACGGCCCGCGATGCGGGCCAGCGGCGCGCGCCCGATCCGGTCGGCGGCCTTCTCGCTGCCGACGACCAGGGCGGACGCACCGTCGTTGAGCGGCGAGGCGTTGCCGGCGGTGATGGTGCCGCCGGGCCGGAAGGAGGGCTTCAGCCCGGCCAGCGTCTCGGGGGTGCTGCCCGGACGGATGGTCTCGTCGCGCGCCAGGTCCGCGCCCGGCACCGGGACCACCAGGTCGTCGTAGAAGCCCGCCGACCAGGCCTCGTCGGCGAGCCGGTGCGACCGTGCGGCGAAGGCGTCCTGCCGCGCACGGGAGATGGCGAACCGCTCCTGGAGCTGCTCGTTGCACTCCCCCAGCGAGACCGTCCACTCCGCCGGCATCCGCTCGTTGACCAGCCGCCAGCCGAGCGTCGTCGAGACCGCGGTGACGTTGCCGGCCGGGAACGCCCGGGTCGGCTTCGGGAGCACCCAGGGGGCCCGGGTCATCGACTCCACGCCGCCGGCCACCACGACGTCCGCGTCGCCCGACTCCACCGTCCGCGAGGCCAGGATCGCCGCGTCCAGCGAGGAGCCGCACAGCCGGTTGACCGTGGTGGCGGGGACAGTGACCGGCAGCCCGGCCAGCAGCACCGCCATCCGGCCGACGTTGCGGTTGTCCTCCCCGGCGCCGTTGGCGTTGCCCCAGACCACGTCGCCGACCTCGGCCGGGTCCAGGACAGGGACCCTGCCCAGCACGCCGGTCAGCGCGGCCGCCGCGAGGTCGTCGGGGCGGACCTCGGCGAGGGCGCCGCCGAAGCGGCCGAACGGGGTGCGCGCGGCGGCGTACACGAAGGAAGCGGTCATGCGGAGGACCTCACTTGGTGGGGATGCGGACACATGTTCTTTGTGCGGACGTCGTGGGTCAGGGCAGCTGCGCTGCCAACCGCACGTGGGTGTTGGCGCTGCCGTAGCCGTCGTAGCCCCCGCGGCGCTCGAGCAGCTCGACGTAGAAGCCGGTCGCCAGCACGTCGGTGTAGACGTGCAGCAGCTCGCCGTCACCCACCCGGTCGTAGAGCACGCCGTGCTCACGGAGCTCGGCGAGGGTCGCCTCGGGCAGGTCGAAGCGCGCCGCGAGGTCGACGTAGTAGTTGCCGGGCACCGCCATAAGCGGGACACCACGGCCGCGCAGCAGCCGCACCTTCGCCAGCAGGTTCTCGCAGGCGAAGGCCACCTGGGTGATGCCCTGCCGCGGTGCACGCGACCGGACGTCCTCGACGTTGAGGACCAGGCGCGTGTCGCCGTGCGCGGGTCGCAGCGCCCGGCTACGGAGCCGGCCCTGCGGCTCCCAGAACTCCTCGACCGGGGCCGGCTCGAGGTCGAAGACCGTGCGCAGGAAGCCGACCTCCTCGTTGAACCGGTCGGCGGGTACGGCGACCCCGACGTGGTCCAGGCCGGACCAGCCGTCACCGGCACCGCCCGGCCCGAGCCCGAAGTCGCCGCGCCAGTCGTCATGCTCACCGGCTCCCGCGCTCACGAAGACGTGCACCCCCGACGGGGAGGTGATCCCCGGGAGCCGCGCCTCGCCCTCGCCCCGGGTCCGGTCGATCGCCGGCCAGAGCAGCGCCTTGGCGCGCGCCGCGACCGTCTCCACCTGGGGCGTAGCCACCCCGAGCGCGTGCCAGCGACTCGCCCCCGCGGTGTCGTTGAGGACGACGTACGCGTCCCCGTTGCGCCACATCGACACCGGCTTGCTGCGGTGCTCGCCGGCCCGCACGAAGCCGAGCGAGTCGAGGAGCGCGGCCGGCTCGGGCGAACCGTCGGGGTTGGCGAGCTCGACGAAGGCGAGGTCGGTGCGCGCCGGCCCCGATGGGGGCGCCGCCACGGCCGACGCCGCCGGGTCGGTGAGCCGGGCGGCGAGCTGGTCCTCGAGGAAGACCAGTGACCGGTAGCCGTCGCGGGCGGTGACGAACGGGTCCGCCTCGCGGACCACGTCGCTGAAGACCTCGAGCGAGACCGGTCCGCGGTAGCCCGCCTCCAGGCTCGCCGCGACGACGCCGACGACGTCGAGGACGCCCTGGCCGGGGAAGCAGCGGAAGTGCCGGCTCCACTCGAGCACGTCCATCCGGAGCAGCGGCCCGTCCGCGACCTGCACGAAGCCGATCCGGTCACCCGGTACGTCGGCGAGCGCGGTGCCGTCGTCGCCGCGGGCGAGCATGTGGAAGGTGTCGACGGCCAGCGTCACGGCCAGGTGGTCGGCGCGCTGTACGACCTCCCAGGCCTGGCCGACGCGGTTGACGTGACGACCCCAGGCCAGGGCCTCGTAGGCGATGGTCAGCCCGTACTCGGCGGCCGCGTCACCGAGGGCGTGCAGCTGCCCGGCGAGCAGGTCGAGGTCGTCGACGGAGGCGTCCCCGACGTGCGAGCAGGCGAGCACCACCGGCGCCCCCAGCTCGGCGGCGACCGCCAGCTTGGCGCGGACCCGACGCAGGGTCTCGGGGAAGGCCTCCGGCGCCACACCGGCGGCGTCCCGCACCGGCTGGAACAGGTCGATGGTGAGGCCGAGGTCGGCGCAGCGGGCGGCGACCTCGCGCGGCGGCGCCGGGCAGGCGACCAGGTCGTTGTCGAAGACCTCGATGCCGTCGAACCCGGCGGCCGCGATGGCGGGAAGCTTGTCGAGCAGCCGGCCGCGGACGGACAGGGTCGCGATCCCGGTGCGCATCAGGCGGTCAGCTCCTCGAAGTGGCGCGCCATCCGACGCGCGTCGGCGGGCCGGCCGGTGAAGTACTCGAACGCGCCGACCGCCTGGTGCACCGCCATGCCGCCACCGGGGACCACCCGGCAGCCGCGGGAGCGGGCCAGCGCGACCAGCTCGGTCTCCAGCGGGAAGTAGACGACGTCGGAGAACCAGAGCTCCTCGCGCACGAGGCGCCCGGGGACGGACATGCCGGGGTGGCCGAGCATGCCGACCGGGGTGGCGTTGACCAGCCCCTGGGCGTCGGCCAGCGCGCGATCGAGGTCACCCGCGACGCTCACCCGGTCGTCGCCGAAGCGCTTTGCCAGGCGCACCATGCAGGCGTCGGCCCGGTCCCGGTCGGAGTCCAGGACCCAGACGTGCTCCGCGCCCTGCTCCAGCAGGCCGTAGCCCACCGCGACGCCCGCACCACCGGCGCCTACGAGGACCACCCGGTCCTCGACGGCGTCCGGGAGCGCCTGGCGGAACGCCCGGCCATAGCCCGACCAGTCGGTGTTGCGGCCGAGGCTCCGACCGTCGCGGAACACCACGGTGTTGACTGCGCCGAGGTCGGTGGCGTCCTCGGACAGCTCGTCGAGGAGCGGCACGACGGCCTGCTTGAACGGGTGGGTGACGTTCAGCCCGTCGAAGCCGAGCCGCTGCGCCCAGGTGAGCAGCTCGGGTAGGTCATCGACCCCGAACCCTCGCCGCGTCGCGTCGAGGAGGCGGTAGCTCACCTCGAGTCCGGACTCGCGCCCCTCCCGCTCCTGCATCGCCGGGGTCAGCGAGGCACCGATGCCGTCGCCCACCAGCCCGAGGAGGTACGACGTCTGCTCGGCGCTCATGCGGACACCACCACCGGTGCAGTGGCGCGGGTCGCGACGTACTCCACCGCGGCGGCGTATCCGGCGGGGCCGAGCCCGGCGACGACGGCCGTGGCCACGTCTGCGAGGTAGGACCGGTGCCGGAAGTCCTCGCGGGCGTGCACGTTGGTGAGGTGCACCTCGACCACCGGACCGGGGACGGTCGCCAGCGCGTCGCGCAGTGCGATCGAGGTGTGCGTGTAGGCGCCGGCGTTGACCACGATGCCGGTCGCGCTCTCCCGCAGCTCGTGCACCCAGTCGACGAGCACGCCCTCGTGGTTGGTCTGCCGCAGGTCGACGTCGCAGCCGTGGCGGTCGGCGGTGCGCCGGCACAGCTCCTCGACGTCGGCGAGCGTCTCGTGGCCGTAGAGCGCGGGCTCCCGCTGGCCGAGCAGGTTGAGGTTGGGGCCGTTGAGGACCGCGACCACCGGCCGGCTCATGCCGGCACCTCGACCACGCGGGCACGCGCGGTCCGGGCGCCGAGCTGCGGGGTCGGCACCAGGTGAGTGTCGCGGGGACCGGTCGCGACGGCGATCGCGGAGATCACGCAGGCACCCGAGGCCATCGCGGCCACCCGGACCCAGTTGTCGGCCTCGCCGGCCATCAGGGCGCCGGCGATGGTGGGGGTGAAGCCGGCGAGCGCGAACCCGAACTGGGTGCCGATCGCCATGCCGGACAGCCGGACCTTGGTCGGGAAGTACTCCGCGTAGGTGGCCGGCCAGACCGCGTTGGGCATCGAGTAGACGACGCCGGCGAGCAGCACACCGAGGACGAAGGTGAGCACCACGCTGCCGGACGCGATCGCGCCGAGGAAGGCGGTCACCAGGACGGCGCTGCCGAGCAGCCCGGTGACGAAGACCGGCTTGCGGCCGACCCGGTCCGACAGCCGGGCCCAGAACGGGATGGTCGCGATGGCGACCAGGTTGGCCACGATCGCCAGCCACAGCATCGTGGAGCTGCTGATCTGGATGCCGTAGTCCTCGGACGTCGCGAAGTTGAGCGCGAAGACCTGGAACATCGTGTTGACCATCGCGATGAACGCCGCGAAGAAGACCCGCAGGACGCTCTTCCAGTGGTGGGCGAACAGCTCGGCGAGCGGCGGCCGGGTGACCTCGGCGTCGATCACGTCGGACTCGAAGGCGGGGGTCTCGTCGAGCCGGGTCCGGATCACCAGGCCGAGGACGACCACGACCGCGCTGGCCCAGAACGGCACCCGCCAGCCCCAGCTGAGCAGCTGGTCCTCGGGGAGGATCGCGGCCAGCGGGAGGAAGACCGCCGGGGCGAGCACCTGACCGCCCTGGGTGCCGCTCAGCGTGAAACTGGTGAAGAAGCCGCGCCGGTCGTCGGGCGCGTGCTCGAAGGACATCGAGTTGGCACCGGCCTGCTCCCCGGCGGCCGAGAGGCCCTGGAGGAGCCGGAGCAGGACGAGGAGGGCCGGGGCGAGCAGCCCGACCTGCGGGTACGTCGGCAGGCAGCCGACCAGGAAGGTGGAGATGCCCATCAGCAGCAGGGTGCCGACCATGACCTTCTTGCGGCCCAGCCGGTCGCCGATGTGACCCATCACGAACGAGCCGATCGGGCGGGCGACGTACGCCACGCCGAAGGTCGCGAACGCGGCGATGGTGGCCGCGGACTCGTTTCCCTCCGGAAAGAAGATCTTCGGGAAGACCAGCGCCGCCGCGGTGCCGTAGATCGCCAGGTCGTAGTACTCGAGCGCGCTGCCGCTCCAGGCTGCGAGCGCGGCCTTGCCGGGGGTCCGGCGCCGTTCGGTCGTGGTGTCCATGTGAGCCTCTTCCGGGATGTGGCGAGCGTCTCAGCTGCTCGGTTGCCTGTGACGCTAGGAGTGACGGTGATCACTGGCAATCGTTTGCCAAAAGTTGCCATACCCTGTCCAGGTGACCCCGACGGGACCCCGGCGCCGGCCGACGATCACCGACGTCGCACGCGAGGCCGGGGTGGCCGCGTCCACCGTCTCGCGGGCGTTCACGCGCCCCGGCCGGGTCAACGCGACCACCCGCGACCACGTGCTCGCGGTGGCCGAGCGGCTGGGCTACGCGCCCAACCCGGCCGCCCAGGCGCTGGAGTCCGGGCGCAGCAACACCGTGGCGCTGGTGGTCCCCGACATCACCAACCCGTACTTCGCCGGCGTGATCAAGGGCGCGGAGCGTGCCGCCGCCCAGGCGGGGCTGACCCTGGTGCTGGCCGACGCCCAGGAGAACCCGGCCCACGAGGAGCAGCTCGTACGTCGCCTCGGCCCGGCCGTCGACGGCTTCGTGCTGATGGCCTCACGGATGCCCGACCCCGTGCTCCGACGGACCGCGGAGCTCAACCGGGTGGTGCTGGTCAACCGGGCCTGCACCGGCCTGGCCAGCGTGGTCGCCGACTACGACGAGGGCACCCGGCAGATCGTGGCCCACCTCGCCTCGCACGGGCACCGGTCGTTCGTGTTCCTGGGCGGGCCGGCCGAGTCCTGGTCGGGCGCCCGTCGCTGGGCCGGCCTGCGGGCAGCCGCCCGCGAGCACGGCCTGGAGGCATCCCGCTTCGGGCCCTACCTCCCCACCCTCGCCTCGGGACCCGCGGCCGCCGACGCCGTGCTCGCGCACCGGGCCACGGCGGTGGTCGCGCACAACGACATGCTGGCCATCGGCGTGCTCAACCGCCTGTCCGCCCGCGGCGTCGCGGTCCCCGAGGAGGTCACCGTGGTCGGCTTCGACAACGTCTTCGGCTCCGACTTCTGCCACCCGCCGCTCACCACGCTGGCCGAGCGGACCGAGGAGGCCGGCGCACGCGCGATCACCAGCCTCGCCCAGCAGGCGGGCAGCGGCACCCGGGACACCCCCGCGCGCGTGCTGCCTACGCACCTGGTGGTGCGCGAGTCCAGCGGCGCGGCGCCGGACCGCCCGGAGTGACGCGCTGCGCACAGCGGTGTGGACGCCGACCCGGCCGGGCACCCGCTCTGCCTCTGCTGGGGCTGAGGGACACCGGCACCTAGCATGGCGCTCATGCTGTTGGGATTCGTCCAGGGCCGCTCACAGGGGTGCCGCCGATGACCGGCGACCGGGACCGGGACACCGCCGGCCGTCCCCGTCAGGAACGACCGCGTGACGCTCTCGGCCGGCCCCTGCCGTATGGAGCCACCGGCGTCGAGCCGGTCTCGGAGGAGCCGCTGCCGCCGACCGAGACCCTGGACTTCGCCCGACAGCTCGTCCAGGCGGGAAGGCCGTTCTCCGCCCACGAGGTCCTCGAGGCCCGGTGGAAGGCTGGTCCGGACAAGGAGCGAGACCTGTGGCAGGGGCTCGCCCAGATCTGCGTGGGTCTCACCCATGCTGCTCGCGGCAACAGCGTCGGCGCGGTCCGGCTCCTCGAGCGAGGAGCGGGCAGGCTCGACCGGTACGCGGCCGGCAACGGGTCGACGTACGGGCTCGACCTGACGGCGGTCGTCGCCTGCGCGCGTGAGCACGCGGCCGAAGAACGCTGAGACTCAGCGCGCTACTCGGCGCGAGGCACCACGCAGCTCGCGCTCACCGGTGCGCCTTCACAGCACGGGCGGATGTAGCCGCACCGGTCGCATCGCGAGTGGGACGTCTCCCAGCGCATCCTGGCGCCGCAGCTGTCGCAGTCCATGTCGTCCATCGGCTCGAATCCTTCCACGTCGCTGCTCCGGCCCGGCGGTACGGCACGCGGACATCCGCGCGGCCGTGCTCCGGCGCAGCACTAGGCCTCGCCCATCTCCTCCAGCACCCGCTGGGCGATCCGGAAGGCCGTGTTGGCGTCGGGTACGCCGCAGTAGATCGCGGTCTGCAGCAGCACCTCCTTGATCTCCTCCACGCTGACGCCGTTGGTGCGGGCCGCGCGGACGTGCATCGCGAGCTCCTCGTGGTGGCCACGGGCTACCAGCGCGGTCAGCGTGACCAGCGAGCGTGAGCGCCGGTCGAGACCGGGGCGGGTCCAGATCCCACCCCAGGCGTACTCGGTGATGAACTGCTGGAAGTCCGAGGTCAGGTCGGTGGCGGCGGCCGTGGCCCGCTCCACGTGCTCCGAGCCGAGCACCTCGCGGCGCACCGCCATCCCCTGCTCGCGGACCTGCGCCACCGTCAGGTCGTCACGCTCGGGAACGCCGTACGCCTGCGCGCGGACCAGCCGCGCGACCTCCTCCGGCGCCTCGGCGGGGGCCAGGTGGGCGACGCCGTCGAGGACGACGAGCCGGCCGTCGGCAACCCCCTGCGCGACCAGGGCCAGGTCGCTCGGCGGCGTGGTGACGTCGGTCGACCCGGCCACGCACAGCAGGGGCACCTTCACCTCCCCGAGCCGGTCGCGTACGTCGTACGCGGCCAGTGCCCCGCACACCGCTGCGTAGCCGGCGTCGTCGGCGTCCTGGAGCGCGTGCAGCAGGGCAGAGCCGCGTTCGGGCTCGCGGTCGAGGAAGCCGGGGCCGAACCAGCGTTGCGCGGACGCGCTCACCAGCGCCGGCGTGCCCGAGGCCCGGACGGTCTCGACGCGCTCCTGCCAGCTCTCGGGAGAGCCGATCCGTGCGCCGGTGCAGAGCAGCGTGGCGCTCGCGACCCGCTGGGGCGCGTCGAGCAGCAGCTGGAGGCCGACGGCGCCGCCGACCGAGACGCCGGCGTAGTGGAACGACGCGGGGCCGAACCCGTCAACGAGGCTGTCCACGACCTCCAGCACGTCGGCCGCCAGACCGGCGATGGTGAGAGGGTCCTCGTCCTCCAGGGGAATCCTGTTGGTGCCGTGGCCCGGGAGGTCCCACGCCACCACCTGGAAGTCCCGGGCCAGGTGCCGCGCGGCCGCCGACCACAGGGCGGTCGCGGAGGTGCCCAAGGAGGGCCCGAGGACCAGCAGCGGGAGGTCGGGGCGCCCGCCGAGGCGGACGGCGGTGACGGTCATGCACCTGCTCCGTTCGTGAGGCGTGCGGCCCGGGTCAGGACCGCGTCGACCACGTCGGCGCCGAGGCCGAGGTAGTCGTCGTGGGGTGGGCGGCCGGCGAGCGCCGCCATCGAGCGCTGCTCGGCGCGCACGTCGTCGTGGACGTGCTCGAGGGTGGCGGCCATCCGGTCGGCGTGCACCCGCAGGCCCGCGAGCAGGTCGGCGGTCTGCTCGCCCGCGACCACCGCGCGGCGCAGCAGCGTGGCCAGCGTGTCCCACTCCACGTGCCAACCGCCGTCGGCCCGCTCGTCGACCTGCTCGGCCGCCGCCAGGTGGAGGGTCGCGCCGAGTGCCGGGGCGGCCAGGGCCGCGCGGCGGACCAGCGTGGACAGGACCGGGTTGGCCTTGTGCGGCATCGTCGACGACCCGCCACCGGCACCCTCGGCGAGCTCGCCGACCTCGGGGCGGGACAGCGCGAGCACGTCGTTGGCGATCCGGCCCCAGGCGTCGGTGCAGCGCACGGCCGCGTCGCCGGCCCTGGTGACCGCCGACCGCGTGGTGTGCCAGGGCGACGCCTTGTCGAGGCCCAGCGCCCGGGCGGTGATGAGGCAGCAGTCGCGTGCGGCCTCCGCGCCCCCGAGCTCGACGAGCGCGGCCAGGGTGCCTGCGGCCCCGCCGACCTGCACGGGGAACGCGAGCGCGGCGAGATCGTCGTGGGCGTCGAGGACGCCCGTCAGCCAGCCCGCGGCCTTGAGGCCGAACGTGGTCGGTACCGCGTGCTGGGTCAGGGTCCGGGCGACCATCGGGGTGCCGCGATGCTCCTCGACGAGCCGGGTCAAGGTCTGGGTCTGCGCGAGGAGGGAGCGGCGCAGCGCGCCGGTCGCCGCGCGGGCCGCCAGCACCAGGGCCGTGTCGACGACGTCCTGGCTGGTCAGGCCCTTGTGCAGCCAGCGGGCCGCATCCCCCTCGCCGACGCGCTCTCGCAGCAGCGCGAGCAGCGGCAGCACCGGGGTGCCGCCGTTCTCGGCGCCCGCCGCCAGCACGGGCAGGTCGTCGGCACCGACCAGGCCGGCCAGGTCGTGCTTCGCCGACGCCGGCGCGATGCCCGAGGCAACCAGCGACGCCAGCCACGCCTGCTCGACCTCCACCATCGCCGCGAGCACCGCGGCGTCGGACATCAGGTCGCCGGCCCGGTCGTCGCCGGGCCACAGGAGTGCGCTCACCTGCTCAGTGTCCCGGATAACGCAGGAAGACGGTCTCGCCCTCGCCCATCAGCCGGACGTCGAAGCGGTAGCCGTGCTCGTCGGGCTCGCACAGCAGCGTCGTGCGCCGGGCTGCGTCGACGGAGCCGAGCAGGGCGTCCGGGGCGGCGTCGCCCAGCGGCAGGTAGGCGCGGGTGAAGAGCCGGTTGAGCAGCCCGCGCGCGAAGACCGTGAGCGCGAAGAACGGCAGCACGCCGTCGACCCCGCCGGGCACGAGCGTGGTGAAGGTGTACTCCCCCGTCCGGTCGGTGCTCGCCCGGCCGAAGCCGGTGAAGGTGTGGCCGTCGCGGCGCAGCGAGCCCTGCCGCTGCACGACCTGCCCCTGCGGGTCGCTCTGCCACAGCTCCACCAGAGCGTCCGGGACACCCGCGCCCGCTCCGTCGTACACGGTGCCGTGCAGGCGTACGGCGCCCGGCGTCCCCGGGGCGACCAGGTCGCGGTCCCCGGCGTACGGCAGGGCGTAGTGGAAGAACGGGCCGACGGTCTGGCCCGGGGTGGCGGTCATGCGTCCTCCGTCGGGGTGCGGTGCGAACCGGTGAGCACGATGTCCCAGCGGTAGCCGGTGCTCCACTCGGGCTGGGTCAGGTCGTGGTCGTAGGCCGCCACCAACCGGCCACGGGCCACCGGGTCGAGGATCGACTGGTAGATCGGGTCGAGCGCGAACAGCGGGTCGCCCGGGAAGTACATCTGGGTGACCATCCGCTGGGTGAACTCCGTGCCGAACAGCGAGAAGTGGATGTGCGCCGGCCGCCACGCGTTGCGGTGGTTGCGCCACGGGTAGGGCCCCGGCTTGATCGTGGTGAACCGGTAGACGCCGGCGTCGTCGGTCAGGCAGCGGCCGACGCCGGTGAAGTTCGGGTCCAGCGCGGCCGGGTGCTGGTCGCGCTTGTGCACGTAGCGACCGCCCGCGTTGGCCTGCCAGATCTCCACGAGCTGCCGGCGCACCGGGCGGCCCTCGCCGTCGAGCACCCGGCCGGTGACCACCATCCGCTCCCCCACCGGATCGCCGCCGTGCTGGATCGTCAGGTCCGCCTCGAGCGGGTCGACGTCGCGCTCGCCGAAGCAGGGTGCCCACAGCTCGACCCCCTCCGGGTCGGCGTGGTGCAGGTCCTTGGTCGGGTGGCGCAGCAGGCTGGAGCGGTACGGCGGGTAGTCGGTCCGCGGCTGCGACTCGACGGCGCCGGCGGCCTCGTACACCTTGCTGATCGCCGCGATCTCGTCGCTGATCGCGGCTTGGGTCTCGAGCTCGGTCACCGGACCGCCTTTCTCGTGGAGGGCCGGCCGGCACAGGCCTGGCCAGGAAGGAGGAGCCCGCCTCCGAGCGAACCGGCATGGTCAGCTCGCCGCCCTCCGGCGAGGCCGACCTGCGTGCTGGTGACGGACACGGGCATGTCACCGAGTGTGCGTCGTGGGTCACCCCCGCGCGAACCGCAACTTCCGCTCAGTGGAACCCGGGTGGGACACTGGCCGGATGGCCGGCAACTCCTCCCGCCGCGGCGCCAGCGTCACCAGCAGGGCGCTCGCGCTGCTCGCCGCGTTCGACGCCGACCACCGGCGGCTCACCCTCAGCGCGCTCGCGGAGCGCGCTGACCTTCCACTGCCCACGGCGCACCGCCTGGTCGGCGAGCTGGTCGCCTGGGGCGCCCTCACCCGGACCCGCACCGGCCAGTACGCCGTCGGGCGGCGCCTGTGGGACCTCGGCCTCCTCGCGCCGGCACAGACCGGGCTGCGCGAGCTGGCCTCGCCCTACCTCCACGACCTGTACGGCGCGACGCTGGCCACCGTGCACCTCGCGGTGCGCGACGACACCGAGGTGCTCTACCTCGACCGGCTGCGCGGGAACACGTCCGTGCCGATCGTCAGCACGATCGGCTCTCGGCTACCGATGCACGCCACCGGCGTCGGCAAGGTGCTCCTCGCGCACGCCCCGGACGACGTGCAGCAGCAGGTGATGGCACACCTGACCCGCATCACGCCGTACACCATCACCCAGCCGGGCCTGCTCCGCCGGCAGCTCGCGCGGGTGCTGCGCGACGACTACGCCACGACCGTCGAGGAGATGAGCCTGGGCGGCTGCTCGGTGGCCGTCCCGGTGCGCAGCGGAGCCCGCGTCGTGGCCGCACTCGGGATCGTGGTGCCGTCCTTGCGCACCGAGCGTCCCCGTCTGGTGAGCGCGCTCCAGGTCGCGGCCCGGGGAATCGGGCGGCTGCTGCCCGACGGCGAGGGTGATCGTTCTCGATCCTGACACCGGCGAGCCCCTCGCTCTCCTGGGCTGCACCCGCCGACACCTACGGTGACGTAGAGGGTCTGGCGATGAAGGAGGGCATCGTGACCACACCGCCTCGCCTTCGACCAGTGTCAGGAACCGTCGAGCGACTTCAGCATCTCGGCGGCCAGCGGGCCGGACGAGGCCGGGTTCTGCCCGGTGTACAGGTTCCGGTCGACGACCACGTGCTGGGCCCACGGCTCGCCCTCCTGGAAGTCCGCGCCGAGGGCGACGAGACGGTCCTGCAACAGCCACTTGGCCTTGTCGGCCAGACCGGCCTGAGCCTCCTCGGCGTTCGTGAAGCCGGTCAGCCGGTACGTCGCGAACGGCGAGGTGCCCACCTCGTCCTGCGTCGCCAGGAGCGCGGCCGGCGCGTGGCACACGATGCCGAGCGGCTTCCCCGAGCCCAACGTGTCCACGAGCAGCGCAGCCGACGTGGCGTCCACGGCCAGGTCCTCCATGGGGCCGTGGCCGCCGGGGTAGAAGACCGCGGCGAAGTCGGCGAGGTCCACGTCCTCGAGCTTCACGGGCGCCTCGAGCTCGACGATCCGCTCCAGCTCGGCCTTGATGGCGTCGGCCTTGTCCTGACCGCCGTTCACCTCGGGGGCGAGGCTGGCCTGGTCCACGACCGGCACGACTCCCCCGGGCGTCGCCACGACGACCTCGTGCCCGGCCTGGGTGAACTCCCGGTAGGGCGCGACCAGCTCCTCGGCCCAGTAGCCGGTCGGGTGCTGCGTACCGTCGGCCAGCGTCCAGAACTGCGCTCCGGTGACCACGAACAGGATCTTGCTCATTGGGTGCTCCTCAGGGGTTGGGAAGACGTGACGCTCCGGTGGGAGAGCCCGTCACCACTTCGGAAAATTCCTTCGCCACCCGGCCCGGCACGGGAAACGTGACGAGCCTCGCAGCCACAGGGACGCGAGCTCTGGTCACCCTCGCCAGGCCGACGGTGGCACCTCACGCAGCTTCAGCACGTCCAGCAGGAAACGTGCCGCTTCACCGCCTTCGGTCTCGGCCAGGTCCACTGCCGCGGGCACGTCCAGGTCGTCGGCGAGCAGCCGGAGCACCTCGTCGCGTGCCGACGCGTCGGCGGCGGAGGTCCCGGCGGCCGCGTACAACCTCTCCAGGTCGCCGGCCGTACGGTCGAACTCCGCGTCGTCGCAGTCCCACGGCTGGGACCACGCCCGGTTGAGCAGCGTCAGGCGGACCACCGGGCCGGGGTACCGCTCGAGAAGTTCACCGACCAGCACCAGGTTCTGCGTGGACTTGGCCATCTTCTCGCCTGCGAGACGCACCTCCCCCACGTGCACGACGGCCCGGGCGAACGGGGCGACGCCGGTGGCGGCCTCGACCATGGCGGCCTGGTAGGCGTGATGCGGGAACGCCAGGTCGCTGCCACCGAGCAGCACGTCCACGGAGCTTCCCAGGCACGCCACTGCCATGCCGGCGCACTCCGCGTGCCAGCCGGGTCGACCCCAGCCCCACGGACTGGGCCAGGCGGGATGGTCCTCGGGAGAGGGACGCCACACGGGGACGTCGAACGGCGACTCGCGGCCGGGCACGTCGTGCTGGTCGCCGAACGCCCGCGAGGCCGCGAGGGCCGACTCCTCGCTCAACCCGGCGGCTCCGGGCACGGCGTGGCCCCGGAAGTACACGTACCCGTCACGCTCGTAGGCCGCGTCCGCCTGGATCAAGGCCGCAGCAAGCCGCAGGACGGACCTGATGTGGCCGCGAGCGTGTGGAGTGAGTCGAGGCTGCGTGACGGCAAGCGCCCGCATGTCTCGCTCGAACAGGAACTCCTGGGTGAGCGCGAACTCGTCGTAGTGCCTGCCCCGCCTGCTCGCCGCCGCGGTGAGTACGTCGTCGATGTCCGTCACGTTGCGGCACATCAGGGCTTCCGCGCCGGTGGCGTGGGCGAGGGACGCGATCAGGTCGGCCCAGACGAACGTGGATGCGTGACCGACGTGCGTCACGTCGTACGGCGTGATCCCGCAGGTGTACATGCGGAGCGGACCCGCGGTGAGCAGACCGCGCCCCGCCAGAGTGATCGGTAACGCGACGGGAGCCTGTACGGGGTATCGACCCGCGGCTCCCACGACCCCGGACATGTCCGGAGCGGCGGAACGTGACGTGGACGTCTGCACTCCCCGATGATGCCTCATCAGGCCGCGGCGGACGACCCCTCCGCGCGGACCACGGTCACCTCAGGCCACGCTCGATCGCCGCGATGATCTGGGGACGCAGCTCGCGGGCGTTGATCACGGCATCGACGGAGCCGACCTCGACCGCGCGGTGGATGTCGTGCACCGTGTCGAACTCGGCGGCGACCTCGCTGATCTTCTCGGCCCGCACCGAGGACCTGACCTCGGCCAGCTCGGTGGTCAGCCGGGCGTGCTCGACCCCCGATGCCTCCGCGATCTGGGACTCCAGGTCCCGCAGCCGGGGGTCGGCGGCCGTCCGGGCGTCCACGTCCCTCGAGAACACGACAGCAGCCGCCGGGGCGCCGCCGATCACGGATGCGAACGACCCCTCGAGTGCCAGAACGGTCATGCGCGGGTTGAGCGCCTTGGAGAACACCACGAACGCACCGCCGTGGTAGCGGGAGATGACGCAGAAGACGATCGGGCCCTCGAAGTTGACGATGGCACGACCGATCTCGGCGCCGTACTCGAGCTGGAGGTTCTTCATCGAGTCCGGGGACCCGTCGAACCCGGAGAGGTTCGCCAGCACTACGAGCGGGCGGTTCCCGCTCGCGGCGTTGATCGCCCGCGCGGCCTTCTTCGACGACCGTGGGAAGAGAGTCCCCGCCGTGTAGGTGTCCGGCCCGTCGGTGGGTGGGAAGCCGCGACGCGGCACCGACCGCGACTCGATCCCCAGGAGGCAGACGGGCCAGCCACCGAGGTGCGCGTCCTGCACGACCGCGGTCTCGGCGTCGGCCATCCCTGCCCAGCGTTCCAGGGTCGGGTGGTCCTGGTCGGCCAGGGCCCGCATCACCGTCCGGATGTCGAAGGCCTTCTTCCGGTCGGGGTTGGTGACCGAGGAGAAGATGTCTCCCACCGTCCGGAAGTCACTGTCCGCCAGCTCGTGCGGGTACGTCGTGACATCCCGGTCCGAGGGGTCGGACGTCGTGGCCCGTCGCGGGGCCGGCTCGCCCGGTACGACGTACGTGTGGTCGTAGTGGGCCATGAGGATGTCGTGGGCGCCGGCCAGGTCCGGCGCCCAGTACTGCGCCTGCCCGTTGCGGCCCATCACCCGGTCGTACCCGCCGATGCCGAAGTTGTCCTCGGCCGAGACCCCACCGGAGAAGTCCAGGGACTGTTTTCCGGTGAGCACCATCGCGCTGTCGGGCGTCATCACGAGGATGCCCTTGGTGTGCATGAGCATCGTCGCCTCGGCGTTCCAGTACGGCTGGGCTCCGACATTGATGCCGGCGACCACGATGTTGATCTCGCCGCCGTTCTGGGTGAACTCGATGATCCGCTTGAGCGCCCGTGCCACCCAGTCCATGTTCTCGGTGCCGGAGTCCATGGAGATCCGGGCTCCAGCGGACAGCGCGAACCACTCCACCGGCACCGACATCCGCTCCGCGAGGTCCAGTGCTGCGATGATCCGGGAACACTCCGGCTCGGACACGGCACCCAGCGCCTTGAGCGGGTCCCCGCTCAGCAGGACCCGGGTGACGCCCTCGGGGTGGCGCTCGGTCGGCGTGCTGACCAGGCCGGTGATGATGCCGGCCTTGTTGAGGCCGCGCGGCCGCTCCACCGGCACGAGAGCGCCCGTGTCGTCGAGGTCGTGCTCCACGAACCTCCCGCCCTGGCCGGCGACCATCCCCTCCAGCTCGTAGGGGTAGACGGTGCCGCGGCGGCGGGCCCGCTGCACCTTCTGGGCATACTCGTCCAGGGGCTTGAGCCGTTCCGTCGGCGGCTCCTCCACCGAGGCGACCACGCCGGACCCGGGCAGGCTGTGGAAACGGGCGGCGATCGGCACCGGTGTGCCGTCGGGACCGGCCACCTCGCCCTGTGCCAGCACCTCTTCGATGCCCGCGCCCACGGTCAACGGGGCGATCTTCTCCTGAAGCGCCGTCAGCTGGTCGAGCTCGGCCTCGACGACCGGCCAGATCCGCACCCAGACATGGTTCATGTCGAGCTTCGTGCCGGCCGGTCCGCGCTCGGTGCGGGCCCGCCGGATCGCCTCGAGGCAGTTGGCCACGGCCCGCTCGGCGTGCGGCAGCGCAGTGACCCTGCCCTGCTCGTCGCGCACCACTGCCAGCTGCCTGACCTGGGCGAGCGCGACCAACCGCCGGTCACCTGCGTTGCCCTTGGCCACGCAGTCGTAGAGCAGGACGTCCTCGGGTGCCTCCAACCGGGTGACGTCGAAGTCACGCAGCCGCCACAGGTTGAGCCGGCGGCCGACCATCGGGTGCATGCCACGGAGCAGGTCGTCCTCGGCGATGGCACCGTCGGTCGGGCGGAACGTGAAGTAGGACACCGGCCGGCCCTTGCCGGGACAGACCGCCACCGCGACCCGTCGCAGCTCTGCCGTGAAGGGCAGCCGACCCAGCAGCCGGGACAGCTCGGCAGCCGTGTCCTCGGGAGACTCCGGGGCACCGGCCCAGCGCAGGTAGAGGTCGAGCACCGCGTCATGTCCGCTCTCGCGGGCAGCGACCTGTCCGGCCACCGCCTTCCCGAGGTCCTGCTCGCCGCCGAGCTCCTCGACGGTGCCCACCGTCGAGACCAGGCGCGTCGGGCGCCCGTCGAGGGTGTAGTCGGCGATGACGAACGGTCGGTCGTCGACCTGCACCGAGCGCAGGTCGTGCAGCTCGTGCTCCCGGTAGTGCCGTTTCACCAGCACCTCGAGCATCGGCTCGTGCCGCGGCACGCCGTCCTCCAGGCGCTCGGCCAGGAAGGACACGATCCGCTCCGGGATCGCGGCGAGGGCATCGATCCGCTCCGCCCGGTCTGCCGCCTGCGGGTCGGACGCCAGCGCGGCGACCTCGTCACGGACGCCGGCCAGCACACCGGCCCGCTCCTGGTCCACCAAGGGCTGGTCGAACCACCGGAACCGGACGCTGCGGGCCAGGTCGCCGACCACCGGGAAACGCAGCTGGGTGGCGAGAGCCAGCCGGTCGAGAAGGTCCCGTGCGGCGAGGTCCAACGGCTCCTCCGGCCGCGGCTCGGAGATCCACCGCTGCAGCAGGGAGGCGGCGAGCGCCACGTCGGGCGCGGACCGTTGCTGGGCGAGGAAGACCCGGAACACGGCCTCCTCCAGCTCCTTGGTCCGGTCCAGCTCGTTCACCCCGTAGTGCCGAAGGACCTTCGCCAGCCTCTGCCGGAACTCTTCCGGAAGACCGGCGCGGTCGACGTCGAGGCTCTGGAGGTAGGTGTGGAAGTGCTCCTTGGGGCTGTGCACGCGGTTCTCCGTGTGCAGCTCCTCGTCGGCGGGCCGGTTGCGGCTCAGCTCGACGAAGTCGGCGAAGACGCCCAGCAGCTCGATCTCGTCCGCCACCGCCCGCATGCGGGTCGCGGCGAGCCGCTCACGGGCGGCCAGGTAGCCCGACAGGGCGCGGTCCCCGTCCCGCGAGTCCACGTCGAACCCCAGCAGGATGCCGCGCAGGTCGGCGAGCCCTCGCGCCGCCTGCTCCTGTGCGGAGGCATCGGCCGCGACCTCCGGCAGGTCGAGACCGGGGTCGTTCGGATCGGTCGCGGCGGCCGTCTCCCCCTCGGCCCCGTCGGCGACCGGCTCGAGGCGTACGAGCGGCGCCCCGGTCTCCACCTGGCTGCCGACCGAGACCAGGATCTCTCGCACCTTGGCCGCGAACGGCGCATAGAGGGCGGTCTCCATCTTCATGCTCTCCAGCACCAGCACCGTCGCCCCCGCGGCCACCTCGTCGCCGGCCTGTGCCGGGGCGGCGACCACCAGCGCCGGTGCGGGCGACCGGAGCACGCCACCCTCGTCCCGGCTGACGCGATGGGTGACGCCGTCCACCTCGACCAGGTGGACCGGGCCGTGCGTCGCGGTCAGCAGCCGGTAACGCTGGTCGCCGATGCGCAGCCTGCTGTTGTACGAGTCGAGCCGCTGCACCTCCACGTCCACCCGGTGTGCGGCGTCGTCCGTGCCGACCCCCACGCGGAAGCGGTGGGGGCCGATCCGCGCGACGGTCACCCGGTACGACGTACCGCGGAGCTTCAGGTCGATGGCCCGGCCGACCTTGTGCCGCACCTGGGGGCGGCCTCCGTGCGCACTTTCGAGCAGCCTGGCCACCTCGACCTGCTCCTCGTCGACGTACGCCTCGATGGCGGCCGCGACGAGGGCAACTCCTGAGTGGTTGTGCGAGACCAGCCGGCCCTCGGGGCGGACCCGGTCGATCCAGCCGGTGTCGACGCTGCCATCGACGACTTCGGGCTGGTCGAGCAGGTCGAGGATGAAGCTCTTGTTGGTGGCGCCGCCCTCGATCACCACCGATGTCTCGGTCACGGCTCGCCGCAGCCGGGCCATCGCCTCCTCACGGGTGCGGCCGTAAGCGATGATCTTCGCGATCATCGAGTCGAAGTCGGCGGGGATGGTGTCTCCCTCACCGACACCGGTGTCGACTCGGATGCCCGGTCCCGCCGGCAGGTTCAGCAGCGCGATCCGGCCCGGCGACGGCGCGAAGTCCCGGTCCGGGTCCTCGGCGTTCAGCCGCGCCTCCACGGCATGGCCGGTCTCGCCGGGCGCCGGTCCCGCCAGCCTGCCGCCGGCCGCCACGTGGAGCTGGGCCTTGACCAGGTCCACATCGGTGGTCACCTCGGTGATCGGGTGCTCGACCTGCAGCCGGGTGTTGACCTCCAGGAAGGCGAAGAACTTCTCGCCCGGGTGGTAGAGGAACTCGACGGTCCCGGCTCCGCGGTAGTCCACGGCCAGCGCCAGCCGCTCGGCGGCCGCCTTGAGCTCGGCCGCCTGCTCGGCTGAGAGCACCGGAGAGGACGACTCCTCGATCACCTTCTGGTTGCGGCGCTGCACGGAGCAGTCGCGCACCCCGAGGGACCAGGCCGTGCCCTGACCGTCGGCGATCACCTGCACCTCGACGTGCCGGGCACCGGTGACGAGCCGCTCCAGGAAGACCACGCCGCTTCCGAACGCCCGGGCTGCTTCGTCACGAGTGCGTTCGAAGGCGGTCTCGAGCTCCGCATCGGAGGTGACCACACGGATACCTCGACCACCGCCGCCGGCTGTCGCCTTCAGCATCAGCGGGTAGCCGATCTCCTTGCTCGCGACCAACGCCGCC
Organism: uncultured Actinomycetota bacterium; assembly: GCA_963810035.1. Taxonomy (GTDB): domain Bacteria; phylum Actinomycetota; class Actinomycetes; order Propionibacteriales; family Nocardioidaceae; genus Nocardioides_B. The sequence continues at coordinate 1,051,733 of CAWEMA010000006.1, forward strand.
GGCAGGTCGTCGACGGCGCCTCGGCTCCAGGGTGCCACCGGAACGCCCACTTCCTCGGCGATCAGCTTGGAACCGATCTTGTCCCCCAGCTTGCGCATCGCCTCAGCACTCGGGCCGATGAAGGTCACCCCGAGCCGGTCACACAGCTCGGCGAAGCCAGGGTCCTCCGCAACGAATCCCCAGCCGACCCAGGCCGCGTCGGCCTTCGTCTCATGCAGTGCCCTCTCCAAGACCGCCATGTCCAGGTACGGGCGCGCGGAGGCGGGGCCCAGCGGGTAGCCCAGATCTGCCTCGCGCACGAACATCGCCGTGCGTTCGCCTTCGGTGTAGAGCGCAACGGTCTCGATCTGCTCGCCGCCCTCGGCATTGAGCTCGCGGACCGCGTGAATGAGCCGCATCGCAGCTTCTCCGCGGTTGATGATGGCGATACGCGAGAACATGGACGAAGCCTCCTAGGCGTGACCTCGACCGTCATGGGCGTAGACGGCTCGTCCCTGAGGGTTCCATGACGAGCGCGTTACTCGCGAGTCAGCCCGCTGCTCGACTTTTTTCACCGGAACACTCGTGCAATCAATCCCGTGATGTTCCATACTGACCCGGTGAGCAGCCCCGCCCCCCGAGCCACCGCGCGCCGCGAGTACCACTCGCCGCTGCGGCGGAGCCAGGCCGAGCAGACCCGCGCCGCGGTCCTCGACGCGGCGACCCGGCTCTTTTCCGAGCGCGGGTGGGCGGCGACCGGGATGCGGGACATCGCGGCCGAGGCAGGTGTCTCGGTGGAGACCGTCTATGCGGCGGTCGGCACCAAGGCGGAGCTGCTCAAGCAGGCCATCGACGTCGCGATCGTCGGGGACGACGAGCCCGTGGACCTCACCGCGCGGCCGGAGTTCCAGGTGATGTCGGCCGGCGACCTGAGGGCACGCGCCGCGGCGGCAGCCGACCTGAGCGCCACGGTGAACGAGCGCACGGTCGGACTGCTCCGGACGCTGCGCGAGGCGGCCGGCCGTGACCCCGCGCTCGCCGCGCGGCTCGAGGAGGCCCGGAGCGGGCACCGGGCCACGGTGCACGCCGGGGCACCCCTGGTCGCCGGCCGCCCGATGGATGCCACCGAGTCCGACGGGTTCTGGGCGCTCCTGAGCCCGGAGGTGTTCGAGCTGCTCACCGGGTCGGCCGGGTGGAGCACGCAGCAGTACCGCCGGTGGCTTACCCGCGCGGTGGAGAGCCTTCTCGGGACGACCACGACACACGACGGAGAGGCAGACTGATGAAGGCTGACGGGGGAGCCCCTGCGGACACCCGCACCATGGGCATCGTGCACAGCGCGTTGCGGCGGGACCTGGAGCGGACGCGGGTGGCGCTGACCACCGCGCCGTACCCCGACGGGGCGCGGCGCCGGGCGATCGGGGACCACCTTCTCGCGATGATGCACTTCCTGCACGTGCACCACCACGGGGAGGACGAGGGCCTGTGGCCGATGGTCCAGAGCAAGAACCCGTCCACGGTCCCGCTGGTGGAGCGCATGGAACGCGACCACGAGCAGATCGCTCCGGCGATCTCCGCCCTCGAGGAGGCCGCGGTGGGCTACCGGACGGGTGCGCTGGACCGGGAGCCGCTGCTCTCCGCGCTGGCCGGGCTGAGCGACCTTCTCCTGCCGCACCTCGAGCGCGAGGAGACCGAGGCCATGCCCGTGGTCTCGGCCACGCTCACCCGGCGCGACTGGGATGTCTACGAGCAGGACAACGCCATCAAGGTCAAGACCTTCGTCGAGCTCGGCGACGAGGGCCAGTGGGTGCTCGACGGCCTGGGCGAGGCGGATCGCCAGGTGATGCTGGCCCTGGTGCCGGCGGTCCCCCGGTTCATCCTGCTGCACGGCTTCGCGCGGCGCTACCGCCGCAAGACCGCCCTGCTGTGGGGTGACGGTCCCGCGTCGCGGATCCCGTCACTGAGCCTCGCCACGCTGCGGGACCGGCCGTGAGATCGGTCGGCCGCGAGGGGTCGGTGGACGAGCTGGTCGATGCCTCGCCGGAGCAGGTGTGGACGGTGCTGACCGACGTCACCCGGATCGGCGAGTGGAGCCACGAGTGCCAGGGGGCGGTCTGGCTCGGAGGCGGGCCGGTCGGGCCGGTGGTGGGGGCCCGGTTCCGGGGGCGCAACCGGGCGGGCCTCGTGCGCTGGGGGCGCGTCTGCGAGATCACCCTCGCGGACCCTCCGCGCCGCTTCGCCTACCGCACCGCCGGGAGCCGGGTCGGGGACTCCACCGAGTGGACCTTCGACCTCGAGCCGGTCGGGTCGGGCACCCGGATCGTCCAGTCCTTCCGGGTGCTCTCGCTCCCCCGGTGGGCCGACCTCGTCATCTGCCTCCTGGTTCCCGAGCACCAGGACCGTCGGGCTGCTCTGGCCGAGGACCTGGTGCGCCTCGGTCGGCGCGCGCGGGAGCTGCACCCGCAACCTTGAGCCCTCGCCGGTGGCCACCGGCTCCTCCCAGCACCACGCGGGCGAGCAGCAGTGCGAACTAGGATCGAACCAGTCTTCGTGGAGGTGGCCGCGTGTCCGACACACAGAGGTCCAGCCGACCCGCCATCGTGACCGTGGACGACGACCCGAGCGTCTCGCGGGCCGTCGCACGTGACCTCCGCCGGGAGTACGGGGCCGAGCACCGGGTGGTCCGTGGCGAGAGCGGCGACCAGGTCCTGGAGGCGCTGCGGGAGCTCAAGCTGCGCGGAGAGCAGGTCGCGGTGATTCTCGCGGACTACCGCATGCCGCACATGAACGGCATCGAGTTCCTCGAGCAGGCGATGGACATCTTCCCGTTCGCCCGACGGGTACTGCTCACGGCGTACGCCGACACCGACGCTGCGATCCAGGCGATCAACCTTGTCGACGTCGACCACTACCTGCTGAAGCCGTGGGACCCGCCCGAGGAGAAGCTGTACCCCGTCGTCACCGAGCTGCTCGAGGACTGGCGGGCCTCCGCGCACACCGAGGTGCCCGAGACCAAGGTGGTCGGCCACCGGTGGTCGGCGCGGTCGTTCGAGGTCCGCGACTTCCTCGCGCGCAACCGGGTGCCGTTCCGGTGGTACGCCGCGACCGACCCGGAGGGCGAGCGGCTGCTCAGGGCCGCCGAGGTGGGGGCCGATGACCCCGAGTCCAGCATCCCGCTCGTCATCACGCCGCAGGGGGACGTGCTGGCCTCCCCGACCGACGCCGAACTTGCCGCGCAGGTGGGGTTGACCACCGACGCGGCCGAGGACTTCTACGACGTCGTGGTCGTGGGCGGGGGCCCCGCGGGCCTCGGCGCCGCGGTGTACGCGGCGTCCGAGGGGCTGCGCACCGTCCTGGTGGAGCGAACCGCCACTGGAGGACAAGCAGGCACGAGTGCGCGGATCGAGAACTACCTCGGTTTCCCCGATGGCATCTCGGGCTCCCAGCTGGCCGAGCGCGCCCGTCGTCAGGCGGTGAAGTTCGGCGCCGAGCTGGTCAGCGCGCGAGACGTGAGCGCCATCGAGAGTCGGGGGGCCGCCCGCGTCGTGCGCTTCGTCGACGGCGGCGCGATCGAGGCGCACACGGCGATCCTTGCCACGGGGGTGTCCTATCGGCAGCTCGACGCACTTGGCGCGGAGTCCCTGACCGGACGGGGCGTGTTCTACGGCGCCGCGCTGACCGAGGCGGTCAGCTGTGCAGAGCAGGACGTGTACGTGGTCGGCGGGGCGAACTCCGCGGGCCAGGCGGCGCTGCACTTCGCGCGCCGAAGCAGGTCCGTGACGATGCTGGTGCGCGGGACAACCCTCGGGGCGTCGATGTCGTCCTACCTCGTGGACCAGATCGAGGCTGCACCCAACGTCGCGGTCCGCCCGAACACCATCGTGGTCGAGGCGCACGGGACCGACCACCTCGAGGGGCTGACGTTGGTCGACACGGCCACCGGGGACAAGGAATCAGTGAGCACCCAGTGGTTGTTCATCTTCATCGGGGCCGAACCGCGCACCGACTGGCTGGACGAGTCCGTGATGCGGGACGAGCGCGGGTTCGTCTTCACCGGGCCGGACCTCCTGGTGGATGGCCGCAGGCCAGCGGGATGGTCGCTCGAACGCGACCCGTACCACTTGGAGACGAGCGTGCCGGGCGTCTTCGTCGCCGGCGACGTCCGCGCGGAGTCGGTGAAGCGGGTGGCCTCTGCGGTCGGCGAGGGCGCCATGGCCGTGATGCTGGTGCACCGCTACCTGGAACGGCTCTGACATGACACGACTGGGAGAGAGACGATGACGACGGTCCCTGAGTGCACACCCGAGCTGCTGCGCGGACTGTTCCTCTTCGAGTCACTGTCCGACGAGCGTCTGGAGTACCTCTGCCGGCACGGTGCCGTCGTCCACGTCGAGCCCGGGTGGCTCTACCGCCAGGGGGACGACGCAGCCTGCTTCTATGTGCTCCTGGACGGTGCCCTGGTCATGTCTCGCAGGATCGTCGACGACGAGGTCGAGGTGAACCGCACCTCGTTCCGTGGCTCGTATGTGGGCGCCTGGAGCGCCTACCTCGGCGATCTCGTGCCGCAGGTCTATGACCAGTCGGTGCGCGTGACCGAGGCCGCGAACTTCTTCCAGCTTGACGCGACGGTGCTCCGCGACGTCATGCGGGAGTGGTTCCCGATGGCGCAGCATCTGCTGAGTGGGCTCTTCCAGGGCTTCACCACTCGACAGCGGACGGTGGCCCAGCGCGAGCGGCTGCTCGCCCTCGGCTCCCTGTCGGCGGGGTTGACGCACGAGCTGAACAACCCCGCCGCTGCGGCCGTGCGTGCGACGGCGACATTGCAGCAGCGCGTGTCGAAGATGCGAGAGAAGCTCGCCGCCCTCGCGGCCGGCCACCTCGACGAGGCCGCGCTGCAGACTCTCATCAAGTTCCAGGACGAGGCCGCCCAGAGGGTCGCCGACGCGCCGAAGCTGTCCGCCATCGAGGCCAGCGACGGCGAGGACGCCCTCGCGGACTGGCTCGACGAGCACGGCGTCGGCCACCCTCATGAGCTCGCCCCGACCTTCGTACAGGCCGGCCTGGACGGCGACTGGCTCGACCTGGTCGCCAACGCCGCCCCACCGGACTCCCTGGCAGGCGCGATCCACTGGCTGTACTACACGATCGACACCGAGCTGCTGATGAAGGAGATCACCGACTCCACGACGCGCATCTCGACGCTGGTCGACGCGGCCAAGCAGTACTCGCAGATGGATCGCTCACCACACCAGACCGTCGACCTGCACGAGCTCCTCGACAGCACGCTGGTGATGCTGGCTCGCCAGATCCCAGCCGGCGTCCGGGTCGTCAAGAAGTACGACGAACAGCTGCCGGCGGTCCCGGCGTACGCCGCTGAGCTCAACCAGGTGTGGACCAACATCATCGACAACGCGGTACAGGCCATGGGCGAGAGCGGGACGCTGACCATCACCACGCATGGCGACGCGGAGTACGCCAGCGTCAAGATCAGCGACACCGGTCCGGGCATCCCCGACGACGTCCGGGACCGAATCTTCGAGCCGTTCTTCACCACCAAGCCGATCGGTCATGGCACCGGCCTCGGCCTGGACATCGCCTGGCGCATCGTGGTCAACAAGCACCGCGGCAACCTCAAAGTGGTCTCCGAACCGGGCAGCACCACCTTCGTCGTTCGACTCCCCCTCGAAGGGCCCAGGATCGGAGAGACCGCATGAACGAGTACCTCGCCCCGGCGGCCCGACCCAGCGGCACCGGTTGCGCGGACTGTGACGCCGCCTTGCCTGCGGGCTGGTGGGTGCATTTGCGGCGCTGCGCCGCGTGCGGGCACGTGGGATGCTGCGACAGCTCCCCCGGCCAGCACGCGACTGCGCACGCCACGGCGTCGGGACACCGCTACGTCCAGAGCTTCGAACCGGGTGAGGACTGGTTCTTCGACTACGAGACCCAGGACGTCCTCGATGGTCCCCAGCTGGCCGAGCCGACATCGCACCCGTCTGACCAGCCGACACCAGGCCCGGCGGGACGCGTGCCGGCGGACTGGATGGAGCACGTGCACCGCTGAGCGCGTCCAGGCCGGCCGACGTGCGGCCGACCTGGACGTCGGGATCAGGCCAGGTCGAACCGGTCGAGGTTCATGACCTTGTCCCACGCCTGCACGAAGTCGCGGACGAACTTCTCCTTCGAGTCGTCGCACGCGTAGACCTCCGCGATCGCGCGGAGCTGTGAGTTGGAACCGAAGACGAGGTCGACAGCACTGGCGGTCCACTTGATCTCGCCTGTGCCGCGATCCCTACCATCGAACACGTTCTCGGCCGAAGCCGAGGCCTTCCATTCCGTGCCTCCCTCGAGCAGGTTCACGAAGAAGTCGTTGGTCAACGTCTCGGGGCGATCGGTGAAGATGCCGTGTTGGGCTCGTCCTACGTTGGCGTTCAGCGCCCGCATGCCGCCGACCAGAACCGTGAGTTCGGGAGCGGTCAGCGTCAACAGGTTGGCCCGGTCCAGGAGCCGGACCTCCGCCGGCAGCTTCTCTCCGGATCGGAGGTAGTTGCGGAACCCGTCCGCGGTCGGTTCGAGCACCTGGAACGACTCCACGTCGGTCTCCTCCTGGGAGGCGTCCGTGCGCCCCGGGACGAACGGAACGGTGATGTCGTGGCCGGCGTCCCTCGCTGCTCGCTCGACGGCCGCGCAGCCTCCCAGGACGATCAGGTCCGCGAGGGAGACCAACGTCTTGCTGGACTGCGAACCGTTGAAGTCCTGCTGGATCTGCTCGAGGGTCTGCAACACCTTGCTCAGTTCGGCGGGATCGTTGACCTCCCAGTCCCGTTGCGGCGCAAGGCGGATCCGCGCCCCGTTGGCCCCGCCACGCATGTCGGTGCCACGGAAGCTGGCCGCCGACGCCCACGCCGTGGAGACGAGCTGGGAGATGGACAGTCCCGATCCGAGGAGCTTCTCCTTGAGGGCTGCGATGTCCTCGTCCCCGATCAGGTCGTGATCCACGGCCGGGACGGGGTCCTGCCACAGCTGCGGCTCCGGAACCCAGGGGCCGAGGTAGCGGGAGACCGGTCCCATGTCACGGTGGAGCAGCTTGTACCACGCCTTCGCGAACGCGTCCGCGAGCTGGTCCGGGTTCTCCAGGAAGCGCCGGGAGATCGGCTCGTAGATCGGGTCCAGGCGCAGCGCGAGGTCCGTCGTCAGCATCATCGGGGCGTGCCTGAGCGAGGGGTCGTGCGCGTCGGGCACCGCGTCCGACCCGGCGCCGTCCTTCGGCTTCCACTGGTTCGCGCCAGCTGGACTCTCGGTCAGCTCCCACTCGTAGCCGAACAGCGTCTCGAAGAAGCTGTTGTCCCACGCGGTCGGGGTGGGCGTCCACGCACCCTCGAGCCCGCTGGTGGTCGCGTCCTTGCCTGTGCCGGTGCCGAAGGTGCTCTTCCAGCCGAGGCCCTGCGCCTCGAGGGGAGCGCCCTCGGGCTCGGGGCCGATGTACTCGGCCGGGGCGGCACCGTGTGTCTTGCCGAACGTGTGGCCGCCGGCGATGAGCGCCACCGTCTCCTCGTCGTTCATCGCCATGCGGCGGAAGGTCTCCCGGATGTCGCGGGCGGCAGCGAGCGGATCCGGCTTGCCGTTGGGGCCCTCGGGGTTCACGTAGATCAGGCCCATCTGCACGGCGCCGAACGGACCCGTGAGCTCTCGGTCACCGCGGTAGCGCTCATCTCCCAGCCAGGTGTCCTCGGGGCCCCAGAAGATCTCCTCCGGCTCCCAGATGTCCTCGCGACCGAAGCCGAAGCCGAACGTCTTGAAGCCCATCGACTCCAGGGCACACTGGCCCGCGAACACCAGGAGGTCGGCCCAGGAGGTCCTCCGGCCGTACTTCTGCTTGACCGGCCACAGCAACCGGCGGGCCTTGTCGAGACTCGCGTTGTCGGGCCAGCTGTTGAGAGGGGCGAAGCGTTGGGAGCCGTCGCCGGCACCGCCCCGGCCGTCCTCGATGCGGTAGGTGCCGGCGGCGTGCCAGCTCAGCCGGATGAAGAGCGGCCCGTAGTGGCCGTAGTCGGCCGGCCACCAGTCCTGCGACGTCGTCATCACCTCGAAGACGTCCCGCTTCAGCGCGTCGACGTCGAGGGTCTTGAACTCTTCTGCGTAGCTGTAGTCCTCGCCCATGGGGTTGGCCCGGGGAGAGTGCTGGTGGAGAACCTGCAGGTCGAGCTGGTTGGGCCACCAGTCCTGGTTTCTCCTGGGCCGACCCGGCTTGACGGTCGGGGAGGGGATTACCGGGTTCTCACTTTCGCTGCCGCGCTCGGACATGTCAGTCTCCTATCTCGCTGTTCGCTTCTGATGGTTGGTCGCTCTGGGCCGTGGTTGCTCGGCGTCCACGGCCATGTTGCTCGGCTGGTGTCGAGCGCCGAGAGTCTGCGATGGCACAGTCGGGACATAGAGCCCAGTAGGTCACCTCTGCCTCGTCTATCGCGAAGCCGTGGTCGTCGGACGTGGCCAAGCACGGCGAGGTGCCGACTGCGCAATCCACGTCGGCGATCGCACCGCAGGACCGGCACACGACGTGGTGGTGGTTGTCCCCCACCCGGGACTCGTAGCGCGCCACCGAGCCCGACGGCTGGATGCGCCGCAGCAGACCGGCAGCAGTCAAGGCTCGCAGCACGTCGTACACGGCCTGATGGGACACCTCGCCCTGATTCTGCCGCACGACACGGATGATGGAATCCGTATCGGCATGCGGGTGATCGTGCACCGCGGACAGGACCGCCACCCGAGGACGCGTTACCCGCAGACCCGCTCCTCGCAACATGCGCTCGAAGTCAGACGTGCTCGGCACGCTCCGAAGTATCGACCATTCTCTGGAACCAGTAAAGATGGCGTCGGCTCCTGAGGCCACGTGGTTCCAGCGGGGGGATTGTTTGGACCCGCGCACGGTTCTGCAGTTGCACGAGTGGGGCGGACACCGGCCCGGGCCGTGCCTCGTGCCGGTGTCCGCGCCGCTGGGTCAGGAGTCGAGCATCTGCTTCATCTTGGCGATCTCCTTGGTCTGCGCGGCCTTGATCATCTTCGCCAGCGCGACCGCGTCGGCGCTCTTGCCGTTCGCGATCTCGGTGTCTGCCATCTCCACGGCACCTTCGTGGTGGGCGATCATGCCCGCGAGCCACATCTGGTCGAACGTTGCACCGGTGGCCTGGCCGAGCTTGGTCATGTCGTCCTCGGACATCATCCCTGGCACGCCGTCGTCCGACGAGCCCATGCCGTCGTTGTCCATGCCGCTCATGGAGTCGGAGGGGGCGTCCTCTCCCCAGGCCTTGAGCCAGCCGGTCATCGTCTTGATCTCGGGGCCCTGCGCGGCCTCGATGTCGTCGGCGAGTTGCCTGACCTCGGTGGACCCGGCGTGGGCCTTGGCCATCTTCGCCATCTGAACAGCCTGCTGGTGGTGCGGGATCATGTCGCTGGCAAACGTGACGTCCTGCTTGTTGTGGTCGCCCGTGCTGCTGCCGGCGCCGGAGTCGTCGCTGCTGCTGCACGCGGCCAGGGTGAGGGTCGCCGCGATGAGGAGCGCGACGAGACTGAGGGACTTCTTCATGAGGGGTTACTCCTGGACGGTTGTCGAAATGGGTGCATGAGGTTGCCGTACCCGTCCGCGTGAAGGGCGGGCGTGCACGTGGGTCGCTCAGCACCGCCGGATCGACAACCAGGTCAGGGAGGGTGGGTCACGATCTCGGCCGAGCCCATGAACGTTCACCCGACGCCGGTCCACGGGAACGCTCAGCCCGCGTCCGGGGCGACGGGCCAAGAGACCGAGGGCGATCAGCACACCGGCGAGGATCGCGACACACAGCACGACCATGCCGTTGCCGCGGCCGTGGCCGTGACCGCCCGCAGCGGCGGCGACCTGTGCGATCTCCTCGAGCACACCGGCAGTGGCCGGGATGGCTGTGGCTGTCGAGACGGCGACCGAGGTGGTGGTGGCCCCCATGGCTGTGGTGATGCTGTGTGCGGCGTCCGGGGCTGTGGTGAGCACGGAGCCGTGGGCTGCGTGAGGGAGGGCCATCTCCGCTGCGGACGTGCCGGTCATGGCCGGCATGTCGCAGGGGCCGTGGTTGGCGAGCCCGTGCATCCCGAACAGGCCCGCGACCACCAAGAACAGGGAGCCGACCCAGAGGCCACGTCGGGCGGGCGTGCGGGGGCCGGACGGCGGGGTCGTCATCTCGCGTCCAGTCCAGAAGCGGCACGAACGGTCCCGGGACGGGTCGGCTCGCCGCTGGTGGTGTCGCCGGCTGCGGGGGCCGGCAGCCGGAGCCGCTTGAGCAGCAGGGCGTTGACCGCGACCAGGAAGCTGGACCCGGACATCGACAGGGCAGCGATCTCCGGCCGGAGCACCAGTCCGAACGCCGGCTCGAAGACACCGGCGGCGATCGGCAGCGCGATGGCGTTGTAGCCGACGGCCCAGCCGAGGTTCTGCCGCATCTTGCGCAGCGTGCCGCGGCCGATGGCGAGCGCGGTGGGCACATCGAGCGGGTCGGAGCGCATGAGCACCACGTCGGCGGTCTCGATGGCGACGTCGGTGCCGGTGCCGATGGCGATGCCGAGGTCGGCTGCCGCGAGCGCGGGCGCGTCGTTGACGCCGTCGCCGACCATGGCCACCCGCCGCCCTGCCTGCTGCAGCCCGGTCACCTGGGTGGACTTGTCCTCGGGGAGGACCTCGGCGATGACGGTGTCGATGCCGAGCTCGTCGGCTATCCGCCGGGCCGTTGCCTGGTTGTCCCCGGTCAACATGACCACTTCCGCACCAGCCTCGTGCAGGGCACGTACGGCGGCCGCAGAGGTGTCGCGTACGGCGTCGGCGATGCCGAGCACCCCGACAGCTTGCCCGTCGACGGCAACGAGGACCGCGGTCCGACCACCCGCGGCGACCTCGTCGCGGCGTGCACCCAGCGGGCCGAGCGGGATCCCTTCGGTGTCCAGGAGTCGACGGTTGCCGACGGCGACCCGGTGCCCGTCGACGTCAGCGACGGCGCCGTGCCCGGCGACGTTGCGGAACCCGATGGCCCGCAGGGCGGGTACAGACCGGGCGTCGGCGTGACGGACCACCGCTTGTGCGAGCGGATGTTCGGACTCCCGCTCGACGGCGGCGGCAAGTGCGAGAAGCCGGCGCTCGTCGAGTCCGTCGGCCAGGACGTCGGTGACTTGCGGTTCGCCCTTGGTCAGGGTGCCGGTCTTGTCCATCACGACGGTGTCGATCCGGGCCGCGGTCTCCAGGGCGGTGGCGTTCTTGAACAGGACGCCACGTTGGGCACCGAGGCCGGATCCGACCATGATCGCGGTCGGGGTGGCCAACCCGAGGGCGTCCGGGCAGGTGATGACGACGACGGTGATCGCGAACAACAGCGCCTCGGTGACCGGTCTGCCGACCGCGAGCCACGCCAAGAAGGTGCCGGTTCCGGCGACCAGCGCGACCAGCACCAGCCAGAACGCGGCCCGGTCCGCGAGCCGCTGCCCCGGCGCCTTGGAGTTCTGTGCCTGCTGCACCAGAGCCACGATCTGGGCGAGGGCGGTGTCGGCGCCGATCTTGGTGGCTCGCACCCGCAGGGTGCCGCTCACGTTGACGGTGGCTCCGATGACGGCGTCGCCAGGGGCCTTGTGCACCGGAAGGCTCTCACCGGTCACCATCGCCTCGTCCAGCTCGGACTCGCCGTCCTCGACGACACCGTCGGTGGCGATCTTCGCTCCCGGGCGCACCAGGAGCAGGTCACCGACCACGACCTCGGCGGTCGGGATCTCCACCGGCTCGCCGTCCCGAACGACCAGCGCCTGCGGCGGGGCAAGGTCCAGCAACGTGCGAATGGCGTCGTTCGCGCCGCCGCGGGCACGCATCTCGAACCAGTGCCCCAGCAGCACGAACGCCGTGAGCACCGTCGCCGCCTCGTAGAACACCTCTCCGCCACCGGTGAGGGTCACCCCGAGGGAGTACAGCCAGCCGGCACCCACGGCGACCGCGACCAGCACCATCATGTCCAGGGTCCGCGCGCGTAGCGCCCGCCAGGCGCCGTCGAAGAAGATCCACGCCGAGTAGACGACCACCGGCAGCGACAGCAGCAGGCTGAACACGTCGTCGCGGAGCCCGAACGGGGCCGCGGCGTGGAAACCGATCACCTCACGTCCGATCGGTGACCACAACAAGATCGGCACCGACAAGGTCGCGGCGACCAGGAACCGGTTGCGCATGTCGGCGACCATCTCGGCCATCGACATCGACTCGTGCTCGCCGTGACCCATCGCCTCATGCGGCGAGATGACCGGCGCCGCGGACGCGGGGAGCCCGGTTGCAGCAGGGTCGGTCATCGGGTCGCACACGTGCTGGGGCACGGACTGGCCGACGCAGTGGAAGCCGCAGTCACGCACCCAACCCTTCAGCTGCGCCAGGTCGGTGCGGTCCGGGTCGTAGGTGACGGTGGCCGTCTGGGCGACCGGGTTGGCATCCACGCTCAGGACGCCGGGCCGTCGGGACAGGACGGCCTCGGCGAGGTTCTTGCTGGTGGCCCACTGGACGCCGGACACCTCGAGTACGGCGGTCGTGGAACGGTGACCGTCCGCGTGCTGCGCGTGCATGTGGTTCTGCTGGTTGGGCTGGCTCATCGTGGCGCTCCCTTGCTGTGAAGGGCTGATGGTGCGGCTGGTTGTCTCAGACCGCGGCGCGGTCAGGCTGGGAGATTCGGCTGGAAGACGTGGAGGCTGGCTTGTCGTCTCGGCTGGTGGAGACGGCTCGGAAGCGGCGCAGGCGCAGGCTGTTGGAGACCACGAAGACCGACGAGAACGCCATCGCGGCTCCGGCGATCAGCGGGTTCAGCAGGCCGAGCGCTGCGAGCGGGAGGGCCGCGACGTTGTAGGCGAACGCCCAGAACAGGTTGCCCTTGATGGTCGCCAACGTCCGGCGCGAGAGCCGGATGGCGTCGACGGCGGCCCGCAGGTCGCCACGGACCAGGGTGAGGTCGGAGGCCTCGATGGCGACGTCAGTGCCGGTGCCCATGCTGATGCCCAGGTCCGAGGTCGCCAGGGCTGCGGCGTCGTTGACACCGTCGCCCACCATCGCGACCGTGCGGCCCTCGCGCTGGAGCCGGTTGATGACCGCGACCTTGTCGGCCGGCAGCACCTCGGCGATGACCTCCTCGATGCCGACCTCGGCCGCGACCGCGCGCGCGGCGCGCTCGTTGTCACCGGTGAGCATCACCGGACGCAGGCCGAGCTCCTTGAGCTCGGCGACCGCTTGCCTGCTGGTCGGCTTCACGGTGTCGGAGACGACCAGGACCCCGCGGGCGGCGCCGTCCCAGCCGACCGCGACCACGGTCCGACCCTGACCCTGCGCCCGGTCGATCGCCGCGGCCAGCGTCTCGTCGAGGGGCTGGCTCCACTGCGAGCGCAACCACGCGGGCCGGCCGGCGACGACCGCGTGCCCGTCCACGACGCCGGCAACACCGAGTCCCTGGCTGGCGGTGAACCCCTCCACCTGCGGCAGCTGTGCATGCAGGCGTTCACCAGCGCCGGCGGCGATGGCTTGACCGACCGGGTGCTCGGAGGCGTGCTCCACCGCGCCGCCGAACGCGAGCACGTCCGCGACCTCGACGTCACCGACGGCGATCACGTCGACCAGCTGCATCTGCCCGGTGGTGACCGTCCCGGTCTTGTCGAGCACGATGGTGTCGACGACCCGGGTCGACTCCAGCACTTCCGGGCCCTTGATCAAGACACCGATCTGGGCGCCGCGGCCCGTCCCGACCAGCAGAGCGGTCGGCGTGGCCAGGCCCAGCGCGCACGGGCACGCGATGATCAGCACCGCGACCGCGGCAGTGAACGCCGCCGTGACGCTGTGCCCGGTCAGCAGCCACCCCGCGAGCGTGGCGAGGGACAGGGCCATGACGATCGGCACGAAGATGCCGGACACCCGGTCGGCGAGGCGCTGGACCTGCGCCTTCCCGTTCTGCGCCTCTTCGACCAGCCGCGCCATCTGCGCGAGCTGGGTGTCTGCCCCCACCCGGGTGGCGCGGACGACCAGCCGGCCACCGGCGCTCACGGTTGCGCCCACGACGGTGTCCCCCGGGCCGACCTCGACCGGGACCGGCTCGCCGGTCAGCATCGAGGCGTCCACCGCGGATGTCCCGGACTCCACGAGGCCGTCCGTGGCGACCTTCTCGCCGGGGCGGACCACGAACACGTCACCGACCTCGAGCTGACCGACCGGAATGCGGACCTCGCTGCGTCCGGTGGGCCCGTCCCGGAGCACGGCGACGTCCTTGGCGCCCAGGTCAAGCAACGCGCGCAGGGCGGCGCCGGACTGACGCTTGGCGCGCGCCTCGAAGTAACGGCCCGCCAGGATGAACGTGGTGACCGCGGCGGCCACCTCGAGGTAGATGTGCGGTTGGTCGTTGCCCGAGCCCGGCAGCAGGCTGAAGCTCATCCGCATGCCGGTCATCCCGGCGTCGGTGAAGAACAGGGCCCACACCGACCATACGAAGGCGGCCGAGACGCCGACCGAGATGAGGGTGTCCATGGTCGCGGCTTGGTGGCGCGCGTTGGTGAACGCGGCCCGGTGGAACGGCAACGCCCCCCACACCACCACCGGTGAGGCCAACGTGAGCGCCAGCCACTGCCAGTTGTCGAACTGGAAGACCGGCACCATCGACACCAGCAGCACCGGGACGGTCAGGACCGTCGACACGACCAGGCGCTGCCACCAGTCGGCGGCCTCCTCGTCCCTGGCGCGCTGCCCGGCGTCCTCGACTCCCGCGCTCTCCGCGTCGCGGGACCGTTCCGGAGCGGCGGGAAGCGCGGCGGTGTAACCGGTCGCCTCCACTGTGGCGACCAGCTGCTCGGGGCTGACGGTACCGGCGTAGGTCACCTTCGCCTTCTCTGTGGCGTAGTTGACCGAGGCGGTCACCCCCTCGAGCTTGTTGAGCTTCTTCTCGATCCGCGCCGCACACGACGCGCACGTCATTCCCCCGATGATGAGCTCGACGTCCCGCCTGTCGGCGGCGGGCTGTCCTGTCGTGGGCTGGCCCATGTTTCTCAGCTCCTCCCCGGGATGCCGGGGTTCTGGCGTTCGGTCGTTGTCTTCGTGCCCGCGGGCTGGCTAGGTGGCGAGCCAGTAGTCACCGGCTTCGTCGAGGGCAGCAGCCACCCGACTCTCGTCCAGCGGTTCTCGGCTGGTGACGCTCACCGTGGAGGTGCCGCCGGCGACCAGCTCAACCGCGACGTCGGTGACGCCGTCAAGCATCTTCAGCTCAGTGCTGACCGCGCGCTCGCAGTGCCCGCAGGTCATGCCGGTCACCGGGTAGGTCTGGGTCGTCATGTCGGTCCCCTTCGGTGCGGTTGGGTGGTCAGGACCGGACGAGGCGGGCGATCGCCTCGGAGGCCTCGGTGATCTTCTGCTCGGCCTCTGTGCCGCCGGCGCGGGCGGCATCGGTGACGCAGTGCCGCAGATGCTCGTCGAGCAAGGACAGCGCCACCGTCTCCAGCGCCTTCGTCGCAGCGCTGACCTGCGTCAGGATGTCGATGCAGTACGTGTCGTCGTCGACCATCCGCTGCAGACCTCGGACCTGGCCCTCGATCCGGCGGAGTCGGTTGAGCAGAGCCTGCTTCTCGGTGATGTATCCCGGCTGTGAGACTGGCACCGCACCGCTCCTCCTTCTACCCCCTGGGGGTATCGATCTCTTACTGCTACGGTACCCCCCTGGGGTATAAACGCAAGGGCCGGAAGTCACTTTCTTGAGATGCCCCGCCGGTGGCGATCTTCCGCGGTACCAGCCGGGACACCGGCCGCGCCGAGCGAGCGACCCACCGCGACCCGATGGAGATCCTCGACGAGCGGTTCGCGCGCGGCGAGATCGACGCCGACGAGTACCGCGCTCGCCAGGAGGTCTTGCGCGGCACAGGCCGCTGAGGGCGCGACCGTGCAGTCCGGGCTGACAGGTCGACTGCCTAGACTTCCGCGACATGCCCAGAAAGCAGGCCGGGAGACACAGCGTGCGGCACCGCCGGGACCGGCGTGCACCGCTGCGACGGCTGACTGCCGCCGTGCTCGGCGTGACCGCGACAGCCGGGCTGCTGGCCGGGTGCGGCGGCAGTGACCCGGACGGCTTCAACGAGGCAGACACCGCCTACGCGACCGGCCTGGTCAGCCACCACGCCCAGACGTTGCAGCTGCTCGACCTCACCCTCGGCCGCGAAAACCTCGACCCGCAGATCGGCACGCTCGCCGACCAGACCCGTCAAGCCCGTTTCGGCGAGGCAGCAGCCGCACAGAAGTGGCTCAAGAGGTGGGGCAAGCAGGTCCCGAAGACCGCCCTCGAGCACGACCACGACCAGGACGGCGTCACTTACGACACCTCCGTTCCCGGCATCCTCAGCATCGACGAGATGCACACCCTGGAGCAGACCAGGGGCAGGGCGTTCGCACAGGCGTGGCTTCGTGACCTCATCGCCCACGAGCAGGGTGCCGTGAAGCTCGCCGCCGACGCAGCAAAGCACGGGCAGAACGCCGACGTGGTCGCATTCGCGAAGAAGGACGAGCAAGCGCACCAACGACAGGTCGCTCAGCTCAAACGCCTACAGACGTCCTGACTGGGGCAGCGCCACGACGAGCGGGCGCTTGCCGGCCCTACCGGCAGGGATGGAGTCCACGACCGCGACGTGGATCGCCGTCGCCCGTGCGCCCGTACGAGTGAGGACCTCCTGCAGCGCGTGTTCGGTGGCGTTCGGGTCGAAGCCGGGTCCGGGCGCGGCGATCAACACGCGCAGCTCTGTCTCGTGTTGGCGGACCTGCCAGCCGCCGACATCGAAGGGCTCGAGGACCTGGTGGAGCACGGCGGGGTGGACTGGGACGGTCCCCCCGTCTGGTGTGGGTAGCACGAGGACGTCGTCGGTCCGTCCCTCGATCTCGGCGACCAGTCGGAAGGGCAGCGGGCAGGGGCAGGGTTCGGTCGCGAGCCGGACACGGTCGGTCAGCTCGTAACGGATGAGTGGGACCGTTCGGCTGGACAGCACCGTGACCAGCAACCGGTCGCCCATCTGTCCGGGCGGAACCGGCCGGTAGCCGTTGTCGACGACCTCCGGGATGACGAGATCCTCGAAGAGGTGCATGCGGCGGTGGTGATGGCATTCGGCGGCGATTCCGCCGGTCTCGGTGGCCGCGTACACGTTGAACGGGGGCACCAGCCAGGCGCGGGTGGCCAGGGTTCGG
Organism: uncultured Actinomycetota bacterium; assembly: GCA_963810035.1. Classification (GTDB taxonomy): domain Bacteria; phylum Actinomycetota; class Actinomycetes; order Propionibacteriales; family Nocardioidaceae; genus Nocardioides_B. The sequence goes on from CAWEMA010000006.1 coordinate 1,068,942, forward strand.
GACTCGGTGGTGAGCACCTCGGATGAGGAGTTGACCGCGCGGGGCGCGATGCGGAGCCGCCCGGCGAGCTGCTCGTGGGCCAGCGACCTGATCATCGAGGCGTACCCGACCAGCACATCCGGTTGAAGACTGTTGAGCCGGGCAACGATTTCGGGCAGCGGTCTGGCGGCATCCAGACGTTCGGTGGCGAAGAACGGACTGCGCACGGTTGCCGCGACCCGAGAGGACTGGTGCCATGCAGTGGTGGAGCTGACCACGGCCATGCTCACCCGGTGTGTCAGCCCTGACCTGACGCCGGCCCATTCGTTGGCGCGGGCGTACGAGGCGATCGTCATCGCCCACTCGTTGGGATCGCTGGGGATGACGCTCCTGCGCCCAGAGCTGCCCGAGGTCGCCGACACCCAGTATTTGCCGGCGAAGCGGTCGTTGCCGTGCAGCTCCCTCAGGTATCCCTCGAGGGCGGCCAGCCGCACGACCGGATCGGTGCTGAGCTCGTCGAAGTTGTCCATCAGCGCGGCCTTGGTGAGCACCGGCAGCTCGTCCAGAGGTGCTCGGTCCAGGCCATGGTGGAGGCGCTGATAGAACGGCGAACGGGTGGATGCGAAAGCCCGCAGCGTCGCCAGTTGTCGTTGCTGGTGGTCGCGCACCTGCGCCCGTGTCCAGCGTTCCCGGCGGCGGAGCGTGCGCCGCCGCAGGAGTACCTGCGAGATCAGTCTGGCGTCCATCTCGACCTCCAGGTCGCGGGGCCCGTCATGCCGTCAGCATGACCCCGCCTGCCATGAGTGCGCAGGCGGAGCAGCTCCAGGCCGATCGCGCCGACTCCCCCACCGACCTCGAGCACGGTCGCCCCAGCCCGGCCGTTCCGGGCAGGGAAGTCGACCATCTGGCCGGCGGCCGCCTGCACTTCCGCCTCTCGCTCATTCCATACTTTTTCGAAACGATGTAGCGTTTTGCTGGATGCGGCGAAAGAAGACAGTCATGAGTGTGAACGTGATCCCGCTGGTGGACGAAGGACTCGGCAACTCGGCGTACCTGCTCGAACTGGGCGACGGCCGCGCGCTCGCCGTGGACGCGGCCCGCGACCTACGCGCGCTGCGCGGGACCGCCGAGCGTCTCGGACTGAAGGTCGCGTTCGCGGCGGACACCCACCTGCACGCGGACTTCCTCAGCGGGGCAGTGCAGCTCGCCGCGACCGACGGCGCGACGGTGCTCGCCTCAGCGGCCGGACACCGCGAGTTCCCCCACCAAGGCCTGACCGACGGCGACGAGGTCGACCTGGGTGGTCTCGTCCTGCGCACCCTCGCGACTCCGGGACACACCCACGAGCACATCGCGTTCGCCGTGCTGGACGGGTCGCGGGTGCTCGGGGTGTTCACCGGCGGCTCCCTGATCGTGGGGTCCGCGGCCCGCACCGACCTCATGTCGCCGGAGCGGACCGAGGGGCTCGCCCGCGCGCAATACCGCTCGCTGCAGCGCCTGGCCGAGCTCGACGACGACGTGGCGGTGTGGCCCACCCACGGCGCCGGCTCGTTCTGCTCGGCACCTCCTGGCGCCGAGCGGACCTCCACGATCGGCGCCGAGCGCGCCACCAACGCGCTGCTGCGCGCCGGGTCCGAGGACGTGTTCGTCAAGGAGCTCCTGGACTCCCTCGGCACGTTCCCGCCGTACTTCCTACGCCTCGGCGAGATCAACCGCCGCGGACCGGTCCTCGTCGAGGGCGACGGACTTCAGCCGCTGTCCGCGGAGCAGGTGGCACGCCTGCGTGCAGACGGTGCCGAGATCGTTGACGTCCGGCCGGTGCCGGACTTCGCTGCCGGCCACGTGCCTGGTTCGGTGTCGATCCCGCTGCGCCCGGCGTTCGCCACCTGGCTCGGCTGGCTGGTCGACGCCGACCAGCGGGTGGTCGTCGTGCGCAACCTTGACCAGGACCCGGCCGAGATCCTCTGGCAGGCCCGCAAGATCGGCTACGACCAGATCGCCGGCGAGCTGGATGGCGGCCTCCAGTCGTGGACCGCTGCCAGGAAGCCGACAGGCGCCATCCCCCTGGTCGACGCCGCAGGCATGGAGGGCGCCAACGTCCTCGACATCCGTCAGGCAAGCGAGTACGCCGCCGGCCACCTCCCGGGCGCCGCTCACCTCGAGCTCGGCGACTTCACCGGCGTAGTGCCGAAGCTGGCACCGGGGCCGACGGTCGTGATGTGTGGCCACGGCGAGCGCGCCATGGGCGCGGCCAGCCTCCTCGAACGGGCCGGCCGCCGTGACCTCGCAGTCCTCCAAGGCGGGCCCGACGACTGGGCCGAGACCACCGGCCAGAGGCTGGAGACCGGCCGGTGAACTCGACGACTCAGAGCAGCTCCAGGTCCGGCCGACGCATCGAGCTGGGGCTGCGGCAGAACCTGGCCCAGTTCGTGCTGCTCGTGGCGGTCAACGCCCTGGTCGGCGGGATGCTCGGCCAGGAGCGCACCGTGGTGCCCCTGCTCGGCGAGCGGGTCTTCGGGCTACGCGGCTACACCGCCGGCCTGACCTTCATCCTGGTCTTCGGCATCGCCAAGGCCGCCACCAACTACTTCGCCGGGACCTGGTCCGACCGGTTCGGCCGCAAGCCCGTGCTCGTGGCCGGCTGGCTGGTCGCCGTACCCGTACCTCTGCTGCTGATCTGGGCGCCGTCCTGGGCATGGGTCATCGTCGCGAACGTGCTGCTCGGCATCAGCCAGGGCCTGACCTGGTCGACGACCGTGATCATGAAGATCGACCTCGTCGGCCCGGCCCGCCGCGGCTTCGCCATGGGCCTGAACGAGGCCGCTGGGTACGGCGCCGTCGCGGCCACCGCCCTGGCCACCGGATACCTGGCCCAGTCCTTCGGGCTCCGTCCAGCGCCGTTCCTGCTCGGCATCGTGTTCGCCGCACTCGGCCTCGGCCTGTCCACCCTGGCGGTCCGGGAGACCCGCGAGCACGCCCGGCTCGAAGCAGCCGGCCACGTCGCACGCGCCGACGGCAAGCACGACCACCTGCACAGCGACCTCTCCAACGGAGAGGTGTTCGTCCAGACCAGCTTCAAGGAGCCGGCGCTGTCCTCGGCCAGCCAGGCGGGTTTGGTGAACAACCTCAACGACGGCCTGGCCTGGGGCCTGTTCCCGATCCTGTTCGCGGCGGCCGGCTTGTCGGTGGCCAAGATCGGTGTCCTCGCTGCGCTCTACCCCGCAGTCTGGGGCCTCGGACAGCTGTTCACCGGGGCGCTCTCGGACCGGGTCGGACGCAAGTGGCTGATCGCCACCGGCATGTGGCTCCAGGCCCTCGCTCTCGGTCTCATCGCTACGGTCGACGCGTTCGCACTGTGGGCCGTCGCTGCGGTCCTGCTCGGCGCCGGCACGGCGATGGTCTACCCGACGCTGCTCGCCTCGATCAGCGACGTGGCGCACCCGACCTGGCGGGCCCGCTCTGTCGGAATCTACCGCCTGTGGCGCGACGGCGGCTTCGCAGCCGGAGCGCTGCTAGCCGGCATCGTCGCCGACGCACTCGGCGTGCGCGCCGCCGTGTGGAGCGTCGCCGCGCTCACCGCCGCCTCCGGGCTGGTCGTCGCGGTGCGCATGTACGAGACTCACCACCGCGCCCCAAGCGCCGCCGCGACCGACGGAGAAGTCGATGGGTGACCGCGCCGCCAAGGACGCCCTGTTCAGCGAGTTCGCCGCCGTCGGGAAGGCCCTCGGCAACCCCAAGCGCCTGGAGCTGCTGGACCTGCTCGCCCAGGGTCCCCGCAGCGTCGAGGACCTCGCCGACGCCGCCGAGCTCGGCATGAGCACCTGCTCGGCACACCTCCAGACCCTGCGCGAGGCCGGCCTGGTGGAGGGCCGCCGCGAAGGCAAGCGGATCTACTACTCCCTGACCGCCGACGACGTTGCCAGCCTGTGGGACCACCTGCGACGGGTCGCCCAGCGACACCGGCCGCACACCGACCTCGCCCGACGTGCCTACCTCGGCCCCGACGACACCGACGCCGTCGACACCGCCGAGCTGCTGCACCGCCTCCGGTCTGGCGACACCGTCGTCCTCGACGTCCGCCCCGACCCCGAGTACGCCGCCGGCCACCTTCCCGGCGCCGTCCACATCCCGCTGGACCAGCTCGCGGACCGGCTCGCGGAGCTTCCCGAGGACCGGGAGATCGTGGCCTACTGCCGCGGCCACTACTGCGTCCTGGCGCACGACGCCGTCCGGCTCCTCTCCTCCCACGGGGTCCCCGCACGCCGGGCCGTCGACGGGATGCTCGAGTGGCGATTGGCCGGCCACCCGGTCGAACCCGGCGCCGCCTGAGGTTCGTGAGACGGCGGGCAGGCGGGCCTTCGCCCCGGTAGGGGTGTCGTCCTGACCGGTCGGGAGGAGGTCGGTGTACCTGGACTCAGCGCAGCCACGGTCGGCGAGGTTGTCTGCCGTGCTGTCACAGATCTGCCTCGGCCGGTGTCTCCATGCCGAGATCAGTAGACGAGGAGGAGACATGACCAGCAAGACCCGGGTCCCCAAGGCTGAGATCACCGGCGTCTACGGCGCCGTACTGAAGAAGCTCAGCAGGAAGATGTTCGGCGACGTGGCCGAGCCTCTCGAAGTGATGTGGCACAACCGGCCGGTGCTCAAGTTCAGCCTCGGCCTCGGCCAGAAGGCAAACAAGTGGAACGAGTGCGACGAGGGTCTGAAGTCCTACGCCCACATGGCGGTAGCATCCCTGATCGGCTGCACGTGGTGCCTCGACCTGGGGTACTTCCAGGCGCACAACGAGGGGCTCGACGAGGCCAAGGCCCGCGAGGTGCCGCGGTGGCGTGAGTCGGATGTCTTCACGCCGCTGGAGCGCGACGTCATGGAGTACGCCGAGGCGATGTCGCAGACCCCGCCGACCGTCACCGACGACCTTTCCGCTCGGCTGCTCGAGCAGCTCGGGGCGCCGGCGATGGTCGAGCTCACCGTGTGGATCGCGCTGGCGAACCAGTTTGCGCGTACGAACTTCGCTCTCGGCATCGAGGCCCAGGGGTTCTCGGCAGCGTGCGGCCTGGCCCCACTGGCGCAGCCCAGCGGCGTAGCGTCGCCGGCATGACCGACGACCCGTTCGTCACCCACCGCAGCCTGCTGTTCACGGTCGCCTACGAGATGCTCGGCTCGGCCGCCGACCCGGCACCAGCCTGCGACCGGTCTACAACGTCGGGGGATCCGAGGGCTCAAGAACGATGTCGCGCGGAGAGCGCGCATAGTGAGAAACATATGGGCGCTGCGTCTGCGTGGAGGGGCGATGTCGGAGGGTGAACGTTCGAACGGGTTGCCGGGACCGCGCCAGGCGCGACAAGCCCACGATTTCGATGCCATGTACCTGGCTGGGCGGCCGCCTTGGGATATCGGCCGGCCACAGTCGGCGTTCCGCGAACTGGCCGATCGCGGCCGTCTGGTCGGCCGTGTGCTGGACGTCGGCTGCGGCACCGGCGAGCATGCCCTGATGGCTGCCGCCCTCGGACTCGATGCGACCGGTGTGGACGCAGCAGGCACTGCTGTCTCGACCGCAAGGCGAAAAGCGAACGAGCGCGATCTCAGTGCCCGCTTCCTGACCTGGGACGCGCTGGAGCTGGCCGATCTCGGTGAGTCCTTCGACACTGTCGTTGATTGCGGACTGTTCCACGTCTTTGAAGATCTTGACCGGCCGAAGTTCGTGGATGCCTTGCGCGCTTCGATGCCGGTCGACGCTAGGTACTACATGCTCTGCTTCAGCGATCTCGAACCTGGGGACTGGGGTCCTCGTCGCATCCAGCAGGACGAGATCCGGGCCAGCTTCCGCGACGGCTGGCGCGTCGAGGAGATCGAACCGGCAAAGATCGAGATCACGCTCGACCCGGGAAGCGCCCGCGCCTGGCTCGCGTCGATCCTGCGAATCTGATCGTTGTCCAGACTGAATCGTGCCTGTGCACCGACCTGGCGCAGCTGTGAGGTGGTCAGGGGCACGGACACATCAGGGGCGGAAGGCGGAGCCGGCACGGTCCAGGGCGCCCTCCGTGGCCGGTACCACCCCCTGGCGGACGGCTCGTACCAGTTCGGCGTGGTCGGCTTCGGTCTGGTCAGCGTAGGCCCGGGCGAACTGGGCCATGGCCCGATCCAGCTTGTCGGAACGGCCGGCATAGCCCCCGATCATGGAAGCGCCACTGGTGCGGGCGTGCCCCTTGGCCAACAGGCGACCGACGATGCCGGCGTAGTCGGCCAACGCCGCGGGATCGATGGCGTCGAGTGGGATGGTGCCCTTCATGTTCCGGAACTGCCGAACGTAATACTGTCGCTCGCCAACCGTGGTCCACCCGAGGAGTGGATCGCTCACCGTCTGCAGGGCCTGCTGGTACTCCACCACTCGCTGGCCCTGGTGAGCGTGCCAGGCGGAGTCGCCGTGCACGTACTTGGCCAGCACTGATCGGCGCGCCTGTTTCAACTGGAGGAACAACACGTCGTCAGGGCTGCTGCCCTCTAGCAGCGCCACGTAAGCGCGTAAGCCGACGCTGCCCACGCCGACGACCTTGTGGGCTATGTCGACCAGGGTGTAGCCGCCCAGGACCCGGCGCCAGTGCGGCGCCAGAGTGGTCAGATACCCATCCAGCGCGGCCGCGATCAGCTCACCGTCCTGCTCAGAGACGTGGGTGATCAAGGGCGGCTCGTCCACGATGTGCCGACGGCCCTCGTGCTCGCGAGTGAATCGCGGCAGCGCGCGGTCACTGGTCCGGTTTCGGGCCCGCTTGGCCGACCGCGCGATCTCGGCCCGGAGCGTCTTCTCGGTGGCGGTCTGGTGCAGGCGCTTCAAGTCCAGACGGTTGTAGGAACGCATGAGCAGTGGCTGGTCGGCCAAGAAGTTCACTTCGGCCCGATAGGCCGACACGCACGACGTGACCGCATCTGCGCACTGCTGCTCGCTGGACGAGTTCTCCCGCCCGGCCACCCAGATGCTGGCAACGAGCCGCCGTAGATCCCACTCCCAACCACCGGGATGGGCCTCGTCGAAGTCATTGAGATCCATCACGAGTTCGCCCTCGGGCGAGGCGTAGAAGCCGAAGTTGCCCAAGTGCGCGTCGCCGCAGATCACTGGAGTGATCCCTGTGGCCGGCAACTCCGCGACGTCGGCGGCCATCAAGATCGCGGTGCCGCGCAGGAAGCCGTACGGCGAGCTGACCATTCGGCCAACCCGGATCGGGATGAGTTCGTCCAGTCGACCTCGGTGTGATTCCTGGATCAGCTGAATTGGGTCCCGCCGACCGACCGGTGCCTCCCATCGCCCCAGTGCCTTTCGGGGCACCTGCTCACGCAGCGCCCGGCCAATGGCGAATCGTTCCCGCCGCGACGTCGGTCGCCTCCGCAGCGAGCCGAAGGCATCCCCCTCGGCAATGGCCAAAACGGTGTGCGCTCCCGGACCGGTCGTCACATCGATCACCTCCACTCCCGGACGCGTCTCGTTCTATCAGAGTTCTCGGTGCTGGTCGGATGTCCCGCGGACCTCGGCCACGAGATGCTCCAGCACCAACGTGTTGCTGCGCCGTATCTGCTCCGACTCGAAAGACTGACCCGGACCGTGCTTGTTGCCATCGCCCCAATGGGCTCGGCACCACCCGGTTCATTCCGCCGCGAGCGGCAGGCTCCGACCGGCAGTTCGTCGATACCATGATCGCCTCACACTCGGCGTTCACCGGAGGTGCCTCACATGGCGGAGCTCGTCCGGACCAACGACCCCGGGGTTATCTCCGTCATCGAGGGCCTGCTGGGCGGAGCCGACATTCCGTACCAGGTCACGGACCGCAACATGAGCGTCCTCGAGGGCTCGATCAGCGCAATCCAGATCAGGATCCTGGTTCCGGACGACCACGAAGCAGAAGCCCGTGAGCTGCTCGTCGACGCCGAGCTCGGGAACTGGCTGCACTCCTAGATCCCGGCGCCGTCGCCAGGCTCCGGGGTGTCGGGTCGGCCTCCCAAGTTTCGTAGTCGTCAGGGCCCGCTCGATCATCTCCTCCTCGAGTGCCTCCGCCCTCCCCCAGACCGCTACGCGAACCTTCCATCGCCCCGCTGTCCCTCGGAGGCTCGGCAGGGCAGCAGCGCCGTAGTCGATCACGTGGGCGACGAAGGATCGGGGCTGGTCAGCTGCCAGACGATTTCGATGACCTCGTCCGGTTCCTCTGCCGGCACTTGGAGCCCGCGCTGCCCCGTGGTCGTTGGGGAGAATCGGAGGGCGCCTCCGAATACCGACACTTGTTGTCCGCGTACCGCGCGTATCCGGTCGCGCGTCTTTCCGCAGCGTCAGGTCGCCCAGGATGACGCACGGGTGACGGAACCAACTCCCGATGTCTTGGTGCTGGTCGGCAGCACGTGTTGACCGTTTCGCGGATACCCGGCCACGGACCGTGGGAGAGTCGACGACAACGTTGAACGGGGGTGCCGTGTGCTGGACGTGATCCCGGACCAGCTGCCGTGGTGGGTCGCCGGACCGGGCGTCGGTCTGTGCGTCGTGACGCTGTACGCACTGGCGAACGCGAAGCTAGGCGTCTCGGGTGGCTGGCTCCAGCTGCTCCTGTTCGTCGAACGCAGGTCTCTGACGGAGCCGTGGCGGCTGTGGTTCAACGGCGGCCTCGTCGGCGGTGCCGTTCTCGCCGCGTTGCTCGGGACCGGACGCACCCGCGGGTACGGCGACCTGTCCGGTGCGCTCAGTGGACCGGTGCTGCTCGGGGTGTTGCTCGTCGTCGGGGTACTGATCGGGTACGGCGCGCGGTGGGCCGGCGGCTGCACGTCGGGGCACGGCATCTCAGGATGCTCGGCCGGGTCTCCGGAGAGCTTCGCGGCGACGTCGATGTTCTTCGGTGTCGCGATCGCGGTGACGTTCGTCGTACATCTGGTCAGTGGGGGTGCGGTGTGAGCCCCCGTGGCACGACGTACAGCGCACTCGGGGTCGGTGTTGCCTTCGGGTTCTTCCTGACCGGCAGTGGGCTGGGCGACTACCAGACGATCCACGAGGGGCTGCTGCTCCACGACCCGTACATCTACCTGATGATGGCCTCGACCGTGGCCACCGCGGCGGTCGGCCTCGCCCTGCTGCGGCGCCGTGGGCGCACGGCGTTCGGCGGACCGCTGCACATCCCGCGGCGACCAGTGCGTCGGCCCGCCGTGTATGGCGGCGCGGTGTTTGGTGTGGGCTTCGGGGTCGGCGCCACCTGTCCGGGCATCACGGTGAGCGCGATCGCGACCGGCTCGTGGTGGGGCGGTGTGGTGCTGCTCGGGATCCTCGGCGGGCTGTGGCTCCGGGGGCGGGTCGAGCGGCGACGTGGGCTGCGTCTCCTGGAGCGGGACGAGCTGACCTCTGCAACGTGCACGTCGACAACCGGCGGGGAGCGAGACGCTCATCATTCCGGAACTGGCCAGCGGCCAGTGACACACTCAGCCGATGCGGATTCGCAAGTGCGCAAATGGTGATGCGCGAAGTGCGGATGCAAGGTTCGGTCTACCCGGCGTCACCGGTGACCTCAGCCGTCAGACCGCGTGGCCTCACCGAGCCGCGGGGACCGTTGAAGGATCGGGCATGGCGGGGCCGCGCCTTCGTCGGTACTCCTGTGGGCTTTCGCCCCACACTCGTTTGAAGGCAGCGCTGAGCGCGAAGGCGCTGCTGTACCCCACCCGCCGTGCGACAGCCTCGAGGGTGGTGTCCGGCTCGAGCAGGAGATCGGCGGCCATGGCCAACCGCCAGCCGGTGAGATAGGTCATCGGCGGCTCGCCGACCAGATCGGTGAACCGCCGGGCCAATGCGGCCCTCGAGACGCCGGTGGCGTTGGCCAACCGGGCAACGGTCCAGGGATGCTCAGGGCTGTTGTGGAGCATCCTCAGCGCCCGGCCAACCACCGGGTCGCTCTGCGCGCTGTACCAGCCGGGCGTTTTCGCCTCCGGTCGGGTGAACCAGGTGCGCAGAGCGGCGATCAAGAGGAGGTCGAGAAGGCGGTCGAGGACCGAGTCCTGCCCGGCCTCGTCCCTCGCGATCTCGCCGGCAAGGAGGGAGATCAGCGATGAGCCCCAGGTGGCTCCACCGAGGGCAACCAGAGGAGGCAGGGCGGCTAGAAGCCGTCGACTGACCTCACCGTCCATGTGGTAGGTCCCGGTGAGCATCACCGTGGAGCCGTCAGGATCGTTGCCCCACGTCCTGACGCCGAGGTCCAGTGCCTGCGCCAGGTCCTCCCCGTCCACGGTGGTGCAGCGCTGCCCCGGGTGGATGACGACCTGTGGTGCGGTGTCTGGGTGGTCGGCCACCGTGTACGGGTCCGGTCCGCGCAGGATCACGACGTCGCCAGCCATCAGCGGCACGGTCTCACCGGTGTCGGGCACCACCCACGCCGCACCGCTCACCATCGCGACCAGCGTCAGCGGTGCCTCGTCCTCGATGCGCAAGGACCACGGCGGGTTCAGCACGGTCCGCAGCAGGAAGGCCCCGTGGGCACGGGGACCGTCGAGGAGGCTTGTCAGCGCATCCACCCAGCAAGCGTAGACGCTTGAACATGCAGATGCGCTCCCCGAGGATGTTCCGTCCAGCGCTGGGGCGCTGCACTGGATCCATGACTCAGAACACACAGACACCTACCAAGGCACTGGTGATCGGCGGCCGCGGCAAGACCGGCCGGCGAGTTGCGCAGCGGCTTCGGAATCGTGGCGTGGAGACCCGAATCGGCTCACGTGCCGCGGAGCTCCCGTTCGACTGGGAGGACCGGTCCACCTGGGCCGCACCACTCCGCGACGTCCGGGCCGTATACCTGACCTTCCAGCCCGACCTCGCCGTACCAGGCTCTGCGGACAAGGTCGGCGGCTTCGCTCGGCTGGCCCGGGACAGTGGAGCGACGCGGCTGGTGATGCTTTCGGGCCGCGGGGAGCCGGAGGCACAGCGCAGTGAGCGGGCGGTCCGTGAGTCCTTCGAGGGTGCCACGATCGTGCGCTCCAGCTGGTTCGCACAGAACTTCAGCGAGGGCTATCTCCTCGATCCTGTGATGAGCGGTGAGATCGCCCTACCGGCAGGAGCTGCCTCGGAGCCATTCATCGACGCGGACGACATCGCGGACATTGCCCTCGCCGGCCTGACTGACGACCGACTCCAGGGGTGCCTCTTCGAGGTGACCGGCCCGCGTCTGATGACCTTCGCCGACGTCGCAGAGGAGATCGCGAGTGCCACAGGTCGGCAGGTCCGCTACCAGGCGATCACTCCTGACCAGTTCAGCGCCGCGCTGCTGGACGAGCACGTGCCCCCGGACCTGGTACGACTGCTCGTCGAGCTGTTCACAGTGACCCTGGACGGACGCAACGCCTACGTCACCGACGGGGTACGCCGGGCGTTGGGACGCGATCCGCGCGACTTCACCGAGTACGCCGGGATGACCGCCGCATCAGGCGTGTGGGGCCGCCAGGTCGTCGGCGATCGCACGGCAAGGAGGCCGTCATGAATGACCTGATCAGCGACGGGGCGATGGTGGCGGCGACCCTCACGTCGGGGCTCACGGCGGGGCTCTTCTTCGCATATTCGGTCTCGGTCATGCGAGGCCTTGCGCGAACCGACGACCGAACATTCGTCCGCTCCATGCAGGAGATCAACGTCGCCATCCTCAACGGTTGGTTCGCAGTCGCATTCGTCGGTGCACCACTGTCGACCATGTTCGCCATGGTCCTGCACGTCGGGCAAGGGAAGGTGCCGGCGTTGGCGTGGATGACCGTTGCTCTCGGCTTCTCCATCGTCACGCTTGTCGTCACCTTCGCCGCCAACGTGCCACTCAACAACGAGTTGGCCCGCGCGACGGCTGGTGACGTCACCGTCGCGCGGCGGCGCTTCGAGGCCCGCTGGGTACAGCGGAACTTGGTACGAACGATCAGCTCCACAGCGACTTTCGGTTGCCTTGCTTTCGCACTGCTGCTGAGCAGGTGAGCCGAATCCCCTTGCACAAAGAGGCGCCTGCACGGCCGTCGGTCCTCAACCTGAGCATCCTGCGGTGCTCACCGGAGTGGAGCCCCGGGAGAGATCGGCCCCGTCCGCCCGCCGCCGCCATCGCATCTACGCCGTCACTCGAGTGCGGACGTCGCCCGGCGTCAGCGCTGCTGCCCGGTCGCAGACTGCTCGACGTGGCTCCGAGGTTGGACAGGTGAGTCGTGGTGCTGCGGGCATCATGCCGCGATCAGTCAGGCGGATCGGTCCTAGGCGGACGCGGCGCTGATACCGATCTTGAAGTGGGCGTTGGACAAACTCAGCGCCTCGACTCCTCTGACGCTACTTACCCACCGTGCTCGCGAGCTCGATCGCAGGCGAGAGCGATCGGCGACCCAGCCACCGCGGCACAGTTGTGCGATAGGCCTCGTAGTCGGCTCCGAATCGGGCGAGCAACGCGCCCTCTTCCGCCGCGATCTGCTGGCGGTCGATCACGAGTGTGAAGGCGGCCACCGGGAGAAGCGCCGTCCACGACCCGCGGCGCACCGCGTTCGCGACAAGCAGCCCCGCCAAACCGACGTACATGGGATTCCGGCTGACAGCGTTCGCGCCGGTCGTCACGAGAACCGAGGCCCGCGCCGGGTCGAGCGGGTCGAGCGTCGTGCCCTGACCGCGGAACTGTCGCGCCGCTGCAGCCGCGAGCGCCCCGGAGACTGCTGCGGTCCCACTTGCCGCCGCAGCACGAGCAGCAGTAGGCGGCTGCGCACCCCTTGTCAGTGCACGCTGGGCCAGGGCCGCCAAGATCGCCAGAACCGGCGGAGGTGGACGCATCACACTAGTAACGTGCCACGTTCGTCGGCCAGACGTCGAGTGCAAAGGCTCCCGAGCCCACGGGGTCCGCCGGAAATGGACGATGAGTGGCGCGTCCTTCACGAAGTCGGTCGACTTCTCGGCCGCCGCGAACAGGGTTGGTTGGTTCGAGTCCTGTAAAACGCTCACGCATCGCGAACAGCCTCGGCGCCGTCTCTCGCAGCGATGTCTGGTGCGAGACTTGGCACATGACCAGCGCGTCGGGCCCCTTGGTCCTCGAGTTGACATGCACCCTGGATGCCTCGCGCGAGCGGATCTTCACAGCACTGACCGATCCGGCTGAGTTGGTGAAGTGGTGGGGCCCAGCCGGGTTCACGACGCCCGAGATCGAGATCGACCTGAGCATCGGTGGCGGTTATCGCTTGGGCATGCAACCACCTGACGGCGAGTTGTTCTACCTCGTAGGCGAGTTCCTCGAGATCGAGCTGCCGAGCCGGCTCGCCTTCAGCTTCCGCTGGGAGGAGCCCGATCCCGACGACCGGGAGACAGTCGTCAGGGTGTCCCTTGACGCCGTGGCTGACCTGACCCGGCTATCACTCTGGCACGGCGCGTTCGCGACCGAGGCGCGGCTGGCGCTACACAAGAGTGGCTGGACAGATTCGTTACAGAGATTGTCCGAACTCCTCGAGTCAGGTGCCTGAAAACATCTGCCGATGGCCGACTTGTCGGCGATTATTCTGGGCATGTAGAGGAACGGTCCCACTGTGGTGTGGGTCGGCGTGACGAGCAGCGGCCCGTACTCCTCCGACGGGCCTGAGGGACCTGCCGGCGAAGCGACCGAACGCGGAGCTGCGCGAGCTGATCCACCGCGACACCAGCGCCGACGGCCCCTACATCGCGCTCGTCCTGGGCGACGCGCCCTACCTGTGGGGCCAGGCGTACGACGGTCACCATCCGGATGGGGATCTCCGGGACCGTCTGGCGCAGGTGCTGCACAGCTGCATCGGGCCCGGCCGCTACTACACGACGCAGCGATGCGCCATCACGCTCTGGCACGCATCCGCAGCCGGGCACGCGGAGCACACCGTCGCCATCATGAACGCCGACCCGATCGTCAGTCCCTTCCTTTGCGGGGACCTCGTCCAAGAACACGGTCCCCGCTTGGGGCAGGTCCTGCGCGAACTCGAAGGCGCCATGCCCTACCGGCGCGCCGCTCCCATCGTCGACCTCCGCGACGCCACCCCGCTGGTCAGCGCGAAGCACCGCGGCCGCCCCGGGCATCGACACGACTGGGGCATCGGCTGACACGACCGCCTCCCTAGAATGCCGGTCGTGCAGACCCAGACCCACGACCTGACCTTCACGGCGACCGAGGTGCGCAAGCGTTACGTCAGCTGGGACCGTGGCGAGGCCGACCGTGAGTGGAGCTGCCTGTCGCTCCTCGCCGAGCATGCGCCCGGGGTGGCCCCGAGGCCCCTGCGCCGCGAGACGGAGGATGGCGGCCCGGTGGTCGTCATGGAGCGGCTCCCGGGGGAACCGCTGGGTGGGGCGCCCCTCACACCGACCCAGACCGCCTCGCTCGGGCGTGCGCTGCGCCAGCTCTACGACGTGCCCCTCGAGTCCGTGCAGTCTGCGACGATCAGCGAGCGGCTGTACGGCCCCACGACCCACCCGCAGACCGTGACGGAGTGGCTCAGCGATTCGTACGACCTCGCCCAGTGCCGCGACCCGGGGCTCGTGGCGAGTGCCGTCGATGCAGCCCTGACGTGGCTGGCGACGTCGGGGAGCCTGCCGGAGCCGCAGCTCGTGGCGCTAGGAATCTCGGACCTCAACCCAGCGAACATCCTCTGGGACGGCGAGACCTGTCGTCTCGTCGACTTCGAAGACGGCGGCCTCACCGATCCGGCCTACGAGCTCGCCGATCACGTCGAGCACCTCGCGGGTCGACTCGCCGGCGTCTTCGCCCCGAGTGCACTGGTCGACGCAGTCACGCTCACAGAACCAGAGCGCGAGCGGATGCATGCCTACCGCCCGCTGTGGGCGGCGTTCTGGCTAGCCATGCTGCTGCCGGGCAACGGCGGTTTCCGACGTAACCCGTCTGGCACCACGGAGGCGCAGGCACGTCACCTCTTGACGTTGCTTGACTGACCCATGACGCCGATAACCGGGCTGACCCTCAACAGAACGTCTTTCTATGCCGCGATCGGTCGATCGATCGAAACTGCGGGAGCTGCGTCATTCCCCTAGTGGTGATGCCTTGGAACTCGACGCGCCGCGCATGCTGCATCGGCTGGCCCCGAGGGCCTGAGAACCGGCAACCAAGAAAAATTCTGTATCGCGCTGTCGAAATGCTGCGAGTCGGTTCGTCATCGTGGTGAGGTCGCACACGCGGCCCGGCCCACATCCAGGAGGAAAGCTCGATGAGTCGTTACCTTGTGCTGCTGCCCGCACCCGAGGCGGAGTGGGCGACGCTGCCCGAGTCCGAGCACGAAAAGGGCATGAAGTCGCACGCACAGTTCCACGAGGACCTGGCGCAGGGTGGACACCAGCTGCTGGTCGCCAGCCCGCTCGAGCCGTCGGCGAAGGCGACGTCCATGCGTCCCGACGGACACGGCCGAGCACTGGTCACCGACGGCCCGTTCACCGAGTCCGCCGAGCAGATCGTCGGCTTCTACCTCGTCGAGACCGACCACGAGGCCGACCTCCGCGCCGCCTGCGAGCGGTTTGCCGCGCGAGGCGAGCTCATCGAGTTCCGCCGCCTGGCCGAGTGAAGGAGAACGACATGACTGAGTACGTGGTGCTGATCGTCGGTCACGCTGATCGCTGGTGGACCTCGATGAGCCTGAAGGAACGCAAGGACGGCTACGTCGAGTACGCCCGCTTCGGCGAAGAGCTGGCCCGGCGCGGGCACAAGGTCACCGGCGGCGCCGAGCTCCACCAGAGCTCCGAGGCCAGATCGATCCGGCCCGGCAGCTGCTCGGTCACCGACGGCCCGTTCACCGAGACCGCGGAGCAGGTCGGTGGCTTCTACCTCGTGGAGTCCGACGATCTCGACGACCTCCTCGACTGCTGCAAGATCATCGCCGCCGTGGGCGACGGGATCGAGGTACGCCGTACGGTCGATCCCGCCGAGCGGCCCTCGTGAGGCGCTACGTCGTCCTGGTGGCCTACGAGCCGGGGCACTGGGAGTCGGCCTCGGAAGCGGTCAGACAGGAGTACTTCGCGGCGCACCACGCCTTCGAGGAGTACGTCGACGCGCACGGACGCCGGATCGGCTCGGCGCCTCTGGCAGGAGCCGACACGGCCACCACCATCCGGCACGTCGACGGGACCGCGACCGTCACGGACGGGCCGTTCGTCGAGTCCGTCGAGCAGGTGGGCGGCTACTACGACATCGAGCTGCCGGACCTGGACTCCGCCATCGCGGCCGGCCGTCTGCTGCCCTCGTCGTACGCGGTCGAGATCCGCCCGGCCATAACGATCGACGGCTACGAGTCGATGTGACCCAGGCTGCCGAGGCCGTCCTGGAGACGGTCGTGCGCGAGGAGTGGGGACGGCTCACGTCGCTGCTCCTCGCGCAGTACCGCCGGCTCGACCTGGTCGAGGACGCCCTCGGCGACGCAGTAGAGGCCGCTGCGCGGCGGTGGCCATCGGACGGACCTCCGGACAACCCGGCCGCGTGGCTGCTCACTACCGCCCGGCGGCGCGTCCTCGACCGGGTACGCGCGGAGTCGATGGCGCACCGCAAGGCGGCCCTGCTCGTGACCGACGCCGCGCGCCGTCAGGAGGGCCAGGGAGCGATGGCCGACCCTGGTGACCTCGTCGAGGACGACCTGCTCCGCCTCGTCCTGATGTGCACCCACCCCGCCCTGGCACCCGAGGCTGCCAGCGCCCTGGCGCTGCGCCTCGTCCTGGGTGTCAGCACCCATGACATCGCCCGCCTCTTCCTGGTCAGCGAGCCGACGGTGGCCGCACGGATCACCCGCGCCAAGAAGAAGATCGTCGCGGCCGGCATCCCCTTCGCAGTCCCGGACGCCGACGTGCTCCCGCAGCGGGTGGAGACGGTCACCCAGACGGCCTACCTCGCGTTCACCGCGGGCTATGCCCCGGGCAGCGGTCCCGACCTGCTACGCGCTGACCTCGCCGGCGAGGCGATCCGGCTGATCCGGGTGGTGCGCCACCTGCGCCCCGACGAGCCGGCGCCAGTGGCCCTGCTGGCGCTGATGCTGCTGCAGCACTCCCGACGAAACGCGCGGGTCGGCGACGACGGCCGCCTCGTCCTGCTCGCCGACCAGGACCGGCGCCAGTGGCGTCGCGACGAGATCGACCAGGCTCTGACGCTGCTGGCCGACCCGGTCCTGGCCGGGCCGGTCAGCCCGCTTGCCGCGTCGTACATCATCCAGGCACGCATCGCCGCCGAGCACGCCAGGGCCGGGTCGCCGGAGGAGACCCGCTGGGACAGGATCGTGGAGCATTACGACCTGCTGCTGCGGCTCGGCCCCACGCCGAGCGCCCGGCTGGCCCGGGCCGTCGCGGTTGCCGAGGCCTCTGGCCCAAGGGCGGGACTGGCCGCGCTGGACGGCATCGAGATCCCCGGCAGCCACCGCGTCGCCGCCGTCCGGGCGGAGCTCTTGGCCCGGTGCGGCGACGCGGTGGGAGCTCGGGCCGCCTACGACGACGCGATCGCGGCGTGCCGCAACGACACCGAACGGGCGCACCTGCTCGAGCGGCAGCAGTCCCTCCCCCGCGTCAGCCCGCCGTGAGGACCTGCTCGATCCGTTCCTGGGTGCGCGTGTACGGGCCCGCCTTGCAGGTTGCCGTCCGCCCATGCCCGTTCACGCACTGCCAGGTGCGTCATAGCCGCCTGTCGGCTTGGCAGAGGCGTTGCGTTGACCGCCTGAACCCGCACCGATGAGCGGGCGTCTCGACAGCGTTGAACCGCGTCCAGACACAGAGTCCTGATCGAGCGGCCCCAGCGGTACGTCGTCGCACCTGAGGCCCTCCGCGGAGACGATGCCGCAGCGGCTCGACCTACGGAACATGGGTTTCGCAGACGAGGACGAACCTGGAAGGCTCCTTCGCATGCGCTCGATGGACAGCCGAGACGTCGAACAGGCCGTGGCCGAGATGGTGCGAGTACTCACGCCGTACGAGTCGCGAGACTGGCAGGGCCCGGCTGGGTCGCTGGAATGGAACTGCTGGACGACAGCGGCCCATGTCGCACATGACCTTCTCGCCTATGCGGGACAGGTAGCGGCTCAGCCGGGGAGTGCCTACCTGCCGTTCGATCTCGTCATCCACGCCGACGCGCCGCCGCGTGACGTGCTCCAGGTGGTCATCGCCTCCGGAAGGCTCCTGAGCAGCGCGCTGGACGCGGCCGGACCCGACGCTCGCGCATGGCACTGGGGGGCGACTGACCCAGGCGGCTTTGCAGCGCTGGGAGTCAACGAGACCCTGTTGCATACGTATGACATCACGCAGGGTCTCGGGACTAGCTGGCTTCCCCCTGAATCGCTCTGCGCCGCTGTGCTGGCCCGACTGTTCCCCGACGCTCCGGAAGGTGACCCGGTCCAGGTGCTCCTGTGGTCTACCGGGCGAGCGGAGCTCGAAGACCGACCTCATGTCACGTCATGGATCCTGAAGGCTGCTATCGATTGATGCAACGCTGCCATCGGCAGCACGGTCCGGCAAGACACGTCCGCTCATACCGCGGAGAGTGAAAGCGCGCAACTGCCGAGATCAGGACGTGTCCGATCAGTGGCAGGATCGGGCTGTGCCGGAGGAGCAACTGCCGTACCCAGACCCCCCGTTGAGCGACGGGCGCATCGCCATGAGGCGCTGGCAGGAAGCCGACGTCGAGTGCATCCAGCTCGCCAGTACCGACCCCGAGATCCCCAGAGGCACGACGGTCCCATCCGCCTTCACCACCGCGGAGGGGCTCGCGTTCATCCACCGGCAATGGAGTCGCGTGCAGAACGGCGAAGGGGTGACCCAAGCAGTCGTCGAGGCCCACAGCGGCCGCGCCATTGGACTGATGTGGGTGGCACTGAGGCCGCAACCGCACGTCGGCGGGTTGGGCTACTGGATCGTCCCTTCGGAGCGTGGACACGGCGTGGCAACAGCCGCCGTACGCCTGATCACCCCTTGGGCCTTGGACGCATTGAGCCTCAGGCGCCTGGAGGCATGGGTGCAGCCACAGAACCTGGCTTCCCAACGCGTTCTCCACAATGCCGGGTTCCAGCAAGAAGGACGCCTCCCGAACTTCCTCAACACCGAGAGCGGAGTGTCGGACGCTCTGGTGTTCTCGGTGATTCCGTAAGCGCGGTGACTCCAATGGGTGCTGCAAACACATGGCAGCCGCGATCCGCGCCGTGAACGCCAGGTATTCGTCCAGGCCAGATGCGACAGTGTGAACGTCGAACAGGTAACGAGAGGTAGGTCGGTGACCCCTAACCGGAAGCGGATCCCAGGCGAGAAGAACCCCGTAGGTGACAGCAGTCAGGCGGACCAGATTGCTAACGCGGCCATGTCCAGCCAGATGCAGGGAGAGAGCACCGGCAACGGTGTCTCCGGCGGGTTGCTAGGGCTGTTCGCGGCACGTCGCGCGCGCAAGGCGAAGAAGAAGGCGATCGCCGCATGGGAGGCGCAACGCGGCCACCAGCAGCGCTGAACGCCAG
Organism: uncultured Actinomycetota bacterium; assembly: GCA_963810035.1. Taxonomy (GTDB): domain Bacteria; phylum Actinomycetota; class Actinomycetes; order Propionibacteriales; family Nocardioidaceae; genus Nocardioides_B. The sequence continues at coordinate 1,088,367 of CAWEMA010000006.1, forward strand.
CCGAGAAGGCCACTGAACCTCTGATGCTCCTGCGAGCGCTCTGCTCTGCGAACCGCGCGCCGGCGTCCTTCTGCCCGGAGACGTTGATAACCGGATCTGCCGCCGACAGTGAAGACGCGATCATGCGACGAGCGGAGTATGGTCCTCGACCAGTCGGATCGCCCGATCACGAAGCTCGGCCCGGCGCCCTTCGGTGCCGGCATGACTCCACTCCGTGGGAGATGCCTGCACCGGGCCGGGGACGGTTCAGGTAAGAGTTGTCGACGATGAGGCGCGCGCCCAGTGTTTGATCCGACGTGTTCGGACGACCGCGGCGCGGCGAGCCTTCCGAACGTTGCAGAGGGTCGACACCGCCGTGTCCCGGCCTTGCTGAGGCTCCCCCGCATGCAGGCACCACCGACTCGATGAGTTCCGCACCTACGCCCGGTCAGACCAACCGAATTCACAACAACCATCCAGGAGGCTCGCGTGCGCAAGGTCGTGCTCTACACCCTCATGTCCCTCGACGGTGCAGTCGATCACCCCGGCCGGTACTTCGCACGAGGTCAGGAGCCCGGCGAAGTTCCGGAGTTCGACTCCGTGATGATCGACAACGAAGAGAAGATCATCGAAGCGCAGGACGCAGTGTTGCTCGGCCGCCACATGTACGACGAATGGTCGCAGTTTTGGCCAACCGCGGACCACCAGCCGTTCGCCCAATTCATCAACAACGTCAAGAAGTACGTCGTAACGTCGACACCGCTGTCGAACGGGTGGCACAACGCCGAGGCGGTGGAGGGGTCGATCGAGGATCTGGTGCGCGACCTCAAAGCCCGACCCGGCGGCGACATCGGCATTCACGGCAGCATCCATCTGGCTCAGTCCATGCTCGAGGCGGGACTCGTCGATGAACTGCAGTTGGTGATCGGTCCAGCGATTGGATGCACGGGGCGCCGACTGTTCGCGAGCACCGACCCCCGCCGGCTTGACTTACTCAGCGCCACACCGACGCCCCATTCCAGCATCCTGCTCGCCTACCGCGTACATGCAGTGTGCGCCTGACTGAGTGAATCGGTTACGTACCTTGACGGGTAAGTAACCGTGTTGGTACAAAGATGCCATGGAAGCCGCTTTAAGGGCGCTCGCGGACGACAGCCGACGGACAATGCTGGAGACCCTTGCTGACGGCCCGGCAACCGCGGGTGAACTGGCAGCGCTCCTACCGATTGCACGCCCGGGCGTCTCGCGGCACCTGCGGGTGCTGCGGGAAGCGGGCCTGGTCGAGGTTCGCCAAGAAGGGCAACTGCGGGTCTACTCTCTCCGCCCGCAGCCGCTCGCCGAGATCAACGACTGGTTGAGTCGATACCTGACGCTGTGGGAACAGCGGCTGGATGCCCTGCACACCGAGATAGCACGCGGCAAGCGTGCGCGAAGGAGCACCCGATGACCGCCAACTCACCTGGAAGCGTGCGCACTCTGGGCACGCTGCGAGCAGCGGACGGCAAGGGCATCGTGCGTCTTGAAGACCGGTTCGACACCGATATGGACGACCTGTGGTCGGCCCTCACCGATCCCCGCCGTCTCGCCCGCTGGCTCGGCGAGGTAGAAGGCGATCTGCGCCAGGGCGGTGAGTTCCGCGCACGCTACTTTGCCAGCGGGTGGGAAGGCACCGGTCGAGTGGAAGTGTGCGAGCCCCCACAGCGGCTACTGATTCTGACCACATCCCCAGGCGAACCGGATGGCGTCATCGAGGCGACGCTTACCGCCGACGGCGACCAAACCATCCTGGTCATCGAGGACCGCGGCTTGCCCCTGGAGCAAATCGCCGCCTACGGGGCAGGAGACCAGATCCACGTCGAAGATCTCGCCGCCTACCTCGCCGGCCGTGAAGGCTGCGACGCGCGGGCGCGGTGGCAAGAACTCCACCCCGCCTATCAACAGCTGGCCGCCGACATCACCTAGCACGACTGCAGATCCGCCGCGTGCCACAGCGGCTTGCCAGTGATGCCCTCAGATGATGCGAGAACGGACTAGCACCGGGAGCCTCTGCTCTACCCACAGAACAGTCCACGGCTCGGGCGTCCAGACGGCTCTGCTCGCAGGTCAGCTGGCCCCGCGCAGTACCTGGAAAAACGCTCGGCCGTTCAGAGACCGACGGCGTGGTGCCCCGCTGCCTAGGGCGATCCCGACCGTTCGAGGCGCGCGAGTTCCAGCCGGGCGGTCCCGCCTATCTCGCGCGCCGGCATCCCGGCGTCCACCAGGGTGCGGGCCTCGTGGAGGTGGACGGCGGCGCGCGCCGGACCCTCGCGGAGCAGCGCCACGTGGCCGCGGACCAGGGCCGGCTCCACCCAGGCCCGGGCGCAGATGGCCTTGGCCGGCGAGACCCTGGCCTGGAGCGATGTCGCCGACGTCAGCGAGAATGCGGGCGGCGCCGACTGGGCCGATGCCGTGGATGTCCATCAGCCCAGAACCGCGTGCGGTGACCGCGGCCTTCAGCTCGGCCTTGATCTGCTTGATCTTCTTGTCGACGCCGACCAGGTCGGTGATCTCCCTCTGCAGCCATCCTCCGGCGAGTCTTCCCGACGGGGTCACGGGGCCGCACCGAGGCGAGGATCGCCTTTGCCTGTAGGCGGACAGGTCGCGTTTGCGGTGCTCGGGGATCAGCTCATTGAGCAGCCGTTTCAGCCGGTTCACGATCTGGACCCGGTGCCGATCGAGCTCGTCGCGGCGGTCGGTGAGCATCCGCAGCACCTCGAGCTCGTCGTCTGGGACGACCTCGCGAAGACCCGGCGTGCGGACCGCGACCATCGCGATCGAATGCGCGTCCACGGCGTCGGTCTTGCGGTTGTGCCCGGTGTCGAACAGCCGTCGTTTTCCGCGCCCTGCATGCCGTGGGCGCCACCTATGCCGAGATCGGCCGCGAGTGCGGCGTTGATTGGCGCACCGTGCGTAAGTACCTGGCCGAGGACGCACCCTCGGCCCCTCCCGCCGCTCCGCCGCGGGCGGGCATCCAGCCGAGGGTGATCACCGAGTTCGTGGGCGTGATCGAGGCGTGGCTGCGTGCCGACGTCGCGTTGAAGGGCAGCGTGATCCATGAGCGGCTGGTCGCTGAGCACGGCTTCACCGGCAGCTACCAGCGGGTGAAGATGTTCCTGGCCGAAGCGCGGCCGCGGATCGTCGCCGAACTCGCCGAGTCCGACGAGAACCGGTTGACCCGCCTGCACCGCCGGTTCGAGGTTGTCCCCGGTGCCCAGGCCCAGGTCGATTGGGGCGACGAGGACGACCTGCTGGCGCACGTCGGGATCGGCAACGTCTACTCGTTCCACATGACGTTGTCGCACTCGCGTGACCCGTTCACCTGCTTCACCACCAGCATGGACATGGCCCTGGCCGCCTACCGGCCCACCGGCAAGGGCCGCGGCGAACGCCAGGTGATCATCGTGCGCGACCACGTGATCGCCGGCCGGTCCTTCGACTCGATCGCCGAGCTCGACGGTGCATTCGAGGGCTGGCTGCCGATCCGCCGCGCCCAGGTCCACCGCACCCACGGCCAGGTCATCTCGGTGCGCGCCGAGGTCGACCGGGCAGCCCTGCTGCCACTGCGAGTGCACTCCGCTGCCACGCAAAATCGGTGTTTCATTTCCGGGACAACCGTGTCGGATTCGCCTCTCGCCGTTCGTAGGGTAGGTGAACGCGGACCACTGGGTCCGCCAGAGCAGAAGGAGCAGTCGTGACCGAGTACCTCATCTACTTCAACCAACAGTGGGTGGGCGACCACACCGAGGAGTGGTTCCGCGGGCGCGGACCGCTCGCCATGGCGGTCGTGGACGAGATGAAGGCCGCCGGCGTGTACGTCTTCGCCGGGGGGCTGGAGGAGGAGGACGGCCCGGTCTACAGCGCCGACACAACCAGTGGCACCCTGATGATCACCGACGGACCCTACGTCGAGACCAAGGAGTTTCTGGGCGGGTTCGCCGTGGTGGACGTGGCCGATGACGAGGCCGCCACGATGTGGGCGGGCAAGATCGCGGAGGCATGCGGCTGGCCCCATGAGGTTCGCCGCTTCAAGCCGCAGCCTCAGGCAGGGTGACTCCATCGTCGAGACTCATAGAAACGCACTCACATGCCGCCGATAGTGAAACTGCGCGATCAATACGACCGTGCCCAACGCGCGGCCGCGCCACTTTGAGCTGATGACGGACTCGTTTACACAGGCACCGAGACAGGGTGGGCGGGATCGGACTCGCCGCCGACATCGACCACCACAGAGCCCGCGGTCCGGGCGTTGGAGTTTCACTCGATCTAGTCCTTCGCGGTTCTTCGGGGATGCCGAGGATGGCGTCGGTCTTGGCGGGCGCCGGTCATGGCTGCGGCAGGCCGGTTCCGGAAGTCATCGCTGGTGGACTGGGTCGCCCGGGCCGGTGGGCGTGACAGGTGAGGTGGGTGCGGGCTCGTCCCGACGAACAGCACGGATCGACGGGCTGGCGACCAGCGCGCCGCGGACTACGACCTGGCCGACCAGCGCGTCGACGAGCACCGGTCCGGCCCCGAACACGCCAGCGACCCCCCGATCAGGGCGAAGCCCACCGGGTTGATGGAGATGGAGCCCAGCGACTCGTAGGAGCGCACCCGGGAGAGCACCTCGGAGGGGACCCGGGCCTGCAAGGTCGACTCCCACACTGTGTCGGCGGCGAACACGCCGGCGGACGAGACCGCGGCCGTGGCGATCACGAGGGACAGCGGCAACCCCGACACTAGACAGGCCAGGAACGGGACGTCGAGCAGGATGACTGCGGTGGAGGCGACGAGCGGACGCCGGGGTCGCCAGCGCAGAAGCACCACACCGACCACGAGCGCGCCGATCGCCCGCGCGGACAGGATCCAGGCCCAGGAGCTCGCGCCGTCCAGATGCTCCTGCGCGAACACTGGTCCCAACACGTAGATCGCCGGCAGCACCGTGGCCTGGTACGTCGCGAAGCTGAGCACCATGAGCCACACCCAGCGGCGGGAGGCGAACTCCGCCACCCGGCGCGGACGTCCCACCACACCGAGGCTCCGGCCCGGACCGCGCCACGCGACCGCAGAAGCCGGCTGAGCAGCGCCGCGCTGACCAGGAACGACACGGCGTCGACGGCCAACGCCCAACCCGGCGATGCGGCCGCCACCAGGATCCCGGCCACCGGCGGCTCTCGCCTTGCCTGCCTTGTGCCAACTGATCTGCGACGGATTCGTGCCACCTGATCCGCGACACGCTAGAACGACCCTGGCGCCCGCACACGGACAGAGTTTGGCTCGCAGCGGCGGACTGACGGAACGCGCTTTCGTGAGGGTCCGGATAGTCCGCTACCCATATGCCCGGTCGACGGCCAAGGCATCGCGCGCCGTCAGATCGGCAGCGATCGGCCCGGACGTGCTACGGGATCTGTCGTCGATTGCCAGGCGCCAGCGATGGGTGCCAGCGATCGAGTCGCCCCATGCGGGTGCGGGGTTCGGTCGGCGTCGGGGTCCAGAGCGCGAACCAGACCGATTTGCCGGTCGGGGTCGGATTGACGCCCCAGGCGTTCGCGAGGGCATCCACGATCATGAGTCCCCGGCCTCGCTCACCGTGGAGGGTGGTTTCAGCCGATCTCAGGTCGCCGGGCATCTCATCACTCACCCTCACCAAGAGCGCCAGGTCGTCGAAGTCGGCCTCGACCAGGCAGTTAGTGCCAGCGTGCAACACCACATTCGTCGTCAGCTCATCGACAAGGAGCACGGCGTCAGGGGCGAGATGCTGGCATCCCCAGGCCCGACATGCGTCCGCCAGCCAGTGGCGGGCCCGAGCAGGCGCATGCAAGCCATGCTCCAGTTGCAGCACCTCGGACACGTCTTCATCTCCCTGGCCGTCGCCCCAGATAGACGATTCTGCCACTGGGTCTGTTCCGAGCCCACCGCATGCACCGACCGCTACGGCCCCGCGGGCTACCGATCAGGCGCACATGGGGAGGATCCTCCCGCCCGATACAGTGGCAGGCCTCGACCAGGTCCCTGCCAGTGACCTGCCCTCGCCGCGCACCCACGTGCCCGAGCAACTCGCCGGCTCCAGGGATACTGAGCAGCCGCGAGGACCGGAACCGGCCTAGCATCGTCAGGTGGGGCTCCACGCACCCGGGAGGGCGGTCTGGGAAGGGAGGCGGCATGGGTGAGGAGCGCGACCAGATCGCTGACGAACGCGCCCGGATCGCCGCCGAACGCGCCCGGATCGCCGATGAGCGCCAATCGATCACACCGACCGCGGACGGTGGTCTCGACGCGGATCAGCTGGACCGATGGGAGCGTGAAGCGGCCGAGCGTGACACCGCCGCGGAGCACCGTGACCGCGCCGCTGAACTGCGCGATCTCGCCGAGGAAGAACGGGAGGATGCCCGGGCCAGGACCAATGCTCTCGCCGACGGACGCGACCGCTCCGCCAACCAGCGGGAGCGCCTAGCGGACCGCAGTGAGCGCCACCGCGACCAGCAGGACCGAGAGGCCCTGGGGCGAGTGGTCGGCTTCGACACCGTGCACGCGCTCTTGGAGGTCCTGCTGGAGCGCGCGGACCTACGCGACCAGCGCGCCGAGGCAAGAGACCGGGCCGCCGAAGAGCGAGACAGGATCGCAGCGTCTGCAGACGGTGACACCGAACAGGCACGCACAGACCGGGCACTCGCCGCGATCGACCGCCACATGAGCGGCAGGGACCGCGATGAGGCGGCCGCCGACCGGGCCGAGCTGATCACAGCACTCAGGACCCTCGCGTCGATCCAACGACAGCAGCCAGACCGCTAGACGGACCCCGCCGCGCGGAACGCCGCCGCAACCGCCGCCGACCCGAGGGCGCCGGCAGCACGGCCCCACACACCGGACGAGCAGGACTGAGAACGCAAGCGCGAACACACGCAGGTTCAGCCGCTTTCCGCACACTCATGTCGCGCATCAGGTGTCGCCACAGCTCCCGGAGGCGGTTCGCGAACTCGTACTCGACGACCAGCGGTTGCGAAACGACATCGGCTGGTCGGTGTTTGAGTGCTGAGCGCCGCCCCGGAACGCCAGCACCGCCCGCATGCGCATCGGAGGCTGTGGGCTGACTCGTCCTACCGGTCGGTCGGCTCGACGAACGCCACCCGCAGGGGCAACGTTCGCATCTCCCCCGGACAGATAGGCCGAGCGACCGGCGTTGGACTCGAGCGAAGGGTGCGTCATTTCGCCGCTCAAGAAATTACGCCCGGATCTACCCTCGTGTTTGTGACAGCGCCGGCTGTCAGGCTCCTTCGGCGGATGAGACGGGGCCGGCGATCGTCTTGGCCCGCTCGGTGATGTGAGCTCCGCTGTTCATGGCTCGGGGCCCTCTGCGGCCGTGACGGCCTCATCTGAATCTCCCCAGACCTGCTCACGAGAATTCCCCACCCGTGAGGCGACCGACCAGAGGCAGCGGCCCCTTCGAAACTGGCGGCCTCTGGCCACACGCCGGCTACTCGAAGGAGCCCGACCGGCCGGCGGATCGGCAGTACCTCGGTGCGTGCGACGTGTGCAGCGAAGGGCGCTCGTCCATCGCCGACCCGTCCGCGCTAGCTGGTCAGGCGTGCTCGTCCGACGGCTGCTGGGCAGGCTGGACCGACCAGCTCGGCGGCTTGTCGTTGCCCGACTCCTCGTCGCGCCCGGCGTCGGGGGCCGTGGCCTGGACCCTGCCGGACGCGTGGTGGACCGGCGCGTAGACGGCGTAGAGCTGCAGGGGCTGGTCACCGATGTTGGTGACGTTGTGCCAAGTGCCCGCGGGCACAAAGATCGCCCAGCCGTCCTCGACCTCCCGGTCGAAGTCGAGCTGGTCCTTGGTGGGGCCAATCTGGACGCGGCCCCGGCCTGCGTCGAGTCGTAGGAACTGGTCAGTCTCCGGGTGCGCCTCAAGGCCGATGTCCTCACCCACGGGGATCGACATGAGTGTCAGCTGGAGGTACTTCCCGGACCACGCGACGACGCGATAGTTGGTGTTCTCAAGCGTCGCGTTCTCGAGATCGAAGCTTTGAGGCTCGGGCCCGATGTCCTTGATGGTCATACGTCTCTCCCGGTCAACCAAGGCAGTTCGCAGGTGGACGGTCGCGGTCTTGCGCCGGCCCACGTCAACAGTCTCAGACCCCAGGGCCCTTGAGCCACCACTACGCGAGCCGCTGCCCCACAAGAGACCGCAACCCGTCGCCACATCCCCCTGTGCGGGCAACAACTCGTCCTGCTTACAAGAGTCCGTGACCCAGGGCGACTGATGAACGATCCCGGGATTGGGAAACGTCGGCTCAGCTTCATCCGCTCGTTCGAGCCGGACCTCGTAGGGGCGACTTACCGCCGCGTGCGGGGCGCCTTGGGCGCGGAGACCAATGGCCTTGGCGGTGCCGATCTCGTTCGTACCTCCTGGCTCGGAGGCAAGCCGAGTGCGCCGGGGTGGCGCCTTCAGGTCTGGGGTCGGTATCGCTGCAGCACCACTCCGGACTCATATCCAGGCACGTCGAGCAGTTCCAGGCTCAGCGTCGTCCCTTCGAACAGCCGCGTCCCGGATCCACCGATCGCAGGGTGGATCCACAGGTTCACCTCATCGACCACGCCGCGCTCGAGCAGGCCGCATGCGAGCTCGCCACAACCGGAGAGGAACAGATCACCCGCGATGTCGTCCTTCAGCCGGCGAATCCCGTCGACCGCGTCACCCTCAACGACGTACGCGTTCCAGTCAAGGTCGCCGCGGAGCGTGCGTGAGGCGATGTACTTCGGCATCGGATTGAGCACCTCAGCCCATGGACCGGTTGCCGACGGCCAGAGCCGAGAAAGCCTTCGTAGCACTTGCGTCCGGTCACGAACCCAGCCGCGGCAGCAAGCTGGGCGACTCCCGCTGTGTCGTGGTCGCCTTCGGCGACGAACCAAGCGCCGACGTCACACAGTCCGTCGACGGTCATGCTGGTGTTGCTCACCAGTCTGCCCATGATGTTCTCCTTCCGATCCCAGAGTTCCGCCCCGGGAAACCACCAGAACTCACCGCTACAGGGGCGGGAGCGATGAGCGGATCGATGGCTCGAATGGGCCTCGAAGCCTGCCCGACAGACGTTCCGCAATCGCGATCCGATCGGACCCGACCTGCTTCCTGTCGCCGCCAGAGCGCACCCCCCAGCCACGCGCGGGTGGGCGACCGAAGGCGTGTCAAGGCGACAAGATGGTGCCCTGATCGATGACCGATGAGTCTGGGCGCGTGGGCGGGTCATTATGTGAAACCCCGCTAGCGAGGAGTCTCAGATGCATGATCTCGGACCTGCGGCCCACGAGATGGCTCGGCTGGTGAACGGTGTGCGCGACGACCAGCTGGGGGACCCGACCCCGTGCCCGAGCTACGCCTTGGGCGACCTGCTGCAGCACGTCCGAGGGCTCGCCGAGGCGTTCACGCTGGCTGCGCGCAAGGAGCAGCCGTCTGGCGGCTCGAAGCCTCCTCCGCAGGGCGGTTCGGAAGAGGCACGTGGTGACGCGTTCGGTCCGGCACTGCCGGTCCCCGTCGGCGCGCCCGTACTGGACGAGGTCATCGCGGGCAACGGCCGCGACCCTGCCTGGTCCGCCAACTGAGCGGCTTGGCCGACGACGGGAACTTCACTCGACCCCGGGCACGATGCGCATGTCACGCACGGCCCCGCCGTCGAGGGCAGCGAGCGCGTTCTGGTAGGCCGGACTGTCGTGCGCAGCACGCGCGGCCTCGACCGACTCGAACTCGATGACGACCGTCCGGGTCTTCTGACCGGATTCATAGGTCTCATCGGGCAACCCTCGAGCCACGTAAGTGCCACCAGCGTCACGAAGGGCGGGTCCGGCCAGCTCGGCATAGGCCGCAACCTTGGCCTCGTCGAGGATCTCCTTGTAGATGCTGATCCAGTAGGCGGTCATGACGTCATCCTGCCCCACGTCGGATGAGTGCTTGGGTCGCCGACCACTGAACCGGCCGCGTCGCCTGAGAAGGCGCGGCGCAGACATCAAAAGCGAAGAACGATGACCGAACCTGATGGCGTTCTCGGCCACCGGGTCGGGTGCTTCGTTCCGCCCGCGGTTATGCACGCCACAGGGTCCGAAGCGATCCGCGCGCCTCCGGTCGGAGCGCAATTGAATGGTGCGGTCCGCGTGGGAGGGCGAACATTGTCTGCGTGGTGAGGGATCGGAGGTTGCCCCGGCAAGGCGGGCTGCCGCCGATGGAGGGGGTTGGCAGCGGCGTCGTCGAGATCGCCTGTGACGAATCCGGGTTCTCCGGCACCAACTTGCTGGATGCGGCCACCCCGGTGTTCACGCACGCGAGCGTCGACCTGCTCGTTGACGAGGCGGCTGAGCTGGTCCGGGAGCTGCGGTCCGGGTTCCGGTGGTCGCTGGACGAGTTCAAGTCCGGACAGTTTCGCCGCGGGCCGCACGCGGATGAGGCGTCGGAGTGGCTGCTGGAGGCGCTGCGCGGCAGGGGGCACGTCCACGTGGTCGACAAGGAGTACTTCCTCGTCACCCGGATCGTCGACCTGCTTCTGGTCGAGCCCTCCTACGCGGCTGGCACTCGCCTGACCCAGGACCACCGCCCGGCCGCCCTTGCCCTGTACCGGGCCGGACGCGCAGCTGGTCGGGAATGGCGTGACTTCCTCGGGGCCTTCGTCGAACTGGTGCGAACCAAGCGGCGGCACTGGCCGGATCGCAGCGTCGTGGAACGCTTCTTCCGCGCGCGAGACTCGTTGGCAGGCGCTCGGCTCGGCGCGGAGGCCGAGGCAGTCCTCGATGGGCTCAGCCGAACGCGGGTATCAGCACTCCTGACCCGGCTGGCAGACGACGACCGGTCGATCCCACCACCGCTGGAGCCGATGCTGCCGGCGCTCGCCGAGACCGTGCTGTTCTGGAGCTGTGGACAGCGGCAGGTGCTGGTGATCCACGACGAGCAGAGTGCGTTGACGGCCAGTCGGTTGCGGCGTCTGCAACAGGTACTGACCGACGGCGCCGACTTGACAGCAGAACATGACCGGGAGGCGCGAGCGCTGCCGGCCGCCCTGTCGCCGTTGGCCGGGCTGGTGACGGTCGACTCCCGAGACGATCCGCGGGTCCAGGTCGCTGACCTCCTGGCCGGGGTCACCCGGCGGTCGCCAGACATCGGCAACGATCGCCTGCTCAAACCGTTCCTCTCTCCGACCTCACTGCGAGATCCCAAGCGGTGACGAACGGGTCTCGTCAGCCGCTTCGTCGGCCCTCCGTCTCAGCCGGGGAGGTGCTCCCTGAGCCACGATGATCGCCGTGCGGCCGAGGCGCGTGACAGCCAGGCCTCCTGCACGAGCTCGGCGAGCTCGTCGTACGTTATCTCGCCGATCCGGCTGCCTCGCAGCAGGACCGACAGGTGACCGTCGAAGTGAGGGGTCGTGAAGAACGGGGTGGAGTCGTCCTGCACCATCGCGATCTTGTCGCCTTCATCAGGGACCCAGAAGACGATGACGTCGTCGTAACGCTCGCCGGTCTCCGGGTCGACGGCGTCGGGGCGCGGGTTCCGGAAGAAGACGAACGACTTGCCGCCCACCTGGTAGACCGGCTTCTGCTCGGTGCCGGGATGGATGGTGACGTGCGGCATGCCGAGGGCGAGCCGGTGCACGTCGTTGGCCCTGGCCGGTCGGTCACCCTTTATCGCCACGACCTCAGATTAGGTGTTGCCGCTCGGTGGGCCACCCGCCCGGACGTGCCCGTCGGTCACCCGACGACAGTTGCCTCATTCCAGCCGCGAAGTACGGTTCTGTGCTTGTGGCTCGGCGGTCGTCGCGGGCCGATCCCCACACGCCAGGGGGCGGCGCTGATGCTGGCAACTCCTTCACGGTGCCGTACGCCCGGGCCCGGCCCCAGCGGCATGGTGCCCGGTGATTCATTCGTCGACGACCAGCGCATCCCGAATGGGTGACCCGGTGAAGGTGAGGGTCTGGAACCGGTGGCGGAATCCGATCCCGGCGGGTCGCTGGTTCGGACCACCGCCAGGCGGTGTGGTCAGGGGAAAACGTAAGCCGACGACATCGCGTTCGCCGATGTGACGAGGGCTATCGGAGGCGTTGCCGGCCGAGGTGGACCTGAGCGACACGGGCGAGTCGCTGGTCAATCGGCTGGTCAGGGGCGGCAGCACGCGCGCCCACGATCGGGCACGGACGCTCTCGCTCAAGGCGTACTTCGAGGCGATGGAACAGGACGTGAAGTTCCCGCCGATCACGTCTGAGTTCGAGTGAGCGAGAAACGCACGCGCGAGAGACGCAGGCGCTCCGAGGTCCAGCCCTCACCCCTGTAGGGAGCGGGCCTCAACCTGTCCGTGCAGCCGAGGCAGCGAGTGCCCCTACCACCTTGCACGTGCTCGGTTCCTAGTTCGCATGTCGTCGCCTCGTACCGACCCCCTGTGGCCGGCAGAGTTTCACGGACATGGCCGATGAGCGGGTGAGTCAGGACGCCGGCCTAGCCTCCGCGCTGCTGCGTCCAGTTCACCCATCACTCCTAGAAGGTCCTGATGGGCTGCTCCGGGTCGTCGTAGCGGCCATAGCCGCCCAGGCGCTTCATGTCTTTTTCCGGCGTACTGGGTTGGTCACGTTCTTGGCGGCACGCGTCGTCTTCTTTGTGCCGTTGGTCGTCTTCTTGGCGGCACCGGTCGTCTTCTTGGTCGCCTTCTTAGTCGCCTTCTTGGCCGTCGAGGCAGCATTCTTGCCGGTCTCCACAGGCTTGGGCGGGAACCACACCGCCTTGGTGGCCTTGGCCTTGGTCACGAACGAGGCGCCGCGTGCGGCCCACCTCTCTCTGTCCGTGACGCTCTTCCATCGGCTCTTGATCTCGATCATCTACTGCTCCCTCCCATTTGTTGTCCTTCACTGGCGCCCGCCCTGATCCGGAAGTCGATTTCGGGGTCGTCGGTCTCCGGGTCACCAACTCCCCCGTGCCCACAGGGCAGGTGGTTTACTCCAAGGTCGGTGACGTCGTGCCAGAGAGCTGGCAATCGCATCCGTGGAGCAGTCCCGCGCCCTCGGCTTTCCGGAGGCTCACCGGCGCGCTCATGGCACCCCTTTGTGTCAAGACACCGCCGCAATCGCCGGTTTAGGCTGGCTGCTGGCGGGTCCGGGAAGTGGCTTGTCCGAAGAGCCGATGTCCGGGTCAGTTCGGTCACGCTGGATTGCAGAGTCGTCCCGAGTGCCCTCCCGGGCCCGCCGCTTCTCTGCGCTTCCGGCGGATGTCACCGACGTCGGACAGCAGCCGGGCGGCACCGGAGGGGCCGATGCCGTGCAGGTCCATCAGCGTCGACCCGCGGGCGACCACGAGTTCTTTGACGTCTTTGTCGGCGGTCTGATCTTCTTGTCGATGCCCTCGAGCTCGCTCCGCCGGGGAAGAGCTCCAGCAGCACCCGGCGCAGCCGGTGGTGCGGGCGCGGCCGAGCTCGTTGCGGCGGTCGACCAGCATCCCCATCACCACCAGCTCCGGGTCGACGTTGACGTGGACCAGGTGCGGGGTGCGCAGCGCGTGAAGTTCCCCGGCCTGCATGCCGGTCACGCTCGCCGTGGAGTGACGCAAGCCGTGCCGGCGGAACGTAGGCTCGGGCGTGCCCGCCGGCTCCTGATCGCAGGCCTAGGAGGCCCCGTGTCCCGCACAGCAACTCGATTCCGGACGATCCTGCCCAGCTCGGGTCGCACCGCCCTCGGCGCGACCATCGCCGGCGGGGTGCTGAGCGGTCTGGCGTCGGCTCCCGAGCGGATGAGCCGGCTGTTCCGGCGGCGCTTCCCAACCGTGGCTGTGACGGGGATGACCGGGGTCGGTAAGACCCAGCTCGCCGACCGGCTCGCACGGCGTACCTCTGGCGACGGCGTGGCCGAGGTCGGCTCGGCAGTGATGGAACGCCGTACCCGCCGCTCTTCCCGCTTGCACGGTTTTCGCTTCCTGGTGGTGCCGGGCGACAACGCGGCGACGCGGCTCGGTGCCCTCGACGATGTCTTCCACGACGAGCCGGTCGACGGGGTGATCCACGTGGTCGCCAACGGTCACGCAACGCCGCGGCGTACGGCAGGCACCACCGGCACGGCGACCGCCACCCGCGAGGAGCAGCTCGCCGCGGAGCTCGAGGACTGGGCGATCACGTCGCACCGGATCGCCTCGATGGCCGTACGCCGCGACAAGCCGGTCTGGCTTGTCATCGCCGTGACCAAGACCGACCTGTACGCCGATGACCTGGACGAGGTTGTGAACTATTACTCACCGGGGAGTGGCTCACCGTTCGGCGACAAGATCGACGAGCTGCGGGCACTGGCCGGCGGCGCGAAGCTCTCAGTCGACGTGCTGCCGGTGTCCAGCCAGGGCGGCAACCGCAAGTCGGCTATCTCGGCCAAGATGGCCAACGCGATGGTCGATGCGCTCGCGGCCCGGCTGGCCCAGCTCAGCGGTCACGTCTAAGAGCGTGTCTCGGAACTCGGGTGAGCAGGCCGTGTGACGCGGGTGACCTCCTGGTAGGAAGCGGTTTGTCTAGGCCTTACCCCCACCAGGAACTCGCGTGTCAGTGTCGGGCAATTGTGCTTGTTTGTCGTGTCCGGCCCACACCTCCTGCTGGAGTCGGCGTGACCGGTACTGTGTCGCGCCGCAAAGCTGGTGACTGGTGGTACCACTTCGACCTCGGCCCCGATCCCCTGACGGGAACTCGTCGGCGTAGGACCAAATCCGGCTTTCCGACCAAACGAGAAGCGTAGAAACACTGCGACTCAACGCGATCAGCACGTCTCCGTGTCTGCCTCCGAGGAGTCGGTCGATCAGGTACGCCGCGGTGGAGCCGGCGGCTCGGTTGTTGATTCCAACGGAGGCGACGCGTTGGCTCAGCGGAATGTCGGTGACAATCGCGATCAGAGGTCTATCACGAGGTCCGCGGTCGGCCGCGCCGAGCAGATGAGGAGCTCGTTGTCGCCGGGCGCCTCGAGCGGCGGGGTCTCGTACGACGCCTCCCCGGACAGCACCGCCGTGACGCAGGTGTGACAGACACCGGTGCGGCACGACCACTGCGTGGGTACGTCGCACGCCTCGGCGAGCTCGAGCACCGAAGAGTAGGTGTCCGACCATGCGGCCGTGAGCCCCGAGCGGGCAAAGGTCACCGCCGGGCCGGCGCCCGGCGGGCCGGACGGCTGGTGCGGTGGGGGCGCGTACGCCCCGACGACGCCGGGGTTGATCGACGACCGCGACCCGAACCGCTCGGTGTGGACGCGGGCCTCGTCGATGCCGACTCCGGCGAGGCCGGCCGCGACGACGTCCATGAACGGCTCCGGGCCACAGACGTACGCGTTCGCGTCGACTGGGAGGCCCAGGCCTGCGATCACCTCCGCGGTGAGTCGTCCCGCCCGGACGCCCGAGTCTGCCGCGAGCGGCTGTGCCGGAGTCGTGTAGTAGACGAGGGAGTGCGCTGACGGCAGTCGATCTAGCAGGTCGGCGACCTCGATGGAGAAGGCATGGCTGTCCGCGTCGTGCGTGGTGTGGATCCACCACACCACTCGCCTGCTGTGCTCACTCGCGAGTCGGTACAGCATCGCCAGCAGCGGTGTCTGGCCGATGCCCGCAGAGACGAGCAGCACCGGCTCAGGGCCCTCGTCGAGCACGAAGTCGCCCCTCGGTGCCGCGACCTCGATCCGGTCTCCGCGTTGCAAGTGCGCGTGGAGGTGCGAGCTGACCAGCCCGTGCGACTCACACTTCACGCTGATGCGGTAACGGCCGCCGTCCGGGTCGCCCGACAGGGAGTACGTCCGCACCGGGACCGGGTCGCCGGCGCTGGGCACGCGGAGGGTGAGGAACTGGCCGGGCAGGTACGCCGGCAGCGCGTCGCCCCCGGCGAACCGGAACGACGTCACCGACGGGCTCTCGGCGACGACGTCGGCGACGGTGAGGGCGCGAAAACCCACCCAGGCCGGTGGTGGCGCGACGGCGATGCCGGCCGGGCGAGCCTCCGCGTCGCTCTCCACCATGCTCCGGAACGACTCGCGCCAGCCCGGGCTCAGGGCCGGGATGTCCAGGGCCGCCTTCAGCTGCTCCACGTCGTGCCCGGGCAGGTAGAGCAGCGAGTCGATGTCGGCCACGCTCAGCGCGTGCGGCCCGCGCGCCGTACGCACGATCTCGTCACCGGCGCTGACGTGGCCTTCGGCCAGGACGCGCAGGTAGAAACCCGGGCGGTGGTGGGCGACCAGGAGTGACGGCAGCTGCGGCTCCCCCATCCGCATCCCAACCCGAAAGCAGGTCACGCGCGGCTGGGTGACCTCGAACTCCGCCTCACCGATCCGGTAGCGATCACCGATGCAGACCTCGTCGTCGTCGAGGCCCTCGATAGTGAAGTTCTCCCCGAAGGCACCGTGCCCCAGGTCGTCGCGCCCGAAGAACTCCTGCCAGTGCCGGTAGGACTCGATCTGGTAGACGAGCACGGCGCGCTGCTCGCCGCCGTGCCCGGCCAGGTCGCCCTGCCCGTCATCGTCGATGTTCAGGCGGCGGACCATCTGCGGCCCGGTGACCGGGCTCTTCCACACGCCCGTATGCACGGTCCGGCCGCGCCACGACACGTCCTTAGGCATCCCGACGTTGACCGACAGCAGTGTCGCCATCGCCTCGCTCCTTCTCCGATCTGTCCGAGCCTGGTCCGACGGCGCCTTGCAAGAGGTCGTCGGAGAAGCACAGCAGGCCGCCCTCGTCCAAGAGAGGCATCCACAGCCTTTCGGCTAGTACCGCGTCAGGCAACCTTTGCCCGCTTTATGGTTTCGGCTCGGCGCCGAGTCGAACCCGTCGGTGTTGAAGTTGTGGAGCACGTCGCGAACACGATCCGGACGGGTGAACGTGACCTCCGCGATCATCGCGGTGTCCATGCCCCGGGCAGTCAGGAGCACCATCTGGGCTCGCCGCCAGGTCACCACCGAACCGGAACTTCGGCGCACATCCGCAGCAGCCGGTTGCCTTCGTCGTTGTCGATATCTCGGCCCCATACACGATCGGCCATCACAGGCTCCTGGGGGAAGACAGGAACGGACAACACGATCGGGCCGACCTCACAGCCCAGCTCAGCGGACCTTGACCGGCGCGTCACCCACCAGGGCGAACGCTGGCAGCCGCGGTACTAGCGCAAGGAGCTACGTGCCAGCGCGCTCGCGCCGGACGGCGGCGCCCTCCGCCGAGTCGTCGTCGCAACCGCAGGAGCCGGCGTTCGGTACGTAGTCGGCGACAGCGCCGCTCGAGTCTGTCTGGATCTGGCAACAGGCCGTCAGCTGTTCCCTGAGCTCACGTCGAGCGCGCTGCACCCGTGACTTCATCCCGGACACAGAGATGCCGAGCTGCTCCGCTGCGTCCCGGTGGGTCTGCCCGTCCAGGTCCACGCGGGTCAGGGCGTCGCGAGCGGTCGGGTGAAGCCGACCCAGCATCGGCTGTAGACACCGGGCGAGCTCACGGGTGGCGTTGTTGGGCAGGTTCCCGGAGGTGTCCGGTGCGGGCCAGCGTTCCAGGTCAACGTCGCCGTCGTACCGGCGTCGGGTCCGGTAATGGTCGATGACCGCGTTACGGGCCGCTCGGTAGAGCCAGGCCGCGACGTTGTCCACCCGGTCCAGCGCCCCCGAGGCGATGCCGCGCACAACGATGTCCTGGGTGATGTCGGCGGCGAGCTCCGGGTCCCCGACCCGTGCGGCGATGAAGCCCCGCAACCGGTCCAGGGTCTCGCCCCACTCTTGGTCGCGGCGCTCGATGGTGCCCTCGCTCCGTGCGTCCGTCATCGCCCATCCTTCGCGCCTGTCCATCGTAGAAGACGAAGCGGCCCGGAAACGGACGCACCGCGGCCAGACACGAGGGATGTGCGTCCCTCATCGGGTGGATTCGTCTACAGGGGTGGCCTTCGCAACCGGCGGAGGCAGAACCGTGAGGAGTTCCCGATGGCCACCAGCCGCATCCAGCTCGCGCTCAATGTCGCCGACATCGAGGCGGCCACCAAGTTCTATGCCGACATGTTCGGGGTACAGCCCGCCAAGCAGCGACCGGGCTACGCGAACTTCGTCGTCTCCGACCCCCCGCTGAAGCTGGTGCTCTTCGAGAACGCCGGCGCGGCGTCCCCGCTCAGCCACCTTGGAGTGGAGGTCGCCTCGACAGCCGACGTACTCGCCGCCACCCGCCGGTTCACCGACGCCGGCCTCGCACACACCACCGCCGAGATGGACGCCTGTTGCCACGCCCTCCAGGACAAGGCCTGGGTCGAGGCCCCCGACGTCCCGCTCGGCGCCTGGGAGTTCTACACCGTGCTCGACGACGACCCAACCACCGAGCTGGCATCGACCGGGACGTGCTGCACCGCAGGATCGGACGACGCCACCCCGTGCTGCGCCGGTAGCGCCCAGGACGCCTGAGATGGCCGCCCAGGGATCCGTCGTCGAGGAGGTCCGCCACGCTGCCGGCTCCGCACCGACCCCGGAGCCCAGGGTCGCTGCGACCGTGCGGGTCGAGGTGCGGCTGCTCGGCGGCTTCCAGGTCCGAGTCGACGGCCGCACCCTCCCCCCGCACCACTGGTCGCGCCGTCACAGCGCAGCTCTGGTCAAGCTGCTCGCCCTCGCACCGGGCCGGAGCCTGCACCGTGAGCAGGTCATCGACACCCTGTGGCCAGACCTCGACATCGACCACGCCGCACCCCGCCTGCACAAGGCAGCGCACTACGCCCGCAAGGCCCTGGGTCACCGCACGGCCGTCGTCCTCAACGCCGAAACCGTACGGTTGTACCCCGATGACGACGTGCACATCGACGGAGCGGGGTTCCAGCAGTACGCCGAGTCAGCGGTCGCCAACGGGGGCATTGCGGCGGCCAGGGCTGCGCTTGCGTTGTACGGAGGCGAGCTACTGCCCCAGGACCTCTACGAACCGTGGGCCGAACAGCCCCGGCTACACCTGAGTCGCCTGCACGCCGAGCTGCTGCACCAGTCCGAGGACTGGCACCAGGTCCTGGCCGCTGACCCGACCAACGAGCCCGCCCACCTCGCGCTGGCCCAGCGGTACGTCGAGCGTGGAGACCGGCCAGCGGCGTTGCGGCAGCTCGACGAGCTCGACCGCGTCATCCGCCACGAGCTCGGACTGGGGCCGGGTCAGCGGGCGTTGGAGCTGCGACAGCGCATCGAGACCGTGGCCCCAGACCGACCTTGCTGCCCAGGCACCGCCGGAGCCGTTGACGGCGCGCCTGACCCTGGTACCCGCTGACAACGTTCACGCGCCCGGCCATCGCGGCACTCGGCTACGTCCAAGTCACGTGACGGCAGGTCTGGGCAGGTCCGGGCCAGGTAGTCGCTGATGTCGGTCGCGGTGTCGCGGGCGCTGCGCCCGGCGCCTGAGACCCGGCGCCCGGAAGGGTCGCCGAGGCCGGGCCGGTCCAGTCGCCGTACCCGACCAGGAACAGCCGCGGCGCTCCGGTTGCCTGGGTGCCGGCCGCTCTCTCGGTGCGCACGCGCCTGTCGGCCTGGCGCACGCCCAGCCTCGGCCGGGTGCCGCAGGGCGGGGCGGAAGTCGGCGCACCAGATGACGGTGTCCACCGGCTCCTCGGTGCCGTCATCCCACGCCAGCCCGGCCGAGGTGAGCCGGGTGAACATGCGGCCATGTCAGGCGCGCGCGACCGGTTCGACCGCGGCCGCGCTGCGCTGACGGACCGCGATCGCGGCGGTTGCGGCCACGATGACGACCGCGCCGACCCACTGCCGCGGCTCGAGCCGCTCCCCGACCAGGTAGCCGGCCGCGAGCCCGAACACCGGGATGAGCGGCAGGAACGACCCAGCTACCGAGGCAGGCACCCGGCGCAAGCCGGTGACGAAGAGCCAGAACCCGGCGCCGTAGTACAAGACGCCGGACGCCGCGGCGCTCAGCCAGTCCCCGGCATCGTGGCCCCCGAGGTCCCAGCCGGTACCGCCGGCCACCTCGACGACCGTGGCGAGACCGACCGCGAACACCAGTGCGGCCGCTTGCTGGGCGAGCACCACGTTCAGCGAGGAGTCGTCGAGCAGCAGGCGCCTGGTCAGCACCGAGTACAGGGCACAGAACCCGATGGAGACAAAGGTGAGCGTGATGCCGACCGAATCGCCGGTGGCGCCGGGCTGGTACACGACCAGCAGCACCCCGGCGACAGCGACGGCGACGGCGGCCGCGAGCGCGAGCGGGATGTGTTCGCGGAGAAGGAGCGCGGCGAGCAGCATGATGACGACCGGTTCGAGGGCCCACAGCAAGACCGACATGCTGGCGGTGATGGTGGTCAGCCCGATCAGCCCGAGCGCGTAGGCGATACCCGGGTTGAGGACGCCGAGGGCGGCGAGCCGGCGCACGGGCGGCGTCCAGGCGAACGGCTCACGGCGGACCAGGGCGATGACGAGCAGGAAGACGCAACTGGCGACCAGTTGAACCGTGAGAAGGGTCAGGGGTGCGACGTCGTCGACGACCTGCTTGGACACGACGGTGCCGGTGCCCCAGCAGGCAGCCGCGGCGACCAGGGCCGCGACCGCGGTCCGCGCTGCGGGCGCGCGCAGATAGGAAGTGTGAGTGGACATGGTGATGCTCCGATGGAAGACGAAGGGGGCAGGACTGAACGTCGGCGCCGCAGAGCGGCGCCAGTGGCGTCAGTTCGCCGCGTCTTCCTGGTCGCAGCAGTCGTAGGCAGGCACCCGGCACGGCTTCGCCGGCTGGCGTGAGTACACCTGTCCTGCCATGCCGTTCAGGCTACGCCCGATCGAGCACTGACGGGGAAGGTCGAGGTCGGGAACGAACTCGACGAGCAGCCCACGGACCCGGGCGTCGAAAGGCATCTTCCATGGTGTGGAGCCTGACGATCGCAGCCATCGTCGGCCTCTGCTATTCGACTTCATCTCCACGTCCGCAAGCCGCACGTCCCCTCCCTGGGAGAAGCGGCGTGCTGGTTACGTCGGCTCGGCACTGCTCTGCGGCGTCGGAGTGCTCGTCTTCGGCGCTACAGGCCCGGGGGGTACTTCGCCGGCTACGTCACCGAGAAGGCCCGCTCGAGCGACAACCTGTTCGTGTTCCTCATCATCATGAACCAGCCTCCGGGTATAGCGCGAGGTCCAGCAGAACTGGACCTCGAAGGAGGCCGGTCCGCGGCGTGCTCGATGAGGGTTACCTGGAGGCTGGCGCCTTCCGCGGCATGCGCCGAGTCGACGGCCACGACCGCCTCGCCACACGACGAGCCTGTCAGGACGAGCTCTTGCTCGACCGCCTCCCTTTACCACGGAGCGCCGTGAGCTTCGCGGTGGTCCGCACATCCGCGGTTCCCTTCGTCGGCGCAACGGAGGGTCACAGGAGAGTCGACGACACGGCATGACGGTCCCCCAGCGCCTACTTCTTGCCCCAGAGCATCTCCCGCAGAGCCGTGTCACCGGCCGTCTGGAACTTTGCGAGCTTGTCGCCCCGGAAGGTCAGAACATCGGCCTGGTCGGCCGACTGGCCGTCTGCGGTAATGCGGGTGAGCACGACGACATGATCACCCTCGGCGATGAAGTGTTGCGGCTCGGTCTGGAAGGACTTGCTGGCAAGCGTCATGAAGAAGCGTGCTACCTCGTCCTTGCTTCGGAAGGTGCCGCTGATGGTGCTGTTGCCTGGCTCGATCCACTCGATGTCGTCGGCCATGTCCTTCATGGCACCTTCCAGGTCGCCTGCACCGAAGGCCTGATACGCAGATTGGGTAGCGGCCTTGTTCTCTGAAGCGGACATGGCGTCCTCCTGTTTGATTGGCTCACTGAAGCCGAGAGAAGGTGCAGCGGCGAGTAGCTGATAGGTCATGGACCGTGACTGAGCGGACTTCCGGAGCTTGCGTCTGCTACTGCTGCTGGCTCGGGGGCGGCACGGTCAGCCGCGGCGCGCGCGGGTCGTCGCCGCCCTGATCCAGTCGGAAGGGTGGGTACTGGTCGGTCATGAGACCGGCGTAGGCCGCAACCCGCAGCATCCACCGGTTCATGCCGAGCACCAGGTCATAGATCGGTTGGGGATACCGGCCGGTGAAGAGCAGCACCACTGCTGCGAAGAACACCAGCAGTCCGATCAGTCCGCTGCCCCAGTTCCAGTAGCTCTGGTCGCTGGTCGTTGCCTCATTGGCCAGGTACACCCCGCCACCGGCGAAGAACGCGAGGACGAGGTAATGCGGGATCGCCAGCAGCCACCATTTCACTAGCACCAGACCACGGGAGAGATGCTCCGGATAGTCCACTTCGAGGTGCGCCGGGTAGTCCGGGACCTCCGCCAGCGTGAAGGGCGGGTATCGGTCGGTGCCGAGCGCGCCGTAGGCGTAGTAGCTCACCCGCCAACTCCAGCGCATCACCCCGACGTTGAAGTCGAAGATCCGGCGCGGATAGCGGCCGGTGAACAAGATCGCGAAGAAGGCCACCACGCTACAGACCACAAAGGCCAGCCACAGAAAGACCAGCACGACGTAGTGCGGGATGACGAGCACCCACTTGGCCAGCCACAGCCAGCGGTTCAGCCCTGGATCGAGGTGCGCGTCCACGCGCACGGGATAGGTCGACACGCTCATGACGTTCGCCTCCAGGCCAGGATGGCGAACGCGATCGTCGCGCAGGACGTCCTACTTCGACACTCCACCCGTTTACCTGCAAGGTCAATGGCACGGACGGACGCGGACCGCAGCTGCGGGAGCGGGCGACCTCCGAGCTGCGCGACTCGGGAGTGATACCGCCCGCAATCGTGATCCCTGCACCGTCGTCCCGCTCACCCCACCGAGCTGCGCATCGTCCAGCTCGTCAGCGAAGGCAGAAGCAACAAGGAGGTGGCGGAGGTCTGCTGGATCTCAGCCTGCACGGTTGCCTTCCACCTGCGCAACGTGTTCCCCAAGACCGGCGTCGCCTCCCGCGCGGCGGGCTCACGCCACCTCAACCACCTGGGCTGAACCCGCGGATCGCCGTCTACTACTTCGTGACTGGCGTCTTGTTCCGAATTGCTGAGACCACGTCGAGGATCGCCTGACTGGTCGCGGCCGAGTCCTTCTCGTCCGCGATGAGGTCTTCGTGGCTCGCGCCGTTGATGACTCGGTGCACGCTGTTGGTCGACATGCCGGCGAGGCGATCATGCGCGGCGATCAGGGCGGCATCGCTTCCGCTGCCAGCGATCAGGACCACAAACGGCTTGGCGCCGAAGTTAG
>CAWEMA010000007.1:0-158622 GCA_963810035.1 uncultured Actinomycetota bacterium
GTCCCTGGCGACCGTGCTGCTGATCATCGCCCGGGTGACCAAGACGCGGCGGATCCCCTCGACAACTCCGACACCTGGTTCCACCTGCGGCTCGGCACGACTTCCTCGGGGGCTGGTCGCTGTGGCACCCGGGGCAGCTCTCGAAGTTCGCCACCACGCCCTGGGTCCCCACCCAGTGGTCGACGGAGATGCTGACCGCGAAGGTGGAGGACTGGTTCGGCCTTCCCGGGTCGCTTGGCTGTTCGGCGCGCTCTTTCTCGTCTTCATCGTCGCGGTGTACTCCGTGTGCCGGCGGCACGGTCGACGCTGCTTCCCGCTGCGGTCGTGACCGGGATCACGGTCATTGCCGCGGGAGCGTCGCTGTCGGCGCGTCCGCAGGTCGTCAGCCTGATCTTGTTCACGGTGACCGTCGCCGCCTGGGAACGCTCCTCCCGCACAGGGGTCCCGCCCTGGTGGCTGATCCCGCTGACCTGGGTCTGGGCGACGGCGCACGGCCTGTGGACGGCCGGGGTGCTGGTGGGCTTCGTGATCTGGCTCGGACTGGTGCTCGACCGCAGGCATGAGGTGCGCACGTCGGTGAGGTTCCTCGCCGTACCCGTGCTGTCGGTGCTCGCCGCTGCGTGACGCCGCTGGGTCCACGGCTGCTCCTCCCAGTTCGCGGTCGGGGAGCGCACCTCGCTGATCGCGGAGTGGGGGCCGACCTCGTTCCGCGACCCCGCGGCGTTCGTGGTCGCGGTGATGGTCGGGGTGGTCGTGCTCGCTGGAGCCGGCGCGGCGAGGTCGCGTGGACGCCGCTCCTCCTGCTCGCGGTCGCCGGCGGCTGGATCCTGCTGGTCACCCGGATGGTCTCGTTCGGCGCGATGCTCGCTGCGCCGCTCTTCGTGGTCGCGGTCACCGAGATCCTTCCTCGCCGGACCCAGGCGGCATCGGGCGGGCGCACGGAACGGCGGGCGGTGTGGGGAGGTGCGCTGCTCTGCCTGGTGGGGCTGACGGTGGCGGTCCCGCACACCGCTGCCGAGCCGGGCGGTGTGCCGTCCGCGTTCGCGAGCCGGCTGCAGCAGCTTCCGGACGGGTGCGTCGGTGCTCGTCGAGGACGGCATCGGCGCCTGGATCGAGTGGGCGTTCCCCGAGGTCCACCCGGTGATCGACGGCATGCTCGACGCCTACCCGGTGAGCTACATCCAGGACTTCGCGGACTTCCGGAGCTCCAGCCGGGCTGGCAGCGATTCGTCGCGCGCAGCGGCGCCCGAGTCGCTGTCATGCGAGCGCGGATCGCCTCTGACGGCAGCGCTCCAGGACCAGCTGGGCTGGAAGGTCGTGGAGAAGGACCGGGACTGGGTCTACCTGGTGGCACCCGACACGCGCCGTGACACTGCTCCGGGTGGTGACCTACAACATCCTGATGGGCGGCCGTCGCGGTCAGCCGCTGAACGACGTCGTCCGCGCCCTCGCCCCGGACGTGCTGCTGGTCAACGAGAGCCCCAAGCGGCCGGTGCTGTGGAAGCGCGACTGCCGGCACCTCGTCGAGCGGTGGCGGCTCAGGTACGTCGCGGGCGGCCGACCCGCGGGGTCGAACCTGGTCGCGTGCGCGGCCACCGTCGGCGTCAAGGCGGTGACAGAGGAGGTGCTTCGCCAGCCTCTGTTCCAGCCGCGGCGGGGGATCGTCTCGGCGCAGCTCCGGGTGGGCGGCCGGCTGGTCGGCGTGGTGTCGTGCCACCTCAGCCTCGACCGCGAGCGCCGGGTCCAGGAGGCCCGGCGGGTGCTCGAGGTCGCCGGCCGACTCCGGGGGCCGGTGGTCGTCGCCGGGGACCTGAACGAGACGCCGGACGGGCCGAGCTGGGAGCTGCTGCGCAGGGCCGGGTTCGTCGACCACGGCTCGAGCGCCTGGCGGACGTTCCCCGCCGACGACCCGGAGCGGCGCATCGACGCGCTGCTCGTGCGCGGGGACGTGCGGGTGCTGCGGCACGGCGATCCCGGGGTCGACGTACGGCTGCTGGCCGCGGCCAGCGACCACCGGCCGGTGCTGGCCGAGCTCGACCTGTGAGGCCTCGACCGGCTCGACGGCCCGGAGCTCGCGCTAGGAGCGCGGGGTCTGGTAGCCCTCGACGAGCTCGAGCGCGAGCTGCTCGAGGAACAGGCCGACGTCGGTGACGATGCCGCGGGCGTGCGAGGAGCCCCGGTCGGCGAGCTTGGTCACCGTCGCCGGGTTGATGTCCACGCAGACCAGCGGGATCGACGCCGGCAGGATGTTGCCGGTCGCCACCGAGTGCAGCATGGTCGCCACCATCAGGCAGTAGCCCACGTCGGTGAGCTTGGCGCGCATCGCCCGCTGGCCCTCGATGACGTCGGTGTAGACGTCCGGGAGCGGACCGTCGTCGCGCACCGAGCCGACCAGCACGAACTCCTTGTCCTTGGTGACGAGCGCGTGCATGATGCCGCCGGTCAGCACGCCCTGGTCGACGGCGTGCTTGATCGAGCCGGCCTTGCGGATCGTGTTCAGGGCCCGGATGTGGTGCTCGTGGCCGTGCTCGACGCCGATGCCCTTGGCGAGGTCGACGCCCAGCGACGTACCGAACATCGCGGACTCGATGTCGTGGGTGGCCAGCGCGTTGCCGGCGAAGAGCACGTCGACGAAGCCGGCGTGCACGAGGGCGACCATCGCCGGCGCGGCGCCGGTGTGGACCACGCCTGGTCCGCCGACCCACAGCACCTTCTTGCCGTTGGCCTTGGCCTCGCGCATGCCGTCGGCGACCGCACGGACGAGCACGGCCTGCGGCTTCTCGCTCGAGACGTCGGACTCCATGAAGCCGAAGGAGCCCTCGGCCTTGGTCATCACGGGTACGTCGACCCGGATCCCGGAGGCGCCGCAGACCACCTGCATGCCGGCCTTCACGTCCGCCATCGGGAGCGTGTAGACACGCAGCGAGTCACCCGAGCCGTCGACCACGAGGCCGCAGTCCATCTCGGGGTTGTCCACGTGGATCCACCTGCTGCCGATCCGGACCCGGGTCTCGAGGTTCGTGGTGGAGTAGAAGAAGTCCGGGAAGACACCGTCGACCTCGCACGGCGAGGTCTCCGCCTCACCGGGGTCGATCTGGTTCGCCCCGCGGCTGAGCAGGCGCATCAGCATTCGCTGCATCGTGTCGTCGTCCTCGGCGGAGACGGTGATCTTGGCGCTGGAGAGGTCGGCCGCCTCGTGGCCCACGTCGAACCGGTCGATGACCCAGTCGCCGCCGTACTCCCGGACGTCGTCCAGCACCCGCGACAGGATGCCGGTGTCGATCAGGTGACCGGAGATCTCGACGGTCTCTTTCACGTGCACGGGTGACTCCTCTGCGGACGAGTGGCCTCGACAGGCTCGACCAGCCGACGGGTTCGACCGGCGCGTCGGACCTTACACAACCGCGCCGTCGTCGCCGCCCCAGCCGTCGTCGCCCTGGCGTTCCATCGTGGCGACCAGGAAGACGAACCCGCCGACGAACGCCGCGACCAGCCCCATCGACACCCAGGTCGGGTAGGTCAGGTGGCCGATCACCGCGAGCAGCATCAGCGCCGGTGCGCCGAACAGGCCGAGCCAGGCGAGGCGACGGGCCGGGGTCGGGCGGGGGACCGGGGGTGGCTCGGGCGGCACGAAGTGGCCCTCGTCGGACCAGGCGTCACGCGTCCGGGCATTCTCGGCGGCCTGCGTGTCGACGGCGTCGAGGTAGGAGCGGTCGAAGGGGTTGGTCTCGACTGGCTCAACCAGCCGCGGACCAGGCTCGACCGGCGGGGAGTCGAAGTCGGCGGTCGACGAGCCCAGCTCGGGACGGGGCCCGTAGTTCGCGACGATGGCGCGCCAGGCAGCGTCCTCGTCGAACGGCAGGTCCGGTTCGGTCTGCCCGTCCGGCGTGCCCTTGCCGGGCTCGTCGCGGCTGTCGTCGGGGAAGGTCATGGTCCGGTCACTCGTCGGATGAACTGGGCAGACTCCTCGAAAATGGTCGGGGCGTCGTTGTCGAGCGTAGCCACGTGGTAGCTGTTCGCAAGGCTGCGCTCGGTCACATCGCGAGACGAGAGCGACCCGCGGATGATCCGCGCGGACGACGGGTCGACCACGTGGTCCTCGGTGGACAGGAACATCAGCACCGGCTGCGTCACCTTCGGCAGGTCGTCCCGGACCGTCTTCCAGGCGGTCATCATCGAGTGCGCGGCCCGCAGCGGCGTCCGGGTGTAGCCGCACTCGTCGGCCCCCGGCTTCTTGATGTCGTTGGCGATCCCCGGGAACGACGGGACGAAGTGCTTGAGGACCGGGAGAGCGAGCACGTCCTTGCGCTCGGTGTGCACCGCCGGGTTCACCAGGACGACGCCGGCAACCTCGCGGCCGCGGTCCGCCGCGAGCTGCAGGGACAGCGCCCCGCCCATCGACAGCCCGCCCACCACGACCTGGTCGCAGTTGGCCCGCAGCTTCTCGAAGGCACGGTCCACCTCGCCGTACCAGTCGGCCCAGCGGGTGCGGTTCAGCTCCTGCCAGGTGGTGCCGTGACCCGGGAGACGGGGTACGGCGACCCCGAGTCCGTGCCCGGCGAGGTAGCGGCCCCACGGCACCATCGACGCCGGCGAGCCGGTGAAGCCCTGCACCAGGAGGACGCCGACACGCTGTCCGTCCTGCGCTACGGGGGTGGCGTCGGAGTAGTACGGCTCCGCGGTGGGGGCGATGGACACGGAGAGCTCCTCGAGGATGCGCGTTGGGGCGCCTCGGTGGTGTTGAATGAGCGGGACCGAAACGTTGGTCGCGACAGGCCCGACCGACACACGCATCGTGTCACGCGGCCGTGGGCGGGGCTAGGGTTTCGCCAGGGTTCGGCCGGCCGGTCACGACCCGAGGTGCGGCAAGACGGAGGAGGGTCCGGCGTTGTTCTACTGGTTGCTCAAATGGGTGTTCATCGGGCCCGTCCTCAAGCTGGTGTTCCGTCCCCGCACCGAGGGCGCCGAGCACGTGCCGGCCGAGGGGCCGGCGATCCTGGCGAGCAACCACCTGTCCTACGCCGACTGGCTGTTCATGCCGCTGACGCTGCCGCGCCGGGTCACGTTCGTCGCGAAGGCGGAGTACTTCACCACCCCGGGCATCAAGGGCTGGTTCCAGAAGAAGTTCTTCTCCGGCGCCGGGCAGGTCCCGATCGACCGGTCGGGTGCGACCGCCGCGGAGGGTGCGCTCTCGGCCGCCAAGCGGATCCTCAGCCAGGGAGACCTGTTCGGGATCTACCCCGAGGGCACCCGCTCCCACGACGGCCGGCTCTACCGGGGCAAGACCGGGGTGGCCCGGCTGGCGCTGGAGACCAAGGTCCCCGTCATCCCGATCGCGGTGATCGGCACCGACGAGATCGCCCCGCCCGGCAAGACGTTCGGCTCGCTGACCCGGCCGCTGGTGAGGTTCGGGGAGCCCCTGGACTTCTCCCGCTACGAGGGGCTCGAGAACGACCGGTTCATCCTGCGGTCGATCACCGACGAGATCATGTACGAGATCATGCGGCTCTCCGGCCAGGAGTACGTCGACATGTACGCCTCCCGGGCCAAGGCCCTGGACAAGGAGTCGCGGAAGTCGGCCCCCGCGTCGGGCGAGGCGCCCGGCGAGCCCTCCGTGGACCCGGGCGACCCGGAGCTCAAAGCCTCCTGACCATGCCGAGACTGGTTGCCCGCACCGGCCTGCTGGACCCGGTCTCCGAACAGGTCGAGACGACCCTCTTCCGGGCCCTCGCCGTCCTCCGCGTCGTCGTCGCGGTCTACGCCGTCGCGCTCAACGCCGCCCGCTGGCGCGAGTTCGAGCACCCGGCCGCCGGCTGGGTGGTCGTCGGGGTGATCGTCGTGTGGACCTTCGTGGCCGGCTGGGCGTACGACGCGCCGCGGCGTCGCGGGCTGGCCCTGCTCGTCACCGACTTCGCCGTCGCGGCGGCCACCCTGCTGTCCACCCCGTACGTGCAGAGCGACGCGATGCTCGAGCGGCACGCGTCGACGATGCCGTCGTTCTGGGTGATGACGGCGGTGCTCGCGTGGGCGGTCCTGCGGGGCTGGCCGGGCGGGGTGGCGGCCGCCGTACTCATGTCGCTGCTCGACCTGTCGGTGCGCACGCACCGCACCGGTACGACGTGGGGCAACATCTTCCTGCTGCTCCTCGCGGCCGGGGTCGTGGGCTACTCCGCCGGCCTGATCCGGGAGGCCACCGAGGCCCGCGCCGAGGCGGAACGCATCGCCGCCGGGATGGCCGAACGAGCCCGCCTGGCCCGCGCCGTGCACGACGGGGTGCTGCAGGTGCTGTCCCTGGTGCAGCGCCGGGGCGCCGAGCTCGGGGGAGACGCGGCCGAGCTGGGCCGTCTTGCCGGTGAGCAGGAGGTCGCGCTGCGGTCACTGGTGCAGGGGAACGCCGTGACGGCCGGCTCGGGCACGGGCGCCGGTGACCTGGTCGAGACGCTGAACCGGCTCGCGTCCCGCACCGTGACGGTCTCCGGCCCCGCCCACCCGGTGCGGCTGCCGCAGGCCGAGGTCGACGAGCTGGCGTCCGTCGTACGCGCCTGCCTCGACAACGTGACCAGCCACTGCGGGCCGGACGCGCCGGCCTGGGTGCTGCTGGAGGAGCTGGGGGACCGGGTCGTGGTCACCGTCCGGGACGAGGGCCCGGGGATCGCGCCGGGACGGCTCGACGAGGCCCGCGAGGAGGGCCGGATGGGGGTCAGCGAGTCGATCCGGGGCCGGATGGCCGACCTGGGAGGTCAGGCGGTGCTCACCACCGGCCCGGGTCAGGGCACCGAGTGGGAGCTGGTCGTCGAGGCCGAGGGTCGACGGGGCGCAGCCAGCTAGACGCGCCGGGCCTCGGGGATGAGGTCTGCCCGCTCCTCGGAGGTCGCCGCGTCCTGCGACGTCCACTCGAAGTAGTTGTCGAGGTCGTCGACGGTGACCAGCTCGAAGCCGAGTGAGGTGTAGAAGTCGGTCGCGCGCTCGTTGCGGCGGGCGACCCGCAGGCTGATCGACCGGCCCTCCTGCGCGGCGTAGGAGAACAGGTCGCGGAACACGCGGGTGCCGATGCCGCGGTTGCGGAACTGCGGCATCAGGGTCAGGTCGATGACCTGGATCACCGAGTCGCCCTCGTGCACGTAGAGCCGGCCGGCGGGCTCGCCGTCGACGAGGACGATGTAGCGCTGGTGGGAGGGGTACCGGCTCTGGAAGCGGCGCTCTTGGGCGATGTGCTGGATGCGGAGGACGTGCTGGGCGAGGTTCTGGTTGGGCAGGGCTGCGACCTCGTGCTCCCAGGTCGTGCAGAAGACGTCGTACACGAAGGCGTTGTCCGCCTCTGTGCACGGTCTCAGGTATCTGATACCGCCCAGCGTTCGCATGAGTCCCCACTCCCCTCAGCCAGAAGTATCGGTCACCGGACCCCCGAAGTTGAATTGTTCACGGGGGGTGAAACGGAAATTTTGGAAACTGGTTATCCCAGGAGGTGACGCGGCGCCCCCCGCGAGGGCCTGTCGGTCTAGCCTGCCCGCGTGACCATCCACTCCGAGCACCCCTTCGCCGACCCCGAGCCCGAGCGTGACCCGGCCCGGCGGCTGCGGGGTCGGCTGGGCGGAGCGGTGACCCTCTGGACGACCGGCTCCGGCGCCGACCGCACTGGTCTGACGGTGTCCTCGGTGCTCGTCGCGCACGGCGACCCGGCCCGGGTGCTGGGCCTGGTCGACCCGGTCTCGGACCTGGTCGACGCGGTCGAGGAGACGGGTACGGCGGTCGTGCAGCTGCTCACCTGGGAGCACCGGGACCTCGCTGACGCGTTCGCCGGGGTCGCACCCGCACCCGGCGGCCCGTTCCGGCTCGGGTCGTGGGAGGACACCGCGTGGGGCCCGGTGCTGCGGGGCGTGCCGGCGTGGGCGGGCATCCGGTTCACGGGTTCACCGGCCGAGGTCGGCTGGTCGCTGCTCCTCGAGGGGGTCGTCGAGCACGTGGAGATCGGGGCGGACGCCGAGCCGCTGGTGCACCGGCGTGGACGGTACGTGCGACCGTCCTGACGTCGGTACCCTTCGGTCGGACCGGCCGCGGGGCCGGCGGGACGGGGGCGCGCCATGGACCTGAACGAGAAGATCACCGTGATGGTGGTCGACGACCACCCGATGTGGCGCGAGGGGGTCGCCCGCGACCTCACCGAGGCCGGGTTCGACGTGGTCGCCACCGCCTCCAACGGCACCGAGGCGATCACCCGCGCGACCGCCGTACGCCCGCGGGTGGCGGTGCTCGACCTGCAGATCCCCGCGCCGAACGGCGTCGAGGTGACCGCCCGGCTGGTCGAGGACGACCCGACCGTCCGGGTGCTGATCCTGTCCGCCTCCGGTGAGCAGGAGGACGTGCTGGAGGCGGTCAAGGCGGGCGCGACCGGCTACCTCGTGAAGTCCGCGTCCCGGGCCGAGCTGCTCGCGGCCGTCGCCCGGGTCGCGGAGGGCGACACCGTGTTCACCCCGGGCCTGGCGGGGCTGGTGCTGGGGGAGTACCGCCGGCTCTCGGACACCCCCGAGGCCTCCGCCAACCCGGACACGCCGCGGCTGACCGAGCGGGAGACCGAGGTGCTCCGGCTGGTGGCGAAGGGCCTGTCCTACAAGCAGATCGCCGAGCGGCTGTTCCTGTCCCACCGCACCGTGCAGAACCACGTGCAGAACACGCTGCGCAAGCTGCAGCTGCACAACCGGGTGCAGCTGGTGCGCTACGCCATCCAGCAGGGTCTCGACGACGAGGACTGACCTGAGGCGCACACGCCGGGTCGGACCAAGGATGGGCCCTATCCTCGGTGCGTGGCCACGGACCCGTTGCTGAGCATCGCCGAGGAGCTGTACTCCCTGCCCCCGGCCGACTTCACCGGCACCCGCAACCAGTGGTCCAAGCAGACGAAGGCGGACGGCGACCCCGAGCTGGCGAAGCGGGTCACCGAGCTCAGGAAGCCCTCGACGGCCGCCTGGGTGGTGAACATGCTGATGCGGCACCAGGGCGAGCAGATGACCCAGGTGCTCGAGCTCGGCGCCTCCCTGCGCAAGGCCCAGTCCGACCTGGACGCGGACGCGCTGCGCGAGCTGACCCGGCAGCGACGGCAGCTGACCACGGCAGTCACCCGGCAGGGTCGGGACCTCGCCCGCGACCTCGGGCAGAAGGTGACCGAGGCGGTCGCCGACCAGGTGCAGGGCACCCTGCACGCGGCCATGGTCGACGAGGACGCCGCGGCGGCCGTACGCAGCGGGCTGCTGGTCTCCGCGCTGACCGCCACCGGGGTCGGCAGCGCGGACGTGGTCGACGCGGTCGCGGTCCCCGCGGCGATCGGGCTCACCGCGCGGCCCCGGGCCCTCCCGGCCCGCAAGCGCGCCGGGCTGAGCGCCGTACCGGACCTGGAGCCGGGCCCGGACGAGGCGGCGCAGGCACGCGAGGCTGAACGGAAGGCCGCCCAGGAGTCGGTCGACGCGGCGCATGCGGAGGCCGACGAGGCGCAACGCCGGCTCCGGAAGGCGCGCAAGCGGGTGACCAAGGTGCAGGCCCGCACGCTGCAGGCGGCCGAGGAGCTCGAGGAGGCCCGGCGACGGGTCGCCGAGCTGGAGCACGAGCTGGAGACGCTCGACGGGGAGGCGGTCAGCGCGGACGAGAAGAAGGACCGCGCGGAGGAGAGGTACGCCGCCGCGCAGGACGCCCTGGAGCGGGCGCAGGCCGATCTCGCCGGCCGGACCTAGTCGGCCCAGCCCTTGCAGCGCTCGACGGCGTCGCGCCAGCGGGCGTGTGCGGCATCGGCCCGGGCCCGGTCGCCGGACGGCTCGAACCTGCGGTCCAGCTGCCAGGTCTCGCGCAGGTCCTCGGTCGACTCCCAGACGCCGGTGCCGAGCCCGGCCAGGAACGCCGCACCCAGGGCGGTGGTCTCGACGATCTTCGGCCGTTGCACGGGTACGCCGAGCAGGTCGGCCTGGAGCTGGCAGAGCAGGTCGTTCGCACTCGCCCCGCCGTCGACCGTCAGACCGGTCAGCGCGGTGCGCTCCGGGAGCGTGTCGACCACGTCGCGCACCTCGAAGGTGATCGCCTCCAGGGTCGCGCGGACCAGGTGCGCGCGCGTCGTGCCCCGGGTGATGCCGATGATCAGGCCACGGGCGTGCGGGTCCCAGTCCGGCGCGCCGAGGCCGGTGAGCGCGGGCACGAACACGACCCCCTCGGAGTCGTCGACGGTGGACGCGATCGCCGCGGTCTCGGCCGCCGAGCCGACGATCTGGATGCCGTCGCGCAGCCACTGCACCGCGGCGCCGGTCACGAAGATCGCGCCCTCGAGGGCGTAGGTCAGCTCGCCCTGCGGCGACTTCCAGGCCGCCGTGGACAGCAGGCCCGCATCGGAGCGGACCACCTCGTGACCGGTGTTGGTGAGGATGAACGAGCCGGTGCCGTAGGTGCACTTGGAGTCGCCCACGTCGAAGCAGGTCTGCCCGAACAGCGCGGACTGCTGGTCGCCGGCGATTCCCGCGATCGGCAGCTCCAGCCCGAGGAACGACCGCGGGTCGGTGGTGGCGATCTCGCCCCAGGACGGTACGACGTCCGGCAGCGCGTCGCGCGGCACCCCGAACAGCGAGCACAGCTCGTCGCTCCACTCACCCTTCTCGAGGTCGAACAGCAGGGTGCGCGAGGCGTTGGAGACGTCGGTGACGTGCCACGTGCCGCGGGTCATCCGGGTGATCAGGTAGGAGTCGACGGTGCCGACGGCGTACCGCCCGTCCTCGACCAGCGCCCAGGTGTTCGGCTCCTGCTCGCGCAGCCAGACCAGCTTGGTGCCGGAGAAGTACGGGTCGAGCCGCAGGCCGGTCAGCTCGCGGACCCGGTCCTCGTGACCCTCCTCGCGCATCCGCCGGCAGATCTCCGCCGTACGACGGTCCTGCCACACGATCGCGCGGCGCGGCGAGCCCAGCGTCTCGCGGTCCCACAGCAGCACCGTCTCGCGCTGGTTCGTGATGCCGATGGCCTCGAGGTCGTCGGGGTCGTGGTCCTTCAGGACCGCCCGGGTGGCCTCGAGGGTGGCCTGCCAGATCTCCTCGGGGGAGTGCTCGACCCACCCCGGTCTGGGGAAGTGCTGGGCGAACTCCTGGTAGCCCTTCGCGGCGATCGTCCCCTCGGGCGTCACCACGACCGCGGTCACACCGGTGGTCCCTGCGTCGATGGCCAGCACGCTCATGCCCGGCATCCTTGCAGACCGCGACGCCGCCCGGCCGTCCCACAGACCCGTCCGGCGTCCCCGTGGCTGACCAGTCCGCGGAAGGATGCGCCTGCCGCCTGCCGTCACCCGCGGGACATCGCTAGGGTCGAAGACGACCGTCACCACGAAGGACCGAAGGAGTCGACATGCGCGTGGGAGTGCTGACCGGCGGAGGCGACTGCCCCGGGCTGAACGCGGTGATCCGGGCCGTGGTCCGCAAGGGCGTCGCCGAGTACGGCTTCGAGTTCGTCGGCTTCCTGGACGGCTGGCGCGGGCCGCTGGAGAACAAGACCACCCCGCTCGGCGTCGAGCAGGTGCGCGGCATCCTGCCCCGGGGCGGCACGATCCTGAAGTCCTCGCGCACCAACCCGTTCAAGATCGACGGCGGGGTCGAGAGGATCAAGGAGAGCCTCGCGGCCAACGGGGTGGACGCGCTGATCGCCATCGGTGGCGAGGACACCCTGGGGGTGGCCACCCAGCTCGCCGACCTCGGCGTCAACGTCGTCGGGGTCCCCAAGACGATCGACAACGACCTCTCCGGCACCGACTTCACCTTCGGCTTCGACACCGCGGTCAACATCGCCACCGAGGCGATCGACCGGCTGCACACCACCGCCGAGTCCCACCACCGCGTGCTCGTCGTGGAGGTGATGGGCCGGCACGCCGGCTGGATCGCGCTGCACTCCG
This sequence comes from uncultured Actinomycetota bacterium, assembly GCA_963810035.1. Classification (GTDB taxonomy): domain Bacteria; phylum Actinomycetota; class Actinomycetes; order Propionibacteriales; family Nocardioidaceae; genus Nocardioides_B. The sequence continues at coordinate 11,906 of CAWEMA010000007.1, forward strand.
GCATCGCCGGCGGCGCGAACGTCGTGCTGATTCCCGAGCAGCCCTTCGACATCGGCAAGGTCTGCGACTACGTCAACAAGCGCTTCGAGTCGCACTACTCGCCGATCATCGTGGTCTCCGAGGGCGCCGTACCCGTCGAGGGCGGCGACATGACCCTGGTGAGCGGGGAGAAGGACGCCTTCGGGCACGTCCGGCTCGGCGGCATCGGCGACCGGCTCGCCAAGGAGATCGAGGACCGCACCGGCAAGGAGGCCCGCGCCGTGGTGCTCGGCCACGTGCAGCGGGGCGGAACGCCGACCGCGTTCGACCGGTGGCTCGCGACCCGGTTCGGGCTGCACGCGGTGACCGCGGTGCACGACAAGGACTACGGCAAGATGGTGGCGCTGCGCGGCGCCGACATCGTGCGGGTCCCGCTGGTCGAGGGCACCGGCGAGCTCAAGCTCGTGACGCCCGAGCAGTACGCCGAGGCGGAGGTGTTCTTCGGCTGAGGGCGGTCCCGCCTACGGTGGGCCCATGAGCTCCCCGAGTACGACGGCCCCGCTGACCGGATCGCGCGCCGAGACCGCCGACCGGGTGATCACCGCGATGGCCGGACCGGACGCACGGCTGCGTGAGGACCAGGCCACCGCGGTCGCGGCGCTGTGCGAGGAGGGCGCCCGGGTGCTGGTCGTGCAGGCCACCGGGTGGGGCAAGTCCGCGGTCTACTGGGCCGCGACGGCCGTCCGGCGCTCCGAGGGGGCCGGCCCCACGCTGGTCGTCTCGCCCCTGTTGTCGCTGATGCGCGACCAGGTCGCCGCCGCGTCGCGCGCGGGGCTGACCGCGGCAACCCTGAACTCCTCCAACATCGACGAGTGGTCGGCCATCGAGGCCGGCCTGCGGGCGGGGGAGGTGGACGTGCTCCTGGTCTCACCCGAGCGGCTCGCCAACCCCGGTTTCGGCAGGCGGGTCCTCGACGGGCTCTCCGGCCGGCTCGGGCTGCTGGTCATCGACGAGGCGCACGCCGTCTCCGACTGGGGGCACGACTTCCGGCCCGACTACCGACGGGTCTCCGACGTGCTGCAGCGCCTCAACCCGGCGACGCCGGTGCTGGCCACCACCGCGACCGCCAACCAGCGGGTGACCGACGACGTCGCCCAGCAGCTCGGTCATGGGCCCGGTGACTTCGAGCAGAGCGAGACGACGCTGGTGCTGCGCGGGCAGCTGGCCCGCGCGAGCCTCGAGCTGTCGGTCGTCGACCGGCTCTCACCGCTGGAGCGCTACGCCTGGGTGGTCGACCACCTGCCGCACCTCGAGGGGTCCGGCATCGTCTACGCGCTCACGGTCGCCGACGCCGAACGTCTCGCCGCGGCGATCCGGGAGGTGCACGGCGACACCGTCCCGGTGGCCGCCTACACCGGCCAGCTCGAGGCGTCGCGGAGGCACGAGCTCGAGGACGACCTGCGGGCCAACCGGCTCAAGGCGCTGGTCGCGACCTCGGCGCTCGGGATGGGCTACGACAAACCCGACCTCGGGTTCGTGGTGCACGTCGGTGCGCCGCCGTCCCCGGTGTCCTACTACCAGCAGGTCGGACGTGCCGGCCGCGCGATCGAGCACGCCCACGCGGTGCTGCTGCCCTCCGACGCCGACGCGGGCGTCTGGGACTACTTCGCCACGGCCACCATCCCGGTGCCCGAGCAGGTCCGGGCGGTCCTCGACGTGCTGGACCGGTCCCCGGGCGAGGCGTTGAGCGTGGTCGCCATCGAGGCGCAGTCCGGCGTACGTCGTGGCCGGGTCGAGCTGATGCTCAAGCAGCTCGCGGTCGACGGGGTGGTGGACCGGGTCGAGGGCGGCTGGCTGGCCACCGGCACCGAGTGGTCCTACGACGCCGAGCACTACGACGGCGTGGTGGCGGTGCGGCGGCGCGAGGCCGACATCATGCGCGCCTACGTCCGCGGCGAGCGCTGCCTGATGGAGCTGCTGCAGGAGTCCCTCGACGACCCCGCCGCCGAGCCGTGCGGACGCTGCTCGGTCTGCCGCGGCGGTCTGCCGCAGGCGCTGGCCGGTGCCCCGTCGCCGGAGACGGTCTCGAAGGTCACCGCGCTGCTGCGCGGGCAGGTGCACGTCCTCGAGCCGCGCAAGATGTGGCCGGGCGGCGCCTTCGGCTCCCGCGGACGGATCCCCGCCGAGGAGGCGCACGACGTCGGGCGCACGCTCGTGTTCGCCGACGCCCCCGAGTGGCGCGAGACGATTGCTGCCCTGTTCGCCCGGGACGCCCCGGCTCCCGCGGAGGTGGGCGACGCCTGCGTGCGGCTGCTGAGCCAGTGGCGGACGGTGTGGCGGTCCCGGCCCGAGGTGGTGGTCGACCTCTCGACGAGCGGGCTGCCGGTGATGACCGGCTCGGTGGCCGACCACCTCGCCTCGGTCGGGCGGCTCGACCGCGCGACCCTGGCCGGCCCGACGGAGGCTCCGGACCTGCGTGAGCTGAGCTCCTCGGACGAGGCGGCGTTCTGGCGCGACCACCTCGACGCGGGCCCGGTGGCCGGCACCGTCGAGGGCCGGGTCGTGCTGCTGGTCGTGGACGCGTCCTCCTCGCTGTGGCCGGTCACGGTGGCCTCTGCCGTGCTCCGACGCGCCGGCGCGGCCGCCGTGCTCCCGCTGCTCCTGCACCGCAGACCGTGACCGGCCGGCTCAGCGGGGCAGCCGGCGCTGGACCCGGATGCTCCGCCCGGCGGGCCGGTAGCCGAGCGACTCGTTCACCGCGATCATCGGCGCGTTCGTGGCGTCGTTGGCGGTCCAGGCCTCGCCGACCCCGGCCGCGGCCACGGCGTTCAGCGACCGGCGCTTGACCCAGCCGGCCAGCCCGCGGCCCCGGTAGTCCGGGTGGGTGGCCGTCATCGCGCTCCACGCGCGGCCGCGGGGACGGTCGACCTGGACGCTGGTGAAGGACGCGACGACCGGGGACCCGCCCGTCGTGTCCAGGAGCGCGAAGGACAGCTCGGGAGCGTTGTCCGGACTGTCCCACCAGTCGGCCAGGAAGGTCTCCCGGGTGTAGGTGCGGCTCAGCCCGCTCGGGTCGTCGGCCGCAGCGGCGTTGTGCGTCGCCAGCAGCAGGTCGAGGTCGGGCAGCTCGTCGAGCGTGGTCGCGGTCATCGGGCCCGGGACCGGCCCGGACGCCGCCACGGAGGCCGGGTCCACGCGGGCGACCCGGTTCTCGCCGTCCGGCAGGAACCCGTTGCGCACCGAGAACGCCAGGGCGATCGGGTCGTCCACGCACACCGAGGTGAGCACAGTGGCCTCGGGGAACGCGGCCACGGCGGCCGCGAGCAGCGCCGTACCCACACCCCGGCTGCCCCGGTCGGGGAGCACCTCGACGGTGAGGAAGACGCTGCCCTGGTCGACCAGTCGGGCGGTGCCGGTGCCGACCACCACGCCGTCCAGGTCGGCGACCCACCGCCGCCGGCCGAGGGCCTCGTCCTGCCGCAGGTCGGCGCCGGCCCGGGCCACGGACCGGACCAGGTGCGGCATCGCGGCGGCCCACACCTGGCCCAGGGCAGCCGCGTCGTCGGGTCGTGCGTCTCGCACCGTCACCTCGGGCATCGGGGCAGCGTACCCGGGGCCGTACGCTGGTGCGGTGACTGATTCGCTCGTCCCCGACCTCGCCACGCTGCGCTCCCTGGGGGCCGCCCAGCAGCCGAGCTGGCCCGACCCCGTCGCCCTCGAGGCCGCCGTCGCCAAGCTCCGGGGTGTCCCGCCGCTGGTGTTCGCCGGCGAGTGCGACGAGCTCAAGACCAAGCTCGCGGCGGTCGCCCGGGGCGAGGCGTTCCTGCTCCAGGGCGGTGACTGCGCCGAGACGTTCGACGGGGTGACCGCCGACAACGTGCGCAACAAGCTCCGGGTGCTGCTCCAGATGGCGGTGGTGCTGACCTACGCCGCCTCGGTGCCGGTGGTGAAGCTGGGCCGGCTGGCCGGGCAGTACGCCAAGCCGCGCTCCTCGGACCTGGAGACCCGCGACGGCGTCACGCTGCCGGCCTACCGCGGCGACGCGGTCAACGGGTTCGACTTCACCGAGGAGGCCCGGGTCCCGGACCCGCAGCGGCTGGTCGAGGTCTACCACTCCTCGGCCTCCACCCTGAACCTCGTGCGGGCGTTCGTCACCGGCGGCTACGCCGACCTGCGCCAGGTGCACACCTGGAACACCGACTTCGTCCGCTCCTCGCCGGTGGGACGCCGCTACGAGCAGCTGGCCCAGGAGATCGACCGGGCGCTGACGTTCATGCAGGCGATCGGCGCGGACCCGGACGAGTTCCACCGGGTCGACTTCCACTCCAGCCACGAGGCGCTGATCCTGGAGTACGAGCACGCGCTCACCCGCATCGACTCGCGCACCCAGCAGCCCTACGACGTGTCCAGCCACTTCGTCTGGATCGGCGAGCGGACCCGGCAGCTCGACGGGGCGCACGTCGAGCTGCTCTCGCGGATCCGCAACCCGATCGGGGTCAAGCTCGGGCCGACCACCAGCCCCGACGACGCCATCGCGCTCGCCGAGAAGCTCAACCCGGACAACGAGCCCGGCCGGCTCACGTTCATCACCCGGATGGGCGCGGGCAAGATCCGCGACCGGCTGCCGAACCTCGTCGAGAAGGTGACCGCCGCCGGCGTCGGCGTCGCCTGGGTCTGCGACCCGATGCACGGCAACACCTTCGAGGCGTCCTCGGGCTACAAGACCCGCCGCTTCGACGACGTGATCAGCGAGGTGCAGGGCTTCTTCGACGTGCACCGGTCGCTGGGCACCTGGCCGGGCGGCGTGCACGTCGAGCTCACCGGCGACGACGTCACCGAGTGCGTCGGCGGGGGAGAGGCGCTGCTCGAGGACGACCTGGGCCACCGCTACGAGTCGGTGTGCGACCCCCGGCTGAACCGGGTGCAGTCCCTGGAGCTGTCGTTCCTGGTCGCCGAGATGCTCCGCGACGTCCAGCCGACGAACGCGCCCGCATGAGCGGCGGTCCGGTCGACCTGCGCAGCGACACGGTCACCCGGCCCACCGAGGCGATGCGGGCCGCGATGGCCGCCGCCGAGGTCGGTGACGACGTCTACGGCGAGGACCCGACCGTCCGGGCCCTGGAGGAGCGGGTCGCCGGGCTGTTCGGCAAGGAGGCTGCACTCTTCACCCCGACCGGGTCGATGGCCAACGTGCTGGCGGTGCGCTCGCTCGTCGGGCGTCGGCGAGGAGGTGCTCTGCGAGTCTTCGGCCCACATCGCGCGCGCCGAGCTCGGGGCGCACGGCGCGTTCATCGGGCTGACCATGCGCACCTGGGTCGGCCGGCCGGTCGAGATGGCCGCAGATCGAGCGGCTGTTCGCGCCGGACATGGGCCCGTTCTTCGTGGCCACCCGGGCGATCTCGCTGGAGAACACCCACAACTTCGGCGGCGGCGCGGTCACCGCGCTCGAGGACATGCAGGCGGTGCGCAGGTTCGCCGACGAGCGCGGGGTCGGGGTGCACGTCGACGGCGCCCGGATCTGGAACGCGCACGTCGCCACCGGCACCCCGCTCGACGCGTACGGCGCCTGCGCCGACGTGCTCGCGGTGTGCCTGAGCAAGGGCCTCGGCGCGCCGGTCGGCTCGCTCGTCGTGGGCACGGCCGACGCGATCGACGACGCCCGGGTGTGGCGCAAGCGGCTCGGTGGCGGGATGCGCCAGGTCGGCGTGCTCGCCGCGGCCGGGCTGCACGCCCTCGACCACCACGTGGACCGGCTCGCCGACGACCACGAGCACGCGCGGCTCCTGGCGGACGCGTGCGGCGTGGACCCGGCCGCCGTCGACACCAACATCGTCGTGGTCGACGTACCCGACGCCCCCGCCGTGGTCGCCGCCGCCCGCGAGCACGACGTGCTGGTCTCGGCCGTCGGCCCGCGCGCGCTGCGGATGGTCACCCACCTCGACGTCAGCCGCGCCCAGGCGGAGACCGCCGCGGCCGTGCTGGCCAAGGTGCTCGCGGGGGGTGCCCGATGACGTCGTGGCGCAGCGAGACCAGCCAGGAGGCGCAGGACGAGCTGGACGAGCTCCTCGACGTCTCGATCCGTGCCGCCCAGGAGCAGCTCGACCTGGCCGGCGAGTTCTACCCGTTCGCGGTGGCGCTCGAGGAGCCCGGCCAGACCCGGCTCGTGACCCCGCAGGTGAAGACCGGCCCGCGCAGCGTCGCCGACGTCACCGAGGTGTTCACCCTGTGCTGGGAGGCGCTGCGGGCCGAGGCCGGTTCGCTGCGCGGTGGAGCGGTGGTGACCAACGTCGGCGGCCCGGACGGGGACGCGATCGCCGTCGCCCTCGAGCACCGGGAGGGCCCGGCGCTCGAGGTGTTCCTGCCCTACGCGGCCCAGGGCAAGACCCGCGGCGGCAAGAAGCCGGCCCAGAAGCACCTGTACGGCGAGCCTGCAGGCCGCCCCGGGCCAGCAGCGCGTCTGGGCCTGACCCGGCTCGCTAGACGCTGACCGTCCCCGGCCGGGACATCGTGCTCGCGTCCACCCGGCCGACCGCGGGCGGCAGCTGCCGCACCGCCTGGGCGAGCGCCCGCAGGTCCGCGCCGAGCAGGGCCTGCGGCCCGTCGCACAGCGCGGTCTCCGGGTCCGGGTGCACGTCGACGATGACGCCGTCCGCGCCCACCGCGATGGCCGCCCGCGACAGCGGCACCACGAGGTCCTTGCGGCCGGCGGCGTGCGACGGGTCGACGATGACCGGCAGGTGGCTGGTGGCCTGCACCACCGGCACCGCGGAGATGTCCAGGGTGTTGCGGGTGGCCGGCTCGAAGGTCCGGATGCCTCGCTCGCAGAGCACCACGTCGAGGTTGCCCCGCTGGGCGATGTACTCCGCGGCCATCAGCCACTCCTCGATGGTGGCGGTCATGCCGCGCTTGAGCAGCACCGGCTTGCCGGACTCGCCGACCGCCTGCAGCAGCCCGAAGTTCGCCATGTTGCGGGTGCCCACCTGGAGCATGTCCGCGTGCTCGGCGACCACGGCGACGTCACGGGCGTCCACGACCTCGGTGACCACCGGCAGGCCGGTGGCCTCCCGGACCGAGGAGAGGATCTCCAGGCCCTCGACGCCGAGCCCCTGGAAGGCGTACGGCGAGGTGCGCGGCTTGAACGCGCCGCCGCGCATCAACGTCGCACCGGCGGCCTTGGCCATCTCGGCGGCCTCGAGGGTCTGCGCCGGCGACTCGACCGCGCACGGCCCCGCGATGAACGTGAAGGTGTCCGGGCCGATCGGGACGCTGCCCCGCGGACCGGGCACCCACACGGTGCTCCGCTCGGCGTGGTGCTGGCGGCTGACCAGCTTGTAGGGGTCGGAGATCCGGTGCACGTCGCCGACGCCGGCCATGCTGCGCAGGTTGAGGTGGTGGAAGGACTCGATGTCACCGACCAGGCCGATGATCGTGCGGACCACGCCCTTGCTGACGAAGGCCTCCCCGCCGACGCTCTCGACCTTCTCGACGACCCGCTCGACGTCCTCGGCGGTGGCGTCCGGTGTCATGACGATGACCATGGTGTTCCTCTCGGTGTGTGCCCGGCCTCCGGCTTCGGCGACGTCGCCCGGCGCTCCACGCGAAACGCCCCTGCCGGATGGCCAGGGGCGTCTGTTGTCGGTGTGCGGGGAAGGCCTAACGGACCGCCCGCTCGGATGCCCCGGGCGAGTAGCCGAAAAAATAGGTCCACGTCTGCTGCACGAGGAACAGACTAGCCGCGGGGTGTCCGCCAGGTGGCGCGCGAGTCCAGGATGCGGACCGGGTCAGTGCCCGAGCAGCCGGTGCACCCGCACGAACGAGGGCCGGAACCCCAGCGCCGGCCAGGCCCGCGAGGACAGCAGGTTCGTCACGCGCCAGTCCGTCACCACGCAGGAGTGCCGCTGCTCGGCCGACCAGGACAGCACCGCCTCGCCGAGGGCCCGGCCGGCGCCGAGACCGCGGGCGGCCGGGAACACGGCGGCGAACCCCAGGAAGCCGGCGTTCACCGGCCGGGTGAGACCGCCGTGGATGCGGGACTTCTCCAGCGGGCAGCCGACGGCCGACCCGACCACGCGGCCCTCGTGCTCCGCGACGAAGGTGGCGAAGGCCGGGTCGTCGAAGTCCTCCTCCCACTCCTGCAGGGACTCCTCGTAGCTGCAAGGGGCGCCGGCGGAGAACGTCGGCGCGAGACCCTGGTGCGCCGGCAGCTCGACCTCGAGCCGGGCGAGCGAGGGGATGTCCTCGCGGACCGCACGGCGGACCCGCACCCGGGGCGGGGCCGGGGCCGGCCCGGACGGCACCTCCCGGATGCCGTGCGTGTGCTGGTGGCCGAACGCGAGCCGGAACCACGCGTCCACGAGTGCCTCGTCGTGCGCGGGCACGAGCGCGTAGTGCGCGGTGCGGCCCTCCTCGACCCACCGGGTCGCGGCGGCGGCGTACAGGTCCCGGACGTCCTCGGCCTCCTCGACGGCCTGTCCCGCGGACTCGACCCACACGTTCGGGCCCCAGAGGCTGCCCGGCTTGGGGGCGCCCAGCAGGTAGCCGACGACCCGGCCGTCGCGCACCGCAACCGCGCCGGAGGCGTCCTCGGCGGCCAGCGCCGCGGCCACCTCGGCCTCGGCCACCGACGGGTCCTCGGGGGCGCCCGGGAGCAGCGGCTCGGCGACCCGATGGCGGCGGTGCCGCTCGGCCAGCAGCCGGCCGGCCTCGGGCAGGTGGCTCTCGTCGAACGGCAGCACCTCGAGTCGGGACATGGGCGTCAGGCTACGCAGGCGACCCGGTCCCGGCACTGGGTTTTCACACCGCGATGTGTGGCACCTCGGCCTCGATCTTGCGGCGGGGCGCGAGCTCGACGAGCAGCATCGCGGTCAGCACCAGCAGCCCGCCGACCAGCATCCGGGCGCCGGCCGACTCGCCGCCGAGGAGCACCGCGAACGATGCGGCGAACACCGGCTCCATGGTCATGATGATCGCCGCCCGGGTCGGCGGCAGGTGCGCCTGGGCCCAGGTCTGGCCGGCGAGCGCGAACGCCCCCGCGAACACCGCCATGTAGAGGACCGAGGCCCAGTCGCGCGGGGTGCTCGGCAGGGTGATGCCGTCGGGAACGGTCGCCACGAAGCAGACCGTGGTGATCACCATCAGCTGCACGATCGTCATGCCCATCACCTGGCGTACGTCGCTCCATGCGCCGAGCCCGACGATGTGCAGGGCGTAGAGCAGCGCGGCCAGGAACGTGATCGTCTCGCCGTACCCGACCGAGAAGCCGCTCAGCGTGAGCACGCCGAGCCCGACCATCGCGAGCGCGACGGCGGCCCAGGTCACCAGCGTGATCCGGGTCCGCAGCAGGGCTGCCGCGAACAGCGGCGTGCAGACGACGTACATCCCGGTGATGAAGCCGGAGACGCTCGCCGGCGTGTGCGCCAGCCCGGCGGTCTGCAGGATCTGCGCGACGCCGTACAGCAGCCCGAGCACGACCGCGTGCCGCAGCGAGGCCCGGGACAGCCGGCGCAGCGCCCGCGGGGCCAGCGCCCAGAGCGCGACGCTGGCGATCGCGAAGCGCACCGCGAGGAAGTCCAGCACCGGCATCCGGACGAGGAGGTCCTTGATCAGGAAGAACGTGGATCCCCAGCACGCGGTGATCGCCAGCAGCGCAAGCGTGGCCAGCAGCGACGTACGACGGTCCGGGGAGGCCGGCGCGCTCACCGCTCGCGGAGCTTCTGCAGCAACGCGATCTGCGGGTCGTCGGCGTCACGGGAGCCCGGCGTCTCCAGGACGAACGGCACGCCCGCGGTGGCCGGGTGCGCGAACAGCTCCTCGAAGGCCCCGAGGCCGATGTGGCCCTCGCCGATCTTCTGGTGCCGGTCCTTGAACGCACCACGGACGTCCATCGAGTCGTTGGCGTGCACCAGCCGCAGCCGGTCCGTGCCGCCGATCTCGACGAGCCGGTCGACGGTCGCGGTGGTGCCGCCGGGCTCGTCCAGAGGGGCGCCGGCGGCGAAGACGTGGCAGGTGTCCAGGCAGATGCCGACCGCCGGGTGGTGGTCCAGCGCGGCGAGGTAGGGCTCGAGGTCCTCGACACCCGCGCACAGCGAGCGGCCCTGCCCGGCGGTGGGCTCCAGCAGCAGCCACGGGCCGTCCTCGCCGACCGCGTCGAGCAGCGGCAGCAGGCCCTCGCGGACCTGGGACATCGCGGCGTCCAGGGTGCCCTCGTCGACGCACGATCCGGTGTGCACCACGACCCCCTCGGCGCCGATCTCGACCGCGCGCCGGAGGTTGTGCGCCACCGAGGCCACCGACCGCTCGTACGTCGACGGGGTCGGCGAGCCGAGGTTCACCAGGTAGGGCGTGTGGATGAAGACCCGCCGGCCGGCCGTCTCGCAGGCCGACCGGAACGCCCGGTCGACGCCGGGGTCACCGGCCGAGAGCGCCCAGCCGCGCGGGTTCCCGACGAAGACCTGGACCGTCTCGGCGCCGATCTCGTCGGCGTGCGCGAGGGCGCCCTTCACCAGGCCCTTGCCCACCTGGACGTGCGTGCCGACCGGGTTGCGCAACCCGGCGAACGGTGGAGTGGAGGGCATGACCTCAGACTACGAAGATCGTGACGGTGCTGCCGCGCGGGGCCTTGTCGCCGCGGCCGGGCTGCTGCTTGACGACGAACTCCAGGCCTACGTAGTACTGCGTCTTCTCCGACTTCACCTGGAAGCCGGCCGCCTCCAGGGTCCGGGTGGCGGCGGCGGTGCCCATCCCCTCGACCTTCGGCACCTCGACCATGACGGGGCCCTTGGACACCACGAGCCGCACGGTGTCGTCCTTGAACAGGGTGCCGGTGCGGGGGCTCTGGCTGATCACGACGCCCTTGGCGACCGTGTCGCTGTTCTCCTCGGAGCTGTCCACCTGGAAGCCGCGCTTCTCCAGCGCCCGGGTGGCGGCCTTGGCGTCCTTGCCGGTGAGGTCCGGGACCTTGACCGGCCGCGGCCCCTTGCTCACCACCACGTCCACCGCGGCGTCGCGCTTGAGCTCGGTGCCGGGCGCAGGGTCCGCGGACAGCACGACGCCCTTGGCGACGGTCTCGGAGAACCGGTACGTCGCGTCCCCGTAGGACAGGCCGGCGTCCTGGAGGGCCACCTGCGCCTGGTCGAGGCTCATGCCGCGCAGGGCGGGGACCTCGTGGCGCTCCGGGCCCTGGGACAGCACGGCGGTGACCGTGCCGTCGCGCAGGACGTTCTCGCCGCCGGCCGGGTCGGTGCTGACCACCGAGCCGGCCGCCACCGTCTCGGAGTAGGTGCGGCCGCTCACCTTGAACGTCAGGCCCGCGGACTCGACCTTGCTCTCGGCCCTCGCGGCGCTGAGGTTGATGACACCGGGGGTGTCCACGTAGCGCCCCGAGCCGAACCACCAGCCGCCGACGCCGGCGGCCACCGCGAGCAGCAGCACCAGGACCAGCAGGATCGGCCCGCGCCGCGAGCGCCGGGGCCGGGGGGCCGGCCGCTGCTGCGGGGGGCGGCCGGTCGGGGGCGCCGAGGCAACCGGTCTGCGGGTGTCGATGACGCTGGTGTCGTCGGTGCGGCCACCGCGCGCGACCTGCGCCGGGGTGAGGATCGTCGGCCCGTCCTCGCGGACGTAGTCGATGTCGTCGAGGTCGCGGCGCACCGGGACGGTCGGCGTCAGGTCGGCCGTGAGCTCCGGGTCGTCGAGCACGCCCTGGTCGAGGGCCGCCCGGACCCGGCGGACCTGGTGCAGCAGCACCCGCGCGTCGGCCGGTCGCAGCTCGCGGTCGCGGGCGGTGGCGCGGGCGACCAGCGCGTCGACGTACGGCGGCAGCCCGGGGATCTTCGCGGACGGGGGCGGCACGTCCTCGTGCACGTGCTTGTAGGCGACCTGGATCGGCGTCTCGCCGTCGTGCGGCTTGCGGCCGGTGAGCATCTCGTAGAGCACCACACCGGCGGCGTACACGTCGGAGCGGGCGTCGGCCTTGCCGTCGACGACCAGCTCGGGGGAGAGGTAGGAGACCGTCCCGATCAGCACGCCTCCGGTGGCGGTGTGCTGGGTCTCGGCGCTGATCGCCCGCGCCAGCCCGAAGTCGGCGACCTTGACCCGACCGTCGTCGGCGAGCAGGACGTTCTCCGGCTTCACGTCCCGGTGGATCATCCCGGCGTTGTGGGCGGCCGCCAGCGCGGAGAGGATCGGGTCGAGCACCGCGAGCGCCTTGGCGGGCGTCATCGGCGCTTCCTTGCGGATCAGGTCGCGCAGGGTGTGGCCGGGGATGTACTCCATCGCCAGGAACAGCGTGCCGTTGTCGTCGCCCTGGTCGTAGACGCCCACCACGTTCGCGTGCGCGAGCCGGGCGGCGGACCGGGCCTCCCGCACGAAGCGGCTGGCGAACTCCTCGTCGTCGCCGAGGCCGGAGTGCATGATCTTGAGCGCGCACACCCGGTCGAGCCGGAGGTCGGTGGCCTCGTAGACGGTGGCCATCCCGCCGCGGGCGATGCGGGGGCCGACGCGGTAGCGACCGTCGAGCAAGCGCCCGATCATCGGGTCCGCGACAGTCCTGTCCACGCCGGTCGTCCTCCGTCTGCGGCCAGGCATGGGGAAGGACCTGGCTCGATCACCTGATTCTAGGCGGGCCGCTCGGGTGGGCGAGGGCTCGGAGCGGCGGTCGGCGTGGCGAGGCTCACCCGGGACCGTCCTGCCTCAGGCGGGGTTCCACCCGCGCTCGAGGAGCTTGCGCAGGGACACGACGTTCTTCACGTAGGCCTTGGTGGAGGGGTACATCCCGTGCTTCTGGACCGCCCCGAGGCCCTGGTAGTAGGCCGCGACGGTCTTGCGCGGACCGGTCTGCGAGCGGAGCACCTTGATCAGCACGACACCGGCCGTGACGTTGTCGTAGAGGCCGTAGGGGTTGAGCGGGCGCCCGGCGTAGAGCGACATCCACTGCGCCGTACCGGGCAGCACCTGCATCGCCCCGATCGCGCCCGCCGAGGAGATCCGCCGCTGCTGCCAGCCGGACTCCTGCCAGGCGACGGCCAGCGCCAGCTCGGGGTCCACGCCGTGCAGCTGCGCGGTGCGGACGACCACCCGGCGGACCTTGTTCCGGCTGACGTCCGCGAGCGCCCACGGCCGGGCTGCCCGGGCGTGGGCGCGTGGCGCGGTGTGCCGGGCCTGCGGGTGCCGCGCCCGGGCTGCGGTGGTGGGTCCGTCGCGGCGCGGGCTTGCTCGCGTGCCGGTGCTTGCGCAGCGCGGAGAGCACCACCGGGATCCGGATCCGCTCGCCGACGTAGAGCGTCGCGTGCCGGCTCAGGTGGTTGATCGCCCGCAGCTCGTCGGTCCAGGCGTGGAACCGCACGGCGAGCCCGGTCGCGGTGTCACCCGGTCGGACCCGGTAGTGGATCACCTTGCGGCCCGGGTGCCCGGGCCAGCGGTGCCGGTCGGCGGCGACGAGCGAGAGGCCCGCCTCGGAGCTGTTCAGGGTGGGCCCGGCGGTCGCGGTGTCCGGGAAGCCCGCGGGGGCCCCGGCGAGCAGCACGCCGCCGGCGGTGGTTGCGGTGACCGTGGTCGCGAGGCGCCGCAGCCACCGCTGCGCACGGGCTGCGGGGCGGTCGTTCGAGCGGCCGGTGGGGGAGGTCACCTGCGAGATCCCTTCGTCGACGGCGGGTGCCGGGGATGCAGGCCCTTCGGCTCCGACGACCTCGCCGGAGCCGCCGGTGCAACCGGGACCCCGAGTTGGTCCCGCAGCGTTGGCTCGACCCGCCGTTACCAGTGGTGAATCAGAGACTGGTGCAGACGACTGTGACTCAAGTGGTCGAGCCGGGTCAAGGTCAGTCCGGCTGCCCCGCGGGCAGCGGCACGGCCGGCGCGCGGGTCCGCAGGGCGGCCGGGAGCGGTTGGCGGCAGCTCGCGCCGGCGCAGTTGCGCAGCAGGTCGAGCTCGTGGGCGAGCCGGAGCACGACGTCTCGCAGCGCCGGGCGGTGCACGAGGTTCGTCACCTCGCGGGGGTCGCTGCGCAGGTCGTAGAGCTCCCGCTCGCGGCTGGCGTGCTCGACGTACAGGTAGTCACCGGTCCGGACGCCCTGGGAGAACCGCAGCGGCGAGGGCCCCTGCCTGCCGACCAGGAAGTTGTCGCTCTCCTCGGCGTCCGAGCCGACAGCGCGGGGCCCGGTCTCGGTGAGGATGCCGCGGTCCCAGCCGCGGTCGCCGTGCTTCGCGACGTCGAGGAGGCTGGTGCCGTCGACCGTGGGCGGCGCCTGCACCCCCGCCGCATCGAGGATCGTCGGTGCGAAGTCGATCATCGTGAACGGGTCGGTGCGGACCTGGCCGGCCGGGATGCCCGGGCCGCGGATCATCAGCGGCACCCGCAGGGAGGGCTCGTAGGGGAGGATCTTGCCCTGCCGCATCCGGTGCTCGCCGAGGAAGTAGCCGTTGTCGGAGGTGAACACCACGTAGGTGTTGTCCAGCTCGCCGGTCTGCCGCAGGGTGCGCATCATCTTCGCGACCTGGTCGTCGACCAGCGACAGGGCCTCGGCCCGCTGCCGGGCGTCCTCGCGGACGGCGACCTGCTCGGCGCGGGTGAGCTTCGGCAGGTCGCGGATGAAGAACGGCTTGTCGCTGACGTCGCCCTCGCCCTCGTAGCCGGGCGCGTGCCTGATGACCTTGTCGAAGCGGCCCCACACCCGCTCGGGACGGGCCGGGTTGCGGAAGACCTGGGTGGTGCCGTCCGCGCGCCGCACCGGCTTCGGGTCGTCGGACTCGACCGGTCCGCCGTGGTGCGGGGCGACGAACGACACCCAGGAGAAGAACGGCCGGGGCGAGGACTGCTGCTCGCGGAGTCCCTGCCGGGCGATCCGGCCGAACAGTCCGGTCTGGTAGACGCCCTGGTGGGGCGTGAGCCGGCCGTTGTCGTTCAGCGTGGTGTCGAAGTAGCGGTAGGTGCCGCCGCTCAGCTGCGACCCGGCGGCCTCCCCGCCGTCGACCGAACCGCGCCAGCTGGTCCAGCCGGGGGGCACGTAGCGCAGCGACGGCTTGCCGTCACGCAGCCGCTGGATGCCGTAGCCGTTGAGGTACTTCCCCAGGAACGACGTGTCGTAGCCCGCGTCCTGCAGCCAGACCGGCAGCGTCGAGGAGTCGTGCAGGGCCTGGAAGCCGTACGGCGGGGCGTGCGACCACACGTGGTGGTTGTGGGAGTACTCCCCGGTCAGGAACGACGCCCGCGCCGGGCAGCACAGCGGCTGCGGAGAGAACGTGTTGGTGAACCGCACGCCCCGGTCGCCGATCAGGTGCCGCACGTGCGGCATGAACTGCAGGTCGTCGTTGCGGGCGTCGTCGGTCATGATCACCACGACGTTCGGCCGGTCGCCCCGGCCGACCAGCGGGGCCACCGAGACCGACCGGCCGTCCTGATGGGGGTGGCGGGGGCGGTCGCCGGCGCCCGGTGCGCCCGCGGCAGGCGCGGAGGAGGACGGCAGCGCCCTGGCCTGAGTGGCCTGGGTGGCCTGCGCGGCCTGCGGTGCCTCGGTGGCCTGGGTACGGTGGCCTCGGTGGTCGCGGCGAGGGAGCAGAGCACGAGCACACCCGTGGCCAGGGCGGCCAGCCTGTGTGCCATGACGGTGCTCCGGTTCTCGTCGGGGTGGGGCGCATCGCGGCGCGCTGCCGTCATCGGGGCGCGCGAGCGGAGTCGGCTCGATGGTACGGGGGAGGTCGTGGGACAGTTGGCGGGTGGAGCAGACGCATACCCAGGACGGCCGCACCGACAGCCCGACGCAGGACGACCTCGCCGGTCTCGTGGAGGAGTGGCTCGACTGGAGCCAGGCCTCGGACCGGCTCGGCGTCAGCGTGAGCAAGGTCCGGCAGATGATCCGCGAGCACCAGCTGGCCGGCGCCGTACCCCTTCCCGGTGGTGGGCAGAAGGTGCCCGCGGCGCTGATCCAGGACGGTCTGGTCACCAAGGGCGTGCCGGGCGTGCTGACGGTGCTGCACGACGGCGGGTACGACGACCGCGCGGCCCTGCTGTGGCTGTTCACGCCGGACGACACGCTGCCCGGCCGACCGATCGACGCGCTGCGCGAGAACCGTGGCTCGGAGATCAAGCGTCGCGCCCAGGCGATGGCCTTCTGACTCTGTCGCCGGAGGGGCCACGGGACTAACCTCGGGTCCGTGAAGGACTAGCGGGTGGTCACCGGCGGTCCGCACCGCCGTGCCGCCCCTGGTCGAGACCTCGAACCCAGGGATGGACATGAGCGGACTCGCAGCACTCCTGGCGGGGCACAACCCGCCCGACCTCTACCAGTGGCACAGCGCGGCCAACGTCCCCGACGTGGAGCACGCCGTCGAGCACGCCGGCTGGAAGTTCGTCTACCTCGACGGGTGGACCGTCGAGGAGAAGGAGTCGTTCCTCAAGGCCGCGGTGCACGCGTTCGCCTTCGACGACGACCGTGCCGAGAGCTTCGACACCCTGGCGGACTGCCTCGCCGACGTGGACACCCGCGACCACGAGGGTGTGGTGCTGCTCTGGGACGGCTGGAGCCCGCTGGCCCGCCACGACGAGCAGGCGTTCCATGTCGCGCTGAGCGTGCTGGGTGGCCGGGTGAACGCCGACCGCGGCTGCAAGTTCGCGGTGCTGCTGCGCGGCGAGGGCCCCCCGATCGACGTACCCGAGCTGCCCGTCAAGCACTGACCGCCGAGTTGTCAGGCGCTGGCGCGGTCATAGCCGCGTGGGCGCCTGACACGTCGGTCAGAGGGCGCGCTGGGTGGCGGCCGCGGCGAGCTCGCGGAGTACGTCGCGGGCCACCGGCGTCACCGGGGCGTCGTCGAGCGCGGCCAGCGAACGGGTCGTCAGGTCGTCGATGCGCCGCTCCACCTCGGCGTGCGCGCCGGACTCGTCGATGATGCGACGCAGGTCCGCGACCTCCTCGACCGACAGGGCGGTGCCGAGCGCGTCGTCGAGCCGCTTGGCGTCCGTGGTGCTCGCGTGCTCGAGGGCGAGTGCGACGAGCACCGTGCGCTTGCCCTCGGTCAGGTCGTCGCCGGCCGGCTTCCCGGTCGAGTCCGGGTCGCCGTACACGCCGAGCAGGTCGTCGCGCAGCTGGAACGCCTCGCCGAGCGGCAGCCCGAACCGGGTGAGCGCCGAGAGCATCTCCGGTCCGGCTCCGGCCAGCGCGGCGCCGACGTGGAGAGGCCGTTCGACGGAGTACTTCGCGGACTTGTAGCGCAGCACCCGCATCGCCTGCTCGACGTCGGACTCGCCGCGCGCCTGCACGGAGACGTCGAGGAACTGGCCCGCGATCACCTCGCTGCGGGTGGTGTCGAAGAACTCCAGGGCGTCGCGTACGACGTCGTGCGGCATGCCGCACCGGCGGAGCAGCTCGTCGGACCAGGACAGCAGCAGGTCGCCGAGCAGGATCGCCGCCGCGGCGCCGTACTGGTCCGGGTCGCCGGACCAGCCGCGCTCGCGGTGCAGCGCCTCGAAGGCCTTGTGCGTCGCGGGCCGGCCGCGCCGGGTGTCCGAGGCGTCCATGTAGTCGTCGTGCACGAGCGCACTGGCGTGCAGCAGCTCCAGGGACGCCGCGGCCCGCACCAGGGCCCCGGCGTCCGGCCCCTCGTCGCGCACCGCGCGGAACCCCCAGGCGCAGAACGCCGCCCGGAACCGCTTGCCGCCGGAGACCGAGGCGTGCGCCGCCTCGACCAGGCGGGCGGCGTCCGCGCCGAGCGGCTCGAGCCGCGTCGACTGCTCGTCGACGAACGAGTCGAGCGTGGACTGGATCGCGGCGCGGAACCCGTCCGCGTCCCAGGAGGAAGTCACGGCCCCGAGCCTACGGTCGGCCGACGGGGGCCCGCCCGCGGGGCGTGGACGTGTCCCGAACCGGGACCGCGGCCCCGCCTATGCTGTTGCGCATGGCGCTCGGAACCCCCTCCCTCAGT
Source organism: uncultured Actinomycetota bacterium (assembly GCA_963810035.1). Lineage (GTDB taxonomy): Bacteria > Actinomycetota > Actinomycetes > Propionibacteriales > Nocardioidaceae > Nocardioides_B. Next base: position 29,792 of record CAWEMA010000007.1, read on the forward strand.
CCGTCCGGCGGCGCGCCCAGCGTCAGCGACCTGATCGCGGCAGGGGAGCGGTCGATCTCGTTCGAGTTCTTCCCGCCCAAGGACGAGGCGGGCGAGCGTCAGCTGTGGACCACGCTGCGCGAGCTCGAGCCGCTGCAGCCGACGTTCGTGTCCGTGACCTACGGCGCCGGCGGCTCGACGCGGGACCGGACCGTGCACATCACCGAGGGCATCGCCCAGCAGACCACCCTGACCCCGATGGCGCACCTGACCTGCGTCGGGCACTCACGCGACGAGCTGCGCTCGGTGATCGGGTCGTACGCCGGAGCCGGGGTCCGCAACGTGCTCGCGCTGCGCGGCGACCCGCCGGAGGGGCCGACCGCGCCGTTCGAGGCGCACCCCGAGGGGCTGCGCTACGCCTCCGAGCTCGTCGAGCTCACCAGGCAGCTCGGCGACTTCTGCGTCGGCGTCGCGGCCTTCCCGGAGGGCCACCCGTCGGCCGAGTCGCTGGACGCGGACGCTGAGGTGCTTGCCGCCAAGGCCCGCGCGGGTGCGGAGTTCGCGATCACCCAGCTGTTCTTCCGACCCGCGGACTACTTCGGGCTCGTCGAGCGGGTGTCCGCCCTCGGCGTGGACATCCCGATCATCCCGGGCATCATGCCGATCACGAACCTCGCGCAGATCACCCGGATGGCCGAGCTGTCCGGGGCAGCCCTGCCTCCGGAGATCGTCGAGCGGGTCGCGAGGTACGACGGGGACGCGGCCGCCGTACGCGCCGAGGGGATCGCGCTCGCCACCGAGCTGTGCGACGAGCTGCTCGCCGGCGGGGCTCCGGGGCTGCACTTCTACACGCTGAACCGGTCGAAGGCGACCCGCGAGATCTACGCCGGGCTGCGCACCACCGTCGGCTGAGGTTCCGACACGCGGGTCTCGACAGGCTCGACCAGCCCGGGTCCCGACAGGCTCAGCCGGCGGACTGGCGCCGGGCCGGGCCGATCCGTTCGGCGACGACGGCGGCCGACAGCCCCACGAACGGCAGCCCGGCCCCGGCCGCGGCGTGGGCGCCGGCGGCGTACACCCCGTCGTACGGCGTGCTCGCCAGCTTGCGGGTGATCGTCGAGCGGCCCTGCCAGAGCACGCCGTACGCCGACCCGGCGAGCTCCTCGACCTGGTCGCGCGGGGAGCGGTCGACGCGCACCTCGACCTGCTCGCGTACGTCGATCCCGTGCCGGGCCAGTGCCACCACGATGTCCTCGGACAGCCGGCCCCGGCCGAGCACGGTCCACGCGGCCGCACCGTCCGGCGCGGTGCCGTTGGTGCGCACCACCAGGGTCGGGTCGCCGTGCAGCACCACCTCGTGCGGCAGGTCCGGGACGTCGCCGACGAGCCCGAGGTGGCACACGACCGGGGGGAGCGCGGGCATCGTGCGGGCGACGTGCGGGGCGAGCGCGGGCAGGCTGCGCGGGTCGACCGCGCACACCACGACGTCGGCGTCGACGGGGCCGTGGTCGGTGTCCACCGCGACCACCCGGCCGGCGTCGATGCGCAGGTCGACGGCGGTCGTGCCGAGCAGGACCTGGACCTTGCGCTCGCCGAGCCGCTTGGTCATCGCCTCGGCGATCCGGCCCATCCCGCCGGGCACCGTCCAGACGCCGAAGTTCTGCTCGACGTAGGCCCACATCCCCATCCACGCGGGCACGTTGCGCGGGTCGTGGCCGTCCATCAGCGTCGGGAACAGCGCGAGCTCACGCAGCCGCTCGTCCTTGAACGCCTTGCCGACCACCCGGTGCAGCGTGGTGCGGGTGTGCAGCAGGGCCGAGGTCGCCTTGTCGACGTGGTCGGGGGAGTAGGGCCGCTCGAGGTAGACCCGGCGCAGCACGTCCCACGTCTCGGCGAACGAGTGCACGTGGTCCACCCACTGCCGGCCGAGCCCGGTGCCGAGGGCGTCCTCGACGGCGTCGAGCTGCGCCGAGCGGCTGCCCGAGGGCATCGCGAGCACGGTGCCGTCCTCGAACCGGTGCTCGCGCATCGGCTCCACGGGGACCAGGTCGAGCTCGCGCTCCAGCGGCCGCCCGGACTTGCGGAACAGGTCGCGCAGCACCGCGGGCAGCGCGGTCGCCGCCGGCCCGGAGTCCCAGCGGAACCCGTCCCGCTCGACGAACCCCACGGCTCCGCCGAGCCGGTCGAGCCGCTCGACGACGGTGACGTCGTGCCCCTGCTTGGCGAGGCGGGCCGCGGCCGCCGTACCCCCGAAGCCACCTCCGACGACCACCACACGCGACATGCAGCGACCCTAGCCGGGACGGCTGGTCGAGCCGGTCGGGACCACTCGTAGGCTCGGCGCATGGCCAGGTACTTCGACGTCCACCCGCGTGACCCGCAGCCGCGCAGCATCGCGCAGGTGGTGGCGATGCTGCGCGACGACGCCCTGGTCGCCTACCCGACCGACTCCTGCTACGCGCTCGGCTGCCGGATCGACAACCCGACCGGCACCGAGCGCATCCGCCGGATCCGGCGGCTCGACGACAAGCACCACTTCACCCTGGTGTGCGCGGACTTCGCGCAGCTGGGGCAGCTCGTGCAGCTGGACAACGCGGCGTTCCGGGCCGTCAAGGCGGCCACGCCGGGGCCCTACACGTTCATCCTCCCCGCCACCCGGGAGGTGCCGCGGCGGCTGGCGCACCCCAAGAAGCGCACGGTCGGGGTGCGCATCCCGGACCACACCGTCGTCCGTGCGCTGCTGCGCGAGCTCGGGGAGCCGCTGCTCTCGAGCACGCTGCTGCTCCCGGACGCCGAGGAGCCGATGACCGACGGCTGGCAGATCAAGGAGGAGCTCGACCACGTCGTCGACGCGGTGATCGACGCCGGCGACTGCGGGAAGGAGCCGACCACGGTGGTGGACTGGTCGGAGGGGTACCCCGAGGTGGTCCGTGTCGGCGCCGGTGACCCGTCCCGGTTCGAGTAGGTCCTCAGCCCTCGAGCCGCTCCTCGATGCGACGTCTGCAGGGTGGCGGTGAACTGCTGGTCCATCTCGGTCTCCTCCGCGGCAGGTTCCCGTCGTGTGGACCGTGGCGGGCACCGGAGCTCATCGGTCAGCGGCGCACGTCGGGGGCCGCGCTCACGTCGCCGAACCGGGTGCCGACCTCTGCGTCCAGGAAGCGCATCAGCGCCACGTTGAGGTCGGCCACCCGCGCCGCCCCGAGGGCGCCCGGGGGTGTGGTCAGCCGGCTGTAGGTGCCGGCCGAGTTGGGACCGACCGACACCGACCAGCCGGTCTCGTGCCACGACCGGGACAGGGTGGCGCCGTCCCAGCTGACGGGTACGTCGAACGGGTCGCTCGCCACCCGCCGCGAGCTCATCGCGATCGCCTTGCCGAACGGCTGCGCGTCCATCGCCGGGATGGCCCAGGCCTCGAGCGAGGCCACGTCGACCTGCGGGTCGCGGCCGGCCAGCAGGTTGAGCTGCAGCAGGGTGAACAGCCCGGGGTCGACTCCGTGGGTGATCGCGGCGATGCCGGCGGACATCCGGGTGTTGAGCTCGGTCGGCCGGAAGCCGTCCGCGGTCAGGATGCCGTCGATGCCGAAGGCGCCGCGGTAGCCCACCAGCGACCTCAGGTGCTCCCCGGTACGACGGGCGAGCTCGCGCATCTGCGCCCGGTCCTCGTCCGGCGGGTCCCAGGTCGTGCCGAGGCCGCCGTACACGAACCGGCGGCCCTGCCCCCGGAGGATGGCCAGCTCGACGGGCCGGAACGTCGCGGTGCCGTCCGGCAGGACCATGCCGTGCACGCTGCACGGCACGCCCTCGAGGAACGGCATCACCCGCACCCGGTCGCAGCGCCAGGAGAAGAAGTCGAGGGCCGCGGCGGCGTCGTCCTCGTCGACCACCCAGCGCACGAAGTCGCCGCCGCCGTTGAACCCGTCGCGGGCGTCGCCGGCCAGCACCACGCCATGGCCCTCGTCGAGGTCGGCCGACGCGGCGCGGACCGCGTCCCGGTCGACCCCGACCACCGTCGACGGGGCCCGCGCACCGCCGACCGCGTCCCAGAGCGGGTCGGCGACGAGCTTGTCCTCCAGCGCGGTCCACGGTGCGGGCCGGCCGCCCACGACCTCGCGACCCTCGATCGGGGCGGTGCCGATGAACGGTCCGACGAGCCAGACCGCCTCTCCGGCCGGGTCGTAGGACTCGACCGTCCGGCGTACCTCCTCGGGAAGGTGCCGCGCGACGGCGTCCTGGCGGCGCAGGTCCTCGGTGACGGTCGGCTGGTCCGGCACCTGGAGGAACACCACGTCTGCCTGCTCGGCGGTCGGCGTCGGACCGGCTCCGACGGCGCTGGCGACGCAGAGCGGACGGCGGCTGCCCACCCGTTCGAGGAGCGACACCAGGCTGCTGAGCCCGGCCAGCGGGGCGATGCCGCAGACGACCAGCCGGTCGCGCAGCAGCCCGCCGAGGTGCTCGTGCCAGGCGTCGCGCTGCCGGTCGTCCCCCAGGTCCATGTGCAGAGGCTAGGAGTCCGGCAGCCCGGCCGCGACCGAATTGGTGCCGGCCTCGGGACGTCCGCAGAGCGTGCGGGGCTTCAGGACGGCGGCCGGACAGCCGAACTGAGTAGGTGTACGGATACGCCTGCCCGGACCGGGACGGAAGCATGGCGCGTGCGGCGGTGACCCGGTCCAGGCTGTCACGGGGGTGAGCCTGGAACGGGCACCGTCGTTACCTCGTCTTCACACGCGGGCTCTTTACAGAGTCCGGTATGTCGGGGTTGGCTGTTCCCCGGTCCGGAACCCCCGGGCCGTTCTCGGGAACAGGGGCCCTCTTCATGGTGCACAGGAACAGGTGGGGGGCCGCGGCAGCGGTGGCCTCGCTCGTCGTCGGAGGGCTCGCACTCGTAGCCGCTCCCCAGGCCCAGGCGGCCGACTGGAACAGATGTCTCGACGGCCCGCGCGACCGGCAGGCGGTGTTCGCCCGCGCCGCGCAGGTCAGCGGCGTACCCCAGCAGGTCCTGCTCGGGGTGTCCTACCTGGAGTCGCGGTGGGACGACCACGGCGCCCAGGTCAGCGCGTCGGGCGGCTACGGCCCGATGCACCTCACCCAGGACGAGGCGGCAGCGCACGCACGCGAGATCGCGCAGGCGAAGGGCGACGGCGCTCCCGCGGCGCTGGCGGCCGGCACCCTGTCGCAGGCCTCGAAGATCACCGGCCTCGGGCGCGACGTGCTCCGCTCCGACGACGTCGCGAACGTCTGCGGGGGTGCGGCGGTCCTCGCGTCCTTCCGGCCCGACGACACGTCCGACGGGCTGTCGGCCTGGACGGCGGCGGTCGCCTCCTACGCCGGCTCGGCCGATGCCCAGGAGCGTCTCGCGTTCGCCCGGCAGGTGTACTCGGTGATCCGCAGCGGTGAGTCGCGCACCACCAACGACGGCCAGCAGGTCACCCTGCCCGCGACGCAGGGCGCCGCCGTCGACGCCTCCGCGGTCGCGACGATCCCGAGCGGCAACCGGGTCGTCGACTGTCCGGTGACGCTGTCGTGCGAGTCGGTGCCGGCGCCGTACGAGCAGTACGGCTCGACGCCCAGCCAGTACGGCAACCACGACCTGGCCAACCGGCCGGCCGACGGGCTGACGATCGACTACATCGTCATCCACGACACCGAGGGCTCCTACGACTCGTCGGTCAAGCTCGTGCAGGACCCGACGTACCTCGGCTGGCACTACACGATCCGCTCGGGCGACGGCCACGTGGCGCAGCACGTCAACCCGAAGAACGTCGGCTTCCAGGCCGGCAACTGGTACGTCAACATGCACTCGGTCGGCATCGAGCACGAGGGCTTCGCCGCGACCGGGGCGACCTGGTACACCGAGTCGATGTACCGCAGCTCGGCGGCGCTGGTGAAGCACCTGTCCGCGGAGTACGGCGTCCCGCTCGACCGTGCGCACGTCATCGGGCACGACCAGGTGCCGGGCATCACGACGGCGAACATCCCGGGCATGCACTGGGACCCGGGGCCGTACTGGAACTGGGAGCACTACATGTCCCTGCTCGGCGCACCGCTGGGCCCGGACCGGCGTGGCCGCAGCGACGTGGTGACGATCGTCCCCGGCTTCGCCGACAACCCGCAGCCGCTGAGCAACTGCGACGGCAAGGGCTCGCCCTGCCGGACGCAGGGCACCAACTTCGTCTACCTCCGCACCGCGCCGTCCGACGACGCGCCGCTGGTCGCCGACCCCGGCCTGCACCCGAAGAAGGGGCAGCAGTCCTCGACCGAGGTCTCCGACATCGGCCCCCGTGCCGCGGCGGGACAGAAGTTCCTGGTCGCGAAGCGCTCGGGCGGCTGGACCGCGGTGTGGTGGCTCGGCGAGCTCGCCTGGTTCAAGAACACCAACGCCGCCGGTGAGTCGGTCGTGCGCCCCTCGCAGGGTCGGGTCGTCACCACCGCCGGCTCCGACGCGGTGCCGGTCTACGGCCGCGCCTACCCGGAGTCGTCGGCCTACGCCGGGACACCGGTCCCGGACCAGGGCATCTCGGCGCTGGTCTACCGGATCAAGCCTGGCCAGGCCTACGTCCTCGCCGACGACGACGTGCCCACCGACTACTACTACGCCAAGACCTACGACAGCTCACGGCCGGGTGACCACACCGTGGTGGTCGGCAAGGACCGCTACTACCAGATCTGGTTCGGCCACCGGGTCGCCTATGTGCGGGCCGCCGACGTGAAGGTCTCCGACGGGTAGGGCCTAGGCCTGCTCGGCCGCGATCACGGTGCCCAGCGCGCCGGGGTCGCGGCCGAGCACGGTCGTGCCGTCGTCGGCGGTGAGGATCGGGCGCTGGATCAGGATCGGGTGCTCGACCATCGCCGCGACCCACCGGTCCCGGCCCGACGCGTCCTTCGGGATCGAGGACAGGCCGATCTCCTCAGCGACCGGCTCGCCGGTGCGTGCGACGTGCCAGGGCTCGAGTCCGAGCCGGTCGAGCACCTCGAGGAGCTCACCGGCCGTCGGCGTCTCCTCGAGGTAGCGGCGCACGGTGTAGGCGATGCCGGCCTCGTCGAGCGCGGACGTGGCGGCGCTGCACTTGGAGCACTCCGGGTTCACCCAGATCTCCATCAGTCCACCTCCGTCTCGACGGCGCCGGTCATGGTGACCAGCTCGTCGTAGGTCGTGGAGAACACCGCCGCGGGGTGCCCGGCGGCGGCCCACACGACGTCGTACCTGCGCAGCCACGGGTCGATGTAGGTCGGCACCGGTGCCGGGTGGCCGATGGGGGAGACTCCGCCGATCACCTGGCCGGTGTGCTCGCGGACGAACTCCGGGCGGGCCCGGGTCAGGGCCGGCACGCCGATCGTCGCGGCGACCTTGGCGGTGTCGACGCGGTGCGCGCCGGAGGTGAGGACCAGCACCGGGGCCCCGCCGGCGTCGAACAGCAGGCTGTTGGCGATCGCGCCCACCTCGCACCCGAGCGCCTCCGCGGCCAGGGCCGCGGTGTGCACGGAGTCGGGGAGCACGACGACCCGGCCGGTGCCGCCGCGGGTCGTCAGCTCGGTGCGGAACCGGATGACCGATGCGTGTTCGGGAGTCGCGTCTGAGCTCATGCGCCGAACCCTACGGGCGAGATCCGTCGCCATGGTTGACGGACTGTCGGAGAGCGGGTGTAGCGTGAGAGTCGTTCGAACAGGTGTTCGAACGACTGCCTTGGCGGGGGTGACCTCGACCCCCACCTCCGCCAGGGCCCCGTCCGCCGTGCACCCAGGGTGCCGGCGACCGGGGACAGCTTCGCGGGGTCGGTCCGGGGTCGAGCCGTGACGGACGAGAGCAGCAGCTCGGAAGGTGGCAGAGATGCGACGGTACGACGACCCCGTGGACGTACGCAGGGGACGGGTGGCAGCAGCCGGGACCGGGCAGACGGCCCAGCTGGTCGAGGGGCCGGAGCAGTTCCTGTGGAAGGGGCGGCTCTGGAAGGTCTCGGCCGTGGTCGCGCACTGGATGGAGACCGGGGCGTGGTGGCAGTCCAGCGGCGTGCACGCCGTGCTCGGCGCCGACGACTGGGAGAGCCCCGACCGTCCCGACAGCAGCCGGGGCTCGACGGACCTGTCCGCCGAGCGGGAGGTGTGGCGGGTCGAGGCCGACCGGGGGATGGCCTCGGCCGGCACCGCCCGCGGCGTCTTCGACCTGGTCTTCGACTGGGCCGACGGCAGCTGGCGGCTCACCCGGTGCCTGGACTGAGGGGGACGGGCATGATCTCCACACCCTTCGACCTCCCGGCCGCGACGCACTCCTACCTCGAGCGGGCCGCGTCCTCGTTGCGGGAGGCGATGACCACCTCCGACGTCCCGCTGCGCTACGCCTGTGCGCACGTCGCGGCGCTGCGGGCCACCGCGGCCCTGCTCGCCGCCCGGGCCACCCCGGCCCCCGGTCCGCGCCGCGGCCGGCAGAAGAACGCCTGGGTGCTGCTCGCCGAGGTCGCTCCGGAGCTCAGCGAGTGGGCGGCGTTCTTCTCCGCCGGCGCGGCCAAGCGCGCGGCTGCCGAGTCCGGCTCCCGGCGGGCGGTCACCGAGCGGGAGGCCGACGACCTGGTCCGCGACGCCGACCGGTTCCTCGGCCTGGTCGAGGAGTCCCTCGGGATGAGCAGGCACGTCCCCTTCCAGGAGTACCTCCCGCACGAGTCGAGCCGCACCGGTCGTTCGTCCGGCCAGGCCGAGGACCGGAGGCACCACGTTGCCTGACCCGTTCGTGCACCTCCACGTCGCGTCGGGCTACTCCCTGCAGTACGGCGCCTCCCACCCGCACGTGCTCGTCGAGCGGGCGGTCGAGCAGGAGATGGACACCCTCGCCCTCACCGACCGCGACGGCACCTACGGCGCGGTCCGGTTCGCCAAGGCCTGCCTGCAGGGCGGGGTGCGGCCGGTGCTCGGCGTGGACCTCGCCGTCGCACCCCTGCACGCCTGGTCGGGTGCGTCCACCGGTCCGGTCCCGCGCGCGCAGCAGGTCCGGACACCCGTGCGGGGCGGTGCGTTCCGCGACCGCCGGCTCCCGCGGGTGACGTTCCTGGCCGGCAGCAGGCGCGGCTGGGCGGCTCTGTGCCGGCTGGTCTCGGCGACCCACCTGGCCGGGGAGCGGGGGGAGCCGGTGAGCACCCTGGAGCTGGTCGCCGAGCACGCTGCCGGCAACGACGTCCTGGTGATGCTCGGCCCGGGCTCCGAGCTGGGCCGGGCCGCGACGCTGCGCCGCGAGGACCTGGCCCGGGCCGCGCTGGCACCGTGGCTCGAGGTCGTCGGCCGCGCCGACCTGCTCGTGGAGGCGGTCTCGCACCGGCTGCCCGGGTCCGGTCCGGGGTCCGCGCCGCACGCCGCCCGGATGGTCGGGCTCGCCCGGTCGACCGGTCTCGGTGCGGTGCTCACCAACGCGGTCCGCTACGCCGACCGCATGGACGCGCCGACGGTCGACGTGCTCGACGCCGCCCGGCGGCTGGTGCCGCTCGGCTCTGCCGACCTGAGGCACCTCGACTCCACGGGTCTCCGGGGCAACGCCGAGGGGTTCCTCAAGTCCGGCAAGCAGATGGCCGAGGTGGCCGAGGAGGTCTGCCGCTACGCCGGCCTGGGCTCCGACAGCACCCGGGAGGCGCGGCACCTGCTCGCCCACACCCGCACCGTCGCGGACCGGTGCGCGCTCGACCCGCGCCACGACCTCGGCCTGGGAGAGGTGCACTTCCCCGAGTTCGACCTGACCTCCGGCCCGACCTCCGGCCCGACCTCCGGCGGGACCGCGGACGGGGTGCTGCGGGCCCGGTGCGAGGCGGCCATCGACCGGCGCTACGGCAGCGGCCCCCGGCAACGGATCTGGAAGCGCCTCGACGACGAGCTGCGGACCATCGGCGAGCTCGGCTACGCGTCCTACTTCCTCACCGTCGCCGACGTCACCGACCTGATCAAGGACATGGGGGTGCGCTGCGCGGCCCGCGGGTCGGGGGCGGGCAGCCTGGTCAACTACCTGCTCGGCGTCTCCGGCGTCGACCCGCTGCGCCACAACCTGCTGATGGAGCGGTTCCTCTCGCCGCTGCGGCAGGCGCTGCCCGACATCGACGTCGACGTGGAGTCCGCGCGCCGGCTCGAGGTCTACGAGGCGGTCCTCGACCGCTACGGCGGGGAGCGCTGCGTGTGCGTGTCGATGATGGACACCTACCGGGTCCGGCACGCCGTGCGGGACGTGGGCGCCGCGCTGGGCATGCCGGTCGGGGAGATCGACGCGATCGCCAAGGCGTTCCCGCACATCCGGGCGCGCGACGCCCGGGTCGCGCTGCGCGACCTGCCCGAGCTGCGGGCGTCCGGTCTCGGCGAGGAGCGGCTCGACCTGCTGTTCCGGCTCGTCGAGCGGCTCGACGGGCTGCCGCGGCACATCGCCGTGCACCCGTGCGGGGTGCTGCTGTCCGACGCGACCCTGCTCGACCGGACCCCGGTGGAGGCCTCTTACGCAGGGTTCCCGATGAGCCAGTTCGACAAGGAGGACGTCGAGGACCTCGGACTGCTCAAGCTCGACGTGCTCGGCATCCGGATGCAGTCGTCGATGGCGCACGCGGTCGACGAGGTCGAGCGGCTCGAGGGGGTGCGGATCGACCTCGACGACGAGCAGCAGGTGCCGTTCGACGACGCCAGGACGTTCCGGATGATCTCGAAGGCGAAGACCCTGGGCTGCTTCCAGATCGAGTCACCGGGCCAGCGCGAGCTGGTCGGCAAGTCCGGCATCGAGTCCTTCGAGGACATCATCACCGACATCTCGCTGTTCCGGCCCGGCCCGGTCAAGAGCGACATGATCACGCCCTACCTCGAGGCCAAGCAGGGCTGGCGGATGCCGCGCTACCTCCACGACGACCTGCGGCCGATCCTCGGACCGACGCACGGGGTGGTGGTGTTCCACGAGCAGGTCATCGAGATGATCGCCCAGTTCGCCGGCTGCGACTACGACGAGGCGGACGAGGCCCGCCGCGCTCTCGGCGACGTCGAGGGGATGGCGCAGACCAGGCTCTGGTTCTTCCCGCGGGCGATGGCGCGTGGCTACCCCCGCCGGGTCGTCGAGGAGATCTGGAAGGTCCTGGAGGCGTTCGCGTCGTTCGGCTTCTGCAAGGCGCACGCCGCGGCGTTCGCGCTGCCGACCTACCAGTCCGCCTGGCTCAAGGCGCACTACCCGGCGCACTTCCTGTCCGGGGTGCTCACCCACGACCCGGGCATGTACCCCAAGCGGCTGATCCTCGACGACGCCCGCCAGTTCGGCATCACGGTGCTCGGCCTCGACGTGAACGCGTCGGAGAAGACCTTCGTGGTGGAGCGCGTCGAGGGGTCCTGCGACGAGCGCGCCGCGACGGAGTTCGGGACGAGTGGCAGCGGCTACGGCATCCGGCTCGCACTGTCGGAGGTGAAGGGCATCTCCGAGGCGGAGGTGGACCGGGTGGTCGCCGCGCGTCCCTACCAGTCGCTCAGCGACTTCTGGCACCGCGCCCGGGTCTCCCGCCCGGTCGTCGAGCGGCTGGTGCTCGCGGGTGGCTTCGACGGGGTCTACCGGATCGGCGCGGCGTCCTCGGGGGACGGGGTGCGCCGCCGCGGCACGGTCACCCGCCGCGACCTGCTGCTCCAGGTGGCCGACCTCGACCGGCACGCCCGAGCGGTGGACCGGGCCAGCAAGGGCCGGGGCCGCGGCCTGGCGAGCCGCGGTGTCGCGCCCGGCGGCCGGGTGGCCGCGGCCGCCCGCGCCGACGACGCGGCGCACAGCAACAGCTCCGACGACCTGGTCCGGGACCGCCGGCAGGACGCTCTGCGGGACTCTGGGCAGGACTCCGGGCGCTCCGGCGTCTGGGGGCAGGCGTCGCGGCAGTCCCGGGCGACCCGGAAGGCCGCACCGGTGACGTCGGTCCAGCTCGCGCTCGACCTCGGCGACACCCCGGTCGACGGTGAGGTCAGCGGGCTGCCGGAGATGGACGCCTCCGAGCGGGTGCAGGCCGAGCTGGAGATCCTCGGCCTCGACGTGAGCCGGCACGTCGTGAAGTTCTACGACCCGTTCCTCGACGCGATCGGGGTGACCCGGTCCGCGGACCTGCTCCGCAGCCGCAGCAGGTCCGAGCTGCTCGTCGCCGGCGTCAAGGTCGCCACCCAGACCCCGCCGATCCGGTCGGGACGCCGGGTGGTCTTCCTGACCCTCGACGACTCCACCGGCCCGGTCGACGCCACCTTCTTCGAGGACGTGCAGGGGCCCTACGCCGCCACGGTGTTCCACTCCTGGCTGCTCGTGGTGCGCGGCGAGCTGCGGCGCACCGGGCGGCGCGGCGTCTCGCTGCGGGCCACCGGCTGCTGGGAGCTGCCGACCCTGCACGAGGCCTGGCAGGCCGGTGGTCTCGACGCGGTCGGTGAGCTCATGGCGAAGATCCCCGAGGGGTTCGGGTCGGCCGGGCAGGACGCGGTGCAGGGGGCCGCGGCGAGCCGGTCGACCCGGCCGGTGGTCGCCCGTCCTGCACCGGGTGACACCGAGGGGGCCGGCAACGGGATGACCGCCGGCGGGATGGGCCGGCGCCGGGTGCTGGTGCACTCCAGCGGGTTCGTGATGTCGCCCTACGCCGACATCAAGCCGCCCGGCGAGGACACCAAGACCGCGTCCCGCCGATCGCTGTCCGAGGCACCCCGCAAGCTCTGGCACTCCTCCCCGGGGAGCTCCGGTGGCTAGCGCGCCGAGGACCCGGGGACGTGCCCTAGGGTGGGCGCCATGTCAGCCGACCAGCGACCCGGTCAGTCGGGCCAGCCGATGGGCCGGAGCAGCCTCCAGCGACGCAGCGCGGCGCGCACGGCCGTGGTGTGGAACGCCCTGCGGGAGGTGCTCGACAGCCGGTACGCCGACCGGCCGGCCGCGGTGGTCGACATCGGGGGAGGCACCGGCGGGTTCGCGGTCCGGGTCGCCGAGCTCGGCCACCAGGTCGTGGTGGTCGATCCCAGCCCCGACGCCCTGGCCACGCTCGCACGCCGTGCCGACGAGAGCGGGGTCGCCGACCTCGTCACCGGACGCCAGGGCGACCTGGGCACCCTGTCCGACCTGGTGCCGGACGCGAGCGCTGACGTGGTGCTCTGCCACGGCGTCCTGGAGATCGTCGACGACCCGGCGGCCGCGCTCGCCGCGCTGGCCAGGATCCTGCGTCCGGGCGGGACGCTCAGCCTGCTGGTCAACCAGCGGCACGCAGCCGTGGTCACCCGGGCGATGGCCGGCCACTTCACCGCGGCGCGGTCCCTGCTCGACGAGCCGGAGGACGGACCCGTGGCCGGCTCGGGTGGACCGAACCGCCGGTTCACCGCGGACGAGATCACCGCGGTGCTCGACGAGACCGGTTTCGAGACCGAGGCCATGCACGCGGTGCGGGTGTTCGTCGACCTGGTGCCGAGCTCGCTGGTCGACCTCGAGCCGGGTGCGGCCCAGGCGCTGGTCGAGCTCGAGCGTGCGGTGGCCACCCGCCCCGAGTACCTCACCCTGGCCACCCAGATCCACACCCTGGCCACCCGACGCGCCTGACCGGCTCCCGGTCACCGGGGTCGCCGGAGTCACCGGGGCAACGCCCGGCCACCCCCGGGTGGTCCGGTGAGCCCCGAGGAGCGGGCCCGGGAGCAGGCCTCCTGGGAGTGCCCGGTCCTGCACGTGGACATGGACGCGTTCTACGCCTCCGTCGCGGTCCGGGACCGTCCCGAGCTCCAGGACGTGCCGGTCGTCGTGGGCGGGGGGTACCGCGGGGTGGTGCTGTCGGCCAACTACCAGGCTCGGGCGTACGGCGTCCGCTCGGCGATGCCGATGACCCGGGCCCGCCGGCTGTGCCCGAACGCCGTGGTGGTCTCGCCGGCCTTCGAGACCTTCGAGGTGGTCTCCCGGTCGGTGATGGAGACCTTCCGGCGGGTCACCCCGCTCGTCGAGGTGCTCTCGCTCGACGAGGCGTTCCTCGACGTGTCCGGGTCCGTACGCCGGCTCGGGTCGCCGTACGCCATCGCGGAGGGGCTGCGCGCCCGGATCCACGACGAGCAGGGGATCACCTGCTCGGTGGGGATGGCCGCGACGGTGGCGGTCGCCAAGCTCGCCAGCCGGCGCGCCAAGCCCGACGGCGTCGTCGTCGTACCTCCCGCGGCGGTCACCACCTTCCTGCACCCGCTCGACGTGGGGGAGCTCTGGGGGGTGGGGGAGAAGACCGCCGACCTGCTGCACCGCCTCGGCCTGAGGACCGTCGGCGACGTCGCGCACACCCCGCTGCCCACCCTCCAGCGGGCGGTCGGCGTGCACCTGGCCACCCAGCTGCACCAGCTCGCCTGGGGTGCGGACCGGCGGGTGGTCACCGCCCGCCGCGGCGGTGACGAGCCCGACAAGAGCATGGGTGCGGACGAGACGTTCGGCCGGGACACCGACGACCGGGCCGTGGTGCTCCGGGAGGTGCTGCGGCTGTCGGCGAAGGTCGCGACCCGGATGCGGGCGGCGCAGGTGGCCGGGAGGACGGTGACCCTGAAGGTGCGCTTCGCCGACTTCACGACCATCACCCGGTCCAAGACGCTCGGCGAGGCCACCGACGTGACCCGCGAGATCTACCGGACCGCGTCCGACCTGTTCACCGCCCTCGGGCTGCAGCGTGCCCGGATCCGGCTGGTAGGGGTGCGCGTCGAGGGGCTGGTGCCCCGGGCAGGCGTCCAGCGGCAGCTGGTGCTCGGCGAGCGCGAGCACGGCTGGTCCGACGCCGACGGGGCCGTGGACCGGGCCACCCGGAAGTTCGGTGCGGCCGCGGTCCGGCCGGCCACTCTGCTCGGCAGCGACCGGGCGTGAGGCCCGGGGGCCCTGGAGAAAGGGGTCCGGACGTGGCGGCGGCCCCGGGTCCAGAGGACCGGGGGCCGCCGTAGGCCGGTGCATCGGGGGGCTGATGAGCCGGCGCCGCGGGGGAAGGGGGGCTTTCCGTCCCGCGGATGGGGTGGTTCTCACAGACCTGCCATCTCCGGGGAGCGGCCTGTCGTGCGAGGTGTTCACAGTGAGTCTCGGCACCCAAGGGGGCCACACTTGATAGCCCGAACGAACTATTTGCCTGCTACTTTTCGGGTGTTTAGTCGACACGAGTCGCGCGTAGGTGGCCCAATCCCCACAACGCGGGCAACTCAGGCGTTCTGCTGTGAGAATCTGGCAGTACGTCGGCCGGTGGTCGACGCGACCGGAATCGCACATCCGCACATCGGAGACGTCGGAGCCATGAGTCCGCTGGGAGACAACGAGGGTGCCCTGGCCCTGGCCGGGGTCGATGGACCTCCCGACGCCTGGGCCGACCTCACGCTCGACTCCCTGCGCCTCTACCGTCGCCGGCTCGCCGAGGAGGAGGAGAAGGTCTCCTACTGGCGGCGCCTGGTGCACGCCCGCATCGACGTCCTCGAGGCCGAGGCGCACCACGAGCGGCCGCTACGCCTCGACGAGCTGATCCGGGTCCTCGGCGACACCGGTGCCGGTCGCACCCGGACCGCGCTGGTCAGCGTCCGCGCCGCCGAGGACCTTCCGGAGATCCCGGTGCTGGCGGACATGTGGGTCACCGAGCTCGACCCCAACGACACCGCCGCCGTACTCGAGGCGATCGCCCGGCTGCGAGCGGCCGAGGAGCAGCTCACCGACTACCGCCGCGCGCTGCACGAGCGGCTCGACGAGGCGACCGGTGAGCTGATCGCGCGCTACCGCCGCGACCCGGTCAGTGCCCTGGTCGCGTTCGCGAAGCCGCACAGCGGGGCCGGACGCGGCGGGGGGATGTCGTGAGCCCGAGCGAGGACCTCGACCAGATCTGGCAAGAGTTCCGCGCCACCCGCGAGGCCGGCCTGCGCAACCGGCTGGTCCTGCAGTACGCGCCGCTGGTGAAGTACGTCGCGGGCCGGCTGCGCACCCGGATGCCCGAGTCGGTGGACCCCGACGACCTGGTGTCCGACGGGGTGCTGGGGCTGATGGACGCGATCGAGCGCTTCGAGCCGGCCCGGGGCCTGTCCTTCCAGACCTTCGCCGTGCCCAGGATCCGCGGCGCGATCATCGACGGCATGCGGTCGATGGACTTCGTGCCGCGGTCCGTCCGGGACAAGCTGCGCACCATCCAGCGCGCCTCGGTGGTGCTCGAGGAACGTCTCGGGCGCGTGCCCGAGGACGTGGAGATCGCCCGCGAGGCCGGCATCCCGGTGCAGCAGCTGCGCGACCTCCTGCGCCAGGCGAACTCCAACCACGCGAACCTCGACGACTTCGACCTCGCCGACGAGCTGTCCTCGGCCGCCGACCACCACATCGAGCAGGGCGACGTGAACGCCTCCCTGATGCGGGTCGTGGACCAGCTCGGCGAGCGCGACCAGGTGATCATCGCGCTCTACTACTTCGAGGGCCTCACCCTCGCCGAGATCGGCCAGGTGCTCGGGGTCACCGAGTCGCGGGTCAGCCAGGTGCACCGCCGGGCGACCGCGACGCTGCGGGAGAAGCTGCTCGCCCTCGACACGGCCTGACCAGCAGCCGGCTCCGTTCGGACCCGTGTCTGCACAGGGCGGACGATTTTTCCGGTGGATTTCTGGGCTCGGGTACCGGTTGCCGAGATGCCTGCCTAGACTGAGATTCAGTATCTGGTTGGCGGGAGGTCACTGTGCCGCTCTCTGAAGAAGAGTTGCGTCTGCTCGAGCAGATGGAGCGCGCCCTCGTGGCCGAGGACCCCAAGCTGGCGTCCACGATGCGGGGCACCACGCTACGCGCCACCGCGCGGCGACGTGCGCTGATGGCCGCCGGGGTCTTTGTCGTGGGTGTCGTGGTGCTGATGGCCGGCGCGGTCATGCAGGTCACCGTCGTGGGCATCATCGGGTTCGTCGTGATGCTGGGCTCGGCGTACGTCGCCCTCAGCTCGTGGCGCAACCAGAACCATGCTCCCGAGCAGGGGCACACCCCGTCGGGCTCCCACCCGTCGTTCAGCGTCATCGACGGCGGCCGCACGAAGAAGCGTGGCTCCAAGGGCCGCCAGTCCCCCTCCCACCACTCGATCATGGAGAGGTTCGAGGAGCGCTGGCGCCGGCGCCGCGACCAGAACGGCTACTGAGCTCCCGGGCTCGACACCCACCTGCACCGACGAGGCGGTCCCCATCGGGGCCGCCTCCCGTCACGTCCGGGCACGGACAGGTGAGCCCGAGCCAGGCGGCCCCGGCGAACCGGGCGGTGGGAAGCCTCAGACCGCCCGGTCGACCCCGGCCTCGAGCGTCGAGCCCCGGCGCGAACGGCGCCGCGCGGACGCGGGGGAGCTGGTGAGGGAGGCGGGCAGCCAGGTCGCGCGGGTCCGGCGGTGCCGGCCGGCGCCGGCCCGCATCGCCGAGACGCAGGACGCCACGTCGGCGTGCACCTGCTCGGCGGACGTGGCCCCGGGCGGGAGCGCGCGCGAGTAGCGGGCGCGCTCGACCAGCCGGACCAACCGGTTCAGGGCGGCCGTCGCCTCCGGGTCGGCGTCCGGTCCGCGGTGCGACCCGCGACCGAGGGCATCGTCCTCGTCGCCCGGCCGGCCGAACGCGTGCACCAGCTCGGCGGCCGAGCTGCGCAGGGTCACGTGGTCGTCGAACGTGAGCCCGAGGTCGAGCGCGGTGTCGCGGACCTCGCTCCAGCCCGCCTCGACCAGCGCGGCCGGCTCGGTCGCCGCGGCCCACCGGCGACGGCGCAGGACGGACCGTGCCGTGCGTGGCGCGAGCAGCAGGAGCACGAGGACGAGCAGGACGAGGGCCGAGCCGACGGCCACGGGGCTGGTCCACGGTGAGCCGGACTTGTGCTTGGCGGCAGCCGCGGCCGGGTCCGTCGTACGGTCGATCCGGTTCAGCGTCGGGGCCGCCGCGGGGGCCGAGCTCTTCTGGGCGGGGTCGGCCTGGGGGACGCGCTGCGTGGTGTACGCCGGCACGTCGCTCGTGCGTTGCGGCGTGGGTTCGAAGCGCACCCAGCCGACCCCGCCGAAGTACATCTCGGGCCAGGCGTGCAGGTCGTGCGAGCTGTAGACGAAGGTGTCGCGCCCCACCCGCTCGGGCCGGAGGAACCCGACGGCGACCCGGGAGGGGATGCCCAGGGAGCGCCCCATCAGGGCCATCGAGGCGGCGAACTGCTCGCAGTAGCCGACCCGGCCGTTCTTGCCGGTGCCGAGGAAGGTCACCAGGTCGTCGGTGCTGTTGCCGGGCGCGCGCTTGAGGGAGTAGCGGAAGTGGCCGTCCACGCGGAACCAGCGCTGCAGCGCGACGGCCTTCTCGAACTTGGTGGTCTGCCCGTCGGTCACCTGGCGCGCGAGCTTGCGGACCGAGCCGGGGAGGTCGCGGGGGAGGGCGGTGTTCGGGGTGAAGACCGACGCCGGGGCGGGGGTGGCGTCGGCGAGCTCGGCCGCGGACGGGGTCAGGTCGAGCCCCCGCAGCCGGTAGGTGATGCCGGCCGTCGTCTGGTTGTCGGCCGCGCTGATGAAGTCCAGCGTGGAGCGGTCGTAGCGCCAGTCGCCGGGAGCATCGACCGAGCTCACCGGGTAGGGCGTCGGCAGCCACCGGGACTTGAACTCGTCGCTGGCCTGCAGGGTGGCCTGGACCTCCTTGGTGGGCACCGTCCGGTCGAGACCGGGCGGCCGGGCGACCGCGCCGTCGGCACGCTGCTTGACCGGGATGTCCCGGTCCGCCGGGCGCCAGGCGTTGCCGTCGAAGGCGTTGAGCACGGAGATCCGCAGGTAGGACGGGTCGTTCTCCGTGGTGGTGACCCGCACCAGCTCGACGTCCGCCCCCTGGGTCAGGTCGCGCTTGAGGTCCACCATCGGGTTGGAGATGCTCACCCCGTCGCCGTTCCCGGCACCGGACCCGCCACCGCCGCTGAACAACGAGGCGCTGACGGTAGGAATGAACAGCGGGACCACCACCGCCAGCCCGGTCGCGGTCAACCCGATCTTGCGGGCCGAGGCCCAGACCGCCTGACCGCTGACCGCCGTGGTCTGGGTGTCGAAGATCCGGCCGCCGGGCACCAGCTGGTGGCCCCAGTGCGCCAGCCGCTGGGCCTCCTCGGCGGCGATCAGGAACAGGAAGCACAGAGCGGCGGCGGCGAACTTCAGCCACGACACGCCACCGTCGAGGATGCTCACCGGGGCGGTGTACAGCGCCAGCAGCGGGAGCCCCGCGAGAGGAGCCCGTCGCAGGCCCACCGCGAGGAAGTCGATCAGCACCGCGGTGAGTGACCCCGCGAGGATCATCAGCACGTAGAACTCCGGGGCCGACTGCGGCACCGGGGCGGCGTACGCCTGGGAGACGAGGGCAGACTCGTTCAGCGCCGACATCAGGCCGCGCACCGAGTCGGGGGTCGGGACCCAGCCGGCCACCGCCAGGTGGGACACCTCACGGTGGTGCAGCCAGACGAGCACCACGAGCACCTGGGCCAGGGCCACCGGCACGGCCGGGACCCGGGCTGCTCGCAGCACCATGCCCGAGCCGGCGACCAGCAGGCAGGCGCCGAGGATCGGCACCATGAACCCGGCCGGGTTCTCGGCGAACTTGGTCCAGGCCAGCAGCGTGACCCAGGTGGTCAGGCCGGCGAGCAGCGAGGACAGCCAGGTGGCGGGGCGCAGCTCGCGCAGCGGTCTCACGACGGGCTCCCGGTCAGGGGCCCGGCGACCGGACCGGTCACGGGTGCAGTCGGGGCCGGCGTGGCCGCGTGAGCGCTCGCGCTGCGTCCGCCGACCCCGAGGTCCTGCCAGACGGCCGGCAGCGGGTCCTTCGGTCCGGCGGGTACGGCGCGCCAGCCGTTGCTGCCGAGCCACGCGGTGTGCTGAGCGGTGCTGAGCGCGCCCGGGCTCGAGCCGCGGGCCCAGGCGGGTACGTCGAGCACCACGGCCATCGCACTGGAGGCGGAGTGCCGCATCCGGGTGAGCACCGAACGGTCGTGGTCGGACACGTCGCCGAGCACCGCGATCAGCAGGCCTGAGTGCCCGGACTCCTGCAGCCAGCGCAGGTCGATGTGCGGGTGCGTGGTGTCGGTGAGCACCGCGAGCGACTCCAGCAGGGGAGCGGTCTCGGCCGCGAGAGCGTGCTCGTGCCAGGCCCCGCCGGGGTCCAGGCCGGACGCGGTGACCAGGCGGACGCTGAACCCGCGCTGCACCAGGTGCACGGCGATGGAAGCCGCGATCGAGACCGCGTGCTCGAGCGAGGACGCCGCACCGGTGCCGCGGTGCGCGAACTTCCGGTTGTCGATGAACAGCGTGGCGCGCGACTGCCAGGGCTGCTCCTCGCGGCGGACCATCAGCTCACCGGCGTGGGCGCTGCTGCGCCAGTGCACGCGCCGCAGGTCGTCGCCGCGGCGGTACTCCCGGACCGTGACGTCCTCGGCGCTGCCGCTGGCGAAGGCCCGCGGCCGGTTGTCGCCCGAGCCGGTCCACACGCCCGAGAGCGGGACCACGGGGAGCGGCACCACCCGTGGGGTGACGACGAGGGAGGACCGGGTCTGGAAGGTGCGCTCCAGCTCGACCAGCCCGAACGGGTCCGAGAGTCGCACCTTCATCGGGCCGACGTCGAACTTGCCGCGCACGTCCGAGCGGACCAGGTAGCCGACGCTGCGCTTCCACTTCGGTCCCATCCGGTCCACCACGAAGCGCGGCCGCGTGCCGAGCACGTAGGGGATCTGGTCCTCGAGCAGCAGCAGCCCGGTCGGCATCCGCCCGTCGTTGGTGAGGTCGAGCTGGACCCGCGCCTGCTGCCCAGCGCTCACCTGGGCGGGGGACAGCGACCGCACCAGCCCGAGCCGGTAGCGGCTGCGGCCCAGGAAGTACGCCGTCGCCAGGGGCAGCAGGATCAGCAGGGCGCCGACCCGGACGAGCTCGTCGTGCCCGAGGAACAGGGCGCACAGGAACGCGGTCGCCCCCGCCGCCAGGAACGCACGGCCGCGGACGGTCAGGGCCGAGAGGGCTTCACGCATGGTGGTCTCGCATCCGGGGGCCTCAGGTAGCGCTGCGACGGCTCTCGGGCATCGGCACCGTGGCCACGATCTGGCGCAGCGCCGCCTCCGGGGTGCGACCGCTCATCGACGCCTCGACGGTGGTGAGCATCCGGTGCGAGAGGACCTGGACGGCGAGCTCCTGCACGTCGTCGGGGATCACGTAGTCCCGGCCGGCGAGCGCGGCGGACGCCTTGGCGGCGCGCACCAGGTGCAGCGTGGCGCGGGGCGAGGCACCGAGCATCAGCTCGGGGGACCGGCGGGTCGCGGTGGTGAGGGCCACGGCGTACCTCTGCACCGCCTCCGAGACGTAGACCTGCCCGACGATGTCGATCAGCTTGCGGATCTCGACGGCGTCCGCGACCGGCTCGAGGTCGTCGAGCGGGTTGCTGCGGGTGTGCGAGTCGAGCATCGCGATCTCGGCCGCCTCCACGGGGTAGCCCATCGAGACCCGGGCCATGAAGCGGTCCCGCTGTGCCTCGGGCAGCGTGTAGGTGCCCTCCATCTCGATCGGGTTCTGGGTGGCGATCACCATGAACGGCGCGTCGAGCTGGTACGTCGTCCCGTCGACCGTGACCTGCCGCTCCTCCATGCACTCCAGCAGGGCGGACTGGGTCTTGGGGGAGGCGCGGTTGATCTCGTCACCGACCACGATGTTCGCGAACACCCCGCCGGGCCGGAACTCGAACTCCCGGGTGTCCTGGTTGAACACCGACACCCCGGTCACGTCCGAGGGCAGCAGGTCGGGGGTGAACTGCACCCGCCGCACGGAGCAGTCGATGGACCGGGCGAGCGCCTTGGCGAGCATCGTCTTGCCCACGCCGGGCACGTCCTCGATGAGCAGGTGTCCTTCGGAGAGCATCACCACGAGCGCCAGCTTGGCGACCTCGGGCTTGCCCTCGATCACCTTCTCGATGCTGGCGCGGATACGGCCGGAGACCCGGGCCAGGGTCTCCAGGTCGGCGCCTCCGGTCTCACGCCCGGGGGCGAGCCGGTCGCCCGGCGCGGTGCTGGTCGACCCAGTGTCATGCGCTGAGGTCACGCTGTCCTCTTTCTCTGAGCGGCCCCGGCCTCTGCTCCGTCGGGCCGTCCCCCTGCTCGGTGTTGTGTAGTCAACCGCATCACCCCAAGGCTGTCACCGATCTCGCGTGACGAGGGTGCTTACCGACATCAAATCGCGGCCCGGAGCCCGATTCACCCCCTCGTTCCCCACACTTCCCCCACTTCGCTCCACGGCCGGCTCGCCCGGGCCGGTTCCCCGCGTACGGCGCGGGTCTCCACGCCTGGATCCCGCCGTGGCCCGCTCCGTCCGGCCCTCCCGACGCGGCGCGGTGCCGCGCCGGAAAACGCCTGCTCAACACGGTGGAAATGGTTGACCGTGGTGGGTAGTGGAGTAGAGTGGGGCGCAGTGGAGGAGAGGGACGCTCTTTCGCATCGAGACGGGGAGGCAGCAGGTGTTCTTCGGCACCTACACACCCCGCCTCGATGACAAGGGCCGACTGTTCCTCCCGGCGAAGTTCCGGGACGAGCTGGCGGAGGGTCTCGTGGTCACCCGGGGGCAGGAGCGCTGCCTCTACGTGTGGTCCATGGAGGAGTTCGGCAAGCTCACCGAGCGGTTGCGCGAGGCGCCGGTCACCAACAAGGCGGCTCGGGACTACGTGCGGATGTTCTTTGCCGGCGCCTCGGACGAGACGCCGGACAAGCAGGGCCGCATCACGCTCCCGCCGATGCTGCGGGGGTACGCGTCCCTGGAGAAGGACTGCATCGTGATCGGCGCGATGAACCGGATCGAGATCTGGGACGCCGCGGCGTGGCAGAGCTACTCGGACCAGCAGGAGCAGGCGTTCGCGGACCTCTCGGAAGAGGTCTTCCCCGGCGTCTGAGCAGCAGCACCGCAGCACAACTGAACAGCCGGAGTCGTAGGACGAGGTCTCACGTCCGCTCATCACTGCCCGTCTGGCGCACCTTCCCCGGTGCCAGAAGGGACTTCCTCAGGGACGAGCGGGCGGGGACCTGGTCAGACGAAACCGGCCCGGCACGCAGCACGCGCACATCCGTACTCGAGCAGCTTTGGGGTCGATCCAATGACGAGCACGCTTTCCGGGCACATGCCCCGACAGCTCTCACGCCTCGGTCGAGGCCTCCTCGCCGACCCGGTGCGACCGGACCTCCCGCGGACGTCCGCTCCGGCCCGCCGGGTCCGGCACCAGGTGCGGGACGGGGCCGTGGTGGTCGCCTTCTCGGCGGTGGCCTCGACCGGCGTCGCCCTGGCGCTCCTGCTTCTCGTCCGTGTGGCGGGCTAGGGCCGCTGCGATGTCCAACGCCAGCCACGTCCCGGTCCTGCTCGACCGGGTCGTCGCTCTGGTGGCGCCTGCGCTGGACCGGCCCGGGCGTGACCGGACCCTGTTCCTCGACGCCACCCTCGGGCTCGGCGGCCACACCGAGGCGGTGCTCGAGCGCTGCCCCCAGGCCCACGTGATCGGCGTCGACCGCGACGTGCACGCGCTGGACCGCAGCCGCGAGCGCCTCGCGCCGTACGGCGAGCGGGTCACCTTCGCGCACGCCGTCTACGACGAGATCGCCGACGTCCTCCAGGACCTGGGCCACCCGCACGTCGACGCGGTGCTGTTCGACCTCGGCGTCTCCTCCATGCAGCTCGACCTGCGGGAGCGCGGCTTCGCCTACGCCGAG
This sequence comes from uncultured Actinomycetota bacterium, assembly GCA_963810035.1. Lineage (GTDB taxonomy): Bacteria > Actinomycetota > Actinomycetes > Propionibacteriales > Nocardioidaceae > Nocardioides_B. The sequence continues at coordinate 53,421 of CAWEMA010000007.1, forward strand.
GACGCGCCGCTCGACATGCGCATGGACGACACGGAGGGCCCCACGGCCGCCGACGTCCTCAACGAGTACTCCGTCGCCGACCTCACCCGGATCCTCAGGGAGTACGGCGAGGAGCGGTTCGCCCGCCGAATCGCGGAGGCCGTGGTCCGCGAGCGCGCCAAGGAGCCGTTCACCCGGTCCGGGCGGCTCGTCGAGCTGCTGTACGACGCGATCCCGGCGCCCGCACGTCGCACCGGGGGGCACCCGGCGAAGCGCACGTTCCAGGCGCTCCGGATCGAGGTCAACGACGAGCTCTCGGTGCTGCGCCGGGCCCTGCCCGCCGCCATCGACGCGATCGACGTCGGCGGCCGGGTCGTGGTGATGTCCTACCACTCGCTCGAGGACCGGATCACCAAGCACGTGTTCACCGAGTACACCCGCAGCGACCTGCCACCGGACCTGCCGTTCGTGCCCGAGGGGCACGAGCCGCCGCTGCGCCTGGTGACCCGTGGGTCGGAGAAGGCGTCTCCCGCGGAGATCGAGGAGAACCCGCGGGCCGCCTCGGTGCGGCTGCGGGCCGTCGAGCGGGTCCACCCAGGAGCGGTCGCATGAGCCCGGGGAGCAGCACACGTACCAGCACGTCCGGCAACAGGGGAGGGGAACCGAGATGAGCGCATTGATGAACCAGGCCCGCAACCGGGTGCCGCGGATCGCCGAGGCGGCGGTGGAGCGAGCCCGGCTGACGGTGGTGCCGCGTGCCACGGGTCGTCGTGCCGCCCGGGTGCCGTTCGTGACGCTGGTGTCGCTGCTGCTCGTCGGTGGTGTCGCCGGGCTGCTGGCGTTCAACACCTCCATGCAGCAGGCCTCGTTCACGGCCACTGCGATGGAGCAGAAGGCCGAGGCGCTCGACGCCAAGGAGCAGTCGCTGACCATGCAGCTCGACGCCCTGCGCGACCCGCAGCGCGTCGCCCTGAGCGCCAAGCACATGGGCATGGTGCCCCCGAACAGCCCCGCGTTCATCCGGCTCTCGGACGGCAAGGTCCTCGGCCGGCCCACCCCGGCGACGTACGACAACTCGCTGCGGGTCACGCCGCTGCCCACGCGCAAGCCGAAGAACCTGCGTCCCACCCCGGTCGTCATCGAGATGAAGCCGGCGAACAAGCATCAGGCCGCGAAGACCGCCCGGACCACTGCCGGGCAGCACGGCGCGGCGAACCAGGCGAACGGTCGCGCTGCGGGTACAAAGAAGAACCATCACCGCGACCGGCAGCAGGGGAGCCAGCGTTGACCCAGGGCAGCCGTCCCCGTCCGGGGCCACCGCACGCCCGACGGCCGCAGCCCCGGCCGGCATCGCAGGCCCGTCAGCGTCGCCCCCGCACCAGCCGTCCGCGGCTGCGGGCCCTGCGGGGCACCTCGCTGGTCCGGCTGCGGATCGGCTTCATCCTGATCGCGATGGTCGTCTCGGTGTTCGCCGCCCGGCTGTTCCAGCTGCAGGGCGTGGACGCGCAGGCCTACGTCGCCAAGGCCCGCGGCGAGGGCGTCACCACGGTCACCCTCCCGGCCAACCGCGGCGCCATCACCGACCGCAACGGCGTCCCGCTCGCGGAGTCCGTGGACGGGCTGATGATCGTCGCCGACCCGTCGCTGACGGTGAAGCACGCCAGTGCGATCGCCACGATCATCGCCCGCCGGCTCGACATCGACTACTTCGACGTCCTGCAGCGGCTCCGCAAGCCGGACACCCGCTTCCAGTACATCGCCCGGCGGGTGCCCTCGACCGAGGCCACGGCCGTCGTCGACGAGGCGAACGCCCGGGGGTACAAGGGCCTCGGCACCCGGCGCGACCCGGTGCGGACCTACCCCGCGGACGACATCGCCGCCAACCTGGTCGGCTTCATGAACGCCGAGGGTGACGCGGCCGAGGGCGCCGAGCTGATGTTCGACACGATGCTGTCCGGCAAGGACGGCTCGGCGACCTACGAGACCGGCGGCGGCAACCGCATCCCGCTCGGCGACAACAGCACGGTGCCGCCCAAGAGCGGGCACGACCTGGCGCTGACGATCGACCGCGACGTGCAGTGGTACACCCAGCGCGTGGTGCGCTCCGCCGTGCAGAGCTCGGGTGGCTCGTCGGGCGCGGCGGTCGTCATGGACACCCACACCGGGCAGCTGCTCGCGCTGGCCGACTACCCGACCTTCGACGCCAACCAGCCGACGCTCTCCCCGAAGGGCGACCTGGGGTCGCGGGCGCTGCGGGACGTCTACGAGCCGGGCTCGGTGGAGAAGGTGCTGACCGCCTCGTCCCTGATCGACGCGGGCAAGGTCACCCCGAACACCAGGATCACCGTCCCGTCCGAGCTGCCGCGCCAGGACCGGGTGATCCACGACTACTTCCAGCACGGCAAGCTGCACCTGACGCTGACCGGCGTGATCGCGAAGTCCTCGAACATCGGGACGGTGCTCGCGGCCTCGCAGTTCAAGCACCAGGAGCTCTACGACTACCTGCGCAAGTTCGGGCTCGGCAGCCGGACCGGCATCGGCGTGCACGGCGAGTCGGGCGGCGTGCTCAACGACTGGCACAGCTGGTCGCAGATCAACCAGGACACCATCTCCTTCGGGCAGGGCCTGGCCGTGAACGCGGTCCAGATGGCCGCTGCCGTGAACGCCGTGGCCAACGGCGGGGTCTACGTCAAGCCGAGCCTGGTCAAGGGCGAGGCGACCACGTCCGGCGGCGAGCTCGTGGGGTCCGCGACCAGCACCACGCACCGGGTCATCTCCGCCCGGGCGGCCAGGCTGACCAGCCAGATGATGGAGGCGGTGACCAACCCCGAGACCGGCACCGCGGCCGGGGCCGGCATCGACGGCTACCGGGTGGCAGGCAAGACCGGCACCGCGCAGCGGGTCGGCAAGACCTGCAAGTGCTACGACGGCACCTTCACCGTGTCGTTCGCCGGCTTCGCGCCCGCCGACGCTCCGCGCTTCCTGGCCTACGTCGTGGTGCAGGACCCCAAGAACGGCGGAGGCGGTGGATCGATCGGTGGTCCGGCGTTCCACAAGATCATGAGCTACGTCCTGCAGAAGTACGCCGTGCCGCCGACCGGCACCACGGCCCCCACGCCCCGCATCGAGTGGTGAGCGGGACAGGTACCCTCTCCGGCGTGCCTGACCTCGTTCCGCTGCGTCCCGCCGTGCCGGTGGAGACCCCGCTCCAGGAGGTCGTCGAGTGGCTCGGGGAGCAGGGCGTGGAGGTGCGCGGCGACGTGCACCCGGTGGTCCTGACCGGGGTCACGATGAGCTCGCTGCGGGTGCACCCCGGTGACCTGTACGTCGCTCCCGCCGGCGCGCGGGCACACGGCGCGTCGTACGCCGGCCAGGCCGTGCGCGACGGCGCGGTCGCGGTCCTCACCGACCCCGAGGGCGCCGCGCTCTGCACCGGCCTCGACGTCCCGGTGCTGGTCGTGGACCGGCCCCGTGCCGTCGTGGGCGACCTCGCGGCCCGTCTCTACGGCCACCCTGCCCGGCGGCTGCGGATGGTCGCGGTCACCGGCACGCAGGGCAAGACCACGACCACCCGGCTTGCCGAGGCGTCCCTGTCGGCGGCAGGTGTCCCGACGGCCGTCGTCGGCACCGTCGGCACCCGGGTCGCCGGGGTCGACGTGAAGACCTCGCTGACCACGCCCGAGGCCCCAGACCTGCACGCGCTGTTCGCGGTCATGGTCGAGCGCGGTGTGGCGGCCTGCGCGATGGAGGTGTCCAGCCACGCGCTCGTGATGGGCCGCGTCGACGGGGTGGTCTTCGACGTCGCCTGCTTCACCAACCTCGGTCGCGACCACCTCGACTTCCACGCCGACGTCGAGGAGTACTTCGCGGCCAAGGCATCCCTGTTCACGCCCGCGCGGTCCCGGCTCGGTCTCGTCAACGTCGACGACGAGCACGGCCGGCGGCTGGTCGCCGAGGCGTCGGTGCCGGTGCGCACGTTCTCCGCGGCCGGCGCGGACGCGGACTGGCGCGCGAGCGACGTGCAGCTCGAGCCGACCGGCTCCTCCTTCACGGTGCACCCGCCGTCCGGCCCATCGTTCCAGGCCCGGGTGCCGCTGACCGGCGACTTCAACGTCTCCAACGCGCTGTGCGCGGTCGCGGCCCTCGGCGAGGCGGGCTTCGACGCCGCCGCGGTCGCCGGGGCCATGGGTACGTCGGGCGGGGTGCCCGGCCGCCTCGAGCAGGTCGACGCCGGGCAGGACTTCCTGGCGGTCGTGGACTACGCCCACAAGCCGGACGCCGTCACCGCGGCGCTCGCCGCGCTGCGCCCCCTGACCCGCGGACGCCTGGTCGTCGTGATCGGCGCCGGTGGGGACCGCGACCCGGGCAAGCGGCCGATCATGGGCGAGATCGCGGCGCGGCTCGCGGACGTGGTCGTCGTCACCGACGACAACCCCCGCAGCGAGGAGCCGGCCGCGATCCGCGCCGCCGTGCGCGCCGGTGCCGAGTGCGTCGACGAGGCGGAGCGGGCCGACGTGCACGAGGTGGGGGACCGCCGTGCGGCGATCCGGCTGGCGGTCTCGCTGGCCGGTGCCGGTGACACCGTCGTGGTGGCAGGCAAGGGGCACGAGACGGGCCAGGAGGTCGGCGGGACCGTGCACCCCTTCGACGACCGTGACGTCCTGCGCCAGGAGCTGAGGGAGATGAGCGCGCGATGACGCCGATGACCCTGCCCGAGATCGCGGACGTGGTCGGTGGCACCGTCGTGAACGACGCCGTCGGTCGCGGCGTGACCGTCTCGGGCCCGGCCTTCGTCGACAGCCGGGTCGCCGAGTGCGACGGGCTGTTCGTCGCCGTCGTGGGGGAGCGGGTGGACGGCCACGACTACGCCGACGCCGCGCTGGCCGGCGGGGCGGCCGCCGTGCTGTCCTCGCGCGACACCGGGAACCCCGGTGTCGTGGTCGCGGACCCCGTCGCGGCGCTGGCCCGGCTGGCGCAGCACTCGCTGTCCCGGCTGCCCGGCGTGCGCGTCATCGCCCTCACCGGCTCCCAGGGCAAGACCACCACCAAGGACGTGCTGGCCCAGGTGCTCGCCGCTGCCGGGACCACGGTCGCGACCTTCGGGTCCTTCAACAACGAGCTCGGCCTGCCGCTGACCGTGCTGCGCGCCGACGCGCGCACCCAGTACCTGCTGCTCGAGATGGGGGCCCGCCACATCGGCGACCTGCGCGCCTCCTGCGAGGTGGCCCCTCCGCAGGTCTCGCTGGTGCTCAACGTGGGCAAGGCGCACATGGGCGAGTTCGGCTCGCAGGAGGCGATCGCCAAGGCCAAGGGCGAGATCGTGGACGCGCTCCCGGCCGACGGGGTGGCGGTGCTCAACGCCGACGACGCCCTGGTGGCCGCGATGGCGTCGCGCACCGAGGCCCGCGTGACCCGGTTCGGCTCGCACCCCGACGCCGACGTCCGCTACGACGACGTCACCCTCGACGAGGTCGGCCGGCCGTCGTTCGACCTCGTCGTCGGTGACCAGCGCCGGCACGTGAGCATGGGCCTGCTCGGGGAGCACCATGCCGCCAACGCGGCCGCGGTGACCGCCGTGGCACTCGCCCTCGACGTGCCGCTCGACGACGTCGTCGCCTCCCTCGCGACCGCGACCGCCACCTCGCCCGCCCGGATGCAGCTCAGTGAGCGGGCCGACGGGGTCACCATCGTCAACGACGCCTACAACGCGAACCCCGACTCGATGCGCGCCGCGCTCAAGGCGCTCGCCGCGATCGGGCGGGGCCGTCCGGGCACCCGCACGGTCGCGGTGCTCGGCGAGATGCTGGAGCTGGGCGAGTCGAGCCGCGAGGAGCACGACGCCGTCGGCAGGCTCGTCGTACGCCTCGACATCCACCAGCTGCTCGTCGTCGGCGAGCGCGCCAAGCCGATCCACCTGGGAGCCTGCCTGGAGGGCTCGTGGGGCGGCGAGTCGGTGTTCGTGCCGGACATCGAGGCGGCGATGATGTGGCTGCGGTCGCACCTCGAGCGCGGAGACGTGGTGCTGTTCAAGTCGTCACGAGACGCGCAGCTGAGGAGCCTGGCCGAGTCGGTGGCGGCGGACGGGCCGCACCACCCGGCCGACGAGGCGGAGCGCTCCGCCCCTACTGAGGAGAGCAGTCGATGAGGGCAATCCTGCTCGCGGGCGGCCTGTCCCTGATCTTCACCCTGCTCGGGACCCGGTTCGCGATCCGGGTGCTGACCACCAAGGGGTACGGCCAGCTGATCCGCGACGACGGGCCGACCACGCACCACACCAAGCGGGGCACCCCGACGATGGGTGGCCTGGTCATCATCCTGTCCGTGGTGCTGGCCTACTTCGTGGCCAAGCTGATCACCCAGGACGTGCCCTCCTGGTCCGGGCTGCTGCTGCTGTTCCTGCTCGTGGGACTCGGCACGGTCGGCTTCCTCGACGACTACATCAAGGTGGCCATGCAGCGCAGCCTGGGGCTGCGGAGCAAGGCCAAGATGACCGGCCAGATCATCGTGGCGGTGATCTTCGCCGGGTTCGCACTGACCCGTCCGGACGACCGGGGCCAGACCCCTGCCTCGCACCACCTGTCCTTCATCCGGGACTTCGAGACGATCACGCTGCCGGCCCTCGTGGTGGTGCTGCTGATCCTGGTGATGATCGCCGGGTCGAGCAACGCGGTGAACCTCACCGACGGCCTCGACGGGCTGGCGACCGGCGCGTCGACGATGGTGTTCGGCGCCTACACGCTGGTGAACATCTGGCAGAACAACCAGTGGTGCGCCCTCAACCCCGGCAACAAGTGCTACGAGGTGCGCGACCCGCTGGACCTGGCCGCCATCGCCGCGGCGCTCACCGGCGCCTGCTTCGGCTTCCTGTGGTGGAACGCCTCGCCGGCCAAGATCTTCATGGGCGACACCGGCTCCCTCTCGCTCGGCGGGGCGCTCGCCGGTCTCGCGATCCTGACCCGCACCGAGTTCCTGCTCGCGATCCTCGGCGGCCTGTTCGTGATCCAGACCCTGTCGGTGATGCTGCAGGTGGGCTACTTCAAGGCCACGAAGGGCAAACGGATGTTCCGGATGGCGCCGCTGCACCACCACTTCGAGCTGAAGGGCTGGGACGAGATCACCGTGGTCATCCGGTTCTGGATCATCACCGGCATCTGCGTGGCCGCCGGCCTGGGCATCTTCTACGCCGAGTGGGTGGCGGGAGCATGAACGGCCCGGACCTCGACTCGCTCACCCGGCAGACCCCCTGGGACGGTGTCCGGGCGGTCGTCGTCGGCATCGGCGTCTCAGGCTTCGCGGCAGCGGACAACCTCACGCACATGGGTGCGCGGGTGACCGTGCTCGCGGAGTCGGCCAACGAGGAGCAGCGCGAGAAGGCCACGCTGCTCGAGATCCTCGGCGCGACGGTCCGGATCGGCACCGGCGCGACCAGCACGCTCCCCGACGACGTGCACGTCGTGGTGACCTCACCGGGGGTGCCCCCGACGGCGCCGCTGATCGTCGCGGCCGACGAGCGCGGCGTTCCCGTCTGGGGCGAGGTGGAGCTCGCCTGGCGGCTGCGCGACCTCGACCACCCCGGCGCCTGGCTGTGCGTCACCGGGACGAACGGCAAGACCACGACCGTGCAGATGCTGGACCGGATCCTGCGGGCGCACGGTGCGAACAGCATCGCCTGCGGCAACGTCGGCCTGCCGATCGTCGAGGCCGTGATGGACCCCGAGCCGTACGACGTCTACGCCGTCGAGCTCTCCAGCTTCCAGCTGCACTACACGCACTCGATGTCCGCGCACTCGGCTGCCGTGCTCAACGTCGCGGAGGACCACCTCGACTGGTACTCCTCGATGGCCGACTACGCCGCCGACAAGGGCCGGATCTACGAGCGGGTCCAGCGGACCTGCATCTACAACGTCGCCGACCCCGTCACCGAGCAGCTGGTGCGCGACGCCGACGTCGTCGAGGGCGCCCGGGCGGTCGGGTTCACCCTCGGCACCCCGGCGGTCGGCCAGGTGGGCGTCGTCGAGGACGTGCTCGCGGACCGCGCCTTCATCGAGGAGCGTGAGCACAGCGCCGCCGAGCTCTGCCAGGTCTCCGACCTCGCCTCCCCGGCTCCGCACTTCGTGGCCAACGCCCTGGCCGCCGCCGCCCTGGCCCGCTCGTACGGCGTGTCCACGCTCGCCGTGCGGGAGGGCCTGCAGGCGTTCCTGCCCGACGGGCACCGGATCGCCGACCTCGGCACGGTCGACGACGTGCGGTACGTCGACGACTCCAAGGCCACCAACCCGCACGCCGCCGCCTCGTCCCTGCAGGCCTACGACCACGTCGTCTGGGTCGCCGGCGGGCTCGCGAAGGGGGCTGCGTTCGACGACCTGGTCTCGCGGGTGCATGATCGGTTGCGTGGCGTCGTACTCCTGGGACGGGACCGCGCGGTCATCGCCGAGGCGCTTTCGCGACACGCCCCCGATGTCCGCGTGATCGAAGTCGAGGGCGACGACACTTCTGTCATGGACCGCGTGGTCGGGGCGGCCGCGGAGCTGGCACAGCCAGGAGACACCGTGCTGCTCGCGCCGGGATGTGCGTCCATGGACATGTTCGCGAACTACGGTGCTCGCGGGGATGCCTTCGCCGAGTCGGTGCGCCGGCTCCGCGAGCGGTGAGCGACCAGCTCACCGGGCGGCAGCCTCCTCGCACGGGCAGGGAGGGCTCTGCGTGACCACCACGGCAGGGGAGCGGCGCGGACCGGTCGCTCCGGCCGCAGACCCCGGACACGTCGGCAGCTGGTTCGCGACCTTCCGGCACACGCTGGACCGCCCGCTCACGTCCTACTACCTGCTGCTGACCGCGTCCACGCTGCTGCTGGCCATCGGCCTGATGGAGGTGCTCAGCGCCTCCAGCGTCGACGGCTACGTCAAGCACGGCAACAGCTACTACTGGTTCCTGCGGCAGCTGACCTGGGTGATGCTCGCGCTGCCGGTGGCGTTCATCGCGACCCGGCTGCCGCACCGCGTGCTGCGGGCGTTCGCGTGGCCCGCGCTGCTGCTCGCCGCCGTGCTCCTCGCGCTGACCCAGACCGGCCTCGGCGTCGAGGTCAACGGCAACCGCAACTGGCTGGCCCTCGGTCCGGTGGTGATCCAGCCCGCCGAGGTCGCGAAGCTCGCGGTCATCCTCTGGTGCGCCGACATCTACGGCCGCAAGGAGAAGCTGCTCGGTGACTGGCGGCACACCCTCGTCCCGGTGGCCCCGGTCAGCCTCGTGATCGTCGGCCTGGTGCTCCTCGGAGGCGACCTCGGCACCGCCCTGGTGCTGATGGCCATCGTCCTCGGCATGCTCTGGGTGGTCGGCGCGCCGGCCCGGCTGTTCGTCGGGTCCATGGTCACGGTCGGGGTGTTCGCGCTCTACCTGGCCAGCACCAACAAGGAGCGGCTGGACCGGCTGACCAACTTCGCCGACCCGTTCAAGGACTACCAGGGCGCGGGGTGGCAGTCCGCGCACGGCCTCTTCGCGATGTCCAGCGGCGGCCTGTTCGGCAAGGGCATCGGTGCCAGCCAGCAGAAGTGGGGCAGCCTGCCCGAGGCGCACACCGACTTCATCTTCGCGGTGCTCGGTGAGGAGCTCGGCCTGGTCGGCACCGTCCTCGTGCTCGCCCTGTTCCTGACCATCGCGTACGCCGGCATCCGGGTCGCCGTCCGCACCCGGGACCCGTTCGTCCGCTACATGTCCGCGGGCATCACCATCTGGCTCACCGCCCAGATGATGATCAACGTGGGCATGGTGCTCGCGCTTCTGCCGGTGATCGGCCTGCCGCTGCCGCTGGTGTCCTACGGCGGGTCGGCGCTGCTGCCGTCGCTGGTCGCGCTCGGGCTGCTGGTGTCGTTCGCGCGCTCCGAGCCGGGGGCCAAGGCGGCGCTGCGCGACCGTCGCCGCCGCCGTTCGTCGGCCGGGGTGACCGCCGGGGGCGGACTGCCGAGGCGCATGCGATGAGGGTCCTGCTGGCCGGGGGCGGAACTGCGGGGCACACGTCTCCGCTGCTCGCCACCGCCGATGCGCTGCGCCGCCTCGACGAGTCCGTCGAGGTGACCGCTCTGGGCACGCCCCGTGGTCTCGAGGGCCGGGTCGTGCCCGAGGCGGGCTACCCGCTCGAGATGATCCCCCCGGTGCCGCTGCCCCGGAAGCCCAACGCCGACCTGGTCAAGGTGCCGGCCCGCCTGCGGGGCGCGTTCAAGGCCGCCCTGGAGGTCGTCGACCGGCTCCGGCCCGACGTGGTGGTCGGGTTCGGCGGCTACGTCTCCGTGCCGGCCTACCTGGCCGCGCGCCGCCGGCACGTGCCGATCGTCGTCCACGAGGGCAACGCGCTGCCCGGCATCGCGAACAAGCTCGGCGCCCGGTTCACCACGCACGTGGCCACCAGCTTCCCGGAGACCCCGCTGCGGCACGCGACCTACCTCGGGCTCCCGATCCGGCGGATGATCTCGACCCTGGACCGCCCCGCCCTCCGCGAGGAGGCCCGCCGCACCTTCGGGCTCGACGCCGACCGGCCGACGCTGCTGGTCACCGGCGGCTCGCAGGGCGCGCGCCGGCTGAACCAGTCCGTGTCCGGGGCCGAGCGCAGCTTCGCCGACGCCGGCGTGCAGGTCCTGCACGTCGTCGGCCCGAACGGCGAGGCCTCGGTGGCGCGCGACGCCGGTGCACCGCCGTACGTCGTGCTGTCCTACGTCGACCGGATGGACCTGGCCTACGCCGCCGCCGACCTGGTGGTGTGCCGGGCCGGCGCGAACACCGTCACCGAGGTGGCCGCCGTCGGCCTGCCCGCGGTCTTCGTGCCGCTGCCGATCGGCAACGGGGAGCAGGAGCTCAACGCCCGCCCCGTCGTCGACGCCGGCGGAGGGCTGCTGGTGCAGGACGGCGCGCTCACGCCGGAGTGGGTCGGCGCCACCGTGCCCGCCCTGGCCGCCGACCCGCCACGCCTGGCCGCCATGTCGGCCGCCGCCGCGAACCTCATCCCGCGCGACGCCGACGAGAAGCTCGCCCGGATGGTCCTGGCCGCGGGAGAGGGGGCCCGCCGGTGAGGATCCCCGTCCCCGACGAGCTGCTGCCCGCCGACCGGCTCGGCCGGGTGCACTTCGTCGGCATCGGCGGCGCCGGCCTGTCCGGCATCGCACGCATCATGCTGGCCCGTGGCATCACCGTCAGCGGTAGCGACGCCAAGGAGTCGCGCGCCATCGAGGCGCTGCGAGCCCTCGGCGCCCGGTGCTACGTCGGCCACGACGCCGCGCAGGTGCAGGACGCGGACACGCTCGTGGTGTCCACCGCCGTGCGCGAGGACAACCCCGAGGTGGTCGAGGCGCTGCGCCGCGGCCTGCGGCTGCTGCCGCGCTCGGCGGCCCTGGAGTCGGTGATGCAGGGACGCAGGGTCGTCGCGGTCGCCGGCACGCACGGCAAGACCACCACGACCTCGCTGCTCACGGTCGCCCTCCAGCACTGCGCCGCGGACCCGTCGTTCGCGATCGGCGGCGAGCTCAACGAGTCCGGCTCCAACGCGCACGACGGCAGCGGCGAGATCTTCGTGGCCGAGGCCGACGAGAGCGACGGCGCCTTCCTGGTCTACTCGCCGTACGGCGCGCTCGTGACCAACGTGGAGGCCGACCACCTCGACAACTACGGCACCGAGGAGGCCTACCACGCGGCCTTCACGGAGTTCCTCGACCGGATCGACCCGGAGGGCTTCCTGGTGGTCGTCGTCGACGACGACGGTGCCGCCGAGCTCGCCGAGCAGGCCCGGGCCAAGGGCTTGACCGTCGTGGGGGTCGGGGAGTCCGAGCACGCCGACCTGCGCGCCGAGGGCCTGGAGTTCGCGGGCTCGACGTCACGCTTCACCGTGGTCGACCACGGTCGCCGGCTCGGCGAGGTCACGCTGCGGATCCCCGGGCGCCACTACGTGCTCGACGCGCTTGCCGCGCTGGCCGCCGGCCTGCAGCTGGGGTTCGCGTTCGCGGACCTGCGCCGCGGCCTGGAGGCGTTCACCGGCACCCGTCGCCGGATGGAGTTCAAGGGGGAGGCCGCCGGCGTCCGCGTCTACGACAGCTACGCGCACCACCCCAACGAGATCGCCGGCGACCTGCAGGCGGCCCGGTCCCTGGCAGGTGAGGGCAGGGTGGTCGTGGCGTTCCAGCCGCACCTGGTCTCCCGCACGAAGATCTTCGGGCCGGCGATGGGAGAGGCCCTGGGCGCGGCCGACGAGGTCGTGGTGATGGACGTCTACGTCGCCCGCGAGGACCCCGAGCCAGGCGTCAACGGACGACTGGTCGCCTCGCACGTCCCGCTGCCCGCCGAGCACGTGCACTTCGAGCCGTCCTGGTCGCAGACCCCGTCGGCGCTCGTCGAGCGGGCCCGCCCCGGCGATCTGGTGCTGACGCTGGGCGCCGGCGACGTGACGCTGGTCGGGCCCGAGGTGCTCGAGCTCCTCGCGGAGCGGGCGCCGTGAGCCTGTTCACGCGGGACCGGCACGACACGACCGCGGCAGGTCCCCCCGGCGGGGACGACGAGGCCGAGCGCACGGTGCGGATCGCCCGCAAGCGGTTCGCCCGGCGCCAGTGGGCCCGCCGCTGGCTGGCGTGGCGCCGGCTCGTGGTCGCGCTGGTGCTGCTCGGGGTGGTGGCCGGCTCGCTGTGGCTGGTGTTCTTCTCCTCGGTGCTCGCCGTCTCCGGGGTCCGGGTCGAGGGCACCGGGGTGCTCGACCCGCGCGCCGTGCGCCGGGCCGCGGCCGTCCCCGTCGGCTCCCCGCTGGCCACCGTCGACCTCGGCGCCATCGGGGCCCGGGTCGAGCGGCTGGCCGCTGTGAAGAGCGTGGACGTGTCCCGGTCCTGGCCGGACCGGGTCCGCATCGACGTCACCGAGCGGGAGGCCGTCGCGGTCGTCGAGCGGGGCGACACCCTGCGCGGTCTCGACGCCGAGGGGGTGATGTTCCGGCGGTACCCCTCGCGGCCCAAGAGCCTGCCGGTGATCCGGACCGACGGCCGGGCCCGCACCGACGCGCTCGCGGAGGCCGCCCGGGTGGCCGGCTCGCTGCCCTCGGACATCGCCGCCCGCGTCGACTACGTCGAGGTGCACACCGTGGACACCATCGCGCTGCGGCTGCGCAACGGGCGCACGGTGCGCTGGGGGAGCGCGGACGACTCGGCGGCCAAGGCCCGCGTTCTCGCGGTCCTGCTCGACCAGAAGGCGTCGTCGTACGACGTCAGCGTGCCGGGTCAGCCGACCCTGCGGAAGTGACCGCGGAACCACCGCACCAGATTCCTGGGAAGAATCCCGCGACGCGCCGCGTGTCTGCGTCGATCGAACTGCGTGATCACCTAACTTCTTCTACAAGCACGAGGTTGACATAACTATAACCCTCTACTTCAGGGTTAGGGTTCCGGTTCGGTCAGGCTCGTGCGCTTCCCCACCGACATACACCCCGTCTGCCCTGCACCGGCCGTAGCCGCAAGCAGAGCAGCCAAGCAGCGAGAGGCACCTGCCGTGGCAGCACCGCAGAACTACCTGGCCGTCATCAAGGTCGTGGGTATTGGTGGAGGTGGAGTCAACGCCGTCAACCGGATGATCGAGGTCGGCCTCAAGGGGGTCGAGTTCATCGCCATCAACACCGATGCCCAGGCACTCCTGATGAGCGACGCCGACGTCAAGCTCGACATCGGCCGTGAGCTCACCCGCGGGCTCGGCGCCGGCGCCAACCCCGAGGTCGGTGGCAAGGCCGCCGACGACCACGCCGAGGAGATCGAAGAGGTCCTCAAGGGCGCCGACATGGTCTTCGTGACCGCGGGCGAGGGGGGTGGCACCGGCACCGGTGGCGCGCCGGTCGTCGCGCGCATCGCGCGGTCCCTGGGCGCCCTGACGATCGGTGTCGTCACCCGGCCGTTCGCGTTCGAGGGCCGCCGTCGCGCCAACCAGGCCGAGGAGGGCATCTCCGGCCTCCGCGACGAGGTCGACACCCTCATCGTCATCCCCAACGACCGACTGCTGTCGATCAGCGACCGCAACGTCTCGATCCTGGACGCGTTCAAGCAGGCCGACCAGGTGCTGCTGCAGGGCGTCTCCGGCATCACCGACCTGATCACCACCCCCGGCCTGATCAACCTCGACTTCGCCGACGTCAAGTCCGTGATGTCCAACGCCGGCTCGGCGCTGATGGGCATCGGCTCGGCGCGCGGCGAGGACCGCGCGGTGGCCGCTGCGGAGATGGCCGTCTCCAGCCCGCTGCTCGAGGCCTCCATCGACGGGGCGCACGGCGTGCTGCTCTCGATCGCCGGTGGCTCCGACCTCGGTCTCTTCGAGATCAACGAGGCCGCGGCCCTGGTCTCGCAGGCAGCGCACGCCGAGGCGAACATCATCTTCGGTGCGGTCATCGACGACGCCCTCGGCGACGAGGTCCGCGTCACCGTGATCGCCGCCGGCTTCGACGGCGGCATGCCCAAGCGCCGCGACAACGGCACCGTGCTCCGCCGCGAGCCCGCCGCCCAGCAGTCGCAGTCCGAGACCCGGGCCGTGGCCCAGAGCGGCATCCTGCCCTCGCAGTCGAGCGCACCCCAGCGCACGGCGGCACCTGCCGGCAACAGCTCGCCCGGGCGTCCGACGGCCGGGTCGCCGGCGGCCCCGACCCGTCAGTCCGAGCCCGAGCGCACCGGCTCGTCGGCCCGGCCGGCACAGTCGGGCAACCCCGGGCAGTCCCAGCAGGGCCAGCCGCAGTACGGTCAGCCCCAGCAGGGCCAGCCCCAGTACAACCAGGGCGCCCAGCCCCCGCGGCAGCCGCGCCAGGTCCAGTTCGACGACGACGAGCTGGACGTGCCCGACTTCCTGAAGTGACCGATCGGCCGGCAGCGCGTCCGGCCCACAGCAAGGAGATCGACCCCGCAGTGTTCGCCTTCCAGGACACGCACGGCCCGGTCGAGATCGCGTTCACGGACCGCCACGGAGGAATCAGTGGCGGTCCGTTCGCGTCCCTGAACCTCGCCGAGCCGAGCACCGCCGCGACGACCGGCCCGGCCGACGAGCGCGACGCGGTGCGGCGCAACGTCGAGATCGCGGTGCGGGCGTTCAGCGGCATCGGCGGTTCCGCGCCCACCCCGCCCGTCGTACGCATGCGGCAGGTGCACGGCTCCGACGTGCACGTCGTCCACGCCACCTCCGAGACGCCGACCGGCGACGGGCTGGTGACCGCCGAGACGGGGACCGTGCTGATGGTCCGGGTCGCCGACTGCGTCCCGCTGCTGCTGGCCGACCCCGAGGCCGGGGTGGTCGCCGCGGTGCACGCCGGTCGTCCCGGCCTGGTCGCGGGCGTGGTGCCGCAGGCGCTGGCCACGATGCGCTCGGTGGGCGCCTCGCGGATCCGGGCCTGGGTGGGCCCGCACGTCTGCGGCGCCTGCTACGAGGTGCCGGAGCAGATGCGCGCGGACGTGTGTGCGGTGGTGCCGGAGGCGTACGCCGAGACGTCGTGGGGCACGCCCTCGGTCGACGTCGGCGCCGGTGTCCGGGCCCAGCTGGAGCGCGGCGGCGTGCAGGTCGTGGACGCGTCCCGTTGCACGATCGAGGACGAGGACCTGTTCTCCTACCGCCGTCAGGGCCAGGCGTCCGGGCGGCTGGCCGGCCTGGTGTGGGTGCGGCCGTGACGGACCGGCGCGACGAGATCGCGCAGAACCTGGAGACGGTCCGCGGGCGGATCGCCGACGCGTGCGCCCGGGCCGGTCGCGACCCCGGGGACGTCACGCTGACCGTGGTGACGAAGTTCTTCCCCGCCTCCGACGTACGCCTGCTCGCCGACCTCGGCGTGCGGCACGTGGGGGAGAACCGCCACCAGGAGGCCGAGGCCAAGGCCGCCGAGTGCGCCGACCTCGACCTGACCTGGCACTTCATCGGCGGCCTGCAGAGCAACAAGTCGGCGGCGGTCGCGGCGTACGCCGACGTGGTCGAGTCGGTGGACCGTCCGAAGCTGCTGCGGGGGCTGTCGAAAGGGGCACACGAGCGCGGCCGCACCCTCGATGTGCTGGTGCAGGTCGACCTCGACTCCGCACCCTGCCCGGACAGTGCCCGGGCAGGGGCCGCGCCCGCGGACGTGGAGCGGCTCGCCGAGCAGGTCGCGGCGGCCGAGGGACTCCGGCTCCGCGGCGTGATGGCCGTGGCGCCGCTCGGTGCGGATCCCGTGCCGGCGTTCGCGAAACTGCACGAGATCGCCGCTCAGGTGCGCCGGGCAGACCCTGCTGCGACCTGGGTCTCGGCCGGGATGAGTGGTGACCTCGAGGCCGCCGTCGAATCCGGCGCGACACACGTGCGGATAGGCAGCGCGGTGCTCGGTAGCAGGTCACGCAGAAGGTAGTGTCAGCCCCGTAGCAGCGGGCCCCAGCAGGGGGCGCGCAGATGTACCGGAAGGCAAGAGTCATGGGCAGCGCGATGCGCAAGATGGGTGTCTACCTTGGCCTGCTCGAGGACACCGAACGCTACGACGACGAGTACTACGACGACTACGACGAGCGCTCGCAGCGCGGCGTCGCCGACGAGCCGGCCCGTCCGGCCCCCGTCGCCAACATCTCCGAGCGCCGCCGCCCCGCACCGGGCCCGCAGGCGCCGGCCGGTCCGCAGGCCGTGGTCGCCGAGCTGTCCCGGATCACCACGCTGCACCCCCGCACCTACAACGAGGCGCGCACGATCGGTGAGAACTTCCGCGAGGGCGTCCCGGTCATCATGAACCTCTCCGAGATGGACGACTCCGACGCCAAGCGGCTGGTCGACTTCGCGGCCGGCCTCGTGTTCGCGGTGCGCGGCACCATCGAGCGCGTGACGAACAAGGTCTTCCTGCTCTCGCCCCCCAACGTCTCGGTCGCCGCCGAGGACAAGCAGCGCATCGCCGACTCCGGTTTCTTCAATCAGAGCTGAGCGCGAAGCGCGAAGCTCTGATGAGCGGTTGAGAGGGCGCAAACTCCTGCAGGAGCGCTAGCGACGGAGGGCGTTTGCGCCCTCTCAACCGCCCCAGGCAGAGTCTCAACCCCGGCTCCCCACACCTTGCGCGCCGGGCGCGTGTCACGACGGACTCCGCCGCCCCGACCCCCATCCGGGTGTCGTCCCGAGTGATCTTGCGCGACGCTGGCTAGACTTCGCCGACGTGGGCCCCGTCGCGTCGATCCTCGACCTCATCCTCTTCGTCTTCCTCGGTCTGATGCTGATCAGGCTGGTGGTGGACTGGGTGCAGGTGTTCGCGCGCTCCTGGAGCCCCAAGGGTCCGGTGCTGTTCGTGCTGGAGATCGTCTACTCGATCACCGACCCGCCGATCAAGCTGGTACGCCGCTTCGTCCCACCGCTGCGGCTCGGCTCGGTGATGCTGGACACCAGCTTCCTGATCGTGCTGATCGCGGTGTACCTGCTGCGCATCCTGGTGCGCAGCATCCCGTTCTGACCGGGAGGCGGGGCCGCGCGGCGACCGGCCCACGCCACTGCGCGTCGCGCTTGTGAGGGAGCGACCGCGCGTGGGTATCCTTCCCGGAGCCGCACACGCCGCCCCGCCGGACGTCGACCCTGTGATTCGGAGTACGGTGGGCGGCACGTGGCAGCGAGACCCCAGCAGCACCAGCACGAGCACCACCGCCACAGCAACACTGACGACTGACGACTACGAACAAAGGGTGAGGTCATGCCGCTGACGCCTGAGGACGTGAGCAACAAGCGCTTTACTCCTGTCCGGCTCCGTGAGGGCTACGACATGGGCGAGGTCGACCAGTTCCTCGATGAGGTCGAGGCCGAGCTGGCGCGACTGACGCGCGAGAACGAGGACCTGCGCAGCAAGCTCTCCGCGGCTCAGCAGGGCGGCGGAGCCGCTCCGACGCCGGCTCCCGTCCAGGAGAAGGCTCCCGAGCCGGTCAAGGCTCCCGAGCCCACCCCGGCCCCGGCACCGACTCCCGCGGCCGCTGCTCCGGTGGAGACGATCAAGGTCACCACGGTGGCCGACGCGTCGAGCGCGGCTGCGCGGCTGCTGGAGATCGCGACCCGCAATGCCGACGAGCTCGTCGGCGAGGCCAAGGACCAGGCCGACAAGATCGTCGGCGAGGCCCGCACCAAGGCCGAGCGGCTGGAGGCGGAGAGCAAGGTCAAGTCCGACCGTCTCGAGTCCGACGCCCGCACGCGTTCGCAGATGCTCGACTCCGAGACCGCCGAGCGGCGCCAGCAGCTCTTCGGTGACCTGGAGAAGGAGAAGGACAAGCTCAACGCCGAGGTGGAGAACCTGCGCTCGTTCGAGCGCGAGTACCGCTCCCGCCTCAAGAGCTACTTCCAGCAGCAGCTCTCCGCGCTCGACGGCAGCGGCGAGGGGGCGGCGCTGGCCAGCAGCGACCACGCTCCCAAGCGGCTCAAGTCGCTGCTCGGCGACGAGAACGACAACCAGAACGGCTGATCAGCCCGCGCTGACAGGTCGATCGTCAGTACCTCGCACGAGGCCGGTGTCCCACCAGGGACACCGGCCTCGTGCGCGTTGAGCGGCCGTCGCGGCCCCGCTCCTCAGACCCGGGTGACCGAGAACGTGAGCCCCAGGTCGTCGTCGCGGACCACGGTGCCGGTCGCGGCGCCGTCGACGGAGCCCACCGGGTGCTGCACCGGCTCGCCCTGGCGCATCTCGGTGGCCAGCACCTCCTCGGCGACCAGCAGGCCGTTCTCCTCGAGCGCCTCGGCGGTCTCGCCCTCGGCGGCCCAGGTGAGCACGATCCGGTCGCTGACGTCGAACCCGCTGTTCTTGCGGGCCTCCTGGACCAGGCGCACCACCTCGCGGGCCAGGCCGGCCCGCACCAGCTCGGGGGTCAGCTCCAGGTCCAGGGCCACGGTCTCGCCCTGCTCGTTGACCACGGACCAGCCCTCGCGGGGACGCTCGGAGACGATCACCTCGTCGGGGAGCACCTCGACGTCCTCGCCGTCGACCGGGACCACGGCCCGCCCCTCGGTCTCCAGGGACCGGTGCAGCGTCGCCGCGTCGGCCGCCGCGATCGCCGCAGCCACCTGCGGGGTGCGCTTGGCGAACCGCTTGCCGAGGGCGCGGAAGTTGCCCTTGGCGCTGAACTCCACGAGGTCCGAGCCCGCGGAGGACAGCGGGTCGACGGAGCCGACGTTCAGCTCCTCGGCGACCTCGCTGCGCAGCTCGTCGCTCAGCCGCGCCCACGCCGCCGACCCGACCAGGGCCCGGCGCAGCGGCTGACGGGTGCGGACCTTCGCGTCCGCCCGTGCGGCCCGGCCGAGCTCGACCAGCCGGCGGGCCAGCGACATCTGGGTGCTCAGCTCGTCGTCGACCAGGCTGCCGTCCACGCGCGGCCAGGAGGCCAGGTGCACCGACTCGGTCAGCTCGCCCGAGGTGGACCGGAACAGGTCCTGCCACACCCGCTCGGTGATGAACGGCGTGATCGGCGCCATCAGCAGCGTCACGACGTACAGGCACTCGTGCAGGGTGGCCAGTGCGGCGGGGTCACCGGCCCAGAACCGGCGGCGGGAGCGCCGGACGTACCAGTTGGACAGGTCGTCGACGTACGCCGCGAGCAGGGTGCCGGCGCGCTGGGTGTCGAAGGCCTCCAAGGCCGCGGTGACGCCGGTCGCCAGCCGGTGCACCTCGGAGAGCGCCCAGCGGTCCAGCACCGGCCGGTCGGCCAGGGCCGGGGCCTGGTCGCCGGGGCTCCAGCCGGACGTGCGGGCGTAGAGCACCTGGAACGCCACCGTGTTCCAGTAGGTCAGCAGCACCTTGCGGACCGTCTCCTGGATGGTCGCGTGGCCCACCCGGCGAGCCGCCCACGGCGACCCGGACGCCGCCATGAACCAGCGCACCGCGTCCGCGCCGTGCTGGTCCATCAGCGGCATCGGCTCCAGGATGTTGCCGAGGTGCTTGCTCATCTTGCGACCGTCCTCGGCGAGGATGTGGCCCAGGCAGAGCACGTTGCGGTAGGACGACTCGTCGAACACCACCGTGCCGATCGCCATCAGCGTGTAGAACCAGCCCCGGGTCTGGTCGATGGCCTCGCAGATGAAGTCCGCGGGGTAGGCCTGCTCGAACCTCTGCTCGGAGCCCGGCGTGTGCGGGTAGCCCCACTGCGCGAACGGCATGGAGCCGCTGTCGAACCACGCGTCGATGACCTCGGGGACGCGTCGCGCCTCCTGGCCGCAGGGCGCGGACCCGGCGCCGTCGGGCAGAGCCGGGCAGGGGAGCACGACGTCGTCGACGTACGGCCGGTGCGGGTCGAGCCCGGACTGGTCGGAGCCGGTGAGCTCGGACAGCTCGGCCAGCGACCCCACGCAGGTCTGGTGGCCCTCGGCGCAGCGCCAGATCGGCAGTGGCGTGCCCCAGTAGCGGCTGCGGGAGAGCGCCCAGTCGATGTTGTTCGTCAGCCAGTCGCCGTAGCGCCCCCACTTGATGGTGTCGGGGAACCACGAGGTCTTCTCGTTCTCGCGCAGCAGCGCCTCCTTGACCTGCGTGGTGCGGACGTACCAGGACGGCTGCGCGTAGTACATGAGCGCGGTGTGGCAGCGCCAGCAGTGCGGGTAGCTGTGCTCGTAGGCCACGTGCCGGAACAGCAGCCCGCGGGCCTGCAGGTCGGCGACCAGGTCGGCGTCGGCGTGCTTGAAGAACTGCCCGCCGACCAGCGGGACGTCGGGGCCGAAGTGGCCGTCCGGCTGGACGGGTACGACCACCGGCAGCCCGTAGGCCCGGGCGACCTGCATGTCGTCCTCGCCGAACGCGGGGGACTGGTGCACCAGGCCGGTGCCGTCCTCAGTGGTGACGTAGTCGGCCAGCACCACGAGGTGCGGCTGCGTCCCGTCGTCCCCGACGGGCGGGAACTCGACGAGCTCGAAGGGCCGCTGGTAGGTCCAGCGCTCCATGTCCGCGCCCTGCACCCGGTCCTGGACGGTCCAGCCCTCGCCGAGCACCGCCTCGAACAGCGGCTCGGCAACGACGAGCGTCTCGGTGCCGTTGCCGGCCACGACGTACTCCACGTCCGGGCGTACGGCGACCGCGGTGTTCGACACGAGCGTCCACGGCGTGGTCGTCCAGACGAGCAGTGCCGCCTGCCCGGCGTACGGGCCGGACGTCAGGGGGAAGCGCACGTAGACGCTGGGGTCCGTGACCGTCTCGTAGCCCTGGGCGAGCTCGTGGTCCGAGAGGCCGGTGCCGCAGCGCGGGCAGTACGGCGCGACGCGGTAGTCCTCGACGAGGAGACCCTTGCCGTGGATCTGCTTCAGCGCCCACCACACCGACTCGACGTAGGCCGGGTCCATGGTGCGGTAGGGGTCGGAGGTGTCGACCCAGTAGCCCATCCGCTCGGTCATCTCCTCGAACGCGTCCACGTGACGCAGCACCGACTCGCGGCACTTGTCGTTGAACTCCGCGACGCCGAACGCCTCGATGTCCCCCTTGCCGGAGAAGCCGAGCTCCTTCTCGACGGCGAGCTCGACCGGCAGGCCGTGGCAGTCCCAGCCGGCCTTGCGCTCGACCAGGTAGCCCTGCATGGTCTTGAACCGCGGGAAGACGTCCTTGAACACCCGGGCCTCGACGTGGTGGGTGCCGGGCCGGCCGTTCGCGGTGGGCGGTCCCTCGAAGAAGGTCCAGCGGGGCCGGTCGCCGGCCCGGTCCAGGGACTTGTCGAAGGTCTTGTTCTCCCGCCAGAAGTCCAGCACCTCGTGCTCGAGGGCGGGGAGGTCCACCTGGGGTGGGACGGGTCGGTACTCGCTCACGGCTGGTCCTTCTTCGTCGCAACGGCTGGGGGTGCTGCTGGGCCGAAGGGACGAGAAGGTCGGTGCTGACGCGCCGGCCGCTCCCGCGGTACCACCCTCCTTGACGGCCCGGATGCTGCTGGGCCGTCCTCTCTCGAGGTCACCGCTGCCGGTTCTACCTGCCGCTCCCGGCTAGCGGGGGTGGCGCTCTTCCGGCGGCTCGGGGTGATCTTCGCTCCGGACAACACCCCCGGGCTCACACCGTCCCCGGGTCGCTGTCGGCTGTTCTCGGAGCTACTCGTCCCGTCCACACCGTGCGGTGCCCCCAGTCTGCCAGACCGGGCACGTCGGGTTCACCCAGGTTTACCCCGTCGTGTGCCGATGACGAACGTGCAGGTCAGTGCCCGGGTTCGCGATCGGTCCCGAAAGTTGCCGAATAGTGGGCGCGGTTGGTTGTCACCCGTGCAGGTGCGGCATATCCTCGCCGCACGCGTGTGGCTCAGGCCACACGTTCGTTGATGTTCACACGGCTAATAGGGGGCCGCGGGCCATGGCACGCACAACAGCACGCAAGCTGGCCAGCTCGACCGTGGCCGCGGCCAAGCGAGTCGCCCGCGGGTCCACCTCGCGGCCGGCCGCAGCGGCCACCAAGACCACGGCCGCGAAGACCACGGCCACCAAGGCCACCTCCACGAAGGCGGTGGCCAAGAAGGCCCCGGCCAAGAAGGCGGCCGCGAAGAAGGCAGCCGCGAAGAAGGCAGTCGCGAAGAAGGCCCCGGCCACCCAGGCGGCGGCCAAGAAGGCACCCGCCAAGAAGGCCCCGGCTACCCGGTCCACCACGACGAAGGCCTCCGCCACGAAGGTCTCCGCCAAGAAGACGACCAGCACGAAGGCACCCGCCCAGAAGAAGTCCGCGGCTGCCGCCCCGACCGTTGCGAAGAAGGCTCCGGTGAAGACGACCACAGCGAAGACGACGCCCGCCGGCCCGGCCACCGCCAAGGCGACCAGCAAGGCGGCGGCGAAGAAGCCGGTGGCGACCCCTGCTGCGACGAAGAAGGCGGCGGCGAAGAAGGTCCCCGCGCAGAAGGCTCCGGCGCAGAAGGCTCCGGCGCAGAAGGCCCCCGCGAAGAAGACAGCTGCTGCGAAGAAGGGGTCGCCGAGGAACCTGGCGGTCAAGGCGGACGAGAAGCCGTGGACCGCGGCTGAGCTCGCCGAGGTGCGCGGGGAGCTCAACGAGGACCGCGAGCGGCTGCGCTCGGAGCTGAACCTCGCCGAGCACGAGCTGCACGACCTGATGCGCGACGCGGGCGACGGGGCCGGCAACGACCAGGCCGACGTGGGTTCGACGACCTTCGAGCGCGACCACGAGATGAGCCTGGCGAACAACGCCCGCGAGATGCTCGCCCAGACCGAGCGCGCGCTGGGCCGCATCGGCGACGGGACCTACGGCGTGTGCGAGAGCTGCGGGGAGCCCATCGGCAAGATGCGGTTGATGGCGTTCCCGCGTGCGACACTGTGCCTGTCATGCAAGCAGCGCGAAGAGCGTCGCTGAACTCCAGCGACACGACGATCCCCACCCCCGACCCGGCTGGTCAGCGGCGTGCGCGCACGCGTGCGCTGGTCGTCTTCGCAGCCATCGCGGCCGCCGGTTACGCCCTCGATGTCAGCAGCAAGGTGCTCGCGGTCCAGCACCTCACCGACCGGGCCCCCGTGCGGGTCGTCGGCGACTTCCTGACGCTCTACCTCGCCCGCAACCCGGGTGCCGCCTTCAGCACCGGTACGTCGTACACGCTGGTGCTCACCTGCGTGGCCGTCGCCGCCGTCGTGGGCGTGCTGTGGGTCTCCCGACGGCTGGGCAGCACCGGCTGGGCGATCGGCCTCGGCTTCCTGCTGGCCGGCGTGCTCGGCAACCTCACCGACCGGGTCTTCCGGTCGCCGGGTGTCTTCCGCGGTCACGTCGTGGACTTCCTGCAGCTGCCGAACTGGCCGATCTTCAACGTCGCCGACATCTGCATCAACATCGCCGCCGGCGTGATCATCCTGCAGGCGCTGCGCGGCGTGTCCGTCAACGGCGTCCGCGCGCACCGCGGCACCCCCGACGACACCGGCGACCGGGACAGCACTGACCACGACAGCGACGGGACACCGTGACGGAGCCCGACTGGTCCGGCCACGAGCGCCGCACCGTCATCGTTCCGGACGGCCTGGCGGGGGAGCGGGTGGACGCCGCCATCGCCCGGATGTTCGGCCTGTCCCGCACCCGGGCCGCCGACCTGATCCGGGGCGGGTACGTCAGCGTCGACGGGGCACCGCCCGCCAAGTCCGACCGCGTGGAACCCGGCTCCATGCTCGACGTCGCCATCCCGATGGTCCTCGACCCGGTCGCCGTGGTGCCGCAGACGGTCGAGGGCATCAAGATCGTGCACGACGACGAGGCGATCGTGGTCGTCGACAAGCCGGTCGGCGTCGCCGTACACCCGAGCCCCGGCTGGACGGGGCCGACCGTCGTGGGGCACCTGGTCGCCGCCGGGTTCCGGATCTCCACCAGCGGTGCCGCCGAGCGGCAGGGGATCGTGCAGCGTCTCGACGTCGGCACGTCCGGGGTGATGGTGATCGCGAAGTCCGAGCGCGCCTACTCCGTGCTGAAGAACGCGTTCCGCGAGCGCACCGTGGACAAGACCTACCACGCGCTGGTCCAGGGGCATCCCGACCCGTTGCAGGGCACCGTGGACGCACCGATCGCCCGGCACCCCAAGCACGACTACAAGTTCACCGTCCGTGCTGACGGCAAGCCGAGCATCACGCACTACGAGACGCTCGAGGCGCACCGCTTCGCGAGCCTGCTCGAGGTGCACCTCGAGACCGGACGCACGCACCAGATCCGGGTGCACATGGCCGCGCTCAAGCACCCCTGCGTCGGCGACCTGACCTACGGCGCCGACCCCTCGCTGGCCGAGCGGGTGGGGCTGACCCGGCAGTGGCTGCACGCGGTGCGGCTCGGCTTCGAGCACCCGGAGTCCGGTGAGCAGGTGGAGTACGAGTCGGGCTACCCCGAGGACCTCCAGCACGCGCTCGACACGCTCCGCGATGCCGTCTGACGCCGACCAGCCGACCGACGACCTGACCCTGCGCCGGGCCACGGTCGAGGACGCCGACGCGCTGGCCACGCTGTTCCTGAGCGCCCGCGAGGCGGCCTACCCCTCGATCCCGCGACCGGTCCACCCCGACGCCGACGTACGCCGCTGGCTGCGCGGCCGCCTCGACGCCGACGGGGCCGAGGTGTGGCTGGCCGAGCGGGACGACGTACCCGTGGCGCTGCTGCTGCTCGAGGACGACTGGGTGCACTCGCTGTACGTCGACCCGGCGCTGACCGGGCAGGGGATCGGCTCGGTGCTGCTCGACCTGGCCAAGAGCCTGCGTCCCGACGGCCTGGGCCTGTGGGTGTTCGAGAGCAACACCGGGGCCCGACGGTTCTACGCCCGGCACGGCTTCGGGGTGGTACGCCGCACGGACGGCTCGGACAACGAGGAGCGTGAGCCGGACCTCGAGATGGCCTGGCCGGACCCGGGCTCGCTGACGGGGATGCGCCGACGCATCGACGCCATCGACGACCGGCTCGCGTCCCTGCTCGCCGAGCGGGCCCGGCTGACTGCGCGGGTCCAGCAGGTCAAGGAGGTGCCCGGGCACGCCGGCCGTGACCCGGAGCGCGAGGACCAGATCGTCGCCCGGATGGCCGGGCTCGCGCCCGAGCTGGGCGAGGACCGGATCCGGCGGATCATGCACCAGGTGATCAGCGAGAGCCTCGACGCGGCCGAGCGCCCGGAACAACCCGACCTGTCCCCGCATCACCCCACGCCCACCAGGAGGCCCACCGTGCCCACCGCACCCCTGCCCGACGACGTCCGCGAGCTGCTCGCCAAGCCCAACCCGGCCGTGATCACCTCGCTGCGCCCCGACGGCCAGCCCGTCTCGGTGGCCACCTGGTACCTCCTGGACGGTGACCGGATCCTGGTGAACATGGACGAGGGCCGCAAGCGGCTGGAGTACCTGCGCCGGGACCCCCGGGTCTCGCTGACCGCGCTCGACGAGTCGTCCTGGTACACCCACGTCAGTGTCCAGGGCCGGGTCGTGGAGTTCCGCGACGACCCCGAGCTGGCCGACATCGACCGGCTCTCCACGCACTACAACGGCCGCCCCTACCCGACCCGCGACCGCGCCCGGGTCAGCGGCTGGATCGAGATCGACTCCTGGCACGGCTGGGGTGCCGCGGCCCGGTCCTGAGATGTCGGTGGGTCCTGCCACCCTGGGGTGGTCGGGTCACGTAGGCTGGCTGCTCTTCCCCACGAAGCTCGGCCGCCGGTCACCCGCCGGTCGGTTCGTGGTGCGCCCGTGAGCACAGAAAGGGGCAGTTCTGCCCATGTCAGGCGGTAAGTCCGACTCGTTCGTCCACCTGCACGTGCACACCGAGTACTCCATGCTCGACGGTGCGGCCCGGCTCGGGGAGATGTTCGCCCGCACCGCCGAGCTCGGCATGGACGCGATCGCGATGACCGACCACGGCAACGTGTTCGGCGCCTTCGACTTCTACTCCAAGGCCAAGGCCGCCGGGGTCAAGCCGATCATCGGCATGGAGGCCTACCTCACCCCCAACACCTCCCGGTTCGACCGCAAGCGGGTGCGCTGGAACAACGGCGGCGACGACGACGTCTCCGGCAGCGGCGCCTACACCCACATGACGCTGCTGGCCGAGACCACGCAGGGCATGCACAACCTGTTCCGGCTCTCCTCCCGGTCCTCGCTCGAGGGCTTCTTCTACAAGCCCCGCGCCGACCGGGAGCTGCTCGCCGAGTACGCCACCGGCCTGATCGGCACCACCGGCTGCCCGTCCGGGGAGATCCAGACGTGGCTGCGCATCGGCGACTACGAGAAGGCGCGGGCCGCGGCCGGCGACTTCCAGGACATCTTCGGGCGCGACAGCTTCTTCCTCGAGCTGATGGACCACGGCCTCTCCATCGAGACCCGGGTCCGCGACGGGCTGCTGCGGCTCTCGAAGGACCTCGGGATCCCACCGGTCGCCACCAACGACTCGCACTACACCAACCCCGAGGACGCCTCCGCGCACGAGCACCTGCTCTGCGTCTCCTCCGGCAGCACGATGGCCGACCCGAAGCGGTTCAAGTTCAGCGGCGACAGCTACTACATCAAGTCTCCCGCGGAGATGCGCGAGCTGTGGGGCGAGCGCAACGGTCTGCCCGAGGCGTGCGACAACACGCTGCTGATCGCCGAGCGCTGCAACGTCGAGTTCGACGAGTCGGCCAACTTCATGCCGCGGTTCCCGGTGCCCGCGGGGGAGACCGAGGACACCTGGTTCGTCAAGGAGGTCGAGAAGGGGCTGCGCTACCGCTACCCCGACGGCATCTCCGACGCGGTCCGCAAGCAGGCGGACTTCGAGATCGGCGTCATCACCCAGATGGGGTTCCCGGGCTACTTCCTGGTCGTCGCGGACTTCATCAACTGGGCCAAGAACAACGGCATCCGGGTCGGTCCCGGCCGTGGCTCGGGTGCGGGCTCGATGGCGGCGTACGCCATGCGGATCACCGACCTCGACCCGCTGCAGCACGGCCTGATCTTCGAGCGGTTCCTCAACCCCGACCGCGTCTCGATGCCCGACTTCGACATCGACTTCGACGAGCGTCGGCGCGGTGAGGTGATCCGCTACGTCAGCGACAAGTACGGCGACGACCGGGTGTCGATGATCGTCACCTACGGCACGATCAAGGCCAAGCAGGCGGTCAAGGACTCCTCGCGGATCCTGGGCTACCCGTTCGCGATGGGCGACCGGATCACCAAGGCGATGCCCGCGGCGGTGATGGGCAAGGACGTCCCGCTCAAGGAGATCTTCGACCCGCAGCACGGCCGCTACGGCGAGGGCGGCGAGTTCCGCGCGCTCTACGACGCCGACGCGGACGTGAAGAAGGTCGTGGACACCGCGATCGGCATCGAGGGGCTCAAGCGCCAGTGGGGCGTGCACGCCGCCGGCGTGATCATGTCCAGCGCGCCGCTGCAGGACGTCATCCCGGTGATGAAGCGGGAGCAGGACGGCGCGATCATCACGCAGTTCGACTACCCGACCTGCGAGCGCCTCGGCCTGATCAAGATGGACTTCCTGGGCCTGCGCAACCTGACCATCCTCGACGACGCGCTGGTCAACATCGAGAACAACCGGCAGGAGAAGGTCGTCCTCGAGGACCTCACCCTCGACGACCCCAAGGCGTTCGCGCTGCTGGCCAGGGGCGACACCCTGGGGGTGTTCCAGCTCGACGGCGGGCCGATGCGCGCGCTGCTGCGCAGCATGCGCCCGGACACGTTCGAGGACATCTCCGCGGTCGGCGCGCTCTACCGGCCCGGGCCGATGGGTGCGGACTCGCACAACAAGTACGCCCGCCGCAAGAACGGCCGCGAGGAGGTCGTGCCGATCCACCCGGAGCTGGCCGAGCCGCTCGCGGACATCCTGGGGGAGACCTACGGCCTGATCGTGTACCAGGAGCAGGTCATGGCCATCGCGCAGAAGCTCGCGGGCTACTCGCTGGGCCAGGCGGACCTGCTGCGCCGCGCGATGGGCAAGAAGAAGAAGGCCGAGCTGGACAAGCAGTTCGAGGCCTTCTCCGCCGGCATGCAGGAGCGCGGCTACTCGATGGCCGCGGTCCAGACGCTGTGGGACATCCTGCTGCCGTTCTCCGACTACGCCTTCAACAAGGCGCACTCCGCCGCCTACGGCCTGGTGTCCTACTGGACGGCCTTCCTCAAGGCGAACTACCCGGCCGAGTACATGGCCGCCGTCCTCACGTCCGTCAAGGACGACAAGGACAAGATGGCGATCTACCTCAACGAGTGTCGCCGGATGAAGATCCAGGTGCTGCCGCCGGACGTCAACGAGTCCGAGGCCACCTTCACCCCGGTCGGCACCGACATCCGCTTCGGCCTCTCCGCGATCCGCAACGTCGGCATCCACGTCGTCGACGCGATCGTCGCCGCCCGGCGCGAGCAGGGCCGCTACACCGACTTCGCCGACTTCATGGACAAGGTCCCGACGCTGGTCTGCAACAAGCGGGTCGTGGAGTCGCTGATCAAGGCGGGCGCCTTCGACTCGCTGGGCCACCGGCGGCGCGCGCTGGTGACGATCCACGAGTCCGCGGTCGACCAGTACGCCGACATCAAGCGCAACGAGGCCATCGGCCAGGACTCCCTGTTCGGCGGGCTCGACGAGGACGCCGGAGGCGGGTTCGGGGTCGCCATCGCGGTGCCGGACATCGCCGACTGGGACAAGCAGACGCTGCTCGGGCACGAGCGCGAGATGCTCGGCCTCTACGTCTCGGACCACCCGCTGATGGGGCTCGAGCACATCCTCTCCGCCTCGGCGGACTGCACGATCGGCCAGCTGCTGGTCGACGAGGACCGCGCGGACGGGTCCACCGTGACCGTCTCGGGACTGATCACCTCTGTGCAGCGCAAGATCACCAAGCGCGGTGACGCCTGGGCGATGGTGACCGTGGAGGACCTCGAGGGTGGCATCGACGTGCTGCTGTTCCCGAGCGCCTACCAGCTCGCGAGCACGCTGCTCAACGAGGACGCGATCGTCACCGTGAAGGGCCGGCTGTCCCGCTCCAAGGACCAGCCGGAGCTGCACGGCCAGGAGGTCAGCGTCCCCGACCTCGACGACGGCCCCTCGGGGCCGGTGGTGATCACCATGCCGTCGACCCGCTGCACGATGCCGGTGGTCGAGCAGCTCAAGGACGTCCTGGGCACGCACCCTGGCGTCACCGAAGTACGGTTGCGACTGATGACGAAGACCTCGACGACCGTGATGAAGCTCGACGACCGCCTGCGGGTGGCCGCGAGCCCGGCCCTGTTCGCCGACCTCAAGGCGCTGCTCGGGCCGCACTGCCTGGCCGGCTGATGGCCGAACCAGGTCCCGGCACCGGCCCCACGTCGACCGTGTGGCAGGCCCCACCCGGCGCGGGTGAACGCCCCCGTCGGGTCGACCGGGGCGCGCTCGGTCGTGACGTCGCCACCGTGCTGGGCTGCCTGCTGGTCCTCGGGGTGCTGTGCGGCGTGGCCTGGATGCTGCTCGTCTCACCCGCCGAGTTCACCAAGCTGCGAGACGGCGGCTCGATGAGCGAGGTCCAGCTGGGTCGGCGGTTCACCGCGGACGGCATGTACGTCGTCATCGCCGGGGTCGCCGGTCTGGTCGCCGGGGTCGCGCTGAGCTGGTGGCGCTCGCGGGACCCGCTGCTCACCAGCGCCCTCCTCGTCGTCGGGTCCGCCCTCGCGGCCGGCGCGATGTCGCTGACCGGGCACCTGCTGGGACCCACCGACACCGCAGCGGCCCTCGCGGCGGCCCAGGTCGGTGCACGCGTGCCCGAGCGGCTCGGCGTCGACGTGCTCACCGTCTACCTCGCGTGGCCGGTCGCGGTCCTCGCGGGCGCGCTGCTGGTGCTCCTGGGTCGGGTCTCGGACTCGGATTCATAACACGTCGGCGCAGGCGTCCCGTGACCCCTCCGTCGACCGGGTCCTGAGGCTAGGCTGATCGCTGGCATCTGTCCTGCCCGAGACCGGGCACGAACCAGGGGGAAGCACCATGTCCACGAACGTCCCAGGCTCGTCCGAGCCCGAGTTCCTCGGCCCGGACAGCCCGGCTCCGGGCACCACCGAGCCGCCACGCGGCGGCACCGGCAAGCGCACCGGCATCGTCGCCCTGGCTGCGGTGGCCGTCGTCGCGGCCGTCGGCGCCGGCGCGTACGGCGTCGTCCAGCTGATGTCGGGCGGCAGCTCCCCGGCGACCGCGGTGCCCGCCGACGCGCTCGGCTACGTCAGCCTCGACCTCGACCCGTCCGCCTCGCAGAAGATCGAGGCGGTCAAGATCCTGCGCAAGTTCCCGGGCCTGAAGCAGGAGCTGAACATCGGCAGCCGGGACGACCTGCGCAAGTCCGTCTTCGACGAGATCGTCAAGAGCGGCGACTGCAAGGGCCTCGACTTCGCGAAGGACGTCGAGCCCTGGATCGGCGACCGGGTGGCCGTGGCCGCCGTACCGGACCCCGAAGAGGTGGCACTGCCCCTCGTCGTCCTCCAGGTCAGCGACCAGGACAAGGCGCGCGCCGGCGTCCGCAAGCTCGAGAAGTGCGGCGCCGCCGAGGACCAGGAGCCGGACCGGACCGGCGTCGCGTTCGTGGGCGACTACCTGCTGCTCGCGGAGACGCAGAAGGAGGCGGACAGCATGGCCAAGGACGCCGAGGCGTCCACGCTCGCCGACGACAAGGCGTTCACCTCCGCGATGGAGCGCGCCGGGGACCCCGGCATCATCTCGATGTACGCCTCCAAGGACGCCCCCGACGCGATCGGCAAGGCCCAGTCGAAGGGGCAGGCCGGGATGCCCGGCATGTCCGGTTCCGAGCTCGACCAGCTCAACACGATGTTCAAGGACTTCGACGGGGCGGCCGGCGTGGTGCGCTTCTCCGACGGCGCGGTCGAGGCCGAGTTCACCGGAAAGGGTCTGCCGTCCAACATCGGTGCGGTGGCCGGTGACGGCGGGCCCGACGTGGCGACGCTTCCGGGCACCACGGCCGCGGCGTTCTCGGTCGCGTTCCGCGACGGCTGGCTCAAGGACTACCTCGACACCATGAACGAGGTGCTCGGTGGCGGCCAGTCGCTCGACGAGATGCTCGGCCAGGCCGAGCAGCAGACCGGACTGCAGCTTCCGGAGGATCTCGAGACGCTGCTCGGCGACGGGATCAGCGTCTCGGTCGACGCGGGGGCCGACCTCAAGAAGCTGACGGAGTCGCCGGACCCGACACAGGTCCCGGCCGGCATCCGGATCAAGGGTGACTCGGCCAAGATCACCGCGATCATCGACAAGCTGAAGAAGGCCGCGGGACCCGACGGCGACATGGTCAAGGTCGCCGGCGGTGACGGCGTCGTCGCCGTCGGCCTCGACCCGGAGTACGTCGACCAGCTCACGAAGAAGGGCGCGCTCGGCGACGTCGAGGCCTTCTCCGACGTGGTCCCCGAGGCGGACCGCGCGACCAGCGTGCTCTACGTCAACTTCGACGCCGGCGACGGCTGGGCCGAGAACCTCGCCGACCTGGTCTCCAGCGGTGACGCCGAGGTCAAGCAGAACATCGCACCGCTCGACGCGCTCGGGGTCAGCGCCTGGGAGGACGACGACCACGTGCAGCACGCCCTGCTCCGGCTGACCACGGACTGATCACCTGCGCCACCGGCCCCTCACACCACCCGCGCGGGTAGTTGTGGGGGGCCGGACGCAGCGATACGCTCCGCGTGGTATTGCGTATCGCGAAATGAGTTGCTCCATGCGCAACAAGTCCCACGGCGCCTTCCTGGCCGACATGCTCTCGTCGGCCCGCTTCGAGGTGCTGCCCACCGGGAGCATCGAGGACAAGGTTCTCGAGCACCTCCCGCTGGAGCGCACGCTCACGGTGACCGCGTCCCCGACGAAGGGGATCGAGGCCACCCTGGACCTGACCGAGCGGCTCGCCCGCCACGGGTACGCCGTGGTGCCGCACCTCGCCGCACGGTTGGTCAGCGGTCGCACCGAGCTGTCCGAGATCTGCACGCGCATGCAGGCGGCCGGCGTCCGCACGGTGTTCGTGCCCGGGGGCGACGCCGACCCGCCGGTGGGGGACTACCACAGCGCCCTCGACCTGCTCCAGGACCTGACCGCCCTGGGCCGGCCGTTCCCGGAGGTGGGGATCACCGGCTACCCGGAGTCGCACCCCACCATCAGCGACGACCTCACGGTGCAGTCGATGTGGGACAAGCGCCGGCACGCGACGCACGTGGTCAGCAACCTGAACTTCGACCCCGAGGCGGTGCGCTCGTGGATCGACCGGATGCGCAGCCGCGGGATCACGCTGCCGGTGCTGCTGGGCATCCCCGGCCCCATCGACCGCGCGAAGCTGCTGGCGATGGCGACCAAGATCGGGGTCGGTGACTCGACCCGGTTCCTGGTCAAGCACAAGGGCACCTTCGCGCGGCTGGCCGCGCCGGGCGGGTTCACCGGCGAGCGGTTCCTGGAGCGGTGCGCCCCGGTGCTGGCCCGACCCGGGGCCCTGGTCACCGGGCTGCACGTCTACACGTTCAACCAGGTCGCCGAGACCGAGGCCTGGCGGCGGGAGTACCTCGACCGGCTGATGGCCGTGCGCTGAGCGGGCCGTCGCGGTCAGCGCGGCAGCAGGTCGGCGAGCGCTCACCTGCCGACACCATCGATGAAGAGACAGGGGAGAACATGGGGGAGCCCGTGCAGTTGCAGGACCTGACCGGCAGGGTCGCGTTGGTGACCGGTGGCACGAGCGGGATCGGGCTGGCCACCGCCGGCGCCTTCGCCGAGCGCGGCGCCGACGTGGTGATCTGCGGTCGCAGCGAGACGCGTGGGCAGCAGGCGTTGAAGGAGCTCTGCGAGCCTGCGAACGTCAGCTTCGTCGCCGCCGACGTCACCGACGAGCACGACGTGGTCGACCTCGTCCGGGAGGTGGTGGCCCGGCACGGCAGGCTCGACTTCGCCTTCAACAACGCGGCGAACGCCGAGGCACTGACCAGCTCCGGTGCCTTCACCGACATGAGTCTCGAGGAGTTCGAAGGCATCGTCCGGACGCTGATGACGAGTGCGTGGCTGTGCATGCGCCACGAGGTGCCGGCGATGCTCGAGACCGGCGGAGGCGCCATCGTGAACACGTCCTCGGTCGACGCCAAGCTGCTCAGCGCAGGCACCGGCAGCTATGCCGCCAGCAAGCTCGGGCTCGAGGCGCTCACGGTCACGCTCGCCAAGGAGTTCGCCTCCCGCGGCATCCGGGTCAACGCGGTGCGTCCCGGCGCGATCCTCACTCCGATGCTCGAGCGCCACCTCGCCGCACCGACGGCGGAGGGACGGAAGGCCAACGTGGAGCGGTACGAGCAGGTGATCTCGATGCGCCGGCTCGGCCACCCGAGCGAGGTGGCCGCTGCGGTGACGTGGCTCTGCTCGGATGCCGCGTCCTACGTGACGGGTCAGGTGCTGACGGTGGACGGCGCGTTGGGGATGTAGCGGTCCCCGAGCAGGTCGGCCAGCGCGCGCTCGAGACCGGTGTGGCCGGTCTCCACGACGACCAGCGGCAGCCCGATCCGGGCGGCCGCCTGCTCGGCCAGGGCCCGCAGCTCGTCGTCGGGCTGCTGGGCCAGCCAGACCATCCGCGTGTAGTGCGCGAAGTAGTCGTCGCGCAGCTCCGGGTAGCGGTCCAGGCCCAGCTCCGCGACCACGGTGCGGTTGAACGAGCGGACCAGGAAGTCGGTGAGCACGTAGGTGCCGGGCTCTGCCTCGAACATCGCGGCGAGCCGGTCGGCGCCGCCGTACACGTCGTAGCAGTGCAGGCCGGCGAGCCGGCCGAGACCGCGACGGTCGCAGACCTCGTCCAGGACGCCGTAGGTGCCGCAGTCGGCGTACCCGACCGCGACGGTGTCGTAGCGCTCCTGCAGGTCGGCCGCGAGCCGGTCCACCTCGCCGGCGATCCGCGCCGGGTGGTTGTGCAGCAGCGGTGGCAGCGGGTGTACGTCGACGGGCCAGCCGCGCCGCTCCACCACCTGTGCGCAGGGGGCCGCGATCGCCCCGCACGCGATCAGGGCGACGCGTGCCCGGGGACGCTCAGCCGGGGAAGGCGAGGAGGTCGACGAACCGGTCGTTGAAGTCGGCGCGGTCGGAGAGCTCGACATACTCCACCTCCTCCAGGAGCGCCAGGGCGCCGGCGCGCTCGCGCACGCTGAGCAGGCTCATCTTCGCGCCCTCACCGGCGACGTTGCCCGCCGAGACGATCCGGAGCACCGGGATCTTCGGCACCAGGCCGATACGCACGGCGGCCGCGGGGGAGAGGTAGCTGCCGAAGGAGCCGGCGAGCAGCACCTGCTGCACGTCGGAGTGCTCGAGGCCGAGCTGCTCGAGCAGCAGGGTCCAGCCGGTGGCGATCGCGCCCTTGGCGAACTGCAGCTCGCGGACGTCTCGCTGGGAGAGGTACACCGACTCCTCGGGCGGCGAGCCGGGCTCCGGACGGTGCAGGACGAAGACCCGCTCCTGGCCGATGCTGGTCAGCCGGTCGGCGACCTGCGGGGCGATCTCGAGCGCCCGCTCGTCGGTGACGAACCGGCCGCTGGCGTCGAGCAGGCCGGCGCGGACCAGCTCGGAGACCACGTCGACGAGGCCGGAGCCGCACAGGCCCTGCGGCTCGACGTCGCCGATCACCTCCAGGTGCACGCCGGCCTCGTCGATCCGGACGACCTCGACGGCGCCGTCGGCCGCGCGCATGCCGCAGCGGATCGCGCCGCCCTCGAACGCCGGGCCGGCCGGGGCCGCGGTGGACACGATGGTGTCGCCGTCGCTGAGCACGATCTCGCAGTTGGTGCCGACGTCGATGAACAGCCGGGTGCGCTTGTCGCGGTCCATGCCGGTGGCCAGCATCCCCGAGACGATGTCGCCCCCGACGTACGCACCGAGCGCCGGGAACAGCACGGCCCGGGCGCGCGGGTGCAGCGACAGGCCGAGGTCGGAGGCGAGCAGGGTGGGCAGGGTGGTGGTGGACATGACGAACGGCGCGACGCCGATCGGCTCGGGGTCGATGCCGAGCACCAGTGCGGTCATGGTGGCGTTGCCGGCGAGGGCGACCTCGTAGACCTCGTGCGGCTCCACGCCCGCCTCGTCGAGCACGTTGCCGGTCAGCTCGGCCAGGGTCGCCTGCGCGAGCTCGCGGAGCCGGTCCGCGGCGAGCGGGTCCAACATGGTGGCGCTGATCCGGGTGATCACGTCGCCGCCGAACGGTTGCTGCTTGTTGAGCATCGAGGCGACCGCCGCCGGGGTGCCGGTGGCGGTGTCGACCAGGGTCGCGACCACGGTGGTGGTGCCGAGGTCGAAGGCGATCGCGAACCGCCGCTGCGTGGTGTCCCCGGGCTCCACGTCGATGAGGGCCTCGTCGACGACGACCGCGGTCACCTTGAAGTCGGCCTGGCGCAGCACGTGCGGCAGCCGGCGCAGCACGTGCAGGTCGGGGGTGAGCTCGAGGTCCTCGATCGCGTCCTGGACCCGCTGCAGGTCGGTGCGCTGGTCGGACAGGGTCGGCTCGGTGAGCTCGACGTACCGCTTCTGCACCGCCGGGCGCAGGATGACCTGGCGTCCGACGCCGAGCGTGGCGGCCTTCGGGCGGGTCGTCAGCGGCGGCACCTCGACCTTGAGGTCCTGGGTCGCCTGGGCCAGGCAGGCCAGCCGCCAGCCGGCGTCGAGCTGCTCGGCGGTGAAGGAGCGTACGTCGAGCCGGTGGATCGGCACGCTGCCGTCGAGGACCTGCACCTTGCACTTCTTGCAGGTGCCGTGCCCGCCGCAGGTGGAGTCGATCGCGATGCCGTTCCAGCTGGCCGCGTCGAACACGCTGACGCCGGGCGGCACCCGGACGTCGCGGCCCGACGGCGTGAAGGACAGCTGCACCCGGCCGGCGCCGTCGTGCGGGGGCAGCCCGGGCCCGTCGGGCCGGTCCAGGAGGCCTTCCCTGCGCAGGTCGTCGACCTCGACCTCGGGCGGTTGCGTCAGCGGCATCTCGTTCATCCTGCGGCGGCAGCCTGCTTCTTGCGGTGAGCGGCGATCCAGCTGCCACCCCACTCGTCGTGCCCGAGCAGCAGGTCGGCGGCCTTGACCGCGCCGACGATCTGGGGGCTGCGGGTGTCCATGATCGCGCTGGTGAGACCCGCGGTCATCGCCATCGGCAGGAACGTCGCACCGAGGGTGTGCCGGTCGGGCATCCCGAAGGACACGTTGGACGCGCCGCAGGTCATGTTGAGGCCGTGCACCTCGCGGATCCGGCGCATCGTCTCGAGCGTGGTGCTGACCACCGAGGTGTCGGCGCCGATCGGCATCGCGAGCGGGTCGATCACGATGTCCTGCTTGGCGATGCCGTACTCCCCGGTCGCGACGTCCACGATGTGCTGGACCAGCTCGAGGCGGCGGTCCGCCTCCATCGGGATCTCCTCCGCGTCGTTCGGCAGCGCGATGATCGCCGCGCCGTACTTCTTGACCAGCGGCAGGATCAGCGCCATCCGATCGTCCTCGGCGGTGACCGAGTTGACCAGCGCCCGGCCCTGGTAGACGGCGAGGCCGGCCTCGAGCGCCTCGACGACCGAGGAGTCGATGCACACCGGCTTGTCGGTGAGCCCCTGCACGAGGGTGATCGCCTGGGCGAGCAGCTCGGGCTCGTCGGTCATCGGCACGCCCATGTTGACGTCGAGGACGTCGGCGCCCCCCTCGACCTGCGCGATGACGTCGCGCTCGACCGCCGACAGGTCCCCGGCGCGCAGCTGCTCCTGGAAGATCCGGCGGCCGGTCGGGTTGATCCGCTCGCCGATCAGGCAGAAGCGGCGACCGTGCCCGATCACCACCTCGGCGGTGGCGGAGCGCAGCGTGGTCTCGAGAAGCTCGGCGCTCATGCGGTCACCAGCGCCCGCTTCTTGCCCAGCAGGTCCTTGGCGCGCTTGACGGTCGCGGACGCGTCGGGCGCGTAGCCGTCGGCGCCGACCGCGTCGGCGTACTCCTGGGTGACCGGTGCGCCACCGACCATCACGATCACCTGGTCGCGCAGCCCGGCCTTCTCGAGCGCGTTCAGGTTGGCCTTGAACATCGGCATGGTGGTGGTGAGGAACGCCGAGAAGCCGACGATGTCGGGCTGGTGCTCGATGATCTTCTCCACGAACTTCTCCGGTGCGACCTGCACGCCGAGGTCGATCACCTCGAAGCCGGCGCCCTCGAGCATGATGTTGACGAGGTTCTTGCCGATGTCGTGCACGTCGCCCTTGACGGTGCCCATCAGGAACTTCCCGACGGTCTCCACGCCGGTGTCGGCGAGCAGCGGGCGCAGCACCTCCATGGCGCCGGCCATCGCGCGCCCGGCGATCAGCATCTCCGGGACGAAGAAGTCGCCGCGCTCGAAGCGCGCCCCGACCTCCTCGAGTGAGGGGATCAGCGCGTCGAACAGCAGGGTCTGCGGTTCCATCTGCATCTCGAGGGCCCGATGGGTCAGGTCGAGCACCTCGGGTGCGTTGCCGGTCAGCGTCTCGTCGTAGAGCCGCTGAAGGATCTCCTCGGGTGTCATGCCGCGCCCTCCTTGGTGGTGCTGTCGGTGCTCCCGGAGCGGTCAGCGCCTCTGGAGCTTCCGGCCCGGTCAGGGCTCTCGGAGCCGTGCCGGGTCCGGCGGTGAAGCAGCGCCGACAGGGTGTCGGCCTGCTCGATCAGGAGCCGACCGATGCGATCGACCCGGTCCTGGAGCCGGGCGGTGGGCCCGGAGATGCCGAGGGCGGCGAAGACGCCGTCCCTGCCCTCGACGGCGGCGGCGATACCGGTCAGCCCGGTCTCGAGCTCGTCCACGGTGACCGCGAAGCGGCGACGGCGCACGGAGGCCAGCTCGGTGGCCAGCGCGTCCCGGGTGGGCACGGTCCGGTCGGTGCGGCGCTCGAGCCGGCCGGCCGGCAGCGGCAGGCGGTCGAAGGCGTAGAGCACCTTGCCCAGCGCGGAGCAGTGCGGGGGTACGTCGACCTGGTTCCAGTCGCGGGCCGAGAGCAGGTAGGTCGACTCGACCTGCGCGATGTGGACGACGTCCGTGCCGCGCGCGACGCCGAGGTGCACCGTCTCGCCGGTCTCGGCGCCGACGGTCTCCAGGACCGGACGGGCGAGCCGGGCGATCTGCGGCCAGGGGTCGTGCAGCGCGGCGTGCAGCGCGAACAGCGGCCCGGCGACGTACCCGCCGCCGGCGTCCCGCTCGATCAGCTCGGTGCGCTCCAGGGCGGCGAGCAGTCGCGAGGTGGTGGAACGGGCCAGGCCGGTCTCGTCGCTGAGCTCGGTGAAGCTGAGCGGCTCGTCGGCTCGCACCACCAGGTCGACGAGCGCTGCGGCGCGATCGACCGCCTGCGTGCCCGCCGGTGGAGTGTTGCTCATCGGGACCTCGTGTTACGTGCCTGTTTCATCATATGGAACCGACTTCCACATGATGAGGCTAGGATGCCGACCAGCGCCGGTCAAGGAGAACCGCCCAAGTTCCTGTGCAGGAGGTCGGAATGTTTCGCAACACGATGCCGAGGTACGAGATCCTCTCCGAGGACGCGATGGCCAAGCTCGACGCGGGCTGGCGTCGGCTGGTCACCGAGATCGGTGTCGAGTTCGACAGTGAGCGCGCGCTCGAGCTGTTCCGGCAGGCCGGCCAGCGGGTCGAGGACAAGACCGTCTACCTCGACCCCGAGTTCGTCCTCGCGCAGGTGGCCAAGGCCCCGCGCGAGTTCGACGTCCAGGCCCGCAACCCCGAGCACAACATCCACATCGGCGGCGACGCGATGGCGTTCGGCGCGGTCTACGGGCCGCCGTTCGTGCGCGAGGGTGACGTCCGCCGCGACGCGACCATGAACGACTTCGAGCGGTTCACCAAGCTCGCCCAGACCTTCCCGGTGCTCGACTCGGCGGGCGGTGTGATCTGCGAGCCCAACGACACACCGCTCGACTCGCGGCACCTCGACATGACCTACGCGCTGCAGACGCTGACCGACAAGGTCTACATGGGCAACGTGGTCTCCGGCGTGAACGCCCGCGACACCATCGCGATGGGGGAGATCCTGTTCGGTGGCCGCGAGGCGATCGAGCAGACCCCGGTCTCGATCTCGTTGATCAACTGCAACTCGCCGCTGCACTGGGACGGGCGGATGCTCGAGTCGCTCTTCGAGTACACCCTGGCCGGGCAGCCGTGCGTGGTGACGCCGTTCATCCTGATGGGCGCGATGTCCCCGGTGACGATCCCGGCTGCGCTCGTGCAGCAGATGGCCGAGGCGCTCTCCGGCATCGCGCTCACGCAGCTGGTCCGACCCGGTGCGCCGGTCATCTTCGGGTCGTTCCTGTCCAACATCGACATGCAGTCCGGGTCGCCGACGTTCGGCACGCCGGAGTCGGGCATCGGCCTGCTGTGCACCGGCCAGATCGCCCGGCACTTCGGCCTTCCGTTCCGTTCCGGCGGCGGGCTCACCTCGTCGCAGGTCGCGGACGCCCAGGCGGGCTACGAGGCCCTGATGACGATGCTGCCGACGTTCCTCGCCGGGGCCAACTGGGTGATGCACTCGGCCGGCTGGCTCGAGGGCGGCCTGGTCGCGGGCTTCGAGAAGTTCATCGTCGACGTGGAGATCCTGCAGATGCTGCGGGCGGAGTTCACCCCGCTCGAGATCGACGAGGACTCGCTCGCGTTCGGCGCGCACCTGGAGGTCGGCCACGGCGGGCACTTCCTCGGGGCGATGCACACGATGGAGCGCTTCCGCACCTGCTTCTACCGCCCGATGCTCTCCTCCTCGGACAACTACGAGCGGTGGATGCGCAACGGCGGCCTCGACGCCAACGCCCGC
Organism: uncultured Actinomycetota bacterium; assembly: GCA_963810035.1. GTDB lineage: Bacteria > Actinomycetota > Actinomycetes > Propionibacteriales > Nocardioidaceae > Nocardioides_B. The sequence goes on from CAWEMA010000007.1 coordinate 93,561, forward strand.
GCGACGAAGATCTACCAGGCCAAGCTCGAGGAGTATGTCGCCCCGCCGCTCGACGACGCCGTGCGGGCCGAGCTGCAGGAGTACGTCGTACGCCGCCGCCGCGAGCTGGGCGACTGACCGGGCTAGCGGAACACGACCGTCTTGTGACCGTTGAGCAGCACCCGGGACTCGGAGTGCCAGCGCACGGCCCGGGACAGCACCTGGCTCTCCACGTCGCGGCCGGCGGCGGCGAGCTCGGCGGCGTCGTACGTGTGGTCCACCCGCATCACGTCCTGCTCGATGATCGGGCCCTCGTCGAGGTCGGCGGTCACGTAGTGCGCGGTGGCGCCGACCAGCTTCACGCCCCGGTCGAACGCCTGGTGGTAGGGCTTGGCGCCCTTGAAGCTGGGCAGGAACGAGTGGTGGATGTTGATCGCCCGCCCGGCCAGCGCCCGGCAGGTGTCGTCGGAGAGCACCTGCATGTAGCGCGCGAGCACCACCAGGTCGATGCGCTCGGACTCGACGAGCGCGAGCATCTGCGCCTCGGCCTCCGCCTTCGTGTCGGCCGTGACCGGGATGTGGTGGTAGGGCACGCCGTAGGACTTCGTCAGCGCCTCGCAGTCGGGGTGGTTCGAGACCACGCCGACCACGTCGATCTGCAGCGAGCCGCTGCTCCACCGGAACAGCAGGTCGTTGAGGCAGTGGCTGAACTTCGAGACCAGGATCAGCGTGCGGTACGGCGTGGTCGCCTGCCAGAGCTCCCAGGCCATGCCCCACCGCTCGGCCACCGGGGCGAACGCCGCGCGCAGCGACTCCAGGGCGTCGGTCGAAGCCGGCCCCTCGACGGCGAACTTCACCCGCATGAAGAACCGGTCCTCGGCGAGGTCGCCGAACTGCTGGCTCTCCAGGATGTTGCCGCCCTGCTCGACGAGCAGCCCGCTGACGGCGTGCACGATGCCGGCGCGGTCGGGGCAGACGAGGGTGAGGACGTACGTCGCCGGGGCGGCGGCCTGCGGATCGGTCATGGCGTTCCTTGGACTCGTGTGCGGTTGCGTCAACGGAAACACATTCTGTGATACGCAACACGACTGCGCTACCGTCAGGTCATGGGGAACGGCAGGGAGAGTGGTGCGATGACCCCCGGCGACACTCCGGCCTCTGTCCAGTCGGTGGACCGGGCCCTCACCATCCTCGGCATCCTCGCGCGGCTCGGTGAGGCCGGAGTCACCGAGATCGCCGGCGAGCTCGGCGTCCACAAGAGCACCGCGTTCCGGCTGGTCGCGACGCTGGAGTCCCACGGCATGGTCGAGCAGAACGACGAGCGCGGCAAGTACCGCCTCGGCGTGGGCGTGCTCCGGCTCGCCGGCGCGACCACCGCCCGGCTCGACGTGGTGCAGGAGGCCCGGCCGATCTGCCGCAAGCTCGCCGCCGACTCGGGGGAGACCGTCAACATCGCGGTGCTCTCCGACCGGTCCGCGCTCTACCTCGACCAGGTCGCCGGCCAGTCCGCGCTGCAGTCCCACAACTGGGTCGGCCAGCACATCCCGCTGCACGCCACGTCCAACGGCAAGGTGCTGCTCAGCGGTCTGTCGCCCGACGAGATCGACAACCGGCTGCCCCGGCTGCCCTCCTACACCGCGGAGACGGTCACCACCAAGGCCAAGCTGCGCCGCGAGCTCACCGAGGTGCGCGAGCAGGGGTACGCCGTCGCGGTGGACGAGCTCGAGGTCGGGCTGACCGCTATCGCCGCACCCATCCGGAACGCGCACGGGGACGTGATCGCCTCGCTCAGCGTGTCCGGGCCGACGTTCCGGCTGGCGGAGCCGCGGGTGAAGGAGCTGATCCCGGTGGTGCAGGATGCGGCTGACGAGGTCTCGCGTCGACTTGGTTTCGGAACGGCGTGAGCGCTTGACGGAGAAACCCTGACCCGCAATCCTGTTGCGTGTAGCACACGGAGTTGCGACATACGCAACGCTTCCGGCTGATCGGACATTCCAGTGTCACAGCTCTACATCGGGGGGCGATGGGAGACGGCTCGCGAGGGCGAGCGTCGGGAGATCCGCTGCCCTGCGGACGGCTCGTTGGTGGCCGACATCGACGAGGCCGGCCCCGAGGACACCCGCGCGGCGATCGGCGCCGCCCGCGAGGCGTTCGACGAGGGGACCTGGCCCGGCGGTTCGGCGCTCGAGCGGGGCGCCCTGCTGCACCGGGTCGCGGACCTGCTCGAGCGTGACAAGGACGCCGTCGCGCGTGCGGAGTCCCTCGACACGGGCAAGCGGCTCGTCGAGAGCGAGTACGACGTCGACGACGTGGTCGGGGTCTTCCGGCACTACGGCAACGTCGCGGCCGAGGACAAGGGTCGCCTCGTCGACACCGGGCGCGCCGACGTGGTCAGCCGGGTGGTGCACGAGCCGATCGGGGTCTGCGGGCTGATCACGCCGTGGAACTACCCGCTGCTGCAGACCGCCTGGAAGGTCGCGCCGTGCCTGGCCGCCGGCAACACCTTCGTGCTCAAGCCGAGCGAGCTGACCCCGCACACCGCGATCCACCTGATGCGCATCCTCGAGGAGGTCGGGGTCCCTGCCGGGGTCGCGAACCTCGTGCTCGGGGCCGGGCCGCGTGCCGGTGCGCTGCTCAGCGAGGACCCCCGCGTGGACCTGGTCTCGTTCACCGGTGGCCTCGCCACCGGCAAGCGGATCATGGCGTCCGCGTCCGAGACGGTGAAGAAGATCGCCCTCGAGCTCGGCGGCAAGAACCCCAACGTGGTGTTCGCCGACGCCGACCTCGAGACCGCGCTGGACTTCGCGCTCACCGCCGTGTTCCTGCACTCCGGCCAGGTGTGCTCCGCGGGTGCCCGGCTGGTCGTCGAGGAGTCCGTCCACGACGAGTTCGTGGACGAGGTGGTGCGCCGCGCCGAGCAGATCCGCATCGGCGGGCCGTTCGACGAGAAGGCGGAGACCGGTCCGCTGATCTCCGCGCAGCACCGCGACAAGGTCGAGGAGTACGTCGCCCGCGGGATCGCCGAGGGCGCGACGCTGCGCTGCGGCGGGAGGCGTCCCGACGCCCCGGAGCTGGCCGACGGGTTCTACTACCTGCCCACGCTGCTCGACGGCTGCGACGGCACCATGTCCGTCGTGCACGACGAGTCGTTCGGCCCGGTGCTGACCGTCGAGACGTTCCGCGACGAGGACGAGGCGGTGCGGATCGCCAACGACAGCATCTACGGCCTCGCCGGAGCGGTGTGGACCCAGAACGCCGGACGGGCCGAGCGGGTCGCGGCCCGGATGCGGATGGGCACGGTCTGGATCAACGACTACCACCCCTACGTCCCGCAGGCGGAGTGGGGCGGCTACAAGCAGTCCGGCGTCGGCCGGGAGCTCGGTGCCGCGGGGCTCGACGAGTACCGCGAGACCAAGCACGTATGGCACAACATCCGGCCTGAGCCGCAACGCTGGTTCGACGGTTCTCCTAAGAGTCAGTGACGAAGGGCGAGGACATGAGCACGTACGACTACGTCATCGTCGGCGGAGGCTCCGCCGGATGTGCCCTCGCCAACCGGCTCAGTGCCGACCCGGGCACCAGCGTGCTGGTGCTGGAGGCCGGGCGCTCGGACTACCGGATCGACCCGTTCATCCATATGCCGGCCGCGCTGCCCTACCCGATCGGCAACCGGTTCTACGACTGGAAGTACGAGTCCGAGCCGGAGCCGTTCATGGACGGCCGCAAGGTCTACCACGCGCGCGGCAAGGTGCTCGGCGGCTCCAGCAGCATCAACGGGATGATCTTCCAGCGCGGCAACCCGCTGGACTTCGAGCGCTGGGCCGCCGACGAGGGCATGAGCTCGTGGGACTACGCGCACTGCCTGCCCTACTTCAAGCGGATGGAGACCTGCCTGGCCGGCGCCGACGAGTGGCGCGGGGGCAGTGGACCCCTGCTCATGGAGCGTGGACCGGCCGTCGGACCGCTGTTCGGCGCGTTCTTCGAGGCCGTGCAGCAGGCCGGCTACCCGCTGACCACCGACGTCAACGGCTACCGGCAGGAGGGCTTCGCGCCCTTCGACCGCAACGTCTACCGGGGGCGCCGGCTGAGCGCGGCACGGGCCTACCTGCATCCGGTCCACGACCGCAAGAACCTCAGCGTCGAGACGCTGGCGATGGTGACCGGCCTCGTGGTCCAGGGCAACCGGGTCACCGGCGTCGACTACCACCGGGCCGGACGCGGGTCGCACCGCGCCCTGGCCACGGAGGTCATCCTCTGCGGGGGCGCGATCAACAGCCCCCAGCTGCTGCTGCTCGCCGGCATCGGCCCGAAGGCCGACCTCGAGAAGCTCGGCATCGACGTGGTGACGGACCTGCCGGGCGTGGGCAGCAACCTGCAGGACCACCTCGAGGTCTACATCCAGTACGCCTCCAAGCAGCCGGTCTCGATCGGGCCGTGGCTCAAGCACCGGCACAAGCCGCGCATCGGCGCCGAGTGGCTGCTCCTACGCCGCGGCGTGGGGGCCTCGAACCACTTCGAGGCCGGGGGGTTCGTCCGCAGCAACGACCGGGTGGACTACCCGAACCTGATGTTCCACTTCCTGCCGATCGCGATCCGGTACGACGGCTCGCGGCCGGCTGCCGAGCACGGGTACCAGGTGCACATCGGGCCGATGTACTCCGACGTACGGGGGAGCGTGACGCTGAAGTCGCGGGACCCCTACGAGCACCCGGCGCTGCGGTTCAACTACCTCTCGACCGAGAACGACCGCCGGGAGTGGATCGAGATGGTCCGCGCCGCCCGCGACATCCTCAACCAGCCCGCGTTCGCCGTGTTCAACGCCGGGGAGATCTCGCCCGGACCGTCCGTCGAGACCGACCAGGAGATCCTCGACTGGGTCGCCGCCGACGCCGAGACCGCCCTGCACCCGTCCTGCACGGCCCGCATGGGCGTGGACGACATGTCAGTCCTCGACCCGCAGACGCTGCGGGTGCACGGGGTGGACGGGTTGCGCGTCGTGGACGCGTCCTCGATGCCGTACATCACCAACGGCAACATCTACGCCCCGGTGATGATGCTCGCCGAGAAGGCCGCCGACCTGATCCTGGGCAACACCCCGTTGCCGCCCTCGGACGCGCCGTTCTACCGCTATCGGGACAACAGCCCGATCTACCCGCCGACCCCGGCGGCGACCAGCCCAGGAGGCCACCGATGACACAGACCGAGGAGCAGTCGGGGTTCACCGCGACCGCCGGCGAGGCAGCCGTGTCCGTGAAGGACCTCTGGAAGATCTTCGGGGAGAAGGCCGACAAGATCATCGGTACGCCGGACGCCGACCTGTCCCGCGCGGACCTGCAGAAGAAGACCGGCTGCGTCACCGCGGTCAAGGACGTGTCGTTCGACGTGGCGCCCGGTGAGGTGTTCGTCGTGATGGGGCTCTCCGGGTCCGGCAAGTCCACCCTGGTCCGCCTGCTCACCCGGCTCATCGAGCCCACCCACGGCACGATCCGGATGGGCAGCGAGGAGATCACCTCCGCCAACGAGCACCAGCTCCGCGAGCTGCGCCGCAAGCACGTGGCGATGGTGTTCCAGCACTTCGGCCTCCTCCCGCACCGCAAGGTGATCGACAACATCGCGTTCGGCCTCGAGGTGCGGGGCGTCGGCAAGGCCGACCGGCGCAACCGGGCCCAGGAGATGGTCGACCTGGTCGGCCTGTCCGGCTACGAGGACAGCTACCCCGACCAGCTCTCCGGCGGCATGCAGCAGCGGGTCGGCCTGGCCCGCGCGCTCGCCGCCGATCCGAAGGTGCTGATGTTCGACGAGCCGTTCTCGGCGCTCGACCCGCTGATCCGCCGGGACATGCAGAACGAGGTGATCCGGCTGCACGAGGAGGTCGGGAAGACCATGGTCTTCATCACCCACGACCTCGCCGAGGCACTCAAGCTCGGTGACCGGATCCTGATCATGCGGGACGGCGAGATCGTCCAGATCGGCCGGCCCGACGAGGTGGTCGGCGCGCCCGCCGACGACTACGTCAAGGACTTCGTGAGCGAGGTGCCCAAGTCGCACGTGCTCACGCTCCGGTGGGTGATGCGCCCTCCGGAGCCGGGCGAGGCCGAGGGCGGTCCGGTGCTCCAGGCGGACCGGATCGTGCGCGAGGCCGCCCGCGAGGTGCTCGAGGCCAAGGGGCCGGTGCGGGTGTTCGAGGGTGACGAGTTCGTCGGCATCGTCGACGACGAGGACATCCTGCGCGTGGTCGTGGCGGAGGAGGAGTCGGCGCCGTGACCGCCGTACAGGAACGACCCAAGGTCAAGGAGGAGCAGCCGTACGTCGACACCGCCCCCAACCGGCGCACGGGGCTGTGGGTCGGTGTCGTGCTGGTGGTGTGGATCGTCGGGTGGGCGCTGCTCAAGGGGCGCAACACCCTGGCGCTGGGCTTCCAGGACCAGACCGACTTCCACCGCTGGCTCAACGGGCTGCGTGACGACATCCAGCTCGCCGCCAGCCGCGGCAACTGGTTCTTCCATGGTGTCATCGGCACCATCTCGGACTTCTTCAACTGGCTGGTCACCCAGCTCCAGCAGCTGGTCAGCGTCCCCGCCTTCCCCCGGCCGGTCCCGGAGATCGGCTGGCTCGGCGTCGTCGCGCTGCTGATCTGGCTGGCCTACGCCGTGGCCGGGTGGCGCTCCGCGTTCATGATGGGCACGACCGTCCTCGTCTTCGGGTTCCTGGGCTACTGGGAGGAGGGCATGGACACGCTGATCATCACCACGCTCGCGGTCCTCATCTGTGTGGTGGTCGGCCTTCCGCTCGGCATCTCCATGGCACGCCGCAAACCCGTGTCGGCGGGCGTGACGCCCGTCCTGGACGTGATGCAGACGATGCCGTCGTTCGCCTACCTCACGCCCCTCGCGCTGATCTTCGGCATCGGCCCGGCGGCGGCGATCGTGGTCACCCTCATCTACGCGCTGCCCCCGCTGGTGCGGATCACCGAGCACGGCATCCACTCGGTCCCCGAAGGCACCATCGAGGCCGCCAGCTCGCTCGGTGTCAGCCAACGGCAGCTGCTGCGCAAGGTGCAGCTCCCGATGGCCCGCCGCACGATCGTGGTCGGCATCAACCAGTGCACGATGGCTGCCCTCTCGATGGCGACCATCGCCGTCCTGGTCAACGGCCCCGGTCTCGGCAAGCCGGTCCAGGCGGCGCTGCAGAACCTCGACGTCGGCACCGCGGCGGTGGCCGGCCTCGCGATCGTGCTGGTCGCGATCATGCTCGACCGGACCACCACCGCCGCCAGCGAGCGGGTGGAGCGGCAGACGCGCAAGGGCCACCTGTCCGAGAAGCAGCGCCGGTACGTCGTGCTCGGCGGCTTCGTCGGTGCCCTGGTCGCGGTCTACCTGTCCCGCACCTACCTCGGGCTGGCCCAGTTCTCCGAGAGCCTGAACGTCGGACCCCAGCTGGCGAAGGGCCTCAACGGCTTCACGGACTCCACCGTCAACGTCGTCGACGGTGCGACCAACGCCTTCAAGAACGCGGTGAGCTACGGCTTCCTGAACCCGTTGCAGTCGCTGCTGGCCGAGACGCCCTGGTGGCTGATGGGTGCGGTACTGCTCGCCCTCGCCTACGTGCTCGGCGGCTGGCGCCCCGCCGCCGTGACCCTGGTCTGTGAGGGCGTGATCCTCGGCACCGGCCTGTGGCACGACTCGATGGTCACGCTCACCATGACCATCGTCGCCACCGTGCTCGTGATGGTGGTGGCGGTGGCGCTCGGGGTCTCGATGGGCCGAAGGCACCGGGTCGACTCGATCGTCCGGCCGGTCCTGGACGCGTTCCAGACGATCCCGCCGTTCGTCTACCTCGTCCCGGCGCTGGCGCTGTTCGCCAGCAGCCGCTTCACCGCGATCGTCGCGGCGATGGCCTACGCCATCCCGATCGCGACCAAGCTCGTGGCCGACGGCATCCGGGGCGTGTCGCCCACGACGGTCGAGGCGGCGGAGTCGGCGGGCATCACCGCCCGGCAGATGATCACCAAGGTGCAGCTGCCGATGTCGCGCGAGGCGCTCGTGCTGGCCACCAACCAGGGGCTGCTGTACGTCCTTTCGATGGTCGTCATCGGCGGTCTCGTCGGCGCCGGCAGCCTGGGCTACATCGTGGTCTCCGGGTTCTCGCAGTCGCAGCTGTTCGGCAAGGGGCTGGCCGCCGGCATCGCGATCACCGCGCTCGGCGTGATGATCGACCGCACCATGAGGTACGCCGCCGCGCGCTACGGGAGGTCCTAGCGCACACGACTTCTTGGCTCAGGGGAGCCGAGGTGATGAAGGGATGACGCATGGCACGAGGAACTCGCCGGCTCCGGCTGGCCTGTCTCGCCGCTACCGCTGCGCTGGTACTGGCGGGGTGCGGCGGGGGCAACATCAAGGAGTCCAACACCTCTGCCGCGGGGGGCAAGGACTGCGGCGACCTGAACGTCGCGGTGAACCCGTGGACGGGCTACGTGGCCAACGCGCACGTCATCGGGTACGTCGCCCAGACCAAGCTCGGCTGCAAGGTGAACTACCAGGACGTGAAGGAGGAGGTCGGCTGGCAGGGCATGTCCAACGGCACGATCGACACCATCGTCGAGAACTGGGGTCACCCTGACCTGGTCAAGAAGTACATCGACCAGCAGAAGACCGTCCAGGACGCCGGCCTGACCGGTAACGACGGGATCATCGGCTGGTACGTGCCGCCGTGGATGGCGAAGAAGTACCCCGACATCACCGACTGGAAGAACCTGAACAAGTACGCCTCGATGTTCAAGACCTCCGAGTCCGGCGGCAAGGGGCAGCTCCTCGACGGCGACCCGTCGTACGTCACCAACGACGAGGCACTGGTGAAGAACCTGAAGCTGAACTACAAGGTCGTCACCGGTGGCAGCGAGGCCGCCCTGATCCAGAGCTTCCGGACCGCTGAGAAGAACCACAAGGCGCTCCTGGCCTACTTCTATGAGCCGCAGTGGTTCTTCTCGGAGGTGAAGCTGGTCAAGGTCGACCTGCCGCCGTACAAGCCGGGTTGTGACTCCGACCCGGCGAAGGTCGCCTGCGACTACCCGCCGTACAAGCTGAACAAGCTGATCGCCAAGAAGTTCGCCGACTCCGGCTCCCCGGCGGTCGGGCTGGTCAAGAAGTTCAACTGGACCAACGACGACCAGAACCTGGTGTCCACCGACATCGCCGAGAAGGGCATGAGCCCCGACGACGCGGCGAAGAAGTGGGTCGAGGCCAACCCGGACAAGGTCAACGCCTGGCTGAACTAGCCGTCCGGACCATGACGATCTCCCTCGTCGTGCCTGGTTGACAGGCGCGGCGGGGGAGTCGCATGCTGAAGGCCTGTCTCATATAGCGCACCACAGTGCGTAATACGCAACAACTGTCTGAGGGAGCCTGCTATGGCCTCGGTCCCGCCCACCGCCCGCGTCGTCGTGATCGGCGCCGGCATCGTCGGCAACAGCCTCGTCCACCACCTGGCCCGGCTGGGCTGGCGGGACATCGTGCAGATCGACAAGGGTGCGCTGCCGAACCCGGGCGGCTCGACCGGGCACGCGTCGAACTTCATCTTCCCGGTGGACCACTCCCGGGAGATCACGGACCTGACCCTGGACAGCATGAAGCAGTACAAGGAGATGGGCGTCTTCACCGAGTCCGGCGGCTTCGAGGTCGCCCGCACCGAGGAGCGCATGGAGGAGCTGCGCCGGCGGATGTCCTCGGCGAAGGCCTGGGGCATCGAGTCGCACCTGGTCACCCCCGCGGAGGTCACCGCGAAGGTGCCGTTCCTCGACGCCGACCAGATCATCGGCGCGTTCTGGACCCCGTCGGTCGGTGTGGTCGACTCGCTGCGCGCGGGCACGATCATGCGGGAGCGCGCGCTCGAGTCGGGTGCGCTCACCGTCGTACCCACCGTCGAGGTGATCGGCCTCGACGTCGAGGCCGGCGCGATCAAGCGGGTCCGCACCACGGGTGGCGACATCGAGGCCGAGACCGTCGTCATCGCGTGCGGGGTGTGGAGCCCGAAGCTGGCGAAGATGGCAGGCGCGCACATCCCGCTCACCCCGGCCGTGCACCAGATGATCAGCGTCGGCCCGTGCCCGCAGCTGGCCGAGCGGGAGGGTGAGATCTCCTTCCCGATCATCCGGGACATGGACACGCTCTGCTACGAGCGGCAGCACGGCGCGGACATGGAGGTCGGCTCCTACGCGCACCGCGCGATCCTGCACGACGCCGAGGACATCCCCTCGATCGAGCAGGCCAAGCTCTCGCCGACCGAGATGCCGTTCACCTCCGAGGACTTCGACCCGCAGCTCGAGCAGGCCTACGAGCTGATGCCGGACCTGCTCGGTGCCGAGGGCGCCGAGATCCGCTACGCGATCAACGGCCTGCTGTCGCTGACCCCCGACGGCGCGCCGATCCTCGGTGAGACGCCCGAGGTGAAGGGGCTGTGGTCCGCTGCGGCCGTCTGGGTCAAGGAGGGCCCGGGCGTGGGGCGTGCGGTCGCCGAGTGGATGACCGACGGGCTGCCGGAGGTCGACCTCAGCCACTCCGACATCGCGCGGTTCTACCCGCACCAGCGCACCCGCGCGCACATCAAGGCCCGCACCGGCGAGGCGTTCATCAAGACCTACGGCATCGTCCACCCCGGCGAGCAGTACCTGTCCGACCGCGACAAGCGGCTCGCTCCGATGCACGCCTCGCAGCAGGAGCTCGGCGCGAGCTTCGTCGAGGCGGTGGGCTGGGAGCGGCCGCTCTGGTACGAGTCCAACGCCGGCCTGCTCGAGGAGTACGGCGACCGCGTGATGCCGCGTGAGCACGAGTGGGACGCGCGCTGGTGGTCGCCGATCATCAACGCCGAGCACCTCGCGATGCGCGACCGGGCCGGCATCATCGACCTGTCCGCCTTCGCGATCTTCGACGTGGTCGGTCCCGGCGCACTCGGGGCGGTGCAGAGGGTCTGCGTCTCCCAGTGCGACGTCGCCGTCGGCCGGGTCGTCTACACCCCGGTGCTCGACGAGCGGGGCGGCTTCCGCTCCGACCTGACCGTGATGCGGCTCGCGCACGACCGGTTCCGGGTGGTCACCGGTGGCGCGCACGGCATGGTGGACCGCAAGTGGTTCGCCGACCGGATGCCCCAGGACGGCACGGCGCAGGTCGTCGACCTCACCTCGGCGTACACCACCATCGGCCTGTGGGGCCCCAAGGCGCGCGACATCCTCGGCGAGCTCACCCGCGACGACATCAGCCACGAGGGCTTCGGCTTCGGCACCTGCCGCGACATCGAGACCGGCTCGCTGTCCGTGCTCGCCTCCCGGATCTCCTACGTCGGCGAGCTCGGCTGGGAGCTGCACGTCCCGATCGAGCAGGGCGCCCGGCTCTGGTCGATGCTGCACGAGGCCGGCTCGTCGTACGGCGCGGTGCCGGTCGGCATCGGCGTCTACGGCACCACCGGGCGCATCGAGAAGGGCTACCGGGCCTTCGGGTTCGAGCTCGACTCGGAGCGGACCGTCGTGGAGGCCGGCATGCAGCGGCCCAAGGTCAAGGCGGCGGACTTCGTCGGCCGGGAGGCCTATCTCAAGCAGCGCGTCGAGGACCCGAAGTCGGTGCTCTGCACGCTGACCGTCGAGGACCACACGTCGAAGTCGGGCACCAAGCGCTACATGCTCGGTGGTGAGCCGATCTTGACGTCGAGCGGTGGCGAGCTGGTCGACGACCACGGCCACCGGCCCTACGTCACCAGCGCCGGCTCCGCGCCGTCCCTCGGCAAGCACGTGCTGATGGCCTACCTGCCGCCGTCCGAGGCGACGGTGGGCAACGAGCTCGCCGTGTCCTACATGGAGGAGCTCTACCCGGTGAGGGTCGGCTCCGCCGACAGCACCGGGCTCTTCGACCCGAGCAACGAGCGGATCAAGTCATGAGCAACGTCCTGGTGTGCATCAAGCGGGTGCCCGACCTCGGTGGCGAGATCAGCCTCACCGCCGACGGCATGTCCGTGGACGACTCCAGCCTGGGTCACACGGTCAGCCCGCACGAGGAGTGCGCGGTCGAGCTGGCGATCCAGGTCGCCAAGGACACCGACGGCCAGGCCACGGTGCTCACGCTCGGGTCTTCGGACGCCGTGGAGCAGCTGCGCAACGCGCTCGCGCTCGGGTGCACCGGTGCCGTGCTGGTCGAGGCCGACGCCGCGGCGTACGGTCCGGCCGACGTCGCCGCGGCGATCGCCGACGTGGTCCGCGCGCACGAGGCGGCGGGCACGACGTACGACCTGGTCCTGCTGGGCAACGACGCGTCGGACACCGGCGACTTCCAGGTCGGCATCCGGCTGTCCTACGTGCTCGACCGGCCGGTGGTGGCCGGCGTCTCGATGCTGTCCGTGCAGGGTGACCGGGTCGCCGCGCGCGGCCAGGCTCCCGACGGTGGCACGGAGCTCTTCGACGTGCCCCTGCCTGCCGTGCTGACCGTGATGGAGGGCGGCATCGAGCCGCGCTACCCCTCGATCCCCGGCCGGATGAAGGCCAAGAAGGTCGCGATCGAGCAGGTCGCGCCCAGCCACGAGCCCGCCGGCTCGGGTCGCGTCCGGCTCAAGCTGCCGCCGCCCCAGCCCAGCCAGGTATCCATCCTGGGCGAAGGCCCCGAGGCGGCCGGTGCGGTCGTCGACCTGCTCGAGAAGCTCGGAGTGACGCGATGATCCTGGTCCTGGTGGAGACCGACGAGAGCGGCGCCAGCGAGGTGTCGCGCGAGACCCTGACGTTCGCACGCGGGCTCGGCGGCGACGTGCACGTGCTCGTGGTCGGTGACGGGCCGTCCGGCCTGGTCGACCAGCTCGGCGCGTACGGCGTCACCGCGGTGCACCACGCCGACGGCGACTCCTTCACGTCCTACGCCGCGGCCGCTTGGGCCGCCGCGGTCGTGGCAGCGGCGGGGGACGCGTCGGTGGTGATGGCGGCCGGCACCCCGCGCGGCAACGAGGTGCTCGCGCACGCCGCCTGCCGGCTCGGCGTCGCGATGGCCGCGAACGTCGTCGCCGTCGACTCCACCTCACCGCTCGTCGTGTCCCGCCAGGTGCTCGGCGGGGCGGCGATGGAGGAGATGCCGCTGGCCGACCCGGTCGCCGTGCTGACGGTCGCCGGGCACGCCTGCGACCCGGCGCCCACCGACGTGAGCACGTCTCCCGTCGTGCAGCCGCTCGACGTCGCGGTCTCCGAGAGCGACCTGCGGGCGCGCGTCGTACGCACCGAGCCGGGGGAGCCCGACGAGTCCGGCAGCCTCAAGTCGGCCAAGGTCGTGATCGGTGCGGGTCGTGGTGCCGGCAGCGCGGACGGGTTCAAGGACCTGCTCGAGCTGACCGACCTCCTCGACGCGTCGCTGGGCGTCTCCCGGGTGGTGACCAGCCTCGGCTGGCGCCCGCACCACGAGCAGGTCGGGCAGACCGGCAGCCGGGTGTCGCCGGACCTGTACGTCGCGTGCGGCATCAGCGGCGCGATCCAGCACTGGGCCGGCATGGCGAGCTCGAAGACGATCCTGGCGATCAACACCGACCCGGACGCGCCGATGGTGACCAAGGCGCACTACGCCGTGATCGGTGACCTGCACGAGATCGTCCCGGCCATCAACGACGAGCTGCGGCGGCGTCGCTCCGCCTGACCCCGGCTGGTCGAGGTTTCCCGGCTGGTCGAGCCTGTCGAAACCACGCCGGGCTCGCGACCCTGCAGACTGTCGTCGTGCTTCGTCGCCTGGACCTCCTGCCTCTGACGGCCTGCGTGCTCTCGCTCGCGGTCACCGTGCTGTACCTCCTGCTCGTCCATCTCGAGAACGGGCACGCGACGGTGTGGGCGGTGGTGATCCTGGTGCTGGCGGTGGTGGGCACGGCGTACGCCACGGCCCGGCGCGCGCCGCTGCGTCGGGCCGTGCTGGTCGCCTGTGCGCTGGGGCTGGCCGCGCTCGGCTACCTGGCGATCCTCTCCATCGGGCTGCCGCTGCTGCTCGCCGCGGCGCTGTGCGTCGCCGCAGTCCTCCGCGGGCGCCCGGCGCGCGACTGGCGCGACACCGTCTGACCCCGACCTGTCGAGACCCCGGCTGGTTGAGCCTGTCGAGACCGTCCTACCTACTCCTCGACGAACAGGCAGAACGGGTGACCGTCCGGGTCGAGCAGGACGCGTACGTCGTCCTGCGGCTGGTACTGCGCCAGCGTGGCGCCGGCATCCTGGGCATGAGCCCCAGCCTCGTCGAGGTGGGTGACCGCGATGTCGAGGTGCACCTGCATCTGCTGGTCAGTCGGGCCGGCCGGCCAGGTGGGAGGGGAGTGGTAGGCCTCCTCCTGGAACGACAGCCCCGGCCCGCCGCCAGGCGGCACGAGCCTCACCCAGGTGGGCCCGTCCTCGGCGCGCTCGTAGCCGAGCAGGCGCTCGTAGAACGACGCGAGCGCGCGCGGATCAGAGCATCCGAGCACGACTCCGGACAGGGTGAGGTTTGGCGCGGTCATGCCTCAACCCTGCCCGGTCCGGACAACCCGAGCGGCGGTGATCGGAATCGTCGGTCGCCGGCAATGCAGCCGCGGACACCGCAGTCTTGTCGGTGGTGCTGTCTAGAATCGAACACATGAGCGAATCGATCTTCCTCGTCGAGCGGCCCACCGCGGAGGTGGTGGCTACGTGGACGCGTGCGCTGGCCGGGCTCGAGGACGCGGTCGGCGATGCCGAACGCGTGGACCAGCTGCGGGCGTTGGAGGAGCTGAAGTCGGCGGCGGCTGCAGCGCAGGCCCGGGTCACGGTCGCGTTCGACCGGTCCCAACGGGCCGACCAGGAGGCGGCAGGGCTGCCGGCTCGCAGGGTCGGCGCCGGTGTGGCGGCACAGGTGGCCCTGGCCCGTCGGGACAGCCCGGTGAAGGGGGCCCGGCACCTCGGCCTCGCGCACGCGCTGGTGGAGGAGATGCCGCACACCCTCGCCGCGCTCGAGGCCGGCCGGATCAGTGAGTGGCGGGCGACGTTGTTGGCCCGGGAGACCGCCTGTCTCTCGCGGGCGGACCGGGGGAGCGTGGACGCCGAGCTCGCCGCCCGTCTAGGTGGGCTGGCCTCGCTGGGCGACCGGTCCACCGTGGCGGAGGCGCGTCGGGTCGCCTACCGGCTCGACCCGCACGCGGTCACCGACCGAGCCCGCCGGGCCGAGACCGAGCGACGGGTGACGCTGAGACCGGCACCGGACACGATGACGCTGGTCACCGGGCTGCTGCCCGTGGCCCAGGGCGTCGCCGTGCATGCCGCGCTCACCCGGCACGCGGACACCCTCCGCTCCGAGGGCGACAGCCGGACCCGTGGGCAGATCATGGCCGACACGCTCGTCGAGCGCGTCACCGGACAGAGCGCAGCTGCCGCCGTGCCGGTCGAGGTCAACGTCGTGATGACCGACCACACCCTGCTCGGCGACGATCCGGCCCCGGCGGAGCTCGAGGGCTACGGCCCGGTCCCGGCCCCGTTCGCGCGCGACTGGCTGCGAGACACCGAGGCGGACACCTGGCTGCGGCGGCTCTTCACCGCCCCGGGCACCGGGACCCTGGTCGCGATGGACTCGACCCGGCGGTTGTTCACCGGCAAGCTGCGTCGCTTCCTCGTCGTCCGCGACCGGATCTGCCGCACCCCCTGGTGCGGCGCCCCGATCCGTCACCTGGACCACGTCTCACCCAGCACCTCCGGCGGACGGACCACGTCGGCGAACGGGCAGGGGCTCTGCGAGGCGTGCAACCACGCCAAGGAGGCGCCGGGCTGGCAGGCCCGGGCGTCCAGGGACGACGGCACCGTCGAGACCTGGACACCGACCGGGCACCGCCACCTGAGCCGTCCACCGGCGCTGCCGGGCACCTCGCCACCTGTCCTGCGACCACGGACCCGGGTCGAGGTCGGCTTCCACCGCCTCGTCCTCGCTGCCTGAAGCGGCCGCCCTCACGAGGGGTCGCGCCTAGGTCGGCCCGCCCTCGCGCAACGCCGGCTCCGGCGCGTCGTACGGGCGGTCCCAGGCGATCCGCGGCCGACGGTAGCGGTAGGACCAGGGCATCTGGCCGTGGGCGTCCTCGACCCAGCCGGCCTGCTCGAGCCGTCGGCGGAGGTCGTCCAGGACGGCGGTCATGCCCGGGGTCCATGCCTCCTGCGGGGGTACGTCGTCCGGGACCGAGCGCAGCCGAGGGAAGGGTGCACTGGCGAGCCGGTACGTCGGCCACCGCTGGTCGTCGCTCGTGGCAACCGCCACGAACCGCGCGTAGGCGTTGCCGTTCTGTGAGGCAAGGGTGCACAGCAGGCTGTGCCACCACGAGGTCCCGGCGACGTCCTCCAGCACGATCTCGAGGCGGTCGGCTCCCTCGGTGACGGGGTACCAGCGCCGCGTCGAGTCCTCGAACCACACGGTGTGCCCGGGCAGGTAGTAGCCGCGTCGCTGCGGCGGCCGCGGGGCCAGGCTGCGGGTCTGCATGTCCCCAGGCTGGCCGCCCGAAGCACCGGGCGGCAGGGCCCAACGACCCGTCGGACCAGGACCAGTGGTCTCGACAGGCTCGACCGCCGGAGCGGTCAGCCGGCGCGGCCGATCGGCGCCACCGTCGCGTCGGTGACGCGGACCAGGTCGGCGGGGGAGAGGCCGAGGTCGAGGCCTCGCCGGCCACCGGAGACGTAGACCGTGTCGTGGCCCAGCGCGGACTCGTCCAGCACGGTCCGGTGCGGCTTGCGCTGGCCGATCGGGGAGATGCCGCCCACGACGTACCCGGTCGCCCGCTCCGCGTCGGCGGGGTCGGCCATCGTGGCCTTCTTCCCGCCGACCGCCGCGGCCAGGGCCTTCAGGTCCAGCTGCCCGGACACCGGCACGATCCCGACGACCAGCCGGCCGTCGACCACCGTGAACAGGGTCTTGAACACGCGTTCCGGGTCCAGCCCGAGCACCTCCGCGGCCTCGAGGCCGTACGACGCGGCGCCCACGTCGTGCTCGTAGGGGTGCTCGCTGAACGCGACCCCGGCCCGGGTGAGTGCGACGGTGGCCGGCGTACCGCCGCCCTTCTTCTTCGACGCCATCGGCTCAGAGCTCGATCCGTCGGAAGTCGAGCAGGGTGCGCCACCGCTCGTCGCCGACGGTCCAGGACCAGACCAGGTCCTCGACGAGCGACGCGTCGGTGGACGCGGCGGCGAAGTGCCGGTCCGGCCCGCCGTCGCGGTGCTCCACGGCGAACGTGTGACCTTCGAGGTAGACCTGCACGTAGGTCTGGTCGGCGCGCTCGACGGTGAACCAGTGGTAGCGGCCGCCGAGCAGGTGCGAGACCACGTCGTGCAGCAGCGTGCGGGTGAGGTAGGGCAGCCGCGGTCCGGCCTCCGTGGTGAGGACGACGTCGCGGGCCCCGCGCGGGTCGTAGAGCGCGGTGAGCTGCACGTCGTACACGGCCAGACCCTGCTGACGGGCCAGCCCTGCGACCGTCGACAGGTTGCCCATCGGGTCGTCCCACGAGGTGCAGACGTACGCCGCGCCGTCGTGACCCTCTGCCCGCACGGCGAGGAACTCGGCACGGGGCCCGGCGCCGGAGGCTGTCGGCGAGGCGGCGTTCAGAGCGTCCAGGAACCGCGCCATCGGCCCGTCGGGGGTGAGCGGGCCCCGGTCGCGCGCGGTCTCGTAGACCGTCCTGGCCTCCTCGACACCGTCGGCCACCTCCGCAGGGAACACGAAGAAGTCGTAGCTCATCTAGTTCGGTGACCAGCTGGTCCGCGCCACCTCGGTGGCAGGCAGGGACGGGATGGCCCGCATGGCGCGCATCTCCTCGTGCAGCGCGTACCGCAGCATGAGGAGCCGCTCGAGCGAGGTGTCCGCCTCGAGCATGGCCTGGCGCTCGGCCAGCGTGAGCAGACAGGTGGCGGCGAGGCTGTAGGAGAGGAACTCCGGGTCGCGGGGCAGGTCTCCGTCGAGCACGTCGCCCCCGCGCATCTCGGAGAGTCGGCGGCGGTACTCCTCGAACGTCGCGTAGGTGCGCGCCGCCTCGTGAGCGGCGTCACTGCCCTTGGCGGTGCGTTCGGTCAGGGTCTCGACGTCGCCCACCAGGAACTGCCCGGAGGTGTCCAGGCCGTCGAGCCGCATCCGCTGGCGGCCGACGACCTCGATGTCGAATCGGCCGTCCTCGTAGGGCTCCACCGACGTCATCTGCACCACGCAGCCGACCCGGTGCACCGAGTGCACGCCGTGCTGGCCGACCTCGTAGCCCTCCCGGATCGCGACGATGCCGAACAGCCGCAGCGACTTGTCGGAGATCGTCAGCAGGTGGTGGACGAGTGCGCGGTAGCGGTCCTCGAACACGTGCAGCGGCACGCTGACACCCGGGAACATCACGGTGTTCAACGGGAAGATGGGCAGCTGCTCGCGCACGCTGACCAACCTACCGACCTGGCCGCGGTCCTGCCCGCAACCACAGCGCGAACCACCGCCCGGGCCCCGGACCCGTCCCACCTAGACTGGGGGCATGATCCGCCGCATCGACCTCAGGGGCCAGAGCGCTCCTGACTACCGCGCCGTGGTCCCGCGCGCAGAGTTCGACGTCGAGGCCGCCCTCGATGTCGTGCGCCCGATCTGTGACGCGGTCCGCCATCGCGGGGTCGAGGCGATCACGGAGTACTCCGCGAAGTTCGACAAGGTCGAGCAGGTCGACATCGCCGTACCCGTCGAGGCTCTCCAGCAGGCGCTCGACGAGCTCGACCCGGCCATCCGCGCCGGACTCGAGGAGTCGATCCAGCGGCTGCGCGTCACCTGCGAGGCCGAGCTCGAGCAGGACGTCACCACGCAGGTCGTGCCCGGAGGCACGGTCAGCCAGATGATGGTGCCGATCCAGCGGGTCGGGCTCTACGTCCCCGGCGGCATCGCGCCGCTGGTGTCGAGCGTGGTGATGAACGTCGTGCCCGCACAGGTCGCCGGCGTCGAGTCGATCGCGCTGACGTCCTCGCCGCAGCGGGACAACGGTGGCCTGCCGCACCCGACGATCCTGGCAGCCTGCGCGCTGCTCGGCATCGACGAGGTGTACGCCGTGGGCGGGGCCCAGGCGATCGCGATGTTCGCCTACGGCGCCGGCCCGTGCCGCAAGGTCGACCTGGTCACCGGACCCGGGAACATCTACACCGTCTCCGCCAAGCGGCTGCTCAAGGGCACCGTCGGCATCGACTCCGAGGCCGGCCCGACCGAGATCGCGATCCTCGCCGACGAGACCGCGGACGCCGCCTACGTGGCCGCGGACCTGCTCAGCCAGGCCGAGCACGACCCGATGGCCGCCGCTGTCCTGGTCACCCCGTCCACGACGCTCGCCGACGAGGTCGAGGCCGAGCTCGACAAGCAGGTCTCGGTCACCCGGCACGTCGAGCGGATCCGCACCTCGCTGTCGGGGGTGCAGTCCGGCATCGTGCTGGTCGACGACCTCGAGCAGGGCCTGGCCGTCGTGGACGCCTACGCCGCCGAGCACCTGGAGATCCAGACCCGCGACGCGGCCACGCTGGCCCGGCGGGTGCGCAACGCCGGGGCGATCTTCGTCGGCGCGTTCGCGCCGGTCTCCCTCGGTGACTACTGCGCCGGGTCCAACCACGTGCTGCCCACCGCCGGGTGCGCGTGCCACAGCTCGGGGCTGTCGGTGCGGTCGTTCCGCAAGGCGCTGCACGTCATCGAGTACGACGAGCAGGCGCTGCGCGACGTTGCCCCGCACGTCGTCACGCTCGCCGAGGCCGAGGACCTCCCGGGCCACGGGGCCGCGGTGAACGTCCGCGTGCAGCGGGGAAGCTGATGCCGCTTCCTCTGCGTGAGGAGCTGCGGGGGATCGAGCCGTACGGCGCACCGCAGCTCGACGTACCCGTCCAGCTCAACGTCAACGAGAACCCGTACCCGCCGAGCGAGGCGGTCGTCGCCGACGTCGCGGCGGCCGTCGCGGACGCGACCCGGACGCTGAACCGCTACCCGGACCGGGAGTTCACCGCGCTGCGCGAGGACCTCGCGGCCTACCTCGGGCACGGCGTCACGCCCGACCAGGTGTGGGCCGCGAACGGCTCCAACGAGGTGATGCTGCAGATCCTGCAGGCCTTCGGCGGTCCCGGCCGCACGGCGGTGTCGTTCGCGCCGACCTACTCGATGTATCCCGAGTACGCCCGCGACGCGATGACCGACTGGGTGGTGGGCCACCGCGAGGAGGACTTCTCCCTCGACGTCGACCACGCGGTCGCGGTGATCGAGAAGCACCGGCCGACCGTCGTGCTGCTGCCCTCGCCGAACAACCCGACCGGCACCGCGCTGCCGCCCGAGACCGTCACGGCGGTGTGCGCGGCGGCGCCCGGGGTGGTGGTGATCGACGAGGCCTACGGCGAGTTCCGCCGCGCGGGCACGCCGAGCGCGCTCGAGGTGCTCCCGTCGACGCCCAACCTGATCGTCAGCCGGACCATGAGCAAGGCGTTCGCGCTGGCCGGGGCCCGACTGGGCTACCTGGCCGCGTCGAAGGAGATCACCGACGCGATCCGGGTCGTCCGGCTGCCCTACCACCTGTCGTCGGTCACGCAGGCGGTCGCGCGGGTCGCGCTGCGGCACGCCGACGAGCTGCTGGCCCGCGTCGACGACCTGCGGGTGGAGCGGGACCGGACCGTGGCCTGGCTGCGGGAGCAGGGGCTGACGGTGGCCGAGAGCGACGCCAACTACGCGCTGTTCGGCAGGTTCGCGGACCGGCACGCCGTCTGGCAGGGTCTACTGGACCGGGGGGTCCTGATCCGCGAGACCGGGCCGGACGGCTGGCTGCGGGTGTCGGTGGGCACCCCCGAGGAGATGACCGCGTTCAAGGCGGCCCTGGAAGAAACGCTGAGAGAGGTGCTCGGATGAGCAGGCTGGAGAACCGAAGGGCACGCGTCGAGCGGGCAACGAAGGAGTCGAAGGTGCTCGTCGAGGTCGACCTCGACGGCAGCGGACGCAACGACGTGTCGACCGGTGTCGGGTTCTACGACCACATGCTCAGCAGCTTCGCGCGGCACTCCCTGGTCGACCTGACCGTGCAGACCGAGGGCGACACCCACATCGACGCGCACCACACCGTCGAGGACACCGCCATCGCCCTCGGGGACGCGCTGCGCGAGGCGCTCGGCGACAAGCGCGGCATCCGGCGCTTCGGCGACTCGCTGGTGCCGCTCGACGAGGCGCTCGTCCAGTGCGCCGTCGACGTGTCCGGTCGCCCCTACTGCGTGCACACCGGCGAGCCGGACGCCCAGGCGTTCGTGACGATCGGCGACGCCTACCTCGGCTCGCTGACCCGGCACGTCTTCGAGACGCTGGCCTTCCACGCGCAGATCGCGCTGCACGTGCGGGTGCTCTCCGGGCGCGACCCGCACCACCTGGTCGAGGCACAGTTCAAGTCGGTCGCCCGCGCCTTCCGCGACGCCGTCGCGTTCGACCCGCGGGAGACCGGGGTCCCCAGCACCAAGGGCTCGCTTTGACGCAGGACCCGCCCGACGTGGTGGTCTTCGACTACGGCTCGGGCAACACCCGCTCGGCGGTGCGCGCCCTCGAACGCGCCGGCGCCTCCGTCACGCTGACCGCCGACCGCGCCGCCGCGATGGACTGCGACGGTCTCGTCGTCCCCGGCGTCGGGGCGTTCCGTGCCTGCGTGGACGGGCTCCGTGCCGCGAAGGGCCACGAGATCATCGGCCGCCGCCTGGCCGGGGGACGTCCGGTGCTCGGGATCTGCGTGGGCATGCAGGTGCTGTTCGAGCACGGCGTGGAGCACGGCGTCGACACCCCGGGGCTCGACGAGTGGCCGGGTGTGGTCGAACGGCTGCAGGCGCCCGTCGTACCCCACATGGGCTGGAACACCGTCGAGGTGCCGGCGGGCAGTCGGCTCTTCGACGGCGTGGCGGGGGAGCGGTTCTACTTCGTGCACTCCTACGGCGTGCGCGAGTGGACCCTGCGCACCAACGACCGGACCCGGGCGCCGCTGGTGACGTGGGCGTCGCACGGCGGGGACCGGTTCGTCGCGGCCGTCGAGAACGGTCCGCTCTGCGCGACCCAGTTCCATCCGGAGAAGTCCGGCGACGCCGGTGCCGCGCTGCTGCGCAACTGGGTGCAGTCCTTGTGAGCAAGGAGCGCGCGCGTCGTCGTGCCGCTCGTGAGCACGAGGCGGCGGTGAAGGCGGCCGCCCGCGCCGCGGAGCAGGAGCGTCGCGAGCGGCGTCAGGCCCGCGCCGGCGCCGTACGACGGGTCACGACGGACCGGCTGCCGCGGGTCACCCGGACCCGCCGTCCGACCGGCACGCTGGCCCGTCGCCGCAGGGTCCGGACGTCCCTGCTGCTCGCGCTGCTGGTGGCACTGAACGTCTTGGTCTGGGTGGTCCGTCCCGACTGGGCGGCCCGCCTCGCGGCGCTCGTGGTCAGCGTCCTGGCGGCGCCCGTGCTGGTGACGCTCGTCCTGCCCCGCCGGCGCTGACCCGTCAGGGGCCCGCGGGCCCCGACTCGGTGAGCTCGACGGAGCCCGTGGTCAGCGCACCGGGTGCCCGGCGTCCGCGAGCGCCTTCTTGACGTCGGCGATGCGCAGCGTGCCGAAGTGGAAGACGGTCGCGGCGAGTACGGCGTCCGCGCCGGCGTCGACGGCCGGTGGGAAGTGCTCCACGGCACCGGCGCCGCCGGAGGCGATCACCGGGATCGACACCTCGCGGCGCACCAGCCGGATCAGCTCGAGGTCGAACCCGTCCTGGGTGCCGTCGGCGTCCATCGCGTTGAGCAGGATCTCCCCGGCTCCGAGGTCCGCGGCACGACGTGCCCACGCGACCGCGTCGAGGCCGGCGCTCCTGCGCCCGCCGTGCGTGGTGACCTCGAAACCGCTGTCCGTGCCGGGTGCCCGGCGGGCGTCGACCGAGAGCACCAGCACCTGGTTGCCGAACCGGTCGGCGATCTCCGCGACCAGCTCCGGACGGCGGATCGCCGCGGTGTTGACGGCCACCTTGTCCGCACCCGCGCGCAGCAGCCGGTCGACGTCCTGGACGCTGCCGACCCCGCCGCCGACGGTGAGCGGGATGAACACCTGCTCCGCGGTCCGCGAGACGATGTCCATCGTGGTCGCGCGGCCCTCGTGCGAGGCCGAGATGTCGAGGAACGTGAGCTCGTCGGCCCCCTCCGCGTCGTACACCTTGGCCAGCTCGACGGGGTCGCCGGCGTCGCGGAGCTGCTGGAACTTGATGCCCTTGACCACCCGCCCGGCGTCGACGTCGAGGCAGGGGATCACCCGGACCGCGAGCGTCACGATGCGGACCCGGCGGCCGGGCGGGTCAGGGCCAGGCCGTCCTCGAGGGTGAACCGGCCCTCGTAGAGCGCGGTGCCCACGATCGCGCCTTCGACGCCCTCGGGCACCAGCTCGGCGAGCGCGGCCAGGTCGGAGAGCTCGGTGATCCCGCCGGACGCCACCACGGGACGGTCCGTGGCGGCGCACACGGAGCGCAGCAGGTCGAGGTTCGGTCCCTGCAGCATGCCGTCCTTGTTCACGTCGGTGACCACGTAGCGCGCGCAGCCCTCGGAATCGAGCCGCGCGAGCACGTCGTACAGGTCGCCGCCCTCCTGCGTCCAGCCGCGGGCCGCGAGGGTCCGTCCGCGTACGTCGAGCCCGACCGCGACCCGGTCGCCGTACGCCGCGATCGCCGCGGCGCACCAGGCCGGCTGCTCGAGCGCCGCGGTGCCGATGTTGACGCGCCGGCAGCCGGTCGCCATCGCCGCGGCCAGGGACTCGTCGTCGCGGATGCCGCCGCTCATCTCGACCTTGATGTCCAGGGTGCCGACGATCTTCGCCAGCAGGTCGCGGTTGTGGCCGCGGCCGAACGCCGCGTCGAGGTCGACGAGGTGGATCCACTCGGCGCCGCGCGCCTGCCAGTTCAGCGCGGCCTCGACCGGGTCCCCGAACCGCTTCTCCGAGCCGGCCACGCCCTGCACCAGCTGGACGGCCTGGCCCCCGGCGATGTCGACGGCAGGCAGCAGCTCGAGGTAGTCGCTCATGGGCATCAGCCTATGGGCGACACGTCCGCGACCGTCCCACGGCGGCCCCCCGTCCGGATCGCAGACGGACCGGGAGAGGTCACTGCAGGGCGGAGGTCAGCCGCATCACGTTGTCGACGTAGCGCTGCCGGAGGGGGCGTCGCGCCCACTCCTCGAGGGTCAGCTCGTGCGACAGGGCCCGGTAGGTGTCCTCGACGGCCCGGACGTCGCGCACCACGTCGCCGCCGAACGCCATCAGCGACACCTCGAAGTTCAGGCCGAACGACCGCATGTCCATGTTGCTCGACCCGATCACGGTCACGGCGTCGTCGACCGAGAAGTGCTTGGAGTGCAGGACGTACGGCGCGGGGTAGAGGTAGATCCGGACACCGGCCCCGAGCAGCGCACGGTAGTAGGACATCTGCGCGTGCCCGACCATGAACTGGTCGGCCTGCTCGGAGACGAACAGCTCGACCTCGACACCCCGTTGGGCGGCCGTCGTCACGGCGTACAGCAGCGACTCGTCGGGCACGAAGTACGGGCTGGTCAACGAGAGACGTTGCTGCGCGCCGTACACCAGGGTGTTGAACAGCCGCAGGTTGTTCTCGTTGGGGAAGCCCGGTCCGCTGGGCACCACCTGGCAGGCGACGTCCCCGGCGGGACCGGGGCCCTCCGGCACGTCGAAGTCGGTGCCGTGGACGACCTGGTGCGTCTCGACGTACCAGTCGGTGGCGAACACCACGTTGAGCGAGGAGACCACCGGGCCGGTCACCCGCACGGTGAGCTCGCGCCACTGCCGGCCGGCCTTCTGGAGCTTCGGCTTGTCGTAGCTCGGCTCGATGAGGTTCTGGGAGCCGGTGAAGGCCACCTCGCCGTCCACGACCAGGATCTTGCGGTGGTTGCGCAGGTCCGGCCGGCGCCAGCGGCCCTTCAACGGCTGGATGGGCATCATCGGGTGCGCGTCGAACCCGGCCTCGTCGAGCCGGGCGAGCATCTGCTGGTAGCCCGGGATGCCGCGGCTGCCGAGGTGGTCGAACAGCACCCGCACCGTCACCCCGCGGGTGACCGCCTCGGCGAGCGCCTCGAAGAACGGAGCGGTCACGTGGTCCCAGCTCATGATGTAGAACTCGACGTTCACGAAGCGCTGTGCCGCCCGCACCTCCTCGGTCATCGCCGCGACCGAGTCCTCGTAGACGCTGAACATCTCGACCTGGTTGTCCCAGGTGCACGGAAGCGTCCCGAGCCGCTGGTTCATGGTGATCGCCGACCGCAGCCAGGCCGGCTCGACGTGCGCCACTTGCGGGGTTGTCTGCTTCTCGAACCGCGCCGCGACGAACGCGTTCACCTCGTGGTGGATGCGCCGGCGGCCGCGGTCGACCGAGGTGCTGCCGATGAGCAGGAAGGCGGCGATGCCGAAGAAGGGCAGGAAGAGCACCAGCAGCAGCCAGGCGCTGGCCGAGGACGGTCGCCGGTTCTCCGGGATCACGCCGATGGCGACGACCTTCACGCCGAAGTCCAGCGCCACCAGACCGAACGTCACCCACAGCGGTGCGTTCGACGACGGCTGGAGGTTCATCAGGGGCGTCATCCGACCAGACTGGCACCAGAAGGCCCGGGTCGGGCCGGATCGATCAGATGCCGAGGGAGGTCTCGCTGAGACGTGCCACGGCGTCGTCGTCGCCGAGCAGCTCGACCCGCGCCTGGGCGCTGCGGCCGAACACGTACAGCGTGACCTCGCTGGGCAGCCCGCGGACCGTGACGGTCGGGGTGCCCGCGTTGAGCACTGCCCGGGAGCCGGTCACGCTGTTCTCGATGGTGACGCCGACGGGTGCGCTGCGGGTCAGCCCCTTGCCCGCCGTACGCACCATCGACCACAGCTGCTTCTCCGCGGCGTCACCGAGCTTCCGTGGGGACCACTCCGGCTGGGCCCGGCGGATGTCCTCGTGGTGCACGAAGAACTCCAGCGTGTTCACGAGGGTGTCGAGCTTCGGTACGGCGTACGGCGAGTACACGGGAGGCCCCGAGCGGAGCTTCTCCACGAGTACGGCGAACTCCCGACGCCCCACGCGACGCATCTCCAGGTCGGTGAGCCTCGACAGGCCGGGGACCACGATGCCCGCCGCGGCCGGACTGCCCTCCCGGACCAGGAGGTGCACGACGAGATCCTTGACGGTCCAGTCCCCGCAGAGGGTCGGCTGGTCCTCGCCGACCTGCAGCGCGACGTCGCACAGCTCGGCGCGCTCGACCTGTGCCATCCGGGGAGTCCTCGTCATGCTGCCGATCGTAGGGTGGGGCCCGTGAAGGACGGAGAGGGGACGCTGCGCGACGGGTTCGCCGTCCTGGGGGTCGCGATCCGGCGGGAGCCGTGGATCTTCACCCTCTCCACCCTGGGCAGCGTGCTCTTCGGGGCGCTGACCGTCGCGGACGCCTGGGTGCTGGGCTGGTCGACCGACCACGTGGTGCTGCCGGCCTTCGACACCGGCGTCATCCGGCCCGGGGGACTGCTCACGATCCTCGCGCTGTTCGTCTCGGTGGCGATCCTGCGCGCGGTCGGCATCGTCGCCCGCCGGCTGGGCGCCGGGGTCATGCAGTACCGCATGCAGGCGCACTACCGGCGCGACGTCACCCGGCAGTACCTCCGGCTGCCGATGTCCTGGCACCAGCAGCACCCCACCGGGCAGCTGCTGTCCAACGCGAACTCCGACGTCGAGGCCGCGTGGGCCCCGATCGCGCCGCTGCCGATGGCGGTCGGCACGGTCGCGATGATGGTGATCGCCGTCGGCCAGATGCTGTTCACGGACATGGTGCTCGCGGCCGTCGGCCTGCTGGTCTTCCCGGTGGTGATCGCCACCAACGTGGTCTACCAGCGGTGGCAGTCGCCGCTGATGACCCGCGCGCAGGCGCTGCGCGCGGAGGTCAGCGAGGTCGCCCACGAGTCGTTCGACGGCGCCCTGGTCGTCAAGACGCTCGGCCGGGAGACCGAGGAGACCGCGCGGTTCGCCCGCAAGGCGCACCAGCTGCGGGACACCAACATCAAGGCCGGCCGGATCCGTGCGGCGTTCGACCCGGTGCTCGAGGCACTGCCCAGCCTCGGCGTGCTCGCGGTCCTCGCGGTCGGCGTGATCCGGGTCGAGCAGGGGCTGACCGACCCCGGGAACGTGGTCACGGTCGCCTACCTGCTCACGATCGTGTCGTTCCCGATCCGCTCGCTGGGCTGGCTGGTCGGCGAGTTCCCGCGCAGCGTCGTCGGCTTCAACCGGGTGCAGGCCGTGCTCGACGCGACCGGCGAGATGACGTACGGCGCCGAGCGGATCGAGCCCGCGAAGGGCGGCGCCCGGCTCGACGTACGCGGGCTGGCCTACCGCTACACCGACGGTCCGGCGCTGCTGGACGACCTGACCTTCACCGTCGAGTCCGGCCGGACCGTCGCCGTCGTCGGCGCCACCGCCAGCGGCAAGAGCACGATGACCTCGCTGCTGCTGCGGCTGGTCGACCCCACCGAGGGGCAGGTGCTCCTCGACGGGCACGACCTGCGCGACCTGGCCCGCGGAGCTCTCGCCGAGCACGTCGCGCTGGTCCCGCAGCAGGCGTTCCTGTTCGACGACACCGTGCGCGGCAACGTGACGCTGGGGTCCGACGTACCCGACGACGACGTCTGGCAGGCGCTGCGCACGGCCCAGGCCGACGGCTTCGTCGCGGCGCTGCCCGACGGGCTCGACACCCGGCTGGGGGAGCGCGGCACCACGCTCTCCGGTGGCCAGCGGCAGCGGCTCTCGCTGGCGCGGGCGCTCGCACGCCGGCCCCGGCTGCTCGTCATGGACGACGCGACGTCGGCGGTCGACCCCGAGGTCGAGGCGCGGATCCTGGCGGCGCTGCGGCGACCCGTCGACGACTCGGCGACACGCCGCTCAGATGGCCAAGTAGGTGCCGGGTCGGCAGGGCGCGGGGCGGCGGCGGACGCGAGCGTGGTGCTGGTGGCCTACCGCAAGGCGACGATCGCGCTGGCCGACGAGGTGGTCTACCTCAAGGACGGTCACGTGGACGACCAGGGCACGCACACCGAGCTGCTGGCCCGCAACGCCGGCTACGCCGACCTGGTCAACGCCTACGAGCACGAGCAGCCCGACGAGGCCTCCGCCGCCGGGTCCGGGGACGAGGTGAGCGTCCCGTGACCAGCACCGGCACGAGCATGGACACCGGCGAGTCGATCTCCGCCCTGCGCACCATCGCCCGCGGCATCGAGCTCTCCCCGGAGCTCAAGGAGGGCATCCGCGGCACGATGGTCTTCGCGGTGCTCTCGACGGTCGGCCGGATCGTCGTACCCGTCTCCGTGCAGCAGACCCTCGACAAGGGCGTGAACGCTCCGGCTGGTCCGGACATCGGCTTCACGGTGGTCGTCTCTCTCATCGCCGCGGTCGCCGTCCTGGTGACCGGCGTGGCGTCGTACCAGATGACCTACCGGTTGTTCACCAGCGCCGAGCGGGGCCTGGCCACGTTGCGGATCAAGGCGTTCCGGCACGTGCACGACCTGCCGCTGCTCACCCAGAACACCGAGCGCCGTGGCGCGCTGGTCTCCCGGGTGACCAGCGACGTCGACCAGGTCTCCCAGTTCCTGATCTTCGGCGGCATCATCTCGATCGTCAGCGTCGGCCAGATCATCATCGCCACGGTGGTGATGGCGGTCTACAGCTGGCAGCTGACGATCGTGGTCTGGGTCTGCTTCCTGCCGCTGTTCCTGTCGCTGCGCTACTTCCAGCGACGGCTGTCCGCGGCGTACGGCGTCGTCCGGCAGCAGGTCGGCGCCATGCTCAGCGCCGTCTCGGAGCCGGTCGTGGGGGCGGCGACGGTCCGGTCCTACGCCGTCGAGGACCGCACCCAGGACCGCATCGACACCGCGATCGACCGCTACAAGCAGGCCAGCACCCGGGCACAGGGGCTGACCGCGTTCTCGTTCTCGCTCGGTGGCGTCTCGGCCGGGCTGGCGAACGCCGGCGTCCTGATCGGCGGCGTACTGCTCGGCGTGGACGGCAACATCACCGCCGGCAAGGTGCTGGCGTTCGCGTTCCTGGTCACGCTGTTCGTCGGCCCGGTGCAGATCGGCACCCAGGTGCTCACCGACGCGCAGAACGCGATCGCCGGCTGGCGCCGGGTGATCGGCATCCTGGACACCCCGGCCGACGTCGTCGACCCCGGCGAGGGCGGCACCGACCTGCCCCGCGAGGCGGTGGCGATCGAGTTCGACGCCGTCGGCTTCGCCTACCCCGGCGGCGTCCCGGTGCTCAAGGACATCGAGCTGGAGATCGCGCCGAACACCCGGGTCGCCGTGGTCGGCGAGACAGGTTCGGGCAAGACCACGCTGGCCAAGCTGCTCACCCGGCTGATGGACCCGACCACCGGGGCGGTCCGGCTCGACGGCATCGACCTGCGCGACGTGCCGTTCTCGTCCCTGCGCGCGCGGGTGGTGCTGGTGCCGCAGGAGGGCTTCCTGTTCGACTCGACGCTGCGGGCCAACGCGCTCTACGGCAAGCTCGACGCGACCGACGACGACATCCGGACGGCCGTCGAGCAGCTCGGCCTGACCGACTGGCTGGAGACCCTGCCGCGCGGACTCGACACCCGTGTCGGCCAGCGCGGCGAGTCCCTGTCGGCGGGGGAGCGGCAGCTGGTCGCGCTGGTCCGCGCGCACCTCTCCGACCCCGACCTGCTCGTCCTCGACGAGGCCACCAGCGCGGTCGACCCGGCGCTGGAGATGCGCATCGCCCGGGCGCTCGAGCGGCTCACCAAGGGCCGCACCTCGGTGACCATCGCGCACCGGATGTCGACCGCCGAGAACGCCGACGAGGTGGTGGTCGTCGACCACGGCCGGATCGTGCAGCGCGGACCGCACGGCGCCCTGGTCGCCGAGGGCGGCGTCTACGGCCGGCTGCACTCCAGCTGGGTGGCCCAGCAGTCCGTCCGTTGACCCGGGCCTCCCGCTGGGTTGACCCGGGTCTCCCGTTGGGTTGACCCGGGTCTCCCGCTTGCGCAGGCTGCCGACGCCGGACCGGTGGCCGGACGAGGTGCGGCTGGGGACGGTCGGGATACTGGAGGCATGACCCCTCTCTCCGCCGACATCGCCGACCGCCTGAAGCGGGACGCGCAGGGCCTGGTGCCCGCCGTCGTCCAGCAGCATGACTCGGGCGAGGTGCTGATGGTCGGCTGGATGGACGACGAGGCGCTGCACCGCACGCTCACCACCGGGCGTACGACGTTCTGGAGCCGGTCGCGCGAGGAGTACTGGGTCAAGGGGGAGACCTCCGGCCACCGGCAGCACGTCAAGGAGGTCCGGCTCGACTGCGACGGGGACACCCTGCTCGTCAAGGTCGACCAGGAGGGTCCCGCCTGCCACACCGGCGACCGCACCTGCTTCGACGCCACCACGCTCCCGCTCGCCCATGGCTGAACGTCCGCGCAGCAGGTCCTTCGGCCCCACCGTGCTGGTGGGGCTGGCCGGTGCCACCCTGGCCGCCGTCGCGGGCGCCCGGGACTGGGCCCGTGCCTCCGGCCGCGCCGCCGGCGTCGACGTCACCGCCGCCGCCAAGGGGTCCGAGTCGGCCCCGCTCGTCGTCGCGCTGGGCCTGGTCGCGCTCGCGGCCTGGGGGGTGGTGCTCGTGGTGCGGGCGCGGGCCCGCCGGGTGGTCTCGGTCATCGGTGCCCTGGCCGCCGCCGGGGCAGTCGCCGCCACGGCTGTGTCCTTTGGGCGGGCGCAGGACGACGCCGTACGTGCGGTGGTCGCCAAGGGGGCGGCCGGGGACGCCTTCACCTCCGGGCTGACCGGCTGGTACTACGCCGCGGCCGTCGGAAGCGTGCTCACCCTGATGGCGTTCGTCGTCGCCGTGGTGGCCGCGCCGCGCTGGCCGGCGATGGGCAGCAAGTACGACGCACCCGCCGCCCGCGCCGACGCCGAGACTGCCGGGCCGGTCACCGAGCAGGAGATGTGGCGGGCGCTCGACGACGGGCGCGACCCGACCGCCTGAGGACGGCTCCCGGGCCCCTAGGATGTGCTCTGACCGCGTCACCGACCTGCAAGGAGCTCTGCTGAGATGGCTCACCACGGCAACACCCCGGCTGCCTGGACCGGAGTCCTGATCATCCTGGTCGGGTTCGTCGTCGGCGGGCTCGCCCTCGTGATCCACAACTGGCCGATGTTCTGGGTCGGCGTCGTCATCGGTGTCGCCGGTCCGGTCGTCGGCAAGGTCATGCAGAAGATGGGCCTCGGGGCCGAGACGTCACCCGCACCTCGGCACTGAAGCCGTGAGCGCCACGCTCCCGACGCCGGTCGAGACCCGGACCCGCTGGCAGCGGGTCAAGGGGCCGACCCTGCTCGCCGGGGGCGTGCTCGCAGCGAGCCTGCTGCTGCACCTGCGCGACCCGCACCGGAGCGGCAGCTTCGGCTACTGCCCCTGGCTGTTCCTCACCGGCACCTACTGTCCCGGGTGCGGTGGCCTGCGCGCGGTCAACGACCTCACGGACGGCGACGTCGCGGCCGCTGCGTCGAGCAACCTGCTGTTCGTCGCCTCGATCCCGTTCCTGGTGCTGTGGTGGGGCCGCACCGTGCTGGACGGCTGGCGGGGGCGGGTGCGCGCGGTGAGCTCGCGCCGGCACGTCGCCCTGGCGCTGACGTTCTTC
Source organism: uncultured Actinomycetota bacterium (assembly GCA_963810035.1). GTDB lineage: Bacteria > Actinomycetota > Actinomycetes > Propionibacteriales > Nocardioidaceae > Nocardioides_B. The sequence goes on from CAWEMA010000007.1 coordinate 125,194, forward strand.
GGTGTGGCGATCGCCTTCGCGGTGGTGCGCAACCTCGGCTTCGGCGCGTGGCTCGCGCCCTGACCGCCGTACCCGACCGCCGGACCCCTGGAACGTGCGAGGGCCCGACCGCAGTGCGGTCGGGCCCTCGTCTGCGCTGCGGGTGCTACGGGGAGGTGGTCGAGGTGGGCATCGACACGAGACCCGTCGCGAACGCGATGATCCCCAGGATGCCGAGAACGATGGCGATGATGCCCAGGATGAAGCCGGCCTGGGCCATGCCGGCGCCGGTCTCCGCACCGCCGCTGGCCGCGATCTCCTTCTTGGCCATGTTGCCGAGGATCAGCGCCGGGATGCCGGCGAAGAGGCCGCAGCAGATCAGGCCGAGGATCCCGAGGACCAGCGACCAGATCGCCTTCTGGTTGGTCTTGGGCTGGGCGTAGCCGCCGCCGTAGCCGGCGGAGGGGTCCGGCGGCGGAGGTGCCGAGTAGCTCATGGTGGTGCTCCCCACGTGAGGTCGATGAAGTGATGGTGTCGTTCGGTCGTGCCGGGAGAACGTACCGGGTCCGACGTCTGGGGCGCGAGTGATTCGTGCGCTTGCTGTGAAGTCAGACGCTGGTCTGGGTGCTGCCGTCGAAGTTCGCGCCGCCCGTGGCGAACGCGATGATGATCAGGCTGATCACCACCAGGCTCAGCACCAGCGCGATCGCCCCGGTGATGATGCCGGCCAGGGCCATCCCGTCGCCCTCCTGCTGGCCGCCCGTCGCCCGGATCTCGCTGCGGGCCTTGACTCCCAGCACGATCGGCAGGATGCCGATCAGGCCCAGGCCGCAGCAGAACGCCAGCACGATCGACCCGATGCCGGTCCACAGCGCCGCGGTCGCCTTGCCGTTGGTGCGCGAGGGGTAGCCGTACCCGTACGGGCCGGGCTGTCCGTAGCCGTACTGGCCCTGCTGGCCGTACGCCGGCTGCCCGTACGGCTGGCCGTAGCCCGGCTGCTGGGGGTACGACGGCTGCGGGTACGTCGGCTGCTCAGGGGAGGACTGGTCGCCGGACGGAGCGGCCCACGGGTCCCGCGAACCCTGCTCGCCGTGGGGGTCGTTCGGGTCGGGCGGTCCGGGCGGGAAGCTCATCGCGGGGTCTCCAGGAGGCGGGTGCAGTGGGCGCGGTTCGGGGACGGATCGGGTCTCGTGAGAGTCTAGGGACCTGCGTTCACGTGCAGGTCATCGGCAAGGGGAGGGGTGTTCATGAGCGTCCTCGAGGAGATCATCGACGGCGTGCGCGCCGACCTCGCTGAGCGCGAGGCCGCGGTCCCGCTGGCCGACCTCAAGGAGCGGGCACGTCGCGCTCCCGACGCGCTCGACCCGATGCAGGCCTTCCGGGCGCCGGGCGTGAGCGTGATCGCGGAGGTCAAGCGCTCCAGCCCCAGCAAGGGCGCCCTCGCCACCATCACCGACCCGGCCGCGCTCGCCGCGAACTACCAGTCCGGGGGAGCCGCGACGATCAGCGTGCTCACCGAGCGACGCCGCTTCGGCGGCAGCCTCGCCGACCTCGAGGCCGTCCGGGCCGCGGTCGACATCCCGGTGCTCCGCAAGGACTTCATCGTCACCTCCTACCAGCTGTGGGAGGCGCGTGCCGCCGGCGCCGACCTCGCGCTGCTGATCGTCGCCGCGCTCACCCAGAACCAGCTCGAGGCCCTCCTCGACCGCGCGCTCTCGATCGGCCTCACGCCGCTCGTGGAGGTGCACGACGAGGAGGAGGTCGACCGGGCGCTCGCCGCCGGTGCGACCCTGATCGGCGTCAACGCTCGCAACCTGAAGACCCTCGAGGTCGACCGGGACACCTTCGCCCGGCTCGCGCCGCTCATCCCCGACGACGTGGTGCGGGTGGCCGAGTCCGGGGTCCGCGGAGCGCACGACGTGTTCGAGTACGCCAAGCAGGGTGCCCACGTCGTGCTGGTCGGGGAGACCCTGGTGAAGGGCGACGACCCGCGCACCGCGGTCGCCGACCTGGTGGCCGCCGGAGCGCACCCGGCACTGAAACAGCGCGACTGAGGAGCCCGCCCCGCGATGTCTGCACCCTCTGTCTCTGCCTCCGACGGTCGTTTCGGCCGTTTCGGTGGACGGATGATGCCCGAGGCCCTGATGGCCGCCCTCGACGAGCTCACGGACGCCTGGCACCACGCCATGGCGGACGCCGCGTTCACCGGGGAGTTCGACCGGCTGCTGCGCGAGTACGCCGGGGTGCCGAGCCGGCTGTACGACGCGACCAGGCTGTCCGAGCACGCCGGGGCCCGCATCCTGCTCAAGCGCGAGGACCTGAACCACACCGGTGCCCACAAGATCCGCAACGTGCTCGGCCAGGCCCTGCTCACCAAGCGGATGGGCAAGACCCGGGTGATCGCCGAGACCGGCGCCGGCCAGCACGGAGTCGCGGCGGCGACCGCGGCGGCGTACCTCGGCCTCGACTGCGTGGTCTACATGGGTGAGGTGGACACCCAGCGCCAGGCCCTCAACGTCGCGAGGATGCAGCTGCTCGGCGCCGAGGTGGTCTCGGTGAAGTCCGGGTCGCGCACCCTCAAGGACGCCATCAACGAGGCGATCCGTGACTGGGTCTCCAGCGTCGACCACACCGCCTACCTGTTCGGCACGGCCGCAGGCCCGCACCCGTTCCCCTCGATGGTGCGTGACTTCTGCCGCGGCATCGGGGACGAGGCTCGCGCGCAGTGCCTCGAGCTGACCGGGGCACTCCCGGACTCGGCCGTGGCGTGCGTGGGCGGCGGGTCCAACGCGATCGGCCTGTTCACGGCCTTCGTCGAGGACGCCGACGTGCAGCTCGTCGGCTGCGAGGCCGCCGGCGACGGCGTCGACACGATGCGGCACGCCGCCACGATCTACGCCCGCGAGTTCGGCGTGCTGCACGGCGCCCGCACGTTCGTGCTGCAGGACGAGGACGGCCAGACGAAGGAGTCGCACTCGATCTCGGCCGGGCTCGACTACCCGGGCGTGGGTCCCGAGCACGCCTACCTCGCCGAGTCGGGTCGCGCGACCTACCGGCCGATCACCGACACCCAGGCGATGGACGCGTTCGCGCTGCTCTCGCGCACCGAGGGCATCATCCCGGCCATCGAGTCCGCGCACGCGATCGCTGGGGCCCTGGAGCTCGCGCAGGAGCAGCCCGGGTCCACGATCCTGGTGAACCTGTCCGGCCGCGGCGACAAGGACATGGGCACCGCGATCGAGTGGTTCGGGCTGGGGGAGACCCGTCCCGAGGACCAGGCAGGGGTGCCCGCGGGCACGCCCGGCGAGGGCTCCGGCAACAACGCCGCGCCGGAGCGCCAGGCATGAGCACCGACAAGGCCTTCGCCACGGCGAAGGCGGAGGGCCGGGCCGCGCTGGTCGGCTACCTGCCGGCCGGCTTCCCCGACCTCGAGGGCTCGGTCGACGCGCTGCGCACCATGGTCGATGCCGGCTGCGACGTGATCGAGGTCGGGCTGCCCTACAGCGACCCGGTGATGGACGGACCGACCATCCAGGCCGCGGCCCAGCAGGCTCTCGAGGCGGGCACCCGCACGGTCGACGTGCTGCGCACGGTCGAGGCGGTCGCCGGCACCGGCGTACCCACGGTGGTGATGACCTACTGGAACCCGGTCGAGAGGTACGGCGTCGACCGCTTCGCGCAGGACCTGGCGTCCGCCGGGGGAGCGGGCCTGATCACGCCCGACCTGGTCCCCGACGAGGCCGACGTCTGGGTGGCCGCGGCCGACCGGCACGGGCTGGACAAGATCTTCCTGGTCGCCCCGTCCTCGACCGACGCCCGGCTGCGCTCGACGACCGCCGCCTGCCGGGGCTTCGTCTACGCGACCGCGGTGATGGGCGTGACCGGCGCCCGGGACGCGACCAGCGACCTGGCCGCACCGCTGGTCGCGCGCACCCGCGCGGTCACCGACCTGCCCGTCGGGGTGGGGCTGGGGGTCTCCGACGGCGACCAGGCCGCCGAGGTGGCCCGCTTCGCCGACGGTGTCATCGTCGGCTCGGCGTTCGTCCGCCGGCTGCTCGACGCCGGCACGGACCGGGCGGCGGGACTGGCCTCGTTGGCCGAGCTCACCCGCGACCTCGCCGACGGGGTACGTCGTGCGTAGGGTCCTGGCCGCGGCGCTGGCCACGGCCGTCGTACTCCCGCTGGCCGGCTGCGCCCGGCAGGCGTCGGAGTCGCAGGGGCCGGTCGCGAACGTCAACGTGCACGACACCGACGGCCTCAACGGCGTCGTGCTCCCCAAGCCGTACGACGTCCCCGACGTCACCCTCGACGATGCGTCGGGCCGGCCCTACGACCTGGCCACGGACGCGACGAAGCCGGTGACGCTGGTCTTCTTCGGCTACACGAACTGCCCGGACATCTGCCAGGTGGTGATGGCCAACATCGCCTCGGCGTTGACCCGGCTCCCCGCCGCCCAGCAGGCCAAGGTGGGGATGGTCTTCGTCACCACCGACCCCGCCCGTGACGACGCCCGGACCCTGCGCGGCTACCTCGACCGCTTCAACCCGTCGTTCCAGGGGCTGACCGGCGACCTGAGCCGGGTCGTCGCACTGGGCAAGGCCTTCGACGTCCCCGTCGAGAAGGGCCAGAAGCTGGCGTCCGGCGGGTACGACGTCGCGCACGGCACCCAGGTGGTGGGAGTCCTCCCGGACCGGACGGCGCCGTTCGTGTGGACCGAGGGGACCGACCCCGCCGCGCTCGCCGACGACCTCACCAAGATCCTCGACGACAAGGTGCCCGGACTGTGAACCCGCTCTTCATCCCGAGTCCCGGCCAGGGTGTCTGGCACCTCGGCCCGATCCCGATCCGCGCCTACGCGCTGTGCATCATCCTCGGCGTCGTCGTCGCGATCTGGCTCGGCGAGCGCCGGTGGGTGGCCCGCGGCGGCATCCGCGGGCAGGTGTCGGACATCGCGATCTGGGCGGTGCCGTTCGGCCTGGTCGGCGGCCGGCTCTACCACGTGATCACCGACCCGGCGAACTACTTCGGCAAGAACGGCAACCCGGTCGCCGCGCTCTACGTCTGGCAGGGCGGCCTCGGCATCTGGGGCGCCATCGCGCTGGGCGGCGTGGGCGCCTACATCGGGTGCCGGAGGTACGGCATCAAGCTGCCGCCCATGGCGGACGCGCTCGCCCCCGGCATCGTCATCGCCCAGGCGATCGGCCGCTGGGGCAACTGGTTCAACCAGGAGCTCTACGGCAAGCCGACCACGCTGCCGTGGGGACTCGAGATCGACAGCGAGCACCGGCAGTCGCTGGCCCCGCAGTACCAGCAGTACGAGACCTTCCACCCGACCTTCCTCTACGAGTTCGGGTGGAACCTCGGGGTCGCGGCCCTCGTGATCTGGGCGGACAGGAAGTTCCGGCTGGGCCACGGGCGTGCGTTCGCGCTCTACGTGATGGCCTACACCGCCGGGCGCGGCTGGATCGAGTACCTCCGCATCGACGCGGTAGAGGCGAACGACGTGTTCGGCCTGCGGCTGAACGTCTGGACCTCGATCGTGGTGTTCCTGCTCGCCACGGCGTACTTCGTGATCGTCGGCCGGCGTCGCCCCGGACGCGAGGAGTCGGTGTTCCGCGACGGGCACAAGCCCTCCGAGGGCTCCTCGGACGAGGAGTCCACCGAGGTCAGGTGAGCCTCGCCTTCGGTGAATCGCCTGCGCAGCTTCGGTAAATTGCCCGCTATGAGCGCCGACGCCCTGACCCCCGAGGTCCCCGAGATCCAGCACGACCACCCCGACGTCACCGGTGGTTGGCTGCGTCCCGCCGTCTTCGGTGCCATGGACGGCCTGGTCTCCAACCTCGCGCTCATCGCCGGTGTCGCCGGCGGCACCCGTGACCACACCGACTCCTCGGCGGTCGTGCTCGCCGGCCTGGCCGGTCTCGCCGCCGGTGCGTTCTCGATGGCGGCGGGGGAGTACACCTCGGTGGCCAGCCAGTCCGAGGCTGCCCAGCGCGAGATCGACAAGGAGCGCCGCGAGATCATCGCGAACCCGCTCGCGGAGGCCAGCGAGCTGGCGGAGATGTACGTCGGCAAGGGCATCGAGCCGGCCCTCGCGGCCGAGGTGGCCCGGCAGATCCACGCCGACGTCGACAACGCGGTCAACGTGCACGCGCGCGAGGAGCTCGGCGTCGACCCGGACGACCTGGCCTCGCCGACCGTGGCCGCGGTGTCCTCGTTCCTTTCCTTCGCCGTGGGCGCGCTGATCCCCGTGCTGCCCTACCTCCTGGGCGCCGGCAGCCTGGTCCCGGGCCTGGTCGTCACCCTGGTCGCGCTGTTCGCCTGCGGGGCGGTGGTCACCCAGGTCACCAGCCGGTCGTGGTGGTACGGCGGCTCGCGGCAGATGGTCCTGGGAGCCGCGGCGGCGGGGCTGACCTACGTCTTCGGCGGCCTCGTAGGCGGAGCCGGGATCGGCTGAGTGTCCGCTTTGCGGGCGGCGTCCAGAGTGTGAGCCACCCGTCTCGCTGGCCGAGTGTCGGCAGGTTACTCTGCTGTAGCATTTTCATTCCGCATGGGCCAATGTCGTCCCCTGCATCACTGCTTGAGCTGCACCCGCGGCCGCCTCCCAGGCGGTGCTGCAGGTGCCCACGACGACGGGAGGAATGCCGCATGCACGCGTTCCCGCCGCCCCAGGGTCTGTACGACGGACTCCACGAGCACGACGCTTGTGGAGTCGCGTTCGTCGCCACCCTGACCGGCCAGGCCAGCCACGACATCGTCGCGAAGGCCATCACCGCCCTGCGCAACCTCGAGCACCGTGGTGCAACCGGGGCCGAGCCGGACTCCGGCGACGGCGCCGGCATCCTCTTCGGCGTTCCCGACGCGTTCTTCCGCGAGGTCGTCGACTTCGAGCTGCCCCAGGCGCACTCGTACGCCGTGGGCACCGCGTTCCTGCCCGGGGACGCCGACGAGGTCGCGAAGACCCGCCAGCGGATCGAGGAGATCGCCGCCGAGGAGGGCCTGACCGTCCTCGGCTGGCGCGACGTTCCGGTCGACTCCTCGATGCTCGGCGCCACCGCGCTGAGCGTGATGCCGACGTTCAGCCAGATCTTCGTGGCGGCGACCAGCGGACGGCTCGTGGGGATGGCCCTCGAGCGGCTGGCGTTCTGCCTGCGCAAGCGCTCCGAGCACGAGACCGACGTGTACTTCCCGTCGCTGTCCTCGCGCACCATCGCCTACAAGGGCATGCTCACCACCGACCAGCTCGACCACTTCTACCCGGACCTGGTCGACGAGCGGGTCGCCTCGGCCGTCGCGGTCGTGCACTCGCGGTTCTCCACCAACACCTTCCCGAGCTGGCCGCTCTCGCACCCGTTCCGGTTCATCGCCCACAACGGCGAGATCAACACCGTGATGGGCAACCGCAACTGGATGCGGGCCCGGGAGGCGCTGCTGGCCAGCGACCTGATCCCCGGTGACCTCGACCGGCTCTACCCGATCTGCACGCCGGGGGCGTCGGACTCCGCGTCGTTCGACGAGGTGCTCGAGCTGCTGCACCTCGGGGGCCGGAGCCTGCCGCACTCGGTGCTGATGATGATCCCCGAGGCGTGGGAGAACCACGCCGAGATGGACGAGAAGCGCAAGGCCTTCTACGAGTTCCACGCCTCGATGATGGAGCCGTGGGACGGGCCCGCGTGCGTGGTGTTCACCGACGGCACCCAGGTCGGTGCCGTGCTCGACCGCAACGGCCTGCGCCCCTCGCGCTACTGGGTGACCGACGACGGGCTCGTCGTACTCGCCTCCGAGGTCGGCGTGCTCGACATCGACCCGGCCACCGTGGTCCGCAAGGGCCGGCTGCAGCCGGGCCGGATGTTCCTGGTGGACACCCACGAGCACCGGATCATCGAGGACGAGGAGATCAAGGGCGAGCTGGCCGCGGAGCACCCGTACGACGAGTGGCTGCACGCCGGCATCGTCCGCTTCGAGGACCTGCCGGACCGTGAGCACATCGTGCACACGCACGCCTCGGTCACCCGCCGCCAGCAGATCTTCGGCTACACCGAGGAGGAGAAGCGGGTCCTGCTGACCCCGATGGCGAAGACGGGCGCGGAGCCGATCGGGTCGATGGGCACCGACACCCCGATCGCCGCGCTGTCGGACCGGCCGCGGCTGCTGTTCGACTACTTCGCGCAGCTGTTCGCGCAGGTCACCAACCCGCCGCTGGACGCGATCCGCGAGGAGCTCGTGACGTCGCTGTCCGGCACCATCGGCCCGGAGGCGAACCTCCTCGAGCCGACCCCGGCGTCGTGCCGCCAGCTCGTGCTGCCGTTCCCGGTGATCACCAACGACGAGCTCGCCAAGATCCGGCACATCAACCGCGACGGCGACCTGCCCGGCTACGCCACCCACGTCTCGCGCGGCCTCTACGACGTGGAGGGCGGCGGTGCCGCGCTCGCCGACCGGATCGACCAGATCTGCGCCGAGGTGTCGGCCGCGATCGCCGAGGGCGCCCGGATCATCGTGCTCTCCGACCGGCACTCGACCGCCGAGCTGGCGCCGATCCCGTCGCTGCTGCTGACCGGGGCCGTGCACCACCACCTGGTGCGCGAGAAGACCCGCACCCAGATCGGCATGGTCATCGAGGCCGGCGACGTCCGCGAGGTGCACCACGTCGCGCTGCTGATGGGGTACGGCGCCGCCGCGGTCAACCCCTACCTCGCGATGGAGACCGTCGAGGACCTGGCCCGCGACGGCTACTACGTCGAGGTCGAGCCCGAGCAGGCCGTGAAGAACCTGGTGAAGTCGCTCGGCAAGGGCGTGCTCAAGGTGATGAGCAAGATGGGCGTCTCGACGGTCGCGTCGTACACCGGTGCCCAGATCTTCGAGGCGGTCGGGCTGGCCCAGCCGCTGGTCGACCGCTACTTCACCGGCACCACCAGCAAGCTCGGCGGCATCGGCATCGACACGATCGCCGAGGAGGTGGCCCGCCGGCACCGCAAGGCCTACCCGGTCGACGGCCTGCCGGCCGCGCACCGCTCGCTGGACATCGGCGGGGAGTACCAGTGGCGCCGCGAGGGCGAGCCGCACCTGTTCGACCCCGAGACCGTGTTCCGGCTGCAGCACTCCACCCGCACCGGCCGCTACGACATCTTCAAGCAGTACACCTCGCGCGTGAACGACCAGTCCGAGCGGCTGATGACGCTGCGCGGCCTGTTCAAGTTCCGTGACGGCTCCGAGACCCAGCGCGAGCCGATCCCGATCGAGGAGGTCGAGCCGGTCTCCGCGATCGTCAAGCGGTTCTCCACCGGCGCGATGTCCTACGGCTCGATCAGCCGCGAGGCGCACGAGACCCTCGCGGTCGCGATGAACCGCCTCGGCGGCAAGTCGAACACCGGCGAGGGCGGCGAGGACGCCGACCGGCTCTACGACCCCGAGCGTCGCAGCTCCATCAAGCAGGTGGCGTCCGGCCGCTTCGGCGTCACCTCGGAGTACCTCACCAACGCCGACGACATCCAGATCAAGATGGCGCAGGGCGCGAAGCCCGGCGAGGGCGGCCAGCTGCCCGGTCACAAGGTCTACCCGTGGGTGGCCAAGACGCGGTACTCCACGCCGGGCGTGGGGCTGATCTCCCCGCCGCCGCACCACGACATCTACTCGATCGAGGACCTCGCCCAGCTGATCCACGACCTGAAGAACTCCAACCCCTCGGCCCGGGTGCACGTCAAGCTCGTCGCCGAGGTCGGGGTCGGCACGGTCGCGGCGGGTGTGTCCAAGGCGCACGCGGACGTCGTACTCATCTCCGGACACGACGGCGGCACCGGGGCGGCACCGCTGACCTCGCTCAAGCACGCCGGCGGTCCCTGGGAGCTCGGCCTCGCCGAGACCCAGCAGACGCTGCTGCTCAACGGGCTGCGCGACCGGATCGTGGTGCAGGCCGACGGGCAGATGAAGACCGGGCGCGACGTCGTGGTCGCCGCCCTGCTCGGGGCCGAGGAGTTCGGCTTCGCGACCGCGCCGCTGGTCGTGTCCGGCTGCATCATGATGCGGGTCTGCCACCTCGACACCTGCCCGGTGGGCGTGGCGACGCAGAACCCGGTGCTGCGCGACCGCTTCGCCGGCAAGCCGGAGTTCGTGGTGAACTTCTTCGAGTTCATCGCCGAGGAGGTCCGCGAGCTGCTCGCCGAGCTCGGGTTCCGCACCCTCGAGGAGGCCGTCGGCCACGCCGAGCTGCTCGACGTCGCCAGTGCCGTGCACCACTGGAAGGCCGCCGGTCTGGACCTGCGCCCGATCCTGCACGTGCCCGAGCTGCCCGAGGGGGCCGCGCGGCACAACACCACCGGCCAGGACCACGGCCTCGACAAGGCTCTCGACAACGAGCTCGTCGCGCTGGCCCAGGACGCCCTGGAGAGGGGCGAGCCGGTCCGGGCCCAGGTGCAGATCCGCAACGTGAACCGCACGGTCGGCACGATCCTCGGCCACGAGGTGACCAAGCGGTTCAAGGGCGAGGGTCTGCCGGACGGCACGATCGACATCACCTTCACCGGGTCCGCCGGCCAGTCGTTCGGCGCGTTCGTCCCGCGCGGCATGACCCTGCGCCTCGAGGGCGACGCGAACGACTACGTCGGCAAGGGGCTCTCCGGCGGCCGGATCGTCGTACGCCCGGACCGCTCCGCGACCTTCGACGCGGCCGGCCAGATCATCGCCGGCAACGTCATCGGGTACGGCGCGACGTCCGGCGAGATGTTCCTGCGCGGCCAGGTCGGCGAGCGCTTCTGCGTCCGCAACTCCGGCGCCACCGCCGTGGTGGAGGGCGTCGGCGACCACGGGTGCGAGTACATGACCGGAGGACGGGTGGTCGTGCTCGGACCGACCGGGCGCAACTTCGCGGCCGGCATGTCCGGCGGCGTGGCGTTCGTGCTCGACCTCGACGGCGACCGGGTCAACCAGGAGCTGGTCGACCTCGCGCCCGTCGACGGTGACGCGGCCGAGGAGCTCGAAGGCATCGTCCGCCGGCACCTCGACGAGACCGGGTCGCCGGTGGCGCAGGCGCTGCTCGACGACTGGTCGTCGGCCGTCACACGGTTCACCGAGGTCATGCCCACCGACTACAAGCGGGTGCTCGCCGCCAAGGAAGAGGCCGAGGAAGAGGGCCTCTCCGACGACGAGACCGCGGCCAAGATGATGGAGACCCTCCATGGCTGACCCCAGAGGCTTTCTCAAGCACGGGCGCGAGGTCGCCTCGCGCCGACCCGTCGCAGAGCGGGTCGACGACTGGCACGAGGTCTACCCCGAGGGGGCGGGCCGGGCGCTGCTGCCGATCATCACCGAGCAGGCCGGGCGCTGCATGGACTGCGGCATCCCGTTCTGCCACCAGGGCTGCCCGCTCGGGAACATCATCCCGGAGTGGAACGACCTGGTCTGGCGCGACGACTGGGACGGCGCGATCGAGCGGCTGCACGCGACCAACAACTTCCCGGAGTTCACCGGCCGGCTCTGCCCGGCGCCGTGCGAGACCGCCTGCGTGCTCGGCATCAACCAGGACCCGGTGACGATCAAGAACGTCGAGGTGTCCATCGCCGACCGTGCCTGGGAGTCCGGGATGGTCAGGCCGCAGCCGCCGGAGTGGCTCAGCGGCAAGACCGTCGCGGTCGTCGGCTCCGGGCCGGCAGGCCTGGCCGCGGCCCAGCAGCTCACCCGGGCCGGGCACACCGTCGCGGTCTACGAGCGCGCCGACAAGCCGGGCGGCCTGCTGCGCTACGGCATCCCCGAGTTCAAGATGGAGAAGAAGCACCTCGACCGGCGCATCGACCAGATGCGCAGGGAAGGGACCGTGTTCCGCTCCGGCGTCGACGTGGGCGCGGACGTCACGGGCACCCAGCTCGTGGAGCGCTTCGACGCCGTGGTGCTCGCCCTGGGAGCCACCGCGGCGCGCGACCTGCCGATCACCGGGCGCGAGCTCGGCGGCATCCACCAGGCGATGGAGTTCCTCCCGCAGTCCAACCGGGCCTCGCTCGGCGAGGAGGTCGAGGACCAGATCCTGGCGACCGGCAAGCACGTCGTGATCATCGGCGGCGGTGACACCGGCGCGGACTGCCTGGGCACGTCGCACCGGCAGAAGGCCGCGTCCGTGACGCAGCTGGAGATCATGCCGCAGCCGGGGGAGGACCGCCCCGAGGGACAGCCGTGGCCGACGTACCCGATGCTGTTCCGGGTCTCCTCCGCGCACGAGGAGGGTGGCGAGCGGGTCTACTCGGTGTCCACCCAGGAGTTCCTCGGCGACGAGGACGGCAACGTCCGCGCGCTGCGGCTGGTCGACGTGGAGATGAAGGACGGGAAGTTCGCCGAGGTCGAGGGCACGGAGCGGGAGATCCCGGCCGAGCTGGTGCTGTTCGCGATGGGCTTCACCGGCCCCGAGCAGGACGGCGTGGTCGGCCAGCTCGGTGTCGAGCTCGACCAGCGCGGGAACATCGTGCGCGACGGTGCCTACATGTCCAGCCAGCCGGGCGTCTTCGTCGCCGGCGACGCGGGCAGGGGCCAGTCGCTCATCGTGTGGGCGATCGCGGAGGGCCGCGCGGCCGCCGCAGGAGTAGACCGGTACCTCACCGGAACCACGACGCTGCCCGTCCCGATCCCGCCCACCGAGCGTCCGCTGGTGGTCTGACGGACATCTGTCCGATCACATCTTGGAACGTTCCAGCCGCGGGTCCGGTGACCCACCGGTAGCCCGCTAGGGTCGGTGCGTGCGTAGAGCAAAGATCGTCTGCACCCTCGGTCCCGCGGTGAACACCCCCGAGCGGATCCGAGCCCTGGTGGACGCCGGCATGGACGTCGCCCGGATGAACCTCAGCCACGGGTCGCACGCCGACCACGAGCGGGTCTACCGGATGGTGCGTGAGGCCTCCGACGAGAGCGGGCACGGCGTCGGCATCTTCGCGGACCTGCAGGGTCCGAAGATCCGGCTGGGCACCGTCGAGGACGGTCCCGTGCAGCTCCATGAGGGCCAGGAGTTCACCATCACGACCCGCGAGGTCACCGGCGACGCGAGCATCTGCTCGACGACGTACGACGGGCTCCCCGGCGACGTGAATCCCGGCGACCCGATCCTCATCGACGACGGCAAGGTCCGGCTCGAGGTGATCGAGGTCGACGGCACCGACGTGATCACCCGGGTCAAGGTGCCCGGCCCGGTCAGCAACCACAAGGGGATCAACCTTCCGGGGGTCGCGGTCTCCGTCCCGGCGCTGTCCGAGAAGGACATCGAGGACCTGCGCTGGGCACTGCACATGACGGTGGACTTCATCGCGCTCTCGTTCGTGCGCTCGGCCGCCGACGCCGAGGACGTGCGCACGATCATGAAGGAGGAGAACGTCTTCCTCCCGGTCATCGCGAAGATCGAGAAGCCGCAGGCCATCGAGAACATCGAGGAGATCGTCGACGCGTTCGACGGGTTCATGGTCGCCCGGGGCGACCTCGGGGTGGAGTGCCCGCTCGAGGACGTGCCGTTCCTGCAGAAGCAGGTCATCGAGGTGGCCCGCCGGCACGCCAAGCCGGTGATCGTGGCCACCCAGATGCTCGAGTCGATGATCTCCGCCCCGCGTCCCACCCGCGCCGAGGCCTCCGACGTCGCCAACGCCGTGCTGGACGGGGCGGACGCGGTGATGCTGTCGGGGGAGACCAGCGTGGGGGAGTTCCCCATCGACACGGTCGAGACGATGGCCCGCATCATCGAGTCGACCGAGGACCACGGGCTGACCCGGATGGCGGCCATCGACTGGCAGCCGCGCACCCGCGGCGGCGTGATCGCGAAGGCAGCCGCCGAGGTCGCCGAGCGGGTGCACGCCAAGTACCTCGTCGCGTTCACCCAGAGCGGCGACTCCGCCCGACGGCTCTCGCGCTACCGCGGGCCCATCCCCACGCTGGCCTTCACCCCGGTCCCGGTGGTGCGTTCCCAGCTGGCGCTCTCGTGGGGTGTGGAGACCTTCCTCGCCGCCCCGGTCGAGCACACCGACGAGATGGTGCGGCAGGTCGACGAGCACCTGCTCCGGATCGGGCGGGTGCAGGAGGGTGACCTGGTGGTCATCATCGCCGGCAGTCCGCCCGGCATCCCCGGCTCCACCAACGCGCTGCGGATCCACCGGATGGGGGACGCGATCAACCGGGTCGCGCCGGCCTACTTCCGGCCGGAGTGAGCCCGCTCAGCACGTGAGCCCGACCAGCTCGACGAGCCGCGCCACCCCGGCGCGGGTCGGGACCGAGATGGTTGATGAGGCACCCCGGGACGTCGCGGGCGTGCGGGGACGAACGAGTGCCGGGTGTGGGATTCGAACCCACAAGCCCTTTCGGGCAGTGGTGTTTGAGACCACCGCGTATGCCGTTCCGCCAACCCGGCTGGGGACGGCAAGAAGGGTAGCCGACGGGGGAGCGGGATGTGGGTCCGCCCGGCCGAAACCACGCTCCGGCACCGCCTGGTCGTCCGGCGTACTAGCCTTACCGCCGTGAGTGCTGAGCAGGTCGCCCCCGTACGCCGTGTCGTCATCGCCGAGGACGAGGCGCTGATCCGGCTCGACCTCGCCGAGATGCTGGCCGAGGAGGGGTACGACGTCGTCGGCCAGGCCGGGGACGGGCAGAGCGCCGTCGAGCTCGCGGAGCAGCACCGCCCCGACCTCGTCGTGCTGGACGTGAAGATGCCCAAGCTGGACGGGATCGCAGCCGCGCAGCGGATCGCCGAGCAGCGGATCGCGCCGGTGGTCATCCTGACCGCGTTCAGCCAGCGTGACCTGGTGGACCGGGCCAGGGACGCCGGGGCGATGGCCTACCTGGTCAAGCCGTTCAACAAGACCGACCTGGTGCCGGCGATCGAGATGGCGGTGAGCCGGTTCGCCGAGCTGCAGATGCTCGAGGCCGAGGTGGCCGACCTGACCGAGCGGCTCGAGACCCGCAAGGCGGTCGACCGGGCGAAGAGCGTGCTGCAGAAGCAGCTCGAGCTGAGCGAGCCGGACGCCTTCCGGTGGATCCAGAAGACCGCCATGGACCTGCGTCTGTCCATGCGGCAGGTGGCCGACGGCGTGATCACGCACGGCCCAGCGGTGTCCGGGAACGGCACCAGCGCCTAGGCGGCAAATGGGGCAGGGTGCGAGCGCGTGTGACCGCCAGGTCACGAAATGGCAACGACCGGACCATCAATTGTTCTCAGATCCGCATAGGACAAGGTGTTTGGCGCTAGGTTCGCAGCATCAGAAACGCGGTCGGTACCCAGTGGGGGGCGTCCGCGCAAAGCTCCTCATGACGGAGGCTCAATGACTCGCCCAAATCGCGCCTGGCGCATGGCTGTGGTGCTGGCGACCGCGTCGCTGGCCCTGACGGCCTGTGGCAACAACGACAACAACAGCGCTGGAGGCGGCTCCAGCGCCTCCGCGGCGCCGAGCTCGAAGGCTCCGGCAAAGGGTGACGGGACGCTGACCATCGGCACGCTGCTGCCGCAGACCGGTGACCTGGCCTTCCTCGGCCCGCCGGAGTTCGCCGGCGTGCAGACCGCGATCGACGACATCAACGCGGCCGGCGGGTACAACGGCAAGGACGTCGTCCAGGTCAAGGCCGACTCCGGTGACGGTACGCCGGACATCGCCGGTGCCCAGACCGACAAGCTCCTGGACGCCAACGCCGACGCCATCGTCGGCGCCGCATCGTCCTCGGTGTCGCTGAGCGTCATCGACAAGATCACCGGCGCCGGTGTCGTGCAGTTCTCGCCCGCGAACACGTCGCCGGCTCTGGACGACCCGAAGACGGACCCGAAGAACCTGTACTTCCGCACCGCTCCGTCCGACGTCCTGCAGGGCGCCGTGATGGCGAACACCCTGATCGAGGACGGCAAGAACAACGTCGCGATCCTGGCCCGCCAGGACTCCTACGGTGAGCTTCTCGCCGGGCAGATCGACAAGGGCATCAAGGCCGGCGGCGGCAACGTGGCGATCAAGAAGCTCTACTCGGCCGACGCGACGAACTTCACCGCCGAGGTGAACAGCGTCGCCGCGGCCAAGCCCGACGCCATCGTTCTGGTCGCCTTCGACGAGACGAAGAAGCTCATCCCGCAGCTGATCGCCAAGGGTGTCGGCCCGCAGGACGTGCAGACCTACTTCGTGGACGGCAACACCGCCGACTACTCGAAGGACTTCCCGAAGGGCACGCTCACGGGCGTGAAGGCGACGTACCCCGGTGCGGAGCTGACCTCGGACTTCAAGGCCCGGATGAAGAAGACGAACCCGAAGCTCAGCGACTTCACCTACGGTCCCGAGTCCTACGACGCCACGGTGCTCACCGCGCTGGCCGCCATCGAGGCCAAGACCGACGACCCGACGACGTTCGCGCCGGACATCATCAAGGTCTCCAAGGACGGCACCGAGTGCTCCAGCTTCAAGGAGTGCGCGGACCTGCTGAAGAAGGGCGAGGACATCGACTACCAGGGCGTCTCGGGTCCGTGCGACCTGGGCGACACCGGCAGCCCGACCAAGGCCACGATCGGCATCTTCAAGTACGACGCCACCAACACGTACAAGGCCATGAAGTACGTCACCGGCGTGATCTGATCCCAGCACGACAGCGAGAAGGGGCCCGACCTGTTGGTCGGGCCCCTTCTTCGTGCTGCGGGAGCGGCGGCGCGACGTACGCCCGAGGCGACGACGCGCTGCCGGTCAGTTCTTCTTGGCGAGCGTTCCGAGGTAGAGCTCGATGACCTTGGGGTCGTTGATCAGGTCCTTGCCGTTCGCGGTGTACGCGTTGCGGCCCTGGTCCAGCACGTAGCCGCGGTCGCAGATCTGCAGGCACCGCTTGGCGTTCTGCTCCACCATGACCACCGAGACACCGGCGCGGTTGATCCGGCGGGTCTGCACGAACACCTCGTCCTGGAGGACCGGCGAGAGACCGGCCGAGGGCTCGTCGAGGAGCAGCACCGAGGGCTCCATCATCAGGGCGCGTCCCATGGCGACCATCTGCCGCTCGCCACCGGACAGGGAGCCGGCACGCTGCGCCTTGCGGTCGATCAGGGCCGGGAACAGGTCGCCGACGAACTCGAAGCGTTTCTTGAACGACTTCGGGCGCTGGTAGACGCCCATCTCGAGGTTCTCCTGGATGGTCAGGGAGGGGAAGACGTTGTTCGTCTGCGGCACGAAGCCGATCCCCTTGGTGACCAGGTGGTCGGCGCGCCGGTTGGTGATGTCCTCGCCCTTGAGCTTCACCGTGCCCGACTTGATCTTCACCAGGCCGAACAGCGCCTTGAGCAGGGTCGACTTGCCGGCACCGTTCGGTCCGATGATGCCGACCAGCTCGTTCTCCTGGCAGTACAGGTCGGCGCCGTTGAGGATGTTGACGCCCGGCAGGTAGCCGGCGATCAGGTTGTCCGCACGGAGTACGGCGCCCTCGGCTGCCTTGAGGTGCTCGCTGCGGTCGGTGGCGTCCGTGGTGGTCTCAGACACGCTGCTCTCCTTCGCTCGCTTCCGCAGCGGGCGTCTCGGTGTGCTCGTCGTCGATCTCGGCCTGGGCCTCGGCGAGGATCTGCTGCTCCATCTCCTCGCTGAGGTCCTGGTCGTGGTGCGAGCCCAGGTAGGCGTCGATGACCCGCTGGTCACCCATCACCGAGTCCGGGGGACCCTCGGCGATGACCTTGCCCTGCGCCATCACGATCACCCAGTCGGAGATGTCGCGGACCATGTCCATGTCGTGCTCGACGAACAGCACGGTGCGCCCGTCGTCGCGCAGCGACTTCACGTGACCAAGCAGCGACTGCTTGAGGGCGGGGTTCACACCGGCCATCGGCTCGTCGAGCATGACCAGCTCGGGGTCGGCCATCAGGGCCCGCGCCATCTCGAGCAGCTTGCGCTGCCCACCGGAGAGCGAGCCCGCGAAGTCCTCGCGCTTCTTGATCAGCAGGAAGCGCTCGAGGAGGCCGTCGGCCTTCTCGGTGTTCGAGCTCTCCTGGCTGCGCCAGAAGGGGGCGAACATCGCCTTGAGGAGGCTCTCGCCGTTCTGGCCGGTCGCTCCCACCCGCATGTTCTCCAGAACGGTCAGCTTGGAGAGCACCTTGGTCAGCTGGAACGTGCGGACCATGCCGCGCCGCGCCACCCGGTAGGCCGGCACACCCCGCAGGCTGCTGCCGTTGAACGACCAGTCGCCCGCGTCGGGCCGGTCGAAGCCGGTCAGCAGGTTGAAGAAGGTGGTCTTGCCGGCACCGTTCGGTCCGATCAGGCCGGTGATCACGCCCCGTTGGATCTCGACGTGGTCGACGTCCACGGCGGTGAGGCCGCCGAACGTACGTCGGATGCCGTCCGCGACCACGATCGGGTCCGGCTTCTTCGCACCGGGCTCGTGCGGGACCTCGCGGAGGGCCGCGCGGGCGGCGGAGATGTCGACGGTCGCGGTCGACGGACGGCCGTCGGTCCCGGCGCCGTCGGATCGAGCGTCGTCTGCTGCGGTGTCAGCGGGCATCGAGAGCCAGCTCCCTTCGGTCTCCGAAGATTCCCTGTGGTCGGAAGATCATCAGCAGCATCAGCGCGAGACCCAGGAAGATGAACCGCATGAGGCTGGCCTGGGTGCTGTTCATGATCGAGGCGGGGATCATGGGGTCGGTCCCACCTGTGGCCTGTCCGAAGAACAGGTCCAGGAAGCTGAGCAGGAACCAGAAGATGATCGTTCCGGCGACCGGGCCGAGCACCCGGGCGGCGCCACCGACGAGCAGCACCGTGTAGGCGAAGAACGTGGTGTCGGTGGCGAAGAACGACGGGTTGATCGCGGAGTGCTGCAATGCGGACATGATGCCCGCCAGGCCACCGATCACACCACCGATGACCAGGGACTGCATCTTGTAGGCGTAGACGTTCTTGCCGAGGCTGCGGACCGCGTCCTCGTCCTCGCGGATGCCCTTGAGCACCCGTCCCCACGGGCTGCGCATCAGCGCCCACACGATGAGGCAGCAGAGGGCGACGAGCGACCAGCACACGAGCAGCGTCCAGAAGTCGTAGGGACGCCAGGTGACCACGCCGGGGATGCCGATCCGCCCGCTGAACGGGTTGAGGTCGGCGAAGCTTCGGTTGAACCCCTGCAGGCCGTCCTGGCCGCCGAAGAACTTCAGCAGCGTCACCGAGCCGATCGTCTGCCGGATGATCTCGGCGGCGGCGATCGTGACGATGGCCAGGTAGTCCGCGCGCAGCCGCAGCGTCGGCACACCCAGCAGCAGCGCGAGGACGGCGGCGGCCCCCAGCCCGACCAGGCAGCCGAGCCAGAACGACAGCCCCCAGGTGGCGACGAAGGACGAGACGGCGTACCCGCCGACCGCCATGAAGCCGGCCTGGCCGAAGTTGAGCAGGCCGGTGTAGCCGAAGTGGACGTTCAGGCCGATCGCGGCGAGGCAGTAGACCCCGGCGACGGGGCCCAGACCCTGCTGGAGGGCCTGGCTGAAGATTGCGTGCCAGTCCATGTGGTCCTGTCTCCTAACCGACCCGCTGGGCCTTGCCGAGCAGGCCCTGGGGCCGGATCAGCAGAACGACGATGAGTACGACGAGTGCGCCGACGAACTTGAGCTCGGCCGGGATGAACAGCGTGGAGACCTCCACGAACAGGCCGATGATCAGGGCGCCGACGATCGCGCCCCACGCCGTGCCCAGGCCGCCGAGGACCGTCGCGGCGAAGACCAGCAGCAGGATCTTGAACCCGAGCTGGTAGTCGAACCCCTGGGTCATCCCGAGCAGCACGCCCGACAGGCCGGCGAGCATCGCGCCGACGATCCAGACCACCGAGATGACCCGGTCCACGTTGATCCCGGTGGCCGACGACAGCGCGGTGTTGTCGGCGACGGCACGGGTCGCCTTGCCGAGCTTGGTGCGCTGCAGCGCGATCACCACCAGCACCAGTACGACGGTGGAGAAGACGACGATGAAGACGTCCTTGGGCGTCACCAGGACGGGGCCCCAGTGCCAGGGTCTCGGGCTGGAGAACTGGGAGTACTGGTGGGTGTTGGCACCCGCGAGGTACTGGAAGATGCTGCGCAGGAAGATCGACAGACCGATGCTGACGACCATCATCGCGATCAGGCCGGTGCCGCGGTGCCGCAGCGGACGCCACAGCGCGCGGTCGTTGAGCCAGCCGAAGCCGGCGGACGCGATCGCGGAGACGATGATCGCCACCGCGATGGTGACGTTCGTGCCGCCGATGGTGATCGTGCCCGGCAGCGCGTCGACCCCGTAGGCGACGAGCGCCCCGAAGGTGATCAGCTCACCGTGGGCGAAGTTGGTCAGGCCCGTCGTACCGAAGATCATCGACAGCCCGAGCGCGGCCATCGCCAGCAGCAGCGAGAAGACCAGGCCGCCGACGGCCAGCTGCAGGGCCTGGGTCGCCTTGCCGGCGCCCGCCGCGGTCTCGTTGCCGATCGGGAAGGTGACGAAGACGTCGGAGTCCAGCTTGATGGTCACCTTGAGGGCCACCTGCTTGGGGTTGCGGAGCGCCGCACCCTCGGGCAGGGAGTTCTTGTCGATCTTCACGGTGAAGGTCTCACCGAGGTTGTCGATCGACTTGCCCGGCAGCGGGATGTCGAAGACACCCGACGCGTTGCTGGTGCCTTGACCGATGGACTTGCCGGTGTCGTCCTCGACCGAGATCTTGACGTCCGGCACGGGGGCCGGCGGCTTCTCGCGCAGGTCGGACAGGCAGCCCTGGATGTGGATGGTGTCGTCGTTGCGCGGCGGGGGCTTGACGCAGGCCGACTCTCCGGCGTGCTGCACCGGAGCCGCGGACGCTGGGCCACTGCCTGTCATCACGAGCACCGAGATCGCGAAAGCGATCAGCAGTGCGGCGATGCTTCTGGGGCGGGCGTGCATGGGACTCCTGTCGCCTCGTCTGTCTCACGTGTGACGCGGGACTATAGCGACAGCGTGATTCCGCGGTGTGAATCGCGTACGACGCTCCCGCAACATCCCCTCGCCAATTGGTGAGCCTAGAACCAACCAACCGGTGTTGGGGACCTTTGACGCAACAAAATATGAGCGAGCCGGTTTGGTTGGCGAGACCAACCTGGAACGACGCGACGACGTACCGCGTCAGCGCAGTGCCGCCACCAGCGCGGTCAGCAGGGGAGCGACGACCAGCGCGGGGAGCAGGTCGCCGACGGGAAGCTGCTTGATCCGGAGCAGACGGAGGGCCACGCCGATCAGCATCAGCCCGCCGGTGGCGGTGAGGGCGGCGACCTGCGCGGCCGGCATCACGTCTCCGAGCACCGCGCCGAGGACCGTCAGCGACCCCTGGACCACGAGCAGGGCCAGGACGCTGGCGGCGACCCCCCAGCCGAGGGAGGCGGCGAACGCGATCGCGGCGAACCCGTCCAAGGCGGACTTGAGGAAGAGCTGGTCCGCGCCCCTGCCGAGGCCGTCGTCGAGGGAGCCGAGCACGGTCAGCGGGCCGACGCAGAACACCAGGGAGCTGGTGACGAACCCTTCGATGAAGCGCTGCCGGTCCGCCCCGCCGGAAGAGGTCCGCGACCAGCGCCGGAGGGCGGCCTGGAGCCAGGCGCCGAAGCCCTCGAGGCGCTGCTCGATGCCCAGCACCGAACCCGTGATCCCGCCGAGGACGATCGACCCCAGCACGATCAGCATCGGGGCGCTGGTCCCGACCGCCCGCGACCACGCCGGGTCGCCGATGCTGGTCGCGGCGGACGCGGCGATCAGCAGCGTCACCAGGCCGAGACCGTCGGTGACGACGTCGCGGGTCCGCTGGCCGAGCCGGTGGCCGACCAGGACCCCGATCGCGGTGCCGAGCAGCACCGTGCCCATGTTCACGACGGTGCCGATGCCCGGGAACATCGCGTCCTCCTCGTCGTCCACAGGGTCCGGTCCACCCGGCTACCCATTTCCTGCTTTGTAGGCGTAATCTCTCACCTCGGTCAGGTCCGTGAGGCTCGGGGGCGCCCGACGGGCCGGCCGGCCACGGTTACCCCCGCGGCCTCCTCAGACGCCGGTCGACCGGCTGGAAGGTGCCCTCGTGTCTCGCTGCGCGGTGAACATCTGTGACGCGGCGCCCGGCGACGCCGAGGCCCTGGTCGCGATCTGGGGAGGACTGGCCGGGCGCACGCCGGAGGGCGGGGCCACCCCGCACGCCACCCAGGAGGCCGCTGCGGCCATCGCGCGCATCGCGGCCGACCCGGACCAGCGGCTGCTGGTCGCGCGCATCGAGGGCCAGGTCGCCGGCGCCGTCCACCTGGCCCGCGCGCCGCTGTCGCCGGTGCACCACGACACCGCCATCTACGTCATGCACCTGCAGGTCATCGAGTCGTTCCGCCGCCACGGCGTGGGTCGTGCGTTGATGGAGGCGACGGTGACGTGGGCGGAGGAGAAGGACACCGTGCACGTGGTCGCCGCGGCCGCGAGCGCGTCCCGCGACGCCAACCGGTTCATGGCCCGGCTCGGGCTGGGCCAGATCGCCGTGGTCCGCGGGACGACCGTCGCCGCGCTGCGTGCGAAGCTCCCGGTGGACCCGCCCGCGGCGGCCCGGGTCGGCACCCGCAGCCACCGCAGCGTCGGTCACGTCCTGGCCCAGCGACGCTCGATGCGCCGCGCCCAGACCCGCCCGTCCTGACCCCCGCCCGGGGCGGTCTGCGGCGCCGTACTCCCTGACGTTGCTGGGGGAGGTGCCGACTAGGGTTGCCTCGTGCCCGACCAGCCTGCCTCCGCCGCACCCGTCGCCGACCGCCCCCGTCTGCTGCTGCTCGACGGTCACTCCCTGGCCTACCGAGCCTTCTTCGCGCTGCCCGTGGAGAACTTCTCGACCACGACCGGGCAGACGACCAACGCGGTCTACGGCTTCACCTCGATGCTCATCAACGTGCTGCGCGACGAGCACCCGACCCACGTCGGGGTCGCCTTCGACGTGTCCCGGCAGACCTTCCGCTCCGAGGAGTACGCCGAGTACAAGGCCAACCGCTCCACCTCGCCGAGCGAGTTCAAGGGGCAGGTCTCGCTGATCCAGGAGGTGCTCGCCGCCCTGCGGATCGCGACGATCGAGAAGGACGGCTTCGAGGCCGACGACGTGATCGCCACGCTCACCACGCAGGCAGTCGACGCGGGCTTCGAGGTGCTGGTCTGCACCGGGGACCGTGACGCGCTGCAGCTGGTCAGCGACAGCTGCACGGTGCTCTACCCGCGCAAGGGGGTCTCGGACCTGGCCCGGATGACCCCGGAGGCCGTGGAGGAGAAGTACGGCCTGCCGCCGCACCGCTACCCCGAGCTCGCCGCACTGGTCGGGGAGACCTCGGACAACCTGCCCGGCGTCCCGGGCGTGGGTCCCAAGACGGCGGCCAAGTGGGTCACCCAGTACGACGGGCTCGACAACGTCATCGCCCACGCCGACGCGATCAAGGGCAAGGCGGGGGACTCGCTGCGCGAGCACCTCGGCGAGGTCATCCGCAACCGCCGGCTCAACGCCCTGGTCTGCGACCTCGACCTGTCCGCGAAGCCCACCGACCTGGTGGTGCAGCCGTGGGACCGCCAGGAGGTGCACAAGCTCTTCGACAGCCTCGAGTTCCGGGTGCTGCGCGACCGGCTCTTCGCGACCCTGGAGTCCGAGGAGGAGATCGACGACAGCGGCTTCGAGCTCGACGGGACCCGGCTCGCGGCCGGTGCGCTGCAGGGCTGGCTGGCCGAGCACGCGTCCGCGCCGGAGCGGGTCGGGATGCAGGTGCAGGGCAGCTGGCGCGCGGGCAGCGGCGAGGTGTTCGCCGTGGCGTTCGCGACCCGGGACGGCGCGGCCGCCTGGCTCGACGTCGAGCAGCTGACCCCCGAGGACGACGAGGTGCTGGCCGGCTGGCTGGCGAACCCTGCGGTGCCCAAGGTGCTGCACGACGCCAAGGGCCCGATGCTGGCGATCGCAGCGCGTGGCTGGCGGCTCGCCGGGCTCGAGCGCGACACGGCGCTGTCGGCGTACCTCGCCCGTCCCGACCAGCGCTCCTACGACCTGGCCGACCTGACCCTGCGCTACCTGAAGCGGGAGCTGAAGGCGGGGGAGCCCGCCGACCAGGGCCAGCTCACCTTCGACAGCGTCGGGGAGGACTCGGCCGGTGACGCCGCGATGCTGCAGGCCCGGGCCGTGCTCGATCTCGCCGAGGCGCTCGACGCGGAGCTCGAGGAGCGCGGCGGGACCCGGCTGCTCGCCGACGTCGAGCTCCCGCTGGTGCACCTGCTCGCGGGGATGGAGCGCATCGGCGTCGCCGTCGACGTGGAGAACCTCGAGGCGCTCGAGTCGCACTTCGCCGGTGAGGTGAAGAAGGCCGCCGACGCGGCGTACGCCGCGATCGGCAAGGAGATCAACCTCGGCTCGCCCAAGCAGCTCCAGGTGGTGCTCTTCGACGAGCTGAACATGCCGAAGACCAAGCGCACCAAGACCGGCTACACCACCGACGCCGACGCGCTGCAGGCCCTGTTCGTGAAGACCGAGCACCCGTTCCTCGAGGCGCTGCTGCGGCACCGCGACGTGGCCCGCCTGCGGCAGACCGTCGAGGGGCTGCTCAAGACGGTCGCCTCGGACGGCCGGATCCACACCACCTTCAACCAGCTCATCGCGGCGACCGGCCGGCTCTCCTCGACCGACCCCAACCTGCAGAACATCCCGGTGCGCACCGAGGAGGGCCGCCGCATCCGCGAGGCGTTCGTGGTGGGCGCCGGCTACGAGTCGCTGCTGACCGCCGACTACAGCCAGATCGAGATGCGGATCATGGCGCACCTGTCCGAGGACGCGTTGCTGATCGAGGCGTTCCGCTCCGGGCGGGACTTCCACTCGGTGACGGCGGCGCGTGTCTTCGAGGTGGAGCCCGGCGAGGTCACCTCCGCGATGCGCGCCAAGATCAAGGCGATGAACTACGGCCTGGCCTACGGCCTGTCCGCCTACGGCCTGGCCCAGCAGCTCGGCATCGACCCCGCGGAGGCCCGGGGGCTGATGGACGAGTACTTCGAGACGTTCGGCGGGGTGCGGGACTACCTCGCCGGCATCGTCGACCAGGCACGTCGCAGCGGCTACACCGAGACCATCATGGGTCGTCGGCGCTACCTCCCCGACCTGACCAGCGACAACCGGCAGCGGCGGGAGATGGCCGAGCGGATGGCGCTCAACGCGCCCATCCAGGGCTCGGCCGCCGACATCATCAAGGTGGCCATGCTCAAGGTCGACGCGGCTCTGACCGAGTCGTCGCTGAAGTCCCGGATGCTGCTCCAGGTGCACGACGAGCTCGTGTTCGAGGTGGCTCCCGGCGAGTCGGCGGCGCTCGAGAAGCTGGTCCGCGAGCAGATGGCGGCCGCCGCCGAGCTCACCGTCCCGCTCGACGTCTCCGTCGGCACCGGGGCGAGCTGGCACGAGGCCGCGCACTGAGCTGAGCCCTCGGCGGCTGTCCGTGCGGGCAGCTCACGTCAGCTGAGCGAGGCCGCGTCCGTCGTCGGCGCGGGCAACGGCGCGTCGGTCCTGCGCAGGTTGATGAGCAGCAGTACGACGAGCAGGGTGGTGTCCACGGTCGTCACGACGGTCAGCCACTGGCCCACCGTGCTGACGAACGGGATCGCGCACAGGACCGCGACCAGTGCCGTCCACACCACGTACACGGCCCGGCGGCGTTGACGGGCCACCACGTCGTAGACCATCACCTGCAGCATCGCCAGCAGGGTGCCGAGCACGGCGAACCCCCACAGCAGCGAGGAGATCTCGCTGTACTGGCCGCCCCCGACGAACTCCACCGCGATGCCGCGCAGCACGGCCACGCCGACGACGGTGGCCAGGCCGATGACCAGCACCAGGACGAGGCTCCGGCGTCGGGTGGAACCGCTGGCGCTGTTGGCAGCCATGGACGGGAACGCGAGCACGATGACGAACTGGGGGAGGAACAGCACGGCCTTGGTCAGGATCAGCCCGCCGGCGTACAGGCCGGCCTGGTGCTCGTCGAGGGTGATGCGGGCGGTGACCACGTCCACGTTGGAGAGAGCGAAGAACGCCAGCAGGGCGTGCGAGTTGTGGGTGACCTCGCGCAGCACGCCGCCGCGGGCCCAGGGATGGGGTCGACCGGGGTCGGTCGCCCTGCCCTCGCCCCGGCCCTGCCGTGCGTGCGCCAGCCGGTGCAGGGCGACACCTCCGACCACGGTGGGCACCACCGCGCCCACGGCGATCCCGACCATGGCCGAGAGGGTGTTCGGGACGATGAGGAGCGCGAGCGCGCCGAACGCGATGCGCCCGAGGCCGACGCTCAGGTAGATCCCGGCCAGCGGTCCCCAGCGACGCTCTCCCTGCAGGATCCCGGCCTGCCCACCCATCACGGTGAGCGGCAGCACGGTCACCGCCACCATGGCCGGGATCAGCCACGAGTCGAGGTGCAGCAGGCCGGCGATGACGGGGGAGGCGAGCAGAGCCACCACAGCCAGCACGACAGCCGACCGGTAGCTGGCCGACATCACCTCGCGCTCGATGTGCGGCAGGTTCTGCGGTGCCGCGCTGACCCGGCGCGCACCGGTGGCCTGCAGGCCCAGCGAGAGGACGTTGACGACGAGCAGCAGCCCCATGACGGCCGCGAGGGCGCCGTACTCCGCCGGGCCGAGCAGCCGGGCAGCCAGGATGGTGAAGCCGTACGTCGTGACGTTCATGACCGCCATCGCGACAGCGATCGCCGCGCTGTCGCGCAGCGCCTTGCGGGTCGTCGTGCGTAGGTTCACCCGTCGAGCCTAGGCGTTCTGCACGGTGGACACCCGACCGGTGCGGCGTGGCGAGAGCACCCACCTCGATGTGGCCCGCGTCACCCGGAGGATCGGCCGGAACGCCGTCTCGCTCACCGCAGAACCTCCGCCTATACCCAGCCGCGCGGCGACCAACACCCACAAAGGCGATATTTCTGCACAAGATCTCTTTCGGTTACCGAAAAGTAGCGTATTCTCCTGCGAGATCTGGTGCCCACGGGAGGGAGCCGGACGCCGATACCGGGTCCCGGGTCGGCGACTTTTTTTGTGGAGGGAGCGCGCTCGCATGCGCAAAACACTCGTGGCCGGGGTCATCCTGGCTGCGGCAGCCGTCCTGGTTGTCCTGATCAGCTCCGCGCTCGACCTCGAGCTCGAGTCGGTCGCTCTTCTCGGCGGCGCCCTCGGTGCCGTCGTCGCCCTGGTGCCGGACCGCACGCCGCTGGTCCGCCTGGGCGGTTTCGCCGCCGGTTTCGTGGTCGCCTGGGTCGGCTACGCCGTGCGCGCCGCGCTCCTGCCCGACACCGCCGGCGGCCGCGCGGTCGCCGTCGGCCTGGTGGTGCTGCTCTGCGTCGGCATCACTGCGGTCTCGATGGACCGCCTGCCGCTGTGGACGACGCTGCTCGGCACGGCTGCGCTCACCGGCGCCTACGAGTTCACCTACGCGGCCGCCCCGCCGGAGCTGGCCTCCACCTCGGTGAGCACCGCCACCACCCTGCTCTTCAACGTCGCCGTGGGCTTCCTGGCCGCCGCGATCCTCGCTCCCACCAGCGAGCCGGACCGGGCGCCGCACGCGCACCGCGACGAGACCCCCTCCGACGACAGCACCGCTGCCACCGCGAGCGACGCCCGCCTCGACGACTTCATGATGGAGAAGACCCAGTGAACCCGCGTCTGAACGCATCCCTTCGGTACGCGGCCGTCGCCACGGTCACCGCCATCGTCGGCACGGTGGCTGCCACCCCGGCGTACGCCGCGGACGGCAACGTCAAGGTCGTGAACACCGAGACCGTGCAGGTCTACACCTCGCCGACCGGTCAGATCCAGACCCGCCGGGTCTACGAGCAGCTCGCGATGACCGGCAACGGCTCGGTCGACCTGAAGAACCCGATCTCCACCGACCACCTCCGCAACCTGGACGGGTTCGGCGGCTTCGAGGTCAAGAACGGCGAGCAGGTCACCCGGACGAAGGTCGAGGGTGAGAAGAAGCTGCGTTCGGTCAGCGACTACAAGGGCAAGCTGCCGCTCGCGGTCTCGGTCAGCTACCTGCTCGACGGCAAGAACGTGAAGCCGGGTGACGTCGTCGGCAAGGACGGCAAGCTCGAGGTGCAGTACACCGTCGAGAACGTCACCGGCACCCCGCAGGAGGTGTCCTTCCCCGACGGCAAGGGCGGCACGGTCACCAAGACGGTGAACGTCCCGATCCCGATGGTCGGCTCGCTGTCCACGGTGGCACCGCCGAACTTCACCAACGTGAAGTCGCAGCAGGCGAACATCGCCGGTGACGGCAAGGGCGGCACCAAGCTCTCCTTCACCATGACGCTGTTCCCGCCGATCGGCTCGACGACCGCGGTCTTCGGCTACACCGCCGACGTCAAGGACGGCGTCGTACCCCGTGCGGAGATCTCGGCCCTGCCGGTGAACCCGCTGGAGAGCCCGACCTTCAAGACCGCGGCCACGAGCTACAAGGGCGGCGCGGACACCGGTGCCGAGCTCACCGACGGTGCCGGCCAGATCGACGCCAACCTGCTCAAGCTGCGGGACGGCGCCAGCACGCTGCTCGCCGGCCTGATCAAGCTCCGCGACGGAGCCGGCGAGCTCAACGCCGGCCTGGCCGGGGAGGCCGTTCCCGGCTCGCAGAAGCTCGCCAACGGCGCGGGTGACCTCGCCGACGGGCTCGGCAAGCTCAACTCCGGCAGCAAGCGTCTCGCGGACGGCACGGGCGAGGCCCTCGCCGGCAGCAAGAAGCTGAACGCGGGCGCCGGCAAGCTGGACAGCGGCGGCCGGGATCTCGGCGGCGGCGTTGACCAAGCTGTCCAGGGCGGCCACGACCTCGCCGATGGCCAACAGCGCCCTGGTGGCGAGGACTTCGAGGACCAGCACGACGCGTGGCTGACGCGTCTGCCGGCCGCTCGCGGCGGTCTGCGACTGCAGACCGACCGCCAGACAACGCGCTTCTCGGTGCCCAGAAGGCGCATTGGACTGCGACGGCGTGGACCGCATCCGAGGCGGACTGAGCGACCCACTGGCCGGCACCCGACCGGGTGCCAGCAACCCGTGCGGCCTGCTCGAGGGTCTCAAGTCGCTGCGCGCGGGGCTCACGTCGACGGACTCGGCGACCCCGGCGCAATCCTCGGCGCGACCCAGATCGCCGGAGGTCTTGGCGCGATGCTGAGCACGGCTCGGCCCACCCGGGCCTCCCGGTCGCAGAGGGGGGCGTGGACACGATCAATGCCAAGATCGCTGACGCGCTGGCCGCTGCTGGCACGGTCGAAGCGCTGGCTGGAGCGCTCACCGCGTCAAGGGCTACTGCGCCGCCATCGCGGATCCGACAACCTCGGCGACGTGCGGCGGCACGATCGACGCGATCATCACGCAGGTCGACTCCGCCGACTCCACGGACACGATCGACTCGCCTCCGGGAGCAGGTGCCCGGCAAACGGTGGGCTCGACCGGGTCTCTCTGGCAGATTCGGCGACGCCAGGTTGACCGGCGATCGGCGCGCTAAGACGGCGCGCGGGGGACCTGCAGAGGTCTTCAGACCGCAGCGGGGGGCGTGGATCTGCTCATCAACGGGGTCGGTCTGATCCAGGCCGGCATGTCGGACCCGGCGTACGACTCCCACCGCGCCTGCAGGATCCGGCAGACCCGTGCGGTGTCCGCGAGGGGCTCGGCATGCCTTGCTCCTGCGGCCTCACGAAGGCCGCCAATCGAGCGGGGCAGCTGCACCGGGCGGGCAGGACGCGCTCGCAGGTGCGACCAGCTTCGAGCAAGATCGCCTTCGCCGGAGACGGTGCCCGGCAGCTTGCCGACGGCCTCGGTCTCGCCGATCCGGCGTCGAAGAGACTGGCTGCCGGGACCGGTGAAGCAGCTCGCAGCGGCACCGGTGACCTGGTGGACGGTCTCGGAAAGCTCGACGACGGCGCGGGGCAGCTCTCGGACGGTGCGGGCAAGGCATCCGACGGTTCCGGTCAGCTCGCCGCGGGTGCGGACAAGCTGGCCACGGGCCTGGGTGACGCGGCCAACGGCTCCGGACAGATCGCGGACGGTCTCACCGAGGCCGCCGGCGGTGCACCCAAGCTCGTCGACGGGGCCCAGCGGCTCTCCGACGAGGGCACCAAGAAGCTCGTCGAGGCGGGCACGGGCACCGCGCAGAGCTACGGCGAGATGTACGCCACGATGACGGCCGGCGCGAAGCGTGCGCAGACCGAGGACATGGCGTTCGGCGCCCCGCAGGACGCGGTCGGCCTCACGGCGTACAGCTACGTGATCAAGGGTGACGACGGCGAGGGTGGCCGCAACCTCGCCCGTGGCCTGGGCGGCCTGGCCGTCCTGGGTGCCGGCGCCGGCGTGTTCGCACTGCGTCGCCGGTTCATCTGACCGAAGCAGCACAGCGGAGGGGCGTCGAGCGATCGGCGCCCCTTCGTGCTGTCTACGACCGGGTGGCGCTGAAGATCGCGGTGCCGGGGACGACCCGGCCGCGCTCGGGACCCCATCCACCCCAGATCCGGTCATGGCCCTCGGGCCACTCCGGCTCCAGCAACCGGTCGATCCGGAACCCGGCTGACGCGAGATGGCCGACCCAGTCGCCGAGCGTGCGGTGGTGCTCCGCGTACGTCACCCGGCCGGCGTCGTCCTGCTCGACGTACGGCGTCCGGTCCCAGTAGGAGCTGGTGACGACCAGGCCCTCGCGGGTCGGGTCGTCGGGCATCGTCCACCGGACCGGGTGCGTGACCGAGAACGCGAAGGTGCCGCCGGGACGCAGCACCCGGGCCGCCTCGTCCACCGCCCGGCCGGCGTCCTGGACGAACTGCAGCGCCCCGAACGCCGAGAACACCACGTCGAACGACGCGTCCGCGAACGGCAGTGCGGTCGCCGTACCCGCCACCACCGGGACGCGCACGCCCGCCCCGTCGTCGATACGGCGACTGTGCTGGAGCTGGCGCTCGGAGATGTCGAGGCCCACGGCCCGCGCGCCTCGAGCGGTCAGCCAGCGGGCGCACTGCCCGGCGCCGCACCCCACCTCCAGGACCCGGCGCCCGGCGACCTCGCCGAGGACGTGTGCGTCCGCCTCGTCGACCCCCTCGGGGCACCACACGAAACCGACGTCGCGGAGGAACTCGCCGTGGGTGGCTTGGTACTCGTCCGCGTACGCGTCCCAGTCACGACGGTTCGCCCGTTGGGTCTCGGTCTCGGAGACGGTACGTCGCGCCGGGTGCACGTGGGCTAGGCCTCGACGGGGGTGCGTCGTCGGCCACCGGGGATCCGGTTGGCCAGCTCGCTGAGCGGGCCGACGGCGCGGTTCAGCGTCTCGACGGACTCGTGCAGGTCGGGGATCAGGCCGATCAGCTCGGCGATCCGCGGCTGGATGCGCTCCAGGGTGGTACCGAGCTCGACGAGCTGGTCGAGCGTGCCACCGTCGGCGACCAGCTTCTCCACGAACCCGTCCTCCGACAGCAGCCGGTCCAGCAGCCCGTCCTCCTGGAGCAGCCGGTCGAGCACCCCGCCCGGGCGGGTGACCCGGTCCAGCGCGCCCTCCCGGCTGAGCAGCCGGTCGAGGGGGCCGTCCTCGGCGACGAGCTGGTCGAGCGCGCCACCTTCCTCGAGGAGCCGGTCGACCGCCCCGTCCTCGGCGAGGGCCCGGTGCATCGGGCCGTCCGCGGCCAGCAGCCGGTCGACGGTCCCGCCGGGCGCGAGCGCGCGGCCCAGCGGGCGGTTCGGGTCGAGGACCGCCGTGACCGTGTGGACCAGGTGCATCGGACCGCGTGGGTCGGTGAGCACCCGCTCCAGCCGTTCGGCGATCCCGCCCTCGCCGATCAGCAGCATCAGCCGGTCGGCGTACCCGTTGCGGCGCCGGACCGGACCCTCCGCCGCGACGAGCTGACCGAGCGCGAGCGTGGTCTCCGCGGCGGCGACGGTGAGCCGCACCGGCAACGTGACGAGGTCGAGGAGCGCCATGGCGCCGACGATAGTCGAGCGCCGCATGACAGCATCGAGCCGTGCAGGCGACGGACGGCTTCGGGCTCGCTCCGCTGGCCGGCGGCCACAGCGGCGAGACCTTCGTGGCCGAGTCGGCGGGGGAGCGCACCGTCGTGCGCATCTACGGCGAGCGCAGCGCGTGGCGCGGCCCCGAGGCCGCGCAGGTCGACGCCGCCGTCCTCCGGCTGGTGCGCGGCCTGGTCCCGGTGCCCGACGTGCTCGAGGTCCGCCGGCCGGACCCGGCCACCGGCAGCCCGGGGCTGCTGGTGACCTCGTTCCTGCCCGGCACCCGGCTGGACCTGCTGCTGCCGGAGCTCGACGAGGATGCACGCCGCACGGTCGGCCGCAACCTCGGCGCGGTCCTCGCGCGGCTCGCGCAGATGCCGATGCCGCGCCCGGGGGTCTTCGCCGACGGCGACCTGCGGGTCGAGCCGCTGCCGGACGGTGACCTGGTCGAGTTCGTGCAGGCCCGTCGCTCCGGCACCGCGCTCGAGGCCTGGCCCCAGGACGCGTACGACGGGCTGCTGGCCGTGGCGGACCGGGCTCAGGGGCTGCTCGACGCCGTACACCGCACCTGCTTGGTACACAGCGACTTCAACCCGAAGAACCTGCTGGTCGACCCGGCCCGCCTCGAGGTCACCGGTGTCCTGGACTGGGAGTTCGCGCACGCCGGGATGCCGGTCACCGACCTCGGCAACCTGCTGCGCTTCGAGCGTGATCCGGTCCTCATGGAGGCCGTCCTCGGCGTCTACAGGGAGCGCGTTCCCGACGCTGCCGACGACCTCCTCGACCGTGCCCGGGCCGCCGACCTCTACGCGCTCGTCGAGCTCGCTTCGCGCAAGGGCGCGAACCCTGTGGCGGACCGGGCCCACGACCGTCTGCTCGCTGTCGCAGGCACCGGGGACGTCCACGCCGTTGCGTGAACGTCGACCCGCCGTACGGCCAGTCCGGTCAGACGAGGTCCCGGTCCACGACCGCACCCTGGTGCCGGCCCCGGCGGACGGACGTAGACTCACAGAACCGACACGCGGGACAGTTGGCCAGAACCCGCGACCTGTACGCCGTACCGGGAGCGACGACCGGGCGCCCTCGGGTTGGACGCGTGCGCCTTCCCTTGCGTATCCTGACCGGTGCGCAGGAGTCTGCCGGAGTCTCAGACAGAGCAGGTTCTCGCTCGCTATCAGCCGATGGTCGCATTCGATTCATCGGCCTTCATGACCACTGGTAGTGAAACCGGACATCCCGCGCGTCCGCACAACTTCATCCATCCCAAGGAATCCGCTCCCTTATGACGATCACCCCCACTCTCTCGGACGCACCGCAGGTCGCAGTCAACGACATCGGGTCCGAAGAGGACTTCCTCGCAGCAATCGACGCCACGATCAAGTACTTCAACGACGGAGACATCGTCGAAGGCACCATCGTGAAGGTCGACCGCGACGAGGTCCTGCTCGACATCGGCTACAAGACCGAGGGCGTCATCCCCTCGCGTGAGCTGTCGATCAAGCACGACGTCGACCCGTCCGAGGTCGTCTCG
>CAWEMA010000008.1:0-44383 GCA_963810035.1 uncultured Actinomycetota bacterium
CGTCGGAGCAGCCCGCTGGTGGCGACACCGGCGGCAGCACGGAGGTGGCCGGCTCGCTGGCCTCCGACGAGGCGCTGCAGGCGCTCCGCGAGAAGCTCACCGGCGGCCAGCAGTAGTCGTCGACTGACGCTCCGGCAAGCCTGAGCACAGCAGCAGGGCCCGGTCACCAGTGATGGTGACCGGGCCCTGCTGCGTCCGGGCTCAGGCGAGCCGGGAGCGGGGCTCGAACGGGTCGGCGTAGTGACTACGCGGGGGAGTGTGCTCGGAGGCGGGACGGCCGTAGCCGTCGTTGCGGACGTAGTTGACCAGAGCCATCGCGATCCAGGGGAGGGCGGTGAGGACGGCCAGTGCGAGGATGATGATCAACAGGTTCATGGCAGTAATCATGCTCCGACCCAGATCCTGCCACGAGTGGCAGAGATGACATCTGGCATCGATTTCCTGCCAACTTTGTGGCATCCTGTTTTCCATGCTCAGCAACGTGGCCGTCCTGGTGTACGACGGCGTGGCCCCCTTCGAGCTCGGCGTGCTGCACGAGGCGTGGGGCTGCGACCGCTCCGACGAGGGACTGCCGGTGATGGACTTCGCCGTCTGTGCGGAGACCCCCGGGCCGGTGCGGATGGACGCCGGCTTCGGGCTCACCGTGGAGCACGACCTGTCCCGGGCCGAGGACGCCGACCTGATCGCCGTACCCGCCTTCTCCGAGAGCTACCCGGTGCCCGAGGCGGTGCTGGAGACGCTGCGCGCCGGGTACGCCCGCGGCGCCCGGATCCTGTCCCTGTGCACCGGCGCCTTCGTGCTCGGCGAGGCCGGGCTGCTCGACGGCCGCTCGTGCACCACGCACTGGCGCTGGAGCGACCGGCTGGCCGCACGCTTCCCGCGGGCCCGGGTGGTGCCCGAGGTGCTGTACGTCGACGACGACCGCGTGCTGACCAGTGCCGGGACCGCCGCGGGCATCGACGCGTGCCTGTACCTGTGGCGCCAGGAGTTCGGTGCCGCGGCGGCGAGCACGATCGCGCGACGGATGGTCGTCCCGCCGCAGCGCGAGGGCGGCCAGGCGCAGTTCATCCGGACCCCGGTGCCCGACTGCGACGTCGAGACGCTCGGCCCCCTGCTGCTGTGGATGACCAGCAACCTGGGCGAGCAGCACACCGTCGAGACGCTGGCGCGGGCCGCGAGCATGTCGCCACGCACCTTCGCCCGCAGGTTCCGCGCCGAGACCGGCACCACGCCGCACGCCTGGGTCACCAGCCAGCGGGTGCTGCGCGCCGAGGAGCTGCTGGAGACCACCGACCGGTCGGTCGACTGGATCGCCAACGAGGTCGGCTTCGGCACCGCGGCGATGCTGCGCCACCACTTCACCAAGGCGCGGGCGGTCAGCCCGCAGCAGTACCGCCGGACGTTCTGCTCACTCGAGACCCAGCAGGCCGGGTAGCTCCAGCCGCCGGACCTTGCCGGTCGCCGTCACGGGCAGCCGGTCGACCCGGACGTAGTCCTTGGGCCGCTTGGGCGGTGCCAGCCGCTGCCGGGCCAGGGCCTGCAGCTCCGCGGGGTCGACGTCCCCGACGACGGCCGCGCACACCCGCTGTCCCCACTGCTCGTCGGGGACGCCGAAGACCGCCACGTCGACCAGGGCCGGGTGCTGTCGCAGGGCGTTCTCGACCTCCACCGGGTAGACGTTCACCCCGCCGGAGATGACCAGGTCGTCGCGCCGGCCGTCGAGGAACAGGTAGCCGTCCTCGTCCAGCCGGCCGAGGTCGCCGACGGTGAACGCCGCCCCGCCCGGGGTGTCGCGCCAGGCGGCCGCGGTCTTCTCGGGCGCGGCCCAGTAGGTGAAGCGGGCGTGCTCGGGGACCGTGCACCAGATGGTGCCGTCCTCGTCCAGCAGCAGCTCGCGCCCGGGCCGGGCCCGCCCGACGGTGCCGGGACGCGCCTGCCACTCCTCGCTGCGGCAGGCGGTGAACTGCCCCTCCGTCGACCCGTAGAACTCCCAGGTCGAGCCGTCGGGGAAGAGCTCGACCAGGCGCCTCTTGACCGCCGGCGGGCACGCCGCCCCGGCGTGTGCGACCAGCCGGAACGACGACAGGTCCGGCACCCCGGTCCGGTCCCAGTGCCCGAACAGCCGCTGCAGGTGCGTGGGGACGCAGAACATCGTGGTCGGCCGCTCCGCGGCGATCGCCTCGGTGACGGCCGCGGGGTCGAACGGCCCGGGGACCACGACCCGGCCGCCCGCCAGCAGCGTGCCCATCGCGAACCGCAGGGGCGCCGAGTGGTGCAGCGGGCTCAGCACCAGGTTGACGTCGCTCGCGCAGAACCCCCACAGGTCGCGCTCCTCGTCGACCAGCGCCTGGGCCCGCGGCTCGTCGAGGATCCCGGACCAGACACCCTTCGGCCGGCCGGTGGTGCCGCTGGTGACGTGCATCGGCCGGCAGCGGGGGAGCGCGCGGTGGAACCGTATCGGCGTGTGCTCCAGCATCGAGGCGGCCAGCTCCTCGGTGTCCACGACCAGCCGGGGGTCGAGGTCCGCGAGCAGGTCGCCGCGCTCGGCGTCGGTGAGACGTGGGTCCAGCGGGATCGGGACCATCTCTGCCGCCAGCAGGCCGATCACCAGGTCGACGTACGCCGCCGAGCCGGGCACCAGCAGCGCGACGCGGTCACCGGGCCGGAGCTCGACGTGGTCTGCCATGGCGACATCGTCGCAGGTGGCGGTGCTGACATACTGCGCGGATGCGCGTGGGACTGACCGGGGGAGTCGCCTCGGGGAAGAGCACCGTGGCCGGCATCCTGGAGTCGCTGGGCGCGGTGGTGATCGACGCCGACGTCCTGGCCCGCGAGGTGGTGGAGCCGGGTACGCCGGGTCTGGCCGCCGTCGTAGCCGAGTTCGGGCCCGGTGTGCTCACCGAGGACGGCGCCCTGGACCGACCGGCCCTGGGGGCGCTCGTCTTCGCGGACGAGGCCGCCCGGCGTCGGCTCGAGAAGATCCTGCACCCGCTGATCCGGGCCCGCGGCGCCGAGATCGAGGCCGAGGCGGCCGGGGAGGCGCTGGTCGTGCACGACATCCCGCTGCTCGCGGAGACCGGGCAGGCGGACCGGTTCGACGCGGTGGTCGTGGTCGACGTGCCCGTGGAGACCCAGGTGGAGCGGATGGTCCGGGACCGGGGCATGAGCCGCGAGGACGCGCTCGCCCGGGTGGCCGCCCAGGCCGGCCGCCAGGACCGCCTCGCGGTCGCCACCTACGTCGTGGACAACACCGGGACACGCGAAGACCTCCGTGACCGGGTCACGGAGGTCTTCGAGCGTCTGGTCTCGACGGGTTCGACCGGAGACTGAACCAGCCTGCGCGCTACGGCCGACAGGCCCAGCTCTGGCGGTCGAACCCGTCGAGCAAACCGGGTCAGGCCGCCAGGTCGGGATCGGCCAGGTCGCGGAGCTTCTGCAGCGCCTCCCGCTCGAGCTGGCGCACCCGCTCGGCGGAGATGCCGTGCTTGGCGCCGATGTCGGCGAGCTTGTGCTGCCGCCCGTCCACGAGCCCGTAGCGGGACCGGATGATGTCGGCCGCACGGTCGTCGAGCAGCTCGACGAGGTGGCCGAGCCGGTCACGCGACTCGACGTCGAGGAACGTGCTGTCCGGCCCCGGCGCGGTCTCCTGGGCGATCAGGTCACCGAGGGAGGTGTCGCCGTCCTCGTCGACCGGGGTGTCCAGGCTGACGTGCTCGCGGCCCCAGGACATCAGGTCCAGGACCCGCTCGAAGTCCATGTCGAGCTCCGCGGCGATCTCCTCCGGCTCCGGGTCGCGGCCGAGCTGGCGCTCCAGGGTCCGGCGCGCGGCGCCGACCTGGTTGAGCTCCTCGACCACGTGCACGGGGAGGCGTACGACGCGGGCCTGCTGGGCGATGCCACGGGTGATCGCCTGACGCACCCACCAGGTGGCGTAGGTGGAGAACTTGTAGCCCTTGGCGTAGTCGAACTTCTCCACGGCCCGGATCAGACCGGTGTTGCCCTCCTGGACCAGGTCCAGCATCGGCATCTGGCTGCGGCCGTACTTGCGGGCGATGGAGACGACCAGGCGGAGGTTGGCCTCGATGAACCGCTGGATGGCGCGCTGGCCCTCCTCGGCGAGCCAGAGGAGCTCTTCCTCGCTGGCGCACTTCGGGGCGCCGCCCTTCCTGCGACCGACGCGTCCCTCGGCGAGGAGACGCTCGGCCAGCAGCCCGGCCTCGATGGTCTTGCTGAGCTCGACCTCGGTGATCGCGTCGAGCAGGGGTGTGCGTGCGATCTCGTCGAGGTACATGCCGACGCTGTCGCGTCCCTCGATCTCACGCGAAGCGGTGCGAGTCGTTGCCACGGTGCGTGGGCTCCCTTCCTATGGGGCCAAAGACATACCCATCGGTCTGCCCTTGTATTCACCTCAACGACGAACGCATGTTCGAGATTCCCGAATTTCACCCGGCGTTCGCCGTTGTGCGGGTGCTTCACCCAGAACGACGTACGAGGGTGCGGCGAAGTTGCCGATCCACCGAAGAACTCAGGGACTTCTCAGGGTGCGAGACGGTCCAGGAGCCAGGCCAGGCTGAACGCCCGGTCCCGCCAGGCGTTGTGCCGCCCGCTGACGCCGCCGTGCCCGGCCGACATCTTGGTCTTCAGCAGGATGTCGTCGGTGCCGCCCTCGGCGGTCACGGTCGCCCGGAGCCGGGCCACCCACTTGGCGGGCTCCACGTAGAGCACCCGGGTGTCGTTGATCGAGGTCTCGGCCAGGATCGCCGGGTAGCGCTGGTCGACGACGTTCTCGTAGGGGGAGTAGCTCTTCATGTACGCGTAGACCTCGGCGTCCTCGAGCGGGTTGCCCCATTCCTCCCACTCGATGACGGTCAGTGGCAGGGACGGGTCGAGGATCGAGGTCAGCGGGTCCACGAACGGCACCTGGGCCAGGATCGCCGCGAACGCGTCCGGGTCGGTGTTGGCCACGACCCCCATCAGCAGCCCGCCGGCGCTGCCGCCCTCGGCCGCGAGCCGGTCGGCGGAGGTCCACCCGGTCGCCGCGAGGTGCCGGGCGCAGGCCACGAAGTCGGTGAAGGTGTTCTTCTTGTGCAGCAGCTTGCCCTCGTCGTACCACTGGCGGCCCATCTCGCCGCCGCCCCGCACGTGCGCGACCGCGAAGCCGACGCCCCGGTCGAGCAGGGACAGCCGGGCGATCGAGAACCAGGGGTCCGTGGAGTCCTCGTAGGACCCGTAGCCGTAGAGCACCATCGGGGTCGAGCCGTCCCGGGGCGCGTCCGCAGGGACCACGATCGAGATCGGCACCCGCGTCCCGTCGGCGGCGGTGGCCCACTCGCGGGCCTGGGTGTAGCGGGCCGGGTCGAAGTCGCCGAGCACCGGCGTGCGCTTGAGGAGCGTCAGCTCGCGGGTGGTCAGGTCGAAGTCGTAGATCGCCGGCGGCTCGGTCATCGTGGTGTAGCCCAGCCGCACCGTGGGCTGGGTGAACTCCGGGTTCCCGCTCGCGCCGACGGTGTGCACCTCCTCCTCGAACTCGACGAGGAAGTCCTCGCCCAGGCCGTCCCCGGCCTCGTCGTCGAGCAGGATCACCCGGAGCTGGGTGAGGCCCTCGTTGCGCTGGCTGAGCACGAGGTGGGTGGCGAACGCGTCCATGCCCTCCAGCCGCACGGCCGGGTCGTAGGGCAGCAGCGGCTCCCACTGGTCCGGTGAGGTGGCGTCGACGGGCGCCTTGGCCAAGGTGTAGTTCTCGGCCCCCTCGTTGTGCAGGACCAGCAGGCAGTCCTTCCCGCCGAGCACGGCGTGCTCGACGGAGTACTCCACGCCCTGCCGGCGCGGCGCGACGACCCGGAACTCGCCGGTGGGGTCGTCGGCGTCGAGGACGGCGTACTCCGTGGTGGTCTTGGAGCCCGAGGCGAGCACCAGGAAGCGGTCGCTGCGGGTGCGTCCGACCCCGGACCAGAACCGCTCGTCGGTCTCGTGGTGCACCACCACGTCGTCCGCGACCGGGGTGCCGAGCACGTGCCGCCACACCTTGTCCGGACGCCAGGACTCGTCGACCGTCGAGTAGAACAGCGTGGTGCCGCGGCGGTCCCAGGTCGCGCTGCCCAGGGTGCCGGGCACCTCGTCGGGCAGCAGCTCCCCGGTGCGCAGGTCCTTGACCCGCAGCAGGTAGCGCTCGTCGCCGATGGTGTCGGTGCTGAACGCCAGCAGGTGGCCGTCGGGGCTGACCGACATGCTGCCGAGCGAGAAGAACTCGTGGCCCGCGGCCAGGTCGTCGGCGTCGAGCAGCACCTGCTCACCCGGCACGTCGACGTCGGCGGCCAGCTTCGGCGGGGTCCAGTCGTCCAGGCCCTGCGCGGGGCAGCGGCAGCTCGCACCGTACTGCTTGTCCTCGTGCGAGCGGCCGTAGTACCACCAGGCACCCATCCGGTAGGGCACCGACAGGTCGGTCTCCTGGGTGCGGGACCGGATCTCGTCGAAGATCGACTGGCGCAGCCCGGCCAGGTGTGCGGTGCGCGTCTCGGTCCAGGCGTTCTCCGCCTCGAGGTAGGCGCCCGTCTCCGGCGAGTCCTTGTCGCGCAGCCACTCGTAGTCGTCGCTGACGGTGTCGCCGTGGTGGGTGCGCTCGGTGGGGACGCGCGGGGCGACGGGGGGCTGCTGGTCGGACATGCGGGGAGCCTACGTTGGCCGCAGGCCAGGCATCATGGAGGTGCCATGAACCGCATCGACCTGAACGCCGACCTGGGCGAGGGAGTCACCGACGACGACGGGCTGCTCACCGTGGTGACCAGTGCGAACGTCGCCTGCGGCTACCACGCCGGGGACGTCGCCACCATGACCGAGGTGTGCCGCGAGGCCGCCCGGCGCGGCGTCGTGGTCGGCGCCCAGGTGTCCTATGCGGACCGCGAGAACTTCGGGCGGGTCTCGATCGAGGTGGAGTACGCCGAGCTGCGGGAGCAGGTCGCGGACCAGGTCCTGGTGCTCGACCGGGTCGCCCGGCGCTTCGGGGTGCGGGTGGCCTACGTGAAGCCGCACGGAGCGCTGTACAACCGGGCCGCCGACGACCCCGACCACGCCCGGGCGGTGCTCGACGGCTCCGGGGACCTGCCGGTGCTCGGGCTGCCCGGCTCGGTGCTGCTCGACCTCGCGGTCCGGGTCGGCCGGTCGGTGTGGCGGGAGGGCTTCCCGGATCGCGGCTACACCGACGGTGCGTTCGGCGGCCGGCTGCTGCCGCGCGACCAGGAGGGGGCGCTGCTCACCGACCCCGCGGAGGTCGCCCGGCGCGCCGTGGAGATGGCCCGGTCCGGGGTGGTCGACTCGGTCTGCGTGCACGGTGACAGCCCCGGTGCGGTGGCCACGGCACGCACCGTGCTCGAGGCGTTGGCGGTCGAGGGGATCGACGTACGACCGTTCTGAGCAGTGGCCCCGGACTCGGGACGAAAGTCCCTGGCGACACCTGCGCGGCGGGCATAGAACTGTCCTACGCACTCCCGTAAGGGAGAGCGGGACCGGTCGGAGACGACGGTTCCTACGGCGGGGCGACCCGCCGCGGCAGCCAGGTGACGAGGCTGTCGGGACCCGAGAACTCGACTGGCCGATCGGAGGCGTCACCGCACTCCGGTCGAACAGTGGGGCCCCTGGAACTCATACCTTCAGGGGCCCCACACTTCGTTCGCCGTTGAACGGTGGGCCCGTCACGGCACACTGGCGACGTGGAGATCCGCAAGCTCGGACGCGACGCGCTGCTCGTCTCGGTGGCCGACGCCGCCGCCGCGCTGGCGATCTACCACGAGGCGCTCCGCCGGGAGGTGGACGCGCTCGACGTCGTCCCGGCCGCCCGCACCGTGCTGTTCGACGGGGTCCGTGACGTCGACGCCCTCGCCGCCGCGCTCCCGTCCTGGGAGACCGCCGCCGCGACCGCGCCCGGTGACCGGGTCGAGGTGCCGACGACCTACGACGGTGACGACCTCGACGCCGTGGCGCGACTGTGGGACATGACCCGGGACGAGGTGGTGGCCACGCACACCTCGACCGAGTTCGTCGTCGCGTTCTGCGGCTTCGCGCCGGGCTTCGCCTACTGCACCGGCCTGCCCGGCGAGCTGACCGTGCCGCGGCTCGAGTCGCCCCGCACCCGGGTGCCTGCCGGCGCGGTCGGCCTGGCCGGCACGTTCACCGGCATCTACCCGACCGCCTCACCGGGCGGCTGGCGGCTGGTCGGCCGCACGACGCTCGTGCTGTGGGACACCGAGCGCGACCCGCCGGCGACGCTGCCGCCGGGCACGCGGGTGAGGTTCGTGCCGGCATGAGGGCGCTGACGGTGCACGACGCCGGCCCGCTCACCACCGTGCAGGACGCCGGCCGTCCCGGCTGGGCACACCTCGGCGTGCCCCGTGCGGGCGCCCTGGACCGGCCCGCGGCCGAGCTCGCGAACCGGCTGGTCGGCAACGACACGGCGGCCGCGGTGCTCGAGACCACGCTGGGTGGCGTGACCTTCACCGTCTCCGCGGCGATGAGCGTGGCCGTGACCGGGGCGGAGTGCACGGTGTCCGTGTCCGGCCGGGCGGTGCCGTTCGCGGAGCCGGTGACCGTGCCGGTCGGGGCGACGGTGCGGGTCGGGCAGGCCGTGCGCGGGGTCCGGTCCTACGTCGCCCTCGGCGGGGGCGTCGACGTGGTCGC
The DNA here is from genome assembly GCA_963810035.1 of uncultured Actinomycetota bacterium. Classification (GTDB taxonomy): domain Bacteria; phylum Actinomycetota; class Actinomycetes; order Propionibacteriales; family Nocardioidaceae; genus Nocardioides_B. The sequence continues at coordinate 8,671 of CAWEMA010000008.1, forward strand.
GGTGCTCGGCTCCCGGTCGACGGACACGCTGGCGCACGTGGGTCCCGGGGTGCTGCGCGCCGGCGACGTCCTGCCGGTCGGCGCGGCGACCGGGTCCCCGTCGGGCGCCGACGCCGGGTCGCTGCGGCGGTTCCCGCGACCGGCCGTCCTGCGGGTGTACGCCGGGCCGCGGGCGGACTGGTTCCACGGCTCGGCGCTCGCGACCCTGACCTCGACGTCGTACGTCGTGACGGGGGACTCGAACCGGGTGGGGCTGCGGCTCGACGGCCCGGCCCTGACCCGGTGCACGGACGCGGAGCTGCCGAGCGAGGGCATCGTGCTCGGTGCCGTACAGGTGCCGCCCTCCGGTCGGCCGCTGGTGTTCCTGCACGACCACCCGACGACCGGCGGCTACCCCGTGGTGGGGGTCGTGGACCCCGACGACCTGTGGCAGTGCGCGCAGCTGCGGCCGGGGGAGCGGGTGCTGTTCACGCGTCCGTGACCGCGGGCTCGTCCTCGGAGCGCTCCCGTGGGCGCGGCACCAGGTCCGGGTCGTCCATCCGGAACGTGCGCACCGGGCCAGGCCCGGTCTCGGCCGTCTCGAACCGCACGGTCACCCTCCCCACGCCCGAGCCCCACACCCAGCCGGGCCCGTGCTCCGCGTGCACCACGTCCATGCCGGGCGCCCACGGCCGGGCGCGGGTGACCGCCTCGATCGCCCCCTCGGCGAGCGGCTCGACCGGTTCGGCCGCGTCGTCGTCGTAGTCCGCGAACAGGTCCTCCTGGATCCAGTCGGCCAGACCGGACACGCCGACGCCGAGCAGCCGCACGCCGCCGGAGGTGTCCACCTCGGTCAGCAGGGCGCGGGCCAGCCGGGCCACCACCCGGGTGTCGTCGGTGGGTGCCGGCAGCGTCGAGGAACGGGTGTGCGTGGTGAAGTCGTGCAGCCGGATCTTCACGGTGACGGTGCGGCCGGACATGCGGGCCTTGCGCAGCCGCTCCGCGACCTGCGTCGCCTGCCGGTCCACCAGCCCCTCGAGCAGCCGCTTGTCGACCAGGTCGGTGTCGTAGGTGCCCTCCACGCTGACCGACTTCGTCTCCCGCTCGGCGACCACCGGCCGGTCGTCGTCGGCGCGGGCCATCCGGTAGAGCGAGCTTCCGTGAGCCTGCCCGACCACTCGCACCAGCTCGTCGGCGGAGACGTTCTCCAGCTCGCGGACCGTGTGCACGCCCACCCGGCGCAGCCGCTCGGCGGTCGCCGGGCCGACGCCCGGGATGACGCTGACGCTCATCGGCCGGAGCAGGTCCTGCTCGGTGCCGGGCGGGACGACGACCAGCCCGTCGGGCTTCTCGAGGTCGCTGGCGATCTTGGCGACCAGCTTGGAGGAGGCGATGCCGACCGAGCCGCACAGCCCGCCGGTGACCTCGGCGACGTCCTCCTTGAGCCGGCGGGCCACGGCGGTCACGCCCTCGACGGAGACGTCCTCGACGTCCGCGGCGGCGAGGTCGACGAACGCCTCGTCCAGCGAGAGCGGCTCGACGAGGGGGGAGAGCTCGCGGAGCAGCGCCATCACCCGGCGGCTGGTCTCGCGGTAGGCGTCGAACCGCCCGGTGAGGTACGCCGCGTGCGGGCACCGCGCCCGGGCCTCGCGGGTGGACATCGCCGAGCGCACCCCGAAGGCGCGGGCCTCGTAGGACGCGGTGGCGACCACCCCGCGACCGCCCACGCCGCCGACCACGACCGGCTTGCCCCGCAGCGACGGCTTGTCGCGCTGCTCCACGGCGGCGAAGAACGCGTCCAGGTCGACGTGGAGGATCGTCGGGTCGGAGCGCACGTCCCCATGATGCCGTCCGGCACCGACTCGTCCGTCGTACGACCCGGCCGGCCAGCAACCGTCCACACCGTCCGGCGGCTGCGACTGCTCCACAGCCGGGAGATCGGCCCTGCCGACAGCGGGGCGTCGCGGCGAGGGTCGGGGCATGACAGACATGCACAGCGTCCGGGCCTCCGGCCCCGCCGACCTGCTGGCCCTCGTCCCCGGGCTGCTCGGCTTCCATCCCGAGGACTCGGTCGTCGTGATCACGCTCGGGGACGCGACGCACCGGTTCCACGCCCGGGTCGACCTGCCGTCGGACCCGGTCGAGATCGAGGACCTCGCCGACTACCTGACCCGCGTCGCGCACCGCAACGGCGTCCGGAGCCTGGCCGTCGTCGTCTACACCGACGACGCGAGCCTGGCCGAGGCGCTGGTGAACGACCTCGCCGACCGCCTGCTGGCGGTGCACGTCGAGATGCCGTGCGCGGTCCGGGCGGACGGGGAGCGCTTCTGGTGCGTGGACGGTCACGCCGGGGCAGGACCCGGCACGCCGTACGACGTGAGTGCGCACCCGCTGATGGCGCAGGCCGTGGTCGAGGGCACCGTCGTGCTCGGCAGCCGGCGCGAGCTGGCCGACTCGCTGGTCGGGACCGACCCGACGGAGACCGAGGAGATCGAGCGGCTGGCCCACGAGGTGGCGCTGCGGATGCTGCAGGCCGCCGACTCACCGGTCGGTGCCGGGGCGGCCCGGCAGCACCTGGTCGTCGAGGGTCGCTGGGTGCGTCACCGGGTCCGGCGCCACCTGGAGGACCGCGTGCGCCTCGACACGTCCGACGTGGCCCGCCTGCTGGTGCTGGTGCACCTCTCCCTCGAGGTCCGTGACGTGGCGTGGGCCGAGATGACCCACCGCAACGCCGCGCTGCACGTGGACCTGTGGCGCGACGTCGTACGCCGTGCGCCGGTCGAGCTGCGTGCGGCACCGGCCGCCCTGCTCGGGTTCGCGGCCTGGCTGTCGGGCAACGGGGCGCTCGCCTGGTGCGCGATCGACTGCGCGCAGGAGTCGCAGCCGGACTACGGGCTGGCGGCGCTGCTCACGGAGGCGCTCGCCGGTGCGGTGCCGCCGTCCGCCTGGCGGCCGCTCCCGGAGGGGGCACTCACCCTGTTCGAGGCCTAGGGCCCGCTCCTACGGTCTCTTCGACGCCGGGTCCCACCGGTACGCCTGAGGGTCCTGGCAGGGGCGCGGTGCCCACCGTGACCGTGCCCACTGCGAACGCGGGCTGAGTGGCCTGCGCACGGCTAGGCTGCCGCTCATGGGCGAGAAGGTGGCACAGCAGGAGTTCACCCGCGAGGACCGGACCCGCTACCGCGAGAAGGTACGGCGTTGCCTCGACGTCTTCGCACGGATGCTCCGGGAGTCGCGGTTCGACGCCGACCACCCGATGACGGGGATGGAGATCGAGCTCAACCTGGTCGACGCGGTCGGCGACCCGGCGCTGAAGAACGCCGAGGCCCTCGAGGCGATCGCCGACCCGGACTTCCAGACCGAGCTCGGCTCGTTCAACCTCGAGATCAACGTGCCGCCCAAGCAGCTCAAGGACCGCGGGTTCACCGAGTTCGAGGACGGGGTCCGCGCCAGCCTCAACCACGCCGAGGGTCAGGCCGGCAAGGTCGGCGCGCACCTGGTGATGATCGGCATCCTGCCCACCTTGGCGGCCGGCCACATGAGCACCGCGGCCCTGACTCCCAACCCGCGGTACCAGCTGCTGAGCGACCAGATCCTGGCCGCGCGCGGCGAGGACATCGTGATCGACATCGGCGGGCCGGAGCACCTGCGCACCACGGCAGACTCGATCGTCCCCGAGGCCGCGTGCACCAGCACCCAGCTGCACATCCAGGTCAGCCCCGAGGACTTCCCGGCCTACTGGAACGCCTCGCAGGCGGTCGCCGGCGTGCAGCTGGCGCTCGGGGCGAACTCGCCGTTCCTGCTCGGGCGCGAGCTGTGGCGCGAGACCCGGGTGCCGCTGTTCGAGCAGGCGACCGACACCCGCAGCGAGGAGCTCAAGGCCCAGGGCGTGCGGCCGCGGGTGTGGTTCGGGGAGCGGTGGATCAACTCGATCTTCGACCTGTTCGAGGAGAACGTCAGGTACTTCCCGGCCCTGCTGCCGGTGATCGAGGACGAGGACCCACTCGACCTGCTCGAGTCGGGCCGGATCCCGCGGCTGTCCGAGCTCCGGCTGCACAACGGCACGATCTACCGCTGGAACCGGCCGGTCTACGACGTCGTCGACGGGACCCCGCACCTGCGCGTGGAGAACCGCGTCCTCCCCGCCGGACCGACCGTCGTGGACACGATGGCCAACGCGGCGTTCTACTTCGGGCTGGTCCGCGCGCTCGCCGAGCACGAGCGGCCGCTGTGGTCCCAGATGTCCTTCAGCGCCGCCGAGGAGAACTTCCAGGTCGCGGCCCGGCAGGGCATCGACGCCAAGGTGTACTGGCCCGGCCTCGGCCAGGTGCCCGCCACCGAGCTCGTCGTACGCCGCCTGCTGCCGATGGCGCGGGCCGGCCTCGAGTCGTGGGGCGTGCTGCCCGAGGAGCGGGACCGGCTGCTCGACGTCATCGAGCAGCGCTGCATCGTCGGCCAGAACGGCGCCTCGTGGTTCGCCGGTCGGTTCCACACCCGGATGACCGAGAGCGACGGTGACCGGCTCGACGCGCTCCGGAAGACGCTGAACGAGTACCGCGAGCACATGCACACGAACGACCCCGTGCACAGCTGGGACTGACGCCGCTCACAGGCGCAGGCGCTTCCAGACCCGCGTCTCGTCGGTCAGCACGTCGCGCCACCCGGCCCGGGTGACCACGAAGAAGCCGTCCAGGCTCCGCCCGTGCATCCCGAACGCGGTGCCGGCGGCGGCCAGCCACTGCAGGTCGAGGTCGTGCACCTCGGGGGTGCCCGGCCGCACCAGCCATGCCGTGCGCCAGCCGTCCGGGCTGTCCTCGAGCAGCGCCGACACCACGTCGATGCGCAGCGCCGCGTCCACCGCGGGGAGGTCCTGGGCCCGGACCACGAACGAGTCCCGCGCACCCGCCAGCACGCCGACGTGCATCGAGACGTCGAAGACCCGCCGGCTCTCACGGGCTCTGAACCGGCCGACCTCCTCGCGCAGCAGCACTCGGCGGTCGGTGCCGGGGGAGCGGGTCACGTCCATCGGGACAGCATGCCCGCCGTGCGACGAGCACGTCGTCGTTCGTCCACAGGCGCGCGGGAGGGCTGGCCTGCGATAACGTCCACCCGTGACCTGCGCGTGCGGGTCCGGTCGTGATGTCTGTGAAGCAGGAGGACGGTCAATGGGGACCATCGTCGTTGGCTACGTGCCCAAGCCCGAGGGGCGAGCCGCCCTGCGCCGCGCGGCCGAGGAGGCACGCTTGCGGGACGCCCGCCTGGTGGTGGTCAACTCCCACCGCGGCGGCCGCGAGTTCGGCGGGGAGGACGCGATCGAGTCGGAGGAGCAGCTCGAGGAAGTACGCCGTGCGCTGCGCGACGCGGATGTCGAGCACGAGGTGCGTCAGCTCGTCCGGGGCATGGACCCCGCCGACGACCTGGTGAACGTGGCGAACGAGGTGAACGCGGAGTTCATCGTGATCGGTCTGCGTCGCCGTTCGCCGGTCGGCAAGCTGATCCTCGGCAGCAACGCCCAGCGGGTGCTGCTCGACGCGCCGTGCCCGGTGCTGGCGGTCAAGGCCGACGAGGACTGACCTCGCAGCGCCTCGGCCGGTCGTGGGGCAGGATGGATGCATGGCTCTGCAGATCACCCAGGACCCGGCCTCCGACAAGGTGCTGACGGACGACCCGTTCGCACTCCTGATGGGCATGATGCTCGACCAGCAGTTCCCGATGGAGCGTGCCTTCGCGGGGCCCGCCAAGGTGCTCGACCGGTTCGGCTCGCTGGACCCCGGGGCCATCGCGGCCGCGGACCCCGAGGAGTTCGCCGCGCTGTGCAGCGTGCCGCCGGCCGTGCACCGGTTCCCCGGGTCGATGGCTGCGCGCATCCAGACCCTCGCGGCGATGGTCGTCGACGAGTACGACGGGCAGGCCGACCGGGTCTGGAGCGAGGCCGGCTCCGGGCGCGAGCTGATGCGGCGCCTGCAGGCTCTCCCGGGCTTCGGCAAGCAGAAGGCGCAGATCTTCGTCGCCCTGCTCGGCAAGCAGCTCGACGTACGTCCCCACGGGTGGGAGGTGGCCGCCGGTGACTACGCCGAGACCGGCTCCCACCGTTCGGTGGCGGACGTCGTCGACCAGGGGTCGCTGGACAAGGTGCGCGCCTTCAAGAAGGAGAAGAAGAGGGCCGCCGCCTCCTAGCGGCCCACACCCCGGACACGACGAGGCACCCCGGCCTGGGTTCCGGGGTGCCTGTCGCCGAGCCTGTGGTGCGCTCCTAGCGGGTCCTGAACGTCCAGGTGGCGCCGGCGAACGGTGTGTTCGCCAGGTCCCGGATCGCCGAGGGACCACCGGTGAACGTTGCCCGGTAGAGCGTGTTGCGGGCCAGGGTGGCGTTCGGGTTGAGGGTGATCACCCGCCCGTTGCCACCTGTGTTCACCGAGACCGTGGCCGCCACCAGGGCGTTGGTCGCGGCGTTGCGAAGCGTCACCGACGTGGTGGTCGCTCCCTGGACCCGCTCGCTGAACGTCGCCGTGACGTTCACCCCGGTGTTGACCCTCGTCGCGCCGGCGGCAGGTGAGCGTGCCGTCAGCGTCGGTGCCGGGTCGGCCGAGGTCGTGAACGACCAGCTCGTGTCAGCCAGCGCCACGTTGCCGCTGAGCGTCCGGATCGCCGCCGCCCCACCGACCAGCTCGGCCCGGTAGACCGTGCTGTTCGCCAGGTCGGCGCCGGGGTTCAGCGTGGCGGTCAGCCCGTTCGCGCTGAGGCTGACGGCCGCCGGCACCACCGCGTTCGTGGTCATGTTGCGCAACCGGAACGTGGTGGTCGTGACCCCGGTGACCGCCCGGTCGAAGGTCGCCGTGACGTTGCCGCCCACACCGACCCCGGTGGCTCCGGGGGCGGGGGTGCGGGCAGCCACGGTGGCTGCCGGGCCGAGGGCCGTGACCGTGTTGGACAGCGCCGAGTACGCCCCGGTCCCGGTCGGATTGGTCGCCGAGACCTGGAACCGGTAGACCGATCCCTGGGCCAGCCCGGAGACCACCAGGCTGGTGGCATCCCCGGCTGCCGGCCGCAGTGCGCCGACCTGGGTGCCGGAGCCGTCCACCACGCGTACCGAGTACCCGCTGATGGCCGAGCCGCCGTTGTCGGCCGGGGCGGTCCAGGCGACCGTCGCCGTCCCGTTGGGCCCTGCGACCGCCGTACCGATCCTGGGTGCATCGGGGGCGGACGGGGCCGGTGTCACCGGGTTGGACGGAGCCGAGTAGGCGCTCCGGCCGGACTCGTTGTCGGCGCGGACCTGGAAGCGGTAGGCCGTTGCGTTGGTGAGACCGGTGACCCGCACCGTCGTGCTGCTGCCCGGGACCACGGTGAGGGCTCCGACCTGCGCTCCGGCAGCGTCGATCGCCTTCACCGTGAAGTCGGTGACCGGGGCGTTCCCGGGCGCCGTCCAGGTCACCGTTGCCGACTGGTTGCCGGCCACGGCAACGACGTCGGTGGGCGTTGCCGGATCTTCGGAGTCGGCGAACACCAGCTTCTCGATGTTGCGCAGCGTGTCCACCCCGTCGATGCCGGTCCCGGTGAGGTGCCGGACCGTCGTGGTGGAGCCCGGCGAGCCGACGCGCCCGTTGCCGCCCACCGTGGTGACCGCGTAGTTGACGCGGACGTCCGAGAACAGGGCACGGTCGACATCCCCGACGCCGGAGGCGGACTTGATCTCCCGCACCGCGACGATGTCGCCGGGGTTCACGGTGCCCGCGAAGACCGCCTCCTGCAGGGTCGGTCCGGTGAGGGCTCCGTCGGCGTCTCGCAGGTACTGGGACGTCATGGCGCTCTGCCCCGGCCGGTTGGCGCTGGCGCTGCCGATCTCGTCGCCCGCGGAGTTGCGGACGCTGAGCCGGACGTTCAGGTAGCGGTCGCCGTCGATGATGTCGTCCGCGCCTCGTCCCTCGATCAGGTCGCTGCCGCCACCGCCGAGCAGGATGTTGCCGTCACCCCAGACCGGACCGCTCAGGATCGGGCAGTCCTTCGAGGCAGACTGGTTCACGACGGATGCGAGAGGCGTCGTGAGGTCCGGGACGAGGGCATCCAGGCCCTCGATCCGGTCCAGACCGTGCTGGTCCAGGACGTCACATCCGATGAACCCGCCACCGCCGACCTGGCTGGGGACGATGTCGTCGCCGCGGAGCTTGTCGTCGAGATCACCGCCGGAGAGCGCTTCGACCTCGTTGAACTTGTCCCGGACTCCCACCTGGAGGATGTCCAGCGGCGCCAGCGGGATCTGCAGGTCCATGTCCTGCGGCTGCGGGTCCCCGATGCCGATCTCCCAGTCGTAGCCGGAGGCGCCGGCCACCTTCTCGATCCCGGGGCCGCCGAGACCGATGTCGTCTCCACCTTCCATGTCGTAGTCGTCGTCGCCGCCCTGGCCGATCAGGATGTCCGAGCCGGGCTGCTGCGAGTCGTCCAGGAAGAACAGGTTGCCGCTGTCGCCCTGCATCAGGTCGGGCTGGTTCCCGCCTTCCTCCCAGTCGTCGCCGCTGTCCCCGAAGGCCGCGTCGAGGCTCTCGCCGAGCATGATGAAGTCGTCGTCGGCGCCACCGAAGGTCTCGTTGAGGTTGGCCCCGCCGTTGGTGAAGTCCTTGCCCTCACCTCCCATGACGATGTCCAGACCTGGCCCGGCGTCGATGGCGTCGTTGCCGGGACCGCCCTTGGGCACGTCGTCACCGTTGAGATCGGTGAGGATGTCGTCGCCCTCGCCTCCGAGCGCGATGTCGGCACCGTCACCTCCCTCGATGACGTCGTTGCCGAGTCCTCCCCAGAACGTGTCGCTGTCGTTGCCTCCGTACAGCCGGTCGACACCGGGGGTTCCGTTGTAGACGCTCTGGCCGTTGATGCCGGCCGGGTCGACGGTGTTCCGGGCGCGGTACTTGATGGTGCCGTCCGGAAGACGCAGCAGCAGGTCCGGCTCCATGCACTCGGAGGACGTGTCGTCGGCGACCCTGTTGCCGAACTGGGTGAAGCCGGCGGAGGTGCCCGCCAGGTTCTTCAGCTCGAACTTGCAGTCAGCGGTCGCGAAGACGTCCGCCTTCAGCGTGTGGGCGTTCGTGTTCCGCATGATCATCTCGCCGAACGAGTTGCCCTCCAGCTGCGTCCGGAGGTTCATCCCCGGAGTGCGGGCCAGGTAGTAGAGGCGGTCCCCGTTCTGCAGGTCGGTCATCTGGTTCTCGAACACGTAGTTGAAGGTGCTGCCCAGCAGGCCCCCGAAGAGGTTGGTCTGCTCGGCCAGGCCACCCACCCACAGGTCGATGTCGTCGAGGCCGGTGCGCGAGTGCGTGCCGTCGTTGGACCAGTCGGTGCCGCCCTCGGCCGGCACGCTGTTCATGAACGCGGCCGCGTCCGCCGGGCCACTCTCGCCGGCCAGGACGTCCGGGCTGACGATGAGACGCGCGGCCTCACGCTTGCCGGCCAGCGTGGTCGCCGAGGTGATGGACGGGTGACGCCCGTACGCCGCGACGAAGTTGACCAGCGACTCGGGGTGCTTGAGCGACTCACCGAGCTCGACCCAGTTCGTGTACGGCTTCATCGCGGCGTCGTGGGTCTTCGTGAACACGTCGCGCCGGAACACGTTGAGCGGTGGCACGCCTTCGGAACGGGCCCGTGTCATGTTCACGGTGGCCAGGTCCAGGGGTAGTCCCAGCAGCTTGTTGCGGAGCGTGTCGGTCACGAACTCGTCGAGCTCGTTGCCCGTCTGGTCCGTCATCCCCATCACGATGCTGCCCGCTGCCTCCTCGGACGTGAGCGGGCCCTCGGACCCGCCGTCCGTGTACGCCGGCGGGTTCAGGAAGCCGTCGAGCAGCGATATGTCGTTCGTCGAGCCACGGATGTCGTCCGGCGTGCCGTACTCGTTGTCGGATCCGGGCTTGTCCTCGTTCCGTCGGGAGATCGTCTCGGTCAGCATCGAGTGTCCGAAGCGGTAGACCGCGTGCGCGAACTCGGCCGAGATCGCGGGGTTGAGCTCGGTCTGGGTGAACGCGAAGGGCTCGAACGGGTTGATCGCCGGCTGCACCTTGCGGGCGAACTCCTCGAAGACGAGGTGCTGGTACTCCATCTCGGTGACGAACCGCGCCGCCTGGAAGAGCCGCTCCCCGTAGGTGAAGGTGTGTGCGCCGGTGGGGTTCGCCGGGTCGATCGCAGTGACGTTGCGGTAGGCCGCGAGGAGTGCCTCGTTCCCGGCCTTCCCGAGGGTGCGCTCGACATCGGCCACCAGACGGTCGTGCTCGGAGTGGAAGACCTGGTGGATCGCGGTCAGGCCGATGTTCTCGTTGACACGACCGTCACCTGCGGCGAAGTGCGCGTCGAGCATCTCGTCGTCGTAGGTGCCCGCCGGCTGGTTCGCGAAGTCGGCCGAGGCCGTGGTGTCGTCGTCCGGCGTGGGGGCCACCTTCGGCGTACGCGGGTTGTGGTCCGTGTCCTGCGGCGATGGGTCGGCGTTGTGGGCGATGTCGGTCAGGAACGGGGTCTCGAAGTACCTCACGTCGGCGGGGACGGGCACCGGGTTGCCGGTGTCGCCCTCGACGAGGCCGCCGGCCGTGACGTACTGCGGCAGACCGCGCGCCGGCCCGGGGATGAAGTTGCCGTACGGGTCCGCGGCGATCATCGGGACGTTCAGCACGTCCATGTCGGTCAGCTGCAGTCCGAGCAGGTCCCGGGCCTGCGCCTTGACGGTCGCCCAGGTGGCCATGCCGTCGGCCTCGCGGCCGGCTGGACCTCCCAGCAGTCTGCCGGTGGAGACCGGCTTGCCGTCCGCGTTGCTCTCGTACTCGCGCAGGAACACCTGGTGCGACGCGTGCGAGGTGTAGGTCTGGCTCTGGTCGACCCAGGGGGAGTCGGTGTTCAGCGCGTCCTGGACGTCGTCGGCAGTGCCGTAGACCTTGTCCGGGCCGGGCTGGTTCTTGCCCCGGGTGAGCACCATGAACCGCAGCTCGGGAGGGAGGTCGTCACCGCCACCGACGGCGTGGTCGGGCCCCAGAATCAGTGGGTCGTCCGACTTCATCGGCACGTAGACGGTGCCGCCGCCCTTGACGGTCTGGTCGATCCCGTGGTCGAAGAACTGTCCGAACAGGGTGAAGAGGGAGTTGTACGGCGGTGAGAGGCCGACGTCGGTCGTCACGTTCGGGATGAAGAGGGTCTCGTCCTGGGGGACGCAGCCGGTCGGCACGCCGGGTGACGTGCAGGGCTTCACGCCCTCGTCGCCCTGGCTGCGTACCGGGAACCCGGCTGCAGCGACGGCTGCCGGGTTGGTGGAGGTCTGGTCCACGATCAGGTTGCTGATCGTGCGGGGCTCGGAGTCGAAGACGCTGCCGGACTTCTGGGTGTACGACGACGACGCGACGGCCGGGCTGCCCGGGCCGAAGAAGCCCGCCTCCACGCCTTCGGCGTCACGGAAGGACTTCGAGCCCAGACGAGGGAAGACCTGGTCGGCCGAACCGAAGGTCTCCTGGCCAGGTTGGAGGTTGTTGCACGAGCCGTCGACCGTGCGCAGCCCCTTGGACACCAGGGGACTGGGGATCTGGTCCGGGCCGGTGCCCACCAACGTGCCGCAGGGGTTGTCGGGAGTCTGCGTGTACGCGTGCCGTTCGGCGATCTTGATCTGGGCAAGGATGTACTTCAGGTCGCTTGCGGTCACCGAGAACCCCTGGCCCACGGGAGCTGCGGCACCCTGGGCTGGACCGGCCGACAACGGTGTCACCCCCAGGGCGACGAGGGTGGCCGCGCTGAGCGCCGCCACCTGGGACCTGATTCTCGGGCTTCCCGGGCCTCTCATCACGAGCCCCCACCTGCCTGTGTGCATGACATTCCCCATTCGTCCTCTCCCGCGGTGACGCGGGAGAGGGACACCATCGCGAGCAGGGGCTTGGAAAAACCTTGAAAGGGACAGCTCAACCTTTTTCGAAGGTGCGATCCCTAGCGTCGACGTACTCGACCGAAGGGGGATGTCATGTCGCTGTCGCGACGAGACCTGATGAAGATCTCGGTGTTCGCCGGTGCCGCTGCCGTGCTGCCGCTCGAACGCAGCGTGAACGCGCTCTCCGCGACGAGCTCGCGGATCGCGGAGAGCGCCCTGCCGGTCCCGTTCACCGTGCCGTTCACCGTGCCGCCGGTCCTCGCTCCGGTGCGCACGGACGCGACCACCGACTACTACCGGCTCTCGATGGAGCCCGCGGTCACAGAGTTCATCCCGGGGCTGAAGACCGAGGTGTGGGGCTACAACGGCATCGTGCCGGGCCCGACGTTCCGCGTCAGGAAGGGTCGTGAGGTGGTGGTCCGGCAGATCAACAACCTGCCGCAGCAGCACCCGACCTTGCTGTACACGCCGTGGACCTCGGTGCACCTGCACGGGCAGGCGTCCCAGCCGCAGTACGACGGGTACGCCAGCGACCTCACGAACCCGGGCCAGTACAAGGACTACCGCTACCCGAACTGGCAGAACGGCCGGACGCTCTGGTACCACGACCACGGGATCCACCACACGGCCGAGAACGTCGTGATGGGGCTGGCCGGGATGTACCAGCTCATCGACGACCTCGAGCTCTCCCTGCCGCTCCCCCAGGGAGAGTACGACGTCCCGCTGATCGTCTCGGACCGGATGTTCAACAACGACGGGTCCCTGCTGATCGACCGCAACGACGACTCCGGCGTCTACGGGGACGTCATCACGGTCAACGGCCGGGCGTGGCCGAGGATGAAGGTGAAGCGGCGCAAGTACCGGTTCCGGATCCTCAACGCGTCACCCTCGCGCTCCTACAAGTGGTCGCTGAGCACGGGCGACTCGATGACCGTGATCGGGACCGACGCGGGCCTGATGCCGGCGCCGCAGCGCGTGCAGAGCTTCCGGCACGGTGTCGCCGAGCGCTACGAGGTGGTGATCGACTTCTCGAAGTACCGCGCCGGGCAGCGGGTGGTGCTGAGAAACACCAGCCCGAAGAACAACATCGACTTCACCAACACCGACAAGGTGATGGCCTTCGACGTGGTGGGGGACAAGTTCGTGAAGACGAACAACTCGGTGCCGTCCGTGCTGAACCCGAACCAGTCGGCGATGGTCGTCCCCGAGAGCGCGGCGGTGCGCACGCGGCAGTTCGACTTCGTGCGCGCCAACTCGCAGTGGACCATCAACGGGAAGACGTGGGACGACGTCATCCGCAGCCGCTACGCCGAGGTGCTCGCGGACCCGAAGATCGACGACGTCGAGATCTGGGAGCTGCGCAACCCCTCGGGCGGGTGGCACCACCCTGCGCACATCCACTTCATCGACTTCCGGGTGCTCAGCCGCAACGGCCAGCCGGCCCTGCCGCACGAGCGGGGCCCCAAGGACGTGGTGTTCCTCGGCGAGAACGAGTCGGTGCGACTGCTCATCAAGTTCGAGAGGGGCCGGGGAAAGTACATGATCCACTGCCACAACCTGGTGCACGAGGACCACGACATGATGGGTCAGTTCGAGATCCGCGACGACGCCATGCCCGCGAACGACCCTCTCGGCAGCCGCGCCATGTGGCTGCCCGAGGGCGACCTCTAGGCCGCACGATGAGCCTGACAGCGGCGCGGAGCCGCATCGAGGTCTCGGACCCGGTCGTCGAGCGTGCGACCCGCCTGCTGGCGGCCGGATGCGCCCTGGCTGCCGCGCTCACGCACGCCTGGGTGGTCCCCGAGCACCTCGACGAGTGGCTTCCGGCCGGCGTCTTCTTCGTGGTCGTCACGCTGGCACAGCTCGGACTCGTCTGGTCGCTGCGCCGGCCCCCTGCGCCGTGGCTGCTCGGACTGGCCCTCGCCGGCACGGTAGGGCTGGTCCTGCTGTACGTCGCGAGCCGCACCGTGGACCTGCCCTTCCTGCCGGCGGCGCACGAGATCACCCACCTCCCGGTCGCCTGGGGCATCGGCAACGGCATCCCGGTCTTTCCCGGTGAACGCATCGAGGAGGTCGGGGTGCCGGACCTGGTGTGTCTGGCGACCGAGCTGGTCCTGGTCGCCGCGCTCTGCTCGCTGGCCCCGCCCGTCGTACGCCGCCGGGTCACGTCGGGACTGCTCGGACTGGGGCTGGGCCTGCTGGTGCTGCGCCTGCTGGGCGTCCTCGGTTGAGCCGCGCACCGGTCGAGCACGCGCGCCCCCGGAAGCTCGTCGTCGTGGCGTGGTCGCTGGCCGCTGTCGCGCTGCTGGTGGCGGTCGTGCTCTCCGAGCCGTTCACGGTGCACTCCTCGAGCATGTCGCCGACCCTGAACGAGGGCGACCAGATCCTGGTGGAGAAGGTCACGCCCCGGCTCCGGCACCTCGACCGCGGGGACGTGGTCGTGCTCACCGCTCCCGCCACGCACGCCCTGATGGTCAAGCGGGTCGTGGCCCTGGCGGGGGACTCCGTGGGGCTGGCGGACGGCCACCTCGTCGTGAACGGCCACCGGGTGAGCGAGGCGTACGTCGACCTGGCCAGCGTCGACGGCGTCTGGTTCGGCCCGGAGGTCGTGCCGCGCGGCGCGGTCTTCGTGCTCGGCGACGACCGGGCCGGTTCGGTGGACTCACGCGCCTTCGGCGCCGTACCCGACGACCGGGTGCTCGGCAGGGTGCTGGTCCGTCTGCGCTGAGCGGACCTTGTCCTTAAGGGTGGCGGCAGTAGTTCCGATGCGCCCGGTGGTGCGTCGCCCGGGCTACTCAACAGTTGGGGTCGCCCACCCCCCAGCCTGGGGCTGCCGGGACGCAGCTCCCGGGCCCAGAATGGGCGCAAGGGGAATGGGGCTGGGGGGTCACATGATCGAAATCACCATGTTCGGAGCCACGTCGGTGCGCGCATGCCCGACGGAGCAACGAGGGGTCGGCCTGGCGGGGGTGAAGCCGCGGCGGGTCCTGCAGATCCTGGCGGCCGAGCTCGGCCGTCCGGTCACCAAGGACGTGCTGGCGGAGGGCCTGTGGGACGGTCGTCCGCCGGCGTCGTACGTCGCGTCGGTGGAGAGCTACGTCTGCGTGCTGCGCAGGAGCCTGTCCGCGATGGTCGGACAGTCACCGCTGGTCACCACGCACGGCGCCTACCTGCTCGACCCGGAGCTCGTGCGCGTCGACCTCGTCGAGGCACGCACCCTGCTCACGTCCCTGGAGCGGGCCTCCGGGGAGCGGCTCGTGCGCGGCGCCGAGCAGGTGCTCGAGCGGATGCAGGGCGACCTGCTGGCCGACGAGCCCTTCGCGGAGTGGGCCCGGCAGATCCGGCGGCGTTTCGACGACCTGCTCGAGACCGTGCTGACCCGGGCCGCCGAGGCGGCGACCTCTGCGGGCCAGGGCGCCCGAGCCGTGCGCCTCGCGCGGACCGCCGCCGAGCACGGCCCGCTGTCGGAGCCGGCCTCCCGGGCGCTGATGACGGCGTACCGGGCGGTGGGCAGCCGGCCGCAGGCGCTGCGGGTCTACGCCGACCTGCGGGCCCTGATGGTCGAGGAGCTCGGGAGCGAGCCGTCCGCGAGCACCCAGGCGCTCTACCTCTCGCTCCTCGAGGACGAGTGTCCAGGCCGGTCCGGGGGAGACCGTCGCGAGGTGCGTACCCTGGTGCGCCTGCTGCGCCAGGCGCTCGAAGCGGGGGTCCGGCCCGACCCGGCGACCCGCTCGTGGCTCGCCGAGGTCGGCCAGCTCGCCGCCGGCCCGTCCGTCTGACGTGCCGCGCGGGCTGTCCGGATGTGAGACGCCCTGTGGGGTCCCGGCTTGGAATGCCGGGTGAGCGTGTCACAATGGAGGTGCGGCTCTTGACGTGAACGGGCCTTGCCGCGCCCGCCAACCGCTTTACGAGAGGTAGTTCGTGTCGTCGAGCACGTCCCGCAAGGTTCCCGCTGATGTCCTGACCCATCCCGACATCGTCGCGCTGGTCGAGCAAGGCCGACTGACCGGACAGGTCTCCGCAGATGCTCTGCGCTCCGCCACCTCGGCGGCCGCAACCTCTCCGCAGCACCTCAAGGCCGTGCTCAGGCACCTGAGCGAGGAAGGGGTCTCCGTGGTGGTCTCAGCCGAGGACACCAAGGCGTCGATGTCGCCCAAGCTGGTCGCAGCCGCGGCCTCCAGCGCGCGCACGACGGTGAAGGCGAGCGCCAAGAAGGCCGCCGCCAAGAAGGCTCCGGCCAAGAAGGCCGCCCCTGCCGAGGACGACGCCCCGGCCGCGACAGCTCCGGCCAAGAAGGCGCCGGCCCGCAAGACCGCCGCGAAGAAGGCTGCCGAGGCCGTGGAGGCGGACGCCAACGGCGCCGCGGCGCCGGTCGTCGGACCCGACGGCAAGAAGGTCCTCCCCGACCTGCCCGACGAGGCCTTCGAGAAGGACCTCGCCACGGACCCGACGCTGAAGGAGGAGGAGGACGAGAGCAAGGGCTTCGTCGTCTCCCAGGCGGACGAGTCCGACGAGCCGGTCCAGCAGGTCATGGTCGCCGGCGCGACCGCCGACCCGGTCAAGGACTACCTCAAGCAGATCGGCAAGGTCCCGCTGCTCAACGCGGAGATGGAGGTCGAGCTCGCCAAGCGGATCGAGGCCGGCCTGTTCTCCGACGAGAAGCTCGCCAAGGGCGGCAAGATCGCGGCGAAGGCCCTCGAGGAGCTCGAGTGGATCGCCGAGGACGGCCGTCGCGCCAAGAACCACCTGCTGGAGGCGAACCTCCGGCTCGTCGTCTCCCTCGCCAAGCGCTACACCGGCCGCGGCATGCTCTTCCTGGACCTGATCCAGGAGGGCAACCTCGGTCTGATCCGTGCGGTGGAGAAGTTCGACTACACCAAGGGCTACAAGTTCTCGACGTACGCCACCTGGTGGATCCGTCAGGCGATCACCCGCGCGATGGCCGACCAGGCCCGCACCATCCGCATCCCGGTGCACATGGTCGAGGTCATCAACAAGCTCGCCCGCGTGCAGCGGCAGATGCTCCAGGACCTGGGCCGCGAGCCCACCCCGGAAGAGCTCGCCAAGGAGCTCGACATGACCCCCGAGAAGGTCATCGAGGTCCAGAAGTACGGCCGCGAGCCGATCTCCCTGCACACGCCCCTCGGTGAGGACGGCGACTCCGAGTTCGGTGACCTGATCGAGGACTCCGAGGCCATCGTCCCCGCGGACGCGGTGTCGTTCACGCTGCTGCAGGAGCAGCTGCACGCCGTGCTGGACACGCTGTCCGAGCGCGAGGCCGGCGTGGTGTCGATGCGCTTCGGTCTGACCGACGGCCAGCCGAAGACGCTCGACGAGATCGGCAAGGTCTACGGCGTGACCCGCGAGCGCATCCGGCAGATCGAGTCCAAGACGATGTCGAAGCTGCGACACCCGTCGCGCTCGCAGGTGCTGCGCGACTACCTCGACTGAGGTGTCAGTCCCGGCTTGACGGCCACGCGCCCTCTCGCGACCCGGGTCAGCATCAGCGGCTCGCCCGTCCTCTCGAGGAACTCGTCGGTGGCGTCCTTGGACCCCTGCCAGCTGCCGTAGTCGTCGATGATCAGGATGCCGCCGGGGGACAGCCGGCTGTACAGGTGCTCCAGCTCGTGCTTGGTCGACTCGTACCAGTCGGTGTCGAGCCGCAGGATGGCGATCTGCTCCGGTGCCTGCCCGGGGATGGTGTCCTCGACCTTGCCGGGCACGAAGTGGATCCGGTCGGACGGGTAGTCGAGCGGCTCGAACCCCTCCTGGACGTCTTCCAGCGTGGCCACCCGCCAGATCGGCCCGCCCCGGTCGCGGTCGGTGAGCATCCGCTCGGCGGACTTGCCGGCCCGGATGTGCACGTCGCGCTCACTGGGCTCGCTCATGCCGGTGAAGGTGTCGAACAGGTACAGGTCGCGGTCGGTGACCCCGAGCCGGAGCAGCGTGTGCGCCACGGCGAGCATGGAGCCACCACGCCACACACCGCACTCGAGCATGGCGCCGGGGATCTGGTTGCGGACGACGTACCGCACCGCGTCGGTGAGGTAGTGCACCTTCGCGTGACCGGTCATCGTCCGGCTCCGGACGAGCTGCCAGATCTCCCGGGTCTCGTCGTCGTAGTCGGCGGGGAGTCCCTTGCCGCCGCCGCGCGTGCCTGGCTCCGCAGGAGGTGCGGCCCCCGCGGACGGCGGCGGCGCCTCGTGGCTGCGCACCAGCCGGTAGCCGCTGATCCGGGCGAGGGTCTGGTTGACGGCATGTCGGATGTCCACGCGGTCAACCTAGGGGTTGCGCACCGCGCTGTGCTGCATTTGGGCAAGGTTCAGCCGGCGGCGACGAACGCGACGGCGAGTGCGCAGAGCCCGAGACCGACGCCCTGGGCCCGGTGCACCCGCTCGTGCAGCAGCACGGCGGCCAGCAGCACGGTGCTCGCGGGGTAGAGCGAGGAGAGTACGCCGGCGACCGTGAGGAAGCCCTGCTGGCTGGCCAGCAGGAACATCCCGGTGGCCGCGGCGCCGAGCGGGCCGGCGAGGACGGCCAGCCGCACGACCCGGTCACGAGGGACCCACGGCGCCCGCATGGCGACGGCGAGGAGCATGACGGCGGGGATGCTGACCGCCTGGCAGAGCGCGAGCGGCCACCATCCGGCCGAGTCGGGGATCTGCCCCAGCGCCGCGAAGAGCAGGCCGAACCCGAGACCCGCGAAGATCCCGTCGACGAGCCCTTCGGCGACCGAGACGGGCTTCCCGGACGTCCCGATCGGGTCCTCGGGCGAGCTGGAAACCAGCCAGATGCCGGGCAGGGCCGCCACGACGCCCACCCACACCAGCAACGAGAGCCGCTCGCCGGAGACCGTCCCGGCCAGGACGGGGACGAGCGCGGCGCCCACGGCCGAGACCGGGGCCACCACGCTCATCCGGCCCGAGGAGAACCCGCGGTAGAGGAACCCGGTGCCCATCCCGCTGCCGACGCCGGCGAGCAGCGCCCAGCGGAAGTCGGCAGCGCTCGGGTCGCCGCTGACGAAGAACGCCAGGGCGCAGATGCACAGCGCCGACGACGTCTGGGCGATCACGGCGACGGCCCAGGCCGACGTACGACGCGACAGGATCCCGCCGAGGAAGTCGGACAGGCCGTAGGCGAGGGCGGAGCAGAGGGCGAGGACGATGGCCATGTCAGCCGGCGATCGCCCCGACGAACCAGGTGCCGGCGGCCAGCAGGCCGGCCGCGAGCTCGATCAGCATCGACAGGCCGGCCGCCTTGAGGGCTGCCGTCGTCGAGGGCCAGGCCCGGCTGCTGCCGACGCGCTGCAGCTCGGCGAGGTAGACGCCGAGCACGAACCCGAGGACCAGGCCGACGACCGGGACGACGAAGAACCCGACCACGCCCAGCAGGCCGCCCGCCATCAGGGTGCGGGAGGGGACCCCGGCGGTCTTCAGGCCCCGGCCGGGTACGGCGTACTTCACGATGCTGCCGAGGACGAGCAAGGTCGTGACGACGGCGAAGACCAGCCATCCGGTGGTGGTGGAGGCCGCGATGGACCAGACCAGCACGGCAGCCAGGATCAGGATCGAGCCGGGCAGCACGGGCACCACGATCCCGACGACTCCCACCAGGACCGCGAGTCCCACGAGGGTGTCGATCAGCGCCATGAGGTCAGCCTGTCACACCGGGTGACCGGGGACGCGACGTGCGTGACACGCCCCCGAGACGCCGCAAGCCCCGGGCAGTGCCCGGGGCTTGCGGAACGTCGTGGAGGTGCGAGCGGGTCAGTGCTCACTCCCGCTGGACGGGCTGTCGACGAGCTTTCCGGTCTCGTCGTGGACGGTCACCGCGATCTCGCGGAGCCTGTCGCCGTGCTCACGCGCGTGGTGCGCGCAGAACAGCAGCTCACCGCCGCCGGCGAGCTCGACACGGAGGTAGGCCTGGGCCCCGCAACGGTCACAACGGTCCACAGCGGTCAGTGGCGAACTAGGGGCAACTGCAGTAGTCATCTGAGGCCTCTTTCCTTCCTTGGTGTCCTGCTCAACGTAACGGAGGGGTCCAACTGTTCCCTCTCGTTCCGTGTCACCAGGATCAACATCCAATCACGCCTGACGCTTCCCGCTGAGGGAAGGTATCTACCCGTGAGACCGGGTGACCTCTCCCACATGCCGTTCACGTCCAAGTCTGCATCGGGTCGGACCTCTTCCGTTGCCAATCCACAGGACTTGAAACAACTCGTTGCTGCTTCGTGACGTGCTCCGGGTCTCCTCATGGTCACCCGGAGGCGCCCGTCGGGCGGGTAGGCGTGGCGAAACCGGCCGCCGGGCGTGTCGCGAGTAGATTCGGGCCTGCAGATCGGATCCCTGGGTCAGCGGCGGATGTTGCGCCCCAGAATCGGCAAGGAGAGACGTGGCAGCCCGCAGCGCCGGAGGAACAACCATCGACAACACGTACAACGCCCACCACCTCCTGGTCCTGGAGGGCCTGGAGGCCGTCCGCAAGCGGCCGGGCATGTACATCGGCTCCACCGACACGCGCGGGCTCATGCACTGCGTCTGGGAGATCATCGACAACGGTGTCGACGAGGCGCTTGCCGGCGCCGCGCACCGCATCGAGGTGACGCTGCACGCCGACGGCTCCGTCGAGGTGCACGACGACGGCCGGGGCATCCCGGTGGACAAGGAGCCGAAGACCGGCCTGCCCGGTGTCGAGGTGATCTTCACCAAGCTGCACGCCGGCGGCAAGTTCGGTGGCGGCTCGTACGTCGCGACCGGTGGGCTGCACGGGGTCGGCGCCTCGGTCGTCAACGCGCTCTCCTCCCGCCTCGACGTCGACGTCGAGCGGGCCCCGTCGATCCAGGGGATGTCCTTCCAGCGCGGCAACCCCGGTGTCTTCGAGGGCGAGGGCCCCGCCGCGTCGTTCACCGAGAGGTCCGGACTGACCCGCAAGGGCGCCCGGGTCAAGAAGGGCGTCACCGGCACCCGGATCCGGTTCTGGCCGGACCGGCAGATCTTCACCAAGGACGCGACCTTCAACTACGACGAGCTGGTCACCCGGGCCCGGCAGACGTCGTTCATCGTGCCCGGCCTCGAGCTGGTGATCCGGGACCTGCGCGGCGCCGAGCCGGTCGAGGAGAGCTTCCGGCACGACGGGGGCATCGCGGAGTTCTGCGACTTCCTCGCCTCCGACGAGCCGGTCAGCGAGATCCTGCGGCTCCAGGGCCACGACAAGTTCACCGAGACGGTCCCGATGCTCGACGAGAAGGGGCACATGACCCCGCAGGACGTCGAGCGGGACCTCGCGGTCGACGTGGCACTGCGGTGGGGGACCGGTTACGAGACCGAGCTGCGGTCCTTCGTGAACGTCATCGCCACCCCCAAGGGCGGCACCCACGTCGCCGGGTTCGAGCAGGCCGTCACCAAGACCTTCAACGAGGTGCTCCGGTCCTCCAAGCAGCTCAAGGTCAACGAGCTCGACGTGATCAAGGAAGACGTGCTCGAGGGCATGACGGCGGTGGTCACGGTGCGGCTCGCCGAGCCCCAGTTCGAGGGCCAGACCAAGGAGGTCCTCGGCACGCCGGCCGTGCGCAACGTCGTACGCAAGGTGGTGACCTCGGAGCTGAAGTCGTTCCTCACCTCCACCAAGCGGGCGGAGAAGGCGCAGTCCAAGCTGCTGCTGGAGAAGGTCGCCAACGCCTCGCGCACCCGGATCGCGGCCCGCACGCACCGGGAGACCCAGCGGCGCAAGAACGCGCTCGAGTCCAGCGCGCTGCCCTCCAAGCTGGCCGACTGCCGCTCCAACGACATGGAGAAGAGCGAGCTGTTCATCGTCGAGGGTGACTCGGCGCTCGGCACCGCCAAGCTCGCCCGGAACTCGGAGTTCCAGGCCCTGCTGCCGATCCGGGGCAAGATCCTCAACGTCCAGAAGGCGTCCGTGGGCGACATGCTCAAGAACGCCGAGTGCGCCTCGATCATCCAGGTGGTCGGTGCGGGCTCCGGGCGGACCTTCGACATCGACGCCCGGCGCTACGGCCGGATCATCTTCATGGCCGACGCGGACTCCGACGGCGCGCACATCCGCTGCCTGCTGGCCACGCTGTTCTTCAAGTACATGCCCGACCTGATCACCGAGGGCCGGGTCTACAGCGCGGTCCCGCCGCTGCACCGCATCGAGCTGTCCAACCCGAAGAAGGGGATGGACAAGTACGTCTACACCTACTCGGACGCCGAGCTGCAGCGCAAGCTCGCCGAGCTGGCCAAGAGGAACGTGCGGTGGAAGGACCCGATCCAGCGCTACAAGGGGCTCGGTGAGATGGACGCCGACCAGCTGGCGGAGACCACGATGGACCCCCGGCGACGGACCCTGCGCCGGATCACGGCCGACGACGCGGACGACGCGACGCGGGTCTTCGAGCTGCTGATGGGCTCCGAGGTGGCGCCGCGCAAGGACTTCATCGTCGCCAACGGCGGTCACCTGAGCGACGAGGAGCTCGACTTCTAGCCCGGTCGGCCCGGTCAGGCAGGTCTGGTCCGGTCAGGCCCGGCGGGTCAGCAGGCCGGTGTCGACGTCGTACAGGAACCCGCCCACCACGACGTCGTCCGGGATCAGCGGGTGCGCGCGCACGGAGCGCACGTCGTCCTCGAGCGCCCCCTCCTGGTCCTCCACGACCCCGAACGGCTGCCACGAGGCGTCCTGGCCGGCCGACTCGCCGACCCGCTCGCGGAGCTCCTCGAGCGTGGACGTGGCCATCGCGCAGCGGGTGTGCGGGACTACCAGGATCCGGTGCACGTTGAGCAGGTGCACGCCGAGCACGAGCGCCTCGAGGGCGGCCGGCGTGACCCGGCCGCCGGGGTTGCGGAAGATCTTCGCGTCTCCCGGCGACAGCCCGAGCATCCCGAGCGGGTCGATGCGGGAGTCCATGCAGGTCACGACCGCGACGCCGGCATGGGCGACGCCGTCGAAGCCGCTGAGGGCGAACGTCTCGGCGAACTTCCGGTTGGCGGCGAGCAGGTCCTCGAAGGGGTCGGTCACGGCCGCACCGTACCGGATCGGTGTGACGGCGAGGTCACCGTCTCGCGATCCAGGCGCACGTCACCGGGTGCGAGCGGTCCGGAGCAGGACGAGCGCGAGCACGGCGGCCAGGGCGGCGGACACGGCCGCACCGACGAAGACGGTCTGCAGCTGGGCCAGCCCGGCCTCCTTCAGGAGGGCGGTGTACGCCGGGCACTGGGTGCCCGTCGCGCACACGTCGGCCGGAGCCGGCAGGTCGACCTGCACCGCGTAGTAGCGGCGGAGCCCGACCGTGGTGAGTGCGGAGATGCCGACCAGCATGCCGACCATCCGGGCCACCACGAGCAGCGCGCTGGTGATGCCGTGCACGGCCCCCTCGGTGCTGGCGAGCAGGGCGGCGTTGACCGGGGCCAGCGCCAGGCCGAACCCGAGACCGGCCATCACGAGCGGGACGGTGGCGACGGGCTGCGCGAGGCTGGTCAGCCCCCAGGTGGACATCCAGGCGAACCCGACGGCGGCGAGCACCATGCCGGCGGCGGTGACGACCCCCGACGGCAGCCGCTTGGTGAGGTAGCCCCCGGCCAGGGCGCCGACGGGGAGCGCGACGAGGAGCCGCACCAGCACCAGCGCGGCGTCCAGCTGCGAGGCCGGGTAGACGGTCACCCGGGCGAAGATGGGGATGTCCACCAGGGCGGCGATCAGCGCCGCGCCGACGAAGAAGCTGACCACCAGCGCGCCCCAGGCCGGGGTGGCCGCCAACGCGCCGCGCGGCACGAGCGGCTCGCGGGCCCGTCGCAGATGCAGCCAGAGCAGCCCGGTCGCGACCACGGAGCCGGTGAGCAGCCACGGTCCGGCGGGGGAGAACACCGCAACCTCCGGGTCGGCGGTGGCGAACGCCAGGATGACCCCGGCCAGGGCCAGGGCCATCAGCGCGGCTCCGAGCAGGTCGGCCCGGCGCGCGACCTCGGCCCAGCGTCGTACGTCGACCAGGGGCCGTCGGGCGGTCAGGCAGCGGCCCAGGAAGGCGAGCGCGAGCAGCACCGAGGCGAGGCCGACCGGGGAGGCCCAGCGGGACTCGCCCGCGACCGGCACGAACCCGAGCCCGAGCGTGACCCGGGTGGTCAGCACGGGCGGCTGCACCATGGTCAGCACCAGGGCCAGCAGCGCGAGGAGCAGCAGGAGTGCTCCGGCCAGGTCCGGTCGACCCGTCACCTCCTGCGCGACACGCCGGTCACCTTGCCGAGTAGCTGCCGGGTCGGCGGAGAGGGAGCGGAGGGCGACGGCGAGCACGAGGCCGACCGCGAGGTTGACCGCGAAGATCGCCTCCCACTCGGAGACGGCGAGCACCACGGCGCCGTACAGCGGGCCGAGGACGCTGCCGAGCTCCTGCACCGCGCCCACCACGCCGAGCGGGACCCCGCGGCGCGAGGGCGGGTAGAGGTCGGCGACCAGGGCCAGGGTGGCCGGCACCAGCCCGCCGCCGCCGACGCCCTGCAGGAACCGGCCGGTGACCATGCTCGGCAGGTCGTACGCCGCCGCGGTCACCAGCGAGCCGAGGGCGAACACCACCAGCGAGGCGACCAGGACGGGGAGGCGTCCCCGCAGGTCCGCGATCCGGCCGATCAGCGGGAGCACCGCGACGTAGCCGAGGAGGAAGCCGGACACGATGGGCGCGGCGCGCTGCAGCTCGTCGACGGCCAGGCCGACGCTGGACATCATGTCCGGGAGCGCGAGCACCACCACGTAGGTGTCCGCGGCCGCGAAGGCGACGGCGATGGCGGCGAGCGAGAGCAGCAGCCGGTTGCTCACCGGGCGACCGGGTGCACCGGGGTCATGGTGCGGCGATGTCCTGCTCCGTGCCGTAGTCGTCGAAGGTGATCGTGTAGGTGACGTCGCCGGCCCGGGGGTAGAACGGGCCGGTCAGCACGGCCTTGGTCAGCTCGTCCTTGTCGGTCACCGTGAACGTGGCCTTGAACGTCGCGGTGGCCGACGCGCTGGGGATCACCGCGGCGACCGCCTTGCCCGGCACCGTCGCGGAGTAGCTGCTGAGCACACGCTTGCCCTCGCGGACCTGCTTGCCCTGCTTGACGTCCTCGGCCGCGGTCAGCAGCGACGACAGGCCTCCGTCCGTGGCCATCAGGGCGGCCGGGTCGGGGGCGCCGTAGTCAGCCGGGTCGATCGGCACGAACTTCGACGTGAACGGCAGCTTGGCGTAGACCGTGCCGTCGACCGCGACCACCGCCGCGTCGGCGGTGATCCCGCTGGCCGCCACCTTGATGTCGCCCTTGAACGCGGGAGCGTGGGTGGCCACGCCGTCGGCGCGCAGCAGGCCGCTGACGCCGTTCGGGAGCTTCTCGGTGGACAGCCCGATCCGCAGGCCGGGTGTGGCGTCGAGGTGCTTGCGGGCGGCCGCCAGCGTGTCCGCGGGGGACGTCGTCGGCTCCTTCGAGCCCGAGCACGCGCTGAGCATCACCAGCGCCAGCAGCAGGGTGACCAGGGCGAGCAGGCGAGGTGCGGTCCGGGTGCGGTCGGTCCTCATGGGCACACCCTGTCACGCCTCCGTCGGCGGGATCAGCGAACCCACCGGGCCGGAGACCGCAACGACGGGCTGGCTGCCGGGGACGCCGGACCCGTCACGCCGACCGGTGGCCTCGGGCAGGTCCACGGCCGCGCCGCTGGACGCCGCCGCGCGGGCCGGACCCGGGCCCGCCCACGCGAGCACCAGGGTGTCCTCGCCCTTGAGGAAGCGGTGGCAGCGCACGCCGCCGGTGCCGCGTCCCTTGGCGGGGTACTCCGAGAACGGCGTCACCTTGAGCGCGCCGGGCTCGGTGCCCGGCAGTGCGGTGCTCGATCCGGACGAGGTGACCACGACGGCGCTGTCGTCGGGCGTGAAGGCGCCGAAGAACACCACGGTCTGCTTCGGCGCGAGGCGTACGCCGGCGATGCCGCCGCCCGAGCGGCCCTGGGACCGGACCGAAGCCGCTGAGAAGTGCAGCAGCTGCGCGTCGGAGGTGATGAAGCACAGCTCCTCCTCGCCGGTGCGCAGCTCGACGGCGCCGACGACGGCGTCCCCGTCGGCGAGCCGGATGACCTCCCAGGAGTCCCGGTTGGCGAGCGTGTCGGGGTTGACCCGCTTCACGACGCCGTCCCGGGTGCCGATGGCCTGGCCGGGGGAGTCGGCGTCGAGCGAGGTGAGCGCGAGCACCCGCTCACCCGCCTCGAGCGAGAGGAACTCGCTGACCGGGGCACCGCCCTGGAGGTGCGGGTGGCTGGCGGTGCCGGGCAGCGTCGGCAGGTCGAGCACGTCGAGCTTGACCAGCCGGCCCTGTGTGGTCAGTGCGCCGACCTGGCCGCGGGCGGTGCAGCGCACGGCGGACACCACCACGTCGTGCTTGGCGCGGCCGTCGCCGTCCCCCGGAGGCTCGGTGCCCCCGGTGCGGGCGAGCAGGCCGGAGCTGGACAGGTAGACGAAGCACGGGTCGTCGGCCACCTCGAGCGGCACCGCGGCCGACACGGTCTGGCCGGCCGACTCCAGCAGCACGGTCCGGCGGGGCGTGCCGTAGGTCTTGGCCACGTCGTTGAGCTCGTCGGAGACGACCTTGCGGAGCAGCTTCTCGTCCTCGAGGATCGCGTCCAGCCCGGCGATGGTCTCCTCGAGCGCGGTCTTCTCCTTGTCGAGCTCGAGCTTGGAGAACTTCGTCAGCCGGCGCAGCGGCATGTCCAGGATGTAGGTGGTCTGCACGTCGGTCAGCTCGAAGACCGCCATCAGGCGCTCGCGGGCCTGCTCGGCGTTGTCGCTGGACCGGATCAGCTGGATCACCTCGTCGATGTCCAGGATCGCGACGAGCAGCCCGTTCACGAGGTGCAGGCGGTCGGCGGCCTTGGCGCGGCGGTAGGCGGAGCGGCGGCGTACGACGTCGTAGCGGTGCCCCAGGAACACCTCGAGCATCTCCTTGAGCCCGAGGGTGCGGGGCTGTCCCTCGACGAGGGCGACGGCGTTGATGCCGAAGGAGTCCTCCATCGGGGTGAGCTTGTAGAGCTGCTCGAGGATCGCCTCGGGGACGAACCCGTTCTTCACCTCGATGACGAGCCGCAGGCCCTTCTCGCGGTCGGTGAGGTCCTTGACGTCGGAGATGCCCTGCAGCTTCTTGCCCTGCACCAGGCTCTTGATCCGCTCGATGACCCGCTCCGGGCCGACGCCGTACGGCAGCTCGGAGACGACGATGCCCTTGCGGCGGGCGGTGACGTTCTCGACCCGGGCGGTGGCGCGCATCTTGAACGAGCCGCGGCCGGTCTCGTAGGCGTCGCGGATGCCGTCGAGGCCGACGATCTTGCCGCCGGTCGGCAGGTCGGGTCCCGGGATGAACCGCATGAGGTCGTCCAGACCGGCCTGCGGGTGGGTGATCAGATGCCGCAGCGCCTGCACGACCTCGATCAGGTTGTGCGGGGCGATGTTGGTGGCCATGCCGACCGCGATGCCCGAGGCGCCGTTGACGACCAGGTTGGGGATCGCCGCGGGCAGCACGACCGGCTCGGTCTCGCGGCTGTCGTAGTTGGGCTTGAAGTCGACGGTGTCCTCGTCGATCGAGTCCGTCATCGCCACCGCCGCCGGCGCCATCCGGCACTCGGTGTACCGCATCGCCGCGGGGGAGTCGTCCGGGGAGCCGAAGTTCCCGTGCCCGTCGACGAAGGGCAGCCGCAGCGACCAGGGCTGGACCATCCGGACCAGGGCGTCGTAGATCGCGCCGTCGCCGTGCGGGTGCAGCCGGCCCATCACCTCGCCGACGACGCGGGCGCTCTTCACGTGCCCGCGGTCGGGGCGGAGGTTCATGTCCGCCATCGTGTAGAGGATCCGGCGCTGGACGGGCTTGAGGCCGTCCTTGGCGTCAGGGAGCGCGCGGCTGTAGATGACGGAGTAGGCGTACTCCAGGAAGCTGGTCCGCATCTCCTCACCGACGTCGATGTCGAGGATGTGCTCCTCGAAGTCGTCGGGCAGGGGAGCTTGCTTGGTGGAGCGGGCCATGCGGGACATTGTGGTACGCCGTGTCCGCCGACCATGCGGGGGCACGCCGCAGTCGCTGCGGAACGGTACATTTCCGTGTTGTGAGCACAGGCAGCACCGCCAGCACGAGCAGCACAGGAAGCACTGTCCGCACGACCGAGCAGGCGCCGTACCCGCGGCACTGGGAGGCGGACGTGCTGCTCCGGGACGGTCAGGTCGCGCACCTGCGGCCGATCAGCGCCGAGGACGAGCAGCTCCTGGTGGACTTCTACGAGCAGGTCTCGGCCGAGTCGAAGTACCTCCGGTTCTTCGCCCCGATGCCCCGGTTGTCCGACCGCGACGTGGAGCGGTTCACCCACGTCGACCACAAGGACCGGGTCGCGTTCGTGATGACGGTGGCCAACCGGATGATCGCGGTCGGCCGGTTCGACCGGCTCCCACCCGAGGCGTCCTCGGCGAGCGCCCGCGAGGCGAACCTGGTCGAGGCCGAGGTGGCCTTCCTGGTCCAGGACGCCCACCAGGGCCGCGGCATCGCCCAGCTGCTCCTCGAGCACCTCGCGCAGGCGGGCCGCGAGCGCGGCATCGACCGGTTCGTGGCCGAGGTGCTCCCGGAGAACCGGAAGATGGTCCAGGTCTTCCGCGAGGCGGGCTACCAGGTCGCCGGCGGGTTCGAGGACGGCGTGATGCGGCTGGTCTTCCCGATCGACTCCACCGACACCTCGGTCAGCGTGATGCAGGCCCGCGAGCACCGGGCCGAGTCCGCCTCGATCGAGCGGTTCTTCCACGCCCGCAGCGTCGCGGTCATCGGGGCCTCCCGCCGGCAGGACACCATCGGCCAGACGCTGGTGCGCAACCTGGTGCTCGGCGACTACCAGGGCCGGGTGTACGTCGTGAACCCGGCGGCCCAGTCGGTCGCCGGCCTGCCGGCGTACGCCACGGTCGGCGACATCCCCGACACGGTGGACGTGGCGATCGTCGCCGTGCCCGCCGAGGCGGTGCAGGACGTGGTCCTCGACTGCGCGGCCAAGGGCGTGCACGGCCTGGTGGTGATCTCCTCCGGCTTCGCGGAGACCGGTGAGGAGGGGCGCCAGCGGCAGCGGAGGCTCGTCGGTCTGGCCCGCAGCTACGGCCTGCGCCTGATCGGCCCGAACTGCCTGGGCATCATCAACACCTCGGCCGACTACTCGCTCAACGCCTCCCTCTCCACGCTGATGCCGCCGCGCGGACGGGCCGGCTTCTTCTGCCAGTCCGGAGCGCTCGGGGTGGCGATCCTGGAGAAGGTGGCCCGGCGCGGCCTCGGCCTCTCCACGTTCGTCAGCGCCGGCAACCGCGCCGACGTCTCCGGCAACGACCTGCTGCAGTACTGGGAGGAGGACGACGACACCGAGGTGGTCCTGCTCTACCTCGAGTCGATCGGCAACCCCCGCAAGTTCAGCCGCCTGGCCCGCCGGGTCTCCCAGCGCAAGCCGGTGATCGCGGTGAAGTCCGGCCGTTCCACACAGGGCGTGCCGATGGGCCACGCGGTCCGCTCCATGCTCGCCCCGCAGGCCGCCGTCGACGCGATGTTCCGGCAGGCCGGCGTGATCCAGGTGGACACCCTCGACGAGATGTTCGACGTCGCGCAGCTGGTCGCGCACCAGCCGCTGCCGCGGGGCAGCCGGGTCGCCGTCGTCGGCAACTCCGACGCGCTCGGGCTGCTCGCGGCCGACGCGGCCGTCGCGGTCGGCCTGGAGGTCGCCGAGCTGGTGGCGCTCGGCGCCGACGCGACCGCCGAGGACTTCGAGGAGGCGCTGGACGCGGCGATCGACGACGAGGAGGTCGACTCCGTGGTCGCGGTCTTCATCCCGCCGCTGAACACCACCGGCGAGGAGGTCGCGAACGTGCTGGCCGCCGTCGGTGAGCAGTCCGACAAGCCGCTGGTCTCGACGTTCCTGGCCAGCGAGGGCATCCCCGAGCTGCTCCGGGTGCCGGACGTGGCCGGAAACACCGCAGGACGGGGCTCGGTCCCCTCCTACCCCGCGGTGGAGGCCGCCGTACGCGCGCTCGCCCGGGTCGTGGAGTACGCCGCCTGGCGGGCCAAGCCGCTCGGCGAGCTGGTCGCCCCGGACAGCGTCGACACGATGGGCGCGCGGCGACTCGTCTCGCGCATCCTCACCACCGACGAGACCGGTCGCGACCTGACCTTCGACGAGCTGCACACGCTTCTCGCGGCCTACGGCATCGACCTGTGGGAACGGATCGCGGTGACCACCGAGGACGAGGCCGTCGCCGCTGCGCAGCGGCTGGGGTACGACGTCGTGCTCAAGGCCACCGCGGAGCACCTGCGCCAGCGTCCGGACCTGGCCCACGTGTGGCGCAACATCGACACCGAGGCGGAGATGCGCGACGCCTGGACGACCATGCAGGGGCTCATCGACGCCCCCGGGTCGGCCGGCTTCATCGTGCAGCGGGTCGCCGCTCCCGGCGTACCCGTGTCCATCGGCGGCATGGAGGACCCGCTGTTCGGGCCGGTCGTGTCGTTCGGGGTGTCCGGGCCCGCGACCGAGCTGCTCGGCGACCGGTCCTACCGGATCCCGCCGATGCACAGCGGCGACGCCAGCGACATGGTCCGCGAGATCCGCGCCGCGCCCCTGCTGTTCGGCTACCGGGGCAGCGAGGAGGTCGACGTCGACGCGGTCGAGCACCTGCTGCTGCGCGTCGCCCAGCTCAAGAACGACCTGCCGCAGGTGCGGTCGCTCGAGCTCAACCTGGTGCTGGTCGGCGCGAACGGCGCGACCGTGCTGAACGCCGTGGGACGGGTCGAGCCGGTGACCGACGCCCGCTCCGACTGGTTCGTGCGACGGCTGTCCACGCAGGCGGGTGACACGCTTCACGACTGACCGCGCGTAATTGACGTGCGGCGGTTCGGTCCTTACGGAACAATCGCCGGGTGAGCACCATCAGCCCCAGCAGCACCCCCGTCGCGCCGCTCGACCCGCTCGTGCGGCGGCTGTTCGTCGGCATCGCGTTCTCCGCCCTCGGCAGCGGGCTGACCATGCCGTTCCTCTACGTCTACCTCGCTGAGGTCCGGGGCATCGCCACCGCGACGTCGGTCTGCTCTTCGCCTGGATGGGGCTGCTCGGCTTCCTCGGCTCGCCACTGGGCGGCACCCTCATCGACCGACTCGGGCCCCGTCCGGTGATGATCACCGGCCTGACCACCGAAGCGCTCGGCGTCGCGTCGCTGGCGTTCGTGCACAACGCCTGGCACGCGTTCGCGGTGGCGTCGTTCCTCACCCTCGGTACGGTCGGTCTCTACCCGGCGGCGACGGCGATGCTCACCCGGCTGGTCCCGGAGGGCCGCCGCGAGAAGGTCTACGGCTTCCAGTTCATGCTGATGAACGCCGGGCTCGGCGTCGGGGGCGTGGTCAGCGCCGTGCTGGTGCACACCGCGGACCCGTCCTCCTTCGAGCGGCTCTACCTCGTCGACGCGCTGTCGTACGTCGCCTACATCGGCGTGGTGCTCAGCCTGCCCCGCGGCACGGGGGCGCTCTCACGCGTCGACGCAGACCGGGTCGTCGGCCCGCAGCCGGGCTGGGGCGCCGTGCTCCGCGACCGCACGCTGGTGCGCGTCGTGCTCACCTCGATGGTGGTGATCACATTCGGCTACGCGCAGTTCGAGGCCGGCTTCGCGGCGTACACCGTCGGCGTCGCCGGCGTCCCCGCCAACGCGCTCGGCTGGGCGTTCGGCGCGAACACCGCGGCGATCGTGCTCGCCCAGCTGGTCGCCCTGAAGCTGATCGAGGGCCGCAGCCGCAGCCGGGTGCTGGCGCTGTGCGCGGCGGTCTGGTGCGTGTCCTGGGCGGTGATCGCGAGCTCGGACGCGGTCGACGGCGGGACGGCGATCGCGCTGGTGGTGGTCGGTCTGGGCCTGTTCGGGCTCGGCGAGACGCTGTGGGCGCCGGTGGCGCCGGCGATCGTCAACGACCTGGCCGCCGAGGAGCTCCGCGGCCGCTACAACGCGCTGCAGGGGATGACCTGGACGGTGGCGATGATCGTCGGACCGGCCCTGGCGGGGCTGCTGATCGGCAACGGCCTGGTGCACGTGTGGGTTGCCTGCACGGTCGGTGGGACGGCGGTCGCGGCGCTGCTCTTCCTGAACCTGAGGCGGCACCTCTCGCCGTTGCAGGACGGCCGGCGCCCGGGAGAGGTCGAGCTCGCGGCCTGAGCGCGTGACATGCTGTGCGGCATGAGCGACCGCACCGGCGAGGCCACCGGAGACCACACGGGGAACCTGCGCACCGCCATCGAGAAGTCCGGCTACTACCCGGACGTCGTGTCCGACGCGGTGAACGCCGCCGTCGCCGGCGAGGAGGTGGTGTCCTACCTCGTGCACCACGAGCCCACGATCGACGAGCGGGACGAGGTGCGACGGCACGTCACCGTGCTGGTGCTGACGCCGAGCCGGCTGATCCTCGCGCACACCGACGAGCACGCCCCCGACGAGCTGCTGCCGGCGCCGTACACCTCGAGCTCGACCGAGGCGGTCACCCTGTCCGCCATCCGCTCGGTGGTCGTCAACCGGATGGTCGCCAACCCGGAGTCCTACGCGGGCAAGCCGATCCCGGCCCCCGGCGCCAACGAGGCGGTGCTGACCATCGGGTGGGGTGCCGTCGGGCGGATCGACCTCGAGCCGGCCGGCTGCGCGGACCCCGAGTGCGAGGCCGACCACGGCTACACCGGGCTGCTCACTTCCGACGACTTCTCGCTGCGGGTCAGCGCCGCCGCCGAAGGTCCCGAGGCGGTCGCCAACCTGCTCGGCTTCGCCAACGCCCTGTCGGCCCGCACCGCGGGATGACGTTCGTCGAACCGGCGTACGAGGACCGCTCGCTCGGCGACCTGCTGCCCGCCGTCGCCCGGGCCCTGGGCGTCGATGCCGGGCTGCCGCCGTCCGCGATCGAGCTGCCGGAGGCCCAGAAGTACGTCGTCTTCCTCATCGACGGCCTCGGCTACGAGCTGCTGCGCGACCACCCGGACGAGGCTCCCTTCCTGCACTCCCTGCTCGCGGGCCAGGCGCCGGCCACGGTCGGGGTGCCCTCGACGACCGCGACCAGCCTGACGTCCCTGGGCACCGCCCTGACGCCGGGCACGCACGGCGTCGTCGGCTTCACCTCGCGGATCCCCGGCACCGACGACCTGCTCAACGCACTGCTGTGGAACAAGTCGGTCGACCCGCGCGAGTGGCAGCCGCACACCACCGCGCTGGCCCGGCTCACCGCCGCAGGCGTGCACACCACCGTGGTGAACAAGCGCGAGTTCGCCGGCTCCGGGCTGACCGTGGCCGGGCAGCGCGGCGCGGAGTTCGTCGGCGCGGACAAGGTGGGGGAGCGGATGGCCGCGGTGGTCGCGGCGTCCTCCCAGGGGCCGGCGCTGACCTACATGTACGACGGTGACCTCGACTGGACCGGGCACCGGCACGGTGTCGCCTCCACGTCGTGGGAGCTGCAGCTGTCGATGATCGACGCCGAGGCCGAGCAGCTGCGCGAGACGCTGCCCGCGGACGTGCGGATCGTGGTGGTGGCCGACCACGGCATGGTCGACTCGCCGCCGGAGAGCCGGCTCGACGTGGACGAGCACCCGGACCTGCTCGAGGGAGTGGCCCTGGTCGGCGGTGAGGCGCGGTTCCGGCACGTGTACTGCCGCGGCGGCGCCGTCGACGACGTCCGGTCGGCGTGGCAGGCGCGCGTGGGGGAGCGGGCCGCGGTGCTGACCCGCGACGAGGCGATCGCCCGGGGCTGGTTCGGCTCGATGACGTCCGCCGTACGCCCGAGGATCGGGGACGTGGTCGTCGCGGCCTGCGGCGACTTCTCGGTGATGAGCAGCTCGGCGTTCCCCTACGAGGCCAGGCTGGTCGGCCTGCACGGCTCCCTCACCTCGGCGGAGATGCTGATCCCGGTGCTGGTGACCTGAGCGACCCACCGCTCATGGCAGGATGACCGCCCGTGGCCGAACTGCAGTTCTTCACCGGGACGATGGACTCGGGCAAGTCGACGCTCGCGCTCCAGACCAACCACAACCACGCCGCGCGTGGTCGTGAGGGGCGGATCTTCACGAGCCAGGACGCGACAAGCGAGAGTGCTCCTCACGCAGCCACGCTTCCAGAGCAGCCAGAAGGGGCGCGCTTTGTTCCTGGCGCACGCGCAGACGCTCTTCGGCGCTCAGGCCGTTGATGTCGCGCTCGATGTCGAACAGCGCGTCAATGCGCTTGACCGCCGCTAACGCAACCGGCGAGATCGCCGCTGCGTTCTTTCCGCGCCGTGCATTGGCAGCGATATCGGCCAGCTCGAAGAACTGTCGCCTTGCGTGTCCACTGATATGCCGGTGAAGGCTTGGAGATGCTGCACGGGATGCTCGTGCTTTCGATCGCGTGAGGCGTAATAGAGCGCCGCCGGCGGTGCGTGACCGCCAAAGGGCCGGTCGTCACGGACATAAGTCCAGATGCGCCCCGTCACCGTCTTGCCCTTGGCCAGGATCGGCACGGTGGTGTCATCGCCATGCAGCCGCTCGGCAGCCAGGACGTGGCGCTCAATCAACGCATGGAGCGGTCGCAGGGCGGTTGTGCAGGCGCCAACCTGGTCGGCCAGCGTCGACACGCTCAGATCGATGCCTTCGCGCCTGTATCGTTCGCTTTGGCGGTTCAGCGGCTGATGTTGGCCGAACTTCTCAAACAGGATCATGGCCAGCAGGTTTGGTCCGGCGAAGCCGCGCGGCGTCACGTGGAACGGTGCCGGCGGCTGCGTGATCTTCTCGCATTCCCGGCACGAGAACTTTTCCCGCACCGTCTGGATCACCTTCCACTGCCGCGGGATCACCTCCAGCGTCTCGGTAATGTCCTCGCCCAGCTTCGACAGCTTCGCCGACCCGCAGCAGGGACAGCTGTCCGGCGCGACAATGACGACGCGCTCGCGCGGCAGATGATCGGGGAACGGCTTGCGGGACGGCCGCTTGCGCTGGAACGACTCGCACCGTCTGCGTCCGGGCCGCCGCATTCTCGGCCGCCAGCTCGTCCTCGGTCGCTGCCGCCTCCAGGTCTTCCAGCTGAAGTTCCATCTGCTCCAGCAGCCGCGCCTTGCGCTCCGAGCGCGTCCCATAGATTTCGCGCCGCAGCTTCTCGATCTCCAGCTTGAGATGGGCGATCAGCGCTTCACTGCTGGACAGGTCCGCCTGAGCATTGGCCGCTTCGGCTTTGGCAACCGCTGCATTGGCCTCGGCCATGACGCGCGCGTTACGCTCCGCCAGGATCAGCGCATGAGCGGCGGCAAGATTAGATGGCAGAGGTTCAAATTCCGATGTCACTCGGCAACAGAATCATATTCGTCAAAAACGTCAAAGCAAAAACCGTCATCCCACCGAGGTCGGACGCCATGTCGCCTGCGGATTACGCCAATCGATTCCAGAAAGCAGGTAACCGAGTTGCGCCGAGGAGATCGTCACCGCGCCGTCGGTCGCGCTCGGCCACAAGAAGCGGCCCCGTTCCAACCGCTTCGTGAACAGGCAGGCTCCTTGACCGTCATGCCAGATCACCTTCAACAGGTCGCCTCTGCGACCACGAAAGCAAAACAGCTGTCCGCTCAGCGGATCGCGCCGCAGTACCTCCTGCACCTGCAGCGACAGGCTCGCAAAGCCCTTCCTCATGTCGGTGTGGCCGGTCGCCAGCCATACCCGCACGCCGCTCGGAACCGGAATCATGGCAGCGTCTCAAGCCCACGCATGATCCGCAGCAGGCTCTCCACGTCTACGTCGCAATCGACAATAACGCGCCGGCCGTTCACGCTCACAATCTCGATTCGGCGACAGCCCAGCCCAGTGACCTTTTCAGGCTGC
>CAWEMA010000009.1:0-577209 GCA_963810035.1 uncultured Actinomycetota bacterium
GCCCACAGCGGCGGCGGGATCGGCGTGAAGTTGGTGATCTCGAGCAGCTCGGGGATGTCGACGTGCTTCGGCGTCAGACCCGCGCGCAGCACGTTGTCGGAGGCCGCCATGATCTCGACGCCGAAGCCGGACGTGTAGGCGTGGATCACGCCGGCGTCGATGAACATCGCGTCGCCGGCGGCCAGCACCACGTGGTTGAGCAGCAGGGTGACCAGCACGCCGGGGTCGTCGGGGTAGCGGTCGACCAGCGCGGTGGTCTGGGCGAACACCCGGACGCTCTCGCGCTCCACGCTGGACGGCTCCACGTCCGGTGGACGTCGACGCGCCTGCGGCCGGTGGGACCGCTCCTCGGCGTCCTGAGCCGCCGTGCGCAGCGCCTGCAGCTTCTCGTGCAGCTCGGGCCCGGCCATCGACAGCAGCCGGGTGGTGACGCGGCGGAGCGTCTGGAAGGGGGTGACGGTGCTCTCGAGCTCGTCCGCGATCTCGTCGAGCCAGGGCAGCTCGAGCATCCGGAGGATGGCCGCGGTCTTGGTGGTGTCCCGGAAGCCGGCCATCCCCTCGAAGCGGGTGAGCGCGTAGATCAGCTCCGGCTTGTGCGAGGCGTCCTGGTAGGACCGCTCCGGTGCCGTCAGCGGGATGCCCGCGGCGTTCTGCTCGGCGAACCGGATCCGGGCGCGCTCGCTGGTCGGGTGCACCTGGAGCGAGAGCGGCTCGGCCGCCGCGAGCAGCTTCATCAGGAACGGCAGCCGGGGACCGAACGAGCCCACCACGCGCGGTCCGAGGCAGGACGCCGGTGACTCGGCGATGAGCTCGTCGAGACCGCGGCCGTCCTCGATGCGGGACGGGTCGGCCGGGTGCGCCCCGAACCACATCTCCGCGACCGGCTCGTCAGAGACCTCGAGGCCGCACATCTTGGGGATGTGCGACCTCGATCCCCAGGCGTAGTTGCGCACGGGGTTGGTGAGCCGGTGCATGCCGGCGCTCAGGAGCCGGAGTTGATCATCCCGGCACCGACGGTCACGCCGGTGGCCTCGTCGATCAGGATGAAGGAGCCGGTGGAGCGGTTCTTGCTGTACGGGTCGCACAGCAGCGGGACCGTCGTACGCAGCTGCACACGACCGATCTCGTTGAGCCCGAGCTCCTTGGTCTCCTTGTCCCGGTGCAGGGTGTTCACGTCGAGGCGGTACTGGATGTCCTTGACCAGCGCACGGCCCGTCCGGGTGGTGTGCTTGATCGCGAGCTTCTGGCGCGGACGCAGCGGCTCGTTGGTCATCCAGCAGATCATCGCGTCGATGTCCTGGCTGGGCTTCGGGGCGTTCTGCGGGCGGCAGATCATGTCGCCGCGCGAGACGTCCACGTCGTCCTCGAGCCGCACGGTGACCGACATCGGCGGGAACGCCTCGTCGATCTCCTTGTCGAACAGGTCGATGCCGGCGATCTTGCTGGTCATCCCGGACGGCAGCACGAGCACGTCGTCGCCGGGCTTGAGCACGCCGCCGGCGACCCGCCCCGCGTAGCCGCGGTAGTCGTGGAAGTCGTCGGACTTGGGGCGTACGACGTACTGCACCGGGAAGCGCGTGTCGACCAGGTCGCGGTCGGAGGCGACGTGCACGTTCTCCAGGTGGTGCATCAGGGACTGTCCGTCGTACCAGTCCATGTTCTCGCTGCGGGTCACCACGTTGTCGCCCTTGAGCGCCGAGATCGGGATGATCTCGAGGTCCGGGATGTTCAGCTTGGTCGCGAAGGAGGTGAACTCCTCGTGGATCTCGTCGAAGACCTTCTCGTCGTAGTCGACGAGGTCCATCTTGTTCACCGCGAGCACCAGGTGCGGGACCCGGAGCAGGGACAGGATCACCGCGTGCCGGCGGGACTGCTCGGTGAGGCCCTGGCGGGCGTCGACGAGCACCAGGCCCAGGTCGGCGGTCGAGGCGCCGGTGACCATGTTGCGGGTGTACTGCACGTGGCCGGGGGTGTCGGCGATGATGAACTTGCGCTTGGGCGTCGCGAAGTAGCGGTAGGCCACGTCGATGGTGATGCCCTGCTCGCGCTCGGAGCGCAGACCGTCGGTCAGCAGCGCCAGGTCGGTGTAGTCGTAGCCGCGGGACTTCGAGGTGGCCTCGACGGACTCCAGCTGGTCCTCGAAGATGCCCTTGGCGTCGAGCAGCAGCCGACCGATGAGGGTGGACTTGCCGTCGTCGACGGAGCCGGCGGTGGCGAATCGAAGCAGGTCCATCAGAAGTAGCCCTCTCGCTTGCGGTCTTCCATGGCTGCTTCGGAGAAGCGGTCGTCGCCACGGGTGGCGCCCCGCTCGGTGACCCGGGCGACGGCGATCTCCTCGATGATCTCGGCGGTGGTGGAGGCGGTGCTCTCCACGCAGCCGGTCTGGGTCATGTCCCCGACCGTGCGGAAGCGGACCGTCAGCTCCTCGACGGTCTCGCTGCCCTTGGGCTGGATCGTCTCGGACTCCGAGAGCAGCATCCCGTCGCGGCGGATCACCCGGCGCTGGTGCGAGAAGTAGATCGAGGGGATCTCGATCTCCTCGCGGTGGATGTAGTCCCAGATGTCGAGCTCGGTCCAGTTGGACAGCGGGAAGATCCGCATGTGCTCGCCGCCGTGGATCCGGCCGTTGTAGAGCGACCACAGCTCGGGACGCTGCATCTTCGGGTCCCACTGGCCGAAGTCGTCGCG
Organism: uncultured Actinomycetota bacterium; assembly: GCA_963810035.1. Taxonomy (GTDB): domain Bacteria; phylum Actinomycetota; class Actinomycetes; order Propionibacteriales; family Nocardioidaceae; genus Nocardioides_B. The sequence continues at coordinate 2,689 of CAWEMA010000009.1, forward strand.
GTGGGAGTAGACGCGCTCCTTGGCGCGGGCCTTCTCCTCGTCGCGGCGGCCGCCACCGAAGGCGGCGGTGAAGCCCTCCTCCTCGATGACGTTGAGCAGGGTGCCGATCTGCAGGCGGTTGCGCGAGGTCTTGCCGTCGTCCACGACCACGCCGTTGGCGATGGCGTCGTCCACCGAGGCGACCACCAGGCGTACGCCGAGCCGGGCCACCCAGTTGTCGCGGGTGTCGAGGACCTCGGGGAAGTCGAACCCGGTGTCCACCTGGAGCACCGGGAAGGGGATCTTGGCGGGGTAGAACGCCTTCTCCGCCAGCCGGAGCATCACGATGGAGTCCTTGCCGCCGGAGAACATCAGCACCGGCTTCTCGAACTCCGCTGCGACCTCGCGGAAGATGTGGATCGACTCCGCCTCCAGCTCGTCGAGCTGGCTCAGGCGGTAGTCCGCATGGGTGGATGTCATCTGGGAGGTGGACCTCTCGTCGGGAGCAGCCGTCATCGTACCGATTGCTTCTGGCCGAGGCACTTCGGCGCCACCTGGTGGGGTGACGGGGCTCACCGGCGGGCTAGCGGGTGAGCGCCGCCCGCTGCTTGAGCGGCTCCCACCAGTCACGGCGGGAGCGGTACCACTCGACGGTGTCCGCGAGCCCCTGCTCGAACGGCACCTGCGGCCGGTAGCCGAGCTCGTCGGAGATCTTGGTGATGTCGACCGAGTAGCGCAGGTCGTGACCCAGCCGGTCGGTGACCCGCTCGACCCGGTCCCAGCCGGTGCCGGTGGCCTCGAGCAGGAGCCCGGTCAGCTCCTTGTTGGTCAGCTCGGTGCCGCCGCCGATGTTGTAGACCTCCCCGGGCCGGCCGCCGGTGAGCACCAGGTGGATGCCCCGGCAGTGGTCGTCGACGTGCAGCCAGTCCCGGACGTTGGCGCCCTCGCCGTACAACGGGACCGAGGCGCCGTCGATCAGGTTCGTGACGAACAGCGGGATGACCTTCTCGGGGAACTGGTAGGGCCCGTAGTTGTTCGAGCAGCGGGTGACGCACACCGGCAGGCCGTGGGTGCGGAAGTAGGCCCGGGCGAGCAGGTCCGAGGAGGCCTTCGAGGCGGAGTACGGCGAGTTCGGCTCCAGCGGCCGCTCCTCGTCCCAGGAGCCGGTCTCGATGGAGCCGTACACCTCGTCGGTGGAGACGTGCACGAACTTGTCCACGCCGTGCCGCAGCGCGGAGTCGAGCAGCGTCTGGGTGCCGACCACGTTGGTCATCACGAAGTCGGCGGCGCCCAGGATGGACCGGTCGACGTGGGACTCGGCCGCGAAGTGCACGACCGCGTCGACCTGCTCGAGGAGACCGTCCACCAGGGACCGGTCCAGGATGTCGCCCTCGACGAACCGGAGCCGCTCGTCCTCGGCCACCGGGGCCAGGTTGGCCAGGTTGCCGGCGTAGGTCAGCTTGTCGAGCACCACCACCGAGTCGGGCTCGTCGCCGCCCCAGGCCCCGTCGAGCACCGACCGCACGTAGTGCGACCCGATGAAGCCGGCGCCGCCCGTCACCAGAAGTCTCATGGTCCGGCAGACTAACCGACCCTGGGGCGCTGCCTGGGAGGGCGTCCGGGGGAACGGAGAAGGCTAGGGTCTGTCGGTCTCGGCGGGCTGGGTCTCGACAAGCTCAACCGACGGGGAGCCGAGCTCGACCGACGCGGGAGCCGGGCTCGGCCGGCGCTGGATCGGGCCGGTCGGGGAGGCGCCAGGCGGCGGCGTTGTTGTCGAAGGCGGGCAGGCCGCGGGACTGGCGGATGAAGCCCCACACCAGCGGGCCGAGGAGCAGCAGCCCGGCGCCGATCAGGCCGACCGCCTCCGGGGGCACCCCGAGCATGTTCAGCCCGGTCAGGGTGAGCACGATGACGATGCCGCGCCGGATCACCGACTGCGAGACCCAGTTGGCCAGCCGGGCACCGAGGAAGGTGCCGGGGGAGCCGCCCAGGATCAGCGGGATCAGCACCGCCCACTCCACGCCGCTGACCAGCACGTGGCTGATCGCCGCGGACAGCACCAGCGGGACCGCCTGGACCAGGTCGGTGCCGACGAGGCGTACGGCGGACAGGGTCGGGTAGAGCAGCAGCAGCGCCACCATGATCAGCGACCCGGAGCCCACGGACGTGATGCCGACCAGCAGGCCGCCCACCGCCCCGACGAGCAGGGTCAGCAGCGGCTTGAGCTTCGGGTCGTCCTGGGCCAGCGTGTTGCCGCCGGTCACGTAGCGGAGCTGGAGGTACATCCGCAGCGCGTACGTCGACGCCGTGAACAGCAGGGCGAAGCCGAGGGCCTGCTTGAGGAAGTCCTCCTGGGCCTGGACGTCGCCGACCGCCTTCACGATGAACGCGCCGGCGAACGCCGTGGGCACCGAGGCGCACATCAGCAGCCCCGCCAGCCTCAGGTTCGGCCGGCCCACCCGCCAGTGCACCGCGGCACCGACCGACTTGTTCACCGAGGCGGCGACCAGGTCGTTGGCGACGGCGACCGTCGGGTTGACCCCGAGGAAGATCAGCGCGGGCGTCATCAGGGCGCCGCCGCCCATGCCGGTCAGGCCGACGACGATGCCGACGCCGAAGCTGACCAGCAGCACCGACAGGGCGCTGGTGGTGAGGAGGTCGGTCACGATGCACTCGTTTCTGCGGTGAGGTGTCCGGCGTCGTGCAGAGCCTCGAGGACGTCGTCGAGCGCGTCCTCGATGGTCCGGCCGGTGGTGTCCACCCGCACCGCGGCGTCCTCGGGCTCCTCGTAGGGCGAGGAGATGCCGGTGAACTCGGGGATCTCGCCGCGCCGGGCCTTGGCGTACAGCCCCTTGCGGTCGCGGCGCTCGCACTCCTCGAGCGGGGTCGCGACGTGCACCAGCACGAACGCGCCGCCGGCGTCGTCGACCATCGCGCGCACCTGCCGGCGGGTCTCGTCGAACGGCGCGATCGGGCTGCAGATCGCGACCCCGCCGTGCCGGCTGATCTCGGCGGCGACCCAGCCGATCCGGCGGATGTTGGTCTCCCGGTCCGTCTTGGAGAAGGTCAGGCCGGCGGACAGGTTCCGGCGGACGACGTCCCCGTCGAGGCTGGTCACGGTGCGCTCACCCTGCTCGAGGATCACGTCGTGCAGGGCACGCGCCAGGGTCGACTTGCCGCTGCCGGACAGGCCGGTGAAGAACACCACCAGCCCCTGCTCGCCGGGGCCGGGCCGGTCGCGCTCGACGAGGTCGGCGACGTCGTCGGGGAGGTCCCCCTCGCCGGCGACCCCGAGCACCTCGCCCGGTGCGTACGCCGACACCACCCGCTGGCCCAGCCGGTGGTCGGCCTCCGCGTCGCCCCGCGAGGCGAGCGGGACCGCGACCACGGACGCGTCGGGCAGGTGCCGCGCGGCCGCGAGGGTGGCCCGGACCAGGCCCGGTGCCGAGAGGTCCTCGGGGGTGCCGGTCCCGGTGAGCGCGAGCAGCAGCACGGGCCGGTCGGCGCCCCGGGCCCGGATCGCGTCCAGGTCCTGGCCGGTCAGCGGTCCGGCCACCGGGACGGTCAGCGTGCGCTCGTCGTACGCCTCGGCCACCTGCGCGGGGGAGAGGTAGAGCCTCCGGAACGCGCCGAACTCGTGGTGCGTGAGCGGGGTCACCGGGCCGGTCAGGCCGGTGCGGTCGCCCGCGTCGTACGTCGACCTGACCTCGACCCGGGCCAGGGGCAGCCCCTCGGGGTCGACCAGCTCCAGGCAGCCGGCGTCGCGCGCGGACGCGGCCACCTCGGTGGGCACGGTCAGCGTCACGAGCCCGCCGAGGCCCTCGAAGCCGCTCAGCCCGAGGACTCCGTGCGCGAGCAGCTCGAGGTCGTCGAGCTCGCGCGGGGACGGGCAGTGCTGGGGGACGGCAGGCTGGTCTGGCACAGGGCAATGGTGCCGCACGCCGGGTGGATAGGGTCGGCCGCATGCCTGCTCCCGTCGTCGTCGCCGAGATCGTCCGCTCCGGGTTCGTGGAGGGCCACCACTACGGCTCGGTCGTGGCCCTGGACGCGGACGGGGCCGTCGCGTGGTCCGTCGGCGACGTCGAGAACGCGATCCTGCCCCGGTCCTGCAACAAGCCGCTGCAGGCGGTCGGGATGCTGCGCGCCGGGCTGGACCTCGACGGTGACCTGCTGGCCCTCGCCTCGGCGTCGCACTCGGGTGAGGCGTTCCACCTCGAGGGCGCCCGCCGGATCCTGCGCGGCGCCGGGCTGGACGAGACGGCGCTGCAGACGCCCCCGGACTACCCGATCGACGACCAGGCGCGCGAGGAGTACATCCGCGCGGGCGGCGAGCGGTCGCCCCTCGCGATGAACTGCTCGGGCAAGCACGCCGCGATGCTCGCGACCTGCGTGGTCAACGGCTGGGACACCACCACCTACCGCGACCCGGAGCACCCGCTGCAGGTGGCGATCGCCGAGACGTTCGCCGATCTGACCGGCGAGAAGGTCGAGGTCGTCGCGGTGGACGGCTGCGGGGCGCCGCTGCTGTCCACGTCGCTGGCCGGTCTCGCCCGGGCGTTCCGGGTGCTGTCGCTCGCCACCGACGGCCCCGAGAAGCGGGTGGCCGACGCGATCCGCGCCTTCCCGGAGTTCACCTCCGGCACCCGGCGGGACGAGGCGGCCCTGCTGCACGCCGTACCCGGTGCCATCGGCAAGGCCGGGGCCGAGTCCTGCTACGCGGTCGGCCTCCCGGACGGCCGGGCGGTCGCGCTCAAGACCGACGACGGCGCCGCCCGGGTGCGGCCGGTGCTGATGGCCGCCGCGCTCGAGCGGCTCGGGGTCACCGGTGAGCCGACGGTCGACGCGGACGCCGTACGACGGACCGGGGTGGTCGAGCTGCTGGGCGGCGGGCGCCCCGTCGGGGAGATCCGGGCGACGTTCTAGGTGGACTATGGGCCGCCTAGTCCGTTCGGGCTACCAGATCCGACCGTCCCGGCAGAATCCCCCGGAAGTCGCCTTTCGGCTGGGTGATCGGCCCCTGGGCTCATAGGCTCAGCACGAGCTTCGACTCAGGGGGAAATCCCTCACCATCACTATGTCTCGAGGGATTCCCCATCATGCTTCGTCATGCCTTTGGCCGTGCTGTTGCTGCGCTCACCACGATCGGCAGCGTCTCCACGCTCGCCCTGGTCGCCGTCGCGGCGCCCGCCTCGGCCGCCAGCATCTGCAGCAACCCGGGCTACCCGGCTCCCGTGGCGACGAGCACCTCGTTGTCCCTGACCAGGACCGTCGGTCAGTACGGCGCCGTGAACGTGGCGTCCGTCCGGGTCTCCTCCGGCGCCGGCACCCCGACCGGCACCGTCCGGATCACGGTGAGCAACGGGGCGTCCTACCAGGCGTCGCTCGACAGGTCAGGGTTCGCCCAGCGGCAGCTGCCCCGCGGCCTGACGGCACAGCACACCTACAAGGTCTCCGCGAGGTACGACGGTCAGGGTTCCTGCCGTCCGAGCGGTCCCGTCTCGAAGTACTACACCGTGGTCAAGGCCGGCACGGACGTGCGCGGCCTGGTGGCTCGTGACATCCGCAAGGGTGGTCGCCCGTCGGTCGCCGGCCGGGTCACCTCCTACACCGGGGTGACGCCGAGCGGCTCGGTCCTGGTCAAGCTCGTGAAGAACGGCCACGTCGAGAAGTCGAAGACGGTCACCCTGCGGGACGGGCGCTTCCGGGCCACCTTCGGGCGCACCTCCGACACGGGTGGCTGGACCGTCAAGGCCGCCTACCTCGGCAACCGCAACTTCAAGGACTCGAGCGACTCGACCACCTTCCAGGTCACGCGTCGCTAGCGGGGCACCTCGCCCGGGCAGGTCGCCGTGGCCCGAACGGCCCAGGACCTCCTGGCCCGTTCGGGCTATGCGACGTCGGCCGAACCGGTGCAATCCGCTCTCGCACTTGGTTGTCAGGCGCAAGTTGTTGATAAAGTGCCCCCTGGGATCAAACACTCGGGCCGCAGATTTCTCGCGAACCGGACTCCAGCACGACAGGTTCGACCATCTCGGCGGCAACGCCACATTCACGCAGGTTTCAGGCATATGACGTTTTCTGATTCCATTGTGGTAGATGGGCAAAGCCTTGATAGGGTCTCTATGAGGTCCCTGGGGGGATCCGCACCGCTTCACTCGAACATCCATACCTTTCGGGGGCTTCACACATGCTCACTCAGACCATCAAGCGGCTGACCACTGCGACCTTCGCCGGCGGACTCCTCGCGGTCTCTCCTCTCGCGGTGACGGCGGCCCACGCGGCCCCGCCCTCCGGCTGCCCGAACTACGCGGTGCAGACCACGACGCAGACCAGCGTCAGCATCAGCCCGAGCAACCCCGGCGTGGGTCAGAGCTTCACCGCCACGGCCACCATCACGGCGGGCGGCGCGCCCGTGACCGGTGGCACCGCCACCTTCCGCTACGGCGGCTCGGCCAAGACCGACACGGTGGTGGCGGGTGAGGCGGACGCGACCTTCACCGCTCGTCGCGGACGCATCCCGCTCCAGGTGACCTACCAGGGTCAGTGCCTCGCCGGCTCCGTCTCCATCGGCACCAGCGCCGACCGGATGCCCATCGTGGCCGGCGTCTCGGCCAGCGCCAACGACAGCGCCAACGACACCGCGAACGACAGCGGCAACGGGGCCGGCATCGCCGGTGTCTCGGGCAGCGGCGGCAACGGTGGGGTCCTCGGTGGCCTCGCCAGCACCGGTCTCGACTCCCAGACCGAGCTGTTCGGGCTCCTCGGCGCCGGAATGGTGGCCGTGGGTGGCCTCACCCTGCTGGTGCACCGTCGTCGGGTCCAGGCCTGAGCATCTTCCTGTCGTCCCCTGACTGCGACCTCAGGTCGTGAGCAGAGGCAACCGCACAGCGCAGCGACTCCGCCGGGCACTCGTGCTCGTCGGAGTCGCTGTCGTTCTGCTGGTGGGGTTCACCGGCTACCAGGCGCTCAAGGCCAAGACCGCCCTCGAGCAGGTCGCCGCTGATTTCGACACCCTGAGCGGCCAGCTGGCCGGCGGCGACCAGACGGGCGCCCGCGCCACGCTGGCCGACGCCCAGCGGGACGCCCGCGAGGCGCTGGACAACACGCATGGCCCCGGTTGGTGGCTGTCCGGGAAGCTCCCCCAGGTGGGGCCGAACGTCCAGGCCGTGCGCGCCATCGCCGAGGTGGCCGACCGGCTGACCGCGAACGTGCTTCCCGACGTGGTCGCCGCGACGAACACCCTCGAGCCGGCGAACCTGCGGCCCGTGAAGGGTCGGGTCGACCTCGCGCCGATCCGGGCGAGCGCGCCCGCCGTGGCGCGGGCCAGCTCCCGGCTCTCCGTCGAGTCCCGCCAGGTGCAGGCCATCGACACGGCACCCCTGGCGCCGCAGATCGCGGCACCCGTGCAGCAGCTGCAGGCCAAGATCGCCGACGCCGACGACCTGGCCGACCGGGCCTCGCGGGCGGTGCGGCTGCTGCCGGCCATGCTGGGCGGCAACGGCAAGCGCACCTACCTCTTCCTCTTCCAGAACAACGCCGAGATCCGCTCCACCGGCGGCATCCCCGGCGCCTTCGCCACGCTGACCGCCCGGGACGGCAAGATCGGGCTCGGCAGGCAGGACGACGCGGGCACGCTCGGCGGCTTCACCCACCCGCCCACCTCGCTCACCGCGGAGGAGAAGGCGCTGTTCGGTCAGGCCCTGGGCACCTTCCCCCAGGACGTGAACTTCACCCCCGACTTCCCGCGCTCGGCCGAGCTGATCTCCGGGATGGTCAAGGCGCGCACCGGCCGGACCGTGGACGGGGTCGTGTCGGTCGACCCGGTCGCGCTGTCCTACCTGCTGCGCGGCACCGGACCGGTGAAGACGGTCGGAGGGCGGGTCCTCACCCCGGCCAACGCCGTCGAGCTGCTGCTCAGCCAGGTCTACGCCCAGATCCCCGATCCGGCCCGGCAGAACGTCTTCTTCAACGCCGCCGCGCGCAGCGTCTTCGACGCCGTCTCCGCGGGGACCGGCAACCCCCGCGGCGTGCTCGACAACCTGGTCACCGCGGCCGACGAGCGGCGACTGCTGATCTGGTCGGCGCACCCCGCCGAGCAGCGCATCCTCGCGCCGACGGCGGTCGGCGGCAGCCTGCCCACGCACGCGTCCGAGCACCCCGAGGTCGGGGTGTATCTCAACGCGGCCCGGCCCTACAAGCTGGACTACTACCTCGACTACGACACGTCGGTGACGTCCACCGGCTGCGCGGACACCCGCCAGGACCTGAGCGTGAAGGTCGACCTGCGGTCGCGAGTGCCGCGGTCCTTCCGGTCGCTGTCGCAGTACGTCGCCCCCGACGTACCCCTGTTCGGACGGGGCACGATCGTCACCACGGCCTACCTCGTCGGTCCCGTGGGCGGGACTCCTCGGGCCGTCACGTTGGGCGGCGAGGAGCAGAACTTCCAGAGCCTGCACCTCGACGGGCGACCCGTCGTGGCGCAGTCCGTCGCCATCAAGCCGGGCACGTCGCAGTCGCTGACCGTCGACTGGCGCACCGGCCCGGGGCAGACAGAGCAGGCGAACCTGCAGGTGACGCCCGGTGTGCGGAACACCGGAGTCGGCTCGATCGCACCCTCTGCCTGCCGCTAGCACGCACGGTTTCGCCTCATTTCCCGCAGGTAAACAAGGCACTCTGTGTGATCACTCACGGTCATCGGGCTTGATTGTGCTAGCAAGAGTTAGCACTATGGGGTGCATGGCGAAGTTCGGAGTCGGCAAGACCGTCGAGACGCTCGGGGACTATCTCCGCGAGCAGCGTCTCGCCGCGAAGCTGTCTCTCCGGCAGCTCGCCGAGCAGGCCGGCGTGTCGAACCCGTACCTCAGCCAGATCGAACGAGGACTGCGCAAGCCGTCCGCCGAGGTGCTCCAGCAGCTCGCCAAGGCGTTGCGGGTCTCCGCGGAGACGCTCTACGTCCGTGCGGGGATCCTGAACCTCGACGACAGCGAAGTCCGCTCCGTGGAGCTGGCGATCCTCGCCGACTCCGGCCTGACCGAGCGACAGAAGCAGTCGCTGCTCGACGTGTACCAGTCGTTCCGGGCAGCGAACACCCACCCGAGCAGCACCAGCACAGGAGGAGACTGACATGGCCAAGACCATCAGCACCACCAAGGCGAACCCCATCCGTCCGTTCTACGCCGCCGTCGGTGGCGTCGACGTCGCCGTCGCCCTCGCGCGCACCGGCCTCACCGACGTACAGACCCGGCTGTCCAAGGTCGAGCGTGAGCCCAAGGCTCTCGTCGACCAGGGCCGCACCGTCGTGGTGACCCGCGTCGACGAGCTCCGCGGCGAGGCCAAGAACCTCCCGTCGCGCGTCGAGGCCAAGATCAACGAGCTCCTGGCCGAGCTCAACGGCACCGTGGACGACCTGAACAAGCAGTACGTCGAGCTCGCCCTGCGCGGCCAGACCCTGGTCGCCCGGATCCGGCGCCAGCAGGCCACGCAGGACCTGAAGGCCGAGGCCAAGAAGACCACCACCCGGGCGAAGACCACCGCGACCCAGGCCAAGAAGACCGCGGGCACCACGAAGCGCTCCGCGAAGGCCACCGGCACCAGCGCCAAGAAGACGGCCGGCGCCGCCAAGAAGGCCACCACCGACGCGGCGGACAAGACCGGCGCGTGAAGACCTGCGGGTGAGCCCGACCCGGAGCAGCTGACGCTGTTCTGAGTGCCTGCGCCCGCAACCGCAGCATCTCGACGAGGCCCCCGACCGGAGACGGTCGGGGGCCTGGTGGTTTCGACGGGCTCAACCAGCCGCGGGGGAGGCTAGGCTGGGCACGTGCTCGCCGCCTTCCAGATCCAGAACGCGTTCATGCTGATCGCCACCCTGGTGGTCTTCGTCGTGCAGGCGTGGGCCTTCGTCGACGCCGTGTCACACCGGCGGGAGGCGTTCGTGGCGGCGGACAAGCTCACCAAGCCGGCCTGGCTGATCATCCTGGGCATCGCCCTGGCCGCGCACATGCTGATCTGGAGCCCGGTGAGCTTCCTCAACCTGGCCGGCGCCGTCGCGGCGATCGTCTACATCGTGGACGCCCGTCCCGCGCTCCGGGCCGTCACCCGTCGGCACTGACGTTAGACCCGTGGCACCCGGGGGTACCCGGCACGGTGGTACGTCGTTGCCCTTATCGTGACGATGGGTTCACACAGGTAGAAACAGGAGGGGGATCGGTGGCTGTCTCGGACGACTCGCGCGTCGGCCACCCCGGCTCCGTCGACCGGGAGCGGACCCACGGGGACATCAGGCTGGTGCTCGCCATCACCGCCGTGCTCGACGTCATGGTGATCGTGGTGGCGGTGATCCTGGCCTGGGACCTGCGGATCGCCTTCGACGTGTTCTCGATGGCCTCACTGGGCGCCGACCCGCTGATCGCGCAGGCGGCTCCCTGGGTGATCAGCGGCTGGTTCGTGGCCCTGGCCGCCCAGGGGGCGTACTCGTCGCGACACTTCGGTGCCGGTCCGGACGAGTACCGCGCGGTCTCGACGGCCTCGCTGCTGATGGCAGGCGCGGTGAGCATGACCTGCTACCTCCTGCAGCTGCCGCTCTCGCGCGGGTTCCTGGTGCTGACCTTCCTCCTCGGGACTCCGCTGCTGCTCGGCGAGCGCTTCGTGCTGCGCAAGATCGTGCACCGGATGCGCCGAGGCGGCCGGTTGCTGCACCGCGTCATCGCCGTCGGGGGGCCGTCCGGGATCAGCGAGGTCGTGGACTCGCTGCGGCGTGCGCAGTACGTCGGCTACCAGGTCGTCGGCGCCTGCGTCCCTGACGGCATCACCGTGGAGCCGGAACGCTTCCCGGTCCCGGTGATCGGGTCGGTGCCCGACACCCGTCGGCTGTGCAACGAGTACGGCGCCGACACGGTGCTGGTCGCCCGGGGTGGCTACGGCACCTCGCACGAGCTGCGCCGCATCGCCTGGGACCTCGAGGGCTCGAGCATCGACCTGGTCGTCGTACCCAGCCTCACCGACGTCGCCGGCCCGCGGATCCACATGCGCCCGGTCGCCGGGCTGCCCCTGCTGCACGTCGAGCAGCCGCAGGCCGGAGAGGCCGGCGGACTCTCCAAGCGAGTCTTCGACGTCGCACTCGCCTCGCTCGCGCTGCTGGCGCTGTCCCCGGCGCTCCTCGTCGTGGCCGCCCTGGTCAAGCTCCAGGACGGCGGCCCGGTGTTCTTCCGGCAGTCGCGGGTCGGTCGCGGCGGTGACACCTTCGGGATGCTCAAGTTCCGGTCGATGGTCGTCGACGCCGAGCAGCGGCTGGCGGACCTGCAACACCACAACGAGTTCGACAACGTGCTGTTCAAGATGAAGCAGGACCCCCGGATCACCCCGCTCGGACGCTTCCTCCGGCGCTACTCGATCGACGAGATCCCCCAGCTGCTGAACGTGATCCGCGGCGAGATGAGCCTGGTCGGACCGCGGCCGCCGCTGTCGTCGGAGGTGGACCGGTACGCCGTCGACGTACACCGTCGGCTGCTCGTGCGTCCCGGCCTCACCGGCCTCTGGCAGGTCTCGGGCCGGTCCGGGCTGAGCTGGGACGAGTCGGTCCGGCTCGACCTGTACTACGTCGACAACTGGTCGATGACCAGCGACCTGGTGATCATCGCCAAGACGGTGCGTGCGGTGCTCGGCTCCTCCGGCGCCTACTGACACGGGACGCCGGGTCGCGAGAGCGCGCGGTGCTCAGGATGCTCGCCTCGTCCTGATCGGCGCCCGCCGATGAGTTCCGCGGGGTTGTCGGGTCTGTCCTGCCGTGAACCTACTGCCCAATAACCGCTCGCCGTTGTCGGCGGCACGTGCTGGAGTAACGCCATGAGCTCATCCCTGGCCGTCGAGGCCGAAGACCTGGTGAAGAAGTTCGGTGAGACCGTCGCGGTCGACGGGGTGAGCTTCGTCGTCCCGGAGGGCACCGTGCTCGGGCTGCTGGGGCCCAACGGCGCCGGCAAGACCACCACCGTGCGCATGCTCACCACCCTGAGCCAGCCCACCAGCGGCACCGGCCGGGTGGCCGGCCACGACATCCTGTCCTCGCCGGACGCGGTGCGCCGGTCGATGGGCCTGACCGGGCAGGCCGCGACCGTCGACGAGCTGCTCACCGCCCGGGAGAACCTCTGGCTGATCGGCCGGCTGGCGGGGCTGCCGAAGCGGGCCGTCAAGGCGACCGGCGACGACCTGCTCGAGCGGTTCTCGCTGACCGACGCCGCCGGCCGGATCGTGAAGACCTACTCCGGTGGGATGCGCCGCCGCCTCGACCTGGCGGTGAGCCTGATCGCGGCGCCACCGGTGCTGTTCCTCGACGAGCCGACCACCGGCCTCGACCCGCGCTCGCGCAACGACCTCTGGGACGTGCTGCGGGGCCTGGTCGCCGAGGGCACCACGCTGCTGCTGACCACCCAGTACCTCGAGGAGGCCGACCAGCTCTGCGACGACATCGTGGTCATCGACAAGGGCCGGGTCATCGCGGCGGGCACCCCCACGCAGCTCAAGGACCAGGCCGGGCGGGCGAGCGTGGTCCTCACCATCAGCGACCCGGCCGACCTCGGACGGGCCGAGCAGCTGCTGCGGGAGTGCGCCGGCGACGTGTACGTCGAGCCGGCCGCCCGACGGCTCACCTCGCCCGCCGACGGGCTGGCCGACATGACCCGCATCGGTCACGTGCTCACCGAGCACGGGATCGCCGTCGACGACCTCGGCCTCAAGCGGCCCAGCCTCGACGACGTCTTCCTGCACCTCACCGGCCACCGGGCAGAGGCCGACCCCGACTCCGCTGACGCGACCGACGCCCCGACCGACCCCGAGGAGGCTCTGCGATGACCGCCACCGTCACGCCCCCGGCCGTGAAGACCCGGCCGACCCTCAAGCCGCCGTCGCTGCCGGCGTCCGCCGCGATCGTCGTACGGCGCAACCTGATCCACATCAAGCGGATGCCCGAGCTGCTCCTCGACGTGACCATCCAGCCGATCATGTTCGTGCTGCTGTTCGCCTTCGTGTTCGGCAGCTCGATCGCGGTGCCCGGCTCCAACTACCGCGAGTTCCTGGTGCCCGGCATCATGGCGCAGACGATGGTCTTCTCCTCGTTCATCGTCGCCATCGGGCTCACCAACGACCTCGAGAAGGGCATCGTCGACCGGCTCCGGTCGTTGCCGATCTCGCGGGCCTCCATCCTGGTCGGCCGCTCGGTCTCCAGCCTGATCCACTCCAGCATCGGCATCACGGTGATGGCCGCGACCGGCCTGCTGATCGGCTGGCGGGCCCGCGACGGGTTCGCGCACGGAGCCGCGGCGTTCGCGCTGATGCTGCTGTTCGGCTTCGCGATGATCTGGGTCGGCATCTGGGTCGGGTCGATGATGCGGTCGGTGGAGGCGGTCAACGGGTTCATGTTCACCGTGATGTTCCCGCTGACGTTCATCGCCAACACGTTCGCGCCCACCGCGAACATGCCCTCCTGGCTGCGTGCCGTCGCCGAGTGGAACCCCGTCTCCGCGCTCACGCAGGCCACCCGTGAGCTGTGGGGCAACGGTCCGGCGGCACCCGACACCGCCTCGTGGGCGCTCCAGCACGCTGCCCTCGTGACGGTCGCCTGGGCGGTGCTGATCACGGCGGTGTTCGCGCCGCTGGCGCTGTCCGCGTTCCGGCGCCGCGCCCGCGACTGACCCGGCCGGACTGGCGCCGGCCGCGTTCCCGGGGTTGGCTGACGTCATGGACATCTCCGTCGTCGAAGGGGACATCACCGAGCAGCGCGTCGACGCGGTCGTCAACGCGGCGAACCGTCGGATGCGGGGCGGGGGAGGCGTCGACGGCGCCATCCACGCCGCTGCGGGGCCGGGTCTGCTCGACGAGTGCGTGCAGCGGTTCCCCCGCGGGCTTGGCCACGGGGCAGGCGGGTTGGACCGCGGGTCACCGGCTCCCGGCCCGGTGGGTGATCCACGTGGTGGGCCCGAACTACCGGGCCGGTGAGACCGACCGTCGGCTGCTGGTGTCCTGCTACGCGAACGCGCTGCGGGTCGCCGACGAGCTCGGCGCCGAGTCGGTCGCCTTCCCCCTGGTGTCGGCCGGGATCTACGGGTGGCCGCGAGGCGATGCGGTCGCGGCCGCGGTGGACACGCTGGCCGGTGCCTCCACGGCGGTGCGGTCCGCCGTACTCGTGGCCTTCGGACACGCGGCGTACGACGAGCTCGTGGCCCGTGTGGACGATTTCCGGCGCTGAACCGGAATCGCATACCACTTGTCCGGTGAGTAAAGGAATATGTCTGTCAACATTTAACCAATGCCGGGTTTGCCCGATTGATCTTTCCGGGTAGACATGAGCCTGGGAGGGAACCCGTTGGGGGGCGCTGCACCGTGGTGCCCGTGGTTTTCTAATCCGGCCTCCATCTCGGGGTCCGGGGGGATTGGCAGGTAATTTTCCATGTTTCGTGCATGGCGTGACCGAGCGCGCCCATTTACCACTTTCATGTCTGTGGTGGCGGCGCTGCTCCTGATGATCATCTCCTTGGGCGCGAGCGGCACAGCCGTCGCGGACCCGGGGAACGGCAACGGCAACGGCAACGGCCAGGCGGCGTCCTCGCAGGCCGCGCCGAAGTCTCAGACGCCCATGTCCACGTCGTCGCCCTCGACGAAGTCGTCGGATGCGAAGGCGTCGGATGCGAAGGCGTCCGGCTCGAAGTCGTCGGACGCGAAGTCGTCCGGCGGGGGATCGTCGCGGGCGGGTTCGCACGTGAGCTCGGGGACGTCGGGCACCTCGGGTGACCCGTCGAAGCCGCAGCCGAACAGCACCGCGGACGACAACACCGGTGGTGCGAACGGTCAGTGCGCGGGGGGCGCGTACTGCTCGACGCGGGATGGTTCTGCCTCGAAGAACGGCAACGGTGGTGGCAAGGCCACCGGGAAGCCGTGTGCGGGGTGTGTGGGCAAGGCTGACAACAAGAACCCGAAGGGGCAGCGGCCGAACGGCTCGGACCACAACAACGGGTACGAGTGCGACGGCAACAACGGCATCGGCAAGACCAACCCGGCGCACACCGGCTGCCAGCCGTCGACGCCGCCGGACACCGGGTGCAAGCCCGGGGACGCGTACTACCCGACGTGCACGCCGCCGACCGGCTGCAAGCCGGGCGACGCGTACTACCCGACGTGCACGCCGCCGGGCACGTGTGTGCCGAGCGAGACGGTGCCGTGTACGCCGACCGCCTGCGTGCCGACCGAGTCGGTTCCGTGTACGCCGCCGGGCACGTGTGTTCCGACCGAGACGGTTCCGTGTGCGCCGCCGGGCACGTGTGTTCCTACAGAGTCGGTTCCGTGTACGCCGACCGCCTGCGTTCCGACCGAGGCGGTGCCGTGCACGCCGCCGGCTACCTGTGTGCCGACCGAGGCGGTGCCGTGCACGCCGCCGGGTGACACCAACCCGCCGTCGGGCACCGAGCTGAACCGGCCGCCGACGGTCTTGGGTGACGAGGCGGTGCTCTCGCCGAGCAACGCGAACGCTGCCTCGGCGCAGCCGGCCCAGGATGCGCTGCCTAACACGGGTGCGCTGCCGAACACGGGTGCGAGCAGCCTGCTCAACCTGTGGGCGGCTGCCGGAGCCGGGTTGCTCCTGCTCGGAGCCTGCACCCTGGCGCTCCGTCACCGAGGTGAGCAGAGCTGACGTCGCAGTAGTCGAAGATCCCTCCCGGCTGAACCATGGATGGGGAGCCTCCCGGATCGGGAGGCTCCCCATTCGTGCGTCCGCGGAGTCACCCATGTCCGCGAAGTCGGCGATGTCACTCCTGCCCTGGCGACGATGTCCGTGACAAGTGAGTGTCTGGTCAGCGGTACCGCCTGGGGGGTCGGAACTCACCTGCCACGCAAAGCCGCGGGCCGCGTTCGTCCCGGGCTGACAAGGGCTGTTCCTGTCGACGCGGGGTGGCGCCTGCTGATGCCATCAGATCCGTTGCTGGACAAGGTGATCAGCCCTATCAGAGGCTGGCGCGGGCGAGGTCGGGCGCGCCCTTTCACCCGTCTCGAAACGCTTGTCGTGCGCAGGAACCCGACCCTCGGGATGGGCTGGGCCGAACCTGCCGAATGACCCAACAGTAGGAACTACATGACGTTTTCGTGTCATGGGAACCGTCCTCGCGAGCGCCCTATCGTGCGGCGCGGAAGAGATGCGAGGGGGCTCGCACACTCAACGAGACCGACGCCGTCGAGCGTCGGGGGGACGGTGCTTTCACATGCGTAATCCGAGACGTTCTGCAGTTCGTCCACTCACCTTCGTCGCCGCCATGCTGTTGGTGTCGCTGAGCCTGGTGTCGGGCGGAGCCGCCTTCGCTGACGGGGATGGGGGTGACCCAGGGAGCTCGGACTCTCCTGGTAGCTCGTCCTCCGACAAGGGTGGTGACTCGAGCGAGCACACCGACAACAGCGACAACGGCAACAAGGGTGGCGACTCCAGCGAGCACACCGACAACAGCGACAACGGCAACAAGGGTGGCGACTCCAGCGAGCACACCGACAACAGCGACAACGGCAACAAGGGTGGCGACTCCAGCGAGCACACCGACAACAGCGACAACGGCAACAAGGGTGGCGACTCCAGCGAGCACACCGACAACAGCGACAACGGCAACAAGGGTGGCGACTCCAGCGAGCACACCGACAACAGCGACAACGGCAACAAGGGTGGCGACGACCACGGTGGCGACAAGGGCGACCACGGTGGCGACAAGGGCGACCACGGTGGCGACAAGGGCGACCACGGCAACGACGAGCACGGCGACCACGGTGGCGACAAGGGCGACCACGGCAACGACGAGCACGGCGACCACGGTGGCAAGGACGACCACGGCGACGGCGACCACGGCGACGGCGACCACGGCGACGGCGACCACGGCGACGGCGACCACGGCGACAACGACCACGGCGACGACACGGCGACCACGGCGACCACTGCGACAACGGTCACCACGGCGACAAGGACGGCCACGGGGACAAGGACCACGGGGACAAGGACCACGGGGACAAGGACCACGGGGACAAGGACCACGGGGACAAGGACCACGGGGACAAGGACCACGGCGACAAGGACGAGTGCGGTCACGAGCACCACGGTGACCACGACCACGGCGACCACTGTGAGCACGGGGACCACGAGGGCGAGGAAGGCGAGGAGGGCGAGCACGGCGGCGGCGAGCACGGCGGCGGCGAGCACGGCGGCGGCGAGCACGGCGGTGGCGAGCACGGCGGTGGCGAGAAGCCCTCGCCCAGCCCCGCCCCCAGGGTTCCGCCGGTGGTGAAGGGCGTGGAAGCCCGCGCTCCGCAGGTCCAGGGTGTGGCAGCGGTTGCGCCCGCAGCGGCGGTCCTGCCCCCGACCGGCATGGGCTCGGACCTCGAGCTGCTGGGCATGGTCGGACTGGTCCTGGTTGGCGCAGGTGGCGCCACGGTGGGCCTGCGGCGCCGGCAGGTGCGCAGCTGACCTGACACATCGAAAATGAACAGAGGGCGTGCCCGGCCGATGCCGGGCACGCCCTCTGCGTGTGTCGGGAGAACGCTCAGCGAGGCGCCATCCGCAGTGCACCGTCCATCCGGATGACCTCGCCGTTGAGGTAGTCGTGGTCGATGATCGCCAGTGCGAGCGCGGCGTACTCGTCGGGGCGGGCCAGTCGCTGCGGGAACGGCACACCCGCGGCCAGACCGGCGCGGAACTCGTCGGAGACCGTCGCCAACATGGGCGTCTCGACGATGCCGGGAGCGATCGTGCACACCCGGATGCCGTACTGCGCGAGGTCGCGCGCCGCGGGCAGCGTGAGGCCGACGATGCCGCCCTTGGACGAGGAGTACGCCGCCTGGCCGACCTGCCCGTCGTACGCCGCGATGGACGCGGTGTTCACGATGACGCCGCGCTGGCCCTGCTCGTCGGGCTCGGTCCCGGCGATCTGCTCGGCGGCGAGCGCGAGCACGTTGAACGAACCGACCAGGTTGATCTTCACGACCGTGGCGAAGAGGTCGAGGTCGTGCACGCCCTTCTTGCCGAGGATGCGGGCCGACGGGCCGATGCCCGCGCAGTTCACCGCCGTGCGCAACGGGCCTGCTGCGGCGGCCTGCTCCACGGCCGCGCGGACCTGCTCGGGCTCGGTGACGTCGGTGGCGACGTAGGTGACCCCCTCGACGGACTCCGCCTTGTCGATGGCCGCCTGGAGGTCGAGGGCGAAGACGCGGGCGCCCTTGCCGGCCAGCGCCTGCGCCGTCGCGGCACCGAGGCCGGACGCACCCCCGGTGACGATCGCCGAGGTGTTCTCGAGCTGCATCAGTTCTCCTTCTTCGTCGTGACCGTGCCGCGGTCCTGCTTGGCCAGGGCGCGGCTGATCACCATTCGCTGGATCTGGTTGGTGCCCTCGAAGATCTGCATGACCTTGGCCTCGCGCATGTAGCGCTCGACCGGGAAGTCACGGGTGTAGCCGTAGCCGCCGAGCACCTGCACGGCATCGGTGGTGACCTTCATGGCGTTGTCGGTGGCGACCATCTTGGCAATCGAGGCCTGGGTGCCGAACGGCAGGCCCTGGTCGCGCAGCCGAGCGGCCGAGAGGTACGTCGTACGGGCGGACTCGACCGCGGCCGCCATGTCCGCGAGGACGAATGCCAGGCCCTGGTGGTCGATGATCTTCTTCCCGAAGGTCTCCCGCTCCTTGGCGTAGGCGACCGCGTCGTCGAGCGCACCCTGGGCGAGGCCGGTCGCGACGGCCGCGATGCCGAGACGGCCGGCGTCCAGCCCGGCGAGCGCGATCTTCAGACCGTCCCCCTCGGCGCCGAGCAGCCGGTCGGCGTCGACCCGGACGCCGTCGAAGCGCATCGTCGCGGTGGTGCTGCCGGTGAGCCCCATCTTCTTCTCGGGCGGGTCGGCGCTGAGCCCCTCGGCGTCGGCCGGCACCAGGAAGCAGGAGATCCCGTTGCGGTCCTCCGAGGTGCGGGCCATCACCTTGTAGAAGTCGGCCTGACCGCCGTGCGTGGTCCAGGCCTTGGCACCGTTGAGGACGTACGCGTCGCCCACGCGCTTCGCGGTGGTCCGCATCGCGGCAGGGTCGGATCCCGCGTGCGCCTCGGACAGGCAGTAGGCGCCGAGCAGGTCGCCCCCGAGCATGTCCGGCAGCCAGCGGTGCTTCTGCTCCTCGGTGCCGCGGGTCACCAGGCCGAAGCAGCTCAGCGCGTGCACCGAGACGCCGACGCCGACGCTGGCCCAGACCCGGGCGATCTCCTCGAGCACCTGCAGGTAGACCTCGTAGGGCTGGCCGCCGCCGCCGTACTCCTCGGCGTAGGGGAGCCCGAGGACGCCGGCTCGGCCGAGCAGGGTGAACACGTCGCGGGGGAAGGTCTCGGTGGCCTCGGCCTCGGCCGCGCGGGGCGCGAGCTCCTTGGTGGCGAGGTCACGGACCAGGAGAATCAGGTCGGTGGCCTCGTCGGTCGGCATGACACGGGATGCGGGCATGGGGTCACACTAGGCGGGGCGAGGGAGCCCCCGGCTGGGGGGATGAGCGCATCCGCAACGGCCGATGTGCGGGGCACCCCTCCCGGCATGGTGCCGGTCTTCGGCCGGGGACCAGCCGGCAAGGTCCGGTGGGGGCGAGTCACCGCAGTTCGGGTGGTCCCGGACATTGCGGGCTGGCCCGATCGGGCCATGCGGCCGCCGCCCGAAGGGGTCAAGTCCTGCACTGGTCCTTTACTTTGCAGGCCACGCCTTCCTAGCGTGACGGGCGTCGTCGTCCAAGACCGGGACGGCGTCCTGCCTCACAGAGACTCCTTCCCCGCGTGAACACTCGTGAACTTGCACAGTTCCAGGACTGGGACGAGCAGACGCTCCAAGAGCTCGTCACGCGCTTCGTGCGCACCTTCCACCGTTTCCCCAGCTACGACCAGCTGGTGCGCTTCCACAGCGCGCGCGGCCAGCTGCAGCTGCGGATCCCGCGACGGAGCCGCCGGAGGCCGGCCAGGCTCGTCGCGACCCTCTGACGTCGGGCGTTACGCACGCCAGCGTGGGCCGGGCTCCGGGATGACGCTCGATCATCCCGGAGCCCGGCAGTGTGTCCCGGCCGCTCCGACGTGCAGCCTCCCGGGCCCGCGGCGACCAGGCGGCTGACGCGGGGAAGGTTGCACGTCCGAGTGGCCGCACGCCGCGCAGGCTAGGTTGGGCGGGATGAAGGTCGCCCTGATGGTCACGTGCATCAACGACGCGATGTTCCCGGACACCGGGAAGGCGGTCGTGCGGCTGCTGCGCCGGCTCGGCGTCGACGTCGAGTTCCCGGCCGGTCAGACCTGCTGCGCGCAGCCGATGGTGAACACCGGCTACCTCGACGAGGCGGTGCCCGTCGTGCGCACCTTCACCGAGGCGTTCGCGGGGTACGACGCGGTGGTCACGCCCTCGGGGTCGTGCGCCGGCTCGGCCCGGCACCAGCACGCCCTCGTCGCGCGACGGTCCGGGGACGCCGCACTCCAGGACGCCGTCGCCGAGACCTCGCCGAAGGTCTACGAGCTCTCGGAGTTCCTCGTCGACGTGCTCGGAGTCGAGGACGTGGGCGCCTCGTTCCCGCACACCGTGACCTACCACCCGACGTGTCACTCGCTGCGGATGCTCGGGGTGGGGGACCGGCCGACCCGGCTGCTGCGGGCCGTCCGGGGACTCCGGCTGGTCGACCTGCCCGGGGCGGACGAGTGCTGCGGCTTCGGCGGGACGTTCGCGGTGAAGAACGCCGACACGTCCGTGGCGATGGGCTCGGACAAGGCGCGGCACGTCCGGGAGACCGGCGCCGAGGTGCTGGTGGCCGGGGACAACTCCTGCCTGATGCACGTCGGCGGGCTGCTGTCGCGGCAGCGGTCCGGGGTGCGCGTCATGCACCTGGCGGAGATCCTGGCGGCGACGGACAGTGATCTCGACGAGCTCGCTCAGCCGAAGGTGGCCACGTCGTGACCGCGACCTTCGTGGGGATGCCCGCGTTCCCCACCGCCGCCCGCGCCGCGCTGTCGGACACCCAGCTGCGCAGCAACCTCGCGCACGCCACCTCGACGATCCGCGCCAAGCGCGCCACCGTGGTCGCCGAGGTCGACGAGTGGGAGCAGCTGCGGCTGGCCGGCGCCGCGATCAAGGACAACACCCTGCTGCACCTCGACGAGCACCTGCTCCGGCTCGAGGAGTCGCTGACCGCGCGGGGCGCCACCGTGCACTGGGCCCGTGACGCCGGCGAGGCGAGCACGGTGGTCGCGAACATCGCCAAGCGGCACGGCGTCGACGAGGTCGTCAAGGTCAAGTCGATGGCGACCGTCGAGATCGGTCTCAACGAGGCGCTCGCCGCCGAGGGCATCGCGGCCTGGGAGACCGACCTGGCCGAGCTCATCGTGCAGCTCGGCGACGACCTGCCCAGCCACATCCTGGTGCCGGCGATCCACCGCAACCGGGCGGAGATCCGGCAGATCTTCCTCGACCACATGGCCTCCGCGGGGCGGCCCGCCCCCGCCGACCTGACCGACGACCCGGCCCGTCTGGCCGAGGCCGCCCGCCTGCACCTGCGGGAGAAGTTCCTGCGGGCCAAGGTCGGCGTCTCGGGTGCCAACTTCGCGGTCGCCGACTCCGGGACGCTCGTCGTGGTCGAGTCCGAGGGCAACGGCCGGATGTGCCTGACGCTGCCGGAGGTGCTGGTCTCGGTCGTCGGGATCGAGAAGGTCGTGCCGACCTGGTCCGACCTCGACGTGTACCTCCAGCTGCTGCCGCGGTCCTCGACGGGCGAGCGGATGAACCCCTACACCTCCACGTGGTCCGGGATCACTCCCGGCGACGGGCCGCAGGAGGTGCACGTCGTACTCCTCGACAACGGCCGCACCCGGGCGCTGGCGGACGAGGTCGGACGGCAGGCGCTGCGCTGCATCCGCTGCTCGGCCTGCCTGAACGTCTGCCCGGTGTACGAGCGGACCGGCGGGCACGCCTACGGCTCGGTCTACCCCGGCCCGATCGGCGCGATCCTGAACCCCCTGCTCAAGGGCGTGGGTACGACTGCGCAGACCGACTCGCTGCCGTACGCGTCGTCGCTGTGCGGGGCCTGCTTCGAGGCCTGCCCGGTGCGCATCGACATCCCCTCGGTGCTGGTCGACCTGCGGGCGCAGGTCGTGGACGCGCACCGGGGCGGTCTGCCCAAGCCGGAGGCCGTCGCCATGAAGGCCGCTTCCCTGGCGTTCGGGTCGGGGAGGCGTCTCGGTGCGGCGGAGAGGATGTCCGGCCTGATGGGCCGGGTGCTCGGCCGGGCCGGACGTCGTACGCTCCCGGGCGGTCGTCGGCAGCTCGGCCGGCTGCCGGGGCCCGGTGCGGCGTGGACCGACGCGCGGGACCTGCCGGTGCCACCCCCCGAGTCGTTCCGGGCCTGGTGGAAGCGGACCGGGGGAGGCCGGTCGTGAGCGCGCGCGAGCAGATCCTCCGCGACGTGCGGCGGGCGCTGAGCGCCGCGGACCGGTCCGAGGTGACCGTCCCGCGGGGCTACCGCGACACCCCCGCGCCGGACGTGGACCTGTTCGTCGAGCGGGTCGCGGACTACCGGGCCGACGTGGTGCGCTGCGCGTCGGAGGAGGTGGAGAGGCGGATCGCCGAGGCGTTGCCGCCGGGTGCCCGGGTCGTCGTGCCGGACGGACTGCCGTGGCGGGTGCCGGGCGGCATCCCCGACGGAGGCGACGGCGAACCGCTGAGCAGCGCGGCCCTCGACGGCGTCGACGCGGTGGTGACCGCCGCGACGGTCGGCATCGCCACCACCGGCACGATCGTGCTCTCGCACGGGCCGGGCGAGGGGCGTCGGGCCCTGACCCTGGTGCCGGACCTGCATGTGTGCGTCGTACGCGTGGACCAGGTCGTCGCCGACGTACCCGACGCGGTCGCCCTGCTGGACCCCGCCCGTCCCACGACCTGGATCAGCGGGCCGTCCGCGACCAGCGACATCGAGCTCAACCGCGTCGAGGGCGTGCACGGCCCCCGGACGCTGCACGTGATCGTGGTCGCGTAGCGCCGGTCCGCCGGCGGGCTTGTGGCCGATCGCCGCACCGCCGTACGGCGTGTCGCCGCAGCCGGCGGCCACAACCAGGCCGACGAGGGCCGGCTGTGACCCGGCTCATACGGTCCTCGACGGGATCGGTGTTGACGCCCGTGCCCGGGTGGAGAACGCTTGTCGGGTCGACCGAGGTAAGCAAGCGCTTAGTTGTCGAGGAGTGAGGCTGGATGAGCGACAGTGACGTCCGCGCGGACCTGAGCGGCCGGGTCGAGCGGCTGCTGGCCGAGCACGACCCCCGCAGCGTGGAGCGGCTCGACTTCCTCCGGGCCCGGTTCGACGCCGGGCTGGCGTGGGTGCACTACCCCGAGGGGCTCGGCGGGCTCGGCCTCCCGCGCCGCCTCCAGGGGTACGTCGAGCGGCTGCTCGCCGAGGCCGGGGCACCGGACAACGACCCGCGCCGCAACGGCATCGGCCTCGGGATGGCCGCGCCGACGATCCTGGCGTTCGGCACCGACGCCCAGAAGCAGCGCTACCTCAAGCCGCTGTGGACCGGCGAGGAGGTGTGGTGCCAGCTGTTCAGCGAGCCCGGCGCCGGGTCGGACCTCGCCGGGCTGGCCACCCGGGCCGTGCGCGACGGCGACGACTGGGTCGTCAACGGGCAGAAGGTGTGGACCTCGAGCGCCCACCAGGCCGACTTCGCGATCCTCGTCGCGCGGACCGACCCGAGCGTCCCCAAGCACGCCGGCCTGACCTACTTCCTGATGCCGATGCACGACCCCGGGGTCGACGTACGCCCGCTGCGCCAGCTGACCGGTGAGGCCGAGTTCAACGAGGTGTTCCTCACCGACGTACGCGTGCCCGACGCCAACCGGGTCGGCGCCGAGGGCGACGGCTGGAAGGTCGCGAACGGGACGCTGATGAACGAGCGCGTCGCGATCGGCGGCAACGCGGACCGCGAGACCGGCATGGTCGGCGTCGTCGCGCAGGCCTGGCGCGAGCATCCGGAGACCAGGACCCCCGACCTGCACGACCGGCTGATGCGGCTCTGGGTCGAGGCCGAGGTCGCGCGGCTGACCGGCCAGCGGCTGCGGCAGAAGCTGGCCGTCGGCGCACCCGGCCCCGAGGGGTCGG
Source organism: uncultured Actinomycetota bacterium (assembly GCA_963810035.1). Lineage (GTDB taxonomy): Bacteria > Actinomycetota > Actinomycetes > Propionibacteriales > Nocardioidaceae > Nocardioides_B. Next base: position 26,817 of record CAWEMA010000009.1, read on the forward strand.
CGATGAAGCTGACCTTCGCCCGGCTCGCGCAGCAGCTGTCCGGCCTGGAGGTCGAGCTGCGCGGCGAGGAGGGGCTGAGGTACGACGACTGGTCGATGCGCCGGCCGGACAAGGTCGACTTCACCGGCCGCGACACCGGCTACCGCTACCTGCGCGCCAAGGGGAACTCCATCGAGGGCGGCACCTCGGAGATCCTGCGCAACATCGTCGCCGAGCGGGTGCTCGGCCTGCCCACCGAGCACCGTGTCGACAAGGACGTCGCCTGGAAGGACCTGCCCCGATGACCTCTCCCGAAGGCCTCATGCACCCGGCAGAGCTCGAGCTGCTGGACACCGACGTCGAGGAGTCGCTGCGGGCGACCGTGCGCGAGCTGCTCGCGGACCGGTGCACCCCGGACCGGGTGCTCGCGGCGTACGACGGTGACCGCTCGCTGACCACCGACCTGTGGAAGTCGGTCGCCGTGGACCTGGGTCTCGCGGGGCTGCTGGTCCCCGAGGAGCTCGACGGCGCCGGGGCCTCCGCCCGGGAGGCGGCCGTCGTGCTCGAGGAGCTCGGCCGGGCCGCCGCGCCGGTGCCGTTCCTGACCAGTGCCGTCCTCGCCACCGCGGCGCTGCTCGGCGAGGGCCGCACCGCGGCCGGCACCGACCTGCTGCGCTCGCTGGCCACCGGGCAGCGGACGGCTGCCGTGCTGGTGCCGCTGTCCGCCGCGCCCTGGGCGACCGCGACGGTCACGGTCGACGGCGAGACGCTGGACGGCCGGGTCACGTCGGTGGCCGGGGTCCGCGAGTCCGACGTGCTGCTGGTGCCGACGACGTCCGGGGACCTGTACGCCGTACCCGTCACCGCCGCCAGGGTTGATGAGGTCGTGTCCCTGGACGAGACCCGGCCGCTGTCCGACGTCGACGTCAGCGGGGCCACCGGGGAGCTCGTCGTACGCGGCTCGACCCTGGGCCCCGCGCTCACCCTGGGCGCCGCGCTGCTCGCCTCCGAGCAGGTCGGGGTCGCGCAGTGGTGCCTGGAGTCCACCGTGGGCTACCTCAAGGAGCGCCGGCAGTTCGGCCGCGTGGTGGGCGGCTACCAGGCGCTCAAGCACCGGATGGCCGACCTGTACGTCGAGCTGGAGTCGGCCCGCGCCGCGGCCCACCACGCGGCGGCCGCCGTCGCCGCCGGTGACCCGGACGTCGAGGTGGCGACCTCGGTGGCCCAGGCCTACTGCTCCGACGCGGCCGTGCACGCCGCCGAGGAGTGCGTGCAGCTGCACGGGGGGATCGGGATGACCTGGGAGCACCCGGCGCACCTCTACCTCAAGCGCGCCAAGTCCGACCAGATCACGTTCGGCGGCCCGGGCGCGCACCGGCGCCGGCTCGCCGCGCTGGTCGACCTGCCCCCGGGCTGACTCCGGGTCCCAGCCAGATCCCCGTCCGCCGGGCCGCACCGGCACGAACACCGTCAACCACAGGAGATCCCCTTGCCAGTCGACCCCGAGATCGCCGGAGTGCTGCAGCTGCTCGCCGCGGTGAACCAGCCCATGCACGAGATGACACCGCAGCAGGCCCGCGAGTCGTTCGCGGCCCTCGCCGTCGGCGGACGGCAGCCCGAGCACGTCATCCCGGTCAAGTCCGCCGAGGACGTCACCGTGCCCGGTGCCGAGGGTGACCTGCCCGCGCGCGTCTACCGTCCCGACGCCACCGGCCCCCTGCCGACCGTGGTGCTGTTCCACGGCGGCGGCTGGGTGATCGGCGACCTCGAGACGCACGACAACACCGCTCGTGCGATCGCCCGCGACGCGCGCGCGGTCGTGGTGTCGGTGGCCTACCGGCTCGCCCCCGAGGCGCCGTTCCCGGCCGCCGTCGAGGACGCGCTCGCCGCGACCCGGTGGGCGGCAGCCCACCTCGACGAGCTCGGCGGCAACGACGCGCTCGCCGTGGCCGGCGACAGCGCGGGCGGGAACCTCGCGGCCGTGGTCGCGCAGGAGATGCGCACCGAGCTCGCCGCACAGCTGCTGATCTACCCCGCCACCGACATGGTCGGCGACTACCCGTCGCGCACCGAGAACGGCACCGGCTTCTTCCTCGAGACACCGACGATGGAGTGGTTCTTCACGCAGTACGCCGGCCACGTCACCGAGGTCGACGCCCGCCTCTCGCCGCTGCTGACCACCGACCTCGCGGGCCTGCCCCCGGCCGTCGTGGTCACCGCGGAGTACGACCCGCTGCGCGACGAGGGCGAGGCCTACGCGCAGGCGCTGGCCGACGCCGGCGTGCGGGTGCAGCGCCGCCGCTTCGACGGGATGATCCACGGCTTCTTCGACATGGGCCCGGCGTCCGCGGCCGCGCGGGCAGCGGTCGAGGAGACCTGCGCCCTGTTCGCCGAGGTGCTGCACGGATGACCCTGCCCGCCCGCCCGCACCGTCCCAGCCAGGAAGGCCCCGCATGACCGCCACCCAGATCCGCCTCGCCCAGCGTCCGCAGGGGGAGCCCGACGACAGCACCTACGCGGTGACCCACGACGACGTGCCATCGCCGGCCGAGGGGCAGGTGCTGCTGCGAGTCGTCTACCTCTCGCTCGACCCCTACATGCGCGGACGGATGAGCGCCGCGGAGTCCTACGCCGACCCGGTCGCGGTCGGAGACGTGCTCGTCGGTGGCACGGTGTGCGAGGTGGCCGAGTCCCGGCACCCGGACTTCTCCGTCGGTGACTTCGTGCTGTCCTACTCCGGTTGGCAGACCCATGCGCTCAGCGACGGCACCGGGCTGCGCAAGCTCGACCCGTCCGTCGTACCGATCTCCACGGCCCTCGGTGTCCTCGGCATGCCCGGCTTCACGGCGTACGCCGGCCTGCTGGAGATCGGCAGGCCGAAGGAGGGGGAGACCGTCGTGGTCGCCGCGGCCACCGGCCCGGTCGGCTCGGCCGTCGGCCAGATCGCGAAGATCAAGGGTGCCCGTGCCGTGGGCATCGCCGGCGGACCGGAGAAGTGCGCGGCGCTGACCAGGCAGTTCGGGTTCGACGTCGCGGTCGACCACCGCTCGCCGACGTTCGCCGAGGACCTGAAGGCCGCGGTGCCGGACGGCATCGACGTCTACTTCGAGAACGTCGGCGGCCCGGTCGCGCGGCAGGTGTTCAAGCGGATGAACCTCTACGGACGCATTCCCGTGTGCGGGCTGGTCGCCGACTACAACGCGACGTCCGCGCCCGAGGGGCCCGACCGGCTGCCCGGGTTCATGGGTCTGGTGCTGCGCAAGAGCCTGACCGTGCGCGGGTTCATCCAGAGCGAGTTCACCCGGTCGCACGGCCGGGACTTCGTGCGGGACATGTCCGGCTGGGTCGCGGACGGCTCGGTGCGCTACCGCGAGGACGTCGTCGACGGGCTGGAGAACGCACCGGAGGCGTTTCGCGGGCTGCTGGCCGGGCGCAACTTCGGCAAGCTGCTGATCCGCGTGGGGGAGGACCCGACGCTGTCGTAGCCGGCTCTGCCGTTTCCGCCCATATCGGGGGAATCGGTGCCCTCGGGCCCCGGCGCCGGGCCGGACTCGGCGGCACCCGGTTTCGGGGGCCGAGCAGTGGGCAGTTACCTGGCAACCCCTCTCGGCAGGAGCGCGTCATGGCACAGTTCTCGACCTCCCCGCAGACCAAGCACCGGCTTCCGGTCCGCACCCTGATCGCCGCCAGTGTCGGCAACGCGGTCGAGTGGTACGACTGGACGGTCTTCGCGACCTTCTCGATCTACTTCGCGACCCAGATCTTCTCCGCGAGCAACGAGTCGCTGGCGTTCATCGGCACCTTCGCGACGTACGCCATCGCCTTCTTCTTCCGGCCGCTCGGCGGGATGCTGCTGGGCCGGTACGCCGACCTGCGCGGCCGCAAGCAGGCGATGCTGCTCACCATCGGGCTGATGGCCGGTGGCTCCTTCGTGATCTCGGTGCTGCCGACGTACGCCCAGGTCGGCTGGCTCGCCCCGATCCTGCTGCTCCTCGCCCGCGTCGCGCAGGGCATGTCGCTCGGCGGCGAGGTGTCCAACGCGTCGGCCTACCTCGCGGAGATCGCGCCGGCCGACCGTCGCGGCCGCTACTCGTCGTTCTTCTACATCTCCACCGGCTCGGCGGTGCTCGTCGCCTCCCTGCTCGGCGCGCTGCTGGCCAGCAGCCTGAACGACGACCAGCTCGCCTCCTGGGGCTGGCGGGTGCCGTTCTTCGTGGGCGGCCTGCTCGGCCTGGTCGGCGTGTGGCTGCGTCGCGACATGGCCGAGACCGAGCAGTTCGAGGAGAACAAGGCCAAGGCCGAGGCGATCAGGAACCCGCTGCTGATGACGCTGCGCGAGCACCCCCGGGCCGTCGCCCAGCTGATCGGCTTCACGATCCTCTCGACCCTCTGCTACTACACGTTCTTCTCGGCGCTCACGCCGTTCGCGGTCAAGCAGCAGGGGCTCGACGACGGCATGGTGTTCTGGGCGCTGTCGATCGCCACCGCCCTGTTCGTGGCACTGCAGTACCCCTTCGGCTGGACCGCCGACCGCTTCGGACGCAAGCCGCAGATGCTCGTCTGGTCCGGCCTGATCGCGCTGCTCATCGTGCCGATGTCGAAGCTGATCGCCCCCGGCGCGAGCTTCGGCGCCGTGCTGCTGGTGTTCTGCTTCGGGCTCGGGCTCTACGCGATGCTCGCCTCCATCGCCCCCGCGATCATGAGCGAGCTGTTCCCGACCGAGCTGCGCGGGCTGGGCATCGGCGCCTGGTACAACCTCACCGTCGCGGTCTTCGGCGGCACCGCCCCGCTCGTGATCCAGTGGCTCGGCGACGCCGGGCACAGCAGCTGGTTCTTCTGGTACGTCGCGGTCGGGGCCGTCGTGGCCTTCGTCGCGACCCTGTCCCTGCCGGAGACCAAGGGGTCGGTGCTCAGGTGACGCCGGCCGCCGAGCTGCTCGTCGAGCTGGTCCGCGCGGACACGGTCGGCGCCCGCGAAGGGGCCCTGGCCCGGCGGTGCGCCGAGATCCTGTCCGAGGCCGGCCTGCCCGGTGGGCTGGTGAGCTTCGAGGAGGGCCGCGAGCAGTACGTCGGCCGGGCCGGGTCGGGCGCGCCGCTCACGTTCACCGGACACCTCGACACCGTCCCGGCGACACCCGCGGACTGGTCGGTCGACCCCTGGGCCGCCGCGCCGGACGGCGACCGGCTCGTGGGCCGGGGCACCAGCGACATGAAGTCCGGCGTCGCGGCTCTGGTCGTGGCGGTGGCCGACCACGTCCGTCGTACGCACGAGTGCCGGGGCGTGCAGGTGGTGCTCACCTCCGGCGAGGAGACCGGCTGCGACGGCGCCCTGCGGATCCCGGCGTCGGCGCTGGGGACGGGCGGTCCGCTCGTGGTCGCCGAGCCGACGGCGAACCGGCTGGTGCCCGCCCACAAGGGCGCGCACTGGATGCGGCTGTCGGCGCGCGGCCGGGCGGCGCACGGCTCCGCCCCCGAGCTCGGCGACAACGCCGTGGTGCGGCTGGCCCGTGCGGCGGTCGCCCTGCACGACTTCGACGACTGGCCGCGGCAGGACGGGTTCGGCTCGGTGACCGCGAACGTCGGCCTGATGCGGGGCGGCGTGCAGCCCAACGTCGTACCCGACGCCGCCGAGCTGCTCCTCGACGTCCGCACCGTGCCCACCGCCTCCGGCGACGCGGTGCGCGACCTGGTCCGGTCCCTGGCCGGGGACGGGGTGCAGGTCGAGGACCACGTCGTGCTGCCCCCGGTGGACACGCCCGTCGACGACGAGTTCGTGCACCTGGTCGGCTCGGCGCTGGCCGCGGTCGGCCTCGACGGGGCACCCGCCGACCCGGCGCGCTACTTCACCGACGCCTCCGCGCTCATCCCGCTGCTCGGCGGCGACGGCGGGGTCCCGACGGTGATCCTGGGTCCCGGCGAGCCGGACCAGTGCCACGTGGCCGACGAGTGGTGCTCGCTGGAGCGGGTCGACCAGGCGGTCGAGGTGTACGCCGAGCTGCTGCACCGGTGGTGCGGCTGAGCCTGCCGTCGAGCCCGCCAGGGGAATGCTCACCCGGGTCGGTTGGTTGGGCCAGGCAATGTCTTCCACCACCACTGCCTCCGAAGCCCGCCGCGTCTCCACCCTGGTCGGCCTGCTGTTCGGGCTGGCCGGGATGGGCAGCTCGTCGGCCGCCATCGCCCTGCCGATCCTGGCGCGCGACCTGGACGTCAGCACGGGCGTGAGCGCGTGGGCGATCAGCCTGTACGCGCTGATGCTCGCCGTCGCGACCGCTGTCTACGGCCGGGTCTCCGACCTGGTGGGGATCCGCCGGCCGCTGCTGTTCGGGGTCGGGCTGATGGCGACGGGTGCGCTGGTCGGCGCCCTCGCCCCGAGCTTCGGCGTGCTCCTCGCGGCGCGCATCTTCCAGGGCGCCGGTGCGGCCGCCGTACCCACGCTGGGGGTGGCGATCATCAGCGAGCGCTACCACGGCGCGGTGCGCGGAGCGGCGCTCGGACGGGTGGCCGGGGTCGCCGCCGCGGTCAGCTGCCTGGGCCCCCTGGCCGGCGGCAGCGTCGAGGGCCTGCTCGGCTGGCGGGCGGTGATCGCCCTGCCGATGCTCGGCCTCCTGCTGGTGCCGCTGCTCTGGCGCTCGCTCCCCACCGACGGCAGCGGCGCGCGGCTGGACCTGCTCGGTGCGGTGCTGGTCGCGGGTACGGCGGCCGGGGTGGTCCTGCTCGTGCAGTCGCCGTCCACCGGCCCCGTCGTGGCGGCGGTCGGTGCCGCGCTCATCGTGCTGGGTGCCCCGGCGGTGGCGCTGTGGGTGCGTCGCCGGCCGCACGGCTTCCTGCCGATGTCGGTCATCCGCAACCCCGCCGTCGTCCGCAGCGCGGTGGCCGCGGCCGCCGTGCCCGCCGCCTGGTTCGCCCTGCTGATCGCGGTGCCGGCGGTGCTCGTCGGACAGGGCTGGGAGCCGTGGCTGGTGGGCGTCGCGCTGCTGCCGAGCGCCGTGACCGGTCTGCTCGCCCCGAAGCTCGCCGGTCCGCTGCTGGACCGGTTCGGGGCCGCGCCGTCGTTGGCGCTGGCGGCGGTGATCGCCTCGGTGGCGCTGGGCGTCGCGGCCCTGGGCGCGGCCCTCGCCTCCGCGGTGCTGCTGGTCGTCGCGGTGGTGGCCGTGACGCTGGCCTTCGGGCTCGGTCAGCCGGCCCTGATGGCCGCCGTCGGTGACGCGGTCGCGGACGACGTACGCGGGGTGGCCCTGGGGGTGGCGACCCTGTTCTTCCTCGTCGGCGGTGGGGTCGGCTCGGCCGTCGTCGGCGGCCTCAGCGGCGCGCTCACGATGGCCGGCAGCCTGCTCCTGCTCGCCGCCCTCCCGCTGCTGGGCCTGGTCGCGCTGGCCCGCAACCTGCGCCGGGCCCCTGCCGCAGACCTGCCGGACTGACGACCTGCCGGACTGACGACCTGCCGGACTGACCCGGCCGCTCCGACGTGCAACCTGGCCCTCGGGGACGGCTCCCCGCCCGGTCCGCCGGGGGGCTGCACGTCCGAGCGGCCTGTGGACGACCGTTCGCGCGCTGCGGTCGATCAGGGCAGGGTCGCGGCATGGAGGTGGTCGAGGCGCTCACGTGGCGCGGTGGGGTCGCCGACGCCGCCGTGCTGCAGCACCTCACGTCGCGGCGCAAGGTCCGCACCGCCCTGCGCGACGGCCTCGTGGTGCGTCCCACCCGCGGGCAGTACGCCCTTCCCGACGCCGACGAGGCTCGCCGTGCGGCGGCCCGGCTCTCCGGTGTCGTCACGCACCTCAGCGCGGCCCAGCTGCACGGGTGGGAGCTGAAGCACCGACCGGGCCTGCCGACGGTCACCGTGCCCCGGAACCGGAAGGTGGCCCCCTGGCGCCGGACCGGGGTGGACCTGAGATGGCGGAGCCTCGACGAGGACGAGGTCTGGAACGGCAGGACCCGGGCCGGTCGCACGGTGATCGACTGCGCGAAGGACTACCCGTTCGACGAGGCGCTGACCGTCGCGGACTCGGCGCTCCGGCACGGCAACGTCACCCGGGACCAGCTGCTCAGGCTGGCGGAGCAGGTCCCGTCCGTCGGACGAGCCCGGTGCCTGCGCGTCGCGCGGGAGGCGTCAGGGCTGGCGGCGAACCCGTTCGAGTCGGTGCTCCGCGCGACCGCGCTCGACGTGCCCGGGCTCGACCTGCAGCCGCAGGTGGTGATCGAGGAGGACGGGTTCGTCGGCCGGCCGGACCTGGTCGACGTCGGGCGCCGGATCGTCGCCGAGGCCGACTCGTTCGAGTTCCACGGCAGGCGCCAGGCGCTGCGGCGGGACTGCGAGCGCTACACCGCGCTCGCCCTGCGCGGCTGGCTGGTCCTCCGGTTCAGCTGGGAGCACGTGATGCACGACCCGGCCTACGTGACCGACTGTTTCCGCCGGGCGGCCCAGTGGCGACCACCCGGACGTGCAACCTCCCCGCGATCGGGCCGCAGGACGGCCTGATCCGGGGAGGGTGCCCGTCGGAACGGTCGCGGGTCAGCCGCGACGCGCGCGAGCGGCGGAGCGGCCGCGCTCACCGGCGTCCAGCACGACCTTGCGGATCCGCACGGTGTCCGGGGTGACCTCGACGCACTCGTCCTCGCGGCAGAACTCCAGGCACTGCTCGAGCGAGAGCTTCTTCGAGGGGACCAGCTTCTCGAAGTTGTCGGAGGAGGAGGCGCGGACGTTGGTCTGCTTCTTCTCCTTGGTGATGTTCACGTCCATGTCGTCGTCGCGGGAGTTCTCGCCGACGATCATGCCCTCGTAGACCTCGGTGGTCGGGTCGACGAACATGATCCCGCGCTCCTGCAGGTTGGTCATGGCGTACGCCGTGGCGGCACCGGCGCGGTCCGCGACCAGCGAGCCGTTGTGGCGGGTCCGCAGCTCACCGGCCCAGGGCTCGTAACCCTCGAAGACGTGGTGTGCGATGCCGGTGCCGCGGGTGTCGGTGAGGAACTCGGTGCGGAAGCCGATCAGGCCGCGCGCCGGGACCAGGAACTCCATCCGCACCCAGCCGGTGCCGTGGTTGGTCATCTGCTCCATCCGGCCCTTGCGGACCGCGAGCAGCTGGGTGATGGTGCCGAGGTACTCCTCGGGCGCGTCGATCGTGAGGCGCTCGACCGGCTCGTGCAGCTTGCCGTTCACCTCGCGGGTGACGACCTGCGGCTTGCCGACGGTGAGCTCGTAGCCCTCGCGGCGCATCTGCTCGACCAGGATCGCCAGGGCCAGCTCGCCACGGCCCTGCACCTCCCACGCGTCCGGACGCTCGGTCGGCAGGATCTTGATCGACACGTTGCCGACGAGCTCGGCGTCGAGCCGGTCCTTGACCAGGCGTGCGGTGACCTTCGAGCCCTTCACCCGACCGGCCAGCGGCGAGGTGTTGATACCGATCGTCATCGAGATCGCCGGCTCGTCGACCGTGATCAGCGGCAGCGCCACCGGGTTCTCCGGGTCGGCCAGCGTCTCGCCGATCATGATGTCGGCCATGCCGGCGATCGCGACGATGTCGCCAGGCCCTGCCTCGCTGCCGGGCGTCCGCTCCAGGCCCTTGGTGACGAGCAGCTCGGTGATCTTCACGTTCGAGACCGAGCCGTCGCGCTTCATCCACGCGACCTGCTGGCCCTTCTTGAGGTTGCCCTCCTTCACGCGGACCAGGGCCAGACGGCCGAGGAACGGCGAGGAGTCGAGGTTCGTCACGTGCGCCTGCAGCGGCGCGTCCGCGTGGTACTTCGGCGCCGGGATGGTGTCGACGATCGTCTGGAACAGCGGCTCGAGGTTCTCGCTGTCCGGCATGCCGCCGTTCTCGGGCATCGTGGTGCTGGCCCGGCCGGCCCGCGCGGAGGCGTAGACGACGGGGAAGTCCAGCGCGTCCTGGCTGTGGCTCTCGTCGAGCAGGTCCATGAACAGCTCGTAGGTCTCGTCGACGACCTCGGCGATCCGCGCGTCGGACCGGTCCACCTTGTTCACCACGAGTACGACGGGCAGGTCGGCGTTGAGCGCCTTGCGGAGCACGAACCGGGTCTGGGGGAGCGGGCCCTCGGAGGCGTCCACGAGCAGCACGATGCCGTCGACCATGGACAGGCCGCGCTCGACCTCGCCACCGAAGTCGGCGTGGCCCGGGGTGTCGATGATGTTGATCGTCATCGCGCCGCCCTCGACGGGCTGGGCGGCGGCGCCGGTGTAGCGGATCGCGGTGTTCTTCGCGAGGATCGTGATGCCCTTCTCGCGCTCGAGGTCACCGGAGTCCATCGCCCGCTCGTCGACGTGCTGGTGCTCGCCGAACGCACCCCCCTGCCAGAGCATCGCGTCCACGAGCGTGGTCTTGCCGTGGTCGACGTGCGCCACGATCGCCACGTTGCGGAGGTCGGTGCGGTTCAAGGTCTGGGGGTTCTCGGGCATGGAGTAGCCGTCGTCGCTTTCGATGGGAGTCACGGTGCGATTCGACTGCAGTCGGCCGACGCCGTACCCCTGCGGGCTGGCAGACGAATCGGGAACTTCCCCGATTCTACCGTCCGGACGCCGTCCCGCCCGAATCGTGCCCTGCGTCACAGCGCTAGCGTCGTCGGGGTGACGACCCTGGCCGACCTGCTCGCCGCCGCGACCCGCGTGGTCGCGTTCACCGGAGCCGGCATCTCCACCGAGTCCGGCATCCCCGACTTCCGTTCCCCGGGCGGGGTGTGGACGCGCTACGACGCCTCGGACTTCACCTTCGGCCGGTACGTCGAGTCCGCGCGCGTGCGGGAGCAGTCCTGGCACCTCCGCCGGGAGTTCCTCGCCGAGGGGCACGCGCCGAACGCCGGGCACCGCGCGCTGGTCCGGCTCGAGCGGGCCGGCCGGTCGCTCGGTGTGATCACCCAGAACATCGACGGGCTCCACCAGGACGCCGGGTCGGCGCGGGTGGTGGAGCTGCACGGCACGGCGCGGGAGGTGATGTGCATCGGGCACGCACCGCGGCGGGGGACCCCCGAGGGCTGCGGCTTCCGGGCGCCGGTCGGCTGGGCCCTCGACCGGGTCGACGCCGGCGACCCGGACCCGCTCTGCCCGCTGTGCGGGGGACTGGTGAAGTCCGCGACCGTGTCGTTCGAGCAGGTGCTGTTCCCGGACGTCGTCGACGACGCGCTGGGGATGGCCGGGCAGGCCGACCTGATGCTCGCGGTCGGCTCGTCGCTGACGGTCTACCCGGCGGCCGAGCTGCCGGTGGTGGCGGTGCGCAACGGTGCGCGGCTGGTGATCGTGAACGACGAGCCGACGCCGTACGACGACCTGGCCGACCTCGTCGTACGCGGGCGGGCCGGGGACGTGCTGTCCGGCGCGGTGGACGCCGTGCTCGGGCCGGTCACCGGCTGACCGAGGCGCTACCGGCCGGTCGACCCCGTCGAGATCACTGCGCGAGCGCGCGGTCGAGGGCGGCCTCGACATGCAGCGTCGTGCAGGGGAACACCGGCACCTCCGAGTCGGCCTGCTTGACCAGCAGCTCCAGCTCGGTGCACCCGAGGATCACGCCCTCGGCGCCCGCGTCCCACAGCTCCTCGATGACGCCGACGACGGCCCTGCGGGAGGTGTCCAGGACCTTGCCGTGCACGAGCTCGCCGTAGATGATCCGGTCGATCGAGTCGTGCCGGCTCCCGTCGGGTACGACGACCTGGAGGCCGTGCGAGGCGATCCTGTCGGCGAAGAACGGCTGCTGCATGGCGAACGACGTACCGATCAGGCCGACGCTGCCGAGGCCGCGGGCCTTGCAGGCGTCCGCCACCACGTCGGCCAGGTGCACGAACGGGATGTCGACGGCGGCCTCGACCCGGTCGGCGACGGTGTGGAACGCGGTGGTGCACATCAGGAGCATGTCGGCGCCGGCGGCCTCGAGGCCCTTCGCCGCCTCGGCCAGCACCTCGGCCACGTCGTCCCAGCGGCCGGCCCGCTGCAGCTCGGTCAGCTCGTGGAACTCCACGCTCGACATCACGATGCGGGCGGAGTGCAGCCCGCCGAGCCGCTGCTCCACGCCGAGGTTGAGCAGCCTGTAGTACTCCAGGCTGCTCTCCCAGCTCATCCCGCCGACAAGTCCGATGCTCAACACGCAGGCGAGTCTGTCACAGCCGGGTTTCACCTTGTCGGCGCTCGGGGATAGACCTGAGGTATGAACCAGTGCCAGATCGTCCCGCCGTTCCTGCTCGAGAAGATCGCCTCCGCCCACCTGGACGAGGACGCCTGTCATTTCTCCCGCCACACCTTGGAGATCGACGCCGAGCTGCGGACCCGGCGGGCGACGGCGACCTTCACTCCTGCGCCTCGTGACGGGGCGTTCGCCGTCCACACCGCCGACCACGGCTCGGGCCTCCCCGGTGCGCTCGTCCGCGCGGCGGGTTCTGCGGCGTCCGGTGACCGGACCGTCGACGAGGCCTATGCCGGCGTCGAGGCGTCGCTGGCGCTGTTCTCCGAGGTGTTCGGGCGCTCGTCGTACGACGGGCAGGGTGCTCCGGTGGTGGCGACGGTGCACTACCAGCAGGACTACGACAACGCGTTCTGGGACGGCAACCAGCTCGTGTTCGGCGACGGCGACGGCCGGGTCTTCGACCGGTTCACCAAGCCGGTCGACGTGCTCGGCCACGAGCTCAGCCACGCGGTCACCCAGTACACCGCCAACCTCACCTACCAGGGCCAGTCCGGTGCCCTCAACGAGTCGGTCTCGGACGTGTTCGGCTCCTGCCTCAAGCAGCGGCTGCTCGGCCAGTCGGCCGACCAGGCGGACTGGCTGATCGGCGAGGGCATCTTCCTGCCGTCCGTGCAGGGCAGGGCGCTGCGCTCGATGGCGGCGCCCGGGACGGCCTACGACGACCCGGCCCTCGGCAAGGACCCGCAGGTGGCGTCGATGGACGACTACGTCGACACCCGGGAGGACAACGGCGGGGTGCACACCAACTCCGGCATCCCGAACAAGGCCTTCCACCTCGTTGCGACCGGCCTCGGCGGCAACGCGTGGGAGGGCGCGGGGAGGATCTGGTACGCCGCGCTGACCTCCGGGATCGGGGCGGACACCGACTTCGCGGGGTTCGCCGCGGCGACGGTGACCGCGGCGGAGGCGGTGTCCGCGGCGGCGGCCGAGACCGTGCGGTCCGCGTGGTCGGCGGTCGGTGTCACCGCGGCGGTGCCGGCGGGCTCCGGAGCGGCGGGCTCGGGCTCCGGCTCGGTCGGCTCGGGCGCTGACGCCGGCTCGGGCTCGGCGACGGGTCGGCGGGTGGTGGTCACCCGGTCCGGCGGCTTCGCCGGGGTCCGGCAGAGCGGTGAGCTGACCCTGGGCGACGACCCGCGCACCCCGGAGGTCGAGTCGCTGATCGGGCGGATCGACTTCGGCGGGCTCGCGGAGTACCGGCCGCAGCCCGACCGGTTCGTCTACACCTTCGCCGTCGACGAGGACGAGGTCGTGGTCGGCGAGCAGGACCTGACCCCCGACCTGCACCACCTCGCCACCCTCCTCCTCCCTCGTTGAGAAGGCAGTTCCTTCCCGTTGAGGCGCCAGTTCTTCTCCGTTGAGAGGCCAGTTCGTTGCGGCGGGCGTCAGCCGGCGAGCCGCAGGGCGTCCCGGATCTCCTGGATCCAGCGGTCGACCGCCTCGGGAGTGAAGTCGTCCTTGGTCACGACGATCACGGTCCAGCCGTGCTCGCGCAGCCAGGTACGTCGTCTCCGATCGTGCTCGCGCCGCTCGTCGTCAGCGTGGAACTCGCGTCCGTCGTACTCGATTGCCACCTTGTGCTTCGGGTAGGCCAGGTCGAGCCGGAACAGCCTGCGTCCACCGTCCACGACCCACCACTGCAGCTGGGGCACCGGGAGGCCGCGGTCGACGATCTCGATCCGGGTCCACGACTCGCCGGGTGACTCGGCGGCCGGGTCGGCGAGGGGCACCAGCTCGCGCGCCTGGACGACCCCGCGACGCCGGAAGTAGCGGACGAGCTCCCGCTCGAGCTGCCGAGTGGTGAGGCCGTAGGCCCGCATGAACCAGTCCAGCGCTGCGAGTGCAGCGCTCCGCCGCAGGTTGCACGCCAGGTCGAGGGCCGTGCGCAGCGGTGTGGTCAGCCGGACACCGCCGACCTCGCACACGTCCTGCGGGCGCAGGTCCCGTGTGCCGCCCGCACATCCGTTCCGGCGAGGGCGGCTGTGGTCGCGCAGCGCGTACGCCTCGAGGGGCGGGAGGATCTCGAGCTCGCGGTACTCCAGCGTGTCGATGCCGAGGAGCCAGGCCGCGGTCCGGTCACACGCGACGGCGAACGGGCTGAGCACCAGGGACGCGGCCGCTGCGCGTACGTGGATCGTGTCCGGGACGTCGGCCCGGACGTAGACGCCGCGCAGCACCCGACGCACGTCACGTTCGCGGACCAGCCGGTCGAGCCGCTTGCGTGAGATGCCGAGGGCGTGCGCCATGGGGGCGGTGAACGGTGTGGTGGGCGTCGTCGGGGGTGCCTGCATGACGACAGGGTGCGAGCGGTCCGCGGTCCGTCGTACCCGGCCGGTGCAGAGCTGTGGACCGGGGACGTCTTGCCCAACTTCGGGACGGAAGCTGGCCTCCCGTCCGCAAGGAACTGGCTTCTCAACGGGGAGGAACTGGCTTCTCAACGAGGGGGGACGCGGTGAACCTTGTGCTGGGCGGCCTGGGCCCGGGGGCGGATCACGAGCTCGTCGATGTTCACGTGCGACGGCCGGGTGACCATCCAGGTGATCGCGTCGGCGACGTCGTCGGCGGTGAGCGGCTCGGCCACCCCGTCGTACACCCGGTCGGCCTTCTCCTGGTCGCCCTCGAACCGCACCAGTGCGAACTCGTCGGTCTTCACCATGCCGGGTGCGATCTCGCACACCCGGACCGGCTGGTCGTAGAGCTCGAGCCGCAACGTCTCGGAGACCACCTGCGTGCCGTGCTTGGCTGCCGTGTAGCCCGCCCCGCCCTCGTAGGCGACCCGGCCGGCGGTGGAGCCCACGTTGAGGATGACGCCCGCGCCGCTCGCGATGAGCGCCGGGAGCAGTGCCCTGGTGACCTGCATCAGCCCGATGACGTTCACCTCGTACATCCGGCGCCAGTCGTCGGCGTCCGCCTCCGCGACCGGGGCCGCCCCGAAGGCGCCGCCGGCGTTGTTGACGAGTACGTCGAGACGCGGACCGACCCGTTCGGCGAGCGCAGCCACGTCGTCGGGGGAGGTGACGTCGCACCGGACCGCCGTACCCCCGATCTCCTCGGCCAGGGCCGCGACCCGGTCCTCACGCCGGGCCGCGCAGTACACGTGGAACCCCTCCGCGGCGAGATGCCGCGCGGTGGCAGCCCCGATCCCGCTGCTCGCTCCGGTCACGACCGCGCTCTTGGTAGCCATGCCCCGATTCTGCCCGGAAGGCCACGTGAGGTGACGAACTGACCACTCAACGGGAAGGAACTGGCGTCTCAACGGGAAGGAACTGGCGTCTCAACGGAGGGGCGGATCGGACCAGTCGTGCCAAATCGGCCGTGACACGGCACACTCGGGTCCATGAACGCGACCCGAGCGGCTGCCGTTGCCGCTGTGCTGGGCGGCCTGGTCTGGGTCGTCGGCGCCTTGATCGACTGGGACGGGGACGTCAACCCCGTGACGTACGGGATCGGCCTGCTGTGCTTCCTGCTGGCGCTGGCCGGCCTGGGCTACACGCTCGTGGACCACGCACCGGTGTGGCTGCGCGCCGTGGTCTCGGTGGCCACGCCCACGCTGGGCTACGGCGTCTGGTTCACCCTCACCGACGCCTTCACCACCGACCACCTCCCGGTGCTGCTCGGCGGGGTCGGGCTGCTCGCCGCCGGGGGTGCGACCCTGGCCCGGCACCGGCCGGAGCCCGTGGCGGCTCCCGTCCGCGGCCGCCGGGCCGCCCGCTGAGCCTGCCGCGCGTGCCGCGGGGCCGGGAGCCCCGGGCGACCGGAATACGTGTGACGCCGGTCTGGTTGGGGGACATGGAGGTATGCCCGACGTGAGCCCTGACCAGCACCCCGCGACACCCACCCGCCAGGCCGACGGCCACGGGCGGGTCGCGATGATCAGCGTGCACACCTCGCCGCTGGACCAGCCCGGCACCGGCGACGCCGGCGGCATGAACGTGTACGTCGTGGAGCTCGCCAAGCGCCTCGCGGACCGCAACCTCGCCGTCGAGATCTACACCCGCGCGACGTCCTCGGCGCTGCCGCCGACCGTCGAGGCCTTCCCCGGCGTGACCGTGCACCACGTGCACGCCGGCCCGTTCGAGGGCCTCACCAAGGGCGAGCTGCCCGGCCAGCTGTGCGTCTTCGCCCGCGAGGTGCTGCGCGCCGAGGCCCGGCACGACCAGGGCTGGTACGACGTCGTGCACTCGCACTACTGGCTCTCCGGCCAGGTCGGCGCCCTGGTTCGGGACCGCTGGAGCGTCCCGCTGGTGCACTCCATGCACACCATGGCCAAGGTCAAGAACGCCTCGCTCGCCCTCGGCGACACCCCCGAGCCGGCCGCCCGGGTGATCGGCGAGGAGCAGGTCGTCGAGGCCGCCGACATGCTGATCGCGAACACCGACATCGAGGCCAAGCAGCTGCTCGAGCTGTACGACGCCGACCCCGGCCGGGTCGAGGTCGTGCACCCCGGTGTGGACCTCGACGTGTTCCGGCCGTCGGGCTCGGCCCGGGCCCGGCTCGGCCTGCCGCCGGACGCGGTGGTGCTGCTGTTCGCCGGCCGCATCCAGCCGCTGAAGGCGCCGGACGTGCTGCTGCACGCCGTACGCGTCCTGCTCGAGCGCGACCCGTCGCTGCGGTCCCGGCTCGTCGTCCCGGTGGTCGGCGGCCCCTCCGGCACCGGCCTCGAGCACCCCGAGTCCCTCGCCCAGCTGGCCGACTCGCTCGGCATCGCCGACGTGGTCCGGTTCGTGCCGCCGGTCGCTCAGTCCGCGCTGGCCGACTGGTACGCCGCGGCCACCCTGGTCTGCGTGCCGTCCTACAACGAGTCCTTCGGGCTGGTCGCCGTCGAGGCGCAGGCCGCCGGTACGCCGGTCGTGGCCGCCGCCGTCGGCGGGCTGACCACCGTGGTCCGCGACGGCGTGTCCGGCCTGCTCGTCGAGGGGCACGACCCCGCGAACTACGCGCGGGCGATGGAGCGGGTGGTCGCGGCGCCCGACCTGCGCGCCGTGCTGTCCCGGGGCGCCGTCGCGCAGGCGTCGAACTTCGCGTGGGAGCGCACCGCGGACCGGACGCTCGAGGTCTACCGGGCCGCCGCCCAGTCGATGCGCGACGACCTCGCCGGGGTGCGTGCATGAGGCAGCAGGCCATCGAGACCCTGCGCACCACGCTGGGCGAGTCCGACCTGACCTGGAAGGAGATCTCCGACGGGGTGTTCACCGTCGAGCTGCCCGGGGAGAAGAAGCTCTCGACCCCGGTCCGGCTCGATGTCGGCGAGCACGCGTTCGGGGTGCACGCCTTCGTCGCCCGCAACCCCGACGAGAACCACGAGCGGGTCTACCGCTGGCTGCTCGAGCGCAACCTCAAGCTCTTCGGGGTCTCCTTCGCCGTCGACCACGTCGGCGACATCTACCTCGACGGCCGGCTGCCGCTCACGGCGGTCACGCCCGAGGAGATCGACCGGCTGCTCGGCGCGGTGCTGACCTACGCGGACGAGTCGTTCAACACGATCCTCGAGCTCGGTTTCGCCACCTCGATCCGCACGGAGTGGGAGTGGCGCAAGAGCCGGGGTGAGTCCACCAAGAACCTCGAGGCGTTCCGGGGCTGGCTCGAGCAGGGCCAGGCCTAGGCGACCACGAGCGTGCCCGGGGCGATGTCGAGCAGGTCGGCCAGCGCCCGCTGACCGAGCGGCGTGACCACCAGCGCCCGGGTCCGGTCCGGGCGCCGCACCCAGTCCCGCTCCACGAACGTCGTGCACAGCGCCGCGCCGAGGCTGCCCGCGAGGTGCGGGGTGCGCTCGGTGAGGTCCAGGCAGTCCCGGACGAGCACCCGCCGCTGCGCCTCGAGTGCGGGGACGTCGACGCCGAGGTCGGCGAACCAGGTGCGTCCCTGCGGGGTCAGCCCGAGCCCGCCCCGTCGGTGCAGCACCCGCGCGTCGAGCAGCGCGTCGTGCACCGCGACCCCCAGCCGGCCGGCCAGGTGGTCGTAGCAGGTGCGCGCCTCCGCGAGCCGGCGTCGCTCGCGCACGGCGCCCAGCGACCGGGGCGGCTCGCTGCCCCCGAGCGCGCCGAGGGCCTCGACCAGCTCGGCCACGTGCGGCCCCGCGAGCCGGACGTACTTGTGCCGCCCCTGGGTCTCGGTGACCACCAGCCCGCCGTCGCGCAGCCGGGCCACGTGCTCGCTGGCGGCCGCCCGTCCGACGTGCGCCTGCGCGGCCAGCTCGGTCATCGTCCAGCAGCCGCCGTCGAGCAGCGCCAGGCACATCGCCGCGCGGCTCTCGTCGCCGAGCAGGCACGCGACGGCCGCCAGGCTGCGCGCGTCGGTCACACCGGCACCTCCTGCGACACCCGCGCCCGTGGCCGACGCCGGGCCAGGGCGACGCCGACCAGGGCGAGCACCCCGCCGACGTACGCCATCGCCGGCGGCGCCTCGCTCAGGAACAGCCAGCTCAGCCCGACGGTGATCGGCGGCACGAGGTACGTCGTGACGCTGAGGTTGCCGGCGCTCATGTGCGAGAGCGCGAAGGCGTACGTCGAGAACGCGATCGCCGTGGGGAACACCCCGAGGAACACCACCCACGCGAGGTCGGAGGTGCTCGCCGCGCCGGCGTCGTGCACCAGGTCGCCGGCGAACGGCAGGCACGCGACCGCCCCGACGGTGCACGCGACCCAGGTGACCTCGATGGCCGGCAGTCGGGCGACGAGCGGCTTCTGCAGGATCAGGCTGACGGCGTAGGCGGCGGCCGAGAGCAGACAGAGCAGCACGCCGACCGGGTCACGGCCGCCGTGGTCGCTGGTGGACGTCGCGATCAGCACCACCCCGGCGAACGCGACGAGCAGACCGACGCCGAGCGCGGGCGTGGCCCGCTCCTTGAGGAACACCGCGGCGAGGACCGCGACCAGCACCGGCGACAGCTGGATCAGCATCGCGGCCGTGCCGGCGTCGACGCGGCGCTCGCCCGCGTTCAGGGCGACGTTGTAGAGCCCGAACCACAGCAGCCCGATGGCGACCAGCCCGGGCCACTCGCGCCGGTTCGGCATCTTCCAGCCTCGCGTGGCCAGCACCGCCCCGAGGGCGACGGAGCCGACCAGCAGCCGGCCGAGGGACAGCGCGCCGGGGGAGAACGTGTGGCCGAGGTGACGGATCGCGACGAACGCCGAGGACCAGAGCACCAGAGTCACGGCGACGGCGACCAGGGGGAGCGCGGGGTGGCGGGGAGGGGGCATGACGGCAACGCTAGTCGCTGGACAGTTCGGTGCCCACCGAAATGTCGCCACGCATGGACGAGATGCTGCCAGGGCCGCGCGGGACTACCGGACGACGGGATGCGGCGGTGTCGAGCTGCCCGACGGGTCGACGTCGACCCCGCCCTGGGTCCGCTAGGCCTCGAGCTTGTAGCCGAGCCCGCGCACCGTGACGAGGTACGACGGAGTGGCCGGGTCCGGCTCGATCTTGGCGCGCAGCCGCTTCACGTGCACGTCGAGCGTCTTGGTGTCGCCGACGTAGTCCGAGCCCCACACCCGGTCGATCAGCTGCCCGCGGGTGAGCACCCGGCCGGGGTTGCGCAGGAACATCTCGAGCAGCTCGAACTCCTTGAGCGGCAGCTTGGTGTCACCGCCGTTGACCGTCACCACGTGCCGCTCGACGTCCATCCGCACCGGTCCCGCCTCGAGCGTGGCCGGGGAGAGCTCGACCTCGTGGCCGCGCCGGAGCACGGCCCGGATGCGGGCGACCAGCTCGCGCGGGGAGTACGGCTTGGTGACGTAGTCGTCGGCGCCGAGCTCGAGGCCGACCACCTTGTCGACCTCCGCGTCCTTGGCGCTGACCATGATCACCGGCACGTTGGAGGTCACCCGGATCTGCCGGCACACCTCGGTGCCCGGGATGCCGGGGAGCATCAGGTCGAGGAGCACGATGTCGGCGCCGGTCTTGTCGAACTCCGCGAGCGCCTCCGGACCGGTGTTGGCCACCGAGACGTCGAACCCTTCCTTGCGGAGCATGTAGGCGAGAGCGTCGCTGTAGCTCTCCTCGTCCTCCACGACGAGTACTCGGGTCACGGGGTTGCCTCCTGTTGGCTGGGCAGCTGAGTCGTGGGTGGGGCGTACGCCGCCGGCGCGGGCGGGGCCGCCGAGGGGGTCGTCGGCTCCGAGGCCCGGCGCGGCAGGGACAGCGTGAAGGTCGAGCCCTGGCCCTCGACCGACCAGACCCGCACCTCGCCGCCGTGCGAGGCCGCGACGTGCTTGACGATCGAGAGGCCCAGGCCGGTGCCGCCGGTGGAGCGGTGCCGGGCCGGGTCGACGCGGTAGAAGCGCTCGAAGATCCGGTCGATCTCGCCGGCCGGGATGCCGATGCCCTGGTCGGTGACGGTCAGGTCGACCATCATCTCGTTCGCCCGGGCGGCGACCACGACACGGCTGTTCTCGGGGGAGTAGGCCACGGCGTTGGCGACCAGGTTGCCCAGGGCCAGCGCCACCTCGTCGCCGTTGCCGAGGATCTGCAGCCCGCTCTCGCCGTCGTGCACGACCTCGATCCGTTTGGACTGCGCGTCGATGGTGCTCTGGTCGATCGAGCGGCTCAGCACCGCGTCCACGTCGACGGTCTGCGGCTCGTCGAGCGGGTCGTCGCCCTGCAGCCGGGACAGCTCGATGATCTGCTGCACCAGCCGGGTGAGCCGGGCGCTCTCGGTCTGCATCCGGCCGGCGAACCGGGTGACCGCCTCGGGGTCGTCGGCCGCCTCCCGCACCGCCTCGGCGAGCAGGTTCAGCGCCCCGACGGGGGTCTTCAGCTCGTGGGACACGTTGGCCACGAAGTCGCGGCGGATCGCGTCCACCCGGCGCTCGCGGGTCCGGTCCTCGACGAGGGCGAGCACCAGCCGGCTGCTCAGCGGCGCGACGCGGGCCGTGACGTGCAGCGGCGCGACGGCGCGGCCGCGCGACATCACCAGCTCGGTCTCGCGGATCTGCCCGTCCCGACGTACCTGCCGGACCAGCTCGGCGAGCTCCTCGACGGCAACCTCGTTGCCCCGGACCAGGCCGAACGCGTACGCCGGAGCAGAGGCCTTGAGCACGTCGTCGTTCTCGTCGACGACGAGCGCGCTGGAGCGCAGGACGCTGAGCACGGTGGCGATGCCGGGGGGCACGGCGGGCTCCTCCACCGGCGTACCCCGGTGCAGCTGGTTCTCGCTGATCCGCCACGCGAGGGCGACGCCGGCGCCGAGCACCGCGCCGAGCAGCGCGAAGAGAAGTGCCTGCGTCGTCCCGTCCACACGTCGATGGTACGGGCCCCGTCATCGCCCGTTCGTTCGCCAGAGGGTCTCTGACCTGCGCTTTCTCCCACTGTTCACCTTGCGTTCACGCCTCGTCGTCACCGGGTCGCCGGGGCTTTACCTGGGTCTCCTACCGTTCATGTCATGCGCAATGCCTACTTTGACCAGCTCGACTCGATCGTGGACGAGCTCGTCACGATGACCCACGAGGTGCGGGAGGCCGTCACCCGTGCCACGCAGGCCCTGCTCACCGCGGACGCCGAGATCGCCGAGCGGGTCATCTCCGACGACGCCGCCATCGACGCCGCCCGCGAGCGGGTGGAGGCGCGCTCGTTCGAGCTGCTGGCCCTGCAGCAGCCGGTCGCCAGCGACCTGCGGATGCTCGTCGCGGCACTGCGGATGGTCGCCGACCTCGAGCGGATGGGTGACCTGTCGGTGCACGTCGCCAAGGTCGCCCGGCTCCGGGTGCCGCTGGTCGCGGTGCCCGCGGAGCTGGTGCCGACGATCGAGCGGATGGCCACCGTCGCGGAGAAGATGGTCGGCACCGTCGCCGGGGTCATCGCCGAGCGCGACGTCGAGGGGGCCCGGCAGCTGGAGGAGGACGACGAGGAGATGGACCAGCTGCGGCGCTCCTCGTTCCGGCTGATGCTGGACGACTCCTGGCCGCACGGCGTCGAGGCGGCCGTGGACATCGCCCTGCTCGGCAGGTACTACGAGCGGATCGCCGACCACGCGGTGTCGCTGGCCCGCCGGGTGGTCTACCTCGTCACCGGCGAGACGGTGACGACCGTCGACCACCTCTAGCCCGCACGTCCCGCCCGGACGGGATCGCCGGCCTGCGGTGCCATGATGGCCCGGTGAGCGCGGCAACACGTCAGTCGACCGCGGTCGACTTCGTCGGGGAGTACGCCGCCGCCGCGGAACGTCTCGCGGTGGCGGTGGCCTGGGCCGACCTGCGCGCGCCCGTGCCGAGCTGTCCCGGCTGGTCGACGTACGACCTCGTGGTGCACCTCGGAAACGTGCACGCCTGGGCGGCGACCATCGTGGAGACCGGGCAGGCAGCCGTCGAGCAGAACGACCAGCCGACCGCGGTCAAGCCCCGGGTCGTGAGCGCGTGGTACGCCGGTAAGGCCGAGGACCTCTACGAGGTGCTGCGCGCCGCCGACCCGGACGCGCCCTGCTGGAACTTCGCGTTCGGCAGCGGGACCACGCGGTTCTGGCCGCGGCGGCAGCTGCACGAGACCACCGTGCACCAGGTCGACCTCGACCTCGCGCTGGGCAGGACGACCGAGCTGGCGCCGGCGGTCTGCCGCGACGGCGTCGACGAGGTGCTCCGGGTCTTCGTGCACCGGATGCACCAGCGCGGGTTCCCGGCCCGGCTCGACCGGCCGCTCGCGATCACCGCCACCGACACCGGCGACACCTGGGTGGTCCGGCCCCGGTCCCGCCCGGCCTCGACACCGATGGTCCCCGCGCAGCCGGTCGGCACGGCCGGCGAGACCGTCCCGGACGCGACGCCGACCGTCGAGCACCGCAGGACGCCGACGGTCGCGGTGACCGACCGGGTCGAGGCGCCCGCGGACGTGCTCTACCGGATGCTCTGGAAGCGCCTGGACGTCGAGGACGCCGGGCTGCGGGTCTCGGGCGACGAGCAGCGCGTCCGGGACTTCCTCGCCTCGCGACTCGTGCCGTGAACCGGTCAAATCGGTCGCTCTTGGGGGGTGGTCGCGGCTAGGTTCGTGGCCATGCTCGTCGTCGAAGCCACTGACCTCCGCCGCAGCTACCGCACGCGCACCGGCATCATCAAGCGGGAGAAGAAGGACGTCGAGGCGGTGCGGGGCGTCTCCTTCGGGATCGAGCGGGGGGAGCTGTTCGGCCTGCTCGGGCCCAACGGCGCCGGCAAGACGACCACGATCAAGATGCTGATCACCCTCCTGCTGCCCACGAGTGGGACCGCACGTGTGCTCGGCACCGATGTCGTCGCCGACCCCCGTGCTGTCAGGTCTCATATCGGCTACGTCTTCGGCGGTGACCGCGGCCTCTACGAGCGGCTCTCCGCGCTCGACAACCTGCGCTACTTCGCCGAGCTGTACGGCGTCCCGCCGCGCGAGCAGCGGCAGCGCATCGGGTCGCTCCTCGAGCTGGTCGGCCTCACCGGGCGCGAGAAGGAGCGGGTGGAGGGGTTCTCGCGCGGGATGCGCCAGCGGCTGCACATCGCGCGCGGCCTGCTGCACGACCCGGAGGTGCTCTTCCTCGACGAGCCGACGATCGGCATCGACCCGGTCGGCGCGCGGGAGCTGAGGGCCACGATCGCGACGCTGCGGGAGCAGGGCAAGACGATCCTGCTGACCACGCACTACATGTTCGAGGCCGACGAGCTGTGCAACCGGATCGCGGTGATCCGCGACGGCGAGATCGTCGCGGAGGGCACACCGGCGGTGCTCAAGCAGCGGGTCAGTGCTGGGACCGTCGTCGAGGTCGAGACGTTCGGCCTTCCGAGCTCCTGCGTCGAGCGGGTGCGCGACGTGACCGGCGTACGCTCCGTCGCCGTCGAGGAGCGCGGCCATGCCCAGGTGCTGCTGGTCCAGGTCGAGCCCGGCGCGGAGGTGACCTCCGGCGTGCTCGGGCACCTGAACGGCACCCGGGTCGGCCGGGTCAGCTCGCGCGAGCCCACGCTGGAGGACGCCTACGTCGAGCTGGTGAGCACCTCGTGAGGACGCTGCGGATGCTCGTCGTGGCCTACTGGCTGCACCTGAAGATGCTCGCGGTGTCCGTCTTCGACGGGGTCTTCCAGGTGATCTGGCCGCTGTTCTTCGCCACCACCGCCTTCCTGGTCTACCGGCAGTCCCAGGACCCGCAAGCCCTCGTGTACGCCGGCCTCGGGTCGGCCGTCATGGGCATCTGGTCGGTGATCGCCACGACGGCGAGCAGCCTGCTGCAGCGCGAGCGCTGGCACGGCACGCTGGAGCTGCTCGTCGCGGCACCGACCCGGTTCGCCCTGGTGCTGGTGCCGATCACCACCGCGATGGCCACTCTGGGGCTCTACAGCCTGGTGGCGACCCTGGTGTGGGGGCGCGTGCTGTTCGGCATCAGCGTGCCGGTGGCCGACCCGCTGCTGTTCGCGCTGTGCATCGCGGTGTCCATCTTCTCGATCGCGCTGATCGGCTTCCTGCTCTCGGTGGCCGTGGTGCGCTACCGCACCGCCTGGGCGATGGGCAACCTGCTGGAGTACCCCGGCTGGCTGGTGTGCGGGTTCCTGGTCCCGCTGACGCTGTTCCCGACCTGGGTGGGCTGGTTCGCCTACGCCCTGCCGCCGACGTGGGGCATGCAGGCGATCCGGTCCTCCGCGGCCGGAGGGTCGCCCTGGTTCGACGTACTCATGTGCCTCGGGCTCGGCCTCGTCTACGGCGCCGCCGGCGCCCTGCTGTCCGAGACGGTCCTCCGGTCCGCACGCCGCCACGCGACCCTGTCCCTGACCTGACATGACGTCACTGAGGGTGTTCTTCGTCGGCGGGCTGATCAGCTTCCGCGCGCTGTTCAACTGGCTCAGCCCGTGGATCTACGTCCCGTCGATGCTGGTCGCGCCGATCTTCCAGATCCTGCTGTTCGCCTACATCGGCCGCAGCGCCGGCGTGGAGTCCGACGCGTTCTTCGTGATCGGCAACGCGGTGCAGTACGCCGCGATCCCGTGCCTGTTCGCGATGGCCAACACGATCGCCGGGGAGAGGTGGACCCAGACCCTCGGGATCGTGCTCGTCACACCCGCCCGGCGCGTCCCGCTGTTCCTCGGCCGGTCGCTGCCGGTGGTGCTCAACGGCTTCTTCGTGTCGATGTTCAGCCTGGTCGTCGGCTCGCTGCTGCTCGGCGTCTCGGTCCCGTCGACCGCGTGGCTGCCGCTGGCCCTCGTCGTCGCGGTGGCCTCGATGTCGTGCACCGGGTTCGGACTGGTGAATGCCGCGCTGGGGCTGCGGGTGCGCGAGACCGCCGTGCTCTCCAACGTGCTGTTCGGCGTGCTGCTGATCTTCTGCGGGGTGAACGTCTCGCTGAGCTCGCTGCCCGGCTGGATGGAGGCCATCGGGCGGGTACTGCCCCTCACGCACGCCATCGAGGCCGCCCGCGCTCTCGCCGCCGGCGGCACCCTGGGGTCCGTCGGTGGGCTGGTCGTCACCGAGGTCGCGCTGGGGATCGCCTACGGCGCTGTCGGGCTCGTCGCACTGCGCCTGCTCGAGGTCGAGGGCCGCCGCCGCGCCACCCTCGAGATCCAGTGACCGCCCGCTCCCGTTGAGAAGGCAGTTGTTCCCCGTCGAGAGGTCAGGTAGTTACCGTCGAGAGGCCAGTTGCGCGCGGTCAACTCCGACCCGGGCGGGAAACGGGAAGGAACTGGCGCCTCAACGGGAAGGAACTGGCGTCTCAACGGCCCTGGTTGGCGACGGCCTGGATGGCCTCCGCGGCGGCCTCGGGGTCGAGGTACTCGCCGCCCTTCTGGGTGGGCCGCAGGTCCTCGTCGAGGCGGTAGACCAGCGGGATGCCGGTGGGGATGTTCAGCCCGACCACGGCCTCCTCGGACATCCCGTCGAGGTGCTTGACCAGCGCGCGCAGGGAGTTGCCGTGCGCCACGACGCAGACGGTCCTGCCGGTGCGCAGGTCGGGCACGATCGCGTCGTACCAGTAGGGCAGCATCCGTTGTACGACGTCGGCCAGGCACTCGGTGCGCGGCAGGATCTCGTCGGGGAGGTCGGCGTAGGCCGGTGCCCCGGTCTGGGCCCACGGGTCGTCGTCGGCGATCAGCGGCGGCGGTGTGTCGTAGGACCGGCGCCAGAGCATGAACTGCTCCTCGCCGTACTCCGCCAGCGTGGCCTTCTTGTCCTTGCCCTGCAGGGCGCCGTAGTGCCGCTCGTTGAGCCGCCAGGACCGGCGCACCGGGATCCAGTGCCGGTCGCACTCGTCGAGGGCGAGCTGGGCGGTGGTGATCGCACGGCGCAGGACCGAGGTGTGCAGCACGTCGGGCAGCACGTCCGCCTCCGCGATCAGCGAGCCGCCGCGGGTGGCCTCCTGCCGTCCCTTCTCGGTCAGTGGCACGTCCACCCAGCCGGTGAACAGGTTCTTCGCGTTCCACTCGCTCTCGCCGTGGCGGAGCAGGACCAGGGTGTACGGCGCACTCGTCATGCGGGCAACCCTAGTGCGAGACGCCGGAGCGGTGGAACGCACGACGGGTGCCGGAACCGCTCGGCCCGGCACCCGTCGTAGGGGTGGATCACTCGCAGTGACGCCCGTGCGTCAGAGGTTCAGCGCACCCAGGATCTGGTTGAGCAGGCCGAGGACCTGGGTCAGCGGCCCGGCCAGCGGGCCACCGTCGAGCAGACCCGCCACCGCGCACAGCAGGTTGCCGAGCAGCTGGCCGGCGCCGGACTGGGCGATGATGTCGAGCACGACCTTGTCCAGGTGCACCTGCAGGCCGAGCAGGTTGAGGTCCAGCGGGCCGAGCACCAGGTTGAGCACGTCGCACGAGCCGGCGGCGGCTGCGGAAGGCATGCCCTTCGCGCCGGCACCGAGGGTCGAGGCGCCCGAGCCGTTCACGGCCTTCACCGGGATGCTGACGTCCTGGCTGGCGGCCCGCGGCTTGCCGTGGCCGCGGATGACCGCGTCCAGGGTGCCGTTGGCCATCAGCACGCCCTTCTCGACGGTGAACGACGAGGGGGTGAAGGTGCCGACGACCTTGCGGCCGCCCTCGGCCGTGCCGGTGACCTTCGACTTCATCGTGCCTGCGGCGGTCTTCGCGACGACCGGCGAGGGGGCCTTTGCCGTCTTGCTCGCAGCGCCGGCAGCGCCGGGCGAAGCGAGCACCATCGCCATGGTCAGAAGAGCCGCGACGAGGGCGACAGGACGCCCCAGACGCTTCCCGAGAGAGTGGTTCATGAGTTCCTCCGTTCCGGGCCGCCGACCGGTCGTCGACGGCACATTCACCGGCGGTGCCCGGGAGAAAATCGGGCAAACGGGGGCGAACGGGAGAAACGTTTCCTAACGCCGGTATGTAGAACCGGTTATCGTCCGGCGCGGGCCGGAGTCGCCAGGATCAGGAGGGGACCTTCACGCCCGCGTAGTCCGGGTTGCTCGCGGAGACCACGGGGGCGTCGAGGGTGATCGCCTGGCCACGGTCGAACGAGAACGTGATCCTGACGAAGTTTCCCGGGACGATCCGCTGGCCACGGGCGGTGATCGGCCCACTCTGGGCCAGGTTGAGCAGCCCGTCTGCCGGGATCGCGGTGGTGCCGGCGACCTTCACGGTGAGGTTCGCGTCCGCGCCGGCGCCGGAGACCCCGCGCAGCGTGTCGGCGTTCTGCGTGTCGTTGTTGACCAGCGTGGCGACCACGGTGCCGCTGCCGTCCGAGCCGGAGACCACGAGCGCGTTGAGCACGTCGACGGAGCCGCTGCGGTCGTCGACACCAACGGAGGGGTTGTAGACCTGGTCGGTCTGCGCGCCGAAGCTCACCCCGCAGGAGGACAACACGGGTGCCGCGAGGACAACGGCTGCTGCGGCGATGCTGCGACGAACGTTCACGGCTCGGATTCCTCTCGCGGCGTCACGCGGACGCGGTGTCTGCAAGTCGCAGGACACTCTAGTGGTCACTGGCGGAGGCCGACGGTCAGGGCGGCGATCACGAGCCCCACGCCCACCAGCGCCGTGTACGCCGTGGAGATCCACAGCAGCTTCGTCGCGCCGGTGCGCAGAGCGATGCGCAGCGGCAGGTGGCGTACGCCGGTCTCGTTGTCCTGGACCAGGTCGGGCAGCGTGTCGAGGAAGTGGATCCCGACACCCAGCATCGCGGCGAGCACGGTCATCGCGAGCGTCGGTGGCCCCCCGTGCATGCCGCCGCCGAGGCCGCCGTACGACAAGAAGGCAGGCAGCAGGCCGAAGCTCACGGCGTACGGCACCGGGGAGAGCACGGTCCGCTTGAGGAAGAAGTTGTAGAGCCACAGGCCGAGCACGGCGGCGAGGTGCGCGATGCCGGCGGCGGTGCCGTTGGCCATCGAGAGCGGGATGACCAGCAGGACCGCGCAGGCCACCGCGAAGCTGACGGTGCCGGGGTCGACCCAGCCCATCGCCACCGGCTTGTCCCGGCGGCCCACCGCCCGGTCCCGGCCGCGGTCGACCAGGTCGTCGATCCAGCCCACCGTCAGCTGCCCGGTGAGCACCGTCGCCGCCACCAGCAGGCACTCGGGGCCGCTGCGTCCGGAGAGCGCCGCGGCGACGGTCAGCGCCACCGTCATCGCCGATGCGTTCAGGGGATGACAGGCCAGCGCGAGCGAGACGGCCGGCCCGCGCTGCTTCCGGAACCTCATGAGTCGCAGTATTGACCAGGAACCCCGGGTGCATGCGGATTTGGGGTTCTCGTGACGCCCGGAAGGTACCCGCAGGTCCTTGGGAACGCATATGGATCCACGATCTGTCAAGCCCTGATTCGGCCTCTGACCTGCACAAACGCGAGATCGGCCGCTCCGGTGACGTGTTAGACTAGTCACCTAGGAAGGGGTACTTGGCACATGACATTTACCGTCGGCGAAACGGTTGTTTACCCAAATCACGGCGCAGCGGTCATCGAGGACATCGAGACGCGGCAGATCAAGGGGGAGGACAAGCAGTACCTCGTACTCCGCATTGTCGCCCAGCAGGATCTGGTCGTTCGAGTTCCCGCCTGCAACCTGGACCTGGTCGGGGTCCGCGACGTGGTGGACAAGGAAGGTCTCGATCGCGTCTTCGACGTGCTGCGCGCCGCGCACACCGAGGAGCCGACGAACTGGTCTCGCCGCTACAAGGCGAACCTCGAGAAGCTGCACTCCGGTGACGTGATGAAGGTGGCCGAGGTCGTCCGCGACCTGTGGCGCCGTGAGCGTGACCGGGGCCTCTCGGCCGGCGAGAAGCGGATGCTGGCGAAGGCTCGCCAGATCCTGGTCTCCGAGCTGGCGCTCGCGGAGCACACCAACGAGGACAAGGCTGAGGCCCTCCTCGACGACGTGCTCGCGTCCTGACACAGCAACACACTCGGATCAAGCCCCCAGCACTCACGTGCTGGGGGCTTCCGTCTTTCTTGGAGGAGCCTCGTGTTCGACGACGAGACCCGGCCGCCGGCCGGACTGGTGCCCGTCGAGGGCCGCGGGTCGATGCCCTTCGCCCTGCTGCACGGCGAGTCGCTCGTGGCGGTGGCGTCCTGGACGCTCGGGGAGGCCGGGGTCGAGCTGCTCGACTTCACCGTGTCCTGGGCCGAGGTGCAGGAGCGCGAGACGCCGCTGGTGATCCACGACCCGCTCTGCCCGGGCACGCCCGTGACCTTCCTGGCCGAGGCGGTCCGGACGGCCGAGGAGACCGAGGCGGTCGTGGTCGGCGTACGTCCGGTCACCGACACGGTCAAGAGCGCCGAGGGGGACGTGCTCGGCGACACCGTCGACCGGGCCGGGCTGCTCGCGGTGACCTCCCCGGTGGTGCTCCCCGCGTCCGTGGTGGCGGGGCTGCCCGCGCTGCCGCAGACCGACGACCTGGCCGACCTCGTCGCGACGCTGCGGGCCGACCACGAGGTGCGGTTCCTCGAGGCGCCTCCCGCCGGGCGGCGGGTCAGCGACGAGTCCGACCTGCGGCTGGTCGAGTCCCTGAGCCCGGATAGTCCGTGACGTACGGCAGGTCCGGGGGTGTCCTGAACCTGCAGAGAGTCACGGACTATCGGCGTGCAGCAGGCGCTCGGCGAGCGCGAGGTCCTCGGCGAAGGTGATCTTCAGGTTCGTCGCCGGCGCCGGGACGGCGTGCACCGGCAGGTCGGTGTACGCCGCGACGCAGCTGGCCGTGTCCGTGCCGGTGAACCCGTCGCGCTCGGCCCGCAGGTAGGCCTCGAGCAGCGGGCGGGCCCGGAACGCCTGCGGGGTCTGCACCCCGACCAGACCGGTGACGTGCCGGTCGCCCGCACGTGTGACGAGCCCGGGCTGGGGCCGCGCGGGCAGGGCGCCGCCGTGCGCGTGCGCCGCCCGGACGATGGCGTCGAACAGGGCCGCGTCCGCGAGCGGCCGGGCCCCGTCGTGGACCGCGACCACCTCGATCTCGCCGGACTCGATCCCGCTCCGCAGCGGCCGGAGACCGCGCCACTCCGAGTCGTGCCGGGTCGCGCCGCCGACCACGACGGTCGCCTCCCGGCCCTCGGGCAGGTGCTGCTCGACGAGCCTCGCCACGGCGTCGGCGTCCTCGCGCCGGGCCACGACGACGACCTGGTCGACGTACGCCAGCGAGGTCACGGTGCGCAGCGACCAGGCCAGCACCGGCACGTCGTGCAGCGGGAGGAGCACCTTGTTGGTCGCCGCGCCCACCCGGCTGCCGGAGCCGGCGGCCACCAGCACCACCGCGGTGCGGGGGAACCGGGCCCGCTCCTCGCGCATCAGCGCCACCAGGGGCTCCCGGACCGAGGCGGGCTTCAGGTCCAGCGCTCCGAGCTCGTCGGCGGTCACCCACGTGGGCTCGTAGCTGTTCTCCGCGCAGTGCGCCTCGAGCTCGCCGCCGGAGAGCGTCGGGGTGCCGCGGACGTCGTTCATCAGGAAGTACGTCGCCTGCCGGTCGGGGTGCCCGACGTCCCACAGGACCCGGTCGACCCGGGCCCGGAGCGTGGTCTCCTCCGCGAGCTCGCGGACGACCGCCTCCTCGGCGGTCTCGCCGGACTCGATCCCGCCGCCCGGCAGCACGGCGTAGTCCTCGCCGTGCCGGTGCCGCTTCATCACCAGGACCCGGTCGCCTCGCAGGACGACGGCGACGGCTCGGGGTGCGGTCATGGGTCCGAGCCTGCCAGACGGCGGTTCCCAGCGTTTTCACGGCCGTAACAACCGGAAACGCAGGCAAAACCTGGGGTCCGTACGTTCGTCGGTATCGGGAAGGACGTGCGCATGCCACAGCTGGGCTCGGCGGACGCCTGCGTCGGGGGCGGACGATGACCGCGCAGGCGGACGGCGACGTGTGGACGCCGATCTGCGAGGTCGACAAGCTGCCCGTCGAGCGCGGCGTCACCGCTCTGGTCCGCGGTCAGGCCGTCGCGGTCTTCCTGACCCCGGACGGGAGCATCTACGCGATCGGGAACCACGACCCGTTCAGCCGGGTCACGACGTTGGGTCGCGGCATCGTCGGCACCCGCGGCGACGTACCCTTCGTGGCCTCGCCGACGGCCCGGCAGGCGTTCGACCTGCGGACCGGTCAGTGCCTCGACGACGCCTCGGTCAGCGTCCCGTCGTACGCCGTGCGGGTCGTCGACGGGGTCGTGCACGTCGGCCCGCGGACCCAGCCATGACGGGGCGCTGGGCGACACGCTGAGCCCCAGGTCAGCGGGGCACCACCAGCGCCGTCGCGATGGCTGCGACGCCCTCGCCCCGCCCGGTGAGGCCGAGGCCGTCGGTCGTGGTGGCGGACACCGTGACCGGCGCGCCAGCGGCCTCGCTGAGCGCCGCCTCGGCCTCGGCGCGACGGGGACCGACCTGGGGCCGGTTGCCGACCACCTGGACCGCCACGTTGCCGATGTCGTATCCCGCCTCGCGCACCCGGCGGGCGGTCTCGGCCAGCAGGGCCGCCCCGCTCGCTCCGGCCCACTGCGGCTCGGCGGTGCCGAAGTTGCTGCCCAGGTCGCCGAGCCCGGCGGCCGAGAGCAGCGCGTCGCAGCAGGCGTGCGCGGCCACGTCGCCGTCGGAATGGCCGGCCAGCCCCTGCGGCTCGTCGGGGAAGTGCAGCCCGGCCAGGTGCAGGGGTACGCCGTCGGTCAGCGTGTGCACGTCGGTGCCGATGCCGGTGCGGGGCAGGCGCGGGAGGTCTGGGGATGCGGGCACGGACCGATCATGCCGTAGCCCGGCCGTAGCCGATCCGTAAGGCCAGGCGGCCATCCGGATCGGCCCGGTGCGCGAACATGGAGACGTGACCGAAACGTCTCGTCCCCGCCTCGCGCTCGCGGGGGCCGTCGCCGGCCTGTCCGGTGTGGCGGTCAGCCACGTCACGACCAGCCTCCTCAACAGCCGGGCCACCCCCGTGCAGGCGGTGGCCGAGGTGGTCATCGCCCGGACGCCGGGCCCGGTCGCGGAGCTGTTGATCGGTCTCGTGGGACGCAACGACAAGCCGATCCTGGTCGCCGGCGTGACCGTCGCGATCGTGCTGCTCGGTGCGGTGGCCGGCCTGC
Organism: uncultured Actinomycetota bacterium; assembly: GCA_963810035.1. Taxonomy (GTDB): domain Bacteria; phylum Actinomycetota; class Actinomycetes; order Propionibacteriales; family Nocardioidaceae; genus Nocardioides_B. The sequence goes on from CAWEMA010000009.1 coordinate 59,401, forward strand.
TGACCGCGAGGCGCACGCTCTACGGGCACCTGGTGTTCTGGGCGATGGCGGCGGTGGCGCTGCTCGCCGCGATGAGCCGCCCGGACTTCACCCCGATGTCGCTGCTGCCGCTGGCGCTGGGGGTGATCACCTGGACCGTCCTGCTGGACTACCTGACCGGGGCGGCGCGGCCGCGGCCGACCCTCGAGGCGTCCCGGCGCCGGTTCCTGCTGAACGCCGGCGGGGTGGCGCTCGCGGCGGTCGCCGTCGCCGCAAGCAGCGAGCTGTTCGGGCGGTCCCGGCGGGCCGTGGAGAGCGCCCGCTTGCTGCTGCGTCTGCCGGTCACCCGGGGCGCCGTACCCGCCGGTGCCGAGGCCGGCACTCCCGCGGGCCTGGTGCCCTGGCGGGTCCCGAACCGCGACTTCTACCGGATCGACACCGCCCTGGTGGTGCCGGCGGTCGACCCGAACGACTGGCAGCTGCGCATCCACGGCATGGTCGAGAAGGAGGTCACGATCGGCTACCGCGAGCTGGTCGGCCGGCAGATGACCGAGGACTGGGTGACGATCTGCTGCGTCTCCAACCCCGTCGGCGGCGAGCTGATCGGGAACGCCTGGTGGAGCGGCGTGCGGATCGCCGAGCTGCTGAGGGAGGCCGGGGTGCGGCCCGGGGCGGACGCGGTGAAGCAGACCTCGAAGGACGGCTGGACGTGCGGTACGCCGATCGAGGCGCTCACCGACGACCGCAACGCGATGCTCGCCGTCGCGATGAACGGTGAGCCGCTCCCGGTCGAGCACGGCTTCCCGGTGCGGATGATCGTGCCCGGGCTCTACGGGTACGTCTCGGCCACCAAGTGGGTCGTGGACCTCGAGGTGACGAGGTTCGCGGACTTCACGGCGTACTGGACCGAGCGCGGCTGGTCGTCCAAGGGCCCGGTCAAGACGCAGTCGCGCGTCGAGGTGCCCCGCGACGGCGCGGACGTGCAGGCCGGGAGGGTCCGGGTGGGCGGCCACGCGTGGGCCCAGCACACCGGCATCGAGAAGGTGGAGTTCCGCCTCGACGGCGACGCGTGGCGGCAGGCCGAGCTGGGCCGGGTGCCCGGCAACGACACCTGGGTGCAGTGGTCCGGCACCGTCGACGTACCGGCGGGCAACCACACCCTGACCGTGCGGGCCACCGACCGGTCCGGCTACACGCAGACCCCCGTGCGCACCGACGTGGTCCCGGACGGTGCCACCGGCTGGCACCGGGTCTCCTTCTCCGCCGCCTGAGGGCGGACCCGCGGGTCCGCCCTCAGGCGGCGGAGAACCCGATGTGTGACCCCGGAAGTGCCTGGGTAGACCGGTCTTGATCTGTGCCGTCCCCAACCGACCGGTCGAGGGCGGCGACGCCGACCGAAGGGGTTCCGTCCGTGGCCACCGATACCGCCTCCCGCACCGAGGATCCACAGCTCAAACGACACGTGGGGGTCATCGGGCTGCTGTTCGCCAGCGTCGGCTCGATCATCGGCTCCGGGTGGCTGTTCGGCGCCCTGGACGCGTCCTCCGCCGCGGGCCCGGCCGCGATCATCTCGTGGGCGCTCGGCGGCGTGATGATCCTGCTGATCGCGCTGACCTACGCCGAGCTCGGCACCATGTTCCCGCTCTCCGGCGGCGTGGTGCGCTACCCGCACCTGGCGTTCGGCACGTTCGCGAGCTACACCTCCGGCTGGATCACCTGGGTGGCGGTCGGGACGACGGCGCCCATCGAGGTCGAGGCGACGCTGCAGTACGCCACCAAGTACCTCCCCTTCACCGAGTCGCACATGGTCAGCGGCGAGGAGGTGCACACGCTCACCGCGCTGGGCTACGGGGCCGCGGTCGTGATGATGGCGCTGTTCGTGGTCGTCAACTACTTCGGCGTCAAGTGGTTCGCCCGCATCAACAACGCCCTGGTGTGGTGGAAGATCGCGATCATCCTGCTGGTCATCGCGGCGTTCCTGCTGACCTCGTTCCACGGCGAGAACTTCACCAGCCAGGGCTTCAAGCCCACCGGCTTCCACGGGGTGTTCACCGCGATCGCGACCTCCGGCATCGTGTTCTCCTACCTCGGCTTCCGGCAAGGCATCGAGCTCGCCGGCGAGACCGACAACCCCAAGCGCAACGTGCCGATCGCCGTCGTCGGCTCGGTGCTGATCACCGCGGTGATCTACATCCTGCTGCAGTTCGCGTTCATCGGCTCGCTCGACCCGAGCCTGCTGAACAAGGGCTGGTCCAACCTGAGCTTCGAGAACGACTTCGGCCCGCTCGCGGGGCTCGCCACGCTGCTGGGCCTGGGCTGGCTCTCGGTGCTGCTGTACGCCGACGCGATCGTCTCGCCCGGCGACACCGGCCTGATCTACACCACCACGACCTCGCGGATCTCCTACGCGATGGCCCGCAACGGCAACGCGCCGGAGAAGCTGGCCTCGACGACCGACCGCGGAGTCCCGCTGGTCAGCCTGCTGATCGCGTTCGTGGTCGGCCTGATCGTGTTCCTGCCGTTCCCGAGCTGGCAGCAGCTGGTCGGCTTCATCACCTCGGCGACCGTGCTGTCGTTCGCGTCGGGTCCGCTGGTGATGGCCGCGCTGCGCAAGCGGATCCCCGAGCAGGAGCGCCCCTTCCGGGTCCCGGGCGGGCACGTGATCCCGTTCCTGGCCTTCTGGGCGGCGAACCTGATCATCTACTGGTCCACCTGGCCCATCAACTGGAAGCTGTTCGTCGCGGTGCTGCTCGGCTTCGTGCTGCTCGGGGTCTTCCACCTGACCGGGCAGGTCAAGGCGGACAGCTACGACTTCAAGGCGGGCGCCTCGTGGACGCTGCCCTGGCTCGCCGGGCTGGCCCTGATCTCCTACCTCGGTGACTACGGCGGCACCGGCCTGATCGGCTTCGGCTGGGCGATCCCGGTGCTGTTCGTCTTCTCCGCGGTCATCTACGCCATCGCCTACGCCTGCGCGCTGCCGGCCGAGCAGATCGAGCGCTACATCGAGGACGTGCGCGTCGAGGCCGAGGCCGAGGAGCAGGAGCTCGGCGCGGAGGTCTGACCTCTGCCCCGCGTCACCAGTTCGGCTCGGAGGGGTCGGGCGGCGGCAGGGGTACGTCGTCCGGGTGGACGACGTACACCACGCCGCCCGACGCCCCGAGCCACACCCGCTCGAACTCCCGGCGGTCGAACACCACCCGCACCTCGTCGTTGCTGGCGATGCTGTGCGACGCGGGGTCGTTGCAGATCACGTCGCCGGTCTCGGTGAACCCGACGATCGTCAGAAGGTGGCCCTCGGTGGCGTATCCCGCCCCGCTCAGGCTCTCCTCGGTGAACGACACGGTCGCCGCCAGCGGGAGGCCCGCGACGATGAACGCCTCGGCCTCGGTCAGCGAGCGCAGCCGGGTCACGAACGCCTCGGCGCCGTGCCGGCCGGCATAGGCCGTGTTGAACGCCCAGTTCCCGGCGCCCTCGTAGGCGTAGTCGAACACGTGCCGCGCGGCCTGGACGACGAACCGGTCCGGGAAGTCCGGCTCCACCCAGGCGTAGTCGTCGGGGGAGGGCAGCCGGTCGTGGAACGCGAGCAGCATCGACGTCGACGTGGGGGAGCACCAGCTGCTGCCTCCGCGGTCCCAGTGGAGGTACTCGCCGCGGTGCAGCTGCTGGGAGTACGGCGGCACCGGGAGCTCGACACCCCACGCGGCACCGCCCGGCGACACCTCGGCGGGGGGCTCGCTCGGGACCTGCGAGGCCATCGCACCGACCATCCGGACGCTCGGCCGGGCCGTGCTGCCCACCCGCCGGACGAGGGACACCCGGAGCTGGTAGGCGGCCCACGCGTGGCCCTCACCGGCTGCGAGCACGTCGGTCTGCACCCGGGTGGCGAAGTCGTCCTGGCCCGGGACCGAGGTCGGGTGGATCTCCCGGTCGGAGTCGGCCCAGCGGGCGAGGGCGAACCACCGGGACCAGCGCCCGACCTCGAGGTCGTCGTGGGTGGCCGTGCGGGCCTCGACCAGCAGCCACGAGTCCCCGGGGGTGTGCGCGTTCCAGGACGGCACCACCTCGGTCGCGGCGAAGCCCGTCTCGACCTCCGGGGAGACCCAGGCCGCCCACTCGTAGGTCACCGACGACCCGGGCTGGTCGCCGTAAGGGTCGGCGTAGGCCAGCGTGCCCGCCGCCGCACCGAAGGTGAGCAGGCCGTCCTCGACCGTGCTGCCCTGGTGGCTGCCGCGGCAGAGGCCGTCGGCGCCGCGCCAGGACCTGAACGCGACGTGCCGGGTGGGCGTGGCGGTCAGGGTCACCAGCTCGTGCTCCCGGCGCGGGTGGGCAGCGGGTGCGCGCCGTCCCGGATGACGTAGGCCAGGCCGCCGGAGCCGCGCATGCCGCCGTTGCTCGGGTAGCGCTGCAGCCAGACGTTCTCGAACTGGGCGCGCGAGTAGGTGCGCCGGACGCCGGCACGGGTCTTGCTGGCCGGGTCGTTGACGACCACGTCGCCGGTCCTCGTGAAGCCGACCACCACGACCAGGTGCCCGTTGCTGGCGCTGATCGGCGCGCCGCTCAGCTGGCCCCGCGAGAACGTGATGGAGGTGACGACCGGGATGCCGGCCCGGATCATCCGCTCGACGCCGCGCAGCGACGCGAAGCGCGTGACGAAGGCCTTGCCGGTGTAGCGCGCGGCGTAGGCGGTGTTGAACGGCCAGTTGCCGGTGCCGTCGTACCCGTGGTCGAAGGTCATCCGGGCCGCGTGGTCGACCACCCGGTCGGGGTAGGACCTGCGCACCCAGGCGTAGTCCGTGGCCGGCGGCAGCTTCTTGTAGTAGGCCAGCACCATCGTCGTCGAGGTCGGTGAGCACCAGGCCTCGCCACCGCCGCCGTACTGGGGGTACTCCCCGGCGTGCACCATCTGGGAGTAGCGCGGGACGTCGAGGACGATGCCGCGGGCGACGCCCGGCGCGGAGGTGGTGACCCGGTCGACGTGCGGCAGGGCCGAGGCCATCGCGCCGATCGTCCCGACCCGCGGGGTCAGGGACGTGCCGGCCTTGCGCAGCAGCCGCACCCGCAGCTGCCAGGACCGGAAGGCGCCGTAGCTGGCCTCCCAGGTGTCGGTGGCGACGTGCGCGAGGTCGTCGGTCTGGCTGCCCAGGCTGGTGCGCCGGTACGACGCGTCGCCGGCGGCCCAGCGGCCCAGGGTGTCCCAGCTGCTGCGGGTGCCGCCCTCGCTGACCCCGCGGACGTCGACCTGCACCAGCGTGCCCTCGGGCGTGCTCGACACCCAGGACGGCACCAGCTCGGTGAGCCCGAAGCCCGGCGAGACCCACGGCGAGGTCCAGCTGCCGAAGGTGTATCTCGTCCGCCCGAGCGTGGTGGTCGCGGTGGGCCGGGAGAGCTGCAGCTTGCCGGCGCTCGCGGTCGCGCCGGAGAACGTGCCGGAGCGCAGCTCGGTGGTGGTGTCCCACTGCCGGTAGGCGATCGCGCGGGGCGCGTCCGCGACCTGCGCGGCGCGCGCCGGGGCGGGCGCGGCGCCACCGACGAGCAGGGCGGGAGTCATCAGGACCGTCGCAACGGCGACGCGCAGAGGAGAGTGCAGCACCCGGAAACGATACCGAGCCAAGTCACTGCTTGAACATCCTTCACTCGAATCTCATTCCGTCACCAGTTCGCCTCCGCCCCGGCCGGCGGCAGCGGCACCGACTCCGGGTGGATCACGTAGGCGATCCCGCCGGTGTGCCCGATCCACGCGTCGGTGAACTGCTGACGGTCGTAGGTCACCCGGACCTGGTCGTCGCTCGGCAGCAGGTGCGAGGCCGGGTCGTTCACGACGACGTCGCCGTCCCGGGTGAACCCGACGATCGTCATCAGGTGGCCGCCGGTCCCGTAGCCCGCGCCGTCGAGCTCGTTCTTCTTGAACGACACGGACGCGACGACCGGGATGCCGGCCTTGACCAGCTGCTCGGCCTCGGTCAGGTCGCGCAGCCGGGTGACGAAGGACTCGAGCCCGTAGCGGCCGGCGTACGCGGTGTTGAACGGCCAGTTGCCGGCCCCGTCGTAGCGGTAGTCGAAGGTGTGCCGTGCGGCGTAGTCCACCTGCGGGTCGGTGTGCCCGGGATGGTCGGCGGTCACCCAGGCGTAGTCGGCCGGCGTCGGCCCGGTCCTCCAGTAGGCCACCACCATCGACGTCGAGGTCGGCGAGCACCACGCCTCGCCGCCGTTGTCCCACTGCGGGTAGTCACCGACGTGGTTCTCCTGGGAGTACGTCGGCACGTCGAGCACCTTCGTCGCGGTCATCGTGGTCGGGGGCGCCGGGTGCTTCTTCGTGTCCGGGACGCTCGAGGCCATCGCGCCGACCAGGTCGACGCTGGGCGCCGCCGAGCTGCCCTGCGGGCGCAGCAGGGACACCTTCACCCGGTAGCGGTCGAACGTGTGGTCGTTCAGCGCGACGAGGGTGTCGACCGACACGGTCGCGAGGTCGTCGGCCTGGCCGCCGACCGAGGTCGGGTGGAAGGCGGCGTCGTCGTCGGCCCAGCGGCCCAGGACGTACCACTTCGACGTGCTGCCGTCGTCGGCGACGCCCTGCACGGAGGTCTCCACCCAGGACCCGCCGGGCGTGTGCGCGTTCCACGACGAGACCAGCTCGGTCAGCCCGAAGTCCGGGTCGACCGTCGGCGAGGTCCAGCTGCTCTCGTCGTACGTCGCCGCGGCCGGCGTGCTCGCGTAGGGGTCGGTGTAGCTGCGGGTGGCCGACGGCTCGGCCATCGTCAGGGCACCCGCCGCGACCGTCGTACCGGTGTAGGTGCCGCCCGGGTCGCCGTCCCCGAAGTCCCACCGGGTGAACGTGACGTGCTCCGCGGCGGGCGGGGCCGCGGTCTTGGCCTGGGCGGGGGCGTGCAGCGTGGTGGCAGCGAGCGCGACGGCGGCTGCTGCGGTGACGAGGGCGTGACGGCGCATGTGTGGACCTCTCCCGAGAATGTCTGCGGGCTACAGGTTTCTGGTCCGGCGGACACGCTGTCAACGATGTTGCGGGTCGGTGTGCGCCCGCACCGGGAGGCGGCCGTCCAAACGCCGATACGATGGCCCGGTGACTGTGAGGCTCTACGACACCGCGACCCGCGCGACCCGCGACTTCGCCCCCCTCGAGGCGGGCAAGGCCGGGATCTACCTGTGCGGTCTCACGGTGCAGTCCGAGCCGCACATCGGGCACGTCCGGTCCGCGGTGAACTTCGACGTGCTGCGGCGGTGGCTGACCGCCCGCGGCTACGACGTCACGCTGATCCGCAACATCACCGACATCGACGACAAGATCCTGGTCAAGGCCGCCGAGCAGGGCCGCCCCTGGTACAACCTCGCCTACGTGATGCGACGCGAGCTCGACGCGGCGTACGACGCTCTCAACGTCGCGCCGCCGACCTACGAGCCGGCCGCGACCGGTCATGTGCCGGAGATGATCGAGCTGATCACCCGGCTGATCACGCGCGGGCACGCCTACCCGGCCGAGGACGGCTCGGGCGACGTCTACTTCGACGTGCGGTCCTGGCCCGACTACGGGTCGCTGACCGGGCAGCGCATCGAGGACATGGAGGCCGCCGAGGACGCCGACCCGCGTGGCAAGCGCGACCCGCGCGACTTCGCCCTGTGGAAGGGGTGGAAGAAGGAGTCCGAGCCGTCCACCGCGGCCTGGCCGTCGCCCTGGGGCCCGGGCCGGCCGGGCTGGCACATCGAGTGCTCGGCGATGGCGCTGAAGTACCTCGGCGGCGGGTTCGACATCCACGGCGGCGGCGTCGACCTGCGGTTCCCGCACCACGAGAACGAGCAGGCCCAGTCCCGCGCGGCCGGGTTCGGCTTCGCGTCGTACTGGATGCACAACGCCTGGATCACCACCGCCGGCGAGAAGATGAGCAAGTCGCTGGGCAACTCGCTGGTCGTGTCCTCGGTGCTGGAGCGGGTGCGGGCGATCGACCTGCGGTTCTACATCGTGGCCGCGCACTACCGCTCGCACGTGGAGTTCTCCTACCAGGCGCTGGAGGAGGCGGCCGCCGGGTTCGCGCGCATCGAGTCGTTCCTGACCCGGGCCGCCTCGGTCATCGGCCCGGTCGAGCTCGGCACCTCCTGCGCGGAGTTCGAGCAGGCCATGGACGACGATCTCGGCACCCCGGCCGCGGTGGCGGCGGTCTACGACGTGGTGCGCGAGGGCAACAAGCTCCTCGTGGACGGGGACAGCCCGGCGCTGCGCGGCGCGGCGTCGTCGGTGCGGGGGATGCTCGCCGTGCTCGGCCTCGACCCGTTCGACCCGCACTGGTCCTCGGGCGGCTCCTCGGAGACCGAGGCCAAGCTGACCCATGCCGTCGACGCGCTGGTGTCCGCCCTGCTCGAGCAGCGAGAGTCTGCTCGTGCCGAGAAGGACTTCGCCACCGCCGACGCGATCCGCGACCGGCTCAAGTCTGCGGGCATCGAGCTCGAGGACACCCCTCAGGGCCCCACGTGGTCCCTCTGACGTGACCCGTCACCTACTTGGCAGTCTGACCGGCGTGTCGCGTAGGAACTGACGGGTCGATTTAGCAAACAAAGGAAACTCATGGCAGGCAACTCCTCGCGTCGCGGGGCGATCAAGAAGACCGGCAAGGGCAACCCCACCGCCGGGTCCGGCGGGCGCGTCAAGCGCGGCCTCGAAGGCCGGGGCCCGACCCCCAAGGCCAAGGACCGCGAGGGGCACGTCGCGTACAAGAGCCGCAAGCGGGCCGAGAAGTCCGCGCCGCGCCGCAAGCCGGCTGCCCGCAAGGGCGGCGACTCCGAGTGGATCGCCGGGCGCAACTCCGTGGTCGAGGCGCTGCGCGCGAACATGCCGGTCACGGCCGTGTACGTCGCGGAGGGCGCCGAGCGCGACGGACGGCTGCGTGAGGTGTTCCGGGTCGCCGCCGACCGCGGCATCTCCCTGCTCGAGGTGGGCCGCGGCGAGCTCGACCGGCTGACGGACGGCGCCGTGCACCAGGGGCTCGCCGCGCGGGTCCCGGCCTACGAGTACGCCCACCCCGACGACCTGCTCGACCGGGCGTCCGCGTCCGGCGAGAAGCCGCTGATCGTGGCGCTGGACTCGGTCACCGACCCGCGCAACCTCGGCGCCGTCGTCCGCTCGGCCGCCGGCTTCGGCGCGCACGGCGTGCTGATCCCCGAACGCCGCTCGGCGGGGATGACCGCCTCGGCGTGGAAGACGTCCGCCGGTGCCGCCGCCCGGCTGCCGGTCGCGCAGGCGACGAACCTGACCCGTCAGCTCAAGGCCTACCAGGAGGCCGGCTGCATGGTGGTCGGCCTCGCCGCCGACGGCGACGTGTCCCTGCCCGACCTCGACCTGGCCACCGGCCCGCTCGTCGTGGTCGTCGGGTCGGAGGGCGACGGGCTGTCCCGGCTGGTGGCCGAGACGTGCGACCAGCTGGTCAGCATCCCGATGGTCAACGACGTGGAGTCGCTCAACGCCGGTGTCGCCGCGTCCGTCACCCTCTACGCGATCTCCCAGCTCCGCTCCCGTTGAGCCGGGGCGGAGGGTTGAGCCGGGGCTTGTGATGGGTTGAGCCGGGGCTTGGGGTGCCTCCGGCGCCACTTCCCGTCCCCAGCCCCTGTGGACCCCGGCTGATCCCCAGTCCGCTGATCTCGTACGACGAGGCGGCCGGTCGCTCCCGATCGTGGAGGGATGACCGTTGCGACAGCACTGCCGACGACCCCGTTCACCCGTGCCGGCGCCCGCGACCTGGACCTGTCACCTCAGCGGCTGACCGACCTGCTGGCGGAGGGGGCGGTGCGACGGGTGCTGCGCAACGTCTACGTCCGGGCGGACGTCCCGGACTCGGTCGAGTGCCGGGCCGCGGCCGCAGCGCTCGTCGTCACTCCTGGCGCCGTGTTCGTCGACCGGACGGCGGCCTGGCTGCTCGGCGTGGATGTCTTCGACTACCGAGAGCTCGAAGTGCTGCCGCCTCTCGAGTGCGTGGTACTCCGTGACCGATCCCGGATCGACCGGCCCGAATGCCTCGGCGGCGAGCGTGACCTCGCGCCGTACGACATCACCCTGGTCAGCGGGCTCCGGGTCACCACGCCGCTGCGTACGGCGCTCGACCTCGGCTGCGTGCTGGGCAGGCCGGACGGTCTTGCGGCGCTCGACATGTTCATGCGTGCGCATGGCGTCACACGTGCGGAGCTCGAGGGGTCGCTGGCGAGGTACCGCCGCCGTCGGGGCGTCGTCAGGCTCCGTGGTCTGGTGCCGCTGGCCGACGCGCGGTCCGAGTCGCCCGGCGAGTCCCGCACCCGGTTCGTCGTACACGAGGCCGGGCTCCCGGCGCCCGTGCTGCAGCACCGGGTGCTCCACGACGGGTTCGAGCTGTTTCGACTGGACCTGGCCTGGCCCAAGAACCGGGTCGCGTTGGAGTACGACGGCGCGGAGTGGCACGAGTCCGAGGAGCAGCGTACGGCGGACGAGCGACGCCGGAACTGGCTGCGGCAGCAGGGGTGGACCGTGATCGTCGTGAAGCGTGGACAGCTCGCCTTCGAGGGACGTCAGGAGTGGCTCGAGCAGCTGAAGAAGGCCCTGCGCCTGGCGTGAGCCCCGGGTCAACCCAGCACAAGCCCCGGGTCAACCCAGCACAAGGCCCGGGTCAACCCAGCACAAGGCCCGGGTCAACTGTCCTCGACGGCGGCCTGGAGCTCGACGGTGTCGGGCTCGCCGGCGAGGACCTCCTCGGGGCGCGCGGCGAGCACGTTGTCGATGTAGGACTTCGCGGCGTCCACGGTGTGCACCGGGTGGCCCTGCTGCTCGGAGAGGAACCAGCGGTGCTCGAGGATCTCGTGGAACACCTCCGCCGGCTCGAGCTTGCCGCGCAGCTCCGGCGGCACCATCGCGGTGATCGGCTCGTAGACCGTGGTGAGCCACTTGTGCGCGACGATCGAGCGGCTCTCCCCGCCGAGGTCGTGGTGCGCGGTGAACGCGGCGAGGTCGTTGAGCAGCCGGCGCGCCTGGTTGTCCTCGACGTCGAGCCCGGTCAGCCGCTGCAGGTCGCGCGCGTGGTGGTTGGCCTCGACGACCTTCGGCTGCACCCGCACCGTCGAGCCGTGCCAGTCGGTGACGATGTCGAGCTCGTCCACGTCGAACCCGAGGTCGTTGAGCCGCTCCATGCGCTGCTCGATGCGCCAGATCTCATCGGTCGTGAACTCCTCGGTGCCGGTGAGCTCGTGCCAGAGCCCGTCGTACCTCTCCTGCACCCGCTCGACGATGTCGTCGGCCTCGAAGGACTCGCTGAGCAGCCCACCGGCCTGCAGGTCGAGCAGCTCGCCGTAGATGTTGGTCAGCGCCACCTCGAGGTCGTGGGCGCGCTGGCCGGGGCTGAGCGTGTCGTGCAGCTCGCCGGTCTCGGCGTCGACGAGGTACGCCGCGAACTCGCCGGCGCTGCGCCGGAACAGCACGTTGGACAGCGACACGTCGCCCCAGAAGAACCCGGCGAGGTGCAGCCGGACCAGGAGTACGACGAGCGCGTCGAGGATCTTCGGCAGGCTGTCGTGGGGGAGACCGTGGCTGAACAGGGACCGGTAGGGCAGGGAGTACTGCAGGTGCTGGGTGACCAGAGCCGGCTCGATCTCCTCACCGTCCGGGTCCTCGCGGCCGCTGACCACGCCGACGGGCTCGACGGCCGGCAGCCCGAGCCGCCTCAGGTCGCGCAGCAGGCGGTACTCCCGGTGGGCCATGTACTCGCGGGTCTGCTTGACGGCGTACACGTCCTTGCCCAGCCGCACGATCCGCACGATGTGGCGGGAGATGCCGCGCGGCAGCGGGACCACCACGTCGTCCCCCCACTCGTCCAGCGAGAGGTGCCAGGGGAGCGTGACCAAGGCCGGGTTCGGCTTCGTCGCGACGATGCGCAGCGCCATGGGCCCCAGGGTAGACCCGGCCTTCCGTGCGGCTTCGAGGGTCCGGGCCCTACGCGCCGGGCTCCAGGTAGACCGCTCCGGGGCCGCGGGGGGCCACCTCGTCGTCGGGGTTGTTCAGCGCGCACGTCCGCAGACTGAGGCAGCCGCACCCGATGCAGCCGTCCAGCTTGGCCCGCAGCCGCTCCAGGCGTTCGATCTGTGCGTCGATGCGGGGGCGCCAGCTGCGCGACAGGCGCGACCAGTCCGCCTTCGTCGGGGTCCGGCCCTCCGGCAGCGTGGCGAGCGCCTCGCTGATCTCCTCCAGGGTGAGGCCGACCCGCTGCGCCGAGCGGATGAACGCGACCCGTCGCAGCGTGGCCCGCGGGTACCGCCGCTGGTTGCCGGTGGTCCGCTCGGCGTGGATCAGCCCCTGCGCCTCGTAGTAGCGCAACGCCGAGGTGGCGACACCGGAGCGCTGGGAGAGCTCGCCGATGGTGAGGGGTGTCACAGCCATGTCGTCGACGCTACCAGTTGACTTCAACCTCACTTCAACTTGCACGCTGGTCCGCATGACGACGACACAGGAGACGAGAGCGGTCTCGACAGGCTCGACCAGCCGGGGCACGTACGACGACCTGCCGCGGCTGATGTCGCTGATGACCGGGGACGAGAAGCACGACGCGGCAGCGACCTCGACGCTCGACGTGGTCTGGGTGCTCTACGACCGGGTCCTGGACGTCACGCCCGAGACGGTCGACGACCCGGGCCGCGACCGGTTCTACCTGTCCAAGGGGCACGGCCCGATGGCGTACTACGCGACGCTGGCCGCAAAGGGGTTCTTCCCCGAGACGTGGCTGGCCGACTGGGCGTCGTACGACTCGCCGCTCGGCCAGCACCCGGACCGGGTGCTGGTGCCGGGGGTGGAGATCTCCAGCGGCTCGCTCGGCCACGGCCTGCCGCTCGCAGTCGGTACGGCGCTCGGCCTGCGCGCCCAGGGACTCGGCTCCCGGGTCGTCGTGCTCGTCGGGGACGCCGAGCTCGACGAGGGCAGCAACGCCGAGGCGGTCGCGCTGGCCGGCTCGCTCGGCCTGGACGGGCTGACCGTGGTGGTCGTCGACAACGCGTCGACGAGCTACCACCGCCCCGGGGTGATCGCGCAGCGGTTCGCGCACGAGGGCTGGGACGCGACGGTGGTGGACGGCCGAGACCACCCCGCGCTCGAGCAGGCCCTGTCCAGGCGTACGACGGGGCGGCCGGCCGTGGTCGTCGCCGAGGTGGAGGCGAAGTCATGAGGAAGGACCCACGGGAGACGTTCGCGCGCACGGCCGCGGAGCTCGTCGACGAGGACCTGTCGGTGGCGCTCGTCTACGCAGAGATCTCCGGGCAGTACTTCCGCGACGTCGAGCGGCGGCACCCGGACCGGGTGGTGAACGTCGGCATCCGCGAGCAGCTGCTGCTCAACGTCGGCGCCGGCCTGGCGCTGTCGGGCATGCGGCCCATCGTGCACACGTTCGGGTCGTTCCTGGTGGAGCGGGCGTTCGAGCAGATCAAGCTGGGGTTCAACCACCAGGACGTCGGCGGCGTGCTCGTCGGGTCCGGCGGGTCCTTCGACGTGTCCTCCGGAGGCCGCACCCACCAGGTGCCCGGGGACGTGGCCCTGATCGACACGCTGCCCGGCTGGACCGTGCACGTCCCCGGTCACGCGGACGAGGTCGCCGACGCGCTGCGCCAGGCGGTCGCCGGTGACGGCCGGGACTACCTGCGGGTGGTCGGCCAGCAGAACGGCACCGCCTTCCCCGTCACCCCGGGCCGGTTCCACGTCGTACGTCGCGGGGCGGGCGCCACGGTCGTCGCGGTCGGGCCGATGCTCGACCCGGTGCTCGCGGCGGTCGAGGGGAGGGACGTGTCGGTGCTCTACGCCAACACGGTCCGGCCCTTCGACGGGACGACCCTGCGCGCCGTACTCGGGTCGGCGGAGGTCGTGGTCGTCGAGCCCTACCTGGCCGGGACGTCCTCGCGGCTGGTGAGCGACGTGCTGTCCGACGTACCCCACCGGCTGCTCGCGCTCGGCGTGCGCAGTGAGGAGCTGCGCAGGTACGGCACCCCGGCGGAGCACATCGCCGCGCACGGCCTGGACGCGGCGGGGCTGCGGGCGTCGGTGGACCGGTTCCTGGAGCAGGCCCGGGTGGCCTGAGGCCCGAGCCGGGCCGGAGGGCCGGGCCGGGGCCGGACATGACGAAGGGCCGGACGAGACCGGGCGGACTGCGTGAGTCCTGCCCGGCGTCGCTCCGGCCCTCCTCGGGGCGCGGTCAGCGCTTGAACGCGTCCTTGACCTTCTCGCCGGCCTGCTTCATGTCGGCCTTGCTCTGGTCCTTCTTGCCCTCGGCCTGGAGGTCGCGGTCGTCGGTCGCGTCGCCGAGCTTCTCCTTGGCCTTGCCGAGGGCGCCCTCACCCTTGTTGGCGATCTTGTCTTCGTTGCCCATGTCGTCCTCCTCGTTGGATGCTTTGCACCTACCCGCACCCGGGGAAAGGATGCGCACCCGGCCGGATTCCGTGCGGCGTGGACGGTTCGCCTACCATGGGCGCGCACGAAAACCAGCACCGTCGCCGCTTTAGCTCAGCTGGTAGAGCACTCGCCTTGTAAGCGAAAGGTCGTCAGTTCGAACCTGACAAGCGGCTCCAGCGCCCCGACGGGCCCGCAGACGCAAAGCGCCGCACCGGGGCCTCAGCCGTGGTCGGGCTCGTCGCCGGCGAGGTCGAGCGGGTCGACGCCGTACTTCGAGATCCAGACCTCGTCCTTGGGCAGGTCGAGCGAGTCCGGGAGCTCCGCCTCCGCCTTGACGGCGCGGTCCTCGTCGCCTCGCGCCCGGATGAAGTCGACGACCTGCTGCTTGCTGACCTGCATGGGTGCTCCTGGGGCTGGTGTGAAGTCCGGACCGGCCGGTCCGGGCATGAGCGTGACCGTACGGGGGTACCCCTTTCACGCCCACGCAGACCAGGAGGTCACCATGTTCCGCCGTTCCAGCACCACCCGTGAGAGAGACGCGGTCGTCGACGAGCGCACCCCCGAGGGGCGGCACGCCGACGCAGCCTACGAGGAGGGGTACGCCGACGGTCACGACCCGGCGCTCGCCCAGGACGTCCGGCGCGAGCGGTTCGGCGGGTTGAACTCCGGCGCCGCGTTCTTCGGCTGGCTCGTCGCCGTCGCCGTCAGCGTGCTGCTGACCGGCATCCTCGGTGCCATCGCGGCCGCGGTCGGGAGCAACGCCGAGGTCACCCAGTCCCAGGCCGAGCAGCAGGCCGGCACGATCGGCGTCGTCGCGGCGGTCGTGCTGCTCGTCGTGCTGATGATCGGCTACTACTGCGGCGGGTACGTCGCCGGCCGGATGTCGCGGTTCTCGGGTCCGCGACAGGGGCTCGGCGTCTGGATCACCGGGGTGATCGTCACCCTCGCGATGATCGTGCTCGGCGCGATCTTCGGGCAGCAGTACGACATCCTCAGCCGGGTCAACCTGCCGAGGCTCCCGGTCTCGGCGGACGCCCTGAGCACCGGCGGCGTCATCGCCGCCCTGGCCGTGCTGGCCGGCACCCTGCTCGCGGCGCTGGCCGGCGGCTCGGTCGGCACGCACTACCACCGGCGCGTGGACAAGGTCGGCTGGAGGGCCTGACCCGCTGAGCCGTCAGCGTCCTGCGCGGCTCCGGGCCGTGCAGGGCGCTGACAGCTCAGCGCAGGGGCTCGGGCGCGAACTCCATCCGGGGGTGGGCGAGCCGGTCCTGGGTCTGGATGATGCGCATCTCCCGCTCGCCGGCCTCGGCGGTCGCTTCGACCACAGCGAACACCGACGAGGTCGTCCGGGCCAGCGCCACCGGCAGCGCGTGCCCGTCGAGCAGGTTCGCCAGGAACACCGCGGCGGTCAGGTCCCCGGCTCCCGGCGGGCTGACCGACAGGCGCGGCGTACGCGTCCGCCAGGCCCCTTCCGCGGAGACCGCGACCATGTCCAGGGCTGTCCGCCGGGGTGTCGTCGAGGATCGCGCTGGTCACCAGTACGACGGACGGGCCGCTCGCCCGCACCCGGTCGGCGGCGTCGAGCAGCTCCGGCAGGGTCGTCGACGTCGTGCCGGCGAGGAAGTCCAGCTCGAAGTGGTTCGGGGTGACCACGTCCGCGGCGGGCACCACCCGGTCGCGCATGAACTCCGGGATGCCGGGCCGCACGAACATCCCGCGTCCCACGTCGCCCATCACCGGGTCGCAGCAGTAGAGCGCGGACGCGGAGACGGCCTTGACCCGGGCCACGGCGTCCAGCACCACGGAGCCGACGTCCTCGGCGCCCTGGTAGCCCGAGAGCACCGCCTCGCACCGCTCGAACGCGCCCCGGTCCTGCACGCCGCGGATCACCTCGGCGACGTCCTCGGCCGCCAGCAGGGGCCCGCGCCACTCGCCGTACCCGGTGTGGTTGGAGAAGTGCACCGTCATCACCGGCCACACGACCTTGCCCAACCGCTGCAGCGGGAAGAGGGCGGCGCTGTTGCCGGCGTGAGCCGTAGGCGACGAGGGACTGGATGGACAGGATGCTCATGCCCCCATCCTGCCGAGTCCGCGGCCTGCGTGGGCGCCGGGGTCAGGCGACCTGCAGGGACCGCTTCGAGAGACCCATCCAGTAGCCGTCGACGACCTGGTCGCCGGGCGTCTCCGGGTCGGAGGCGGCACCGAGCGTGATGAACAGTGGCGTGTAGTGCTCGACGGTGGGGTGCGCGTAGGGCATGCCCGGTGCCTTCGTCCGGTACGACGCGAGCTCGTCGACGTCGCCGCGGGCGAGGGCCTCCGCGGCCCACGCGTCGAACTCCTTCGACCAGCCCGGGGCGGCCGCGTCGATGCGGAACTCGCGCAGGAACGGCAGGCCGTGGGTCAGGAAGCCGGAGCCGATGATCAGCACGCCCTCGTCGCGCAGGGGTCGCAGCCGCCGGCCGAGCTCGAGCAGCCGGTAGGGGTCGTCAGTCGGCAGGGACAGCTGCAGCACCGGGATGTCACCGGCGGGGTACATGATCTTCAGCGGCACCCAGGCCCCGTGGTCCAAGCCGCGGCTCGGGTGCTGGTGGACCGGCTCGGTGTCCGGCATCATCGCCGCGACGCGCGCGGCCAGGCCGCTCGCGTCCGGGGTTGCGTAGGTCATCTCGTAGTAGCGCTGCGCGAAGCCGCCGAAGTCGTAGACCAGCGGGGTGCCGGGGGCGCTGGCCGAGAGCATGACCGGCGCCGCCTCCCAGTGCGCGGAGACGATCAGGATCGCCGTCGGGCGGGGCAGGTCGGCCGACCACGCGGCGAGCTGGCTGCTCCAGAGCGCGTCGTCGAGCAGCGGCGGGGCGCCGTGGCCGATGTACAGCGCGGGCATCCGCTCGCCCGTCTCGCTCAGGTGCTGCGTCTGCGTCATGGTCCCCTCCCGGGAGCTGGTGATGTCTTCACTGTAGCCCGACTAAGTTGAAGGCTCAAGTGATCGGGATGTCGCCGTGATTCCCGGGCATCGGCCCCTAGGCTGGGCCTATGACGCGATGGCTGGACGAGGACGAGCTGCAGGCGTGGCTCAAGCTCGCCGGGGTGATGCTGAAGCTCGCCCCCACCCTGGACTCCCAGCTGCAGCGCGACTCCGACCTCACGCACTTCGACTACCTCTGCCTGGCGATGCTCTCGGAGAGCGACGACCGGACGCTGCGGATGAGCGAGCTCGCCACCCAGGTGAACGCGAGCCTGTCCCGGCTCTCGCACGTGATCAGCAAGCTCGAGAAGCGCGGCTGGGTGGCGCGTACGCCGTCGCCGGACAGCCGTCGGGTCACCCTGGTGACGCTGACCGAGGAGGGCTGGAAGGTGCTGGTCGCGGCGGCACCCGGTCATGTGGAGACGGTGCGCTCGCTGGTCTTCGACGGGCTGTCCCCCGAGGACGTCGCCGCCCTGGACCGGGTCGCCGGACACATCGTGGAGCGCATCGAGGCCTCGCGCCTGAAGTCCACCTGCTGAGCTCCGCCCCGGGTCGAGGTCTCACCCCGGCGTACTGCCGAGCCGGCTGAGTGCCTCCAGCTCGGCGGGCGTGCCGAGGGCGATCAGCACCGCGCCGTCGCAGATCGTGGTGCCGCTCGGCGGCTTCGCCTGCAGGTCGCTCTGCGGCGTCGCGCGCAGCGCGAGGACCAGGGCTCCGGTCCGCTCGTGCAGGTCCAGCTCGGCCAGTGTCCGGCCGCTGAGCGACGAGCCGGGCTCGACCCGCACCTGCTGGATGCGGAAGTCGAGGTACTCGTCGTGCATCACCACGTCGAGGAACTCCGCGACGTCCGGCTGCAGGGCGAAGGCGGCCATGCGACGGCCCCCGATGTTCTGCGGGTTGACCGCCCGGGTGGCGCCGGCCAGCAGCATCTTCTCCTTGGCCTCGGCCGTCCGGGCCCGGGCCACGATCACCAGGTCCGGGCGCATCGCGCGAGCGGAGAGCGTGACGTAGACCGTGTCCGCGTCGGTCTCCAGCGCGGCGACCAGGGCTCGGGCGTGCTCGATCCCGGCCGCCCGCAGTACGGCGTCGTCGGTGACGTTGCCGACGAGGTGGACCGCCGTCGGCCGCAGTCCGACGAGCCGGTCGGGGTTGGTGTCCACGACGACGACCTGCTGGCCGTCCGCGAGCAGGTGGTCGGCCGCGGAGCGCCCGACGCGGCCGTGGCCGCAGACGATGACGTGCCCGCGCAGGTGGGAGATCCGGTGGTCCATGCGACGCCTTTCGAGGTACCGGCGGAGGTGGCCCTCGGTCAACGCCTCGAGGACCACGCCGAGGTTGTAGAGCACGGTGCCCACCCCGACGACGATGAGCACGATCGTGAACATGACGCCGGCGGGGGAGAGTGGCTGGATCTCCCGGAAGCCGACCGTCGAGACAGTGGTGACGGTCTGGTAGAGCGCTTCGAGCAGGGGGAAGCCCAGGATCAGGTAGCCGACCGTGCCTACGACGGTGACCGCGACCAGGCCGGTGAGGGCCAGGGCGATCCGCCGCAGGCTTCCCATGTGCACAGACAACCCCATCGGGGGCCCGGCGTCGACCACTTCCCGGTCGTTCGCCGTCCGGGCGGTCCGCGCCACCGTCCGTGCGGGAGCCGCGGGCGACTAAGTCTAGTGAGTTCGTCTACAATGGTCCGATGGTTCGGACACTTCCCGGTTCGGCGCAGGCACTGCGCGGCGGCCGGCTCCCCGACTTCCTGCTCGTCGGCGCCCCCAAGGCGGGTACGACGGCCCTGCACGCCGCTCTCGCGCAGCACCCCGAGCTGTTCCTGAGCGCGGTCAAGGAGCCGAAGTACTACCTGTGCGGCGACTCCCCGCCCCCGGCGTACAAGGGTCCCGGTGACGCGCACAGCAACCGCGAGTGGATCTGGCAGAGGCAGCGCTACCTCGACCTGTTCGCCGAGGCGGGCGACGACCGGCGGGCCGGGGAGAGCACGCCCCTCTACCTCTACCACCGCGACGCGCGCCGCCGGATCGCCGCCGACCTGCCGGATGCCCGGCTGATCGCCGTGCTGCGCGACCCGGTCGACCGGGCCTACTCCAACTGGATGCACCTGTGGGCCGACGGCCTCGAGCCGTGCGCGGACGTCGTGGAGGCGTGCGCCCGCGAGGCCGGGCGCGTGGACGCCGGGTGGGCGCCGTTCTGGCACTACCGGGGGCTGGGCATGTACGGCCGCCAGCTCGCGGACCTGTTCGAGCACTTCCCGCGCGAGCAGGTGCTGGTGCTGCGCTACCGCCACCTCGTCGACGACCCGCGCACGGCGCTGAACCGGGTGTGCCGGTTCCTCGGGGTGGCCGAGGACGTGGTGAGCGACATCCCCTCGGGCAACTCCCGCCCGTTCGTGCATCCCAGCGTGCGCACGAAGATGCTCGGTCCCGTCGTACGCGCCGGTGCCGCGGCCGGGCAGTTCCTTCCGCCGCGGGCCTGGCGGGCGGCGAGCCGGCCGCTGGTCGACCAGCTGCACCAGCGGGGCAACCCGGAGCGGCCACGGCTCACCCCCGAGCAGGGCGCGGCGCTGCGAGAGCCGTTCCTGGAGGACATCGCGCTGCTCGAGGAGCTGACCGGGGAGTCCTACGACGACTGGCGGGTGCACCGCGACGGCGACTCGTTCCACACTCGGCAGGCCCAGCGGGTCAGGGGCTGACGCTGGTCATCAGGTCGTGCGCGCCGTCGGGGCGGGCGGCCTCGAAGTAGAACCGGGTGCCGCCGTCCGGCAGCGGCACCGCCGCGACGTAGCGCAGGGCACCGTCGCTGTGCGGCGACCGGATCGCCGGCAGGTCCTCGGCCACGAGCGTGCGGCCGTCGGTGGAGCGGGCCACCCCGGTGACCTCGTGCCAGTTGTCCTCGGCGCGGGCGCGTCCGTCGTACAGCACCACCAGCGGGCTCTCGCCGAGCACCGCGGTGACCCGGGTGCCGCGCTGGTCCCAGCTGCCGGGGGTGGGGGACAGCACGGTGCCGTGCCAGTCCCAGGTGAGGCCGTCCGCGCTGGTGGCGTAGGCGGTGGTCATCCGGTCCTCCTGGCCCGGCTCGGTCAGCGGGTGCACGCAGACCCACATCCGCCAGCCGGTCTCGTCGACCAGTACGACCGGGTCCTTGACCGCGACCTCGTCGCTGCCCGGGAGTACGACGGTCCGGGTGCCCGTCGCGAGCGCGGCCGGCTCGTCGGCGTCCACGGCCTCGACCCACCAGTGCTTGGACCCGGGGGTCGCGCAGGACAGGTAGAGCCGCCAGCCGCCGTCGGGGCGTCGCAGCAGCACCGGGCGCTCGAACGACTCGGCGCCGAACTCGTCGCGCCGCACCTCCGCGACGGTCACGAAGTGCTCGCCGTCCTCGGACCGGGCGACCACCACGCTGACGCCGCGGCCCTCGTTCAGCGGACGCCGGACGCGGTAGGTGAGCCAGTAGACGCCGTCGACCAGGACCGCGCTCGCGGCGCCGGACCAGTTGCCCGGCTCGCTGCCGGGAGCCGGCACCACGACGGTGGCGTCCTGGGGGGAGGGAAGGGCCAGTGTCCGCGTCATGACGCAAATACTACTGAAAGAGTCGACAAAGCGTCGAAAGCGAGATCAGCGGTCCACCCACTTGCCGGCGACGGGCCCCGGCTGCCAGCGCCCCAGCAGGTCGAGCAGGTCGGCCGGCCCGGTCGCGGAGAGGACCAGGGCGCGGTGCTCGGGGGACACGAACCGTTCGGTGACCGTGTGGTCCAAGAACGCGAGCAGCGGGTCGAAGAACCCCTCCACGTCGAGCAGCCCGCACGGCTTGCTCTGCAGCCCGAGCTGCGACCAGGTGAGGACCTCCGCGAGCTCCTCCAGGGTGCCGAGGCCCCCGGGAAGGGCCACGAACCCGTCGGCGAGGTCAGCCATCAGCGCCTTGCGCTCGTGCATCGACGAGGTCACCCGCAGCTCGGTGAGACCGGTGTGCGCGACCTCGCGGTCGACGAGGTGCTGCGGGATCACGCCGACGACCTCGCCGCCCGCGGACAGGGCGGCGTCGGCCACCGCGCCCATCAGCCCGACGCTCGCGCCGCCGTACACCAGCCGCATGCCGCGTGCCGCGACCTCCTTCCCGAGCGCGGTGGCGGCCGCGGCGTACGACGGACGGGCCCCGGGGCTCGAGCCGCTGAACACGCACACGGAGCGCGGGGCGCTCACGGCAGCCGCCAGTCGACCGGGGTGCCGCCCTGCTTCTCCAGCAGCGTGTTCACCCGGCTGAACGGGCGGGACCCGAAGAAGCCGCGCGACGCGGACAACGGGCTCGGGTGCGCCGACTCCACCCACGGCACCTCGCCGAGCATCGGCTTGAGGCCCTGGGCGTCCCGGCCCCACAGGATCGCCGCCAGCGGGCCGCCCCGCCGGGCGAGCACCTCGATCGCCCGCTCGGTGACCTGCTCCCAGCCCCGGCCCCGGTGCGAGGCGGGCTCTGCGGGACGCACGGTCAGCGAGCGGTTGAGCAGCATCACGCCCTGCTCGAACCACGGGGTCAGGTCGCCGTTGCCGGGCTGCTCGCAACCGAGGTCGTCCACGAGCTCCTTGTAGATGTTCATCAGGCTCCGGGGGAGCGGGCGCACGTCGGGCGCCACCGAGAACGAGAGGCCGACGGGGTGTCCCGGGGTGGGGTAGGGGTCCTGGCCCACGATGAGCACCTTGACGTCCGCGAGCGGACGGCTGAACGCGCGCAGGATCTGGTCGCCGGACGGGAGGTAGGTGCGGCCGGCCTGCACCTCGACGCGCAGGAACTCACCCATCGCCGCCACCTGGCCGTCCACCGGCGCCAGGGCCTCGGCCCAGTCCGGGGCGACCAGGCCCTTGTCCACGAGACCCGAGAGCGCACTCATGCGACCACCCTTGCAGAGGGCGGAAGCGCCGCCCAGGGAAGGCCTCGCTCAAGCCCTGGCGCGGCCCCCGGCGCGGCCGCCCCGCGGGTGTCGAGGCCACTCAGTGCCATCGGCACCGGGGACACCCCTGGAACGGTGCGTTCGGAACTGACCGGTGAGTCCGGAGGTGGTCGCAGCGGTGCGTTCGGCGAACAGCCCTGTGGACGACGCGCCACAGGGCCGGCAGGGGCGGCAGGCTCGACGCATGGCAGAGTCAGGACACCGGTGGCAGCCGGTCTGCCGGCCTCCGCGGGGGCTGGTCAGGCCGGTCCGCCTCGACCCGCAGGGACGCACCGGACCGACCCGGGGCCAGGCCCGGTCACGACGCTGGCGACAGAGCTCGCGCGGCTTCTACGTTCCCGCTGAGGTCGACGCCACCGTCCCCGAGCAGCGGATCCTCGAGGCGTCCGTTCGGCTGCCTGCCGCGGGGGCGGTCACCGGCTGGGCGTCCCTCCGGCTGATGCGGGGTGGCTTCTTCGACGGGCTGCGACCCGACGGCCGGACCGTGCGGCCGGTCCCGCTGGTGTGCGGGCCGGGCCAGGGCCGGCGGCCCCGTGAGGGCATCGAGTGGCTGGAGGACCGGCTGGCCCTTGAGGAGCTGCGGGTCCTGCACGGGATACCGGTCACCCGCGCGGAGCGGGCCGTCTTCGACGAGATGCGCCGCGCCGGCGACGTACGCGAGGCCGTGGTCGCGCTGGACATGGCGGCTGCGGCGGAGATCACCACGGTGGCCCGGATGCGGGCCCACGTCGCTCTCCGGGCCGGCTGGGACGGTGTCCCGCTGGTCCGCACGGCCCTGGACCTGGCGCACGAGCTGAGCAGGTCGCCCAACGAGTCGCGGATGAGACTGGTCTGGGTGCTCGACGCCGGGCTTCCGCCGCCGCGGGTGAACCAGCCGGTCTGGGACCTCCACGGGCGATTGCTGGGGATCGCCGACCTGTTCGACCCGGTGGCCGGGGTGGTCGGCGAGTACGACGGGGCGGACCACCGCGCTGCGCGTCGCCAGGCCCGGGACGTCGCACGGGAGGAACGGTTCCGACGGCTCGGGCTGGAGTACCTCAAGGTCACCGGGCCCGACATCGGCGACCACGCCCTGGTGGCGGACCGGATGGCGAGCACTCGCCGGCGGGCGGCGTTCGCAGCGACGTCGCAGCGACGGTGGACCATCACGCCACCGGCCGGGTGGGAGGTCGCGCCGGACCTCGACACGGTGCTGGACCAGCGTGACGCGCTGCGGGAGCTGTACGCGCAGTGGGAGGCGTCGGCCTGACTCAGTTCCGGGAGCACGTTCAGCGGAGGGCGGAGGCGACCTCGCGCGCGACGGCGCGCATCCCGGAGGCGAACGGGTGGTAGGCCAGCGCCTTCTGCCGGTTGGTGGCCGAGCCGTTGACCCACGGATCCTTCGAGCAGATGTCGTGCCCGCGAGAGGCGGCGTACATGTCGACGAACGTGACGCCGCTACGTCGGGCCGCTCGTCGCAGCGCCCGGTCGAGCGTCTGGCTGATCCGCCGGCCCTCGGCGTAGTCGCCGGCCGCGAGGGGGAGCCCGACACAGGTGCCGCGGTCCGGGACGAGCCGGAGGTAGCCGACGAGCACCACCTTCGCCCGCGGCGCCCGCTCGCGGATCGTCCGGAGCGCGGTCACGACCCGGGTGCTGATCGTGTCGGTCGCGGCGTCGAGGTCCGGGCCGTTCGCGGCGAGCAGCCGGGCGCAGGGGGAGCCCTGCGGGTCGGAGGAGCGCAGCCGGGCACAGGTGCCGACCAGGGTGGCGAAGAGGTCGAGGTCGTTGCCGCCGATGCCGAGGGTCACCAGGGTGGTGTCCGGGGTCAGCGCCCGCAGCTGCGGCGGGATCCGCGCGTCCTCGAAGGGCCGCTGCACACCGGTCAGGTCGTGGGTCTTGGCGCCGCTGCAGCTCACGTCGACGAACGTCTTCACGTCGAGCTCGTCGGCGAGCAGCGACGGGTAGTTGTGGTCCGAGCGTGCGCAGCCGCCGGCCAGGTCCGTGGTCGGGATCAGCGGCCCGGCGGTGAACGAGTCACCGAGGGCGACGTACCTCCCGGTCGGCGCGGCCGTCGACGCGGACGGCGTCGCGGCCGACGACGTGGGCGCGGCCTGTCCGGAGGTGCAACCGGAGACGAGCAGCGCGGCCGCGAGTACGACGGTGGTCAGTCCGGCGATGCGCATCGGGCTCCTCCGTTGTGGACGGGTCGTGGTTGCTCGGTCATCGGGGGTACGTCGCGAGCAGGTCCCGGCGCACCACGCGGGCCCCCGCCACGAGCCGGAGCAGCACCGCCGAGGTGATCGCCTGGCCGGCCATCAGCCCCATCAGCACGAGGATCTGCGCGGCGCCCGCCTCGAGCGGGGTACCCCCGCCGAGCAGCACCCCGATGAACGCGCCGGGCAGCGTCACGAGCCCGACGGTACGCGTCTGGTCCAAGCCGGGGGTGAGGGCTTCCCTGGCGGTCGGCCGGACCACCTCGAAGGCCGCCTCCGGGCTGGTCATGCCGATGGCGAGCGCCGCCTCGTAGGTGCCGAAGTGGCCGGCCATCTCGTCGTAGGCCCGCCGGCCGGTGAGCGTGGCCGCGGTCATCATGTTGCCGACCACGATCCCGGCGATCGGGATGATGCCGGGGCCGTTGAAGGGCACCACCCCCGAGGAGAAGATCAGGCCGAGCACCGGGACCACGCCGCAGGCGATGGCGAACCCGACCCACGGCATCTGCCTGCGCGGGGTGCCGATCCGGCCGGTGGACGTGATGGTGGCGACCACGAACATCAGCAGCACGAAGGCGAGCGACAGCCAGACGCTCGCGAGCGCGGCGGTGATCACCAGCGACACCACGCCGAGCTGGACGACCGCGCGCACGGCGGCGACCACCTGCTCGCGCTCGGTGCCGAGCTGGCCGAGGACCGACGCCGCGACGGCGACTACGACCAGCAGGACCAGGACGACGGCGAGCCGCCAGTCGGGAGTGACGGCGGCGCTGGGGTCGCCGGCGGCCAGGTGGGTCACGACCTCGCTGCCCGGGCTACTTCTTCTGGGCCAGCGTGCGGCTGGACGCCGAGCCGTAGCGGCGGCTCGGGTTGGCCCCGATCGCCGCCTTCGACGCCTTCTTGGCCGGCGTCCTCCTGGCGGTTGCCTTGGCCGCCGGCGCCTTCTTGGCGGTGGCCTTCTTCGCGGTCGCCTTCGCAGCCTTCTTGCGGGCCGCGGGGGTGAGCTTCTCGGCATCGGGCGAGGAGTGCTCGGAGATCCACTCGTCCATGATCCGCCAGGTGGTACGGCGGGCGGCGCGGCCGGTCAGCATGCCGAGATGACCCCCCGGCACGATCTCGAAGCGCACCTCGTCCACGCCTGGCACCAGGTCGACGATCGGGCGGACGCACTGCACCGGGGCGATGCCGTCGCCGGCGCCGCCGAACGCCAGGAGCGGGACGGTCAGGTCGGCGAGCCGGATGTCGCGGTCGTCCATGGTGACCGTGCCGGTGGCGAGCTGGTTGCCCTTCAGCAGCCGGTGGTAGAGCTGGCCGAACGTCCGACCGGGGTAGGCGATCATGTTCGCGGTGAACCGGTCGACCGCCTCGATCTGGGCGAGAAAGTCGGCGTCGTCGAGCTTGGCGGCGATCGCGATCGGCCGGGTGACCAGCTTGTTGAACGACGACAGCTGGAAGGCGCGCTTCACCAGCGGCTTGGGGGCGCCGCCCATCAGCCGGTAGGCCTGCGTGACGAGCCCGGCCCGCTCGCCGGCGATGCCGAGGAACGGGCGGATCGGCGCGACCAGCGGGACCAGCGAGACGTCCATCGGGGCGCCGACCGTGGTCAGCGAGGCGATCGGCAGGTCCGGGCGGTCCGCGGCGGTCAGCAGCGCGAAGATGCCGCCGAGGCTCCAGCCGACCACGTGCACGGGCCGGCCGCCGGCGTGGGCGCTGACCTCCTCGATCGCCTTCGGGATCACCTCGTCGACCCAGTGCTCCATGCCGAGCCCGCGGTTGGCGAAGGACACCTCGCCGTACTCCACGAGGTAGGTCGGGCGGCCCGCGTCCACGAAGTGCTCGACCAGCGAGCAGCCACGGCGCAGGTCGAAGCAGATCGCCGGCGCGGCCAGCGGGGTGACCAGCAGGACCGGGTCGCCGTGCTCGCGGGCGGACGCGCGCGGACGGTAGTGGTAGACCTCGCGCAGCACCCCCTCGTCGATGAGCGTGCGCGGCATGGGCCGCAGATCGGCCAGGCCGCCGTACAACATCTTGTGGGCGACGTTGGCGGCTGCCGAGACGATCTGGTCCGGCTTGGGGATCAGATCCATGAGCAGAAGTTACCAGCGAGTCAGTCCGCCCAGACAGCACATGAGGCGGGTCTCACGCACCGAGGTCGAGCCGGGCCTCCATCCGCTCGAGCGCCCGGCCCGCCGCGCCGCGTACCTCCTCCGACCCGTCCTCCAGCAGCAGGCGTACGGCGGCCACGTGCTCGGTGTCGCCGGCGGCGCCCAGCGCACGGGCGGCCGTGGCCCGCACCCGGGGCAGGTCGTGCGTGGCGAGGCGTGCGGCGTCGTCTCCGCAGGCCAGGTCCCGCCGGGCGCACACCTTCAGGCACATCTCGGCGACCCGCCAGTGGTCGTCGGCGACCCGGTCCAGCACCGTCTCGGCGACGAACGGCGACTCCTCGTCCCAGACGTAGAGCAGTCCGCGGGCGCCCCAGACGCGGGACCAGTACGGCTTCCACGACGTGCCGCCGTCCAGCAGCGACCTCCCGGCAGGACCGCCGAGGAACAGCACCGTGTCGGCGTGCTCGTGGGGGTCGTCGTCGGCGAGCACCTCGGCACACAGCAGCGCCGCCCGGCGCGTGCCGACGTGCGCAGCGAGCTGGCCGAGCAGCTCGCGCGGCGACTGGTAGCCGTCGGTCGGCACGGGCAGCTGCACCACCGCGAGCGCTCGGGGGCCGTCAGCGGCTGCGGGAGGGCCGCAGGTGCTTGTGGTGCATGGGTTTCGCCTCGTCGAGCACGTCGAGGTACTTGCGCGCCCACTGCTTGACGTCGTGCTCGGCGACGGTCTTGCGCATCGCCTTCATCCGGCGGCCGAGCTCCCTCGGCTCGGCTTTCATCGCGGTGACGATGGCGGCCTTCATGCCGTTGATGTCGTAGGGGTTGACCATGTAGGCCTGCCGCAGCTCGTCCGCGGCGCCGGCGAACTCCGAGAGCACGAGCGCCCCGGTGTCGTCGTACCGGCAGGCGACGTACTCCTTGGCGACCAGGTTCATGCCGTCGCGCAGCGGCGTCACCACCATCACGTCCGCGGCCCGGAACAGCGCCGCCATCTCGTCCTTGGGGTAGGACGTGTGCATGTAGTGGATGGGCGGGCTGCCGATCGAGCCCAGGTCGCCGTTGAGCCGCCCGACCAGCCGGTCGATGTCGTCGCGCAGCCGGCGGTACTGCTCCACCCGCTCGCGCGACGGCGTCGCGACCTGCACGAACACCGCGTCGTCGACGGAGATCTCGCCGTCGCGGACCAGCTCGCCGAACGCTCGGAGCCGGTCGTAGATGCCCTTGGTGTAGTCCAGCCGGTCGATGCCCAGCAGCACCCGCTTCGGGTTGCCGAGCTGCTCGCGGATCTCCTTCGCGCGCTGCTCGACCGCTTCGGTGCGGGCCAGCCTGTCCAGGCCCGGGGTGTCGATCGAGATCGGGAACGACCCGGCCTGCACGACCCGCCCGTCGGGGAGGTAGATCAGGTCGCGGTGCGTCTTGTGGCCGACGCGCTGGCGGACCAGCCGCACGAAGTTCTGCGCCGCTCCCGGGCGCTGGAAGCCGACCACGTCGGCGCCGAGCAGGCCCTCGAGCAGCTGCCGGCGCCACGGGAGCTGCTGGAACAGCTCGGCGGGTGGGAACGGGATGTGCAGGAAGAACCCGATCCGCAGGTCCGGGCGCAGCTCGCGCAGCATCGCCGGGACCAGCTGCATCTGGTAGTCGTGCACCCAGACGGTCGCATCCTCGGCGGCGACGGCGGCGGCCTTCTCCGCGAACCGGCGGTTGACCCGGACGTAGGCCTCCCACCACTCGCGGTGGAACTCCGGCTTGGCGACCACGTCGTGGTAGAGCGGCCAGAGCGTGGCGTTGGAGAAGCCCTCGTAGAACTCCTCGACCTCCGTGGCGCTGAGCGGGACCGGGACCAGCGCCAGGCCGTCCTCGATGAACGGCTCCAGGTCGCTGTCGGTGCCACCGGACCAGCCGATCCAGGCGCCGTCGTTCTCCCGCATCACCGGCTCGATCGCGGTGACCAGGCCACCGGGCGAGCGCCGCCAGTCGACAGACCCGTCGTCGTTCACGACGCGGTCGACCGGCAGCCGGTTCGCGACGATGACCAGATCGGCCTTGTTCGTGGTCTCGGTCTTCGGGCTCACGATGTCCAACCCTCTTCTTCGCTTGCTGACGACCGGCGTCCCCGGCCTCGGTGCTCGTGTACCCAGGCTCGCTCGCAGCACGCCCGTGCGCCCGGGCCGAAAGGCCCTGTCCGGGGCAGGGACCCGGACCGAAGATGACGATGTGGACGAGACCGCCCCGATCGGGTTGAGCGAGGTGACCAAGCGGTTCGGTCCGACGCTCGCCCTCGACGGGGTGACGATGGCCGTGGAGCCCGGCGAGGTCTTCGGCTACCTGGGGCCCAACGGTGCCGGCAAGACCACGACGATCCGGATGCTGATGGGGATGCTACGCCCGACCTCGGGCAGCTCCACCGTCCTGGGCCACGACTGCTGGCGCGACGCGGTCCGCGTGCACCGGCTGGTCGGCTACGTCCCGGGCGAGACCGCCGTCTACGCCCGGCTCACCGGCGCGCAGCACGTCGAGTACTTCGCGCACCTGCGCCGGCACGGCCGGCCCGCGGGGAGCGAGCGGGAGGACACGGCCCACGCTGCCAAGCTGGCCGACCGGCTGGACCTCGACCTGCACCGGGTCGCCACCACGCTCTCGCGGGGCAACCGGCAGAAGCTCGCGATCGTGCTGGCCCTGATGTCGGGTCCCCGGGTGCTGGTCCTCGACGAGCCGACCAGCGGTCTCGACCCGCTCGTGCAGCAGGAGTTCCACGCGCTCATGCGCGAGCACACCGGGGAGGGTGGCGCGGTGCTGCTCTCCTCGCACGTCCTCGGGGAGGTGCAGCGGGTCGCCGACCGGATCGGCGTGCTCCGGCGCGGTCGGCTGGTGGCCGTCGAGAGCCTCGAGGTGCTCGCCGCGAAGTCGCTCCACCGGGTGCGCGCGAGCTTCCTCGACGAGGTGTCGGCCGAGGACTTCGCCCGGCTGCCGGGCGTCCGTGACCTCACGGTGGGGCGGCACACCCTGACCTGCAGCGCGCCGCAGCAGTCTCTCGACGCCGTGCTCAAGCGGGTCAGCCAGCGTGCGGTGGACGACTTCGAGTGCACCGAGGCGGACCTCGAGGAGACCTTCCTGGCGTTCTACGGGGCAGGGGGCGACGGTGCTGCGTGACGTGCTCACCAAGACGCTCTACGACCAGCGCCGCAGCCTGGTGGCCTGGTCGGTCGCGCTGGTGCTGCTGGTCGCCATGTACGTCGCGGTGTGGCCGAGCGTGCGGGACCAGCCGACGATGTCGGACTTCCTGGCCCAGATGCCGGACGCCTTCCGGTCGCTGTTCGCGGCCTCGGGGGCGGACATGTCGACCGCCGTGGGCTACGTCCAGATCGAGCTGATGTCCTTCATGGGACCGATCGTCGTGCTGATCTACGCCATCGGTGCGGCCGCCTCGGGCCTGGCCGGCGAGGAGGACCGGCACACCATGGACAGTCTGCTCGCGAACCCGGTGAGCCGGGCCCGGGTCGTGCTGGACAAGGGGGCGGCGATGGTGCTGGGCACCCTGCTGCTGGTCATCGTCATGGGGCTCGCGCTGCTGCTGGAGGGCCGGCTGACCGACCTGACGCTGCCGGCCGGCCACGTGGCCGCGGCGATGCTGCACCTGGCGCTGCTCGGCGTGGTGTTCGGCGCGCTGGCCCTGGCGCTGTCCGCGGCCACCGGCTCCCTGACGGTGAGCCGGTCGGTGCCGGTGGTCGTCGCGGTGGTGGCCTACGTGCTCAACGGGCTCGCGCCACTGGTGGGCTGGCTCGAGCCCCTGCAGCGGCTGTCCCCCTTCTACCAGTACATCGGCCACGACCCGCTCCGCACCGGGGTCGCCGCAGGCAGCGTCGCGGTGTCGGTGCTCACCGTCGCGGTGCTGGCCGTCGTCGGGGTCCTCGGGTTCCGCCGCCGCGACGTCGCCGGCTGAGGCCGTGGTCCGGCGCCGGTCGGGCTAGCCGCGCCGGTCCGCGTCGTACTCCACCCCGATCTGGTCCCGGATCCGGTCCATCAGCCGCATCAGCGCCAGCGTGTCCTCGAGCGGCACCAGCGGGCTCTCCGTCTCCCCGGTGCGCAGGCACCGCACCACCTCGAGCGCCTCGTGGGCGAGGCCGGAGCCGATGAGGTCCTCCCGGATCTCCTCGGGCTGGGGCGGGCCGACCAGGTCCGGGTCGCCGCCGAGCGCGGTCCAGGTGACCGCGGGCGGGTGGTGGAACGGCGCGGGTACGTCGATCCGGCCGCGGTCCGTGGCGATGGAGGCGGTGCGCGGCGACCACGCGGTCATCGTCGACGTCAACGAGGCGACGGCGCCGCCGGCGTAGCCGAGGCTGATCGCGAGGTCCAGGTCGGTGCCGACCTCCGAGAGGGCGGCCGTCGCGGCCACGTGGGACGGCTCGCCCAGGAACAGGTGCGCGAACGTCAGCGGGTAGATCCCCATGTCGAGCAGCGCACCCCCGCCGAGCGCCGGGTCGAGCAGCCGGTCCGTCGGCGGCTTGTCCACCACGAACCCGAGGTCGGCCCGGACCTGGCGCACCTCGCCGAGCGCCCCGGAGTCGAGGAGCTGCCGGAGCCGGCGGACCAGCGGGTTGCACCGCATCCACATGGCCTCCATCAGGAAGAGGTTCTTCTCCCGGGCCAGGGACACGAGGTGCTCCGCATCGGGGGCGTTGAGCGTGAACGCCTTCTCGCACAGCACCGGCTTGCCGGCCTCGAAGGCCAGCTCGACGTGCTCGCGGTGCAGGGAGTGCGGCGTGGCGACGTACACCACGTCGACGTCCGGGTCCTCGACCAGCGCCCGGTAGTCGCCGTACGCCGCAGCGGCGCCGTGGGTCGCCGCGAACGCGTCGGCGGACTCCTGCCTGCGGGCGCCGACGGCGGCGATCTCGCACTCGGGGAGCAGGGCGAGGTCCTTGGCGAACGCGGTGGCGATCTTGCCGGTCGCGAGGATGCCCCAGCGCACCGGGCGGTCGGCCGGGAGCGGCTCCGCGCGCACCGGACCCGGGGTCACGTCGAGGGACGGGAGGTCGTTCAGCAGGGTGGGCATGGCGCCATTCTTGCCCCATCCGAAACGTCCGACACAGTTGCGCGGGGTGAACTACATGGATGTGGTTCGTCGCCTATGATGAGACCTCACGACACCCGCCACCCAGCACCTGCACAGGAGTCGCCTCACATGGACGCCGCGAACGCCCTCAACCCGGGCCCGAACGCCTCGTCGAGCGAGCTCTCGGAGCGGGACCGCGAGATCCTGAACTTCGAGCGCCAGTGGTGGAAGTACGCCGGCGCCAAGGAGCAGGCGGTCCGGGACAAGTTCGACATGTCCTCGACCCGCTACTACCAGGTGCTGAACGCGCTCATCGACCGTCCCGAGTCGCTGGCCTTCGACCCGCTGCTGGTCCGCCGGCTGCGCCGGCTGCGCGCCGCCCGCCAGCGGGCCCGCTCCGCGCGTCGACTCGGCTTCGAGGTCTGACGTGCGGGGCCTGGCTGCCCGCCGGCTGGACCAGCGCGGCGTCGCGATGTCCTCGCCGGTCGCCTGGCTGTCCGTGAGCGCGGTCGTGATCGCCGGCGCGGCGTTCGTCGCCACCAACGGCAACCGGAACGAGGAGCCGGCCCAGGCCGCCCGGCCGGTCGTCGCCAGCAGCTCTCCGGCGCCGTCCTCCACGGCCCCCCAGCCCGTGGTCGCGCCCCAGAAGAAGAAGGCGCCCAAGAAGAAGCCCGTGGTCCGCCGGGGCCAGACCTACGTCGAGGTCTACAACAACTCCGGGATCAGCGGGCTCGCCGGCACCACCGCGGCCCGCGCCCAGGGCGCCGGCTGGCAGGTCGTCGGCTCGGACAACTGGTACGGCACGATCCCCGCCAGCACCGTCTACTTCCCCGCGCGGCTTCACGACCAGGCCGTGATGCTCGGCAAGGACCTCGGCATCAGCCGTCTCAAGCCGTCGATCGCGCCGATGCGCGGTGACCGCCTCACGGTGATCCTGACCCGCGACTACTCGTAGGGCATGCTCGGGGGCATGGAGTTCCGCACCGGGCAGGCGCAGGAGAGGTACGACGGGCTGGTCGCCGTGGCACGCGACGTGCTCGTCGCCCTGGACTTCGACGGGACGCTGTCGCCGATCGTCGAGGATCCCGCCCTGGCGGTGATCCACCCCGACGGACCCCGTGTCCTGGCCGACCTCGCCGCCCAGGTCCGGGCCGTGGTGGTGGTGACCGGCCGCCCGGCGCGCCAGGTCGTCGAGCTCGGCCGGCTGGAGTCGGTCGCCGACTCGCTCGCGGACGGCGCCCGGCTGGTCGTGATGGGTCAGTACGGCAACGAGCACTGGGACTCCGGCACCCGTGAGTTCACCGCGCCGGAGCCGCCGCGGGGCCTGCAGGCGTTCCGCGACGAGCTGCCGCGCCTGCTGGCCGCCGAGAACGCCGAGGGTGCGTTCGTGGAGGAGAAGGGGCTGGCGGTCGCCGTACACACCCGGCGGCTGCCCGACGCGACCGAGGCGTTCCTGCGGCTGGAGCAGGCGCTCGCGGACGCCGCCGAGCGGCACGGGCTGACCCTGGAGCCGGGTCGCCTGGTGCTCGAGGTGCGCGCCCCCGGGATGCACAAGGGGCTGGCCGTGCACGCCGCGCTCGAGGAGCACCACGCCGGCGGGGTGCTGTTCGCCGGCGACGACCTCGGCGACCTCGAGGCGTTCGAGGCGGTGCGCAGCCTGCGCGACCAGGGGCTGCCGACGCTCCTGGTCTGCTCGAGCTCCCAGGAGCAGGAGGCACTGGCCGAGCTGTCCGACGTCGTGGTCGACGGGCCGGGCGGGGTGCTGGGCCTGCTGGCCCGATTCGCCGAGGACGCCCGCAACAGCCGGGCCGGTCAGGCGGGCTGAGCCCGGCGGCGCCGCTCCCGGGCGCTGACCGACGGGTAGCCGCCGTCCTCGAGACCGGCGAGCCGCTCGAACAGGTTGTGCGTGCCCAGGTCGCCGCCGACGACGTACGACCAGCCCGCCGCGACCAGGTAGAGCGGCAGCATCGGCAGGCCCAGGCAGGCGACGTACTGCCAGGTGTGCCGCTCCTCGTGCCGCAGCAGCTCCGGTCTTGCGTCGAGCCAGGAGCGGTCGTGCCTGGTCGTGACGACGTTGCCGAGGGTGAACGCCCGGGCCACCGGGAACGGCAGCCGGTAGCCCGTCGCGACCACCAGGCCGCGCGGTCCGGGGGCGAGGCGCGCGCCCCCGATCAGGGCGACCGCGGCACCGACCGCCGTGGACCCGTTGACCAGGTTGGCCACCCGCTTGATCCGCCACCACTCGCTGTCCGGCTGCATGCGCGTCATCATGGCGGCGCCAGGCCCGGCGCGCGAGCGTCACCGAGATGACGAGTCTCGGATGGTGGATGCGTTGTGCACATGCTGAGACGGCTGCGTAAGGTGAGGCTCGCTCATCGAGAGGGGCAGAGGGACACGGCCCGCTGAAGCCCCGGCAACCCGTCACCGCGCGCACGCGTCGAACTCCGTCGACCGGCCAGCGGTGCCAAAGGTGCTAATTCCGTCCCGGTCCGAGAGTCGGTTCGCCGGGGAAGATGAGAAGGAGGCCCTCCTTGAGCACCTCGGTCCTTTCCGGTTCCACCACCTCACCCGACGGCGGCATCCGCTCCGGTGCGTTCGGCAACGCGGTCAACCTGGTCTGTCGCGAGTGTCGCGCCACCCAGGAGCTCGGCCCGTTCTACGCCTGCCAGGAGTGCTTCGGCCCCCTGGAGATCGGCTACGACTTCCCGGACGTGACCCGGGCCCAGATCGAGGCGGGCCCCAAGAACATCTGGCGCTACCAGCCGCTGCTCCCGGTGCCGACCGACATCACCGGCAGCCCGAACATGGAGCCCGGCTTCACCCGGCTGATCAAGGCGAACAACCTCGGCCGCGAGCTCGGCATCAAGAACCTCTGGGTCAAGGACGACTCCGGCAACCCGACGCACTCCTTCAAGGACCGGGTCGTCGCCGTGGCGTTGTCGGCAGCCCGCGAGTTCGGCAGCAAGGTGTTCGCCTGCCCCTCGACCGGCAACCTCGCCAACGCGGTGGCTGCGGCCGGCGCGCGGGCCGGCATGAAGACGGTCGTGTTCATCCCGCACGACCTCGAGCGTCCCAAGGTGATCACCACCGCGGTGTACGGCGGCACGCTGGTCGCCGTGAAGGGCAACTACGACGACGTCAACCGGCTGGCCTCCGAGATCGCCGGCGAGGAGGAGGGCTGGGCGTTCGTGAACGTCAACGTCCGCCCCTACTACGCCGAGGGCTCCAAGACGCTGGGCTACGAGGTCGCCGAGCAGCTCGGCTGGCGGCTGCCGCAGCAGGTCGTGATCCCGGTGGCGTCCGGCTCGCAGCTCACCAAGGTCGACAAGGGCTTCTCCGAGCTCGTGCATCTCGGGCTGGTCGAGGAGTCGCCGTACAAGATCTTCGGCGCCCAGGCGAACGGCTGCTCCCCGGTGTCCGCGGCCTTCAAGCAGGGCCACGACGTCGTCCGTCCGGTCCGGCCCGACACGATCGCCAAGTCGCTGGCCATCGGCAACCCGGCCGACGGGCCCTACGTGCTCGACGTCGCCCGCCGCACCGGCGGCACCGTCGAGGACGTGACCGACGAGGAGGTGCGCGAGGGGATCCAGCTGCTCGCCCGCACCGAGGGGGTGTTCGCCGAGACCGCCGGCGGCGTCACGGTGGCGACCCTGAAGAAGCTCGTCGAGACCGGACAGCTCGACCCCGACGCGGAGACCGTGGTGTTCAACACCGGCGACGGGCTCAAGACCCTCGACGCGGTCGCCGACCGGGTCGGTCCGGCCGCCACCATCGAGCCGAGCTACCGCGCGTTCACCGACGCCGGCCTGGTCTGAGCGCCCGGTAGCCTTCCAGCAGGCCGCCGACCGCGGCCCCTTCGTACCGATTCGCACGAGGAGAGACATGAGCGTCAGCGTCCGGATCCCGACCATCCTGCGCACCTACACCCACGGTGAGTCCGAGGTCCAGGCCGACGGCGGCACCCTGGCGGAGGTGCTCGACTCGCTGGAGTCCAGCTACCCCGGGATCAAGGGCCGCATCCTCGACGACCAGGGCGCGATCCGGCGGTTCGTGAACGTGTACGTCGGCAACGACGACGTGCGCTTCCTCGAGGCGCTCGCCACCTCGACCCCCGAGGGGGCGCAGGTCTCGGTGATCCCGGCCGTCGCCGGGGGCTGCTGAGCCTGCCGACCGGGCCGTAGGCTCGGCGCATGGCACGCAACCTCGCGACAGCGGACCGAGTCAGCCGTGACGAGCTCGTCGAGTTCGTCCGTCCCCGCCACAAGGGCACGCTGGTGACCCGTCGCCGCGACGGCAGCCCGCAGATGTCCCCGGTGACGTGCGGCGTCGACGACCAGGGCCGGATCGTGGTCTCGACGTACCCCCAGCGGGCCAAGGCCGGCAACGCCCGGCGGGACGGCCGGGTCTCGATGCTGATCCACTCCGACGAGTGGGACGGCCCCTACGTCCAGGTCGACGGAACGGCGGAGGTGATCGACATGCCGGACTCCGTGGAGCCACTCGTCGACTACTTCCGCTGCATCTCCGGGGAGCACCCGGACTGGGACGAGTACCGCGACGCGATGCGCAAGCAGAACAAGTCGCTGATCCGGATCACCATCGAGCGGTGGGGCCCGGTCGCCACCGGCGGCTTCCCGCCCGACCAGGCCTAGGCGCCCGGTCGAGCCTGTCGAGACCTAGAACCGCCGCAGCAGGTCCTCCGCGCCGGCCAGCTCGGCGAGCACGTCGGCCACGCTGCGCTCCTGGGTGAGCAGTCCGGCGCCCTGGCCGGCATAGACGTAGGCGGTGTCGTAGTCCTGGTCACGCTGCGCGGCGGCCAGCTCCGCGGCAGCCGCGTCGTCGTGCGCGAGCTCGTCGAGCCGGTCGGCCCAGCGGTCGAAGTAGGCGTTGCGCAGGCCCCGTCCGCCGTACACCTCCGGCCAGCCCAGCCGCTGTGCGACGTCGAAGACCCGGCCATAGGCCGTGCCGGTGTCGTCGGCGGCGAGCAGCCGCCGTCGGGCGCCGGCGGACGTGCCGGCCTCCCGGGTGGTGAGCAGTGCCGTGCCGACCCAGGCGCCGACCGCCCCCGCCGCGAGCACGGCGGCCAGCCCGCGCGCGGTGCCGATCCCACCGGCCGCGACGACCGGCACCTGCACCCGGTCGAGCACCGCCTGCAGCAGCGGCAGGGTGCCGACCTCGTTGCGGCCGTGGCCGCCGCCCTCGGCGCCGCGCGCGACCACGAAGTCCACGCCGGCGGCCTCGGCCCGCCGGGCCTCCTCGACGTTGCCGGCCTGGACGGTGACCCGGATCCCGGCCTCGCGCAGCCGGTCGACGTACGGCTCGAAGCCGCCGAAGCTCACCGACACCAGCGCCGGCCTCGTCTCGAGCACGGCCTCGAGCTGGGCGTCGTCGCGCTCGAGGGCCCAGGCCATCAGCCCGACGCCGTACGCCGCACCGCTCGCCGCTGCGGTCGCGGCCTGCTCACGCACCCACGCGGGGGACCGGGACGCGTTCACGCCGACCATCCCGAGACCGCCGGCCGCCGAGACGGCAGCGGCCAGGGCACCCTCCCCGGGGCCGGCCATCGGTGCGCCGACGACGGGGACGGAGAGGCCGAACGTCTCGGTGAGCCAGGTGTCGATCATGGGTCCACTGTGGCAAACCGTTCGCGGACATCTTCGGCCGGAACCCGGTCGCCCGGAGCGGGTCCTGGGTCCACAAACGAGAGGCCGGAGAGCGCTTTCGCGTTCTCCGGCCGAAACCCCGTCGCACCCACGAGGTTCGTTCAGGTTAGGCCTGCCTTCCAACAGGGGTCAATGGCCTGAAGGGGCGGTCCGGGTTGGTCTAGACCTGGCCGCTCGAACGGCCCGGACCGACCGGCCGCGCAGCCTCGCGTTCGTCTTGCACTCGCAGGGGGCGAGTGCTAAACATGGGTTAGCACTCTCAGGACGAGAGTGACAAGTGGGCCGGGAAGATGAGGTCTCCACGCGCCGGCGGGAAGGGTCTGCCGGGTCAGCGGAGATCGTCCGTCGCGGGCATCCCCCGGGCCAGTCCATTCATTCCAGCGTGAGGAACCGCGGAGAATGCCGAAGCTGATTGCGTTCAACGAGGAAGCACGGCGCGGCCTGGAGCGTGGCATGAACACGCTCGCCGACGCCGTCAAGGTGACGCTCGGCCCCAAGGGTCGCAACGTCGTCCTCGAGAAGAAGTGGGGTGCTCCCACGATCACCAACGATGGCGTGTCCATCGCCAAGGAGATCGAGCTCGAGGACCCCTACGAGAAGATCGGTGCCGAGCTCGTCAAGGAGGTCGCCAAGAAGACCGACGACGTCGCGGGCGACGGCACCACCACCGCCACGGTGCTCGCCCAGGCCATGGTCCGCGAGGGGCTGCGCAACGTCGCGGCCGGCGCGAACCCGATGTCCCTGAAGCGCGGCATCGAGTTCGCCGTCTCCGCCATCACCGAGCAGCTGCTCGCGATGGCCAAGGACGTCGAGACCAAGGAGCAGATCGCCTCCACCGCCTCCATCTCCGCCGGTGACTCCACCGTCGGCGAGATCATCGCCGAGGCGATGGACAAGGTCGGCAAGGAAGGCGTCATCACGGTCGAGGAGTCGAACACCTTCGGCCTCGACCTCGAGCTCACCGAGGGCATGCGGTTCGACAAGGGCTACATCTCGGCGTACTTCGTCACCGACGCGGAGCGCATGGAGACCGTCCTCGACGAGCCGTACATCCTGATCGCCAACCAGAAGGTCTCGAACGTCAAGGACCTCCTGCCGGTGCTCGAGAAGGTCATGCAGAGCGGCAAGCCGCTGCTGATCCTGTCCGAGGACGTCGACGGCGAGGCGCTGTCCACGCTCGTGGTCAACAAGATCCGCGGCACCTTCAAGTCGGTCGCCGTCAAGGCTCCGGGCTTCGGCGACCGTCGCAAGGCCATGCTGCAGGACATCGCGATCCTGACCGGTGGCCAGGTCATCTCCGAGGAGGTCGGCCTCAAGCTCGAGTCGACCGGCATCGAGCTGCTCGGCCAGGCCCGCAAGGTGGTCGTCACCAAGGACGAGACGACCATCGTCGAGGGTGCCGGCGACGCCGACCAGATCGCCGGTCGGGTCAACCAGATCCGTGCGGAGATCGAGAAGAGCGACTCCGACTACGACCGCGAGAAGCTGCAGGAGCGCCTGGCCAAGCTGGCCGGCGGTGTTGCGGTCATCAAGGTCGGCGCGGCCACCGAGGTCGAGCTCAAGGAGCGCAAGCACCGCATCGAGGACGCCGTTCGCAACGCGAAGGCTGCCGTCGAGGAGGGCATCGTCGCCGGTGGTGGCGTCGCCCTCGTCCAGGCGACCGACGCCGCGTTCGAGAAGATCGACCTCGAGGGTGACGAGGCGACGGGTGCGGCGATCGTCCGCTTCGCCGCCGAGGCCCCGCTCAAGCAGATCGCGATCAACGCCGGCCTCGAGGGTGGCGTCGTCGCGGAGAAGGTGCGCAACCTCAAGGCCGGTCACGGCCTGAACGCTGCCACCGGCGAGTACGTCGACATGGTCGCCGAGGGCATCCTCGACCCGGCCAAGGTCACGCGCTCCGCGCTGCAGAACGCCGCCTCCATCGCGGCGCTGTTCCTCACGACCGAGGCGGTCGTGGCGGACAAGCCCGAGAAGGCGCCGGCCGGCATGCCCGGTGGCGACGGCGGCATGGGCGGCATGGACTTCTGAGTCCAGCCCACCCAGCACCAGCTACATCGAGAAGGGCTCCGGCTTCGGCCGGGGCCCTTCCTGCTTCCCCGGGCAGGTCAGCGGACGCCGCGGGGGCGGAACTGGATGCTGATCCGCGGGCCGACCGGCCGGGCCGTCTTGAGGATCGCGTGCTCCCAGGTGCGCTGGCAGGAACCGCCCATCACCAGCAGGTCGCCGTGACCGACCGGGAACGACAGCGACTCGCCACCGGTGCGCGGGCGCAGGGACAGCCTTCGTGCCTCGCCGAGCGAGAGAATCGCGACCATCGTGTCCTCGGTGCTGCTGCGACCGATCGTGTCGCCGTGCCAGGCGACGCTGTCGCGGCCGTCGCGGTAGAAGCACATCCCGGCCGTCGTGAACGGCTCGCCGAGCTCGTCGGCGTAGTGCGCGTCCAGTGCGTGCCGGGCCTCCACGAGCAGCGGGTCGGGCAACAGGTCGTCGGCGCCGTAGAACTTCAGCAGCCGCGGGACGTCGACGACGTTGTCCCACATCACCCGGCGCTCGGCGTACCACGGGACCTCATGGACCAGGCGCGCGAACAGCTCGTCGGAGCCGGTCACCCAGCCGGGGCGTACGTCGACCCAGGCGCCGCGGGTGAGCACGTGCCGGACCACCGAGTCCCCGAGCGGACCCAGCGCGGGTGCCGTGGGCGAGGGCTCGAGGCTGTCGAACAGGGACGCCTGGAACTCCACGGTCATGCCCCGCAGCCTACTCGCGTTCGAACACCTGTTCTAGTCGCTGGAGGTGTCGGTCCTGCGGAGGTCAGGGGCGGGTCAGGGTGCGACCAGGGTCGCGTACTGGGGAATTCCGGTGTCCGGGGCTCGTGCCGCGCAACTAGGTTGGGACACAGACGCGGCGCCGAGCGGGGCGGCGCCGACTGGAGGGAACCATCATCGTGTCCGCACTGTCCACTGCGCCCGAGACCAGCACCAGGCGGGCGGCCGCACGCGCCGTCGAGCTCACCAAGACCTACGGGGAGGGCGACGCCACGGTGACCGCCCTCGACGCGGTCACCGTCGAGCTGTACGCCGGTGAGTTCACCGCCGTGATGGGTCCGTCCGGGTCGGGGAAGTCCACGCTGATGCACTGCTGTGCCGCGCTCGACAGCGCCACCAGCGGGTCGGTGTACGTCGGCGACACCGAGCTGAACCGGCTGGGCGACAAGGAGCTGACCCGGCTGCGCCGCGACGAGATCGGCTTCGTCTTCCAGTCGTTCAACCTCGTCCCGACGCTGACGGCCGAGGAGAACATCCTGCTGCCGCTGTCGATCGCGGGCCGCAAGCCCGACCCCGAGTGGTACGCCACGGTCCTCGACACCGTCGGCCTGCGGGACCGGCTCACCCACCGCCCCAACGCGCTGTCCGGCGGGCAGCAGCAGCGGGTGGCGGTGGCACGCGCGCTGGCCAGCCGGCCGTCGATCGTGTTCGCCGACGAGCCCACCGGCAACCTGGACTCCCGCTCCGGCGCCGAGGTGCTCACGCTGCTGCGCCGTTCGGTGGACGAGTTCGGACAGACCGTGGTGATGGTGACCCACGACCCGGTCGCGGCCGCGTTCACCGACCGGGTGATCTTCCTCGCCGACGGCTCGGTCGTCGACGAGGTGCGCGAGCCCGACCGCGAGCTGGTGCTGGACCGGATGACCCGGATGGACGCCCGGCAGCTCGACGCCGTCGCGTCCGACGGGACGGCCGGCTGATGGTCAGGGCCGCCTGGAAGAGCCTGCTCGGGCGCAAGCTGCGGCTCCTGATGAGCACCTTCGCGATCGTGCTGGGCGTCGCCTTCGTGGCCGGCACCCTGGTCTTCACCGACACCCTGAGCCGCAGCTTCACCGCGATCTTCGCCTCCTCGGTCGGCGACGTCGTCGTCTCGCCGAAGGGTGCGCAGACCTCCGACGGGGCGCCGACCACCCGAACCGTGCCGGCCGCCCTCGTGCAGAAGCTGGCGACCGCGGAGGGGGCGGCCCGTGCCGACGGCAACGTCAGCAGCATGGGTGTCTTCGTCGTCGACCAGCACGGCAAGCTGGTCGGCGGCAACGGCCCGCCCGGCATCGCGGTCAGCTACAACACCGCCCCCGCCGGCCACGGCATCGAGGGGCTGACCATCGTCAGCGGCCACCCGCCGCACGGTGCCGGCGAGATCGCGCTCGACGCCCGCACGGCCGAGAACGCGGGCTACCGGCTGGGCGAGATCGTCACGCTCGCGACGTCCG
Source organism: uncultured Actinomycetota bacterium (assembly GCA_963810035.1). Taxonomy (GTDB): domain Bacteria; phylum Actinomycetota; class Actinomycetes; order Propionibacteriales; family Nocardioidaceae; genus Nocardioides_B. Next base: position 100,947 of record CAWEMA010000009.1, read on the forward strand.
GCAAGCAGGCGACGCTGACCCCCCGGCTGGTCGGTCTCGCGGACTTCACCGACGGCGGGTCCACGAACGGCGCCACCATCACGGTCTTCGACACCAGGACCGCCCAGGACCTCTTCCTGCGCGGCGGGAACGGGTTCAGCGACGCCTGGGTGACGGCCGCGCCCGGCGTCTCCCAGTCCGAGCTCCGGAACCAGGTCGCCGCCCTTCTGCCCGCCGGGTTCGAGGCGGTGACCGGGGACCAGGCCGCCGAGGACTCCGCCAGCGGGGTGATGGAGGCGATCCGGTTCATCAGCATCTTCCTGCTGGTCTTCGCCGGCATCGCGCTGGTCGTCGGCAGCTTCCTGATCGTGAACACGTTCTCCATCCTGGTCGCCCAGCGCAGCCGGGAGCTCGCCCTGCTGCGGGCGCTCGGGGCCTCCCGCCGGCAGGTCACCCGGTCGGTGCTGTTCGAGGCCGTGCTGCTCGGCGCCGTCGGTGCCACCCTCGGGCTCGCGCTCGGGGTGGTCCTGGCGATCGGCATCCGCGCGCTGTTCGCGAGCTTCGGCCTGGACCTCTCGGGACAGCCGCTGGTCTTCCGCCCGCTGACGGTGGTCGCGTCGTACGTCGTCGGGATCGGCGTGACCACGGTCGCGGCGTACCTCCCGGCCCGCCGGGCAGCCCGGATCGCCCCGGTCACGGCGCTGCGCGACGACATCGCCCTGCCCGAGTCGACGCTGCGCAAGCGGCTGGTGGCCGGCGTCGCGATGCTGGTCGGCGGAGCGGCCCTGATGCTCACCGGGCTGTTCCTCGGCGTCCCGAAGCCCGGCTACTGGGTCGGCGGCGGCATCCTCGTCGCCCTGCTCGGCGCGGCGGCCGCAAGCCCGGTGATCGGCCGGCCGTTCCTGGCCACGGTCAGCGCGCTCTACGGCCGCATGTTCGGCCCGGTCGGCCGGCTTGCCGGTGAGAACGCGCTGCGCAACCCGCGGCGGACGGCGGCCACCGCCTCCGCCCTGATGATCGGCCTGGCCCTGGTCACCACGATGGCCATCGTCGGCTCGTCGTCCAAGGCCAGCGTCGACAAGACGATCGCGGACAACTTCCAGGGCGACCTGGTGGTGTCAAACGTCGTCGGCGAACGGTTCTCAGCAGCTCTGGGTGACCAGATCGAGAAGACCCCCGGGGTCGGCTCCGTCACGCGGATCCGCAGTGTCGTCACGCAGGTGGCCGGCCACGACGCGCGCGTCACCGCGGTGGACCCCGCGAGCCTGGTGCGGACCGTCCGGGTCCCGATGGTCGAGGGATCGCCGACGGACCTGCGCGACGGGACCGTGCTGGTGTCCCAGAAGCGGGCGACCGCGGACCACCTCGGGATCGGCGACCCGGTCATCATGCAGATGCCCGACGGACGCCGGGACTTCCGTGTCGCCGGCCTGGTCACCGACGACAACCCGGTGCTGTCCGCGCCGTTCACGCTGACGCTCGCGGCGCTGACCGAGGCGGGCTACCAGCCGGCCGACAACTACCTGTTCGTCGACAAGACCCCGGGCACCGACATCGCGCAGCTGAAGAAGGCGGTCGAGGCCGCGACCGGCAACCTGCCCACGGTCACCGTCAAGGACCAGGCCGGGTTCGCCGCGGAGCAGCGCGCGCAGTTCGACCAGCTGCTCGTGCTGGTCTACGCGCTGCTCGCACTCGCCCTGGTGATCGCCGTCCTCGGCATCGTGAACACGCTGGCGTTGTCCGTGATCGAGCGGACCCGCGAGGTCGGTCTGCTGCGCGCGATCGGCCTGGACCGGTCCCAGCTGCGTCACATGGTGCGGCTGGAGGCGGTGGTGATCTCCGTGTTCGGCGCCCTGCTCGGCGTGGCCATGGGAGTGGTGTTCGGGGTGGCGCTGATGGCGTCCCTGCGCGGCGAGGGCCTGGAGGTGACCGTCGTACCGGTGGTGCAGCTGGTGGTGCTGGTGCTCGGGGCCGGCCTCTGCGGCGTGCTCGCAGCCGCCGTCCCGGCCCGTCGCGCGGCGCGGTTGGACGTGCTCAGAGCCATCGCCACCGAGTGACCCGGGGCTCGGGCCTGGCGCCGGGGGAGGGTCTGACGGGGCCCGGACGGGGGTCGGAAGTCACCGCCACGAGGTCCAGCAGACCGGCTATGGTGTTCGAGAGAGGGGGCCGTCAGGGAGGTGCAATGGGTGACGTGATCACACCTGATCGCTCGCGGCCGACCGTGCACAAGCACGTGCAGGTGCGCGAGTACGTACGGGGGCTGATCAAGGGCGCCGAGCCGGGGAGCCCGGCACCGTCCGAACGGGAGCTGGTCCACCACTTCGGCGTCGCACGGATGACTGTGCGCCAGGCCCTCGATGCGCTCGTCGCCGAGGGCCTTCTCGAGCGGGTGCCCGGTCGCGGCACGTTCGTCGCCCGCGCCAAGATCGACGTACAGGTGCGGCTGTCCAGCTACACCGAGGAGATGGGGCGCCGCGGCATGAAGCCCGGCTCGCGCACCCTGCTCGCCCGGATGGAGTCCGCCGGGCCGGGCGTGGCGCGGGCCCTCGAGATCGAGGAGGGCGACAAGGTCGTGCACTGGCAGCGGCTGCGCCTGGCCGACGGCACCCCGATGTGCATCGAGGACGCCTACCTCTCCGACAGCATCCTGCCGAAGTTCCTGGACCAGGCGCTGCCGGACAGCCTGTACGTCGAGCTGCAGCGTCGTGACCTGCTGCCCACGTGGGGCGAGGACTCGGTGGACGCGGCGCTCGCCCGCCCCGAGGAGGCCGGGCTGCTCGGCATCAGCGAGGGCGACCCGGTGCTCCGCATCGCGCGGCGCGCGTTCGCCGGCAACATCGCCGTCGAGGTCTCCCGTTCGACCTACCGTGCCGACCGGTTCACCCTCTGGGTGCCGCTGTCCCGGCCCAACACCCCGGTGACGCGGGCCCGATGACCCCTCCCGTCATCCCCGTCGTCGACGGGCACAACGACCTGCCCTGGGCGCTGCGCGAACACTGCGGTTACGACCTGTCCAAGGTCGACCTCGCCGGTGGCGAGCCGGCCGTGCACACCGACCTGCCCCGGCTCCGCGCGGGCGGTGTCTCCGGCCAGTTCTGGTCGGTGTTCGTGCCCTGCTCGCTGGCCGGGGACGAGGCGGTGACCGCGACGCTGGAGCAGATCGACTTCGTGCACCGGCTGGTCGAGGCGTTCCCCGACGACCTGGCGCTGTGCCGTACGGCCGCCCAGGTCGAGGCCGCGATGGGCCAGGGCCGGATCGCCTCACTGACCGGCATGGAGGGCGGCCACTCGATCAACTCCTCGCTCGGGACCCTGCGGATGATGCACGCGCTGGGCGTCCGCTACATGACGCTGACCCACAACGAGAACGTCCCGTGGGCCGACTCGGCCACCGACGAGCCGGTCCTGGGCGGACTGTCCGACTTCGGCCGCGACGTGGTCCGCGAGATGAACCGGATCGGGATGTTCGTGGACCTCTCGCACGTCTCCGCCGACGTCATGCGGGACACGCTCAAGGTGGCCACCGCGCCCGCGATCTTCAGCCACAGCTCGGCTTTCGGGGTCTGCGACCACCCGCGCAACGTCCCCGACGACGTGCTCGGCGCGCTGGCGGTCAACGGCGGTGTCTGCCTGGTGACCTTCGTGCCGCCCTTCATCAGCCAGGACTGGGCGGACTGGTACTTCGAGAGCCTCGACCTGGTCCGCGCCCGCGGGGGCGACCCCCGCAAGTTCGAGGACGTCAACCCGGTGCTCACAGAACGGATGGCCGCAGCGCCGCCGCTGCCGACGGTGTCCGTGGTCGCCGACCACGTCGACCACGTCCGTGAGGTCGCGGGCATCGAGCACGTCGGGATAGGCGGCGACTACGACGGGTCGGTGGTGTTCCCCGCCGGCCTGGAGGACGTGTCGGGGTACCCCCGGCTCTTCGGCGAGCTGCGGAGCCGCGGCTGGTCCGAGGAGGACCTGACCGCGCTGGGCTCGCGCAACGTGCTGCGGGCCCTGCGCGACATGGAGTCGGTGTCCGTGTCGTGACCGGGTCCGTCCGCGGGCTGCTGCTCGCCGCCGGGGCCGGACGCCGCATGGGCGGTCCGAAGTCGCTGCTGCGCGACGCGCGCGGCGTGCCCTACCTCGACCGCGCCGTCGGGGCGCTGCTCGACGGCGGGTGCGATGCGGTGACCGTGGTGCTGGGTGCCTGCGCGGACGACGCCCGCCTGCTCCTCGACGACGCCGGGTGGAGCGAGGACCCGGCCGTGGACGTGGTCGTCGCGGACGACTGGGACGAGGGGATGGGTGCCTCGCTGCGCACCGGGCTGACCGCCCTGTCCGACAGCGGCGACGACGACGCGGCGCTGGTGACTCTGGTGGACCTCCCGGACGTGGGCACCGACGTGCTCCGGCGGGTGCTCGACGCCGGCTCGGGCGCCGCGTCGCTGGTGCGGGCGACGTACGACGGGCAGCCCGGCCACCCGGTGCTGATCGGGCGGGACCACTGGGCCGGCGTGGTCGCCACGGCGCAGGGGGACCGTGGCGCGCGGACCTACCTCGCGGCGCACGAGCCCGTCGCCTGCGAGTGCGGCGACCTGGCCACCGGCCATGACCTGGACCGCCCGGAGGACCTCGACCCCCGATAGTCCGTGACGGTCTGCAGGGAATCCGGGTGCCTGGACCTGCGAAGTGTCACGGACTATCCGTTCGGCGCGTCGACGCTGGTTGTGTCGTGGTGAATGCTGGACCACATGCAACCGACCTCCCTCGGCTCGCCCGACGACCTGGCCAAGCGCCTCGGTGAGACCGGCTACCTCTGCGACGAGTCCCTCGCGACGATCGGCTACCTCGCCCTGACCATGCAGCGCCCGCTGCTGCTCGAGGGGGAGCCGGGGACCGGCAAGACCGCGCTCGCGGAGGCGTTCGCCGAGGCGCTCGACCTGCCGCTGATCCGGCTGCAGTGCTACGAGGGGATCGACTCGGGACAGGCGCTCTACGACTGGGACTTCCCGCGCCAGATCCTGCACCTGCGGGCGCTCGAGGCGGCGGGCGGTGGCGTGGTGGGCGACGCCGACGCCGCCGAGGAGTCGTTGTTCGACGAGCGGTTCCTGCTCGCGCGGCCGGTGCTGCGGGCCCTACGCGAGAGCCCCGCGGTGCTGCTCGTCGACGAGATCGACCGCGCCGACGACGAGTTCGAGGCGTTCCTGCTCGAGGTGCTCTCGACCTACCAGGTGACGATCCCGGAGCTCGGCACGATCACCGCCGCGACGCCCCCGGTCGTCGTACTCACCTCCAACCGCACCCGCGAGGTGCACGACGCGCTCAAGCGCCGCTGCCTCTACCACTGGGTCGAGCACCCGGGCCTGGACCGGGAGATCGCGATCGTCCGCGCCCGGGCCCCGGAGGTCTCCGAGACGCTGGCCCGGCAGGTGGTCACGCTGGTGCAGCGGCTGCGTACGGCGGAGGGGCTGCTCAAGCCACCGGGGGTCGCGGAGACGCTGGACTGGGCGCGTGCGCTCGAGGCACTCGGCGCCGGCGAGCTCGACGTGGAGAACGCCGCCAAGACGCTGGGCGCCGTGGTGAAGTACCGCGAGGACGCCCAGCGTGTGCGCCAGGCGCTGGACCGGATGCTGGCGGGATGACCCGGTGACCGGTTCGCTGACACCGCTGCGGCACGAGGCCGACGAGCTGCTCGTCGGTTTCAGCCGTGCGCTGCGCGCTGCCGGTGTCCCGGTCACCCTGGACCGCACCCGGTCCTTCCTCGAGGCCACGTCGATCGTCGGGCTCGACGACCAGCGGGCGACGTACTGGGCGGGCCGCGCCACGCTCTGCTCCGGCCCCGACGACCTGGACCGCTACGACCAGGTGTTCGAGGCCTGGTTCCTCTCGAAGGACCGCGCGGTCGGCCGACCGCCCAAGGACGACCGCTCGGTCGCGCAGGCCGCCCTGGAGACGGGCGACGGTGCCGGCGGCGTCGAGACCGACGAGGACATGCTCCGGGCGATGGCCAGCGAGTCCGAGGTGCTCCGGCACCGCGACATCGCCGACATGCCCGCCTCCGAGAAGGCCCGGCTCGCCGCCCTGTTCGACGCGCTCACGCCGCGCGCGCCACGCCGCCCGGCGCGCCGCCGCACGTCCTGGCACCGCGGCGACCTCGACGCCCAACGCACGCTGCGGCAGATGCTCAAGCGGATGGGGGAGCCGGGCGAGATCGCCTGGCGGCGCCGGTCGATGCGTCCGCGGCGGGTGGTGCTGCTCGTGGACGTGTCCGGCTCGATGAGCGCCTACGCCGACGCGCTGCTCCGGCTCGCACACCGGTTCACCCACCCACCGGCCCGGGGCGGGCCGACCGGTCGGGGGACGGGACAGGTCGAGGTGTTCACGGTCGGCACGCGGCTGACCCGGGTCACCCGCGCGATGCGGATGCGCGACCCCGAGCGGGCGATCGTCGCGGCCGGCGAGACCGTGCCCGACTGGTCCGGCGGCACCCGGCTCGGGGAGAGCCTGCGGATCTTCATGGACCGGTGGGGACAGCGTGGCCTGGCTCGCGGGGCCGTCGTCGTGGTGTTCAGCGACGGCTGGGAGCGCGGCGACGCCGGCCTGCTCGGCGAGCAGATGCAGCGGCTGCACCGGGTCGCGCACCGCGTGGTCTGGGTCAACCCGCACGTGGGCAAGGACGGCTACCTCCCGGTCCAGCAGGGAATCGTGGCGGCGCTGCCCTACGTTGACGACTTGGTGGCGGGTCATTCGCTCGCCACGTTCGCGGACCTGATCGAGGTGGTCGCCCATGCGTGAGGTTCTCCCCGAGCTGATGCGCTGGTGGCGCGACGGGAAGACGGTCGGCGTCGGCACGGTGATCGCGACGTTCCGCTCCGCACCGCGACCGCCCGGCGCCTCCATGCTGGTCGGCCCCTCCGGCGAGGCGGTCGGATCCGTGTCCGGCGGCTGCGTCGAGGGCGCGGTCTACGAGCTCGCGCAGACCGTCGTGGCGTCCGGTGCGCCGAAGCTGCAGCGGTACGGCGTCAGCGACGACGACGCGTTCGCGGTGGGACTGACCTGCGGCGGCATCCTCGACGTGTACGTCGAGAAGGTCGACCAGGACACGTTCCCGGAGCTCGGCGCGATCGCCGAGGACGTCGAGGCCGGGCGTCCCGTGGCGGTGGCGACCGTCGTGGAGCACCCCGACCCGGCGTGGGTCGGCCGTCGGCTCGTCGTACGCCCGGAGGAGGGGATCGTGTCCGGCTCGCTCGGCTCGGCCCGCGCCGACGCCGCGGTCTCCGACGACGCGCTCGGCCTGCTCGCCTCGGGACACAACCAGACGCTGAACTACGGCCCGGACGGGGAACGCCGCGGCGAGGGCATGCGCGTCTTCGTCTGGTCGTTCGCCCCGGCGCCGCGGATGCTGGTCTTCGGGGCGATCGACTTCGCCGCGGCCGTCGCCCGGATGGGCAACTTCCTCGGCTACCAGGTGACCGTGTGCGACGCCCGACCCGTTTTCGCCACCAACTCGCGCTTCCCCTCTGCGGACGAGGTCGTGGTCAAGTGGCCGCACAAGTACCTCCGCGAGGAGGTCGAGGCCGGTCGGATCGACGCGCGCACGGTGCTGTGCGTGCTCACGCACGACCCCAAGTTCGACGTACCGCTGCTCGAGGTGGCGCTGCGGCTGCCCGAGGTGGCGTACGTCGGCGCGATGGGTTCGCGCCGCACGCACGAGGACCGGATGGCCCGGCTCAAGGAGGCCGGGCTCACCGACGACGAGCTCGCCCGGCTCTCCTCGCCGGTCGGTCTCGACCTCGGCGCGCGCACGCCGGAGGAGACCGCGGTGAGCATCGCGGCCGAGATCATCGCGCTGCGCTGGGGCGGCCGGGGTGAGCGGCTCGCCGAGCTCGAGGGCCGCATCCACCACTGACCCGGCACCCACCCGAACCCGCCGGCACTCGTCCGGTATCCGACGTCCGGCGGCCCTACCCGTTCGGACAGGTCGGCGGGTCGCCGGTCGAACAGGCGTGATGCCCTGCAGCGGGACCTTTCCTGTCCGACGCTCCGATTGCTCCTCAATCTGGCGCTCGTGACCCTTGTCACCACTGGTCAAAGCCGCAACGATCAGCAACGACTGCACTCACGATGCCCAGTGAAGGCCCAGGAGATGTCGATGACCCGAATCAGTGTCACCGTCGACGGAGCGAGCTACTCCGACGACGTCGAACCCCGCCTGCTTCTCGTCCAGTACCTGCGCGAACGGCTCGGCAAGACCGGGACCGTCGTCGGCTGTGACACCAGCAACTGCGGTGCCTGCACGGTGCACCTCGGTGGCCGGAGCGTGAAGTCCTGCAACGTGCTGGCCGTCCAGGTCGACGGCCAGGAGGTCACCACCGTCGAGGGTCTCGCCCAGGACGGTGAGCTGCACCCGATGCAGGCGGCGTTCCACGAGTGCCACGCCCTGCAGTGCGGCTACTGCACGCCCGGGATGATCATGCAGTCGATCGACCTGCTCAACGACAACCCCAAGCCGTCCGAGTCGGAGATCCGCGCCGGCCTCGAGGGCAACCTCTGCCGGTGCACCGGCTACCACAACATCGTCCGGGCGGTGCAGACCGCGTCCGGCCAGGAGTCGTTGCCCGCTTCCGCTGAAGGGAGCGCGTCATGACCGTCACCGAGGACCGCCCGGCCGTTCCGGAGATCGGCAACGCCCGGCGCCGCAAGGAGGACCAGCGGCTGATCACCGGTCGGACCAAGTGGACCGACAACATCCAGCTCACCGGGATGCTGCACATCGCGATGGTGCGCAGCCCCTTCGCGCACGCCAGGATCACCAACATCGAGACGGCCGAGGCCAAGGCCGCCCCCAATGTGGTGGCCGTGCTCACCGGCCAGGACGTCAAGGACGAGCAGGGTGGGCTGCCCAACGCCTGGCCGATCACGCCCGAGCAGGTCACGCCGAACCACCCGTCCGTCGCCGTCGACCGGGTGACCTTCGCCGGTGAGGTCGTCGCGGTCGTCGTGGCGCGCTCCGCGGCCGAGGCCCGCGACGCCGCCGAGCTGGTCGACGTCGACTACGAGGAGCTGCCCGCGGCCCTGGATCTCAAGGAGGCCGCCGAGGACAAGGTGCTCGCGCACCCCGACCTGGGCACGAACAAGTCCGCGTTCTGGCAGTTCGACTCCGCCGGGGCAGGCACCGGTGGTGCGGTCGACGAGGCGATCGAGGCCGCCCGCGCCGACGGCATCGTGATCGAGCGGGAGTACCGCCAGCAGCGGCTGATCCCGGCGTTCATGGAGCCCCGCTCCGTGGTCGTCGACCCGACCGGCGAGCAGATGATCGTGTGGTCCGCGACCCAGATCCCGCACATCCTGCGGTTCCTGATCGCCGCCGTGCTCGGCATCAACGAGGCCAAGATCCGGGTGATCGCGCCCGACGTCGGCGGTGGCTTCGGCGGCAAGCTGCAGACCACGCCGGAGGAGTTCATCACGATCATGGCGGCCCGCCGCCTCGGCAAGCCGGTGAAGTACACCGAGACGCGGTCGGAGTCGCTGATGGCCGGGCACCACGGCCGTGACCAGTGGCAGAAGCTGACGCTGAGCGCGAAGAAGGACGGCACGGTCACCGGTCTCAAGGTCGACCTGCTCGCCGACCTCGGGTCCTACGTCTCCCTCGTCGGCGGCGGCGTGCCGGTGCTCGGCGCGTTCATGTTCAACGCGATCTACAAGTTCGCGGCCTACCAGTTCAACTGCCAGACGGTGCTCACCAACAAGACCTGGACCGACGCCTACCGGGGCGCGGGCCGGCCCGAGGCGACGTTCGCCATCGAGCGGATCATGGACGAGCTCGCCGCCGAGCTCGGCGTGGACCCGCTCGAGATCCGCGAGAAGAACTGGATCAAGCACGAGGAGTTCCCGTTCACCACGGTGTGCGGCCTGGAGTACGACTCGGGCAACTACGAGGCCGCCACCGAGAAGGCCAAGGCCATGTTCGGGTACGACGAGCTGCGGGCCGAGCAGAAGCGGCGGCGCGAATCCAACGACCCGATCCAGCTCGGTATCGGCGTCTCGACGTTCACCGAGATGTGCGGGCTGGCTCCCTCGCGGGTGCTCGGCAGTCTGGACTACGGCGCCGGCGGCTGGGAGCACGCGTCGGTGCGGATGCTCCCGACCGGCAAGGTCGAGGTGCTCACCGGTGCCTCGGCGCACGGGCAGGGACACGAGACCGCGTGGTCGCAGATCGTCGCGGACCGGCTCGGCGTCGCGTTCGAGGACGTCGAGGTGCTGCACGGCGACACCCAGATCGCGCACAAGGGTCTCGACACCTACGGCTCACGCTCGCTGGTCGTCGGTGGAGAGGCGCTCGTGAAGGCCGCCGACAAGGTGATCGAGAAGGCCAAGCCGATCGCGGCGCACCTGCTCGAGGCGTCCGTGGACGACATCGAGTTCAACGCAGGCAAGTTCGGCGTCAAGGGCACCGACAAGGGGCTGCAGATCGGCGAGATCGCGCTGGCCACGTTCGCTGCGCACAACCTGCCGGACGGCGTGGAGCCCTCGCTGGACTCCGACGCGACGTACGACCCGGTGAACTTCTCGTTCCCGCACGGCACGCACCTGTGCGCGGTCGAGATCGACACCGAGACCGGTGGCCTGAAGATGCGCAAGTACGTCTGCGTCGACGACATCGGCAACATCGTGAACCCGCTGATCGTCGCCGGCCAGGTCCACGGCGGTCTGGTGCAGGGCATCGCCCAGGCGCTGTGGGAGGAGGCCGTGCACGACGACGCCGGCACCCTGGTGTCCGCGTCGTTCGTGGACTACCTCGTGCCCACCGCGGCGGACACGATCAGCTTCGACATCGACCACACCACCTCGCCCTCGACGACGAACACGCTCGGCACCAAGGGCGTGGGGGAGGCGGGCACGATCGCCTCGACGCCGGCCGTGGTGAACGCCGTGGTCGACGCGCTGCGGCAGTTCGGCGTCAACGACGTGCGGATGCCGTGCACGCCGGAGCGGGTGTGGAAGGCGATCCACTCCCACGACGACGCCGGGACCGGTGGCGCTGCCACCGAGGGCGCCGCCACACCGCACTTCGACGAAAAAGATACGGCCGACCGTACCGATGGGAGCTCGCTGTGATTCCGGCCAAGTTCGACTACGTCGCGCCCGCCACCCTCGAGGAGGCGCTCGCGGCGCTCGCCGAGCACGGGGACGACGCGAAGATCATCGCGGGCGGGCAGAGCCTGCTCCCGGTGCTGCGGATGCGCCTGAACGCTCCGGAGATCGTCATCGACCTCGGCAAGATCGACGCGCTGCGCGGCGTACGCGACGACGGTGACGCGATCGTGATCGGAGCGATGACCACGCACGCGGACGTCTTCGACGACGCCCTGGTGCGGGACAACGCGCTGGTCATCACCCGGGCCATCGAGCAGCTCGCGGACCCGCAGGTGCGGCACCGCGGCACGTTCGGCGGGGCCCTGGCGCACGCCGACCCGGCGGGCGACCTCGGTGCGCCGACCCTGGCGCTCGACGCGCAGTTCGTGATCGCCGGCTCGGGCGGTGAGCGCACCGTCGAGGCGACCGACTTCTTCGTCGACCTGTTCACCACGGCGATCGAGGAGGGCGAGATCCTCAAGGAGGTCCGGATCCCCAAGCGGGCAGGCTGGGGCGCGCACTACGAGAAGTTCGTGCGGGTCGCCCACCAGTGGCCGATCGTCGCGGTCGCCGCCGCGGTGAAGATCACCTCGACGGACGCTGGGGCAACGATCAGCGAGGCCCGGGTCGGGTTGACCAACATGGGCTCGACGCCGCTGCGCGCGCGCTCCGTGGAGCAGGCCCTGGTCGGCCAGCCGGCCACCGACGAGGCGGTCCGTGCGGCCGCGGCTTCGGCGGCCGAGGGCACCAACCCGCCCTCGGACCTCAACGGTGACGCGAGCTACCGCAAGCACCTGGTCACCGTGCTCACCAGGCGCGCCGTCCTCGCTGCAGCGGGAGCGTGATCGTCGCGTGGACCTGAACCACTCGTTCACCGTCCCGGCCTCCGTGGCCGAGACGTGGAGCACCTTCGAGGACATCGAGTCCGTCGCGGGCTGCTTCCCGGGCGCCACGGTCACGGAGGTCGCCGGCAACGACTTCAAGGGCACGTGCAAGGTCAAGCTCGGCCCGATCGCGCTGGTCTACTCCGGCGCCGGGACGTTCCTGGAGAAGGACGAGTCCTCCCGCAGGTTCGTGATCGAGGCCAAGGGCAAGGACAAGCGGGGCAACGGCACCGCCGGAGCGACCGTCACCGCGACGTTCGCCGAGGAGGGTGCCGACGCCACGCGGGTCGACGTGGCGACCGACCTGGCGATCACCGGCAAGCCGGCGCAGTTCGGCCGGGGCGTGATCGAGGACATCTCCAACAAGCTGCTCCAGCAGTTCGTGACCTGCCTGCAGGAGAAGGTGGGCGCGCCCGAGGCGCCGGCGGAGGAAGCCGCCTCGGCGGCCGCGATGGCCTCCGGAGGCGACGAGGCAGCCGCCGCGACCACCGGGTCCGCCCCGCAGGCCGGCGCAACGGAGGCGGCCACGCCACCGCCGACGACGCCACCGCCCGCGGCCACGCCACCCCCGGTGGCGGCGGCTCGGCCCGCGGCGGGGCCGTCTGCCGGTCAGGAGGAGAACGCGCTGGACCTCGGTGCGACGGTGCTGCCGATCCTGGCCAAGACCTACGGCCCGCAGGCGGTCATCGCACTGGTGGCCCTGGTCATCGGCTACCTGATCGGTCGCCGCCGGCGCCGCTGACGCACGCACGACCACGACCGTTCCCGTCCACCCGGACCGGGACGGTCGTGTCGCGTACGACGGTCAGTGGGCCAGACCACCCAGCGGGGCGACCGTGATGCCGGAGTTCTCGCACACCCAGGTGGGGTCGGGGCCGCCGAGCTCGGGGTGTATGTAGAGCGCGTGCGGGTCGAGCTGGTCGCAGGCCCGGCACAACGGCCATCGTCCGGACTCCTCGAGCAGGGCGTCCTGCACGTCCTGGGCGATCAGCCCGGCGACGTACTGCTTGCCCTCCTCCCACTGGGAGGCCCACCACCTCCGCGTCGTCACGGCGGCCTCGAGGGCCGACACCGAAGACGGGTTCGCGGTCGAGGTCGCCTCGAGGTCGTGCAACACGAGGGCACGGGCGGTCATCAGTGCGTCTGTCTGGTGGTCGTCGGATGTCACGATGTCCATTGTGAGCACGGATCAGGGCCAGGGGCACACCGACGACTCCCCGGCGCCGCTTCTCGAGGTCGTCGTGCTGCACCCGCGCGACGTCGCGGGAGCCCATGACGGCGGGGCCGACCGGGTCTTCGTGGTCGAGGACGTCGAGTCCGGCGGGACGTCGGTGGAGCCTGGAGTGGTCTCGGCGATCTGCAAGGAGACCGACCTCCCGGTGCGCGCGATGCTCCGGCTCAACGACTCCTTCACGACCACCGGCGCCGAGCTGGCCCGGCTGGTCGGGCTGGGGGAGGACTACCTCGCGGTGGGAGCCGAGGGCGTCTCGTTCGGCTTCCTCGACACCGACCTCAACGTCGACGTCGAGGTGTGCGCCCACCTCGCCGACGCGCTCGGCGTGCCGTGGACCTTCCACCGGGCCATCGACGCCTCCCTGGAGACCGCGCTCGCGTGGCGCCGGGTGCGCGGACTGCCCGGGCTCGACGCGGTGCTGTCGGCCGGCTCGTCGCGGGGCATGGAGACCGGGCACGACGAGCTCACCGACCGGGCCGCGGCCGACCCGGAGGTGGCGCGGCTGCTGATGGCCGGTGGTGGGCTGCGCGGCGAGCACGTCCCGTGGCTGGTGCGTGCCGGGGTGCGGCAGTTCCAGGTGACCACCTCGGTGCGTCCCGGCGGCTCATGGCGGTCCCACGTCGAGGCCGGACACGTGCGGGCGTGGCGGATGCTGCTCGACGACGCGTGCGACCGGGCCGCCGGACGGCCGACCGGGTGACCCGTTGACCCTGCTCATCGACCCGCCGAACTCCCCGGGATACGGCCGCCTCTGGTCGCACCTGGCCAGCGACACGTCCTACGCGGAGCTGCACCGGTTCGCCCAGTCCCTCGGCATCCCGCAGCGCGGCTTCGACCGCGACCACTACGACATCCCGGCCGAGCGGTACGACGTGGTGGTCGCCGCCGGCGCCGTACCCGTCACCAGCCGGGAGCTGATCACCCGGCTCAAGGACGCCGGCCTGCGTCGCCGCAAGGCCGAGACGCTCGGCCCGAAGAAGCCCGGACGGTCCCTGATCCGCGCGTCGCGGCTGCGCCCGGGCGACCGGGTCGCGGTCGTCGCGCCGGCCGGCCCGGTGCCGCCCGAGCGGCTCGACGCCGGCCTCGCCGTACTCACCTCGTGGGGTCTCGACGTGCAGGTCGCCGAGCACGCGCGGGGGACGCACGAGCGGTTCGGCTACCTCGCCTCCGACGACGCCGCGCGCGCCGACGACCTGATGGGTGCCTGGTGCGACCCGCACGTGCAGGCGGTCTTCTGCGCACGCGGCGGCTACGGCGTGCAGCGGATGGTCGACCTGCTCGACTGGGAGTCGCTGGCCGCGGCCGGCCCGAAGGCGCTGGTCGGGTTCTCCGACATCACCGCCCTCCACCAGGCGTTCGCGGCGCGGCTCGGGCTCTCCACGATCCACGGCCCGGTGGTCTCCAGCCTCGGGGACGCCGACGAGGAGTCCCGTTCCCACCTGCGGTCGATGCTGTTCGAGCCGGTGCCCGGTACGTCGCTGACCCCCTCGCCCACGCTGCCACTGGTCCGGGGCCGCGCCGAGGGGGTGCTCGTCGGCGGCAACCTCGCCCTGCTCGCCGCCGAGGTCGGGACCCGCAACTCGCTGCGTGCCGCGGAGTCGATCGCGGTCCTGGAGGAGATCAACGAGGAGGCCTACCGGCTCGACCGGCTGCTCACCCAGCTGCTGCGCACCGGCTGGTTCGACGAGGTGCGCGGCATCGTCCTCGGCGACTTCACCGACTGCGCCTCCCCGGAGGCCGTGCAGGACCTGGTGATGGACCGCCTGGGCCCGCTCGGCGTGCCCGTGCTGTGGGGCGCACCCTTCGGTCACGAGCTGCGCAACCTCGCCTTCGCGTTCGGGGTGCCAGCGGTCCTCGACGCCGACGCGGGCACCCTCGTGCTGCGCGAGCCCGCCCTGCTCTGAGCCGCGCCGGTCCCGGGGCCTGGCAGGATGCCCCGCATGGCTGACTGGCGAGCGGACCGGATCGGAGCCGCGCTGCGCGGCGAGAACCCCACGGTGATGACCCGGATGCCGGGCGGCTTCGCGGTCATCGGGGACGTGCAGTGGCTGCCGGGCTACAGCGTGCTGCTGACCGACGACCCCGCAGTCCAGCGGCTGTCCGACCTGCCGCGGTCCGAGCGCTCCGCGTTCCTCGACAGCATGGACCGCCTCGGCGAGGCAGTCGAGCGCGCCTGCGGAGCCCGCGACGACGGCTTCCGCCGGGTGAACCTGGAGATCCTGGGCAACACGGACCCGTTCCTGCACGCGCACGTGTGGCCCCGCTACGACTGGGAGCCGGCCGACCTGGTGGGCCGCCCGGTGTGGCTGTACCCCGGCGAGCGGTGGAGCGATCCCGCATCCCGGCTGGGCCCGGAGCACGACGAGCTGCGCGCGGCGATCACCGCGCAGCTGACGACTGTCGTGGGCTGAAGCCTCCTTCTCGGGAGGATGCTCGCCGTCCGCGGCGGACTGTCACCAGCACCCACGCCCTCGGCAGAGATCCCGACCTCACCGAGTACGACGCCGCACGGGACCAACGCGCCGCACCCCCGCCGACGACGCCTGACGAACCGACTCTCGCGGAGCTGGTCGCCGCTTGACGTTCGCGGTCCCTCATCCCGCCGTTGCCTCCAGCGCCTCGATCTCGCGCTCGACGTTGGCGCGTGCTCGCGCCTCCCACCGGTCACGGGCGATGCGGGTGTGGAACAGCGTCGGCTTGGCGAGCAGCTCGCGCAGCACCGCGGCCCGGCCGCGGGCGAAGTCCTCGTCGCCCACGTGCGCGTACTCCCGGCGTACCCCGGCGGTGTAGGAGGCGTAGCGGTCGTCGTCCGCGGCGAGGATCGCGAGGTCGGCGTCGCAGAGCACCTGCCCGGCGTGGTCCTCGGCCGTCGGGCGGTGGGTCGCGGTGAGCCGGATCAGGCGCGCGACCTCGTGCCCGAGCGACGTGTCCCCGAGCGACGAGAGTGCGAGCCGCGCGGACCGCTCCTCGTCGTCGCCCTCCCCGTCGTAGACCGCGTCGTGGAACCACGCGGCCAGCAGGACTGCCTCGCGCGCCGGGTCGTCCGGGGCCATCAGCTCGTCGGTGTGCGCCAGCACCTCGATCAGGTGCAGCCGGTCGTGGTAGCCGCGGCGGGGCTCGTCGTACGCCGCCTCCAGCTGCTTCCGCAGCTTCTCCGGCAGCCAGTCGGGCCAGAAGCGCGTGAGTTCGGGCATGGTCCGATCCTCGCACCCGGCTCAGGGCGTGCCCAGCTCCTCCGGCAGGGGTTGAGTGTGCAGGACTGCCAAAGAGGTGACCGCACGGGTCAGGCAGACGTAGAGCCGGCGCAGCCCGGTCACGTGGTCCGCCTCGCCCGCGACCACCGCCGCCGGCTCGAGCAGCACCACGTGGTCGAACTCGAGGCCCTTGGCCAGCGAGGCAGGTACGACGTCGAGCTGCACGTCGAACTCGACGGTCGCGTCATCGGCCGGCTCGTCACCGAGCACGGCATGCCCGATGCCCGCGGCGGCCAGCGTCGAGATGACGGTCGGCAGCAGCGCGTCCGGGGTGATCAGCCCGACCGACCCGATCCGGGTGACGGTCTCGCGGACGGTGGCCTCGACGAGCCCGACCAGCTCGGACGGTGCGACCTGGGCGACCTCGAGCTCGCCCCTGGTGCGCCGTACCGACGTCGGCGGCTCCAGCCCGGGAGCGATCGTCGGCAGCAGCCGCGCGGCGTACTCGATCACCTCGCCGGGCACCCGGAACCCCTTGGTGAGCTGCTCGATGTGCGCGTCGGACTTGCCGAGGTGGCGCAGAGCGTCCTCCCACGACCGGCTGGCCCACGGCGTGGTGGCCTGTGCGAGGTCGCCGAGCACGGTGGTCGACCCGGTGGAACAACGCCTGCCCACGGCGCGCAGCATCATCGGCGACAGGTCCTGGGCCTCGTCGGCCACCACGTGCCCGAGGGACGGGGTGCGCTCGACCAGGTCGGCGGCCTCGTCGACGAGCACGGCGTCCGCCAGCGACCACCTCGCCGACGTCGGCGCCTTGAACGGCTTGGCCCAGAGCAGCAGGGCCTGCTCGTCCTCGGAGAGCAGACCGTCGGCCACCGACGCCAGGAAGCCGGCGTCGCCGAGCAGCCGCAGCACCAGGCGGGCTGGGTCGACGGCCGGCCAGACCTGGTCGACGTACCTCTTCACCTCGCGGCTGCGGGCCACCGCGTCCTGCACCCGGTCGTCGGGAGAGTCGCCGGCGATCTCCATCTTCACCAGGATCCCGTGCGCCAGCCGCTGGGCGAGCATGCCGCGGGCCGCCCCGTAGCGCACGCCCCGGGAGCGGAGCTCGGTGAGGATCTCCTCCACCTCGTACGGCGCGAGGCGCCAGCGCCGCGCCCCGCGGGGCACCAGGAGCCCCTCGGCCGGTGCCCGCACCTGCGACCACAGGGCACGCTGCACGACGACCGCCAGACGCGCGTCGCCCTTCAGCGTGGCGACGTGCGGGTCGTCGGTGCCGCGGACGGTGTACTTCGGGTTGAGCCGGCTCATCGTCTTGCCGACCAGCTCCTCGATCGTGGTCTGCTGCGCGTCGATCTCGCCCAGGGCCGGCAGCACGTCGCCGATGTAGCGCAGGAAGGAGGCGTTCGGGCCGACGACGAGCACGCCCTGCCGGGACAGCTGGTCGCGGTGCGAGTAGAGCAGGAACGCCGCCCTGTGCAGGCCGACCGCCGTCTTCCCGGTGCCGGGAGCACCCTGCACGCACACCGACTCCTCCAGGTCGGAGCGCACGATGACGTCCTGTTCCGGCTGGATGGTCGCGACGATGTCGCGCATCGGGCCGACGCGGGGGCGCTCGATCTCGGCCTCGAGGATCTCGCTGTGCGCGTCCTCGCCCGACGCCGGCCCGGTGCCGTCGGAGAGCAGCGCCTCGTCCTCGTAGGCGGTCATCTCGCCGTGCTGGAACCCGAACCGGCGGCGCAGCTCGACACCCATCGGCTCGGTCTTGCTGGCCCGGTAGAACGCCAGGCTGATCCGGGCCCGCCAGTCGACGACCATCGGGTCGCCCCGCTCGTCGCTGACGTGCCGCCGGCCGATGTAGAACCGCTCGCCGCGGGCGTCCTCGTGGGTGTCGGCGTAGTCGAGCCGCCCGAAGAACAGCGGCACCGTCGGGTCGTCGGCAAGCGCCTTCATCCGCTGCACGATCGCGGACTGGAGGTACTTCTGGCTGACCCAGTCGCCGGCGGCGGAGGAGTCCAGGGTCGACGTACGCCGTCGCATCCGGGCCAGGGCCGAGCGGGCGGCCGTCAGGTGGTCCTGCTCGGCGGTCAGATCGGGGTCGTGGGTGGGCAGGGAGTCGGGGTCGGTGGTCGGGGGCGTGGGAGTAGGCACGCGAAGACCTCGCAGGTGTCGTGGGGGCCAGGTGACGCTACACCTCGGGGGATGCGACGTCACCCGATTTGGCTATGGGACTGCTCGCGTCCTCGGGCGAGGGTGAAAGCGTGCCCTCTCGGGGTCCGGTGATGCGCGACGTTCAAGGGGTCTGCGATGAGAAGACTGGTTGCCATCGCCGTCGGCGTGACGGTCGCCGCGACGGGACTCGCCACCGTCGAGACGGCCCCCGCGGTCGGGCAGAAGCCGCAGCAGCAGGTGGTCCGGGCCCGGCCGTACACGCCGCCCCCGATCCGGTGGGGGAGATGCACCAACCCGACCCTGAAGCTCATCGGTGCCCGGTGCGGCAAGGTCACCGTGCCCCTGAACTACCGGCGCCCCCACGGCCGGAAGATCAAGCTGGCGATCTCCCGGCTGCGGCACACGTCGTCCCGGAAGGCGTACCTCGGCGTCGTGCTCGTCAACCCCGGCGGACCCGGCGGCTCGGGCCTGGTGATGTCCTACCTCGGCTACCCGGGCATCATCCCCGGCAAGGTCAGCGGCCGCTACGACTGGATCGGCTGGGACCCCCGCGGCGTCGGCGCCAGCACCCCGCGCCTGAGCTGCAACTCGAAGTACTTCGGCTACAACCGGCCGAACTACGTGCCCCGGGCCAGCGGGGTCGAGGCCACCTGGCTGCAGCGCACGAGAGGGTACGCCGCCGCCTGCCGGCGCTCCGCCGGGGCGAGGCTGCTCGGCCACGTGAAGACCATCGACACCGTGAAGGACATGGAGAGCATCCGGCGCGCGCTGAAGCGGCAGAAGATCAACTACTACGGGTTCTCCTACGGCACCTACCTGGGCCAGGTCTACGCCACCCTGCACCCGAGGCGGGTCCGCCGCTTCGTGTTCGACAGCAACGTCGACCCGCGCGGCATCTGGTACGGCGACAACCTCGGCCAGAACCGCGCGTTCAACACCTCGATCAAGAGGTTCTTCGGCTGGCTCGCGGACCACGACAACGTCTACAAGCTGGGCACCGACCCGCAGGTGATCGAGAAGCAGTACTACGCCGAGCTCGACGCCCTCGACGCGAAGCCGGGAGCCGGCGGCGCCATCGGCCCGGACGAGCTCACCGACGTGATGCTCTCGGCCGGTTACTACGTCTCCGGCTGGGAGGGCATCGCCGCCGCCTACGCGAAGGCGGTCAACGACAACGACTACTCCGGCATCAAGGCCCTCTTCGACGCCGGGAACCCGCAGACCCCGGGCAGCGACAACGGGTACGCGATGTACCTCGCCACCGAGTGCACCGACGCGCGCTGGCCGCGCAGCTGGAGCAGGTGGCACAGCGACGCCGTCCGCATCGCGGCGCGGGCGCCGTTCGAGACCTGGGCCAACACCTGGTTCAACGCCCCGTGCGTGTTCTGGCCCGCCCGATCCGCCCGCCCCGTGCCGATCAGGGGCGGCCGGGTGAGGAGCCCGGTGCTGCTCATCGACGAGACGCTCGACGCGGCGACGCCCTTCTCCGGCAGCCTCGAGGTGCGCAGACGGTTCCCGCGCTCGTCGCTGATCGAGGGGGTCGGCGGTACGACGCACGCCGGCTCGCTGTCCGGGGTGGCGTGCACCGACAACGCGATCGCGGCGTACTTCAGGAACGGCACCGTCCCGCACCGCCGCAGCGGCAACCGCTCCGACAAGCAGTGCCCGCCCGTCCCGCAGCCCAACCCGACCGTGCCGCCGCCGAACCCCGCGGCCACCCCGTCGGGTGGAGTCGGGCCCGGACTGATCCGCCGGGCGATCGCGGCCGCCGCGGCACTGCCGTAGCCGAGGCCACCTGGCACACTGGCCGGGTGCGTGACGCGTTCAGCCTCGACCCGTCCATCACCCACCTCAACCACGGCTCGTTCGGAGCGGTCCCGCGCGTCGTCGCGGAGCAGCAGCAGCGCATCCGCGAGCGCGCCGAGAGCAACCCGATGCGGTTCTTCCGGGTGGAGAGTCCCGGGTTGAAGGCGGCGGCCCGCGCGACCGGGGCCGCGCTGCTCGGCGTCGGTGCCGACGAGGTCGCGCTGGTCCGCAACGTCACCCAGGCGACCGCGACGGTGCTGGCCTCGCTGACCGAGCAGGGCCGCCTCGGGACGGGCGACGTGATCGTCCTCAACGAGCAGGGCTACGAGTCGGTGAAGCGGTCCGTCGCCCACTGGTGCGGCCGGACCGGTGCGTCGTACCACGTGGTGTCCTTCCCGGTCGACGCCGACGAGGACCGGGTGGTGCAGGCCTACCGGCACGCCTTCGACGTGGTCGCGTCCCGCAGCCAGTCGGTCCGGCTGGTGATCACCGACCACATCACCTCCCCGACCGGAGCGGTGCTCCCGGTGCGGGCCGTGTGCGAAGCGGCCCGGTCGGTCGGCGCGCTGTCGTTCGTCGACGCCGCGCACGTGCCGGGCCAGGTGGAGGCCCGGCCGGCCGGCAGCGGCGCCGACTTCTGGAGCGGGACCTGGCACAAGTGGGGGTTCGCCCCGCGCGGCACGACCGCGTTGTGGGTCAGCGAGGCGGAGCGGGAGACGCTGCTGCCGCTGACGACGAGCTGGAACCACGGGATGCCGTTCCCGCTGCCGTTCGACACCTACGGCACCGACGACTACAGCGGCTGGTACGCCCTCGCCGCCGCGGCCGACTTCTGGCACGACGCCGGCGGGCCGGCGATCGGGGACCGTGCACGCGTGCTGCTCGAGGCGGGCGCCGGGGTGGTCGACGACGCCGTACGACGGACCGGGCTGCCCCGCCACGACGGCCGGCTGCCCGCCGCGCCGGCCCCGTGCCTGCGGCTGGTCGCCCTGCCGGACGGTGTCGCGGACACCGAGGCCGGAGCGAGCGGTCTCTACGAGGCCCTCAGCGCCGAGCGGGTCGAGTGCCAGGTCGTGGCGTTCGGCGGACGGGGCTGGATCCGGCTCAGCGGCGCGGTCTACAACGAGCCAGGCGACTACGAGCGGTTGGCCGAGGTGCTGCCGTCCGTGCTGCGCTGAGCCACTCCCCTGAGCACGAGCTCGACTCTCGGTCGACCTAGCTGGTGGCGATGTCGTCCGCGTCGACGATGCGGTAGGCGTAGCCCTGCTCGGCGAGGAACCGCTGCCGGTGCTGGGCGAAGTCCGCGTCCACGGTGTCCCGCGAGACGATCGCGTAGAACCGCGCCGAGCGCTTGTCCTGCTTGGGGCGCAGCAGCCGGCCCAGCCGCTGGGCCTCCTCCTGGCGCGACCCGAACGAGCCGGACACCTGGATGGCGACGGCGGCCGAGGGCAGGTCGACGGAGAAGTTCGCGACCTTGGAGACCACGAGCAGGTCGATCTCGCCGTGCCGGAACGCGTTGAACAGCCGCTCGCGCTCCTTGACCTTGGTCTCGCCCTTGATCACCGGCGCGCCGAGCCGCTCGCCGATCTCGTCGAGCTGGTCGATGTACTGGCCGATCACCAGGGTCGGCTCGCCCCTGTGCTTGGCGACCAGCTCCTCGACGAGCCGGGTCTTGGCGCCGGTGCAGGACGCGAGGCGGTAGCGCTCGTCGGGCTCGGCGGTGGCATAGACGAACCGTTCGCCCTCCGGCAGCGTGACCCGCACCTCGACACAGTCCGCGGGGGCGATGTACCCCTGCGCCTCGATGTCCTTCCACGGGGCGTCGTACCGCTTCGGGCCGATCAGCGAGAACACGTCGCCCTCGCGGCCGTCCTCGCGGATCAGCGTCGCGGTCAGCCCGATCCGCCGCCGGGCCTGCAGGTCCGCGGTCATCCGGAAGATCGGCGCCGGCAGCAGGTGCACCTCGTCGTAGACGACCAGGCCCCAGTCCTTGGCGTCGAACAGCTCGAGGTGGGCGTAGACACCCTTCCGGCGGGTGGTCATCACCTGGTACGTCGCGATGGTGACCGGGCGGATCTCCTTCTTCGTGCCGGAGTACTCGCCGATCTCGTCCTCGGTCAGCGACGTACGACGGACCAGCTCCTCCTTCCACTGGCGGGCGGAGACCGTGTTGGTCACGAGGATCAGCGTGGTGGCCTTGGCCTGCGCCATCGCGGCCGCGCCGACGATCGTCTTGCCGGCGCCGCAGGGCAGCACCACCACCCCCGAGCCGCCGTGCCAGAAGGACTCGGCGGCCTCGGCCTGGTAGGCCCGCAGCGTCCAGCCGTCCTGGGCCAGGTCGATGGCGTGCGCCTCGCCGTCGACGTACCCGGCGAAGTCCTCGGCCGGCCAGCCGATCTTGAGCAGCGCCTGCTTGAGGTTGCCGCGCTCGGAGGGGTGTACGACGACCGTCGCGTCGTCGAGCCGCTCGCCGACCATCGGCTTGATCTTCTTGGCGCGCAGCACCTCCTCGAGCACCGGCCGGTCGTTGCTGGTCAGCACGAGGCCGTGCGTGGGGTGCTTGTCGAGCCGGAGCCGGCCGTAGCGGGCCATCGTCTCGGCGATGTCGACGAGCAGCGCGTGCGGGACGGCGTACCGGCTGTAGCTCAGCAGGGTGTCGACCACCTGCTCGGCGTCGTGCCCGGCCGCGCGCGCGTTCCACAGCCCGAGCGGCGTCAGCCGGTAGGTGTGCACGTGCTCGGGGGAGCGCTCGAGCTCCGCGAACGGGGCGATGGCCTTGCGGCAGTCCTGCGCGCGTTCGTGCTCGATCTCGAGGAGCAGCGTCTTGTCGGACTGGACGATCAGCGGGCCGTCGAGGGCGCTGCTCATGCGGTGGCTGCTCTCTGCCGGGCGCGGTAGGCGGCGACGTTGGCGCGTGAGGAGCACCGGTCGGAGCAGTAGCGCCGGGACTGGTTCGGGGAGGTGTCCACGAAGACGTTGGTGCAGGGGGAGGCGTCGCACACACCGAGGCGGGTCGCCCCGAGGTCGCAGACCAGCGTCGAGAGCCCCATCAGGGACTCGGCGATCAGCAGCTCGGAGACCGACGACTCCTGGTCCGCCACGTGCATGTGCCACCGGCCGGGCTCGTGGCCCGCGATGTACGGCGTGACGGGGTGCTTGGCGAGCAGGGCGTTGAGCCGGTCGACCACGGCGTGCTCGTCGCCGGCGTTCGACGCCTCGAAGACGGGCCGGAGCTCCTTGACGAACCGGCGCAGGGCTACGGCGTCCCGTTCGACGACCGACTTGTGCAGCCACTGGCGTTCGTCGAGGAAGTGCAGCAGGTGCCCGGCGTCGCCGAGGTCGGCGTTCACCAGCCCCGCAGACCGCTCCGCGTAACGAACAAAGTCCATCCCTAGATCTTACGCCGGGGGCCAAGACGGACCGGCTCCGCCGTCCCGGTCAAGTACGACCCGCCAGGATCCGATCATTGAGGGGGGATATCGGATGGTTCTTCCGTGCACGCGGTGCCGTTCTGGTGCACTTGGGGCTGCCGATGCCGGGGATGTCGACGCATGTTGAGGAGGTGCCGTGAGGGCGCCACGGGGGTTGCACGCCGTCACGTACGCGCTGCTGGGCGCGTACCTCTGCGTCCTGCTGCTCGGCGGACACGCCGTCCCGGGCTGGGTCCGCGACCTCGTGCTCGGCAACGTGGTGTTCGTCTGCGCGGCGCTGCTGCTCGTCCGCCGGGCCGCCGCCCACCGGGAGGCGCGGGGCTGGACCTTCCCGCTCGCGGTGGGAGTCTGCCTCTACCTGTTCGGCAACGTCTTCTACCTGGTCCAGCTCACCCGCGGGCCCGTGCCGTTCCCGTCGATCGCGGACGCGGGGTACCTCGCGGTCTACCCGTTCCTGCTCACCGGTCTGCTCCTGGCCCTGCGCGAGCACCTGCGGGGCGTCCGCCTGATCATCGCGCTCGACGGCATCAGCGGCACGCTGGCCGGGGCCTCGGTCGCGACCTGGGCGATCGCGCCGCTGATCGCGAAGGTGTGGGACGGCAGCCTCACCGCCGCGACCACGCTGGCCTACCCGTTCAGCGCGGTGGTGGTGATCGCGGTGACACTCGGCGCGGTGGGCATGGTCGGCGCCGCCAACGGCAGGTCGTTCCTGCTGTGGGCCACGGGACTGCTGGTGTTCGGGACCGGCGACATCGTCTACGCGCACCGCCTCGCCTTCGGCTCCTACCGGGTGGGCACCTGGCTCGACGCCCTCTGGCCGGTCGGGATCGTCCTGCTGGCCGTCGGCGCGACCAGCGTGCGGCCGATCCGGGTGCGGAGCCTTCCCGGCGCCCGGTCCCTCGTCGTGGTGGCGGTGGCCGCGGTCAGCGCGGTCGTCGTACTCGCAGCCGCGCCGGCCTGGCAGGACAACCCGCTGCCCACGGTCCTCTCGCTGCTGACCCTGGTCACCTGCGCGGTCCGGCTCGTGCTCGCGTTCCTGCAGCTGCGGGAGCTCGCGGCGGTGCGCGAGCTCGCGCTGACCGACGAGCTCACGGGTGCGGCCAACCGCCGGGCGTTGTACACCGCCCTCGACGACGTGTTCGCCCGGGAGACGGAGCAGGGCGATGAGCCGCGGGGGTTCTCCCTGGCCCTGATCGACCTCGACCACTTCAAGGAGGTCAACGACTCGTTCGGCCACTCCGCCGGGGACGAGCTGTTGCAGGCCGTGGTGTCCCGGTTCGCTGGTGCGCTTCGGGAGCTGCAGACACCGCACCTGCTCGCCCGGCTCGGCGGCGACGAGTTCGCGGTCATCCTGCACGAGGCGGACACCTTCAACGCGGCCATGGCTTGCGGCAGTGCGCTTCAGGAGAGTCTTGCGGAGCCGATCACCCTGCGGGACGTCGTGCTGCACGTGCAGGCCTCCATCGGGCTCGCCACGTCGCCGCTGCACGCTCGCAACCGGGGGGACATGCTCTTCGCCGCCGACGCAGCGATGTACGCGGCGAAGACCTCCGGTGAGCCCGTCTGCTACCACTCGCCGGCCGGCGTGGGGGACCGCCGCAAGCGGCTGTCGGTGGCGGAGGACCTCTACGGCGCCCTCGAACGGCACGAGCTCACGGTGGAGTACCAGCCCATCGTGAGCGCCGAGGGTGAGCTGGTCGCCGCCGAGGCGCTGGTGCGGTGGGACCACCCCGAGCGCGGCCGGCTGGCACCCGGGGAGTTCCTGGAGACGGCCGAGCGTTACAAGCTCACCCCGGCGATCGCCGAGCGGGTGCTGGACGTGGCGCTCGGGGACCTGGCGCGCTGGCGCAGGGACGGGGCCGACCTGACCGTCTCGGTGAACGTATCGGCCTCCGACCTGCGCGACGAAGGCCTGGTCAAGATCGTCGCCTCGGCGCTGCTCCGGCACGATCTGCCGCCCGAGGCGCTCACCATCGAGATCACCGAGACCGCGATGATGCGCAACCCGGAGCTCGCCCAGACCGTGATGCAGGCCCTGGCCGACCTCGGAGTGCGGCTGGCGGTCGACGACTACGGCACCGGTTACAGCAGCCTGGAGTACCTCCTGAAGCTGCCGATCACCGAGATCAAGCTCGACCGGGCGTTCTGCGCGCACATCGTCACCGAGCTCAGGGCGACCGCGATCGTGCGCTCGACCATCGACCTCACCCACGCGCTGGGGCTGCGGATGGTGGCCGAGGGCGTCGAGGACGAGGGGACGCTGTTCATCCTCAACGAGCTCGGTTGCGACCTGGTCCAGGGCTGGCACCTCGGCCGGCCGATGCCGGCCGGCTCCTTCGAGATGCTGATGGCGGTGAAGCCCAGGACCTCCGACCGGGCACCGGGCTGAGCCGCGTACGCCGGCAGGCCGCTCGGGCGAGCGGAACGGTGGTCATGCCTCCAGGCGACGTACGGCGGTGATGCGGTGCACCGCGAAGGACCGCACGTCCTCGGTGCGGTGGTCGTAGGCCGAGAGCCACCCCGCCTCGACCTTGACCGGGTCGACGACCCGCTCGACCGTCGAGCCGTGGTTGTCGACGTACCCGATCCACACGGTCGTGCCGGCCTCGACGGACTCCCGGAGCACCGCCAGCGTGGCGGCCGGGGTGGTCGGCTCGGACGCCCGCGTGGTCGGGCCGGGGCGGTGGGCGGCGGCGCGGTCACCGGCCCGCAGCGCGGTGACGGTGGAGGCCACGCGGGCCGAGAGCCGGGCAGCGGCCTGGGCGGTCAGCGGCCCCGGCACGATCCCGGGGTCGGCTCCCGCCGGGTGGCGGCGCGGCGTGCGGGCCCGGAGCACCTCGCGCCGGGCCAGCCGGACCGTCCCGTCAGGTGCCTCGACGACCGGGGCGGAGCCGAGCTCGCGCAGCCGGGGCAGGAGCACGTCGAGCGGCACGTCGCTGACCAGGACGGTGGGGGCGATGCGGCGCAGGCGCAGCCCCGCGGCCTTGGGGTGGTGCACCAGCTCGGTGAGCGCTGCCTCGTCGTCGCTGCGCAGGAACGACTCGGCCGCCCCCACCCGGATCGTGCCGAAGCGGCGGGACACGTCGTCGACGAGGTAGGACAGCGCCTGCGGCACCGGCGTCCGTGAGGAGGACGCGATGAAGCCGTGCACCTCGCCCGCCGACCAGCCCGAGTCGAACGCGCGCCGCACGGACGCCTCGGTGAACCGGTAGACGGTGGCCCCGCCGCGCGACTCGACGTCCGCGAGGGTGGCCAGGTGCCGGGCGAGGTCCTGCTCGAGAGGGCCGGGCGCGACGGCGGTCAGGTCGGCCTGGAGCAGGACGTGGTCGACGGGCTCGGGCAGCAGCGGCTCGAGCACGGACGGCGCGTGGTGCAGGGGGTCGTCGGGGGAGAGCAGGGCCCGGCCGTGCGCGGACACCCCGCCGAGCGCGGTGACGCCGACGACAGCGGACTCCTCGACGGCCCACGCCACCGCTTCGGCGCGGGCGGCCGGCCGGCGCGGGCGCAGCCAGGACATCCGCTCCACGAGCGAGGCGACGCCGGTGCCGGCGGCGAGAACCGAGCCCGGCTCGAGCGCGGCCACCTCGGCCAGCGCGGTCCGCCGGGTCTCCGGCAGCCACATCCGCTCCAGGTCGGGCACCAGCGCGTTGACCGGCTTGCCGTTGTCGCGGCCGCCGACCAGGCCCACCAGCCGGGGTGAGTCCAGCCACGCCAGCGCGAGCCGGGCCCACCGGTCCGCGACCGAGGCCGCGCTCCAGATGTCGAAAGCGTCGGTCGGCAGCCACGCCGAGTCACCGTCCGGGGACGTGCCCACGGCGACCAGGTCGGCGGCCAGGGCGATCTCGACGTGGAGTGCTGCGGTCCGATCGTCGAGGTGCAGCAGCTCGGCGGTCGCCTTCAGGTCGCGTACGCCGAGCCCGCCGGTCCGCAACGCCGACGGGGGCGCCGTACCC
Organism: uncultured Actinomycetota bacterium; assembly: GCA_963810035.1. Classification (GTDB taxonomy): domain Bacteria; phylum Actinomycetota; class Actinomycetes; order Propionibacteriales; family Nocardioidaceae; genus Nocardioides_B. Next base: position 128,721 of record CAWEMA010000009.1, read on the forward strand.
CAGTGCTCGAGGAGCAGCTCGACGTGCCGGACCAGCTCGAAGGCGGCGCCCGCCGCGGCCCGGTCGACCAGGGCCGGTTCGCGCGACGAGGTGGCCAGGGCCGGCTGGACGTCGGCCGCCGTGCCGGTGGTGTGACCGTCCCGCAGGCAGATCGCGACCTCGCGCGGGACGGCGACGTGCTTGCGGTCGCGGGCGACCAGCAGGCCGCGCGCCAGCAGCTGGTCGACGGGGCTGCCGGCCGTGGCCCGCGAAGCCGTCCGCTCGGTGGACTCGACCGAGCCGTCCTTGCCCTCCTGGGCGAGGTGCTCGAGGATCGCGCGGGCCTGGTCGTCGACCTCCGCGACCAGCTTGGCCACCTCGGCCGGGTCGGCGAGGTGCACCCCGATCGCCTCGACGTCGTCGTGCTTGTTGCCGCTCGGCGTGAGGCCGAGGTCGCGGGCGATCGTGGTCACCCGGGACGGGCCGTAGCCGGACATCAGCGCCGCAGCCGGCGGCCCGAGCCGGCTGATCCGGGTGCCGACGACGTCGTTGAGGACGCTCAGTGCGCGCAGGGCGTCGTCGGTGCCCCACACCAGTGCCAGCCCGCGGACCCGGTCGACGGCGGCGTCGACGTGGGCGGGGTCGGCGTTGACGGCCGTGCGCAGCGCCGACGTGGACGCCGTACCCCCGAGGGCCAGCACCGCGTCGAGGACCGTCAGCTCGAGCAGGGTCAGCTGGTCGACGGCGCGCAGCACCGATGCGCGGGTGCCGGCGCGCGAGGCCAGCTGCGAGGTGTCCTGCGGGGTCGGGGTGGCCAGGTCCGGCCGTGCGCGGAGCAGGGCAGCCAGCTCCGCGTCCGACCAGGCACGGAACTGGTCGGCGAGGGTGCGGGGCGCGGGCCCCGAGGACGTGGACATCCTCACCACGATACTGACCTGCTGCTCGCGGTCGGGTCGTGAGAGCTCAGTCGGCGGCGGAGAGCACCTGGATCACGGTCTCGCCGGGGCACTTCGCGGACTCCCGGATGGCCCAGCGGCCGCGGAAGCCGTTGCCCTTCCACTCCGCCTCCGCGTCGTGCTCCTCGGTCTCGCCCTTCTCGGTCGCGAAGCCGGCCCCGACGACCTGGGAGTTCATGAAGTCGAGGATGGAGGCGAGCTCGGCCGAGGAGATGCCGGTGACGATCGTGCCGTCACTGCCGCGGTCCTCGGCGTTGAACACCACCGTGTCCGGCGGGAACGGCCAGTCCTCGGGGAAGCCGTCTCCGTAGGGCTTGGACGCCGCCTTCGCGTCCGCCGTGCACGTGGAGAGGTCCGCGGCCTGCGAGAACCCCTCGGCCTTCTTCTCGCTCTCGGCCTCGGACTCGCCCCCGCACGCCGTCAGGGACGTCGACATCACGGCCGCGGCGACGAGGAGCGCCGCGGCCCGCACACCCCGCCTCACTTCGCGACGGTCTCGGAGGTGTCGCCTGTCGTCGGGACGGCCGGGTCGTACTTCGCGAAGAGCGTCCGGCCACCGCTCTGCCGCGCGATCGTCGCGTAGGCGTCGCGGCCCACGTGCTGCGGGTCGCTCACGCAGGCCTTGATGCAGCCGTCGGCGTAGCCGGCCTCGACGCGACCGTGGTCGTCGACCGTCACGTCGATGAAGTCCAGCAGGTTGCGGTCGTCGCCGCAGGTCGTGCCACCGGTGCAGATCGAGCCGACCTGGACCGGGTCGTTCGGCGTCGCGTCGCTGGTCACCCAGGTCTTGCCGCCGTCGTAGGTGGTGTCGACGTACAGGTGCCACTCGCCGTGGAAGTTGGCGTTGTCCTGGTAGTTGCCGCCGGTCGGTGTGCCCAGGTAGGCGATCGAGGCGCGGTCGTCGTCGCCGGCGACCACGGTCGGGAACACCGCGTTCTGGATGCCGTACGCCGTGCCGACGGTCTGCCGGTCGGTCCACGTCTTGCCCTGGTCACGGCTGACCGCCATGCCGGGCTTGCCGTCCGCCCCGACGTACCCGAAGTAGACCGTGCCGTTCGAGCCGACACCCACCGACGGGTCGGAGTCGCCGGGCGTCGCGCCGGGGACCTTGGAGACCGTCCAGCTGGTGCCGTTGTCCTGGGACACGATGGCGGCCTGGTCGGCGCCGCAACCCTTGTTCGGGAGGTAGGCGGTGCCGTCCGGCGCGACCTTCACGTGCCCGTGCAGGCCGCCGCAGTCGAGCAGGCTGTACGTCGGGACGCCCGCCCCGAACGTCGTACCACCGTCACGTGAGACCGCACAGAACGCGGTCGCGATGTCCTGGCTGCAGTAGTAGACCGCGTCCTGGTACGTCGAGGTGGGCAAGGCCCCGACACCGTCGGCCGAGAACGCCCCGCCGCCGATGGTCTGGTGGTCGACGCCGGAGGGGATGCCGCCGCCCGTGCTCGGCGACCAGGTCTTGCCGTCGTCGTCGGTGTAGCAGGTCAGCGAGTCCGCGCCGGACAGCTGCGACTCGAAGGTGCGACCGGTCCGGTGGTCGGTGAACAGGATCGGGTCGAGGCTGGCCGTGCCGCCCTGGGGGCAGCCGTTGCCGGCGTTGGCCGAGGCGTCGGTCCAGGTCGCCCTGGCCGGGCTGGTCGAGTCGTCGAAGCCGACCTTGTAGGTGGACAGGTAGGACTGGAACATCGTCGACCCGGTGGCGAAGTTCGTGCCGATCGACGGCTCACCGGCGTTGTTCGCGTCGGGGAGCGACTCCGGGGCCGCGTAGTCGGCGAACGTCGGCGGCGTGTCCGTGCCCGGAGCCGGGTTGGCCGGGACGGTCGCGAGGGTCGCGGTCGCGTCGTAGGACTCGCCGAGCGGGGCGTAGGGCACCACGCGCACGGTGTAGTCGCCGGAGTCCGGCGGCAGGACCACCAGCTCCGGGTCGGCGCTCGACGCCGCGGTGCCCACGGTGTTGCCGGCCTTGTCGAGCACGTAGACGTCGAAGTCCGCGGCCGTGTTGGCCCAGGACACCTTGATGTTCAGCGTGTGCGTGCTGCCGTAGCCGGCCGGGGTGCTCACGTGCAGCGTGAAGTCGTCGCACGAGGACGGGACGCTGCAGTCCGGCTGGTCCAGCGCTCCGCCGGTCGCGTTGGGGGCCACGAACGGCCCGCCACCCCAGGACACGCTGGTGCTGGTGTCGGACACCGTGCCCTCGGTGGGGGTTGCGGCGTCCGCGGTGCTCAGGGTGAGCCCCCCGGCGAGCAGCCCGGTCACGGCGGCGACCCGCACCGACCTGCTACTGACCCATCGACGTGCTGAGCGCATCGGCCGTTCTCCCTGCTCGTGGTGGCAGCCGGATGTGGCTGTGCCTGGAGGGTGCAACGAAGCAATCGCCCGGGAGTCACGCCCGTAACACGGGACTCGCGAGTCCGGATGACAGGATGAGCGCATGGCGGTCATCCAGGCGCGAGGGCTGGGCAAGGTCTATGCCGGCAAGCCCGCGGTCGAGAACCTCAGCTTCGACGTCCGGCCCGGGAGCGTGACCGGCTTCCTCGGGCCGAACGGCGCCGGCAAGTCCACGACGATGCGGCTGATGCTCGGGCTCGACCACGGGGCGGGTACGACGACCTTCGACGGCGTCCCGTTCACGTCGCTGCGGCGCCCGATGCAGCACGTCGGGGCGCTGCTCGAGGCCAAGCCGTTCCACCCGACCCGCAAGGCGCGCAACCACCTGCGCATGCTGGCCGCCGCCAACGGCATCGCCACGAGCCGCGTCGACGAGGTGCTCGAGCAGCTCGGCCTCACCGCGGTCGCGCGCAAGAAGCCGCGGACCTTCTCCCTCGGCATGGGCCAGCGTCTCGGCCTCGCGGCGGCCCTGCTCGGCGACCCGCACACGTTGATCCTCGACGAGCCGGCGAACGGCCTCGACCCGCAGGGCATCCAGTGGATCCGCGAGCTGCTCAAGGGCTTCGCCGCGACCGGACGCTCGGTGTTCGTCTCCAGCCACCTGCTCTCGGAGATGGCGCTGATGGCCGACGAGCTCGTGGTGATCGGACGCGGGCGGCTGATCGCGAGCGGGCCGATCGAGGACTTCGTCAAGACATCCGTCCGCAACGCGGTGATCGTGCGGTCCCCGCAGGTCACCGAGCTGGTCGACGTACTGCACCGCGCGGGCGCCCGGGTCGACACGGTCGAGCCGGGCACGGTCTCGGTGACCGGTCTGGACGCGCAACGCATCGGCGACCTGGCGTTCGACGGCCGGATCCGGCTGCACGAGCTGTCCAACCGGGTGGCCACCCTCGAGGAGGCCTTCCTCGAGGCGACCCAGGGTGCGCAGGAGTTCGAGGCGCACCAGATCACGGGCGCGCCCGGGAGCGGAGGCACCGCATGAGCGGCACCCTGACCGACGCGATCCGCTACGAGTGGACCCGCATCACGACGCTGCGCTCCACGTGGTGGCTGACCGGGGTGTCGGCGCTCCTCGGCGTGGGCATCTCCGTGCTGATCGCCCTGGCCTCCCGGTCGGAGATCACCGGGAACGGCGCGCCGGCGCCCGACGACGTACGCCTGCTGCCCGCCGCGGTCGCCTCGCAGGGCGCATCGGTGTTCGTCCCCTACCTGCTGGCCTACGTCGTGGCGATGATCGGCGTCTTCGCGTGGGGCCACGAGTACCGCCACGGGATGATCCGCGCGACGCTGACCGCAGCCCCCGACCGGGTCTCGGTGCTGGTCGCGAAGTACGTCGTGGTCGGTGCCTGGGTGTCCGCGCTGGCCGCCGCGGTGAGCGTCGTGTCTCTGGTGCTCGGTGCGGCCGTCCTGTCCGGGACCGGGGTCCACGTGCTCTCGTCCGCCGGCTTGCAGATGGTGGGCCGCTGCACGGTCTACGCCCTGCTGCTGACCTGGGTGGTCTCGGCGTTCACCGCGCTGGTCCGGCAGCAGGTCGTCGCCCTGGTGCTGATGTTCCTGTGGCCGTTCGTGCTGGAGAACGTGGTGTCCGGCATCGTGACCGGCGTCCCGTGGCTGCGCGACCATCTCGCCGGGGCGGTCCGGTTCCTGCCGTTCGACGCCGGCCAGCGGATGATCCGGGAGATCGACCTCGGGGGAGCGACCCAGCCGCTGACCGCGTGGCAGGGCTTCGCGGTCTTCGGGGTGTTCTGCGCCGTGCTGATGGTGGCGAGCCTGGCGCTGTTCCAGAAGCGCGACGCCTGAGGCAGCGGCGATGAGCGAGCAGTTCCTGGACCTGCTGTACGGCGAGGCGCCGCGCGAGGCGTTCGACGCGGTCGTCACCGAGGCGATGGCCGCCGGGGTCACGGGGGACGAGCTCGAGCGGCTGCGCGGGCACCGAACGGTCGCCCTGCGGATCCGTGAGCAGATGGAGCGGCAGCGCCAGCGCGAGGCGGAGATGTCCGCGCTCTACGAGACGGCCAACGACCTCACCGCGATCCGCGACGTCGACGCGATCCTCACCGCGATCGTGCGGCGGGCCCGGTCCCTGCTGCACGCGGACATGACCTACCTGTCCCTCAACGACGAGACCGACGGTGCGTCGTACATGAAGGTCACCGACGGGGCGCTGACCCCGGAGTTCCGGCGGCTGCGGCTGCCGCTGGGCACCGGGCTGCTCGGGCTCGTCGCGCAGACCGGGGAGCCCTACTACACCGAGGACTACCAGAACGACGACCGGTTCCTGCACCGCGAGTTCATCGACACCGCGGTGGACGGGGAGAACATCCGCGCCATCCTCGGCGTCCCACTGACCGTCGAGGGCACGGTCATCGGCGCGCTGCTCGCCGTGCACCGCAACGTGCGGCGTTTCCCGCCCGGGGAGGTGTCGCTGCTGATGTCGTTCGCCGCGCACGCCGCCGTGGCGCTGGAGAACGCGCGGCTGTTCGAGCGGATCGACCGGGCCAACCAGCAGGTGCGTGCGCAGGCCGAGGCCGTCGAGGTCGCTGCCGACGCGCACGACAAGCTGACCGACGTGCTGCTGCACGGCGGCGGTGTCGCCGACGTGGCCGACGTGGTGGCCCAGGTGCTGCACGGCTCGGTCGTGGTCCTGGACAGCGAGGGGCACTGCCTGGCGGGGCACGGGGACGGCGTCGCGGTCGAGGGTCTCGCCGACGCGGTGGCCGAGGCTCGGGCGTCCGGTCGCAGCGTCGAGGTGAGCATGCCGGAATCCTCTGCGGGCGGCCCGTCGTACGTCGCGGTCGCCCTCGCCGGCACCGAGCACCTCGGCACGCTGGTGCTGCACGGGCTGCCGTCCGAGCTCGGCCTCGCGGACCGGCGCACCCTCGAACGCGGGGCCCTGGTCACGGCGCTGGTGCTGCTGTTCAGCCGGTCGGTCGCCGAGGCCGAGGAGCGGGTGCGCGGCGAGCTGCTCAGCGACCTGCTCGAGGGCCGTGACCTCGACGAGTCCCGGCTGCGCGAGCGGGCCCGGCGCCAGCGCGCCGCTCTGGAGGGCCCCACGGTCGTGGCGGTCGCGCTCGTCGAGGGGGTCGAGCGGCACCGCGCCGCGCAGGTCGCCGCCCGGCTCGGTGGTGAGCTGCAGGGCCTTGCCGGCGAGCACGACGGCCGTGTGGTGCTCGTGGCGCCCGCGACCGACGACCCGCTGTCCGTCGCACGGCAGCTGCACGAGCGGCTGCGCGCCGCCGGTGGCGCCTGCACCGTGGGCGTGGCGCCGGCCGCGACCGGGCCGGGCGACGTGGCCGCGGCGTACCTCGAGGCCCGTCGCTGCCTGGACACCCTGGTCACCCTCGGCCGCACCGGTGAGGTCAGCGACCCCGCGGGTCTCGGGCTGGCCCGGCTGCTGCTCGGCCAGAACGGCCCCGACGAGCTCGCCGCGTTCATCACCAGCATGGTCGGCCCGGTGCTCGCCTACGACGAGCGCCGGGGCACCGAGCTGGTCGCCACCCTGGAGGCGTGGTTCGCCTCCGGCGCCCGTCCCGCCGAGACCGCCAAGCAGCTGCACGTGCACCCGAACACGGTCGCCCAGCGGCTCGACCGGGTCAGCACCCTGCTCGGCGACGACTGGCGCGACCCGGCCCGCGGCCTCGACGTCCAGCTCGCGCTCCGCCTCTGGCGCCTCCGCTCCGCCTGACAGGCCGGGATCCACACTGGACTGGCAGGTATATGTGCTGCGAGCACATAGGCCGAGCCTGTGATCAGCCCGTAGCGTCGGGGCCTATGAGTGAGACGAGCATCACGCCCTCCCAGGGCGGATCCCAGGGCGGATCCCCGAACGGATCCTTGGCCGGACGGACCGCCCTCGTCACCGGCGGCGCGAGCGGCATCGGCCGCGCCGTCGCCGAACGGCTCGCCGCGGACGGCGCGCACGTGCTGGTCCTGGACCGCGACGAGGCGGGCGCCAAGCAGGTCGCCGCCGACGTGGGCGGTGAGCACCTGGTGGCCGACCTGTCCGACGGTACGTCGATCGACGCACTCGGCCTCGGCGCCGAGGTGCGCGCCGACATCCTGGTGAACAACGCCGGCGTGCAGCACGTGGCGCCGGTCGAGGACTTCGACCCGGAGCGGTTCGCGTTCATCCAGCGGCTGATGCTGGAGGCGCCGTTCCGGCTCGCCCGAGGCCTCCTCCCCGGCATGTACGAGCGTGGCTGGGGCCGCCTCGTGCACGTCTCGTCCGTGCACGGGCACCGCGCGTCGGCGTTCAAGTCGGCGTACGTCTCGGCCAAGCACGGCCTCGAAGGACTCTCCAAGGTCATCGCCCTGGAGGCGGCGGGCAAGGGCGTCACCAGCAACACGGTGTGCCCGGGCTACGTCCGCACCCCTCTGGTCGAAGGACAGATCCACGACCAGGCGCGCACCCACGGAATCGGCGAGGACGAGGTCCTCGACGAGGTCCTGCTCGCCAGGACCCCGGTGAAGCGGCTCGTCGAGCCCGCGGAGGTGGCCGACCTCGTCGGCTTCCTGTGCGGACCCGGCACCGACTCGGTCACCGGAAGCTCATTTCTCATGGATGGCGGCTGGACCGCCGCGTGAAAGGAAAGAACGACATGACCACGCAATCACCCGCCTCCCGGGCCTCGGGGGCCCACCCGTCCCGCACGCCGGGGTCGATCGTCAAGGTGGTCTTCGCCAGCCTGATCGGCACCGCCGTCGAGTGGTACGACTTCTTCCTCTACGGGTCGGCCGCCGCCCTGGTCTTCGGAAAGCTGTTCTTCCCGTCCTCGGACCCGGTGACCGGCACGCTGCTCGCCTTCGGCACCTACGCCCTGGGCTTCGTCGCACGCCCGCTCGGCGGTGTGGTCTTCGGGCACTTCGGTGACCGGGTCGGTCGCAAGAAGATGCTCGTCGTCTCGCTGCTGATGATGGGCCTCTCGACCATCGCGATCGGCCTGCTGCCGACGTACGCCACCCTCGGTGTCGCCGCACCGATCCTGCTGCTGGCCTGCCGGCTGTTGCAGGGCTTCGCCGTCGGCGGCGAGTGGGGCGGCGCGGTGCTGATGGCCGCGGAGCACGGTCACGACAAGCACCGTGGGTTCTGGTCCTCGTGGCCGCAGGCCGGTGTGGCGATGGGCAACCTGCTCGCCACCGGTGTGCTGTTCGTCCTGGCCGCGGTGCAGAGCGACACCGCGTTCAACGCGTGGGGCTGGCGGATCCCGTTCGTGCTGTCCGCGGTCCTCGTGATGGTCGGGCTGTGGGTGCGCCTCTCGATCGAGGAGTCGCCGGTCTTCCAGGAGGCCAAGGCCGAGATCGCGGAGAAGAAGCAGACCGCTTCGCACATGCCGTTCTTCGAGGTGATCAAGAACTACCCGAAGGAGGTCCTCATCGCGATGGGGATGCGGATGGCGGAGAACATCTCCTACTACATCTTCACCGTCGTCGTGATCACCTACATCGTGGACTTCGCGAAGGCCGACAAGGGCCCGATCCTGCAGGCGCTGCTGGTCGGCTCGGTGGTGCACTTCGTCTGGATCCCGATCGTGGGCGCGCTGTCCGACCGGATCGGTCGTCGTCCGCTCTACCTGGCCGGCGCGGTCGGCGTGGCGCTGTGGTCGTTCAAGTTCTTCGACCTCGTCCAGGACGGGCGCGAGTCGCGCCTGATCCTCGCCGTGGTCGTGGGCCTGATGCTGCACGCGCTGATGTACTCCCCGCAGGCCGCGTTCTTCTCCGAGCTGTTCGGTACGTCGGTCCGCTACACCGGCGCGTCCGTCGGCTACCAGCTCGCGTCGATCTTCGCCGGTGCCCTCGCGCCGATCATCGCGGTGAAGCTGCTGGCCAGCGGAGACGGCAACAACACCATGGCGGTGGCGCTCTACGTCTCGGCCGCCTCGGTGCTGACGATCATCGCGGTGCTCTTCGCCAAGGAGACCCGCGGCTCGTCGCTCCGGCACGACCGCGTCGTCCGGGGTGCGCACGCTGAGACCGAGGCCGTCGCGCCGACCGTCTGACACCACCGGCTGACCCAGCCGACAGAGCCCGGAGGGCCTCGCCGAGAACCGGCGGGGCCCTCCGTCGTCTGCTCGGTCAGAGGTCGACCGGGCGCAGGACCCGGTCGACGCCGTGCGCGATCTGCTTGTTGCCCTGGTTGATGTTCTCAAGGGTGCGGAGCACGCGGGCATTGCGGTCGTTCGTGTCGGCGTCGCCGAGGAAGACGTGGCGCTTCCCGGTCACCTGGACGCGCAGCTTTCCGCCCGACAGGGCCGTGGTGAGCTTCGCGCCGTCGGCGTGCTGCGCCTGGCGGTAGGTGATCGTCGAGCCGGGAACGACGTGGTAGAGCAGCACGCTCTCGAGAGTGTTCGTGTCGACCAGGCGGTTGATGGCCCGGAGCACGCCGCGCTCGGTGTGCCGCCGCTTGCCGGTCAGGTCGGTGACCAGCTTCCGGAACGCGCGATCGGTGGGCAGGAAGGCGGTCAGCCGCACCGACCCGTCGGCCAGCACCGCCACCGAGCTTCCCGGCTTGGCCGCCAGCACCCGGTGCACGGCCTTGTCGAGGATGTCGAAGTCCTGCCAGTTCCTGTCGAGCCGGTTGCCGTCCGCGGCCAGGACCGTGGCCAGGCTGCGCTCGCGGGGCGGAGCGGCGGCCCCGGCCGGCGGGGCAGCGACGAGGGTCACTGCTCCGAGCACCCCGGCGGCGACTGCGGACGTGAGACGTGTGAGAGACATACGGATGACTCCTCCGGTGTAGGCCGTGCCCCCTCCCTCCAGAAGGCGCACGGCGCATGGCGTTGCTCCTTGCTCGCCGTTCGGCCTCGTACCGGGACCGGACGGGTGTGACGCCTGCACCGGCTGTCCCGGTCCAGTCCAGCTCACCGGGTACGGTGTTCGGTCATGTCGTCCTCTCTGCAGCCCGACACCCTCACGCCACCGGTCTGGTACGTCAGCTACGGCTCGAACATGTCCGCCGAGCGGCTCGCCTGCTACCTCGAGGGCGGACGCCCTCCGGGCGGCACCCGGACCAACCCCGGCGCCCGCGACCGCCGGCTGCCCGAGCGCAGCGTCGCCGTCGACCTCCCGGGCACCGTGTACTTCGCGGGGGACTCGCCGCAGTGGGGCGGGGGCGTCGCGTTCTACGACCACGAGACACCCGGCTGGACGGCGGCGCGCGGCTACCTCGTCACCGCCGGCCAGCTCGCGGACATCGCGGCGCAGGAGATGTACCGGGTCCCGCGGCACGACGACCCGCTCGAGCAGGTCGTGCAGGAGCCGCTCGACGACGGCAGGCACCAGGTCGGTCCCGGCCGCTACGAGACGCTCGTCGAGGTGGGACGCCACGACGACCTGCCGCTGCTCACGTTCACCGCACCGCACGGCCTGGACCACGTGGAGCACACGACCCCGTCGGAGGCCTACCTCGACACGGTCCGCCTCGGCCTGCGCGAGTCCCGGGGCTGGGACGACGAGCGGCTCGCGTCGTACCTCGGCCCGCTCGTGCCGGCAACCTCCCCGGTTGAGGGGTAGTGACCGCCCGCGGCGCTCACTAGTCTGCGGGCATGGAGTCCTACGCCGCAGGTGAGACCACCCCCGCGCTGCTCGAGGAGACGATCGGCGCCAACCTCGAACGCATCGTCGCCGCGCACGGCGACCGCGAGGCGCTCGTCGAGGTCGCGACCGGTCGGCGATGGACGTACGCCGAGCTCGACGCCGACGTCGACGCGCTGGCCCGGGGGCTGATCGCGGCGGGCATCGCGAAGGGCGACCGGGTCGGCATCTGGGCACCGAACTGTGCGGAGTGGACGGTGGTGCAGTACGCCACCGCGAAGGTCGGCGCGATCCTGGTCAACGTCAACCCGGCCTACCGGACCCACGAGCTGTCCTACGTGCTGAACCAGTCCGGGCTGCGGCTGCTGTTCTCGGCTGAGTCGTTCAAGACCAGCGACTACCGCGCGATGGTCGAGGAGGTCGCCCCGGACGCCCTCGCCCTGCAGCAGGTCGTCTACCTCGGCACCGACGACTGGACCGCGATGGTGGCCGGCGGCACGGACCTGCCCGCGAACGCGCTGCCGGACCGGATGGGCGTCCTGCAGCCGGGCGACCCGATCAACATCCAGTACACGTCGGGCACCACGGGCTACCCCAAGGGCGCGACGCTGTCCCACCGCAACATCCTGAACAACGGCTACTTCACGACCGCGACCATCGACTTCACCCACGAGGACCGGCTGGCCATCCCGGTGCCCTTCTACCACTGCTTCGGCATGGTGATGGGCAACCTCGGCTGCACCTCGCACGGGGCCGCCATGGTCATCCCGGCTCCCGGGTTCGACCCGGCGGTCACTCTGCAGGCGGTGCAGGACGAGCGGTGCACGGCGGTGTACGGCGTCCCGACGATGTTCATCGCGATGCAGCACGTCGACGGCTTCGAGGGCTACGACCTCTCGACCCTGCGCACCGGCATCATGGCCGGCTCGATCTGCCCGGTCGAGGTGATGAAGCGCTGCGTCAACGACATGCACATGACCGGTGCGTCGATCGCCTACGGCATGACCGAGACGTCGCCGGTGTCCTGCCAGACCCGCAGTGACGACAACCTCGAACGACGTACCGAGACCATCGGTCGCGTGCACCCGCACGTCGAGGTGAAGATCGTCGACCCCACGACCGGGAAGACCGTCGAACGTGGGGAGACCGGCGAGCTCTGCACGCGGGGCTACTCGGTGATGATCGGCTACTGGGACGACGAGGAGAAGACGGCCGAGGCGATCGACTCCGAGGGCTGGATGCACACCGGTGACCTCGCGGTGATGCGGGAGGACGGCTACTGCAACATCGTCGGCCGGATCAAGGACATGGTGATCCGCGGTGGCGAGAACATCTACCCGAGCGAGATCGAGGAGTTCCTCTACACGCACCCCGACATCGTGGACGTCCAGGTGATCGGCGTTCCTGATGCGAAGTACGGCGAGGAGCTGTGCGCCTGGGTGAAGATGCGCAACGGCGCGACGCCCCTGGACGCCGCAGCCGTGCGCGAGTTCAGCACCGGGAAGCTGTCGCACTACAAGATCCCGCGCTACGTGATGGTGGTCGAGGAGTTCCCGATGACCGTCACTGGCAAGATTCGCAAGGTACAGATGCGCGAGGAGACCGCGGAGCAGCTCGGGCTCTCCTGAGGTCTCGACAAGCTCAACTGTTCCGACAAGCGCTCGACCAACGATGGGGGACCCGTGACCGACCAGCCCGAGATCGACCAGCTCGCCGAGGACTACCAGGACTTCCGGCTGCGTACGGCGCCGACGTGGGCGCACATGATCGGGGAGTACCGCTACGCCGACCGGTTCGACGACATCAGCCGCGCCGGTGAGGAGGCTGCCGCCACCGACGCCCGGTCCCTGGCCGCGCGGGCCGAGGCGATCGACCCCGACACGCTCGACGACCAGCAGCTCATCACCCGCGCGATGGTCGCGTGGGACGCCACGTCCCGGGCCGGCATGCTCGACGCGCGGACCAGCGAGTTCGCCGCGAACCCGATCTTCGGGACGCAGGCCAGCCTCGGGGTGTTCATCCCGAAGCTCGCGGTTCCCGACGACGAGGTCGCCGAGGCCATGGTCGCCAAGTTCGAGAACGTCGCGACCTACTTCCACGACATCGCCGACCGGCACCGCGAGGGGGTCGCGTCGGGCCGCACCCCGGCCGACTTCGCGGTCCGGCAGACGGCCGAGCAGCTGGACCGCTGGCTGGCCACGCCGATCGACGAGGACCCGATGCTCGCGGTGCAGGACCCCCCGTCGGGCGTCGATGCCGCCCGCTGGCACGACCGGCTGCTGGCCGTCGTGCAGAAGCAGGTGCGGCCCGCCGCCGAGCACTACCGCGACGTGCTGCGCGACGAGGTGGCCCAGCATGCGCGACCGGACGACCGCTGCGGCCTCACGCACCTGCCGGACGGGGACGCGATCTACGCCAAGGCCGCGAAGTTCTACACCACCGTCGACACCTCCCCGGAGGAGATCCACGAGATCGGCCTGCAGCAGGTCGCCGCTCTGGAGGACGAGTACCGCGCGCTGGGCCCCGAGGTGGTCGGCACCGACGACGTACCCGCGATCTTCTCCGCGCTGCGCGACGACCCGGCGCTGCACCACACCAGCGGCGACGAGGTCGTTGCCGACTCCAAGGCTGCGATGGCCAAGGCCCGGGCGGCGATGGGTGACTGGTTCGGCCGGCTCCCCCAGTCCGACTGCGACGTGGAGCCGACGACGAGCGGCGCCATCGCCTACTACTTCGCGCCCCCGAAGGACGGCAGCCGCGGCGGGGTGTTCTTCATGAACGTCGCCGACCCCGAGGGCTGGGGCCGCTTCGAGATCGAGAACACCTCCTACCACGAGGGCATCCCCGGGCATCACCTCCAGCTCGCGATCGCCGCCGAGCTCGACGACCTGCCGGAGTTCCGCAAGCGCGCGTTCATCGCGGCGTACGGCGAGGGCTGGGGGCTCTACACCGAGCGGCTGGCCGACGAGATGGGCCTGTACTCCTCGCCGCTGGACCGGATGGGGATGCTGTCCGCGGACTCGATGCGCGCCTGCCGGCTCGTCGTCGACACCGGCATGCACGCGCTCGGCTGGGGCCGGCAGCGGGCCGTGGACTACCTGCTGGCGAACTCGCCGATGCGGCAGGGCCACGCCTCCGCGGAGATCGACCGGTACGCGGTGACGCCCGGCCAGGCGCTGTCGTACATGATCGGCCGGCTCGAGATCCAGCGGATCCGCCGCGAGGCCGAGGCCCGGCAGGGCTCGGCGTTCGACATCAAGGCGTTCCACGACGCGGTGCTCGACTCCGGCCCGATGCCGCTCGGTCTCCTCGAGCAGGTCGTCACCACCCGGCTGCAGGGCTGAGCGCACTACGACGATTGGCCGATGCGGACCCGAGTCCCCTGAGGTGTGCTGTCGCTAGGCACGAAGGAGGGCGGGGCATGCGGGCACTCACCGTCTACGGGCACGCCGAGCGGGGGACGCTGGCGCCCGTCCGCCGGACGTCGTGGTGGTCTGCGCACGGCGAGGCCCTGCAGCTGTTGTTCTGCACGATCCTGGTGCCGGTCGACTTCCTGGCGGTACTGGCGGCATTCGCCGTGGCGTTCGCGATGCCCCAGAACATCGGTGCGGGCACCGCCGACCAGGGTCTCGACGAGTTCCTCCCGGTGTTCCTCGTCGTCACCCCTGCCTGGATCATGGTCTTCGGCCTGGTCGGGCTCTACGCGGAGTCGGGTGCGCGGAACCGGTGGGACGAGACGGGCAAGATCTTCGTCGCCGCGTTGGGTCCGCCGATGATGCTGATCGCCGCGGACTCGGTGCAGAACCCCTCGATGTTCCCCACGAAGGAGCTGCCGGTCTACGGGTACCTGCTCAGCTTCGCGTTCGTCCTCATCGGACGTCAGCTGGTGCACCGGGTCCAGCACGCGCTGTTCGCCCGGGACCTCGGGGTGCACCGTGCCCTGGTCATCGGCAGCGGGCCCGTGGCCCAGCGGATCGTCTCGTCGTTGGCGTCCACCCGACGGAGCGGATACCGGGTGGTGGGGGTCATCGACGCGTCCGGCACCCCCGGGAGCGACCTGGTCCGGCTCCCGGTCTACCGGAACGTGGAGGAGGCCCGACGTGCACTGTCGGACGACTTCGACGAGCTCATCCATGCCGACTCCTCGCTCGCACAGGACGACATCCTGGCGATCCAGAAGTACGCCATGGACCACAACCTCTCCTACCGCTTCGTGCCGAACCAGTACGGCCTCTACGCCCCCGACACGGTCGTCGGCTCGCTCGCTGGTGTCGCCGTCGTCAAGGTCCGGCAGACGCCGCTCGAGGGCTGGGGCCGGATCATCAAGCGGGGGTTCGACGTGGTGGGAGCCCTCGTCGGCCTGCTGCTCGTCTGTCCCCTTCTCGCCGTCGTCGCGGCCGTGATCGCCCTCGGCGACCCGGGCCCGGTGCTGTTCTGGCAGGAGCGGCTCGCCCGTGGCGGCCGCCCGTTCCGGATCCTCAAGTTCCGGACGATGCGGGTCAAGTACTCGGGCCGGCCGGCGGTGGAGGTGTTCCGGGAGCTCGGCAGGGAGGACCTGGTCACCGAGTTCATGGTCGAGCAGAAGGTGAAGGACGACCCTCGGGTGAGCCGCTGCGGTGCGTTCCTGCGCAGGACCAGCCTCGATGAGCTGCCGCAGCTGTGGAACGTGCTGCGCGGTGAGCTCAGCCTGGTGGGGCCGCGACCGATCGTCCCCGACGAGCTGCCCAAGTTCGGTGACTACCGGGGGACGATCCTGGCCCTGAAGCCGGGAATCACCGGGCTGTGGCAGAGCTCCGGCCGCAACGACCTGACCTACGACGAGCGGGTCCGGCTGAACATCCAGTACGTCGAGCACTGGAGCCTGCTCCTCGACATCGTGATCCTGCTGCGGACCGTGCGCCTGGTGCTCACCGGCGGGGGAGCCTACTGAGGCTCTCGTCCCCGCCCAAGGCCTCCAGCACCGAGGCCGCGGCGCTCTCTGCCAGACCCGTTGGGGTTGCGGTCCCGGCACCGGCAAGTCTGACCACGCGCACGGGCGCACCCGACAGGAGCCGCTCGAGCAGGTCGTGACCCCGCTCGAGCTCCGCCAGCAGCAGGGCCGGGGGCAGCTGCTGGGTCCGGCTGTGCCGTGAGGCCCGCTGCGCCAGCCGGCTCGCGGCCACCTCCACGGGTACGTCGACCACCACGACGAGATCGGTCCGGGAGCGGGGCCGCAGCCCGTCCCACAGCCGGGGCACGACGTCGTGCTCGGCCCGCAGCGCCAGCGACCACAACCGCTGCACGAGGCCCTCCTCGAACAGGTTCACACCTCCCGCCGTACGGGACCGGTCGACGAGGTCGCGCACCGCCAGCCATCGAGCCACCGCAGCCAGGGTGTCCCTCGGACGCGCCTGCCGCGACGCGACGACGGCTCTGACCGCTTCGGTGCTGCTGAGCGGATGTCGGGCGCTCTCCCGGGCCGTGCCCAGCGCCCTGCGGCCGATCCGCGCCGGCGCGGCGGCGGCAGCGGAGACCCCGCGGTCGGCGACGCGGCACCGGACGCCCTGACGGGTGAGCACCTCGCAGGTCAGTCCGGCCAACGTGGTCTTTCCCGATCCGGGGAGACCGCAGAGCTCCACTGCTCCCTGGACCGGCACGACTGCGTCAGGGCCGACCGAGGGCGCGATAGGTCCACCCGGCCGCCCGCCACGTGCTCGGGTCCAGGCAGTTGCGTCCGTCCACGATCGCTCGCGACGCCACCACCTCGGCCAGCACAGCGGGGTCGAGCTCGCGGAACTGCTGCCACTCGGTGAGCAGCATCACGACGTGCGCACCGCGGCAGGCGTCGACGACGGTGTCGGCGTAGCTCAGCGTCGGCCAGGACAGCCGTGCGTTGTCCATGGCTCGCGGGTCGTGCACGGTCACGTGCGCACCGAACAGGTGCAGCCGTCCGGCCACGTTGAGCGCCGGCGAGTCACGGATGTCATCGGACTCCGGCTTGAAGGCAGCACCGAGCACGGCCACCTTCGCGCCGGGCCAGGGCCTGTCGACGAGCTCCGCGGCCATGTCCACGATGCGCGCCCGGCGGCGCTGGTTGATCGCGTCGACCTCGCGCAGGAAGGTGAGCGCATCCCCAGCGCCGAGCTCGCCGGCCCGTGCCATGAACCCACGGATGTCCTTGGGCAGACAGCCCCCACCGAACCCGAGCCCGGCGTTGAGGAACCGGCGGCCGATCCTCGGGTCGTAGCCGATCGCGTCCGCGAGCACCTCCACGTCGGCCCCGGTGGCCTCGCACAGCTCTGCCATGGCGTTGATGAACGAGATCTTGGTGGCCAGGAACGCGTTCGCCGCCGCTTTCGTCAGCTCGGCGGTGGCCAGGTCGGCCAGCACCACCGGCGTACCGCCCGCGATCGTCTCGGCGTACACCTCGCGCAGCACCCGCTCCGCGAACTCCGCGTGCCCGCCGGCAGGCAGCCCGAAGACGATCCTGCCCGGATGCAGCGTGTCGTCGAGTCCATGGCCCTCGCGAAGAAACTCGGGGTTCCAGGCCAGCACCGCCTCCGCGCCGACAGGAGCGAGCTCCGCTGCCGTGGCCGCCAGCCGCTCTGCGGTGCCCACCGGCACCGTCGACTTGCCGACGACCAGGCACGGGCGGCGCAACAGGGGTGCCAGCGCCGCGACGACGTCCTCGATCCGGCTCACATCTGCTGCCAGCTCTCCCTCGCGCTGCGGCGTCGAGACGCTGAGGAAGTGCACGTCACCGAAGTCGGCCACCTCGTCGAGGGACGTGGTGAACCGCAGCCGGCCCGAGTCGACATGCTTGCGGAGCATGGGTTCGAGCCCCGGCTCGTAGAACGGGGGACGTGCCTCCTGGAGGGCCAGGCTCCGGCCCTCGTCGACGTCCATGCCGAGCACCTCGAAGCCCAGCTCGGCCATGCAGGCTGCATGCGTGGCACCCAGATAGCCGCACCCCACCACCGTTATCCGTAGCGCCATCGCCGGCCTCCCCGCTCGTGATCGGTTCTCCGTCCACGCTCACAGGCGGCGGGCGACAACGCGCCCGTCGACTGCGGCAGGCCACCTACGACGTTTGGTGGATGCCCGGGGGTCCGGCCAGGAGTGTGCTGTCCGGGTACGCCCGTACGGCGACGCCGGTCGACGGCGGGAGGGACGAGTATGAGCGAGACAGCGGACACCCGTGCGCCGGTGGTCGGTGACGCCTCGCCCTCGTCTCGGCTCCGGGTGCTGCATGTCGTGGTCCAAGCAGGCCCCACCAACAGCCAGTGGAACGAGCACTGTCTGCCGGTTGCGTCCGAGCGCGAGATCGCCGTGTGCTCACTGTTCCCCGCGACCGTCGTCGACGACCCACGGATCGCGCGGCTCGAGGGCGACGGCTCCGTCCGCGGCGCGTTGCGGGTGTTGCGTACGGCGCTCCGGGAAGCCGACTACGACGTCGTCCACGTCCACGCGCCCGCCAGCGCCGCCCTGCTGCTGTCCGCCTGCGCCCTGGAGCACCGCCGGTGGGACGACGTCGTGTTCACCGTGCACAACTCGTGGCCGAACTTCCGGCTGCGCAACCGGCTCCTGGCCGCCGTGGGGGTGGCGACGTTCCCGGTGGTCGTGGCCTGCAGCCGTTCGGCCGCGGACAGCTTCCCGCGTGCCGTCCGGCGCCTGGCCCCGGGCGGGCGCATCGCCGTCGTGTGCAACGGTGTGGACGTCGACCGTCTGGACCAGGCGCTGAGCGCTGCACCCGGACCGCCGCCCGGACCAGGCGTCACGGTGGTGACCGTCGGGCGGCTGATTCCCATCAAGGACCAGGCGGCGTTGTTCACCGCGTTCGCGAGCCTGGCCGGTCCCGACGACCGCCTTCTCGTGATCGGCGAGGGACCGCTGCGCGCAGAGCTCGAGCAGCTGGCTGGTGCGCTCGGCATCGCCGACCAGGTGGAGATGCCGGGTCTCCTGGCTCGCGACGAGGTCTACCGGGCGCTGGCCCGTTCCGACCTCTATGTGTCGTCCTCGCACGGCGAGGGGCTCCCGCTCTCCGTGCTGGAGGCGCTCGCGGCCGGGCTGCCGACGGTCCTGACCGACATCCCGCCGCACCGGGAGCTGGCGGCTTCGAACGACGCGGCGCGCCTGGTGCCGGTGGGCGACGTCGGCGCTCTCGCCGAGACGATCGCGCACCTGCGCAGCATGCCGCCGTCGAACCGCGCCGCTCTGGGACGGCGTGGTCGACAGACGGTGGTGGACCGGTTCAGCGTCAGGGCGATGAGCCTCGGCTACCGAAGCCTGTACACGTCGATGTCCGCGAGGACACAGAGACCCAGCCGGGAGAGGACATGACCGAGAGACTGACGCTGGACGAGATAGCGCGGGCGATCCGTCGCCGATGGTGGATCCCGGCGCTTCTCGCGGTCGTCGGAGGGACAGCGGGGATCGGGGCGGCCCTGCAGGTGCCGCCGGTCTACCGCTCCGAGGCGACCGTCCTGGTCGGCCCGACGCAGGGTGCGGTCACCCACAGCTCCACGATCCGGGCCAGTGAGGACCTCGCCACGTTCTACGCGGACATGGCACGCCGGCAGCTCGTCCTGCAGCCCGTCGTGGACCGGCTCCGCCCGAGGATGTCCTGGGTTGCGCTGCGCAACGAGGTCAGCGCAGTGGTCCCTCCGCAGAACCCGCGGCTGGTCGAGGTGCGGGTCGCGGGCGCTGACCAGCGCCGGGCGACCGCTGCTGCGAACGCCATCGTCCAGCAGCTGGTCACGTTGAGCCCGCCGTTGGCCAGCGGGAACGAGCAGGCGTTCGTCAACCGCCAGGTCGCCAACCTGAAGGTGACCCTGGCGGGCGGCAAGAAGGAGATCGACCGGCTCAAGGGCGTGCTGGCGAGGACGAAGGACCCCAACGTCCAAGACGACATCCGTCGGCAGATCCGTCAGCAGCAGCGGCTCGTCGGGGACTGGCAGAAGGCCTACGTGGAGCTGATCACGGTCGAGCCCTCCGCGGACGCCGGAGGCCTGCAGGTCCTGGACACCGCCAGTGCGGTCACCGGTCTGGACCGACTGGCGACGGCGAAGCTGGGGGCCCTCGGGGCCTTCCTCGGAGGCTTGCTGGGACTGGTGGTCGCGTGGATGCTGCACCTCAGGGACGCGAGGAACCGGCAGTGGACGGACAAGGCACCGCCGTCGGGCGTCCCGGGTCAGCGAGTGCCCCCGAACGGCTCGGCCCGGACGAGCGGCGTGGCGTCGGCGAGTGACGGCCAGGACCGGCGCCGAGCTTCGGAGCCGGCGGGTACGACGCCGCCGGGAAACTCGTGAGCACGGGTGCGAGGCGATGACGATGAGCACGGACGCCGAGCTCCGGTCCGTGACCCTGGTTCCGCAGCCGCCCTCCGAGGACACGGCCGTTGCGCTCGAGCTGGTTGCCCGGCTGTGTGCCGCCCTCGAGGCCGAGCAGGTCGCCTACTGCCACTGGAAGAGCAACGAGGCGATCCACCGTTCGATGATCGGGGACAACGACCTCGACCTGCTCGTCGCTCGCCCTGACCGGCACCGCTTCCTCCAGGTGCTGACGAGGCTGGGCTTCAAGGCTGCGGCGCTGCCGGGGCACCGTGACGTCCCGGCGGTGGTGCACTACTACGGCCTCGACGTCCCCTCCGGTCGCTTCGTGCACGTCCACGCCCATTTCCGACTCGTCCTCGGCGACGACACGACGAAGAACTTCTGGCTGCCTGTCGAGCAGGCGTACCTCGCCTCCCGACAGGTCGACGGGTTGTACGGGTTGTTCCCGATGCCGCCGGCCGAGGTGGAGCTCGCCGTCCTCGTGCTGCGCCTGGTCCTCAAGCACGCAACCTGGGACGCCATGCTGCAGGGGCGCGGTGCGCCGTCACCGAGCGAGCTGCGTGAGCTGGCGTGGCTGCAGGACCGCACGCAGTGGCCCGCCGTCGAGGCGGTGGTGGCCGAGCACCTGCCGTTCGTCTCGGAGGTCTGGCCGCTGTGCCGTCGGGCCGTGGAACCCGGCTGCCCCCGATCGGTCCGGATCCGGGCGTCGCTGCGGCTGACGAGCGCGCTCGAGGCCTGCGCCCGACGCGGCAGCCTGAGCGACCTCTCGCTGCGGCTGGTGCGACGAGGCACCTGGGGGGCGCGGCACTACGTGCTGCGACGCCCGGTCCGCAAGCGGCTCGTCACCGGCGGCGCGGTGGTGGCGCTCGTGGGTGGCGACGGCGCCGGCAAGTCCACCGCTGTCGAGGGGCTCTCGACGTGGTTGTCGCCGGTGTTCGTGGTCCGGCAGGTGCATCTGGGGCGACCGCCCCGGTCCCTGACCACCGCGGTCGTCAAAGGCGCGCTGGCCGCCGGGCGAAGGGCCGGCCTCTTCCCCGAGCTCGTCGACGCGACCAAGCCGCCGACGGACCTGTCACGGGCACCGTCGACCGCCTGGCTGGCCTGGCACACGTTGACCGCGCGTGACCGCTACCGGCTCTACGTCCGCGCCCGTCGGGTCGCCGCGAACGGCGGCATCGTCATCTGTGACCGCTACCCCCTTGCGCACCTGCGGACCATGGACGGGTCTCGCACCGCCTGGGCTGCGGGGCTGCCCGGCCTGACCCGGGTCGGGGCGGCCCTGGTGCGCCGAGAGGCGCACTACTACGCGGCGTTCGTCCGTCCCGACGTCCTGGCGGTGCTCCTCGTGGATCCCGAGCTGGCGGTGCGGCGCAAGACAGACGAGGAGGAGGACTACGTCCGCCGGCGGTCCACCGAGGTCTGGAACGCCCCGTGGGAGCCGTACATCCTCCGCGTGGACGCCTCACGCCCGGCGGCCGCGGTGCTCGCGGACCTGCGTGCGGCGGTGTGGGAACGGCTATGAGCGGGTGTGTCGTCGAGCTCGCCGGCCCGGCTGGGGCGGGCAAGACGACGCTCGCGTCGACCCTGGTGGCCCAGGGCCCCGGGACGCTCCTCGAAGTCGACGCGGGGCGGCTGCGGGCGGGCATCGGACTCGTGCGGGTCTCTCCGGTGCTGCTGCGCGCGCGCGTCGCCGCCCCGGGACGGCGGTGGACGACCGACGAGCTCCGGAGCGTGGCGTACCTGACCTCCTGGCGGGCTCCGGTGGCGCACGGGCCGGCGCACGGGCTGGTGCTTCTCGACCACGGTCCGGTGTTCCGGCTGGCGATGCTTGCCGCTCACGGGCCACCGATGGCACGCAGCTCCGTGTTCGTGCGCTGGTGGCGTCGGACCACCGTGGGATGGGGCCGGCTGCTCGACGCGGTGGTGTGCCTCGACGCACCGGACGAGGTGCTCAGGGAACGCATCGACTCCCGGCTGCGGTACCACCGCGTGCAGGGTGTCCGTCGCGACGAGGCCGAGGCGTTCCTGGCGCGCTACCGCGCGAGCTACACCCACGTGCTGGACCTGGTCGCGAAGACGGGCACGCTCGTGCTCCGCGTCGACACGTCCACGGGCACTCCCGAGGAGATCGCACGGGTCGTGTCGACGCGGCTCGGCCGCATGGACGCCAGGGCGGTCCGGTGACGACGAGCCACACCCGCCCCAGCTCCCCGCGGCCGCAGCTGACCAGACGGGCGTCGCTCAACGCGCTCGCCGCGCTGGTCGACTACGGCGCCCGGATCACCGTGCAGATGGTGCTCGCGCCGCTCCTGCTCCGTTTCCTCGGCGACGCCGGGTACGGCGCCTGGCAGGTCCTCCAGCGGTTGATCGGCCACGCCACCCCGGCGGGCGGCCGCCCCGGGGAGGCGCTCAAGTGGATGGTGGCCCAGGGACAGACCTCCGAGGACACGGACCGCAAACGGGGCCAGGTCGGCACCGCCATCGCCGTGTGGCTGTTGTTCCTGCCCCTCGTGGCCGCCCTCGGTGTCCTGCTCGTCTGGGTGGCTCCGATGCTGGTGCACGCTTCCCCGGACCAGGTCTGGATCGTGCGCGCAGCGGCGGCCGTGCTGGTCGTCAACCTGATGGTCCTGGGCCTGACGAACGTGCCGCAGGCCGTGCTCCAGGGCGAGAACCTGAGCTACCGGAGGCTGGGCCTCTCCACGCTCGTCCTCGTGGTCGGCGGCGGCCTGACCGCGGCCGCGCTGTGGCTCGGATGGGGGCTGGTCGGGGTCGCCCTCGCCACCACCGTGACCACGGTGCTCTCCGGGGTGACCTACCTGTACATCGTCAGGAGCCAGGTCTCGTGGTGGGGAGTCTCCCGACCCTCCCGCGCGGCGGTGAAGGGCTTCGTCGGTCTCAGCTGGTGGTTCCTGCTGTGGAACCTCGTCCTCCAGGCCATCAAGGGCAGCGACGTGACGGTGCTGGGCGCGGTCGCGGGCACCGCCCTGGTGAGCGTCTACGTGCTGACCAGCTATGTGCCGCAGGCGATCAGCGACGTGGTGTTCGTGGTCACCTCGGCCACCATGCCCGGGCTGGGCGGCCTCGTCGGGGCCGGGGACCTGACCCGGGCCGCCCGGGTCCGCGGCGAGACGATGGCCCTGTCCTGGCTGGCCGCCGCGGGTGCCTCCGCCTCGGTGATCATCTGGACCCCCTCCTTCCTGGAGCTGTGGGTGGGCGAGCAGTACGACGCCGGCACCCTCGCGACGGTGCTGATCTGCGTGATGGTCCTGCAGCTCTCCCTCGTGCGGGTGGACTCGAACGTCATCGACCTGACCCTGCGGGTGCGGGCCAAGGTGCTGCTCGGGCTGTGCTCGGCGGTGTTGGCCGTGGGTCTGGGCATCGTCATGGCCGGACCCGCTCACCTGGGGATCTCCGGGCTCGTCGTGGGGTTCATCGTCGGCCGTCTCCCGCTCACCGTGGCCTACCCGCTGCTGGTCGGACGGCTGCTGGCCCTGCCCCGGCCGTTCAGTCTCGGGGCGCTGTGGCGCCCGGCCCTCGCCTCGGTGGTCCTGGGCGGCGGCGCCACGCTCCTGCGGCCGGCCGCGGATGCGGACAGCTGGCACAGGTTCCTGCTCGAGGCGGCGGTCACCGGCCTCGTCACCCTGACGCTCGCGTACCTCGGCGGTCTGTCGGGGCAGCAACGGCGCCGGCTGCGGGCACGGATGCTGAAGGTGGTGCGTCCGTCGTGAGCGAGGCGCGCCGAGCGTCCCCGCACGGGGAGGGGCCGATCTCCCTGGTGACGTCCTCGATGCACGGCGGCGGCGCCCAGCGAGCGGTGGCGAAGCTCGCCGCCGGGTTCGCCGCGCAGGGCCACGACGTCGACCTCGTCCTCGGTGCCGCCGAGGGCCCTTACCTGGCGGAAGTGCCACCCGAGGTGCGCGTCGTCGACCTCGGTGCCTCCCGGATGGCCGCGGCCGTGGTGCCGCTGGCCCGTTACCTGCGTGCGGCGCGACCCGCCGTCGTCTTCTCGGCCCTCGACTACGTCAACGTCGTGACCGTCGTCGCGCGGGCTGTGGCACGGGTGGACGTGCGCCTCGTGGTCAGCGAGCGCAACACGCTGTCCGCGGCGGTCGCGCACACCGCGCGACGCCGTACCCGGATGATGCCGCGGCTGATCCGGTGGACGTACCCGCACGCGGACGCGGTCGTCGCCGTGTCGTCCGGCGTCGCGGAGGACCTCGTGGCGGTCTGCGGTCTCGACCCCGCAGCCGTGCACGTGCTCAACAACCCGGTCGTCACACCCGAGCTGGTGCACCTGCGCAGTCAGCCGCTGGAGCACCCGTGGTTGCGTGCGAGATCGGCCCCTGTCGTGCTCGCCGTCGGGCGGCTCGTGCCGCAGAAGGACTTCGCCACGCTGCTGAGCGCTTTCGCCCGGGTCCGGCGGACCCGCACGGCGCGGCTGGTGCTCCTTGGTGACGGCCCTCTCCGCGCCGACCTCGAGCAGCAGGCGGTGCGGCTCGGCATCGCCGACGACGTGGACCTGCCCGGTTTCCGGCCGAACCCGTACCCCGCGATGGCGGCTGCCGACGTCTTCGTCCTGTCCTCGCGCTGGGAAGGCTCCCCGGGCGTCCTGGTCGAGGCGATGTCGTGCGGCACGCCGGTGATCGCGACCGACTGCGTCAGCGGACCGCGACAGATCCTCGACCACGGGCGCTACGGCCGGCTGGTGCCGGTGGGTGACACCGCGGCGATGGCGGATGCCCTCGTCGACGCGGTCGACGGCCGGGTGGCGCCACCACCACCGGAGAGCTGGTCGGCCTACGAGCAGGATGCGGCGGTCGCGTCGTACCTGGAACTGCTGCTGGGAGTGCACGCCTGATGAGGAGATACGCGTACTGGCTGATGCTCGCGCTGGTGTTCACGCTGCCGTGGGAGAACGTCGCCGAGCTGCCGGGGATCGGCCGGGTGAGCAGGCTCGTCGGGCTGCTGCTCGCCGTCACCTGGGTGCTGGCGGTGATCGAGAGCGGCTGGGTCCGGGCGCCGCGGGTGAGCCATCTGCTCGCGCTGCTGTTCGTGGTCTGGAACGCGGCCAGCCTGCTGTGGACCTACGACGGTCCCACCACGCTCGACGCGGTGTGGACCTACCTCCAGCTGCTTGCCCTGATGTACGTCATCTGGGACACGGTCGAGACCTGGGCCGCGGTGAGGTGGACGTTGGTCGCCTACCTCGCCGGCTGCTACGTGACCATCGTGACCCTGCTGTTGGGCTACGCCGTCACGGGCGCCGCCTCCGAGATGTACGGACGGGTGACGGTCGGCAGCTTCCAGCCCAACGACGTCGGCCTGATCCTGGCGCTCGCGGTGCCGATCGCCGCCTACCTGGTCGGAGCGGTCGGGCACGGGCGGCAGCGCCAGGTGTGGAACGTCGCGTGCGTCGCCTTCGTGCCCTTTGCGATGTTCGCGGTGCTGGTCACCGGTTCGCGTGCGGCCCTGGCGGCCATGGTGCCGGGGCTCGTCTACGTCGGCTACCGGCTCGCGCGCCGCCGGCTCGCGGCCGCGGTCGGGGCGATGGTGGCGCTGATCGTCCTCACGGCGGTCACCTTGCCGTTCGTGCCGTCGCGGGTGCTGATGCGGCTGGAGGGCACCGACGCCGCACTGCGGGCGGGCAACCTCAACGGGCGCCAGTACCTGTGGGCCGAGGCGGGGCGTCTCATCCGGGACCACCCGGTCTTCGGGGTCGGCGGGGGCGCCTTCCACACCGCCGCCGTCGGCGCCAACAAGGAAGCCCACGATCTCGTGCTCAGCCTGTTCGCGGAGGTGGGCGTCATAGGTCTTGGCCTGTTCGTCGCCATGCTGGTGACCGCACTCCTGCCGCTGCGGAGGCTCACCCCGCTGCTGCGCGGCATGTGGATCGCCGTCTTCACCGCCTGGCTGTCTGCCGCCCTGCTGCACAACTGGGAGAACCGGAAGCAGACCTGGTTCCTGATCGGGCTCGCCGTCGTCTGCGGTGCTCTCGCCGAGGAGCGCGGGAAGGACGTCCCGGACGCTCCGGCAGAGCCCGCGCAGGAGCGTCCGTCCCTCACCCCGACCCCTCCCGGCGCGTCCAGCACCTGACCCGGCTGGTGAGGCCTAGGAGCACTTCACGCCGGTGCACTGGCGGGAGTCGGCGTTGCCTGCGGCCCTGTTGCCTCCGCCGTCGCGGAAGGAGCCGGCCTTGGGCTGGATCCCGAGGTCGCGGTTGACGTTGGCCGTGTTGCGCGTGATCGACACCTGGGACCCGTGCAGGCCCACCCCGATGCCGTCGTCGCCGTTGCGGGTCGCGAGGTTGGACTGGATGAGGGTGCCGACGCCGTCGATGTCGATGCCGTCCTGGCCGTTGGCGTCCATCCTGTTGCTCACGACGCGGTCGCCCCTTCCGTTGGCGTCGATGCCGTCGTCGAAGTTGCCGACGACGGTGTTCCCGCTGATGGTCAGGCCGTCGCCACGAGCGTCGATGCCGTCCGCCCACGTCGCCTTCAAGCGGACACCGCTGCCGCTGACCCGGTTGCCCTGGATCAGGGCTCTGCTGCTGCTCTCGTTGGTGAAGATGCCCTCGTCGGCGCTGTCCGAGATCGTGTTGCGCAGGATCCGGCCGTTGGTCGCCCTCACCAACCAGACTCCTCGTCCGAACTGCTGGATCTTCCCACCCTTCACGACCACGCCGCTGAACCCGGTGACCCGGACGCCGGCGCTCGCTCGCGTGCCGACGCCGTCGAGGGTGTGACCGTTCAGGTTGATCGTGATCCTGTTGGCGCCGACGACCAGGCCGTTGCCGCGGCAGTTGCGCAGGTCGTGCCTCAAGGTGAAGTTGGACCGGATCGTCTTGCCGCAGGACGCTCTCGTGGCCGACATGGCGGGCGCCACCGGGACCGTGAGGGCGACGACCACGCCGAGGCCGGTGATGGTGGACAGCAAGGAAACGTTGGGTACGTGCATGCGAAGCTCCAGTGCCGATCGGTGCCAGGTGACGGCAGACCACGGTCCCCGGCAGCGAACCCCCAAAGGACCCTCGGTTCCAGACGCTACGCGCGCCTGGCGTAGGAACTCATCCGTCATTTGCTGTATGCGGTCCGCCCGACTGAGGGTTTCGGGGGCCGCCACGCTGGGACTCAGGCACCGGTCGTGGCGACGTCTCAGGGGTTCCAGGCGTGGCGCTTCTTCCAGCGTTCGACGGCTTTGTCCCACACGTGCACGTCCTTGGTCACCCTGAAGCAGGACGGCAGCTTCTCGGGGTAGTCACCGTGTCCCAGCCACACCATCACGTTGTCGGCACAGTGCGCGAGCTTGCCCTCCGGGATCGCGAGACCCACCGTGTTGGCCGGCTGGTCGGCACGGAAGACGTTGCCCGTGAGGGAGAGCTTCGGGCCGTGGTCGTCCCACTTGAAGAAGCCCGCCGTGCCGGGGATCCGCCCCTGGTCCTCGTAGGGCCGAGGCATCGGCTGCAGGCGCACCAGCGAGTTCTTGATCGTCCACACGTTGTGGTCGCCGTCGTCCACGTTGTCCTGGCCGTCATAGGTGCGGGCGCTGAACGCGTTGTAGCAGCCGTCGAGCAGCGAGTCCTCGACGGTGCCGGAGTGCAGCCAGTCGTTCTCGATGCAGTCGTCGCGGCTGTAGGACAGGTGCACCCGGCGCACCAGGAAGTTCTGGGACCGGTCCAGGAGACGGAGGGAGTCGCCGTAGGCGTCCACCCGCAGGTCCTCGACGATGGCCCCCGGTGCGTCCACGACCACCGCTCCGGTGCCGTGCATCGTCTTCCACCCGGTGTCCGACGACCACTGACCCCTGATCCGGCCGCCCGACAGACAGATGCGTGCGTCTCCACTGAGCTCGACGGCGTAGTCCTGCTTGCCGTTCCAACGCGCCGTGCGGGCATCCACGAGCGTGGTCCGGTCGAGGTGGCCGTGCTCGTACCTGTCCGACCGGGCGCCGGTGACCTGCACGTGGTCCCCGTTGCCGCTCAGACAGGTCGAGTGCGCCCGCGGACCGCCGTTCCGGGCGGTGACGATCCCGGCCGCCCCGACGACCACCACGAGCAGGGGCACGACCACGCCGAGGATCACGCGCAGTCGCGCCCATTCAGGCGACACGGTGACGCCGATCGGGCTGACGCGGGACGGTGGTCGAGGCTCGCGCCACGGCCGGTGTCGTCGCCGCTGGGGCGCCGAGGAGCTCGCAGTACAAGGCGTCCAGCGCAGTGCACATGACCTCGGGGCCGAAGAACGACCGCACCCGCTCCTGGCCCTGGGCGCCCATCGCCGCTGCCTCGTCGGGGTGGTCCAGCATCCAGAGGACGGCCCGGGCCAGGGCGGCCGGGTCGCCGGGTTCTGCGAGCAGCCCGGTCGACCCCGGTTCCACGAGGTCGGGTACGCCGTTCACGGCTGTCGCGACCACGGGACGCCCCGAGGCCATCGCCTCGGTGACCGCACGTCCCAGTCCCTCGTAGAGCGAGGGCACGACATAGACGTCGAAGCCGGCGGCGATCCGCGGGGCGTCCGCCCGGAACCCGGTGAACAGCACCGGCACGCCGAGCCGCTCTGCCTCCCGGTGCGTCTGCGCCTCGAGACCGGCCGTCTCGAGGGTGGCGTCGCCGACCATCACGAACTGCACCTCAGGCCGCTGCTGATGGACGAGATGGCACATCCTGACGAAGTCCAGCGGGCACTTCTGGGCGACCACTCTTCCGACGGTGCCCACGAGGGGCCGGTCCTGGGCCAGCCCGAGCTCGGCCCGGACCTGCGGGTCCGCCGTGGTCGGGATGCTCTGGAGGTCGACCGCCGACGGCACCGCGACGATGTCACCGGCGGCGACGAGCCGCTGCTCGACGGCCTCGCGGGCGATCCGGGGTGCCACCGCGACGTACCGGTCTGCCAGCGGCCGCGCCAGCCGGTCGAGGAGGAGGTAGGCCCGTCGGCGCGACCGGCTGAGCCCGTCGTGCACGGCCAGGACGTGGAAGGTGTGCACGACGACGGGCACCCCTGCCGTCCGGGCGGCGACGCGGCCGATCACGCCGGCCTTCGAGCAGTGCGTGTGCACGACCGTGAAGCGTTCGCGGCGCATCAGCCGGACCAGCTCCCAGCACGCCAGGACGTCGTGCACGGGGGAGATCTGCTCGCGCAGGTGGCGGATCCGCCGGACCCGCACCCCTCCGTCTACGGCGGCCGGCCACAACGGCCCACCCGGCATCGCGGCCACCCAGGTCTCGTACCGTGCGGGGTCCATGCCGACCGCCGACGCCAGCGTGTTCCCCCCGGCGCCGCCGGCGAACCTGGTGATGACGTGCAGGACCTTCACCGGTGGCGACGGCGGCTGGTCGGGCATGCTCCCCGGCGCCACCACCTTCCCGGGTGCTGCGGGCCAGGAGGTCCTCATGAGCGCGCACCGTGCCACGTGGGCTCGGTCGGGAGGACCTCCAGCCGGGCAGCAACCATGCACGCCAGCCCCTCCCGGACGGAGACCTGCGGCTGGTACCCGAAGGCGGAGCACGCGACGCTGGTGTCGGCCGCCGTGTGCCGGACGTCGCCGCGTTGCACGGGCAGCCGCACGACCTCGATCGGCGTGGTCAGCTCACCGAGTGTGTCGATGACGTTGTTCATCGTGATCCGGGACCCGCCGCCGATGTTGGCCACCCCTGTCCACGGCGAGAGCGCCGCCTGCCGCATGGCGGTCACGACGTCGGCGACGTAGGTGAAGTCCCGGCTCTGCTCGCCGTCGCCGTACAGCAGGAACGGGCTCCTGCTGAGCGCGGCGGAGAGCAGCCGCGAGAACGCCATGTCGGGACGCTGACGGGGACCGTAGACAGTGAACAGCCGCAGGGAGACCGTGGGTACGTTCGATGTGACCCGGTAGAGCTCGCACAGGTGCTCTCCCGCCAGCTTGGTCACGCCGTACGGCGAGACGGGGTGGGGGCAGACGTCCTCCCGGGTCGGATACGTCTCGGCGTCGCCGTACACGGAGGAGCTGGACGCGTAGACGACCTTCCACAGCGAGACGTCGCGCGCAGCTTCGAGAACACGCTGGGTGGCCAGCACGTTGCGCTTCAGGTACGGCTGGAACTCCTCGCCCCAGGATCCGCGGACGCCCGGCTGCCCGGCCAGGTGGTAGACAACGTCCGCGCCTTCGAAGAGCGCGGTCAGCGGTGCGCAGGTGAGGTCGAGCCGCTGCATGGTGAAGCCGTCACGGTCCTGCACCGTGGCGATGTTGGCCTCCTTGAGACGCGCAGCGTAGTAGTCGGTGAAGCTGTCGATGCCGACGACCTCGTCGCCCTGGTCGAGCAGGTGCGCACACAGGTGGGAGCCGACGAAGCCGGCAGCTCCCGTGACGATCGCTTTCATGGTCTCCTCGTTTCTCTTCCTCGCCGTCCCTGCGGGAGGGCCCGCGCCAGGGTCAGGACCAGTCCGGTGGGATCTGCCTCGTCCCGCTCCGCCGCCTTCGGCACGCAGTCGAGCCGGGCGAGGACGAGCGACTCGCGCCACAGCCGCGCGGGCAGCGCAGCGCGCTCGAGCCCGGCCCCGACGAAACCCCGCATGGCCCGCGCGAACGACGTCCTTCCGCCGAGGACCTCCACCAGGCGTGGGCCCGCGAGGTGGACGGCGAAACCGGTCAGGTCGCGCAGCGGATCGGACCGCGTCGACGCGAGGCCCCAGTCGTCGACACCGGTGACCCGGGCCCCGCAGGTGAACACGTGCCGGGGACACAAGCAGCCGTGCACGGCGGCACGGTGCGCCTCGAGGCCTCGAAGCCGGGCTTCGGCCTGGCGGATCGCGGCAAGACCGGAGCTGAACGGTTCCGAGTCCGGGTACTGCCTTCCCAGCCACTCCGCCCCGTCGACCCCGAGGTCGACCGGCGCGACGTCTTCGGTGCCGGTCTCTCGCCAGAGACGTGCCAGCCAGTCGTCGACGGCGGCGAGCAGGTCGTGGGTGCTGCGGTTGTCCTGGCTGCTCGGGGGATGCAGACCGGGCACGGCCGTCACGACCAGGCCGACGGTCGCGGCGCCCACCTCGACGCGTCTGACGACCCGGGGAAGGGTGAGCGCCAGCTCGGTCCCGAGTGCGGTTCGTAGCCGGGCCAGGACGTCCTGCTCCACGTCCACCGAGGTGACGGTCCCGTCGGTGGGGGCGACGGCCACCGCGTGGCTGAGCCGGCTGGTGCCCGGATGCGCGAGAAGGAGCCTGCGGGCGTCCGACGCCGCAGCCGGGATGACATCGCGAACCTCGAGATGGCGCTGGGACAAGAAGGCCTCGAGGGAGCCTCGAGGTCCACTCTGGTCCGGGACCGGTCGGGGAGAGTCCGTGCCTCGCGACTTCGTCGCCATCACGCCGGCTCGGGCGTGATCGCGGACTGGCCGGCTCGGAGGGACTCACGATGCAGCATGGCTTCACCTCAGGGCCCCATGTCGGAGGGAGGGCCCGATGTCGGAGGGCCGACCGGCTCGGTGGCCGACAGGTGCGAATCTAGGTACGCCGTTGCCGCGAAGAATCGGACAAGGGGTTGAGGTTGGCTACGTCAGACGGGCGAAATCCCGACGGACGAAGGTCACGGTTCGGACTGGCGCGGCAGCTCGGCCGAGACGCCGACGCGACGGGCGAGGGAGACCGCCGAGAGAGTGCTGTGCACATCCAGCTTGTGCAGCACGTGGTTGATGTGGGTGCGAACCGTGTGCGGCGAGAGGAAGTACTTCTGGGCGATCTGCTGGCGGCTGAGCCCCTCGGTGAGACAGCGCAGGATGTCCAGCTCCCGTGCGGTCAGCGACGAGAACACCTCGACGGTCCGTTCCCGGGTCTCTTCGATCTCCACGAGACTGTCCAGCACCGAGCCCAGGAGATCGTGAGGCAGCCAGGTCTCACCCTCGGACACGCCGACCAGCACGCGGACCAGCTCGTCGAGGGAGACGGTCGGCTCGACCCATCCCCGCACGCCCGCGCGGACGGCGGACGCGAGCACGGCGGGATCCCGCGAGTCGCTGAGCGCCACGACCGCCAGGTCGCTGTTGGCGGCGAACAGCTCGCGGAGCACCGCCCCGAGTCCCTGGTCCGAGCTGGCGACGTACAGGAGGAGCACGTTCGCCCTCCCGTGGAGGACGGCGTGCCGTCCCCAGGCCAGATCGGTGTGGCCGGCGACCACCTGCACCTCGGCCCGGGGTGCCAGGAGGACCTCGAGCGCGTCGACCCAGGATCGCAGAGGATGGACGAGGGCCAGTCGGACCGTCGCCGACAGCGAGTCGGCGTCAGTCCCGGCCGGCATGAGCCGGTTCCTCAGGGTCGACCGACCCGTCTGCGGCCAGCGCCACGGCCTGCAGCCGCGAGTGCACGCCGAGCTTGGACAAGATGTTCTGCACGTGCGTGCGCACGGTGCTCTGGCTGACGACGAGACGCTCGACGATCTGCTGGGTGTCCATGCCCTCCTTCAGGAGGTCGAGCACCTCCTGCTCCCGCGTGGTGAGGTCCTGCGCGGGCCTGCGCTGCTGTGGTACCTCCGCGGTGCGCCTGATCTGTCGCAGGAGGGAACGGTTCACCGACGTCTCACCCCGGGCGGCCGCCTCGAGGGCGGCACAGATGCCCTCGAGCCGCTCGCCCTTGAGCACGTACCCCGAGACACCGATCTCGAGTGCGGTGCGCAGTGCCACCGGGTCCTCGTTCCCGGTGAGCACCACCACCTTGGTGCGCGGATGCCGGCTCAGCACCTGTCGTGCGGCGTCGAGCCCGTGGCCGTCGGGAAAGCGCAGATCGAGAAGCAGCAGGTCGGGATCCAGACGCTCCACCGCACGAACCGCCTCGTCGGGTGTCGTCGCGATGGCGTCCACGGTGAAGTCGCGACCGGCCAGAGCGGTTGCCAGGGCCTCCAGCAGGAGCCGGTGGTCGTCACAGATCACGACTCTCATGCCCGGCTCACCTGCGAGACAGGGGCCGGCAGCAGCCTGGGCATGGTCAAGGTCAGTCGTGTGCCTCCTGAGGGCGAGCGGCCCACCTCGAGCGAGCCACGGACCTCTGCCGCGAACAGCCGCACGGTCACGAGGCCGAGCCCCTGCTGGTGGGGGATACGCCCGAACCCGGGTCCGTCGTCGGTCACCTCGAGGACGGCGCGGCCACCGACCGAACGCACGCGCAGGTCGACCCGGCCGCCGGCGCCGGCAGCGCGTACGGCGTTGTCGATCAGGTTGCGGACCGAGCGGCGGAGCTCCACCGCGTCGGCCGTCACGTTCACACTCGACTCGCGGAGCAGACGCACGTCGCACGGCGAGGTCGCCGCGATCGACCTCCACGCCTCGGAGACGACCTCGGCCAGGTCGACGACGGCGACCGGACCGCCGTCAGGTTCCCCGGAGTGCTCGGGGGAGAGCAGCTCGGCCATCCAGTCGACCTCGCGCTCCACGAGCTGCAGCCGCTGCACCGCGTCCGGGGCGTCGCTCGTCCCCACGGAGACGAGGGCTCGCACCACGGCCAACGACTGACGGAGGTCGTGGCGCACCCGTGCGTCCAGACCCGTGCCTGGTCCCATCGGGGCCCCGACCCACTCCTCGTGGCCCATGACGCCAGTCATGGCGGCCATCCCTTCCGCAACCTGCGGCGTTCGATCGTTCGATGCACGGCAGGCCACTGACTCCCGGACTCAACGATCGCTTCCTCGACGTTAACGCTGTCTTTCCCCATCTGTTGAGCCTGAGAGTAAAGACGACTCGTAATGACTAACGGCGCGGCTACCACTCCGGCGTGCGGTATGAGCCGTCAGGCGTACCCCGCCTACGCCCCTTGACGGACCCGGTGTGCCTTCAGTTGACCTCGACGAGGGTCCGGCGCTCGGAGTCGCCGTACCCCACCACGCCGAGGTAGCGCTTGTCCGGGTCCAGATCGTCCCACGATGCGGAGTAGTGGAACTTCTTGCCCGGCGCGAAGCCGACCGCGTCGGTGCTCAACGAGACCGCGGTGCCGCCCTGCTCCGGGACCACCCAGGTCAGCAGCTCACCCGACGCCGGCTCGCCGTCGCGGGTGGCGTGCGCGTTGACGTAGACCGTGTAGTCGCCCGGCTCCGGGCTGGTCAGGGTCACCTCGGCGTCCGGTGACGTGCCCGTCGAGCTGTCCACGAGCGTGTCGTCGCGATACACGTAGAGGTCGACGTCGTCGCCTGAGGCGTCGCCGGCGGTGGCGAACCGGGCGACGTCGGTGCCCGCGGGGACCTGCACCTGCCGGGCCACGGTGTCGGTGTCCGCCTGCGGCTCGGTCACGTCGAAGGCGCCGGGCGAGAGCGCGACGGGGGTGGTCCGGGCCGGGACCAGTCCGCTGCTGTGCAGCTTCACGGTGCGGCCGTTGCCGGACCGTCCGTGCACCACGACGCTGCCGCGGTCGCCGGTCCCGTCCACCTGACGGGGTGCTGCCACGACGGTCGGGCGGACCGAGACCGGGATCCGCACCCGGTGCCGGTCGCCGCTCCACACCAGCCACCCGGTGACGTCGCTGTCCGCGGTGGCCGACGGGCGCGCGGTGATGCGCAGCCGCACGGTGCGGCTCTGGCCCGGCTCGAGGACCAGGGTGGCGGGGAACGCCTGCACGTCGACGTCGGACAGTCCCCGCTTGCGCACCGAGTAGGACTCGCGGCGGGTGCCGACGTTCGTGACCCGGCGGGTGAGGGTGGTCGGCCCGACCAGGTCGCCGACCGCGAGGGACGGGGCGTTGACCTCGCGCGCCGAGAGCCGGCCGTCGGCGATGCCCTGCCACTCGGAGGCCGCGGTGTCGAACACCAGGCCCGGGTCGAGGAAGGTGTGCGGGTCGACGTGCCCGGCGCCCTCGACGAGCGGTCCGTGCCGGCCTCGAAGGTCGTAGGCGGTGGTCATCATCGCGGACTTGACCCGGGCCGGTGACCAGGTCGGGTGCACGCTCGCGATGAACGCCGCCAGCCCGGCGACGTGCGGCGCGCTGGTCGACGTACCGGAGACCAGGTCCCACGACCGGCCGGAGTCGGACGGGGGAGCGACCGCGCCGAGCACGCTCACGCCGGGAGCGGTCAGGTCGGGCTTCAGCACGTTGCCGGCCGCGCCGAGCGCCGGGCCACGGCCGGAGAAGCCGGCGATCGCCGGGACCCCGGTCTCGGTGTGCCCGCGAGGGTCGAGGGAGGCGGTCGCCCGGCCGGCGGTGCGGCGGACGTAGGCCTTGACGGCGGCCGACCCGGCCGCGTCGAGGTGCACGGTGGGTACGGCGTGCACGTCGGCGTCCGTGCTCTGCGGGTGGGTGTTCGCCAGGACCATCCCGGCGCCGCCGGCGCTCGCGACGGTCGAGGACTTGTCGACCCGGGCACCCTCGCCGCGGTCGCAGACCACGACCTTGCCCTGCGCCTCGGCGGCGTCCAGGCTGCCGGCCTCGCACCGCTGCGCGGCCTGGCGGGTGGCGTCCCGGGCGGCAACGTCCGAGCCGAGCACGAGCGGGCCCCGGACCGGCTGGTCGGAGACCATCGCGCCGACGTACGACCGGCCGTTGCCGAGCCGCACCGCGCCCTGGAAGACGTGGTGGGTGCTGGCCGCGACGGTGGTGACCCAGGGAGACACGTGCATCACCGAGCCGGCGCCGCTGCCCCCGTTGCCGGCCGAGGTGGCGACGAAGACGCCCGCGGTCGCGGCGCCGAGGAACGCGCGCTCCACGGAGTCGTCGAAGCGGTCGCTGCCGGACACCGAGTAGTTGAGTACGTCGACCCCGTCGGCGACCGCACGGTCCACGGCGGCGACCGTGTCCGCGGTGGTGCAGCCGTCGTCCGACGGGTCGGGGGCGGTCCAGCAGGCCTTGTAGACGGCCAGCCGCGCCGCCGGGGCCATCCCTGACGTGGTGCCGAACCGCTGGCCGTCCACCTCCACGCGGACGTCGTGGTCGCCGGCAGCGGTGGAGGCGACGTGCGACCCGTGACCGGTGCCGTCGCGGGGGGAGAGGTACTCCGCCCCGGCGACGTTCTCCTCGCCGAACCCGTTCACGAACCAGCGTGCGGACACGACCTTGTCGTTGCAGTCGTCCGCGGACCACTCCTGGGCCGGCTGGCAGGCGCCGTGGAAGCCGGGCAGGTGCGGCGCGGTGCCGGACGTGCGCTGCGGCAGCCCGCTGAAGCTGGGGTTGCCCGGCCAGATGCCGGTGTCCACGACGCCGACGACGACGCCCTTGCCGGCGCGGGCGGGTCCACCGTGCTCGGCCCACGCGCCCTGCGGCCCCTCGAGCCCCAGCAGGTTGCGCGAGCTGCTGCCGACGCTCGGGCTGGCCTGGGCGCGGGCGATGTGCTGCTTGGTGCTCCGCTCGACGAGGGCCACCCCGGGCAGCGAGCGGAGCGTCTTCACCTGGTCGCTGGTGAGCGTCGCGGCGAAGCCGTTCAGGGCAGTGGTGTAGCGGTAGAGCACGGCCGGGTCCCCGGCCTGCTCGAGCACCGTGTCCTGGGCCGCGGTGAGCCGCCGGGCGTAGGCCGCGACCGCCGGCCGGGTGCGGTCGAAGCGGGCGCCGTCCCGCGGCCGTGTCGCGGCGAGACCGTCCACCCCTCCGTCGTACGACGCCGCCGGGGGAGCGGTCAGCGTCACGACGTACACCCCGGGGGTCGTCGAGCGGAACGGGTCAGGGACCGTGCCCGTCGCGGACGCGCCGGGCACGACCGCGAGCAGCAGCGCGCCGGCCACGAGCGCGGCAGCACCCCGGAGGACGGGCGATCGGGAGGTCACCGGGCCGCCTTTCTGCGAACCTGGGCGAGACCGGGGCGGCTCGCGGCCCTCCATCGTGGCAGGGGGGCCTGCACCCTTCAACCAGAACGCGGACATACCCTGACTGCATGGCGCATCCGGCTCCGCTCGTCGTGGGCTTCGACCTCGACATGACGCTGATCGACACCCGGCCCGGATTC
This sequence comes from uncultured Actinomycetota bacterium, assembly GCA_963810035.1. GTDB lineage: Bacteria > Actinomycetota > Actinomycetes > Propionibacteriales > Nocardioidaceae > Nocardioides_B. The sequence goes on from CAWEMA010000009.1 coordinate 165,757, forward strand.
GCGGCGACCCTGGCGGTGCTGGCCGAGGAGACCGGGACCCAGCTCGACGTCGAGGACCTCAGCAGCCGGCTCGGGCCGCCGCTCGACCACCTGCTCGCGCCGCACTACCCGGCGGAGCAGCTCGCCGGTCTGGTCGACCGGTTCCGCGCGCACTACCCGCAGCACGCGATCGTCCCGACCCGGACGTTCCCCGGTGCGTACGACGCCCTGGCCGCCGTCCGACGGCACGGGGGCCGCAGCGTCGTGGTGACCGGGAAGTACCGTCCGAACGCGGCGCTGCACCTCGACGCGCTCGACCTCGACACCGACGGCCTCGTCGGCGAGGTCTGGGGCGTCGCCAAGGGGGCGGTGCTGACCGAGCACGGGGCGACGGTCTACGTGGGCGACCACGTCCACGACGTGGAGGGCGCGCGGGCGGCCGGCGCGCTCAGCGTCTCCGTGCTCACCGGGGGCTGCACGGAGCAGGAGCTCCGCGACGCCGGCACCGACGTCGTGCTGCGCGACCTGACCGAGTTCCCCGACTGGCTCGACGAGCACCTGCTCGACCTGCGGCTGGCCGCGCTGGCCGACGACCTGCGCTCGCGGGGCTCGGTGCTGGTGGCCTACAGCGGCGGCGCGGACAGTGCGTTCCTGCTCGCCGCGGCGGTCCGGGCGCTCGGGGCGGAGAACGTCGGCGCGGCGACGGCGTACTCCGACTCCCTCCCGCAGAGCGAGCGCTCACCGGCCCTGGCGTTCGCCGCCGAGCTCGGGGTGCGGGTGTTCACGCCGGAGACCCACGAGATGGAGCGGGAGGGCTACCGCGCCAACGCGGGCGACCGCTGCTACTTCTGCAAGGCCGAGCTGCTCGACGTGCTCGCGCCGCTCGCCGACGCCCACGGGTTCACCCACGTCGCGACCGGCACCAACGCCGACGACGCCGTCGCCGGGTTCCGGCCCGGCATCCGGGCCGCCGCCGAGCGCGGCGCGGTCACCCCGCTGCGCGACGCCGGCCTCACCAAGGAGCAGGTCCGCGCCGGGTCCCGTGCCTGGGGGCTGCCGACCTGGGACAAGCCCGCGGCGGCGTGCCTGTCGAGCCGGGTGGCCTACGGGATCGAGGTCAGCCCGTTCCGGCTGTCCCGCGTCGAGCGCGCCGAGGCCGCTGCCCGGGCCGCGCTGGCCGCCGTCGGCCTGGACGTGCGCGACCTGCGGGTGCGAGACATGGGCGACCGGGCGAGTCTCGAGGTCGACGCGGGCAGGGTCGAGGACGTGCGGGCCCGGCCGGAGGTGCTGGCTGCGGTGCTCCAGTCCGGGTTCGAGCAGGCCGAGCTGGACCCGAAGGGCTTCCGGTCCGGCTCGATGAACGAGCGGCTGCCGGTCCCGGACCAGTTCCGCTAACTCCTTGGAACCGGGGCCCCTGCGCGCCGTAGGCTGTCCCGCTGTCACAGACGCACCGATCGGTGAGACGATCGCGATCAGCCGAAGAAGAAGGGGTACAGCCGTGCCGACTGGCAAGGTCAAGTGGTACGACGCCGAGAAGGGCTTCGGCTTCCTGTCGAAGGACGACGGCGGCGACGTCTACGTGCGTGCGGACGCGCTTCCCGCGGGCACGCCCACCTTGAAGCCGGGCACCCGGGTCGAGTTCGGCCTCGTGCAGGGACGCAAGGGTGACCAGGCCCTGCAGGTGCGGCTGCTCGAGCCCGTCGCGTCGGTGGCCAAGGCGGTGTCGAAGGCGAACCGCAAGAAGCCGGCCGACATGGTCAACATCATCGAGGACCTCTACGGCCTGCTCGAGAACGTCGAGCGGTCCTACCGCGCCGGCCGGCACCCGGACGCCAAGGTGGCGAAGCCGACCGCGAAGGTGCTGCGCGCGCTCGCCGACGAGCTGGAGCTCTAGCTCTCGCTGCCCGCGGGCGCACCCCGGCGCACCGCGGCGAGCGTCCACACCACCCAGGCGACCAGCAGTGCGGCGGCCACGCCGAGCCCGACCTGGGGCACCAGTGGCAGCGCGATGCCGATGAACCCGCCGACCACCCAGGACAGCTGGAGCAGGGTCTCGGACCTGGCGAAGGTGCCCGCGCGCCTGCGCTCGGGGATCTCCCGCTGGATGAGCGCGTCGAGCGACAGCTTGCCCAGCGACTGTGCGAGACCCGCGGTGAGGCCGAGCAGAACCGCGGTGGGCAGCCCGTAGAACAGCGCGACGACGACCGTCACCGTGGCGTCGGCGAGGAGGGTGAGCACCACGGTGACCTGGGGGTTGATCCGGCGCAGCACCGAGCCGAGCGCGATGCCCAGCGTGCTGCCGAGGCCGGCGGACCCGATCACCAGCGCGAGCAGCAGCTCCGGGCGGTCCTCCCAGCCCGGGAACGGCTTGTCGCGCAGCAGGAACGCCATGAACATGGTGAGGAAGCCGCTCAGCAGGCGCATCCCGGTGTTGGAGCGCAGCGCGACCACCACGCTGTGCGGGAGCGGTGGGCGGCGACGCCTCTGCCGGCCGACCGCCGACCCCGACGCCGCGTCCTCGCCGCTGGAGCTGTCCACCCGCGACGGCAGCAGGATCGCCAGGATGGTGGCGCCGACGAACACCAGGAACGCGTAGCGCAGCGACCACTGCGGGCCGAAGGTCGAGGCGCCGACGGCCAGCGGCGCCGAGATCGCCGCGCCCGCCACGGCGGCGAGCGAGATCCGGGAGTTCGCCTTCACCAGGCTGAGCTGGCGCGGCAGCACCCTGGGTACGGCGGCAGCGCGGGTCACGCCGTACGCCTTCGAGGCCACCAGGCAGCCGAGGGCGGCCGGGAACAGCGCCACCGAGTCGCCGCTCTGCACCGCGTCGGCCAGCACCCAGCACAGGAAGCCGCGCAGGGCCATCGTCGCGCCGATCGCCCACCGTCGGCCGTGGCTGAAGCGGTCCAGGAACGGCCCGATCAGCGGCGCCACGATCGCGAACGGCAGCATCGTCAGGCCGAGGAACAGGGCGACCTGGCCGCGGGCCTGCTCGGTGGGCACCTGGAAGAACAGCGTGCCGGCCAGGGAGATCGCCACTGCGGCGTCGCCGGCCCCGTTGAACGCGTGCAGCTCGATCAGCCGGGACAGGCCGCTGTCGCCGGCCCCCTCGGCCTGCGTGGCCCGGCGTGCCTGGCGCACCGTGAAGCCGGCGGCCCGTCCGGTCGCCGCCCCGGCCCGCCGGGCGCCCCGCGCGGACGCCGAGCCGGCGGCCCGGGCACCGCGCGCAGCGGCGCCCGCCGCACGCCGTCCACCGCCGAGGACCGAGCCGGGACGCGAGGGCCCGGGCTGCTCCCAGGTGTCGTCGTCGGACCGGGTGCCGGCACTCGCGTCGACGGTGTCGTCGACGGGGCTGCTCTCCTCGGGCCGCATGCCCCCATCTTGCCCGTCGACACGCAGGTGTACCGCTTGCCGCCCCGGCGCGACAACGCGCGTGGTGTTAAGGAACAATCACCTCCGTGATGACTGCAGCCCGAGCCGTGAAGCCCGACACCGTGGGCGTGCGTGCGGTCGACGCTGCCCGCGAGGCCCTCCTCGAGCTGGTCGAAGCCTCCGACGTCGGCGAACCGCTGGGCTACACCGCCGAGGAGGAGCGCGTCACGACGCACTTCTTCGCCTGCCACCGGCGCGGTTACCAGGGCTGGCGCTGGGCGGTCACCGTCGCGCGCGCACCCCGGCTCAAGTCGGTCACCGTCGACGAGGTCGTGCTGCTGCCCGGTGACGAGGCGATCATCGCCCCCGAGTGGGTGCCCTACCGCGACCGCATCCAGCGCGGTGACCTCAGCCCGGGCGACATCCTCCCGACCGAGGAGGACGACTCCCGGCTGGTGCCGGGCTACCTCGGCGGCGACCCGGGTGACGACTTCGACGACGAGCCGTCGTTCCCCGACGTGATCAACGAGCTCGGCCTCGCCCGGGCGCGGGTGCTCTCGCTCGAGGGTCGTGACCTCGCGGCGCAGCGGTGGTACGACGGCGACCACGGTCCGGACTCGCCGCTGGCGCAGTCGGCTCCCGGGAGCTGCGCGTCGTGCGGGTTCCTGGTCCGGCTCGCCGGTCCGCTCTCCCAGACCTTCGGGGTCTGCGCGAACGCCCAGGCCAACGACGACGGCCGGGTGGTCTCCTGGGACCACGGCTGTGGTGCGCACTCCGAGGCGCAGCTGTCCAAGAAGAGCCTTCCGCAGCCGCTGCCCGACCCCGTGCTGGACACCCTGAGCTGGGACGAGCTCGAGAAGTTCTGACCCGGTCCGGCCGGGCGCGTCAGTCGGCTTCGCGCTGCTGGCGGCGCTTCTTGCGGCGGCGGCAGTAGTCCCAGCCGATGACGCCGAGGCCGAAGCCGGCCAGGCAGGTCCACAGCCACCAGGTCCGGTCGTTCTCCGCGAGCCGTCCGTAGAACGGCAGCAGCAGCACGAACGCCACGAGCCAGAGCACCGAGCCGACCGCGACCGTGCGCGTGCCGTCCACGTCGAGGGGGTCGACGTCGGCGACGATGTAGGTGCGGTTGCCGATCTCGTGCGTCGTGACGCCCTCGGTGGGCTGGTCGGCGTACTCGGGGTCCTGCACGAGGTCGAATCTAACCCACGCCGCAGCCCGCCATATGGCCGGGCAACGCAGGGGTTGCACGGGTCTGGAATGATCCGCGCGTGGACAACTCCCAGACAACCGAACGTCGCTCGACCACCGGACGCGAGGTCCGTGGGGTCGACAGGTTCTTCAAGATCACCGAACGTGGCTCGACCGTTGGACGCGAGGTCCGGGGCGGTGTCGTGACCTTCTTCACGATGGCCTACATCATCGTGCTGAACCCGCTCATCCTCGGCTTCGCGCAGGACGCGGACGGCAAGTTCCTCGGTGGGGGAAGCGCGCCGGACCTGCCGCTGATCGCCGCGGCCACCGCTCTGGTCGCAGGCGTGATGACGATCCTGATGGGCGTCGTGGCGAACTACCCGCTGGCCCTCGCGACCGGGCTCGGCCTGAACGCGTTCGTGGCCTTCTCGATCGCGTCGGGGATGTCCTGGGCGGACGCGATGGGGCTGGTGGTCCTCGAGGGCATCGTGATCCTGGTGCTGGTGCTGACCGGTTTCCGGAGCGCCGTCTTCCACGCCGTCCCCGCCCAGCTGAAGACCGCGATCAGTGTGGGCATCGGCCTGTTCATCGCGCTGATCGGTCTGGTGGACGCCGGCTTCGTCCGCCGTATCCCGGATGCCGCGAACAGCACCGTTCCCGTCCAGCTCGGCGCCAACGGATTCCTCGACGGCTGGCCGGTGCTGGTCTTCGCGTTCGGCCTGATCCTCATGGTGACGCTCTACGTCCGCAAGGTCCGCGGGGCGATCCTGATCTCGATCGTGGTGACCACCCTCGTCGCGATCGCCGTCGAGGCGATCGCCAAGGTGGGGCCGTCGGTCGACGGCAAGAAGGTCAACCCCAACGGCTGGAACCTCAACGTCCCCGCGTTCCCGGACAAGATCGTCGACGTCCCCGACTTCGGCCTGCTCGGCCATTTCTCGCTGTTCGGCTCGTTCGAGCGGGTCGGCGTGGTCACCGCGGTGCTCTTCGTCTTCACCCTGATGCTCGCGGACTTCTTCGACACCATGGGCACGATGACCGCGATCGGTGCCGAGGCAGACCTGCTCGACGAGGAGGGCGTGCCGCCGAACAGCCAGCGGATCCTGATCGTCGACTCGGTCGCCGCCGCCGCCGGTGGTGCCGCCGGCGTCTCGAGCAACACCTCCTACATCGAGTCGGCGTCCGGGGTCGGCGAGGGCGCCCGGACCGGTCTGGCGAGCGTGGTGACGGGCGTGCTGTTCCTGCTCGCGACGATCTTCGCGCCGCTGGTCGCGATCATCCCGAACGAGGCCGCCGTCCCGGCCCTGGTCCTGGTCGGTTTCCTGATGATGCAGCAGGTCAGGCACATCGACTGGGACGACCTGGAGATCGCCCTCCCGGCGTTCCTGACCATCGTGCTGATGCCGTTCACCTACTCCATCTCGGTCGGCATCGGCGCCGGCTTCCTGGCCTACGTGCTGGTCAAGATCGTGCGCGGCAAGGCCGGGATGGTGCACCCGCTGATGTGGGTGGTGTCCGTGCTGTTCGTGGTCTACTTCGCGATCGACCCGATCAAGCAGCTCGTCGGCGCCTGACGTGTGACGGACCCGAGCGTGGGTACGAACGGAGCGACGGCGAGCCGCCGCCAGCCTCGACGACGAAGGAGCTGCAGATGAGCACGAGTCCCCAGGAACCGCTCAAGGACGAGGACATCGAGACGGTCGGCCAGTCGACCGAAGCGCCGGCAGGCAACCCGGGCGACCCGGCCGGGGCGTCGCACGGCGCGACCCACGGGCCGGCTGACACGGCCGACGCCGACGGTGCGGACGCGGACGGCGCCGACGCGGACGGCACCGACGGTGACGCGACCGACACGACGGACGGCGACGCCACGGACGGCGCCGACGCGGACGGCACCGACGGTGACGCGACCGACACGACGGACGGCGACGCCACGGACGGTGGAGACGCCGACGGGACCGACGCCTGAGCGTGTCCGCACTCCAGCTGCTCAGTGGTGACGCCCAGACCTTCCTCGCGAAGATCTGGGCGTCCCGCGTCCACGTCCACCACACCGACCCGGCCGGGCTCGTCGGGCTGCTGACGTTCGACGACGTCGACCGGCTGCTCACGGGTACGGCGATCCGCACGCCCGCCGTACGCATCGCGAGGAACGGCAAGGTCCTGCCCGCCTCGGCCTACACCCGGCAGGCCACGCTGGCGGGCCAGCCGCTGACCGGGCTGCTCGACCCGCGCAAGGTGTTCGACCTGTTCGACGACGGCGCGACGGTCGTGCTGCAGGGGCTGCACCGCTACTGGGAGCCGCTCGGTGCGCTGGTCGCCGACCTCGAGCTCGCGCTGGGCCACCCGTGCCAGGCCAACGCCTACCTCACCCCGCCCGGCTCCCAGGGCTTCGCGGTGCACAGCGACACCCACGACGTGTTCGTGTTCCAGACCCACGGCAGCAAGGTCTGGGAGGTGCACCCGACAGAGAGCCGAGACGGCGAGCCCCAGACCGTCGTGCTCGAGCCGGGAGTGAGCATGTACCTCCCGACCGGCACCCCGCACGCAGCCCGCGCCCAGGACACGGTATCCCTGCACGTCACCATCGGCATCAACCAGGTCACCTGGAAGCACGTGCTGGACCGGGCCCTGGCAGGCCTCCTCGACGAGGCGGGCAGCCAGCACCTTCCGGCGGGCTACCTCGACGACCCCGAGCTGCTCGCCCACGGGCTGGCCGACCGGCTGGAGGCGCTGGCCGACGCCGTGCGCGACGTGGACCCGGCCCGGGTGGCCGACGCCGAGGTGCGCAGGTTCCTCACCGGCCGGACGCTCTGGCAGCGCGGCGGCCTGCGCGACCGGCTCGCCGCCCGCGACCTCACCGACACCACCTCGCTGCGCCGGCGCCCGGGACACCCGTGCGTGCTGGTCCCCGAGGGCGACCGGCTGCGGGTGCTGCTGGGGGACCGCGAGCTGCTCGTCCCCGCCCACCTCGACGCCGCCCTGGACGTCGTCCGCGCGGCGGGCACCCTGTGCCCGGCGGACCTCTCGGAGCACCTCGACGAGCAGAGCCGGCTGGTCCTGTGCCGGAGGCTGGTCCGCGAGGGGCTCCTCGAGGTCCTCGCCCAGTCCGTGACCTGATGTCCTTCCGCTGCGCCGCCGCGAGCCTCGGGCGGGACGAGTCCCTTCTCGGCACCGCGTCGACGGTGCGGGCCTTCCTGCTCGTCGAGAACCCCGGGCCGTGGGGGACCGAGGCCCTGCGTGACGTCCGGCTGCCCGACGAGGTCAAGGACGGGCTCCGCGCCCGGTCGGCGGCAGCCGGTGTCCGCACGCTGCTGGTCCGGCGGCACCGGGGCGCCGAGGCCGGGCCGGGCATCCGGGTGTTCGCCGCCTACGCCGACCCGGTGGCGCCGTGGATGGAGACCACCACCCTGGCCGCGCCGGAGGTGCTGCTCGACCTGGACCTCGACGCCCTCGGGCGCGGCGAGTCCCCGGGCCTGACCCCGACCGACGAGCCGGTGTTCTGCGTGTGCACGCACGGCCGGCACGACGCCTGCTGCGCCGAGCTGGGCCGCCCCACGGCTGCGGCGCTCGCGGCTTCGCACCCGCAGCACACCTGGGAGGTCTCACACATCGGCGGCGACCGGTTCGCGGCCAACGTGCTGGTGCTGCCCGACGGGCTGTACTACGGGCGGGTGTCCGCGCAGGACGCCGGCCGGCTCGCGGGCGCACACCTCGACGGGCACCTCGACCTCGACCTGCTGCGCGGCCGGTCCGGGTTCGGGTTCGCGGCGCAGGTGGCGGAGGTCGCGGTACGACGGGAGAGTGGCGAGACCCGCACCGACGCCGTACGCCTCATCTCCGTGCAGCGGTCCGGGGACGACACCGCCGTGCGCCTCGACGTGGCCGGTACGCCGTACGACGTCCGGGTGCGGCGTACGGCGGGGGAGGAGCCGTACCAGCTCACCTGCCGGGCCCGGCGCACCAACCCGGTGCCGGCGTTCGACGTGGTGGCGGTCAGTCGAGCGTCCGGCGGCGCGACGTGCACTGAGTCACAGGAGCGCGGGGGAGGTCATCGCACGGAACGGAAATAGTTAGCAAGGGTAATGAGTTATGCTAACCATCATGCCGTCCGTCGAGAAGGTCGCCCGCACCGACAGCGGGCTCGCGTCCGCGCTGCGCATCTCCGTCGCGCGGCTGTCGCGGCGGTTGCGCAGCGAGCGTGACCCCGACAACGAGCTGCTCCCGGTGGGGCAGCTGTCCGTGCTCGGAGCGCTGTTCCGCAACGGGGAGTGCACCGTCGGTGAGCTCGCCGCCCTCGAGCGCGTGCAGCCGCCGTCCATGACGCGGACCGTCAACTGCCTCGAGGCGGGCGGGTACGTCGTACGTCGCAAGCACGAGACCGACCGCCGACAGGTGGTCGTCGCGCTGTCCGCGCACGGCGAGCAGACCCTCGCCGGAGACCGCCGCCGCCGTGAGGCCTGGCTGGCGCAGCGGCTGCGCGAGCTCACCCCCGAAGAACGATCCGTGCTGCGCCAGGCAGCTCCCATCATCGAAAGGCTGGCTCACGCTTGAGTCCCACGTTCCGCTCACTGTCGAACCGCAACTACCGGCTGTACGCGTCCGGGGCTGTCGTGTCGAACGTCGGGACCTGGATGCAACGCGTGGCCCAGGACTGGCTCGTCCTGCAGCTGACCCACAACAACGGCACCGCGCTCGGCGTCACCACCGGCCTCCAGTTCCTGCCGATCCTGCTGCTCTCGCCGTACGCCGGCCTGATCGCCGACCGCTTCCCCAAGCGCCGCCTGCTGCAGGTGACCCAGCTGATGCTGGCCGTCCCGGCACTGGTGCTGGGCGTCCTCGCGGTGACCGGCGTGGCCCAGAGCTGGCACGTCTACGTCCTGGCGTTCGTCTTCGGGATCGGCTCGGCCTTCGACGCACCGGCCCGCCAGTCGTTCGTCAGCGAGATCGTCGGGCCCGAGGACCTCACCAACGCGGTCGGCCTCAACTCGGCCTCCTTCAACCTGGCCCGGATGGTCGGCCCGGCGCTGGCCGGCGTGCTGATCGCCGCGCTCGGCTCCGGGGTCCCGGCGACCGGTGCCGTGATCCTGGTCAACGCGGTCAGCTACGGCGCGGTGATCCTGTCCCTGCAGCGGATGCGCGACAGCGAGCTGAACCGCTCGGAGCCGGTCGCCCGGCAGAAGGGCATGATCCGCGACGGGGTGCGCTACGTCCTGGGCCGTCCCGACCTCATGCTGATCCTGACCATCGTGTTCTTCGCCGGCACCTTCGGGCTGAACTTCCAGCTGACGTCCGCGCTGATGGCGACCGAGGTGTTCCACAAGGGCGCGGGGGAGTACGGCCTGCTCGGCACGACCCTGGCGATCGGGTCGCTGACCGGGGCGCTGCTCGCGGCCCGTCGCGGCCGGATCCGGCACCGGCTGGTGATCCTGGCGGCGGTGGCGTTCGGCCTCGCGGAGATCGTGGCCGGCCTGATGCCGGCGTACGTCGCGTTCGCGGTCTGGACACCGGTGATCGGCATCGCCTCGCTGACCATGATCACCTCGGCCAACGCCACCTTCCAGATGAGCGTCGACCCTGCCATGCGGGGCCGGGTGATGGCGCTGTACATGATGATCTTCATGGGCGGCACGCCCGTGGGTGCACCCATCGTCGGCTGGGTCGGGGAGACCTTCGGAGCCCGGTGGACGCTGGTCGGCGGCGGGATCGCCACGATCCTCGGCACCCTGCTCGCGGTGCTCGTCTTCAGCCGGGCCAAGGGCCTGATCGGTCCCGAGCGGACCCGGCGGCGCGCAGCCGTCCCGGACGACGTCCGGGTTCTCGAGCGCGAGGTAGGCGCGGCCGGCGAGGTGGTTGCCGGCCGCGCCTAGACCTCGGGTCGGTTCAGCTCTTCGAGGTGAACCACGGGTGGTGCAGGTCGAGGTAGGTGACGTCGTGCATGGCCGTCTCCATGGCCCGCGACACCTCCTCGGGCATCGCGGTCTGCTCGCCGCGCCGGGCCGACTCCTCGTCGGAGAAGGCCACGGTCTCGATGAAGGTGCCGTCGGCCTCGATGGCCAGCGTGCCGCCGAGGATCTCCGGCCGCATCTGGTGCAGCTGCTCGGTGTCGGTCATCATCGCCCGCAGCGTGTCCGCGTCGTCGACCTTGCCACGGATCACCTGCACGAACCCGGCGTCGTCCGAGCCGCCGCCCATCAGCAGGGTCACGTCGTCGCAGTCGTGGAACTCGACCGACCCCTCGAAGAGTCTCTCCATCTCGTTCCACCAGGCCGCCTGCTCAGGCCGGGCGGAGTTCGCTGCCGCTGCCTCCCGTGAGTCGAACCGTACGATCGCCAGGAACTGGTCGTCGTCGGTGAACCCGTAGGTGCCGCCGAGCCAGCCCTGTGCCCCCGGTCCGAGCTCGCGCACCCAGCGCTCGCCCATCTGTCGGCACTCGTCCTGACGGGTGCACTTCCCCTGGATGATCTGGATGAACACGGTTCGCCTCCGATTCGGCAGGTCGATGCGCATGAAGTGGTCGTCCTCGACGCTAGGCCCAGGACCACGACCGGTAAATGGCACGTTCGGGGCAGCCCGTGGCCGGGTGGTCGCTCGTGCGGTCAAGGCGACGTCACCGCCCGGGTGGCCGCCGCCTAGGCTGGGACGCATGAACCCCCGCTACCGCCGAATGGTGATCCCCGGTGCCCTGGTGGGGCTGATCCTCATCGTGGTGCTCGCCACGGTGCTGAAGGGCTGAGCGGTGGCCGAACCTCTCCTGCGGGCCCTCGCCCGGATGCGCGGGCTGCTGCTCGACGACCAGGTGCTGGTCCGCGCGGTCGCGTCCGGGCGCCAGAAGGGACAGTCGCCGCGGTGGCGACGGGTCGAGCTGCGGTACGTCGACCTCAAGGCCGGCCGGCGGCTGCAGGTGACGGCGTACGACGACACCCAGGCGCACACGTCCAACCACGAGCCCGGTGACGCCGCGAAGTCGGCCGTCGACGACCTGCTCGACCAGCCGTTCGGCAACTGGCACGTGGAGACGGCCACCGAGACCCACCAGGTGCGGGTGACCAAGAAGCTGGAGGCGATGGTGCACACCTCGCCCCGGCCCGGTGCCGACGCGGGGCGGGGTCTCGACGGGCTCGACCAGCCGACCGCGCTCGACCAGCCGACCGGGCTCGACCAGCCGCGGGCGCACGACCGGCGCAAGTCGCGGCTGCTGCCCGAGGACGACCCGGTGCTGGCCGCGCTCGGCATCGCCGACGACCAGGGCCGGATCAAGCCGAGCCGGCAGGCGAAGTACCGCCAGGTCGAGGAGTTCCTGCGCGACCTCGCGCCGGTCGTCGACGACGCCATCGCCGCGGGGAAGCTGCGCACGCCGACCGTCGAGGAGCCGCTGCGCGTGGTCGACCTCGGCTGCGGGAACGCCTACCTGACCTTCGCCGCGCACCGCTACCTCACCCACGTGCGCGGCCTCCCGGTGCACACCACCGGGGTCGACGTGAAGGCACAGTCCCGTGAGCACAGCACCGAGGTGGCCGAGTCGCTCGGCCTGGCGGAGTCGATGACCTTCGTCCAGGGCGACATCGGCTCCGCCGAGCTCGAGCAGACGCCGGACGTGGTGCTCGCGCTGCACGCCTGCGACACCGCGACCGACGACGCGCTGGCCCGCGCGGTGACGTGGGACGCGCCGGTCGTGCTCGCCGCGCCGTGCTGCCACCACGACATCGCCGCGCAGCTGCGCAGGACGCCGACCCCGGCGCCGTACTCCCTGCTCACCCGCAACGGCATCCTGCGCGAGCGGTTCGCGGACACGCTGACCGACGCGATGCGCGCGTCGGTGCTGCGGCTGCTCGGCTACCGCGTGGACGTGATCGACTTCGTGGACAGCCGGCACACGCCACGCAACACGCTGCTGCGAGCGGTGCGCACCGGCGCGACCCCCTCGGACGACGTCCGCCGCGAGTTCGAGGACGTGACCCGGACCTGGGGCGTGCACCCCCGGCTGGCGGAGCTGGTGCGTGACCGGCTGGCGTAGCCGCGCCGCAGCGCTGGTGCTGGCCGGCCCGGTGCTGGTCTCGATGGCGCTGCCCGTGTCGGTGCCGCCGGCGTACGGCGGCACCGACGACCCGGTTCCGAGCCGCACCCTGTTCGCCTTCGAGGGCGACGACGTGTTCGAGTCCAGCGGTCTGGTCGACCGGGGCCGGGTGGTGTTCACCAACAACGACTCCGGGGACGACGCCGTGGTCTACGGCGTCGACCCGCGCACCGGCCGCACGGTCAGCCGGACGACGTACGCGGACTCGGTCCAGGACGTCGAGGCGCTCGCGCCCGGACCGGGCGGCACCGTGTGGGCGGGGGACACCGGCGACAACCGCGAGCGCCGCGACGACGTGCAGGTCTATCGCGTGCAGCCGCGCGACGGGGACCACCCCGCGACGAGGTACACGCTGACCTACCCCGACGGGCCGCACGACGCCGAGACGCTGCTCGTGCACCCACGGACCGGCCGCGTTCTGGTGGTCTCCAAGTCGGTGTTCGGCGGCACCGTCTACGCGGCGCCGCGACAGCTGCGTGCCGGCGGCACCCCGAACCGGATGCGGAGGTTCGCCCAGGTCGCGGGCCTGGTGACCGACGGGACGTTCTTCCCCGACGGTCGGCACGTGCTGCTGCGGACCTACGGCACCGCGTCGGTCTACACGTTCCCCGGGTTCGAGCTCGTCGGCACCGTGACGCTGCCCGCCCAGCCGCAGGGGGAGGGCATCTCGGTGTCCCGCACGGGACGGGTGCTGGTCTCCTCCGAGGGGGCGCACGCCGACGTCCTGCAGGTCACGCTGCCCCCGCGGCTGACCGCGCAGCTCGCCCCGGACGCGAGCCCGCCGTCGTCACCGAGCGGGCCCGCGCCGTCGAGCCGGGCGCCCTCGCACGTGGCCGAGCCCGACCCGTCCGCCCGCAGCCTCGAGGACTGGGGGTGGATCGCGCTGGTCGCCGCCGGTGTCGGGGCGCTGGGCTACCTGGCCGTCAGAGCTTCTCGACTACGTGGTCCACGCAGGCGGTGAGGGCCTGGACGTCCTCGGGGTCGATCGCCGGGAACATCGCCACCCGCAGCTGGTTGCGGCCGAGCTTGCGGTAGGGCTCGACGTCGACGATCCCGTTGGCCCGCAGGGTCTTCGCCACCGCCGAGGCGTCCACGCTCTCGTCGAAGTCGATGGTCCCGATGACCAGCGAGCGCTCGGCCGGGTCGGCGACGTACGGCGAGGTGTAGGCCGTCTTCTCGGCCCAGCTGTAGAGCCGGTCGGAGCTGTCGGTCGTGCGCGAGACCGCGAACTCCAGGCCGCCCTGCCCGTTGAGCCAGTCGAGCTGCTCGGCCATCAGGAACAGCGTGGCCACCGCCGGGGTGTTGTAGGTCTGGTTCTTCGTCGAGTTGTCGATCGCGGTGGGCAGGTCGAGGAACGCCGGCACCCACCGGCCGGTCGCGGCGATCTCCGCGGCCCGCTCGAGCGCCGCCGGCGACATCACTGCGAGGTACAGGCCGCCGTCGGAGCCGAAGTTCTTCTGCGGCGCGAAGTAGTAGGCGTCGACCTGGCTGATGTCGACGGGGAGGCCGCCGGCACCGGAGGTGGCGTCGACGAGCACGAGCGCGTCGTCGTCGGCGCCCGGCACCCGCTGGACGGGCGCCATCACCCCGGTCGAGGTCTCGTTGTGCGCCCACGCGTAGACGTCCACACCGGCCTCGGCCTGTGGCTGCGGGCGGGTGCCGGTGGCCGACTCGATGACGGTCGGCTCGCCGAGGAACGGCGCCTGCTGGGCGGCCTTGGCGAACTTCGAGGAGAACTCCCCGAACGACAGGTGCTGGCTGCGCTCCCGGATCAGGCCGAAGGTCGCCACGTCCCAGAACGCGGTTGCGCCGCCGTTGCCGAGCACGACCTCGTAGCCGTCGGGCAGGTCGAACAGCGCGGAGATGCCGTCGCGGACGCGGCCGACCAGGTTCTTCACCGGGGCCTGGCGGTGCGACGTGCCGAGCAGGGAGGTGCCGGTGGCGGCGAGGGCCTGGAGCGCTTCGACCCGCACCTTGGAGGGGCCGGCGCCGAAGCGTCCGTCGGCGGGCTTGAGCGAAGCGGGGATGGTGATCGTCTCGGTCACGGTGATCCACCTCATGGAGATCTCGAGCGTCGGTGACCTGACCCCGTTGTCAGTGTGCCTGGCGGTGCGTGCCTGCCTATTCTGTCATCCGCATCGTCCGCCGTCACGAACGGGACACATCATGAGCACTCGCCCGTCGTCCGTGCTCCGGGTCGTGCCGGTCGCGTTCACCGACCCCGACACCCAGCGGCTGGTCGCGGAGGTCCAGGCGGAGTACGTCGTGCGCTACGGCGGCCCGGACGACTCACCGCTCGAGGAGGGCGTGTTCGACCCGCCGCGCGGGGCGTTCTTCCTGGGCTACGAGGACGGTGCCCCGGTGGCGATGGGCGGCTGGCGGCTGCGCTCCGACGTACTCCCGTTCGGGCGCACGTCGGCGGCCGAGGTCAAGCGGATGTACGTCGCACCGGGCGCACGCCGCCGGGGGCACGCCCGCACCGTGCTCGCGCACCTGGAGGCGACGGCACGGGAGGCGGGCGCGGACGTGATGGTGCTGGAGACCGGGACGGCCCAGCCGGAGGCGATCCGGATGTATCTCGAGGCCGGCTACGAACCTGTTCCCAAGTTCGGGCACTACTCCTGGTCGCCGATGTCACGCTGCTACGGCAAGCGGCTCTGACCGGCGCAGCGACGCCCGCCGCTCAGCTGGCGACGGCCCGCCTGCTCACCGCAGCGTCGAGGGTGTCGTGGATCGCGAACACCTTGTCCAGCCCCGTGATGCGGAAGATCTTGAGCATCTGCTCCTCGGTGCACACCAGGGCCAGCGAGCCCTTCAGCGCGTGCGCGCGGCGGCGGCCGCCGATCAGGGCGCCGAGACCGGTCGACTCGATGAAGTCCACGGCGAGCAGGTCGATGATCAGGTTGACCTCGCCGGCCATCAGCCGCTCGATGATGGCGTCCTTGAGCTGCGGACCGGTCGCGAAGTCGATCTCGCCCTGGGGGCTGAGGACGGTGTAGCCCTCGCGGTGGTCGACGTCGATCTGCAGGTGCATGCCTCATCCTCCGAGAACCGATGCGGCCGCTGCGTTGCTGAACGAGCCCCGACGATCCTGGCATCCCCACCCGGAACAGTCCATCCCGGGTGGGTCTCCTTGCCTGGCGGGACCCTGCTCAGGCCCAGGCGGGATCCCAGCCCTCGACCGCGTCGGCCTTGCGCTCGCCGGGCCCGGAGTACAGCGCGGACGGGCGGATCAGCCGGCCGGTGCGCTTCTGCTCCAGGATGTGCGCGGACCAGCCGCCGGTGCGGGCGCAGGTGAACATCGAGGTGAACATGTGCGGGGGAACCTCGGCGAAGTCCAGGACGATCGCCGCCCAGAACTCGACGTTGGTCTCCAGGACCCGGTCGGGTCGACGCTCCCTGAGCTCGGCGAGGGCCGCCTTCTCCAGGGCCTCGGCGACCTCGTAGCGCGGTGCGGCGAGCTCCTTCGCCGTACGCCGCAGCACGCGCGCGCGGGGGTCCTCGGCCCGGTAGACACGGTGCCCGAAGCCCATCAGCCGCTCGCCCTTGTCCAGCAGGTCCTTGACGTAGGACTCGGCCTCGCCGCGCTTCTCGACCTGCTCGATCATGCCGAGCACGCGGGACGGGGCACCGCCGTGCAGCGGGCCGCTCATCGCGCCGACGGCGGCGGACAGGGCGGCACCGACGTCGGCCCCGGTGGAGGCCACGACGCGGGCGGTGAAGGTGGAGGCGTTCATCCCGTGCTCGGCGGCGGAGGCCCAGTAGGCGTCGACGGCCTTGACGTGCTTGGGGTCCGGTTCGCCCTTCCAACGGGTCATGAAGCGCTCGGTGATGGACCCGGCCTTGTCCACCTCGGACTGCGGAACCATCGGCTGGCCGAGGCCGCGGGCGGCCTGCGCGACGAACGACAGCACCATCACCGCGGCGCGGGAGAGGTCCTCGCGGGCCTTGGTGTCGTCGGTGTCGTAGAGCGGCTTCAGGCCCCAGGTCGGGGCGAGCATCGCGATCGCGGACTGGACGTCGACGCGGATGTCACCGGAGTGCACGGGCAGGGGGAACGGCTCGGCCGGCGGGAGGCCGGGCTGGTAGGCGCCATCGACGAGCAGGCCCCACACGTTCTCGAACGGGACGTGACCGACGATGTCCTCGATGTCCACGCCGCGGTAGCGCAGGGCGGAGCCTTCCTTGTCGGGCTCCGCGATCTCGGTCTCGAACGCGACGACGCCCTCCAGGCCGTGGTGTACCTCGGTCATGTCGACTCCCTTGTCTGCGGTCCGGTGTCTGACGCTCCGGCCGGTCGGCCTGAGCGGGCACCTCGAACGCCCTCATCATGCCCATTCAGCCTCCCGGCGTCACGTCGGTGCGGGGTGGGCCGGGTCACGGTGGCTATGTTCGGGTGATGAGTACGCACCCCCACCACGACCTCGGCGCACTGCGTCGCGAGTACGGCAACCGAGGCCTCGACGTCCCCGACCTCGCGGACGACCCGGTGACGATGTTCCGGCGATGGCTGCACGACACCGTCGCCTCCGGGATGCACGAGCCCAACGCGATGGTCGTCGCCACCGTCTCGGCCGAGGGCCGTCCGTCCGCGCGGATGGTGCTGCTCAAGGGCGTCGACGCACGGGGCTTCGTCTTCTACACCAACTACGACTCGCGCAAGGCCCACGACATCGACGCGAACCCGGCGGTGTCGCTGCTCTTCCCGTGGCAGGAGCTGCAGCGCCAGGTCCGGGTGGAGGGGACGGCGTCGCGGGTCTCG
The DNA here is from genome assembly GCA_963810035.1 of uncultured Actinomycetota bacterium. Classification (GTDB taxonomy): domain Bacteria; phylum Actinomycetota; class Actinomycetes; order Propionibacteriales; family Nocardioidaceae; genus Nocardioides_B. The sequence continues at coordinate 183,138 of CAWEMA010000009.1, forward strand.
CAGGAGGACAGCGAGGCCTACTTCGCCAGCCGTCCCCGCGAGTCGCAGCTCGGGGCCTGGGCCTCGCCGCAGTCCCGGGTGGTCGCGTCGCGGTCCGCCCTCGACGAGCGGTACGGCGGGGTGCTGGCGCAGTTCGCCGACGTGGACGACGTACCCCTGCCTCCGCACTGGGGAGGGTTCCGGGTCGAGCCGGAGCTCGTGGAGTTCTGGCAGGGCCGCAAGGGCCGGATGCACGACCGGCTGGTCTACCGCCGGGCCGAGGCGGACGCGCACGCACCCTGGACGGTGGACCGCCTCGCGCCCTGAGTGCCGACCCGGCTGGTCGAGCTCGTCGAAAACCGATTGTGAGTGAGTGCTCACTCATTTAGCATGGGCGGGTGATGACCAGGTCCGCCGACCCCGCCCGCCGCACCGGACGGGCCGCGCCGATGGCACCCGACGACCGGCGCCGCGCGATCGTCGACGTGGTGGTGCCACTGCTGCTGCGGCACGGTGACGCCGTCACCACCAAGCAGATCGCCGAGGCGGCAGGCATCGCCGAGGGCACGATCTTCCGGGTCTTCCCGGACAAGGCCGCGCTGCTGATGGCCACCGCCGAGGAGACGATGAACCCGGCCACTGGCCGTGCGGAGCTCGTCGCCGCGCTCGCGGGCCTCACCGACCTGCGGGAGCGGGTGCTGGTCACCACCGAGCGGCTGCTCGCCCGCTCGGAGCGAGTGACGGCGGTCTTGATCGCGCTGCGCGGGGTCTGGATGTCCCCGGGACACCAGCACCACCACGACCGTCCGCCGGGCCCGCCGCAGTTCATCGTGGAGGCCAACCGCGCGCTGCTCGAGACCCTCACCGCCGTCTTCGAGCCGCACCGCGCCGAGCTCACCGTCGAGCCCCGGACCGCCGCCCTGCTGCTGCGCACCCTGGTGCTCGGCTCGCGGCACCCCGGTGCCGACCAGGAGCAGGTGCTCACCGCCGAGGAGATCGCCGACGCGTTGCTCGACGGGATCCGTAGCCGCCCCGCGCAGGAAGAGGACTGACATGCTGATCCGGCTCCTCGTGGAGTACCTCCGGCCCTACCGGCCCCAGCTCGCTCTCGTGGTGCTGCTGCAGTTCGTCGGCACGATGGCCGCGCTCTACCTCCCCAGCCTGAACGCCGACATCATCGACAACGGCGTGGCCCAGGGCGACACCGGCTACATCACCCGCACCGGTGGGCTGATGCTGCTGGTGTCCCTGGTGCAGATCCTGTGCAGCGCGGGTGCGGTGTACGTCGGAGCGCGGACCGCCATGGCCTTCGGGCGCGACGTCCGGACGGGGCTGTTCCACCGGGTCGGGTCGTACTCCAGCCGGGAGATCTACCAGCTCGGCGCCCCGTCGCTGATCACCCGCAACACCAACGACGTGCAGCAGGTGCAGATGCTCGTGCTGATGACCTGCACGATGATGGTCGCCGCGCCGATCATGATGGTCGGCGGCGTGCTGATGGCGATGCGCGAGGACCTCGGGCTGTCCTGGCTGCTTGCGGTCTGCGTGCCGCTGCTGTTCCTCGCGGTCGGCTTCATCATCTCCCGGATGGTGCCGGGCTTCCGGGCCATGCAGGAGCGCATCGACGCGGTGAACCGGATCCTGCGCGAGCAGATCACCGGCATCCGGGTGGTCCGCGCGTTCGTGCGCGAGCCCTACGAGACCCAGCGGTTCGGCCGGGCCAACCAGGAGCTCACCGACGTCGCGGTGCGCACCGGGCGCTGGATGGCCACGATGTTCCCGACCGTGATGCTGATCCTGAACATGTCCAGCGTCGCGGTGCTGTGGTTCGGCGGCCACCGCGTCGACGCCGGCTCGATGCAGATCGGCGCGCTGACGGCGTTCCTCGCCTACCTCGTGCAGATCCTGATGTCGGTGATGATGGCGACCTTCATGCTGATGATGGTGCCGCGCGCCTCGGTGTGCGCGGACCGGATCGCCGAGGTGTTCGACACCCACACCTCCGTCGTACCCCCGGCCGAGCCGGTCACCGAGCTGGCCGGCCACGGCGAGCTGGAGCTGCGGGGAGTGGAGTTCACCTACCCCGGCGCCGAGGAGCCCGTGCTGCGCGACGTGTCCTTCACGGCGCGACCGGGGCAGACCACCGCGATCATCGGCTCGACGGGGGCCGGCAAGACCACGCTGGTCAACCTGGTGCCGCGGCTGTTCGACGTCACCGGCGGTGCCGTGTACGTCGACGGGGTCGACGTACGACGCCTCGAGCCGGACCTGCTGTGGAGCCGGATCGGGCTGGTCCCGCAGAAGGCGTTCCTGTTCTCGGGCACCGTTGCCAGCAACCTGCGCTACGGCAAGCCGGACGCGACCGAGGACGAGATGTGGCAGGCGCTCGAGATCGCCCAGGCCCGCGACTTCGTCGAGGCGATGCCCGAGGGGCTCGAGGCGCCGATCACCCAGGGCGGCACGAACGTCTCCGGCGGCCAGCGGCAGCGGCTGGCGATCGCCCGGGCGCTGATCCGCAGACCCGGGATCTACCTGTTCGACGACTCGTTCTCCGCGCTCGACCTGGCCACGGACGCCCGGCTGCGCGCCGCGCTCGGCCCGGTGACCACCGGGTCGACGGTGGTGATCGTCGCGCAGCGGGTCTCCACGATCATCGACGCCGACCAGATCCTGGTGCTCGAGGGTGGTGAGGTCGTCGGGCGCGGCCCGCACGACGAGCTGCTCGAGACGTGCGCGACCTACCAGGAGATCGTCCGGTCCCAGCTCACCGCGGAGGAGGCGGCATGAGCTCGACGAAGACGCCGGCCGCGGGTGTCCCGATGAAGGAGACCGAGCGGGTGCAGGCCGGGCCGGGGCCAGGGCGGGGACCGTTCGGCGGCGGCATGGTCGGCCAGAAGTCGATGCACTTCGGTCCCTCGGCCAAGCGGCTCGTCCGGCGGATGCGACCGGAGCGAGGCAAGGCCGTCGCGGTCGTGCTGCTGGCCGTGGTCAGTGTCTCGCTCAGCGTCGTCGGGCCGAAGATCCTCGGCCACGCCACCGACCTGATCTTCTCGGGGCTGTTCGGACGCAGGCTCGGCGGGACCAGCAAGGCCGACGCCGTCGCCGGCCTCCGCGCGCGGGGCGAGGACCGGCTCGCGGACATGCTCTCGGGCATGGACGTGGTGCCCGGCCGGGGCGTGGACTTCACCGCCGTCGGACACGTGCTGATGCTGGTGCTCGCGGTCTACCTCGCCTCGGCGGTGCTCGCCTGGCTGCAGGGGTTCATCCTCAACGACGTGGTGCAGAGCACCGTGCGGCGGATGCGCGGCGACGTCGAGGAGAAGATCAACCGGCTGCCGCTGAGCTACTTCGACCAGCAGCCGCGCGGCGAGCTGCTGTCCCGGGTCACCAACGACATCGACAACGTCAGCCAGACCCTGCAGCAGACCATGAGCCAGCTGCTCGTCTCGCTGCTCACCGTCGTCGGGGTGCTGGCGATGATGTTCTCGATCTCGCCGACGTTGGCCCTCGTCGCACTGGTCACCGTGCCGGTCACGATGGTCGTCACCGGCCAGATCATGAAACGGTCCCAGGGCCTGTTCATCGCGCAGTGGCGGCGCACCGGCCGGCTGAACGCGCACATCGAGGAGACCTTCACCGGGCACGCGCTGGTCAAGGTGTTCGGCCGCCAGCACGAGGTCGAGGAGGTGTTCGCCCGCGAGAACGACGAGCTGTTCCAGGCCAGCTTCGGCGCGCAGTTCGTGTCCGGGCTGATCATGCCGATGATGATGTTCATCGGGAACATCAACTACGTCGTGATCGCGGTGCTCGGCGGCCTCCGGGTGGCCGGCGGGTCGATGAGCCTGGGCGACGTCCAGGCGTTCATCCAGTACTCCCGCCAGTTCACCCAGCCGCTGACCCAGGTCGCGTCGATGGTCAACCTGCTGCAGTCCGGGGTCGCGTCCGCGGAGCGGGTCTTCGAGCTGCTCGACGCCGAGGAGGAGCCGGTCGAGCAGCTCGAGCCGCTGGCGGTCGGTGGCCGCGGCGAGGTCGTGTTCGAGCACGTGGCGTTCCGCTACGAGGAGGACCGGCCGCTGATCGAGGACCTGTCCCTGGTCGCGCGGCCCGGGCAGACGGTGGCGATCGTCGGGCCGACCGGTGCCGGCAAGACCACGCTGGTGAACCTCCTGATGCGGTTCTACGACATCGCCTCCGGACGGATCACGCTCGACGGCGTGGACATCGCCACCATGCGCCGCGGCGACCTGCGCGGGTGCACCGGCATGGTGCTGCAGGACACCTGGCTGTTCGGGGGCACGATCCGCGACAACATCGCCTACGGCAGGCCCGACGCCTCCGAGGAGGAGATCCACGAGGCGGCCCGCGCGACGTTCGTCGACCGGTTCGTGCACAACCTGCCGGACGGCTACGACACGGTGGTCGACGAGGACGGCAGCAACATCAGCGCCGGTGAGCGCCAGCTGGTCACCATCGCCCGGGCGTTCCTGGCCGACCCGGCGCTGCTCATCCTCGACGAGGCGACCAGCTCCGTGGACACCCGCACCGAGCTGCTCGTGCAGCACGCGATGGCGGCGCTGCGCACCGACCGGACGTCGTTCGTGATCGCACACCGGCTCTCCACGATCCGCGACGCGGACCTGATCCTGGTGATGGAGAACGGTTCGATCGTCGAGAAGGGCAGCCACCAGGAGCTGCTCGCGGCCGAGGGCGCCTACGCCGCGCTCTACAACTCCCAGTTCGCCCAGGCGCTGGTCTGAGGCGTCGTCAGGTGGCTGACAGGTTGCTGCGCTAGCGTCGTCGGATCGTTGTCACACCGATCCGAGGGGGGCCCAGATGTTGTCGCGACGGCGTCGTGCCCGGGGTGTCGGATGCTTGCTGCTCGGCCTGGTGGTCGCCGGCTGCTCGGCGAGCGCCCCGCGTGGCGGCTCGGACCCACCGGCGAGCCCCGTGACGAGTCCGACCTCCAGGGGGATCACCGCAGACGCCCCGGCCGGCACGACCTCCTCGCTGCCGGCCGCGCCGTTCAGGGACCCGCTGCCGGGTATGCCGCCGGTGACGGGGGACAACGTGTACGCCGCCACGGGGCCGGGCAAGGTGCAGCGATCGGTGGCCACGGACCCGGCGTACCTCTACGTGCCCAGCTCCTCCGGCGCACCGGTCACCACGGTGATCGACCAGCGCACCCGCAAGATCGTGCGGGTCCTGCACACGGGCGGGCTCTCCCAGCACGTCACACCATCGTGGGACCTGCGGACGCTGTACGTCGAGGCGAGCTACGCCAACCGACTGGTCGCCATCGACCCGGCGACCGGGCGCATCGAGCGACGGATCCCGCAGCGACGCCCCTACAACCTGTACTTCACCCCCGATGGCCGCAGCGCCGTGGTGATGGCAGAGCAGGACGACCAGATCGTCTTCACCGACCCGCACACGTTCCGGCGACGTGCCGTGGTGCGCGACAAGAGCTGTGACGGCCCGAACCATGCCGACTTCTCGGCCAACGGCCGGTACTTCCTGGTCACCTGCGAGTTCTCCGGCTCCTTGCTCAAGATCTCGACGACCGGTCACCACGTCCTGGGGCGGCTGCGGCTCGGCGCGGGCAGCAAGCCGCAGGACCTCCGGCTCGCGCCGGACGGCCGGTCGTTCTACGTCGCCGACATGGGCCGAGACCGGCTGCTGCGCATCGGGTGGCGCGGACTTCGAGTCGTGGGGCAGATCCGCACCCCGGCCATGCCGCACGGCATCTACCCGAGTCGGGACGGAAAGCGGCTCTACGTCTCTGACCGGATGGCGGGCGAGGTGAGCGTCGTCTCGGTCGCCACGAACAAGATCGTCGACACCTGGTCCGCCCCGGGCAGCCACCCGGACATGGGCGGCGTCTCCGCGGACGGCCGCACGCTGTGGCTGTCCGGTCGCTACGACGGACACGTCTACGGCTGGGACACCCGGACCGGGAAGCTGGTCGCCAAGATCCGGGTCGGCGGCAGCCCGCACGGCCTGCTCGTGTGGCCGCAGCCCGGCCGGTACTCCCTCGGCCACACCGGCAACCTCCGGTGAGGCGCTGGGTCCTGGTGACGGCGACGGCCCTGCTCGTCAGCGGGTGCACCACCTCGCAGCCCTCCGCGGCCCCGCGGTCGAGCAGCGTGGCGACGCCGAGCCCGTCGGTCTCCCGAGTCGTTCGTCCACCGGCACGGCTGCACGTCCGGCAGCTGTCCCTGCGGCTGCCTCGGCCGGTGGCGCGCGAAGCGGTCTTGTGGGGAGCCGCCCCGTCACGGGTGCTGGTCGCAGGAGGCCTCCTGGCGGGGGACCATTCCAGCCGGTCGACGTACACCCTCGACCTGCGGACCGGGCGCAGCACGGCGCTGCCCGACCTCCCGACCTCGGTGCACGACACCGCCGGCGCCACCGTCGCCGGTGCGGCTCTGGTCATCGGGGGAGGGAACGCGCGCGAGCAGTCGGTGGTGCAGGTGCGTCGCCGTCGGGGATGGGGCGTCGTGGGGCATCTGCCGTCCGCGCGTTCGGACCTCGCCGCGCTGACCAGCGGCGGGCGGGTCTACGTCGTGGGCGGCTACGACGGCGGCAGCCCAGCGCTCGCGGACGTGCTGGTCAGCAACGACGGGCGGCGGTGGAGGACGGTCGCACGGCTTCCGGTGCCGGTGAGGTACGCCGCGACGGCGGTCGTGGGGACGACGATCTGGGTGTTCGGCGGCGAACGCAGCGGGGCGATGGTGGACGCCGTGCAGCGCATCGACCTCGCGACCGGACGCGCCCGCGTCGTCGCGCACCTGCCGCACGCGCTCGGGCACGCCGTCGCCGTCCCCCTCGGCGGGCGGGTGCTGGTCGTCGGCGGGCGCACCGCGCCGGATCGGCTGACCTCACGGATGTGGTGGTTCCGTCCCGGCGGCCGACGCTTCGCGCCGGCAGGACGGCTGCCCGCGCCGCTCGCCGACTCGGCGGTCGTGAGCCGCGGTCGGACGGCCTACCTGGTGGGCGGGGAGACGCCGGACCTCAGTGACCGGGCGCTCCGGCTGCAGTGGGGATGAGGGCCGGACAGCAGACGACCCGTGGGCGGTGCGGTGCGAAACCGCTCTCCGGTCGGATGATGTCCGGAGCGCCCACGGGCCGGGTGACTGCTAGGTAGTACCAGCGCGCACTGCGGTCAGCGTGGCTGGCTGGTGCGCTGCTAGCGAGCAGCCACCTCACGAATCCGTAAAGAATGCACTTTCGGACCACCTCCTTTCCCGTGTGCGACAACGGTACGTCCGGCCCCCGCGGTGGACAAGACATTTCTCGCGGGGTGCGAAAGTTGGCGGGTGCAGACAGAGAGCGAGCGCGACCGGGACGAGACGGCCTCGCGGCCGCAGTGGTGGCGGTCGATCGTCACCGACGTACGTCCGCTGCAGGTGTCGGCCCCCTACCGCCGGCTGTTCTTCGGCAACACCGTCGCCCAGCTCGGGCAGCAGATGACCAACGTCGCGGTCGCCATCCAGGTCTACGCGCTCACGCACTCGTCGTTCTACGTCGGCCTGGTCGGCGTCTTCGCGCTCGTCCCGCTGGTGGTGCTGGGGCTGTACGGCGGCGCGATCGCCGACGCGGTCGACCGCCGTACGCTCGCACTGGTCGCCAGCGCGGGGCTGTGGGCGGTGTCGATCGCCCTGGCGGTGCAGGCCTTCGCGGGCAACGGCTCGGTGTGGTTCCTCTACGGCTGCATCGCCGTGCAGTCCGGCTTCTACGCGCTCAACAACCCGGCCCGCAGCGCGATGGTGCCCCGGTTGCTGGACAAGCACCTGCTGCCCGCAGCGGCGGCGCTGAACATGGCGTCGTTCAACCTCGGCTTCACGTTCGGCCCGATGCTCGGGGCCCTGGCGATCAAGTGGCACGGGTTCGGGGCGGCGTACGCCATCGACGTCGTCACCTTCGCGGCCGCCTACTACGCGCTGGTCCGGATGCCGAGGATGCCGCCGCTGGAGAACAGCCCGCGGGCCGGGCTGAAGTCCGTGGTCGACGGCCTGAGGTTCCTGCGGCGCTCGCCGAACCTGCGGATGACCTTCGTCCTCGACCTCTGCGCGATGGTGCTGGCGCAGCCCCGTGCACTGTTCCCCGCGCTCGCTTACAAGGTGTACGGCGGCGGGGCCGGCGTCGTGGGCCTGCTGCAGTCGGCCCCTGCCGCGGGCGCGGTCGTCGCGTTCCTGTTCTCCGGCTGGGTCGGCCGGGTCCGGTTGCAGGGGATGGCGATCGTGATCGCGGTGATCGGCTACGGCCTCGCGGTCGGCGGGGTCGGCCTGACCGACGTGCTGTGGATCGGCGTGGTGTTCCTGGCGCTCTCCGGGATGGCCGACATGGTGAGCGCGGCGTACCGCTCGACGATCCTGCAGGTCGCCGCCCCCGACCAGATGCGCGGACGGCTGCAGGGCGTGTTCATCGTGGTCGTCGCGGGCGGACCGCGGGCCGGTGACTTCCTGGCCGGCTCGGTGGCCAGCGGCGTGGGGGAGCGGCTCGCGCTGGTGCTCGGCGGGCTCGCGTGTGTCGCCGGGGCGCTCACCGCGAGCGCGCTCTCACGCAGGTTCCTCGCCTACGACGCCCTGCACCCCACCCCGTGACGGTGTGCTCGCGGCTCCGGTGACCTGACGGCGGCCGTGCCCCGCCGGCGTGGGCAGCATCACGTTCCACGGGACGGAACTAGTTGGTTGCAGAACGCAATCAATTGCTACCCTGGGCGGGCACCCGACAGAGACAAAGAGGACATGACGAACACCCTGCAGGCCCCCACCCCGCACCAGGACACCCCGGCACCGGAGGCGATGACGCACCGCGAGGTGCTCGAGGCGCTCTCCGGGCTGCTGCTCGCCCTCTTCGTGGCGATGCTGTCCTCGACCGTGGTGTCCAACGCGCTGCCGAGCATCGTCGCGGACCTCAAGGGCAGCGAGTCCGGCTACACCTGGGTCATCGTCGCCACGCTGCTGACGATGACCGCATCCACCCCGGTGTGGGGCAAGCTCGCGGACCTGTTCAGCAAGAAGGTGCTCGTCCAGTCGGCCCTCGTCGTCTACTCGGTCGGCTCGCTGGCTGCCGGGTTCGCCCCGAACATGGGCTCGCTGATCGCGGCGCGCGCGGTGCAGGGCCTCGGCGTCGGTGGTCTCACCGCACTGGTGCAGGTCGTGATCGCCACGATCGTGTCGCCACGTGAGCGGGGCCGCTACTCCGGCTACATCGGTGCCGTCTTCGCGCTCGCGACCGTGAGCGGACCGCTCATCGGCGGCGTGATCGTGGACTCGCCGCTCGGTTGGCGGGGCTGCTTCTTCGTCGGTCTCCCGATCGCGGCGCTGGCGTTCGCCGTACTCCAGAAGACCCTGCACGTGAAGACGGTCCGGCGTGCGGTCAGCATCGACTACCTCGGCGCGATCCTGATCACCGGCGGCGTCTCCACGCTGCTGATCTGGGTGTCTCTGGCCGGGCACGACTTCGACTGGGCCTCGCTGACCACGGCCTGGATGGTCGCGGGCGGCGTCGCGCTGCTGGTCGCGGCCGTGCTGGTCGAGATGCGGGCCAAGGAGCCGATCATCCCGCTGCGGATGTTCCGCGACCGGACGACGAGCCTGGCGACGTTCGCGTCGGTGATGGTCGGCATCGCGATGTTCAGCGCGACGGTCTACCTCTCGCAGTACTTCCAGATCGCGCACGCCATGACCCCCACGCGCGCCGGACTGATGTCGATCGCGATGGTCGGCGGCCTGCTGGTCTCGAGCATCGGGACCGGGCGGATCATCAGCCAGACCGGTCGCTGGAAGCGGTTCCTGGTCAGCGGCATGGTCCTGGTCGTCGTCGGCCTGTGCCTGCTCAGCACGATCGACGAGTCCACCAGCCTGGTCCGGGTCGGTCTCTTCATGGCCGTGCTCGGGCTCGGTCTCGGTGCGACGATGCAGAACCTCGTCCTCGCGGTGCAGAACAACACCGCCCAGAAGGACATGGGCGCGGCCAGCTCGGTCGTCGCGTTCTTCCGCTCGATGGGCGGCTCCATCGGGGTCTCCGTGCTCGGCGCGGTGCTCAGCAACCAGGTCATCGACGGGGTCACGACCGGCCTCGCCCGGCTCGGGGTGAGCCCGGGCGCGAGCGGGACCGACTCCGGTGCGATCCCGGACATGAACAGCCTGCCCGGCCCGGTCCGTGCGGTCTTCGAGGCGGCCTTCGGTGACGCCACCGGCCAGGTGTTCCTCATCGCCGCGCCGTGCGCCGCGATCGCCCTGGTGGCGGTGCTGTTCATCCGCGAGGTGCCGCTCCGCACGACGATCGAGCGCCCGGACGAGCTGGCCGGCGCGGCCGCGGGATCCGGGGCACCGGCCGCGCAGGCGGACTGACCCCGGGCCGGCGCGCGGGGGTCCTCGACAGGCTCAACCAGCCGTGGTGGTGCGGAACCAGGCGGCGGTGTCCGGCGCGAGGAGACCGTCGACCGGGTCGGCGCCGCTGCTCAGCAGCAGGTCGCCCGCCTCGGCCGGCAGGCTCGTCGCCTGCGTGCCGCAGTTGACCACGCACAGCAGCGAGTCGCGCCGGAACGCCAGGGTCCCGGGCTCCGAGTCGAGCAGCACCACGTCAGCGCCCAGGTCGGCGGTCACCTCACGACGCAGCCGCAGCATCTGCCGGAAGAAGCTCAGCGTCGACCGCTCGTCGTCCTGCTGCGCCTCGACGGTCAGGCCGGCCCAGTCGTCCGGCATCGGCAGCCACGGCTGGCCGGTGCCCGGGCCGAAGCCGTACGGCGCCTCGCTGCCTGACCACGGCATCGGGATCCGGCAGCCGTCGCGGCCCTCGGGCTCGGCACCGCGGTGGTAGGCCGGGTCCTGCTTGTGCTCATGTGCGACGTCGACCTGCTCCAGGCCGAGCTCCTCACCCTGGTAGACGTAGGCCGAGCCGGGCAGCGCCATCATCGCCAGCGCCGCCGCCTTGGCCCGGGCCACGCCGGTCGCCCCGCCGCCGTACCGCGTGCTCTCGCGGACCACGTCGTGGTTGGACAGCACCCAGGTCGGCGTGCCGTCCACCAGGCCCACGGCGTCGAAGGTGTCCACGATGACCTCGCGGAACGCCTCGGCCGACCACGGGGCCTCGAGCCAGGTGAAGTTGAAGGTCTGCTGGAGCTCGTCCTCGCGGATGTAGCGCGCCATCGACTCCGGAGTCCCGCTGCACGCCTCGGCCACGGCCATCCGGTCGCCGTCGTACTCGTCGAGGATCTTGCGCCAGCGGCGGTAGACCTCGTGCACCTCGGGCTGGTCCCACATGGGGTGCGGCGGCTCGTGGTGCGGCAGCCGCGGCCGGAGGTCGAACGGCTTGTAGAGGCCGTGCGCGACGTCGATGCGGAAGCCGTCCACGCCGCGGTCCAGCCAGAACCGCAGGATCGACTCGAACTCGTCGCCGATCTCGTCGTTCCACCAGTTCAGGTCGGGCTGGGAGGAGTCGAAGAGGTTGAGGTACCACTGGCCGTCCTCGACGCGGGTCCACGCCGGGCCGCCGAAGATCGAGAGCCAGTTGTTCGGCGGCTCGGTGCCGTCTGGCCCGGTGCCGTCGCGGAACACGTAGCGGTCGCGGGCCGCGGACCCCGGGTCGGAGGCGAGCGCCTCGAGGAACCACGGGTGCTCGTCGGAGGTGTGGTTGGGTACGACGTCCGCGATCACCCTGATGCCGAGCTCGTGCGCCGTCTCCAGCATCGCGTCGAAGTCGTCGAGGGTGCCGAACAGCGGGTCGACGTCGCGGTAGTCCGACACGTCGTAGCCGTGGTCGTTCTGCGGCGAGGGGTAGAACGGCGTGATCCACACCGCGTCCACGCCGAGGTCGGCGAGGTAGGGCAGCCGCTGCCGGATGCCGGCCATGTCGCCGATGCCGTCGCCGTCACCGTCGGCGAAGCTGCGGACGTAGATCTGGTAGCAGACGGCGTGCCGCCACCACGGGCTCGTGGACGAAGTAATTTGCACGTTCCAATTCCAAGGCAGCAAGGGATCTGTGTCAAACCAGGCAGACCGCCTCGCGCGTGTCAGGCGAAGGAGTACGGCGTGTTGTCGTCCATCTGCGTCGGAGCCTTGGTCATCGAGGTCAGGAACGACAGCTCGGACTCGTTCATCTTGCTGGCGTAGCGGGCCGCCTTCGCCATCGCCGAGGCACCCTGCTCCAGCGCGGGGCTGATCTCGCCGAGCAGCTTGCCCATCTTGTCCAGCGAGACGGCCAGGTCCTCCATCAGCCTGCGGGTGCGCTGGATCAGCTCGCGGGCCTTGTTGGCCGCCGTGGTGAACGCGTGCGGCGCGGCGATGCCCGCGGTGAAGAGGCTCTCGCCGACCAGCTTCACGATCTGCCCGACCACGTCGGCCAGCAGCTGGGAGATGAACTCCCGGACGCCGGCAAGCACCGTGCCGCCGAGCGCGATGCCCGCGCCGACGCCGTCGGTGATCTGCGACATCGCGCGGATGAATTCCGCCTCGCCGTCCCCGAAGTTCCGGTAGGCGGCGACGGCCGGGCCCGACAACCCGCTCAGGTCCCCGTGCACCGCGCTGCGGTAGTCGCCGGCCACCCCGTCGAGGTGGCCCGAGGCGTTGTGCCAGGTGCTCGAGAACCCGTTGATGACGCCCGGGTCGCCGCACAGCTCGTCGAGCCACTGCTGGACGCAGCCGAGGTGCTCCATCAGCCAGCCGGCGATCATGCTGCCGATCGTGCCGATCGGGTCGATCACCGCACCGACCACGTCGAGACCGGCACTCAGGCCGTTCACGCTGCCCTCGATCCAGTCACCGCGGCCGAACGCGTCCGCCGCGTCGGTGGCCCCGTCCACCATCTTCAGCCCGTTGGTCCACTCGTTGGCCGGGCCCATGTTGGTCCAGGTGTCCGGGTCCCCGTCGTCGCCGACGACCAGCGGGTTGGAGGTCATCGGGTCACCCCCTCGATGCGGCGCATCAGCGACTCCACCGAGCGGTCGACCGCGTCGTACGCGTCGGCCATGCCGCGCACCGCCTCGGCGGTGCCGTTCAGCGTCTCGCTGGTGAGCGCGGTCGCGGTCCGCCCCGCGGCCTCGAGCGGCATCAGGAACGGGTAGACGAGGGCGGCGCCGATCTTGCCGAACGCCTCGGCGTGGAACGAGACCTCGGCGGCCGCGTCCTTGGCCATGTCGGCGCGCGAGACCAGCGCGGCCACCTTGGCCGAGTGGCTGCGCATCGCGGTGGTGTCGACGTCGAAGGCCCCGCTCATGCCTCGTCCGCCCGTCCGAACGTGTCGGCGTAGCTGCGCGAGATCGTCGCGGCCGCTGCCGAGTCGGGACCCATGATCTCCTTGCTCAGCCGGGTCACCTCGTTGGTGAGCCGCCCCTTCGCCCGGCGGTGTGCCTCGAGCACCCGGGCGCTGAGGAGCCCCGGGTCGAGGTCGCGCAGGTCGGCCCGGAACACGATGTCGACCATCTGTCCGACGCCGTCGACGGTGACCGTCACCTCGCCGTTGGTGGACTCGCCCTCGACGCGGAGCGCGCCGGTCTGGGCGGCCAGCCGCTGTGAGTCGTCGATGCGCCTCTCGGCTGCCTCTGCCTGGTTCCTGATCATCGCCAGGACGCCGTCGAGCCGGTCCATGAGCTGTGTCCTTCCCCCGTTGGAGCTGTGGTGCGCACGGTCATCCCCGTCGTGACCAATCGGACAAAGGTTATAGTCCGCGGCATGGGACTGTCACCCTCCTCGGGACGTCTGGTGCGACCGCGGCACCTTCTGCCGGTGCTCTTCCTCGGGACAGCCGTGCTGTTCCTCGGGGTCCCCGTGACGCTGCTCCGGCAGCTGTCGGACGGCTCGGCCGAGCCCTCGCCGCCGCTGTTCGCGGCCGTCGCCGCCACGCTCCTGCTGTTCGTCGTCTTCCCGCTGTGGGGTGGTATCGCGCTGCTGCGCCGCCGCGTCTACGTCTCCGACGAGCAGGTCACGGTGACCGCGGGGGACACCGTCAAGCGCGAGCTCCGCTTCGACCGGCTGAGCGAGGTGCGCCCGGTGATCGACGGCTCCCAGGGTGCGGCGACCCCGGAGTTCTACGCGAAGGCGGTCGTGCTCTACGGCCTCGACGCGCGGGACAAGAAGGTCGCGCTGAAGCTCACCGCGCAGACCCTGGACATGGACCCGGTCTTCGCGGCGCTCGCCCCGGTGGTGCAACGCCGGCCCGAGCTGATCACCACGGACCTGGGCCGCACACTGTTCGCGGAGTACGCCGCGAGCCGGAACTCAGTTGAAGGCTGACGGGTCGACCTGGATCCAGGTGTGCGCCGCGGTCGCCGCGACGCGACCGTCCGCGTCGTAGAGCGTGCTGGCGGTGAACGACTTGCGGCCCTCGCTGCCGAGGTGCCGGCCGACCACCACGTGCGTCTCGCCGACCACCGGGAGCGCGTCCACCCGGGCGGTCATCCGGCCCAGCACGCACGGCCGGCCCTCGAGGTCCTCGGACCAGCCACCGATGCAGTCCAGCGCCGCCCACGTCGTACCCGTGCCGCAGCGCTGCACCTCGTCGAGCAGGTCGGTCGACTCGGCGTGCCCGGGCTGCGGCACCCACAGCGACGCGACGTAGCCGCGGTCGTCGCCGACGGGGCCGGGGAAGATCCGGAGCCCGTCGCCCTCCGCCCGGTCGGGGCCGCAGGCGAAGCAGGTCGGGAACGGGTGGTTGCCGAGGCCGGGGTAGCGCTGCATGGCCGCACCGGCCACGTCCGGCAGAACCTCGTCGACGGGGGCCAGGTCCAGGTCGACCACCCGGGCCTCGGCCACGATGGTGTCCCCGTGCGAGAGCACGGTCCTGCCCCCTTCGGAGGTGACCGTCAGGACGGTGTCGAGCGGTGGCGGCATCCGCAGGGTGACCTCGACGGTGCGGTGGGTGGCGTCCGCGACGCGCTCCGCGAGCGAGCCGGCGACGTAGCCGCCGTTGCCGGAGCGGGCGGGCCCGTTGAAGCGGGCCGGGATGATCAGTTCGGCGGTCATGTTTCCTGGTCTGTGGTCTCGACAGGCTCGGCCACCCGGGTCGGCGTGGTCATCTCTTGATGCGTTCGTAGCGCGCGAGCGCCTCGATCCGCTCCTCCTTGTGGTCCACGATCGGCTCGGGGTAGCCCTGCGGCACGCCGTCCGGGCTGGTCCACGGCTCGTGGACGTACGTCGTCGCGACGTCCGCGAGCTCGGGCACCCAGTGTCGTACGTAGCGGCCGTCCGGGTCGAACTTCGCGCCCTGGGTGGTGGGGTTGAACACCCGGAAGTACGGCGCGGCGTCGGTGCCGCACCCCGCGGTCCACTGCCAGCCGTGCTGGTTGGAGGCGAGGTCGCCGTCGACGAGCCACTGCATGAAGTGCCGCGCGCCGTGCTGCCACTCGAGGTGCAGGTCCTTGACCAGGAAGCTCGCCACGATCATCCGGACCCGGTTGTGCATCCAGCCGGTGGCTCGCAGCTGTCGCATGCCGGCGTCGACGATCGGGAAGCCGGTGCGGCCCTCACGCCACGCGTCGAGCTGGTCCCCGGGGTCGTCGTACGGCATCTTCGCGAACTCGGGGCGGAGGTACTCCCGGGCGGTGCGGGGCTGCTGGAACAGCACGTCGGCGTAGAACTCCCGCCAGGCGAGCTCCTTGCGGTAGGTCGCCGCGCCCTTGCCGGTGCGGCCCTGGAGGTCGGCCAGCATCGTGCGGGGGTGGATCTCGCCCCACTTGAGGTGCACGGACATGTGGCTGGTGGCGTCGAGGTCGGGCCGGTCGCGGACGTCGTCGTAGTCGCTCAGCCGCTCGTCGACGTACGCCTTCCACCGCCTGACCGCGGCCTTCTCGCCGGCCTGCGGGAGGTCGAGGCCGCCCGGGAGCCGCGGGTCGGGGACGTCGACCGTCCTGTCCAGCTCGAGCCAGGACGCGTCCTTCGGTGCGTCGACAGGGTCGCGCCAGCCGTGCTCCATCCAGCCCTTCGAGAACGGCGTGTAGACCTTGTAGGGGTCGCCGGAACCGTTCTTCACCCGGTCCGGCGCGACGGCGTACGGCGACCCGGTGCGGACCAGCTCGATGCCGTGCTCGGCGAGCGCCTGCTCCACGTCGAGGTCGCGCCGGTGGCCGTAGGGCCCGTAGTCGGCGGCGACGTGCACCCGCGAGGCGCCCACCTCCTGCGCGGCGAGCAGCACCTGGCGCACCGGGTCCCCGCGTACGACGGACAGGCCGGCCCGGCGCTGCCGCAGCGAGGCATCGAGCGCGCGGAGCGACTGGGCGAGGTACCACTGTCGCGGGACGCCGGCCCGGCCCCACAGTGCCGGGTCGAGCACGAACAGCGGCAGGACACCGCCTGGGTGCCCCGAGTCGCAGGCGTCGAGCAGGGCGGGGTTGTCGGCGAGACGGAGGTCGCGGCGGAACCACATCACGGCTGTCGTGGGCACGTCAGCCACTCTGCCAGGCGGGTGGGACACACCCCCGGGGCCGGTGAGGGGGGATGAGACAGAATGGCCTGGTGAGCGACCTGATCGACACCACCGAGATGTACCTCCGGACCATCTATGAGCTGGTCGAGGAGGGCATCGTGCCGCTGCGCGCGAGGATCGCCGAGCGGCTGCACCAGAGCGGCCCCACGGTCAGCCAGACCGTGGCCCGGATGGAGCGCGACGGCCTGCTCACCGTCGAGGGCGACCGGCACCTGGAGCTCACCGCCGAGGGCAACCGCCTCGCGGTCCGCGTGATGCGCAAGCACCGGCTCGCCGAGCGGCTGCTGACCGACGTGATCGGGCTCGAGTGGGAGCACGTGCACGCCGAGGCCTGCCGCTGGGAGCACGTGATGTCCGAGACCGTCGAGCGCCGCCTCGTCGAGCTGCTCGGCCACCCCACCGAGTCGCCTTACGGCAACCCGATCCCGGGCCTGGCCGAGCTCGGCGAGACCAGCGACGGGGAGCTGTTCATGGCCGACGTCGAGCCGCTCGACGCGGTCGCGAAGACCTCCGAGGAGACCCGCGTCGTGGTCCGCCGGATCGGCGAGGAGATGCAGAAGGACGAGCTGGTGATGGCCGCGCTGCGACGCGTGGGCGCGGTTCCGGACAAGGTCGTCACCGTCGCGGCGGGCGCCGAGGGCGTGCTGATCGGCAGCGGCGGCGAGACCGCCGAGATCGACCTCGAGCTCGCCTCGCACCTGTTCGTGCACCGCCTCTGACCCACCCCTCGCACCGACTTGTCAGGCGCCCACGTCGTGGAGGCGACGTCGCCGCCTGACAACTCTGCTTGGATTGCGCCATGGGGAGCGGCGGACATCGGATCGACGTGGTGGGCCTGACCAAACGGTTCGGTGAGGTCACCGCGCTCGACGACCTGACCTTCTCGGTGACCCCAGGCGTGGTCACCGGGTTCCTCGGCCCGAACGGCGCCGGCAAGACCACCACGCTGCGCTGCCTGCTCGGGCTGGTCGCGCCGACGGCGGGAACTGCGACGATCGACGGCCGGCTCTACCGCGACCTGGCGCGGCCGCTCGCCACGGTCGGCGCTGCGCTCGAGGCGGCGAGCTTCCACCCCGGACGGTCCGCGCGTGCGCACCTGCAGGTGATGGCACTGGCCGCCGGTGTCCCGCTCGGCCGCGTGGACGTGCTGCTCGACCAGGTCGGGCTGACCGAGTTCGCCGACCGTCGGGTCGGTGGTTACTCGCTCGGCATGCGCCAGCGGCTGGCGCTCGCCCAGGCCCTGCTCGGCGATCCGCCGGTGCTGGTCCTCGACGAGCCGGCGAACGGGCTCGACCCGGCCGGGATCGCCTGGCTGCGACAGTTCCTGCGGACCCTCGCCGCCGAGGGCCGGACCGTCCTGGTGTCCAGCCACGTGCTCGGTGAGGTGCAGCAGACCGTCGACGACATCGTCGTGATCGCCCGCGGCCGTCTCGTGCGGCAGGGGTCCCTCGCCTCGCTGGAGACGGGCCCGGCCGCCGTGCTCGTCCGGACCCCGACCCCGGCGCTGCTGCGCGACGCCCTCGCGGCGTACGCCGTGACCGAGGTGGACGGGCAGCTGCGGGTCGAGGGGAGTACGACGGACGAGGTCGGCCATCTCGCGCACCAGCACGGCGTCGAGCTGCACGGGCTGGCCGCCGAGGCGAGCGACCTGGAGAAGCTGTTCCTCGACATGACCCGGGAGAACGTGTGAGCACCTTCGTCGGAGGGGCGCTGGTGCGCTCCGAGCTGCGCAAGATCACCTCGACCCGGCTGTGGTGGGGGCTGCTGATCGGGGCGGTGGTCTACACGCTGATCCAGGCGGGCGCGAACGCCGCCCTGGCCGGGGTCGAGCCGGGTGCGGGGCAGCCGGCGTCGGCGACGCTCGACACGGCCGAGGCGATCCGGACGGTCTACGCGAGCTCGGCGTTCCAGGGCAGCTACATCTTCGCGATGATCCTCGGCATCACCGGGATGACGGGCGAGTACCGCTACCAGACGATCACGCCGACCTTTCTCGCGACGCCGCGGCGGTCCCGGGTCGTGGTCGGCAAGATGCTGGCGCACCTGGTGACCGGCATCGGCTACGGCCTCGTCGCCGTGCTCAGCGCGCTGGTCGTGGGTGGCGCGGTCATCGCGGCGCGGGGCTTCGGGCTCGGCTACGGCGCGGACCGGCTGTGGTCGTCGGTCGGGCTGGTCGTGCTGGCGGTCGGCCTCTGGACCCTGCTCGGGATCGGCATCGGCACGCTGATCCGCAACCAGGTGGCCGCCGTGCTGGTCGCGGTGTTCGTGACCTTCCTCCTCGAGCCGCTCGCGACGTTCATCCTCGCGTCCAACGACCTCGACGCGGTCGTGAAGTGGCTGCCGACCAACGCGTCCGCGGCGCTGACCTCGCCGGGCGGCTCGTTCGTGGACTACCTGCCCTGGTGGGCCGGCGGTCTGGTCCTGCTCGGGTACGCCGCCCTGCTCGCCGGGATCGGTGTCCTGCTCTCCGCCCGCCGCGACATCACCTGACGCCTTCCCCGAGTTGTCAGGCGTCAGTCGGCCCTGACCGACCTCACCCGCTGACAACTCGGCCAGGAAGTCGGTGGTGCCGTGGTGGAGCTTGACGGTGGCGAGGTCGTCGGCGCGGGTGGTGCCCCGGTTCACGATCACCACGGGTACGCCGCGCTTGGCGGCGTGCCGCACGAACCGGAAGCCGGACATCACCGTCAGCGACGAGCCCAGCACCAGCAGGGCCTCCGAGGACGGGTCGAGCGCGTCCACCGCGGCGTAGCACCGCTCGACCCGCGGCTTCGGGACGTTCTCCCCGAAGAACACCACGTCGGGCTTGAGCACGCCTCCGCACGTCTCGCAGCGCGGCACCACGAAGCCGGAGGTGTCGGAGAGCTCGACGTCACCGTCGGGCCGGACCTCGACGTCGGCGTGCCGGTCGCCCCAGCCGGGGTTCAACGCGGCGAGGCGGGCGTGCAGCGACGCGCGGCTGGTCTGCGCCCGGCAGCCGAGGCAGACCACCTCGGAGATCCGGCCGTGCAGCGCGCAGACGGCGCGGGAGCCCGCGGCCTCGTGCAGGCCGTCGACGTTCTGGGTGATCAGCAGGCGCAGGCGCCCGGCGGACTCGAGGGACGTGAGCGCCCGGTGGCCCGGGTTGGGGTCCGCCTTCCTCATCCGGGTCCAGCCCAGGTGCGAGCGGGCCCAGTAGCGCTGCTGCGCGTCCGGACCGGACACGAACTCCGAGAAGGTCATCGGCATCCGCGCCGGGGAGTCCGGCCCGCGGTAGTCCGGGATGCCGGAGTCGGTGCTCATCCCGGCGCCGGTCAGCGCCACGAACGGACGTTCGGCCAGCAGGTCCAGAGCGTCCGCGACGGGGGTCGGAGCAGGCGTCGTGGTCATCGCTGACAGAGTACGACCCGCCTGGGTGGTGCAGGAGGTAGTCACCTCGCCCTGGGTCCCCGGTGATCGTCTGCACGTGCAGGTGGTTTCGTCGCGAAACGCGGACTCTGAGGTCTCCGTGGACCTACTCTTCGCGCATGCGCACCGACTGGGTCCCTCTTTCTGCGAGCGCCCTGGTGATCGGCGCGATGTCGCTGGTGTTCGGGTCCCTGCTGAACCCTGCCGAGGCCGGCTCCACCACCGCCCAGACGCTCCGCGTCGTCGACGAGGACAGCGGCCGCTGGCTGGCGATGGCGGTGATGTACTTCTTCGGCTCGGTCACGCTCACCCTCGGCCTGCCGTCGGTGCTGACGCTGTTCGCGCGCCGCGGCCGCAGGCTCGGTCTGGCAGGCGTCACGGTCTTCTCGGTGGGCGCGATCGGCACGTGCGGCTACGCGATGCTGATGGTGTTCTTCCGGGCGATGGTGGTCGCCGACGCGGTCCGGGGCCGGGCGCTCGACGACGTCACCAACGACAACGGGCTGGCGGTCTTCCTGCAGGGCTGGATCCTCTGCTTCTACGGCGGTGTTCTGCTGATCGCGCTGGGGCTGTTCGCCGCGAAGGCCACCCCGAGATGGGTGCCCGTCCTGCTGGTGCTGTTCGTGGCGATGATGCCGTTCGCCTCCCACATCGGACGGGTCGGGTCGGCCCTGCAGGTGCTGGGACTGGCGGTGGCCTTCACCGGCATCGCGATGGCGGCCGTCACCGGCGCGCACGAGAAGACGGCGCTGCGCGAACCCGCGTTCTGACAGCATGGTCCGTATGACGAGCCGTTCGCAGGGGTCCAAGCGCACCGTCCGAGCCTGGCTGTCCGACATGGACGGGGTGCTCGTCCACGAGGAGGAGCCGATCCCCGGCGCCGCGGACTTCATCGCCCGGCTCACCGCGACCGGCCGGCCGTTCCTGCTGCTCACGAACAACTCGATCTACACCCCGCGCGACCTGAAGGCGCGGCTGCACCGCTCCGGGATCGACGTACCCGAGGACGCCATCTGGACCAGCGCGCTGGCCACCGCCCAGTTCCTCGACGACCAGCGGCCCGGCGGCTCGGCGTACGTCATCGGCGAGGCCGGGCTGACCACCGCGATGCACGAGATCGGCTACGTGCTCTCCGAGCGCGACCCGGAGTACGTCGTGCTCGGTGAGACCCGCACCTACTCGTTCGAGGCGATCACCACCGCGATCCGGCTGATCGAGAAGGGCGCCCGGTTCATCGCCACCAACCCCGACGTCTCGGGGCCCAGCGTGAACGGCCCGATCCCCGCGACCGGCTCGGTGGCCGCGCTGATCACGAAGGCGACCGGCGTCGAGCCCTACTTCGTCGGCAAGCCCAACCCGCTGATGATGCGGTCGGCGCTGAACCGCATCGACGCGCACTCGGAGACCACGGTGATGGTCGGCGACCGGATGGACACCGACGTCGTCGCGGGGCTCGAGGCCGGGCTGCGCACGATCCTGGTGCTCACCGGGTCCACGCGGCCGGACCAGGTGGAACGGTTCCCCTACCGGCCGACGCGGATCGTGGACTCGGTGGCCGACATCGTCGACCTGGTGGACGAGTGGAACGACGACGCCCTGGAGGTCGTCGACTTCGCGCGGTGAGCCACCGACGCGCCGATGCGCCGGGAAGGTCAGCCGCCGACGAGCGGCACGAACGAGTAGCCACCCCGGCGTACGACGGTCGGCTCGGCCTCCGTGCGCCGCACCTCGTGCATCCACCCGTTGACGGGCACCACCAGCACGCCACCGACGCGCAGCTGCTCGACCAGGGGCAGCGGCAACCGGCTCGCCTCGGCGGAGACCAGGATCCGGTCGTACGGCGCCCCGTCGGGCAGGCCGAGCACGCCGGGCACGGCCGGCTCGATGCGTGCCTGTGGCAGCCGTTGCGTCGCGAGGTTCGCCCGGCCGAAGTCGACCAGCTCCGGGACGATCTCGACCCCGACGACCTGACCGGTCGGGCCGACGAGCCGGGCCAGCAGGACGGTCGTCCAGCCGGACCCGCAGCCGACGTCGAGCACCCGCTGCCCGGGCCGCACGTCGAGCAGCCGGAGCATCGAGCGCACCGTGGACGGCTGGCTGTTGGTCTGGCCCCAGCCGATCGGCAGCGCCCGGTCCACGGCGGCGAACCGGCGCTGGTGCTCGGGCAGGAAGTCCTCCCGCGGGGTCGTGGCGAACGCGTCCGCGAGGGCGTCGGCGGGGGTCATGCGTAGCGGGTGGCCGCCCGCGCTCTCGCCTTGGCGGCCTCGACCTCGCGGTCCTTCGGCGGCGCCGTGGTGGTCAGCTCGCCGAGCAGCCGGCGGGTGGACTCGGCCACTTCGAGCACGGCCCGGTCGAACGCGGCCTGGTTGGCCTGGGACGGCTTCGTCGTCCCGCTGACCTTGCGGACGTACTGCAGCGCGGCGGCGTGCACCTCGTCCGTCGTGGCGGGGGGCTCGAAGTTGTGCAGGGTCCGGATGTTGCGGCACATGCCTCTCACGGTACGTCGACCACGCGGACGACGTCGCCGACCAGCGCGATCCGGCCCGGACCCAGCGGCAGGGTGCGGACGTCCTCACCCGCGTAGCGGCGGGTGACCCACGAGCCGGTCGGGGTCAGCGTGCCGTCGGGCGCGACGTGCAGCGCCACGAACCGCGACCGTCCAGCCGCCCAGTCCTGCACGGGGGTGACCAGCGTGCCCCGCTCGGGGAGGTAGGTGAAGGTCCGCGGGTCCAGCGAGGCGCTCACGTCGGTGTCCGGGCCGAGGCCGAGCGTGTCGACCCGGCGCACGGCCCGCAGGTTGCGCAGGTCGAACGTGGCGGCCTGGGCGCCGAGGTCGGCCCCGGTCGCGGCCGAGACGTCGTGCCCGACCCCGACCAGCAGGTCGCCGCCGACCGGGTGCAGGTAGGACGAGAACCCGGGGATCTTCAGGGCCCCGACGAGCCGTGGTCGTGCCGGGTCGGCCAGGTCGACGGTGTACAGCGGGTCGGTCGTCCGGAACGTCACGACGATCGCCAGGTCGTCGTACCAGCGCACGGACCGGATGTCCTCACCCGGGCCGAGGCCGTCGAGCCGGCCGGTCTCGGTGAGCCGACCGCCGTGCTCGTCGAGGACGACCACGCCGTTGCCGCCGCTGCTGCCGTCGTGGGGCCCGAGCTCCGCCGCGACGCGCAGGTGTCCGTCGTACTCGCTGAAGGACCACCGGTCCGCGACCAGGCCCCGGAACGAGCCGCTCGCGACGTACGACGTCCGGCCACCGTCGAGCGCGAACGCGTGCACCTCGGTGGACGGGAGCAGGGGAGCCGGGGCGCCCCTTGCGGGGACGTCGACCGGCACCGGCTCCCCGCGGCCCTCGGTCGTCGCGACGTAGAGCCTGCTCGCCGAGGAGTACACCAGGTCACCGGCCGCGGTCACGGCGGTGGCGTCGTACCCCGCCGGGTCCGCGAACGGGAACGTCAGCACGCTGATCGTCCCGAATCCCGAGTCCTGCCAGGGATGCCGCACCTCGGAGCAGTCCAGCAGCGGCTGACGGGTGCCGCCGGCCGGGCGGACACCGGGCAGCCACCGCTCGATCGGCGCGGACCGCACCAGCCGGCGGTTCAGCCGGGTCGCCTCGGCCGGGGTGCGGTCGCGGTCCGGCTGCACGAAGTCGAGGTCGGGGAACCCGGTGGTCACCACCACCCGGACGGTGCCGTCCGCGTACTCACGCGTCGACACCGCGCCGCCGTCGACGGTCCGGTCGTCGGTGACCCGCGGCGCGGCCGGGTCGCTGATGTCGAACGAGACCAGGTGCGCACGCGCCTGGCTGGGGCGGGGCGGCATGAACGTGCGCGCGGAGTCCTCGACCAGCCCCTCGGGGACGGACGGCTGCTGCTCGTCGCCGACCACCACGACCCGGTCCTCGCGCAGCAGCAGCTCGGGCCGCAGGAGTGCCGGGCCGGGCAGCGTCGTCCGCGACAGCTCGCGCGGGTGGCCGGTGGAGACGTCGGTGACGACGAGCTCCCTGCCCAGGATGCGTACGACGATCCGGCCGTCGGTCTTGGCGACGTCGGACTCGTCGACGTCCGCCTCCTGCACGTTGGTGCCGGTGCCGCTGCTGCCCACGGTGCCCGGGTCGTCCTGCCCCTGCGGGGATCCGGCCTGCGGTGCCCCGAGTCCGGCGGCGTTGCGCTCGGCGAGCATCGGCACCACCGGGCCGCCGCCGAGCCCCCACGGTCCGACCTGCGGCAGCGCGGTCTCGACGTACCACCGCCGCAGCTGCTGGCAGTCGGCGAACGCGGGCAGCTCGTCGGCCACCGCGGCCGGGACCCGGACCAGCCGGGCCGCGGAGCCGATGAAGCCGGCGCCCTCGTGCAGCATCCCGGTCGTGACCAGTGCGCACACCGCCGCACCGGCCGTCGCCCCCACCGCGAAGGTGGTGATGCTCCGTCGTCTGCTGCCCATCGTCGTCCCCCAGGTCCGTGGCTGTGGCCTGCTTGCCTGTCCCGCTGTGGTCGGACGCACACTCCGGGCGGCCGGTTCCCCTGGCAGAGTGAGGGCACCACCAGCGAAGAGGAGTTCACGTGCCCGACCGCGAGTTCGACGTCGTCCTGTTCGGCGCCACCGGCTTCACCGGCGGGCTCACCGCCGAGTACCTCGCCCGCGCCGTCCCTGACGGCTGCCGCTGGGCGCTGGCCGGCCGCAACCCGGGCAAGCTCGAGGCGGTGCGGGACCGGCTGGCCGGGACGGACCCGGCGCTCGCGAAGCTGCCGCTGCTGCACGCCGACGTCACCGAGCCCGCGTCCCTGGCCGACGTCGCCTCCCGGACCCGGGTGGTGATCACCACCGTGGGCCCCTACGTGGAGTACGGCGAGCCGCTGGTCGCCGCGTGCGCGGAGGCGGGGACGGACTACGTCGACCTGACCGGGGAGCCGGAGTTCGTGGACCGGATGTACGTGCGGTACCACGACCGGGCCGTGTCCACCGGCGCGCGGATCGTGCACGCGTGCGGCTTCGACTCGGTGCCGCACGACCTCGGCGTGCTGTACACCGTGCAGCAGCTGCCGGAGGGGGTCGCGCTGCGGATCCGCGGGATGGTGCGCAGCAACGCCTCTTTGTCCGGCGGCACGTTCGCCTCCGCGCTGGGTGCGTTCTCCCGGGCCCGGCAGATGAAGCAGGCGCACGCCGAGCGCCGCACGGTCGAGCCGCGGGTCGAGGGCCGCAAGGTGAGGACCACCGCGAAGCGGCCGCACTTCGACAAGGACGCCGGCTACTGGCTGGTGCCGCTGCCGACGATCGACCCCTTCGTCGTACGACGGTCCGCGGCGGCGCTGGAGCGGTACGGCCCGGACTTCACCTACTCCCACTACGCCGCCGCGAAGCGGCTGCCCTCGGTGGTCGGCGGGATCGCCCTGGTGGGCGGTCTGGCGGTCGCCGCGCAGGTCCCGCCGGTGCGCTCGTTCCTGCTCTCGCGGCTGCCGCAGGGCCAGGGGCCGAGCGAGGAACGCCGCGCGAAGTCGTACTTCTCGGTGCGGTTCATCGGCGAGGGCGGCGGCCGGACGACGTACACCGAGGTGCGAGGCGGAGACCCGGGCTACACCGAGACCGCGAAGATGCTGGCGGAGTCCGCGCTGTGCCTGGCGTTCGACGACAACCCGAAGACCGCCGGTCAGGTCACCACGGCGGTCGCGATGGGCCAGAACCTGATCGACCGACTGGTCCGCGCGGGGCTCACGTTCACCGTGCACCGCACCGTGGAGGCCTGAAGAGTTCCAGAAAGTGGAACTTTCTCCGGTTTCGCCGCGCAGCCCGGAAGGGGCGATTTAGCCTGGTTGCACTCGGGGTAGCCGGGGAAACTGGGGAGATTCGTTTTCATGAGTGTGCGCATGCGCCTGGGAGCGCGGTTCTCGGCCGGCCTGGTGGCGGTCGTCGTGCCCCTGTCGATGACCGGCCTCACGCCGTCCATCGAGCCGGTGGCACACACGACGCCGGTGCCGCAGCGGGCCACCTCGGCCCACGTGAGCACGGCCCCGATCGCGCCGAGCGTGACGCGCCTGCAGCGGCACTACCTCAGCCACCTGCCGGCCAGCCTGCGCCCGCAGGCGGTGGCCGAGCAGACCACCATCACCGCGGGCCTGTCGCTGAAGACCAAGGCCGAGCGCAACCGCAAGATCGCGGTGACGAGCTCCAAGGGCAGCCGCGTCTGGACCGCGAGCTCGCTGGCCGAGCACGACCTGCCGTCGGCGGCGATGCGGGCTTACAAGAACGCCGCCCGCTCGATCGCCGCGACCGACCCGGGGTGCCACATCCCGTGGACCCTGCTGGCCGGCATCGGCCGGGTGGAGTCCGACCACGGCCGGTACGGCGGCTCGGTGCTCGGTAACGACGGGGTCCCGCGACCGGCGATTGTCGGCGTGGCGCTCAACGGCAAGGGCCCGGTCGCGGCCATCCGCGACACCGACCGGGGCGCCTTCGACGGGGATACCGTCTGGGACCGCGCTGTCGGCCCGATGCAGTTCATCCCCTCGACCTGGCAGGGCGCCGGGCGCGACGGTGACCGGGACGGCGTGAAGTCGCCCAACGACATCGACGACGCGTCACTCGCGGCTGCGGCGTACCTCTGCAACGGCGGCGGCAACCTGTCCGACGACACCGCGGAGAAGGCGGCGGTCTTCCGCTACAACCCGTCGGACTACTACGTCGCGCTGGTGACCGCGTTCGCGCGCGGCTACCGGACCGGGGTGTTCGTGATCCCCTCGCCGGACGTGGCACCCGGTGCCGGCGACGGCGTGGTGCACCTGAAGACCAGCCAGGCGAAGGCCAAGGCCGCGAAGGCACGCGCCCGGGCGAAGGCCAGGACTGCGGCGAAGGCCCGCGCGGCACGTGTCGCGAGGGCCCGCGCGCGGGCAGCCGCCGTGAAGCCGGCGGTCACCAAGACCTCCACCCGGACCAAGCGCAGGACGACCACCGGGACCAAGACGTCGACGAGCACCGGCACCCCGACGCCCCCGGCGCCCTCGCCCCCTCCCACGCCGCTCCCGCCGAAGCTGCTGCTGGCCAAGGGCCCCGTCGTCGCGGTCGCCGGCACCGACGGGGTGTGGAAGATCGACGCGGTGCGGTTCACCCTCGCCGACCTGAGCCAGATCGCCGTCAAGGACTACGACAACGACCAGGTGCCGGACGAGACGATGGCCCAGGAGCTCGCCGGTCTCGTCGCGTCGGGCGTCAGCGTGAGCCTGTCCTACTACGACCAGCCCTTCAAGGTCGACGGCTTCGGCCTCACGCCCTGACCCCGCCGCTGCGCTCTCGTTGAGAAGCCAGTTCTTTCCCGTCGAGAGGTCAGTTCCTCCCCGGTCAGAGGTCAGTTCCTTCCCTGCTGGCGTGCCCGGTGGAGCTGCCCGTCGTACGACGCGGCTGGCTCAGCGGGACCAACTGGCCTCTCGACAGGGAGGAACTGGCTCATCGACGGGAAACAACTGGCGTTTGAACGGGAAAGAACTGCCTTCTCAACGGAAGAGGGTGTCGCCGAGGAAGCCGCCGGGGGAGACGCCGGGGGGTACGGCGAACAGGGCGGACCCGGTGTGCCGGAGGTACTCCATCAGGCCGTCGTCGCGGGAGAGCCTGGTCTGCATCGGGATGTACTGCGTGGTCGGGTCGCGCACGTAGGCGATGAAGAACAGTCCCGCGTCCAGCCGGCCGAGGTCGTCGTTGCCGTCGGTGAAGTTGTAGCCGCGCCGCAGCATCCGGACCCCGTTGTTCTGCGTGGGGTGCGCGAGCCGGACGTGGGAGTTCATCGCGATCAACGGCTGGTCGTCGGACCCCTTCAGGTCCAGGTCCGGCTCGGTGAACTCCTTGCCACCGGACAGCGGAGCGCCCACGGGACGGTCCCGGCCGATCAGCGTCTCCTGCTCGCGCAGCGAGGTCCGGTCCCACGTCTCGATCATCATGTTGATCCGCCGCGCGACCAGGTAGGACCCGTTCTCCATCCAGGATGCGCCGTCGTCGTCCCCCTGGCCGACCCACACGTGCCGCTCGACGTCTCGCCCCTCCTCGGCCTTGAGGTTGGCGGTGCCGTCCTTGAAGCCGAACAGGTTCCGTGGCGTCTGCTGCGACGTCGACGTGGACGACGTACGCCCGAAGCCGAGCTGTGACCACCGCAGCGCCGCGCTGCCGAACGCGATCCGGGACAGGTTGCGGATCGCGTGCACCGCGACCTGCGGGTCGTCGGCGCACGCCTGCACGCAGAGGTCGCCGTCGCTGCGCTGCTCCTGGAGCGCGTCGGCCGGGAAGTGCGGCAGCCGGCGTAGCGCCTTCGGCTGTCGGTCGGCGAGGCCGAACCGGTCGTTGCCGTCCGCGTCGCGGAAGAGCGACGGGCCGAAGCCGAAGGTCAGCGTGAGCCTGCCCGGGGGCAGCCCGGTCGCCTCACCGGTGTCGGCGGGGGGCGCGTCGTAGGGCAGCGCCAGGTCGCCGCCGACCGGTCGTCCCTGGGTCATCGCGGCGGCCGCGGCGGTCCAGGCCTTGAGCAGCATCAGCAGCTCGGCGCGCGAGGTCGCGGTCACGTCGAAGGCGGCGAAGTGCAGCCGGTCCTGGGCCGGGGTCACGATGCCGGCCTGGTGCCGGCCGTGGAAGGTGTAGCGGTCGACCCCGGGGCCGGACTCGCCGTCGGTCGCCCGGGCCGTGCCCATGCCGCCGGCGAAACCGGCGGCGCCGACCGCGGCACCGGCACCGGCGTAGCCGAGCAGACGACGCCGGCTGAGGGACTGGGGAGGGGTGGGGGGCTCGGTCATCGGGTCACAGGGTGACGGCGGCAGTGAGCTTGGCCAGCGGCTCGGACAGCGCGTTGACGGCGTCGGAGAGCTGCTTGACCTGGTCGGTGCTGAGCTTGTCGTAGGAGACGAAGCCCTCCTTGCCGACGCGGTACCGGTCGAGCATCGTCTCCAGCGCGGTGAACCGCTGCGCGATCTGCTTCTCGAGCGCCGGGTCCTTGGCCTTCAGCACCGGACGCAGGCCCTCGAACGCCACCCGGGCGCCGTCGATGTTTGCCTGGAAGTCGTAGAGGTCGGTGTGCGACCAGATCTCCTCCTCGCCGGTGACCTTGCCGGTGGCGACCTCGTCGAGCAGGCTCTTCGCGCCGTTGCCGACCTGGTCCACGGTGAAGTCGAGCTTCTCGATCCGCTGGTGCAGCGTCTCGGTGTCGGCCATCAGCCGGTCGGCGTACGTCGTGCGCTGGACCTGCGTGAGCGGCGTGTAGCCGGCGCCCTTCGGTGGCCAGAGGTCCTTCTCGAGCCGGTGCCAGCCGGTCCACTCCTGGCCCTGCTCGAGGTCGGCCTCGCGGGCGTCCATCTTCGGGTCGAGGTCGCCGAAGGACTCCGCGACCGGCTCGATCCGCTCCCAGTGCACGCGCACCGTCGGGTAGAGCGCACGCGCCTCAGCGTCGTCGCCGTCCTTGTACGCCGCGACGAACTGCTTGGTGCCCTCGAGCAGCTCACCGGACTGGTCCTCGACGTACTCCTTGTACTGCGCGTTCGCGGCGTCGACCTGCTGCTGCGCGGCGCCGGAGGCGTTGCTCTTCTCGCCCGAGTCGGTGACGGTGAACGTGCTGCGGATGCCCTTGCCCTCCATGCCGGGCTTGCACGTGGGGACGTACTTCCCGGCCGGCGCGTTGACCACCAGAGCGCGGGACAGGCCCGGGCCGATGTTCTCCACCTCGCCCACGATGCGCTGGCCGTCCGCGGCGTACAGGTAGAACTCGGTCACCTTCGAGCCGGTGTTCTTGATCTTGTAGACCAGCCGGCCCGACGGTGCGCTGTCGGTGGACAGCTCGCACGCGTCGTCGCTGGACGTGACGGTGATCGTGCGGCCGTCGCCTCCGTCGGAGCTGCTGCTGTTGCTGGTGCAGGCGGCGAGCGCGGGCAGGCTGACGCCGGCCACGAGGGCAGCGACGAGTCTCGGGTGCTTCACAGGGAGTGGTTCCTTCTGGCTGAGGTCAGGAGGCGGTGCCGGCGGGAGTGCCGGCGGGTACGGCGGTCGCCGGCGCGGGACGGTGGCTGCGCCGGATCTGCCGGAAGAAGAGGGTCATCGTCACGGCCACGTAGGCCACCCACACGACGGCCTCGAACCACGTGGTCGCGGGGGAGAAGTTGAAGGTGCCCTTGAGCACGGTGCCGATCCAGGAGCCGGGTGCGATCACGTGGCTCACGTCGAAGGCGAGGCTGTTCAGGCCGGGCAGGAGACGGGCCTCCTGCAGGTCGTGCACGCCGTAGGACAGCACGCCCGCAGCCACCAGGATCAGGATCGCCCCGGTCCAGGTGAAGAACTTGCTGAGGTTGATCTTCACCGCGCCCTTGTAGAACAGGTAGCCCAGCACGACTGCAGTGCCGAGGCCGAGGGCCGCGCCGAGCAGGGGACCCGCCGTCGAGCCGCCGTTGCCCGCAGCGGCCTGCGTCGCGGCCCACAGGAACAGCGCGGTCTCCAGGCCTTCGCGCCCGACGGCCAGCATCGCGACGACCACGAGGCTGGCGCCGCCGGCCGCGGCGGCCGTGTCCACCCGGCCCCTGAGGTCACCGGAGAGGCTGCGGGCGGACCGCGCCATCCACATCACCATCCAGGTGACGAAGCCGACCGCGACGATCGACAGCACGCCGCCGATGGTCTCCTGCGCCTCGAAGCTCAGCCCGCGCGGACCGAAGGTGAGCAGCGCACCGAACGCCAGCGAGACGCCGACCGCGATCGCGACCCCACCCCAGATGCGGGTGAGCAGCTCACGGCGGTCGGACTTGACGAGGTAAGCCACGAGGATCACCACGACGAGGGTGGCCTCGAGCCCCTCGCGGAGCCCGATCAGGTAGTTCGCCAGCATGGGGGAAGTCCTTGCACTCTTTGGTAAGGCTGTCCTAACTAAGTGAAGGCTAACACCGTGTCCGTGCGGCGTCACCCCGGTGTGCGCCGCCGCACACCGGGGCCTGGTCCCGACGAGGGTCAGTGGGCGAGGTAGGTCGCGGCCAGGTCCTGGTCGCCGTACCCGGCCTCGAGGGCCCGGGCGAAGTGCTGCTGCACCGCCTCGATCACCGCGACGTCGGCCCCGGCGGCCCGGGCCGCCTCCACGATGAGCCCGGCGTCCTTGGCCGCGCCATCGAGCCCGAAGGCAGGCGTGAAGTCGCCCTCGAGCATCGCCTTGCCCTTGAGCTGGACGTACGGCGCGTCCATCGCGCCGCCCTTGACCGCGTCGAGGAAGTGCTGGGGCTCGACGCCGAGCGCCTTCGCGAGGGTCAGCGCCTCGGCGATGCCCTCCACGACCGTCAGCACCCAGGAGTTCGCGACGAGCTTGAGCCGGGTGCTCTGACCGGCCTCGCCGACCCAGACGGTGCGCGAGCCGATCGCGTCCAGGACCGGCTCCACCGCGGACCGTGCGCTCTCCGGCCCGGAGGCCAGCACGACGAGCGCCCCGTCCTCGGCCGGCTTCCTGGTGCCGAGGACCGGCGCGTCGACGTACACCAGTCCGAGCTCGTCGGCGAGTGCGAGCAGCCGGTCGGTGCCCGCGACGCCGACCGTGGACTGCTGCAGCAGGATCGTCCCCGGCGCGAGCCCGTCGCGCGCGTCGGTGAGGGCGGACTCGACGGAGTCGACGTCGAAGAGCATGGTGATGACGATGTCGGCCCCGCTCACCGCTTCGGCCGGGCTGTCGCTGACCTTTGCCCCGGCGTCGGCCAGCGGTTCGGCCTTCTGGCGGGTGCGGTTCCACACCCGCAGCGGGATCCCGGCAGCGGCGATGTTGCGGGCCATCCCGGCCCCCATCGTCCCGGTGCCGAGGAGTGCGACGGTCGGCTGGTCGGTCATGCGGTCCACCTCTTGGTTGGTCGGTCTGGGGATGCTTTGCTTGTCGTCTCCGACTGACCTGCTCCGGGTACCCGAAGAGTCGTATGTCCAGTCCTCAGCGCCAGACCTCCGCCCGACATTCCCCCGGGCCTGCGAACGGGCCCGCGAAGCGACGGGCGGCGGGCCGTCCGCACGACAGCCGCTGGGGCGCCCTCGTGGTGACCCTGCTGGTCGGGTTCATGTCGCTGCTCGACGTGACGATCGTGAACGTCGCGGTGCCGTCCCTCGAGCGCGGGCTGGGCGCGACGGCGGGGTCGGTCCAGTGGATCGTGTCCGGCTACGCGCTGACGTTCGGGCTGACCCTGGTGGCCGGCGGCCGGCTCGGGGACGTGGTCGGCCGGCGGCGGATGTTCCTGCTCGGGCTGGTCGCGTTCACGGTGACCAGCGCGATGGCCGGGCTCGCCCCCGACCAGCACCTGCTCGTGGTCGCCCGGCTGCTGCAGGGCGCGGCCGCAGGCTTCCTGACCCCGCAGAACAGCGGCCTGATCCAGCAGATGTTCACCGGCGCCGAGCGGGGCCGTGCGTTCGGCCTGTTCGGTACGACGGTCGGGCTGTCGGCCGCGACCGGGCCGGTCATCGGTGGGCTGATCCTGAAGGCCTTCGGGCAGGACGACGGCTGGCGCTACGTGTTCTTCGTGAACGTGCCGATCGGGCTCGTCGCGATGGTGCTCGCGGCGCGCCTGCTGCCGCCGCCCGGACCACGCGGCGGCACGGTGCGCTCCCAGATCGACACCGTCGGCGCCGGGCTGCTCGGGCTGGCCGTGCTCGCGGTGCTGCTCCCGATCGTCGAGGCGATGGGCGACCCGGGAACGCCGCTGTGGTTCCTGGTGCTGCTCGCCCCGGTGGCCACCGTCGTCTTCGTGCGCTGGGAGCGGCGCGTCGTACGGCGCGGCGGGGCGCCGCTGCTCGACGTCCGGCTGTTCGAGCGGGCTCCCGGCTACGCGTCCGGGATCGTGCTCGGAGCGACGTACTTCTGCGGCTTCAGCGGCATCTGGCTGGTGCTCGCGCTCTACCTGCAGGACGGGCTCGGCCTCACGCCCCTGCAGTCCGGGCTGGCTGTGACACCCTTCGCGATCGGCTCCGCCCTCGCGTCCGTGACCGCGGGGCGGCTGGTCGCCCGGTGGGGCCGGCGGGTGACGGTGCTCGGGCTGGCGATGGTCGTGACCGGCCTCGGCGCGGTCGCGGTCGTCGTACCCCTCAGCTCGCCGGCCCACCCCGCGCTGTTCCTGGGGCTGCCGCTGCTGGTGGCGGGCATCGGCAGCGGGGCGACGATCTCGCCGAACATCACCCTGACGCTCGCCTCGGTGCCGCCGCGGATGGGCGGCGCCGCGGGAGGCGCGCTGCAGACCGGGCAACGGATCGGCAGCGCGGTCGGGGCAGCCGTGATGGCGGCGGCGTTCCGGCTGACCCTGGGGTCCGGTGACGAACTCGGCCTCGCGGTCGCGGTGTCCTTTCTCGTCGCGCTGGCGTTCTCCGCGGTGGCCCTGGTGATGGCGGTGCGGGAGCTGCGGCTGCGGCCGACGCTCGGTGACGCGCCCGAGGCGGAGAGCGGTGCGGGGGACGGGTCGGCGCACGCGTGAGCGGACGGTCACCCGTGGCAGCATGGCGCGGTGACGTCTCTCAGCCCGATCGGCACCGCCTGGGACCAGGTGAGCACGGTGGCGCCGCCTCCCTCGACGACCGTCGTCGTCGCCGCTGCGGTCGCCGCCCTCGCACTCACCCTGGTGCCGGAGCTGTGGAGGCGCAGCCGGCATCTCGTGACGATCGCCCATGAGGGATCCCACGGGGTGGCGGCGCTGCTCAGCGGGCGACGGCTCGCGGGCATCCGGCTGCACTCGGACACCTCCGGCCTGACCGTGTCGAAGGGCCGCAGCACCGGGCTCGGCATGGTCGTCACGGCGGGAGCCGGGTACGTCGGTCCTGCGCTCATCGGGCTCGGTGCGGCGTACCTGCTCG
Source organism: uncultured Actinomycetota bacterium (assembly GCA_963810035.1). Lineage (GTDB taxonomy): Bacteria > Actinomycetota > Actinomycetes > Propionibacteriales > Nocardioidaceae > Nocardioides_B. The sequence goes on from CAWEMA010000009.1 coordinate 216,732, forward strand.
CCGCGGGGTACGCCGTCGGCGTGCTCTGGGCGCTGCTGGTGCTGCTCGCGCTGCTGCTGCTGCAGATCCGCAACTTCTTCGGGCTCTGGTCGGTGCTGGTCGCGGGCACGGGACTGTTCGCGGTGACCTGGTGGGCACCGGCCGACGTGCAGCTGGTGGTGGCGTACGTCGTGACCTGGTTCCTGCTGCTCGCCACGCCGAGGCCGGTCGTCGAGCTGCAGGGGGAGCGCCGCCGGGGCCGCGGCCGCGGGTCCGACGCGGACACCCTCGCCCGCCTCACCCGGGTGCCCGGACTGGTCTGGGTCGGGGTCTTCCTGGGGGTGACCGTCGGTTGCCTGGTGCTCGGCGGGTCGCTGCTGGTCGGCCGGCCCGTCTAGTCCGGCAGGGTCGACGGCCTACTGACCCGGACCGGGCCCCGGGACGACGGTGTCGTTCCGGTTGCGGTTGCGGACCAGCTTCCAGGTGTTCCGGTCACCCATCCGGGCGTACTGCAGGTCGTCGAGCGTCGCCTTGGCCAGCCACAGCCCGCGGCCGCTCTCGGCCAGCTCGTCGGGCAGCTCGCCGAGCTGCGAGAGGTCCGGGACGGCGTTCCCGGTGTCGGCGAGGACCCCGACCAGCTCGTCCTCGTGCACCTCCAGCTCGAAGGCGTAGATCACCCGGTCCGGCGCCCGGCCGTGCGCGACGACGTTGCCGGCGATCTCGACGATGGCGGTCTCGAACATCGACAGGTCCGTCTCGTCGATCTCCGGGTGGTCGCTGCGCACCCGTTCGAGCAGGTCCTGCAGGCGGTTCAGCGACTCGGGGACCGCGAGCCCGCGCAGGGCGTAGTCACCAGCCATCCGTGGCCGCCTGCACCGACGGGTGCGCGCGGAGCACCCGGTCGAGGTTGGTCAGGTTGAGCACGGTCGCGACCTGCTGGTTCACCCCGGTGATCCGCAGGTCGCCGCTCGCCTGACGGGCCTTCTTCAGACCCGCGATGAGCGCACCCAGCCCGGACGAGTCCATGAACGTGACGGCGCCCAGGTCGACGACCACACGAGGCTGCCCAGCGTCGACCGCCTGGTCGATGGCCGACTTCAGGCGGGGGGCGGACACCATGTTGAGGCGTCCCTCGAGCCTCAGCACGGCCGCACCCGCCGCGACGTCGAACTTGTCGATCTCCATCTAGGACACCAGCTCCTCGATCGGTTCGGGGGCCCGGTAGGCCGCCGCTTGGTAGATGACGCTCAGGACGACCAGGTCGTAGGCGACCCGGGCGACGTTGACGAAGGTGCCGATGGTCCCCCAGAGCCCCATCAGAGGTCGCTCCTCCGGATCACCACGACGGTCACGTCGTCGGTGGCCTCGTGGTCGCGGCTGTAGGTGGCGACGACGTCGACGACCTCCTGGGCGCTCGTGCAGGCCACGATCGTCTCCCGGGTCGCCTCGCGGGCCTCGTCGATGGTCTCGAACAGGTCGAGCAGGCCGTCGCTCACGCAGATGAACGTGTCACCCGGCTCCAGCGTGTAGCTGTCCGCGGCGTACGGCTCCAGCCGGGGGGCGCCCAGCGGGAGGCCGGCGGACTCGAACTGCACGGCCTTGCCCTGCGCGGTGACGACGCCGGCGATGCCATGCCCGGCGTCGACGTAGCTCAGCTCGTGGGTCTCGCCGTCGAGACGGGCCGCGAAGAGCGTCACGAACGTCGACGTCTCGGCCAGGTCGGCCTCGATGCTGTAGTCCACCCGGCCGACGGAGGTCGCGAGGTCGTTGAACCGGGACGCCCCGCGCATCAGCGAGCGCACGCCGGCCGCGATGATCGCGGCCGGGATGCCCTTGCCCATCACGTCGGCGATCACCACCTGGAAGCCGTCCGCGGCCGGGTACCAGTCGTAGAAGTCGCCGCCGACCGCCGTCGCGGGCAGGCAGATGCCCGCGACCTCGTAGCCGGGCAGGTCGGGCACGGTGCGGGGGAGCAGGTTGCGCTGCACCTCCCCGGCGCGGTCGAGCTCGTCGGTGCGGGCCAGCTCGGTCTCGACGAAGTCGGCGAGCTCGCGCAGGATGTCCAGCTGCCGCTCGGAGATCTCGCGGGGCTTGGTGTCCACGATGCAGAGCGAGCCCACGGTGACCCCGCCCGGTGTCCTCAGCGGCTGCCCGGCGTAGAACCGGACACCGTCCTCGACGCCGACCCACGGGTTGTCGCGGAAGCGCGGGTCGTGCTGCGGGTCGGTGACCACCAGCGTGGAGGAGCCGCGGACGGTGTGGTCGCAGAACGACTCGGACCGCGGGACCTCGGAGAGGCCGATGCCGACCTCGGCCAGGTTGTACTGCCGGTCCTCGTCGATCAGGCTGACCGAGGCCATCGGCACGTCGAACATCCGCTGGGTGAGCCGCACGAGCCGGTCGAACCGCTCCTCGCGCGGCTTGTCCAGGACGTTGAGTGCCGCCAGGGCCTGGAGCCGTGTCTCCTCGACCGCAGCCACCATGGTGCCCCCTTCCCGAGAGGGACAAGTATAGATATCTGTCCTATGCCCGCGCTGTCGGATTCGCAAGCGGGACGACGCGCGGTACTTGAGAGGATGGGCCGATGCCGAGGATGCGCGTGGGGGAGACCCTGCACAGCGACACCGGCACGCCCTACCTCGTCTCGGAGCTGCTCGCCGAGGGCGGCTTCGGCGAGACGTACGCCGGCCAGCGGCTGTCCGCGAAGGGGCGCCCGGTGCAGCCGGTGGCGATCAAGGTGTGCAGGGCGCTCGAGGACTGGCACGGCGAGGCCTACTTCGGACGGCTGCTCCAGGACGACCCGCGGGTGGTCCGGTTGCTCGACGCGTTCGTGACGGCCACCGGTCGCGGCCAGCGGCAGCGGCGCCGGCACGTGCTGGTGTTCGAGTTCATGGAGGAGGGCACCGTCTGGGACGCGATCGACGACGACGGCCTGCGTTGGAGCGAGGGCAAGGTGCGCGCCGAGATCCGGGCGCTGCTCAAGCTGCTGCGGCGGATGCACGGGGTGTGGATCATCCACCGCGACATCAAGCCGGACAACGTCTTCCTCCGGGACGGGCGGCTGGTGCTCGGCGACTTCGGCATCACCAAGCTGACCCTGGACCGGAGGAGCTCGGACGCGTCGAGGTTCCAGCCCGACTTCGCGCCGCGCGACCTCGCGTCGAGCGCGCTGTGGGGACCGGCCGAGGACATCTTCCAGGTCGGGCTGCTCGCGGCGTCGCTGCTCTCCGGCGAGATCTGGTGGAACGACGTGGTGTCGGCCCGGGCCATCGCCGGGCTCGACGCGAGCGAGGCGTTCAAGAGCTGGATCTGGCACGCGACCGGGGCCCGGTCGAAGCGCTACTGGCACGCCGACGACGCGCTCGACGCGCTCTCGTCGCTGCGGCGCGTCGACGTCTCCCCGGGCCGGGCGCCGCGGACCCTGCGGGGCCAGCCGGTCGTGTTCAGCGGCCGGCTCGACGGCATCACGCGGTCCCAGGCGATGGCCCGCGCCCGGGCGGTCGGGGCGCACCCGCAGACCCGGCTCACCGACGCGACCACGGTCGTGGTCGTGGGGCGGGTGGGCACCTCCGAGGGCATCAAGATGTTCGGGGTCCGCGAACGGCTGCGCACCGGCCAGCCGATCCGGGTCATCGGGCAGGACCAGTTCGAGCGGCTGACCGCCGTACGCCGGCTGCGGCTGCTCGGCTGACCGGCCTTCCGTCGCGGGGCGGAGCAGTCTCAGGCCACCCCGAGGTCGTCGGCCGAACCGCGCCGCTCGGCGTCCAGCCGGGCGAGGTGGTGCGCCAGCCCGTGCGTGGCGCGGCCACGCAGCCGCCCGCTGGTCACGACGCTGACCGACCGGGTGCGCAGCAGGCGGTGCCCCCGGGCGGCCAGGGCGTCGACGAGCTCCTGGTCCTCGCCGTGCACCAGGTGCGGGAAGCCGCCCACGTCGAGGTAGGCGTCCGCGCGCACGGCGAGGTTGGCGCCGTACACGTGGTCGTGCTGGTGGAGCGGCCCGCGGGTGCCGTCGTCGGTCTTGGACCGCAGCAGCCGGGCGTACGCCGCCGCGGCCTGCTCGGTGCCGCGCCACCGGTCCAGCGCGGCCAGGCCCACGACCCCGACCGCGTCGACCTCCGCGGACGCGGTGAGGATCCGGCTCACCCACTCGGTGCCGACGAGGGTGTCCGCGTCCGTGGAGAGCACCCAGGTGCCCGCGGGACGGGTCGCCAGCCGGCCCAGGCCCCGGCGCGCCCCGGAGTCGCGCACCTCGCCGACCGAGCGGGACCGCTCGTCGCAGGTGACCTGTCCCCGGTGCCGGCCGAGCAGCGCGGTCCGGGCGCGTACGGCGGTCGCGTCGGTGCAGCGGTGCGCCACCACCTCGACCGTGCACGCGTCGACGAGCCCACGCCGGCGAGCCAGGTCGAGCGAGTCGCACACGTCGCGCAGCGTCGCCCCGACCAGCCGCTCCTCGTCCTGGGCGGGGACCACCACGACCACGCCGACGCTCATCCGCTGGTCTCCCGGTCCTGCAGGGCCTGCCGGCCGAACCCCTCCAGGGCGAGGTCGACGTGGTGCTGCCGGACGAAGATCGCCAGGTCCGCGAGGGTGCGCGCCAGCCGGGCGTCGCCGCTCATGCCCCCGGGGCCGACGATGCGTTGCGCCTCGTCGACGACCCGCTCGCAGGCAGGTCACCACGGTGGTGCGCGCGGCGGTCGTCTCGCGGACGAGCGAGTCCCCGGTCAGGCCGGGGACCCGGACCGCGGTCGCGTCGACCGCGGTGCGCGCCTCCCAGACCGCCTGCTCCATCGCGCCGAGCCGCCGCAGCTGGTGGCCGGACGGCTCGAAGCGGCGCAGGCCGCGGCTGACCTGCTCCAGCACGGACTGCGCGCCACCGGCCCAGACGGCCGCGACCCCGAGGCCGCCGATGACGAAGCCGGGCCGGGCCAGGTAGAAGTTCTCCGGCCCGATCGCGTCGGCGGCCTCGCACGGCAGGTCCGCGCGCACCGTGAACGACCGTGAGGCGTCCATCGCGCTGGTCCGCCAGGTCGTCCGGTCGGGCTCGACCCCGTCGGCCGGCACGTCGAAGAGCAGGTGGGTGTCCTCGTCGAGCCAGCCCGGGAGCAGCGCCCGGTCGATGACGTCGATGCCGGAGGCGAACCTCAGCTCGCCCGTGAGCCGCCAGCCCGGACCGTCCGGCTCGGCGTGCACGCCGGTGCCCGCGGACCGCGACGCCCAGACGCCGTACAGGCCGGGCCTCGGGCCGCTGCCGGCCTGGTCCAGGATCCGCATCGCGTCGGCGTGGCCCTCGACCAGCCGGGCCAGGCAGAGGTCGACGCGGCCCAGGTCGGCCAGCGCGTCCGCGAGCTCCGGGAACGGCCCGGTCCACACGTCGCCGTGCTTGGTGGCGATCTCGTGGACGCAGCCGCGCATCGCCTCGGTCGAGGAGCGCACCGTGTCGGCGGAGACGGCGGACAGGTCGAGCCGGCTCATCGGGGCACCTCGTAGACGTCGAGCAGGAAGTCCTCGTCCACGTGGGCCACCCTCTTGGTCGCCTTCCGCCGGATGCTGTCCAGGTTGATCCGCGCATGCATCTCCGGGCCGCTGCGGAACGCGTCGTGCGGGTGGTGCGCCCAGTGCACGAAGACGAGGTGCGCACCCGGCTCGCACACCGACCAGAGCACGTCGAGGGCGCGGCCGAGGTCGGGCACGTAGTAGAGGAGCTCGGCGGCGACCAACAGGTCCACGCGGCCCTCGAACGGCACCTCGGGGAGCTCGGAGCGAACGACGCGGACGCCCGGCAGGTGCCCGGTCCGCTCCCGGGCGAGGGCGACGGCGGTGTCGGAGACGTCGGAGGCGACGAGCTCGTCCGCGCGCCCGGCAAGCGCCGCAGACACCAGGCCTGGCCCGCAGCCGGGCTCCCACACGCGGTGGTAGTGCTCGGCCGGCAGGGACGCCAGGAGCACGGCCAGCTTGCGCCGCTCGTACCAGGACGTCGCCACCTGCCACGGGTCGCGGTCGGCGCGGTACATCGCCTCGAAGTCGGGGACCTGCCTCGGGCCACTCATCGGCGTACGACGCACTCGTGCCGCCAGGTGACCACGGAGGCGGGGAGGATCGCCTGGAGGTGCGGCGCGAGCGGCTCGACCTGCGTGCGGTAGCCGGCCAGCGCCCTGCGCCTCGCCTCCCGGGCGGACGCTGCGACCGACACCGCAGCCACGTGGTCAGGCACGTCGGCGGGGTCGGTCCAGTGCACCGCCCACAGCAGGAACTCCTCGACGACGGCCGCCCCGCACACCGCGGCCACGGCCTCGGAGGCCGCCCGGTGGTCCGGGTGCGGGTCGTGCCGCCACAGCGTCGCGACCCGGTCCGGCCGGACCCGGTCGACCGCCGCGCGCACCGCGGCCTCGGCCTCGGCGCGGTGCTCGGCGAGCCGGCCGTCCGGAAGGTCCAGGGCGGTGCAGCCGGCCACCCCGAGCGCGATGCCGGCCGCCGCGAGCTCGTCGCGGCGGCGCTCCGCGAGGCTCGACACGTGCTCCCCGACGTGGTCGAGGGCCGCCTCGCCGGCGGTCAGCGAGACCACGTGCGCCTCGACCCCGCCGGCGGCGAGCTCGGCCAAGGTGCCGCCGAGCGCGAGGGTCTCGTCGTCGGGGTGCGCGACCACGACCAGCAGCACGTCCCCGGCGCGCACCGGGACGGCGTCGGCCGGTGCGAGGGACGGCACGTGCGCGAGCCGGTGGCTCCACCGCTCGGCGTGCACCGAGTCGGGGGTGAGGCGGATCGGGACGGTGCGGGTGTCGGACACGGGACTCCTGAGGGGGCGGCTACGGCGGGGGCGAACCGTTGCGGTGACGTACCCAGTCCGGCCCGGTTCGTGCGCCCCGATAGCCCTCGTCATGGCCTCGGCGCTCGTCGAGGCCTGCTCACCCGGTGGGGCCGTCGTTGCTGCCCGGTCGCAGCCAGGCCGCCCAGCGCTCCAGGGCGAGGTACCCCATCCGCTCGTACGTCGGGCGGCCGTCGTCGCTGGCCACCAGGACGGCCGGCGCCTCGGGGTCGGCAAGCGTCGCCGCCCAGGTGACGGCGGCGCCGGCACCCCTGCCCCGTGCGGCCGGCAGCGCCGCGACGTACTCCACGAGCGTGGTGCCGGCGGTCTGGTGCGCCGCGGCGACCGAGACGGGCTCGCCGTCGACGTACCCCAGCCACACCCGTGTCGTGCCGTCGAGCAGGCCGGCGCCCAGGACGGCGCCCGGCTCGGTGCCGGGCATCGGGTAGCCCTCGACCAGCACCCGCTCGGCGACGGCAAGGGCGTCCTCGTCGCGCACCTCGCGCACCTCGACGCCCGTCGGGTCCCGGGTCGGGCGCGGTGCGGGCAGGCGCAGCATCAGCGGCGGGAAGCCGAGCCGGGCCAGCCCGTGCGGCGCGAAGTCCGGGGTGAGCCATGGACTGAGCAGGAAGTACGTGACGGTGTCCGGGAACAGCTTCGCGACCTCCGCCACCACGTCGCCCGCGTCCGCGTCCGACACCGGCTGGGTCAGGATCACCGGGTTCGCCAGCGCGCCGCTGTCGCCGACCCGGGCTCCCGACCAGCGGTCGGTACGTCGCCACGGCCGACCGAGCGCCGTCGCCACGGCCACCGGCCAGGACGCGTGCACGAGCACCGCGCGGCGCTTGAGGGTGTCGTCGAACGGGGCCTCGGGCTCCCAGCCGTTGGTCAGGTGCTCGCCCTCGGCGGGCAGGATCGACTCGGTCACCCGTTCATCGTGGACGGCGGGGAGGACCCGAGGAAGGTCAGATCTGACTAGTTCCCGGAGCCCTGGCCACGCTGCTCGGGGATCCGGTGACGGGCGAGCCGGAGCTCCTCCTGGTGGGCGAAGATCTCCTCGAGCCCGGAGGGGAACGTGTCGCGCGACGCGGACGCCCGCCCGGTGGACCCGGTCTCCCCGCCGTCGACCAGGGCCTCGGCGAGCACGGGCTCGGCGACGACGGGGTCGGCGAACGTCTCGACCGGTGGGGCCGAGGCGGCCAGCGCCGGGTCCTGGGTGAGGGTGAGCGTGACCCGCGACCACCAGCGGCTGCGGTCCTCGCGGGCGATGACGACGGTGTCGCCGAACGCGTCCCGGGCGTAGGAGAGCACGGACTCGAACGAGCCTCCGGTCACCTTCCAGGTGGGGCTGTGCCCCGAGACCTCGATCCGGTCCGGGATCGCCTCGAACACTTCCACGATGCCTCGCCCGAGCGGCATGGCGATCACCTGCCCTTCGCTTCGTGACCGGGATCAGGCTAGTGGACCGGCCCGTCCGCCGGTCCACCCGGCCGCCGCGCGTCGGCCGGCCCACCCTCCTCGACGGACCGTCGCAAACGGGGTGACCCTTGACACACGGGATCTAAACCGGTTTAGTGCCCGATATGGCCCGCCCCACGATCAACGACGTCGCCAGCGCCGCAGGCGTGTCGAAGGGTGCGGTGTCCTTCGCGCTGAACGACCGGCCGGGGCTCGCCCCGCAGACCCGGCAGCGGATCCTCGAGGTCGCCCGGCAGCTCGGCTGGACCCCCAGCCCGCGGGCCCGCGCGCTGTCCACGTCCAAGGCGCTGGCGGTGGGCCTCGTGGTCGCCCGGCCGCCCGAGATCCTGCGCGCCGACGCGTTCTTCCCCTCCTTCATCGCGGGCCTCGAGACGGTGCTGTCCCGGCACGGGCACGCGCTGCTGCTGCAGGTCGCCGAGCACGACGACGCCGCGGCGTACCGGCGGCTGGCCGAGGAGGGCCGGGTGGACGGGGTCTTCGTCACCGACCTGCAGGTCGACGACCCGCGGCCGGCGCTGCTCGCCGAGCTCGGCCTGCCCGCGGTCGTGGTCGGCCCGGCGCTGGGCGACGACCTCGCCCCGGCGCTCGGCGTCGACGACGCACCGGGCATCCGGGCGGCGGTCGACCATCTCGTCGGGCTCGGCCACCGGCACATCGCGCACGTCTCCGGGCCCCTGACGATGGTGCACGGCCGGTCGCGGCAGCAGGCCTGGATGCAGGCACTGCGCGACGCGGGCCTGCCCGAGGGCATCTGCGTCGAGGCCGACTTCTCCGCCGAGTCCGGCGCCGCCGCGACCCGCACCCTGCTCGACCTCGCCGAGCCGCCGACGGCCGTCGTCTACGCCAACGACCTGATGGCGATGGCCGGCCTCTCGCTCGCGGTCTCCCGCGGGGTCGACGTGCCCGGCCGGCTCTCCGTCATCGGGTACGACGACATGGAGATCGCCGCGCACCTGCAGCCGTCGCTGTCCACGGTGAGCACCGACGTCGTGGCCTGGGGGAGGGCCGCCGCCACCCGGCTGCTCGAGGTCATCCACGGTGAGCAGCCGACCCCGGTCGACCTGCCCCCGGCGCGGCTCGTCGTCCGCGCCTCGACCGGCCCCGCGCCCACCTGACGCAGCACCCCCCTGGCCTCGCACCCACCCAGCTCGACCGTCCGACCCGTTGCTAACAGGGAGTACAGATGAGATCGAAGATCCTGACCGTGTCCGCCGCCGTGCTGGCGCTGGGGATGACCGCCGCCTGCGGTGGCAGCTCCGGGTCGAGCGAGGCGCAGAGCGCGTCCGGCCCGATCAAGGTGTGGCTGTCGAACAACCCCGAGGAGATCGCCTGGGGCAAGGCGATGGTCCAGGAGTGGAACTCCGCGCACCCGGACCAGAAGGTCACCGCGCAGGAGATCCCGGCCGGCAAGACCTCCGAGGAGGTCATCGGCGCGGCGATCACCGCCGGCAACGCGCCGTGCCTGGTGTTCAACACCAGCCCGGCCGCCGTACCCCAGTTCCAGAAGCAGGGCGGCCTCGTGGCGCTCGACGGCTTCCAGGGCGCCACGGACTACATCAAGGCGCGCTCGGGCGACGCCGCCGACCAGTACGCCTCACCGGACGGGAAGTTCTACCAGATCCCGTGGAAGCAGAACCCGGTGATGATCTTCTACAACAAGGACCTGTTCAAGAAGGCCGGGCTGGACCCGGCCAAGCCCGCGCTGGGCACCTACGACGAGTTCCTCGCGGCCAGCAAGAAGATCGTCGACAGCGGAGCCGCTCCCTCGGCGATCGCGCCGGCGCCGACCAGTGAGTTCTTCCAGTCCTGGTTCGACTTCTACCCGCTCTACGCCGCGGAGTCCGGCGGCAAGCAGACGGTCGAGAACGGCAAGGCGACGTTCGACGACGCGGCCGGCAAGGACGTCTGGAACTTCTGGTCGCAGATGTACCAGAAGGGCTACTCGCCCAAGGAGGCCTACAACGGCGACTCCTTCGCGGACAAGAAGTCGGCGATGGCCGTCGTCGGCCCGTGGGCGATCGCGGCCTACGGCGACAAGGTGAACTGGGGCGTCGCGCCGGTGCCGACCAAGACCGCCACGGATCCCGGTGAGGTGCACACCTTCACCGACGCGAAGAACATCGGCCTCTACTCGGCCTGCAAGAACCAGAAGACCGCCTGGAACGTGCTGAAGTTCGCGACCAGCAAGGAGCAGGACGGCAAGCTGCTGGAGAAGACCGGCCAGATGCCGATCCGCAGCGACCTGCCCACGGCGTACGCCGACTACTTCAAGTCGCACCCCGAGTACGCCCAGTTCGCCGACCAGGCCTCGCGCACCGTCGAGGTGCCCAACGTGGCGAACTCGGTGGAGATCTGGCAGGAGATCCGGGACAACTACTCGTCCGCGGTGATCTTCGGCAAGAAGCCGGTCGACGACGCGCTGTCCGCCGCGGCGTCCAAGGCGGACGACCTCGCCGGCCAGTCGTGAGGCAGCTGCTCGGCCGGCAACCGCTGGGCATCCTGTTCGCGGCGCCGTACGCGGTGTTCCTGGCGGCGGTGTTCGCCTACCCCCTCGGGCTGGCGGTGTGGATCAGCTTCCACGACTACTTCTTCGCCGCACCCGGGGCGCAGGTGGCCCGGCCGTTCGTCGGCCTGGAGAACTACGCGACGGTGCTCAAGGACCCGGACGTACGACGGTCGTTCCTCAACGTCGCCGAGTTCCTGGTGATCAACGTGCCGCTGACCGTGGTGCTCGCGCTGGTGCTGGCGACCGGGCTCAACTCGGTCGTCCGGGCGCGGACGTTCCTGCGGGTGTCCTACTACGTGCCCTACGTGACGGCGAGCGTCGCGCTGGTCGCGGTCTGGCTGTTCCTCTTCAGTCGCGAGGGCATGGTCAACCAGGTCCTCGGGCCGCTGGCTCCCGACCCGTCCTGGCTGGTGAACAGCGGGCTGGCGATGCCGGTGATCGCGCTGTTCGTCACCTGGAAGCAGCTCGGCTTCTTCATCCTGCTCTACCTCGCCGCGCTGCAGAACGTCTCGAAGGACCTCTACGAGGCAGCGTCGATGGACGGGGCGGGCAAGGTGAAGTCGTTCCTCAACGTCACGGTCCCCGGCGTACGGGCGGCGACGACGCTGGTCGTCATCCTGGCCACCATCACCGGCGCCAACCTGTTCACCGAGCCGTACCTGCTGACCAACGGTGGTGGGCCGGACGGGGCGTCCGCGTCGCCGGTGTTCGTGATGTACCAGAAGGGCATCGAGCAGGGCAGCCCCGACACCGCCTCGGCGATCGGCGTGATCCTGGTGCTCTGCGTCCTGGTCATCTCGCTGGTCAACCGCAGGTTCCTGGAGCGTGACTGACCATGACCGACCTGAGAACCGAACCGACGACGGAGGACCGGGCGGCGGACGCGACCGCGGCCGCCCCCGCGGAGCGGGCGCCACGCACCGTGGGCTGGTGGGCCGGCCGGGCCGGCCTGTTCGCGGGTGCCGTGGTGTTCCTGTTCCCCTTCTACTACATGGTGATCGGCTCGCTGCAGAAGAAGCCGGACAGCTCTCTGAAGGGCGCGTTCCCCACCGGGGGACTGACCTTCGACAACTACGGCCAGATCAACAGCCGCGTCGACCTGGCGCAGTCGCTGCTCAACTCGGGCATCTTCACCGGCGGCGTGCTCCTGGGCACGATCGTGTTCGGGGTGCTCGCCGGCTACGCGCTGGCCCGGCTGCACTTCCGGGGCCGGGGCGCGCTGTTCGCGGTGATGCTGCTCGTGCAGATCGTGCCGTTCCAGCTGCTGATCATCCCGATCTACGTGATGATCGTGCGCACCTACGGGCTGGCCGACTCCTACGCCGGGATGATCCTGCCGTTCGCGATCAACTCCACGGCCGTGTTCGTGTTCCGGCAGTTCTTCCTGCAGCTGCCGGACGACCTGTTCTCGGCCGCCGCGCTCGACGGCGCGGGGGAGCTCCGGATCCTGTGGTCGGTCGCGCTCCCGCTGGTGCGACCCGCTCTTCTCACGGCCCTGCTGCTGACCTTCATCGGTCCGTGGAACGAGTTCCTGTGGCCGTTCCTGGTCACCAAGGACACCAGCATGCAGCCGCTCGCGGTGACGCTGGCGAACTACATCAGCAACATCGCCGGCCGGGCCACCAACCCCTTCGGCGCGATCCTCGCGGGAGCCGTCGTGCTCGCGACCCCCGCGGTGGCGCTGTTCGTGGTGTTCCAGAAGCGGTTCACCGCGTCCGACCTGAGCTCCGGCGTGAAGGGCTGAGGATGCCGACCTCTCCACCTCTCGGGCTCGGTGTCGTCGGCGCCGGCCGCTTCGCGACGTTCCTCGCCGAGGCAGTCTCGGACCTGCCGGAGGTCCGGGTGCGGGCGGTGACCGACCACGACCGCCAGGCGGCCGAGGTGTTCGCCAAGCGGTTCGACGGCACGGCGCGCGAGGACTGGCGGGGCCTGCTCCGCGACCCCGATGTCGACGTGGTCGTGGTGGCGACGCCGCCGGCCGAGCACGCCTCGATCGCGGGCGCCGCCCTGGCCGCGCAGCGGCACGTGTTCTGCGAGAAGCCGCTCGCCACCGACGCCGACGACCTGGCCGCGCTCGTGCAGGCGGCGGCCACGCACGACCCGGTCCTCGTCGTCGACCACGTGCTTCGCTTCAACCCGTTGCTGGCGGGCATCGCCCGGCTCCAGCAGGAGATCCTGGGCGCCCCGCAACGCTTCCTCTTCGAGAACGACGCCAGCGACGAGGACCTCGGTGACGACCACTGGTTCTGGGACGAGCGGCACAGCGGCGGGATCTTCGTGGAGCACGGCGTGCACTTCTTCGACGCTGCGGCGATGCTCCTCGGTCGCCCGGCCACGTCGGTGCAGGCGAGCTCGGCATGCCGGGCGGGCACCGGCCTGGTCGACCTGGTCAGCGCGACGGCCTGCCACGGCATCGATGTGCTGGCCACCCACACGCACAGCTTCACGCACGCGCACCGCTGCGAGCGCCAGCTGATGCGGTTGGACTACGGCGCCGCAGAGGCCCGCATCGAAGGTTGGATCCCGGTCGAAGCCGTCATCGACCTCTGGACCGACGACGCCGGCGTGCTGCGGTGCGAGTCGCTGCCGTCGCGCGTCGACGAGCTGCTGGCCGTGGGCGCGTTCCGTCTCGGCCCGTCGGCAGCGGTCACGGTCGACGTACACCGGGACGCCTCGACCGGCACCGCCCGCGGTCGGGGCGCCGAGCTGCACATCCCGCACCACGTCCGCATCGGCATCACGCTGGGCGGTCCGTCGGCCAAGGCGGAGGTGTACGCCGAGAGCGTGCGTGCCGCGATGGCCGACCTGGCGCACTGCGTCGCCACACGCACCCGTCCCCGCAGCGGCATCGAGGAGGGGGCCGCGGCGACGGCGGTCGCGCTCGCCGCCACCCGCGCGGCAGCACTCAGGCAGTCCGTCGACCTCTCGGGAGACCTCTCATGAATCGCATCCACCTCGCCGTCGCCACGACGGCCGCGGCCACCGCCGTGCTCGTGGCGACCCCGCAGCTCACGGTCACCGCGGCACCGGTGCCGGCTGCGGCGCAGGCGTCCGCCTCCGGGCGGCTCACCAACCTGGACCATCTCGACTTCCTCGGGGACGAGGTGTCCCCCCCGCAGCAGGACGGGCACACGACCTACCAGCTCGACAGCAGGCCGGAGATCGGCGTGCTGTGGACCTACGCCGACCACCGCGCCGACGGGTCCTACCGGCGCGTCGGTGGCGGGACGTACGACGCCGCGACCGACACCTACGGCCAGGGCGCCTACAACGCCGACGACATGGCCCGCGCTGCCGTGGTCTACCTGCGCCACTGGAAGCAGGCCGGGTCGGCGTCGAGCCGTCGTGCGGCCTTCCAGATGCTGCGCGGGCTGACCTACCTGCAGACCGCCTCGGGCCCGAACGCCGGCAACGTGGTGCTCTGGATGCAGCCCGACGGCACCTTGCGGCCGAGCGCCGAGCCGAAGGAGCTGCCGGACCCCTCCGACAGCGACGCGTCCTACTGGCTCGCCCGCACCGTGTGGGCGCTGGGTGAGGGCTACGCCGCGTTCGCGCAGGACGACCCGGCGTTCGCGGGCTTCCTGAAGCAGCGCCTGGACCTGGCGGTGGCCGCGGTCGACCGGCAGGTCCTCGACGCCGACGGTGAGTACCTCGACATCGACGGGCGCCGTACGCCGGCCTGGCTGGTCGCCGACGGCGCCGACGCCTCCGCCGAGGCGGTGCTCGGGCTGGCCGCCTACGTCCGTGCCGGCGGCACCCCCCAGGCCCGCCACGTGCTGACCCGGCTCAGCGACGGGATCGCCCAGCAGTCCGGGGGCGACGCCCGCTCCTGGCCGTTCGGCGGCGTCCTGCCGTGGGCGCGGTCCCGGTCCGACTGGCACGCCTGGTCCTCGCAGATGCCCGCAGCGCTCGCCCGGGCCTCCGCCGTCCTCGGCGACCGGCGGCTCGCGCGCACCGCGGCGCTCGACTCGTTCACCTTCGACCCGTGGATGCTGACCTCCGGCGGCCCGGACAACGGTCGGCTGCCGGCCCGCGTCGACGCCAGCCAGATCGCCTACGGCGCCGACTCGCGCGTCCAGTCGCTGCTCGCCACCGGCGGTGCCGCCGACGACCTCGCGGGCATCGTCGCGGCCTGGTTCTTCGGCGCGAACGCGTCGCACGCCCCGACCTACGACCCGGCGACCGGCGTCACCTTCGACGGCGTCGCACCGGACGGCACGGTCAACCAGAACTCCGGGGCCGAGTCCACGATCCACGGCCTGCTCACCATGCTCGCCCTCGACGCGCACCCGGCGGTCCGGCGGATCGCGCAGACCGCGAGCGTCCAGCAGTACGTCGGCACGTCCGTCGTGCAGGGCGAGGACGGTGCCCTGAGCGGTGACGCGCGCGCCGTACGCCCGGACTCGCTGTGGACCGGCGAGTCGCAGTACGCCGGCACCGGGTACGCGTCGCTCGGGGACGGCAGCATCGCGACCTACGACCTCGGCGCGCACCCGGCAGCCCTCGTGATGCCGGTCCTCGACCTGCAGCCGGGGAGCACCGCCGTCACGACGTTCACGGCCGGCCGGACGCGGCTCGGCGCCGTACGCTCCGGCGACATCGGTGCGCAGGGCGACTCACCCGCACCGGGGGCGCTGCTGCCGCGGACCCTGCCGACCACGCTGGGCGCGGGCACCACCCGGGTCACCGCGACGACCTCGGGCGACGAGACCCGGCTCGACGCCCTGATGGTGCAGCCGCTGGTCACCCGGCTGGTCCTCGGTGGCGACGGGCACGGCACCGCCCTGCTCCGCAGCGCCGCCACCACCACCCGGCAGCAGCGCGTCGCGGTCCCGGGCAGCGGCACGGCCGACGTCCGGTCCTACGACGGGCACGGCGTGCTGGTCGGGCACAAGCGGATCGCGGCCCGCTCCGTACCGGTCAGCGTCGCCCCCGGCGGCTTCACCCTGGTCCGCCGCTGACCAGGTCTCGACAGGCTCGACCGGCCGGTGGTTCGACAGGCTCGACCGGCCGTGGCACAACCGAACGAGAACCCCACACAGAACGAGGAGACATGACCACCACACAGGACACGCCCCACGCCGAGTTCCCCCTCGGGCCGTTCACGCCGTACGACGCGAACCCGATCCTGCGCCCGCAGGGCGAGACCTGGGAGTCCTCGAGCGTCTACAACCCGGCCGCGGTGGTGAAGGACGACCAGGTCGTGCTGCTCTACCGCGCGCACGCCGACGACATCGTCTCCCACGTCGGCCTCGCGACCAGCGACGACGGGATCCACTTCGAGCGGCACCCGGAGCCGGTGCTGTCGCCGACCGAGCCCTACGAGGAGTTCGGCTGCGAGGACCCGCGGGTCACCGAGATCGACGGCACCTACTACCTGACCTACACGGCCTGGGACCGCAAGAACGCCCAGCTCTGCCTGGCCACCTCGACCGACCTGTTCACCTGGGAGAAGCACGGGCCGATGTTCCCGGACTTCAACACGTTCCTGCCGCAGGGCAACGGGGTCCCGGGGCCGTGGAGCAAGGCGGGCGGCATCCTGGCGACGCCGATCGACGGCCGCTACCTGATGTACTTCGGCGAGGGCTCGATCTACTACGCGTGGTCCGACGACCTGATCCACTGGACGCCGGGCCCGCAGGACGAGCCGCTGATGGTGCCCACGCCGCCCGGCACGTTCGGCGAGTTCCTCGTCGAGGTCGGTCCGCAGCCGATCATCACGAACAACGGGCTGATCCTGCTGCTGCACAACGCCGCGGTGAAGTACGACGACGGCACCGTGCGCTACACCTGCGGGCAGCTGCTCTTCGACCCGAAGCGGCCGACCGAGATCATGGCGCAGATGAACTACCCGTGGCTCGAGCCGTCGACGTACGAGGACCAGAACGGCCTCGTCTCCAACGTCACGTTCGTCGAGGGCCTGGTGCACTTCAAGGGCACCTGGTTCGCCTACTACGGGCAGAGTGACTCGACCCTCGGCGTCGCGACCTACAAGGTCGGCGAGACGTACGGACGCCTCTGATGAGCTGGCTGACCACCCCCGCACACGCCCGCTGGCTCGAGGCTGAGGGCGACCGCCTGCTGGACTTCGGTCGCGCCTCGCGGCACCCCGACGGCGGGTTCGCCTGGCTGGACGAGACCGGTGCGCCGGAGCTCGACCGGCCGGTGGAGCTGTGGATCTCCTGCCGGATGACCCATGTCTACGCGCTCGGCCACCTGATGGGCCGGCCGGGCTGCGGGGCCCTGGCGGACCACGGCATCGAGGCGCTCACCGGCCGGTTCCACGACGACGTGCACGGCGGGTGGTACGCCAAGGTCGGCCCCGACGGCCCGACCACGACCGACAAGACGGCGTACGAGCACGCGTTCGTCGTGCTCGCGGCCGCCAGCGCGGCGGCGGCCGGACGGCCGGGTGGGCTCGAGCTGCTGCACTCGGCGCTCGACGTCCTCCTCGAGCACTTCTGGGACGACGAGTTCGGGATGGTCGTCGAGCAGTGGGACGAGTCGTTCAGCACGCTCGACGGCTACCGCGGCGTCAACGCCAACATGCACACCGTCGAGGCGCTGCTCTCGGCCGCCGACGTGCTCGACGACGCGTCCCTGCGGGCGCGGGCCGAGCGGATCCTGACCCGGGTCGTGCACGACCTCGCGCGCGGCAACGACTGGCGGATCCCGGAGCACTTCGACACGAGCTGGACACCGGTGCTGGAGTACAACGTCGACGAGCCGGCACACCCGTTCCGGCCCTACGGCGCGACGATCGGCCACTGGCTGGAGTGGGCCCGGCTCGCCCTGCACCTGCGTGCGGGGCTCGGGTCGTCGGCTCCGGCGTGGCTGCTCGACGACGCCCGGTCGCTGTTCGACGCGTCCGTGCGTGAGGGCTGGGCCGTCGACGGCGCGGACGGGTTCGTGTACACCGTGGACTGGTCGGGCACTCCCGTCGTACGCGAGCGGATGCACTGGGTCGCGGCGGAGGCCACCGCGACGGCCGCCGCTCTGTACGCCGCGACGGGGGAGTCGTCGTACGCCGCGTGGTACGCCACCTGGTGGGAGCACGTCGCGGACTGCTTCCTCGACCGCGAGCACGGCTCGTGGCGGCACGAGCTGTCGCCGACGAACGCGCCCAGCGACGTGACGTGGAAGGGCAAGCCGGACACCTACCACGCCTTCCAGGCCACGCTGCTGCCGCGGCTGCCGCTCTCGCCCACGCTGGCCGCCGCCCTGCGCGACAACCTCCTCGCCTGAGGGTCTCGACGGGCTCGACCCACCGCGCCCCGTGCCTGCGTCATCGTGCGGACGCGCGCGCGCTCGCCGGGCTGCCGGCCGCCTGCTGCTCGAACAGCTCCACGACCTCCTCCACCGAGAGCACCTTCGTCTCGGGAAGGAACTTGGCGACGAACAAGACGGCCGCGACGGACAGGGCGGCCAGCACCACCATCACGGCGGGCAGGCCGATCGCCGTCTTCATCGCGGGGAACGCCTCGATGATCGCGAAGTTCGCCAGCCAGTTGACGCTGGCGGCGATCGCCGCGGCACGGCCACGGACAGCGGTCGGGAAGACCTCGCCCTGGAGCAGCCACCCGGTCCCGCCGACGCCGATCGCGAACGAGGTGATGAACATCGAGAAGCCCACCATGACGACCACGATCTTGGGCGTGCCGGTCAGCCAGGCGACACCCACCGCCGCCACGAGCATGAACACCGCCATACCGGCGAAGCCGGCCAGCGCGAGCGGCCGACGTCCGGCCTTGTCGATCCAGCGGAAGCCGAAGTACGTGGCGACCACGTTGACTGCACCCAGGATCGCTGCTGCCACCAGCCCGGCCATCGCCGCGTCGACCGCGCTCGCGCCCGGGCTCTTGAACAGTCCGCCGAGCAGCTGGGGACCGTAGTAGAACGGCACGTTGATGCCGGTGATCTGCTGCAGGACAAAGAAGCCGCAGACGACCATCAGGGCACGCTTGACCCCCGGTGTCCACAGGCTCTTGCGGGGTCGCTTCTGGGCCGCCTCCGCCTCCTCGATGCGGCCGGCGGTGCGCCGTACCTGCTCCTCGGTGACCTCGATGCCCAGCTTCGCGAGTGCCTTGCTGGTGTCGGCGTAGCGGCCCTGGTGGATCAGCCAACGAGGCGACTCGGGCATCCGTGCGCGCAGCGCCACGGCGACGATCGCGGGCAGTGCACCCAGCCCCAGGATCACGCGCCAGTCCACGTTCTTGGCGGCACCGGGTGCCACCCAGAAGACGAACAAGGCGATCAGGAAAGAAGCCAGGATGCCGACGGTGATCATCCACTGCTGGATGATGCTCAGCTGGCCCCGCCGGTCCTTGGGGGCGAACTCGGCGATGTACGCCGTGGCGATGGCCGAGTCGGCGCCCACCGCGAGGCCGATCAGCGTTCGCGAGGAGAGCAGCATCAGGGCGTTGACGGTCAGCGCAGACAGGATCGCACCGATCGCGTAGACCGAGGCGTCGGCCATCAGCAGGGACTTGCGGCCGAACCGGTCCGTCAGCGGTCCGGCGGCCAGCGCCCCGACCGCGGCTCCCAGTGACGCCCCGGCGACGAGGTAGCCGGTGGCGAGGTCGGAGAGCTTGTAGGGGATGAAGTCCAGGACGGAACCGATGACCGCGGTGTCGTAACCGAACAGGAAGCCACCGATGCACGCAAGAAGGGCGAGATACCAGTAGAGGGAGTTCATTGCCGAGGAGTCCAACCCGGCGAGAACACTCTCGTCGCCACCACGTCCTGTGCTGTCCGTCTGCGTCATTGCAGTTCTCCTTCCAGGCGCATGCACCGATCCCGGTGCCCAGGCCCGCAGGCCCCAAACCGCCGAGTGGGCCGCCGCAGTCGGACCGGTCTGGACCAGGCCCGGCGCGGCGGGCGGGTGCCTGCCTACTCAGAGAACGAGGTGCTGGGGTGCAGCCGGTCGGCTCCGTGGACGCTGCTGCGCTCGCGGCCATGGCCGCCGTACCAGTCCACACACAGGACCGTGGCGTCGTCGATGAGGACCTGCCCCGTCGCCTCGAGAGCCCGGTCGGCCAGCGCCCGGACCGCCTCCCGCGGGTGGAGCAGCCTGGTGTCCGCGATCGCTGCGGCCAGGTCGACGTCGGCGGCGTTGCGCTCGAGCATGCCGTCGGTCACGAGGACGATCCGGTCGCCCGGCTCCAGGGCGATTCGGGTGTCGCGGTAGGTGGTGTCTCGGAACAGCCCGAGCGGAAGGTCCACAGGCAGATCGATGGCGATGACGTCCGATCCGCGGGCGAGGTACGGTGCGACGTGCCCGGCGTTGACCACCTCCATCGATCCGGTGCGCAGGTCGATGCGGCCGATCAGTCCGGTCACGAAGTCCTCGATCCCGCTGGCGGACGCATGCTCGGCCAGGGCACGGTTGGTCGAGTGAGCCTGTTCGAGCAGGGTCGCGCCCTCGTTGCGCCTGTTCCGCAGGTTCCCCACGCACAGGGTTGCGTTCAGGGCGGCGGCGACGCCGTGACCCATCGCGTCGGTCATCGACAGGTGCAGCACGTCGCGCGCCAGGCTGAAGTCGAACGTGTCCCCGGCGATGCCGGCTGCCGGCTCCAGCCAGCCTGCGAGCGTGAAGGCTCCGGCCTCGCAGGTCTGTGGCCCGGGAAGCAGCCGGTGCTGGATCTCCGCGGACAGGCTCAACGGCCGGGTGCGCTGTCCCCACTCGTACAGGTCGGTGTGCCGCCGGTTGGCGATCACCACGAAGGCCAGCAGGTGCGCGAGCCGCGCGATCTCGCCGACGTCGTCATCGTCGGGCTCATCGGGGACGAACAGCTCCAGCAGGCCGATGACCTCGCCGCGCTCGGTGACCGGGGCGAGCACGCGCCACTGGTGGGGGGATCCGGACCCTGTCCGCGGTGGGCCAGGCGCGAGCACCTGCACCTTCTGGGTGCGCACCGCCTGTTCTGGCGGCCCTCCGTCGAAGGGCAGCACGGTTGCAGATTCCTCGGCATCCCGCCGGACCCCGAGCGCGGCCGATCCGCTGGCGTTCGTCTCCTCGTCGACGCCCACCCGGACGTGTGCGAGGCGAACCAGTGCTCGTCCCGACATGTCGGCGATGAGGAAGGACACCGCTGTGGCGCCGAGCGCCAGGCCGAGCTCGCGCGTGACCGCCTCCACGGACTCGACCGGCGAGGCTGCCTCTGCGGCGTCCAAGACGTTTCCCACAGCTCTGAGACCTTCTCCCCGCTTCATCTGCGGAGCATAGGCGCCTGATCGGCGAACTCCCAGGGGTCAAGGGCCCGGGTGGGGCTCACGTGCCGCCCAACCTTTTCCCCAGGTGGCGGTCCTAGCTTCGGGGATCCCCCAGCAGGAGGACCGATGAGTCTTTCGCGTCGAGATCTGATGAAGATGTCCGTGCTCGCCGGCGCCACCGTCGCCCTTCCCCTGGAGCGGTCGGTCAGTGGTGCGTCGAAGGTGGGGAACCGGATCGCCGAGAGCCGGCTGCCGGCCCCGTTCACCACCGGGTTCGTCGTGCCGCCGTCGATCCGGCCGGTCCGCTCCGACGAGAGCACCGGCACCGACTTCTACCGGATCTCGATGGAGCCGACGTTCGCGGAGATCGTCCCCGGTCTGCGGACGCGGCTGTGGGGCTACAACGGCCTCGTGCCGGGTCCGACCTTCCACGTCCAGCGAGGTCGCAGGACCGTCGTACGGCAGATCAACAACCTGCCCCGGGTGCACCCGGTCCTGGGATACGTCCCGTACACGTCGGTGCACCTGCACGGCTCGGCGTCGCTGCCTCAGTACGACGGCTACGCCAGCGACATCACGAACCCGGGGGAGTACAAGGACTACCACTACCCGAACTTCCAGCGGGCCAAGACGCTCTGGTACCACGACCACGGTGTCCACCACACCGCGGAGAACTCGGTCATGGGGCTCGCCGGCCAGTACCACCTCCACGATGCACTCGAGGAGAGCCTGCCGATCCCGCACGGCGAGTACGACGTGCCGCTCACGATCACGGACACGATGCTCAACAGCGACGGCTCGTTGCTGTTCGACCCCAACGACGAGTCGGGCTTCTTCGGCGACGTGATCCTCGTCAATGGGCGGCCGTGGCCGGCCATGAAGGTGAAGCGTCGCAAGTACCGCTTCCGGATCCTCAATGCGTCGGTGAGCCGGTCCTACCGGTGGTCGCTCAGCACCGGTGACACCATGACCGTCATCGGCACGGACGGCGGGCTGGTGCCGGAGCCCATCCCCCTGGAGGGCTTCCGGCACGGCGTCGCCGAGCGCTACGAGGTCGTCATCGACTTCGCGAAGCACCCGCCGGGCACACGGATCGTGCTGCGCAACGCCGGCGTGAAGAACGACATCGACTTCACCAACACCGACAAGGTGATGGCGTTCGACGTGGTCGACGACGCCTTCGACCCCGCGGACAACACCATCCCGGAGACCCTCGACGCGAGTCAGCCGACGATGCTGCTCAAGGAGAGCGACGCGGTGCGAACGCGCCGGCTGGACTTCGTGCGCAACGACGGCCTCTGGACCCTCAACGGCACCACCTGGGACGACGTGGTCGCGAGCAGATTCACGAAGGTGCTGGCCAACCCGAGGATCAACGACATCGAGATCTGGGAGCTGCGGAACAAGTCCGGAGGGTGGCACCACCCCGCACACATCCACTTCGTCGACTTCAGGATCCTCAGCCGGAACGGGGCGCCGCCGCAGCCGCAGGAGCGCGGTGCGAAGGACGTCGTCTACCTCGGTGAGAGCGAGTCGGTCCGGGTGCTGATCAAGTTCGACGACGGTCGCGGCAAGTACATGGAGCACTGCCACAACCTCGTTCACGAGGACCACGACATGATGGCCCAGTACGAGATCATCGACCCCGACCGGGTCGCCGACGACCCGTTCTCCGCTCCCGCGAAGCCGCTGCCCGAGGGGCCGTTGTGAAGACAGGGACGAGGTTGACGTCGGAGGTCCGGGACACGAGGGAGCGTGGCGCGCACCTCTCTCAGGAGATGTACGCCGCGGGCGCATCGGCGTGCGCCCTGGTCGCCGGCATCATCCATCTCGCGGTGGCGCCCGAGCACTTCCACGTCTCGGGCGTGGTCGGCGGCTTCTTCCTGGCGCTCGCGGCCGGCCAGCTCGGACTGGCGGTGGCGCTCCTGTGGGCGCCCCGGCGGGTGCTCGGCGTCCGGATGCTCGTGGCGGCGGTGTGCGCGAACCTCGCCGTGATCGCCCTGTACGTCGCCAGCCGAACGGTGGAGCTGCCGTTCGTACCGGTGCACGCCCACACCCACGAGGTCCGGCATCTCGCGGTGGCGGGCGCCGCGGGCAACGGCGTGCCGATCTTCCCGCAGTCCCGCATCGAGCCGGTCGGCGTTGCGGACATGGTGTGCCTGCTGGCCGAGCTCCTGCTCGTCGTGATGATGGTCGGCCTGCTGCCCGGAAGCGCCCGGCGGGCCACCGTGAACGCCATGATGAGCCTCGGGGTGCTCGCGGTCGTGGGTCGCGCCGTCGGTCTGCTGGGGTGACCCGGTCCAGCGACCGGCTCGAACCGCGGTCACCCGTCGCCCGCGGCAGGGGCGTCGCCCGGGCGGCGCGACTGTCAACCCCCCGCTAGACCGATGACGGCGGTCAGTGACTCCCGGCCTGCGTCCGGGTACGTCGACTCGACCGGAGAACTAGCGTGGACGGTGGAGGTGGCGACATGGCGAAGACGTGGCGAGGCGCTCGCCCATGACACGGCAGTCCCAGCGCTACCTGACCCGTCCGACAGCGAGCAGTCTCGCCGAGGTCGTGGACCTCATCCTCGACAAGGGACTGGTCCTCGACGTCTACGTCCGGGCCTCGCTCCTCGGCATCGAGCTCGTCACCCTCGATGCGCGGGTCGTCATCGCCAGCGTCGACACCTACCTGCGCTTCGCGCAGGCAGTCAACCGTCTCGACCTCGAGGAGAAGGGGACCAACGTCGTCGATCTGCCCGAGGACATGACCGAAGCCGTCGCGGAGGGTGCGGTCAAGGGTGTCGTGGGCGCCACAGCCGATGCGGTCGGTGAGCTCGTCGAGAAGATCGCGCCGGACTACAAGAGCCCCTGACCAGGGTCGTACCCGGGCGCGTCGCTGGGACCCGACGCGGGCTTCCCGGCTCGAACATGCAGGACGGCCGCCACTCCGGCAGCCACCAGTGCAACGCACGGCCCCGCCGTGATCCGACGGAGGGATCGTCTATCCTCGCTGCAGCACGGCCGGCACCTGGTCGAGGGGCTGCGAAGGTCTCATCGGGGGTCGCTGCCATGCTCCGCCCCAGTAGCTCAGTGGATAGAGCAGCCGCCTCCTAAGCGAAAGGTCGCCAGTTCGACTCTGGCCTGGGGCACCCAGCGGTTTCTTCGGAGGAAGCGCCCAGGTCAGGGCGCGAGGCCGAGCTGTCGCCTGTGGGTGGGTGGTCCCGGGGTCACAGGTGCCGCATCCACACGTTCGGCTCGTGGTAGGTGCCGGTGTCCGCGTCGCGGTCGACGTGGAGGAGTGCCAGGCCGTCCGGGATCACGTAGTCGCCGCTGGACGGAAGCTCCAGGCCGACCCAGGACTCCCACTCCGCGACCGTCCCGGTCATCGTCTGGGACGCCGGGGCGGCTGCGAGGATGCCCGCGCCGAGCCGGGCGTGCGTCCGCAGCCACGGGTCCAACGGGAGGCCGTCGGGACGCTGCCAGACCATGAACTCCTCGATCGGCGTCACCGGGTACCTCGACTTCAGGGTCGGCCGCACCGGGGCGATCACGGCCTCCATCCCGCGGGTTGTCGCCTCCTGCCGCAGCCCCGTGAGGATGCGCCCGGCGAGTCCACGCCCGGTCTGCTGGTTGTGCACCATCGCCCCCATCACCACCAGGGTGTCGGGGGAGGTGCCCGCCTCGTGCTCCCGCACGCTTCGGGTCAGCGAGTCGGTGTAGCCACCCGGGAGCTCCTGCACGGTCCGGTCCCAGCGCAGCGGGACGCCGTAGCAGGCGCCCACCAGCGCGCCGTCCGTGTCGTCGTCGAGGACGAAGAAGTTCCAGTCCGCGAAGTAGCGCTCCGCCCGTTCCATCACGCGCTTGACGCCCGCGTCGTGGAAGATGAACTCCGGCCAGTGACCGGCGAAGACGCGTCTCGCCTCGTCGTCCAGGTCCGGTCGGGACGTCGTGGGCACCAGGGTGAGCCGACCGGTCACCTCGCACCTCCGGCCGTCCGCCGGGAGCCGCCCGCCACCCAGCGTCGTACGGCGAGCAGGCTCAGCGTCGCGAGCAGCACCTCCTGCGGCATCCGCCGGGGCGACTCGCGCTGGATCTGCATGTGGAAGCGGTCGAACGCCTTCGGGAAGGGGGACCCGCCGATGAACAGCTCCCACGGCTTGTCCGAGTCCGGGAACGCGGCGCCGAGCATGCCGGCGACGACCCGCGTACGGCGGCTGCGCGGCGTCGCGCGGGCCACCAGCGCCAGCGCGGTCGCCCCGACTAGCCCGTCGGTCACCGCCACATGCAGCACGTCGCGCAGGGCCCCGTCACCCCAGTGCGGGACCGCGTCCATGGCGAAGTGCGACGCGACCCCGCCGACGAAGGCGGACACCGGTCCGGGGGAGACGGCGCCGACGAGGGCGCCGGCGAGAACGTGGTTGGTGACGAGCACCCTGCGAGCGTAGGGGAGCAGCCTGAGGTCCGCGCGTGAAAGGGTGGCCTGCATGACCTCTGTTGAGCGCCCGGCCGACTGGTGGAAGTCGGCAGTCGTCTACCAGATCTACCCGCGGTCCTTCATGGACAGCAACGGCGACGGCATCGGGGACATCCCCGGGATGACGTCGAAGCTGGACTATCTGCGGCGGCTCGGGGTCGACGTGCTCTGGCTCTCCCCGGTCTACGCCTCGCCGATGGACGACAACGGCTACGACATCAGCGACTACCAGGACGTCGACCCGCTGTTCGGCTCGCTCTCCGACCTCGACGAGCTGATCGCCGGGGCGCACGAACGCGGCATGAAGCTGGTGATGGACCTGGTCGTGAACCACACGTCCGACGAGCACGCGTGGTTCGTCGAGTCCCGCGACCCCGCGTCCCCGAAGCGCGACTGGTACTGGTGGCGAGCGCCGCGCGACGGTTTCGAGGGCGGCACGGACGGTGCCGAGCCGACCAACTGGGAGTCGGCGTTCTCCGGTCCCACCTGGACCTACGACGAGCGCAGCGGCGAGTACTACCTGCACATCTTCAGCACCAAGCAGCCTGACCTGAACTGGGAGAACCCGGAGGTCCGTCAGGCGGTCTACGCGATGATGCGCTGGTGGGTCGACCGGGGCGTCGACGGGTTCCGGATGGACGTCATCAACCTGATCTCCAAGGACCCGGCGCTGGCCGACGGCGTGGTCACCGAGGGCAAGCGGTTCGCCTCGGCGTTCGACTCGGTGGCAAACGGCCCACGGCTGCACGAGTTCCTGCAGGAGATGAACCGTGAGGTCGGCCTGACCAAGGACCAGCTGCTGACCGTGGGGGAGATGCCCGGCAGCACGCTCGAGCTGGCTCGCGACGTCACCGACCCGGACCGCGACGAGCTCAACATGGTCTTCCAGTTCGAGCACGTCGATCTCGACTCCCTCCCCGACGGTGCCAAGTGGGACCTCGCGCACCTGCCGCTCCCGGTGCTCAAGCGGAGCCTGGCCCGCTGGCAGGACGGGCTCGCCGACGTCGGCTGGAACTCGCTCTACTGGGACAACCACGACCAGCCGCGGGCGGTGTCGCGGTTCGGTGACGACAGCCCCGAGCACCGGGTGGCCTCGGCCAAGACGCTGGCCACCGTGCTGCACCTGCACCGGGGGACGCCGTACGTCTACCAGGGCGAGGAGCTCGGGATGACGAACAGCTACTTCACCGAGATCCACCAGTACCGCGACATCGAGTCGGTGAACTACCACGACGACGCGCTGAGCCTGGGCATGCAGGCCGAGACGGTGCTGCACTCCCTGTCGGTGAAGAGCCGCGACAACGCCCGGACACCGGTGCAGTGGGACGACTCGGAGCACGCCGGCTTCACCACCGGCGAGCCCTGGCTTCCGGCGAACCCGAACAAGGACACGATCAATGCCGCTGCCGCGGTGGCCGACCCCGGCTCGGTGTTCCACCACTACCGGGCGCTGATCGACCTGCGGCACCGCAACGAGGTCGTGGTCGAGGGCCGCTTCGAGCTGCTGCTGCCCGAGCACGAGCAGGTGTGGGCCTTCACCCGGACGCTCGACGGCTCGGTCCTGCTGGTGCTGGCGAACTGCTCGTCCGAGCCGGTGACGGTGGGCCGCGACGACGTACCCGACGTGGCCGGGGCGGAGCTGCTGCTCGGCACGCACGGTACGACGGACGGGCTCGACCTCGCGCCGTGGGAGTCGCGGATCTACGCGCTGTAGGGGTTCCGACAGGTTCCACCGGCCGGTCGGCTCAACCAGCCGAGGCGGCGTGGGCGTCGAGCCAAGCGACCAGATCGGCGTACACCTCGTCGCGGTTGGTCTCGTTGAACACCTCGTGCCGGGCGTCGGGATAGACCTCGAGCGTGACGTCCTGCAACCCGGCGCCCTGCAGCCGGTCGACCAGGGCGTTGACCAGGGCGAGCTGGCCGTTGACGGGATCCTGCTCACCGACGGCGACGTAGACCGGCAGGTCCTTCCGGATGCCGGCGAGCCGCTCGGGCACGGCCAGCTGGCGGGCCGCGACGAACATCTGCTTGCCGCCCTCGCCGTCGAGGCCGAAGCCGCACAACGGGTCCGCGACGTAGCGGTCCACCTGCTCCTCGTCGCGGCTCAGCCAGTCGTAGTCGGTGCGGGCCGGCGCGAAGGGCGCGTTGAACATGGCCAGGTCGAGCGGGGCGTCGAGGTCGAGCGCCGGCTCGAGCAGGTCGATGACGGCGGTGCCGGTGAGGACGGCGGCGTCGACGTCGGTGCTGTGGTCGAGGAGGTACTGCTGCGCCGCGAACGACCCCATGCTGTGCCCGAGCAGCACGAACGGGATCGACGGATGCTCGAAGCGGGCCTTCTGTCGCAGCCGGTCGATGTCGTTGACCAGCTCCGTCCAGCCGTCGGCTCCGATCTGGCCCAGCTCGGCCTCCGACCGGGCGGTCGCACCGTGCCCCCGGTGGTCCTGGGCGTAGACGACGTACCCGTGCTCGTTGAGCACCCGGGCGAGGTCCGCGTAGCGCAGCGCGTGCTCGCCCATCCCGTGCGTGACCTGGAGGATCGCGCGCGGGGCACCGGACGGGTCCCACCGGTAGGCAGCGACCCGGACGCCCCCCGGGCTGTCGAAGTCGACTCGGCTCGGCTCACTGCTCATGCGGGACTCCCTGGGTCGGTGCCGGGCCGTCACCGCGGCAGTCCCGGCCAAGGTAGCGGCCCCGCACCGGGCACGGTGGCGGTCCAGTCGAGGCGATGCGGCGGCTACTGGGCGGGTGAGGGCGACTCGCCACGATTTCGTGGACTTCGGCTGGCTTGGCATGATGTAGGGCGAGGGCCACCCCCTGGGGTGATTGCGCCCTCGCTCAGGGGGCGCTCCCGTAGGCTGGACCCGTCCGGCCGACCGGGCGAACCGTCCGGGTACCGATCGTCGACCGCTGGATCTGCTTTGTCTGTGAACACACCGCGACACCGAGACCGGGTGCCCAAGCACCGGGTCCTCAAGGCCGTGTCCATCTCCGTGGCGCTGGTCCTGCTGGTGGTGCTCACCGGCGGCTTCTTCGTCTACCGGCACCTCGACCGGAACATCACGTCGATCGACATCACCGGAGCCCTGGGCAACGACCGGCCGACCGAGATCACCAAGTCCGGTCAGCCGCACAAGCCGCTCAACATCCTGCTGCTCGGCTCCGACACCCGGGAGGGGCAGACCGGGCACATCGGTGGCGACACGCCCGGCCTGTCGGACACCACGATCCTGCTGCACATCTCCGCCGACCGGAAGCTGGCGTACGGCGTCAGCCTGCCGCGCGACGCGATGGTGCAGCGGCCCGAGTGTGAGCGCAAGGACGGCAACGGCACCGACCCCGGCGGCCTGAGCATGTTCAACGCGGCGTACGCCGTCGGTGGCCCGGCGTGCACGGTCAAGACCGTCGAGGAGCTCACTGACATCCGGATCAACCACTTCGTGGTGATCGACTTCAACGGCTTCCGCAAGATGGTCGACGCCCTCGGTGGGGTCGAGGTCTGCGTGCCCAAGGAGGTCAACGACACCACCGGGCACATCTACCTCCCGGCGGGCACCTACGACGTGAAGGGCCAGCGGGCCCTCGACTACGTGCGGGTGCGCCACGGCATCTCCGACAACGGCGACATCGGCCGGATGAAGCGCCAGCAGGCGTTCCTCGCGTCGATGGCCAACAAGGCAGTCTCGGCCGGCACGCTGGTCAACCCGGTGCGGCTGGTGAAGTTCCTCGACGCCGCCACCAAGTCCCTGACCACCGACCCGGGGCTCTCCAGCCTCAACAAGCTCGGTGGCCTGGCGAAGTCGCTCAAGGGCGTCGGGCTCGACCAGATCCAGTTCCTGACGGTGCCGTTCGAGACCTACCAGCCCGACCCGAACCGTCTGCAGTGGGCGCCGGGCGCGAGCCGGCTGTGGTACCGGATCCGCAACGACATGCCGGTCAACAAGCGGTTCGCAGGTGACGTCACCACGGCGGCGAGCAAGGACGGCAAGCCGGCGAGCAGCTCGTCCCCGAAGCCGAGCGACAGCCCGTCTGCCTCCGAGAGCCCGAGCCAGGGCCCGTCCCAGACCGAGGCGGCGGCGGCTGCGAAGGCCGCCGAGAACGGTCTCTGCGCCTGACCGAGCGGTCCGTGCCGCTCCCGCACCACGAGCGGGCTGCTACCGGGACACTCCCGCGATGCCGACCGGGGTGGCGTGTGTCTCGAGGTACGCCGTGACCAGCGCGATGCCCTCCTCGATGACGTGCGGGTTCCCGATCAGCGAGTCCTCGAAGGCGACCTGGAAGATCCGGTCGGCCACCGCGACCGCGAGCTCGGCATAGAGCCCATGGGAGTGCGGGTCGACCATCCCGGCGGAGCGGGCGACCTCGAACAGGTCCCGGGCGACCCGCTGGTTGTGCGAGCGGCAGAAGTCGTTCACGGCAGCGTTGGTCCGGCCCCGGAACCAGATCGCCACGAACGACGGACGCCGGTGGTAGACCTTCACGAACGCCCGCATCGTGGTCTCCACCATGGAGCGCACGCTGAGCACCGTGAGCGCGCCGAGGTCCTGCGCCACCTGGGCGTCCATCTCCGCGACGTCGCGCTCCACGAGAGCGAGAAGGATGCTCTCCTTGTCGGCGAAGTACTGGTAGAGCGAGGCCACCGGGACCCCGGCCGCGGAGGCGACCGCGCGCGTGTTGATCGCCTCGACGCCACCGTCCACGACGATGCGGCCGGCGACCTCGAGCATCCGCTCGACCCGGTCGCGGCTGCGCACCTGCTGCGGCACCCGTCGTTTCACTGGCACAGGCTAACCGGGCCGAACCCCGCTCCGGACCGGTTCGACCGAGCGCGTGCGGGGCCCTGTCCGCCCGGTACCGGTCAGCTGGCAGCGACGATCTCGACGATCTTGGCGTTGAAGGCCGGCAGGTCGTCGGGCTTGCGGCTGGTGACCAGGTTGCCGTCCACGACGACCTCCTCGTCGACCCACGTGCCGCCGGCGTTGCGGATGTCGGTCTGCAGGCTCGGCCACGACGTCAGGGTCCGCCCGTGCACGACGCCGGCCTCGACCAGCGACCAGGCTGCGTGGCAGATCGCCGCGACCGGCTTGCCGGACTCGACGAACCTGCGCACGAAGTCCATCGCGCCCTTGTCGGTGCGCAGGGCGTCCGGGTTGGCCACCCCGCCGGGCAGCACGAGCGCGTCGTACGACGCCGGGTCCGCGTCACCCACGGCCTGGTCCACGTCGAACGTGTCGGCCTGGTCGAGGTGGTGGAACCCCTGCACCTTCCCCGTCTCGGGGGAGAGCAGCTTCGGCGAGCCACCGGCCTGCTCGACGGCCTTCCAGGGCTCGGTGAGCTCGACCTGCTCGATGCCCTCGGCTGCCACCAGGAACGCGACTGTCTTCCCCTGCATGCTCTGCTCGGCCATGATCTCTCCTTCGTCCTCTCGTGCTTCCGGCCGTGCGGTAACCCACGCGGCCGGGCTGCAAACCTGCGTTTTTGCGGCAGGCCGGCCGGGTACACGCCCCCGCGGAGAGAGGTGGTCACGTGCGCCCGAGTGGAGCCATCTCGCGTGCCCAGGTGCGCGAGGACCTGCGGAACCCGGTCAGGTGGACCGAGGCGCTGCAGCTCGTCAAGACGGTCGTCGCCGCCGTGGTCGCGTGGGTGCTCGCCGCGCAGGTGTTCGACCTGCCCCAGGCGTTCCTGGCGCCGTGGGCCGCGCTCATGGTGGTGCACGCGACCGTCTACCGAACGTTCTCACGCGGCCTGCGTCAGGTGTCGGGTGCTGTGCTCGGGGTGCTGCTCGCGTGGGCGGTCGGCAACTACCTCGGCCTGACCACCTTCGCGGTGTCCACGTTGCTCGTGGCCGGGCTGATCATCGGCAGCGTGCGCTGGTTCCGTGACGAGAGCACGGCCGTCGCGGCCACCGGCCTGATCGTGCTCACCACCGGCTTCAGCACCCACGACCAGGTCCTTCTCGACCGGCTCTTCGACACCTCCATCGGCATCGTCGTCGGCCTGGCGGTGAACGTGATCGTCTGGCCTCCGCTGCGTGACTACTCCGCGGCCAAGGCCATCGACGCGATCGACGACGGGGTCGGCGAGCTGCTCTGCCGCATCGCCGACGAGCTGCACGAGACCGTCGACGCCGAGCACGTCTCGGCCTGGGTGGACCGGACCCGGGAGCTCGACGAGGACATCGAGACCGCCTGGGCGCTGCTGCGCCAGTCCCGGGAGAGCGGGCGGCTCAACCCCCGACGGGCGGCCAGGGACGTGAAGAGGACCGACGTGTTCGAGCAGATCCTGCGCGACAACGAGCAGGCGGTCGCCGAGTCCCGCAGCATGGCACGCACCCTCGGACACAGCGTCGAGGGCCTCAACGGGTGGGAGCCGGAGTTCCGTGACCCCTGGCTGGCCTGCCTGCGCGAGGCCGGTCAGGCGATCGGCGCCCCGGACTCGGTCCGGGTCACCCAGGTGCGCGCGGACCTCGCCCGGCTGGCCCAGGACCTGAGCACGAGCGACCTGTCCGCGCGACACTGGCCGGAGTACGGCGCGCTGATCATGAACCTGCGCAACGTGGTCACGTCGATGGACCGCGTGGCCGAGCAGAATCCGGTGCTGCTGCCGCGCTACACCAGGCGGGACCGGCTGCTCAGGGGATGACGAGCTGGTCCTTGGCCAACGCGACCACCCCGTTCTCGCTCACCGTGAAGCCGCGTCGACGGTCCTCGTCGACGTCGACCCCGATCTGCACGCCGTCCGGGACGATCACGTTCTTGTCGAGGATGGCGTTGCGCACGATCGCGCCCCGACCGATCGTCACGTTGTCGAAGATCACGCTGCGTTCGACCTTGGCACCGGCTCCGACGTACACGTTGCTGCCGATCACCGTGCTGTCCACGTTGGCTCCGGACACGATCGAGCCGCCGCAGATGATGGTGTCGCGGGCGAACGCGTTCTCCACGAACTTCGCTCCGGGCAGCTGCGGGTGCGAGGTGAAGATCGGCCAGTCGGTGTTGTAGAGGTTGAAGATCGGCTCCACGGCGACCAGGTCGAGGTGTGCCTCGTGGTAGGAGTCGAGCGTCCCCACGTCACGCCAGTAGTCCCGGTCGCGGTCCATCGCACCGGGCACGATGTTCCGCTTGAAGTCGTAGACGCAGGCCTGCTGCTGACGCACCAGCATCGGAATGATGTCGCCGCCCATGTCATGGCGGGAGTTCGGGTCCGCGGCGTCCTTCTCCAGCGCGTCCACGAGCACGTCAGCGCTGAACACGTAGTTGCCCATGGAGGCGAACGCCTCCTCGGGGGAGTCGACCAGGCCGGGCGGGTCGGCCGGCTTCTCCAGGAAATCCTCGATCGTCACGCCGTCGGCCGCAGTCTTGATCACGCCGAACTGCCAGGCCTCCTTGCGCGGCACCCGGATGCCCGCGACCGTGACCCCGGCCCCGGTCTCGACGTGCGCCTGGACCATCTGCGAGGCGTCCATCCGGTAGACGTGGTCCGCGCCGAACACCACGATGATGTCGGGCCGGGCGTCGTTGATGAGGTTCATCGACTGGTAGATCGCGTCGGCGCTGCCGAGGTACCACTGCGGTCCGCGCCGCTGCTGCGCCGGCACCGGCGTCACGTAGTTGCCGAGCAGCGTCGACATCCGCCAGGTCACCGAGATGTGCCGGTCCAGCGAGTGCGACTTGTACTGCGTCAGCACGGCGCACTGCAGGTAGCCCGCGTTGACCAGGTTGGACAGCGCGAAGTCGATCAGCCGGTAGCTGCCGCCGAACGGCACCGCCGGCTTCGCCCGGTCCAGCGTCAGCGGCATCAGCCGCTTGCCCTCGCCACCTGCGAGGACGATCCCCAATACCTTCGGCATGCCTTGCTCCCGTCCGCCTTGGATCGTGTCCCGTCACGTCGCTATGCAGCGACCCTAGGGCCTGGGTGCACGTGGGCACTAGATTCACCCTCATGCGTGCAGCCATCCTGACCCGAGAGTTCCCTCCCGACGTGTACGGCGGCGCCGGTGTGCACGTCGACTTCCTGGTCCGTGAGCTGCGCAAGCTCATCGACGTCGACGTGCACTGCATGGGCGAGCCGCGCGACGGTGCGACCGCGCACACCGAGAAGGAGGACCGCCTCGCCGGGGCCAACTCCGCCCTCCAGGTGCTGTCCACCGACCTGGCGATGACCGCTGCCGTGGGCGCCGGTGGCAGCGTGGACGTCGTGCACTCGCACACGTGGTACGCCAACATGGCCGGGCACTGGTCCAAGCTGCTGTACGACGTCCCGCACGTCGTCACCGCGCACAGCCTCGAGCCGCAACGTCCCTGGAAGGCCGAACAGCTCGGCGGCGGCTACCGGATCAGCTCCTGGGCCGAGCGCACGGCCTACGAGGCGGCAGACGCGGTCGTCGCGGTCAGCAACGGCATGAAGGCCGACATCCTCTCGTCGTACCCCTCGCTCGACCCGGGTCGGCTGCACGTCGTCTACAACGGGATCGACACCGACTTCTACCGACCCGACCCGGAGACCTCCGTGCTCGAGCGGATCGGCGTCGACCTGACCCGGCCCTACGTCGCGTTCGTCGGCCGGATCACCCGGCAGAAGGGGGTGCCGCACCTGCTGCGGGCCGGGCTCGCGTTCGACCGCGACCTGCAGATCGTGCTGCTGGCCGGCGCCGCGGACACCCCGGAGCTGAAGGCCGAGACCGACGCGCTGATCGCCGACCTCACGGCGGAGCGCGACGGGGTCTTCGTGGTCTCCGAGATGCTGCCGCGCGAGCAGGTCCGCCAGGTGCTCACCGGTGCGCTCGCGTTCCTCTGTCCCTCGGTCTACGAGCCGCTCGGCATCGTCAACCTCGAGGCGATGGCGTGCGAGACGGCGGTGGTCGCCAGCAACGTGGGCGGGATCCCCGAGGTGGTGCAGGACGGCGAGACCGGCGTCATCGTCCCCTACGACGCGGACGACGCGGCGGGTTTCGAGCGGGGGATCGCCGAGGGCGTGAACCGGCTGGCCGCCGACCCGGAGCTGGCGGCGCGCTTCGGGCGGGCCGGGCGCGAGCGCGCCGTGACGTCGTTCGCCTGGGATGCGATCGCCGAGCAGACCGTGGAGCTCTACCGCTCGCTGCGCTGAGTCCGGTCTGGACCGGATCGTCCCGGTAGTCCGCCTCATTCGCCGCGGATCGTCCGCTCACCGAACGCCGGAGGGGGAGATTTACCGGCTTGTCGGCCCGTTCGGGTTGCCGTTATCAGTCTGTTATCGGACACTGGGGCGGTCAGGGCGTCCGCAGGCCCCGGTGAACCGGGCCGCCGCGGGTGCCGGCTTGGTCGGGGGACCACGGACCTAGAAGGGGCCTCGTGTGAGGGTGGCAGTCACTGGTGCCACGGGCGTGATCGGCTCGTCGGTGGTGCGCGACCTCGTCCGCGCCGGTCATGACGTCGTCGGCCTGGCCCGGACTCCCGAGAAGGCCCGGCTGCTCGAGAAGCTCGGGGCCTCTGCCTGCCGCACCAGCCTGCTCGACCACGACGGCCTGGTCGCGATGTTCGACGGCGCCGACGCGGTCTGCAACTTCGCCACGCACATCCCCGTCGGGGTCGCTGCCCTGCGGCCCGGCGCCTGGCGGGTCAACGACCGGCTGCGGACCGACGGCGTACGCCGGGTGGTGGACGCCGCACGCGACGCCGGCGTCCGGCGCGTGGTCCAGGAGAGCGTGTCGTTCCTGTACGCCGACCAGGGTGACGAGTGGATCGCCGAGGACTCGCCGGTCGAGATCACCCGGGCCACCGAGCCGGCCTCGGTGGGGGAGTCGCACGTGCAGGACTACTCCTGTGGGTCACGCACCGGCGTGGTGCTGCGCTTCGGGACCATCGTGGGCAACGACCCGCTCACCCGCTTCCAGATCCGCTCCCTGCGGCACGGGCAGGCGATCGGCCTCGGCGCTCCCCAGGGCTGGGCGCACGTCGTGCACACCGACGACCTGGCCCCTGCGGTGGTCGCGGCGCTCGCCGCACCCAGCGGCGTCTACAACGTGGGCGCCGAGCCGGTCCGCCGGTTCGAGATGGTCGCCGGCTTCGCAGCCGCCGCCGGGCGCGACAGCATCGACTTCGCCGGGAAGCTCCTGCGTCGCGTGGGCGGCGTCCGGCTCGAGCCGCTCGCCCGTTCGCTGCGGGTCAGCTCGGAGCACTTCACGGCCTCGACGGGCTGGACTGCGCAGCGTCCGAAGTTCGACTCGACCTGGTTCGAGTCGTTGCACCCGAGCGAGTCGCTGCGGTGACGGCTTCCGAGAGCCGCCCGGACCCGAAGCACGGCGAGGACTCCGAGCCCACCGCGGAGCTCACGGAGGCGGAGCGTCGTCGGCGCCGCGCGCAGGTGTTCGGCGACGTCCTGCCCGACGGGACCAGCGACGAGCGTGGCGACGGCTGGAGCGAGCCCGACGCCGGCCGTGAGGGCAGCGACGAGTGGCTCCGCCGTCAGGTGCCGCCGCACCACGGCTAGCTCCTCCGAGCGCCTCCTCACCTCCGCCGCCGGAACCGCACGTCACCGTCGGGCATCCGGTCGAGCGAGAACGCCGGGTCGTGGGCCCGTCGGTGGTGGAACCCGCACAACGGAATGCCGTTCGCGAGGCTGGTGGGACCGCCCGCTGCCCAGGCGTGGGGATGGTGGACCTCGCACCAGGCGAACGGCCTCTCGCAGCCTTGCGTGGCGCAGGTGTCGTGGTGGACGGAGAGTCCCCGTCGCATCGCGGTGTTGTGCAGCCGTTGCTCCCGGCCGACGTCCAGACTCTCTGAGCGGCCGCCGAGCACGACGGGCACGAGGCCCGCGGTGCACGCGAGCCGGCGCGCCGCGCCGGCGCTGATATGCACGCCGGTGTCGAGCCGGGCGGAGCCGAGCCCGTCGAGCAGGCGCTCGTAGTCGAGGTGCACCAGCACGGTCGCGCCGGACCGGGCGAAGCCGCCGGAGGCCTCGGTGGGCAGGTGCTCGATCAGCTCGGTGAACCCCAGACCCAGTCGCTCGGTCCAGCTCAGCTCGGGTCCGCCGCCGGGCAGTGAGTCGTCGTGGACCAGCTCACCCGCACGGTCCCGGGAGAGCCGGCGCGGCGAGGTCAGCCGCTCCAGAGCGGTCCTGAGCATCTGGCCGTGCAGCTCGGGGATGGTGAACCGCCCGGAGAACGTGCCGTCGCCGTTGTCGTGCAGGCTCATCCACGTCTCGACCTCGGCCCGCTGCTCCTCGGCGTGCAGCTGGGTGGCCTCGTGCTCGTCGGCCCAGGTGCGCGAGACCACGTCCAGCATCCGGCGGGCGGCCTGACGCAGTCGCCGGGCATCCATCCCGTTGACGGCCTTGCTGACCAGTCCGGCCTCGGCCGCGGCACGCTGCTCGTCGGTGGCCCGGGCCGGCATCGTCTCGGCCGCGCGGACGATCACCCGGGCTTGGGCCTCGTTGATCCCGCCGTCCGCGAAGGCCTGCCGCGTCGCGTCGTACCTCTCCTCCAGCATCCGGGCCAGCCAGATCCCGCCGGCCATCACCGCCCGGGTCGACCCCGTCAGCCGGGCTGCCCAGGCATCCGTGCCGGTCGCGCCGGACGACTGCGCGACCTTCCGACGGTCAGCCTCCGCCACCAGGGCCAGCTTGAGAGCTGCGACCTGTGACTCCAGCACCGCCAATCCGGCGATCGAGTCGGTCAGCTCGTCCAGCCCGAGCAACCCGGCGGGCACGCCCGCAGCAGCGCTGACGGCGCCCCGCGCAGCCGCCACCGACTCGACGACCACCTGGTCGTCGAAGCGTCGGATCGGCTGCACTGACATACCGACAGCCAATCGCCCACCACCGACAGAACTGCGGCCCGATCTCGACACGTGAGACGATATTCGAAACTTTCTTCGACCTAGCGACTCAGTTGAGCCGGCCCTCATCCATCTCGACCTTGGGGGTGCCGGGACGGCCCGCGAGCAGGTCGCGGATCTCGGTGAGCAGGGCGATGTCGGCTGCCGGAGGGGCGGGCTCCTTCCCCTTGGCCATCCGTTCCTGGAGCTTGTTGTAGGGCGTGACGATGAGGAAGTAGACCACCGCGGCCAGGATCAGGAACGCAATGACGGCGGTGATCCAGGCGCCGATGTGGACGCCGCCGGGCTTGTACCCCGAGAAGTTGGGCGTGCCGCCGACCTTGCCGATGATGTCCATGATGATCGCCACGGTGGCCGTGACGACGGTCGCGAAGGCGCCGCCGATGACGAACGCGACCGCGATCTCCACGAGGTTGCCCCGCATGATGAAGTCCTTGAACCCCTTGAGCATGTCTGTCTCCTCCGAAAGGGCCGTAGAGCCCCTGTGGCTGGGCAAAGTGGACAGACAGCACGCTAGCGGGTGATCACCACCGAGAGGAATGCGGAGACGGACGCCTGGGCCACGGTCCGTGCGGTCTCCGGGGAGAGCCCGACGACCACCAGGGCGCCGTTGGTCAGGCCCGGTGACTCCTCGCCGGGCCGGGGGATCGCGAGCACCGGTACGTCGCGCCCGACCACCTGCGCGGACGTCTCGCCCTGGGGGTCCGCGGCGAGCAGGTCGACCCGGTCGCCGACCCGCAGCAGGCGTACGGCGCCGGGGTCACCGACCCGGACCGGCACCGCGACCAGCCCCGGGTAGCCCTCGAGCAGGGACGGGGCCAGCAGTCGTGCGTCGGTGATCGCCTCACCGGCGCGCACCGGCGCGGTCGTCGTGCGCCCGACGGCAACCGACGCGCTCGACAGCAGCCCGGACGGGACGCTGCTCGGGTCGTAGGCGGTGCGGGTGAGGTCCTCGGGGCCCACCACCGAGCCGGCCGGGAGGTCCCGGGCGGCGGTGAGCACCATCGTGCGCGGGGGAGGAGGGGTGGAGTTCGCCTGGAGCGCGGCCGCCACCGCGACGGCGGCGCACACCGCGGCGATCGGGCGGCGGTGGGCGAGCACCAGGCGGCGGGCACGGCGGTAGGACAGCGAGAGCCGGGACATCGGCCCAGGCTAGGAAGTTTCGCCGGCCCGCGTCGTCGGCTGTCCACAGCCTCCGCGGGGTTGCCTCAGGCGGCGCTGGTGGAGCCGCTGCCGCTCGTGGAGGCCGACGTGCTCGTGGAGGTCGACGAGTCGGACTTCTTCTCCGACGCAGACGTGGAGCCGGAGCCGGACGAGGAGCCGTTCCCGGACGAGGACCCCGAGTCGCTCGAGGACTTCGAGCCGGACGTGGTGCTCGCGGACTTGCCGTCGGTGCGGCTGTCCGTGCGGTAGAAGCCGGAGCCCTTGAAGACCACTCCGACGGCGTTGAAGACCTTGCGGAGCCGACCCTCGCACTTCGGGCACACGGTCAGCGCGTCGTCGCTGAAGCTCTGGAACTGCTCGAAGGCGTTGTCGCACTCGGTGCAGGCGTACTGGTAAGTGGGCACTGGTCCTCCACGGATGTCCTACGTCGTCCCGAGCGCCGTGACTTGGCACTCCCGAGGGTCGACTGCCAAGTATCCCAACGCTCGGACGTTTCGCAAACTTCCCGTCCGGCGGGGGGTGGGGTGCGGTCGGTGCGTCCCCGGCGAGCAGGCACAATTGCCGCCGTGCCCGAGACCGACGCCGCATCTCCGTCCGCCCGTTCCGGGTCCGGCACGAGGCGTCGGGGGCTCCTCTCCTGGCCGCGATGGGTCCGCTGGTCGTCGTACGGCGTCGTCGCCGTCGTGCTGCTGCTGGTGGTGGTCGCGGTGGCCGGTGTGGTGGTGGTGCGCAGCTCGTTCCCGCAGACGGACGGCGACATCTCCGTGCCCGGGCTCGACGGCACCGTCAAGGTGCTGCGGGACGCGCACGGCATCCCGCAGGTGTACGCCGGCTCCAGCCACGACCTGTTCTACGCGCAGGGCTTCGTGCAGGCCCAGGACCGGTTCTTCGAGATGGACGTGCGCCGGCACACCACCGCCGGCCGGCTCTCGGAGATGTTCGGCGAGAGCACGCTGCAGGTCGACAAGACGATCCGCACGATGGGCTGGCGCCGGGTCGCGGAGCAGGAGCTGTCCCGGCTGAGCCCGGAGACGCAGAGCTACCTGCAGGCCTACAGCGACGGGGTGAACGCCTACCTCCACGAGCACACGCCCTCGCAGC
Source organism: uncultured Actinomycetota bacterium (assembly GCA_963810035.1). Classification (GTDB taxonomy): domain Bacteria; phylum Actinomycetota; class Actinomycetes; order Propionibacteriales; family Nocardioidaceae; genus Nocardioides_B. The sequence goes on from CAWEMA010000009.1 coordinate 256,246, forward strand.
TGTCCCTGGAGTACGCCGTGCTGGGCCTGGACGGCCTCGACTACAAGGTCGAGGACTGGACGCCCGCCGACTCGGTGGCGTGGCTCAAGGCGATGGCGTGGGACTTGCGCGGCAACATGGAGGAGGAGATCGAGCGCGGCCTGATGTCGGGGGCCCATACGCCCGAGGAGATCGCCGAGCTGTTCCCGGCGTACCCCTACGACCGGCACCGGCCGATCGTCGACCAGGGCGCCGTCGTGGACAAGGTGTTCGAGCAGAACGCCACCAGCACCGGCACCCGGAAGCCGTCGCGCCCGCCGCTCGCTCCGGCCGCGCAGCGGGCCCTTCGCCAGGTCGACCAGGCGCTGCACGGGCTGCCGGCGATGCTCGGCAAGGGTGACGGGATCGGCTCCAACGCCTGGGTGGTGGACGGCGACCACTCCACGACCGGCAAGCCGATCCTCGCCAACGACCCGCACCTGAGCGTCTCGGTGCCGGGCATCTGGTACCAGATGGGCCTGCACTGCACCCGCCTCACCGACGACTGCCCGTTCGACGTCAGCGGCTTCACCTTCTCCGGCATGCCCGGCGTGGTCATCGGTCACAACCAGCAGGTCGCGTGGGGCTTCTCGAACCTCAGGCCGGACGTCACCGACCTCTACCTCGAGAAGGTCGAGGGCAAGACCTACCTCTACGACGGCCGGCAGCGCCCGCTGCAGATGCGCGACGAGGAGATCAAGGTCCGCGGCCGCGACAAGCCGTTCCGGTTCACCGTCCGGGCCACCCACCACGGTCCGCTGCTCTCCGACGTCGACCGACAGCTGAGCACCGTCGGGGCGAACGCGCCCGCCGGTGAGCAGCCACCCGAGCGCGGCAACGGGTACGCCGTGTCGCTCGCGTGGACCGCGCTCACCCCGAGCAACACCGCCGACGCGATCTTCGAGATCGACCGTTCGACGGACTGGCAGGAGTTCCGTGCCGCAGCCGCGGACTTCGAGGTGCCCTCGCAGAACATGGTGTACGCCGACCGCGCAGGCAACATCGGCTACCAGGCGCCGGGGCGGATCCCGATCCGCAAGTCCGGGAACACCGGCGACTACCCGGCCATGGGCTGGCGCGCCTCCGACGACTGGACCGGGAAGTACGTGCCGTTCGCCGCGCTGCCCAGCGTCCTGAACCCCTCGGACGGGTACGTCGCGACCGCGAACCAGGCCGTGACCCGCGAGGGCTACCCCTACTACCTCGGCGACTCCTGGGCCCCCGGCTACCGCAGCCAGCGCATCGCGGACCTGCTGCAGCGCCGGGCCAGGGTCAGCGTCGCGGACATGTCGCGGATCCAGCTCGACACCCGCAACGGGTTCGCTCCGACGTTCGTGCCCTACCTGCTGAAGATCTTCATGCCCTCGGAGTACCTCGCCGGCGGCCAGCGGCTGCTCCAGGGCTGGAACTACCAGCAGCAGCCCGGCTCGGCCGCGGCGGCCTACTACAACGCGGTGTGGCGGAACACCCTCGCCCTGACCTTCCACGACGAGCTCAAGGAGTCGGTCTGGCCGGACGGCGGAGGCCGGTGGTTCGAGGTGATGCGGCAGCTGCTCGCCGAGCCGGACAGCCACTGGTGGGACGACGTCACCACCGACGGGGTGATCGAGACCCGTGACGACATCCTGGAGAAGGCGATGGCCGACGCCCGCGACGAGCTGGTGCGGCGCCAGGCCCGGCGCGCGGTGGACTGGACGTGGGGGCACCAGCACCGGCTGGACCTGGTGAACCAGACCGTCGGGCTCTCCGACCACGCACTGGTCCGGGCGCTGTTCAACCGCGGCGGCTACCAGGTCGGCGGCGGCGGCGAGATCGTCGACGCCACCCAGTGGGACGCCGCCGGCGACGACTACGACGTGGTCGCCGCCCCGTCGATGCGGATGGTGGTCTCGCTCGCCGACCTCGACACGTCCCGGTGGGTCAACCTGACCGGCGCCTCGGGACACGCGTTCGACGACCACTACGTCGACCAGACCGACCTGTGGGCCGACGGCCGCACGCTGGCGTGGCCGTCCACCCGCAAGGCGGTCGAGGCGGCGGCTCAGGACACGCTGACCCTCAGGCCCGCGAGAGACGGGTGACGCCGGCCGGCGTGACCGCGGCGGTCACGGGCCGGTCGTGAGCAGCGGCCGGCACCTCGTCGAGCAGCTCCCCGTCGTAGAGCAGGGTGCACGTGAAGGTCCCCACCGGCACCCGTCCCAGCGCCCGGTCGTAGCACCCGCCGCCCTGGCCGAGCCGCATGCCGGTCCGGTCCACGGCGAGCCCGGGGGTGAGTACGACGTCGGCGGTGGCGACCGCCTCCGGGCCGAGCCGCTCGCCCGCGGGCTCGAGCAGCCCCCGCCGTGCCCGCACGAGCCGGTCCGGTCCGTCGTACACCGCCCAGTCCAGGTCGAGGTCAGGGAGCACGACCGGGACGATCACCCGACGGCCGAGGGCGAGCAGCTCCTCGAGCAGCGGGCCGGTGCCGGGCTCGGTGCCGATCGAGACGTAGGCCGCCACGGTCGCCGCCCGGCGCACCTCGGGGGTGGCCAGCAGGTGTCCGGCGATCGAGCGGGCGGCCTCGGACACCTCCAGCAGGGACCGTCGGCCCCGTGCGGTGACGAGCTGGTCGCGCAGCGCGGTCTTGCGGGCGGCGAACCCGTCCGCCCCAGGAGTGGCTTCCACACCCCGACGCTACCGACCGGCCGTGCACGGGGACTCGATAACCTGCGCACATGAGCGACGCAGGGCTTGAGCAGGCACGCAAGAAGATGGCCGACGCCGGGGTGGACCCGGTGGCCGTGGACGTCTTCGCGCACTACTACCGGATGGTCGAGAGCGGCGAGACCGGGATGATCCCCGAGTCCTCGATCGAGCCCGTCGACATCCCGGCGCTGGCCGACGAGGACCTGCCCGCGACCGCGACGGACGGGCTGGCCGGCACGGTGGTGGTCAAGCTCAACGGCGGCCTCGGCACGTCGATGGGCCTGGACCGCGCGAAGTCGCTGCTCGAGGTGCGCGACGGGCTGACCTTCCTCGACGTCATCGCCCGGCAGGTGCTGTGGGCGCGCCAGGAGTACGGCGTCCGGCTGCCGCTGGTGTTCATGGACAGCTTCCGCACGTCCGAGGACACCACCCAGGCACTGTCCGGCTACGAGGACCTCACCGTCGACGGCCTGCCACTGGACTTCCTGCAGAACAAGGAGCCCAAGCTCCGGGCCGACGACCTCACGCCGGTCACGTGGGAGGCCGACCCGGCGCTGGAGTGGTGCCCGCCGGGGCACGGTGACCTCTACACCGCGCTGCGCGGCAGCGGCCTGCTCGACCGGCTCATCGAGGCCGGCTACACCCAGGCGTTCGTGTCCAACTCCGACAACCTCGGCGCGACGCCGGACCCGCAGGTCGCCGAGTGGTTCGCCCGGTCCGGTGCGCCGTTCGCCATCGAGGCCGTCCGTCGTACGCCCTCGGACCGCAAGGGCGGCCACTTCGCCCGTCGTACGACGGACGGGCGGATCGTGCTGCGCGAGACCGCCCAGACGCTCGAGGAGGACCAGGAGGCGCTGGCCGACCTGTCCCGTCACCGGTACTGCTCGACGAACAACCTCTGGTTCGACCTGGTCGCGATGCGGGACGAGCTCGACCGCCGGGACGGGATCCTCGGCCTCGCGCTGATCAAGAACACCAAGACCGTCGACCCCTCGGACCCGGACAGCCCCGAGGTGATCCAGATCGAGTCCGCGATGGGCGCCGCCGTCGAGGTGTTCGAGGGGGCCGCACTGATCGAGGTGACCCGGGCCCGGTTCCTGCCGGTGAAGACCACGAACGACCTGCTGGTGCTGAGGTCCGACTGCTACCGGCTCGAGGAGAGCCACCACCTCGTGCTCGACGAGGGGATCGACAGCGTGCCGTTCGTCGACCTGGACCCGCGGCACTACAAGCTCGTCGGCGAGTTCGACCGGCGGTTCCCCGACGGGGTGCCCTCGCTCAAGGACGCCGAGCGGCTCGAGGTCGAGGGGGACTGGACCTTCGGTGCCGGCGTGACCGTCACCGGCAGTGCGCGACTCGAAGGCGAGGGCGGCCGGTTGGACGCCGGCACCACCCTCGCGGGCTAGGGTCGTGCCCATGGCTGACAACCTCATGCCGGCCGACCGGCTGAGCACCGTGGACGAGCACGTCGAGCGGATCGTCGAGTCGCTCGTGCCGCTCCACCCCTACGACCAGCCTCTCCTGGAGGCGCTGGGCCTCCCGGTGTGCGAGGACATCGCCGCACCGATGGACCTGCCCGCCTTCGACAACTCCGCGATGGACGGCTACGCCGTCTACTTCGACGACGTCGCCTCGGCCTCCGAGGACCACCCCGTGCACCTGCCGGTGGTCGGGGAGATGGCCGCCGGCCAGACCAAGCTCTTCGCACTCTCCCCGGGCACCGCGGTCCGGATCATGACGGGCGCACCGGTGCCGCAGGGTGCGGACGCGGTCGTGCCGGTCGAGTGGACCGACGGCGGGGTCGCGGCCGTGCGCATCACCAGGGCCCCGAAGCTCGACGAGCACGTGCGCCACCAGGGTGAGGACGTGCAGACCGGTGACGTGCTGCTCGAGGACGGCAGCATCCTCGGGCCCCGCCAGCTCGGCCTGCTCGCCTCGGTGGGCCGGTCCCAGGTGCGGTCCCGTCCGAGGCCCCGCATCGTGATCATGTCCACCGGCGCCGAGCTCCGCGAGCCGGGTACGCCGCTGGGCCACGACTCGGTCTACGACGCCAACTCCTACATGCTGGCCGCCGCCGCCCGCTCCGCCGGCGCGATCGCCTACCGGGTCGGGATCGTCTCCGACGACCCCCACGAGTTCCGCGACGCGCTGAGCGACCAGCTGGTCCGGGCCGACCTGGTGGTGACCAGCGGGGGCGTGAGCAAGGGCGCCTACGACGTGGTCAAGGAGGTGCTCTCCGAGCTCGGCACGGTGTCCTTCGGCGAGGTGGCGATGCAGCCCGGGAAGCCGCAGGGCTTCGGGTTCGTCGGTGAGGACGCGACCCCGATCATCACCCTGCCGGGCAACCCCGTCTCGTCGTACGTCTCCTTCGAGGTGTTCGTGGTGCCCGCGATCCGGCGGATGATGGGGCGGCTGCCCTACCGTCGCCCGATGGTCAGAGCCCTGTGCTCACAAGGCTTCTCGTCCTCGCCGGACCGGCAGCAGTATGTCCGCGCCCAGTTCGAGATCGACGGCAAGGGTGCCCACGTGACGCCGGTCGGGGGCCACGGGTCGCACCTCGTCGGCGACCTTTCCGAGGCCAACGCGCTGATCGTGGTGCCGGCCGAGGTGACCTCGGTGCAGGCCGGCACCCAGGTGCAGGTCCTGGTCCTGGACCGAGACTTCTAGTGCCCGCCGACGAGCCGCGGCTCACCCACGTCGACGAGGCGGGCGCGGCGCGGATGGTCGACGTCTCCGGCAAGGACACGTCGCGGCGCGAGGCAGTCGCCACCGGCCGGGTGCTGGTGTCCGCGACGGTCGTGGACCTGCTGCGGGGGGACGGGGTCCCCAAGGGCGACGCGCTCGGTGTCGCACGGGTCGCCGGCATCATGGCCGCCAAACGCACCCCCGACCTGGTGCCGCTGTGCCACCCGCTCGCGATCTCCGGCGTGACCGTCGACCTGGTCGTCGCCGACGACGCCGTCGAGATCACCGCCAGCGTCCGGACGACCGACCGCACGGGCGTGGAGATGGAGGCGCTGACCGCCGTCTCCGTCGCCGCGCTGACCGTGGTGGACATGGTCAAGGCCGTCGACAAGGCCGCCGTCATCACCGACGTCCGGGTCGAGTCCAAGACCGGCGGCAAGAGCGGGCCCTACCGCCGCGACCCGGCAGCGGACTCCCCGTGAGGGCCACCGTCGTGTGCGCCTCGAACCGGGCGGCCGCGGGTGTCTACGAGGACACCACCGGCCCGATGATCGTCGAGGCGCTGACCGGTCTCGGCTTCGAGGTCGACGGCCCGGTCGTCGTACCCGACGGGGAGCCGGTCGCCGACGCGATCCGCACCGCGGTGGACGCCGGGTCGCGAGCGGTCGTGACGACCGGGGGCACCGGCCTCACCCCGACCGACCTGACCCCCGAGGTCACCCGGCCGCTGCTCGACCGCGAGGTCCCGGGCATCGCCGAGGCGATCCGGGCGTACGGCGTCGGACAGGGTGTCCCGACCGCGGCACTGTCGCGCGGGCTGGCGGGGGTCCGCGGGCAGGCGCTCGTGGTGAACCTCCCCGGCTCACGCGGGGGAGTCAAGGACGGCCTGGCCGTGCTCGCACCGCTGCTGGTGCACGCGGTCGAGCAGATCACCGGGAGCGACCACTGAAACGGTCCTCGGGGAGCCCGTGGCGGGTCGAGCTGCGCGCCGGCCGGGTCGGGCTCCGTCCGCTGGCCGCGAGCGACGCGCGGGCCTGGAACGAGGTGCGCCGTCGCAACGCCGACTGGCTGCGGCCCTGGGAGGCGACCGTCCCGCCGGGCGACTCGTCCGCGCCGCGCACCTTCCGGGCCCTCGTGCACGACCTGCGCCGGCAGGCTCGCGAACGTCGCGCGCTGCCGTTCGCGGTCACCGTCGACGACGTCTTCGCCGGGCAGGTGACGGTGACCAACATCGTCGGCGGCTCGGCGCGGTGGGCCCAGGTGGGGTACTGGATCGACCGCCGCCACGCCGGTCAGAACGTCATCCCCACGGCCGTCGCGATGGTCGTCGACTACTGCCTGCTCGAGCTCGGCCTGCACCGCATCGAGGTGGCCATCCGCCCGGAGAACACCGCCAGCCTGCGGGTCGTGGAGAAGCTCGGCTTCACCGAGATCGGCTACGCGCCGAGGTACCTGCACATCGACGGGGACTGGCGGGACCACCGGCTGTTCGCGGTCACCACCGAGGACATCGCGGGCGGCATGCTGCGCCGGTTCAAGGGCCAGAAACGCTGAGACAAGAGTTTTCACACCAGTCACACGAGTTCGCTTGCGACACACCGCCCCGCCTGCAGGGCGGAACGCCGCGGCGCTTTTATCGTCTGTGGCGTGGACTTGTCAGGAATCATCTTCGTGGTGCTCGCCGTCGCGTGGGCCGTCTACCTGATTCCCAAAGCACTCAAGCATCACGACGAGGTGGCGCGCACCCGCTCCATCGACCGGTTCTCCACGGCCATGCGGGTGCTCGCCCGGCGTGAGCCGGTCAACCGGCGCGACGCCCGGCTGGTGGTCTCCCCGGCTCGTGCCGCGACCAACCCGCGCGTGCTCGCGCCGACCCGTCCGGCACCCGCCGTCGCCGTCGACCAGTCGGACGAGACGCCCGTGCCGGTGACGGCCGCGGTGAAGCCCGCGGTGTCGCGAGGCCGGCTGGAGGCGCGCCGCAAGGCCGCCCGTGCCGCGGCCCGCCGTCGCCGGCACATCCTGACCTTCCTGCTGCTGTGCACCGTGGTCACCACCGTCACGGCCGCCCTCGCCTTCGTGCCCTGGTGGTCCGTGGCCGTGCCCGCCGGGCTGACGGTCGCCTACCTCGTCCTCTGCCGCACCCAGGTCCGCCGCGAGTCCCTGAACGACTTCGAGATGCTCAGCGACGACACCGCGCAGCCCGGCGACGTGACGGTCGTGCCCCGGCGTGCGGTCCGCGTCGAGGTGCAGGACGGTACGCCGCGCCAGCCGGTCGCCCCGGCAGCCGCCGAGGCCACGCCCGTGGACGAGCACGGTGTCGCGGACTTCGACGACACCGAGGACACCGTCGGCATCCCGGTCGCCCTGCTCGAAGCGATCGTCATCCCGACCGACGACGGCGGCTCCCTGTGGGACCCGCTGCCGGTCACCCTGCCGACGTACGTCAGCAAGCCGAAGGCCAAGCGGACGGTGCGCACCATCGACCTGGGCGAGCCCGGCACGTGGACGTCCGGACGCACCGCCGAGGACACCCAGATCGTCGCGCAGGCCCACGCCGAGCAGGCCGAGGTGAACGCCGAGGACGAGGGCGGCCAGCAGCACGCCGTCGGCTCCTGACCGGTTTCGGGTGACGTCCGCACGGGTGGTATCTTTTCTGCTCGCGCCGGTTGGACCGGCGTCTTGGGGCTGTGGCGCAGTTGGTAGCGCGTCTCGTTCGCAATGAGAAGGTCAGGGGTTCGAATCCCCTCAGCTCCACCACCAAGACACCGTTTCCCACCTGCGGGAACGGTGTCTTTCTGGTTTTCGCGGACCAAGTCACGCGTCCCGCTCCTCTCGGCGTGTGCCCCCTGTGTTCCCCCGGTTGTTGAGACGGTCCAAACCCGCCTGGTCGGCGGCCGTGCCGAGGTGGTGCAGATAGATGTTCGTGGTCGCGATCGATGCGTGCCCCATCCAGGCCTGCACGGTCACCGGATCCACGCCGCGAGCCAGCCACAGGCATGCCGCCGTGTGCCGGAGGTCGTGAATCCGCCGGCCCCCTGCCAGGGTCGCCCAGTCCACTGTCCGCTTCACCGCCGACGCATGCAGCTGGTGGCCGGTCTCGGTCACGAACAGCAGATCGTCGCCGTCACGGCCCCGCGCCAAGGCCCGCACGATGTCGAGCACGCGGTCCGCGACCGGGACGCGACGGCCCTTCCCGCTCTTGGTCCCCTTGACCTCCACCCCCTCCGGGGCAGCGCGCTGCACGACCAGAAGCGGGATCGGGATCTCGACGAAGTCCCGAACCCGGATCGCACGCAGTTCAGACCACCGCAGTCCGGTCCATCCAGCCACCAGCACCAGGTCCGCCAGCCGCCTGTTCCGGAGCCCCATCGCCGTCCAGGTGGCCTCGAGCTCGTCCTCGGAGAACGGATGCATCTCGACCGGGGGAGAGCCGACCTTCGGCACCCGCGTGTTCAGCACCGGGTTGACCATGATCATGCGCTCGCGCACCGCCCAGGCGAAGAACGACGAGAGCGAGGCCCGAAACCGTCGCACCGAGGACTCGGCCAATCCGGAGCGGGTGAGCGTCAGCAGCGCCTTGCTCACCTCGCGCTCGGTCACCGCGTTGACGTTCAGTGCTGCCAGCCCGGTCGGGATCAAGCGGGGCACCGCCTTGTCAGAGACGTACGTCTTCTTCGACACCGAGTCCGCACGTTCCTCCAGCCAGATCGGCAACAGCCGGCGAACCGGAGTGCGTCCGGCCCGAGGGTCGAAGCCACCGGCCATCGCCGCCCGCTCGCGAGACAGCCAGGCAAGGGCCTCGCGCCGGGTGTCGAACGTCCTGCCCCCGACGTACTCCCGACCGGACTTGAGCCGGGCGTGCCACCGTCCGCTGGGGAGTTTGCGGACGCTCATGCGGCCATCCGTTCGAGCCACTCGATCACGTCGTCCTCCCGGTAGCGCGGCGACGCCTCCCCGAGCCAGTAGACCCGAGGACCCTTGCCTTCCTGGCGCCACCGGCTCAGCGTCGACGGGTTCACGCCCAACGCTTTGGCCACCTCCGTGGTCGTCAGAAGCTTCGGCAGTCCTCCGAACTCCGGTCGTGCTTGCTTCCTGCTCATCACCTTGGGTCCCTTCCCCCGATGGATTGGACGGATTGTCATGCCGACTTCCTCTGGTCTGCCTTCCACTGGTCGTACTCGCGGGCTCTGGCGGCCGCCGCGTTGGCGAGGACCCGTCGGGCTTCGGTGGACCAGCCGCTGCCGGCGTAGGTCCATTCGCCGATGACCAGGGTGGTCTCGTCCTCGTCGTCGGCGAGGAGGTCGGACTCGAGCGCGGCCAGGTCGAGCGGGCGGCCGGTGCCGCGCGATTCGGCGATCAACGCCTGGGCCCGGCGACGGGCCCTGCGCAAGGCCCGCATGGTGATCGAGTAGCGCTGGGACTTGGTGGCGAAGTGGCCGCGGAACCCCAGCATGTGCACCCACTTCTCGAGCAGGTCGTAGGGGCCTTCCTCGCTCGGCTGCTTGGCTGCCTGGGCGCGGGCGTGGAGGCTGCGGGCGACGGCGCGGATCCGGGTGTGGTGGGGGTCGTCGGTGTTGCCGCTGTCGCTGACGGACTTGGTGGCGTACTTGGCCAGGTAGCCAGCCACCTGCTCAGGAGTCAACGCGCGATCGGGGTCGTCGGTGCGGCGGCTGAACCGCACCGGACGCGCGTCGAGCTGCTGCCCGAAGGCGAGCACCCGGTCTGGGTCGTCGGCGTCGACGCCGGGCACGGTGAGCCGGACCGTGGCGGCGGCCTGCCGCACCAGCCGGGCCATGGTTGCGGCGTCGATCGTGGACGGTGCGGGGGCGAACCCGTCGGGGGTCTTGGGGCCGTCGAGGCGGATGAGGGCGTGGAAGTGGATGAACCCGCGCAGTTGGTACTCCGCGACCTTGGCGTACTGCACGGTGGCGACCTCGCCGAGCCGCTTCTCGGGGACGCCGAGGGTCTGGGCGACCAGGCGGCGGAGCCTGATCGTGAACCGCTTCCACAGCTCGGTGGACCACCACTGCCAGACCAGGTGTGAGCCGTAGTCGTAGCAGTCCCCGCACAGCGGCTGCCCGAGCGCCGGGTCGTCTTCGGTGTGCCTCGCCCGGCAGGTCCGGGGGCGGCCGTGCTCGCAACGGCTGTCGCCCGTGACGTGGGGGTGGCAGCGACCGGTGTTGTCGCGGCGACCGTGCACCGGTCCGAAGGAGGGTGCGGTGACGGTAGCGAACACCAGCGGGTTCTCGGCCACGGTCTCCGGCACGGTCTTGCCGCCGGCGACGCCGGCGTGGATCAGGTGGTAGGTGTCGCCCGCGTGCAGCCGGGAGCAGGGCGGGCAGACGTCGGCGCGACGGTTCCCGCAGCGAACGTAGGTGACCCCGAGCGGTTCCTCGCGTGAGGAGTACGACGAGAGGACCTCACCGGTGGCCGCGTCGACCTTCTCGGAGTGGCCGTGCAGCCGGATCGGGTGCGCGCAGTTCCCGACCCGGGCCAGCGCCTCGGACCAGGCGTCGAAGTCCCGTGAGAGCAGCAGGTCCCGGAGCTGCTCCTCGGTCCGCTGGGTCAGCGGCGGGAGATCGAGGGGCGCGTCCTCGGAGAACCCCGGGAACGCCTGCGGGACCAGCCCGGGCAGGGTGTCGTGGAGCGCGTGGCGGCTTCTGCTGCTCACCGGCCTCACTCCCGAGAAGGGTGTGCCGCGCGGCTAAGTGTGATCCCTCCGCGCGGCACACCCAGCCTGGGTGAACCGTGATCTCGCTGCAGATGCTCAGGTCTCGACGACGGGGATCACGAGCGCCACCAAGACACGACGAACCAAGGTCTTTGCGGACGGTCTTACGCGTGTTTGTGAGTTTGATGCGGCGCTCGTTTTTTATGGCCTCTGGCCGGGGTGGGGAGCCGACCCCCTGGGATATCTACCCGTCAATTTTGTATGTAGTTGTCCGCTGCCTAAGAGCATGACACACGCCCCCGACAACATCGTGAAGGTGAGCGACACGCGAGGTGGCAACGCCTTCAAGCGCGCAGGGGAACGCACGGATCTGCCGATGAGCGGTTGGCCGGGGTCGCGTTAGGCGTCGCCGCTGTCAGCATCGAGCTGGCCCACATGACGGAGGATCTCGTCGACGACCTTCGCGAGCGGTGGCGTTGCATCGATCACCACCCCCGTCCGGGGGATGTCTTCCTTGGTCCGGTGCAGTCGGACGATGAGATCGCGCTCGGACGGTCTCGAGCCCCACTCGTCTGGCGGGCGCTGGTCGAGCCGCCCGTGCAAGGTTTCGAGATCGACGTCTAGGACGAAGACCCCGTCGAACAGATCGATGAACTTCAAGAAGTTGCGAGAACCTCCGCAGAAGAAGGTGACGGGCTCCCGATGGTCGGCCACAAGGGCCCGCACTCGACTGACGTCCCAGATGTGGTGCTCGTGGACGGCGCTATCGATTGCTGCGCCAGTCTCCGGGTCGCCTTGGTACGCGAGGTCCCGGTCGCCGTTGATGGCCTGGTAGCCACGCCGCTTCAGCTCTCGACACACCGACGTCTTCCCCGTGCCGGAGACGCCCTCGACCAGGTAGTTGCGAACACCCACCGTGGCAGTATTCAGGCGAATCCCCACGCCGAACAACGTCCGCCGCGAAGTGCGCGCGCACGGTGGCGATGATCGGGTGTCAGGGCCGGAGCGCGTAGATGCGGTCAGTCAGGGCCGTGGCTGCGGCTGATGCTTCGCTGTGGAGCTCGGTCCAGTCGTCGCGGACCTCGCCGCGATAAGCCCGCGCAGCGAGGTCCAGGATGTGCGCGTGGGCCGATGCGAGGATCGTACAGACGTCGGCCGCGGCCACATCCTTCGGTGCGATGAGTCCGGTGCGGAGAGTGAAGAGGATGCGAGCGAGCGTGAGAAGGACGTTGCGTTCGTCGCCGACGAGGTCGTCGAGCAAGCTGGGCAGGGCGTCGAACATCGACTGCGTCAGGTGCTCCCGGGGCACGGGGTCGGTGAGCTCGGCCAGCGGCGGCCCCATCAGCACGGACGAGCGCTGGCGGGCGGACGTGAGGATGACAGGAAGGTTGGGATCGGGCTCGCGGTGGGGTAGGCGGCCAGCCTCGTAATCGGTTCGGAGCCACTCGCCGTAGAGAAAGTCGCGCATGGCCGGGTAGCGCCAGGGCTTGATGTCGTCCAAGACGAGGGAGGTCAGCTCGATAGGTCGGCCCGGCTGCCTGGTGGCACGCCCTCCCGAGTAGCCCAGAAGGTGCTCGATGAGAATGCGACGCTCGGCGACCTGTAGCGGCACGCGGGTGATGAGCAAGATGTCGAGGTCGCTCTCAGGGCGCAGCCCGCCGTCGCAGTACGAGCCGGTCAGGTACATGGCCACGGGTGAGCCTGGCGCCTCCCGTGTGATCAGTTCTTGGAGAGTCTGGATCGTCGTTGCCACAGGCAGGAGTCTTTCGGAGCTGGTACCGGATAGGCAGCCGATTATCCGTCGACCCGATAGGCGACCGGGTCGGTGCAACCTTCCGCTGAGAGCGCGATCATGCCGATGTGAGGTCGTGGCCTTGGGCCATTTTCAAGAGGTCGGCGCGGTGGCATCGTCCGGCGCCCCGCTCGCTACGTCCCCGTTCAGGTCGCTGACCTGCGGGCCGGGCTGGCCGACTCGAGGAACGCCTCACCGCACTTCTGGTGGACTCGCAGGTGCTCCAGCACAGCCTCCGCCTCGACTCCGCTCGTCGGCTGCTGCGCCGCGGCGTGGCCGCCGTTGCCTAGTCGTCCCAGACGACCTCGAGGTCGTCGGTGACCTCCAGCTCGTCGTGCTCGCACACGGGCCGGTCGGCGAAGTCGTGCTCGACCAGCACCGCGCCGTCAGCGTCGCGCACCTCGAAGGAACCGTCCCCGGCCACCAGGCACTGGCGCTCGCGATCGGTGAACTGGGTGTCGAAGCGGAACGCCGGGTTCAGCGCCGCGTCCATCAGCGGACGGCCGGCGCCGTCGAGGACGAAGACCCGGAGGTCCTTGCGTCCCGTCTCGTTTCGGAGCAGGGCCGTGCCGTCATCGCTCGCCTCGCCCCCGGTGCACGCGGTCAGGCACACGGCCAGCGCGAGCACGGTGACGAGGCGGCGGAGAGCGGTCACTGATCCATCCTCCTACTGAGCTTGCGTACTACGTGGCACCTCTGGTGATCACGGCCGCCGCATTGGCCGTCGTCGTGCTGCTGTTCCTCCGATGTGCGCGAGCCTGGTTCCGCTCAAGCCGCCCCTAGCATCAGCGTCCGCATCTGCCGCTGATGGTGAAGCTCTGTGGTGCCGATGTGCGGACGTTCGGATCAGCCGATGAGCGGGCGGGTGACGCGTAGCCGTCCGCGGGCTGGTGTCGCTCATTCGGTCAGGCGAGGGGGTCGAACTGGAACTCGCGAACCTCTTGGGCACAGCGGCACGCTGTCGCGATCCTGGCAGCCCACTCCAGGGCCGACTCTCGCGACGGCACATCGATGACGGTGAAGCCGCCGTTGAGTGTCTTGGTCTCCGGGTAGGTGCCGGACGTGACCGTCCCGTCACCGGCGACCAGGACGGGCGGCACGTCTTCGTCTAGTCCTCCGCTGAACAGATACACACCGGCTTCCCTCGCCTCCCTGATGACCGCGTGCGCTTCGTCGGCCACGCTGGGCCACTCCTCCTTCTGGAGGTGGTCCATGGCACCACTGGGGAACGAGATCAGGTATCGAGTCATTCAGACTCCTTCGACTTGGACGGCCTCGTCCGGACGCCGCTCACACCATCGGCGAACGCCCGGCTCAGGATCCGACAGTAGTCACGAGTGACGACGGTCGTTGCCTACGCACTCTCATGCCGCCGAGAGGTAACGCCGCGCACTAGGCCCAGCAGTTCTCGGCCATGCACCGGGGACGCGTGTCGCACCTCAGATGACACGGCCCACCGCCCTGGCGCGTAGACGGTTACGAGTTTCTTTACTGGCTCAAGCGCGCCTTCGGTGCGACCGCGTCCTCCGCGCTTCGCTCCGCGGGGCCCCGCGCTGCGGGCGGCGCTGGCGCGCCGTCCTCGCGCACCCCGCCCGCTACGCGCTGCGGACGCGCAACGGCGGGAGCGCCAGGTCCCGAAAGACCTCACGCCCCCGCAGCGCCAGTCGCTACCGCAGCAGGTACGCCCAGCTGCCGTGATAGTCCCTATCGAGCGTCTCCAAGGACTCGACCGTCACGGTCGCACGGTTCGAAACGCCGAAAGGTACGCCGGCTGCGGATAGCTCCGCATGCACTTCAGTTGCGAACATCCCATGGTCGACAACCATCGATTTCTCGGCATCAGTTGTCGTGACTAGCCACATCGCCGGGGCGCCTTGCTCGGGCCAGAACCAGTGAACCCCAGTCACGCCGTACCGCTCCAGCTTGCGCACAACGGCCAGGACGGCCGTATCGATGGCCGCCTGCTGGTTCTTGCGCACCCGCCCCAACTCGTCGGTCATGGCTAGATCCTGCCAGCGGAGTTCGCACCTCCGCTCACGTCCGAGCCGCCGACCCGATGCCCGAGGATTTGCACGCCGGCACCCGGCATCAAGGGCGCTGAGCGTCGCTTCGCGATGGCCTCCGGCCACCCTTGACCCCGGGCACCGACGAGCAAGGGTGCTGGTTATCGGTTCGGTGGCTCTCCCATGGCCTGGCGTGTGTTCCCCCTGTGTCCCCGGAACCTGCGGACCCCGCATCCCAGGCACGCCAAGAGGACCACGCTGAGCGTGAGTGCGAGCCCCTGAAGCCTTCGCAATGAGAAGGTCAGGGGTTCGAATCCCCTCAGCTCCACCGAGAAGAAACCCCGTCCCACCAGCACGAACGCTGGTCGGGCGGGGTTCTTTCATTCTTGTGGCTCCGTCTGGGGAGTCTCGCGTGTACCGACGAGCGCTCCGCCCAGCGCGGCGACGCCCAGCACGGTCCGGGCCCGGGTCTGGCATCGAGCCGAGCGGGGTCGTTCTCAGCAACGGTCGTAGGCGTCTGCTCACCCTCGCCGCTGTTGTACG
Organism: uncultured Actinomycetota bacterium; assembly: GCA_963810035.1. GTDB lineage: Bacteria > Actinomycetota > Actinomycetes > Propionibacteriales > Nocardioidaceae > Nocardioides_B. Next base: position 271,643 of record CAWEMA010000009.1, read on the forward strand.
AGCCGACCAGGGCCACGAGTCCCGTCACGCCACCGCAGTTCTTGTTCCCGTCGATCTGCAATGGGTAGAGACTCGCCAGCGCCACGAGGACCACGGCGCAGGCCACTGCAACGACCGCACGTGCAAGCGTCATCTCGACCTCCACGGTCCAGGTGACTCACACCCGGGCGACGTGGTGCTGGTCCTTGAAGCCGGAACGGCGGCCATGCTGGCAGGCGCCTGCGACCGAGTTTCTCGAGCGCCACGACAAGTTTGCGTCGTACCCGGCCGATTGCTATGCCTCGTTGTCCCGGCGAGCGGGCGGCAATACAGTCCGCAGCGAGCTCGCTGGTGAGAGGCGCGCTGATGGCGAAGCGCCAGGATGCCGCGAGGAGATACGCACGCGAAGCACCGCCGGGCGAATGACGAACCGCAGCGGCGCGCTGAGAGTCACCGCCTCACCGTCGATACCCGCCTGCACTTGGGCGGGGGCAAGCACCTCGAAGTCAGGTGCGCTCCACGAACGCCCCGGCGGACGCCTCTTGTCCGGCGCGTCGATGACGAGGATGCCCAGGAGGCCGCTGTCGAGCGAAGGTCGGCTGCCGAGGACAGGACGTTCCAGCGCATACGGGTTGTTCGACACCAGCACGACAGCGGGCTGACTGTGCTCACGCCCAGCATCGTCGACGAGGCGAAGCGCCGGCGTCTCCCGACTGGGACCGAGCACCCTCTCTGCCGTCTCCACCAGGGTGCGCACCTTGGCGTCGCGATAGGCGGCCTGCTGGACGGCCTCACCGTAGATGCCGAGCGAGACGTTGTTCACGAACACGCGGCCGTTCACTTCCGCCAGGTCGATCCGCCGCTCTACTCCATCGCTGAACGCGTCGAGCGCGCCGGCCAGATCATGCCGGTCCACCCCAAGATCTAGCGCAAAGTGGTTGCGGGTCCCGGCCGGGACACAGATGAACGGCAGCCCACGCGCCGCGGCGGCTGAGGCCACCACAGCGAGAGACCCATCGCCACCAGCCATACCCAAGGCATCGGCGCCCTCATCTACTGCCTTGTCGACGTGCGCCGCCAGGCTTCGGCCCGGATCCAGGATGACCACCTTGATCCCGCGATCGCGTGCCCTCGCGGCGACCCCCGCACGACCAGCCGCGCCGTCGCCGGACCTCGGGTTGACAAACAACACCGGCCGTAGGGGCGGGTCGGTAGGACTCCAGCCATTGCGGGTCAGTCTCCGCTCGGACGGGCTCATTCCGGAAGTCGGCGAGCTGGTCGTGCTGCCGTCCGCCAGCGGCCACGAGCTACGGATCCCAGCTTCGCGCCTTCGAAGTGCCCTCTGGCTGGGTTCGCCTGAGCACCGACGGTCGCTCGGCATCGGACTGACATGTCGATGCCTCCCTCCCGGCGGTTTACCGGCCCAACACCACTGACCTTAGTCGGGGTCCTTCTGCCATCGGGGTTCCGCAGCTACCGGAGCATGCGCCCCCGGCATCGGCCGCAGCAGCATCCCGTGACCGATATGCATGGGCGGAGCGGACGCCGTCGTGGCAAAGGCCCGCGGGTCCTATGACGCAGGCGACCTGCGCTGGGTTGCCGAGGTCCTCAGCCACGTCGTGTTCGCCCAACCGGCGCACGCCGAAGCCCGCGCGCTGCTCGCCGACGCCTTCGAGCAGCCCGGCCCAGAAGACCGATGCCGCAGACGCCACGCTCCGACTGCCATTCCGGTCGCTGGCCGTCCTGGCCTCAGGTGCCGCTGACACCGCGACCCTGGCCTCCGCCGGTATCGAGGTCTCAGGCGACACCTCCGTACTGGGTCGGCTGATGGCCGTGCTCGACGAACCCGACCCCGACTTCGCGATCGTGGCTCCGGACCGTTCAGGCTGACGCCGGCGTCTCGCGGGCGGCTCGCACGATGGCGGACCGCAACCTGCTCACTGCCTGCAGGCGCGCGCCGACAACTTCTGGCGCCCCAAGCAGGCTGGCCGCCTCGATCGGGACCCTGCGTGGCCAGCGCCCGACCCGCTCGCTCAGAGCAGCAATGAAGGCTGGTAGGTGACCCCAGGGTCCCCCGACCACGATCAGCTGCGGGTCGCTGAACGCCACGGCTGCCAGGAGAACGCCGGAGACCGCGTCAGCCAACGCGGCCACCACCTCAGCCGCGCCGTCATCCTCTCGGCCGAGGACAGTCACCAGCTTGTCGACGTCGATGGCCGTCGACCCCGGCGCCCGCAGGTCCAGCTCGGCGAACACCTCGGTGAACGGCATCGACACCTGGGACGGCCCCCGCGTGAGGACGTGCGCGATCTCGCCGGCCACGCCCAGGTGCCCGCGTCGGACCTCCCCGTCGCTGACGACTGCGCAGCCGACACCTTCGCCGAGATGGACGTACACGAAGTCGTCGACACCGACGGCGCTGCCGGACTGACGTTCGGCACGCGCGGCCCAGTTCACGTCGTTGTCGACGAGTACCTCTCCCTCGACCAGAGGTGCCAGAACGGCGACGGGATCCAGATCGCCGACCAGGAAGGGGGCGTCTGGCAGCTGCACCAGCCGGCCCGTGCTCCGATCGACGGGGTCGGCGGCGCTCACCACCGCCAGGTGGACGCGTGCCGTCGCCGCATTACGCACCTGGCGCACGGACGCGGCGAGCGCCGCCGAGGCGCGTTCCTTCCCGGCAGCCCGGCCGAGCGGCACCTCGGTACGCGTCACGACCGTGCCCATGGCGTCGACTGCCTCCGCGACGACCCCGGTCGGGCTGATGCTTGCCACCAGGGCGCACCCGCAGTTCCTCGCCAGCGAGTAGTACGACCCCGCCCGGCCGCGGCCTCTGGTTCGCTCACCGGTGTCCATCACCATCCCGGCGGCGTCGAGACGACGCATGCTCTCCGAGATGGTCGTCTTGGAGATCCCCGTCCGCGCGGCGATCTCGGCCCTGGTCATCTGCCCCTCCTCCATCAGCAGCCGCAGCACGTTCTCGTCCGTCATGGACCGCAGCAGTTCGAGCGATGGCCTGGAGGGAGTCACGGACAGAAGTCTAGTCAGGACTCTTGCCTAAAAGCTGGTGGCCGATCTACAGTGCTCCTATAGTCAAGAGTCCTAACTAAAGGAGTCGTGGACGTGACCACCACCCCCGATCGTGAGCTCGCCCCAGCACTTCCGCACTGGGAGACCGTGCCCGAGGACCTCACTGAGGCCACCCGCACGATCAAGGCCGCGCTGCGCGAGCGCATCAGCGCGTCCGGCCGGAGCGTCGAGGAGGTCTTCGCGGTCGTCGAGGAGCGTGTGGCGGCCCGGGTCGCCGAGATCCAGGCCGAGAAGGCCCGTGGCGAGACGGTCTGGCCGGTCATCGAGTACGCAGACATCGAGAACGGCACCGTGAGCGCCGAACAGCTCGACAAGCTCCACCGTCGCGGCTGCCTCGTCGTCCGTGGTCACTTCGACCGGAGCCAGGCACGGTCGTGGGACGCCGACATCGTCGACTACGTCGAGAAGAACCAGTTCTTCGAGAACTACGCCGGACCCGGCGACGACTTCTTCGGCAGCGTCGGCTCCAAGCCCGAGATCTACCCGATCTACTGGTCCTCGGCGCAGATGCAAGCCCGACAGAGCGACCGCATGGCGCAGGTCCAGGCGTTCTTGAACAGCCAGTGGACGAGTGAGTCCGACGGGGTCCAGTGGTTCGACCCGGGCCGCGACTCGCTGTACCCGGACCGGATCCGGCGACGTCCGCCCGGGGCCGACTCCAACGGTCTCGGCGCGCACTGTGACCCCGGCACGCTCGACCTGTGGATGACCGAGGGATACCAGAAGACCTTCCGTCATCTCTTCGACGGAACCGTGGAGGACTACGACCCCTGGGACGCCGCGCACCGCACGACGGGTCCCCAGTACCCGGGGTCGACGATGTGCTCGGCGTTCCGCACCTTCCAGGGCTGGACCGCGCTCTCGGACATGGACCACGACCAGGGCGTCCTGCACACCGTCCCGATCCCCGAGGCGATGGCCTACCTCATGCTGCGTCCCCTGCTCGCCGACGTGCCCGAGAACGACATGTGCGGTGTCACCACCAACCAGGTCTTCCCCGCCAACGAGAAGTGGCACCCGCTGCTGATGGAGGCACTGACCGGCATCCCCGATGTCTTGGCCGGCGACTCGGTCTGGTGGCACTGCGACATGATCCACAGCGTCGCGCCTGTGACCGATCAGCAGGGCTGGGGCAACGTCATGTACATCCCGGCCGCACCATGGTGCCCCCGCAACGAGGCGTACGCCGCCACCGTCCGGCAGGCCTTCGCCACCGGCTCGAGCCCCGGCGACTTCCCCGAGGAGCACTACGAGCGCGGGTGGTCCGACCGGTTCGGCATGGACCAGCTCAACACCACGGGACGCCGGGGCCTCGGTCTCGCGTGATCACTCGGAGCCGACGGAGTCGAACACCTCGGTCCGCTCTTCGTGCCGCACCCGGACCGATCCGGCGTACCCGTCGACCAGGCCGATCACGACCTCGTACTCGTTCCCGGCGGTGGTGCGCAGTCCCACCGTCCAGGAGTTCTCGGCCGGGTGGTGCTCCTCCGCGCTGAGCGTCAGCGAGTCCGGGTCCAAGGCGTACGCCGCCGCGGCGCTGCGTCGTGCCAGCATGATCGCGGCGTCCCGGGAGGTCGGTGTCGGCTCCGGTCGACCGGCCACCTCCAGCAGGTCCCGGAAGGCACGGGTCACGCCATCGTGCGACGCCGCCGAGACTGCCGCCGTACTGGTCCCGGTGGTCACGAGGAGCCCGATCTCCAGCACACCCGGACTCGCACCCCAGCTGGTGTGCCACCGGTGCTGGTGGAGGGAGTAGTGCCGCGGCGTGTCGTCACCGGCATACAGGACCGGCTCCAAGGCAGCGAGGACCCGCGACTCATCGAAGTCACCCTGGTCGCGGGCGTTGTCCGGCTCCGGGACCGGGAGGTCGAGCAGGAACTGCTGGTACGCCGGGCCGTCGGGCCTGGCACGGTAACCGACCTGGACCTGGACCCGGTCCACCCGGCCGAGCGTGAGAAGCGGGCGCGAGGAACGCTCGTCGGCCGCATGACTGGCCATGTCCTCAGCGTCGAGCGTCCGGGGGGACAGGTCAAGCGTCTCGACCCCGGCTGGTCCCCCCGGACGTGACACCTGGCGCATGATGGATGCGTTGCCCGGGTGCCGAGAGGCCCACGGCAGAGGCGCTGACACGGTCGAGTCGAGGCGGTGGTGTTGATGGGTGAGTCAGTAGACCGCCAGGCGGTTCGGTCCATCGGTCTGCTCGGGGTGCCGACCAGTGCCGGGTCGCACAATCCCGGACAGGAGAAGGCGCCCGACGCGCTGCGGGCGGCCGGACTCGTCGAAGCCCTGCGCGCGACGGGCCGGCACGTTCGAGACTTCGGCAACCTGCCCCTCCAACGGCATCGACCCTCCGCCCGGGTCGACGGCGTGCGAGACCTCGACCGCGTCGTGGAGATGGTCGGGCTCGCCGCCGACAACGTGGCACACATCCGGGCCGAAGGATTCCTGCCCCTCGTCGTGGGCGGAGACTGCACCATCACGATCGGAGTGGTTGCCGGCCTGTCCAGGGCAGGGAACGCACAGAAGACGGGTCTGGTGTACTTCGACGGCGATGCCGATCTGAACACTCCTGCCACCAGCGACTCCGGGGTCCTCGACACCATGGGGGTCACACACCTGCTCGGGGGCGGTCTCCCGCAGCTGTCCGGCATCGGAGAGCACCAGCCACTCCTCGGCTCGGATCGCATCGAGCTGTTCGGTTTCGACCCCGCTGAGCTCGACACCCAACAGTGGGCCCAGCTGACCAGTCGCGGCCTGCACGCGACACCGGCACCGGCAGTCCGCGAAGATCCGACTGTCCGTGCCGCTGCGGCGTTGTCACGCCTCGAGGCTCGGGTCGACAGCGTCCTGGTTCATCTCGATGTCGACGTGCTCGACACCGGGCTCTTCCCCCTCGCCAACTTCCCCCATCTCGCCGGACTGACGGTCTCTGAGGTCGCACGGTGCCTGAGCGTCTTCTGCTCCAGCGACGCCTTCGCCGGTCTCGTGCTCACCGAGGTCAACCCCGACCACGACCCCGACGGACTGCTCCTCCCCGTTCTCATCAAGACTCTCAGCGACGCGCTGGCCGACAGCCTGCAGGCGACTGGTCCCCGCGGACCAGCATCGGAGGACTTTCTTCCCTGACCGCCGGGACAGCGCCGCCCCTACGCTTCCCGGCATGGGCCCGAACCCGAGGAGCCGGCGCGGGCTCCAGTCGCTCACGGCGACCCTGGACAGCCTGTTGTTCGTGTTCGCCGGGGTCTCCGCGGTGTGGCTGGCCTATCTGCTGCTCCGGGCGAGCCTCCGCCCGAACTGGCAGATCCTGCTGCTCGTGGTGTTCTGGGCGCTGGTGGCCTACCTCGTGCTGCCCCGGTTGCACCGGGTGCTGACCTACCTCTACCTCCCGGGCTACTTCATCGGCCGGACCCGGACCAGTGACGGCCTGCTCGGCGACCCGGTCAACCTCGGCCTGGTCGGTGACGAGGCGCAGGTCCATGCCGCAATGGCCGCGGCCGGCTGGACCAGGGCCGACGAGGTCACGCTCGAGAGCAGCATGCGGATCGTCTCCACGACCCTCTCGCGGCGCAGCTACCCCGAGGCGCCGGTGAGCCCGCTGCACCTGTTCGACCGGCAGCAGGACTTCGCCTACCAGCAGGAGGTCGAGGGCAACCCCTCCCAGCGGCACCACGTGCGGTTCTGGCGGTGTCCCGAGGGCTGGATGCTGCCCGGTGGGTATGCCGTGGACTGGCTCGCCGCCGGCACCTACGACCGCAGCGTCGGACTCTCCCTGATGACCTTCCAGGTCACCCACCGCATCGCCCAGGACATCGACGTCGAACGCGACTACATCATCGCGAGCCTGACCGGGGCCAACCCCACCGTCGCGGTCGACCGCATCAGCAACTTCTCCACCGGCTACCACGCCCGCAACGGCGGCGGGGACACGATGGTGACGGACGGGGACCTTCCCATCGTGGACCTCCGCGGCATCGAGGCCGCCGCGGCACCGGTCGCTCCGGGACGCTCGGACAGCCGCCGCACGTGTCCTGCGCCCACCCTGTTCGGCGCCGCCGTGGCCAGTCTCCGCGGCGCCCTCTTCGGCGTGATCGCCTGCCTGCTCGCCATCGACCCGACGTCAGTCGACCTGCTGCCCGCGCACACGGTGGCCGGCACCGTCGGCTTCACTGCGATCGGCCTCGCTGTCGTGGCGGTGGTGGACATCGGGCTGGGGCTCGCCACCTACTTCGGGCGGAACTGGGCCCGGGTCCTGCTGATGCTCTCGTCCGTGTCCACGATCCTTGTCGCGTTCATCGCCACTGCCCGGGGCGGGCCCAGACCGACCTTGGCATCCGGCCTCCCCGTGGTCAGCATGGGCATCCTCGTGCTGATGGCCCTGACCAGCAGCCGGGCCCGTGACTTCGCCGAGCGCCGCTCCACCGCTTCCCAGCCGGTCGGTGGACAGCTCCCCGACCGCGCCGTCACGTGAGCGGTCCGGGCTGCACCGGCGGATCAGACCAGTCGCCGGGCTGCAGCCATCCGCTCCCGATCTGGGTACCGTGAGGCGTCGTTGTTCGAAGGCGCGCCTCAGGGGGTGTCGGGGGACAGCGACCGGCCCCCGACTGCGCGAGCAGGCGGGGGTTCGTACGTTCAGCCGACGACGAGCACGCCGTACATCCCGTTCGCGTAGTGGTTGCGCAGGTTGCAGACCAGCTCGTAGCGGCCGGGTCGCAACGTGAGGGTCGTCCAGCCCACCGTCCCCGCGCCGATGCCCTCACCGGTGCCGGCGCGACAGGACCGCGACGCCTCGCCCAGGGCCCCGGCCTCGGAGATGCGCCCCTTCGGTCCGGGCGTACGCCGGCCGGCGACGGCTCCCTCGGCGAGCGGCAGGACCACCAGCTCGTGGGTGCGCCAGCCGACGTTCGCGGCCACCAGGGAAACCTGTCCGGCCGGAACCCGTCGCGGGAGCACCCGCAGCCTCATGTGCGCGCCCATCGGTGCGGTGCCGTGCATCATCCGCATCATCCCGAGGTCGGCGAGCGTCACCCGGACCCGGCTGCCCGGCAGCGTCCGCGGCGCCGAGCAGGTCAGCGTCGAGGAGTGGTAGCGCATGCCGGACCCCCGGGTCTCGGGGGTGCCCTGGCCGTCGACCACGACGCAGCCGGTCAGCAGCACGATGCTTGTTCCGGCGAGGGCGAGCAGTCGACGGGCTCTGCCTGCTCTGGTCACACCACCAGTGAAGCCCCGCGGACGACGGCGCCGCAGGGGCGTAGGTCCCGACCCGGAGGGTCCACGGCGGGCACCTCGGCGAGGGGCCCGAAGTGACTAGCGCTCCGTCCCCAGGTGGGTAGTTATCGGTCTCACGGGTCTCGGTACGTCGCGTGCGCCGGACAGCACGTCCGCACCGCTGCCAGGATCGAGCCCGCATGGTCGGGCGTGCCGCCATGCTCGACGACGCCCTGCGGGCCGGGGCCGGAACGGAGCGGGCAGTGGTGGACGAGCGGGCGGCTGTCGACCTCGACGACGCGGCACGTCTGAGCGCCGCCCGTCGGCTGGTCCCGCCGCTGCGCACCAGCGACACCCTGCAGACCCTGGCCTCGCTCGCCGCGCGGCTGCTCGGTACGTCGTTCGCGCAGGTCTCGTTGGTCACCGACGTGCACCGTGTCGCCGCGGCGGCCGGACCGGCGTCCCCTCTCGTGGACCTCGACCTGGCCCGGGACGACACGGTCTGCGCGGTGACCGTCCGGACCGCGGGTCCCCTGGAGGTGGTCGACGCCGCGGCCGACGTACGCGTCGCGCACCTGCCCGGCGTGACGGCCGGCCGGGTGGGTGCCTACCTCGGGGTACCGCTCGTCGACGCCGACGGCCAGGTCGTCGGGGCGCTGTGCGTGTGCGACGAGCAGCCACGTGTCTGGGCGCCGATCGGCGTCACGGTCCTGCAGGAGCTCGCGACCGCTGTCGTCGCGGAGCTCGAACGCATCGCGCTCGCCGCCGAGCGCGAGAGCGTCCAGGTGCGGCTGGACCTGGCGATGGAGGCTGCCGGGGTGGGCAGCTGGGACTGGGACCTGCGCACCGGCGAGATGGTCGGGGACGAGCGGATGCGCCGCATCTTCGCCGGCACCGAGTCGACGTTCGACGGGACCATCGAGGGGTTCGACCGGCGGGTGCATCCCGAGGACCTGCCGCGCGTGCGCGCCGCCCTGCGGGCCACGATCGAGGACGACGTGGAGTACGACGAGGTCTACCGGGTGACGCTGCCCGACACGACGGTGCGCTGGATCTCCGCGCGCGGGCGGGCGCTGCGCGACGACTCGGGCACCACCGTCCGGGTGCTCGGTGCAGCCTCGGACATCACCCGGCAGCACGTCGCCGAGCAGGAGACCGCGACGGTCCGGTCGCTCCTCGAGCTCGTGGCCGAGGCGGGCCGGGTGCTCAGCGACTCGCTCGAGGTCGAGCACTCCGTCCACCACCTCGCCCAGCTCGTCGTACCCGCGCTCGCGGACTGGTCGATCGTCACGCTGGTCGGCAACGACGGGATGCTGCACGACGTCGAGTCCTGGCACCGCGACGAGGCGCTGCGACCGGCCGTGGCCCAGCTGGCCGCGCACCGTCTCGACGGGCTTCCGTTCGCCGGCGCGCTGGGGGACGCGATGGTCAGTCGGACCCCCGTCTTCGTGGAGTCCGGCGGCGCGGCCCGGGCGCAGCGGATCCTGCGCTCACCCCTGGCGCTCGAGGCGGCCCGGCAGCTGGGCCACGAGTCGCTGGCCGTCTTCCCGCTGCTGGTGCGCGACGAGGTGGTCGGGATGCTGACCCTTGCGCGCGGGCCGGAGCGGCCACCGCTCGGTGGCGCGGAGGCCGCGGCCGCCGTGGAGGTGGCCGAACGGGCCGGGACCGCGCTGCAGCACGCCCGGTCGTTCAGCCGGGTGCGGGACATCTCCGAGCAGCTGCAGCGCAGCATGCTCACCGAGCCCGCCGACCCGGACGGACTGGAGATCGCGGTGCTCTACACGCCGGCGTCGCAGGCCGCGCGGGTCGGCGGCGACTGGTACGACTCCTTCGTGGGCGCCGACGGCTCCACGATGCTGGTCGTCGGCGACGTGATCGGCCACGACTCGGCAGCCGCCGCGGCCATGGGCCAGCTGCGCTCGCTGACCCGCGGCATCGCCTACGCCACCGGCGCCTCGCCGGCCGGGGTGCTGTCCCAGGTGGCCCGGGCCATCGACGGCCTCGACATCGACACCATCGCCACCGCGATCGTGGCGCGGCTGCACCGCGACCCGGTCACGGGGTCGACCCGGATGACCTGGTCGAACGCCGGCCACCCGCCGGCGCTGGTGCTGCACCCCGACGGCAGCACCGACCTGCTCGAGCACCACGACCTGCTGCTCGGCCTGGTCGCCGACGAGGAGCGCACCGACCACGAGGTCACCCTGGCGCCCGGCTCGCGGGTGCTGCTGTTCACCGACGGGCTGGTGGAGCGTCGCAGCGAGAACTTCGTCCATGGTCTCGACCGGGTGCAGAGCGTCGTCCGCGATGCGCGGCACCTGGGGCTCGCCGAGCTGGTCGCCCAGGTGCACCGGGAGATGGTGCCGCGCGAGCCGGACGACGACGTCGCGCTGCTCGCCCTCGAGGTCGGGGGCTGTTCTCGCCGTTGACCGGCGACGGTCTCAGGCCGAGTGCAGCCGAGCTCGGTCACCCGAGCATGTTGCTCGGCCGTCTCCACCCCCTCGGCGCAGACCTGCAGGCCGAAGGCGCGTCCCAGGCCGACGACCGCCTGGACCACGGCCTCGCCCCGGGTTCCTCGCCCAGGAAGGACCGGTCGATCTTGAGCACGTCCACGACGGGAAACCGCTGCAGGTAGCTCAACGAGCTGTAGCCGAAGGTGAGCACCGAGACCGCGCCGACGGTCTCGCCCGCTTCGGACAGCACCGGGCGTACGGCGACCAGCCAGGTCCGGCCGTTCAGGAGCGTCGTCCCGGCGACCGTCTCGCCGGCCAGCCCGCGCCGGACCAGAGCGGTCGTCGTCGGGTCCTGGAGCATGTCGCCGAACCGCCGGCCGACCCACTCCTCACGTACGTAGCCGAGACGGTCCAGCAGGCTCCCGTCGAGGGCGAGGACGGTCTCGTCGAGGTCGACCAGCCCGGTCACCACGGGTGCGTGCTCCGCCACCAGCGACGCTGCGACCTCGGTGAGGGTCACGGCGGCGTCAGATGACATTCGGTGACCCCCGGGCGGCACGCTTCCAGGGTCCTCGCACCGCGGGGGACCCGTAACCGGTTCGCGAACATCCACCCGTCGGTCTCCCGGCCCCCCGTCAGGCCCCACAGCCGACGGCCCGCCAGATCCCGTGGTCCAGCCCCACCACCAGTGCGACCGCAGCCGGGGCCGCGCAGATCAACCCGGCCACCAGCAGGTGCACCCGCCGGGACGACCGCGGCCGGGTGCGGCTCGCGGCGACCGCCCAGGGCAGCAGGGCCACCAGCACGACGCCCAGCAGGGCCTGCTGTCCTTCCCAGATCCGTCCGGCGGTCACCGTCGCGGAGCAGGCCGGTCCGAAGACCCGGGCGGTGACCAGGGTCGCCGCGACGGCGACCGCCGTGCCGACGGCTGCACCGGCCGCGACGGCGACCCGGGCAGCGGTGAGCCGGGCGTCGCGTTCGAGCGGTCGGCTCTCGGAGTGCGTCATGCCTCCAGCCTGCGGCTCCCGGGAGCCGGGTCACACCGCTGAGATACTCAGATCCAGCGACTGAACCAGATCCGGTCGAGCCACTGCGGGGTGGTGATCAGGTCCCCGGTGTAGATCGGCCAGAACCAGGCGAAGTTCACGACCACCAGCACCACGAACGCGCCGGCGAACGCCGTACCCCACATCCGGCGGCGGTACGACGCCCGCGGACCGCCGATCATCGTGCCCAGGCAGAGCGTGATCGCCAGGATCGTGAACGGGATGATCGCGATCGCGTAGTAGGAGAAGATCGGCCGGTCGTCGTTGGGGATCCACGGCAGCCACGAGGCCAGCACGCCGACCACCGCCAGCCCGAACCGCCAGTCCCGCTTGCCGATCCAGGCGTAGAGCGCGTAGACCAGCGCCAGCACGCCGCCCCACCACAGGGCCGGGGTGCCGAGGAGCAGCACCTGGCGCAGGCAGGTGCTGCCCGGCGGGGCGTCGCACCCCTGCACCCCGGGCTTGATGTCGAGGTCGGCCTGGACGCCCACGGGACGGTTCAGGATCAGCCAGCCCTGCGGCTTGGACTGGTAGGTGTGCGTGGCCTTGTCGAGGAACTGCGTGTGGAACACGTAGACGTCGTGGTGGTAGTGCCACAGCGACCGCAGCGACTGCCACAGCTCGGGGAAGAAGCCCTTCGCGTCGTGCTGCAGGTAGCTGCCCCAGTAGGGGCCGTACTGGGTGTCGGACAGGGCCCGCTCGTAGGCGCCGGCGTGCAGCAGCCAGCCGGTCCAGCGTCGCGACGTACACGACGAACGCGACCACGACGAGGTAGCCGAAGGCGGGGAGCGCGTCGACGAGCATCGATCGCAGCCGCGGGTGGCGTACGCCGATCGCCCGGCGGGCCCCCGCGTCCCACATCCACACCAGCACGCCGAACGCCGCCAGCGGGAAGATCGCGTTCCACTTGGTGGCGCAGGCGAGGCCGAAGAACACCCCGGCCCCGAGCCGCCACGGCCGCCACAGCAGTGCGCGGACGGGACCCCAGTCACCGGCCCGCGACCGGTAGCCGGAGGGCACCAGCCGGGCCATCCGCAGCCGCCCCCAGTCCCGGTCGGCGACCAGGCAGGCGACCGCGCAGAGCAGGAAGAAGGCCAGGAAGATGTCGAGCAGCGCGAGCCGGGACAGCACGAACTCGAGGCCGTCGAAGCAGAGCAGCAGCCCGGCCACACAGCCGAGCAGGGTCGAGCCGGTCAGCCGCCGGGCCAGCCGGATCATCACCGCGACCATCAGCGTGCCGACGACCGCCGATGCGATCCGCCAGCCGAACGGGTCCATGCCGAACAGGTGCTCGCCCAGCCCGATGATCCACTTGCCGGTCTCGGGGTGCACCACCATGCTCGGCGAGCTGGTCCACAGTCCGTCGAGGTGGCCGGCGAGGATCTTGGCGTTCGCGTCGTCGACGTAGCCGGTGACGTAGCCGTGGTGCCACAGCGACCAGGCGTCCTTGGCGTAGTAGGTCTCGTCGAACAGGAACTGGTGCGGCCGGCCGAGCTTCCACAGCCGCAGGAAGCCGGCGAGCATCGTGATCGCGGCGGTCGCGGCCCAGGCCACGAACCGGTCGTCGTCGCGCAGCGCCGGCGCGAGCCGCCGCCGGGCACTCGGGACCACCCGGTCGTCCGCCGTCGTGGAGAGCCCCGTCGTCCGGCGGGGCGGCTGCTGAACGGCGGTCACGCGGGCAACTGTACGTACCCCGCACACGCCTCCGGAGCAGGTGCGGGATGATCGCCGCGTGGACACTGAGGGAGCACCCGGCGCTGCGACAGCGGGGGTGCTGGTGCTGGCCGGCACCCCGATCGGACGCGTCGCGGACGCCCCCGCCCGGCTGGCCGACGAGCTCTCCGGGGCCGACGTGGTGGCGGCAGAGGACACCCGCCGGCTGCGCCGGCTGACCACCGAGCTCGGGGTCACGCTGACCGGTCGGGTGGTGTCCTACTTCGAGGGCAACGAGGCGTCCCGCACCCCGGTCCTGGTCGAGGCCCTCGAGGCCGGGGACCGGGTGCTGCTGGTCACCGACGCCGGCATGCCGTCGGTGTCCGACCCCGGCTACCGGCTGGTGGCCGCGGCGGTCGAGCGGGGCATCACGGTCACCGCCGTGCCGGGTCCGTCCGCGGTGCTCACCGCGCTCGCGGTCTCCGGGCTCCCGGTGGACCGGTTCTGCTTCGAGGGCTTCCTGCCCCGCAAGGCGGGCGAGCGCGGCCGTCGCCTCGCGGCGCTGCGCGACGAGCAGCGGACCATGGTGTTCTTCGAGGCGCCGCACCGGACCGAGGCGGCCCTGACCGCGATGGCCGAGGCGTTCGGCGCCGACCGTCGCGCGGCCGTGTGCCGGGAGCTGACCAAGACGCACGAGGAGGTACGACGGGCGGGGCTGGCCGAGCTCGCCGCGTGGGCCGCCGACGGTGTCCGGGGGGAGGTGACGGTCGTCGTCGAGGGCAACGTCGACGTGGTCGACGTACCGACGGACCCGGAGTCGCTGGCCGCCCTGGTCGCCGAGGAGGAGGCGATGGGGAGCTCGCGCAAGGACGCCATCCTCGAGGTGGCGCACCGGGCCGGGCTGCCCAAGCGGGTCGTCTACGACGCCGTGCACAAGCCCCGGGCAGAGGACACGGCCGGGGAACGGGCATGACCGGCCCGACCCGCAGCCGTCACGAGGGTGGCCGCGACCGGAGCCGGCCCCCGGTGCCGGAGCCGCTGCCGCACCCGGTCGTGGACAACCACTGCCACCTCGACATCGCCGACGGGCCCGACGGGTCCTGGCTGGAGACCGAGGAGGCGCTCGCGCAGGCGGCGTCGGTGGGAGTCACCCGGATCGTGCAGATCGGCTGCGACCTGCCCGGGGCCCGCTGGGCGGTCGCGGCGGCCGCGGAGCACGACGCGCTCGTCGCCGGGGTCGCGCTGCACCCCAACGAGGCGCCCCGGCTCGCAGAGCAGGGCAGGCTCGACGCGGCGCTCGACGAGATCGAGGAGCTGGCCGCCTCCAGCGACCGGGTCCGGGCGGTGGGGGAGACCGGGCTCGACTACTTCCGCACCGGCGAGGAGGGGCGGGCGGCGCAGCACCGGTCCTTCCGGCGGCACGTGGACCTCGCGAAGCGCCTCGACCGGACGCTCGTGATCCACGACCGCGACGCGCACGACGACGTGCTGCGGATCCTCGACGAGGAGGGCGTGCCCGACCGGTTCGTCATGCACTGCTTCTCCGGGGACGCGGCCTTCGCGCGAGCCTGTCTGGACCGGGGTGCCTGGCTGTCGTTCGCGGGCACCGTCACCTTCAAGAACGCCGAGCCGCTGCGCGAGGCGCTGAACGTCGTCCCCCAGGACCGGGTGCTCGTCGAGACGGACGCGCCGTACCTCACCCCCACTCCCTACCGGGGCCGTCCGAACGCGTCGTACCTTGTGCCGTTGACGATTCGCGCGATGGCCGAGACCCGCGGGGAGGACCTCGCCGAGCTCTGTGCGGCCGTGGACGCGAACACCGACGCCGCGTTCGGTGGCCCGTGGTGACTAGGCGGGTAGTCCGAAACGACTAGTCGGAGGGGTCCCGACGGGTGACCTCTACCACATGAAACCGCCTGGAGACAGTACATCTTTGGACAAGAAATTTTGTCCTGCCCCGGGGCTTCCGTATGGTCGTGTGCTTGTTGGCCGGGAGCGGGGAAGTTCTCGGGCGGCAGCCACGGTGCCTTCTGCCACCACCTCCGGTCGTCCGACCGGGAGTGCGCCGAGGGCCGCGCGCGAGAGGGCCGGACCGGTCCGTGCGCGCGAGCTGGTCTGTCGCTCCCGCGGCCCGGGGAGCACCACGTTTGGAGAACCGTGCGGAGCACACTCGCACTCCTGACCAGGAGCAAGGCCGCCCTCGCCGTCATGGTCGGCGCCGTCGTCCTCGCCGTCTCGGCCACCGGCGTCGGTTACGCGGCCATGAGCAAGACAGTGACCCTGTCGATCGACGGCAAGACCCAGCAGGTGCACACGTTCGGCGACAAGGTCGGCGACGTGCTGAAGTCGGAGGACGTCTCCGTCGGTGACCACGACGTGGTCGCCCCAGGTGTGAGCTCGTCGGTCGCCGACGGCGCCACCATCGCGGTCAAGTACGGCCGCCCCCTCGACGTGAAGGTCGACGGCAAGAGCAACCGCTACTGGGTCACCGCCACAAACGTGGCGTCCGCGCTCGACCAGCTCGGCCTGCGGTTCGGCAACGCCGACATGTCCGCCAGCCGTGGCACCTCCATCAGCCGCTCCGGCATGGACCTCGCGGTCGTCACCCCCAAGACCGTCGTGGTCAAGCTCGGCGACGCCAAGCAGAAGACCACCACCGTGACCGCGCTGACCGTCGGTGAGGCGCTGAAGGAGCTCGGCGCGAAGGCCGACGGCGACGACCAGGTGAAGCCCGGTCTGGACACCGTCCTGGCGGACGGCGACAAGCTCACCCTGACCAAGGTCCGCGTCGTCCAGCGCCGGGTGCAGGAGTCGGTCGACTTCAGCACCGTGAAGAAGCAGGACGCGAGCATGTACTCCGACGACTCGCGGACCGTCCGCCCCGGTCGTGCCGGCGCCCGTGCGGTGGTCTACAAGGTCACCTACACCAACGGCAAGGCGACCGCGCGCAAGGTGGTCCGCAGCAACGTGCTCCGCGAGCCGGTCAACGCGATCGTCCGCGTCGGCACCAAGGAGCACCCGGCGCCCGCCCCGGCGGCCAACTACGCCGGCGGCAGCAGCGCGTGGGACCGGATCGCCGAGTGCGAGTCCGGCGGCAACTGGGCGGCCAACACCGGCAACGGCTACTACGGCGGCCTGCAGTTCAACCTGTCCACGTGGCAGTCCTACGGCGGCTCCGGCCGGCCGGACCAGAACAGCCGTGAGGCGCAGATCGCGATCGCGGAGAAGGTCCGCGACGCGGAGGGCGGCTACGGGGCCTGGCCGGTGTGCGGGGCCCGCGCCTGACGACAGATAGGGTCGCCACCGTGGTGCGCGACGAGACACAGCCCTCCGCCGGCCCGAGGTTCCTCGGGCCGGCGGAGGTGCGTCTGCTCGCCGAGCAGCTCGGCCTCCGGCCCACCAAGCAGCGCGGCCAGAACTTCGTCATCGACCCCAACACCGTGCGCCGGATCGTGCGAGCGTCCGGGGTGACCGGGGACGACGTCGTCCTCGAGGTGGGTCCAGGGCTCGGCTCGCTGACCCTGGCGCTGCTCGAGACGGTGTCCCGGGTGGTGGCGGTCGAGGTGGACCCGGTCCTGGCCGCGGCGCTGCCGGCCACGGTCACGACGTACGCACCGCAGCAGGCAGACCGTTTCGAGGTGGTCGAGGCCGACGCGCTGCGGGTCACCGAGATCCCCGGCCCGCCGCCCACGGCACTGGTGGCGAACCTTCCCTACAACGTGTCCGTCCCGGTGCTGCTGCACCTGATGGCGCTGCTGCCCTCGCTCAGGCACGGTCTGGTGATGGTGCAGGCCGAGGTAGCCGACCGGCTGGCCGCACCGCCCGGGTCCCGGACCTACGGCGTGCCGTCGGTCAAGGCCGCCTGGTTCGCGGACGTACGACGGGCGGGGTCGGTCGGCCGCACGGTCTTCTGGCCGGCGCCCAACGTCGACTCCGGGCTGGTCGCCTGGACGCACCGCGAGCCGCCGTCGAGCGCGGTGACCCGGGAGGAGGTCTTCCGGGTGGTCGACGCGGCGTTCGCCCAGCGACGCAAGACGCTGCGCTCCACGCTCAAGCAGATGGCCGGCTCCGCCGAGGCGGCCGAGGCGGCCCTCGCGCACGCCGGGGTCGACCCGATGGCACGCGGCGAGGCGCTCGGCGTCGAGCAGTTCGCCCGGATCGCCGAGGGTCTGCGGACGGTGGCCCGACCGTGACGCGGCCCCGTGCCGGCGCCGTCTCCGTGACCGCCCCGGCCAAGATCAACCTGTCCCTCGGGGTCGGCCCGGTGCGCCCGGACGGCTTCCACGACCTGGCCACGGTCTACCAGGCGATCGGGCTCTACGACCGGGTGACCGTGACCGGCTCGGACGACGTGACCGTGACCGTCACCGCCGACGCCCGCATCCCGGTCGACGACGTACCCCTCGACGACACCAACATCGCGGTCCGGGCGGCCCGGCTGCTCGCCCAGCACCACGGCCTCGAGCGGGGGGCCGCGATCAGCATCGACAAGGGCATCCCGGTGGCCGGCGGGATGGCCGGCGGCAGCGCCGACGGCGCGGCCGCGCTGCTCGCGTGCGACCACCTGTGGGGGCTGGGCACCCCCCGCGAGGAGCTTCTCGAGATCGCCGCCGAGCTCGGCAGCGACGTGCCGTTCGCACTGGTCGGCGGCACGGCCATCGGGTCGGGACGCGGAGAGGTCGTCACCCCGCTGATGACCCGCGGCGAGTACTGGTGGGTGGTGCTCGAGTCCCCGGTGGGGCTGTCCACGCCGGCGGTCTACCGCGAGTTCGACGTGCTCCACCAGGGTCGTCCGGTGGAGCCGCCCGAGATCCCCGACGCCCTGATGCAGGCACTGCGCGGCCACGACGTCGCGGCGCTCGGCGCGAGCCTGTCCAACGACCTGCAGGCCGCCGCGCTCCGGCTGCGTCCCGAGCTCGAGAAGGCTCTGGACCAGGGGCGCATCGAGTCGGCGTACGGCGCGATCCTGTCCGGCTCCGGGCCGAGCTGCCTGTTCCTGTGCGAGGGCCGCTCGCACGCCGTACAGGTGGCCGGGGGGCTGCGCGTCCAGGCGCTGGGGCCGGTGTCCTTCGCCCCGGGACCGGTGCACGGCGCCCGCGTCGTGGCGGCCGACAACGGACGGGACTGAGCATGGCTGCCCCCAACCTGGTGAACCTCGAGCGCGTGTCGAAGGCGTACGGCGTACGACCGCTGCTCGCCGACGTCAGCCTCGGCGTCGGTGCGGGGGAGCGGATCGGCGTCGTCGGGCGCAACGGCGACGGCAAGACCACCCTGCTGAAGATCATCGGCGGTCTCGAGGAGCCCGACGAGGGTCGGGTCTCGCGCAACCGCGGGCTGCACCTGGGCTTCCTCACCCAAGGCGACGACCTGGACCCCGAGGCCACGGTCCGGGTCGCGGTGCTCGAGGGCCGGGCCGACCACGAGTGGGCGGCCGACTCCTCGACCCGTGAGGTGGTGGAGGTGCTGCTCGCCGGGGTCTCGCTCGACCGCGTCGTCGGCGGGCTCTCCGGCGGCGAGCGGCGGCGCTGCTCCCTGGCCCGGCTGCTGCTCGGGGACCACGACCTGATCGTGCTCGACGAGCCCACCAACCACCTCGACGTCGAGGCCGTCGCCTGGCTCGCCCAGCACCTCGCGCGCCGTACGTCCGCCCTCGTCGTGGTCACCCACGACCGCTGGTTCCTCGACGCGGTGTGCACCCAGACGTGGGAGGTGCACGACGGCGTGGTCGACGTGTACGACGGTGGGTACGCCGCCTTCGTGCTCGCCAAGGCCGAACGCCAGCGGCAGGCCGCCGCGTCGGAGTCGCGCCGGCAGAACCTGATGCGCAAGGAGCTCGCCTGGCTGCGCCGCGGGGCACCGGCGCGCACGTCGAAGCCGAAGTTCCGGATGGACGCCGCCAACGCGCTCATCGAGGACGAACCGCCGCCCCGGGACCGGCTCGAGCTCCAGCGGTTCGCCACCCAGCGGCTCGGCAAGGACGTCATCGACGTCGAGGACACCGACCTGGTGCGCGGCGAGCGCACCCTGCTCTCGCACGCCACCTGGCGGCTCGGTCCGGGTGACCGGGTGGGCCTGGTCGGCGTCAACGGCGCGGGCAAGACCTCCGTGCTCCGGCTGGTCGCCGGCGACCTGTCGCCCACCAGGGGCCGGGTGAAGCAGGGCCGGACGGTGGCGCTGGAGCACCTGACCCAGGCGCTGGACGACCTGGACCCCGAGGAGCGGGTGCTCGACTCGGTGGAGAAGGTGCAGCGGGTCACCCGGCTCGCCGGTGCCGCGGGCGAGATCACCGCGTCCTCGATGCTCGAGCGGTTCGGCTTCACCGGTGACCGGCTCACCGCGCGGATCGGCGACCTGTCCGGCGGCGAGCGGCGCCGGTTCCAGCTGCTGCGGCTGCTGCTCTCCGAGCCCAACGTGCTGCTGCTCGACGAGCCGACCAACGACCTCGACATCGAGACGCTGACCGTCCTGGAGGACTTCCTCGACGGCTGGCCGGGGACGCTCGTGGTGGTCTCGCACGACCGGTACTTCCTGGAGCGGGTCACCGACTCCACCTGGGCACTGCTCGGCGACGGGCAGATCTCGATGCTGCCGCGCGGCGTGGAGGAGTACCTCGAACGTCGTGCCGCGGCGCTGCACCTCGAGTCGTCCGCGGCCCCGGAGGGTGCGGCGGAGGAGCGGCCGCAGACCAGCCGGGACCAGCGCGAGGCCCGCAAGACGGTGGCCCGGATCGACCGGCAGCTGGCCAAGCTCGCCGACCGTGAGGCCCGGCTGCACGCCGAGATGGTCGAGCACTCCGCGGACTACGAGCAGCTCGCCGCGATCGACGTACAGCTGCGGGAGCTGACCGGCGAGAAGGAAGCCCTCGAGGAGGAGTGGCTCGAGGCCGCCTCGCTCCTCGACTGACCCCCAGCACACGGATAGTCCGTGACATTCTGCAGGTTCTGAGCCCTTCGGCTCCTGCAGAACGTCACGGACTACCGGTGACGCGGTGGTTTCGGCACTAGCTGATGTTGTTGGCGTCCAGGAACTCCTTGGCCACGCTCTCGTAGCTCTTCTTGTCGACGGCGACCTCGGCGAGGTACTTCGTCAGGTCCTCGGTGGTGAGCGCCGCGGAGACGGCGTCGACCGTGGACTGCACGTCGCCCTTGACCTTGGACTTGGTGATGACCGGCGTCACGTTCTGCGCCAGGAAGAGGTTCTTCGTGTCGTCGAGCACCTTGAGGTTGTCGGTCTGGATCGCCGAGTCGGTGGAGAAGATGTTGGCGACCTGGATCTGGTCCTTCTTCAGCGCCGCCTTGGTGAGCGGGCCGCCCGGGTCGAGCGACTTGAACGACTTGAACGTCAGGCCGTAGACCTTGTCCAGGCCGACCACACCCTGGTAGCGGGTCTTGAACTCAGGCCCGGCGCCGAGGACCAGCTTGCTCGCGACCGGCTTCAGGTCGTCGATCGTGGCGAGCTTGTACTTGTCCGCGGTCGCGGAGGTGACGGTCAGCGTGTCCTTGTCCTCGGCCGGCGAGGACTTCAGGATCTCCAGGCCGCTCGGCACCACCTTCTGGAGGGCGGCGTTGACCTGGTCGGTCGTGGTGACCCCGTTGGGCACCTCGCCGTTCGGGGACAGCGCGGCCAGGAGGGCACCGTTGTACTCCGGGATCATGTTGATCGACCCGTCCTTGAGCGCCTTGAGGTAGAGCTCGCGGGCGCCGATGTTGAACTTGCGGGTGACCTTCACGCCCTTGGCCTCCAGGGCCTGGGCGTACATCTCGGCGAGAAGCTGGTTCTCGGGGAAGTTCGCGGACCCGATCGTGATCGCGGGTGACGAGGCGTCTCCAGTGCCTCCACCGCTGGTCGGGTCGCCGCCACACGCACTCAGCGGCAGGATCGCCGCGATCACCACGGCGGCGGCCGCGAGCTTGGACTTCAGCATGGGTGGAACCTTTCGTCGGGCCGTCAGCGGGAGGCGCTGACGGGGCTTTCCTCTGCGGAGGACTGGGTGCGGACAGCGGATCGGGAGCGCCGCGAGCGACGGCTGCTGCGGTCCCGGACACCGGGGGAGACCACGACCCGCTCGACGGCGGCGCTGACGTAGTCGAGAGCTATCGCGAGCGCGGCGACCATGATGGCGCCGGCCAGGACCTGGTCGTACTGGTTGCGGTTCAGCCCGTCGATCAGCAGCCGACCGAGGCCACCGAAGCTGGCGTACGCCGCGATGGTGGCGGTCGCGGTGACCTGCAGCAGCGCGTTGCGCAGACCACCGATGATCAGGGGCAGTGCCATCGGCACCTCTGCCTGGAACAGCACCTGCATGGGCCGCATCCCCATGCCGACCGCCGCGTCGACGGCGGCACGGTCGACCGACCGGATGCCTGCGTAGGTCTGCGCCAGGATCGGTGGGATCGCCAGCACGATCAGCGCCAGCAGGACCGGCCAGATGTACACGCCCAGGAACGTCACGAGAAGAAGCACCAGGCCGAACGTCGGCAGCGAGCGCCCGAGGTTGCCCAGACCGATGGCGATGAAGGCGCCGCGGTTGGTGTGGCCGATGAGCAGGCCGAGGGGCAGGGCGATCAGCGCGCCGATCGCGAGAGCGGCCAGGGTGTACCCGACGTGCTGGGCGAGCCGCTCGGGGATCGAGGAGTCACCGGACAGGTGCCAGTTGGCGCCGTCGAAGAGGTAGCCGAAGTAGTTGAGCATCGGCGTCGGGATCACGAGCCTCACGCGCGACCACCCGCCCGGGTCCAGGGAGTCAGCCGGCGCTGCAGCAGCACCAGCCCGACGTCGCACAGCCCGGCGAGCAGCATCGACAGCACGATGCCGATGATGATCGGCTCGACGAAGCCGAGCTGGAAGCCGCCGGTGAACAGGTTGCCCAGGCCGCCCGAGCCGACGAGGGCGCCCACGCTGACCAGGCTGATGTTGGCGACCGTGGCCACCCGCAGCCCGGCGAACAGCACCGGTGCGGCCATCGGCAGCTCGATGCCGAACAGCTGGCGCAGCGGCCGGTAGCCGAGGGCGTGGGCCGCCTGGGTGGTCTCGCCCTGCACCGAGATCAGTGCGTCCGCGACCGTGCGCGCGAGGAGTGCCAGGGTGTACAGGGACAGCCCGATCAGCACGTTGAGGGGCGAGAGGTAGCCCACCCCGATGATGACCGGGATCATCAGGAACAGTGCGAGCGACGGGATCGAGTAGAGGACGGCGCCGACGTTGGCCACGGGCTGGTAGAACGACGGCCTGCGCGTCGCGAGGTAGCCGAAGGGGAGCGCCAGCGCGGCCCCGACGACGACCGGGATCAGCGCGAGCCAGAGGTGCTCGACCAGGTCGGAGAGGATCTCCGGGTAGTTGTTGTGGATGTAGGTGATCACGACCGGCTCACCGTTCGGACTCGCGCCGCATCGCGGTCAGGTGGCGGGCGATCGCCTCGTGGGCGACGACACCGTCGGCCACCCCGTCATGGTCGACGCGAACGGCCGCGCCGGCCGGTGAGCTGATGGCGAGGTCGGTGACCAGGCGGAGGTTGTCGTCGACGGTGAACGTGCCCGGCAGCGGCTCCGGCGAGCCGGACTGCTCGAAGCGCCAGCCCTGCGGGCGCCCGTCGTCGTCGAGCACGAGGCGTGCACCGCTCGTGCGGTCGACGTACGCCCGCACCGGCTCGACCTCGAGCTTGTCGGCGGTGACGAACGACAGGCCGCGGAAGCCGCGGTCCCGACCCACGAAGTCGGCGACGAACTCGTCCGCGGGGTTGTCGAGCAGCTCCTGGGGGGAGCCGACCTGGGCGAGGTGGCCACCGACGCGGAAGATCGCGACCGTGTCGCCGAGCTTGATGGCCTCGTCGATGTCGTGGGTGACGAACGCGATGGTCTTGCCGAGCTCCGCCTGCAGCCGCAGGAACTCCTTCTGCAGGCCGTCCCGCACGATCGGGTCGACCGCGCTGAACGGCTCGTCCATCAGCATCACCGGCGGGTCGGCGGCGAGCGCCCGGGCCACCCCGACCCGTTGCTGCTGGCCGCCGGACAGCTGCGCCGGGTAGCGGGTGGCCATCGACTCGTCGAGGCCCACCCGGGCCAGCAGCGCGACGGCCTCCTCGCGGGCCTGCTTCTTGTTGACGCCGTTGAGCAGCGGGACCGTCGCGATGTTGTCGACGACGGTGCGGTGCGGGAACAGGCCCGCATGCTGGATGACGTAGCCGATCTTGCGGCGCAGCAGCGCGGCGTCCTGCTTCGAGACGTCCTCGCCGTCGATCGAGATCGTGCCCGACGTCGGCTCGATCGTCCGGTTGATCATCCGCAGGCTGGTCGTCTTGCCGCACCCGGACGGGCCGACGAACACCGTGATCTGGCCGGTGGGCAGCTCCACGGAGAGGTTGTCGACCGCGACGTTCCCTCCGGGGAAGGCCTTGGTCACCTGGTCGAACGTGATCATCGGTCGCTCCGGGGTTCTGGGTCCGTGGCAGGGGTGCTGCGCATCGTCAGGTCTGTAAACCTAGTGGGCCGGTAGGGATTCAGGGGGCCGCGCGCGCGGAATGAGACGGTGCGTCGCGGGCCGCGGTGAGTACGTCGTGTGCCCAACCTACGCCGAGAACATGCGTGAGGGCAGCGACGTCACGGCCGAACGGCCGATCCGTGATGTCCGCGACAAGTGCCTCAGAACCCTTGCGCAACACCATCTGCAGCCGTTCGGTGCCGCGGGGGAGCTCCGGGCCGAGCAGCGTCGCGCGGTGCACGGCGAGCAGCTCGCAGGCGGTGACGTCGCGCAGCACCGCGAGCGCGTCGTGCAGCGCCTCCGCGCTCTCGAGGGCGAAGCTCTGCACGTCCTCCTGGCCCAGTGAGGTCTCCGTCGCGCCGAGGGACGCCGGGGCCGCCGCACGCCGGGCGGCGTGCGCGAGGCCGGCGACCCGCTTGTGCACGGCGACCAGCCCGGCCTGGCGACCCGGCTCGCCGGACAGCTGCGGCGGCAGGCCCGTGACGCGGGGGTCGAGCATCCTGTGCAGCCGGGCGGCCCCGGTCTCGGCGACGTGCAGCGCGGCGAGGCGTACGCCGTCCAGCGCGGCCGCCACGTCGAAGCCGTCGAACCCCGCGGTGCCGAGGAACCGGCCGTCCACGAGCGCGGGGGAGGTGCTCACCGCTGCCAGGGCCCGCTCGACCGCCTCGTCGAGGTGCCGCACCACGCGCAGCAGGTGCGCCACCGCCGGACCGGTCACCCGGAACGAGACCGGCGCCTGCAGCATCCGCGGGCCGGGCTCCTCGCCGGCGAGCGCGAGCAGCTCCTCGTGCACGCATGCGAGCAGGTCGTCGCCGCGGACCAGCGCGGCGTCGTACGGGTCCCGCGGGGCCCGCACCAGCGCGACCTCGGCGGCCGCGACGGTCAGGCTCTGGGCCGCGGCCAGCCGCGCGTCCTCGGCGAGCAGCACCGCGCGCGCGGTCGCCACCGGCACGCCCTGGAGGAACGCCACCCCCTCCTTCGCGGCGAACTGGTACGGCGCGACGCCGGCCCGACGCAGCAGGTCGGACGCGGCGACCAGCTCGCCGTCGGGAGTCAGGCCGTCCCCGGTGCCGGCGAGCAGACCGCCGAGATGGGCGAGCGGGATGATCTCGCCGGCGGCGCCGTTGCCGGTGGCGGGCACGGCCGGGTGCAGGCCGGCGTCGAGCACCGCGACCAGGGCGACCGCGAGCGCCGGTGAGATGCCCGTCTCCGGGTCCAGCAGCGTGCGCAGCCGGGTGGCGACCACCGCGCGGGTGGTCCGCAGGTCCAGCCACGGCGCGGTGCCGACGGCCCGGGCGAGCATCAGGTCGTCCTGGTAGGACGGCTGGTCGGCCGCCCCCACAGCGAGGTTCGAGTGCAGGCCCATGCCGGTCGTGACGCCGTACACCGGGCCGCTGGCGGCCAGCGTCGCGAGGGTCTGCTGTCGCGAGCGTTCGAGGCGGCCGAGCAGGTCGGAGGAGAGCTCGACCCGGGCTCCGTCGGCCACCGCGAGCACGGCCGAGGGGTCGAGGTCGGCGGGTGTCTCGACGCGCACGACGGAGGTCATGGTCAGCGGTACCGCAGCATGGTGCCGGCGTCCGCGGACTCGGCCCGCTCGAGGATCAGGTGCGCGACGGCGACGTCGAGGACGGACAGCCCGCGGTGCCAGAGCAGGATCCGCTCGTCGTCGCGCTCGCGACCCGGCTTGTCGCCCGCCACGACCTGCCCGAGCTCGGCGTACACGTTCTGCGCGGTGAGCCGGCCGCTGTCCACGTGCGCACGCAGTGCGCCGAACCGGCCCGACTGCGCCTCCCGCCAGTCGTCGACGACGACCTTGTCCATCACGTCGAGCAGGTCGAGCTCGACGGCGCTCACGGTGCCGTAGGGGACCACGAACGCACCCGGCTTCACCGCCGCGGTGCGCAGCAGCGGCGCGGGTTCGGTCAACCGGGTCGCCTCCACCAGGATGTCGGCGTCGTCGAACGCCTCCTCGACGGTGTCCACGACGCGCACCGGGGTGGAGATCTCGGCGCGCAGCTGCTCGGCGAACGCCTCGCGCGACTCCGGGCGGCGGCTGGTCACCCGGATCTCGTCGAGGTCGAAGAGCGCGTCGAGCATGGTGACGTTGGAGAAGGCGGTGCCGCGGGCGCCGGCGTGGCCGAGGATCCGCGAGCCCGGGCGGGCGAGGTGCTTGGCGCCGACCGCGGTCATCGCGCCGGTGCGCGCCTCGGTGACCATCGTCGCGTCCATGATCGCCAGCGGCACGCCGGTGTGCGGGTCGTAGAGCGTGGCCAGCCCGAGCTCGCTGGGCAGCCCGTGCTCGTAGTTGGGCACGAAGTCGCCGACGACCTTGATGCCGCTGACGCCGTGCTCGCCGAGTGTGGAGACGTGCCCGCGCAGCACGTTGAAGTGGCCGACCCCGCCGTTGTCCGGTACCAGGTGCACCCGCGGCTCGAACACCGTCTCGCCCCGGCCGTGCGCGGCGACGACCGCCTCGACGGCGCCGACGATGTCGGCGCGGGTGAGCCCGAGCCCGTCGATGTCCGGGCCGGACAGGAAGCGCAGCCAGATCTCGCGCATCAGCCCTCGCTCTCGAACGGCAGGACGAGGGAGCGCAGCAGGTCGGCGAGCCGCTTCTGGTCGGCCGAGTCGAGCCCGGCGAGCAGCCCCTGCTCGCGGCTGAGCAGCCCCTCCAGCGCGCCGTCGACCGTGCTGCGACCGGACCCGGTCAGCCGGACCAGGACGCCGCGCCGGTCGCGCGGGTCCGGTAGCCGCTCGACGAGCCCGCGCGCGGCCAGCCGGTCGACCCGGTTGGTCATCGTGCCGCTGGTCACCAGGGTCTCCTTGAGCAGCCGGCCGGGGGACAGCTCGTACGGCGTCCCGGCCCGCCGCAGCGCAGCGAGCACGTCGAACTCCCAGGACTCGATGTCGTGCTCGGCGAACGCCTGCCGGCGGGCGCGGTCGAGGTGGTGGCCGAGCCGGGTCACCCGGCTGAGCACCTCCATCGGCTGCAGGTCGAGGTCGGAGCGCTCGCGCTGCCAGGCCTCGACGAGCCGGTCCACCTCGTCGCGCATGTCGCGATCATAGCCGTCGAGATTCTTGACATCGAGAGATCCGTCGCGGGAGAGTTTCTCTTGACGTCAAGAGAAACGGGTGAGCCGATGAGCCACAGCTGGGACCCCGAGCGCTACCTGGTCTACGCCGACGAGCGCGGCCGCCCCTACCTCGACCTGCTGGCCCGTGTCGGCGCCGAGGCGCCCGGCCGGGTCGTCGACCTCGGCTGTGGGCCCGGCAACCTCACCGCCCTGCTCGCCGCGCGCTGGCCCGGTGCCGACGTGCTCGGCCTGGACGCGTCCCCGGAGATGGTCGAGCGCGCACGGGCGACGCACCTCGGCGGTGTCCGGTTCGAGCAGGGCGACCTGCGGACCTGGCGGCCGGCCGAGCGGGTCGACGTACTCCTGTCGAACGCGACCTACCAGTGGGTGCCGGACCACCTCGCGCTGGTGCCGCACCTGGTCGAGCAGGTCGCGCCGGGCGGCTGGTTCGCCTTCCAGGTGCCCGGCAACCACGACGAGCCGAGCCACGTGCTGCTGCGCGAGCTCGCCGCCGACCCGCGCTTCGCGTCCTTCACCGACGGGGCCGCGCGTCCCCACTCGCACGACCCGGCGGTGTACGCCGAGACGCTGCTCGACCTGGGCCTGCGGGTGGACGCCTGGGAGACGACGTACCTGCACCTGCTCACCGGCGAGGACCCGGTGTTCACCTGGATCAGCGGCACCGGCGCACGCCCGGTCCTGCAGGCCCTGCCCGACGACCTGCGGGCGCAGTTCGTCGCGGAGTACAAGGCGCTGCTGCGCCAGGCCTACCCGCCCGGCCCGCACGGCACCGTGCTGCCGTTCCGCCGGGTCTTCGCCGTGGCCCACCTCCCCGCCGACCCGGCAGCTACTCGGCACTCTGACCGGCGTGTCCCGCAGGAGGTGACGGGTCGGTGATCGTCCGGGAGGCCCGGCCCGCTGACCTCGACGACGTCGTCGCGCTCCAGCGCGAGGACGTGATCCGCGAGGTGCGCGAGGACGACGTGCCCGTCTCGGCCTACCGGGCCGCCTTCGACGAGATCACCTCCGACGCGCACCAGGCGCTGCTCGTCGGCGAGCTCGACGGCCAGGTGGTCGCCACCGCACAGGTCACCTGGGTCCGCCGGCTGACCTACGTCGGCGGCGAGATGGGCGTCGTCGAGTCGGTGCGGGTCCGCTCCGACCTGCGCGGCCAGGGGTACGGCGAGCGGCTGATGCGCCACGTCCTGGACCTGGCCCGGTCCCGCGGGGCGGTCCGCGTCGAGCTCACCACCAACGCGCAGCGCGACGCCGCACGCCGGTTCTACGAGAGGCTCGGCTTCGTCGCTTCGCACATCGGGATGAAGTACTACCTGGGAGGAGAACGCTGATGAGGATCCACCACGTGCAGGTGTCCTGCCCGGATGGCGGCGAGGACGCCGCACGCCGGTTCTTCGGCGAGGGGCTCGGCATCCCCGAGGTCGAGAAGCCGCCGGTGCTCGCGGCGCGTGGGGGCTGCTGGTTCCGCGCCGACGGGGTCGAGGTGCACGTCGGTGTCGAGGCGCCGTTCGCCCCGGCCCGCAAGGCGCATCCAGCGTTCGTGGTCGACGGCGACGAGCTCGACGCGCTCGCCGTACGCCTGGAGGCGGCCGGTTTCCCGGTGACCTGGGACGGTGACTTCCCGGGCTACCGGCGCTTCCACACCGCCGACGGCAACGGCAACCGCGTGGAGTTACTGGCCAGTCTCTGACACGTGGGCTAGGGGAGCCGACGCCCGCAAGTTACGGTGGCGTAGGTACGGTCGGCCACGTCGGCCGACCGAGGGAGGCGTTCATGAGTGCACCACTGACCCAGACCCAGCTGCTGCTCGAGCTGGAGCCGGTCGTCGAGAGCAACCTGAACCGGCACCTCACGATGGCCAAGGAGTGGTTCCCCCACGAGTACGTCCCGTGGAGCGACGGCCGCAACTTCGACGGACCGCTGGGCGGCGACGCCTGGGACGTCGCCGACTCGCAGATGTCCGACGTCGCGCGGTCCTCGCTGATCGTGAACCTGCTCACCGAGGACAACCTGCCGAGCTACCACCACGAGATCGCCACGCTGTTCGGGCGGGAGGCGGCCTGGGGTGACTGGGTGCACCGCTGGACCGCCGAGGAGGGTCGGCACGGCATCGCGATCCGCGACTATCTGCTGACCAGTCGCGCGGTCGACCCGGTCCAGCTCGAGCGGCTGCGGATGGACCACATGTCCACCGGCTACACCGCCCAGCACGATGACATGGTCCGCTCGCTGGCCTACGTGTCCTTCCAGGAGCTGGCCACCCGGGTCTCGCACCGCAACACCGGCAAGATCACCGGTGACCCGGTCGCCGACCAGCTGCTGGCGCGGGTCGCGGCCGACGAGAACCTGCACATGGTCTTCTACCGCAACCTGCTCGGCGCCGCGCTCGAGCTCGACCCGAACCAGACCATGCGCGCGATCACCGACGTGGTGACGACCTTCCAGATGCCCGGCACCGACATCGCCGGCTTCCAGCGCAAGGCCGTCGAGATGGCGATCGCCGGCGTCTACGACATCCGCCAGCACAAGGACGACGTGGTCGCGCCGGTGCTGCGGTTCTGGAACGTCTTCGAGATCGAGGGTCTCGACGCCGAGGGCGAGGCCGCCCGCACCGAGCTCGCGAACTTCCTCGAGGAGCTGGAGAAGCAGGCGCTCCGCTTCGAGGACAAGCGCGACGCGCTCAAGGCGCGGATGCAGGCGCGCGAGGCGAAGTAGCTCCGCAAAACCGGTCGAGATCTGGCGGCCCGGCTGCGACCATCCGGGCATGCACTTCGTCCTGGTCTTCGGTCCGCCCGCCGTGGGGAAGATGACGGTCGGGCACGAGCTCGCGAAGCTCACCGGCTACAAGCTGTTCCACAACCACATGACGGTCGAGCCGGTGCTCGACATCTTCCCGTTCGGGTCGCCGCCGTTCGGCCGGCTGGTCGGCGAGTTCCGCCGCCGGATCATCGAGGAGGCGGTGCAGGCCGAGCTGCCCGGTCTGGTGTTCACCCTCGTGTGGGGGCTGGAGCTCCCTGAGGACGCCGCCATCGTCACGACGTACGCCGAGATCGTCGAGTCCGCGGGCGGACGGGTCTCCTTCGTCGAGCTGTACGCCGACCTCGACGAGCGGCTGGTGCGCAACCGGACCGAGTTCCGGCTTGCGGAGAAGCGGTCGAAGCGCGACCTGGAGTTCTCCCACGGCAACGTGCTGGACCTCGAGGAGAACTACGTGATGAACACCGGGTGCGGGTCGACCGTCGCGGACCCGGTGCTCGCCGGACGGGAGTACCTCCGCATCGACAACACATACCTGTCCGCCGCCGACGTGGCCGCGAGCGTCGTCGAGGCCTTCGGGCTCTGACCCGGGCGCGGCGGGCCGGAGGTCAGGGTTCGAGGCACGCCGGGATCGAGTCGGTGTGCCCGAACGGGCTCTCGGTCCGGCCGGCCGGACCGTAGATCTTCACCCAGTCGACCGAGCCAAGCTGCCGGAGCGTCGGCATGATCTCGCCGGCGACGGTCACGGTGGACCCGTGGCTGCTGCAGCCACCGGTCAGCCGGACCCGGGCGACCCGGTCACGGATCCGCGGGTGCGCGAAGCCGGTCGCGTCGGAGCGCAGCAGCCGCAGTCCGGCTGCCCGTTCGCGCCGCAGCGGTCCGGCGAACAGCCGGTCCAGCACCCCGGTGGCGGGGGTCGCGGGCCGGACCGGACGCAGTCGCGGGGTGAAGAAGGGCTGTCGGTTCGCCCGGAAGCGGTCGCTGTCGAAGAAGTAGACCCTGCGGTTCACGGTGCGGAAGGCGGCGCGTACGTCGACCACGACACGGCTCGGGTTGCGCAGGGTGGACACGTGGAAGGTGGTCCGCCTCGCCAGACCGATGCCGTACGTCGTCACCGCCTCGAAGTCGCCGGAACGGACCGTGGTCATCACGTTGGGCAGCGCGAACGCCGTGCGTGCCGGAGCCGTCGACCCGTGCGCGTCGTGGGCCTGCGCGGACTCCAGACGCACCTGCAGGACGGCCCGTCCGGCGATCCGGACCGGCAGGCCGGAGGCATCGCCGATGAGCCGGTCGACGTACCGCACCCGGCGGCTGGCGGGCAGCCCCCCGGTGAGCTCGAACACCACCCGGTCGAAGCCGGGGTGATGCGCCGCCCGGATGCCGACCAGCGTGGCTACCGGCGCGGCCCGGACGTCACCGGGCGCCGCCGCCGCGCCGGCAGTGACCAGGCCGGTGAGAAGGAGCAGGAGGAAGAACCGCAGCACCCTCATGCGGCACCTCCGGCGCGGGCGCGCACGCACCAGGCCGAGGCGCGGATCTCGAACGGTGCCGGGGGCAGGCGCTGTGCGCAGCGCTCCCTCAGCGCGGCACGCCGCGGCCCGTCCAGCCGGGCGACGTAACCGCCGGCCGGCCCGACGCCGAGGGTGAACGGCTCCCACCAGTCGGCGAACGTCGCGAACCGCACGGGGACGGTCAGCGTGCTGGGCTCGACGTCCTGCAGCCCGGCCGCCTCGCACAGCTCCACGAGGTGACCCTCACGGGCGCCGGCGAGGCCGGCCTCGTCGGGTGCCCCGGGGTCGACGTCGTGCACCGCCTGCCAGAACATGGACAAGGGGCCGCCCCCGCCCGCGTGGTCCCACACGCAGGTGGCGACGACGCCACCGGGGCGGGTGACCCGGGCCATCTCCCGCAGGCCGGCGACCGGGTCGGCCATGAAGTGCACGACCAGCTGCGCGAGCGCGAGGTCGAAGTCGTCGTCGGCGAAGGGGATCCGCTCGGCCGTGCCGGGGCGTACGTCGACCTCGGGGAAGCGCGCCCGGGCCGCTTCGACGAAGGAGGCGGACGGGTCGATCGCCGCGACGGCACCGGCACCCAGGTGCTTCACCAGCTGTGCCGTCAGCGCCCCGGGGCCGCATCCGACGTCCAGGGCGCGCTGACCCGCCCGCGGCTGCGCGAGCTCCACGAACTGCGCAGCCAGGGGTCCGGAGAACCGCCCCATGAACCGGTCGTAGGCATCAGCCGTGACGTCGAAGGTCACCCCTCGACTGTAGGCACCGGTGAGCGGGAGCGCACCGGTTCGCCGGACGGGGAGTCAGCGGGTCGAGGCCTGTGAGCGCAGCGTCGGCGTGGACTCCATGCCGGCGAGGCCGTGCCAGGCCAGGTTGACCAGGTGCGCCGCGACGACCTCCTTGGACGGCTGGCGCGCGTCGAGCCACCACTGGCCCGTCGTACCGACCATGCCGACCAGCATCTGGGCGTACATCGGCGCCGCCAACGGGTCGAAGCCGCGGGACTCGAACTCCGCGGCCAGGATGTACTCCACGCGCGAGGCGACGTCGCCGATGATCGACACGAACGACCCGGAGGCCGACCCGATCGGGCTGTCCCGGACCAGGATCCGGAAGCCGTCGGAGGACTGCTCGATGTAGTCGAGCAGTGCGAACGCGGCCTGCTCGAGCAGCACGCGGGGGTGCCCCGCGGTGAGCGCGTCCTGCATCATCGCCAGCAGGCTGCGGACCTCGCGGTCGACCACGACGGCGTAGAGCCCCTCCTTGCCGCCGAAGTGCTCGTAGACGACCGGCTTCGAGACCTCGGCCCGGGCCGCGATCTCCTCGATGGAGGTGCCGTCGAAGCCTCGCTCCGCGAACAGCCCGCGGGCGATCGCGATCAGCTGCTCGCGACGCTCCGCAGCCGTCATCCGGCTGCGGCCCGCCCGTCTGCGCAGGGTGTCGGTCTGTTCGGCGGGCACCGGCGACATCTTGTCAGGCCGCCAGCGGCGCGTCGCGCTGGTTGCGCACCAGCTTGGCGTCGACGCGCTCCTTGACCGGCCACCGCACGTCGCGGACCCAGCCGAGCTTCTCCAGGACCCGGATCACCCGCGCCGAGGTGTCGATCTGGCCGCGGAGCACGCCGTGCCGGGCACAGGTCGGGTCGGCGTGGTGCAGGTTGTGCCAGGACTCGCCCATCGACGGGATCGCCAGCCACCAGACGTTGGCGGACTTGTCACGGGAGACGAACGGTCGCTCGCCGACGGTGTGGCAGATCGAGTTGATCGACCAGGTGACGTGGTGCAGCAGCGAGACGCGGACCAGGGAGGCCCAGAAGAACGCGGTGACCGCACCCTGCCAGGACATCGTGAGCAGCCCGCCGGCGAGCGCGGGCGCGAACATCGACACCGCGACCCACATCGGGAACTGCCGGGAGATCCGGACCAGGTCGCGGTCCTTCATCAGGTCGGGGGCGTACTTGCGCTGCGGGGTCTGCTCCGGGTTGAACAGCCACATCAGGTGGGCGTGGAGGAACCCCTTGGTGAGGGCGGCGACGCTGGTGCCGTAGCGCCAGGGGGAGTGCGGGTCGCCGTCGCGGTCGGAGAACTTGTGGTGCTTGCGGTGGTCGGCCACCCAGCGCACGACCGGGCCCTGGACCGCCATCGAGCCGGCGACCGCGAGGGCGATCTTCACCGCACGGTTCGGCTTGAAGGACTTGTGCGTGAACAGCCGGTGGAAGCCGACGGTGATGCCGTGACCGGTGAGCCAGTACATGACGACGGTGATCAGTACGTCGGTCCAGCCGAGCCAGCCGCCCCAGGCGACGGGTACGGCGGCGGCGACCGCCAGGAACGGCACCACGATGAACAGGCCCAGCGCGGCCTGCTCCTTGCGCGACTGGGTGTCCCCGCCGAGGGTGGCGCTGACGGGGGTGAGGTCGTCTTCGGCCTCGGCCTGTCGCTCGTGGCTGGCGGTCTGTGGGGTCATCGGGTTCCTTGTCCGTCGGGGCTCGTACCTACGCAACCGTAACCTACGCAACCGTAAGTACCCAGCCGCCGCGATGCCCGCCGCCCGGCGCGCCCGCGCCCGCTCACCCGGACGACCGGCGATCTGCGTAGTCTTGGCGGCGCCACCCCGGGTCGCGCACAGCCGGGCCGGGGGCTATCCCCGGTTGGTCTGTCGGCAGGGCCCGCCGCACTTTGAATGCGGACAAAGCGACGTAGGTTCGACTCCTACCCGGGGAGCCATCCGTCCGCCCGACGTCGCCCACCGGCAGGAGAGACCGTGACCGAACCGGCCCAGCAGACCCGTCCCACGGCCGTGGTGGTGCTCGCCGCCGGCAGTGGCACCCGGATGAAGTCCAAGCTGATGAAGGTGCTGCACCCGGTCTGCGGGCGCAGCATGATCGGCCACGTGCTGACCGCTGCGCTGCACGTCGAGCCCGCGCACCTGGTCGCCGTGGTCGGGAACAGCCGCGACCAGGTCGGCCCGCACATCCTCGAGCAGGTGCCGCGTGCCCTGCTCGCCGTGCAGGAGACGCAGGACGGCACCGGGCACGCCGTCCGTATCGCCCTCGACGAGCTCCGCAACGCGGCCGGTACGACGGACGGGGTGGTGCTCGTGATGGCGGGCGACACCCCGCTCATGCAGGGCGAGACGCTCAGCGACCTGGTCCAGGCGCACTGCGCGACCGACCGGGCGATCACCGTGCTCACGGCCGAGGTCCCCGACCCGTTCGGCTACGGACGGATCCTGCGCAACGAGGACGGGTCGGTGACCGCGATCGTCGAGGAGAAGGACGCCACCTCGGAGCAGGCCGGGGTCCGCGAGATCAACAGCGGCATCTTCGCGTTCGACGGGGCGTTCCTCGCCGATGCGCTGAGCCGGATCAGCAACGACAACGCCAAGGGGGAGTACTACCTCACCGACGTCGTCGCCATCGCGCACCAGGACCGCCGGGCCGTCGGGGCGCACCGCATCGACGACGTGATGCAGACCGAGGGGGCCAACGACCGGGCCCAGCTGGCCGGTCTGGCCGCCGAGATGAACCGGCGGATCCTGGACCGCTGGATGCGCGACGGGGTCACCGTCGTCGACCCGGCGACCACCTGGATCGACGCGGACGTGGTGCTCGAGCGCGACGTGACGATCCTGCCCGGCGTCCAGCTGCTCGGTGCCACGGTCGTCGCCGAGGACGCCGTCGTCGGCCCGGACTGCACGCTCAAGGACGTCGAGGTCGGCGCCGGCGCGAAGGTCGTGCGCACCCACGGTGAGCTGGCCGTGGTGGGGCCGGAGGCCACCGTGGGGCCGTTCTCCTACCTGCGGCCCGGCACCGAGCTCGGCCGGGGCGGCAAGATCGGCGGGTTCGTGGAGACCAAGAACGCCCGCATCGGCGACGGGGCCAAGGTGCCGCACCTGTCCTACGTCGGGGACGCCGAGATCGGCGAGGGCTCCAACATCGGCGCCGGCACGATCTTCGCCAACTACGACGGCGTCGCCAAGCACCGGACCCGGATCGGCAAGCAGGCCCGGACCGCGTCCAACAACACGTTCGTCGCCCCGGTCGAGATCGGTGACGGGGCCGCGACGGGGGCCGGGACCGTCGTACGCCGGGACGTGCCGCCCGGCGCGCTGGCCGTCTCGAGCGGGCCGCAGCGCGAGATCGAGGGCTGGACGCTCCGCAAGCGGCCGGGCACCCCGATGGCCGAGGCGGCGGAGGCCGCGCGGGCGCGGAGTGCGACGTCTCACACGGACCCCTCCCAGTTGGCTCAGGGCGACGGGTCCGAGGCACAATCCGAGTAGTCGAACGACCCGGACTGACAGCCAACCGTCACCCCCAGGAGACCCCGTCGTGAGCGGACTGAAGCGGACCACCGAGAAGAACCTGATGGTCTTCAGTGGTCGGGCACATCCCGGTCTGGCCGAGGAGGTGGCCGAGATGCTGGGCACGGGGCTGGTGCCGACGTCGGCCTACGAGTTCGCGAACAGCGAGATCTACGTCCGCTTCGAGGAGTCCGTCCGCGGTTCCGACGCCTTCGTGATCCAGAGCCACACCGCTCCGGTCAACGAGTGGATCATGGAGCACCTGATCATGGTCGACGCGCTGAAGCGGGCCTCGGCCAAGCGGATCACCGTGGTGATGCCGTTCTACGGCTACGCGCGCCAGGACAAGAAGCACCGCGGCCGCGAGCCGATCTCGGCGCGGCTGATGGCCGACCTGTTCAAGACCGCGGGTGCCGACCGGCTGATCGCGGTCGACCTGCACACCGCCCAGATCCAGGGCTTCTTCGACGGCCCGGTCGACCATCTGATGGCACTGCCGATCCTGTCCGAGCACGTGCGCGCGAAGTACGGCAACGAGAAGCTCGCGGTCGTCTCGCCCGACGCCGGCCGGATCAAGGTCGCCGAGCAGTGGTCCAACCGGCTCGGCGGCGCCCCGCTGGCGTTCATCCACAAGACCCGCAACATCGACCGGCCCAACGAGTCGGTCGCCAACCGGGTCGTCGGCGACGTGACCGACCGGATCTGCGTGCTCGTCGACGACATGATCGACACCGGCGGCACGATCGTGAAGGCGACCGAGGCGTTGATGAACGACGGCGCCGCCGGCGTGGTCATCGCCGCCACCCACGCGATCCTGTCCGACCCGGCGGTCGACCGGCTGAAGAACTGCTCGGCCACCGAGGTCGTGGTCACCAACACCCTGCCGATCCCGGCCGAGCGGCAGTTCGACAAGCTCACCGTGCTCTCCATCGCCCCGCTGATCAGCCGGGCGATCCGCGAGGTCTTCGAGGACGGGTCGGTCACCAGCCTCTTCGACGGTCACGCCCAGTAGATCTCACAGGACGGATTCGCTTCGGCTCCCGCGTCTCGCTAGACTCGGGCAGTTGCCTCGGCGAGGGAGATGTTCGCTCCGTGATCGACGCGGTGGCTCGACCCGGTCCCTGACCGCGTGCTCGCGCCCGTGTCTCGCGGCGCCCTTCCCTTCGTACGACGGCAGCGCCAGGCGTGCACACACGTGCAGATGGACGTAGTCGAGATCAGCTGAGGAGCAAGACCCGTGTCGGAGAGCAACATCAAGGCAGAGCCCCGCACCGAGTTCGGCAAGGGAGCGGCCCGCCGCATCCGTCGCGCCGACAAGGTGCCCGCAGTCCTCTACGGCCACGGTGGCGACCCGGTGCACATCACGCTGCCGGGCCACGACACCATGCTGGCCCTCAAGCACGGCGGCGCGAACGCCCTGCTGACCATCACGATCGAGGGCAAGGACCAGCTCGCCCTGCCCAAGCAGATCCAGCGGGACCCGATCAAGGGCTTTCTCGAGCACATCGACCTGCTCATCGTGAGGAAGGGTGAGAAGGTCACCGTCGACATCCCGGTGCACCTGGTCGGCGACGCCGACCCGGACGCCCTGGTCGTCACCGAGACCAGCACCATCTCGGTCGAGGCCGAGGCCACCCACATCCCGGAGTACGTCGAGGTCTCCATCGAGGGCGCCCAGGTCGGCGACCAGATCCTGGCGAAGGACCTGAAGGTCCCGAGCGGCTCGACCGTGCTGCTGGACGACGACGCGCTGATCGTCAACGTGACGCACGCCCCGACCGCTGCCGAGGTCGAGGAGGAGCTCGCCGAGGCCGAGGCCGAGGTCGGTATCGAGCGCGAGGAGCCCGAGGAGGAGGCCGC
Source organism: uncultured Actinomycetota bacterium (assembly GCA_963810035.1). GTDB lineage: Bacteria > Actinomycetota > Actinomycetes > Propionibacteriales > Nocardioidaceae > Nocardioides_B. The sequence continues at coordinate 309,064 of CAWEMA010000009.1, forward strand.
CGAGGCTGCCGAGGGCGAGGAGTCCGGCGCCGAGGGTGCGGAGAAGACCGAGGGCGAGTGACCCTCGTTCCCGCACGACGCTGTTGATCTTCCGAAAGGGCCGGGGTTCTCGTGAGCTGCCGATGACCGAACCAGTCTGGTTGGTCGTCGGGCTCGGGAACCCCGGCCCTTCGTACGCCGGCAACCGGCACAACGTCGGCTACCTGGTCAACGACGAGCTCGCGGCCCGGGTCGGCGGCTCGTTCAAGTCGCACAAGACCGGTCGCGCCGAGGTCGTGGAGGGCCGCCTCGGGGGTCCGGGCGGGGTGCGCGTCGTGCTCGCGCGTCCGCGCTGCTACATGAACGAGACCGGCGGGCCGGTGTCCGCGCTGATGAAGTTCTACAAGGTGCCCGTCGAGCGGGTGGTCGCCGTGCACGACGAGCTGGACATCCCGTTCGACACGCTGCGGGTCAAGGTCGGCGGCGGCGACAACGGGCACAACGGCCTGCGCTCCATGCGGCGGTCCCTGGACTCCGGCGAGTTCGCCCGGGTCCGGGTCGGCATCGGCCGCCCGCCCGGCCGGATGGCCCCGGCGGACTTCGTGCTCCAGGACTACTCCTCGACCGAGCGGAAGATCCTGCCGTTCCAGGTGGACCGCGCCGCGGACGCCGTCGAGTCACTGCTCACCGACGGCCTCGAGAAGACCCAGAACGTCTTCAATAGGTAGCCTCGGGCGGGTGACCGACTCACCGAGGATCCCCGTGCCCCCGACCGCTGCCGAGACCGACGACCACGCCTTCGCGGCCTGGGCCGCCACCGTCGCCGGCGAGCTGCTCACCGAGGTCAGGGCCCAGGGCCTCGAGGGCAAGGCCCTCAAGGACGCCGGCGACATGGCCGCGCACGACCTGCTGATGGAGCTGTGCGCCCGCTACCGGCCCGGTGACGCGGTGATGTCGGAGGAGAGCAAGGCGAGCATCGCGAACACGGACCGGCTCACCGCCCGGCGGGTGTGGATCATCGACCCGCTCGACGGCACCCGGGAGTTCTCCGAGCCGCCGCGCGACGACTGGGCGGTGCACGTCGCGCTCTGGGCCGACGACGGGTCCGGTGGCGAGCTCGTCGCCGGTGCGGTCGCCCAGCCCGGCATCGGCGCGACCTTCGACACCGGGCACCCGCCGCTGGTCCCGCCCCGGACGGCGGAGCGGCCGCGCATCGCGGTCAGCCGGACCCGGCCGCCGGCCTTCGTGGAGGGGCTGGCCGCCGAGCTCGGCGCCGACCTGGTGCCGATGGGCTCCGCCGGCGCCAAGGTGATCTCCGTGGTGCGCGACGTGTCCGACGCCTACGTGCACTCCGGTGGCCAGTACGAGTGGGACTCCGCGGCCCCGATCGCGGTCGCCCGGGCCGCCGGCCTGCACACCAGCCGGATCGACGGGTCGCCGCTGGTCTACAACCAGGAGAACGTGCTGCTGCCCGACCTCGTGGTCTGCCGCCCGGAGCTGGCGGACGCGATCCTCGACTACATCGACCGGCACCCGGTCACGTGATCTCGACCGTCCTGTTCGACGCCGACGGGGTCCTGCAGCGCACCCCGAACGGCTTCGAGGAGTCGATGCGTCCCGCCCTCCAGGGGCGGGTCGACGACGTCGAGGGGTTCATGGCCGACGCGTACGCCGCCGAGCGTCCCGCCCTCACCGGGGACGCGCGCTGGCTCGAGGTGCTGCCGGGTCTGCTGGAACGCTGGGGCATCCCTGCGGCGTACGACGACCTGGTGGGCGTCTGGCTGACGATCGAGGCGGTGCCCGGGACCCACGAGATCGTCAGAGCCCTGCGGGCGCAGGGGATCCGGTGCTGCCTGGCCACCAACCAGGACGTGCGCCGAGGCACGTTCATGCACGACGAGCTCGGCTACGGCGACCTGCTCGACGAGGCGTTCTACTCCTTTGCCCTGCGGGTCGCCAAGCCCGACCCGGCGTACTTCACGACGATCCTGGACCGGCTGGGGGAGCAGCCCGACCGGGTGCTGTTCGTCGACGACAGCCTGCCCAACGTCGAGGCGGCCCGCGAGGTCGGGCTGGCCGCGGAGCACTGGGTGCACGGCGACGGGCTCGACGCGCTGAACGGCCACCTCGCGCGGCACGGTCTCGCGGTCCGGTGAGCCCGCGGGCGCTGCTGCTCACCGACCCGCTCGGGGTCGGCAAGACGACCGTCGCGGCCGCCATCGGCGACCTGCTCCGCGAGCGGCAGGCCGCGAACGCCGTGGGGTGCGTCGCGCGTTCTCGAACAGTGGGATGCGGGAGACTATGAGCTATGGACGCGCTGACCCATGACTGGCGGATCGAGGAGCGGGAGTACGCCCGGCAGGAGCAGCGGCGGGGCCGGCGACACGCCTACGAGCGTCTCGACCCCCGTCGCACCGTGCTGGTGGTCGTCGACCTGGTGTCGTTCTTCGTCGAGGAGATGCCCTACGCCCGCGGCGTCGTGCCGCGCGTCAACACGATCGCGACCGCTCTGCGCGAGGCGGGTGGAACCGTGGCCTGGGTGCTGCCCGGTGCGGGTGAGCCGTCCGCGACCAGCGACGAGTTCTTCGGTCCCGAGATCGCCGCAATGTTCCGTGCGGCCGGAGGTGAGGGCCCGCTGCGTGACCGCCTGTGGCACGAGCTCACCGTGGCCGACGAGGACCTGCTGGTCGAGAAGACGGCGCCCAGCGCGTTCTTCCCCGGGTTCTCGCCGCTGCCCGGACTGCTGCAGGAGCGGGGCCTCGACACCGTGCTCGTGACCGGCGCGGTCACCAACGTGTGCTGCGAGTCGACCGCTCGCGACGCCAGCACCCTGGGCTACCGCGTGGTGATGGTGGCCGACGCCAACGCGGCGCGTCGCGACCAGGACCACAACGCCACGCTGCACACGGTCTACCGGACCTTCGGCGACGTCCGGCCCACTGACGAGGTGCTCGCGCTCATCGCAGCGGGCTGACCATGGAGAACTGCATGTCCACGTGGATCGCTTGCCACGGGAAGGGCAAGTTCTCCTGCATCCCCCGGTAAGCGGTCACCCCTCGGGTTCGGGCGGCGTCTCAGCACCCTCGCGCTCGTCACGCTCGGCCCACGTCAACAGCGGCCGGATGTCGAAGACCTCCTCGTCGATGCCGGCGTGCAGGTCGCCGAGCTCGGCGAACCGCGCGGGCACCGTCGCGATGGTGCAGTCGCGCGGGTCCACGTCGTCGACCTCGTCCCAGCGGATCGGCGTGGACACCGTGCCCTCGGGGTTGCCGCGCACCGAGTAGGCCGCCGCGATGGTGTGGTCCCGGGCGTTCTGGTTGTAGTCCACGAACAGCTTCGTCGGGTCACGGTCCTTGCGCCACCAGGTCGTCGTCACGTCGTCGGTGCGCCGCTCCACCTCGCGGGCGAACGCGAGCGCTGCCCGTCGTACGTCCTTGAAGCCGTGCTCGGGCGGGATCCGCACGTAGACGTGCATTCCCTTCCCGCCGGACGTCTTCGGGAAGCCCGTCGCACCGAGCTCGTCGAGGACCTCGTGGACGACGTGCGCGACCCGGCGCACGGTGGCGAAGTCGCAGGCGTCGCCGGGGTCGAGGTCGATGCGCCACTCATCGGGCTTCTCGGTGTCGGCGCGGCGGCTGTTCCAGGGGTGGAACTCGACCGTCGACATCTGCACCGCCCACACCACGTGCGCGATCTCGGTGACGCACAGCTCGTCGGCGGTGCGGTTCCACCGCGGGAAGTGCACCCGCACCGTCTCCATCCACGGCGGGGCGCCGGCCGGCAGCCGCTTCTGGTGCACCTTCTCGCCGCTGACCCCGGTCGGGAAGCGGTGCAGCATGCAGGGACGCTCGAAGAGGGCGTTGACGATGCCGTCGCGGACCGAGAGGTAGTACTCGACGAGGTCGAGCTTGGTCTCGCCGCGCGCCGGGAAGTAGACCCGGTCGGGGTTGGTGATCCGGACGACCCGGTCGTCGACCTCCAGCTCGACCGCCGGGCTCTTCGACGCTGCCATGCCCAGCAACCTAGTGGACATCTCCGACCCGGACGCCAGCCTTCTGGCTTGCGGACCCGGAGGGCAACGAGTTCTGCATCCTGCGGAGCGAGGCCGAGGTCGAGGCCTGGCAGCGCGACCGCGATGCCGTCGGGAACGCCTCGTAGACTGGCCCGACAACCCCCGCCAACCCCCTTCTGGGCGTGATGCGGGGGCAGTCGTGTTGCCTCGAGACGCAGGAGAGAACCCGTGGGTGTGAGCGGTCTGGCCGACCTGGTGCTCCAGGACAAGACGCTCGCCGGGGCGATGGAGGACGCGCGCGACGGGGTCGTCCCCGCCCTGGACCTGACCGCACCGAGCGCGCTGCGCCCGTTCGTCGTCAAGGGTCTGGTGGACGCCGGGCGCACCGTGCTCGCGGTGGCCGCGACGGCGCGCGAGGCCGAGGACCTGGTGACGTCCCTCGCCGGGCTGATGGACCCCTCCGAGGTGGCCTACTACCCGGCGTGGGAGACGCTGCCGCACGAGCGGCTGTCCCCGCGCAGCGACACCGTCGGCCGCCGGCTGGCGGTGCTGCGCCGGCTGCGGCATCCCGGCACCGACGCGTCCAACGGCCCCCTCAAGGTCGTCGTCGCCCCGGTCCGCTCCGTCCTGCAGCCGCAGGTGCGCGGGCTCGCGGACCTCGAGCCGGTCGAGCTGACCGTCGGCACGGAGGTCCCGCTCGACGACGTCGTACGACGGCTCGCAGGCGCGGCTTACACCCGGGTGGACCTGGTGGAGAAGCGCGGGGAGTTCGCGGTCCGCGGCGGCATCATCGACGTCTTCCCGCCGACCGAGGAGCACCCGCTCCGGGTGGAGTTCTGGGGGGACGAGGTCGAGGAGATCCGGTCCTTCGCGGTCGCCGACCAGCGCACCCTCGAGCCGGCCGAGCGGGTGTGGGCACCGCCGTGCCGCGAGCTGCTGCTCACCGACGAGGTGCGGGCCCGGGCCGCCCGGCTGCGCGACAGCCACCCGCAGCTCGCGGAGATCTTCGAGAAGCTCGCGGACGGTCACGCCGTCGAGGGCATGGAGTCGCTGGCCCCGGTGCTGGTCGACGAGATGGAGATGCTCGTCGACCTGCTGCCGTCGCAGACCCACGTCCTGGTGCTGGACCCGGAGCGCGCGCGCAGCCGGGCGCACGACCTGGTCGCGACGAGCGAGGAGTTCCTGGAGGCGTCCTGGGCGGCCGCGGCCGGCGGTGGGCAGGCCCCGATCGACCTGGGCAAGGCGTCCTACCACTCGCTGGCCGACGTGCGGACGATGAGCCTGGCGCAGGGCAAGGCGTGGTGGAGCGTGTCGCCGTTCGGCCTGGACCCGGAGGCCGCGGCGCAGCAGCCGCTGCGGGACTCGATGGGCGAGATCGTCTCGGCCGGCGTCGACGCCGAGGCCGGCGCGGTGGAGTCCCGGGTGCTGCCGGTGCGGCCCGTCGAGGCCTACCGCGGGGACATGGAGCGCGCGGTCACCGACATCAGGGCCTGGCTCGGCAACCGGAGCCGGGTCGTGCTGGTGCACGAGGGGCACGGCCCCGCCCATCGGATGGTCGAGGTGCTCAAGGAGCACGACGTGGCCGTCCGGTACGTCGAGTCGCTCGACGACGAGCCCGAGGCCGGGCTGGTGCACGTCACCACGGCCACCCTCGAGCACGGCTTCGTCGACGAGGGCCTCTGCCTCGCGGTGCTCACCGGTGACGACCTCACCGGGCAGCGCGCGTCCACCAAGGACATGCGCAAGATGCCGACCCGCCGCAAGAAGCAGATCGACCCGCTCGAGCTGAAGCCCGGCGACTACGTCGTGCACGAGCAGCACGGGGTCGGTCGCTACCTGGAGATGAAGCAGCGCGAGGTGCAGGGCGCCACCCGGGAGTACCTCGTGCTGGAGTACGGCTCCTCCAAGCGCGGCCAACCCGCCGACAAGCTGTACGTGCCGACCGACCAGCTCGACCAGGTCACCCGCTACGTCGGCGGCGAGCAGCCGTCGCTGGACCGGCTCGGCGGTGCGGACTGGGCCAAGCGCAAGGGCCGGGCGCGCAAGGCGGTCAAGCAGATCGCCGCCGAGCTGATCAAGCTGTACGCCGCGCGGCAGGCCACCCGGGGCCACGCGTTCGGGCCGGACAGCCCGTGGCAGCGCGAGCTCGAGGACGCCTTCCCGTTCGTGGAGACCCCCGACCAGCTCTCCACGGTCGACGAGGTCAAGCACGACATGGAGCTGCAGGTCCCGATGGACCGGCTGGTGTGCGGCGACGTGGGCTACGGCAAGACCGAGATCGCGGTGCGTGCGGCGTTCAAGGCCGTGCAGGACGGCAAGCAGGTCGCCGTACTCGTCCCGACCACGCTGCTCGTGCAGCAGCACTTCTCGACGTTCAGCGAGCGGATGGCCGGCTTCCCGGTGCTCCTCAAGGGCCTCTCGCGCTTCCAGACCGACAAGGAGGCGGCCGAGGTCATCGAGGAGCTCCGGGAGGGCAAGGTCGACATCGTGATCGGCACGCACCGGCTGCTCAACCCGGACATCAAGATGAAGAACCTCGGGCTGATCATCGTCGACGAGGAGCAGCGCTTCGGTGTCGAGCACAAGGAGCAGATGAAGCGGCTCCGCACGTCGGTCGACGTGCTCTCGATGTCCGCGACGCCGATCCCGCGCACCCTGGAGATGGCGATCACCGGCATCCGCGAGATGTCCACGATCACCACCCCGCCGGAGGAGCGGCACCCGGTGCTGACGTACGTCGGCGCCTATGAGGACCGGCAGGTGGTCGCCGCGATCCGGCGCGAGCTGCTCCGCGAGGGCCAGGTGTTCTTCATCCACAACAGGGTGCAGTCCATCGACAAGGCGGCCGCGCGGATCCGGGAGCTGGTGCCCGAGGCCCGGGTGGCGACCGCGCACGGGCAGATGGGGGAGCACCAGCTCGAGCAGGTGATGCTGGACTTCTGGGAGAAGCGCTTCGACGTGCTGGTGTGCACCACGATCGTCGAGTCCGGGCTCGACGTGTCCAACGCGAACACGATGGTGATCGAGCGGGCCGACACTCTCGGCCTGTCCCAGCTGCACCAGCTGCGGGGCCGGGTCGGCCGGGGCCGGGAGCGGGCCTACGCCTACTTCCTCTACCCGCCTGACAAGCCGCTGACCGAGACTGCGCACGAGCGGCTGGCCACCTTGGCCCAGCACTCCGACCTGGGCGGCGGCATGGCGATCGCGATGAAGGACCTGGAGATCCGCGGCGCCGGCAACCTGCTCGGCGGCGAGCAGTCCGGGCACATCGCCGACGTGGGGTTCGACCTCTACGTCCGGCTGGTCGGCGAGGCGGTCAGCGAGTTCCGCGGGGACGGTGCCCCCGAGCCGGTGGAGACCAAGATCGAGCTGCCGATCGACGCGCACCTGCCGCACGACTACGTGCCGAGCGAGCGGCTGCGTCTGGAGATGTACAAGCGGCTGGCCGAGGTGCGCGCCGACGAGGACGTCGACCTGATCCGCGAGGAGATGCTCGACCGGTACGGCGAGCCGCCGGCCGCGGTGGCCAGCCTGCTGCAGGTCGCGCGGTTCCGGGCCCGGGCCCGGCAGGCGGGCCTCACCGACGTCACGCTGCAGGGCAAGTACGTCCGGTTCGCGCCGGTGGACCTCCCCGACTCGGCGGTGGTGCGGCTCAACCGCATCTACCCCAAGAGCCTCGTCAAGGCCAACCTGCGTACGATGCTGGTGCCCCGTCCGTCGACGGCCGTCGTGGCCGGTCAGCCCATCCGCGACGAGGCACTGCTGACCTGGGCGCGTGAGGTGATCGACTCGGTCATCGACCGCGCTCCGGCACCCGCACCGAGCTAGGAGAAAGAGTCGTCGTGACCCGTTCCCGCACCCTCAGGGGATCCGTCCTGGCCGCGCTCGTCGGGGTCGCCGCCCTGCTGCTGTCCGCGTGCGGCACGCACCCGGGTTCGGCGGCCGTGGTCGGCTCCGACAGCATCAGCGTGGGCCGGGTCGACGACGTGGCGAGCGCCCTGTGCGCCGCACAGGCCGGTGCCGGCCAGCCCGGCCAGCCGCAGGACCTCGCCAGCCGGGCCGCCCGGCAGGGCGCGCTCGACGTGCTGATCAACAGCGCGCTCTCGCGCCAGTTCGGCGAGTCGCAGGGCGTGCAGCCCGACCAGAAGCAGGTGTCGGCCGCGCTCGCCGCGAACGCGAAGAGCATCGCAGCGCTGCCGGCCGAGCACCGTGCGGACTTCAAGCAGACCCTGCAGGAGTACGCCGAGGGCCAGCTGATGCTGATCGAGGTCGGCCGTCGCGAGCTGGCCAGGACCGGCCAGCAGAACGCCACCGAGCAGCAGGCCGTCTCCGAGGGCACCAAGCTCCGCAACGCCTGGGCGGCGAAGAACGTCGACGTGTCGGTCGACCCCCGCTACGGCGAGTACTCCAAGAACGCCCTTCTCGCGAAGAGCGGGTCGCTGTCGGTGGCGGCCTCCTCGGACGCCAAGGACGGGAGCAGCCCGGACCCGTCCGCGGGCTGGGTCGCCGCGCTGCCGGCCAGCCAGAAGTGCAGCTAGGGCGTGACTGTCGATCCTGCGGTCGCGTGCGCGGCCCCGCATCCCGACCGACGGCGTTCTCGCCGCTCGGCGCAGCACGCTGCGCTCTCGCGACTCGGCCTTGCCGGACCGGGCGCGGATGCCACGCCCGCTAGGACCGCATCATCTCCAGCCACGCCCTGACCCTGCTGGTCACCAGCCCGCGGGTCGCCCCCGGGCTGCTGTCCTGGGCCGCGTGGTCGGCGATCTCCGCCGCGCCACGACGGCTGGCGTCCTCGGCCGGTGCGCCACTGGCCCGGGCGGTGGCCGCCTCCGGCCACCCGGTCGACGTGCTCCCGGAGCCGTCCGTGGCCGCGCTGCTCGACCTGGCCCGCGAGAACGACGTGGTGTGGCTGGCCGACGACGCCGAGGCCGAGCGCTTCCCGACCGCTCTGGCGACTGCGATCGTGGACGGCTCCGACGTCCAGGTCGAGGTGCTGCACGCGTCGTACGACGTGCCGGGTGCCCGCCTGCTCGATCTCGTCACGGTGATGGACCGGTTGCGCACCGAGTGCCCGTGGGACCGCGAGCAGACCCACCGGTCGCTGGCGACGTACCTCCTGGAGGAGACCTACGAGACCCTCGAGGCCATCGAGGGGCTGGGTGACGAGCCGGACTACACGCACCTGCGCGAGGAGCTCGGCGACCTGCTGCTGCAGGTCTACTTCCACGCCCGCATCGCCTCGGAGGCGCTCGACGGTGCCGGGAACGGCTTCACCATCGACGACGTCGCCGCCGACATCGTCGACAAGCTCGTGCACCGGCACCCGCACGTGTTCGCCGGGCTGGACGTGGCCGATGCCGACGAGGTGGAGCGCAACTGGGACGCGCTGAAGGCCTCGGAGAAGGGCCGTGCCTCGGTGCTCGACGGGATCCCGCCCGCGCTGCCGGCGCTGGCCCTCGCCGAGAAGGTGCTCGGCCGGGCGGCGAAGATCGGCGTCACCCCGGCGCCGGGCACCCCGGGCCCTGCCGACCAGCCCGCCGAGGAGGCGGGTCCCCGGCTGGGGGACCGGCTGCTCGCCCTCGTCGTGGAGGCCCGGGCCGCGGGCCTGGACGCCGAGCAGGAGCTGCGCGACGCCGTACGCCGCCTCGCCGAGCACGTCCGCGCCGCCGAACCCCCTCGTTGAGAAGGCAGTTCCTTCCCGTCGAGAAGCCAGTTCCTCCCCGTTCGGACGCCAGTTGCTTGCGCCCTCCTCCCCGGGTGCAGCCCCGGCAGCCGCGGACGAGGGCCGTCGAGGTCCCGCCCCGAGGGCGAGCCGTCCCCGCTTCGGCAGACGTGCGCCGTTAGGCTGGTCGCGTCTGTGTTCGTGACCTGTCCCTTCGACCCAGCAGGAGCACACCGTGGCGTCCATCGAGGCTGTCGGCGCACGCGAGATTCTCGACTCGCGTGGAAACCCCACCATCGAGGTCGAGGTGGCCCTCGACGACGGCACCATCGGCCGCGCGGCCGTCCCGTCCGGTGCCTCCACCGGTGCGTTCGAGGCGGTCGAGCTGCGCGACGGCGGTGACCGGTACGGCGGCAAGGGGGTCGGCAAGGCCGTGGACGGAGTGCTCGACGTCATCGGTCCGGAGCTGATCGGCTTCGAGGCCTCCGAGCAGCGGCTCGTCGACGCCCGGCTGCTCGAGCTCGACGGCACCCCGAACAAGGCCAAGCTCGGCGCCAACGCGATCCTCGGCGTCTCGCTCGCGGTCGCACGCGCGGCCGCGGACTCGGCCGACCTGCCGCTGTTCCGCTACGTCGGCGGCCCCAACGCACACCTGCTGCCGGTGCCGATGATGAACATCCTCAACGGCGGCGCGCACGCTGACACCGGCGTGAACATCCAGGAGTTCATGATCGCGCCGATCGGCGCCGCGACGTTCCGGGAGGCGCTGCAGCAGGGCGCCAGCGTCTACCACGCGCTCAAGGCGGTGCTGAAGGAGAAGGGCCTGGCGACCGGTCTCGGTGACGAGGGCGGGTTCGCCCCCGACCTCCCGAACAACCGCGAGGCCCTCGACCTGATCTCCACCGCGGTCGAGAAGGCCGGCCTGACCGTCGGCCAGGACATCGTCTTCGCGCTCGACGTGGCCGCCTCGGAGTTCTTCGAGGACGGCGCCTACCAGTTCGAGGGTGCGGCGAAGACCGCCGCGGACATGCAGCGCTACTACGCCGACCTGGCCTCGTCGTACCCGATCGTCTCCATCGAGGACCCGCTCGACGAGGAGGACTGGGAGGGCTGGTCGGCGATGACCGCCGAGCTCGGCAACCGGGTCCAGATCGTCGGCGACGACCTGTTCGTCACCAACGTCGACCGGCTCGGCCGCGGCATCACCGAGCAGTCGGCCAACGCGCTGCTGGTGAAGGTGAACCAGATCGGCTCGCTCACCGAGACCCTCGACTCGGTCGACCTCGCGCACCGCAACGGCTTCCGCTGCATGATGAGCCACCGCTCGGGCGAGACCGAGGACACCACGATCGCCGACCTCGCCGTGGCGACGAACTGCGGCCAGATCAAGACCGGCGCACCGGCCCGGTCCGAGCGTGTCGCGAAGTACAACCAGCTGCTCCGCATCGAGGAGGAGCTCGACGACGCCGCCCGGTACGCCGGTCGTGGCGCCTTCCCGCGCTACGGCAAGGTCGGCTGACGGCCCGATGTCGCAGAGTCGTCCGTCGGGACGGGGGTCTGACCCCCGCAAGCGCGCCACCGGGTCGGGTCCCCGTGGTGCCACCCGGCGTACGTCGACCCCGCGACCGCGTTCGGGCCCCGGTGCACGTCCCGGGGCCGGGTCCGGTCCTCGCAGGGGAACGCCCCGGCAGCGCACGTCGACCGCCCGGCAGGTCCCGCCCCGCCCGCGTCTGACCGGCCGGGCCGCGATCCTGGTGCTCGTGCTCGCGGTGCTGATGGTGTCCTACGCGTCGAGCATGCGGGCCTACCTCGAGCAGCGTCGGCACCTGGCCGCGCTCAGCCAGGACATCTCGGAGTCCCGGGTGACGATCTCCGACCTGGAGCGCGAGAAGAAGCGCTGGAACGACCCGGCCTACGTCCGCACCGTCGCCCACCAGAGGTTCGGCTGGGTGCTGCCGGGCGAGATCGGCTTCCAGGTGCTCGACGACAACGGCAAGCCGCTCGGCCACACGGACACCCTGTCCGACCCCGGCTCGGTGACCGAGGCGAACCGGCCGCTGTGGTGGAAGTCCGCGTGGGGGAGCGTCGTCGAGGCCGGCAAGCCCGAGGTCGCCGCGGAGGACCGGCCGCAGCCGGTGACCAGGATCCGACCACCGAGGACGACAGGGAACCAACGTTGATCGACCGCGAGGACGAGGCCGTCATCGAGGCACAGCTCGGCCGGCCGCCCCGCGCGATCCACGCCGTGGGCCACCGCTGCCCGTGCGGCAACCCGGACGTGGTGGCGACCGAGCCGCGGCTGGAGGACGGGACACCGTTCCCGACGACCTTCTACCTGACCTGCCCGCGCGCCGCCTCCCTGATCGGCACGCTGGAGGCGTCCGGGCTGATGAAGGAGATGTCGGACCGGCTCGAGACCGATCCCGAGCTCGCGGCGGCCTACCGGCGCGCGCACGAGTCCTACCTCGCGTTCCGCGAGTCGATCGGTCACGTGCCGGAGATCAGCGGGGTCTCCGCCGGCGGCATGCCGACCCGGGTCAAGTGCCTGCACGTGCTGGCCGGCCAGTCCCTCGCGCAGGGCCGCGGGGTGAATCCGCTCGGCGACGAGGTGCTGGACCTGCTCGGTGACTTCTGGGCCGCGGGGCCGTGCGCCACGGCCCGCGACGCGGACGCGTGACGCGGGTCGCCGCCGTCGACTGCGGCACCAACACCGTCAAGCTGCTCGTCGCCGACATCGACCCCGGTGCGTCGACCCAGCACAGCCTGGTGCGGGAGATGCGCATCGTCCGGCTCGGCCAGGACGTGGACCGCACCGGCCGGCTGGCCGACGAGGCCCTCGGGCGGCTGTTCGCCGCAGTCGACGAGTACGCCGCCACGATCGCCTCGCACGACGTGGACGCGGTCCGGTTCGTCGCGACGTCGGCGGTGCGCGACGCGGGCAACGTCGACGTGTTCGCCCGCGGCATCCGCGAACGGCTCGGCGTGGACCCCGAGGTGGTCTCCGGTGACGAGGAGGCCGAGCTGTCCTACGACGGTGCGACGCGGTCCCTGTCCGACGTACCGTCCCCGGTCGCGGTGCTCGACATCGGCGGCGGCTCCACCGAGCTGATCCTCGGCAACCCTTCGACGGGCTCAGGACGACACGTGCGCGCCGCGCAGTCCCTCGACATCGGCTCGGTGCGGCTGACCGAGCGGCTGATGCCCTCCGACCCGCCGACAGCGGACGAGGTCGCCGCCGCGACCCGGGTCGTCGACGAGGCGCTCGACACCCTCCCGTCGTACGGCGTCCACGTCGGCGACGCACGCACCCTCGTCGGCACGGCCGGCACGGTGACCACCGTCGCCGCGCTCCTGCTCGGGCTCGACCACTACGACCGCGAGCGCGTCGACCACGCGTCGTTCTCGAAGCAGGCCGTGCACGACCTCGCCGCCGAGGTGCTCGCCATGACCGTCGTGCAACGCGAGGGGCTCGGCGTGCCCACCGGCCGGTCCGACGTCATCGGCGCGGGCGCGCTGATCCTGGACCGGGTGCTGCGCCGGTGCGGGGCGGAGCGACTGCTGGTGTCCGACTCCGACATCCTCGACGGCATCGCCTGGTCGATCGCCTGAACCTCCCCGGCAGCGGTCGTTCGCGGTCACAGGGGTTTACCCGCGTCTCGCTGGGTACCGGGGTGCCATGGCTGCAGCACAACAGACCGACGGACCGGTGCTCGGGTCGGACCCCACCTTGGGTGCCCTCGTGCACGACATGACCCAGCAGATGTCGACGCTCGTGCGCGACGAGATGCGCCTGGCCCAGGCGGAGATGACGCAGAAGGGCAAGAAGGCCGGCATCGGCATCGGCCTGTTCAGCGGGGCCGGCCTGCTGGCCCTCTTCGGCCTGGCTGCGCTGATCACCACCGCGATCCTCGCGCTCGCCCTCGCGCTGCCCGCCTGGCTCGCCGCGCTGATCGTGACCGTGGTGCTGTTCGCGGTCGCCGGCGTGCTCGCGTTGCAGGGCAAGAAGAACGTCGCGAAGGCGACCCCGGCGAAGCCGGAACAGGCCCTCGAGGGCATCAAGGAAGACGTCGCCACGGCGAAGGGAGAGCGCGGACATGAGCACCTCTGACATCCACTCCAACGGCGTGACGGCGCAGCCGCACCCGACCACGTCCACACCGACCTCGTCGAAGGACCCGGACGCGATCCGCGAGGACATCGAGCGCACCCGCGAGGAGCTCGCCGAGACCGTCGACGCGCTGCACGCCAAGCTGGACGTGAAGACCCAGGCCAAGGCCCGCTTCGCCCGCGCCAAGGACCAGGCGACCACGGACTCCGGGAAGCCCCGTCCCGAGCTGGTGGCCGGCGTTGTCGGCGCGGTGCTGCTGGCCACCGGACTGGTCTGGTGGCGCAGGCGCTAGGCCACCGCTCGCACCCACTCTCAGGGGTCTAGCAGACGGCTCGTGAGGCCGTCGGCGCCGGCAGAGGGCAATCCCGAGACGGCGTCGGCGGCAGCCCTCGACCCCGTGCCAGGATGACCGCGTGGACCGCACCGACCTCCCGCACCCGGTGACCGGTGAGCTCTTCGGCTCACCCGTGCCGCCCGGCACCGGGTGGCCCGACGACCCGGCGGACGCCACCACCCCGATCGCCCACGACGCCGACGGCGTACGGCGGACGGCCGCCTGTGCCGACCTGCCCGACCTGTCCGCGGCGATCTCGGTCTGTCGTGCGTGCGACAGGCTGGTCGCCTGGCGGGAGGACGTGGCCCGCACCAAGCGTGCGTCGTTCGCGCAGGAGCCCTACTGGGGCAGGCCGATCGCCGGCTGGGGGTCCTCCACGCCCGGCGTGCTCATCGTCGGTCTCGCACCGGCTGCGAACGGCGGCAACCGGACCGGCCGGATCTTCACCGGCGACCGCTCCGGGGACTGGCTGTTCGCGGCGCTGCACCGCGTCGGCCTCGCCACCCAGGAGACCTCCCTGCACGCCGGCGACGGCCAGCGGCTGCTCGGCGCCCGGATGGTCGCCACCGTGCGCTGCGCGCCGCCGGACAACAAGCCGACGACCACCGAGCGGGACACCTGCGCCCCCTGGCTCGAGCGGGAGGTGTCGCTGGTCCAGGAGTCGGTGCGCGCGGTGGTCTGCCTGGGTTCCTACGGCTGGGACGCCGCGCTGCGCACGTTCCGGGCGATCGGGTACGACGTCGCGCGACCCAAGCCGCGGTTCGGGCACGCCGCGGAGGCCACGGTCACCGCACCGGACGGGCACGAGGTCGCGCTGCTCGGCTGCTACCACCCGTCGCAGCAGAACACCTTCACCGGCAAGCTCACCGAGCCGATGCTCGACGCCGTCCTGGCCCGGGCCGCCGCGCTCGCCGTGGAAGGATGACCGCCAGCCGGCCCCCGTATCCCAATGGCAGAGGAAGAGGTCTTAAAAACCTTTCAGTGTGGGTTCGAGTCCCACCGGGGGTACTCCCGCGACTCGCCTGCGATCAGGCAGGCGTTCGGCGCGGATCAGTCGCAGACGAACCGTGCTTGCGGACACGGACCGAGATCACCGCGGCGACCACGCAGAGCAGCGCGGCGCTGAGCCAGGCGGCGGTGTAGGTGCCGGTCCGGTCGCGGGCGAAGCCGGCCGCAACGGACGCGAGGGCCGCGCCGATCTGGTGCGAGGCGAACACCCAGCCGAACACCACCGTCCCGGACGCCCCGAACGCCTGCCGGCACAGCGCGACGGTCGGCGGCACCGTCGCCACCCAGTCGAGCCCGTAGATCACCACGAACGCGACGATGCTGGGGTGCACCGCGTCGGACAGCAGCACCGGCAGCAGTGCGAGGCCGATGCCGCGGAAGAAGTAGTAGAAGCCGAGCAGCAGCCGGGGGTCGTAGCGGTCGGTCAGCCAGCCCGACCCGATCGTGCCGACGATGTCGAAGACCCCGACGACCGCGAGCAGCCCCGCGGCGGTCGTCTCACCCATGCCGTGGTCGTGGGCGGCCGGCACGAAGTGCGTGCCGATCAGCCCGTTGGTCGTCGCGCCGCAGATCGCGAAACCGGCCACCAGCGCCCAGAACGTGCGGGTCCTCGACGCGGTGCGCAGCGCCTCCACGGCCATCCGTCCGGCGCCGGGGCGTGCCGCGTCCGGCAGCTGGTCGGACTCGACGACGTGCGGCGTCTCGTCGTGCGCCGGCTGCTCCGCGCCGTACGCCGTGACCCCGCGGTCCTCCGGGTGGTTGCGCATCACCAGCAGCACCAGGGGTACGACGGACAGGGCCGCCGCCGCGATGACCAGCGACGCCGTACGCCAGCCCGCGTGCGAGGCGACGACCGCCACCACCGGCAGGAACACCAGCTGGCCGGTCGCGCTGCCGGCGGTCAGGATCCCGGTCACCAGGCCGCGGTGCCGCACGAACCACCGCTGCGCGACGGTCGCGGCGAACACCAGCGCCATCGACCCGGTGCCCAGCCCGACGAGCACGCCCCAGGTCAGCACCAGCTGCCAGCTCGCGCTGACGAACACGGTCAGGCCCGACCCGGCCGCGATCAGCAGCAGCGCGCAGGTCGTGACCAGCCGGATGCCGAACCGCTCCATCAGCGCCGCGGCGAACGGTGCGGTGAGGCCGAACAGCACCAGGTTGACGCCGACCGCGAGGGACAGCGTGCCGCGGCTCCAGCCGAACTCGTCCTGCAGCGGCACCATCAGCACCCCGGGAGCCGCGCGGAAGCCGGCCGCGCCGAGCAGGGCCACGAACGCGACGCCGGCGACCAGCCAGGCCGGATGGATCCGACGGCGGACAGGCGTGAGGGTCGTCATCCGGCTTCTTCCGGGGGAGTCGAGTCAGGGAGTGAGGAGACGGCGACGCTAGCAGGCTAGACTTTTCTGGAGCAAGCCAGATGCCGCCACCCACCGTCGAGAAGAGGACAACGTCGTGCCGCTCCGCTCGGACTGGTCCGAGGACCCGTGCCCGGTCGCCCGGTCGCTGGACGTGGTCGGCGACCCCTGGGTGCTGCTGGTGCTGCGGGAGGCCCTGACCGGGGCCACCCGTTTCGAGCAGTTCCGCTCGGCGCTCGGCGTCGCCGACAACGTGCTGAGCCGCCGACTGTCGGCCCTGGTCGACGCGGGGGTGCTGACCCGGTCGCCGTACGTCGCGGGCAACCGGACCCACCACGAGTACCTCCTGACCGAGGCCGGGGTCGACCTGTTCCCGGTCCTGCACGCCCTGGCCCAGTGGGGGGAGCGGCACCGTCCTTCGCGGACCGGCCGGCTCGACGTGGTGCACGAGGAGTGCGGCCAGGTCACGGAGAGCGCGGACACCTGTACGTCGTGCGGCGCGCGTCTCTCCGCAGAGGTCGTGTCCTGGCGGCGTCCGCGTGACCCGTCCCGGCTCACCCCGCTGGTGCGCTGAGCGAGCTATTTGTCATCTACACCTGAAAACCCGCTGAGACCTCCGAAACCGATCCGGACCCCGGGAACACCGGCACGTTGACGCCCGTTCTACCGTGTAGCGGACACCTACGATGGCCGTGCGGTTCCACACGGGCTCCCAGATCGGGGCCCGCAGGCCTCCAAGGAGGAGACCACACATGCAGAGCAGCAACCCTGTCTTCCGCAAGGCGGAGGGCTTCAACGGGAGATCCACGACCCACCCGGCCAGCGGGATGACCTACCCGGCCTACGGCTCGCCCACGCAGACGCAGGCCGACCCCTACCGTCAGAGCGCGCCGGTCTACGGCGACGTCAGCACCGGCGGCCCGATGACGATCGACTCGGTCGTGCAGAAGACGGGCATCACCCTGGGCCTGGTGGTCCTCGTGGCCGCGGCCACCTGGGCCTTCACGCCCGACCCGGGCACCGGCGTCGACGCCTCGTCGCTCTACCTCCTCGCGATGCTCGGCGCGTTCGGCGGCTTCGCGCTGTCGCTGGTGAACTCGTTCAAGCGCGTCATCAGCCCCGGCCTGGTCCTGGCCTACGCGGCGCTGGAGGGGCTGTTCGTCGGTGCCTTCAGCAAGGTCATCGACTCGTCGTTCGGCCAGGGGCAGCACGGCATCATCGTCGGCGCCGTCGTCGGCACGTTCGCTGCGGTCGGCGGCACACTGGCGGCGTACAAGTTCTTCAACATCCGGGTCAGCCCGACCTTCCGCAAGTGGGTCGTGGCCGCGATGTTCGGCTTCGTCGCCCTGGCCCTGCTCGACGTCGTGATGAGCCTGTTCGGAGCGTCGTTCGGGTTCAACGGGTTCGGCGGGATGGGCCTCGTCTCCAGCCTGATCGGGCTCGGCCTCGGTGTGCTGATGCTGATCCTCGACTTCGACTTCGTCGAGCGCGGCATCGCCGCTGGGCTCCCTGAGCGCGAGTCGTGGCGGGCCGCGTTCGGCCTGACCGTGACGATCATCTGGATCTACATCGAGCTGGTGCGGATCCTGGCGATCCTGCGCGGCGACTGACCGCCCCGCCCGACGCACGGGAGCCTCGAGCCGAACCGGTTCGGGGCTCCTGGCGTGTCCGGGACCACTACGCGGTCTGCGGTGCCCCGGACTCGCTGGTCTGCGGGGTCTCCACCTCGGCCTCGGGCTGCCGGCGACGCCGGCGCAGCTGCACCCAGCGACCCCGCGCCCCGCGGGTCGCGCCGCCGATCTCGGTGCCGTCGATCTCCGTGCCGGGAGTGTTCGCTGCCTCCACGGCCGCCTGCGAGATCGGCAGGATCGCCTCGCCCCGGACCGCCTCGGGCACCAGGTCCTCGAAGGGGATGACGCCGACCGCGGCGAGCACCGACGGCAGCAGCACCGAGGCGAGCGAGGAGTATCCGGCGGCGGACGGGTGGAACCGGTCTGGACCGAAGAACAGCGCGGGCGTGGACGCGAACTCCGGTCCGAGCACCGAGCCGAGCGAGACGGTCCGGCCGCCCGCCTCGACGGTCGCGATGGTCTGGGCGGCGGCCAGCCGGCGGGCCCAGACCCGGGCCACCTGCTTGAGCGGCGAGGCGATCGGCTCGATGGTGCCCAGGTCGGGGCAGGTGCCCACGACCACCTCGGCGCCGGCCTCCCGGAGCCGGCGTACGGCGGCCTCGAGCAGCCGCACGGACTCCGAGGGCAGCCGCGAGTGCGTGACGTCGTTGGCGCCGACCAGGATCACCGCGACGTGCGGCTCGACGGACAGGGCGCGGTCGATCTGCCGTGACAGGTCACGGGTCTGGGCCCCGACGAACGCGACAGAACGCAGGTAGACGCGGCGCTCGGCGCCCTCGGCCAGCCCGGAGGCCAGGTGCGCCCCCGGGGTCTCCAGCACGGTCTCGACGCCGTAGCCGGCAGCGGAGGAGTCGCCGAGGAGAGCCACCTTGATCGCCGGGCCCGGCCGGCCCTTGCCGTACCACCCGGTCGAGTCCGGCGGCACCCCGTCGGCGTTGCCGATCGCGCGCCGCGCGAGCATCGCCTCGGCACGCAGCACGCCGTACAGGGAAGCGCCCACCACGGAGAGGCCGCCGCCGCCGAAAGCAGCGGCGGCCGCAAGTTTGCGAGCCGCACCAGCCTTCCCCACCCCACCCACTCTACGAGAGCGCTCTAAACTGCCCACGTGCAATACGTGAACTCACTCCTGGACCTCATCGGCAACACCCCGCTGCTCAAGCTCGGCCGGACCACCGACGGCGCCAAGCCGCTGGTCCTGGCCAAGGTGGAGTACCTCAACCCGGGCGGGTCGGTGAAGGACCGGATCGCCACGCGGATGATCGAGGCCGCCGAAGCGTCCGGCGAGCTGAAGCCGGGCGGCACGATCGTCGAGCCGACCTCCGGGAACACCGGGGTGGGCCTCGCGATGGTCGCGCAGTCCAAGGGCTACAAGTGCGTCTTCGTCTGCCCCGACAAGGTCAGCGAGGACAAGCGCAACGTGCTCAAGGCGTACGGCGCCGAGGTGGTCGTCTGCCCGACCGCGGTCGCCCCGGAGCACCCGGACTCCTACTACAGCGTGTCCGACCGGCTGGTGCGGGAGATCGAGGGGGCCTGGAAGCCCAACCAGTACGCCAACGAGAACAACCCGCGCTCCCACTACGAGACCACCGGCCCGGAGATCTGGCAGCAGACCGACGGGAAGATCACCCACTTCGTCGCGGGGGTCGGCACCGGCGGCACGATCAGCGGCATCGGGAAGTACCTCAAGGAGCAGAACCCCGAGGTGCAGGTGATCGGCGCGGACCCGGCCGGTTCGGTCTACTCCGGGGGCACCGGCCGGCCGTACCTCGTCGAGGGCGTCGGTGAGGACTTCTGGCCCAGCACCTACGACCGGAACATCGCCGACCGGATCATCGAGGTCTCCGACGCCGACTCCTTCGAGTTCACCCGGCGGCTGGCCCGCGAGGAGGCGCTGCTGGTCGGTGGTTCCTCGGGCATGGCGGCGTTCGCGGCGGTGCAGCTGGCCAAGGAGCTCGACGACCCGGATGCCGTGATCGTGGTGCTCCTGCCGGACTCCGGCCGGGGCTACCTGGCGAAGGTGTTCAACGACGAGTGGCTCGGCCAGTACGGCTTCCTGCCCGCCACCGACGAGCAGACCGTCGGCGAGGTGCTGCGCGGCAAGTCCGGCCAGATCCCCGACCTCGTGCACACGCACCCCAGCGAGACCATCGCCGAGGCGGTGTACATCCTGCAGGAGTACGGCGTCTCGCAGATGCCCGTGGTCCGCGCGGAGCCCCCGATCGTCGCGGCCGAGGTGGCCGGCAGCGTCTCGGAGCGCAAGCTGCTCGACGCGCTGTTCTCCGGGCACGCCAAGCTGATCGACCAGGTCGAGACGCACATGGACGAGCCGCTGCCGACGATCGGTGCCAACGAGCCGGTCAACGAAGCTGTTGCCAAGCTGGAGAAGGCGGACGCCCTGCTGGTGCAGGAGGACGGCAAGCCGGTGGGCGTCGTGACCCGACAGGACCTGCTCGCCTACCTCGCTACCCGGTAGGGCCCGAGCGGGAGCTGCACCCGGAGCCGGGCGCCGCCCGAGGGCGCGTCGAGCACCTCCACCCTCCCGTGGTGGCTGCGGACGATGTCGGCGACGATCGCCAGGCCGAGCCCGACCCCGCCGCGCTGGCGGTTGCGGGCCTCGTCCAGCCTGACGAAGCGCCGGAACACGTCGGTGCGGGACGCCGCGGGGATGCCGGGACCGTCGTCGTCGACGGTGAGCACCGCCGAGGCTCCGGTCTGCTCCAGTGACACGCTGACGGCGCCGACGGCGTACCTGACGGCGTTGTCCAGGAGGTTGCGCACCACCTGCTCGATCAGCACCGGGTCGCCGACGACCTGCACCGGCGTGACGCCGCTGGTGTCGATCCGGACCTCGGGTCGTTGCGTCTCGAGGCGACACGCGGTGACCACGTCCCCGACGACGTCGTCGAGGTCGACCGCGACGTCGGCCCGGCGGAGCGCCCCGGCGTCGCTCCGGGCGAGCACCAGCAGCTGGTCGACGAGCGCCTGCATCCGCAGGGTGTCGGCGAGCAGGCCCTGGATGCCGACGTCCTCCCCGCCGAGCTCGTCCCGCCGGATCGTCTCGAGCTGGGTGCGCAGGCTCGCGATGGGACTGCGGAGCTCGTGTGCCGCGTCTGCGAGGAACCGTCGCTGCTCGGAGGCGCTGATGTCGAGGCGGGTGAGCATCGCGTTGATCGTCCTGGCCAACCGGCCGATCTCGTCGCGACGGGGTGGCTCGGGCACGCGCGCCGAGAGATGGTCGGCGGTGATGGCGGCGGCCCGCTCCCGCACCGCCTCGACCGGTGCCAGCGTGCGCCCCACGGCGAACCACAGCACCGCGCTGAGCGGGACGACCAGCAGCACCAGACCCAGCGCCCCCGTCCCGAGGGCGGACTCGACGACGTCGTGGACGTCCTCCGTGGACACCGCGACGAACACGGTGACCGGCCCTCGCGGCGAGGGCGTCCCGAGCGCGGTCACCTCGTAGGGGCCGGTCCCGTCCACCGGGAGGTCGTCCACGGTGAGCGTCTCGCGGGAGCCGGGACCCTGGAGCGGCAGGGGCAGCACGGCCGTCCCCGAGACGTTCCCGGTCCGGCTGACCACCCTGCTCGCACGGACCACCTGGATGATGGTCTCGCCCTCGTCGAGGGCGGGCAGGCGGGGCGGCAGGATGTCGTCCTCCGCACGCTGCGCGATCTCCGCAGCGCGGTCCCTGGACATCCACGAGGCCGCCTCGACGAAATCAGCGCGCACCCCCCAGATGATGAGGAACCCACCCAGCGCGACCATCGCCGTCACTGCGGCCGCGGTGATCAGGACCACCCGGAGCCGCAGCGACATGCCCGTGAACCGGGTTGTCCGGGGGCGACGGGTCATGTCCCTGCCCTGACCGTGTAGCCCTGACCGCGGACGGTCGTGACGAGGTTGGTGCCGAACGGCTGGTCGACCTTGCGGCGCAGGTAGCCGGCATACACCTCGACCACGTTCGGGTCGCGCTCCGAGGAGCTGCCCCAGACCTCCTCGAGTATCTGCTCCTTCGAGCGCACCTGTCCGGGATCGCGCATCAGGAACTCGAGCAGCGCGAACTCGCGGTGGGTCAGCGCCAGGGGTTGCTCACCGTGCCGCACGTTCCTGCGGCGCGGGTCGAGCACCAGGTCGCCCACCCGCAGCTCCGAAGGCATGCTGACCGGCCCGCGCCGCGCCAGTGCACGGCAGCGGGCCACCAGGACGGCGAACGAGAACGGTTTGCGCAGGTAGTCGTCGGCGCCGAGGTCCAGGCAGTCGGTCTCGTCGGTCTCGCGGTCCTTGGCGGTGAGCACGAGGATCGGGGTCCAGAAGCCCTCCTCCCGCAGCCGGCGGCAGACCTCGAGCCCCGGCATCTCGGGCAGCATCAGGTCGAGGACGATGGCGTCGAGCGTGAGGTCCTTCGCCAACCGGTAGCCCGTCCGGCCGTCGTGCGCGAGGACCACGTCGAAGCCTCGGTCGCGCAGGCCCCGCTCGATCGCCGCCGCCAGGCGCGTCTCGTCCTCCACCACCAGGACCCGCATCTTCCCTCCCCGGTGTCCGCAGCCGGTGTCGGCCGTCCTGTCCTGATGCCAGTGTCGACGGGATCGGGTCAGTCGGCCAGCCCTGCGCGCTGCCGGGGGAAGAGCCGGTTCGTGGTCGACCTGCCGCGTGCCGAGCGACCGCGGGGGAGGTCAGTCGTTGGCGGCCTGGGAGCGCGCCGTCCTGCCGAAGACGTCCTTGCTGATCCGGTACGCCCGAGCCTCCTGCGCCAGCGCCTGCTTGCGCACCGTGGACAACTGCCCGGGGGTCAAGGTCGTGGCGGAGACGAGCTCGAGGACCTCCTTGGAGTCGTCGTTCGCACCGCGCCACCCGACCCGGACCACGCCGACGCCCGGTGCGAAGTACTTGTCCTGGAACGCACCGAGGACGCTGCGCTCGAACTCCTCCACCACCAGCACGTCGCGGTAGCAGCCGGCGGCGACACAGGTTCTCTGGCCGGTGAGGTGCACGCGGCCCCGGTCGATCCAGCGGATCGGTGGCGGCGCGAAGCCCTCCGCATAGTCGGGCGTCCCTTGCCGTGGCCTCGCGTGCATGACGATCCCCGCCCTGGCGCCGTCGATGCCGTGGACCCAGGCCGGGGCCTTCACGAACCTGCCCTGCTCCCACTCCTCGGGGTACTGGCCCAGCTGCCAGACGTTGCCGTCACGGTCCTGGGCGTACAGCGCCAGCTCGGTCTCGACGAGCCTGCCTCCGGAGTAGTCACGCTCCCACACCACGACGTTCCGGACCCCGTCGACGACCTTGGTGAGGTCCGTGACGATGTCGATCACGCTGTGGCGCTCGCGCCGACCGTCCTCGATCGCGCTGCCCCGGTAGTCGAGGCGGGTACCCGGACGCAGCGGGAACCAGCGGTTGTCGATGTGCGTCGAGTCGCCGAACCGGCTCGGGTCGTAGTCCCGGGCCGTCACCTGCCCCGCGCTGGCCTCCGGGTGCGCGGTGCGGGCGGGTTCCTGCTGGTTCGTCGGGGACTGGTTGCTGCAGGCGCTCGTGGCCAGCACGAGCACGGCGGCCGCGGACCAACACTTCACTGGGTTGTGCATCTCCTGACCTCCCGGCTTCGTTGCGGTTGTTCAACGGTGGCGTCGCCGGCGTACGGACGTCGCGCCGAGCAGGACCAGGACACCGGCGGGCATCCACAGCACCAGCGGCAGGACCCCGCCCGCGTTCACGACCCGTCGTCCGCCCACGGTCAGGTTCAGCGGGCCGCTGGACGTCACCTCGCGAGCGCTGGGGCTGGTGACCGACACGAAGAGCAGGAGCGGGCCGCTGGTCACCGCCCGGACGTCCCAGCTCAGGGTCGTGGACCCGCCGGCAGGGAGCTCGTCGAGGTACTGCGTGCGCCTCGGGGACCAGTCCTCGGGGTCGACGTACACGCTCTTGTCCGTGCTGAGGATGTTCAGGTGGGCGACGTAACCGTCGAGCGGTCGGTCGCCGTTGTTGCGGATGGTCGACTCGAAGGCGATCTTCTTGCCAGGGCCCGTTGCGAGGTCGTGCTGGTCGAGCTCGACGACGACCTGGCCGGCGGCGACGGCCGACCCCGTCTGCGCGGCCTCCGCGTCGTACGTCGTGAGCAGCGCGAGCGGCAGGGCGCAGGCGACCCCGATCCAGGCGAGCACTCTCATGCTCCACCCCGCGATATCAGGCTCAGCCGGCCTCCCGCGAGCAGGGCGACCGTCGGCAGGACGACCGCGCAGAGGGCGGGTACGACGAGCAGGGAGGCGTCCTGGGACAGGGAGTGGGCGTTGACGGTCAACCGCTCCAGGTAGAGCAGGCCGGCCGAGAACGGGTCGAGCCTCTGGACCAGCTCTCCGGCCCACCCGCGGGTGGCCTCGGCGGGCATCTGGTGGGGGGCGTAGAGGGCCAGCAGCACGAAGAAGCTCAGCGCCAGGCTCAACGCGTTGGACCGGGAGAACGTCGTGATCAGCAGACCGACCCCGGTCAGCGCCAGGGCGAGCAGCGTGCCGACCACGAAGCCGCCCACGACGGCGACGCCGAACGTGCCCACGTCGCGGCCGATCCACCAGACGTAGGGCACAGCCAGCACGAAGGCGACGAGCCACAGGGAGAGGGCCGCGATGCCCTTGCCGAGGAGGATCGAGCGGCGTGGCGCCGGCGTCAGCAGGAGGCTCTCCAGGGTCCCGCGCTCCCGCTCGCCGCTGACCGCGTCGGCGGCGACGAGGACCACCAGCAGGCCGCCGACGGCCACGGCCAGCTGGAGCGTCAGGCTGACGGCCTCGCGCTGCTCGAGGAAGTTGAGCTCCTGGTTGGTGGCGATCAGGTAGGTGCTGATGCTCAGCAGGACCGTGTAGGCGAGCATCAGGGCGACGCCTCTGCCGGACAGCCACAGGTCCCGCAGCTCCTGCTCGGCCACCGCCCCGGCGGAGCTGGTTCCGGTGGGCGGCGTGCTGGTGGTGGGGGCGTCCGCGACGACGTTCCGGTCAGTCATTGCCGTCTCCCTGCGTCACGGACAGGAACGCGTCACTGAGCCGGCCGCCCTCCAGGGACAGGCCGAGCACCGGGACCCCGGCGTCCAGGAGGCACCGCAGCGCCGCGGCCGACGACTTCTCGGGCGGCTCGTCACTCGGGAGCAGCAGCTCGACCTCGTCCCGGTGGCCGTCTCGGATGGTCGCGTCGGAGACCAGGTCCTCCGCAGCCAGTACGTCGACCGCCCGGGTGCGCAGGTGGGGCGGCACCTGGACCACTCCCTTGCGGGGTGCCGCGGCGCGTCTTACCACCTCGGCCACCGTGCCGTCGGCGACGATGTGGCCGCGGTTCAGGATGATCACGTGGTCGCAGACCTGCTCGACCTCGGCGAGCACGTGCGTGCTCAGCACCACGGTGGCGCCCCGGTCACGGGCGATCCCGGTCACCAGGTCGAGGACCCGCCGTTGGCCGAGAGGGTCCAGGCCCAGCGTCGGCTCGTCGAGGAAGACCACGGACGGACGGTTCACCAGAGAGCGGGCGATGCCGAGCCGCTGCCGCATCCCGCGACTCAGACCCGCGATGAGCGAACCGGCGCGGTCGGTGAGACCCACCTCGCCGAGCAGCCGCAGCGCGGTGGCCCGGGCATCTCTGCGCGACGCGCCGTACAACCGGGCGTGGTAGGTGAGCCACTCCTGACAGGTCTGTCCACGGGGGTAGCCGGGGCTCTCGGGGAGCACGCCGACGCGCTGCCGGATGCGTCTGGCCTCCGTGTGCGGGAGCCCGGCGATCGCGAAGGAGCCCGAGTCCGGTGCCAGCAGGGTCGAGAGCATCCGGATCAAGGTGGTCTTCCCGGCCCCGTTCGGGCCGAGCAGCCCGAGCACTGTGCCGGGACCGACCGTGAGGTCGAGCGAGCTCACCGCGACCTGGTCGCGGTAGGACTTGCGAAGAGCGTGCGCCTCGATGGCCGGCACCGGTGAGACCCGGGCTGGTGAGCCCGTCAGTCCTGCGGGTCCCTCGATCGCACCCATTGTTCCTCCCGTGCCCCCTCAGGGCCCGCGACGCCGGTTCCAGTGTAGGCGCCTCCGGGCTGGACGTTCGCTGAACGCAGGCACCCGCGACCCTCGTGCGGTCAGCGCACGCGTGCGGCGATGGGGGAGGCCTCGACCGCGTCGGGGTGCAGGATCCCGGCGAGCGCCTCGACGCCGTCGACGAGCCGCGGTCCCGGACGGGCGAACGACGCGTTGGCGTCCACGGCCCAGACCGGTACGTCCGGAGACAGCACCGCGCTGCGCACCAGCTCCTCGGCCAGGGCCTGTGACTGCTCGAGCCCATAGCCGCACGGCGCGCAGACCACGACCTCCGGTGCGGCGGCCCGGACGTCGTCCCAGGTCACCCGGAACGACTTCTCGCCGGCCGTGCCGAGCACCGACTCGCCGCCGGAGAGCGTGACCATCTCGGGAACCCAGTGGCCCGGCGCGAACGGCGGGTCGGTCCACTCGAGCACGAGCGTCCTGCGGCGGGGACGGTCCGCGGTCCGTCGTACGACCTGGTCCAGGCGGGACCGCAGCGAGGCGACCAGCTCCGCCGCGCGTGCCTCGGCGCCGGTGGCCCGGCCCAGGGTGCCGACCGACGCGAGCACCTCGTCGAGCGTGTGCGGGTCGATGGTGAGCACCTCGGCCGTGCAGCCCAGGTGGGCCAGCGCGTCGTCGACCACGGAGACGTCGACCGCGCAGACCGCGCACAGGTCCTGGGTCACCACGAGGTCGGCGTCCAGGCCCGCGAGCGCACCCTCGTCGAGGTGGTAGAGGTCCTCGCCGCGGCGCATCGCGTCCGCCACGAACGCGTCGATGTCGGCCGGGGCCAGGCCCTCGGGCATCGCGCTGGTGGACACGATCGTCCGGCTGCGGGCCTCGGCCGGGTGGTCGCACTCGAAGGTCACGCCCACCACGTCCTCGCCCGCACCGAGGTCGAACAGGATCTCCGTCGTGGACGGCAGGAGCGAGACGATGCGCATGCTCCCGATCCTAGGAGCCGCCTCGTTGAGCCGGGGCTTGCGCGGGGTTGAGCCGGGTCTTGCGCGGGGTTGAGCCGGGTCTTGCGCGGGGTTGAGCCGGGTCTTGCGCCAGCGGCCCTCCGCAGGAGGCCCGGGTGAACCCATCGGGAGGCCCGGGTGAACCCATCGGGAGGCCCGGGTGAACCAGCGTCTCGTAGGGTCGTCGGGTGGACGACCCGTCGCTGTGGACCTATGCGCTGCTGGCCCTCGCGGGTCTGTTCGCGGGGTTCGTCGACGCCGTGGTCGGCGGCGGAGGGCTCGTCCAGCTGCCGGCGCTGGTGGTGGCCTTCCCCGGGGCCGCGCCGGTGCAGATCCTCGCCACCAACAAGCTGGCCGGGACCTGCGGTACGACGGTCAGCTCGACGACCTACTACCGACGGGTGCGGCCCGACCCGCGGACGTTCGTGCCGCTGATGCTCGTCGCGTTCCTCGGCTCGGCCGCGGGCGCGGTGGTCGCCTCGCACATCCCGAAGTCCGCGTTCGACCCGATCATCCTGGTGGCGCTCGTGGTGGTGGGGGCCTACGTGCTGCTCAAGCCGGACATCGGTGCGGTCACCGAGCTGAGGTTCTCCGGCCACCGGCACACGCTCGCCGCCATGTTGGCCGGCCTGACCATCGGCTTCTACGACGGGGCGCTCGGCCCGGGCACCGGGTCGTTCTTCGTGTTCACGCTGGTCGGCCTGCTCGGCTACAACTTCCTGGAGGCCTCGGCGAAGGCGCGGATCGGCAACTGGGCGACGAATGTCGCGGCCCTGCTGGTGTTCGCCGTGCAAGGGGCGGTGATGTGGCGGGTCGGCCTGGTGGTCGGGGTGTGCAACCTGCTCGGGAGCTACCTCGGCGCCCGCACCGCCGTCTCGCGGGGCAGCGGCTTCGTCCGGGTGTTCTTCGTGATCGTGGTGAGCGCGTTCATCGTCAAGATCGGCTCCGACGTGCTCAGGGAGTGGCTGTGAGGACGTCGTACCTCACCGTCGCGCGCTCCGGCAGCGCGGAGATCGAGGTGAAGCGGT
Organism: uncultured Actinomycetota bacterium; assembly: GCA_963810035.1. Lineage (GTDB taxonomy): Bacteria > Actinomycetota > Actinomycetes > Propionibacteriales > Nocardioidaceae > Nocardioides_B. The sequence goes on from CAWEMA010000009.1 coordinate 337,182, forward strand.
CGCGGTTCCTCTGCCGGCTCGAGCGGGTGGACACCGAGGACGCTGCGCGGGCCGTGGTCGAGCGGGCACGCAAGCAGCACTGGGACGCGCGGCACCACTGCTCGGCGTTCGTGCTCGGGCCGGACGCCGACGTCCAGCGGTCCAGTGACGACGGGGAACCCTCCGGCACGGCGGGCGCCCCGATGCTGGAGGTGCTGCGCGGGCGCGACGTCAGCGACGTGGTCGCGGTGGTGACCCGCTGGTTCGGCGGCACCCTGCTCGGCGCCGGCGGGCTGGTCCGGGCGTACGGCGACGCGGTGCGGGCCGGCCTGGACGTCGCGGGGGTCCGGGAGCGGCGACTCTCCGAGCGGTACGACGTCCCCGTCGGCCACGCCGACGCCGGGCGGCTGGAGAGCGACCTGCGGGCCCGAGGGGTGCAGGTGCTCGGCGCCGACTACGACGAACGCGCCACGCTGCACCTGGCCGTGCCCGCCGGCGACGACCTGGACGCCCTGCTCGCCGAGCTGAGCGGCGGCTCGGTGACCGCACGACGCACCGGGCAGGTCTGGGTCGACGCCTGACCGACAGGTGGTGCTGAGCTGGGCGCACTAGCCTGGCCTCATGAGCGTGAAGGTGGATGTGGACCGGCTGGCCGAGACGCTGCGCGACTACGGCTTCGCCTATCTCCTGACCGTGACCGACGACCAGCGCACGCATGCGGTCGCGGTGACACCGTCCGCGCAGGACGGCAGCCTGAGGTTCACCGACGGCCTGGGCCGACGGACCCGCGCGAACCTCGAGGCCCGTCCGGACGTCACCCTGCTGTGGCCGCCGACCGACGCCGGTGGCTACACGCTGATCTCGGACGGCCGGGTCACCGTGACCGGTGACGTGGCCACCTTCGTGCCCACGCACGCCGTCCTGCACCGTCCGGCGGACCACCCGGTGGACGCGGGGGACGGCGCGACCGGCTGCGGCAACGACTGCGTCCCGGTCGGCGAGGGGTGAGCGTCCGCTGGCTGAGCGCCTTCCTGGACAGCACGCCCGAGACGGCCCGTACCTGCGAGGAGTTCTGGCGGTCCGTCACCGGCACCCGGATCTCGCCGCGGCGTGGGAAGCGTGATGAGTTCGCGACCCTGCTGCCCGGCGAGGACCGACGCGGATCACCTCCGGGTGCAGGAGGTGATCCGGTCGGTTCCCGGCGGGAGGCACCTCGACCTGCACACCGACGACGTGCGCGGCCTGGCGTCGCGGCCCGAGGAGCTCGGGGTGAGCGCGAGCTACCACGTGCTGGCCCGGCCGGAGGGGATGCCGTTGCGGCTGCTGCTGCAGCGCCTCGGCGACGAGCGGCCCGGGGTGAGCGCCCACCTGGACCTGGCGTGCGACGACCGGGACGCCGAGGCTGCGCGACACCTGGCGCTCGGCGCCGAGCACGTCCGTCGTACGGACTGGTGGACCACGCTGCGGGACCCGGCCGGGCGGGACTACTGCCTGACCCGGCGCGACCTGGACGCCGGCACCGTCCTCTAGGGTCACCGTCGTGGAGATCCGTGAAGCGACCCCCGAGGACTGGCCGGAGATCTGGCCGATCTTCCGGACCGTGGTGCAGGCCGGGGAGACCTACGCCTTCGACCCGGACCTGACCCCGGAGCAGGCGCAGGACCTCTGGATGGAGCGACCGCCGGGTCTCACCGTCGTCGCGGAAGCAGACGGGACCATCCTCGGCAGCGCGAAGATGGGGCCCAACCGGGGAGGTCGCGGCGCGCACGTCGGCACCGCGAGCTTCATGGTCTCACCGGACGCCCGCGGCCGCGGGGTGGGACGGGCGCTGGCGACGTACGTCGTCGACTGGCACCGCGCCCAGGGCTTCCGGGCCATCCAGTTCAACGCCGTGGTCGAGACGAACACCGCGGCCGTCGCGCTGTGGGAGTCGCTCGGGTTCACGGTGGTCGGCACCGTGCCGGAGGCGTTCGAGCACCCGACGCACGGGTACGTCGGCCTGCACGTGATGCACCTGCGGTTGGCCTGAAGTCGGATCAGCTCGCTTTCGTGGTCCTGGGGCGTGGGAACCACGGATCGGAGCTGAGTGAGGGTGGCTACCCCCGCAGCCGGGCGAGCGTCGCGCGGACCAGCGCCTCGTCGAGCTTGAGCACCTCGCGGTCGTAGGTCAGCAGGCCGTTGAGCTCGTCCTCCACGTCGGAGAGCTGCGTGTACGCCGTACCGCTCAGTCCCCGCGCCACGGCGGGCAGCACCTGCTCGTCGTGCAGCCGGACGAACGCCTCGGCCAGGTCGTGCGGCGTGCTCTCCTTCCCGTAGCCGAAGTCGACCTCGTCGTCGTACACATGGCCTTCGACGCGCAGGTTGTGCCCGCCGTACTCCGAGAGCACGAGGGCCCGGGGGTCGCGCCGACGGGGCACCCGGAACCGCCGGCCGTAGACGTGCACGCTGCGCAGGTCGCCGGCGCCCTGGTCGTGCCAGCCGCTGGCATGGTCGACGACGCGGGTCGGGTCCAGGGCGGCGACCTCGGACGCGACGGCGGCCGCGTCGAACTGCCCCCAGCCCTCGTTGAACGGCACCCACACCGCGATCGACACGACGCCGCGCAGGTGCTCCACGGTGCGCCGCATCTCCTCGCGGAACAGCGCCCGGCCGTCCGCGTCCGCCCGGCCCAGGACGGCCTGCCGGCGGGTGTCGTCGAGCCGGATCGGGAACCGGCCGGGCCAGGTCACGGCCGCGGTCCGGTAGCGGCCGCCGCCGTTCACGAAGTCCTGCCACACCAGCATCCCGAGCCGGTCGCAGTGGTGGTACCACCGCAGCGGCTCGACCTTGAGGTGCTTGCGCAGCATGGTGAAACCCAGCTGCTTCATCGTCGCGACGTCGTGCTCCAACGCCGCGTCGGACGGGGCGGTGAGCAGCCCGTCGGGCCAGTACCCCTGGTCGAGGACACCGGCGTGGAAGTACGGTGCCCCGTTGAGCATCAGCCGCGGGACGCCGTGCTCGTCCGGGGCGACCCCGAAGGAGCGCAGCCCCACGTAGGACGTGACCCGGTCCGCGCCGAGGGTGACCTCCAGGTCGTAGAGGTGCGGGTCCTCCGGTGTCCAGGGCCGCACGGCGTGGACGGAGACGCGGGTGGGCGTGTTCACCTCGACGGTGGTGTCGGTGTCGTCGAGGCGGACCGTCGCGGTGCCCCGCGCGGCGTGCACGGTCACCTCGACGCAGGCCTCCTCGAGGTGCGGCACGAGGGTCAGCCGGTCGACGTACACCTCGGGGACGGCCTCGACCCAGACCGTCTGCCAGATGCCGGCCTGCGCGGTGTACCAGATGCCGCCGCGGTGCAGCCGCTGCTTGCCGGACGCGTGCTGCTGCCCGTCGGAGCGGTCGCGTACGTCGACCACGAGGTCGTTCGCGCCGGACCGCAGCGCGTCGGTCACGTCGCACCTGAACGGGAGGTACCCGCCCGTGTTGCGGCCGACCTCGACGTCGTTGAGCCGGACGGTGCAGGTCTGGTCGACGGCCCCGAAGTGCAGCAGCACGCGGCCGCCGGAAGGCACGAACCCGTCCGGCAGCACGAGCTCGCGGTGGTAGGTCAGCCGCTCGTCGGGCTGCAGCTGCCGGCCGACCCCGGACAGGGGCGCCTCCGGGGAGAACGGCACGAGGATGCGTCCGTCGTACGCCGCCGGGGGAGCCGCCGAGGCCGGGGTGATCGCGTAGTCCCACCAGCCGTTGAGGTTGAGGTAGCTGTCGCGGACCAGCTGCGGGCGGGGATACTCCGCCAGCACCCGCTCGGGGTCGAGGTCACGCCCCCACCGGGTCAGCAGCTCCTGTCGCACCCGCCGATCCTGGCAGACCGGGTAGTCCGTGACGTTCTGCAGGTTGCCGGGCCCCGGAAACCTGCAGAACGTCACGGACTATCCCGGGAGGCGGTTGCCGGCCGCCACCGCGCTCCACCCCGTGCCGGCTCGGTCAGCCGCCGAGCGTCGGGATCTTCCAGATGCTGCGCCCGAAGGTGGCGGCGTACAGCGTCCGGCCGTCGCCGGTGATCTTGATGTCGAGAACCGGCGTGTTCGGCAGCCCGGAGCCGACGGTCTTCCAGTTCTTCGCGCCTGAGGCCCGGTAGAAGACACCGAGGTCGGTGGCGGCATACAGCTGCTCGTGCGGCACGTCGTAGGTGATCATCTCGACTGGTGCGTTCGGCATGTTGCCGCTGATGTTCGACCAGCTTCTGCCGCCGTCCGTGGTCTCCCACACGTTCGCGGAGCCGTCGCCCTCCCGGTAGCCGGAGAACGCCGCGTAGACGTGGTCGGCGTCGGTGGGGTCGACGACGATCGCGTTGACCCAGCGTTCTGGCAGGCCCTGCATCTCGGTCCAGCCCTCGCCGAGGTTGTCGGTCTTCCAGAGCCGGCCGGTGTCGGTGCCCACGAAGATCGTGTTCGGCGCTGTTTTCGCCGGCGCGATCGCGGTGATCGTCGCGTAGAGCCCGGAGTAGTACGGACCCTTGTCGTCCTCCTCCGGCGGCACCGGCCCGGTCAGGTAGTCACCGGGCGGGCTGATCTGCGCGAAAGTGCTGCCGCGGTCGGTGGACCGGTCGAGCACGTTGCCGCCGAAGTAGACGACGTCGGGGTTGGTCGGGTCGAGCACCACGGGTGCGTCCGTGGTGATCCGCGAGGAGTGCCGCTGCCCGAAGCGGGTGCGCTTGTCGGTGCCGTTCACGTCCTCGTGACGGGTGCAGTTCCCGACCTGCGAGCACTCGTAGTAGGTGTTGTGGTCGCGATGGTCGATCACGACGTAGTGGCCGTCGCCGCCGCCGTACGCGTTCCACCGAGTCAGGTCGTCGGGAGACGAGGACGGCGTCCAGGTGCGCTGGCTGCCGTTGTCCTGCAGGCCGGTGGCCAGCCGCGTCGGGTCGTCTGCCGCGACCGCCAAGTGGTACGACTGGTTCCACGGCTCGTACGTCGCGTGCTGCCAGGACCCGCTGGCGCCGTCGCGGTCGGAGCGCCAGACACCGCCGTCGTTGCCGAGGTAGACCCGGCCGGGCTGGTTGGGGTCCCACTGCATCGCGTGCTGGTCGGCGTGCACGCCCGAGGAGACCGTCCACGTCCGGCCGCCGTCCTTGGACTCGCGCAGGTTGATGTCGGCGTTGAACAGGTGGTCCTGGTCCTTCGGGTCCACCCAGAGCCGTCCGAACCACCAGTCGAAGCCGCTGTTGCCGCCGGCGCGGCCGCCCGGGCGGAAGGAGTCGCCGCCGTCGTCGGAGACGTAGAAGCCCTTGTCCGGGCCGTACTGCGTGCCGGTGATGACGTAGACCCGGTCGGGGTTGCCCGGCGCCAGCGCGACGCCGATCCGGCCCAGCGTCTGGTCGCTGTCCAGGCCGGTGCCCGCGGTGTCGGTGCTCGCCGTGCCCTGGACGTTCGCGAGCCGCTTCCAGGTGTCACCGCCGTCGTCGGAGCGGTAGAGGCCCGACCCCGTGCCGCCGTACACGCGGGCGCCGTTGTTGCGCTTGTGGTCCCACAGCGCGGCGAACACGCGGTCGTGGTTGCTCGGGTCGATGGCGATGTCGATGCCCCCGGTGGTGTCGTTCGGTGGGGCCAGCACCTGCTTCCAGTCCTTGCCGCCGTTGGTGACGCGGTAGATGCCACGCTGGCTCACCGACCGGGACAGTGACCCGCTCGCGGCCACGAACACCGTGTTCGGGTCCACCGGGTCGACCGCGACCTTGCCGATGGCGGCACTGTCGCGCAGGCCCCACTGCTGCCAGTGCGCACCCTTGTCGGTGGAGCGGTAGATGCCGTCACCGAAGTAGGTGAGGCCACCACCCGACGGGTTCGCCTCCCCGGTGCCGGCCCACAGGGTGCCGTCGGATGCCATCGCGAGCGCACCGAGCGTCTGGGTGGCGTCGGCGGGCCAGGCCGGTTCGAACGTCGAGCCGGCGTCGTTGCTGCGCCAGACGCCGCCGCCCGAGGCCGCGACGTAGATCGTGTCGTCGGCCGATGGGTCGACGGCCAGGTCGACGATGCGTCCGCCGATGTTCGACGGTCCGACCAGCGACCAGTCCCCGCCCGCCTGGGGCACCGCGCGGGCCTGAGCGATGCCGCGCCGCACCTGCTGAGTCGTCACCTCCTGCCCGGAGGTGAACTTCAGGGTCAGGTAGTCCGCCGGTCCCGACGGGCCGCCTTCCTCCTCTTCCTCTCCGCCTTCCTCGAGGGCCTCGTTCGCCGGCTCTCCGGCGTGCTGGGCGTCGGCCCGTCGGCCGCCGGCCGCCTCATCCGCGCGCGGCGTGCTGGACCCAGCGCATCCGCCGGCAACCAGGCCCAGGGCCACCAGGACGGTGGCTCCGACGGTCGCCCGCAACTTGGTTCGTCTCATGCCAACCCCTTGCAGGTCTGCCGGCCCGTTCCCGAGAAGGGGCGCTACTTGTACAGACCAGGTGATCGGTCACATTAGCCACCGAAAGCACGCATGTCACCGGGGAGCTGCAGGTCCGGTCCTCTCTTACTGCTGGGCCACAACGGATTCGGCCTGGTGGACGGAGGCCGACTGCCGGTTCGCTTCTCCACGCTCACCGCGATCTGCGACGTCCTGGGCTGCGACGTCTCGGACCTTCTTCGAATCGGTGACTGAAGGGCAGTGGGCGGCGGTCTCGGCCCGTCTGTCATGCCTGCGCGCGACACCGGTGCCGTTCCGCGGCGGTGCCACGATGGACCAATGACTGTCATCAAGATCAACGCCATCACCGTCCCGGAGAGCAGCGGCGACGAGCTGGCCCGTCGCTTCGGTGCGCGGGCCGGCGCGGTGGACGACCAGGACGGGTTCGAGGGATTCGAGCTCCTCAAACCGACTGACGGCAGGACCACCTGGCTCGTCGTCACACGCTGGCGCGACGAAGCAGCGTTCGACGCCTGGGTCACGTCGCCGGCGTTCGCGCGCGGGCATCGTTCGGCAGGCGGGTCGAAGACATCCGGGACGAGCGGCGAGGGCACGGAAGGGAGAGCCGCCGAGGGTGACCACAGCGCCGGTGCCGTCGGTACCCATAGCGAGCTCTGGTCATACGAGATCGCGGGCGGATCAGCCGGGAAGGGCTCGTAGGCAAGCCGCTCCGGGACGTGCGGGCGCGTGCCTTCGTCTGGGACCGCGACACATCGCACGGCACCCCGGCCGGGAGCTGACCTGAGATCGCCCTAGCGGGCTTGTGCGGCGAGGCTGTCCCGCACGGTGTCGATGAGCCGCTCGGCGAGGTCGCGGGCCTGGTCGAGGTCGAGGTCGAGCTTGGTCCGCGCGTCCTCGAGGACCTGCCGCTCCATGCGGCGAGCGGTCGCCGCACCGTGGAAGTCGTCGCCGTCGACGGCGGCCATCTTGCTGCGCTGCACCGCGGCGAGCCGCCCACCGGCACGGGGGTCGTAACCGGAGTCGCGGAGCAGCCCGCGCAGCTCGTGGAACGCCGCGCGGCAGGCCCGCGAGCCGTAGACCTCGACGGCCGGCACCAGCTGCTGCATCCGGTGGACCACGTCGCCCACGCGGACCCCGATCACGCTGACTCCGACGTGCTCGTGCACGGTCGCGAGGTACTCGCCACGCTCCCGGTCGAGTGCCTCGATCGTGTCGATGCTGCCGGGCCTGTCGATCGTGTCGACCAGGGCCCGGCAGGTGGCGACCAGGTCCAGCAGGCCGTCGGAGGTCGCCTGCCAGGCCCGCTCCTGCTGGGCCAGCCGTTCCTGGTGGCGGCGCTGCCGCTCGCCACCGAGGAACGCGAGCGTGAGGCCGCCGATCGCGACGGCCGTGGAGGCAGTGACGGACAGGAGGACGACGGGATCGGCCATGCGGGGCACCCTAGACCGGCCCGTGCCCGGGTGAGTCCCTGGGACCAGCCGCAGAACCGCCGAGGCCCGGTCGCCGAGTGGCAGCGGTACCCTTTCGGGTTCTTCGCGAGGTACTGCTGCCTGAGCGCGCGGGCGAAGGCTCAGTCCCACGCTCACTCACTGGGCGCGAAGGCGCGCGGCTCGTTGTACGGCGTGATCACCTGCACGTGCGACGGGAGCGAGTGGGGGACTCCCGGGAGGGCGCCGTGTGCCTGCATGACCAAGCGGCAGGCGCGTCGCATGTCGTCGCGCAGGTCGTGGTGGAGAACGGCCGAGATGCGTTGCTGGCGCAGCAGGGCCAGGTTGTCTCCGTCGAGGTCGTGAGTGATGAAGGCGGAGACCCTGCGTCCGGCGCGCTCGAACGCCCGGGCGGTCGCCGCGTTGCCGCCACCGATGGAGTAGACCGCGTCGATCGTCGAGTCGTCCTCGAGCACGGTGGAGACCGCATCCAGCATTGCGGCGTCGAGGCCGTCGGTGTCCGTGACCTCGCGGACCGCGCGCTCCGGGGCCATCCGGCGCATCGCCGCGCGGAAGCCGATCTCCCGCTCGTCCTCGCCCCGGAAGGTCGAGCTGCTCACCGTCACCAGCACGGTTCCGCCGTGGGGGCTCCAGCGGGTGAGGAGGTACGCCGCGGTCGCACCGGCGGCGCGGTTGTCGATGCCGACGTACGCGACACGCCGGCTCAGCGGGACGTCCGTGAACAGCGTGACGACGGGGATGCCTTGGTCGACGAGGCCGGCAATCGCCTCGACCACCGCGGGGTCGTCCGGTGCCTTGAGCAGGACGCCGTGCGAGCCGCGGCGCGCGATCGACGCGAGGGTGATCGCGATCTTGCCGGGGTCGCTTTCCTCCTCGAGGTGGAACCTCGACCGGATGACCGCCGGCCGCAGTGTGGGCAGCTCGTGCTCGAGCGCCCTGCGCACCTCGGTGCTGAACCGGGTGGGTGACTGCATGACCAGGTCGACCATGAACGTGCGCCCTGTGAGGCGCAGCTGGGACCGCTGCCGATCCAGGTCTGCGATCGCTTGGTGCACCTCGGCGACCGTGCTCGAGCGGACGCCGGTCCGGCCGTGGAGCACCCGGTCGACGGTCGCCTCGCTGACGCCGGCCTGTTGCGCGATCTCTCGGATCCGGTACGGGTGGCCCATGCCGTCTCTCCCCAGGATTCTGAGGTCTTTTTGATGGGTTCAGCCACTACGAAACACCTCGGTGCGAGCCCTAGCGTGGCAGAAGACCACCCGGCGCACCAGACACTGACACCGTCACCCCGCAGCACTGGAGGACCCGTGACCGCCACCTTCGACAGCCCGCTCGCCGGCCGCGCACCGACCGGGCCCTCTTCGCGGCTGAAGCAGTCGGACTGCCGGATCGAGGACTTCGCCGCCCTCGTCGGGCAGACGACCGACCTCGCGGCGTACCCCCACGCCGCCCGGGTCGTGGACAACGTCCTGGTCTACGACTCCGGCTCGGTGCGCGCCGCCGCGGCGACCGACGGGGGCGTCGATGCGGTGTCGGCCGAACTGGTCCGTGCGCTCACCGAGGGCCCCGGCGTGGTCGTCGTCGAGAACGCCTTCCCGGACCACAGTGTGGTGGATCGCGTGACGGCGGCATTCGACGCGATGATCGCCGACGAGCGGGCGGGCGGCGGCCCGGCCGGTGACCACTTCGCCCCTCCGGGCGCCAACAGCCGCGTCTGGAACGCCCTGGAGAAGCTGGCGGTCCGCGCCCCGGATGCGTTCGTCGACTACTACGCCAACGACGTCCTCGCCCTGGTCTCGGCGGCTTGGCTGGGTCCCGGCTACCAGGTGACCTCGCAGGTCAACGTCGTGCGTCCCGGCGGCCAGGCGCAGGACCCGCACCGCGACTACCACCTGGGCTTCCTGGCCGCCGACGTCGTCGAGAGGTACCCCACGCACGTGCACCTGCTGTCCCCTGTGCTCACGCTGCAAGGTGCGGTCGCCCACTCCGACATGCCGCTCGAGAGCGGACCGACGCTGTACCTGCCGTACTCCCACCAGTACGTCGCGGGCTACCTCGCCTGGCGGCTGCCGGAGTTCCGGGAGTACTTCGAGGCGAACCATGTGCAGCTGCCGTTGCGGAAGGGCGACGCCGCGTTCTTCAACCCGGCACTGTTCCACGGTGCGGGCTCCAACGTCTCGGCCGACATCCAGCGGGTCGCCAACCTGCTGCAGGTCTCGTCCGGCTTCGGGCGGGCCATGGAGCTTGTCGACCGGGTCAAGGTCGCGAAGGCGGTCTACCCGGCCCTGAAGGAGCGGCAGGAGGCCGGCGCGGACGCGGCCGCTCTCGCCCACGCGGTCGCCGCCGCGGCCGAGGGCTACCCGTTCCCGACCAACCTCGACCGCGACCAGCCCGTCGGTGGCCTGACCCCGCTCGCCCAGACCGAGATCCTGGCGCAGGCACTGGCCGAGGGCTGGGAGCCCGCTCGGGTCGACGACGCCCTCGACGCGTACGCCATGCGGCGCGACAACGAGGACATCCGGTGACCCGCGACGGAGCGACGGCGGGCGAGCTGCAGGACAAGGTCGTCCTGGTCAGCGGCGGCACTCAGGGCGTGGGGGCGGCGGTCGCCCGCGCCGCGGTCGTCGCCGGTGCGCGTGTCGTCGTGACCGGCCGGCGCGCCGACGTCGGTGAGGCGGCGGCCGCTGAGCTGCGGGCGCTCGGGGGTGAGGACGCCCGCTTCGTCCCCGCCGACATCACCGACGTCGAGCAGGCGCGCGGATCCGTCCGCGAGACCGTCGAGGCGTTCGGGCGCATCGACTGCCTGGTGAACGCGGCCGGGCTCACCAGCCGCGGCACCTTGCTCGACACCACGCCCGAGCTGTTCGACCAGCACATCGCGATCAACCTGCGCGGCCCGTTCTTCCTCATGCAGGCGGCGGTGCAGGACATGTGCCGCCGGGGCGAGCCGGGGACGATCGTCAACGTCATCACGATGTCCGCGCACGGCGGTCAGCCCTATCTGGCGCCGTACGTCGCGGCCAAGGCGGGCCTGATGGGGCTGACCAGGAACGCGGCGCACGCCCACCGCTGGGACCGGGTCCGCATCAACGGCGTCAACATCGGCTGGACCGACACCGAGGGCGAGGACGCGATCCAGCGGGAGTTCCACGGCGCCGGCGACGACTGGCGCGAGCTGGCCGGCAAGGCCCTGCCGATGGGCAGGCTCGGCCGGCCCGAGGACGCAGCCGCCCTGGTGGTCCTGCTGCTGTCGGACCGCAGCGGCGTGGTGACCGGGTCGGTCATCGACTGGGACCAGCAGGTGGTCGGCGCCTACGACTGACCAGGCTGCCCCAGCTCTCCAGGAACTCAGGAAAGGCATCCCCGTGCGCATCGGACTCATCGGCCTCGGCCGCATCGGCGCGTTCCACGCCGAGACCCTCAGCGGCCTGGACACCGTCGAGGAGCTCGTCGTCACCGACGCCGTGGCATCGGTGGCGGAGCAGACCGCCCGCACGGTCTCGGCCACCGTGGCCGACACCCCGGAGGCCGTCCTCACCTCCGGCGTGGACGGTGTCGTCATCGCGGCGTCCACGCCGTCCCATCCGTCGCTGATCATGGCGGCGGTCGAAGCGGGCCTGCCCACGTTCTGCGAGAAGCCGGTGGCCCAGGATCCCCGCGCCGGCGCGGAGGTGCTGACGCGGGTGAAGGGCTCGGACCTGCCGGTGCAGATCGGGTTCCCGCGCCGGTTCGACCCGGCGTTCGTCGCGGTCCGCGACGACGTGGTCGCCGGCCGCCTCGGCTGGCTGCACACGGTCCGCTCGACGACGCTGGACCCGGGCCCGCCACCGGAGGCGTACCTTCGCGCCTCGGGCGGGATCTTCCACGACTGCGCCGTGCACGACTTCGACGCGCTGCGATGGGTGACCGGGCGCGAGATCGTCGAGGTGTACGCCGTCGGTGGCAACCGCGGCGAGTCGTTCATCCGCGATGCCGGTGACGCCGACACGGTCGCGTCGGTCCTGACCCTGGACGACGGAACGCTGGCCGTGGTGTCGAACAGCCGGCACAACGGCCGCGGCTACGACGTACGCCTCGAGGTGCACGGCTCGCTCGACGCCGTGGCGGCCGGCTTCGACGACACCCTGCCGCTCCGCTCCGCCGACCCGGACGTCGCGTTCCCCGCCGGGGTGCCTGCCACGTTCTTCGTGGATCGCCTCGCGACCGCGTTCCGGCGCGAGCTGCAGGCGTTCACCCAGGTGGTCGCCGGTGAGCTGGCGTCGCCGTGCACCGTCGCCGATGGGCTGGCGGCGAGCTGGGTCGCGGAGGCATGCACGGTCTCCTGGCGCGAACGCCGGCCGGTGCGCGTCGAGGAGGTCCGGGAGTCATGAGCTCAACCAACACCGCTGTCCGGAAGGGACGCAGACATGACCATCACCGACGTCGGTCCTCAGCCCCATGCCTTCGACCTGGAGGCCGCCACGAGGGCGAACACTCATTACCGTGTCGTCGCCTGGAGCGGCAAGTACCTGCAGGTCACGTTGATGTCCATCCCCCCTGGCGAGTCCGTCGGAATGGAGATGCACCCCGAAACCGACCAGTTCCTCCGTCTCGACGCAGGACATGGCAAGGCGCAGATGGGTCCCGCCCCGGACCAACCCTCGTTCGAGCAGGACGTCTCGGACGGCTGGTGCATCCTCGTGCCTGCCGGTACCTGGCACAACGTCATCAACACGGGGGATGAGCCCCTGCGCCTCTATGCGGTCTACGCTCCCGTGCACCACGCGCCGGGCATCATCCAGCCGACCAGGGCGGACGCCGTACGAGATGAGGAGTCCGGAACCGACGAGCCACCGTCCTGGGCCGTCCAACCCTCAGAAGCCGAACCTGACCGCCACGCCGGCTGACTCCTACACGTCAGCCGGAAACGGCACGCCGGTCACCGAGTGGCAGCGGTAGCCGTTCGGGTTCTTCGCGAGGTACTGCTGGCCGAGCCGTTCGCGTCATTGCGGGCAGTCGGCGGCTCGAGCGGATCGCGGCATGTCAGGAGGTTGCCCTGCGCCGAGTGGCGTATATCCGCACGTAGACGGGTTCGGTTCATCGTCGTACCATCAGGCAAAGTCAGGACGTGGAGGGCGCGTTATGCGTTTCGCGTGGCTCGTATTGTGTGTAGCGGGTTTCGCCTCCTTGTACGGCTGCGGCACGAGCGACGGTTCGGAGTCATCCGCAGAACCAGAAACGGCGTACCACGAGACCATGCCTCCGACGGGCAAGGCTGTCTCCTATTCCGTCAACACCCACTGTGGCGTCGAGAGCACCCGCATAGGTGGTGTTTGGTGGCGGGCTATCGCCCCGCCACAAGGGAGTGAGGGACCTGCCAGTGCGCCGGAAGGCTGGACAGACCCTTATCAGAACGGCTCTCTAACTGTCCTGTCGGACGAGCGTGCCGTCTTCCGGGCACACGGCGCTGAGGTGATCTTCACGCCACTACCAGAGGGCGCTCCGGTTCGCCTTTGCAAGTAGTCGAATATCGATTGCCACAACGTTCGCTGATCGCAAACTTCGGTAGCAGGGGCGGCTCCGTCCCCCCGGGCCGGCACGACGAGGCATCCCATTGCACCGCCTGTGCGGACTTTATTTATCGTCAGGCGGATTCGGCAGGTTGAGACTACAAGCCTTCTCAATAAACCGCGTCAGATCTCGGAACTCTTTGCCTGAGATGGGCTCCGGTTCGGCGGCGGGGGAGTGGTCATGATGTCTGTGCTCGGCGAGCAAGGCGCGTGTCAGGACATCTCGCCACACCGGCGGTGCGCTATCGCGCATCAGTTCGACGTATGTCCGGCGGTCTTCGTCGGTGGTAGCCGGCGTGCCGACCTCTAGGTTGGCGGCTGTCTTGCAGAAGCGACGTTTGCCAGGCCACAAGCTCGAGGCCGCGATTGGAGTCTGTGACGCGGTTGACCGCCCCACTGGCTTTTCATCGGCATGCTCCTCGGGCGTACAACCACCCGCACCCAATACCAGTCCCATAGCCACCGCGACAGCTAGAAGAAGAAAGATGTGATTGCTTCTTCTAGAGCGCAGCGTTGATGGCATTTATGTCGTGTGTGTCGTAGAAACGTGGCCAGATCGGAGTGCGCATGCACGAGTTGTCGTCGGAGTCGTCGGAAGCATACCGGTGGCCAAGGCCCCCGGTATGGCCGAACTCGTGGCATCCCAAACTGCGCCAATGGTCGAGGCTGTGACCGGCCATCGCGGTCGTGTTAAATTTCACATCGAAAATATCGCAGTTGCCCGTAAGCCAGTTGATCCCGCCGGGGCAACTCGTTTGGCCGTACCAGCCGGTGTCTCCGTAAGCGCCATCATAAACCTCGACATCGCCCGACCCAGTGAATGTTGGACCGATCTGCGTCTGATCCAACTCCCACAGACCCCATTGGGCCGCGGTAGAGCCGTTCTCAGTGAGACTATTCCGGTCTATGTAGTGCGGTGGGTTGTCGGGGTCGCCAGCTCCACCCTTCTCGCTGTGATCGGCCGAAGCCGGTGCGACAGCAATGAATATGGCCGCACAGATGGCAATGGCGATGAAAGCAGCCTTTTTGCGGAACGACTTCATTTGTTTCCCCGCTCGGCTGTCGTCCGAATGATTTGGCCAATCTTTCCCGCGTCGTTGCGGACTGTGGCGGGGAACTGCGCCCAGGGGCCTTCCTTGGCGGGGTGGTGCCCGCTTGGACCCTTATGATCATCGTCCGCCACCTTGTAGCGTCCGTACGAATTGATCAATCGGTAGTGACCTGAGTTGGACCGGCGTAGGTAATACCATCCCTGGTCGCCTACCTCACTCCACAGCACGCCGTTCATGACGTAGCCGGTGCGATCGGCGTTCCAGCCCTCTTCTTCGTAGATCAGCGGCTGTCCGACCGCCACGTCACCTCGTGCCACTTCGACAGGTTTCAGCGTTATGGACCTCGTCGTGATAGGCGAGCCGCTGTCCTCCCCATAGGTCTCGCCCACCCCGACCTTGGTGACTTCTGCGCGGACCACGAGGGTGGAATTCTCGGTCATCCCCGCGAGGTTGTCGAAATAGAACTGTTCCTTACCCTCAACTGAGTCTTCAGGCGTCGATGGGTATCCGCCGTCTCCACCCTGGTTTCCGGCGCCTTCCTGGTTGCCACAGCCAGCTAAGAGCAACCCGACGAGCGCAATCATCATCGAGTTGCAACGGACCAGTCGAACTCGTCCCGCCATTGCAGCCCCCTAGGTGTAGACCGTTTCATGCAGCCTGAGCTATTGGTGCATTATGGTGGCTTTGCACCGAGGTTGTCCCGGGTTTCGTAGGACTTACGGTGGCGGTCCCCGCCTGATGCTTGCCATGCGGTAGGTGTTGGCCGTCCGCCGAAGACGACCCAGAGACAGTGGACCGCTGTGACCAAGAAGTATTCGAAGAAGACGATCGAGACGAGTGCGCTCGCCGCGCCCGAGCAGGTGAGTGTGGCCGATGAACGACCGCCGAGAAGATTCGTGAGACCCGGCTCGCGCAGGCCGTGGCCGAGGGCTCTGGCTTGCAGATGATGTCCTGGCTGACTGTAGGTCCTGTCAACGGGTCCGGCGCGCAGGGCTTTCCGATCCGGCGGGGTCCCCGTCGGAGTCGGTGCTGGCTGGGCGATGCGGGCGGTTGGCGGGCGGTGACGGTCGCCGGTGGCGCTCACGCTGACGTATGCGACCTCGATTGGGTCCATTTGGCGTCGTTCAAGCTGCAGACAGGGCGAAGGGCCGGGCGCCGAACTAGATGCGGCGTAACCCGTGTGGGTCCGCCATACCCGATGCGGCGTCTGTTCTGGTCTTCGCCACCGACCAGCCTGCACCCGATCGCGTGGTGATGGAAGGGGCTGCTCGATCAGACCTCCTGCAGCCAGTGGGACGGGTCGTAGGGGCGCTGGTCGCGGACCAGGGCGTAGGCGATCCGGTTCGCCCTGTGCGCCAGGGCGCAGGCGATCAAGTCGCCCTTCTTGCTGGGCGATCTGCTTGCCGCGGACCTGTCTGGGCTGGACCTGGCCGCGATCATGATCGGCGGGTGTACTTCGCCGATCACCTGTGCGTGGTCGCGCTCGGCATCGAAATCGACGGCACCAAGCACCCGGGTCGACGTCCAAACGTTGAGCCAGCCAACGTCCTGAATTCGGCATGAGCGGACGTTGGTTGGGGGCCGTGAAGCCGGCCGGCGCCGGGTACGTGGCGCCGCTACACGCCCTCGGGGAACGGGACTCCCGTCGCCGAATGGCACCGGTATCCATTTACGTGCTTCGCGAGGTACTGCTGGTGGTAGTCCTCGGCGTAGTAGTACGTCGGGGCGGGCTTGATCTCGGTGGTGATCGCGCCGTAGCCACGCTCCAGCAGCAGCGGCTCGTACGCCGCCCGCAGCGCCTTCGCGGTCTCGGCCTGCTCGTCGCTCAGCGTGTAGACCGCCGAGCGGTACTGCGTGCCGACGTCGTTGCCCTGCCGCATGCCCTGGGTGGGGTCGTGGAACTCGAAGAACGCCTTGACCAGGTCGGCGTAGGCGACCTTGGCCGGGTCGAAGACCACGCGCACGGCCTCGGTGTGCCCGGTCTGCCCGGAGCAGACCTCCTCGTAGGAGGGATGCGGCGTGCTGCCGCCGGCGTACCCGACCGACGTCGACCAGACGCCCGGCATCCGCCAGAAGATCTCCTCGGCACCCCAGAAGCAGCCGAGGCCGAAGACCGCGACCTCGAAGCCCTCAGGGATGTTCGACTCGTTCGTCACCACCGGGGCGTCGAGCACGACGTGGTGCTCGGCGAGGGTGAACCACTGCTCGGTCCGGCCCTTGAGAGCCTGGTCGGGCGTGGGCATCTCGAGCTTGCGGCGGTTGAACAGCACGGGCACTCCTCGGGTAGGTCGCAGGTGGTTCGGTCTCTACAACGCACCGGACTGCCCGATCCTTCCCGGCGATAGGCTCGCGGGCATGACTGAGCAGTCCCAGAAGGCCGGCTTCGAGACGCGTGCGATCCACTCCGGCTACGAGCCCGACGAGATGACCGGAGCGGTGATCCCGCCCATCTACGCCACCAGCACCTACAAGCAGGACGGCGTCGGCGGGATGCGCGGCGGGTACGAGTACTCCCGCAGCGCGAACCCGACCCGCACCGCCCTGGAGGGGAACATCGCGGCCCTCGAGCAGGGGGAGCGCGGGTTCGCGTTCGCCAGCGGGCTCGCCGCCGAGCACACCCTGCTCACCAGCCTCTGCCGTCCCGGTGACCACGTGGTCATCCCGGACGACGCGTACGGCGGCACGTACCGCCTCTTCGCCAAGGTCGAGCAGCCCTGGGGCCTCGCGCACACCGCCGCGCCGGTGTCCGACGTCGACGCCATGCGCGCCGCTGTCCGTCCTGGCGAGACCAAGGTCGTCTGGGTGGAGACGCCCACCAACCCGCTGCTGAACATCGGCGACATCGAGGCGCTCGCGTCCGTCGCGCACGACGCCGGCGCCCTGCTCGTCGTGGACAACACGTTCGCGTCGCCGTACCTCCAGCAGCCACTCACGCTCGGCGCGGACGTCGTCGTGCACTCGACCACGAAGTACTGCGGTGGCCACTCCGACGTCGTCGGCGGCGCCCTGGTCGTGAAGGACCTCGACCTCGCGGAGCGGATCGGCTTCCACCAGAACTCCATCGGCGCCGTCGCCGGACCGTTCGACGCGTGGCTCACGCTGCGCGGGCTCAAGACGCTGGCGGTCCGGATGGACCGGCACTGCGACAACGCCGAGAAGGTCGTCGAGTTCCTCAGCGGGCACCCCGCCGTGTCCCAGGTGATCTACCCCGGTCTCGAGGAGCACCCCGGTCACGCGGTCGCCGGCAGGCAGATGCAGCGGTTCGGCGGCATCGTGTCGTTCCGGGTCAAGGACGGCGAGCAGAGGGCGCTGGAGACCTGCGCCGCGACCAAGGTGTTCACGCTGGCGGAGTCCCTCGGTGGCATCGAGTCGCTGATCGAGCACCCGGGCCGGATGACCCACGCCTCGGTGGCCGGCACGGAGCTGGAGGTGCCGTCCGACCTGATCCGGCTGTCGGTGGGCATCGAGACCGTCGACGACCTGCTCGCGGACCTCGACCAGGCCCTGCACGTTGGCTGACCCGTCCGAGACCCGCCGGCTGGTTGAGCCTGTCGAAACCACCGTCGTCGCCTGCGTGGACTTCGGCTCCACGTTCACCAAGGCGGCGCTGGTCGACACCGGCACCGGCGAGCTGCTCGCGACCGCGAGCCACCGGACGACGGTGGACACCGACGTGCTGGACGGCTGGGACGCCTGCCTCGCCGCACTGACCGAGGCGGACCCGCGGGCACCGGAGGTCGAGGTGCTGGCGTGCTCGTCGGCCGGCGGCGGGCTGCGGATCGCCGTGGTCGGCAACGAGGAGCTGGTCACCGCTGAGGCCGGGCGCCGGGTCGCGCTGTCCAGCGGCGGCCGGGTCGTGCACGTCGCCAGCGGCGGCCTGACCCGCGATGCCCTGCACGACCTGAGGGCCAGCAAGCCGGACGTGGTGCTGCTGGTCGGCGGCACCGACGGCGGCAACGCCGAGGTGCTCCTGGCGTGCGCGACGAGGCTGGCCCGGGCCCGGTGGCGCGGGCCGGTCGTGGTGGCCGGCAACGTCGAGGCCCGCGACGAGGTGGCCGCGTTGCTCGACGGCTCCGGGACGCCGTACGTGCTCGCCGACAACGTCGTCCCGCGGATCGGCGTGCTGGCCCCGGACTCGGCCCGGGCGGCGATCCGCGAGATGTTCCTGCGGCACGTGATCGGCGGCAAGCACCTGTCCAAGCGCGCCGACTTCACCGCGATGGTCCGCGGCGCGACGCCCGACGTGGTGCTCACCGCCGTCGAGCTGCTCGCCCACGGCCTGGACGCCGAGCACCCCGGAGCCGGCGACGTGGTCGTGGTGGACGTCGGCGGTGCCACCACCGACGTGCACTCGGTCGTCGAGACCGACCCGGAGGACTCCGGGCTCGCCCGCGAGGTGGTCGCCACCCTCCCGGTGAGCCGGACCGTCGAGGGGGACCTCGGCATGCGCTGGAGCGCCGTACCCACCGTCGAGGAGGGCCTGGCCGCCGGGTTGCTCGAGGACGCGGACCGGATGCGCGCGGCCGCCGGCGTACGCCGCGCCGACCCGGCGTTCCTGCCCGTCACCGAGGACGAACGTCACGACGACGCGAGCATCGCCGCGGCCGCGGTCGGGGTCGCGCTGCGCCGGCACGCGGGGCGCCAGCAGGTCGCGTTCTCCGCAGGCGGCCGGGTCGTCGAGCGCAGCGGCAAGGACCTGCGCGAGGTGGACGTGCTCGTCGGGTCGGGTGGTGTGCTGCGCAACAACCCCGACGAGGTCGCCGCGGGCGTGCTCGCCTCGGTCACCGGGGACGACGTACCCGGCGGCTGGCAGCTGCCGCGCGCACCCCGCACCGTCGTCGACCACGACTACGTGCTCGCCCCCGCCGGCCTGCTCGCCGACGAGCACCCCCGCGCGGCGCACGCCCTGCTGGCGCGTCTGCGCTGAGCCTGCGTGGTAGGGCGACATAGCCTGTGCGCATGGGAGTCGGGAACAGGGTCACGGGCGGGCTGTCCACGAGCATGTCGAAGCTGAAGCGCACGCAGCAGCGGCGGTCCGACGAGCGCTTCGCGGAGCGCTTCGCCCTGCAGTGGGCGGCGATCCGCGCGGAGCGCAGGCCGGAGGAGCCGGTCGGCATCCAGGCCGGCGAGTCGAACTACCAGCGGGCGCAGGTGCCGCACGGCATGGACCTGGCCGCCGCCTGGTCGTGGCGGTTCCTGGTGCTGGTCGCCGCGGGGTACGTCGTCGCCCGGGGCATCTCGATGTTCTCGGTCGTGGTGCTGCCCCTGGTGATCGCGCTGCTGCTGACGGCGCTCGTCGTGCCGGTGGTGAACTCGTTCGTGCGGCTGCGCATCCCGCGCGGCCTCGCCTCGTTCCTGGTGGTGCTCGGCAGCCTCGCGTTGATCGCCCTGCTGCTCACCTTCGCCGGCCAGCAGATCGCCCAGGGCGCCAACGACCTGTCCAAGCAGGTGGTCACCGGCCTGGAGCAGATCCGGGTGTGGCTGAAGACCGGCCCGCTGCACGCGAGCGACAGCCAGATCAACGCCTACCTCAGGTCCGCGCAGGACGCGGTGACGACATCGAACAAGCAGATCGTCACGCGGTTGACCGAGGTCGGCACGGCCCTGGGGCACATCGTCGCGGGCTTCTTCATCATCTTGTTCGCGACGTACTTCTTCCTCGCCGACGGCGACCGGATCTGGTCCTGGGTGGTGCGGATCTTCCCGCGGGGCTCACGCGAGCGCACGGACTCCTCCGGCCGCATCGCCTGGACGTCGCTGACCGCGTTCGTCCGGGCCACGGTGCTGGTGGCGTTCACCGACGCGGTCGGCGTGATGATCGTGGCCGCCGTGCTGCGGGTGCCGTTCGTCTTCGCCATCGGCGTGCTGGTCTTCATCGGCGCGTTCATCCCGCTGATCGGGGCGCTGCTGTCCGGCTCGGTCGCCGTGATGGTGGCCCTCGTCGACCAGGGCCCCGTCGTGGCACTGATCATGCTCGGCGGCGTGATCGCGGTGCAGCAGCTCGAGGCGCACGTCCTGCAGCCGTTCCTGCTGGGCCGGCTCGTCGCGCTGCACCCGCTCGGCGTGATCATCGCGATCGCCGGGGGCGTTCTGGTCGCGGGCATCGCCGGTGCGCTGGTCGCCGTCCCCCTCGTCGCCGCGCTCAACGCGGTGGTCCTGCACCTCGCCGACACCGCGCGCACCGAGCGCGAGGCGGTGGAACAGCCCCTGGGTGCCGACCCGGCCTGAGCCCGCCCCCGGACGGACAAGAGCCCGGACCCCGCGCGGGGTCCGGGCTCTCGTGCTGACGGGTCAGTGCGTGACGACGACCTCGGGCTCGGTCGCGCCGGCCGCGGCGGACGGGGTCTCGCGGGTGGCCAGCGGCTTCTCCTTGAGGAAGAACGCCACCGCCAGCGCGATCCCGACCAGGGGTACTGCGGACAGGAACACGTCGTGCAACGAGGCGCTGAACGCACCGGTGATCAGGCTGTGCACCGGCTCGGGCAGCGCCTTGATCGCCTGCACGTTGTTGGCGGCGTCGCCGACGTGCGCCGGGACCTTGTCGGCGGGGACGCCCTGCAGCGCGTCGGCGATGTGCACGGTGAGCCGGCTGGACAGGATCGCCCCGAACAGCGCGGTGCCGAACGAGCCGCCCATCTGCCGGAAGAACGCCACCGAGCTGGTCGCGACACCCATGTCGCTGCGGTCCACGGAGTTCTGCACCACCGTGATCAGCACCTGCATGGTGAACCCGAGACCGGCGCCCATGACGTACATCGACAGGCCGGCGAACCAGTACGACGAGCTCGCGGTGAGCTGCGAGAGCATCACCAGCGCGACGATCACGATGCTGGCACCGAGGATCGGGAAGAGCTTGTACTTCCCGTTGCGGGTCATCAGCTGGCCTGCGGTGATCGAGGTGGAGAAGATGCCGACCACCATCGGGACCATCGCCAGCCCGGACTTGGTCGGGCTCATCCCGTCCACGACCTGCAGGTAGACCGGGATGAAGATCATCGACCCGAACATCGCGATGCCGATCAGGAAGCCGAACAGGTTGGCGATGGAGAAGATCGAGTTGCCGAACAGGCGCATCGGGATGATCGGCTCGGCGGCCCGGTTCTCGACGAACACGAACAGCACGGCGAGCAGGACGCCGGCGGCGAGCAGCGCGAGGCTGACGCCCGAGGTCCAGCCGAGGTCCGGCCCGGCCCAGGCGGTGTAGAGCAGGAACGAGGACACCGAGGCGACCACGGTGGCGGCACCGAGGTAGTCGATGCTGTGGTTGCGGCGCACGTGCGGCATCTTCAGGGCAGCCGAGGTGATGACGAGCGCCACCAGGCCGATCGGGATGTTCATGAAGAAGATCCACTGCCAGCCGGGTCCGTCGGCGAACCAGCCGCCGAGCACCGGGCCGAGCACGGACGACGTACCGAAGACGGCAGCGAAGTAGCCCTGGTAGCGACCCCGCTCGCGGGGCGGGATCACGTCGCCGATGGTGGCCATGGCCAGCGCCATCAGGCCGCCGCCGCCGAGGCCCTGGATCGCGCGGAACGCGATGAGCTCCTCGATGTTCTGCGACAGGCCGGCCAGCAGCGAGCCGACCAGGAAGGTGATGATCGCGATCTGGAACAGCAGCTTGCGGCCGTAGAGGTCGGAGATCTTGCCCCACAGCGGGGTGGAGGCGGTGGCCGCGAGCATGTACGCCGTGACCACCCAGGACAGCTTGTCCAGGCCGCCGAGCTCGGAGGTGATGCGGGGCAGGGCGGTTCCGACGATGCTCTGGTCGAGCGCGGAGAGGAACATCCCCACCATCAGGCCGCCCATCACCACCAGGATCTGCTTGTGGCTGAGGTAGCCGTTGGTGTCGGGAGTCATCCGAGGTTCTCCTGGGTCTGGGGGTCGGTGGGTGCGGGGGAGTCGGGGTGGGTCAGCAGGCTCTCGACGAGTCGCTGCAGCAGGGCGCGAAGCGTCTCGCGCTCCTCCGGGGTCCAGCCGTCGAGAGCGCTGGTGATCACATGCCGCCGGGACTCGAAGCTCTTGGCCAGACAGCTGTTGCCGTGCTCGGAGACGGTGACCCGGCTGGCGCGGCCGTCGTCGGGGTCGCCGGTCCGCTCGAGCAGGCCGCGGTCCTCGAGCTGGCGGGCGTGGCGACTGACCGTGGAGGCGTCGAGGCCGAGCACCTGGGCCAGCGCGGAGAGCCGCATCGGGCCCTGGTGGCTGAGCAGCTTGAGGATCGGGAACGCCGAGTAGTCGATCTCGTCGCCCGGCTGCCGGTGGCGCATCCGCCGGCCGAGGGCCATCATCAGGCTCATCAGGGCGTCCTCGGCTGTCTCCGGGGCCGGGATCGGCTCGGTCAGCACGAAGGGAGAAGTTTGCATGCGTCAACCATACATCTCTTTGCGTGCGGCATGCATGTTTTTCCGACGTGGTCCCGGTCACCGGTCGACGAGGTCCTAGGGTGGGCGCCATGACCGCCCCCGTAGCCGGCAGCGACGCCGTGCGCATCCCCACCCTGGAGGACATCGAGACGGCCCGTGAGGTGCTGCAGGGGGTCTCGATCTACACCCCGATGGAGGAGTCTCGCTGGCTGTCCTCCACGGCGGGCGGCCCGGTCCTGATCAAGGCCGAGAACCTCCAGCGCACCGGCTCCTTCAAGATCCGCGGCGCCTACCTGCGGATGTCCCGCCTCTCCGACGAGGAGAAGGCCGCCGGGGTCGTCGCCGCGAGCGCCGGCAACCACGCGCAGGGCGTCGCGCTGGCCGCCCAGATGCTCGGCATCCACGCCACCGTGTTCATGCCGGAGGGGGCGCCGATCCCCAAGGAGAAGGCCACCCGCGGGTACGGCGCGGAGGTCCGGTTCCACGGCCGCAGCGTCGACGAGGCGCTGGTCGCGGCCAAGCAGTTCTCCGCGGAGACCGGGGCGGTGCTGATCCACCCCTTCGACCACATCGACATCGTCACCGGGCAGGGCACCTGCGGACTGGAGATCCTCGAGCAGTGCCCCGAGGTGCGCACCGTGCTGGTGTCCTGCGGCGGCGGCGGGTTCATCGCCGGCATCGCGACGGCGATCAAGTCGCTGCGTCCCGACGTGCGCGTCGTCGGCGTGCAGGCCGAGGGCGCCGCGGCGTACGTCGAGTCCCTCGCCCAGGGGCACCCGGTTGCCCTGAAGTCGATGTCCACGATGGCCGACGGGATCGCGGTCGGCTGCCCCGGGGAGGTGCCCTTCGCGGCCATCCAGAAGTACGTCGACCAGCTGGTCACGGTCAGCGAGGAGTCCCTGTCCCGTGCGCTGCTCATGCTGCTCGAGCGGGCCAAGCTCGTCGTCGAGCCCGCCGGGGCGGCCGCCGTCGCGGCGCTGCTCGACGCGCCCGAGTCGTTCGAGACGCCCGCGGTGGTCGTGCTGTCCGGCGGCAACGTCGACCCGCTGCTGCTGATGCGGGTGATCCGGCACGGGCTGGCAGCCGCCGGGCGCTACCTGATCTTCCGGGCCCGGATCCCCGACGTCCCGGGCGGTCTGGCCCGGCTCCTGAACGAGCTCGCCGGCGTGCAGGCCAACGTGCTCGACGTGGTGCACGAGCGGACGTCGGCGAGCCTGCACCTCGACGAGGTCGAGGTGCAGCTGCAGGTGGAGACCCGCGGCCCCGAGCACGCCGAGCGGGTGCTGGCGCACCTGCGCGACTGCGGCTACACGGTCACCCAGTAACCCTGCTCCCGTTGAGAAGGCAGTTCTTTACGTGCGAAACGCCAGTTCCTTCCCTTTGGTGCGGAAAGAACTGGCGTCTCGACGGTAAGCAACTGGCGTCTCAACGGGGAGGGTCAGCCGGTGTAGGGGACCGCCTCGACGATCTCGACCTCGAGCGTCTTGCCGTTGGGCGCCTCGTAGGCGACCGTGTCGCCCTTCTTGCTGCCGATGATCGCGGAGCCGAGCGGGCTCTGCGGGGAGTACACCTTGAGGCCGTCGGTGGTGTCCTCCATCTCGCGGGCACCGAGCAGGAAGGTCTCGACGTCGTCGTCGGAGTCGCCGGCGAACTTGTAGGTCACCTTCATGCCGGGCTCCACCACGCCGTCGTCGGCCGGCGTCTCGCCGACCTGGGCACGCCGGAGCATGTCCTCGAGCTGGCGGATGCGGGCCTCGACCTTGCCCTGCTCCTCGCGGGCGGCGTGGTAGCCGCCGTTCTCCTTGAGGTCGCCCTCGTCGCGGGCGGCGCTGATCCGGGCGACGACCTCACTCCGCACCGGACCGCGCAGGTTCTCGAGCTCCGCCTGGAGCTTGTCGAAGGCGTCCTGCGTCAGCCAGATGGTGTTCTGTTCGCTGCTGGCCTGGGTCACTGTGAAGAGCTCCTGTGCTTGTCGGGGACCGTGAGCGCACGGATGTACGCGGCCGGTCGTTTCAGGCAAGTGACCGAGTCTAACAACGTCCGGGTCGCCGTCCCCAATCTCGCGGAAACCGGTACAGCGGGCGCTCTCAGCGGGCCTGGCGCTGCCCCGGCGCGGTACAGCCCACGAGGTCGACCGTGGTGGCCTTGCGCTCGGTGCGCACCGTCGCGGACAGGGTCGACGTCTTGGCCCCCGAGGCGACCGGCACGCTCAGCTCACCCACCACAGAGTGGTCGTCGGCGTAGGCCCGCAGCAGGCACGAGGCGCGCACGTCCGCGTCACGGCGTACGACGGTGAAGCGGGCCGTCGCGGCGTGCTGGTCGGCGGCGCGGAAGCCGACCAACTCCGAGGTGACCAACGGGCGGCCGTGGAAGAGCATCACCCACAGCAGCCAGGCCAGGCCGACCGCGGCGAGGGCCACGACGCCGGCGACCACGAGCGGGCGGCGGGCCCGGGAGGGCGTGCCGTACCGTTCGGCCAGCTCGGGCGCAGGGACACTCACCGCTCCATCGTAGGAGGGGCCGCGCAGTCCTCGTTCTGGGGAGCCGGCGCCCCCTCCTAGGATTGCTCCATGCTCCGTCTGATGCACGTCCACGCCCACCCCGACGACGAGTCGAGCAAGGGCGCGGCCAGCACCGCCAAGTACGTCGCCGAGGGGGTCGACGTACACGTCGCCACCTGCACCGGCGGTGAGCGCGGCTCGATCCTGAACCCCAAGATGGACCGACCCGACGTGCTGGAGAACATGGCCTCGATCCGGCGCGAGGAGATGGACCGGGCCCGCGAGATCCTCGGCATCCGTCAGGACTGGCTCGGCTTCGTCGACTCCGGCTGGCCGGAGGGCGACCCCAAGCCGCCGCTGCCGGACGGGTCCTTCGGCCTGGTTCCCCTCGAGGAGGCGGCCGAGCCGCTGGTGCGGCTGATCCGCAGCTTCAAGCCGCACGTGATGACGACGTACGACGAGAACGGCGGCTACCCGCACCCGGACCACGTGATGTGCCACAAGGTCAGCGTCGCCGCGTTCGAGGCGGCCGGTGACCCGGCCCGCTACCCCGACGCGGGCCAGCCGTGGCAGCCGCTGAAGCTCTACTACCACCACTCGTTCCACCGCGAGCGCACCCAGGCGCTGCACGACGCCATGGTCGCCCGCGGGCTCGAGTCGCCCTACGCCGAGCGCCTCGAGGAGTGGAAGCCCGACCCGGAGCACGCGGCCCGGATCACCACCCGGGTGCCGTGCGCGGAGTACTTCCCGGTCCGCGACCAGGCGCTGCTGGCGCACGCCACCCAGATCGACCCGGACGGTGCCTGGTTCGCCTGCCCGATCGAGGTGCACCAGGAGGCATGGCCGACCGAGGACTTCGAGCTCGCCCGCAGCCTGGTCGACACCGAGCTGCCCGAGGACGACCTGTTCGCGGGTGTGCGCGAGGTGGCCGAGTGGGACTGAGATGATGGACGCATGAACACCCTGTTGGCCGTCCTGGTGCCCCTCGTGCAGAAGGGCCCCGACCCTGCGGACGTGAAGCCGGGCTGGCTCGGGTTCGGCGTCTTCCTGGCCCTCGCGGCCGCGGTCGTGCTGCTCTGGCTCAGCATGCGCAAGCAGCTCAAGAAGGTGAACTTCGAGGAGCAGCCGGACCGGCCCGGTGACGCCGACCGCCCGAAGCGCGGCCCGGCGGGCAAGAACGGCACCGCCGGTCCGACGGGGAGCTCGACCACCTGAGCGATATCCGGCTCGGGCTGCGCTGCCTGACGATGCCGGCGGTCCGACGCGACCTGCCCTAATCAACAATCTGCTTAGCCTGCTGTTGACGCGGTCCCGGCGCGGACGGAGGGTGACGTGACGGCGCTCACACGCCGCCCGTCGCATCGGGTTTGTCCGCGAGGAGCGCACCATGCAGGTTCCTGCCCCGTTCGAGTACGAACGAGCCACCAGCGTCGACCATGCGATCGGGCTGCTCGACCGCCTGGGTGAGGAGGCCCGGCTCGTCGCGGGCGGGCACAGCCTGATCCCGATGATGAAGCTCCGGCTGGCGAACCTGGAGTACCTCATCGACATCAACGACCTGCACGACGAGCTCGGCTACGTGCGGGTGGGCGTCGACGAGGTGCGGATCGGCGCGATGACCCGGCACCGCGAGCTGCTCGAGTCCGCGGAGCTGGCGGCGCTGTTCCCGATCTTCGCGGACGCCGAGGCGGTGATCGCCGACCCGGTGGTGCGCAACCGCGGCACGATCGGCGGGTCGCTGTGCCAGGCGGACCCCTCGGAGGACCTGTCCGCAGTGTGCACGACGCTCAACGCGTCCTGCGTGATCCGCAACGCCGCCGGTGAGCGCACCGTCACCATGGAGGAGTTCTACCGCGGGCCCTACGAGACGGCCGTCGCGCACGGCGAGATGCTCACCGAGATCCGGATCCCGGTGCGGCCGCACGGCTCGAGCGCCTACGCCAAGGTCGAGCGGCGGGCGGGGGACTGGGCGGTGACGTCGGCCGGCGCTGCCGTGTGGATGGACGGCGCGGTCATCTCCGACGCGCGGGTGGGGCTGGCCGCCGTCGGCCCGAACACCACCGGCATCCCCGCGATCTCCGAGGCCCTGCGCGGCCAGGAGCCCTCCGACGAGCTGTACGCCCGGGCCGGGGCGATCGCCGCCGAGAGCTGCTCACCGGCCACCGACAACCGCGGGACGGCCGACTACAAGCGGCATCTCGCCGACGAGCTCACCCGCCGCACGCTCCGACGATCGGTGGAGCGGATCCAGGCCGGGGTGAAGGGCGACAGCGTGCAGGGCAACCGGGACAGGAGCGAGTGACATGCAGGTGTCGATGACGGTCAACGGGGTGCCGGTGACCCGCGAGATCGAGGGCCGGATGCTCCTGGTGCACTTCCTGCGCGACGAGCTCGGGCTGACCGGGACGCACTGGGGGTGCGACACGAGCAACTGCGGCACCTGCGTGGCGTGGCTCGACGACGAGCCGGTCAAGACCTGCACGGTGCTCGCCGCGATGGCCGGCGGGCACGACGTACGCACCGTCGAGGGCCTCGAGAAGGACGGGGTGCTGGACCCCATCCAGGAGGGCTTCATCCGGTGCCACGGCCTGCAGTGCGGCTTCTGCACCCCCGGGATGCTGATGACCACCCGTGCGCTGCTCGACCGGGACCCGGACCCCAGCGAGCAGACCATCCGCGAGGCCATCTCCGGCCAGATCTGCCGGTGCACGGGCTACACCACGATCGTCCGGTCCGTGCAGTGGGCGGCGGCGCACTCCGGCGCGGCCGCCGAGAGCGCCCCCGAGACCGGCACCGAGACCGGCACCGAGAGCGAGACCGACACCGAGACCGTCGGGAGCGTGTCATGACCGTCGTCGAAGACCTCCCCGAGGACCTCGAGCACGCCGACAACGACCAGAAGCCCTGCGGCCACGGCCGGATGCTCCGCAAGGAGGACCCGCGCTTCATCCGCGGCCGCGGCAGGTACGTCGACGACGTACAGCTCCCGGGGATGCTGCACCTGGCCATCTTGCGCTCGCCCGTCGCGCACGCCCGGATCACCCACATCGACACCAGCGCCGCCGAGGCCCACCCGAAGGTGAAGGCCGTGGTCACCGGTGCGGCGCTCGCCGAGAAGGGCCTGGCCTGGATGCCGACGCTGTCCAACGACGTGCAGGCCGTGCTGGCGACCGACAAGGTGCGCTTCCAGGGCCAGGAGGTCGCGTTCGTCGTCGCCGAGGACCGGTACGCCGCCCGCGACGCCCTCGAGCTGATCGACGTGGACTACGAGATCCTGGAGCCGGTCGTCGACGTCCGCAAGGCGCTCGCGCCCGACGCGCCGGTGATCCGCGACGACCTCGAGGGCAAGACCGACAACCACTGCTTCGACTGGGAGACCGGCGACAAGGACGCCACCGCCGCGGTCTTCGAGAAGGCCGACGTGGTGGTGACCGAGGACATCGTCTACCCGCGGGTGCACCCGGCTCCGATGGAGACCTGCGGCGCGGTCGCGGACTACGACCGGGTGGACGGGAAGCTGACGCTCTGGTCGACCAGCCAGGCGCCGCACGCGCACCGCACGCTCTACGCGATCGTCGCCGGCCTGCCGGAGCACAAGATCCGGGTGATCAGCCCCGACATCGGTGGCGGCTTCGGCAACAAGGTGCCGATCTACCCCGGCTACGTGTGCGCGATCGTCGGCTCGCTGCTCACCGGCAAGCCGGTGAAGTGGATGGAGGACCGCACCGAGAACCTGGTCAGCACCGGGTTCGCGCGCGACTACGTGATGCGCGGCGAGATCGCGGCCACGAGGGACGGCCGGATCCTGGCCGTGCGGACCAACGTGCTCGCCGACCACGGCGCCTTCAACGGGGTCGCCGCGCCGACGAAGTACCCCGCCGGGTTCTTCGGCGTCTTCACCGGCAGCTACGACCTGGAGGCGGCCTACGCCCACATGACCGCGGTCTACACCAACAAGGCCCCCGGCGGGGTGGCCTACGCCTGCTCGTTCCGCATCACCGAGGCGGTCTACCTCGTCGAGCGGATGGTGGACTGCCTGGCCCACGAGCTGGAGATGGACCCGGTCGCGCTGCGCAAGAAGAACTTCATCCGGCCCGAGCAGTTCCCGTACACGACGAAGACCGGGTGGGTCTACGACTCGGGCGAGTACGCCCGGGCGATGGACGTCGCGCTCGAGATCGCAGGGTACGACGAGCTGCGACGCGAGCAGGAGGAGAAGCGGGCCAGGGGCGAGCTGATGGGCATCGGCGTCGCGTTCTTCACCGAGGCGGTCGGCGCCGGTCCCCGCAAGGACATGGACATCCTGGGTCTCGGGATGGCCGACGGCTGCGAGCTGCGGGTGCACCCGACCGGCAAGGCCGTCGTACGCGTGTCGTGCATGAGCCAGGGACAGGGCCACGAGACGACGTTCGCGCAGATCGTCGCGGAGGAGATCGGCATCCCCCCGGACGACATCCAGGTGGTCAACGGCGACACCGACCAGACGCCGTTCGGGCTCGGCACCTACGGCAGCCGGTCCACCCCGGTGTCCGGCGCGGCCGCCGCCCTGGTGGCGCGCAAGGTGCGCGACAAGGCGCAGATCATCGCCTCCGGGATGCTCGAGGTCTCCGTCGCCGACCTCGAGTGGCAGAAGGGCTCGTTCCACGTGAAGGGCGACCCGACGCGCTCGGTCACCATCCAGGACATCGCGATGCGGGCGCACGGCGCCGGTGACCTGCCGGAGGGCATCGAGGGCGGCCTGGAGGCGCAGATCTGTTACAACCCGACGAACCTCACCTATCCGTTCGGTGCCTACATCTGTGTCGTGGACGTCGACCCGGGGACGGCTCAGGTGAAGGTCCGCCGGTTCGTGGCCGTCGACGACTGCGGCACCCGGATCAACCCGATGATCATCGAGGGGCAGGTGCACGGCGGCCTCACCGACGGGGTCGGGATGGCGCTGATGGAGATGATCTCCTTCGACGAGGACGGCAACTGCATCGCCGGCTCGTTCATGGACTACCTGATCCCCACCGCGCTGGAGGTGCCGCACTGGGAGACCGGGCACACCGTGACGCCGTCCCCGCACCACCCGATCGGGGCCAAGGGCATCGGCGAGTCCGCGACGGTCGGGTCCCCGCCGGCGGTGGTGAACGCCGTCATCGACGCGCTGAAGCCGTACGGCGTCCGGCACGCCGACATGCCCCTGACTCCGTCCCGGGTGTGGGACGCCATGCAGGGCCACGCCACCCCGCCCATCTAGCCGCTGTCCCTGCGACCCGACCCAAGGAGACTCGTGACGACCCAGCTGTCGGAACGGATCGAACAGCTCACCCGGTCTCGCGTGCCGTTCGTGCAGGCGACGGTCGTCCGCGCCCAGGAGCCGACCTCGGCGCACGCGGGGGACCGCGCGATCGTGCTGCCGGACGGGTCCCTCGAGGGGTTCGTGGGCGGCCAGTGCGCGACCGGCTCCGTGCGGACCGCCGCCCTGGAGGCCCTCGAGACCGGTGAGGGCGTGCTGCTGCGGGTGCTTCCGGCCGAGGACGAGACCTTCCCGCAGGCCCCGGGCGCGCGCATCGTGGTGAACCCGTGCCTGTCCGGCGGAGCGCTGGAGATCTACCTCGAACCGCTGTTGCCGCCGCCGGCGCTCTACCTGGTGGGCTCGTCACCGACCGCCGAGGCGGTGGCGGCCCTGGCCCCCCTGCTCGGCTTCGTCGTCGACCGGGCCGGCGAGGGGGCGCTGCCCGCCGGAGCAGTCGCGGCCGTCGTGTCCAGCCACGGCGGCGACGAGCCGGCCGCGATCCGGGCCGCGCTCGACGCGGGCGTCGGCTTCGTCGGGCTGGTGTGCAGCCACACGCGGGGCAAGGCCCTGCTCGCCGAGCTGGACCTCGTGGAGCCCGAGCTGAGCCGGGTGCACCCGCACGTCGGCATCGACATCGGCGCCCGGACGCCGGCGGAGATCGCGCTGTCGATCCTGGCGGAGGTCGTGCGCAGCGTCCGGCTGGAGGGCCTGACACCTGCCCCACCGGCCGAGACGTCGCCCCGGCCGGTGCAGGCCGTCGACCCGGTCTGCGGGATGACCGTCACCGTCGCTCCGGACACCCCGCACCTGGTGCTCGACGGGGTCGACCACTGGTTCTGCAACCCGGGCTGCCGGGACACCTTCTCCCGCGCCCACGCGACGTGACCCTGTCCAGTGCCGACGACGTGCGGCGGCGGTTCGACGAGCACGACTACCTCGCCGACGACGGCCTGTCGACGGCGGTGTTCCTGGCCCTGCAGCTCGGTCTGCCGCTGCTGCTGGAGGGCGAGCCCGGGGTCGGCAAGACGGCAGCCGCCAAGGTGCTCGCGCAGGCGCTCGACGTACCCCTGATCCGGCTGCAGTGCTACGAGGGGCTGTCCGCGGGCGAGGCGCTCTACGACTGGAACTACCAGCGCCAGCTGCTCGCCATCCGGCTGGCCGAGGCCCAGCACGAGAAGCTCAGCGAGGCCGACCTGTTCAGCGTGGAGTTCCTGGTGGAGCGGCCGATCCTCCGGTGCGTGCGGTACGACGGACCACACCCGCCCGTGCTGCTCATCGACGAGATCGACCGCGCCGACGACGAGTTCGAGGCGCTGCTGCTCGAGTTCCTGGGGGAGGGGTCGGTGACCGTCCCGGAGCTCGGCACGTTCACCGCGAAGCGGCCGCCGGTCGTGGTGCTCACCTCGAACCGCAGCCGCGACCTGCACGACGCCCTGCGCAGGCGCTGCCTCTACCACTGGCTGGAGTTCCCGTCGGCTGAGCGGGCCGTGCAGATCCTGCGCCGGACCGTGCCGCAGGCCAACCAGGCGCTCATCGAGTCCGCGACCCAGTTCGTCGGCCACGTCCGCACCCTCGACGTGGACAAGCCGCCGGGCATCGCCGAGGCGATCAACTGGATCGCCGCGCTGTCGGTGCTGGGCGTGACCGAGCTGGTCCGCGACGACGTCGTGGCCTCGCTCGGGGCGCTGGCCAAGACGCCCGACGACTGCGACGTGGTGGTCGAGGCCGCGAACAGCTACGTGTTCGGCTGACCGGTGGAGGCCTCGGGTGCCCTGCTGCGGGCGGTGGACCGGGCGGCCTTCGTGGTCGCGCTGGGTGAGCGGCTGCGGCGGGCCGGCGTGCCGGTCACGTTCACCGCGTTCGGTGCCTTCACCGACGCGCTCGCGCTGTCGCCCCCGTCCGACGTGCAGACGCTGTACTGGCTGGCCCGCGTGACCCTGGTCAACCAGGCCCACGACGTGCCGACCTTCGACGCGGTGTTCGACACGGTCTTCCGGGACTCCGTGCTCGCCGTCGAGGGGCAGGCCGCCGGCCCCGGTGCGACCGGTGGCGATGAGGACGTGCTGGCCTCGGTGACAGCGCGGCCGGCGGCCGGGCAGCCCGGCGAGGGCCTGCCCTGGCACACGTTGCCGCGCGTGGCCGGCACGGACGAGGGTCCGGCCGACGGGCACGGGGTCCCGGAGCTGCTGCCCAGTGCCGTCGAGGCGGTCGCGGACACGCCCTTCGAGGACCTCGACGAGGACCAGCTGGCGCTGATCGGCGCGTGGCTCGAGGCGTCCTGGCAGCACTGGCCCACGCGGCGCAGCCGTCGTCGGCACGTGCACCCGTCCGGACGCCGGGTGGCCCTGCGCGAGACGATCGCGGCGTCGCGCCGTACGGCCTGGGAGCCCGTCGAGCTCAGCCTCTCCCGGCCGGTGCGCCGGCCCCGGCCGCTGACCATGGTGGCCGACGTCAGCCAGTCCATGCAGCCCTACGCGACGGCGTACCTCCACCTGATGCGCGCCCTCGCCCGCACCGGCCGGGCGGAGACGTTCGCGTTCTCCACGTCCCTGACCCGGGTCACGCCGGCCCTGCGCCAGCGCTCCGCGGAGGTGGCGATGGAGCAGGCGGCCACGCAGGTGGTCGACCGGTACGGCGGCACGCACGTGGCCGGCAGCCTGTGGAGCCTGCTCAGGTCGCGGCACGGCAACGGGTTGCGGGGCGGGGTGCTGGTCATCGCCTCGGACGGCTGGGACAGCGACGACCCCGAGCGGCTGGCGGCCGTGCTGGCCCGCATCCGGCTGCGCGCCTACCGGGTGGTGTGGCTGAACCCGCGGGCGGCCTCACCCGGCTTCGAGCCGCTGGTCGGGTCGATGGCGGCGGCGCTGCCGTTCTGCGACGCCTTCCTGCCGGCCCACACCGCGCGGGCGATGACCGCCGCCCTGGACGCGATCCTGGGCGGTTAGCTCCACAGGGTGACGTGCACGGACGGCTTGAACCGTCCCAGCGTGACACCCGAGCCGTGCATCATGGCCTGGGTCGCCCGGGGCGTGGTGATGAACCGCAACAGCTCGGCCGCGGCCGGCAGCTGGGCGGCCGCGGGCAGCGAGATCGCCGCCCACCGTCCCTGCGCCCGCATGCCCGGTCCCTCGACGGCGCCGAGCCGCCCTGCCGCCAGGTCGGCGGCGACCGCGAAGCGTACGGCGAGCGCGATCCCGTTCGTGCGCTTGGTCTCCTCCAGGGCTCCGGCGTCGCTCTGGAAGATCCGCTGACGGGACTCGGGGATGCCGAGCTGCCGCAGCATGCCGGGCACCACGCCCTCCTCGCCGGCCGCGGACGGCCCGAGCATCCAGGTCTGCTCGCGTGCCCGGGCGGTGCTGACGGTCCGTCCGGCCAACGGGTGCTGGGGGCCGGCGACGGCGAGCATGTCGTAGTTGAGGAACGGCTTGTGCAGCAGGCCCGGGGGGAGGCCGCGCGGGGTCGGTCCGATCGCGATGTCCACCGTCCGTGCGGAGAGCAGGGTCGGAAAGTCAGAGGTCGGGTGCACGCTCAGCTCGACGTCGAGGTCGTCGGCCCGGCTCGCGAACAGCTCGATGAGGCCGGGGGCGGCGTGCTCGGCGAACAGGCTGGAGGACGCCACCCGCAACAGCCGTCGGCCCTGGCCGGCCTGGCTCACCTCCCGCACTGTGCGGTCCTGCAGGCCGAGGATCTCGACCGCACGGCTGGCCAGGCGCAACCCGCCGGGGGTGAAGGCGAGGCCGGAGGAGGTGCGGGTGAACAGCCGGTCGTCGAGCTCACGGCGCAGCTGCGCGACGTGCATGGACACCGCAGCCTCGCTGACGGAGAGCTCGTCGGCCGCGGCCTTGACGGAGCCCAGCCGGACCACGCAGGCGAAGGCCTTGAGCTGCGTGGGGGTCACGCTCGAACTCTACGTCGCGGCCGGTGCGGCGGTCCGGGCTTCGCTCACCCCGTGCGGACCAGCCGGACGAGCGCGTCGAAGGCGGTCCTCGACTCGTCTCCGCTGTGCTTGTGGTCGGTGCCGTCGGACGGCACCAGCCGGGTGACCCGCTCGGCCCGCACGACCTCGAACCGCTCGCCGTCGAGGTCGGCCAGCACCTCCTCGGAGGTGTAGAGCACCGAGGCGTCCTGCGGGCCGCCGGTGCCCTCGGTGAGGTTCGTCGAGTCGTGTGCGACCAGGAAGAACGTGCCGCCCGGGCGCAACGACCCGAACGCCCGTCGTACGGCGGTCCGCCGCTCGTCCACGGGCAGCTGGAGGTAGGCGATGACCGCCAGGTCGAAGGGCACGGGCCCGTCCTCGTAGGTGAGCGCGTCAGCGTGCACCCAGTCGACGTGCAGGTCCCGGCCCCGGGGATGCCGCTCCTGGAGCGCGCGACCCTTGTCGAGCCCGACCAGCGAGAAGTCGACAGCGGTGACCTGCCAGCCCTGCTCGGCCAGCCAGAGGGCGTTGCGCCCCTCACCCGCAGCGAGGTCGAGCGCTCGGCCCGGCTGGAGGTCGCCGAGCTCGGCCTCGACGAACTGGTTGGGCGTCGCCGACCACACCAGCTCGCCGGCGGCGTACCTCTCGTCCCACGCACGTGCGTCCATGGGACCGAGGCTAGACCGCTCTCAGGCCTCGGGGGAGGTGCCGTCCTGCGGGGAGCCGTTCTGCTGGGCCGCGACCGCGGCGTGCACCTCGGTCATGTCCAGGTCGCGCACCGCGCCGATCAGCTGGTCGAGCGCCTGCGGCGGCAGGGCGCCGGGCTGCGAGTAGACGAGCACGCCCTCACGGAAGGCCATCAGGGTCGGGATCGAGGTGATGTTGGCGGCGCTGGCCAGAGCCTGCTCCGCCTCGGTGTCCACCTTCGCGAAGACGATGTCGCTGTTCGACTCCGACGCTTTCTCGAAGGTCGGGGCGAACTGGCGGCACGGTCCGCACCACTCCGCCCAGAAGTCCACGAGGACGATGTCGTTGTCCGCCACGGTCTGCTCGAACGCCTGTGCGGTCAGCTCGGTCGTTGCCACGTTGTGATCCCTCGTCTCTCGATTGGTCTGTCGTCTGCCCAACACCGGAGGCGCCCTCGATCTTCCCCGGCTGCCGGTAGGCCCAACGACCCTGGCGGACGCCGGTCCCTGGGGAGACGGTGACGGTGCCGGACGGGAAGGGGACCACGGGGATGCGTGAGGTGTCGAGCACCGGCCGGCGGCCGCTCACCGTGCGGGGCGTTGGGTGGGACGCCTTGCGGGCCGAACGGTCCGGGCCGGCGGGGATCGCCGAGCGTCAGCGCACCCGACTGGCGGACCTGGTCCGGTTCGCCCGCGAACGGTCGCCGTACCACCGGGAGCTGTACCGCGGCCTGCCGTCGACGGTCGAGGACCCGTCTCTGCTGCCGCCCGTGACGAAGCCGTCGCTGATGAGTCGTTTCGACGAGTGGGTGACCGATCCCGACGTGACGCTGGAGGGCGTTCGCGCCTTCGTCGCCGACCCGTCGCTGGTCGGAGCCCCCTACCTCGGACGTCACCACGTGTTCACCACGTCCGGGACCACCGGCGAGCCGGCGATCCTGCTGCAGGACCACGACTCCTGGCTGGTCCTGAACGTCCTCTCCCGGCTACGGGCGCGGCGCGGTCTGGTCGGACCCGCCGAGCTGCGCGTCCTGGCGCGGCGCGGCTACCGGATCGCGACGGTGTACGCGACCGGGGGTCACTTCGGCGCCGTCGTGCTCGTGGAGTCGATCCGCCGGCGCAGCCGTTGGTTCACTCAGCACGTGCGGCCCTTCTCGGTGCTCACCCCGACGCCGGTGCTCGTCGAGCAGCTCAACGCGTTCCAGCCGACGGTGCTCAGCGCCTACCCGAGCGCGCTGGCGCTGATGGCCGACGAGGTCCGGGCCGGACGTCTGCACATCAGCCCGGCGCTGGCCATGACCGCCGGCGAGTGCATGAGCCCGGCGCAACGCACCCTGACCGAGTCCACGCTGGGCTGCCGCATCCTCGAGGGGTACGCCGCCTCCGAGGTCCCGGCCCTGTCCCTGGCCTGCCGGCACGGCCGCCTCCACCTCAACGCCGACTGGTACCTCTTCGAGCCGGTCGACGCAGACATGAACGCCGTACCCGTCGGTGAGCTCTCGCAGACCGTGCTGGTCACGAACCTCGCCAACCGGGTCCAGCCGGTGATCCGCTACGACCTCGGCGACCGGGCGCGCATCCACCCCGACCCCTGTCCGTGCGGCCATCCACTGCCGACCGTGGCCGTCGAGGGGCGCACCAACGACGTGCTGTTCTTCGAGCCCGCACCCGGCTCGCGGGTGACGGTGCTGCCCCTCGCGCTGGGCACCGTGGTCGAGGAGACGCCGGGCGTGCACCGCTTCCAGGCGATCCAGACGGCACCCGCGTCGCTCGCGGTGCGGATCGAACCGGACCCGGGTGCGGATCCCGTGACCGTGTGGGAGACGGTGGAGACCCGGGTGCGCGCCTTTCTCGCCGCGCAGGGTCTCCCGTCGGTGCGCGTCGACCGCGACCCCGAGCCTCCTCACGCTGACCCGCGCAGCGGCAAGTTCCGCCAGGTGTGGACCGCCCGCTGAGTGTGCTGTAGTTGCCCATGACGGCGAACGGGAGAGTGCGGTAGTGGCGAATCGGTTGGCGAACGCGACATCGCCGTACCTCCTGCAGCACAAGGACAACCCCGTCGAGTGGTGGGAATGGTCGCCCGAGGCCTTCGCCGACGCCCGCGAGCGTGATGTCCCGGTCCTGCTGTCGGTCGGGTACGCCGCGTGCCACTGGTGCCACGTGATGGCGCACGAGTCGTTCGAGAACGAGGCCACGGCGGCCTACATGAACGAGCACTTCGTCAACGTCAAGGTGGACCGTGAGGAGCGCCCCGACGTGGACGCGGTCTACATGCAGGCGACCACCGCGATGACCGGTCAGGGCGGGTGGCCGATGACCGTCGTGCTGACGCCCGCGGGCGAGCCGTTCTTCGCCGGCACCTACTTCCCTGACGCCCCGCGGCACGGCCAGCCGGCCTTCGGACAGATCCTCCAGGCCCTCTCCGACGCGTGGACGAACCGCCGGGACGAGGTGAGCACGGTGGCCCAGGACGTGTCCGGGCACCTGCGGCAGGCGGTCGCGGTCGCCGGGGAGGAGCCGCTCGACGCCGACCTGCTCGCCGCGGCCGTCACGTCGCTGGCCGGCGACTTCGACGGCACTTCCGCCGGCTTCGGCACGGCGCCGAAGTTTCCCCCGTCCATGGTCCTGGAGTTCCTGCTCCGACACGCGGCGCGCACCGGCTCGCCGAACGCGTCGGGGATGGCCGACCTGACCCTGCGGGCGATGGCGCGCGGCGGGATCCACGACCAGATCGCGGGCGGCTTCGCGCGCTACTCGGTGGACCGCCGCTGGGTGGTGCCGCACTTCGAGAAGATGCTCTACGACAACGCGCAGCTCCTCGGCGTCTACGCCCGCTGGTGGCGGCAGACCGGTGACCCGCTCGGCGAGCGGGTGGCCCGGCAGACCGCCGACTTCCTGCTCGCCGAGCTCCGCACCGACGAGGGTGGCTTCGCGTCCGCGCTCGACGCGGACACCGAGGGCGTCGAGGGGAAGTTCTACGTCTGGACGCCGGCCCAGCTCACCGAGGTGCTCGGACCCGATGACGGTGCGTGGGCAGCACGGCTGCTCGAGGTGACCGAGGCCGGCACGTTCGAGCACGGCGCGTCCACGCTGCAGCTGCTCACCGACCCCGACGACGAGGAGCGGTGGCAGTCGGTGCGGGTCCGCCTCCTCGCAGCACGTGCGGCCCGGGTCCGCCCGGCCCGCGACGACAAGGTGGTCGCGGCGTGGAACGGCCTCGCGATCGCCGCGCTGGCGGAGGCCGGCTCACTGCTGGGCGAGCAGAGGTACGTCGACGCGGCCGTCGACGCGGCGCGGCTGCTCGTGGACCGGCACCTGGACGGAAGGAAGCTGCGGCGGGTCTCCCGGGACGGGGTCGTGGGCCGGCACGCCGGTGTCCTCGAGGACTACGCGTGCGTCGCCCAGGGACTGCTCGCGCTGCTGTCCGCGACCGGCGACGTGACCTGGCTGTGGACCGCGCGCACGCTGCTGAACGAGGCCCTGGCGAAGTTCTCGGCCGGCGACGGCGGGTTCTTCGACACGGCCTCCGACGCCGAGCAGCTCGTGTCGAGGCCGCGTGACCCGTCGGACAACGCGAGCCCCTCCGGCCAGTCGGCGCTGGTGCACGCCCTGCTGGGGTACGCCGCGCTCACCGGGTCAGGGCGGCACCGGGACGCCGCCGAGGCTGCCCTGCGGAACGTCCGGACCCTGGCCGAGCGGGTCCCGCGGTTCGCCGGCTGGTCGCTCGCGGCCGCCGAGGCCGCCGTGTCCGGACCGCTCGAGGTGGCGGTCGTCGGAACGTCCGAGGACCCGGCGCGTGCCGAGCTCGAGCGGGTGGCCCGGGCGGCGACCAGCCCCGGCCTGGTGGTGGCCGTCGGTGAGCCGTCAGAGGGGCCGCCGGGGGAGGTCGACGACCCGGAGACGCTGCCACTGCTCGCGGGCCGCGGACTGGTCGACGGCATCGCCGCCGCGTACGTGTGCCGGGGGATGGTGTGCGACCGGCCGGTCACCGATCCCGAGGACCTGCGGCGGCTGCTCCGGGCGTGACGTCCGCGCTCAGCGCAGGGAGTACGTCGCCATCGAGACCCCGATGTAGTGGGTCACGAACGCCGCGATGGTCAGCGTGTGGAAGACCTCGTGGAAGCCGAACCAGCGCGGGGACGGGTCCGGCCGACGGAAGCCGTAGACGAGCCCGCCGACGGTGTACAGGGCGCCGCCCACGACCATGCAGGTGATCACCGCGGTGCTGGCCGACGCGAAGAAAGCCGGGAGGTAGAACACCACGGCCCAGCCCAGGGCGATGTAGATCGGCGTGTAGAGCCACCGGGGCGCGCCGGTCCAGAAGAGCCGGAACAGGATGCCCAGCGCGGCCCCGCCCCAGGCCACGACCAGCAGCGTCGTCCGTTGCGCGCCGTCGAGCAGCAGCAGGGTGAACGGCGTGTAGCTGCCGGCGATCAGCAGGAAGATGCTCGAGTGGTCCAGCCGGCGCAGCCACAGCCCGGTCCGTGGGGACCACCGTCCGCGGTGCATCGTGGCGGAGGCGGTGAACAGGGCCAGTGCGGAGGCCGCGAAGATCGCCGACCCGGTCCGGGTGATGGTCGTCGGGGAGAGCACCACCAGCACGATCCCGGCCGCCAGGGCAAGGGGCGCGGTGGCCGCGTGCAGCCAGCCGCGCAGATGCGGCTTGACCTCGTCGATGACCTCGTCGATGACCTCGCGGACGTGACCGCCGGCCCGCTCGGGGGCGTCCGCGGAGACTTCCTCGGGGCTGCCCGAGGAGCCTTCCCCCGCGGGCGTCCGACGATCGTCCATTCCGCCAACGTACCGGCCCGGTGGGCAGGCGATCGGGTCAGCTCCGAGTAAGGTTGGTCACCGTGGCGGACTGGAAGAGCGGGCTCCGACGGGTGATCTACCCGGCCTACGAAGCACGCGTCGTGCGCCGGCTGCCGCCGGACCGTCTGCCCAAGCACGTCGGCGTCATGCTCGACGGCAACCGGCGCTGGGCCAAGGCCGTCGGCCAGGACGCCGCGCACGGGCACCGGGCGGGCGCGGCGAACATCTCGCCCCTGCTCGAGTGGTGCGACGAGCTCGGTGTGCAGGTCGTGACGCTGTGGCTGCTCTCCACCGACAACCTGAACCGTCCCGAGGCCGAGCTGCGCCAGCTGCTGGTGATCATCGAGGAGGCGGTGGCCAGCCTCGCCGCCGAGCAGAGGTGGCGACTCAACCCGGTCGGCGCCCTCGACCTGCTGCCCACCGAGACCGCCCACCGCCTCAAGGAGGCCGCGGACGAGACCCGCGACGTGGACGGCATCATCGTGAACATCGCGGTCGGCTACGGCGGGCGGCGCGAGATCGCGGACGCCGTACGCTCCCTGCTCCAGGAGCACGCCTCGCTCGGCACCTCCATCGAGGAGCTGGCGGAGAAGCTCGACGTCGAGCACATCGGCGAGCACCTCTACACCAAGGGCCAGCCCGATCCGGACCTGGTCATCCGGACCTCCGGCGAGCAGCGGCTGGGCGGGTTCCTGCTCTGGCAGAGCGCGCACAGCGAGTTCTACTTCTGCGAGGCCTACTGGCCCGACTTCCGCCGGGTGGACTTCCTGCGCGCGGTGCGTGCGTACGCCGAGCGCGAGCGCCGCTTCGGCGCCTGAGCCTGTCGAAGGGCGTCGCCCGAGCGGCCCGCACATTCTTTAACCCAGCCGTCATCCCGCATCCTGGCGTGTCGCTCCCGTTCGGGGTGCCGGCAGGCTTACTTTCGCAGTGACGCCAGGTGGGGAAGCCAGGCGTTCGGGAGGCCCGTTCGTGAGCAGTCGCGACCTAGCTCGAAGCACTGAGATCCGGAAGTCCGCACTCGGACTTTCGGGCCTGGTCCCGGTCCGTGAGAGTGATCTAACAGGACCGGGGCGCGAGTGCGCGTGTCCGTCCGCTAGGGGATGAACAGTGGCTGCAACCCAGAGCTCCACCCCGTCGCCGGACACGTCGTCGACCACGACGCCGCGCACGCACGGCACCGCTCCCCGTCCGGTCATCCGTCCGGGGATCCGGACCTACGTGCTGGACACCAGCGTGCTGCTCGCCGACCCGGGCGCCCTCGGCCGGTTCGACGAGCACGAAGTCGTCCTCCCGGTGGTCGTGATCACCGAGCTGGAGGGCAAGCGGCACCACCCCGAGCTCGGCTACTTCGCCCGTGCGGCGCTCCGGGCCCTCGACGAGCTGCGGGTCCTGCACGGCAGGCTCGACGAGCCGGTGCCGGTGGGGGAGAGCGGCGGCAGCATCCGTGTGGAGCTCAACCACACGGACCAGATGTCCCTTCCGTCCGGGTTCCGGCTCGGTGACAACGACTCGCGGATCCTGGCAGTCGCACAGAACCTCGCCGACGAGGGGTTCTCGGTCACCCTGGTCTCCAAGGACCTGCCGATGCGGATCAAGGCGTCCGCGGTGGGGCTGGACGCCGAGGAGTACCTCGCCGAGCTGGCCGTGGAGTCCGGCTGGACGGGCATGACCGAGCTCGAGGTCGGTGCCCTCGAGCTGGACGAGCTGTACGACGACGGGGTGCTCGACCTCGAGGAGGCGCGGGACCTGCCGTGCCACACCGGGCTGGTGCTGCTCTCGGACCGGGGCAGCGCGCTCGGCCGGGTGAAGGCCGACAAGCGGGTGCACCTGGTGCGCGGCGACCGGGACGCGTTCGGCATCCACGGACGCTCCGCCGAGCAGCGGATCGCCCTGGAGATGCTGCTCGACCCCGAGGTGGGCATCGTCTCGCTCGGCGGCCGGGCCGGCACCGG
This sequence comes from uncultured Actinomycetota bacterium, assembly GCA_963810035.1. Lineage (GTDB taxonomy): Bacteria > Actinomycetota > Actinomycetes > Propionibacteriales > Nocardioidaceae > Nocardioides_B. The sequence continues at coordinate 379,102 of CAWEMA010000009.1, forward strand.
CAAGTCCGCGATGGCGCTGTGCGCGGGCCTGGAGGCGGTGATGGAGCGTCGTCAGCACAAGAAGGTCGTGGTGTTCCGGCCGCTGTTCGCGGTCGGTGGCCAGGAGCTCGGCTACCTCCCCGGCAACGAGAACGAGAAGATGTCGCCCTGGGGGCAGGCCGTCTTCGACACCCTCGGCGCGCTGACCACGCCGGACGTGATCGACGAGGTGCTGGACCGGGGCATGCTCGAGGTGCTGCCCCTGACGCACATCCGGGGCCGGTCGCTGCACGACGCCTTCGTGATCGTCGACGAGGCGCAGTCCCTCGAGCGCAACGTGCTGCTCACGGTGCTCTCCCGGATCGGGGCCAACTCCAAGGTGGTGCTCACCCATGACGTGGCCCAGCGCGACAACCTGCGGGTCGGCCGGCACGACGGTGTCGTCGCGGTCGTGGAGCGGCTCAAGGGCCACCCGTTGTTCGCCCACGTGACCCTGACCCGCTCCGAGCGCTCGCCGATCGCGGCCCTCGTGACGGAGATGCTGGAGAACGTCGTCCTGTAACGATTGCGACACGGAGCCGTTCCCTCCCGGCCTGCTGGCGCGCCGGGAGGGGGCGGCAATTCTTCCGCCGCTATCGTTCGGCGACGACGAATCCCTTCCAGGACGGGGATCTGCGCCGCAGTGCTTCACGTCGGGCCGCATGTGCCCAGGTGAGCAGGGGCGTCTCGCCCCCTGGACAAACCGAGCCGCTGCGGCCCGCCCTGCCGCAGGTCGTGGACACCCGGCACCGGGCACGGTAGAAAAAGGCCTGTTCATCTGGTGTGGCCCGCATCACATGCCATTCAGGTGAATGCACCCGACACGAGCGAAGGGAGCCGCACATGCGGCGCAAGATCCTGGCTGTCACAGTGGCAGCCACCACATTTTTCGGGCTGGCAGCCTGTGGAGGCGGTGGGGACTCCGGTGGGTCCTCGACGTCGACGAAGATCGCGGGCACCGGCCCCATCACCCTGGTCCAGGGCAAGGACACCTCCGGGTTCGTCCAGGGCGTCCTCGACAAGTGGAACGCCCAGCACCCGGATGAGAAGGCTCGGTTGATCGAGCTCCCCGAGGACGCCGACTCGCAGCGCGAGAAGATGATCCAGAACGCCCAGACCAAGTCCGACGCGTACGACGTCCTCGTCACCGACGTCGTCTGGACCTCGGAGTTCGCGGCGAACCGGGTGATCATCCCGCTGCCGGAGAACGCGTTCCCGCTGGACAAGATGCTCAAGCCGGTCATCGACACCACGAAGTACCTCGACAAGGTCTACGCAGCCCCGTCCTCGTCGGACGGCGGCATGCTCTACTACCGCACCGACCTGCTGAAGGCCGCCGGCATCGCCAAGCCGCCGACCACCTGGCAGGAGATGATCGACGACTGCAAGAAGATCCAGGCGACGCCGCAGGGCAAGGGCGCCGGCTGCTACGCGGGCCAGTTCGAGAAGTACGAGGGGCTCACGGTCAACGCCTCCGAGGTGATCAACGGTGCCGGCGGTCAGGTGACCGACGACTCCGGCAAGCCGAACGTCGACACCCCCGAGGCCGTGAAGGGCCTGGACTTCCTGGTGAACGGCTTCAAGGACGGCTACATCCCCAAGGAGGCCATCACCTACAAGGAGGAGGAGGGCCGTCGCGCCTTCCAGGGCGGCAAGCTCATCTTCCAGCGTCAGTGGCCCTACCAGTACAACCTGGCCAACGGCGACGAGGGCACCCAGGTGAAGGGCAAGTTCGCGGTCGCGCCGCTGCCCGGCCTGGACGGTCCGGGTGCCTCGAGCCTCGGTGGTCACAACCTGGCGATCTCGACGTACTCCAAGCACAAGAAGAGCGCGCTCGACTTCATCAAGTTCTACACGAGCGAGCAGAACCAGAAGGCCAACCTCGAGCTCGCCTCGCAGGCTCCGACCTTCGCCAACCTGTACGACGACAAGTCGCTGCAGGAGAAGTACCCCTACCTCACGACCCTGCGTGACTCCATCAACAACGCTGTTCCGAGGCCGAAGGTGGTCCGCTACGGCGACGCCTCGACCGCCATCCAGGACGCCGCCTACGCGGCCCTGACTGGCACGAAGAGCAGCTCGGACGCACTCAAGGGTCTGCAGTCGCAGCTGCAGGAGATCACGTCCAAGTGATCCTGCTCCTGCTCAGATGATGTGTTCGTGAAGGTGGGGTGGCGGCCGGCTCGCCGGTCCGTCGCCCCACCGCACGGCTAGGAGGGAACATGGCTGTTGCTGCACCCGCCGCGGCGGGATCCAAGCGCCCCAAGAAGGTCAAGGAGTGGAAGTCTCCTGACGAGGGGCAGGGCCGGCTGGCAGCGATCATGCTGTCTCCGACAATGCTGGTACTGCTGCTGGTGATCGGCCTGCCGATCCTGGCGGGCATCCGGCAGTCTTTCTACCGGGCGGGGGGCATCGACGCGAGCGGCTTCGTCGTCGAGGGCGACCATTTCGTCGGGTTGAAGAACTACACGGCGATCTTCTCCGGTGCCACCGCCGACCGGTTCTGGAACGCCTTCTACGTCACCACGCTGTTCACGGTGGTCTGCGTGGTCATCGAGGTCATCATCGGTATGGCGATGGCGCTGATCATGAACCGGGCCTTCAAGGGCCGGAGCCTGATCCGGGCCAGCATCCTGATCCCGTGGGCCGTCCCGACCGTCGTCTCGGCGCTGCTCTGGAAGTGGATCTTCAACGCGAACGGTGTCGCCAACGATCTGCTCAACAAGCAGATCCTCTGGTCGACCGACGGCGTGCAGGCACAGATGGCCGTGATCATCGCGGACACCTGGAAGACCGCCCCGTTCATCGGGCTGCTCGTGCTCGCCGGCCTCCAGGTCATCCCCGAGGAGGTCTACGAGGCCGCGAAGATCGACGGCTCCAGCACCTGGAACTCCTTCGTTCACATCACGCTGCCGCTGGTGAAGCCGGCCCTGCTGGTGGCGGTGCTGTTCCGCATCCTCGACAACCTACGGATGTTCGACCTGCCCTACGTGCTCATCGGCAAGGGCAAACCGAGTGTGGAGACACTCTCGATCCTGGCTCAGCAGGAGAGCGTCAACCTGAGATACGGACCAGCAGCGGCGTACGCCATGCTCCTGTTCATCTATCTGGTGATCGTCGCGTTCGCGTTCGTCAAGCTGCTCGGCGCCGACGTGATGGGCGACGCGGGTGGCAAGAAGAAGCCGAAGGTCAGGGGCCAGAAGCGCTCCAAGGTCGGCCGATCCGTCGCGAAGGGAGACACCCCGTGAGCACCACAGCACCGTCCGCACCTCAGGAGAACCAGGCAACGGCGCAGGCGACAGCGCCTCGCAAGGTGAAGCCGACCAGTGCCCGGACGACCCGTAACCGGGCGATCGCGATGTACGTCGGCATCGGCATCATCATCATCTACTGCCTCGCGCCGTTCTACTGGATGATCGTGTCCAGCCTGCGCCGCACGGCGGACATCTTCGACCCGTACCTGGTGCCGAGGCCGCCGTCGCTCGAGAACTACTCCGACGTGTTCGAACCGGTGAACAACTTCGCCCGGGCGCTGCTCAACAGCGTCATCGTCGCCGGCACCACGACGGTGCTGGTGCTGCTGATCGGCACGTTCGCGGCGTACGCCTTGGCCCGGCTGGACTTCCGGGGCAAGAACCTCGCGCTCAGCCTGATCATCGCGACCTCGATGTTCCCGGGCATCGCGCTCGTCGTGCCGCTGCTGAAGATCTTCACCGACATCGGCTGGATCAACACCTACCAGGCGCTGATCCTGCCGAGCATGTCGTTCGCGCTGCCGCTGTCGGTGTGGAACCTGACCGCGTTCTTCCGGCAGATGCCGCAGGAGCTCGAGCAGGCCGCCATGGTCGACGGCTGCACGCAGTGGCAGGCGTTCCGCAAGGTGATCATCCCGCTCGCGGCACCCGGCGTGTTCACCACCGCGATCATCGCCTTCGTCGCGGCATGGAACGAGTTCATCATCGCGCTGACCATGACCAACAAGTCGGACTTCTTCACCGCGGTCGTCGCGGTGTCGCAGTTCACCGGCAGCACCGGTCGGGACACGCCGTTCGGCACCCAGATGGCGGCCGGCGTGATCCTCACGATCCCGCTGGTGATCATGGTGCTCGCCTTCCAGCGGCGCATCGTGAGCGGCCTGACCGCCGGAGGTGTCAAGTAACCGGTGGAGCAGAACTGGTGGCGTGACGCGGTCATCTACCAGATCTACATCCGCAGCTTCGCAGACGGAGACGGGGACGGGCTCGGCGACATCGCCGGGATCCGTTCCCGTCTTCGTTATCTGGCGGACCTGGGCGTGGATGCGGTCTGGATCAACCCCTGGTACCCCTCGCCGATGGCGGACGCGGGCTACGACGTCTCGGACTACCGGGACGTCGAGCCGCGGTTCGGCACCCTGGCGGACGCCGAGGCGCTGCTGCGCGAGGCGCACGACGTCGGGCTTCGGGTGCTGCTCGACATCGTGCCGAACCACACCTCGGACCAGCACGTGTGGTTCACCGAGGCGCTCGCGGCCGGTCCGGGGGCGCCCGCCCGGGACAGATACGTGTTCCGTCCGGGGCGCGGCGAGGACGGTGCGCTGCCGCCCAACGCCTGGGAGTCGGTGTTCGGCGGGTCCGCCTGGCAACGCGTCATCGAGCCGGACGGGACGCCCGGCGAGTGGTACCTCCACCTGTTCGCCCCGGAGCAGCCGGACCTGAACTGGGACCACCCCGACGTGCGCGCGGACTTCGAGGCGACGCTGCGGTTCTGGTTCGACCGTGGCGTCGACGGCTTCCGCATCGACGTGGCCCACTCCCTGGTCAAGCAGGAGGGGCTGCCGGAGGCCGAGAGCATGGAGTGGCCCCGTCAGCCGGTCGAGGTCGACGGCGAGCTGCGCCGGGCCCCCTGGCAGCCGCACCCGCACTGGGACCGCGACGAGGTGCACGACATCTACCGGGCCTGGCGGCGGCTGGCGGACTCCTACGACCCGCCCCGGGTGTTCGTGGCCGAGGCCTGGGTGGACGAGCCGGAGCGGCTCGCGCGCTACCTGCGCCCGGACGAGCTGCACACCGCGTTCAACTTCACCTATCTCCAGGCGCCGTGGGACGCGGGCTACCTGCGGCACGTGATCAGCGAGACCCTGAACGAGCACCGGGTCGTCGGTGCGCCGGCCACCTGGGTGCTGTCCAACCACGACGTGGCCCGGCACGTCTCTCGCTACGCCCGGAACCAGGGTGCTCCCGGCAGCAGCGTGATGCAGCTGCTGAACCTGCCGGCCGACCTCGGGCTGGGGCGTCGGCGGGCCCGTGCGGCGGTCCTGCTCACGCTCGGCCTGCCCGGCAGCGCCTACGTCTACCAGGGCGAGGAGCTCGGCCTGCCCGAGGTCGAGGACCTTCCCGAGAAGTGCCTCGAGGACCCGACGTGGGAGCGGTCCGGGCACACCGACCGGGGGCGTGACGGCTGCCGGGTCCCGGTGCCGTGGTCGGGTACCTCGCCGCCGTACGGCTTCAGCCCGGAAGGGGCGACCGCGCCGCCGTGGTTGCCGCAGCCGGAGGACTGGGCGGGGCTGACCGTGCAGGCCGAGACCGGGGACGAGCGGTCGATGCTCGAGCTCTACCGGAGGGCATTGCGGCTGCGCCGGTGCACACCGGGGTTCGGCGACGGAGAGCTCGCCTGGCTGGACGTTCCCGAAGGTGCTCTGGGCTTCACCCGGGAGCCGGGGCTGGCGTGTGTGGTCAATGTCTCGAACGCGCATGTCCCGCTGCCGGAGGGGTACGACTTGCTTGTGAGCAGCGACGACCTGGTCGACGGCGGGCTTCCCGCAGCAACGTCAGCCTGGCTGAAACGCCACTGAAGCACCACTCGTCACACCAGTCACAGAGAGCCGTGATCTCGGCTCCGGTCGTCCCCGACACGCCGTGGTCGGGTTTGCGAATGTTGACCTGGTATTGGACAGTAGGTGACTTCGTCGCGCTTATGTCGGGGGTCTGGCGCGGCGTTGTCCTGTGTAGTCGACGTCTGAGAGTTCCTCTGTGCCCCGACGTGACCAGTACGCCCCGAAGCACCGTGGTCCGATCGCCGAGCCCGCCCTCAAGAAGGGCATCCGCAAGTCCGTGCTGTTCTCGGGCGTCGCCGTCGCCGCGACCGGGATCGCCGTCTCCTCCGGCATCGTGATGAAGAGCCAGGGTCCGGGAAACGCCGCGTCCGCCTCGCTGGCCTCGGCCACCCTCGGGCAGCAGGACGACCACAAGCCCGCACAGCCGGACGCCTCGGCCGACCTCTCCGACCGCACCGCGAGCGTCTCCCGGTCCGACCGCCGCACGTCGGTGGACGCGGTGAAGAAGTCCGCACTCAACCAGGACTCGGGCGGCCAGGTCACCGAGACCGAGGACCTGAGCAGCCAGGACCCGCGCACGATCGCCCGGGCGATGCTCGCCGACTTCGGCTTCGGCAGCGACCAGTTCTCCTGCCTCGACGCCCTCTACAACAGCGAGAGCGGCTGGAACATCCACGCCGACAACCCCTCGTCGTCCGCCTTCGGCATCCCGCAGGCGCTGCCCGGGTCGAAGATGGCCGCGGCCGGCCCGGACTGGGAGAACAACGCGGCGACCCAGATCCGCTGGGGCCTGGGCTACATCAAGAGCAGCTACGGCACCCCGTGCGGCGCGTGGAGCTTCAAGCAGGGCCACAACTGGTACTGAGTTGTCAGGGTGCTGCTCGGCTCTGGCCGAGCCATGCCCTGACAGCTCGGCTCAGGGGCTGACCCCGTTCAGGGGTGCGTCATGCCGGCGACGTCGAGAGCGCTGTCGAGCTGCTCCTCGGTGAGGTCGCCCCGCTCGACGAAGCCCATCTCGACGACCACCTCCCGGATCGTCTTCTCCTCCGCCAGCGCCTTCTTGGCCACCTTGGCGGCGTTCTCGTAGCCGAGGTAGCGGTTCAGCGGCGTCACCACGGACGGGGAGGACTCGGCGTAGGTGCGCATCCGGTCCACGTTGGCCGTGATCCCCTCGATGCACCGGTCGGCGAGCAGCCGGCTGCTGGTGGACAGCAGCCGGATCGACTCGAGCAGGTTGCGGGCCATCACCGGCATCATCACGTTGAGCTCGAAGCTGCCGGACGCCCCGGACACGGTCACCGCCGTGTCGTTGCCGATCACCTGGGCGCAGACCATCAGCGTCGCCTCCGGGAGCACCGGGTTGACCTTGCCGGGCATGATGCTCGACCCCGGCTGCAGGTCGGGCAGGTTGATCTCCGCGAGGCCGGTGCGCGGGCCCGACGACATCCAGCGCAGGTCGTTGCAGAGCTTGGTGAGCCCGACCGCGACCGTCCGCAGCTGCCCGGACAGCTCCACGAGCGCATCCCGGGCGCCTTGCGCCTCGAAGTGGTTGCGGGCCTCGGTGAACGGCAGACCGGTCGTCTCCGCGAGCTCGGCGATCACCCGAGCGGCGAACCCCTCGGGGGTGTTGATGCCGGTGCCGACCGCCGTACCGCCCAGCGGCAGCTCGGCCACCCGCGGCAGCGCCGCCTCGAGCCGCTCGATGCCGAGCCGCATCGCCGCGGCGTAGCCGCCCATCTCCTGCCCGAGCATCACCGGCGTGGCATCCATCAGGTGCGTACGCCCGGACTTCACGACCTCCGCGAACTCGGTGGCCTTGGCCTCCAGCGTCGCGGCGAGGTGGTCGAGGGCCGGCACCAGCTGCTGCACGGTCGCCGACGTGGCCGCGACGTGGATCGAGGTGGGGAAGGTGTCGTTGCTGGACTGGCTGGCGTTCACGTGGTCGTTGGGGTGTACGTCGACCCCGGACCGCTTCGCGAGCGAGGCGAGCACCTCGTTCATGTTCATGTTCGAGGAGGTGCCCGAGCCGGTCTGGAACACGTCGACGGGGAAGTGCTCGAGGTGCTCACCGGCGACGATCTGCCCGGCGGCGGCCCGGATCGCGTCGGCCTGCTCGGCGGAGATGACACCCAGCTCGGCGTTCACCTTCGCGGCGGCCGCCTTGACCCGCGCCATCGCCTTCACGTGCTCGGCCTCGAGCACGGTCCCGCTGATCGGGAAGTTCTCCACCGCCCGCTGCGTCTGGGCCCGCCACAACGCGTCCTCGGGGACCTGGACCTCGCCCATGCTGTCGTGCTCGATGCGGTAACCGTCCATGCTGTGCACGCTACCCAGGAGCCGGTGGGCCTAACGTCGCACGAGGTCGACCGGCCGGGACGCCGACGGACCCCCGACGCGTGGTGCGCCGGGGGCCCGCGGCCCTGGGAGGTCAGAGCCGGCTCATCCGTTGCTCACCGTGAACGGGCCGGCGATGCCGCCGCCGCTGGACTTCACGAAGATCCGGCCGGGGTTGGTGGCCGGCACGTTCGTCCGCAGCCGGATGCTGAAGTCACCGATGCCCGGAGGAGCCGCGACGACGACCGGAGCGTTGGCGCCGGTGATCGCCGCACCCACGGTGCCGTCCGCGTTGACCCGGTAGGCCTGCACGGTCGCGCCGACCAGCGAACCGGTCCCGACGATCCGGAAGTCTCCGGACTTCCACTTGGCTGACGTGATCGTGACCCGGTCGGTGGCCGCGTCCGTCTTCTTGGTCAGCTTCGCGCCGTCCGCCCCAGCACCGGCGGCGTTCTTCGCGGCCACCGAGAACTGGTACGTCGTCCCGGCAGCCAGGCCGGTGACGGTCTGCTTCGGCACGGCGGTGACCGGCGGCTGGTTGGCCAGCTTGGTGCCGGCGGCGTCGTACACGCTCACCTGGTAGCCGTCCGCCCCGGCGACCGCGTTCCAGGTCAGCGCGACGCTGTTCTGGGTCTGTGAGCCGGCCAGGTTGGCCGGAGCGGAAGGCAGGGCGATGCTCAGCGGCTTGAAGTCGCCCTCGGCCGAGACGAAGTTGCCGGCCTGGTCGAACGCCGCCACCTTGAGCGTGGTCGGGCCGGTGATCGGGAGGGGACCGGTGTAGAGCTTCGCGGTGTCGGACGGCATGTCACCGCTGATGACCGGAGCACCGTCGGTCGTGTAGAACACCTGGCCGTTGCTGGACACCGTGACGGAGCCGGCTTCGACGACGGACCCGGTGACCGGGCCGGGCGAGAGCGTGAGCGTGGGCGCAGTCGTGTCCGCAGGCGCACCCGCGGTGGCGGGACTGAAGGGGACGCTCATCTTGTCGCCGGCCCGGGACCGCACCTCGAACGTGTAGCTCTCGGCGGGGTCGAGCCCGGTCAGGGTCGTCTGGGACACGGACGCACCTACCCGCAGTCCTCGGGTGACGGTCTGGCCGCTCGCGTCGGGCGCGCCGACCGCCTCGACGCTGTAGCCGGTCACCGCGTCGGCACCGGGCTGCGGCGCGACGGGTGTCCACTTCACCAGGGCCGACGTCTTGTCCGCGGAACGGACGACCGACGACGTACCGGCCGGAGCCACCTGCTGGCCGGGGCCGGCCGGGCATCCGCCCATCCCGGGCCCGCCGGCCTCACCGAACTCGGCGATGGTCAGACCCTGGCGGTTCGCGTCGGCGTCCTCCTCCTGCCAGGACATCGCCCGCTCGCCGAGGTCGGACGCGGCCGTCGTCTCGGCGCCGGCAAGCGTGTCGAACTCGTAGGTCGCGACGAAGGTGGTCGGCGTCGGGAAGTCGATCCCGGAGCTGTAGCCGCCGCGTGGCGCCGCCACGAGCGGCCCGGGAAGCGCGCGGACGTCCCGCTTCCCGACGACGTCGACGAGGTCGGGGTTGATGACCCGCTGCTCCATCTGGCTGTGGAGGACGTCCGGGCCGATGGTGCCCTCGATCGTGACCGTCGTGCCGTTGCGTGTCATGTTCTTGACCACCGTCGCCGAGGAGGTGGTCGTCTCGTCGTGCGAGCCGTCCGGGAAGGTGATCGAGACGACGTCGCCCGCCTTGATGTCCGGAGTGACGTCCATCGACGTGCCGGCACCCCAGCACACCCCACCGGGGTGGTTCACCTCGAAGGCCACGTCCGTGCCGGACACCACCGCCTTGGCGGACCCGATGACTCCCGAGCCCGGACGGGTGACCTCCAGGGTCGCGGTCTCACCGGCGTGGTCGGAGTACCCCTCGATGGACACGAAGTCGCGGTCCGGGAAGACCACCACGTTGTTGGGGAACACGGGGACGGCGGCCGACGCGGGCGGCACCGTCACGAGCGTGGTGGCGGCGAGTCCCGCCGCTGTTCCGACGCCGAGCGCGGCGCGCGCCAGCCCGCGGCGTCCGTGGTTGCTTCTCTGCTTCATGGCTCAAGCTCCTTGGCTGCGTGAGTGAGGACGCGCCGACGGGTCTCCTCCGAGATCTCTCGACCCGAGCACTCTCACGCGACGACCTTGGGAAATGCTCCAGGAACCCGAGGGGCCGTTCTCGCTCAGCGACGGGAGAGGTAGAGCCAGTACTGCTCGTCGCGGCTCTGCAGGCGTACGTCGAACGGGACCGGTGTGGCCCGGCCGAACACCTCGGCCATCTCGCGCTGCAGGGTCGGCGCCTCGGCCGCGGACCAGATCACCAGGACCCCGCCGGGGCGCAGTGCCCGTGCCGCGACGTGCAGGAACTCGGCCTGGTAGACCGCCGCGTTGTCGTCGTACACCAGGAAGCCGGGGCCGTTGTCGACGTCGAGCAGCACCAGGTCGTAGGACCCGGGGGCCGCCTCGGCCATGGCCACCACAGATGTCGGCGGCGACAACGGTCAGCCGCTCGTCGGCGAGGTAGGCCGGGCCGTGCGGGACCGTCCCGTCGCGCATCCAGCCGACCAGGGCCTCCTCGATCTCGACCACGACGAGCCGCTCGACCCGCTGGTCGGTGAGCACCTCGTGGGCGGTGAAGCCGAGGCCGAGGCCGCCGACGAGGACGGTACGCGGCTCCTCGACCTGTGCGAGCGCGGCGGTGGCCAGGCCCTGCTCGCTGCCGGTCTCCCGGGTGTCCATCACGAAGACGCCGTTGACCCGCAGCTCGACGGCGGACAGGCCGTCCAGGTCGTCCGGGTCGTGCCGTTCGCGGAGCACCACCTCGCCGCGCTCGGACACGGCGCGCGCCAGCTCGACGTACTCCACGGGCCCGGTGTCAGGCCTTCTCGGCGGACCGGGTCCGCACGGTCAGCGCGATCGGCTTCTGGGTCTCGGCGAAGAAGTCGTTGCCCTTGTCGTCGACGACGATGAACGCGGGGAAGTCCTCGACGTCGATCTTCCAGACCGCCTCCATCCCGAGCTCGGCGTACTCCAGGACCTCGACGTGCTTGATGCAGTCCTGAGCCAACCGGGCCGCGGGGCCGCCGATCGAGCCGAGGTAGAACCCGCCGTGCTCCTGGCACGCGTGGGTCACCTTCGCCGAGCGGTTGCCCTTGGCGAGCATCACCATCGACCCGCCGGCGGCCTGGAACGCCTCGACGTAGGAGTCCATCCGCCCGGCCGTGGTCGGCCCGAACGAGCCGGACGCGTAGCCCTCGGGTGTCTTGGCCGGGCCGGCGTAGTAGACCGCGTGGTCCTTGAGGTACTGCGGCATGTCCTCGCCCGCGTCGAGCCGCTCCTGGATCTTGGCATGCGCGATGTCCCGGGCGACCACGAGCGGGCCGGTCAGCGAGAGCCGGGTCTTCACCGGGTGCTTCGACAGCTCCGCGCGGATCTCGGCCATCGGCCGGTTCAGGTCGATCCGGACCACGTCGTCGGACGTGACGGACAGCTTCTCGTCGGTGGTGTCGGGGAGGTACCTCGCCGGGTCGCGCTCGAGCTCCTCGAGGAAGATCCCGTCCGCGGTGATCTTGCCCAGCGCCTGCCGGTCCGCCGAGCAGGACACCGCGATCGCGACCGGGCAGGACGCCCCGTGCCGGGGGAGCCGGACCACGCGGACGTCGTGGCAGAAGTACTTGCCGCCGAACTGCGCGCCGATCCCGAACGACTGGGTCAGCTTGAAGACCTCCTCCTCGAGGTCGAGGTCCCGGAACCCATGGGCTTCCGGGCTGCCCTGCGTCGGCAGGTTGTCCAGGTAGTGCGCCGAGGCGTACTTCGCGGTCTTCAGCGCGAACTCGGCCGACGTGCCGCCGATGACGACGGCCAGGTGGTACGGCGGGCAGGCGGCCGTGCCGAGCGAGCGGATCTTCTCGTCGAGGAACTCCAGCATCCGCTTGGGGTTCAGGACGGCCTTCGTCTCCTGGTAGAGGAACGACTTGTTCGCGGAGCCGCCGCCCTTGGCCATGAACAGGAACTTGTACTCCGGCTGCCCCGACGACCCCGGGGTCGAGTAGAGCTCGATCTGCGCAGGCAGGTTCGTGCCGGTGTTCTGCTCCTCCCACATCGTCAGCGGGGCGAGCTGCGAGTAGCGCAGGTTGAGCCGGGTGTAGGCGTCGTACACGCCCTTGCTGATCCACTCACCGTCGTCGGCGCCGGTGAGCACGCCCTCGGACTTCTTGCCCATCACGATCGCGGTGCCGGTGTCCTGGCACATCGGCAGCACCCCGCCGGCGGAGATGTTGACGTTCTTGAGCAGGTCCAGGGCCACGAAGCGGTCGTTGCCGCTGGCCTCGGGGTCGTCGATGATCTTGCGCAGCTGGGCGAGGTGCGCCGGGCGCAGGTAGTGCGCGATGTCGTGCATGGCCTCGGCGGTGAGCAGGCGCAGCGCTGAGGGCTCCACCTGGAGGAAGGTGCGGCCTCCTCCCTCGAAGGTGCTGACCCCCTCGGTGCTGAGGAGCCGGTAGGGCGTGTCGTCCCGGCCGGTGGGCAGCAGGTCGGAGTAGCGGAACGGGTCGACGGTCTGGGCGTCAGCACTCACCGGAGGCACCTCGTGTCGTGCGGATCGGTCGGAAAACGGGCGGCTCGAGCGTAGTCGACCGCGGCTAGGCTGACCCCATGGAGGGACAGGCACGAGACCCCGGTCACGGCGCGGTGCAGCGCCCGGACCCGAGCCGGCTGCGCATCTCGGACGACGACCGGCACAAGGTGGCCGAGGTGCTCCGACAGGCCGCCGGGGAGGGACGGATCGACCTCGACGAGCTCGACGAGCGGCTCGAGGCGACGTACCAGGCCAAGACGTACGGCGAGCTGGTGCCGATCACCGCGGACCTCCCGGTGCACGGTCGTGCGCACCCAGCGCCGGCCCCGCGCCCCGCGTCGGTGCAGCCGGTCGGCCCGGGCGCCCGGTACGCCAGCTCGGTGGCGGTGATGTCGGAGTGCAAGCGGACCGGCACCTGGGTCGTCGGGGGGACCCACAGCGCGTTCGCGCTGATGGGCAGCGTCGTGCTCGACCTGCGGCAGGCGCAGTTCGAGACCCGCGAGGTGACCGTCAACGCCAGCGCGGTGATGGGCGAGGTGAAGGTGGTCGTCGACGCCGGTACGACGGTCGTGGTCGAGGGCTTCGGGGTGATGGGGGAGTACACCGAGCAGCGTCCCAAGGTCCCCTTCGACCCTGAGCGGGGAGGCCCGGTCGTCCGGGTCCGGGGCCTCGCGCTGATGGGGTCGGTCTCCGTGCAGCGCAGGGGGGCGCCGGGCGAGGGCATCCGCAAGCGGCTCGGCTGGACCGGTTCCTGACCCGTTCAGGCGCGCGTCGGCGGGCGGCCTCCTGATGTGCACCCGACGGCGCGCCGAAATTGGGCGGTGATTGAGCCACGGGCAGCCGTTCTTCCGCTACCTTGCGGAGAGAACGCCCGAACGCCCGGGGGAGGCGGCTCGGCGTACGAGAGCCCCGGGCCCGGCTCTCCCATGAGCCGGTCCGCTCGTCCTTGTCGCATCGTCGGAGGTGCCGTATGGCCAGAAGTACCCTGCGTGTCTCACTCGTCGCCGCGCTGAGCGTGGTCGCGCTCGCCGCCTGCGCCCCGCCGTCGAACTCGGGAGGGTCGGGGGGCTCGTCCGGCAGCGACGCAGCGAAGGCGACCTCCGCCGAGGACCTCGGCGGCATGGACGCGCTGGTCACGGCGGCCAAGAAGGAGGGCGAGCTGAACGTCATCGCGCTGCCCCCGGACTGGGCCAACTACGGCGCCGTCATCAAGGCGTTCGGCGACAAGTACGGCATCAAGGTGAACTCCGCGCAGCCCGACGCCGCCAGCCAGGACGAGATCAACGCGGCGAAGTCGCTCAAGGGCACCAAGCGTGCCCCGGACGTCTTCGACCTCGGGCAGTCCGTGGCCCTCGCGAACACCTCGATCTTCGCCAAGTACAAGGTCGCCACCTGGGACGACATCCCGGCCGACTTCAAGGACGCGAACGGCGCCTGGGTCAACGACTACGGCGGCTACATGTCGATCGGCTACGACTCGAGCAAGGTGCCGGACGTGACCGGGCTCGACGACCTGCTCGGCTCGAAGTTCAAGGGCAAGGTCGCCCTCAACGGTGACCCGACCCAGGCCGGTGCCGCATTCAGCGGCGTCATGATGGCCTCGCTCGGCAACGGCGGCTCGGCCGACGACATCAAGCCCGGCGTGGACTTCTTCGGCAAGCTGAAGAACGCCGGCAACTTCCTGCCGGTCGACCCGACGCCCGCCACCATCGAGTCGGGCCAGACCCCGGTCGTCATCGACTGGGACTACCTGAACGCGGCCGAGTCGAAGAAGCTCAAGAGCTGGAAGGTCGTCGTACCCGACAACGCCGTCATCGCGGGGTACTACTACCAGGCCGTCAGTGCCGATGCGCCGCACCCGGCCGCCGCACGGCTGTGGCAGGAGTTCCTGTACTCCGACGAGGGCCAGAACCTGTGGCTCGGCGGCGGCGCCCGCCCGGTGCGTGCCGATGCGATGGTCAAGGCCGGCACGATCGACAAGGCGGCCTACGACGCGCTTCCCCCGGTCAACGGCACGGCGGTCACCCCGACCGTCGCGCAGACCGAGAAGGCGACCGAGTACCTGTCGGCGAACTGGGCCAAGGTCGTCGGCTGACAGTGGGTCGGCTGACACGGGTCACGCCCTGGACGGCGCTCCTGCCGTTCCTGGTCTACCTGTTGGTGTTCCTGGTGGTGCCCACGGTCACGGTGATCGTGGGCGCCTTCCAGGGCGCCGGCGGGTTCACGCTGGACAACATCCGGGCGCTGTTCGAGACCGCGACGCTGACCGTGCTGTGGAAGAGCGTCGTGCTGTCGGCGACGAGCGCCGCGGTCGGCGCGGTCTTCGGGGCCTTCCTGGCCTACCTGGTCGTCACCCGGCCGGCGACCAGCCTGTTCCGCCGGATCGTCACCGCCATCAGCGGGGTGCTCGCCCAGTTCGGCGGCGTGCCGCTGGCCTTCGCGTTCGTCGCCACGCTGGGCTTCTCCGGCGTGGTCACCCAGGCTCTGAGGTCGGCCTTCGGGATCGACATCTTCGGGTCCGGCTGGCTCTACGGACTGCCCGGCCTGATCCTCGTCTACAGCTACTTCCAGATCCCGCTGATGGTCATCGTGTTCCTGCCGGCCCTGGACGGGGTCCGGCCGCAGTGGCGGGAGGCCGCGGTCAACCTCGGGGCCAGCACCTGGGTCTACTGGCGGCGGGTGGCCGGCCCGCTGCTGCTCCCGGCGTTCCTCGGCGCGTCGCTGCTCCTGTTCGCGAACGCGTTCGCGGCCTACGCCACCGCGGCCGTGCTGGTGAGCCAGGGCAACCCGATCCTGCCGCTGTTCATCCGGACCGCCCTGACCAGCGAGGTCATGCTCGGCCGGCAGAACCTCGCCTTCGCCCTCGCCTTCGAGATGGTGGTCGTGGTGGCGGTGCTGATGACGGCGTACAGCGTGCTGGTCCGACGGACCAGCAGGTGGCTGCGATGACCGAGTCGCTGTCCTGGCGCATCACCCGCGGGGTGATGCTGGTGCTCTTCGGCATCTTCTTCCTGGTCCCGCTGCTCTCGATGCTCGACTTCAGCACCCGGGTGATCGGCGGCGCCGGGCGCACCGGTGAGTTCTGGGCGAACCTGGTCCAGGACCCCCTGCTGCGGTCGTCGATCATCGTCTCGCTCGAGCTCTCCGTGCTGACCACGCTGCTGATGCTGGTGCTGCTCACGCCCACCATGATCTGGGTGCGGCTGCGGGTGCCCGGCGCGTCCAAGCTGGTGGAGTTCCTGTGCCTGCTGCCGCTGACGATCCCGCCCCTGGTGATCGTGGTCGGCATCTCGAACGTCTACGCCTGGGTGTCCTACCTGCTCGGCGACTCCGCGCTGACCCTGACGTTCGCGTACGTCGTGCTGGTGCTGCCCTACGCCTACCGGTCCCTGGACGCGGCCCTCGCCTCGATCAACGTGGTCACCCTCTCGGAGGCAGCGCGCTCGCTGGGCGCGGGCTGGCTGACCGTGATCGTCCGGGTGGTGCTGCCCAACATCTGGCCCGGCGTCACCTCCGCCGCGTTCGTCTCGGTGGCCCTCGTGCTCGGCGAGTACACCTTCGCCTCCCTGCTGCACTTCGACACCCTCCAGGTGGTGATCGGGGCGCTCGGGAAGAGTGACGCGCCCACGTCGGTGGCGGCGTCCCTCGCGTCGCTCGTGTTCGCCTCGTTCCTGCTCCTGCTGCTCTCGTTCGTGGGTCGTCGCACCCGCTCGTCGAAAGGTGCCTGACGTGACCGTCACGGACCGGACCACCACCGGGACGAGCGTCTCGCTCGTCGGGCTGCGCCGCACGTACGGCAGCCTGAACGCGCTGGACGGGTTCAGCCTGGACATCGAGCCTGGCGAGATGGTCGTGCTGCTCGGACCGTCGGGCTGCGGCAAGACGACGGCTCTGCGGATCCTCGCGGGCCTCGACCGGGCCGACGAGGGGGAGGTGCTGGTCGGAGGTGAGGACATCTCCCGCGTCCCGGCCAACAAGCGGGACATGGGCATGGTGTTCCAGGCCTACAGCCTGTTCCCGCACATGACGGTCCGCGACAACGTCGCGTTCGGGCTGCGGCTGCGCGGCCACGACCGGGCCCGTCGCCTGGCACGCTGCCGCGAGATGCTCGACCTGGTCGGGCTCTCGCGGTTCGAGGACCGCTACGCCCACCAGCTCTCCGGCGGCCAGCAGCAGCGCGTCGCGCTGGCCCGGGCGCTGGCCGTCGAGCCGGCGGTGCTGCTGCTCGACGAGCCGCTGTCGGCGCTGGACGCCAAGGTCCGGGTGCAGCTGCGCGAGGAGATCCGCCGGGTCCAGGTCGACGTCGGTACGACGACGCTCTTCGTGACGCACGACCAGGAGGAGGCGCTCGCCGTCGCCGACCGGGTCGGCGTGATGAACGAGGGACGGCTCGACCAGATCGCCCCGCCGACCGAGCTCTACGCACGCCCCGCCACCCGGTTCGTCGCGGAGTTCGTGGGCCTGAGCAACCGGCTGCACTCGGACGTCTCCGCCGGGCAGGCGACGCTGCTCGGCACCCGCGTCGCCCTGCTGGACGGCTCGGTCGCGCAGGGGGCCGGACGCGCGCTGGTGCGGCCCGAGTCGGTGTCCATCTCGGCGTCCGGTGACGCCAACGCCCGGGTCGTCTCGGTGGCCTTCCTCGGCCCGTTCTCCCGGGTCCAGTGCCGCCTCGACGACGGCCAGATCGTCGTCGCCCAGGTGCCCAGCTCGACGGCCACGCACCTCGCGCAGGGCCAAGCCGTCCGGTTGGACGTGCAGGCGGACGCCGTACTCGTCGTACCCGACTGACCCCCGAACGTGCCCGAACGTGCCCGAACGTCGACCCGGTCGGGCGATCGAGCTGCGCACCGTTGCCATCCCCGCCGATCTGGGTAGTGTGAGGCCCACCACACACCTTTACGACGGATCGTCCGGCACGTACCTGCCGGTGAAGGGAAGAAACAGCCATGGCATCAGTGACCTATGAGCACGCGGAGCGGATGTACCCCGGGGGCGACAAGCCCGCGGTGGACGACCTCAACCTCGAGATCCAGGACGGTGAGTTCCTCGTCCTGGTCGGACCCTCCGGCTGCGGCAAGTCCACCAGC
This sequence comes from uncultured Actinomycetota bacterium, assembly GCA_963810035.1. Taxonomy (GTDB): domain Bacteria; phylum Actinomycetota; class Actinomycetes; order Propionibacteriales; family Nocardioidaceae; genus Nocardioides_B. Next base: position 396,941 of record CAWEMA010000009.1, read on the forward strand.
CTGCGGATGCTCGCCGGGCTGGAGGAGGTGACCAGCGGCCACATCTACATCGGCGACCGCGACGTCACCCACCTGCCGCCGAAGGAGCGGGACATCGCGATGGTGTTCCAGAACTACGCGCTCTACCCGCACATGACCGTCGCGGAGAACATGGCCTTCTCCCTGAAGATGGCCAAGGTTCCCAAGGAGGAGCGGACGGAGCGGGTCAAGGAGGCGGCCAAGCTCCTCGACCTGACCGAGTACCTCGAGCGCAAGCCGAAGGCGCTCTCCGGTGGTCAGCGCCAGCGCGTCGCCATGGGGCGCGCGATCGTCCGCCAGCCGCAGGTGTTCTGCATGGACGAGCCGCTGTCGAACCTCGACGCCAAGCTTCGGGTCTCGACCCGCACCCAGATCGCCGCCCTGCAGCAGCGGCTCGGTGTCACCACGGTCTACGTCACGCACGACCAGATCGAGGCGATGACGATGGGCGACCGGGTCGCGGTGCTCAAGGACGGCATCCTGCAGCAGGCGGACACCCCGCTGAACCTCTACGACAAGCCCGCCAACCTGTTCGTGGCCGGGTTCATCGGCTCTCCGGCGATGAACCTGCTGCGCGCCCACAACATCGACGGGCACGCGAAGCTCGGTGACATCGAGGTCCCCATCGACCGCTCGGCGGCCGGCAAGGCGTCCGGGGACATCACCGTGGGCGTCCGGCCCGAGTCCTGGCGCATCGTGGGCGAGGGTGAGGGCATCCCGGTCAAGGTCACCGTCGTCGAGGAGCTCGGCGCCGACGGGTTCGTCTACGGCACCAGCGGCGCCGAGGGCACCCCCGACCAGGTGATCGTGCGCATCGACGCGCGCCGCAACCACCGCAAGGGCGAGACGATCCACGTCACGACGGACCCGCAGCACGTGCACGTGTTCGACACCGACTCCGGTCTGCGTTTGTCGGAGTAGCGGTTCCGGGGTTCACTGACGAGCATGCGCCAGCTGACCGCACTCGACGCCCAGTTCCTCAACGTCGAGTCACCGACCACGGTCGGGCACGTCGGCAGCCTGATCGTCCTGGACCCCGGCACCGCACCGGGCGGACGGTGGAACCTCGAGTCCGTCCGGGACGTCTTCGAGCCCCGGCTGCACCTCGCAGCGCCGCTTCGGCAGCGCCTGGTCGAGGTGCCGCTGGGGCTCGGTCGTCCCTACTGGGTCGACGACCCGCACTTCGACATCGAGTTCCACCTCCGCGAGCTCGCCCTCCCCGCGCCCGGGACCCGCGAGCAGCTCGGGGAGCAGGTGGCCCGCCTCCACGCCCGGCAGCTCGACCGGAGCCGCCCGCTGTGGGAGGCCTACGTGATCACCGGTCTCGAGGGCGGCCGGTGCGCGTTCTACTCCAAGATCCACCACGCCGCGATCGACGGCGTCTCCGGTGCGGAGATCCTCGAGACGATCATGGACTTCACCGCCGAGCCGCGCGAGGTGCCGCCGGAGGAGTCGCCGTTCGTCCCGCGGCCGATGCCGTCCACGGTCAACCTGGTACGCCGCGGTGTCCGGCAGATGGCGCTGCATCCCGTCGAGCTGCTGCAGACCGTCCCCAAGTCGTTGCGGTACGTCGACCGGCTGCCCGGCGCGGCGAACTTCCCGGGGACGCACCTGCTGAGCGAGACCGCCGGCCTCGTGGGACAGGTGCTCGGCGCATCCAGAGGTCCCGGCGTCGACTCCCGTGAGCTCAAGGCGCCCCGCACGCCGTTGAACGGGACGATCACCGCGCACCGGCGGTTCGCGTTCGGGTCGCTGCCGCTCGAGGACGTCAAGGCGGTCAAGAACCACTTCGGGATGACCGTGAACGACGTGGTGATGGCGCTGACCGCTGCGGCCCTGCGCCGGTGGCTGCTCGACCACGACGCTCTCCCGGACGTGCCCCTCGTCGGCGCGGTGCCGGTGTCGATCCGGACCGAGGACCAGCGCGGGTCGCACGGCAACCAGGTCTCGGTGATGCTGGCCGAGCTGCCCACGCACCTCGCCGATCCCGAGGAGCGCCTGCAGTTCATGCGAGTCTCGATGCTGGAGGCGAAACGTGCCTTCGTCGCCGTACCCGCCTCGCTGCTGCAGGACCTGTCCACCCTGATTCCCACCGCGCTGTCCGGTCTGGCGGCACGGGCGCTGTTCAAGCTCGCCACCGTCCCGGGCGTGCCGTTCAACCTGTTCGTCAGCAACGTTCCCGGGCCGCAGCGCCCGCTGTACATTGCCGGCGCCGAGGTCAAGGGGATCTATCCGGTCTCCGCGGTGACCGACATGACCGGCGGGCTGAACATCACGCTGTTCTCCTACCACGGCGCGCTCGACTTCGGCCTGATCGCCTGCCGGGAGATGGTGCCGGACGTGTGGAACCTGATCGGCTACCTCGAGGACGCCATGGCAGAGATGGTCGCGCTGGTGCCGAAGCACCCGGAGCAGACGGGCACGAAGAGGACGGCGGCGAGGAAACCCTCGCGCTGACCCGTCACGAAGTGTGCGACACGCCGGTGAAAGTGCCGAGTAGCCGACGGGTCAGCGGGAGGCGCGGTCGGCGACCCGGCGGATGGCCTCGACGAAGGTCTCATGCAGGGCGGGGGGCAGATCGTGGCCCATGCCGGGGACGAGCAGCAGCTCCGAGCCGGGGATGGCCTGCGCGGTGGCCCGGCCCCCGGAGACGTGCACCATCTTGTCGTCCATCCCGTGGATCACCAGGGCGGGCACCCGCAGCTCGCGCAGGCGGCGGGTCCGGTCCGGCTGGGCGAGGACGGCCAGCATCTGGCGCGCGACGCCGGCGGCGCTGACGCCCCGGTCCCAGGTCTCCCCGGCCCGCTCGAGCACCGCCTCCTCGGTGTCCGGGTAGGCCACGGAGCCGATCACCTCCCAGAACCGCGCCGAGCTCGCGACGTACGCATCCCGGTTGTCCGCCCGGCGCTCGAGCAGCCGGGGGAGAAGCCGCGGGTCCTGCCAGCCGACGGTACGACGACCGGGCGTGGACATGATCGAGGTCAGCGAGAGCACCCGCTCGGGGTGCAGCAGCGCCATCGTCTGCACGATCATGCCGCCCATGGAGATGCCCACGACGTGCGCGGTGTCGAGGCCGAGGTGCTCGAGCAGCCCGAAGCCGTCCTCGGCCATGTCGTCGAGGGTGTACGGCGGACGACCCCCACGGCCCAGGAAGCTGCGCACGAGCATCCGGCGGTTGACCCGTCCGCGGGCCTGCGACGAGCGGCCGGTGTCGCGGTTGTCGTAGCGGATCACGAAGAACCCGTGGTCGGCCAGCATCCGGCAGAAGGCCGGGTCCCACCAGGTCATCGGGCCACCGAGGCCCATCACGAGCAGCAACGGCTCCGCGGCCGGGTCGCCGAACGTCTGGTAGCAGAGCTGCACGCCGCCGGGCAGGGGAGCGAACTGCTCGGCGGAGGCGCCGTCGGGGACCGCTGCGGTGGGCTGCGACGAGGTGCGGGACATCTGGGCCTTTCGTCGGGTCTGGGTTACCGACGAGTTTACCTTTGTGTTTACCTTCGTGGCCCGAGGTGGCCACGACGGTAACGGTCCGGTGTTGCTATGCATACTTTGGGGCTGATGTGGTTACCGTCACATCATGGCGTCGCCGCTGGGGTCCTTCCTCTGCCCGCCCGGGTTCGCCGGGCCCTCCGGGCTGCGTGCGATCGCCCGCGAGGGCAGCGCGATGTCGGAGGCAGCCCGGTTCGTCGCCCGCAGCGCCCAGGGCCGGCTGCAGCGGCGGAGCACCCCGTACGCGATGCGGGCCCCCGAGCACGGCCTCGAGCCGGTCGTGCTGATTCCCGGGTTCATGGCCGGTGACGGCACCCTCGGCCTGATGTCTCGGCACCTGCGCGGACTCGGCTACCGCACCTACCGCTCCACGATGCACGCCAACGTCGGCTGCACGGTGGAGGCGTCGGAGACGCTCGAGCGTCGCATCGAGATGATCGCCCTCAAGCGCGGGCGCAAGGTCACCCTCGTCGGGCACAGCCTGGGCGGTCTGATGGCCCGGGGCCTGGCCGGCCGGCGACCGGACCTGATCGACGGGATCGTCACGATGGGCAGCCCGATCCTGGCGCCCGGCGCCGCGCACCCGATCCTGCTCTTCGACCTCAAGATGGTCACCCGGCTGCAGCGCGCCGGTCTGGGCCGGGTGATGGGCGAGGACTGCACGTCCGGGGAGTGCGCCCGGCTGAGCTGGGAGCAGTCCCGGGTGCCGCTGGTGCCCGGACTCTCGTTCACCTCGGTGTTCTCCCGCCGCGACGGCATCATCGACTGGCGCAGCTGCCTCGACCCGCAGGCCAAGACCGTGGAGGTCGGCACCAGCCACCTCGGCATGGCGTTCGACCCGGTGGTCCTCGACGTGGTCGCCCGGACGCTTGCCGCGAACCGGGTCCGCCGTGAGCGAGCGGTCAGCCCGCCGGCCAGGTTGGTGGTAGTTCCGGACGTGTCGGCGGGTTAGCCCCTCGGCGCGAGCAGGTCACCGCGGCCGCCGTGGCCGCGCCCCGCACCAGCAGCCGCACCCGGTCGTCGTCGAGCGCCCGCAGCGCGCCCGCGCCGCCGGCCACGACCCCCCAGTCCCAGAGCATCGCCAGCATCGCGGCCATGAACGAGTCGCCCGCCCCCACGGTGTCCACGACCTGGGTCGGGGGAGCGGGGATCGGCAGCGTGGCGCCCTCGGTGAAGGCGATGGCCCCCTGCGGCCCGCGGGTGAGGACCACCAGCTCGGTGCCGGCGCCGGTCAGCAGCCCGCGGCAGACCTCCTCCTCGGGGACGTCCGGCTGCAGCAGCCGTAGGTCCTCGTCGGAGAGCTTGACCAGCTGCGCCATCGCCGCGACCTCGAGCACCTCGGCCCAGGTCGCCGCCCGGTCGTGCAGGAACGCCGGGCGGATGTTCGGGTCGTAGGACACGAAGACGTCGGCGGCGGCGGCGCGGCGTACCAGGTCCACGACGGCGGCCCGGCCGGACTCGAGGCTGGCGCCGAGCGAGCCGACGTGCACCCCGACCGTGCCCTCGGGCAGGTCCTGGACGGGCAGGTCCCACACCAGGTCGAACTCGTACGTCGCGGCGTGGTGCTCGTCGAGGTGGGCGGTCGCGGTGCTGGTCGTCCGACCCGGCACGACCGAGCCCTCGGACAGGGTCACGTTGCTGGCCAGGACGTGCTCGACGACCAGGCGGCCCAGGTCGTCGTCGCCGATCCGGGTGACCAGGGTGGTGGGTACGTCGAGTCGGGCCATCCCGACCGCGACGTTGAGGCAGGACCCGCCGACGGCGTTGTGCCGCGGGCTCCCGTCGGCGGGGACGACGACGTCGACCAGGGACTCCCCGACGATCACGAACGAGTCGCTCACCGTGGGCCCTAGTGCCCGAAGTCCACGGCCGCGTAGGCCTTCAGCTTCTGGAGCTTGTGGTCGGAGGTGATCGAGCGGATCGTGCCGCTGCGTGAGCGCATCACCAGCGAGTGGGTGCTCGCCCCACCGGCGCGGTAGCGCACGCCCTTCATCAGCTCGCCGTCGGTGATCCCGGTCGCCACGAAGAACACGTCGTCACCGGTGACCAGGTCGTCGGTGAGCAGCATGTGGTCGGGGTCGAGGTCGTGGCCGGCGTCGAGCGCGCGCTGGCGCTCCTGGTCGTCCTTGGGCCACAAGCGGCCCTGGATGACGCCGTCCAGGCACTTCATGGCGCACGCGGCGATGATCCCCTCGGGGGTGCCGCCGATGCCCAGCAGCAGGTCGATGCCGGTGTCCTCGCGGGCCGCCATGATCGCGCCGGCAACGTCGCCGTCGGTGATGAACTTGATCCGGGCACCGGTGGCCCGGATCTCCCGGACGAGCTTGTCGTGGCGTGGCCGGTCCAGCAGCACGACCGTGACGTCCTCGGCGGCGCTGCCCTTGGCCTTCGCGACCTGGTGGATGTTCTCGGCGACCGGGTAGCGGATGTCCACGACGTCGGCGGCCTCCGGGCCGGTGACGAGCTTCTCCATGTAGAAGACCGCGGAGGGGTCGTACATCGACCCGCGTGGGGCCACCGCCATGACTGCGATCGCGTTGGCCATGCCCTTGGCCGCCAGCGTGGTCCCGTCGATGGGGTCCACCGCGACGTCGCACTCGGGCCCGGTCCCGTCGCCGACCATCTCGCCGTTGTAGAGCATCGGGGCGTTGTCCTTCTCGCCCTCGCCGATGACCACGACGCCGCGCATGCCGACCGTGGAGATCAGCTGCCGCATGGCGTTGACAGCGACGCCGTCGGCGCCGTTCTTGTCGCCGCGCCCGACCCAGCGGCCGGCCGCCATGGCGGCGGCCTCCGTGACCCGGACGAGCTCGAGAGCGAGGTTCCGGTCCGGCGCCTCGTGGGCGGCGGACAGGCCGGACGACAGCGGGCTGGCCTCAGACATAGCCGGATACTAGGCCATCGGAGCGACCGGCTCCGGCGAGTCGCTGCTATAGACAGAGATCTCGGTCGCCTTCACGGTCGCCCACACCTCGGCGCCGGGCACCAGACCCAGCTCGGCCGAGGAGGCCGGCGTGACGTCCGCGATCAGCCCGACGGCCGCGTCCAGGTGTACCCGGACGGCCGAGCCGTGCGGCGCCACCGACGTGATCGTGCCCCGCCAGCGGTTCCGGGCCGACCCCTGGGGCTCGCCGACCGTGAGGGTCACCGCGGACGGGGTGAAGCAGGCGCTGACGTCCCCACAGGCCGGTGTCGCCGAGACGAGCGTCGAGCCGTCCCGGAGGCGGATCGACGTACCACTGCTGACGCCGCGCAGCACGTTCAGCCCGACCAGGCGGGCCACGTGGTCCGTGGCCGGCCGCTGGGCCACCTCGGCGGGGGTCCCGTCCTGCGCGACGCGCCCGTCGTCGATCACCAGCACCCGATTGGCCACGGTCATCGCGTCGAGAGCGTCGTGGGTGACGAGCACCGCGACCCCGTCGTACTCCGCGAGGTGGCGGGAGAGCTCGATGCGCAGCGCCATCGCGACCCCGACGTCGAGGGCGGAGAGCGGCTCGTCGAGCAGCAGCAGGCCGGGGCCGGTCGCCAGCGCCCGGGCGATCGCCACCCGCTGTGCCTGCCCCCCGGACAGCTGCGCGGGCCGACGCTCGGCCAGGTCATCCACCCCGAGCCGGGTCAGCCAGGCCCGGGCCGTCTGCTCGGCGGCCCGGCGGCCGGCTCCCCGGCTGCGCGGGCCGAACGCCACGTTGTCGACCGCGCTCAGGTGCGGGAAGAGCAGCTCCTGCTGGAACACCATCCCGATGCCGCGGTCGCGGATGTCCGTGCGGGCCGCCCCGTCGCCCTCCCAACGTCGGCCGTCGCACACGACCTGGCCCTCGTCGAGCGGCTCGATCCCGGCCAGGGCGCGCACCAGCGTCGACTTGCCGGCCCCGTTGGGACCGATCACGGCGACGACGTCACCCCGCTCGGCGGTGAGGTGTACGTCGAGCGTGTGCCCCGGGCGACGCACGACGACGTGCGCGTCGAGGTGCGGGGAGGAGGTCATCGGCGCACCGCTCCCTGCACGGCCTGGTCGAACCAGCGCTCGCGCAGCAGGGCCAGCACGGCCACCGAGACCAGCATCAGGATCACGCTGAGCACCAGCGCCGCGTCCTGGTCGGACTGCAGCGCCACGTAGATCGCGTTCGGCATCGTCCGGGTGGTGCCGGGGTAGTTGCCGGCGAACGTGATGGTCGCGCCGAACTCCCCGAGCGCCCGCGCCCAGCCGAGCACCAGACCGGCCAGCAGGCCCGGCCCGGCCAGCGGCAGCGACACCCGGCGGAAGGTGGTCCAGCGGCTCGCACCGAGGGTGGCCGCGACCACGTCGTACTCGCGGTCGGTCGCCCGCAGCGCGCCCTCGACGCTCAGCACGAAGAACGGCAGCGCGACGAACGCGTGCGCGATGACGACGGCCGCGGTGGTGAACGGCACGGTGATCCCGAAGGCGTCCCGCAGCGGTCCGCCGACCAGGCCGTTGCGGCCGAACGCCGACAGCAGGGCCACGCCCCCGACCACCGGCGGGAGCACCAGCGGCACGATCACCAGGGCGCGCACCACCGACCGGCCGGGGAAGTCGACGCGGGCCAGTGCCCAGGCGAGGGGCACGCCGACCAGGCTGACGACCACGACCGCGGCCAGCGACGTCACGAGGGAGAGCCGCAGAGCGTCCAGGATCGCGGGCTCGGTGAGCCGGGAGAGGAAGTCCTGCCACGGTGTCCGGGCCAGCAGCGCCACCATGGGCAGACCCAGGAAGGCCACCCCGAGCAGGGCCGGCACGACCAGCCGCGCGGGCGCCCGGCCGAGGGCCGGTCCGCGTCCGGTCACTGCGGCCTCCTGGCCGACGGGCCCGTCACGGCTTGCCGAAGCCGGCGTGCGAGAGCACCTGCTGCCCCTTCGCGGACGTGACCAGGTCGACCCAGGCCTTCGCGAGGGCAGGCTTCCTCGCGTCCGCGAGCGCGGCGATCGGGTAGGTGTTCAGGTTCTCGTTCGAGGTCGGTACGTCGATCGCCTTCACCTTGTCGCCGCCGGCGATGGCGTCGGTGGCATAGACCAGCCCGGCGTCCGCCTCGTCCAGCTCGACCTTGCTGAGCACGGCCCTGACGTCGACCTCCTCGCTGACCGGCTTCGCGGTGATGCCGGTCGCGTCGAGCACGGTGGCGGCGAGCTTGCCGCACGGGGCCGAGTCCACGCAGACCACGAACTTCACGCCGGGTCTCGCGAGGTCGGCGAACGTGGTGATGCCGGCCGGGTTGTCCGGGGGGACGACGAGCTGCAGATGGTTCGTGGCGAACACCTGCGGCTTGCCCTCGACGCCGCCGGCGTCCACCACGGTCTGCAGGGTGCGCTCGTCGGCGGTGGCCAGCACGTCGGCGGGGGCTCCCTGGGTGACCTGCTCGGCGAGCGTGGCGCTCGAGTCGAAGGCCAGCTCGACCTTCACGCCGGGGTGGTCGGCCTCGAACTCGTGCGCCAGCGCGGTGAACGTCTCGGTCAGGGACGCGGCCGCCAGCACGTGCAGCGTCCCGGTCTCCTCGGAGCCTCCGCCCGATCCGGAGCTGTCGGCGCCGCACCCGGCGAGGGCGAGGGTCGCGACGAGGCACACGGCGAGCGTGGCGAGGGACCTCACGGCAGCTCCACGACGACGTTGGTCGACTTGACGGACGCGATGGCGAGCACCCCGGGCTCGAGGCCGAGGTCGTCGGCGGCCTCGGCGCTCATCAGCGACACCAGACGGTAGGGGCCGCACACCATCTCCACCTGGGCCATCACGGTGTCCTTCTTGACCGCGGTCACGATCCCGCGCAGCCGGTTGCGCGCACTCACCGCGGTGGCGCGGCTGACCTGCCCGAAGCCCTCGGCCCCGTGGTCGGCCAGGGTCTTGGCGAGCCGGGCCAGGTCGGCCCCGTCGATCCGGGTCTTCCCGTCGGCGCCGGGCGCGGCGGGCACGCGGTCCGCGTCGATCCACCGGCGCAGGGTGTCGTTGGAGACGCCGAGGACCTCGGCCGCCTCGGCAACTCGGTAGGACGTCACCCCTGCATCCTGTCGCAGATGCGTCAGCGGCGCTACCCGGGAAGAGGCGCAGATGCGGAACGACGCGTGGTTCCCGTGCGGCTCCGACGTCGCGCCGGCCGACCCGGCCCGCGGCCGACGACCGCTCAGCGGCCGACCACCGGGGCCCACGCCCACAGCACGACCACGGCCAGCAGCAGAGCCGGCGGGGTCACCAGGACCGACAGCACGTGGAAGTCCCGGGCCGACGGGTGGCCGCCGCGGCGCCGCAGGGTGCGCCGCCAGAGCAGGTTCGCCAGCGAGCCGGTGTAGGTCAGTCCCGACCCGACCCCGAGCCCGATCAGCGCGGCCATCACCGCGGTGACGCCCAGCGGCGCGACCAGGGGCACGAGCAGCAGCGTCGCCGGCAGGTTGTTGACCACGTTGGCCAGCACCGTCGCGACCACCGCGATGGTGAGCAGCGGGACCAGCCCCGTCCCGTCCGGCACGAACGAGCGCACCAGGTCGCCCAGGAACGTGTCGTTCAGCCCTGCGACGACGACGCCCAGGCACAGCACGAACACCGCGAACGACAGGTGGGTGGCGTGCGCCAGGGTGCGGACGTCGATCCGTCGGCGGGACACGGCGTGGCCGCCGAGCGCGACCGCGGCGGCACCGGCCACCCACGCAGGCTCTACCCCGAGCGGCGAGAGGGCCGCGAACGCGACCAGCATCAGCCCGACCAGCGCCAGCGGTACGACGGGCAGGTCGACGTCCGGCGTCGGGCCCGCGCCTTCCGGCCTGTGCGCGAGGTCTCGTGCGAAGTACAGCCGGTGACCGACGTACTCCACCGCGATCACCGCCACCCAGACCGGCGCCATCAGCAGCGCGAAGCCGAGGAAGGAGACCGAGGGCAGCGACGGCACCGCGAGCAGGTTGGTCAGGTTGGAGACCGGCAGCAGCAGCGACGCGGAGTTCGCCAGCCGGGCACAGGCGTAGACCATCGGCCGCGGGCTGACCAGCGTGCCGGTCGCCGCCGCGGCCACCACCGGCGTCAGCAGCACCACCGTTGCGTCGAGGCTGAGCGTCGCGGTGGTGAGGGCGGCGGCCACGAAGGTCAGCAGCAGCATCCGGTGCGGGCTGCGCCGGCTGGTCCGCGCGACGATCGCGCCGACCGCCGCGAAGACGCCCTCGGCGGCACAGACCTCGGCCACCACCAGGATCGCGGCCAGGAACGCCACCACCGGGAACAGCAGCCGGGTCTCGTCGACGGCGCCGGACCAGTCCACCGCGCCACTGGCCAGGACCACCCCGGCAGCCGTCAGGCCGACGAGGACCTCGAACCAGCCGGGTGGGTGCACGAACGCCACGGTCAGCATGACGACCAGCGCCACCACGGCGATGACGTCCAGCAGGGCAGGTGGCACCGCGGGAGCATACGCCCCGGCAGACACGCCATTTCGGCTGCTTGGGAGGATGGTCCGGTGAGTGGACAGGCAGGGCGCTACCAACGGTCGGCCGGCGGCATGGTCGGCGCGATGGTCGTGCTGGTGGTGCTGATCGTGGCCTGGGTCGGGCTGAAGGCGTTGACGACGCAGGACCCGGAGAGCCCGGTGCGCACGGTCGACTTCGCGCGGGACGTGCCGGCCGCCAAGAAGGCCGCCGACTTCGACCTGGTCGCCCCGGCGACGCTGCCCCAGGGGTGGCGGGCCACCACCGTGAGCTTCGCGGACCGCCCGGTGCAGCACTGGCACCTCGGCGTGCTGACCGACCGCGACAGGTACGTCGGCCTGGAGCAGGGTGGCCGGTCGGTGCGGTCGATGGTCGAGGAGTACGTCGACAAGGAGGCGAGCCGAGGTGCGCCGGTCGACGTCGCGGGACGGCGCTGGGCGACGTACACCGATGCGGGCGGCGACCTGGCGCTGGTGCGCCGAGCCGGCCCGACCACCACCCTCGTCGTCGGCCACGACGTGCCCCGCGGCGAGCTGGTGTCCTACACCGCGAGCCTGCGCTAGCTACTCCTCGTCGTCGCCCTGCGCGATGGCGTCGTCGAGCCGCTTCTTCGCACCGTCGAGCCAGCCCTGGCAGATCTGCGCGAGCTTCTCGCCGCGCTCCCACAGCGCCAGCGACTCCTCCAGGTTGGTGCCGCCGGACTCGAGTCGGCGGACCACCTCGACGAGCTCCTCGCGGGCTTCCTCGTAGCTGGGCCGGTCCTCGTGCGTCGGGGCGGTCATGACGGCTCCTCTGGGTCGGTGAGGGGTTCGCTGCTGGTGCCGGTCACCGTGACGGCGATCCGGCCGTCGGCGACGCGGACCTGCAGCGGCTGGTCGGTGCGGGCCTGCGCCACGCTGGTGACGACGTGGCCGTCCGGGTCCTGGACCACGGCGTAGCCGCGCTGCAGGGTCGCGAGCGGGGACATGCCGCGCACCCGGGCGAGCTGGTGCCCGAGGTCGTTGACGGCGCGGTCGAGCTGGTGGTGCACGGTGCGGCGCGCACGGTCGCGCAGCGCGTCGACCTCGGCGGAGCGGGCCGCGAGGCCGCTGCCGGGGTCGGCGAGGGACGGCCGCGCCCGCACCGTGTCGAGGGCGTGCTGCTCCCGGGCCAGCCAGGACCCCAGCACCTGACGTCCGCGGTCCCGGAGGTGGGCGACGCGCAGGACCTCCTCGGTGACGTCCGGCACGACCAGCTTGGCGGCGTCGGTGGGGGTGGAGGCGCGCACGTCGGCGACCAGGTCGAGCAGCGGGCTGTCCGGCTCGTGCCCGATCGCGGACACCACCGGGGTGCGGGCCGCGAACACCGCACGGATCAGGCCCTCGTCGGAGAACGGCAGCAGGTCCTCGACCGAGCCACCACCCCGGGCGATCACGATGACGTCGACCTCCGGGTCGCGGTCGAGCCGGCCGACCGCCGCCATCACCTCGGCGGCCGAGCTGGTGCCCTGCATCGCGGCGTAGCGGACCGCGAACCGCACCGCGGGCCAGCGGCGTCTGGCGTTCTCCAGCACGTCCCGCTCGGCGGCGCTGTTGGGGGCGGTGACCAGACCCACCGTGCCGGGGAGGAACGGCAGCCGCCGCTTGCGCTCCGCGGCGAAGAGACCCTCGGCGGCGAGCAGCTGGCGGCGGCGCTCGATCCGGGCCAGCAGCTCGCCCAGGCCGACCATCCGGATCTCCCGCGCGTAGAGGGAGAGCGTGCCGCGGTTGGCGTAGAACGACGGCTTCGCGAACACCACGACCGAGGCGCCCTCGACCATCGGGGGATTGAGCGAGTCGAAGACCTGCCGGGACACGGTGACCGAGATGGAGATGTCCGCGACGGTGTCCCGCAGGGTCATGAACACGGTGTTCATTCCCTGGCGCCGGTTGAACTGCGCGACCTGGCCCTCCACCCACACGGCTCCGAGCCGGTCGACCCACTGGGAGATGGCGTTGGCGATCTGCCGGACGGGTGCCGGCTGCTCGGGGGAGGTCTCCAGTGCCACGCAAGCACCCTAGGGGAGAGCACCTACGATGGGGCGCATGAGCACTTCGGACCTGGGGATACCGCCCGTCCTCGACCCCGAGCAGGCCGACCGGCGCGCCGTACTCCTGGCCGCTCCGCGGGGCTACTGCGCGGGTGTCGACCGAGCGGTGATCACCGTGGAGAAGGCGCTCGACCTGTACGGCGCCCCCGTCTACGTGCGCAAGCAGATCGTGCACAACAAGCACGTCGTGTCGAACCTCGAGTCACGCGGCGCGGTGTTCGTCGAGGAGCTCGTCGAGGTCCCCGAGGGCGCCACCGTGGTCTTCTCGGCGCACGGCGTCTCGCCCGAGGTGCACCGGCAGGCCGAGGACCGCTCGCTCAAGACGATCGACGCGACCTGCCCGCTGGTCACCAAGGTGCACCACGAGGCTCGCCGCTTCGCCAACGACGACTACGACATCCTGCTGATCGGCCACGCCGGCCACGAGGAGGTCGAGGGCACCGCGGGCGAGGCCCCCGGGCACATCCAGCTCGTGCAGACCCCCGAGGACGTCGCGAACATCGAGGTGCGCGACCCGGCCAAGGTGTCCTGGCTCTCGCAGACCACCCTCTCGGTCGACGAGACGATGACGATCGTCGACGCCATCCGCGCGCGCTTCCCGCAGCTGCTGGACCCGCCCTCGGACGACATCTGCTACGCCACCCAGAACCGCCAGATGGCGGTGAAGGAGATCTCCGGCAACGCCGACCTGGTGATCGTGGTCGGCTCCGGCAACTCCTCGAACTCCGTGCGGCTGGTCGAGGTCGCGCTCGAGGCGGGCGCCAAGGCGTCCTACCGGGTCGACGACGCGAGCGAGATCCAGGAGTCCTGGCTCGAGGGTGTCGACACGGTCAGCGTCACGTCCGGTGCCTCGGTGCCGGAGGATCTCGTCGACGGGGTGCTGTCGTTCCTGGCGGAGCGGGGCTACCCGGACGCGCAGGCCGTGCACACCGCCGAGGAGTCGTTGATCTTCGCGCTCCCGCCGGAGCTGCGTCGCGACATCCGCGCCGCCCAGAACGCCTGACCCTCGGGCAACGCGGGAGCCCTGACGCTGCCGACGGGCTCCGCGAAGTCGAGGTCAGCGGGAGACGCGGCCGCGTGACCGGCGCTGCTCGGCGACCGGGCGTCCCGTGCTGCGGATCGCGCCGGAGTGCCGCATCGCCACCTGGCGCAGCGCGAGCAGGCACAGCGTGAGCGCGTAGCCGACCACCAGCGCGCCGGCGTGGTGCGCGAGCCCGGAGACCACGGCCTGGAGGAACCCGTCGCCCTCGTCGGCGACCGCCTCGCGGAAGGCCACGGCGAGCGCCGCGACGGTGGCGGCCATCAGCAGTGGCGGGAAGACGCCGATCACGAAGAAGTCCCGAGGGTGCACGGCGAGCGCGGCGGCCACGCAGATCAGCACGAAGGCGATGTCGAAGGCGAGGGTCAGGTCGCGGGAGACCAGCACGTCGACGAGCACGACGAGCAGCACCAGCAGCCCGGCGGCGTTGGCGACCAGGCGACCCGGATGACGGCCCTCTTCCCAGAGGGTCCTGTGGTGAGACGCACCTGTGCTCACAGCAAGCACGGTAGGGCGCACCGCCGCGTGTCAGGGCGCGACGCGCCGAACGGGCGGGCTGACGGTGCCGGGCGCGGCGTCCGGGTCGAGGTCCGGAAGCTCCGGCCGTGGCTCGGCCACCGTCTCCAGCAGCTCCGCGGTGGTCAGCGGGCGCGGCACCTCGACGACGGGGCTCGGGGCGTCGAGGTCGCCGCCTCCGACGCCGAGCTCGGTGAACCGGCGGGCGGACACCAGGACACGGTTCTCCAGGGAGCCCACCGCCCGGTTGTAGGCGGTGACCGCCCCGGTCAGCGACCGTCCGAGCCGGTCGAGGTGACCGCCCATCGTGGACAGCCGGTCGTAGAGGTCGCGGCCGAGGTCGTGGATCTCCCGCGCCTTGTCGGCGAGCGTCTGCTGGGTCCAGGCGTAGGCGACCGTGCGTAGCAGGGCGATCAGCGTCGTCGGGGTCGCGAGCACCACCTGCCGGTCCGCGGCGTACTCCAGCAGCGTGGGCTCGGCCTCCAGCGCCGCGGACAGGAACGACTCACCCGGCACGAACAGCACCACGAACTCCGGGGTGGCCGGCAGCGCGCGCCAGTAGGCCTTGCCGGCGAGCGTGTCGACGTGCTGGCGAAGCTGGCGGGCGTGCCGGGTGAGGTGTGCGTCGCGCTGCTCGTCCGAGTCGGCGCCGGTCGCGTCCAGGAACGCGTCGAGCGGCACCTTGGCGTCCACGACGACGTGCTTGCCGCCGGCCAGCGTGACCACCAGGTCGGGTCGCAGCAGGCCGCCTTGTCCCGGGCCGGCCGAAGCATCCCGCGGGGCGGACACCTGCTCGTCGAAGTCGCAGCGGTCCACCAGGCCGGCGATCTCCACCACCCGGCGCAGGTGCAGCTCTCCCCAGCGTCCACGCACCTGCGGCTTGCGCAGCGCGGTGGACAGCGACGCGGTCTCACGCCGGAGCACCTCGGTGGAGTGCCGCACGTCGTCGACCTGCTGCTTGAGCTGGCTCTGCCAGGACACGCCGTGCTCGGCCATGTCGCGCAGCCGGTCGTGCAGCCGGTCGAGGCTCTCCCGCACGACGGCCGCCTCCGCCGCACGGCTCTCGGCCTGCTGCAGGACGTGTCGCTCGGCGGTGGACTGCTGCCCGGCACCCTGGCCGCGTGCCCACAGCACACCGACCACCGCACCGAGCAGCAGTCCCACGAGCAGCACGGTCAGCAGCGAAAGCGTCGTAGCCAGATCCATGCCCTGAGGATGCCGGGCGCCTCCGACAGTTCCGCGCCGCGGGGCGCGTGTCGCACCCGGGAGCGTGGGTACCCCCCGTGCATGACGACTTCAGCGACGCCTCGGGGCCTGCTGTTCGGGACGGCTGCGGAGAGCTACGAGCGCTTCCGCCTCGGCTACCCGGACGAGGTCGTGGACCGCACCCTGGACTATGCGGGCCGGCCGGTCGAGACGGCCGTCGAGGTCGGCGCCGGGACCGGGAAGGCGACGCGGGCGTTCGCGAGCCGCGGGATCCGGGTCACCGCGCTCGAGCCCGACCAGGGAATGTTCACCGTGCTGGAGCGGGAGACCGACGGCATGCCGGTCGCGCCGGTCCGGGCGGCGTTCGAGGAGTACGCCGGCGACCGGACCGACCTGGTCTACGCCGCGGCGTCCTGGCACTGGACCGACCCGGCGACCCGCTGGACCCGGGCCGCCGACCTGCTCGTCGAGGGCGGGGTCGTGGCCGTCTTCGGCAGCCCGATGAAGGTCGCCGACCCCGACGTGCAGGACGCCGTGGCCGACGCCTGCCGGCCCACCCTCGACGACGTCGCGTTCCGGCCGCAGGAAGAGGGGGATTCGGCCGGCAGGCCCTGGCCGGCGCACGAGCTCGACGGGTCCGACCTGTTCGCCGACGTCGAGGACCACGTGCTGGCGCGGGAGGTGGTCGTCCCGCGGAAGGAGTACGTCGGCTACCTGTCCACGCTGTCGGCCTGCCTCCAGCTCGCACCGGTCGAGCGGCAGGAGCTGCTGCACCGCATCGCCGGTGTCGTGCCCGCGCAGGTGCGGCTCGACCTCGCCGTGCAGCTGTTCCTCGCGCGTCGCGCCCAGCCGGACTAGCCGGACGAGCCGGACTCGTCGGCGAGCTCGACGATCACCGGCGCGTGGTCGCTCGCGCCCTTGCCGGCGCGTTCGTCGCGGTCGATCTGCGCCCCGGTGACCCGTTTCGCAAGGGCGGGGGAGCCGAGCACGAAGTCGATCCGCATGCCGCGGTTCCGCTCGTACCGTTGCCTGTAGTAGTCCCAGTAGGTGTAGACCTCGGGCCCCGGCTGGTGCGGGCGTACGACGTCCTCGTAGCCCGCGTCCACGACCGCCTGGAACGCCGCCCGCTCCGGCGGTGTGACGTGCGTGCTCTTCGCGAACTGGGCGATGTCGAACACGTCGTCGTCCTGCGGCGCGATGTTCCAGTCGCCGGTCAGGGCGACCTCGCGGTCCGGGTCGTCGGCGAGCCAGCCGGCCGCGGTGCCGCGCAGGGCGTCGAGCCACTCCAGCTTGTAGACGAGGTGCGGGTCCCCGATCGCCCGGCCGTTGGGCACGTAGAGCGACCAGACCATCACCCCGTTGCAGGTCGCGCCGATCGCCCTCGCCTCGGCGGCCAGCGGGTCGCCGTACAACGGCATCCCGTCGAACCCGTGCTGCACGTCCTCGATGCCGACCCGGGAGACGATCGCGACACCGTTCCACTGGTTGCGGCCGAGCGTGGCGACGTCGTACCCCATGGCCTGCAGCCCCATCAGCGGCCACTGGTCGTCGCGGGCCTTGGTCTCCTGGAGGGTGAGGACGTCGATGTCGTGCCGTTGCACGAAAGCCTCCACCCGGTCGATCCGGGAGCGGATGGAGTTCACGTTCCACGTGGCGATGCGCATGTTTCGCAGCCTATGCGGCCGCTGCGACGTGCTACGTCCCCGGATCCGATGGTCCCCGCGCGGGATCCGGGGCAGGGTGCACGTCCGGGTGGTCGGTCGGTGCGTCAGGCCCTGCGGCTGCGGACGTCGCGGGCGGCGAGCCAGACCTCGAACCTGCCGCGGGTCGAGTCCAGGTGCTCCCGGACGCGCTCCTCCAGCCGGGCGACGTCGTCGCGCAGCCCGAACATCTGGAACTCGACCAGCCGCTCGGGCTCGCAGCGGTGGGTCTCCGCCTCCGTCCGCTCGACGGAAGCGCCGCAGTCGGGGCAGGGCATGAAGCGTGATGCGAACAAGGCTCTGATACCTCCTGCTCGAAGAGGTTCCCTCCATGCAGGGGCCCAAACAGGCTCTTGTCGGGGTCAGGGGGCAGTCCTAGGCTGGCTGGCGGGTAGGTGCCAGAGCGGAGGCTCACATGGCAGACAACGTAACCCTGGTTCGCAGTCTCTACGACGCCTGGAACGACCGGAACTTCGATCTCGAGGCCGACGCCATGGCGCCGGACGGCACGGTCGTGATGGTCGGCTCCGGAGACGTCTTCGAGGGCCCGGACGGATCCCGCCGCTACAACGAGGCGTGGGCGAACGGGTTCCCCGACGGGAAGATCACCATCGACCGGATCGTCGCCGAGGGCGACAGCGTCGTGGTCGAGTACACAGGGCGTGGGACCCACACCGGAACGCTCGAGACGTCGATGGGTGCGATCCCCGCCACCGGTCGCTCGGTGACACTCAAGCTGTGCGACGTGCTGGACCTCAGCGGGGGCAAGATCACATCCCATCGCAGCTACTTCGACACCGGTTCCATGATGGCCCAGCTCGGGCTGACCGCCGAACACGCAGCCACCACGAAGAAGTAGACCCCGACCCAACCGGCACCTGCCCCTTTTCTGCCGCCAGCCCTTCGATTGGGTCGAGCCGCCCTCGCCGCCGTAGACTCGCCGCCCGTGGCACTCACCATCGGAATCGTCGGTCTCCCCAACGCGGGCAAGTCGACCCTGTTCAACGCGCTGACCAAGAACGACGTACTGGCGGCGAACTACCCGTTCGCGACCATCGAGCCGAACGTCGGCGTCGTCGGCGTCCCCGAGCCTCGGCTGGCCAAGCTCGCGGAGGTCTTCGGGTCGGCCAAGCAGCTGCCCGCCACCGTGGAGTTCGTCGACATCGCCGGCATCGTCCGCGGTGCCTCGGAGGGTGAGGGGCTGGGCAACAAGTTCCTCTCGCACATCCGCGAGTCCTCCGCGATCTGCCAGGTCACCCGCGTCTTCCGCGACGAGGACGTCACGCACGTCGACGGCGAGGTGAACCCCGCCAACGACATCTCCACGATCCAGACCGAGATGATCCTGGCCGACCTGCAGACGGTCGACAAGGCGATCCCGCGGCTGGAGAAGGAGGCGCGGATGAAGAAGGAGAACGTCGCCGTCCTCGAAGCCGCGCGCGAGGCGAAGGAGGCGCTCGAGGCGGGCACCCCGATCATCGCCACCAAGATCGACCGTGCGCTGGTGCGCGAGTTGTCCCTGCTCACCGCCAAGCCCTACATCTACGTCTTCAACTGCGACGCCGACGAGCTCGCCGATGAGGACCTCAAGCAGAAGATGCGCGACCTGGTCGCCCCGTCCGAGGCGATCTTCCTGGACGCGAAGTTCGAGTCGGAGCTGGTCGAGCTCGGCGACGACGACGAGGCCCGCGCGATGCTCGAGGAGATGGGCATCGACGAGCCCGGCCTCGACGTGCTCGCCCGGGTCGGCTTCGACACCCTCGGCCTGCAGACGTACCTCACCGCCGGCCCCAAGGAGTCGCGCGCGTGGACGATCCCCAAGGGGGCAACGGCTCCCGAGGCCGCCGGTGTGATCCACACCGATTTCCAGCGTGGCTTCATCAAGGCCGAGATCGTGTCCTTCGACGACCTCGTCGCTGCTGGGTCGATGGCCGCGGCCAAGTCGGCCGGCAAGGTCCGCATGGAGGGCAAGGACTACGTGATGGCCGACGGCGACGTGGTGGAGTTCCGCTTCAACGTCTGAGCCGTGGCCCCGCGTGCGGGCACCGGCGGCGTTCAGCGGGTGAAGGGCACGAACGCCACGCTGACGAACAGCAGTGCCAGGTACAGGTTCGAGGTGTGGAAGAGCCGCATCGGCTTCAGCGTGGCCAGCGCGTCTCCGGTGGCCGACCGGCGGGCCAGCAGGTGGGCCTCGACCAGGAAAGGCACCCCGAGCACGAGCGCTGCCAGGGGGTAGACGCCACCGGTGACCGCCACCGGCCACAGCAGCAAGGACGTCGCCACCATCGCGTAGGAGTACGCCACGATCTTCCGGGTGACCACGCGGGTGGGAGCCACCGCCGGTAGCATCGGCACCTCTGCGGCGGCGTAGTCGTCGCGATAGCGGATCGCCAGGGACCAGAAGTGAGGCGGCGTCCACAGGAACACCACGAGGAACAGGACGACGGGTGCCCAGGCCAGCTCGTCGCGGACCGCGGTCCAGCCGATCAGGGCGGGGAAGCAGCCCGCTGCTCCGCCCCAGACGATGTTCTGGGTGGTCCGTCTCTTGAGGATCATCGTGTAGCCCACGACGTAGAAGACGTTCGCGGCCAGCGCCAGCATCGCCGACAGCCAGTTGACGGTCAGCCCGAGCCAGAAGGTGGACACCACGCCGAGGACCAGGCCGAAGACGAGCGCCGCGCGACGCGAGACCGCGTGCCGGGGGAGCGGGCGCCGGCGGGTACGACGCATCCGCTGGTCGATATCGGCGTCGACGACACAGTTGAGGGCGTTGGCGCTGCCGGCGGACAGGGTGCCGCCGCACACCGTCGCCAGGACCGGCGCCAGCCGGGGAACACCGCCGGCGGCCAGGAACATCACCGGCACCGTGGTGAGCAGGAGGAGCTCGATGATCCGCAGCTTCATCAGGCCGGCATAGGCGCCCAGCACGTCCTGCCAGCGCCCGGCCGCCGCGGCGGCCGCGGACGAGGAGAGGGGAAGGGACCCGGACTCGGTGCTCATCGTGTCGCCTCCTGGGAGAGCAGCCAGCGCAGCACGCGCTGCACCTGCGCGCCGGACCAGCTTCCGGCTGACGGGTTCCGGATGTTCCGGTGGCCGAGGGCGTCCATGAAGCCGACGATCTTCGGGGGCATGTCCGATGCGGACCGGACCGATGCCGGCCCGTCGATCTCGAAGCGGAAGCGCTGCGCCCCGTCGATGAAGATCAGGTCGTCGGTGTGCTGGATGTCGCTCGTCAGCCGGGCGCCGGTGAGCCAGTCCCGGGGGTACGGCGCCTCCACGTGGACCGTGCGCCGCCAGATACCGAGCTTGTCCCACAAGTGGTCGATGTCCGTCGACGAGCCGGTCAGGGTCTCCCAGTTGGGAAGGGCCCCGAACAGCCGTCGGTAGGCCGCGAGGTGACGGGTGTCGTCGCGGGTGGGATCGATCGTGATGCTCAGGAACTCGACCTTCCCGCCGAGTCCGGCTCGGTTGATGGCGCGAGCGGCCTGGAGCATCGCCGCGGTGCCGATCGCGCAGCTTTCCTGGCAGAGCGTCGTCACGTCGGAGATCACCAGCACCTTCCCGCGCAGCGCGCCGATGGTCGTACGACGGCCCCGGTGGTCGAGCAGCGGAGTGTCGAGCAGCGCCCGCGGGACGGGGGAGTCGAGCGTCGTACCCACCCCCTGGGGCGGTGCAGGTTCCGGTCGGGCAGCGGATCCCCCGACCGGGGAGCACGCGGCGAGCAGCAGCGCACACATGCCGGAGACCGCCGTCTGCCAGACCTTGCTCGGGACGAAGGGCCGTTCCCGGGGGGTGCTCGCCGGCGTACCGTCCCCACCGTGAAGGTGACACAGTCGCTGTTGCTCGGGTGGGTCCTGGAGCCGGTGCCCACCCTCGCGCTGCTGGCCTGTGGCGCCGCCTACGTCCTCGGCGCACGCAGAGTGAGCCGCAGATGTCCGGGGCAGCCCTGGCCCCGGTTCCGCACCGTGCTCTTCCTGGCCGGAGCGGTGGCCGTGGCCGTCGCGGTCCTCGGGCCGCCTGGCGCCTTCGACGACACCTTCTTCTTCGCGCACATGACCCAGCACGTCCTGCTGACGATGGTGGCCGCTCCGTTGCTGGTGCTCGGCGACCCGATCCTGCTCACCCTGCGCGCAGCCTCTCGCGACGTCCGCAGGCGTTGGCTGGTCCCGCTGCTGCGCAGCCGTGGCGTGCGTCTGCTCATGCACCCGGTCCTGGGCTGGGGCCTGTTCGTCACCGTGATGGTGGTCAGCCACCTGCCGGCCCTCTACGACTACGCGGTGGAGCATCCGCTGGTGCACGACTACGTCGAGCACCCGCTGTACCTCGGCACTGCTCTGGTGTTCTTCTACCCGCTGCTCGCCCCGACCTCCGGGCCGCGCCGGGTGCCGGCCGGCATCCGGGTGCTGTCGCTGTTCACCGTGATGATCCCGATGGCGCTCACCGGGTTCTTCATCTACGCAGCTCCGCAGCCGGCGTACCCGTTCTACGCCCATGTGGCCCGCCCCTTCGGGCCCGGTGCGCTGGTGGACCAGCAGCTGGCCGGTGCGCTCATGTGGTCCTCGTCGATGGTGCTCAGCGCCCTGTGGCTCTGCCTGGCCGGCGCGAGGTTCCTGCGGGCGGAGGAGGCCCGCGGACACCGGATCGACCGTACGGCGGACGCCGCCGTCCGCACGATGACCGAGCGTGGCCGCAAGGGGTGGGTCACATGACTCACAGCCCGCGGACGCACCTGTCCACCTCGAACGTGCTGCGGCTCCACGTCCCGCTGGTGCTCGGTGTGACGGTCTGCCTGTTCGCCGGGTGGTTCGAGCTCACGCGGGCCCGTGCCGGCCACACCATCGCGTGGGTCTACGTCTTCGAGTGGCCGGCGTTCGCGGTCGCCGGTGTCGTCATCTGGTGGCGGCTCGTGACGGGCAACGATGCACCCCGTCCAGGTCCCGCGGACAGCGAGGAGCACGAGACCGCGCCCGGCGAGGATCCCGGGCTGACCGCCTGGCACGACTACCTCGAGGCGCTCGAGAGCGACCGTGCGGACGGCGCCGACCCGGTGTAGGGAGTGGTTCCGGGAAGCGCCGGGCACGGGTCGGTCACCGGATCGTTCCGTTGGCGACCGAGATGGTGAGAGCCCCGATCAGGGAGGCCACGCACACCCAGGTCCACCACATGCCGACGATCCGCACGTGCC
This sequence comes from uncultured Actinomycetota bacterium, assembly GCA_963810035.1. GTDB lineage: Bacteria > Actinomycetota > Actinomycetes > Propionibacteriales > Nocardioidaceae > Nocardioides_B. The sequence goes on from CAWEMA010000009.1 coordinate 419,578, forward strand.
AGTCGCGCCGTCCTCGGGTGACCTTGTGATGGACCCGGTTCACCACCCCGATGCCGAGGAACAGCGTGATCAGCAGGTGGAAGACGTTGGCCGAGGCGATCACGTAGACCGCGGAGGAGTAGGCGTTGTCGCTGACATGGAACGGCAACGTCGCGATCTGGGCGATGTTCAGGGCCAGGGCCACCAGCATCCCGAGCACCCCGATGATCCCGCCGGTGACGAACCCGAGCCGGGCCGGCTCGTGCTCGCTCAACCCGTAGTGGTAGGCGACCAGCGAGGCGAACATCAGCGCGGTGATCGCCCAGGGCCACCACAGGGACGCCGTCGCGGAGTCCGGCGGGTGGAACGCCTGCTCGGTGTTGAGCGCCCTCAGGTAGAGGTAGGTGAAGGACAGCGCCACCACGAACGAGGCGTCCGCCACGACCAGCAGCGCGGCCCCGGTCATCCACCGTCGTCCGAAGTCGCCGGCTTCCTCCGGAGGGAACGCCCCCTTGTTGACGAGGGACTCGGTGGTCATTGCGGGCTCCCCTCCCTGGGACCGGCTGCCGTGCTCTCGGCGCGCACCGGGGACTCGACCGGCCTCTTCTGCTCCGGGATCACCGGCGGCGTCTCCGGGACGCCGTAGCCGTAGGCGTCCTCCGTCACGACGGGCAGGACGGGGAAGTTCTCCAGCGGGATCGGGTTCGGGACGGTCCACTCCAGCGTCTTGGCGCCCCACGGGTTCCTGGACGCCACCTGCCCGCTGCGCCACGAGGTGACGACCGCGTAGAGCAGCACGAGCATGCCGGCCCCGATTGCGTAGGCGCCGATCGTCGAGATGAGGTTCCCGTTCGCGAAGACGGTGGCGTAGTGGACGACCCTGCGCGGCTGACCTTGCATCCCCACCATGAACATGCCGAGGAAGGTGACGTTGAAGCCGACCTGGACGAGCCAGAACGACACGAAGCCGAGGGTGTTGTCCAGCATCCGCCCGGTCATCTTCGGGAACCAGTAGGCGAGCGCGCCGATCGCTCCTGTGAGGCCGGCGCCCATCAGCGTGAAGTGGAAGTGCGCGGTGACGAACATCGAGCCGTGCAGCTGGTAGTCCAGCGGTACGTCGGACAGGTAGATGCCGGTGACGCCGCCGATGATGAAGTTCCACAGGAGCGCGTAGGTGGACATCATCGGCAACGTGGTCCAGATCCGCCCTCGCCAGATCGTCCCGACGATGACGAGGAACAGGCCTCCGGTCGGGATCGAGATCAGCTCGGTCGTGAGCATGAACGAGCCGTTGAGGCCGCTGGCCCAGCCGGACGCGAACATGTGGTGCGCCCAGACCATCACGCTGAGTGCCACGATCCCGAGGATCGACAGCACGGCCACGTTGAAGCTGAACAACGGCTTGCGGGCAAAGACGGCGGTGAGCTCCATGAGCGCAGCGACGGCCGGGAGCACGATGACGTAGACCTCGGGGTGTCCCATGAGCCAGAACAGGTGCTCGTAGAGCCAGGGCTGGCCTCCGCCCGAGGCCACGTAGAAGTTGCCACCCATGCCGCGGTCCACACCGAGCAGGATCTCGGCGGTCATGAACATCGGGAACGCGGGGATGGCCAGCGCGACGCTCGAGGCCACGCCGTACACGAAGATGGGGGTCCGGTTCCAGGTCATCCCGCGCGCACGCATGGTCAGGACGGTGGTGAGCATGTTCGCGCCGGCGATCGCCGTCGAGACCGCGAAGATGAGGATCGCGACCAGGTAGGAGTCGACGCCACCGGGTCCCTGGTCGGCCAACGGCGCGTAGCCGGTCCAGCCCGTCGGGATTCCGCCCAGGAACGCAGCGGAGTAGAGCACCGGCAGCATGGCGACCAGGAGCCACAGGCTCAGCGCGTTGAGCCGAGGGAACGCCATGTCCCGTGCGCCGATCATGAGGGGGACGATGAAGTTCCCGAACGGTCCGGTGACCATGATGATCGTGGCCAGGATCATCGTCAGGCCGTGCAGGCCGACGAGGGAGTTGTAGGTCTGCGCCCCGAGGAAGCCGGAGTTCGGCGATATCAGGTCGGTGCGGATCAGCATCGCCATGGTGCCGCCGAAGCCGAGCATGGTCATGGTCAGCACGAGGTACTGGATCCCCACCACCTTGTGGTCGGTCGTGAACCGGAAGTACCGCACCACGCCTTGGTCCTTGCCAGCGAGGAACAGCTCGTCCGCCGGCGTCGGGTCACGACCGAGTGCCCAGCGCGTCGGGCCCACGAAGGCCCCGATGCCGGCCAGGAAGCCGAGAGTCCAGCAGACCAGGGTGATGATGAGCACGGCGTCGGACCTGGTGACGACAGTGTCGTCGGAGCCGTTCTTCAGCAGGGCTTGCGCGACCAGGTGTCCGGCGAAGGCCAGGACCAGGCCGGCGACGACGGCGGTGCCGAAGTTCAGGCGTCGCATCGCACCACCGCCGGGGACCTCGGCCGAGGGGGCCGTCTCCAGGACGTCTTGTCTGCTCACGAGGACCTCCCGTGCTCCTGGGCGCTCAGCCAGGCGGCGAACTGCTTCTCGGTGACCACGTGCACGGGCGTCTCCATGTCCGCGTGCAGCAGGCCGCAGAGCTCGGCGCAGCGCACCTCGTAGCTCCCGGTCCGACTGGGCGTCGGTCTGCGTCGTCGTCACCATGCCGGGGTTGGCATCGACCTTGATGCCCATCTGCACGAGCCAGAAGGAGTGCACGACGTCGTCGCTGGTCACCTTGAACAGCACCGGCCGGTTCATGGGCAGGTAGAGCTCGTCGGTCTCGACGCCGGGGTGGCCCGCGTACTGGAACGTCCAGACCCACTGCTCGCCGGTGACCTTGACGACCAGCGGGTTGGCGGCAGTCGCGGACGCGGTCACCGACTGGAGTGCGGCGAGCCCCCAGATCAGCAGGAACAGGCACAGCAGCACCGAACCGCCGATCCAGGTCCCGGTGGCCCAGCTGTTGCCCCGGATCGGTGGCCCGTCCTCGTCGCCGGGCTTCCAGGAGCCCTTCCGCCGCCACCGCAGCAGGCTGTACAGCGCGATCGCCCAGACCAGGGCGGCCACCGGTGCGGCAGCGACCGAGAACACCGTGAAGGTGTTCTCGACCGAGGTCATCGTGTCGGAGGCCTGCGCGCCCATGAGGGCGTCGGGGACCAGCAGTGCGAAGACCACGAGGAGCACGGTGAGGACCAGCCACAGCAGCAGGACCCCCCGGACGTCCGACCTCGACCACGAACGTGGGTGTTGCTCGGTCTGTGAAGGCGTCGACACGTCCGCACCCTTCTCTCAGACGTCAGGTGACGGTCAACGTCCCCGACATGTAGCCGCGCGTGGACATGGGGCCGCCGAACTTGGCGTAGTAGCCGTCACCGCAGGGGAACTCGCAGTTCCAGATGTACTTGCCGGGACCGCGCGTCATGAAGGAGAACGTCACGACGATCGGCTTCGGGTAGAGGCTGTTCTTGGCGACGGGAGCGTCGTCGGGCACCGCGGGCAGCGGTGCGCTCACGAAGAGGTGGGCCTGCGCAGTCGGCGCCGCGTGGAGCGTGAACGTGTGCCCGACATGGCGGGGGTCCACCCGGGTCACGGCCTTGCCGTTGACCGTCTCGGTCCCGCCCACGGTGCCGTGCACCCGAGCGAAGTACGGGTTGGTGATCCGCTCACCTCCGTCGTACTGCCGGAGGGTCACCGTGACCAGGGCGTGCGCCGGGACGGTGAAGTCCGTGGTGGGCCCGTAGCTGACCCAGTCGGGGTGGGCGCCTCCGTCAGAGCCGTGCTCCCCGGCCATGCTGTCGGGGTACGTCGACAGGTTGAGGAACACGTGGGGGACCGTGCCCCGCCCGGTGTGGGCGGTCCCTCGGACCTGCACCGTGCTCCCTTGGGCAGGCGCACCATGCTCCTGCACCAGGAGCCCGATGACAAAGACGAAAGCCGTGCCCAGGACGATCGTGAGCACGAGCCCTGCGAGTCGACGTAGCTTCAAGTCCGCCTCCCCGGGTGGGGTGAGCTGTTGAGCTCCTCGTTTCTGCATAGGGTTTGGATCCTGAGGCTGTCAAGGGCCTGTGGACCCCAATCGGGCAAGCCGAACAGCGAGTTTTCTGGGTTTGACGTGGATCGTCCTCATCGACTGCTCAGCCGATGATCGAGGTCACTCGCCAGGGATGATGACGCGCTGGTCCGCGTCGACGGATCGTGGTTGAAACGCGCTTTGCAGGACGCGCACACCACTCACCGGAGCGCCCGCGCCAGCCGGTCAGGGCGCCGATGACGGACGCGGAGACCCCACATGAGTGAGCCCGACCGCACGACGCTGCCGCTGACCGCACCGGAGTTCGGGGGAACGGCGAACCGCACCCTTCGGGGCTCGCAACCGGACTGGAACCTGATAGGTCATCCCGGACCTCCCCCAGGTGCGCCGAACGTGCTGTTGGTGCTGATCGACGACGCCGGCTTCGGGAACCCGAGCACCTTCGGTGGCCCCATCCAGACCCCGAACTACACGCGCATGGCCGAAGGCGGCGTGCGCTTCAACCGGTTCCACGTCACCGCCCTCTGTTCCCCCACCCGAGCGGCGTTGCTGACGGGGCGGAACAACCACGCTGTCGGCTTCGGATCGGTGGGCGAGTTCTCCAGCGGCTTCCCCGGCTACACCGCGATGCTGCCCCAGGAGTGCGCACCCCTGCCGCGGATCTTGCGCGACAACGGCTACAGCACCGCGGCCTTCGGGAAGTGGCATATGACCCCGGACGGGCAGCAGGGACCCGCGGGGCCGCTGGGGCGCTGGCCGACCGGGTGGGGCTTCGACTACTTCTACGGCTTCCTGGGCGGCGACTCGGGGCAGTGGGACCCCTGCCTGGCCGAGAACCAGAAGATCATCGGCACCCCGGCGGAGTACTACGACGAGGAGAACCCCTACTACCTGCCCGACGCGATGGCCGACAAGACCATCGAGTGGCTGCACGGGGTCCGGGCCCAGGAGGCCGACAAGCCGTTCTTCGTGTACTTCTCCACCGGCTGCAGCCACGCGCCCCATCACGTCGCCTCGGAGTGGGCGGACAAGTACAAGGGCAAGTTCGACCAGGGTTGGGATCGGCTGCGCGAGGAGGTCTTCGCCAGGCAGAAGCAGCTCGGGGTGGTGCCTCCGGATGCCGAGCTCACCGCGCGTGACGATGCGTTCCCGGCGTGGGCGGACGTGCCCGACAAGCTGAAGGACTACTACACGCGGCAGATGGAGGTCTACGCCGGGTTCTCGGAGAACGCCGACCACAACGTCGGCCGGGTCATCGACGCGATCGAGGAGCTGGGCGAGCTCGACAACACCGTGGTTGTCTGGATCTGGGGTGACAACGGCGCCAGCATGGAGGGCACCATCACCGGCTCGTTCAACGAGATGACGATGCAGAACGGCATCCCGCTCACCGACGAGATGCAGCTGCAGCTCGCCGAGCGCTACGGCGGCGCCGAGTCCTGGGGCGGCCCGATCATGGATCCGCACTACTCGGCCGCGTGGGCGTGGGCCGGGAACACCCCGTTCAAGTGGGGCAAACAGGTCGGCTCGCACCTGGGCGGCACCCGCAACCCGATGGTGATCCACTGGCCCGGGCGGATCCTCGCCCCCGGTGGGCTGCGTTCCCAGTTCACCCACGTCACCGATGTGGGTGCCACGATCCTCGACATCGCCGGTATCCCCGCCCCGTCCCGGGTCGACGGGGTCGAGCAGGAACCGCTGCACGGGGTCAGCTTCGCCGACTCGCTGATCGACGCGGCCGCGCCCGAGCGGCACACCCAGCAGTACTTCGAGACCATGGGCAACCGCGCCATGTACAAGGACGGCTGGTGGCTCGCGATGAAGACACCGCGGATCCCGTGGGTGGTCACCCCCGATGCGCTGAAACCGTACGCACCGGATGTCTGGGATCCCGACGCGGACCCGACCGAGCTGTACTACCTGCCGGACGACTTCACCCAGGCCCACGACCTCGCAGCGGACCACCCCGACAAGGTCCGCGAGCTCAAGGACCTGTTCTGGCAGGAGGCGGAACGGTACAAAGTGCTCCCCCTGCTGGCCACGCTCTCGGCGTTCTTCGGCATCACACCGCCCCTGCAGGTTGCCGGGAAGCTCGAGTTCCGCGGTGATGTCCAGAACGTCGCGCCAGGCATGATCCCGCGCATCTACAACCGGTCGTACGCGATCAGCGCGGATCTTCTCGTACCCGACGAGGGCGCCGAAGGCGTGATCGTCGCCGAGGCCGACCACCTCGGCGGGTTCTCGCTGTTCGTCGACGCCGGCAGGCTGACCCACACCTACTCGATGATGGGTGTGTTCGTCTACCGCCAGCAGGCCGACACTCCGCTGCCGACCGGCGAGGTGAACGTGCGGGTCGAGTTCGCTGCCGACGCAGCCAAGCCTGCCACCGGGGGGCAGGTCACGCTGTTCGTGAACGATGCCCAGGTCGGTGGTGGACGGATGGACCACACGGTGCCGATGCGGTTCTCCGCCTACGCGGGCATGGACATCGGCCGCGACAACGGCGGCGTGGTCGACCTGAGCTACGCCGACAGACGCCCGTTCGCGTTCACCGGCACGATCAAGAAGGTCGTCTTCGACGTCAAGTCCCATCGCAAGGCCAAGGACGAGCAAGCCGTCCACGCGGTCGCGCACCAAGCCCACGCTGCACACGGACTCTCCTCATGAACCCCACCGCCGGACTCAAGGTCCTCTCACTGCCCTTCGACCACGAGACCACCGACGTCCTGATCGGCAGCTACCTGTCCCACGACGCCGCTCACGACGACTATCGAGCCGCGCTGGCCTGTGGCGCCTACCTGCACGGCGCGATCGTGGTCGCCAAGGACCTGACCGGCAAGGTGTCGGTGGAGCAGTCCGACCACTTCGTGCGCGAGATGGCCCAAGGACTGGGCACCGTCGGGTTCGTCACCGGACTGGCGGTCCTCCCGCTGGTGCCTCTCACCACCGGCTTCGGCGCCGCGATGGGAGGGTTCCTCGGCGAGGCGCTGCACCTGGCCACCGAGAACAAGGTGAAGGGTCAGGGAGCAGCGACGATCCCTCTCGGCTGCGCTGCGCTCATCCTCGCCTACCCGCGTTCCTCGGCCGACACGGTGGAACCGGTCGTGACGAGGGCGGTCATCAAGGTCACTGGCGAAGGGAGCGGCCACCACGTGCAGGCGCTCAGGAAGGCCCTCGTCGGCGCCCAGGAGCAGATGGCCGCGACCGGACCGTAGAACGTCGGTGGGACGGGCCGACCGGGGAGGGCACGCTCTCACCACATCCATGGGGTAGCCGGGTGCAGGACTGCGGCGACCCGGTCGAGGACCAGCTCCCGGCGGGGCACGGGAACCACCTCGTCCGGACCGACTCGGATGTCGCGGCTCACGAGCAGGTAGACCATCCGAAGGGTGTGCAGCGTGTTCGAGACGTGTGCCGGCACAGGACCGGGCTGCCCATCAGACATCACCTCAGCTACTGGCTCCAGCCAGGTCGAGGCGTCCTTCTCCGACAGGTCCGGTCGGGTCAGTACCTTGCCGACGGCGTGAGCCAGGCGGTCGTGCTCCTGGTCGTGCCAGACCGTGTCGGTCGGTGCAAGCATCCGAGTCGCGGCGAGGTCCAGCATCCGGCGAGGAGCGATTTCGGTCCGCCGGCCGAGGTCGCCGAGCAGGTCGGCGCCGTGCGCCACGGCGTGCAGCCATCCCAGCCTGGCATCGTGGCCCCGCACGTCCTGTTCCGTTGCGTACCAACGCTCGAACGCGTCCACCCACCTCTCCTCGCACACGCCTCGGGAGGCCACGATGACGTCGAGGACGAGGGGCGCGAAGCTACGGGCCTGGACCTGGTCCGCCTGGAGCCTCTGCACCATGAGGTCACCCAGGGGCTGCAGCTGGTCGTCGGGCACCACGCCCTCGTCGACCCAGGTGGCGAGGGCCGAGAACGCGATCTCGTCGCGAATCTCCGGATCGGGCGAGCCGAGCATGTCCACGAGCTCTGCCAGCAGCCCCACCACGGACCCACCTTCGGGGATGGCGAACTCGTCGTCGCGGATGCGTTGCCAGTCGGTCATCGCGGCAGGCTAGCAAGTTCTGCGCTTTCTGCGGCTCACGTCTGGCGCTTGTTCACGGTCAACGAGCTGGCCGCACGGTTCCCGATCTCGCTGCAGGCGGTCTCGCGGCACATCAAGGTGCTGGAGTCCGCCGGGGTCGTGTCCCGGCGCAAGGTGGCGCAGACGCGCCCCGTGCACCTCGAGGCCGCGGCCCTGGCCCGCTCCGTCGACTGGCTCGAGGCGCACCGACGCCGCCTCGAGTCCCGTTACGCGCGGCTCGACCTGGCCGGCGCCACCGTCGCCTAGGCCGGCTCCTGGGCCGTCACCCCGCTGCCTCGTCGACGGCTTCGGCCAGAGTGTTCTGCCTGGCGAACGTCGCCACCTGGTCGGCACCGTTCGACCAGTCGGTGAGGGCATCCACGAGCTCCGGGGAGAGGGGTTCCACGACGCTGGTCCGGAGCAGAAAGTCCCGGACGGGTTCGGGTTGCGCGTCGAGCACCTCCGCCACCAGGTAGTCAGCAAGCCCAGCTCGTCCCGAGGGCAGCGACTCGATGAACCTGACCGGGTCGCGGTGCTGCTGCATCGCAACGACACAGAGCCGCAGGCCAGCGGCCCAACCCTCGACGTGCTGTGCCAGCTGGTCGAACGCCGTCGGGGCGAGGTGGATCCCGTGCTGAGCGAGCAGTGACTCGGCCTCGTCGGCGCGGAACGCCAAGTCCGCCGCCCGGATGCTGGTCAGCTCGCCTCTCAGCAGGTGGCGGCGCGCCAGGGCACCCGGCTCGCTGCGGGTGATGAGGACCAGACGCAGCTCGGGTGCCGCATCCATCAGCACGGAGTCGAGGTCACGGAGCAGCTCGGAGCTGGTGACGGCCTCGAACTGGTCCAGGACCAGGATCGCGGGCTCGTGACGGTCCGCCAATGCCGCCGCCAACCGCTCCAGGAGGGATGGTTCCACCGGGCCGGGATGAAGCGGGCTGCCCACATCGGAGGGCAGGTCGACCCCGTGGCAGCGCAGGGACTCCACGACATGGCGCCAAAAGATCCCGGGGTGGTCGTCGTTCTCGTCCAGTGTCAGCCAGGCGACCCTGCCGGGAGCCAGCTCGTGGGCTATCAACGACGCTACGAGCGTGGTCTTCCCCGAACCAGACGGTCCGCTCACGATCGTCAACGGCCGGGTCACGCCCTCGGTGAGCTGGTCGAAGAGGCGGTAGCGGGGTACTACCAGCTCTCTGGGCTTGGGCACGGACAGCTTCGCCGACAGCAGCGAGACCGGGGCGTCGATTGACGCTGCCTCAATGCTGCCTGTGCTCACCGTCATCCCCACTCGCGCGCCGGTAGCGGACCCTCACCTCAGAGCATGAGGAACCGCGCACCTCCCTCGGCAGGGCCTTTGGACCTGTGGAGCCCGCGTCCTGCGGGGCGCAAATCGCCCCTCGTCGGATGTTCGCCCCAGATGGGACTGCCCAACGACCGGTCGGGCCGGTCGGAGGGGGTCCCTCGACCGTCAACCTCACACACACGGGGTGAGGATCACTGCCCCGCTGCCGCCTACCGTCAAGGAGCCACCCCCGGGTGGTGAGCGAGCGAAGGCACCTGACAGGAGACGGCATGATCCTGGGGTTGGCCAGATGAACCAAGACAGCGAACCGCAGCCTCCCGCCGAGGGAGGGGCTACTGCGGAGTCCTCCACGAGGCTCCTGCCCAAGGCCAGACTCGAAGCGTTCTCGGACGGCGTCTTCGCCATCGTGGTCACCCTGCTGGTCCTCGAGCTCAGGGTGCCGCGGGGCGGCGGACCGCTGTTGCACCAGCTGGTCGAGGAGTGGCCGGCCTACCTCGGCTACTTCGTCAGCTTCGCCTTCATCGGCGGATCGTGGATCGCGCACAGCAACACGACGCGGTTCATCAAGGCGGCCGACGACGTACTCATGCGGCTCAACCTGCTCCTGCTCCTGTTCGTCTCGTTCCTGCCGTTCACCACGAGCTTGATGGCCACCCACCTCAACGACTCAGGTGAACGGCTCGCGGTCGTCATCTTCGGGATCAACCTGACGTTGGCCGCCCTGCTCGTGAGCGTCCTCGTCGGTTACGCAGGCTGGTCGCCCGGCCTCGCCGCTGATGATGTCGCCGAAGAGGAGCTGCAGGCGTTCGAGAGGGAACGGCGCTACGCCGTGGCGCTCCAGGGCATGGCGACGGTCGTCGCGGTCTTCCTACCGGTGGTCGCGGTGATCGTGTTCCTGGTCGTCTCGGTCCTCCTGCTCGTCGAGCCGCTGTGGCGCGCCCGCCGACGCCGGCGAGGGCGGACCCGGCGGTGAGTGCAGGAAGGGCGGTGTCGCGCGTCGGCCCTTCGACCCGGCCGAGCACGGTTGGACCAAGAGGGAGTTCCGCCGCGGTGACGTACGCGACCGCGATGCCCTGGAGGCGGCGTTCGACGGTCCGCGACCGGCGCGCGTCCAACAGGTGGGTCAGTGACCGGCGCCGGTCTGGACCCGGATCGCCATGATGGCCATGTCGTCGTGCTGCGGCGCTTCGGTGAACTCCGCTACCATCCGGCGGATCCGCTCGGCCACCGCCTGGGCCGGCAGGTGCGCGGTCTGCGCCAGCTCGTCGGCGAACGCCTCCTCGCCCAACATCCGGTTGCCGTCCCGGCGCTCGAGCACTCCGTCGGTGACCGCGATGAGGAGGTCCCCTCGGCCGAGCACGTGGGCCTCCGGGACGTACGCGACCTGCTCGACGACGCCGAGCAGGGTCTGTGGAGTGCCGATCTCGCGGACGACCCCGTCCGGGCCGACGAGGAACGGCAGCGGGTGGCCGGCGTTGACCAGGTCGAGCCGGACCTGGCCGCCATCGAGGTGCAACATCCCGCACACCAGGGTCAGGAAGCGGGCGCGCTCCCCCTCGTCGAGGATGGCGGTGTTCAGCCGTTCGAGCGTCGCGGCCACCGGGAGGCCCGCGCGTGCCAGGGCCTGGATGGTGTGCCGGGCCAGCCCGGTGACGGCCGCGGCCTCGGCGCCCGTGCCGCAGACGTCGCCGACCACGAAGCACCACCTGCCGTTTCCGACGGGGAACAGGTCGTAGAAGTCCCCACCGGCCGCTGCGTCCTCACCTGCCGGCTCGTAGACCACGCCGATGTCGAACCCCGGAGCCGTCGGCGCCGACGGCGGCAGCAGGCTCTCCTGCAGCGCCCGGCCCGCGGCCTGCAGGTCCCCGTGCGCCCGTGCGTTGTCGATCGCCAGCGCGGCCCGCCGCGCGATGGACTCCGCGACCTGGAAGAACTCGCTGCGCTGCAGCTCTCCGCGCGGGCGGTCGATGGTGAGGAAGCCGATCCTCCTGCCGCGGGCCACCAGCGGGATGCTGGTGGCGGAGTACCCGGGCAGCACCGGGCTCCCGCCCGCCAGCTGGTCGGGCGGGATCGCCTCGACGGCCGCCCGCAGCGCCTCGACCTGTGTCTCGTCCTCGTGCCAGACCTGCTGGAGGACCGGCTTGCGTCGCTCGTCGGTGAGGTGGATGGCACACCAGTGCGCGATCCGGGGTACGACGATCTGGCCGGTGATCGCCATCGTCATGTCCTGGTCGAGCGACCCGGCGAGCAGGTCACCGGCATCGGCGATGTAGCTGAGCCAGCCCCGGCGTTCGCGCTCCGAGGCCTGCAGCCGGGCCCGGTCCGCGGTGACGGCGACGGAGTCCGCGAACCGCTGCAGCTGGACGGACTGGTCGTCGGTGAACCCGTTCGCGACGGCGGAGGCGGCGGCCATCGCGCCGACGAGCTTCCCCTCCATGACCAGCGGTACGACGACGAGGGAGCGCAGCCCCGTGCCGGCCAGCAGGGGCACCTCGAACTCCCGGAGGTCAGGCACGACGACGGGGAGGTGGGTGCTGTTCTGGTCGGGGCCGCCGGGGGAGTCCGGGGCGAGCCGGGTGCCGAGCAGGGTCTCCGGCAACCCGCTCACCGCCACCACCTCGAGGTCGTCGTCGAAGTCGTGTGCGAGGAGCACGTACGTTGCGTCCGCCGCCACCGGGTCCCGGACCCGTTCGGCGGCCAGCGTGAGGTACTCCTCGACGCTCAGCCGCACCAGCGCGTCGTCGCGCAGCCCCAGCGCCGCGGGACCGCTGTGGATCACGTGCGGCGAGGACAACGGGTGCTCGAGGAGAGCCCGCTGCTGCTCTGGCACCACCAGCGCGATGGTGCCCTTGCCGTCGCCGGTGGCGCGGACGTGTGATGCGAACACGGTTTCCGTGGCGCCGTTCCGGCAGACCACCGCGTAGGTGCCCTGCCACCGGCCTGACGTCGCCGGCGCGATCAGGTCGTGGGGCGGACCGCCGCCGGTGCTCGGGTCGACCAGGTCGGCGTACGGCCGCCCGATCACCTCGTCGGCGGTCCAGCCGAACAGCGTCGTCGCGTCCGCGTTCCAGCCGGTCACCTCACCGGCGTCGGAGATCTCGACCGCCGCCACCCGGGTCCCCTGCGCGAAGTGCGGTACGTCGACGGTGGCCACGTGCCCGGCCAGGGCACCCTCGGGCCCGCACAACGCCCAGACCCGCTTGGTCGCCGCGGTGTACTCCACGCCCCAGGCCGAGGAGAGCGACGTGGTGATCATCAGCCCGCGTCCGTGCTCGGACGTGTCCGGCGGCTGGTCGGGCACCATCGGGAGCGTCCGTCCCGGATGTCGGTCCTCCACCTCGATCCTGAGGTCGTGTCCTTGCAGCCCCAGGGTGAGCCGGACCGACGTACCGGTATGGACCACCGCATTCGTCACGAGCTCACTGACGATCAGCGAGGCACTGTCCTCGAGCTCGGCGGCGCCCCACTCCTCCAAAGTCCGGCGGGTGAACCTGCGTGCCTGCGCGACGGACCTTGCTTCTGCGGCAAAGGACTGGTGTGCACGCAGGGGGAATCGGGTCATGGCTGTCCCGGTGGACTCATTGGCGGACTCCCCTCATGGTGACAGACTCACAACCGACGGGGTGCGGCGGAGGAGATTCACATGCCCGGCAGCACAGCCAAGAAGACCACTCGACGAAAGGCGGCCACGCGGGCCGCCACACGGCCCCCGAAAGAGGGTGACCTGGACACAGCGCAGCTGGGGCGTCTCCTCACCGCGCTGAACGCGATGCGGGACGGCAACTTCCGCAAGCGGCTTCCGGTCTCCGGTGAGGGCCTGGTCTCGGACCTGACGATCGCCTACAACGAGATCGCCGACCGGCAGCAGCACATCCTCTCCGAGCTGACCCGGGTCCAGCGGGTCGCCGGTCGGGAGGGCCGCCACAGCGAGCGGCTGCAGCCCGGCCTGGGCGAGGGCGGCTGGGCGCGGTGCGTCGAGGCCGCCAACAACCTGGTCACCGACCTCGTCCGTCCCACCGGGGAGTTCGCCCGGGTGGTCGCGGCGGTCTCCGACGGCGACCTGACCCAGCGGATGGACCTGCGGCTCGAGGGCCAGTCCCTGCGGGGCGAACCGCTGCGGGTCGCCCGGAGCGTGAACGGCCTCGTGGACCAGCTGTCGTCGATCGCCGACGAGATCACCCGGGTCACCCGGGAGGTCGGCACCGAGGGCAAGCTGGGCGGCCAGGCCCGGGTCCGCGACGCGGACGGCAGCTGGCGCGACCTCATCGACGCGGTGAACACGATGTCGTCCCGGCTGACCGCCCAGGTGCGCGACATCGCGCTGGTCACCACCGCGGTCGCCGACGGCGACCTGTCGCACACGGTCACCGTCGAGGTGTCCGGCGAGATGGCCCAGCTCAAGGACACCGTGGACCGGATGGTCGACCAGCTGTCCTCGTTCGCCTCCGAGGTGACGCGCGTCGCCCGGGAGGTCGGCACCGAGGGTCGGCTCGGCGGGCAGGCCGACGTCCGCGGGGTGTCGGGGACCTGGAAGGACCTCACCGACTCGGTGAACCTGATGGCCTCCAACCTGACCAGCCAGGTCCGGGGGATCTCCTCGGTCGCGCAGGCCGTCGCCCGCGGCGACCTCAGCCAGCAGATCACGGTCAGCGCCCGCGGAGAGGTCGCGGAGCTGGCCGAGACGCTGAACTCGATGACCGCGACCCTGCAGACGTTCGCGGACGAGGTGACCCGGGTGGCCCGCGAGGTCGGCACCGAGGGCATCCTCGGCGGCCAGGCGGACGTGCCGGGGGTGGCCGGCCGGTGGAAGGACCTGACCGAGTCGGTGAACTACATGGCCGACAACCTGACCGCCCAGGTGCGCGACATCGCGCAGGTCACCACCGCCGTGGCCCGGGGGGACCTGAGCCAGAAGATCACCGTGGACGTCAAGGGCGAGCTGGCCCAGCTCAAGAGCACCGTGAACGTGATGGTCGACCAGCTCTCGTCCTTCGCCGACCAGGTGACCCGGGTGGCCCGAGAGGTCGGCAGCGAGGGCATCCTCGGCGGTCAGGCGGACGTGCCCGGCGTCGCGGGGACCTGGAAGGACCTGACCGACTCGGTCAACTCGATGGCCTCGAACCTGACCAACCAGGTGCGCAACATCGCACAGGTGACGACCGCCGTGGCCCGTGGCGACCTGAGCCAGAAGATCACCGTCGACGTGCGCGGCGAGCTGGCCGAGCTGAAGACGACCGTGAACGTGATGGTCGACCAGCTGTCGTCGTTCGCGGACGAGGTGACCCGGGTGGCCCGCGAGGTCGGTGGCGAGGGCAGGCTGGGCGGCCAGGCCGCCGTACCGGGGGTGTCTGGGACCTGGCGGGACCTGACCGACTCGGTGAACTTCATGGCGGGCACGCTCACCGCGCAGGTGCGCAACATCGCCGAGGTGACCACCGCGGTCGCGCGCGGCGACCTGACCCGCACGATCACCGTCGAGGCCCGCGGGGAGATCCTCGAGCTGAAGAGCACCGTGAACACGATGGTGGACCAGCTGTCGTCGTTCGCGGACGAGGTCACCCGCGTCGCGCGCGAGGTCGGCACCGAGGGCCGGCTCGGCGGCCAGGCCGACGTGCACGACGTCTCCGGCACCTGGAAGGACCTGACCGAGAACGTCAACATGATGGCGGCGAACCTCACGGCCCAGGTGCGCAACATCGCCGAGGTGACGACCGCGGTCGCCCAGGGCGACCTGACCAGCAAGATCACCGTGGACGCCCGCGGGGAGATCCTCGAGCTGAAGAGCACGGTGAACACGATGGTGGACCAGCTGTCGTCGTTCGCGGACGAGGTGACCCGGGTCGCCCGCGAGGTCGGCACCGAGGGCATGCTCGGCGGCCAGGCCCGGGTGCCCGGCGTGGCCGGCACCTGGCGCGACCTGACCGACTCGGTGAACTCGATGGCCTCGAACCTGACCAACCAGGTCCGCAGCATCGCCACCGTCTCCACCGCCGTCGCGCGCGGCGACCTCAGCCAGAAGATCTCGATCGAGGCACGCGGTGAGGTGGCCGCGCTGGCCAGCACGATCAACGCGATGGTGGACACGCTGCGGGCGTTCGCGGACGAGGTGACCCGGGTGGCCCGCGAGGTGGGCACCGAAGGGATCCTCGGCGGCCAGGCCCAGGTGCGCGGTGTGGCCGGCACCTGGAAGGACCTCACCGACTCGGTGAACTCGATGGCGGGCAACCTGACCAGCCAGGTGCGGAGCATCGCGCTGGTCACCACGGCGGTCGCGCACGGTGACCTGACCCAGAAGACGTACGTCGACGCGCGCGGCGAGATCCTCGAGCTGAAGACCACCGTCAACCGGATGGTCGACCAGCTGTCGTCGTTCGCGGACGAGGTGACCCGGGTCGCGCGCGAGGTCGGCACCGACGGCATGCTCGGCGGCCAGGCCGAGGTCGCCGACGTCTCCGGCACCTGGCGCAAGCTGACCGAGAACGTCAACCAGCTCGCCGGCACCCTGACCACGCAGCTGCGGGCGATCGCAGAGGTGTCCACCGCGGTCACCCAGGGCGACCTGAGCCAGCAGATCACGGTCGGCGCCCAGGGCGAGGTGGCCGAGCTCAAGGACAACCTGAACCAGATGATCGACAACCTGCGCGAGACGACGCGGGCGAACCAGGAGCAGGACTGGCTGAAGACGAACCTGGCCCGGTTCACCGGCCACATGCAGGGTGGCCGCGACCTGCTCGACGTCACCCAGCTGATCGTCAGCGAGCTGACCCCGCTCGTGGGGGCGAGCGCCGGGTCCTTCTTCCTCGGCGAGAACGGTCACGACGGCGCCAAGACGCTGCGCCGGATCGCGTCGTACGGCTACCGTCCGCGCTCCGACGTGCCCGACACGTTCGACATCGGTGTCGGTCTGGTCGGGCAGGCCGCCCGGAGCCGGGAGCGGATCCTGGTCACCGACGTGCCGCGGTCCTACCTCAAGATCGCGTCCGGCCTGGGCCAGGAGTCCCCGCTGACCATCGTCATCCTGCCGGTGGTGTTCGAGGAGCAGGTGCTCGGCGTCATGGAGCTCGCGTCGTTCAGCCCGTTCAGCGTCGTGCACCTGCAGTTCCTCGAGCAGCTGATGGAGATCATCGGTGTCTCGCTGAACGCGATCATCGCCAGCTCCCGCACGCAGGCGCTGCTCGAGGAGTCCCAGCGGCTCGCCGCGGAGCTGCAGAACAAGTCGGGGGAGCTGCAGACGCAGCAGCGTGAGCTGCAGCAGAGCAACGCCGAGCTGGAGGAGAAGGCGAGCCTGCTGGCCCAGCAGAACCGCGCCATCGAGATCAAGAACCTCGAGATCGAGGACGCCCGCCGGGCCCTCGAGGACCGCGCCGAGCAGCTCGCGCTGTCCTCGCGCTACAAGTCGGAGTTCCTCGCGAACATGTCGCACGAGCTGCGCACCCCGCTCAACTCGCTGCTGATCCTCGCCAAGCTGCTGGCCGACAACGCCGACCGGAACCTGAACGGGCGGCAGGTGGAGTTCGCCCAGACCATCCACAGCGCCGGCACGGACCTGCTGCAGCTGATCAACGACATCCTCGACCTGTCCAAGGTGGAGGCCGGGAAGATGGACGTGCATGCCGCCTCGGTCGCCATCTCGGGGATCGTGGAGTACGTCGAGGCGACCTTCCGGCCCCTCACCGCGGAGAAGGACCTGAGGTTCTCGGTGTGGGTGTCCGAGGACGTGCCCTCGACCCTGGTCTCGGACCAGCACCGCCTGCAGCAGGTGCTGCGCAACCTGCTGTCCAACGCGGTGAAGTTCACCTCCTCCGGTGAGGTCACGCTCGCCATCCGCACCAGCACCGGCGAGCGTTTCTCCACCCCGGCCCTGACGGTCGCCGACGGGGTGCTGGCCTTCGAGGTCACCGACACCGGCATCGGCATCCCGCCCGAGCAGCTGCGGACGATCTTCGAGGCCTTCCAGCAGGCGGACGGCACGATCAGCCGCAAGTTCGGCGGGACCGGCCTGGGGCTGTCGATCAGCCGGGAGATCGCGCGTCTGATCGGCGGGGAGATCCACGTCGAGAGCGCGCCGGGGCAGGGCAGCAAGTTCACGCTCTACCTGCCGACCCGCTTCCTCGGCGGCGGACGTGCGGTGAGCACGGGCGCCCCTGCCGCGGGTCAGCTCAAGCCGCGCCCGCCGCAGGCCGGTACGGAGCCGGAGCGGGTGCGCGAACACGTGGAGGACGATGCCGGCGACATCCAGCCGGGCGACCGGATCCTGCTCGTCGCGCTGGCGGACCCCGACCTGTGCCGGGCCGCGGTGGAGGTCGGCCACAGCCACGCGTTCAAGGTGCTCGCGACGTCGTACGCCGACCGGGCGCTCGTGATCGCCGAGCAGCGGCATCCGGACGGGATGATCATCGGGATGGACATGGCCGCCCACGACGGGACGGCCCTGCACCACCTGCTCAAACGGCTCGACGGCACCCGCGACGTACCGATGATCGCGGCGCACACCTCCGTGGCAGCCGAGACCGCGCACCAGGGGTGGCTCGCGGGGTCGCTGGACGTGATCGAGGTGCCGTTCACGAAGGCCAAGGTCGACGCCGCGCTGGAGCACCTGGAGTCGTTCATCGCGCGGGCCAAGCGCCGGCTGCTGGTGGTCACCGACGACAGTGGCAGCCCGGGCGCCGCCGTCGCGGAACGCTTCGAGGCGCTGGACGAGGTCGAGGTCGAGATCGTCGGGACGCCGGAGGAGGCAGCTGCGGCGTTCCGCGGGTGTTCCCACGACTGTGTCGTGGTCGACCTCGCGCTCCCGGACGGCGGCGGGTTCGAGGTGCTCAAGCGGATCCGGGCACGCAAGAGGATGCGTCACACGCCGGTCGTCGTCAGCAACGGTCACGACCTGTCCCCGGACGACGAGGCCAGGATCGCCCGGTACGGCGACGTGCTCACGCTCTCCCGGGCGCGGTCGACCGACGAGCTGATCGACACCGCGGCCCTGTTCCTGCACCGTTCCGACGCCGGCTCGGACGGGCAGGTGAGGGCCCCGGTCGAGCGCGAGACGGCAGGGGAGCAGGTGTTCGCCGGGAAGCGGATCCTCATCGTCGACGACGACGTGCGGAACGTGTTCGCCCTGACCAGCGCCCTGGAGCAGCACAGCATCGACGTGCTCTACGCGGAGAACGGCGAGGAGGGGCTGAGCACCCTGCGTCGCGAGCCGTCGATCGACCTCGTGCTGATGGACGTGATGATGCCGGGGATGGACGGTTACACCGCCATGCGGGAGATCCGGAAGATGCCCTCCTTCCGCGACCTGCCGGTGATCGCGTTGACCGCGAAGGCGATGCCCGGCGACCGCGACAACAGCCTCACGGCCGGCGCGTCGGACTACGTCACCAAGCCGGTCGACGTGGAGCAGCTGCTGTCGGTGATCCGGTCGTGGCTCTCGTGACGGAGCGGGCGAAGATCCTGATGGTGGACGACCGTCCGGAGAACCTCCTGGCACTGGAGGCCATCCTGGGCTCGCTGGACCTGGACCTGGTGCGCGCGAACTCGGGCGAGGAGGCGCTCCGCGCGCTGCTGCAGGACGAGTTCGCGCTCATCCTGCTCGATGCGCAGATGCCCGGCATGGACGGCTTCGAGACGGCGGCGCGGATCAAGCGGCGGACCCGGACCAAGGACGTGCCGATCATCTTCCTGACCGCCGTCGACCGGGACCCGAACAGCTCCTACCGGGGCTACGTGGCCGGCGGGGCCGACTACCTCTCCAAGCCGTTCGACCCGTGGATCCTGCGGGCGAAGGTCCAGGTGTTCGTGGACCTGTGGCAGGCGGCCCGGCTCCGGGAGGACCTGCTGGCCCCGGTGCGTGAACGGTTCGCGGGTGTGGAGGACTCGGTGTGCCGGCTGGCCAGCGAGCTGGGCGAGGCCGAGGCGCCGGCGCGGGCAGCCGTGGAGCAGGTGCAGCAGCGGCTGGACGCGCTGCGCGACGCCCTGGCCGGTCTCGGCGGCGAGGCCGAGGTCGCCGGGGCCGCCCGACGGGCGCGCGGCTGAGCGGCCCTCAGGGCTGGGGCTCGGTCGGCGTCTCCCGCTTGCCGGGGCAGTCGGGGTTCGGGCAGTAGTCGACCGCGACCATCTCACCGGGCTGGAGCTCGGCCCGGTTCTGGTTGGTCTGGTCGAAGTCGATCACCCCGTGGGCGAGCTCGGTCCCGCACAGCTCGCAGTGCGTCGGCCACTCCTGCTCGTCCACTCCCTGGTTGCTCATCCGCTCACGCTAACGGGGTCGGCAGCAGCGTGCCAGCACGTGGGCCCCCGGAGCCGGCTCACCGGACCTGCTCAGCCTCGGCGACGAGCTCTGCCATCGACGCCGTGATGCCGTCGGCGAGGACCTGGATGTCCGGGGTGGTGTCGTAGTCGGCGGTGATCCCGAACGTGAGCGTGTCCCGGTAGGAGAACATCGCCACGCCGATCCGGACGCGGTCGGCGATCGGGACGTAGGGGAGCATCTCCTGCACCTCGCGGCCCAGCCCGTACAGCGTGGTGCGCGGGCCCGGCACGTTGGTCGTCACGGTGGCGATGTGCCGCTGCGGCAGCCGCATGCCGAGCCGGATGCCCCACGAGACCGGAGGGAACGGGCCGTACTCCGCCGCGGTGGTGATGCTCCCACCGGCCTCGGGCTCGTGCTGGGTGCGCAGGACGCGGACCCGCTCCCGCACGGCCGCCAGCCGCTCGTGCGGGTCGGCCAGGTCCACCGGCAGGTAGGGGAGCATCAGCGACACCCGGTTGTCCGGGATCGACTCCGCGCCGGGCTCACGCGTCGAGACCGGGACCAGGGAGCGCAGGGTGTGCGGGTCGGGCTCCTCGCCGCGCGACATCAGCAGCACCCGGAAGCCGCCCGACACCGCCGCGAGTGCGACGTCGTTCACGGTGACGCCGTACCTCTTGCGCACGGTCCGTACGTCGCCCAGCGAGACGTCCGCCCACGTGTACCGGCGGCTGCCCTCCAGCGGGCCGGTCAGCGAGGTGGACTGCACCGGACGGAGCGCGCCGGTCATGGTCAGCAGGCCCCGGGCGGTCTCCACGGACCGGTGCGCCAGCATTCGCGGCGTGGCGACAGCGCCGGCCATCGCCCGTGCCGCAAGCACCGGGGAGGCCGCCAGCTCCCACACCGCACGCGTGGTCAGGGACAGCGTGCTGGGCGGCGCGTCGGGATGCCACGTGTCCGGCACGGGCGCTCGCGGGGTCCGGGTCGTGTCGAGCACGAGCTGGTAGAGGTCGGTGCCCGAGATCCCGTCGACGAGGCTGTGGTGCAGCTTGGACAGCAGGGCCCACCGGCCGTCCGCGAGTCCTTCGCAGAACCAGTACTCCCACAGCGGCCGCTCACGGTTCATCCGCTGCGACATCACCCGGCTCATCAGCCGACCGATCTCGGCGCGTCCACCGGGGGCCGGGAGGGCGGTGTTGCGGACGTGCCACCGCAGGTCGAAGTCGGGGTCGTCGACCCAGCACGGCGCCGCCAGGTCGAACGGCACGGTCCGCAGCCTCTGCCGGTAGCGCGGGATGAGCGGGAGCCGTCCGGCGATCGAGTCGACGAAGTCGTCGTACGTCGGAGCGGGGCCCTCGAAGACGGCCAGGGACCCGATGGCCAGCGACGCCGTGTCGTCCACGTCCTCGGCCTCGAGGAACGCTGCCGCCAGTGGGGTCAGGCGCTCCATCGGGTCTCCTCGTGGTCACGGCCGGCACGGGCCGCTCCCAGTCTCGGGCGCGACCACCGCTGCACGCCAGGACCTTTCGACCGCCCTGCAGGGGACTGACGTCCCTGGGCCGCGGCGGACGACCGCCGTTCAGGCCCCGGACGGGACAGCGCGGGACCGGGTCAGCCAGCCCACCAGCAGCCCGACCGTCACCCCGATGAAGGTCTCGACGCCGCGGTCGAGCAGCAGCTCGCGGGCCGGCACGGGGGCCACCAGGTGCACCATCAGCAGCGCCAGCGGGGTGATCGCGATCAGGGCGATCGCGTAGTTGCGGCCGACCAGCAGCTCGGCGGCGGCCTGCAGTGCCACCACGACCAGGATCAGTGCCAGCCCCTCGAGGCCGAGGGCGAACAGCAGGGCGGCGAGCACCAGTCCGAGCAGCGTCCCCACCAGCCGGTGTACGCCGCGCACCACCTGTGGGCCGAGGTCCCGCGCCGCCAGCGGCACGGCCGCGGACACCATCGCCCAGTAGGGGTGGCCGACCCCGGACCCGGTCGCGACCAGCCCGGCGAGCAGGACACCACCGGCGTTGCGGGCCACGTGCCGTCTCGCGACCGCGGCGTACGACACCCGGCGCAGGGTCGGCTCGGGTGCCTCGACCCGGCCCCGCCACAGCCGCCAGGACGAGCCGAGGCCGCCGACCACGAGGGCGAACAGTGCCGAGCAGCCGGCCACGAGGGCCGCGAGCGCGACGTCGCGAGGCTCGGTGCTCAGCGAGGCGCAGGCCGCGAACGAGAAGACCAGGAACAGCGGGCCCGGCGGGTGCCAGTCCTGGGCGTCGGACACGAGCGAGCCTCCCGCCGCGACCAGAGCGGCGACCGGTACGGCGAGCCAGCCGCGCTGCGGGGACAACCCCACGACCGTTCCCAGCGTCACCGACGCCGTCAGAAGGACGGCCAGGGTGGCCTGCATCCGGGCCCGGGACAGGTGCACGTGGTTGCGGCCGTAGAGCGAGGTGAAGGCGCCGAAGGCGGCGTAGATGGAGAGCTCCAGGTGGCCGGTGCCCCACAGCACCAGCAGTGGGACGAGCACGGAGACGGATGCCCGCAGCGCCACCCGGTGTGCCCCGGAGTGCGGTCCGACGTGCAGCAGCTGCGCTGTCACGCGGGACCGGTCCGTCACCTGTCCATTCTCGCGGTGCCGGTGGCCGGCCCGGCCGGTGGGCCGGTGGGTGCCCGGTCTGGACCGATCCAGTGCCTAGGGGCACAGGTGACACACAGAGAGTTTGGCCGGGGCGCGGTGTGGTCACAAGCAGTGTTCGAGGGTCGGCCCGTCCCCGGGCGACCGGTATCCGCCTTCCGGAGGAACGATGACGACAGCAACCCAGGAGAAACCGAAGACCAGCACGAGGTCCGGCTACGCCGTCTTCAGCAGCCTGACGGGGCTCGCAGCGGTCGCGGTGCTGCTCCAGGGGCTGTGGGCCGGAGTCTTCCTCGAGCACGACGGGAAGCGCGACGCCGCCGAGAGCTGGATCGAGGTCCACGCCCGCGGTGCGGACCTCGCCCTGCTGCTGGCCGTCGTCGCCACGGCCTGGGCGATCTGGAAGCTCCGGCCCCGCAAGGACCTGTGGATCGGGAGCCTGGTCCTCGTCGTGCTCCTGGTTGCCGAGTCCTACCTCGGCGGCCTGATCCGCGACGACGGCAAGGACACCCTCACGGTCGTACACGTACCGCTTGCGCTGGCCCTGATGGGCGTTGCCGTGTGGTTGCCGCTGCGAGCCCGAAGCGGCCGCGACTGACTCATGCCACGACGAGGGCCCGCCGACGAGGGTGTCGGCGGGCCTTCGGTGCGTTCGGGGTCAGCCCGGCATCACCTTGCCGTTCGCGACGCTCACCTGGACCGCCGCGAGCGGCGCCGGGGCCGGACCGGAGACGTTCTCGCCGGTGAACGCGTCGTACACGGACCCGTGGCACGGGCACTTCAACTGGGCACCGCTCGGGGCGACGGTGCATCCCTTGTGCGTGCAGATCGCGGTGAAGGCGACGATGTCGCCGTCCTTCGGCTGGGAGACGATGATCGGCTTCCCGTCCGCGTCCTTGGCGGCCACCGCACCGCCCACCGGTACGGCGGACACGTCGACGATCGCCTCCGGGGACGAGCCCGCCCCGCCCGTGGAGGACGCAGACTCCGACGGGGACGGTGACGCTCCGGACTCGTCGGAGGAGCAGGCCGCCAGCACGGTGGTGGCGGTCGTGGCCAGCCCGGCGAGCAGGACCGGGCGGCGGGGGATCAGGGCCTCGTGACTCATGACGGCCTCCGGGAGACGCTGGCTGCGGCTGCGCGCTGTCGCATGTGTCAGTCCTTCCGTCGACGGGATCCCGTCGACCCCGTTGGAAGGTGACACGAAGCGAACGGCGCGTCGGTTCAGCGCCCTGGTGCCCAAAGCGCTGCCGGGCCACACTGAACCCCGAGCGTCTCCCTGACGTGGTCAGGGCAGGAGGTCGTGATGACGGCAAGCGACGCCGCGCTGCTCCAGGCGCTGCACGACGAGCACGGTGCTGCGCTGTGGTCGTTCTGCCTGCGGCTCACCGGCAGCGACCGTGCCCGGGCCGAGGACATCATGCAGGAGACCCTGCTGCGCGCCTGGCGGCATCCGGAGGCGATGGCCGCAGAGCGCGGACCGGTGCGCGGGTGGCTGTTCACGGTGGCGCGCAACATCTTCGTCGACCAGTGGCGGTCCCGGCGGTCGCACCCGGAGGTCATGACACCGGACCCGCCCGAGACCGTGGCCGACGACGCGACCGACCAGCTGCTGCTGTCCTGGGTGGTGGCGGAGGCGTTGCGCACGCTGTCGGTCGACCACCGTGCGGTCCTGCTCGAGTGCTACTACCGCGGACGCACCGTCTCGGACGCCGCCGAACGTCTGGGGATCCCGGAAGGCACCGTGAAGTCACGCACGCACTACGCACTGCGGGCCCTGCGGCTCGCCCTCGAGGAGATGGGGGTGGTCACATGATCGGCGACGAGCACGCTCACCTGGACGCCGCCTACGTCCTGGGGGCGCTGTCCCCGAGCGAGCGGCAGGAGTTCGAGCGGCACCTCGTCACCTGCACCGGCTGCGCACGATCGGTGCGCGAGCTGGCCGGGCTGCCGGGGCTGCTCTCCCGCATCGACGAGCGGGAGGTGGCCGGCCTCGGCGACCAGCCGCCGGTCCCGGCGACGGTTCTCCCCGCCGTGCTCGCCGAGGCCGCTCACCGGCGGCACCGGCGTCGCGTGCTGTCCATGGCAGGCGCGCTGGCCGCCGCCGCGGTGGTCGCGGTCCTGACCCTGACCGTGGGGGGCCGACTCACCGGCCCGGACACCGGCGTCGCCCAACCCGGCACGCACACGACGGTCCGGCCGGCCGCGACCACGGCCATGACCCAGATCGGGCAGTACCAGCTCAGCGCAGACCTCGGTCTTCGGAACGTCGACTGGGGGACCCGGATGAGCATCACCTGCACCTACCGGGGGACCTCGTCCGGCGGCGACCCACCGGCGTACGCGCTCGTGGTGCGCACCCGCTCCGGGCAGGAGGAGCAGGTCGCCACCTGGCGGGCCGTCCCGGGCCGGGCCACGACGATCGACGCCGCGACGGCCAAGCCGCTGGGGGAGATCGCCCGGGTGGAGGTACGGACCGCGCAGGGCCAGCCGCTGCTGCGCCTGGTCCGCTGAAGCCACCGGTGTCCACGCGCTGATCCGGAAGGCCGACTTCGACGGGCGGTCGTAGTACCAAGGTTCGATGGTGGACGGCACCTCGCCTGCGGGAGAAAGGAAGTACCAGATCCCCAGAGAAGGTGCTGACCATGAAGAGAATCGCAGTCCTGGCCACCACGGTCGTCCTGGTCGCAGCGGGCGGGTCCACCGCGGCCGTCGCCCGCTCCGCACACTCGGACGACGACACCGCCGGCCGTCACGTGAGGATCGCGTTCGGCCCGTCGTCAGCGGTGTCCGATGACCGCGTGGCCCGGACCGGTGCCGGGGACGACCACCGCAGCCGACACGCGGAGCCGGGTGACGACCACGCCCGGCAAGCGCGCCGTGCCCGCCACCATCACGCGCAGGCCGGTGATGACCGCGGCCGGCACGTCCGGCACGCTGAGCCCGGTGACGACCACGGCCGGCACGCTGAGCCCGGGGACGACCACGGTCGGCACGTCCGTCACGCTGAGCCCGGGGACGACCACGGTCGGCACGTCCGTCACGCTGAGCCCGGGGACGACCACGGTCGGCACGTCGAGGCCGGGGACGACCACGGTGGTCGCGGTGGCGACGACGGGTCGGGTGACGACCACGGTGGTCGCGGTGGCGACGACGGGTCGGGTGACGACCACGGTGGTCACGGCTCGGACGACTGAACCTCTGTCGGCACCCTCGGGCCGGGCATCCCTCCCGGCCCGAGGGTGCCGACGCGCGTCGGGCGGGACCGATTGGGTGAACCGTGCCCGGTCGGGGACGATGGGACGGACATGTCTCCCGTGCCGCTGACCGACCGCCTCCCCGCCCCTCCCGGTGACGTCGACCCCGACGCGCTCTTCGAGGCGTTCGAGGCCTGGGTCGAGGAGCAGGGCCTGACGCTCTACCCGGCGCAGGAGGAGGCGCTGATCGAGGTCGTCACCGGCGCGAACGTCATCCTGAGCACGCCGACCGGCACCGGCAAGAGCCTGGTCGCCACCGGTGCGCACTTCGCGGCGCTGGCCACCAAGCAGCGCACGTTCTACACCGCGCCGATCAAGGCGCTGGTCTCGGAGAAGTTCTTCAACCTGATCTCGGTCTTCGGGGCCGCGAACGTCGGGATGCTGACCGGCGACGCCGCCGTGAACGCGCAGGCGCCGATCATCTGCTGCACCGCCGAGGTGCTCGCCAACATCGCGCTGCGGGAGGGAGCGAGCGCGGACATCGGCCAGGTGGTGATGGACGAGTTCCACTTCTACTCCGAGCCGGACCGCGGCTGGGCGTGGCAGGTGCCGCTGCTCGAGCTGCCGCAGGCACAGTTCGTGCTGATGTCCGCGACGCTGGGCGACGTCACCCGGTTCGTCGACGACCTCTCGCGCCGTACCGGCCGGGAGACCGCTGTGGTCACCAGCGCCACACGGCCGGTGCCGTTGACCTACCAGTGGGCGCTGACCCCGCTGCACGAGACGCTCGAGGAGCTGCTGACCACCCACCAGGCGCCGGTGTACGTCGTGCACTTCACCCAGGCGGCTGCGCTCGAGCGTGCCCAGGCGCTGACCAGCATCAACGTGTGCACGCGCGAGGAGAAGGACAAGATCGCCGAGCTGATCGGGGGCTTCCGGTTCAGCCCCGGCTTCGGCAGGACGCTGTCCCGGCTGGTGAAGCACGGGATCGGCGTGCACCACGCGGGCATGCTGCCGAAGTACCGGCGGCTCGTCGAGCAGCTCGCGCAGGCCGGGCTGCTCAAGGTGATCTGCGGCACCGACACCCTCGGGGTCGGCATCAACGTGCCGATCCGCACGGTGGTGTTCACCGGCCTGTCGAAGTACGACGGACGCCGGCAGCGGATGCTCAAGGCCCGCGAGTTCCACCAGATCGCCGGACGCGCCGGACGGGCCGGCTACGACACCGCGGGCACCGTCGTCGTCCAGGCGCCCGAGCACGTGGTGGAGAACCACAAGGCCCTGCAGAAGGCCGGCGACGACCCGAAGAAGCAGCGCAAGGTGCAGCGCAAGAAGGCGCCCGAGGGACAGGTGACCTGGACCGAGGACGCCTTCGAGCGCATCGTCGCCGCCGAGCCGGAGGCGCTGGTGTCCCGGATGCGGGTCAGCCACGCGATGCTGCTCAACGTGATCGCCCGGGAGGGTGACCCGTTCGAGGCGATGCGCCGGCTGCTGCGCGACAACCACGAGGAGAGCCGGCAGCAGCTCCGGCTGGTGCGACGCGCGGTCGCGCAGTACCGCGCCCTGCTCGCCGCCGGCGTCGTCGAGCGCGTCGACCCGCCGGGCGAGGACGGCCGCACCGTCCGGCTCGTCGACGACCTGCAGCTCGGCTTCGCGCTCAACCAGCCGCTGTCGACGTACGCCCTCGCGGTCTTCGACGTGCTCGACCCCGAGGTGTCGACGTACGCCCTGGACGTGGTCTCCGTCGTGGAGGCCACCCTCGAGGACCCGCGTCCGGTGCTCGGCGCCCAGGAGCACAAGGCACGCGGCGAGGCGGTCGCGGAGATGAAGGCCGAGGGCATCGAGTACGACGAGCGCATGGAGCTGCTCGAGGACGTCTCGTGGCCGAAGCCCCTGCAGGACCTGCTGGAGCACACCTACGAGGTCTACCGGCGCAGCCACCCGTGGGTCGGGGAGGACGCGGTCTCGCCGAAGTCCGTGGTGCGGGACATGTACGAGCGGGCGATGACGTTCGCGGAGTACGTCGCGTTCTACGGCCTCACCCGCTCGGAGGGGCTGGTGCTGCGCTACCTGGGCGACGCCTACCGCGCGCTGCGGCAGACCGTGCCGGAGAGCGTGCGCACCGACGACCTCGAGGACATCGTCGAGTGGCTCGGTGCCGTCGTCCGGCAGACCGACTCCAGCCTGCTCGACGAGTGGGAGCAGCTCAGCGACCCGTCCCGCACCCCGCAGGCCGCGGACGTCGTACCGCCGCAGCCCGAGCGGATCACCGCCAACGAGCGCGCGTTCACGGTGCTGGTGCGCAACGCGCTGTTCCGGCGGGTGGAGCTCGCGGCGCTCCGGCGCTGGCGGGAGCTCGGCGAGCTCGACGCCGAAGCCGGCTCGTCGATGACCGCCGACGACTGGCGCGAGGCGCTCGAGGAGTACTTCGCCGAGCACGACTCGATCGACACCGGCCCGGACGCCCGCGGACCGCGGATGCTCGTGGTGGAGAAGGACGACCACGTCTGGCGGGTGCAGCAGATCATCGGCGACCCGGACGGCGACCACGACTGGCGGATCACCGCCGAGGTCGACCTCGAGGCCTCCGACGACGAGGGCGAGCTGGTCCTCGACGTGACCGGTCTCGTCCAGCTCTAGCCGGAGTCGTATGCGTGCGGGGGAGCTAGGACTCGCGCTCGCGCATACGACGCGGGACGGGGGCCCGGTCAGACGAAGGCGCTCTCCCCGGTGATCGCCCGGCCGACGATCAGCGTGTTGATCTCGCGGGTGCCCTCGTAGGAGTAGATCGCCTCGGCGTCGGCCACGAACCGACCCACGTGGTGCTCGAGCAGGATGCCGTTGCCGCCGAGCACCTCGCGAGCCCAGCCCACCGTCTCCCGCATCCGCGCCGTCGTGAACGCCTTGGCCAGCGAGGCGTGCTCGTCCCCGAGCACCCCGGCGTCCTGCAGCTGGGAGACCCGCACGCACATCGCCGTGGAGGCGACCACGTTGCCGAGCATCCTGACCAGCAGGTCCTGGACGAGCTGGAAGCCGGCGATCGGCTGGCCGAACTGCTCCCGCTCCCGCGTGTAGCGAAGGGCGTGCTCGTAGGCGCCGCGCGCGCAGCCGGTCGCCGACCAGGCCACCCCCATCCGGGTCACCTTGAGCACCTTCGACGTGTCCTCGAACGTGTTGGCGTTCGCCAGCCGGTTGGCCTCCGGGACCCGCACGTCCTTCAGGTGGATCTCCGCGTTCTGTACGACGCGCAGGGCGATCTTGTCCCGCTGCACGTCGAAGGTCATGCCCTCGGTGCCCTGCTCGACCACGAAACCCTTCACCTGGTCGTCCTCGACGTCGCGGGCCCAGACCACCACGAGGTCGGCGAAGGACGCGTTGCCGATCCACTTCTTCTCGCCGTCGAGCACCCACTCGTCCCCGTCGCGGCGGGCGGTGGTGGCCAGCCCGCCGGCGATGGCGGAGCCCTGCTCGGGCTCGGTCAGGCCGAACGCGCCGATCAGCTCCATGCGGGCCATCGGCGGGAGCCAACGTTCCTTCTGCTCCTCCGAGCCGCACAGGTGGATCGAGCCCATCGCGAGACCGCCGTGCACTCCGAAGAACGTCTGGATCGACGGGTCGACGCGGGCCAGCTCCATCGCCATCATGCCGTCGGCCAACGCGCTGCGGCCGGGACAGCCCGGTCCGTCGTACGGCAGGCCGGCGATGCCCAGCTCCGCGAACCCCGGCACCAGGTCGTGCGGGAACTCCGCACGGGTCCAGTAGTCGTTGATCACCGGCTCGACGGTGGACTCCATGTGCCGGCGGACCTTGTCCAGCAGCTTGCGGTCCTCGTCCTCGAGCAGCAGCTCGAAGCCGAGGAAGTCGGACTCGGGGGAGTCGGCCAGGTCCAGCGTGCGGTCGTCGCTCATGTCAGCTCCGTCTCGTCGGTGAGGAAGTGCTCGACCACCGGAGCGAGCTCGCGGCTCTCGGTGAGGATGCCCAGGTGTCCGCCGGGGTAGACGTGCAGCCGGGAGTTCGGGATCAGCCGGGCCAGCACCCGGGCGTTGACGACCGGGACGATCGGGTCGTCGTCGCCGCCGAGCACCAGCGTGGGCTGCCGGATCAGCGGGAGGAACGGCAGGCTCGACCAGCCGGTCGTGGCGGCGAGCTGGTAGTAGTAGCCGCGTCTCGGCCCAGCGCGCGTCGCAGCGTGCAGCAGGTCGGCGCCACGTGCGGGGTCGGTGCGCATGCTGCCGCCGTAGAGGTGCGCGGCCACGGCCGCGGCGTACTCCGGGTCCCGGTGCCGCCGCGGGGTGAGCATCCGGGCCAGCACACTCGGGTGTGCGGGCACCATCAGCGAGCCGGTCCCGGTGGCGACCAGGACCACCCGGCGCACCCGCCTGCGGGACTGGACCGCGAGCTGCTGGGCGAGCGAGCCGCCCCAGGACAGCCCGAGCACGTCGAACTCGCGGTGCCCGAGCCGGGCCACCAGGGCCGTCACCCACGACGACAGCGCGGCCAGCGGGTAGGGGAACGCCGGGGCCGGGGTCCCGCCCACCCCCGGTACGTCGAACCGGATCACGCCGCGGTCCGGGTCGAGGGCGTCGACCAGCGGCTGCAGGGCCTCGAGGCTCGCACCGATCCCGTTGCACAGCAGCAGCGGCGGGGTGTCCGCGAGCCGCCCGCGTGCCGGCCGCACGGAGACCCGGGCCTGGATGCCGCGCACCGCGACGGTGCGCAGCCGGTCGCGGCTAGCGGTCGAGGACATAGGTGCCCGGGGCGTCGCAGACCGGCTCGAACGCGGCCGAGCCGAGCCGGCGCGGCTTGTTGCGCTCGGGGCCGCAGCGCTCGCCGAGCCAGGCGACGTAGTCGTCCCACCAGCTGCCCTTGACCTTCGTCGCGGAGCCGAGCCACTCCTCGGCGTCCGCGGGGTTGCTCGACGCGGTCTGGAAGCTGGCCTTCGGGTTGTCCGGTGGGTTGACCATGGACGCGATGTGCCCGCTGGTCGACAGCACGAACTTCGTCTCGCCGCCGAGCAGCTGGGTGGTGCGGTAGCACGACTCCCACTTGCACAGGTGGTCGGCGATGCCGGCGACGACGTAGGCGTCGGTGTCGACCTTGCCGAGGTCGACGTCGCTGCCGAGCATCCGCGCCGCGCCGGGCTCGACGAGCGCGTTGTCGATCGCGAGCTCCATGAAGTCCCGGTGCATCGCGGCGGTCATCCGCACCGGGTCGGCGTTCCAGTAGAGGATGTCGAACGCCTTGGGGGCGTGGCCGAGCAGGTAGTTGTTGACCCAGTAGTTCCAGATCAGGTCGTTGGGGCGCAGCCAGGCGAACACCTCGGCGAGCGTCCGGCCGTCGAGGTAGCCCTTCTCCTGGGACACCTTGGTGGACGCGGCCGCCGCCTTGCGGGAGAGCAGGGCGCTGGGCAGGCCGGCCTGGGCCTGGTCGAGAACCGTGACCGCCAGGCTGAACGCAGCGACCCGGCCGAGGTCGCCCGTCGCCGCGAGGTGCGCCATCACCATCGAGGCGATCATCCCGCCGGAGCAGATGCCCAGCAGCGCGACCCGGTCCTCGCGGGCGATGCTCTGCGCAGCCTCCATCGCCTCGATGACCGCCTGGCCGTAGGTGTCCAGCCCCCAGTCGGCGTGCCGGGCGTCGGGGTTGCGCCAGGAGATGCAGTAGACCTGCTGGCCGTTGGCGACCAGGTGCTCGACCAGGCTGCGCTGCTCGGCGAGGTCGATGACGTAGTACTTGTTGATCGTCGGCGGCACGATCAGCAGCGGGACCCGGCGTACCTTCGGGGTCTGCGGGGTGTACTGGATCAGCTCGAACACGTCGGTGCGCAGGACGACCGCACCCGGCGTGACGGCGATGTCCCGGCCGACCTCGAAGGCGTCGGGCTCGACCATCGACGGCACCCGCGGGGCGCTGGCGAAGTCGCGGACGAACCGTCGACCGCCCTCCACCAGGTTGCCGCCGCCGGTGTCGATGACCCGCTTGATCACCTTCGGGTTCAGGAACGGGTTGTTGCTCGGTGCGGACGCCTCGACGAGGTTGTCCACGATGAAGCCCATCCGCTGGTCGTCGCCCCAGTCCAGCCCGGCGTCCTGCACCAGGCCGCGGGCGGCCTCACCGAGCGCGAGGTAGGTCTGCAGCGTCCGGCGGAAGACGGGGTTGCGGCTCCAGGCCTCCTCGGTGAAGCGGCGGTCCTTCTCGTGGGCGGCGAGATCCGAGCGCCCCACCCCGATCTTCGCCAGCTCGGCGGCCAGGTCGCGGCCGCGCGCGGCAACGCGGCCCGGGCGCCGGGCCAGGTTGGCGGTGAACCGCACGCCGGACATGCCGGGCAGGAAGCGTCGGACAGGGTTGCGGGCCGCGTCGGTGAGCAGCAGGTCGAGCGGCGTTGCGGAGTCCCGCTCGTCGGTGTCGTCGACCGCGTGCAGCCGACGCTCGGCGGCCTGTGCCGGCGTCGGGGCGGTGCTCACGACTCCTCCGGGGCGCTGACCTCGCGCCGCAGGATCTTGCCGGTCGGTCCCTTGGGGAGCTCCTCGACGATCCACAGGTGCCGGGGGTACTTGTACGCCGCGAGCCGCTCCTTGGCGAACTCGCGCAGCTCGTCCTCGCTGATCTTCTCCCCGGGCTTCAGGGCGACGGCCGCGCCGACCTCCTCGCCGAGGTCGTCGTGCGGCACACCGACGACGGCCACCTCGGCCACCGACTCGTGCTCGTAGAGCGCCTCCTCGACCTCGCGCGGGTAGACGTTGTAGCCACCGCGGATGATCAGGTCCTTCTTGCGGTCGACGATGAAGAAGTAGCCGTCCTCGTCCTGCTTGGCCATGTCGCCGCTGCGGAACCAGCCGTCAGGGATCGCCTCCCGGGTGGCGTCCTCACGCCCCCAGTAGCCCTTCATGACGTTCTCGCCCTTGATCGCGATCTCACCGACGTCGCCCTGCTCGACGTCGTTGCCCTCGTCGTCGACCAGCTTCATCTCGACACCACGCACGGGTACGCCGATCGAGCCGGGCTTGCGCTCCAGGTCGGGCCGGTTGAACGACGCCACCGGCGAGGTCTCGGACAGTCCGTAGCCCTCGAGCACGATGCAGCCGAAGGTCTCCTCGAAGCTCTTCATCACCTCCACGGGCATCGCCGACCCGCCGGAGATGCAGGTGCGCAGGCTGGAGACGTCGTACGACGAGGCGTCGGGGGCGTGCAGCATGCCGGCGTACATCGTCGGGACGCCCTCGAAGACCGTCACCTGGTCGCGACCGACCACCTCGAGCGCCTTCTCGGCGTCGAAGCGCGGGATCAGGGTCAGGCAGGCACCGGCCAGCACGGCGGCGTTCAGGCCGCAGGTCAGCCCGAAGCAGTGGAAGAGCGGGAGGCAGCCCATCACCACGTCCTCGGGGGAGAGCTCCACCAGCGTCTCGGCGCTCGTCGCCGCGTTGGTGGAGAGGTTCGCGTGGGTGAGCTCGGCGCCCTTCGGTCGGCCGGTGGTGCCGGAGGTGTAGAGCAGCACGACGGTGTCGTCGTCCTCGCGGTCCACCACCTCCTCGTCCGGCTCGTGCTCGGCGAGCAGCTCGAGGAAGCCGTCCGCCTCGACCGGCACGCAGTCGATGCCGACGGTCGCGGCCGCCTTGCCGGCCTCCTCGGCCATCGCCTCCCAGGCGAACACCACCGACGCCCCGGAGTCCTCCAGGTAGTACTGCACCTCGCGCGCCTTGAGCAGCGGGTTCATCGGTACGACGACCGCGCCGGCGGCGAGCGCGCCGTAGAACAGCACCGGGAACGGCGGCACGTTGGGCAGCACCAGCCCGACCCGGTCACCGGGGCCCACGCCCTTGGCCTTCAGCAGCGCGGTGATGCGGCGGGCCCCGTCGAGCAGCTGGTCGAAGGTGAGCACGATGTCGTCGAGGCGCACGGCCGGCCGGTCACCGTGCTCCTTCGCCGTGGTGGTCAGGTTCTGGGCCAGGTTGGTCACAGTCGCCTCCGGTGGTGCGGTCGGTCGTGCGGTGTCGGACGACTTGGCGCAGCCCATCCGAGGTCGACCGCTCACGTACCCACCTGTGGCGCCCACCACACCCACGGTCCGGGGGTGACGGCGCACCGCCCGTCCGGCCCTGGCCAGTCGCCTGCCGGGGGTGCCAGGCTGGGCCCATGACCACACGTGAGACTCCCTGGCCCGCGGGCACACCGTGCTGGGTCGACCTGGCCGTCGACGACTTCGCCAAGGCGCAGGCCTTCTACTCGGGCCTGTTCGGGTGGGAGGTCCCGGTCGGTCCGGTCGACTTCGGCGGCTACTCGACGTGCACCAAGGACGGCCGCAACGTCGCCGGGATCATGCCGAAGATGCAGCCGGACCAGCCGAGCGTGTGGGTGACCTACCTCGCCACCGACGACGCGGAGGCGACCATGGCGAAGGTCGTCGACAACGGCGGTCAGCAGATGGTCTCGGCGATGCCGGTCGGCTCGATGGGGTCGATGGCGGTCGCCGTCGACGCGGGCGGCGCCGTGTTCGGACTCTGGGAGGCCGCCGACCACACCGGCTTCCAGCTCGCCAACGAGCCGGGAAGCGTGACCTGGAACGAGCAGTTCTCCCGGACCTGGGAGGGCAGCAAGGCGTTCTACGCCTCGCTGTTCGGGTGGACCTACGACGACCTGTCCTCCGACGGCTTCGAGTACGCCACGTTCGCGGTCGACGGGCAGGTGGCGGGCGGGATCGGCGTGCTCGGTGCGGGGATGGAGTCGCTGCCGCCGTACTGGAACGTCTACTTCAAGGTCGACGACGCCGACGTCGCCACCGGCGAGATACGCCGGCTGGGCGGCTCGGTGCACCGCGAGGCCTGGGACACGCCGTTCGGCCGGATGGCCCTGGTCGCCGACGACCAGGGCACGCCGTTCATGGTGATGGCCGACGCCCGCTAGGCGGAGAGCCACCCGCTCGGCGGCGGGTGACGTGAGGGAAAGAGCGAAGTTTTACCGTCGATTTCGCAATTTTCGTCCGCTTTCGTCCTGGGTTGCGGTCAATCCTTTACCTCCCGGGTACCTGACCTCCGGCCCGCCTCCGCAGCACCATCGGTTATGGACCTGCTGAACTATCACCGCATGAGAACGGCCATCCAGGTGAACGCCAGCCCCGGCACCGGGGCCGAGCTGGAGTCCGTGGAGGAGACGCTTCGCGCCATGCTCATGGCCAGCGGGATCTTCGAGGACGTCGAGGTCGAGCACACGGACGACCCCGACCAGCTCGTCATCGCGCTCTGCCGGTTCCGGCCGTTCTACACCGAGGGCGCCGTCGCGGACCGGTTGGAGGAGATCTGGGCGGAACGGGTGCGCTACCCGTTCTGGGAGGCGCACGCGATCCGGACCGAGGTGGACCACGTCGAGTTCGAGGCGGCCTCGCGCGCCAGCCAGGAGGGGCACTACGTGACGGTGCACCTCGTCGCGCAGAAGGCCGCCGTCCCCGCGCAGCGCACCCCCTCGGGCTGACCGGTCCGGCGGCCTCGGCGTCGGTAGGGCGTCGGTAGGGTCGCGGGGTGAGCACCGAGTTCGACCGCGGCATCGCAGTCTCCGCCCGTCCGGGCCGGCCGGCGACGTACGACGCCGAGCTCGGCCCCGGTTGGCAGATCGGCGCCGGCGTGAACGGCGGGATGCTGCTGGCCACGATGGCGAACGCGCTGCGCTCGACGTTCTCCGACGGCGGGCACGTCGACCCGGTCTCGGTGAGCGGCTACTACCTGTCCGCCTCCCGCCCCGGGCCGGCCACGGTGCACACGCAGGTGCTGCGCAGCGGCCGCAGCCTGTCCACCGGCTCGGCGTCGCTGGTCCAGGCCGACGACTCCGCGCCGGGTGGGGAGGTGGAGCGGATCCGTGCGCTCGCGACGTACGGCGACCTCGCCGCGCTGCCCGACGACGTACGCACCACCGCCACGCCGCCCGACATGCCGCCCCCGGAGCGGTGCGTGTCGACCGACCAGGCGCCTGCGTCCTTCATGGAGCGGGCCGGCCTGCTGGAGCGGCTCGACCTGCGGCTCGACCCGGCCTGCGTGGGCTGGGCGCTCGGCAAACCGTCCGGCCGGGGCGTGATCCAGGGCTGGCTCCGGATGGCCGACCACCGCGAGCCGGACCCGCTGTTGCTCCTCCTCGCGGCCGATGCCCTGCCGCCGGTGACGTTCGACCTCGGGATGTTCGGGTGGACGCCGACCCTCGAGCTGACCGTGCACCTGCGCGGCACCCCGGCTCCCGGCTGGCTCCGGGTCATGCACTCCACCCGCAACGTCTCCGGCGGCTTCCTCGAGGAGGACGCCGAGGTGTGGGACTCCGCGGACCGGCTCGTCGCCCAGTCCCGCCAGCTCGCCCGCGCGCCTCGCCGTACCGCTGGTTGAGCCTGTCGACAACCGAGCCTGCCCGCCGGTGTGGGGTGGGTCAGAGGCTGTTGAAGCGGGCGGTCTCGATGGAGGCCTGGGCGCGCAGGTGCACCGGCCAGGTCGCCACGAACGCGTCCATCTCCGGGTCCCACGGCGGCGTGGTCGCGATGAAGTCCCCCGTCACGGCGTCCGCCAGCTCCTCGTCGCCGTGGGAGAGCGCCTGCTCGACGACGACGAGCAGCCGGTCGAGCTCCGCCATCCGGCCCTGGCCGAAGAGCACGATCGCATGGTCGCGCAGCAGTCCCATCAGCACGAACTCGTCGCCGCCGGGCAGGTGGTCGAGGTGCGCCTGCAGCAGCGCGTGCGTCCCGGGTACGTCGCGGCGCAGTGTCTCGACGAGCTCCTCCAGTGTCATCGCCGGTCCCGGGTGAAGCGTGAGCGGGGCATCGCGTAGACGAACCGGGCACCGGGGTACTCGCTCAGCGACCACAGCTGGTCCCGTGAGGGCCAGTAGGTGATGTCCTCCGGCCCGACGGGCAGCTGCCACCGGTGCTCGACAAGCTCGCCCGGCCGGCCCACCCAGACGCTGCCGAGCCGGTACCGGCCGCGGCTGGTGGTGACGAACCACGTCCCGTCGACGACCGTCGCGCCCTGCATCCCCGGGACCCCGCCTTCGTCGAGGGCCAGCGGCAGCGACCGCCCGTCGCTCTGCGTGGACAGCAGCGACGTCGCGGGGTCGACGGCGAAGCGCACCAGGCGGGTGGTCATGTCGCGGCGGCCGTACTCCCCGGCGACGAGCTCGTGCGGCGTCCTGCTCCGGTCGATCGACGCGAACGAGTAGCGCATCCGCGCCAGCCCCTGGTCGGCGTGCGCGCCGTAGGTGAACCGGACCGGGAGGAAGTAGCGGTAGCCGAAACCGTCCACCCGGTCGTCGCGGACCCGCAGCCGGGACGCGTCGCCGGTCGGCACCCGGACGATGTCGTCGAGCCGGAACGAGCTGAACCCGCGCGTCGTCCCGGCGACGTGCACGTAGTCGCCGTGCCACACGATCCCGCCGGCATGCACCGACACCGGGCGTACGTCGACGGAGCCGTCGTCGCGCAGGAACGGCTCGACCAGGAGCACGTGCCGGTACCGGATCGCCGCGGGGTCGGTCAGGTCGACCACCGTCAGCCGGGCGCCCTTGCTGAACCCGTGCACCGCGTGCGAGTAGGCGCTCGTCATCAGCACCGAGCGGCCGTCCACGTGGTCGCCGTCACCGTCGCCCGTGACCGCGTCGGCCGACGTGGTGATGCCCTGCGGCCACCAGCGCAGCGAGCGCATGTCGTCGTCGTCCCACCGGAAGCCGTGCACCGCCGCCGGCGCGGGAACGCGGACCGCGCGCGCCGTACGGTTCAGGTCGTCGAGCACGCCGCGCAGCCCGACCCGTCCGCCGAGCCGGGCGACCAGCGCCTCCACCTCGTCGACCCGGTCGGCACTGCGCAGCAGGTGCACGCCGTGCGGCTCTCGTCGGTCCACGCCGACAGTCTGCCCAATCCGGGAAACTGGCACGATGGCGACCGTGCCCGACCTCGACGTGCTGGTGATGGGTGCCGCCTTGGTGCGGCACGGACGCGTGCTGGCCACCCGGCGCACCCATCCGCCCGAGGCCGCCGGGCTCTGGGAGTTCCCGGGCGGCAAGGTCGAGCCCGGCGAGGACCCCGACGACGCCATCGTCCGGGAGATCCGCGAGGAGCTCGGCTGCACCGTCGAGGTGACTGGCCGGCTCGCGGGCGAGCAGCCGGTGAAGGCCGGGTACACGTTGCGCGTCGCGGTCGCCGAGATCGTCGACGGCGAGCCGGTGCCGCACGAGCACGACGCCCTGCGCTGGCTGGGGCCCGAGGAGATCGACGCGGTCGAGTGGCTCGCGCCGGACCTGCCGTTCCTCCCCGAGCTGCGTGACCTCCTGCTCGACGGTCACCCGCTGGAGGGCGGCAACGTCGGCGGCGCCGTCCGGATCGGCCGGACCGTGCGGCGTCCCGTCGGGCCGTGGACACCGGCCGTGCACCGGCTGCTCGACCACCTGCGCGCCGCCGGGCTGCGGGCGGTGCCGGAGGTGCTCGGGACGGACGCCCGCGGCCGCGAGGTGCTGACGTTCCTGCCCGGCACGATCCTCGACGTCGACCATCAGCGGCTCAGCGACGCCCAGCTCGCCGACCTGACCCGCTGGACCCGGCAGCTGCACGACGCGGTGGCGGACTTCACCGGGGACGGTCCGTGGCGGTACTTCGACGTCGAGCGGCCCGAGCTCGTGGGGCACAACGACGTCGCGCCGTACAACGTGGCGTTCGAGGGCGACCACCTGGTCGGGGTCTTCGACTGGGACCTGGCCGGGCCGACCACCCGCCTGTTCGAGCTGGCCCACCTGGCCTGGACGGCGGTGCCGCTCTTCCGGCCCGTCCCGGCGCCGGACGCTGCGCGACGCCTGGAGCTGATCGCCACGGCGTACGGCGGGGTGGGCGCGCGCGACATCCTGCACGCCGTACCCGCCCTGAAGCGTCTCGGTATCGCCTGCATCCGGTCCTGGATCCTCGCAGGCGACCCGGCCGGCGTGGCCCAGGCCGCGATCGGCGAACCGGGCAACACCGAGCGTGCCCTGGCCGACCTGCTGGAGCGGCTCCCGGCGATCGAGAAGGAGCTGTCGTGAGCGTGCGAGCACTGCTCTACGAGGAGGAGCACGCCCGGGACGTGGCCGAGCGGCTGCGGGCCGCGGGCTTCGACGCGGCCGTGGCCCGGGAGCGTCTCGCCGGCGAGGACGACGACGAGGACCACCCCTGGGTGGTGCTCACCCAGGCGCCGGCGTTCATGGTCGAGGTGCTCGTCGAGGAGTACGACGGGTGGCTCGACGACGCACCGCCGGAGCCCCTGGCCGGCCCCGCCGAGCCGCTCGACCTTCCGGATGCGCCACGCCGGGTCAAGGGGCATTTCCGGGAGTCCTAGAGTTGCCGTCATGGACCAGCGGATGCTTCTCGTGCACGCCCACCCCGACGACGAGTCGATCGGCCAGGGCGCCACGATGGCCAAGTACGTCGCGCGTGGCACCCAGGTCACGCTCGTGACCTGCACCCTCGGCGAGGAGGGGGAGGTGCTCGTCCCCGACCTCGCCCACCTCGCCTCCGACAAGGAGG
The DNA here is from genome assembly GCA_963810035.1 of uncultured Actinomycetota bacterium. GTDB lineage: Bacteria > Actinomycetota > Actinomycetes > Propionibacteriales > Nocardioidaceae > Nocardioides_B. The sequence goes on from CAWEMA010000009.1 coordinate 458,532, forward strand.
ACGGGCTCGGCCGGCACCGGGTCACCGAGCTCGCGGCCGCGATGAAGGAGCTCGGGGTCACCGACCACCGGTTCCTCGGCGGCGCCGGCCACTACCGGGACTCCGGCATGGTGTGGCACGAGGAGGGGCACGCGATCGCCGGCGACGACGTCAAGGAGGACACGTTCTGGCGGGCCGACCTGCTCGAGGCCGCCGACCTGCTCGTCGAGATCATCCGCGAGGTGCGGCCGCAGGTGATGGTCACCTACGACCAGTTCGGCGGCTACGGCCACCCCGATCACATCCAGGCGCACCGCGTCGCGATGTACGCCTCCACGCTCGCCCCCGTCCCGTCCTACCGTCCCGAGCTCGGCGAGCCGTGGGACATCACCAAGATCTACTGGGGCGCGATGTCGGAGTCCCGGATGCGCGAGGGCCTGCGGGCGCTGCGTGCGGCCGGCGACACCACGGCGTTCCAGGGGATGGACCCCGAGGGCCCGCTGCCGCCGTTCATCGTCCCGGACCACCTGCTGTCCGCGGTCGTCGAGGCCGACGACTTCGGCGACGCCAAGATGCGCGCGATGAAGGCACACGCCACCCAGATCGAGGTCGACGGGCCGTTCTTCGCCCTCTCGAACAACCTCGGCAACCGGGTGTGGGGCACCGAGTTCTACCGGATCGCCAAGGGAGCACAGGGGCCCACCAACGAGCAGGGGCTGGAGACCGACCTGTTCGCCGGGCTCGACTGACCCGGTCGGTGGCCCTTCTGCGACACGGGGTCGCGCTGGTCCTCGGCCTGCTCGTCGCGCTCGCGGCGGTCGCCGTCCACCACGCGGCGGTCCCGCTCGGGCTGCTGCTCGCGGTGGCGACCACCTTCGCCGTGGCGTGGTGGCTGCTGCGCTCGCGGCACCCGCGCACGGCCGCGTCGTACGTCGTCGGCTGGCTGGTGATGCTCGGGGTCGTGGTCGCCGGCCGGCCCGAGGGTGACTACGCGCTCGGCCAGGACCTGCCCGGCTACACGCTCGTGCTGGCCGGCGTGGTGCTCGTGGTTGTCGGCCTCGTCGGGTTCACCGGAGGGCGGGGCCCGAGCACGTAGGGTTTCGCCCGTGAGCGACGAGCCCTACCGGTACCGCACGAACGACCGGCGCGTGATCCCGTGGCTGCTGTTCGCCCTCGTCGTGCTGTTCGGTGGCCTGTACGTCACCGGCTACTTCTTCACCAGCGACCGCATCCCACGGGGTACGACGGTCAGTGGCGTCCGGATCGGCGGCCTCACCCCGGTCGCCGCCCAGCGCCGGCTGGCAACGGGCCTCGAGGAGCGGGCCGCGAGGCCGATCGCGGTCACCGCGAACGGCGAGCGCGGCTCCCTCGACCCCGGCACCGCCGGCCTGACCGTGGACGTCCCGGCGCACCGTCGAGCAGGCCGGCGCCGGGCGCAGCTGGGACCCGCGCCGGATGTGGGACTACTTCTCCGGCGGTGACGACCTCGACGCCGTGGTGGCGGTGGACCGGGACGCCCTCGACCGGGCCGTCGGCAGCTTCGCCGACCGGGTCGACGTACCGGCCACCGAGGGCGCGGTGACCTTCGCCGACGGGCAGGCGGACGCGCGCTACCCGGAGAAGGGCACCGTCGTGGACCGCGAGGCCGCCGCGCGCGCCGTACGGGAGTCCTTCCTGCGCAGCACCGACGCGGTCGACCTGCCCACCGTGACGGCCGAGCCGAAGATCGGAAAGGGAGCGGTCAGCCGGGCGATGGACGGGTTCGCCAACCCCGCGACGTCCGCAGCCGTGGTGGTCCGCCTCGCCGGCGAGGGCGTGCAGCTCCAGCCGGAGGACTTCACCCCCGCCCTGTCGATGAAGCCGGTGGGCACCGAGCTGCAGGCCGAGCTCGACGGGAAGGCCCTGCTGGCCGCACTCACCCCGAAGATGCGCACCATCGCGCTCACCCCGCGCAACGCGTCGATCCGGATCGTCGGAGGCCGGCCGAAGGTGGTCCCGAGCAGGACCGGCGTGACGTTCGACCCCGAGGACGTCACCGGCCCGTTCCTCGACGTGCTCACCAGGACCGGTGACGCGCGCACCCTGACGGTGCGGCGCGTGGCCGCGGAGCCGGAGCTCACCACCGCCGACGCCCGCAAGCTCGGTGTCACCGAGAAGGTGTCGGCGTTCACCACGAACTTCCCCTACGCGTCCTACCGCAACGTCAACCTCAGCCGGGCCGCCTCGCTCGTGAACGGCACGATCCTCGAGCCCGGTGAGACGTTCAGCCTCAACGACACGGTCGGCGAGCGCACCGCGAAGAACGGCTTCACCCAGGGGTTCATCATCAGCAACGGGGTCTTCCAGGAGGACTTCGGCGGTGGCGTCAGCCAGGTGGCCACCACGTTGTTCAACGCGGCCTTCTTCGCCGGCCTCGAGGACGTCGAGCACAAGCCGCACTCGTTCTACATCGACCGCTACCCGGTCGGCCGGGAGGCGACGGTGGCCTGGGGGAGCGTCGACCTGCGGTTCAAGAACACCACGCCGTACGGCGTCCTGATCCAGGCCGACGTCGACAAGAGCAGCCCGTCACGGCAGGGTGCCATGCACGTGTCGATGTGGTCGACGAAGTACTGGGACATCAAGGCCGGGCAGTCCGGGCGCTACAACACCACCGCGCCGAGGACGCGCCGGCTGCGCGGGCCCGAGTGCGTGCCGAACGACGGCTACGGCGGTTTCGACATCGACGTCTACCGGCTGTTCTACCGGGCCGGCTCCGACAAGCTCGACCACCGCGAGACGATGCACACCCGCTACACCCCCTCGGACACGGTCATCTGCTCCTGACCTTCCCCCCGCGGCCTGCCCCCGAGCCGCGGAACGTTCCCGGCCTTCCGGCCGCCCACCGAGGCCGGAACCGTTCCGCGCCGTGAGCCGGTCTCGTAACCCGGGTCGGAGTGTCTCGTTGGCCACTGCATGACGCGCGCCCTCCGCCGGTCCCTGGCCGCCCTGCTCCTCGCCGTGCTCCCGACGACACTGGCCGTCACGGCGGCGGCGCCGGCCGACGCGGAAACGACGTACCCGACGCTGGGGCTCCCACCGCTCGGCGCCAACGACTGGTCCTGCAAGCCGACCGCCGCGCGCCCGCTCCCGGCGGTCATCGTGCACGGCACCTTCGGTGACCAGAAGTCCCTGCTGGACAACCTCTCGCTCGCCCTCAAGCGAGACGGCTTCTGCGTATACGCGCTCGACTACGGCGACCGTGCGACCGGCCCGATCGAGGACTCCGCGCAGCAGCTGGCCGACTTCGTGGACAAGGTGCGGGCGTCGACCGGCGCCGCGAAGGTGGAGATGGTCGGCCACTCGCAGGGCGGGATGATGCCGCGCTACTACGCCAAGGTCCTCGGCGGCGACGCGTACGTCGAGGACCTGGTCGGGCTCGCCCCGTCGAACCACGGCACCACCGTGAACGACGCGTTCGGCTCCTCGCCGTACTGCGTCTCCTGCGACCAGCAGCGGGCCGGGTCGGACTTCCTCACCGCCCTGAACAACCCGGACGAGACGCCCGGCGCCGTGGACTACACGCAGGTCGAGACGGCGTACGACGAGGTGGTCGTCCCCTACACGTCGGCGTTCCTCACGCCGAGCGCCGAGAGCACCAACATCACGCTCCAGGACCGCTGCCCCGCGGACACCGCCGAGCACCTGAGCATCCCGAACGACCCGCAGGCCATCGCCTGGGTGCTCGACGCCTTCCACCACGACGGTCCCGCGAACGCCGCGGCGCCGATCGGCTGCGCCGGCTAGACAGCGCCCCTGGCGGAGTGAGCCCGTAGACCGAACCGGTGGCAGGGGTCAGCGGACCCGGACCTGCACCCGGTCGGTCGAGCCGAGCGGGAAGTACCGCCGCCAGGCGTCGTACAGCTCGCGCAGGTCACCGGGGGAGAGCTTGACGCACCCGTAGGACCGGTAGTCGTTGATCTTCGGGTACTCCCAGCGGCAGACCTGGTCACCTCTGAGGTCGGCGCACTGCCGGCTGCCCGCGCCCTGCTCGGTGTGGATGAAGAGGTCCGTGCGCATCGTCCCATTCGCGCACCGCTTCTGGCCGAGGTAGATCGCCCGGCCCTTGATCAGGTTGCCGTGGTAGTCGCCGAACAGCGTCGGGCGGTAGCGGCCGTCCGGGAGCCAGCCGAGGTTCTTGGCGCAGGCGTTCGTGGAGCCGCGGAAGTACCCCGCGCCGGCCCGCCACTCCTTGCGGACGACGGTCGTGCGCTTGCCGTCGCTGACCGAGAACACCTGCCAGGTCAGCGTCGAGCGGTGCGTGTTGCCGTAGTTCTTGTGGAACGTGATCACCGCGTAGCGCGAGGTGTCCTGCGCGGCGGCGGCGGGCACGACGGCGAGACCGGCGACCAGCGCCAGCAGGACGAGGAGCAGGCGGGTGCGCATGTCAGTCTCCCGAGGGCTGCGAGGGCGCGGCCAGGTAGCGGTAGGTGTGGTGGGTGCGGAACCCCAGCCGCTCGTAGAGCGCGAGCGCCGGCGCGTTGTCGCCGCGGGTCTGCAGGTAGGCCGTGGTCGCGCCGCGCTCGGCGGACCACTCGAGCATCGCGTCGAGGACGACCAGGCCGAGGCCCTGCCGGCGGTGGTCGGGGGAGACCCAGATGTCGGTGATCCCGGCCCAGTCGCCGTCGCACGCGACCCGACCCTTCGCGACCACGTCGGAGCCCGAACCCGTCGCGGGGACCGTCACGAACGCCACCTGCTCCGGCCCCTGGAGTACGGCGGCCGCTTCGGCCGGATGCGCGAGGGCACGCGAGTCGTTCGCGAGCCACGCCGGCGTGAGCGTCGTACCGACCGAGACCGCAGCAGCCGACGCGGGCAGCAGGCGACGCACCGCCCGGGAGGCCTGAGCGACCGACGCCATCTGGAACTCCGAGTCCGCCTCGCCCGGACGCGCCGTCGGCCAGCCCGCGTCCTCGAACCACGCGGCGGTCGCGGAGCCGACGACGACCTGTGCCCACACCTGCAGACCGTGGGCGGCGTAGAACGCGGCCGCCCGGTGCACCGCCTCGTCGAACGGGAGCCCCGGGTCGCCGACCGCCATCACGGAGTTCGCCCGTGCGCTGAATCCGCCGGACGCCCGCAGCAGCCAGTCGCCGAGGCGCTCGGTGTGGACCGCGGGCCAGGACGCGTTGGAGAGCAGGCAGGCCTGCTCGGCGGAGACCCGCATCCGGGTCGAGGGGCGCGGCGGCACGGGTTTGCCGGAGACGATGTCGGCCAGCACGATCTCGGTCAGCGTCCCGTCCTCGGCGCGGACCGTCGTGGTCGGCGGGTCCCAGGTCTCCATGACCCCGAGGAGGTCGGTCATCGCGGGGCCGCCGGACGGCCCGGTCCGGCCCGGGAGCACGCGGCGCACCACCACGCGCCGGCCCACGCAGTGCGGGCCGAGACCGGGTGGAGACGTCATGGGAGCAGCGCTTTCGTCTTGCGGGACGGGGTTCGGTTCAGGGTGGGACGGACGTGATACTAGGCTGTGTTAGACCACCACAGAGTCAAGATCGGGAGGATCAAGGTGACCTACGTCATCGCGCAGCCCTGCGTCGACCTCAAGGACCGGGCCTGCGTCGACGAGTGCCCCGTCGACTGCATCTACGAGGGCAAGCGGATGCTCTACATCCACCCGGACGAGTGCGTCGACTGCGGTGCCTGCGAGCCGGTGTGCCCCGTGGAGGCGATCTTCTACGAGGACGACACCCCGGAGCAGTGGAAGGACTACTACACCGCCAACGTCGACTTCTTCAACGACCTCGGCTCGCCCGGCGGCGCAGCCAAGCTCGGCGTGATCGACAAGGACCACCCGCTCATCGCGGCGTTGCCCTTCCCGCAGAACCAGGAGTGACCGTCCGTCACGACAGCGCGCCGACCCCCTCACCGAGGTGGGCGGCGCGTTCTGTTTCCCGGGCCCTTCCCGACTTCCCGTGGGACCACCTGACGGCGTACGCCGAGCGGGCCCGGCGTCACGAGGACGGGGTGGTCGACCTCTCGGTCGGCACCCCGGTCGACCCGACGCCCGACGTGGTGCAGCAGGCCCTGGCCGCGGCGGCCGACTCGCCGGGCTACCCGCTCACCGTGGGCCGCGTGGACACCCGGCAGGCGGCGGTCGACTGGCTCGCGAGGAGGTTCGGGGTCACCGGCCTGGACGTCGACGCGGTGCTCCCGGTGATCGGGTCCAAGGAGCTGATCGCTTCCATGCCGACCCACCTCGGGCTCGGGGCCGGTGACCTGGTGGTGCAGCCCGAGCTGGCCTACCCGACCTACGAGGTGGGCGCACGGCTCGCCGGGGCCCGCACGATCGCCACCGACTCGCTGACCGCGGTCGGCCCGGAGCGGGTCGCGATGGTCTGGGTCAACTCGCCGTCCAACCCGACCGGCCGGGTGCTGCCCGTCGACCACCTGCGCAAGGTCGTGCAGTGGTGCCGCGAGCGGGGCGCGCTGCTGGTCTCCGACGAGTGCTACCTGGAGATGTCCTGGGAGACGACGGCCGAACAGGGCCCGGTCTCGGTGCTGCGCCCCGACGTCTGCGACGGCGACCACACCGGCATCCTCGCGGTGCACTCGCTCTCGAAGCGGTCCAACCTCGCGGGCTACCGCTGCGCGTTCGTCGCCGGCGACCCTGCGGTGGTGGGCGAGCTGCTCGCGGTCCGCAAGAACCTCGGGCTGCAGATGCCCGGTCCCCAGCAGCACGCGATGCGGGTCGCGCTCGACGACGACGAGCACGTCTGCGAGCAGCGGGCCCGCTACGCGCGGCGCCGGGCCGACCTCAAGGCCGCGTTGGAGGGAGCGGGCTTCCGCGTCGACCACTCGCAGGGATCGCTGTACCTCTGGGTCACGCGCGGGGAGCCGTGCTGGGACACGGTCGGCTGGCTGGCCGAGCGCGGCATCCTCGTCGCCCCCGGGTCGTTCTACGGCGCGGCCGGCGCCGAGCACGTGCGGGTGGCGTTCACCGCCACCGACGAGCGGGTCGCGGCCGCCGTACGCCGGCTGGCCTGAGGGTCCGCGGACCTCAGCCGTCCTGCTCCCGGCCCGCCGGCATCGGCATCGCGGTGGCCTTGGTGGGGATCGGCGTGCGCCCCGGGGCGGCGGCGAACACGCGGACCGCGGAGACGCTGCCCATCCGGATCACCGCGTGCTCGGCGTCGTCGGAGTGGAGCACCACCCCGTGGCCGTCCACCGCGGCGATCCTGCCGCTGAGCCACTGGCCCTCGACCAGGATCTGCACGGCGACGTCGTTGTCGTGCGCGCGGTTGAGTGCCGTACCGATCGTGTAGAGCACGGAGTCGCTGTACATGAGATCCCCCCGGGGAGCGGAGGAAGGCTCCGAACCCCACTTGGCCGGCGGCCGGTGCACCGCCAGGTCGCTCCATCCTCGCCGGGAGCGTGGCCGGCCGCAATGGGCCTCCTGTCCCTGTCGACCTGACCGAACGGCGGAGACATGGCCCACTCGGGCTAGATGTCGAAGAGGTCCGACATGTCGCATTCGCCGTTGTGCTGGAACGCTTGCTGTGCTCAGCCCCCGCCGACCACGTCGACGTGCACGTGGTCGCGGTGCTCGAGGACGACCCGGCTGCCCGGCCCGTCGCCCGGGTCGTAGTCCCGCCAGCCGCTCTCGGAGCGGGCTCCGGCGGTCCAGATCTGCTTGTCGAAGATGACGTGGTCGATCTGCAGCCGGGACGCGTGCGCCACCAGGTAGGACGCGATCGCCCAGCCCTTGCGCTTGTTGTCCTGGTTGACCGGGCGCACGAACACGTCGACCGCGCGCCCGTCGTAGTGCGCCGAGCCCCGCATGTGCCCGGTGGACACACCCCCGCTGGCGAAACCGCCGAGCGGCAGGTTCCCGAACGCGCGCTCGAGGTCCCGGCGGACCCGCGCGGCGCGCGGGGTGAGGCCGCCGCGGCCGGTTCGCTCGGCAGCGACCGAGCCGCCGGCGGCGTGCACGACGCAGCTGAACCGCCCGGCGCTGTACCCGGTGAGCGCAGAGGCCAGCGCCCGCCCGTCTGCCGCGTGGTCCTCGTAGGCCTCGGGGAAGCCGGACCGCTGCACCTTCTGCGCCGCCTCGGTGATGCGCATGCCCTGGTAGCCGTCGATCTTCACCAGCGCGTCGTAGAACCGGTTGACGGAGTAGTAGGGGTTCTGGATCTGCTTCGCCGTCCCCCAGCCCTGCGAGGGGCGCTGCTGGAACAGCCCCAGGGAGTCCCGGTCACCGTGGTCCAAGTTGTGCAGCTTGCTCTCCTGGTAGGCCGTGGCGAGCGCGATCGACGCCGCACGCGCCGGCAGCCCACGGCGTACGGCGACGGCGACGATCATCGTGGCGTTCTCGGCCTGCTCGGTGGACATGTCCACGACCACGCCGCCGACCCGGGCCTGGCAGCCCTCGGGGTCCGGCAGCGGCCCCACGCCCCGGTTGAACAGCAGGAAGACGCCGCCGACGACGAGGGCGCACGCGAGCAGTACGGCGGCCGCCCGACCGGCCCGGTTCGTGCGTCGGTCAGTTGGCATGCAGGTCGGCGTTCAGCTCGATGCCGTTGCCACCCCACGGCACCGCCTCCACCGCCCCGGTGGTCGAGTTGCGACGGAACAGCACGTTGCTCGCGCCCGAGAGGTCGGCCGCCTTGACCACCGAGGGCTCCCCGTCGCCGAGCACGGTGACCTTGGTCCCGGCGGTCACGTAGCAGCCGGCCTCCACGACGCAGTCGTCGCCGAGCGAGATGCCGATGCCGGCGTTCGCGCCGATCAGGCAGCGACGACCCACGGAGATGACCGCCTTGCCGCCGCCGGACAGGGTGCCCATGATCGAGGACCCGCCGCCCACGTCCGAGCCGTCGCCGACCACGACGCCGGCGCTGATGCGGCCCTCGACCATCGAGGTGCCGAGCGTGCCGGCGTTGAAGTTCACGAAGCCCTCGTGCATGACCGTGGTGCCCTCGGCCAGATGCGCGCCCAGGCGCACCCGGTCGGCGTCGGCGATCCGCACACCCGTGGGCAGCACGTAGTCGGTCATCCGCGGGAACTTGTCCACGCCGAGCACGGTCACGTGCCCGCGCGCCTCGGTCAACCGCAGCCGGGTGCTCTCGAAGCCCTCGACCGCGCAGGGCCCGGCGTCGGTCCACACCACGTTGCTCAGGTGCCCGAAGATGCCGTCCAGGCTGATCGAGTGCGGGGCGACCAGCCGGTGGCTGAGCAGGTGCAGCCGCAGCCAGGTGTCGTGGGCGTCGGCGGGTGCTGCCTGCAGGTCGTCCAGCACGGTGCGTACGACGAGCCGGCGCACGCCGCGCACCTCGTCGACGCCCTCGAGCCGGACCAGCTCGCTGGGGGCCTCCAGGTCGACGTCGGGGCTGCCCAGCCGGGGGGTCGGGTACCACGTGTCGAGCACGCCACCCTCGCCCTCGGTGCCGGCGTACGTCGCGAGGCCGTAGCCCCACGCGGTCGTCGGGGCAGGCGCGTGCGCAGCAGAGGAGGTCACGGCCCAACGCTACCGAAGCCGGGGTGGGCCTCGCCGCACGGCTCCGGCTGGTTGGATGGGCACATGGGACTTGATCTGAGCGTGGACGCCGTGCAGCTGACCGAGGACCTGGTCAACATCGAGTCGGTGAGCGGCAACGAGCAGGAGATCGCCGACGCGATCGAGGAGGCGCTGCGTCGCCTCGACCACCTCGACGTGCAGCGCTTCGGCAACACCGTCGTCGCGCGCACCCACCAGGGGCACGCCGAGCGGGTGGTGGTCGCCGGGCACATCGACACCGTGCCGCTCAACGCGAACCTCCCGGCCCGCCGCGACGAGGCGAACCTGCACGGCCTCGGCAGCTGCGACATGAAGGGCGGGGTCGCGATCGCCCTGCGGCTCGCGGCGCTGCCGGTGACCAACCGCGACGTCACCTACCTGTTCTACGAGTGCGAGGAGGTCGAGGCCGAGCGCAACGGCCTGCAGCTGCTCTCGCAGACCGACCCGGACCTCCTCCAGGCCGACTTCGCGATCCTGATGGAGCCGTCCGACGGCGTCGTCGAGGCCGGCTGCCAGGGCACGCTGCGGGTCGACGTACATACCCGGGGGCAGCGCGCGCACTCAGCCCGCTCGTGGACCGGCGTCAACGCGATCCACGGCGCCGCCGAGGTGCTCACGAGGCTGAACGCCTACGAGCCGAGGAAGCCGGTCATCGACGGGCTGGAGTACCACGAGGGCCTGAACGCCGTGTTCATCTCCGGCGGCGTGGCCGGCAACGTGCTGCCCGACGAGTGCACGGTGTCGGTCAACTACCGGTTCGCACCCGACCGGTCGGTCGAGGAGGCCGTCGCGCACGTGCAGGAGGTCTTCGACGGCTTCGAGATGGAGGTCAGCGACTCCGCACCGGCCGCGATGCCGGGCCTGTCGGTCCCCGCCGCCGCCGCGTTCGTCGAGGCCGTCGGTGGCACGGCGAACCCGAAGTTCGGCTGGACCGACGTGGCCCGGTTCAGCGGGCTGGGCATCCCGGCGGTGAACTTCGGGCCGGGCGACCCGCACCTCGCGCACAAGCAGGACGAGTTCGTGCCGCTGGCGCAGATCACCGAGGTCGAGCGCAACCTGCGGACCTGGCTGGGGGAGGGCGCATGACCGAGACGGACCGGACCGAGGACGGCGTCCCGGAGAGGTTCCAGGGCCGCACGGTGATGCGCCGCGGCCAGGTCGAGGCAAGCACCACCGACCAGCGGCTGCTCGACTCGCGGGGGCCGACCGACTGGGTGCACACCGACCCGTGGCGGGTGCTGCGCATCCAGAGCGAGTTCGTCGAGGGCTTCGGTGCGCTCGCCGAGCTCGGCCCGGCAGTCTCCGTGTTCGGCTCCGCACGCACCAGACCGGACGAGCCGGCGTACGCACTCGCCGAGGGCATCGGCCGCGGGCTGGCCGAGGCCGGGTTCGCGGTCATCACCGGGGGCGGCCCGGGCGTGATGGAGGCCGCGAACAAGGGCGCCTGCGAGGCCGGCGGCACCTCGGTCGGCCTCGGCATCGAGCTGCCCTTCGAGGCCGGGCTGAACCAGTACGTCGACCGCGGGCTCAACTTCCGCTACTTCTTCGCGCGCAAGACGATGTTCGTGAAGTACGCCCAGGGCTTCATCGTCCTGCCCGGCGGCTTCGGCACGTTCGACGAGCTGTTCGAGGCGCTCACCCTGGTGCAGACCCAGAAGGTCACGTCGTTCCCGATCGTGCTCGTCGGCACCGCCTACTGGTCCGGGCTCGTCGACTGGATCCACAACACCGTGCTCGCCGACGGCAAGATCGCCGAGACCGACCTGGACATGTTCCGGGTGACCGACGACGTCGACGAGGCGGTGGCCGTGATGGTGGAGGCGCAGCGCGAGCGCGTCGACTCCCGGCCCGGTGGCGGCGCGGCCGCGGTCGACGGGCGGCAGCCGGACTGAGGACACCTCCGTACGATCGAGCCATGACCTGGTTCTTCGCCGTGATCGTCGTCGCCGTGATGGGCGGTATCGCCGTGGTCGCCGCAGGGCGGGGCGGCTCGATGGCGGACACCTACGACGACCGCCCGGACGCCCGGGTGCCCGCCGACGGGCCGTTGACCGCGCAGGACCTGCGCCGGGTCCGGTTCGGTACGGCGGTCCGCGGCTACCGGATGTCCGAGGTGGACGCGCTGCTCGACCGGCTCGCCGCGGAGATGGACCCGCGCAGCGACCTCGGCCGTGACGGCGAACCGGGCGCCTGACGTGCGCACCCGCATCGAGCGCGTCGTGGACATCGAGGCGCCCGCCTCGGCGGTCTGGGACTACGTCACCGACTGGCCGCGGCAGGAGGAGTGGATCCCGCAGACCCGGGTCGAGAACGTCGACGAGGCCCGCGGGCTCGGCGGCAGGTTCCGTGCCTGGAGCGGCCTCGGGCGGGTCGGCTTCTGGGACCCGATGACGATCACGGCCTGGGAGCGGACCCCGGACGGGGGCGGCCGGTGCGAGGTGCTGCACCGGGGGGCGGTGGTCAAGGGTGAGGGCGAGTTCGTCGTCCTCGCGTGCGGCGAGCACGCCAGCCGGTTCGTGTGGGCGGAGGTCGTCGTCGTACCCCTGGGGTCCGTCGGAGCCGCCGGGTGGCGCGCCGTCCGGCCGCTCGTCGAGCGGCTGATCGACCGGGGGCTGGCCTCGATGCGGCTCCTCGTGGAGGCCGACAGTGCGGCGCGCCGGAGCGGTTAGAGCCCCAAAAGGTGCCGTGAGGCGCCGAACTCGGGCATGCTCGGAGCGTGACTCCGATGCTCATCACCTGGGTGCTGACCGTGCTCGCGGCCGTCGTGGTCGCGCTGACCCGGGTCCGGCTGGCCAAGGAAGACGGCGACGCCGCGGGACGCATCTCCATCCCGCACAGCGTCCTCAGCCTGCACACCTACGCCGGTGTGCCCGCCCTGCTGCTCTGGGTGGCCTTCCTGCTGACCGGGATCCCGGTGCTCGGGTGGCTCGGCCTGCTGCTGTGGTGGGTCACCGTCGTCGCGGGCCTGCTGGTGCTGGCCCGCTGGGTCCCGGCCAAGGGACGGCACTCCTCCGCCCCGGCCAGCGACAGCTGGGGCGAGGGGCCCGGACTCTCGGTCCTCGCGCACGTCGGGCTGCTCGTCGGGGTCCTGATCTTCACGGTGTTCCTGGCCCTCGACAAGATCCCCTGACCCGATGAGACCCCACGCCGGCGCCGTACTCCTGGTCCCGCTGCTGCTGCTCGTGACGCTGCTGGTCGGAGAGCCGGTCACCGCCTCCGCCGGCACGAGCCGGCCGGCCGTCGTCGAGTCCCGGGTCATCGGGCACTCCGTGCGCGGCCGCGCGATCCGCGCCTACCGGGTCGGGGACCCCACGTCGTCCAACCGCGTGGTCCTGATGGCCACCCTGCACGGCGACGAGCCGGCCACCCGACGCATCCTGACCGACCTGCGCGACGGGCGGCCCGTGCACGGCGTCGACCTCTGGCTGGTCCCGGTCGCCAACCCCGACGGCCTCGCCCGGCACACCCGCAAGAACGCCCACGGCGTGGACCTGAACCGCAACTACCCCTACCACTGGGCGAACCTCGACGGCCGCTACGAGTCCGGCCGCAGCGCCGGGTCGGAGCCGGAGACCCGGGCGCTGATGGCGTTCTTCGACCAGGTCCGGCCGCGCCGCATCGTCAGCTTCCACCAGCCGCTGAACGGCGTCGACGTGTCGTCGCGCGAGTCACGGCCCTTCGCCCGCCGGCTGGCGGACGCGCTCGACCTGCCCCGGCGCAACCTGACCTGCGGCGGCGTCTGCCACGGCACGTTCACCCAGTGGTACATGGCCCGCTACGCCGGCGTCGCGGTGACGGCGGAGTACGGACCGCACCCGAGCCGGCACCGGATGACCGTCACCGCGCCCCGGCAGCTGCTCCGGTTCCTCGGCGGTTCGCGCTAGTAGGTCCGGCGCACCCAGTCCCGCGGGCCCATCACGATCCGCGGGCTCAGCGAGGGGTCGAGCCAGCGCACGACCCACCGGATGTCGCTGAGCGGTCCCGCCACGCAGCCGGCGGTGTACCTGCTCCTCTGCACGTGCAGGAAGATCCCGCCACCCTTGCCGGTCCTCGCCGGGTGCGTGGCGACGTACTGGCGACGCGCCGCGGACCAGTGCACGCCGGTGGGCAGGTTGTAGCCGAGCACCACGGCGTGGGCGTACTCGTAGCCGTAGGACGCGAGCCGCTCGCTGTAGTCGGCGCGCCAGCGCGACGTCGAGGAGCGGTAGGGCTGGTAGATGTTGTACGTCGCCGGGTCGCGCGGCTCGTAGGGCCACATGTCGTCGCCGTCCACGCGCGTGTAGCGCAGCCTGGCCCCGGGGTCGGCGCGGTTGCCGAAGGCGTAGGGCATCGTGAACTTGCCGGCCGGCGTCGTACCGCTGTTCTGCCTGCGCTTGCTCGCGGGGGCCCAACCGTTCCAGCCCAGCCGCACGGTCACCGGCCCGTGCACACGGTGCCAGCCGGACGCGTCGCGCCGCCACGCGTTGAGCGTGGCCCGCTTGTTCGACCACCGGTCGCTGGTCACCGTGACCAGCTGCCGCACGTGCGCGGGCAGGGAGAGGTACGACGGGAGCGGGCGCGTCGCTGCGCTCGCGGTGGGGACCGCCGCGAGGCCCGCCAGCACCAGCACCACAGCCATCGTCAGGACGCCGAGTCGTCGCTGCATGAGGGTTCCTACTTACCTTCGAAGACGGGCTTCTGCTTGGCGACGAACGAGTCCACCGCGTTGCGATGGTCCTGGGTGGACCCGGTCAGCGCCATCATGTCGGCCTCGAAGGCCAGGGAGGAGGCGAGGTCGTGGCCGGCGCTGTGCACCAGCGAGCGGCGGATCGCCCCGAACGAGACCGTCGGCCCCTCGGCCAGCCGCGTCGCCAGCCCGGCGACCTCGTCGGCCAGACCGTCGGCGGGCACCACCGTGGTGGCCAGCCCGAGCTCGAGCGCCTCGTCGGCCTTGATGGTGCGCGGGAAGTAGAGCAGCTCCAGCGCCTTGGCCCGGCCGACCAGCCGCGGCAGCGTCCAGGAGGAGCCGGTGTCGCAGGAGAGCGCGATGCCGCTGAAGGCCAGGTTGAACCCTGCGCCGTCGGCGAGCACCCGGAAGTCGCAGGCGAAGGCCAGGCTGGCACCGGCCCCGGCGGCGACCCCGTTGACCGCGGCGACGACCGGCTTGGGCATCGTGGCGATCGCCGTCACCGTCGGGTTGTAGTGCTCCGGCACCGTGCGGAACAGCTGGTCCGACGAGCTGTCGTTCAGGATCTGGACGTGCTCCTTGAGGTCCTGGCCGACGCAGAACGCCCGGCCGGTGCCGGTGAGCACCACGCACCGGACGGCCGGGTCCCCGGCGGCCGACGTGACCGCGTCGCGCAGCGCCACCTTGGTCGCGACGTCCAGGCTGTTCATCGCGTCCGGACGGTTGAGCGTGATGGTGGCGATGCCGTGCTCGACGGCGTAGAGGACGGGCTGGTCCTGCGGATCGGTCATGAGCGAGCTCCACTCTGCTGGCGGTCGGGTGCGTGGGCGGATGACGGGTCGGCACTGGTCAGGCAGGTGTCGACGAAGCGGGACGCCGCCGGGAGCAGCCGGGCGGCCTCCTCCGCGAAGAAGGTAGCCGCCTCGTGGCCGACCCAGTCCGCGGGCAGCAGCTCGGCGGGCAGCCCCGGGTCGGTGAACAGGAACTTGCGCCACTCGTGGACGAGAACGGAGCGTACGGCGAACGCCCGCTCGTCCTCGGACGCCTCGGCCAGCCCGCCGAGCTGCGAGGACGGGTCGTCGAGCAGCCGATCCGCGAACCGGCACCACGCGACGTACGACGTCGCCAGGCTCGCGAGGTCCCACGCCTGCCGGGCCCGGTCCGCGGGGTGGTCGTCGTGCGCACGGAACCGCGCGAACCCGGCGCCCTCGGTGGCGAGGAGCTGGTCGGCCTCGGGGGAGGCGAAGGGGCTGATCCAGGTGCTGTCGGACAGCGGCGCGTAGCCCAGGAACGACAGCCCGCTGCGCACCCGGTCCCGCGCCGAGCGCTGGGTCAGCGGCTGGAGCACCAGCAGGTCCCAGGAGCCGTCCCAGGTCGCGTCACGGGTCCGGTAGATGCGGGAGGCCGCGTCATCGAGCCGGTGCCGGGCGCGGCCGGTGAGCGCGTAACCCGGTCCGGCGGGCAGCCGCACAGGTTCCAGCCACCCCTGCCGGACCATCCGCGAGATCGCGGTGCGGACCGCGGGCGGGGCGATGTCGAGCGGCGCGAGCAGGCGGACCAGCGCGGCCACCGGAGCCCGGTCGCTCCGGGTCCGCAGGTGGTCGCCGTACAGGTCGAAGAGCGCGGACCGGGCGTGCACGCCGACGAGTCTGCCGTACGAGGTTCGGTGGTTGGCCGTGGACGCGAGGGAAATGGGGGATAATGGGCACGCAACTCAGCAGCGCCACGACCAGAAGGCGCATCGAACAGGAAGAGGTGTGCGCATGGCGGCTATGAAGCCGCGGACGGGCGACGGCCCGCTCGAGGTCACGAAGGAGGGGCGCGGCATCGTGATGCGCGTGCCTCTCGAGGGTGGTGGCCGTCTGGTGGTCGAACTCAACGCTGAAGAGGCCGGGGCGCTCGGTGAGGCGCTCGCCGGGGTCGTCGGCTGACCCCAAGACCCGAACGACGCCAGGACCCCGCCCGCTCCCCGGAGCAGGCGGGGTCCTCGCGTTCCCGCGCCCGGAGGTAGGGTGCGGCGTACCGAGTCGGGGCGAAACGACCGCGTCTCGGGACACGACGAGCCACCCAGATCGAAGGAGGCGCCGTGGCGCTGCCCACCCAGGTGTCCCCGCCGCAGGTCGCGCTGAGCGACGTCGCGCCGTCTGCCGTCCTCGGCGCCGACGTGGTGGCGATCCCGGTGCTGGCCGGCGACGACGGTCTCACCCTCGGGCCGGGTGCGGCCGAGCTGCTCGACGAGCTGGACGACGACCTCTTCGCGCTGCTCGACACCTTCTCCGCCACCGGCAAGGCCGGCGAGATCGTCGAGCGGGCCGTCCTGGACACCTCCGGACTGAGCAACGCCGACCTGCGGCTGCTGCTGCTCGTCGGTGTCGGCACCGGTACGACGGACGAGCTGCGTCGTGCCGGGGCGGCGGTCGCCCGTCGTACGAAGGGGCGGCAGTGCGTCGCCACCTCGATCTCCGCGCTGTGCGACGACGCCGGCCTGCGGGCGCTCGTCGAGGGCCTGGTGCTCGGCTCCTACGAGTTCCACTGGCGCTCCGAGGGGCCGAAGGAGCGGCCCGTCGCGCGGGCCGTGCTGGCCGGGCTCGTGGACGCCGGCGCCCGCAAGGACGTGCTGCAGCGCGCGCTCGCCGTGGCCGGGGCCGGCTGGCAGTCGCGCACGCTGGCGCTGGTCCCCTCGAACCTGAAGAACCCGGTGTGGCTGGCCGAGCAGGCCGCCGACGTCGCGAAGCGGGCCGGGCTCGACCTCACGGTGTGGGACGAGAAGGCCCTGGAGAAGGACGGCTTCGGCGGCATCGTCGGGGTCGGCCAGGGCTCCGCGAACCCGCCTCGCCTGGTGCGGCTGGACTACGCCCCGCGTCGCGGCGCCCGCAAGGCCCGTCACGTCGTGCTGGTCGGCAAGGGCATCACGTTCGACACCGGCGGCCTGTCGATCAAGCCGCGCGACAACATGATGCTGATGAAGCGGGACATGACCGGTGCGGGCGTGGTGCTCGCGGTCATGGCTGCGCTGGCCGACGTCGACTGCCCCGTCCGGGTCACCGGCCTGATGGCGTGCGCCGAGAACTCCGTCGGCGCGAACTCGATCCGGCCCGGCGACGTGCTGCGCCACTACGGCGGCCGCACGACCGAGGTCACCAACACCGACGCCGAGGGCCGGCTGGTGCTCGCGGACGCCCTCGCCTACGCGGTGGCCGAGCTCAAGCCCGACGTGCTGGTGGACGTGGCCACCCTGACCGGCGCGATGAAGATCGCCCTGGGGCAGAAGACCGGGGGGTTCTTCGCCAACGACGACGCCCTGGCCACCACGGTGCGGGCCGCGTCCCTGGCGGCGGGGGAGCCGCTGTGGCGGATGCCGCTGGTCGCGGACTACGAGGAGCGGATCGCCTCCAAGGTCGCCGACGCGGACAACGCCGGGGGCAGCCCCGGTGCGATCACCGCGGCGCTGTTCCTCCAGCACTTCACCGGCGGCCTGCCCTGGGCGCACCTGGACATCGCGTCGGTCGGGGACTCCCCGGACGACGAGTTCGAGTACACCAAGGGCGCCACCGGTTTCGGGGCCCGCGCACTCCTGCACTGGCTGGAGCTGCGCGAGCCGCTGGCCGGCGTCGTCGACTAGGCCTCCGGAGGAAGCACATGCACGGTCTGACGGTCCGCTGGTCCCTCGACGGGGCTCCCGACGGGGTGGAGCAGTCGCTGGCGTCGTACGTCTCCGAGAGCTCGCACGCGCGCTTCTCCGGCAAGGAGGGGCTGCGGTTCAAGACCTGGCGGATGCGCGCCGGGGAGTGGTTCGAGGGCTGTTACGTCTTCGAGTCCTCCGCCGCGCGCGACGCGTTCCAGCAGGAGTTCACCGCGGTCGCCGCGGAGTCGCCGGGCTCGCAGATCGTGGGCTCGGCTCCGGTGCTGATCGAGCCCTGCGAGGTGGTCGCGGTCGCCGAGGGCGCGGCAGGCTTCCTCGCCGCGCCGTCGTACGCCTGAGCGGACAGCCGGCGAGATGGTGCTCCGCCTGGCCGAGCCGGACCCGGCGCTCCAGCCGTCCTACCTCGAGGCGCTCAGCGAGCTGACCGACGAGGGCAACCCGCAGTACCTCGACATGGTGTTCCCGTCCGAGCCCGGCCTCCCGGGCGTCGACTACACCCTGGGCACGCTGGTCGACCCGGACAACTTCGCGGACTTCTGCGACTACACGGTCGCGCTGGCCCGCTCCGAGACTCGGCGTCCGGCCGGCTGGGTGACCGGGACGTACCTCTGGATGGTCGAGGACGACCCCCAGGACCACGTGGTCGGCAGGATCTCCCTGCGGCACACCCTGACCCCCTGGCTGCTCGAGGTCGGCGGCCACATCGGGTACGCCGTCCGTCCCTCGGCCCGCGGCCGGGGTTACGCCACCCAGGCCCTCGGGCTGATGCTCCCGGTGGCCGCGGCGCAGGGGATCGACCAGGTGCTGGTCACCTGTGACGAGACCAACGTGGCCTCCCGCAGGGTGATCGAGGCCAACGGCGGCGTCCTGGAGGACAACCGCAACGGCAAGCTCCGCTTCTGGGTGCCCACCACCCCGGCTGGTCGAGCGACCCCGGCTGGTTGAGCCTGTCGAGACCAACGGTGGGTCAGGTGCCGGGGGTCCAGACCTTCTTGGCGACCAGCAGCCCGTCCCCGACGGGGAGCAGCACCGGCAGCAGCGAGTCGTGCTCGCGCACGGTCCGCCCGAGCTCGCGGATGGCGACGGTCTCGGCGTCCCGCTGCGCGGGGTCGGCGACCCGGTCGTGCCACAGGGCGTTGTCGAAGGCCACGATCCCGCCGGGCTTGAGCAGGCGGAGCGCCTCGGCGAGGTACTCGCCGTACTCCGTCTTGTCGCCGTCGCAGAACACCAGGTCGTAGTGACCGTCGGTGAGGCGGGGGAGCACGTCGAGCGCCGCGCCCGGGATCAGGCGCACGCGCTGGGGCGGGATGCCGGCCTCCTTGAAGGCCTGCTTGGCCAGCCGCTGGTGCTCGGCCTCGGTGTCGACGGTGGTCAGGACGCCGTCCGGGCGCATGCCGCGCAGCATCCAGACCCCGGAGACGCCGGTGCCGGTGCCGATCTCGACGACCGCACGGGCCTCGGTCACGGCGGCCAGGAAGCGCAGCGCGGCCCCGCCGCCGTTGCCGATCGGGGCGACGCCGACCTCGTCCGCGCGGGCGCGCGCCGCGGTGAGCACCTCGTCCTCGGTGACGAACTCCTCGGCATAGGTCCAGCTCGCCGGCTTCAGTCCCGTGACGATGACGGCCTCCCAATGTCGTGATCGTGTAGATGCCGTTCGGTATCTGGGCGGGACTCTACCGCCTGATCGGCGCCCGGTCCGGGAACAACGGCCGGGGTCGGTCCGTTGAGCGGACAGAGCACGTGGTCGCCATCGTTGGTTTCGACGAGCTCGACCCCACCGGGCTCGAGTAGACCGGCGCTTCCCCTCAGGCCTCTCTCAGGAGAGGCTTCTACGGTAGGAGTCCGACACCATCACGATGGCGAGTCCCGCAACGACCCCATCCGGGCCGAGGAGCACCGCATGACCCAGTCGACGAGCCACAGCCCCCAGGACGAGTGGCAGGCCCCCTCCTGGGAGGAGATCGTCGCGCAGCACTCCGCCCGGGTCTACCGCCTCGCCTACCGGCTGACCGGCAACCCGCACGACGCCGAGGACCTCACCCAGGAGGTCTTCGTCCGGGTGTTCCGGTCGCTGTCGTCGTACACCCCCGGCACCTTCGAGGGCTGGCTGCACCGGATCACCACGAACCTGTTCCTCGACCAGGCCCGTCGCAAGGCCAAGATCCGCTTCGACGCGCTCGCCGACGACGCGGAGACCCGGATCCCGAGCCGGGCCGCTGCCCCCGACATCCAGGTGCTGGACGGGCTGTTCGACGAGGACGTCGAGTCCGCCCTGGCCGAGCTGCCCCCGGACTTCCGTGCCGCCGTGGTGCTCTGCGACATCGAGGGTCTCAGCTACGAGGAGATCGCCGACGTGCTCGACCTCAAGCTCGGCACCGTCCGCTCCCGCATCCACCGCGGCCGCACCATGCTCCGCAAGGCGCTCGCGCACCGCGCCCCGTCCGCAGGGCGTTCGCGCTACTCCGGTCCCACCGAGACGCGCCGCCGGCCCCGCCTGGCCCCGCAGGTCACGTGATGCCGTCGATGTGGCGGCTGGGTGGGCATCTGGGCTCGTCGGTGAGCGCGCTCGTCGACGGCCAGCTCGACGACGAGACGGCCGAGCGCGCGTGGAACCACGCGATGGTCTGCCCGCCGTGCCGGCGTCTGGTCGAGCACGAGGGGTGGGTCAAGCGACAGCTCGCGCAGTTCGCCGACGGCCCGCAGGCCGACCAGCCCTCCGACCGGTTCCTCGGTTCGCTTCTCGACCCGACCTCGCTGGGCTCCGCCGCTGCCTGGGCCGAGACGGACGAGCTCGAGGCGCGCAGCCGCACCCGTCGCCGCGCCGGCATCGCCCTGGTGGGCGTCGGCTCGGTCTCCGCCGCCGTGCTCGGCCTCTCCACCCTCGGTGCCACCCCGATGGGCATCGGCGGCGGTACCTCGGGGACGCCGGCGTCCTCGATCGGCGGCGCCAGCACCTCCTCCACGCCGACCCCCGCCTTCGTGGCGCCGGCCGCCTCGGTGCACGGGCGGCTCCGTGGTTGGACGCTCGGCACCGGAGTCGATGACGTGGCGCACGCCCGCTCGGTCGGCGACCGCCGCTGAGCCCGTCCGGAGTCCGGCCCCGGGTTCTGGGGTTGGGCCGTAGGTGAGAATGGGTCCCGTGAGCCAGTACGACGACGCCGACCGTCCCGAGCAGCAGCCCGGGCAGGACGCCGCGCCCGAGCAGCCGGTGGACCCCGCCTCGTCGGAACGGCCGGGCGACCCGGCCTTCGACGACACCCGGCCCCTGACGCAGAGCGGGACGTCGTACCCGCCGCCTTCGGGTCAGGCTTCGGGTCAGCCGCACACCGGTCAGCCTTCGGGTCAGCCGGAGCCGCACCAGGAGCAGCCGGGGCCCTACGCGCAGCCTTACGGGCAGCCCCACGGCCAGCGGCCCACCACTCCCTACCCGGCGCAGCCGGGCTACGGCTACGGCTCGCCGTACGGCCGGCCGCCCGGTCAGTCGCAGCAGCCGCAGCCTGCCTCAGGCCCCGGCACGTCCCGGTTCCCCGGCTGGGCGTGGCCGGTGATCACGGTCCTGGCGCTGCTGGTCGGTCTGCTCGGCGGTGTCATCGGGGGTGTCGCGGTCTCCTCGTCCATGTCGTCGAACGGCGTGGGCAGCATCCCGGTGATCGGCACCGACAACGGCGCCGCGGCCCCGCTGAACGCCAAGAACGGCAGCGTCGCGGCGGTGGCGGCGAGGCTGCTGCCCAGCACGGTGCAGATCCAGGCCAAGGGTGGTGCCGACGGAAGCGCCCAGGGCGGCGCCACCGGTTCCGGGTTCGTGCTCGACGACAAGGACCACGTGATCACCAACAACCACGTGGTCGCCGACGCCACCGGCGAGGGTGAGCTCAAGGTCGTCGACCAGAACGGCAAGAAGCACGCCGCCAAGATCATCGGCCGCAGCCCGGTCTACGACATCGCGGTGCTCGAGGTGACCGACGCGAACGACCTCCGGCCGGCCGCGATCGGCTCGTCGCGCCAGATGCGGGTGGGCGACACCGTCGTCGCGATCGGCTCGCCGCTGGGCCTGAGCAGCACGGTGACGTCGGGCATCGTCAGCGCCACCGACCGTCCGGTGACCACCGGCAACCAGGACGAGTCGTCCTACATCAACGCCGTGCAGACCGACGCCGCGATCAACCCCGGCAACTCCGGTGGTCCGCTGGTGAACCTGCGCGGCCAGGTCGTCGGGGTCAACTCGGCCATCGCGACCACCGGCGGCGTGATCGGCGGGGAGTCCGGGAGCATCGGCGTCGGGTTCGCGATCCCGATGGAGCAGGTCCGGATCACGGCGTCGCAGATCCTCGCCACCGGCAAGGCGCGCTACCCCGTGATCGGTGCGAACGTGAACACCGGTGCGCAGAGCAGCGGCGCCGAGGTGGCCGACGTACCCTCCGGGACGCCTGCCGCCGCCGGTGGCCTGCGCAAGGGTGACGTGGTGACCGCCGTCAACGGCAAGCCGATCACCGACGGCATCGGCCTGATCGTGGCGATCCGCAGCCACCAGCCGGGCGAGACGATCACGCTCGACGTGCTGCGCTCGGGCCGGACCAAGAAGATCCGGGTCACCCTCGACGGCAAGGTCGGCTGACCCGGGCGGTCACGGGCCGGTCAGGTCGCGTCGCTGTCGTACGGCGGCAGCTCGCCGTCCGTGAGGGGCCGGTGACCCGCCCGCGCGGGCTGCTCGTCCTCGGACGGCTCGTCCCAGGCGTCCTGGATGTACTTGCGCACCGCCCGGCGCGGGTCGAGGTCGGTGAGCTCGAAGTCCGCGAACTCCGGCCCGAGCTCGGTGCGGATGTCGTCGCGCGCGGTCTGGGTGAACTGCCGCACCTGCCGCACGAAGCGGCCGGCCTGCCGGGCGAACTCGGGGAGCCGGTCCGGGCCGAAGACGATGACGGCGATCACGATGATCACCATCAGCTCCGGCAGGCCGATCCCGAACATGGCTACAACCTACCGGCCGGGCTCAGGCCGAGCTGCATTCCGGCGAGACCGCGTCCCCGACCCGACAGCGTCCTCGCGACCTGGGTCAGGGCCAGCGCGGCCGGGGAGTCCGGGTGCGTGTCCACGATGGGGGTGCCGGCGTCGCCGCCCTCGCGCAGGGACAGGTCGAGCGGGATCTCGCCCAGGACGGGTACGTCGTAGCCGAACCGGCCGGACAGGGTCTGCGCGACCCGCTTGCCGCCACCGGAGCCGAACACCTCGAGGCGGTGCTCCGGTCCGCAGTGCGGGCAGGGCAGGAACGACATGTTCTCCACGACCCCGACGACGCGCTGGTGCATCATCGAGGCCATCGTGCCGGCCCGCTCGGCGACCTCGGCGGCCGCCTCCTGCGGGGTCGTGACCACGACGACCTCGGCGTTCGGCAGGTGCTGGCCCAGCGAGATGGCGATGTCGCCGGTGCCCGGGGGCAGGTCGAGGAAGAGCGCGTCGAGGTCACCCCAGTAGACGTCGCTGAGCATCTGCACGAGGGCCCGGTCGAGCATCGGGCCGCGCCAGGCGACCACCTGGTCGCGGCGCGGCTTGAGCATCCCGATGCTGATCACCGAGATGTCGTCGGAGGTGGGGACCGGCATGATCATGTCCTCGACCTGAGTGGGCCGGACGTCGCCGACGCCGAGCATCGCGGGCACCGAGTGGCCGTAGATGTCCGCGTCCACGATGCCGACCTTGAGCCCCTGCTTGGCCATCGCGGAGGCGAGGTTCACCGTCACCGAGGACTTGCCGACGCCGCCCTTGCCGGACGCGATCGCGTAGACCTTGGTCAGCGAGTCCGGGCGGCCGAACGGGATCTCCCGCTGGGCCTGGCCCCCGCGCAGCTTCTCCTGGAGGCCGGCGCGCTGCTCGCCGCTCATCACGCCCAGCGTGAGCTCGACGCCGGTGACGCCGGGGACCTTCTCGACCGCGGCGGTCACGTCGCGGGTGATGGTGTCCTTGAGCGGGCAGCCCGCGACGGTCAGCAGCACCTTCACCGCCACCCGGCCGTCGGCGTCGACGTCGACCGACTCGACCATGCCGAGGTCGGTGATGGGACGCCGGATCTCCGGGTCGTTGACGGTCGCGAGCGCAGCGTTGATCTGCTCGAGATCGGGGGAGGTCATGGTCTCCAGCGTACGTGCCGCCCACGAGGGGTCAGACGTCGCAGTCCTCCTCGTCCTCGTCACGGAGCCGCTTCTCCTGGAGCTCCTGCATCAGCTGCCGCAGCTCGGAGCGCACGTAGTCGCGGGTCGCGACGTCGCCCAGCGCCATCCGGATGGAGGCCATCTCCCGGGCCAGGAACTCCATGTCGGCGTGCGCGCGGGAGTTCGCGGTGCGGTCCTGCTCGGCGATCACCCGGTCCCGGTCCTCCTGCCGGTTCTGCGCGAGCAGGATCAGCGGGGCGGCGTACGACGCCTGCAGGCTGAGCATCAGGGTCAGGAAGATGAACGGGAAGTCGTCGAAGCGGATCGGCCCCGGCGCGAGCCAGTTGAACGCCAGCCAGACGCTGACGAACAGCGTCATGTAGATCAGGAACCGCGCCGTCCCCATGAACCGTGCGAAGTTCTCCGCGAACCGGCCGAACTGGTCGGAGTCGACCTGGGGCCGCCGGACCAGCGTCCGACGCGTCTCCTTGGGCACGTCGAGCCGGGGGCCGCGGTTCTCGCGCCGGGGCTCGCGGGACCGCTCCTTGCGCATCTCCTTGCGCGCGTCCTGGCGCTGGCGGGCCGGGGTCCTATCCACGCGCGCCACCTCCGGTCGTGCCGATGCGCACGGAGGGGACCGGGCGGCTGGGGGTGTCCCGCCAGTTCTCGGGCAGCAGGTGGTCGAGCAGGTCGTCGACGGTCACCGCGCCGACCAGCCGACCGTCCTCGTCGACGACGGGTGCGGCCACCAGGTTGTACGTCGCGAGGTGCCGGGCGCAGTCCTCGAGGCTGGAGGTGGGACGCAGCGGCTCGATGTCGGTGTCCAGCACGTGACCGACCATCGTCGAGGGGGGCTCGCGCAGCAGCCGCTGGATGTGCGCGACGCCGAGCAGCTTCCCGGTGGGCGGCTCGAGCGGCGGCCGGGCGACGTACACCAACGCGGCCAGCGACGGGCTCAGCTCGACGTTGCGGACGTGCGCGAGGGCGTCGGCCACGGTCGCGTCCGGGGGCAGGATCACCGGCTCGGTGGTCATCATGCCGCCGGCGGTGTGCTCCTCGTAGGACATCAGCCGCCGGACGTCCTCGGCCTCCTCGGGCTCCATCAGCTGCAGCAGCCGCTCGGCGGTCTCGGGTGGGAGCTCGGCGATCAGGTCCGCGGCGTCGTCGGGGGACATCTCCTCGAGCACGTCGGCGGCCCGCTCGTTGCCGAGGGCGCCGAGGATCTCGACCTGGTCCTCCTCGGGCAGCTCCTCCAGGACGTCCGCGAGCCGCTCGTCGTCGAGGGCCGCCGCGATCTCGCCGCGGCGCTTGGCGGGCAGGTCGTGGATGACGTTGGCGAGGTCGGCCGGCCGCATCTCCTCGAGCGCCGCGAGCAGGTGGGTCGCGCCCTGCGCCCCCTCGGGGGCCGCGAAGCCCTCGACGTCGCGCCACTCCGCGACGTGCGTCTGACCCTTGCGGCCGAAGCGCTTCGAGCCCTCCTGGAGCGCGACCCGGCTGATCACCCAGTCCCGGGTGCGCTCGTGCTCCATGGCGACGTCGTACACGGTGCCGGTCACGCCGGTCTCGCGGATGGTGACCTGCCGGTCGAGCATCTGGCCGAACACCAGCGTCTCGGTCGGCCGCTGCTCGAACCGGCGCATGTTCACCACGCCGGTGGTGATCACCTGGCCGCTGTCGAGGTGGGTCACCCGGGTCATCGGCACGAAGATCGACCGGCGGCCGAACACCTCGACGACCAGGCCCAGCACGCGCGGCTGCAGGCCACCCGGGCGGAGGACCACCACGAGGTCGCGGATCTTGCCGACCTGGTCGCCCGCGGGGTCGAACACCGGCAGGCCGGACAGGCGTGCGGCGAAGACGCGGGAAGGGGAGGTGCTCACGACTGATCAGGTTAGGCCATGACTGCGTGTCCGCTGCCAAGATGGACTGTATGCGACTTGCCTACGACATCGTCGACGTGTTCACCGACCGGCCCTTCGCCGGCAACCAGCTCGCCGTGGTGCACGGGGCGGACGAGCTCACCGGCGAGCAGTGCCAGGCGCTCGCGCAGGAGTTCGGTTTCTCCGAGTCCACGTTCCCGTCCGCGGAGGTGGTCGACGGCCGGGAGTACGCCACCCGGATCTTCACGCCGTCGGCGGAGATCCCGTTCGCCGGCCACCCGACGCTGGGTACGGCGTGGGTGCTGCGCTCGAAGGGGCTGCTCACGTCCGACGAGGTGACCCAGGTGTGCGGCGCCGGCCGGATCGGTGTCCGCTTCGCCCCGTCGACGGGCTCGGGAGACGGGGAGAGCGTCGAGCTCTCGGCGACCCCGCGCGACCTCGCCGGGCCGGTGCCGCAGGACGTGGTCCGAGACGTGCTCCGCCAGGTCGGGCTGTCGCTGTCGGACCTCGCCGGCCAGGCCTGGCTCGCGGGCTGCGGGCTGACCTTCGTGCACGTGCCGGTCAGCGAGGAGGCGGTGGTCCGGGCGCAGGGGTCCGGCGGCTCGTTCGGCCGGGTCGCCGAGCGGCTCGCGGCAGTGGGCCCGGTCGAGGACCTCCTCGACGCGGTGAACCTGTACGCCGTCACCGGTGACGCGCCCCGGCTCGACGTACACGCCCGGGTGTTCGTGCCCGGGGTCGGCGTCCCCGAGGACCCGGCCACCGGGTCGGCCGCGGCCGGGCTGGGGATGGCTCTCGTCGTGACCGGCCTGCTGCCCGAGGGCGGCAGCTACGCGATCACCCAGGGCGTGGAGATGGGCCGCCCGTCGTCATTGGCGGGACGGGTGGAGGCCTCCGGTGGACGTGCGACCCGGTGCCACGTGGCAGGCCAGGTGCAGCACGTCGCCTCCGGCGAGATCCTCGTGCCCTGACTCGGCCGCTCGGCCGACGCGCTCAGCTGAGCTTGGGGCGGCGCCTCACCCGGCGGTGCAGGATCCGGGGCAGCGGTCCCCGGGTGGTCGCGGCCGTCTCGCGGGGCGTCTCCCGGTGCGCGTCGTCGGACAGCTCGCCCGGCGACTCGACCACCTCCCCGGTGGGCACGACCCGGCGTACGACGCTGCTGGCGGCCCAGCCGTCCGCCGCGGTGGACAGGTCGGCGAGGTTGAGCCGGCCGGTCACCAGCGCCGCCGTCACCGCCGGCCAGGCCTCGTCCTCCGGGCGTACGACGGACGCGGCGCCGACCCACGTGACCAGCCGGCCGCCGTTGTCCTTGCTGCGCAGCACCACCTCGACCCGGGCGCCGTCCTCGATGTCGGGGAGCGGCTGCTCGTCACCACCGGAGACCAGGCAGAGCGCGTCGTCGTGCCACACGTGCCACACGGCGTGCCAGCGCCCGCGCGGTCCTGAGCCCGTCGAAGGGTCGTGCCGGACCCAGCAGACGCCGGTCTTCTTCGCCAGCTCGGCGACCAGGGCGGTGGTCAGACCGGTGGCCGGCCGGGGCTCGGGGACAGACTCGCTCACGTGCCGAGCCTGCCAGAAGCCGGGCGCGGACAATAGGCGACGTGCGCACCCTTCTCCTGATGGCCGTCGGCGTCCTCGCGGTCTCCCTGTCCGGCCCGCTGATGGCCGCGATGGTCGTCCCGCCGCTGGCGATCGCCTTCTGGCGCAACGGCTTCGCGACCGTCGCGCTGGCCCCGGGTGTGGCCACGGGCCGGCGGGAGGAGATCACCGGACTGCGCGGACGGCCCCTGCTGACGATCGTCGCCTCGGGAGCCGCGCTGGCCGTGCACTTCGGCACCTGGGTGACCTCGTTGACGCTGACGTCGGTCGCCTCGGCCACCGCGATCGTGTGCCTGCAGATCGCCTGGGTGGTCGCCTGGCAGCTGTTCCACGGCGAGCGGTTCGGGCCAGGGGTCGTGGCGGGGCTGGTGCTCTCCTTCGCCGGGGTGCTGGTGGTGTCCGGGGTCGACTTCACGGTGTCGCCGGAGGCGCTGCTCGGCGACGCGCTGGCCCTGGTCGGCGGAGCGGCCGCTGCGGCGTACATGATCATCGGCTCCCGGGCACGGCAGGCGACGTCCACGACGACGTACACGTTCGTCTGCTACGGCACCTGCGCGGTGTTCCTGGCGGTCGCCTGCGTCGTCGCCGGCCAGGACCTGTGGGGCTACCCGCTGCCGCAGTGGGGTCTGCTGGTGCTGGTCACGGTGACCGCCCAGCTGATGGGGCACTCGGTGTTCAACCACCTGCTGGCCACCACGGCACCGATGCTTGTCTCCCTGGCGCTGCTCCTCGAGGTGCCCGGGGCGGCCCTGCTGGCCGCGGTGATCCTGGGCCAGGTGCCGCCGGCCGGGGCGCTCGTCGGGCTCGCGGTGATCCTGGCCGGGATGGCCCTGGTGATCGTGAACAACCGGGCGCCGGGCATCGAGCAGGCACCGCTCGACTGAGACAAAGGCCACGGGTGCTCGGGCTCCCGCGGGGTAGGAGAGCGGCAGTACGCTCCCAAGCACTCGACTGCCACAAGAAGAGGTGCCCCCTTGCCCGCACAGTCCGCACCGGCCGCCCGCGAGATGCGCGCCCGTCGCTCCTGCCACGCCGTCCCCGGCTCCAACCCGCGGTTCCTCGAGAAGGCACAGGGTCTCGACAGCGACCAGGTCTTCCTCGACATCGAGGACTCCGTGGCGCCGATCGCGAAGCCGGACGCCCGCAAGAACATCGTCGAGGTGCTGAACACCGGCGACTGGGGCAACCGCGTGCGCACCGTCCGGGTGAACGACTGGACGACGCAGTGGACCTACAAGGACGTCATCGAGGTCGTCGAGGGCGCGGGGGCGAACCTCGACTGCATCATGCTCCCCAAGGTGCAGACCGCCGACCAGGTCAAGGCGCTCGACACCCTGCTCACCCAGATCGAGACCACGATGGGCTACGAGGTCGGCAAGATCGGCATCGAGGCGCAGATCGAGAACGCCCTCGGCTTGATCAACGTCGACGACATCGCGACCGCCTCGCCGCGGATCGAGACGATCATCTTCGGCCCGGCCGACTTCATGGCCTCCATCAACATGAAGTCGCTGGTGGTCGGCGAGCAGCCGCCCGGGTACGACGTGGGCGATGCCTACCACTACATCCTGATGCGGCTGCTGATGGCGGCGCGGGCGCACGACAAGCAGGTCATCGACGGCCCCTACCTGCAGATCAAGGACCTCGACGGCTTCAAGCGGGTCGCCGGCCGGTCCGCGGCCCTCGGGTTCGACGGCAAGTGGACGCTGCACCCCGACCAGATCGCCGCCGCGAACGAGGTGTTCTCCCCGCTGCAGGAGGACTACGACCACGCCGAGAACATCCTGGACGCCTACGAGTACTACACCTCGGAGAAGGGCGGCGCGAAGGGCGCGGTCATGCTCGGCGACGAGATGATCGACGAGGCCTCGCGCAAGATGGCCCTGGTGATCTCCGGGAAGGGCCGGGCGGCCGGCATGGAACGCGGTGACGTCTGGTCGCCGCCGGAGGAGTGAAACGCGGCGGAGCGACCTCCCGTACGATCCCTCTCGTGTCCACACCCACCAACGTCACCGGTGTGCGCGTCGACGACGAGGGGGTGCGCGCCCTCTCCGACGCCGAGGTCGTCCTCGACGTGATGTTCGACGGGCGCCGGATCTGGTCCTTCTGGCTGCACCGCGACGGTGAGGCCCGCGGCGGCGCGTACGTCGTCCGCTGGCCGTCCGCGCTGCGGCGCTTCCTGGTCGGCAGCACCCAGCTCCAGCTCGTCGAGCACGTCAGCGGCACCGTCGTGTTCGACGAGGAGGTGTGCCTGGGCAAGGGCAGCGGACGGATCGCGGTCGTCAACGACCGCGGCCTGCCGCTCGGCATCGACAAGTCGCTGCGGCTCGCGCAGACCTTCGACACCCGCAGCGCGGAGCACGTCAAGCCCCTGCTCGACTCGATCGAGGAGGTCCTCGGTGCGCTGAAGAAGGCCGGCATCGACGCGTTCCCCGCCTACGGCACGCTGCTCGGCGCCGTACGCGGGGGGAAGCTGATCGGCCACGACAGCGACGCCGACCTCGGTTACGTCAGCGAGTACACCCACCCGGCCGACGTGGTGCTCGAGTCGTTCCGGCTGCAGCGTGCGCTGGCCGACATGGGCTACCGCGTGCACCGTTACAGCGGCGCCGCGTTCAAGGTCGACGTCCATGAGGCGGACGGGTCGATCCGGGGCCTGGACGTGTTCGGCGGGTTCCTCAGCGACGGCAACCTGAACCTGATGGGGGAGATCCGGACGCCCTTCGAGCGGGACTGGATCTACCCGCTCGGCACCTGTTCGCTGGAGGGGCGCGAGCTGCCGGCGCCGGCGAACACCGACGAGTTCCTCAAGGCGACCTACGGCCCCAGCTGGCGGGTGCCGGACCCGGCGTACAAGTTCGAGACCCCGGAGTCCACGCACCGGCGGCTCAACGGCTGGTTCCGCGGCACCCGGGTCCGTCGCGCCCACTGGGACCGCACCTACTCGGTCCAGCCGCCCACCGAGCCGCTGGTGGAACCGTCCGACTTCGCCCGATGGGTGCAGCACCGCGAGGGCGACGTCGGGGGCCTGCTCGTGGACATCGGTGCCGGCCGCGGCGTGGACGACCTGTGGTTCGCCCGCAACGGCGCGAGCGTCCTCGGGTTCGACTTCGCGCTGCGCGGCAGCCAGCAGGTCGCGGCCATGGCGGCGCGGGAGCAGCTGTCGGTCGAGTTCCGGCGGATGAACCTGCTGGAGCTGCGCTCGGTGCTCGCCGAGAGCGCCCGGGTGGCGCACCTCGCGGGACGCAAGGTGGTCCTCGCCCGTCACGTCGCGGACGCGACCAACGAGGTCGGCCGGACGAACCTGTGGCGGGCGTGCGAGATGATGCTCCGCGGCGGCGGGCGGCTGTACCTCGAGGTGCTCGTGGCCCGGGGGCACGAGGACCGGTTCGCCCAACGCAACCACGTGCGGCCGGTCAGGCTGGGCGCGGTGGTGCGCGAGCTGCAGGCCCGGGGAGCGACGGTCGTCTCACGTGACGTGGTGCGAGCCGAAGGACCCGACAACGACAAGAAGCACCGGACCGGACGATTGGTGGTCGAATGGCAACGATGAGGGACCGAGTCAAGCTGCGTGGCCGGGAGGCCGCCCGCACGCTCGGCAGGGTCCGGGCCGGCGTACGCGCGGAGGGCATCGACGCGCTGCGGGACCGCGTCGCGGTGCTCGAGGACGAGGTGCAGGAGTGCCGTCAGCTCAACCTGCGGCTCGCCGAGCTCACCGATGTCGTCCAGGAGCTGCTGCTGCCGGTGGCCCAGCGCGACGAGCAGCGGGTCGCCGAGCTCATGGAGAAGTACTCCCGGGGGCTGTGACCAGGTGGCGCACACCGTCTTCTTCCACGTCGGTCTGCCGAAGACCGGGACGACGTACCTGCAGACCCTGCTCTGGAACAACAAGGCCGAGCTGGGCAGCCAGGGCATCCTGCTTCCGGGCACGTCCGTGCGTGAGCACCTGTGGGCCAGCGGCGTCGTGCGCGAGGACCCGAAGATCGAGCGTCGTGGCCCGAACGCCGTCGGCGCGTGGGACCGGCTCGTCGAGGACATCCTCGCGTGGCCCGGCACCGCCATCGTCAGCCACGAGTTCTTCGCGGCCGCCAGTGCGGACCAGGTGGTCCGCGCGATGCAGCGGCTCGGTGACGCCGAGATGCACGTCGTGGTCACGGCCCGGGACACCGTCAGCCTGGTGACCGCCCGGTGGCAGGAGTTCGTGAAGAACGGCTCGACGGCCCCGATCGACCGCTACCCGGCCCGCGAGGAGACCTGCCCCGCGGACGAGTGGGACTGGGGAACCCTCGACCTGGCCGACGTGCTCGCCCGGTGGGGGGCCTCGCTGCCGCCGCAGCGCGTGCACGTGCTGACCCTGCCGGGGCCGGGCACGCCCCGGGACGAGCTGTGGCTGCGGTTCGCCCGGCTGGTCGGCATCGACCCGGTCCGGTGCGACTCCTCGGGCTCGGTCAAGAACGAGTCGCTCGGTGTCGTCGAGGTGGAGCTGCTGCGCCGCGTGAACGCCGACCTGGACGGGTTCACCTCGGCGATCGACCGCGGCAACTGGATCCGCGGCTACCTTGCGCAGGGCAAGCTGGTGCCGCGCAAGGGCGAGCGGTTCTGGCCCTCGCCGGCGCGCGTCGAGCAGCTGCGTGCACGGGGGGAGCGGGCCGTCGACTTCGTGGAGAGCCAGGGGTACGACGTGATCGGCGACCTCGCCGACCTGCGGACGCCCCCCGAGCTCCCGCAGCGACGCCACCCGGACAGTGTCACCGACACCGAGATCGCCGCCGCCGGGACCGCCACGATCGCGGCGATGATGACCGACGTACGTCAGCTCACCCGGGAGCGGCGGTCGGCCCGCGAGGCCGCCGCACGCACCCGCGCGGACCTGGAGGCGCTGGAGGCGCTGCAGGCGCAGGCCCGGAACAGGCTGTCCCGCAGGGTGGCCAGACGGGTCCGTCGAATGTGGTCTCGTTCATAGCGGCCCACGCAGGCATCGGCGATACTCGGCGGTAATCGGCACACAACTGCGCCGTTCCGTCTGCCCTGGAAGGACCCGCATGGGACGCCTCTGCGAGACCGAGGACCTCACCGACATCCAGTCCGAGATCCTCAAGACCGTCCGTACGTTCGTGGACGAGAAGATCCTTCCGGTCGCCACCGAGCTCGAGCACAGGGACGAGTACCCCACCGACATCGTCGAGGGCATGAAGGAGCTCGGCCTGTTCGGGCTGACCATCCCCGAGGAGTACGGCGGCCTGGGTGAGTCGCTGCTGACCTACGCGCTCGTCGTGGAGGAGATCGCCCGCGGCTGGATGAGCGTCTCGGGGATCGTCAACACGCACTTCATCGTGGCCTACATGCTGATGCAGCACGGCACCGAGGAGCAGAAGCAGTACTACCTGCCGAAGATGGCCGCCGGGGAGATCCGGGGCGCGTTCTCGATGTCCGAGCCCGGCTGCGGCTCCGACGTCTCGGCGATCAAGACCAAGGCCGTGCTGTCGGCGGACGAGAAGTCCTACACGATCAACGGCCAGAAGATGTGGCTGACCAATGGTGGCTCGTCCACGCTGGTCGCGGTCCTGGTCAAGACCGACCAGGGTGCGGACTCGGTCTACAAGAACATGACCACCTTCCTGGTGGAGAAGCCCGCCGGCTTCGGCGAGGTCAAGGACGGGCTGAGCGTGCCCGGCAAGATCGAGAAGATGGGCTACAAGGGCGTCGACACGACCGAGCTGGTCTTCGACGGCTTCGAGATCGGCGCCGACCAGATCCTCGGCGGCCAGCCGGGCAAGGGCTTCTACCAGATGATGGACGGGGTCGAGGTGGGCCGCGTGAACGTCGCTGCGCGCGGCTGCGGCGTCGCGTGGCGGGCCTTCGAGCTGGGCGTGGCCTACAGCCAGCAGCGCGAGACGTTCGGCAAGAAGATCGCCGAGCACCAGGCGGTGCTGTTCCGGCTCGCCGAGATGGGCACCAAGGTCGAGGCGGCGCACCAGATGATGGTGCGTGCCGCCCGCAAGAAGGACGCCGGGCAGCGCAACGACCTCGAGGCCGGGATGGCGAAGTACCTCGCCAGCGAGTACTGCTCCCAGGTCGTGGAGGACTCGTTCCGCATCCACGGCGGCTACGGCTACTCCAAGGAGTACGAGATCGAGCGGCTCTACCGTGAGGCGCCGATGCTGCTGATCGGCGAGGGCACCGCGGACATCCAGCGGATGATCATCGGCCGGCGGCTGCTCGAGGACTACAAGCTGCGCTGACCGCTCGTCACTGACCCGTCACCAACTCCGCGACACGCCGGTGAGCGTGCCGAGTAGGTGACGGGTCAGCTGTCGTCGAGGGTCTTGTTGAGGTTCTTCAGGGCCTCGGCGAGGCGGGCGTCGTCCCGGTCGACGGCCGGGACGAGCACCTCGGTGACCACGTCGATCACGTCGGCGAGCCGCTGGTTGAGGCGACGGTTCTCCTCGACGGCGGCCTCGAGCGCCGCGACCCGGGCCGCGAGCCGCTGCCCGTTGGCCGGTGCGTCCTCGCCCGCGTCCGTCGTACGGCGCAGGCGCGAGAGCAGCTTGGTCATGGTGTCCACCTCACGGCGAGTCGACAGATCTGGGGGTTCTCGGTGCCGAGCGGGGCCAGGTCCCGGCCGACCTCACGGTGCACGACGGTGCCACCGTAGGCCTCGATCTCACGCGTCACGGCGTCCGGGTCGACGTAGGTGCGCTGGTGCCCCCCGAAGTGCTTCTTCTCCCGGCGGGAGGGCGGGGTGCGGAACTCGACGTAGGTCTCTCCGCCGCGGCGCTGGACCATGGAGGCGAACCGCCAGAAGTTGTCCCGGCCGGTGTCCCCGAGCGTGTCGAGCAGCCCGCGCGCGTAGACCTCGCGGATGCCCCCGCGGTGCGCGAACCGGGCGGCCGTCACCAGCACGCCCCGCAGGTCCTCGAGGTTGAGCCAGCGCACCTTGACCCGGTCGCCACGGAGCTCCTTGTTCTGCTTCAGGCCCACGAGGGTGAAGTCCATCGCCGCGACCCGGTGGCCCTGGGCGGCGAAGTACGCCGCGTCGCGCCCGGTGCCCGCGCCCACGTCGAGGACCAGGGTGTCGGCCTCGCCGCGCTCCTGCAGGCGCTGCTGCACCCACTGGGCGAACAGCGACGGCTCGTCCGGGACGCGCGCGGCGTCGGGGCTCTTGTAGAAGTCGTGCCAGTAGCGCAGCCGGCGGCGCGGGCCGCGGAACCATGCGTCCATCCGGCGTACGTCGACCGGGTCGTGGTCGAAGTGGAAGGCCGGGTCCGGCACCCGCCAGTCGGGGCCGTAGGTGAACGCCAGCACCTCCTCCGGCCTGGCCGGAGCGGTGATCTCGCGCCCCTCGAGGGTCACGGTGCCGAACGGCAGCAGCGCGGAGCGGTCGAGCTTGCCGGTCAGCGAGCCGGTGACGTGGAAGTTGTCGCCGATGTGGAAGGAGCCGAACACGTCGATGCCGCAGCGGCGGCCGTCCGGGAGCGGCACCCAGACCTTGAAGTTCGCCCCCGACATCTTCATCACCTGCCACCCCAGCGCCTTCATCCGGCGGGTCGCGGCGGTGCACTCGCGGATGATGTCGAAGGGGTGGGTGTGCTTGCTGAGGTAGGCGACGTCCGCGTCGGAGTCGTGGCCGATCATGTGCC
This sequence comes from uncultured Actinomycetota bacterium, assembly GCA_963810035.1. Taxonomy (GTDB): domain Bacteria; phylum Actinomycetota; class Actinomycetes; order Propionibacteriales; family Nocardioidaceae; genus Nocardioides_B. Next base: position 493,617 of record CAWEMA010000009.1, read on the forward strand.
CGTCGCGGATCGCGCCGAGCAGGCACCCGTACATCAGGTAGGTGTCCAGCCCGCACTCCTCGGTGAGGTCGTGCATGACCTTCTCGAGCGCGTCCATGATCTCGTCGCGGGCGGAGTCCTCGGTGTTGCTGAAGTCGCGCTGCAGTCGGCCGCCCTTGTCGACGGCCAGCGGGTGACCCTCGTTGTCGACGACGCGGATGCGGTCGGTGCTCTCGCCGAACTGGACCGTCTGGGTGTGCAGCACCGAACCGCTGACGTGGTCGACCAGCGCCACGTCCGCGACGCCGACCAGGTGCCGGGTCAGCGCCTTCGGCCACGGGATCCGGCGGCCGAACCCGTCGCCGGACTTGCCGTCACGCGCGGGGTTGAACGACCACACGCGCTGGTCGTCGAGGAGTACGTCGACCGAGCCGGTGACGGACCCTGGGATGGCAACACCTTTCGTGCTGACCTCGATCGAGCGTGCCACTGGGCCTCCTGTGAAAAACCTGGGCGAGCCTACCTCGCCGGACGGGGTGGAATGCTGTCGACCCGCTCCGACCGCCGTGGCAGGGTAGGGCCGTCCGTTCCGCACACCCGCCCCTGGAGGCACCCCATGGCACCGAAGGACCAGAGCTCCGCCAACGAGGACCTCAAGGCGAAGATGCGGGAGGCCCTGGACCGCAAGAAGGGCAACGACCGTGGGGTGGCCCACCCCGCCGGCTCCAAGGAGAAGGCGCACGGCTCCGAGGTCCTCGACGGCGCTCCTAAGATGCACCGTCGCAAGGCCGGCGGCGGAGGTTCCTGAGCCGTCGGCTGGGCCGCGACGCGGGAGGTGAGGAATCCCACCCCGCGCGCACCTGCCGCGGCCGCACTCCTTCGGCCAGCATGGTCCCTGTCGTCGACGGTCCGTGGTGAGGAGAGCAGCATGCAGTTCGGTCGCAGCTACGAGGAGTTCGAGGTCGGTGCGACGTACAAGCACTGGCCGGGCAAGACGGTCACGGAGTACGACGACCACCTGTTCTGCCTGCTGACCATGAACCACCACCCGCTGCACCTGGACAGCAACTACGCCGAGAACACCACCCAGTTCGGCAAGAACGTCGTGGTCGGCAACTACATCTACTCCCTGCTGCTCGGGATGAGCGTCCCGGACATCTCCGGGAAGGCCATCGCGAACCTGGAGATCGAGTCGCTGCGCCACGTCGCGCCGACGTTCCACGGGGACACGATCTACGGCCAGACCGAGGTCCTCGACAAGTGGGAGTCGAAGTCCAAGGACGACCGGGGCGTGGTCTACGTCGAGACCAAGGGCTACAACCAGGACGGCACCCTGGTCTGCATCTTCAAGCGCAAGGTGATGGTGCCCAAGCAGTCCTACCTCGACGCGCGTGGTGGGGAGCAGCCGGCCCGCCCGGAGCTCGTGGAGCCGGAGCCGAAGGGCTGACCGCACGCGCGGCACGAAGCCCGACTGTGGCTCACGTCACTGGTCCAGTGCGCATTTGTTGCGGAAAACCCTGACATGACAGGGTCGATCGGGTGAGTACTGCAACGACCACGCGCGAGACCTCAGCACCCCAGAAGACGTTCTTCGGCCAGCCCCGGCTGCTGGCCAACCTGTTCGGCGTCGAGATGTGGGAGCGCTTCAGCTTCTACGGCATGCAGGGGATCCTGCTGATCTACCTGTACTACTCCGCCGAGCAGGGCGGGCTCGGCATGGACCAGACGGCGGCCGCCGGCGTCGTCGGCGCCTACGGCGGTCTGGTCTACCTCTCGACGATCCTCGGCGCCTGGGTCGCGGACCGGCTGATCGGCTCGGAGCGCACGCTGTTCTACAGCGCCGTGATGATCATGGCCGGCCACGTGGCGCTGGCGGCGCTGCCGGGCTTCGTCGGCGTCGGCGTGGGTCTGATCCTGGTCGGCGTCGGCAGCGGTGGCCTCAAGGCGAACGCCACCTCGCTGGTCGGCACGCTGTACGCCGAGGACGACACCCGGCGCGATGCCGGCTTCTCGCTGTTCTACCTCGGCATCAACCTCGGCGCGCTCGTCGGACCGCTGCTCACCGGGCTCGCCCAGCAGGAGCTCGGCTTCCACTACGGCTTCGGGCTCGCCGCGGTCGGCATGCTCGCCGGCCTGATCCAGTACACCGTCGGCCGCAAGCGCTTCGGCGCCGAGGCGCACGCCGTGAAGAACCCGCTGCCGGCCGAACGGCGTGCGATGGTGGCCGTGGTCGCGGTCGCCGCGGTGGTCCTGCTGGTCCTTCTCGCCTTCGCCGGCGTGCTGACGGCCACCAACCTGGACAACGTCGTGGTGGGTGCGACGATCGTCGCGACCGTGGCGTACTTCGTGGTCATCCTGAGCAGCAAGCGGATCACCGGTGTCGAGCGCAGCCGGGTGCTCGCTTTCATCCCGATGTTCATCGCCAGCGCGGCGTTCTGGTCGCTCTACCAGCAGCAGTTCACGGTCGTCACGATCTACTCCGACGAGCGGCTGAACCGCAGCCTGTTCGGCTGGGAGATGCCGGTGTCGTGGGTGCAGTCGATCAACCCGGTGTTCATCATCCTGCTGTCCGGCGTGTTCGCCGCGATGTGGACCCGGCTCGGCCCGCGCCAGCCGTCCACGCCGGTGAAGTTCGCCCTCGGCACGATGATCATGGGCGCCGCGTTCCTGCTGTTCCTGCCGATGCCGCGCGGTGCGCACGACGCGCCGATGCTGGGACTGATCGGCATCCTGCTGGTCTTCACGCTCGCGGAGCTGCTGCTCTCCCCGGTCGGTCTGTCGCTGGCCACCAAGCTCGCGCCCGAGATCTTCCGGACCCAGATGGTCGCGCTGTTCTTCCTGTCCGTCGCGCTGGGCACCGCGATGTCGGGCTACCTGGCCCAGTTCTACGACGACGCACACGAGACGCCGTACTTCCTGTGGCTCGGCATCGCCGCCATCGCGGTCGGGCTCACGCTGCTCGTGCTGGTCAAGCCGATCCGCAAGCTGATGGCGGGCGTGCACTGACGATCTGACACCGACGCGTCCCGCGCCGGCTCGGGCTTCGCCAGGACCCTCGGTGACGGATGACAGGATCGGGCCATGAGCGAACGCGCTGGTGGCCCGATCCGCACGGCCGGGGCGGAACAGGAGCTGTGGCTGGTCCGGCACGGCGAGACGGAGTGGAGCCGCGACGGCAAGCACACGTCCACGACCGACCTCGACCTCACCGAGAGCGGCGTCGAGGTGGCCCGCACGCTGCGCGACCGGCTCGCCGGGACGTCGTTCGACCTGGTGCTGACCAGCCCCCGGCAGCGGGCCCGTCGTACGGCGGAGCTGGCGGGGTTCGCGAAGGAGGACGTCGAGGTCGACGAGGATCTCGTCGAGTGGGACTACGGGGACTACGAGGGCGTCACGACCGCGGAGATCCGCGAGACCGTGCCCGGTTGGACGGTCTGGACGCACCCGACCCCGGGAGGGGAGACCGCCGCGGACGTCACCGAGCGGCTCGACCGCGTGGTGGCCAGGACCCGTGCGCACGGCGGACGGGTCCTGGTGTTCGGGCACGGGCACGCGCTGCGGGCGCTGACCGCGCGTTGGATCGAGCAGCCGGTCGCCGAGGGCAGGTTCTTCAGGCTGGACACCGCGACGGTCTGCGCGCTGGGCTACGAGCGGGACTTCCCCGTCGTGCTCCGGTGGAACTCCTGACCCGGGCGGGGGTGGGCGCGGTAGTAGTCGCGCCAGATCAGCCGGTGCACGGGGATCCAGCGGGGGATGTCACGCAGACCCGGGATGAACGGCAGGAGCAACAGGCCCAGGGTGAGCACCATCATCAGCCCCCACACCAGGGCGTCGGCGTTGTCCGAGGTGGAGAAGGGCTTGACCTGGTACCAGAACGTGTAGAGCCACATCCACGGCTGTCCCGGGTAGTTGCCGGTCTCGTTCATCATTCCCCACTGGTCACCGCCGAGGTGCTGGGCGGTGGCGAGGTCCTCGAGATAGGCGCCGTCGGCGAGCAGCAGCAGGGACCGGGTCTGGTCGCCGCCGTAGAAGTTGCCTGACGAGGTGAGGGCACCTTCGAGGCCACCGGTGCGCGCCAGCGCCAGGAAGCTCCGGGCCAGCGCTGGGACGGGCCCGTAGGAGCCGGGGGCCACCTGGGCCGGGTCGCCGCCGGGTGCCTTGGCCAACGCGTCGGAGTACGCCGTCGCCCATGCGCTCTGACGTGCGGGGGACGCTGACCGCCATCTGTTCAGCGCCACGCGCAGCAGCGGGCTGCTGCTGCTCTGGCCCTCGAGGGGCTGCAGCACCAGGTCCTGGGAGTCGACCGGGATCCGGATGCCGCCCCACTTCTGCAGGGGGATGCCGAGCAGGGTCTGGCCTTCGGCGTTGTCGTTGTACGGCGGGCCGTAGGTCGCGCTCGTGGTGGTGCCGGCGAGCTCGCCCGCGGCGGTGGCAACCACGTCCTCGGGGGCCGCCTGGGCCCAGCGCGACATGGTGATCGCCTGGTCGTCCGGGGAGGAGAAGACCGCGGCCAGCAACACGGTCAGCAGGCTCATCACCGCGAGGGCGATGACGAACTCCTTGACCAGGTCGTAGGGGCGCGTGGGGAACGTGTGCGAGTCCGGGGTGACCCGGTGCCGGACGGTCGTGGCGCTCATGTCACTCGCCACCCTCGGCGTCCAGCGGCGGGACGACACCGTGCCGGCGTACCAGCACGACGTGCATCAGGACCACGACGCCGACCGCGAACGGCAGCAGGACGACGTGCCACAGCAGCATCTGGCCCGGGTTCAGCACGTTGAACCAGGCGCCGACGCCGATCGAGTTGATCCCGTCCTTGCCCTCCGCCCCGATCCACTGGGCGTCGAAGTTGGACTGGGAGAGGTAGCCGGTGAACGCGGTCCCGATCGAGGCGACGAAGGCGACCACACCGGTCGCCCAGGTGAGGGCCCGCCGGCCCCGCCAGGCCGCCATCCAGAACTTGCCCCACAGGTGGATGACCATCACCGCGAAGAACAGCTCGACGCTCCACAGGTGCAGGGAGTTCACGAAGTGACCGAGCGACGAGGTGTGCCACCAGGCGGCGCCGCCGACTGCGAGCAGGCCGCCGGAGACCAGCACGACCACGAGCGCCGCGAGCGTGAGCACCCCGAAGACGTAGATCCAGGAGGCGACGTACGCCGGCTGGCGGTCCGGGAGTGCCTCGCCGGGGGGGACGAGCCCGGCGATCCGCTCGCGCAGCCGCACGGTCCAGCTGGTGCTGCCGCCGTGTCCGGCCGCGTCCGGGGCCACCGCGCCGGGCGTGGCGTCACGGGGTACGGCGGTCATGGCCGCTCTCCGCTCACCGGCTCCTCCTCCGCGGGCCGGGGGAACGGCACGACGAGGGCGAGCACGAAGACGATGATCATGATGAGGATGACCAGGGCGTTCGCGAGGCTGATGCTGAAGACGCCTGCGTGGATGTAGCGCCCGCCTTCCGTCGTCAGGGTCGAGCTCATCACGGTTACGGCTGTCATGGCAGCCACCTCGGATCCGGGTCCGGAGCGCAGTCCGCTCAGTTGGATGGTCAACCCCGTGTTCCGGCCCGTTGAAGAGGCTTTGGTCCCGTCCCGCGGCGGATGGACCGCGGCGCGTGGAGGCTCAGCCGAGCACGCCCCACCCGGTCAGCGCCTCGACCAGACCGGGGGAGCAGTCCAGCTCCCGCACCTCCTGCGGGGTGAACCACGCGGCGTCGTCTGCGTCGTCCCCGGCCCGTACGGCGACCGCGTCGGCGCCCGGCACCAGGCGGCACTCGAGGTCGCGGACCACGTAGACCCCGCCTCCGGGGGCGTCGCGTTCGACGGCCCCGACGAACCGGCCCACCTGCACGTGCAGCCCGGTCTCCTCGAGCACCTCGCGGACGGTCGCCTCCTCGTCGGACTCGCCCGGCTCCACGCGGCCGCCGGGCACCGACCAGGTGCCCTTCGCCGGCTCCTGCCCGCGCCGCACCAGCAGCAGCCGGCGTCCATCGGGGCGGTCGTCGAGGACGATTCCGCCGACGCAGGGGATCCGGTCGCCGGGCGCGGGAGGCACCCACCCACGGTAGGTGCTTGACGGCGGGTGCGCCGAGCACAACGGTGGGTCCATGACACTGGGAGCGGGGTGTCCGCGCTGCGCGTCGCCGGTGACGGACCAGGACGGCACGTGGCGCTGCACCGACCACGGCCCGATCACCCCGCTGTGGCGACCGGCCAGGGCCGACTACGGCGCGTTCGCCGAGCACGTCACCCGGGCCGGCTCGATGCCGACCTTCCTGCCGTGGCCGCTCTCGCCGGGCTGGACGATCAGTGACTTCGGCTCGGTCGCCCAGGACGGCGCTGAGGGGCGGGCCACCTTCATCACCTGCTCCGGCCCGAGCGAGCTCGACGGGGTGGTCGAGCTCACCGTGGTCTCCGAGGAGCCCGGGGTCGGCCTCGGCTCCCGGTGCGCCGGCGTCATCCGCACCGACCCGGGCGCCGAGATCGGGGAGGGGCCGCCGCTGGCGAAGGTGCGGATCGACGGCCACCCGATCTCACTCTGGCCGGTGCTGACCAGCGACGCCGACGTGGCCTTCGACCGTTCGGTGTTCGCGGGCGAGGCGGAGGGCCGGTGGCTGTGGGTGGTGCTGCGCCCGGCGTCCGCGGCGCTGCTGCTCAAGGACGAGTGGATCCTGATGAACATCTCCGACCTGGGGCCGGAGCTGATCGACCTCCCGTTCGGGGGCAGCCCGCCCGCGTGGTGAGATCCCGAGCGGCCGACGTCGCCTAGGCTCGCGGGTGTGCGCATCGACCTCCACACCCACTCGAACCGCTCCGACGGGACCGAGTCGCCGGCCGAGCTGGTCCGCCGCGCGGACGCGCACGGGATCGACGTACTCGGGCTGACCGACCACGACACGACCGAGGGCTGGCAGGAGGCGACCGACGTCGCCGAGCACTGCGACGTCACCCTGGTGCGTGGCATCGAGGTCAGCTGCACGTTCGAGGGGTACGGCGTCCACCTGCTGGCCTACCTGCCCGACCCGACGTACCCGCCGCTGGCCGACGAGCTGCGCCGGGTCCTGGACGGCCGGAACTCCCGGCTGCCCGCGACGCTGGAGCGGCTGCGCGCCCTCGGCATCGACATCGACGTGCACGACGTACGCAAGGTGGCCGGGGAGACCGCCGCGATGGGACGGCCGCACGTCGCCGACGCCCTCGTCTCGTTGGGCGTGGTCGCCGACCGCAACGAGGCGTTCAACAGCTACCTCGGCCCGCAGGGCCCCGCCTACGTGCACCGCTACGCCGCAGACCTCGAGTCCATGATCGGCATCGTCTCCGGGTCCGGCGGCGTCAGCGTGATCGCGCACCCCTGGGCGTCCCGGCACGACCACACCGCGCTCGACGCGGCCGGCCTCGAGCGGCTCCGGGAGGTCGGGCTGTCGGGCGTCGAGGTCGACCACGAGGACCACGACCCGGCCACCCGCGCGGCGCTGCGCCGGCTGGCCGACGATCTCGGCCTGCTGGTGACCGGGTCGAGCGACTACCACGGGCTCGGCAAGATCGGCCACGACCTGGGCTGCAACACCACGGCCCCCGACCAGCTCGAGCGGCTGCTCGACCTGGCCGCGTCGGCGGCCGAGGCGTCGGGACGGCGCACGCCCGAGGTGCTCCCGGCGCGCTGAGCCGGGGGCGCCGTGCGGAATACTCCGGCTCATGAGCAGCCTCGTCAGTGTCACCTTGCTGATCGAGGTGTTCGTGACGCTGTTCGTGATCATGGACCCGGTCGGCACGATCCCGATCTTTCTGTCCCTGACCCGGGGCCGGTCCCGGACGACGGTCAAGCGCGCTGCCTGGCAGGCGGTGGCGGTGTCCTTCGCGGTGATCGTGGTGTTCGCGTTCTTCGGGCAGCGGATCCTGGACTACCTCGGCATCTCGCTTCCTGCGCTGCAGTGCGCGGGCGGCCTGCTGCTCCTGCTGGTGGCGCTGGAGCTGCTCACCGGCAAGGAGGAGGCGCCGACCGCGGCCTCGGACGTCAACGTCGCGCTGGTCCCGCTCGGCACCCCGCTGCTGGCCGGGCCGGGCGCGATCGTGGCGACGATGGTGCTCTCCCGCAAGGTGAACCACGTCCCGGAGTTCGTCGCGGTCGCCGGTGGGGTGGTGCTGGTGCACGTCGCGCTGTGGATGGCGATGCGGTTCTCGCTGCCGATCCTGCGGCTGCTGCGCGAGGGCGGTGTGGTGCTGGTGTCCCGGATCTCCGGCCTGCTGCTCTCCGCGATCGCTGTGCAGCTGGTCGCCGACGCGGTGCGGGCGTTCATCGCGGGGGAGGGGTAGCCGGATGAGCCAGCCGACCCTCGACGGCATGCCGCAGCGGCTCTACTCCGCGGCCCCGTCCCGCCTGACGACCTACCTCGACTGCCCGCGCCGCTACCGGCTCGGCTACCTCGAGCGACCCACGCCACCGAAGGGACCGCCCTGGGGGCACAACTCGGTCGGCTCGGCGGTGCACAACGCGCTGGCCCGCTGGTGGGACCTGCCCCGGGAGCGGCGCACCCCGCAGGCCGGAGGCGCGCTGCTGGTCAGCGGCTGGCTCACCGACGGCTTCCGCGACGCCAAGCAGCTGGCAGCGGCGCGCGAACGAGCCCGTGAGCAGGTCGAGCGCTACCTCACCGACGTGGACCCCGACGACCAGCCGGTCGGCATCGAGCGCACGGTGACCCTCAAGACCCCGCGCGCAGCCCTGTGGGGCCGCGTGGACCGCATCGACGACCGCGCCGGCGAGGGCATCGTCGTGGTCGACTACAAGACCGGACGGTCGGTGCTGACCGTCGACGACGCGCGTACGTCGGTGGCGCTGGCGATCTACGCGGCCGGGGCCGCCCGCACGCTGCGCCGTCCCTGCACGCGCGTCGAGCTGCACCACCTGCCGACCGGTGAGGTGCTGGTGTGGGACCACACCGAGGAGTCCCTGAGCCGGCACCTGGGGCGGGCCGACTCGATCGCCGCCGAGCTCGGCGGCCTCGACGAGCGGTTCAGGGCCGGGATGTCCGCGGCGGCGGCCGACGAGGCGTTCCCCGCGCGGGTCGGGCCGCTGTGCGGCTGGTGCGACTTCCGCTCGGTGTGTGTCCCGGGGCGGGCCGTGCCGCAGCGGCAGCCGTGGGCCGGCGTGGTCGAGTCGGACTGAGCCGCGCTACCTGCGGCGGCGGCGTTCCGCGTAGGTGCGCAGCGCCCGCAGGAAGTCCGCCTCGCCGAACGCCGGCCACATCGTCGGGCACAGGTGCAGCTCGGCCCCGGCGCTCTGCCACGGGAAGAACCCGGACAGCCGGGTCTCCCCGCTGGTCCGGATCACCAGGTCGATGTCTTTGACCGGCCCGCCGGCCAGGCACCGCGTGATGTCCTCCACGTGGGGTGCGACGTCACCCGGCCGCATCCGGCGTACGGCGTCGCGCACCGCGCCCACGATGTCCGCGCGTCCGTCGTACCCGATCGCCAGGGTGAGGTGCGAGGAGCCGCCCGCGGTGGCCTCGACCGCGGCCAGCAGGGCCGCGCGCGTCGGGTCCGGCAGCAGCGACATGTCCCCGGACACGTGCAGCCGCCAGCGGCCGCCCCGGGACAGCACCTTCTCCGGGACCACCGTCTCGAGCAGGACCATCAGGTGGTCGATCTCGTCACCCCCGCGGCGGCGGATGTTGTCCGCGGACAGCACGTAGATCGTCAGGTGCGCGATCCCGGCGTCCTCGCACCAGCGCAGCGCGTCCTCGACGTGCTCGGCACCGGCCCGGTGCCCGACCCGCGGGTCCAGCCCGGCGGCCCGGGCCCAGCGCCGGTTGCCGTCCATCACCAGCCCGACGTGGGTCGGCAGCGGACCCCGGCGTACGTCGCGACGCAGCCGCTCCAGCCGCGGCCGGTCCAGGACCCGCACTACTTGCGACCCAGACCCTGGAAGCGCGCCTGCAGGCTCGAGGGGGTGTACTTCGCAACCGCGCTGAGCGCCTTGTAGCGCTTGCTGGGCACGGAGATGGTGCGTCCCCGGGACAGGTCCCGCAGCGCGTCGCGCACCAGCCGGTCCACGTCCAGCCACATCCAGGACGGCGCCGACTCGCGACTGACGTCCATCCGTGCATGGAACTCGGTCTTCGTGAAGCCCGGCAGCAGCGCCATCACCCGCACGCCCTGGTCCCGGTAGGTCAGGTCGGCCCACTCGCTCAGCGAGGTGACGTAGGCCTTCGCCGCGCTGTAGGTGCCGCGCGGGAGGTAGCCGGCGACGCTGGAGACGTTCACGACCGCGCCGCTGCCGCGCTGCAGCATCGGTCCGACCGCGGCGTGCGTGAGCCGCAGGACGGCCGTGACCAGCACGTCGAGGAGGTACTGCTCCTGCTCGACCGAGTTGTCGAGGAACTTCTCCTTCAGCCCGAACCCCGCGTTGTTCACCAGCAGGTCGACCGGCCGGGCCGGGTCCGCGAGGCGGGCCTCGACCGGGGCCAGGTCCGCCCGGTCGCCCAGGTCGGCCACCAGGACCTCGGCCTCGACGCCGTACCTCTCCCGGACCTCGGCAGCGAGCTTCTCCAGGCGCTCCCGGGTGCGGGAGACGAGCACCAGGTCGTGTCCGGACGCGGCGAGCTGGTGGGCGAAGGACAGGCCGATACCGGCGGTGGGCCCGGTGATCAGGGCGGTGGGTCGAGACATGCGCCCAGCATTCCTGGGCGGACGACGGATCTGCAACCAGGCTCGGGCATGATTGACCCGTGTCCGCCACGAAGACCCGGGTTCTCGCGGTCGCCAACCAGAAGGGTGGCGTCGCCAAGACGACCACCGTCGCCTCGCTCGGAGCCGCGCTCGCCGAGATGGGGCACCGCGTCCTGCTCGTCGACCTCGACCCGCAGGCCTGCCTGACGTTCTCCCTCGGCATCGACCCCGAGGATCTCGAGCTGTCCGTGCACCACGTGCTCACCAAGGGCCTGGACGCCACCGAGGTGGTCATCGCCACCGACGACGGCGTCGACCTGCTGCCCGCCACGATCGAGCTGGCGCGCGCCGAGTCCGACCTGCTCACCCGCACCGGCCGCGAGCACGTGGTGAAGATGGCCCTGGAGGACCTGGAGTACGACTGGGTGCTCCTGGACTGCCCGCCCTCCCTCGGCGTGCTCACCGTCGCCGCGCTGACCGCCGCGCAGGGCGTGCTGATCCCGCTGCAGTGCGAGACGCTCTCGCACCGCGGCGTCGGGCAGCTGCTGGACACCGTGCACGACGTACGCCGGTTCACCAACCGCAAGCTCGAGGTGTGGGGGGTGCTCCCCACCCTGTACGACGGACGCACCAACCACGCACGTGCGGTGCTGGACAACATCTCCGAGACCTACCAGCTCGACGTCCTCGAGCCGCCGATCCCGAAGTCGATCCGGTTCGCCGAGGCGCCGGCGGCCGGCCGGTCGATCCTGAGCACCACCCGGGGACACCGTGGCGCCGACGCCTACCGCGCCGTCGCGGCCAGCCTCACCCAGCGCGGCCGGTAGCCGGTCTAGCATGACGCGCATGGGACGCCACCGTGAGGTGCGCGGCGGGCGCCGCGCGACCCCGACGACCCGCCCCCGGTACAAGCGACTCGGCGCCGCGGGTGGCGCACTGGCGGTGACCCTGGTCGCGGTGCTCGGCGGGATGGGCGTCCTGCCCGTGCAGCAGGGGCCTGCCGTCGCGTCCTCCGCCAGCCCCCGTCACACCAACGTGCAGCCCGACCCCAAGGCCGGCACCGACGAGGTGCAGCTCAGCGACGCCGCGCCGTCCGCGGGTGCGCGCGGCGACCAGGCGACCGGCAAGGTGCTGACCCCGACGCTGCCCGCGAACAGCGGCACGGGCCGCCGGATCGTGTTCGCGATGGCCGACCAGCGCGTGTGGCTGGTGGACCCGGAGGCCGGTCAGGACGTCGTACGCCGGACCTACCTCGTGTCCGGCAGCGTCACGGACAACCTGAAGCCGGGCACCTACTCGGTCTACTCCAAGTCGGTGGACGCGGTGGGCATCGACGACTCCGGGACGATGAAGTACATGGTCCGCTTCGCGCACGGGCCCAACGCCGCCATCGGCTTCCACGACATCCCGGAGCTGCGGGGCGACAAGGTGCAGACCCGTGCCCAGCTCGGCACTCCCCAGTCGCACGGCTGCATCCGGCAGTGGCGCCCGGACGCGCAGGCGCTGTGGAACTTCGCCCCCGTCGGCACCGAGGTCGTCGTCGTCGCCTAGGTCGGCCGCACACCTTCTCCAGGCAGCAGACGAAGAACGCTCCCCATGGGCGATGTCCCATGGGGAGCGGCAGGTTCTCGGCGTCCCCGGGAGGGTTTCCCGGGGACACGCGGGGTCAGTCGTTCGACGTGGTGGCCGAGGTGGAGCTGTTGCTGCGCCGACGGCGGCGGTTGCGGCTCGGCTTGTCGCCCTCGCCGTTCTCCTGCTTCGGCGCCGACGCCGGGGCGGCGGAGCCGTCGACGGGCTGACCGCTGCGGGTGCGGCTCCGGCTGCGGTTGCGACGCGGCCGCTCCTCGCGCGGGGTGCGCTCGCCGGAGCGGTCCGAGCCGCCGGTCTTGGCGGCCTTGGGCTCGGCCGGCTTCTCGGGCTTCAGCCGGCCCTTGGTGCCGGGGGCGATGCCCATGTCGTGGAAGAAGTGCTCGGAGGTGGAGTAGGTCTCGGCCGGCTCGTCGAACGGCAACGCAAGCGCCTTGTTGATCGTCTTCCACCGGGTGACGTCCGCCCAGTCGACGAACGTCACGGCGACACCCGTGGCACCGGCGCGACCGGTGCGGCCGATCCGGTGGACGTAGGTCTTCTCGTCCTCGGGGCAGCTGTAGTTGATGACGTGGGTGACGTCGGCGACGTCGATGCCGCGGGCGGCCACGTCGGTTGCCACGAGCACCTTCAGCTTGCCGTCGCGGAAGCGCTTGAGCGCCTTCTCCCGGGACACCTGCTGCATGTCACCGTGCAGCGGGCTGGCGTCGAAGCCTCGGTCCTCGAGGTCCTCGGCGAGGCGCTGCGCGGCGCGCTTGGTGCGGGTGAACACGATCGTCAGGCCGGAGTTCTCGGCCTGCAGGATGCGCGAGATCAGCTCGGGCTTGTCCAGGTCGTGCACCTGGTAGATGAACTGCGCGGTGGCCGGCACGGTCTGCTGTGCGTCCCCGGACTCGGCGCGGATGTTCATCGGGTGCCGCATGTGGGTGCGGGCCAGCGAGACGATCGCGCCCGGCATGGTGGCCGAGAACAGCATCGTCTGCCGGGTCTCCGGCGTCTTCGCGAGCAGCCGCTCGACGTCCGGCAGGAAGCCCAGGTCGAGCATCTCGTCGGCCTCGTCGAGGACCAGCACCTTGATGTGCGAGAGGTCCAGGGCGCGACGGTTCATCAGGTCGATCAGCCGGCCCGGCGTACCGACCACGACGTCGACGCCGGCCTTGAGGGTGTCGAGCTGGTGGTCGTAGCCGACACCGCCGTACACCGTGAGCACGCGGGTGCCGCGGTCGGCGCTGGCCACGGACATGTCGTTGGAGACCTGGAGCGCGAGCTCACGCGTCGGCGCGACGATCAGCGCCTGCGGCTTGTCGGGCGCGGCGAGGTCGGCGTGGTCCGGGTCGTGCGGCGCGACGGTGCGCTGCAGCACCGGGATGCCGAAGGCCAGCGTCTTGCCGGTGCCGGTGCGCGCCTGGCCGATGAGGTCGGTGCCCATGAGGGCCACCGACAGCGTCATCTCCTGGATCGGAAAGGGGGTCGTGATGCCGACGCGCTCGAGGGCGTCTGCGATCTCGGGGAGCACCCCGAGCTCTCGAAAGGTGGTCAGGATCTTGCCTGTTCTCTTGGGTACATCGTTGACAGCTGAGCGTCTGGAACCCGCCAGGGAGGCTCCCACTCCGCGGCCCTGAGGGGCTCGGGGCGTCGTGCACTCGACGGCGGTACGCCGCCATTCTATCGGTAGGGTGCCCGTATGACTGAATCGCCGGTGCGGACACCCGACGAGCCCGGCGCCCCGCGACCCTCTGTGGACCTCCCGGTCGCCTTCTCCGACCCGGTCTACCTCGCCGCCGTGATCGACCTCCTCGGCGCCATCGCGTACGGCGAGATGTCGGCCTTCGAGCGGCTCAGCGAGGACGCCAAGATGGCCCCGGACCTGCCGGACAAGGCCGAGCTGGCCCGCATGGCGACCACCGAGTTCGGGCACTTCGAGGGCCTGCGGCAGCGGCTCGTAGAGCTCGGGGCGGACCCGTTCGCGGCGATGCAGCCGTTCGTCGTGCCGTTCGACGCCTTCCACGTGCGTACGGCGCCCGCGGACTGGCTCGAGGGTCTGGTGAAGGCGTACGTCGGCGACGGCCTCGCCGCGGACTTCTACCGCGAGATCGCCACGTTCCTGGACGCGGACACCCGCACGATCATCGTGGAGAGCCTCTCCGACGCCGGGCAGTCCCGGTTCGTGGTGGACCGGGTCCGGGCGGCGATCGCCGCGGAGCCCCGGGTCGGCGGACGGCTGGCCCTGTGGGGCCGACGGCTGATGGGGGAGGCGTTGTCCCAGGCCCAGCGGGTCGCCGCGGAGCGGGACGCGCTGACGGCGCTGCTGGCCGGGGGGGTCGACCGCCCGGGCATGGACCTCGCGGCGATCGGGCGGCTGTTCACCCGGCTGACCGAGAACCACTCCAAGCGCATGGAGGCCCTGGGCCTCGCCGCCTGACTTCGGTCAGCCGGTCAGCCGGTCAGCCGGTCAGCCGGTCAGGACCGGTAGCCGACCTGCCCGCTGGTGCTGGTGCCGACCTCGACGTACGCCAGCTTGTCGGTGGGGACCAGAACGGTGCGGCCCTTGCTGTCGGAGAGCCGCAGGAGACCGCTCTCGCCGGCCAGTGCCTCGGACACGATCTTCTGCACGGACTCGGTCGACTCCGCGGAGTCGAGCACCAGCTCGCGGTTGACGTTCTGCACGCCGATCTTGACCTCCACCGGAGGACCTCCTGTTTGTGTCGCTGTGTCTCGGGTCGGGCGGGGTGTCAGGGCTGCTCGTCGTTGCGGGGGTAACCCCGGATGCCCCGCCAGGCCAGCCCTGCGACGAGCGTAGCCGCGTCCTCCTGAGAGATGTCGTGGCCCGTGTCCAGCCAGAACCGCGCGCTGACCTGAGCCATTCCGACCAGGGACACCGCCAGCAGCCGGGACTGCTCATCGGGCAGGCCGGTGTCCTCGTGGATCACCTCGGCGATCGCCTCGGCGCACTCCCGGGTGACCCGGTCCACGCGCTCGCGCACCGGGCTCTCGTTGGTCAGGTCGGACTCGAACACCAGCCGGAACGCGCCCTGGGCGCTGGAGACGTAGTCGTAGAACACGTGCATGGTCGCGGTGACCCGCTGCTTGTTGTCGTCGGTCGCGGCGAGTGCCTGCTTGGACGCCTCGATGATCGTGTCGCAGGACTGGTCGAGCAGCGCGAGGTACAGCTCCAGCTTGCCGGGGAAGTGCTGGTAGAGCACCGGCTTGGAGACGCCGGCCTTCTCGGCGATGTCGTCCATCGCCGCGGCGTGGTAGCCCTGCGCGACGAAGACCTCCAGCGCGGAGTCGAGCAGCTGCGCGCGGCGGGCGCTGCGGGGCATCCGGCCGCCGCGCGGCTTCTGGTCGTGCGTCGTGGTCACACGCGGAAGCCTACTCCGCGGTAATGCTCGCCGGGGGGACGACGTACGTGCTCGGGAGCGGGACCGCTCAGCCGGCCTCCGGCCGAGCCCGGCGTGTCGCGCTTGGGTAGGCATCCGGTGGATAGTCCGATTTGAGACGAAAGATGACCCATCTGGGTCTGGCGGGCCACGGGCGCGAGAGGGAACCGTAGGTCTCGGAGGCGGGTCACCACTGATCCGCCGCTGTGGGGCCAGGCTGGGGGGCCATCCTGAGATCCGAGGCGACGCGCTGACAGCGCGTCGCCCCGTCGAGGTTTTCCCTCCACCGTGCCCGGCAGGTCGTTGCGGGGGCGCAGCGACCCATTCCGAGGGGCATTCGAAGGAATCTGGGGTGGCTTCAGTGAGTAGAAACCTGGCGACGACGTTGACGCGGTCGCTGCACAACCGAGTGACGGCCCTGCTGGCCGTGCTCAGCCTGATCTTGATGTCCGGTGGGCTGATCCTGGTCACCGCGTCCGGCGCCAGCGCGACCGGCAACGGCGACCAGACTCCCTGCGGCACGCAGGCTGTGGCGGCGTTCGACGAGGTGGTCATCGACACGCCGGCCCAGGCCGCGCGCGAGGAGATCGTCCACCATGCCGCGGTGCCGGCGGTCACCCACGTGGTCCAGCACGACGCCGTCGAGGCTGTCTACGTCGTCGAGTACGAGTGGTCGAACCCGCCCGGCCCGGGCGACCAGAACCCGGGACATCCCGGGGAGCACGGCCTCGAGGAGAAATGGCTTCCTGAAGGGCAGTCGCCGAACCCGAACGCGAACGAGAACGGGCAGTGGGTGAAGACAGGAGCGTCGCGCAACACCCTGGTCACCGCCGGGAAGGACGCCTGGGACGAGACGGTCATCGACGTCCCCGCGCGGGATGCGTACGACGAGCTGGTCCAGCACGCGGCGGTCCCGGCCGTCACGCACACGGTGCACCACCCCGAGGTGGCCGCGGGTCCCCCCTGCGAGAACCCGGTCGAGGTGTGCGCGGAGGGCACGGACCGTGAGGGTCAGGCCATCGGTGACGAGCCGTGCGACACCCCGGTCGAGGAGTGCGCGGAGGGCACGGACCGTGAGGGTCAGGCCATCGGTGACGAGCCGTGCGACACCCCGGTCGAGGAGTGCCGGGGCGAGGTCTCGGCGCTGGCCCAGGGCACGTCCGCGAGCGAGGAGCCGTGCACGGTGACTCCGAACCTTCCGTCGCAGACGAGTCCCACCTGCTCCGCCGCCGGGACGATCACCGCGCCGACGCTGCAGACCGGTGTCGAGGTCGTCAGGAACGAGCTCGGTGACGGCAAGGTGGAGTTCGTCTCCACTCCTGCGTCGGGCTACTCGTTCACGGGGGAGGCGCAGTCCGTGTCCACCACGATGCAGGCCAGGCCCCGGTTGACCGGGTCCGCCTGCGGTGACGTGCTGGGAGACGACGGGGCCGGCGGCAAGCCCTCGGTCAAGCCTGCTGCGGTGAAGCCGGCCGCCGGGGTCAAGGGCGGCCACGGGGTGCGGGGCACCTCCGAGGTCCTCGGCGACTCGGCGCCCCTGCCGACCTCGGTCGACGCGGGCCTGCCGGGCCAGCCGCAGAGCGGGTCCCGTTCGGTGCAGGCCCTGGTCGGGCAGGCTCTGCTGGGCGGCGGCCTGCTGCTGCTCGTGGTCACCGGCTGGTCGGGTCTCGGACGCCGTAGGCACGGTGTCCCGCAGCTCTGACACCCCCGTCGGGCACGGCGGCCACCCCCGGTGGCTCGCCGTGCTCGGCGCCGTCATGACCGCCGCAGCGCTGGCCCTGATCTGGTCCGCTGTCACCGGCCTGCATGACCGGGCCAAGAGCCAGGAGGTTGTGCGAGAGCCGGCCGCGCCGTACCTCGTGGAGCCGGTCGTCCGCATGGAGCAGGCGCAGGCTCCCGCGCAGGACCGGCACCCGGGGCGGTCCCGGGCCGCGGGGCCCCCGGCCCGGCTGCTGGTCCCACGGCTGCACGTCGACGCCCCGGTGGTGCCGATCGGCGCCCCCGGAGGCGTCCTCACGCCGCCGAGCAACCCGCAGACGCTCGGCTGGTGGGACGACGGGGCCGTGCCCGGAGCGAGGCACGGCGGCGCGCTGATCACCGGGCACACGGTGCACACCGGGGGCGGTGCCTTCGACGACCTGGAGACGCTGCGTCCCGGCGACCGGGTGAGCGTGCGTACGTCGAGGGGCACGATCCGCTACGTGGTGAGCGGCGTCACGGTCTACCGCAAGGCCACCCTGGCCAGGGACGCGACGCGGGTGTTCCGGCAGAGCGGCCCGGGGCGGCTGGTGCTGGTCACGTGCGAGGACTGGAACGGCACGACCTACCTCTCGAACGCCGTGGTCTTCGCCAACCCGGTGTGAGCGCCGTTCCCAGATGACGGGACGGGGACGAGTGGGCCTTGCGGCTCGGGGAACATGGAGGTCGTCCGGTGTGTTGCACCCAGTGCCGCAAGCCAGACATCCCCAAGACGGCCCGAGGAGTGTTCGTGTCCCTGCCACCCCTGGTCGAGCCCGCTGACGAGCTCACCATCGACGAGGTACGCCGCTACAGCCGGCACCTGATCATCCCCGACGTCGGGATGACCGGACAGAAGCGGCTGAAGAACGCCAAGGTCCTGGTCATCGGTGCCGGCGGCCTCGGCAGTCCCGCGCTGCTCTACCTGGCGGCAGCCGGCGTCGGCACGATCGGCATCGCCGAGTTCGACGAGGTCGACGAGTCCAACCTGCAGCGCCAGATCATCCACGGCCAGAGCGACATCGGGAAGCCCAAGGCGGAGTCCGCCCGGGAGTCCATCGCCGAGACGAACCCGCTGGTGAACGTCGTGGTGCACAACGAGCGCCTCGACAACGACAACGTGCTGCAGATCTTCGAGGGCTACGACCTCATCGTCGACGGCACCGACAACTTCGCGACGCGCTACATGGTCAACGACGCGGCGTACTTCCTGAAGATTCCCTACGTGTGGGGGTCGATCTACCGCTTCGACGGCCAGGCCTCGGTGTTCTGGCCGACCGCCGAGGGCGTGGACGCGCCCTGCTACCGCTGCCTCTACCCGGAGCCGCCCCCGCCGGGCATGGTTCCGTCGTGCGCGGAGGGCGGCGTGCTGGGCGTGCTGTGTGCGTCCATCGGCTCCATCCAGGTCAACGAGGCCATCAAGCTGCTGACCGGGATCGGTGAGCCGCTGGTCGGCAAGCTGGTCATCTACGACGCCCTGGAGATGGAGTACCGCAAGCTCAAGGTGCGCAAGGACCCGAACTGCGCGCTGTGCGGCGAGAACCCGACCGTCACCGAGCTGATCGACTACGACGCGTTCTGCGGGGCGATCTCCGAGGAGGCAGCCGATGCGGCCGTCGACGCGACGATCTCCGTCACGCAGCTCGAGCAGATGCTCAAGGAGCGCGACAACGGCGAGCGCGACTTCGTGCTGGTCGACGTCCGCGAGCCCAACGAGTACGAGATCAACCAGATCCCCGGCTCCGTGCTGATCCCGAAGGGCGACTTCCTCAACGGCTCGGCGTTCGACGAGCTGTCGAAGCTGACCAGCGGCAACCAGCAGGTCGTGCTGCACTGCAAGTCCGGTGTCCGCTCGGCCGAGGCGCTCGCGGTCGTGAAGGGTGCCGGCTACGCCGACGCCGTGCACGTCGGTGGTGGCGTGGTGGCCTGGGTGAGGCAGATCGACCCGTCGCAGCCGTCGTACTGACGAGCACCCGCTCCGGCGTACCGGTCGGCGCGTCGACGAGAAGCCCCCGCAGGCAGGTGCCCGCGGGGGCTTCTCCGCGTCCGGGCGGCGCGTGACCTTTGCCGGACCTCTTCGTTGGTGCTGTGACACGTCACACTCTGGGAAGGGAACCCCCCGCATGCAGAAGTCTCGGATCCGCGCCTTCGCCGCCGCCGGTGCCAGCGCTGTGGTCGCCGCCGCCGGCATCGCCGCGACCACCGCCCCGGTGCAGGCCGCGTCGGGCTACGCGCCGGCCGACACCGCCCAGATCCACCCGGGCACGATGATGTACACCGACGGCGCCCAGTGCACCGCGAACTTCGTGTACACCGACGGGGCCGGCAACACCTACGCCGGCTACGCCGCCCACTGTGCCGGGCAGGGCGCCGCCACGGACACCGACGGCTGCAGCACCACGTCGCTCCCGCTCGGCACCAAGGTCACCTTCAACGAGGGCGGCAGCCTGGTCTCCGAGGGCACCCAGGTCGGCACCGGCACGCTGGCCTACAGCAGCTGGCTGACCATGCAGAAGAACGGTGAGAAGGACGCGAACACCTGCGCCTACAACGACCTGGCGCTGGTCAAGGTCGACGCCGCCGACGTCGGCAAGGTGAACCCGTCCGTGCCGTTCTGGGGCGGACCGACCGGCATCGACACCGACGGCACCGCGGCCGGCGACCGCGTCTACACCTACGGCAACTCCAGCCTGCGCGGCGGCGTCGAGCAGCTCTCCCCGCACACCGGTGCCGGCCTCGGTGACGATGCCGCCGACGGTGGCTGGTCGCACCCCGTCTACACCGTCACGCCGGGCATCCCCGGGGACTCCGGCAGCGGCTTCATGAGCGCGGACGGCAAGGCCCTCGGCGTGCTCTCCACGGTGGCGATCGCGCCGCTCGCCGGCTCGAACGGCGTGGGCGACCTGAGCAAGGAGCTGGCCTACGCCCAGGCGAACTCCGGCATCTCCGGCCTCAGCCTGGTCAACGGCACCGAGCCGTTCTCGCCCGTCCTGTGACGGGCGCCTGAGCGCAGCAGCACCGGCCCGGGCCCGGCCTCCCACGGGGAGGCCGGGCCCTGCGTCGTCCTCGGACCGGTGGGTTCGTGACGCGTTCGAGACCCGCGGCACCGGGAGCACGCACTAGGCTCCGGTCCGTGAGGGGGACGGAACGGCGACCGGTTCTCGCCCCGGCGGCGCTGCTGCCCGTCGCGGTGGTGCTCGGTCTGCTCGTGCTCGTGTGGGCGTCCACCACCGGGCCGGTCCGGATGCTGCGCGACTCGGGTCGCCGCTACGTCTTCGAGCCCCCGCCACCCCCGCCGCCGACGCCCAGTGGCAGCCCGAGCCTCATCGCCAACCTCCGCGAAGTCACCCGCGACGTGCGCCCGCTGGCCGACCTCTCCTGGCTGGGCGACCTGATCGCGACCGCGGTGCTGCTGCTGGTCTGCGTCGCGGTCCTGCTCGCCCTGCGCTGGGCGTGGACCCACCGCTGGCACCCGCCCGCCGCACCGGAGGAGGTCGCCTTCGAGGTGCTGCCGGACCGGGTCGTCGAGGCGCTGCGTCGCGACCGGACGGCGCAGCTCGACGCGGTCGGGCAGGGCAGCCCGCGCAACGGGATCGTGGCCTGCTGGCTGCGGCTCCAGGAGATCCTGTCGGAGGCCGGGGTGCCGCCGGACCGCGCCGAGACCTCGGCGGAGTTCGTGGTGCGGGCCCTGCGCGCCCTCGACCTCGACCCGCGGCCGATCGCGACGCTGGCCGCGCTCTTCCGCGAGGCGCGGTTCTCCGAGCACCCGGTCGGCGAGGATGCACGCCTTGCGGCCCGGGCCGCCCTGGAGGCGCTGCACGAGGACCTCGCGCTCCGGGGAGCGGTGCGATGAGCCCACGCAGCGGCACCCGCCGGATGTGGACCGCCCGGATCGCCACCGCCTTCGCCCTGTGGGCCGTTGTTGTCGCGGTCGCCGCCCTGCAGGGCAACCACCCGGACGCGCTGCTGCTCGGCCTCACCGTCGCGGCGTTCGGCACGACACTGTGGCTCTACCTCGACGTGAGCGTCGTGAGTGAGGCGCCGGTCTGGGACCGCGTCGGCGACGACGCCGGGCGGCCCCCCGGCGAGGACAGCCGGCTGGCGTTCCTGGCCCGGGTCGTCGGCCAGCACCTCGACGCGCGCGAGGTCGGCGACCTGCTGCACCGGCACCTCCTGGACCTCGCCGACCAGCGGCTGATGGCCCGGCATGGCGTGAGCTGGCGAGTCGACCCCGAGCGTGCCGCGCCTCTCCTCGGACCCGAGCTGGTCGCCCTCGCCCGGCAGGGCCCGCCCCACCCGCGCATGAGCACGCAGCAGATCGACGTACTCCTCTCCCGAATCGAGGCACTGTGACCCACCCCGAACCCGTCGACGACGACACCTTCGACGTCGGCCGGCTCGCCGGCGACGTGATCGAGCAGGTCGAGCGGGCGGTCGTCGGCAAACGCGATGCCCTGGTGATGGTGCTCGCCGGGATCCTGGCCGGCGGGCACGTGCTGATCGAGGACCTGCCGGGCCTCGGCAAGACGCTGGCGGCACGGTCCTTCGCGCAGACGCTGGGGCTGAGGTTCACCCGCGCGCAGTTCACCCCGGACCTGCTCCCCGCCGACCTCACCGGCTCGTTCGTCTACGACCAGCGGGCGGCGGAGTTCGAGTTCCGTCCCGGGCCGCTGTTCACCGGGCTGCTCCTCGCTGACGAGATCAACCGCACGCCCCCGAAGACACAGGCGGCCCTGCTCGAGGCGATGCAGGAGGGACAGATCACCGTCGAGGGCCAGACCTTCCCGCTGGACGCTCCCTTCCACGTCCTCGCGACCGCCAACCCGGTCGAGTACGAAGGCACCTACCCGCTGCCGGAGGCTCAGCTCGACCGGTTCCTCATGCGGGTGTCGTTCGGCTACCCCAGCCGCGACCAGGAGTGGGACGTGCTGCGCCGCCGGCTGGATCGCCGGCAGGAGGGCCAGCACCTCGAGCCGGTCACCGACGCGGCCGGGCTGCTGCGGATGCAGGCCGCGATCGAGACCGTGACGGTCGAGGAGAGCGTCGGCCGCTACTGCGTGGCGCTGGCGTCCGCCACCCGCGAGCACCCGCAGGTGCTGATGGGGGCGTCGCCACGCGGCGCCCTCGCGCTGATGCTCACGGCCCGGGCCTACGCCGTGATCGCGGGCCGTGACTATGTCGTGCCCGAGGACGTCAAAGCCGTTGCGCCGTCGGTCCTGGCCCACCGCGTCACCGTCCGCCCCGAGCTCTGGATGAGCGACGTCAGCGGCGCGACCGTGGTGCGGAGCGTGCTCGCTCAGGTCGAGACACCCGGCGTCCGCGAGACCCGCTTCGAGCGACCGGGGCGCTGAGGTGCTCCGGGGCAGCGTCTGGCGGCCGAGCACGGCGCTGGTGCGCGCCGGTCTCGGCTCCGCAGCGCTGTCCGCCGGTGCCGTCGCGTTGGGACGTCCCGACCTTCTCGTGCTCGCCGCGCCCCTGCTCGTGCACGCCGTCGCTGCCGTCGTACGGCGACCGAGGATCGTCCCCAGGGCGGACACGCGGCTGGGCACGCCGTTCGTGCGCGAGGGCGACGGCACCACCGTCCGGGTCACCGTCGACGGGGCCGACGAGATCGAGCACGCGGTGTTCGCCCTGACCCCGCACCAGCACCTCGCCGCCCGACCCGCGACCGGGCTCGTCGGCTCGACCGACCCGGCCCGGGCACCACGCCGCCAGCTGGTCGTCGAGGTCGCCGGCCTGCGCTGGGGGCGGAGACGTGTCGGCGACGGGCTGGTAGCCGGCACGACACCGTGGGCCGGCTACCAGTGGGGTCCGGTGCCGGTGGGCGCGTCGGACCTGACGGTGCTGCCCCAGCCCGGCCTGTTCGACAGCCGCACGGCGTCGCCGCACCCGATCGGCCTCGTGGGCCAGCACCCGGCGCGGCGCCGCGGCGACGGATCGGAGTTCGAGAGCATCCGGCCGTTCCAGCCGGGGGACCGGCTGCGCCGCGTGCAGTGGCGGGTCAGCCTGCGCACCGGCAGCCTGCACGTCACGAGCACCGTCGCCGAGGAGGACGCGAGCGTGCTGCTGCTCGTGGACAGCGGTGTCGAGGTCGGCCGCGGCGACGGTGTCCGGGGGACAGCCAGCACCCTCGACGTCGCGGTCCGGGCGTCGGCCGCGGTGGCCGAGCACTACCTGATCCGCGGCGACCGGGTCGGGCTCCGGGTGCTCGGCGGGACCGGCCTCAACGCCCTGCACACCGCCGCGGGGCGCCGGCACCTCCGCCGGGTGCTCGACACGCTGGCCCGCGTCGTACCGGGGGAGAACCGCGACCTCGACCCGGCCCGGATGCGCTTCGACACGCCGGCCGGGAGCATCGTGCTGGTGTTCTCACCGATGCTCTCGCAGGCGCCGGTGCTGGCCACCACCACGCTGGCCGCCCGGGGGCTCGACGTGGTCGTCGTGGACTGCCTGCCGGAGCAGGTCGACCTGGGCGAGGACGACGAGCGGCTCGCCCTCGCCTGGCGGATGCGGCTGCTCGAGCGGGAGGCGCTGCTCGCGCGGGTGCGCGGCACGGGCATCCCGGTGGTCGCCTGGCGCGGCCCCGGCACGCTCGACGAGGTGCTCCGGCGGCTCGGCCGTCGGGCAACCCGGGCGACGGTGGCCCACCGGTGAACGTTCTCGACGGCCTCGCGCTCTCCAGCCCCCAGCAGAGGGTGCTGCGGGGGGTCGGGCTCGCCGCGCCGCTGTTGTTCCTGGCGGCCGTCCCGGCCTCCGGCGGCGTGTTCCACCCGGTCTTCACGGCGGCCGGCGTGCTGCTCGCGGTGCTGGTCGCGCTGGTGCCGGAGACCAACGCCGCGCTGGGCCTGGTGGTCTACCTCGGCGCTCTCTGGATGGTGTCCACGCCGGGTCGGCTCGACCTGTGGACGCTGGCCGCGGCGGTCCTGCTCTGCGCGCTGCACCTGGCCTGCACCCTCTCGTCGTACGGCCCGCCGGGGCTGCGCCTCGACCCCGTGCTGGTCGCGGTGTGGCGCCGGCGGTCGGTGCTCTGCGTCGGGGCGGCGGTGCTGGTGTGGGCGTCCGCGCGGGTCGTGGGCTTCCTCGACCTGCCGGCCAGCGGGGTCGCGGTGGGGCTCGGGCTGCTCGTCGTGCTCGCCTGGGTGGCCCTGCTGACCGTCCGGCTGACGCAGTCCCGGTCCGCGTCGGACGGCTCCGCCGGGTGACTAGGGTGGCCGCCATGGACCCCGAGGAGTACGTCGAGGCGGTGCTCTCGCTCGTCGAGACGATCCCCGCCGGGCGGGTCACGACGTACGGCGCGATCGCCGACGCCGTGGGCTCGCGCGGACCGCGCAGCGTCGGACGCGTGATGTCGACGCACGGCGGCTCGGTGCCGTGGTGGCGGGTCGTACGGGCTGACGGGTCGCTCCCGCCGAGCCACGACGACGAGGCCCGCGCGCACTACCTCGACGAGGGCACGCCGTTGCGGTCCTCGGGCCGGATGGACATGCCCCGCGCCTTCTTCGGCGACTTCGGGGCCTGAGACCTGGGCGCGTCGACGCCCTCCTACCCTTGTGTCGGTGACTGTGGACAGCACCGCCGACGCCCTTCCCGTGACCGTCTCGATCACCCGGCACGTGGAGCCCGAGCACGTCGACCAGATGATCGCCTGGGTGCGTGCCGGGTCCGCCCTGGCCGAGCGGTTCCCGGGCTTCCTCGGCACCGGCTGGGTCCGGCCCAGCGTGCGTTCCGACGAGTGGCACATGCTCTACCGCTTCGACAGCCCCGCCTCGCTGGGGGCGTGGGAGGCCTCCGAGCAGCGCGCCTGGTGGCTGGGGTCGGCGCAGGGCCTCGTGGGCGAGTCGCTGCGGGAGCGGCGTACCGGCATCGAGGGCTGGTTCGACGAGCCGCACCAGCACGACGTCGAGGACCTCCGCCCGCTGCCGTCGGCGCCGCCCCGGTGGAAGCAGGCGGTGATGATCTGGACCGCGTTCTTCCCGCTGAGCCTGCTCTCCGGGCTGGTGCTGGGCCGGGTCGCGCCGGGCCTGCCGGTGGTGCCGCGGGTGCTGGTCACCACGCTCGTGATGACGCCGATCATGACCTACCTGGTCCTGCCGCAGCTGACCCGGAGGCTGGACTGGTGGCTGCGCGGGCGGCCGGCTCCCTGGCGGCGGTGAGCAGTTCTGTCGGCCCACGATGATGTGATGGCTCCGTGACGACGTACCGGCTCGCCTACGCCCGGTCCGCTCCGGTGGCACCACCCACCCTCGACGAGTTCCAGCAGTCGGTGGTCGACCACCCGGGCGGGCCGCTGCTCGTGCTGGCCGGGCCCGGGACGGGCAAGACGACCACGCTGGTCGAGGCGATCGTCGACCGCATCGAGCGGCGCGGCGCCGACCCGACCTCGGTGCTGGCGCTGACGTTCAGCCGCAAGGCCGCCGAGCAGCTGCGCGACCGCGTCACCGCCCGGCTCGGCCGGACGATGGCGACCACGCTGAGCTCGACGTTCCACTCGTTCGCCTACGGCCTGGTGCGGCGCTACTCGACCGCCGACCTGTACGCCGCGCCGCTGCGGCTGCTCTCGGCGCCGGAGCAGGACGTGATCCTGCAGGAGCTCCTCGCCGGCAACCGTGACACGTCCCTGTGGCCGCCGGCTCTGGACCAGGCGGTCGCCACCCGCGGGTTCGCGCGGGAGGTGCAGTCGGTGCTCGCCCGCGCCCGCGAGAAGGGGCTCGACCCGGTCGACCTCAAGGAGCTCGGGGAGGCCGCGGACGCGCCGGAGCTGGTCGCCGCCGCCCAGTTCATGCAGCAGTACCAGGTGATCCTCGACGACCAGAGCTCCATCG
The DNA here is from genome assembly GCA_963810035.1 of uncultured Actinomycetota bacterium. Taxonomy (GTDB): domain Bacteria; phylum Actinomycetota; class Actinomycetes; order Propionibacteriales; family Nocardioidaceae; genus Nocardioides_B. The sequence goes on from CAWEMA010000009.1 coordinate 519,783, forward strand.
ACTACCCGGAGCTGATCTACCGCGCGGTGCTGCTCGCCGAGCAGCCGGCGATCCGCGCCGACCTGCGGGCCCGGTTCTCGCACGTCTTCGTCGACGAGTACCAGGACACCGACCCGAGCCAGGTGCGGCTGCTGCGCGCGCTGGCCGGGGACGGCCGTGACCTGACCGTCGTGGGCGACCCGGACCAGTCGATCTACGCCTTCCGCGGTGCCGAGGTCCGCGGCATCCTCGACTTCCCCCGCGCGTTCCCGCACCGCGACGGGCGTCCCGCCGACACGGTCGCGCTCCGGGTCACCCGACGGTTCGGCCCGCGCCTGCTGCGGCTGTCCCGGTCCGTCGTCTCCGGGCTGGCCACCACCGGGTCGATCGACGCCGACACCTTCGCCGCCTTCCGGCACCCCGACGCGCAGCCGGGTGCGTTCGGAGCCGGCCGCGCGGACGTGCTCACCTTCGACACCGAGCGCGCCGAGACCGAGCACGTCGCCGACCTGCTGCGGCGCGCCCACCTGGAGGACGGCGTGCCCTGGTCGGAGATGGCGGTGCTCGTCCGGTCCGGCCGTACGACGATCCCGCGGCTGCGCCGGGCGCTCGGCGCCGCCGGGGTCCCGGTCGAGGTGGCCAGCGACGACACCCCGCTGGTCCAGGAGCCGGCGGTGCTGCCGCTGCTCGACGCGCTGCGGGCCGTGGTCGACCTGCACCAGGCGGATCCCGCGGACGTCGACCACTTCGGGCCGGACCGCGCGGAGTCGCTGCTCGGCTCCCCGGTGGGCGGGCTCGACGCCACCGAGGTGCGGGCCCTGGCCCGGGCCCTGCGCGCCCGCGAGCGGCAGGCGCTCGCCGCAGACCACGCGTCCGAAGCCCCGGACGGCCCTGCCGGCAGCGCCCCCGCCGGGGAGGCCCGGTCGCTGCGCTCGTCCCCGGAGCTGTTGCGGCAGGCGCTGCTGCGCCCGGAGATGCTCGAGGGGCTGCGCGAGCGGGGTGCGACCAAGGCTCTGGCGCTCGGGCAGCTGCTGCACCGCAGCCGCGACCTGCTCGACGACGGTGCCACGGCCGAGGAGGTGCTGTGGCTGCTCTGGTCCGGCACCGACTGGCCGCGACGGCTCCGGCGCGGGGTCGACCTCGGGGGACAGGCAGCCCGGCTCGCGCACCGCGACCTCGACGCGATCTGCGCGTTGTTCGAGGTGGCCGCCCGCGCCGAGGAGCAGCGCGGCCACACCAGCGTGGTCAGCTTCCTGGAGTCTCTGCGCGCCCAGCAGATCCCGGCCGACACGCTCGCCGAGCGCGGCGTGCGTGGCGAGGCGGTCCGGCTGCTCACCGCCCACCGCTCCAAGGGCCTCGAGTGGCGGTTCGTCGTGGTCGCCCACGTGCAGGACGACGGCTGGCCGGACCTGCGCCGCCGGTCGACGCTGCTGCACGCGGACCGCATCGGGGCCGACGGGATCCTGCCGCCGCTCAGCCTCCAGTCGCTGCTCGCCGAGGAGCGCCGGCTGTTCTACGTCGCCTGCACCCGGGCGCGCCAACGGCTGCTGGTCACCGCCGTCGCCTCGCCCGAGGACGACGGTGAGCAGCCGTCCCGGTTCGTCGACGAGCTGACGGCGGCGGCCCAGCACGACGGTGCCGGCGGCTTCGTGCGGCACAGCCACCTCCAGGGCCGTCCGCGCCGTCCACTGTCCCTGGCCGGCCTGGTCGCCGACCTGCGTCGCACCCTGTCCGAGCCGGGCACCTCGTCGGCGCTGCAGCGGGCGGCCGCCGACCGACTCGCGGTGCTGGCGCAGGCCTCGCACCACGGCGTCCCGCTGGTGCCGTCGGCCGACCCCGGCCACTGGTGGGGGACCCGGGCCCGCAGCATCTGCGCGACACCGGTCGAGCGTCCGGACGAGCCGGTCACGCTCTCGGCCAGCTCGTTGGACGCCATCCTCAGCTGCCCGGCGAAGTGGTTCCTGGAGCGCAAGGCCGGGGGTGAGACGCCGTCCAGCCAGTCGCAGGGCTTCGGCCTGGTGGTGCACACCCTGGCCGACCGGATCGCCAAGGGGGAGATCGCCGCCGACGACGGCTCCCGCGCGGACGTGCTGGCCGAGCTGATGGGGCACGTCGACACGGTGTGGGGCCAGATCGCGTTCCGCACCCCCTGGTCGCGTGCCCGCGAGCGGCAGGAGGTCGAGGCAGCGCTGGGCCGCTTCCTGGACTGGCACACCGCCCCCGGCGCGCGCACCGTGATCGCCACCGAGCAGCACCTCTCGGCCGAGGTGACGCTGCCCGACGGGCAGCAGGTCCGGCTCAACGGCTACGCCGACCGCCTCGAGGTCGACGAGCAGGGGCGGGTGGTGGTCATCGACCTCAAGACCTCGAAGTACCCACCCACCGACAAGGACCTGCCGGCCAACCCGCAGCTCGGCATCTACCAGCACGCCGTCGCCAACGGCGCGGTCGACGAGCTCGTGGCCGACCTGGTCGAGGGGCCCGGCGTCCCGGGCGGGGCCGAGCTCGTCCAGCTGCGCAAGGGGCTGGCGGCCGGCGCCAAGATCCAGAAGCAGGAGCCGCAGGAGCCGGACGTCGACGGAAACACGGTCGTCGAGGTGCAGCTGATGCGCGCCGCCCAGGTGATCCGCGGCGAGGTGTTCGACGCGACGCCCGGCAAGCACTGCGAGCACTGCCAGTTCCACGCGATCTGTCCGACCAAGGCAGCCGGGACGGTGCTCTCATGACCTCGACGACGTCCTCGCCGGTCCGGCTCGACACCCCGGAGTCCCTGCAACGGCTGATGGGCGCGCCGTACCCGCTCAGCGACCAGCAGTTCGCGGCGGTCACCGCGCCCCTGGCGCCGCAGGTGGTGATCGCCGGCGCCGGGTCCGGCAAGACCACGGTGATGGCCGCCCGGGTGGTGTGGCTGGTCGCCACCGGGCTGGTCGCGCCGCAGGAGGTGCTCGGCCTGACCTTCACCACCAAGGCGACCCACGAGCTCGGCGCACGCATCCGGGACTCGCTGCGGGCCGCGCAGATCCTGCGCCCGCCCGGTGACCGTCCGGCTGTGGACCCCCAGGACCCGGCGGCCGCCGACGAGCCGGAGGAGCCGACGGTCGCGACCTACAACGCCTACGCCGCCTCGCTGCTGACCGAGCACGGGCTCCGCATCGGGCACGAGCCGGACACCCGGGTGATCGCCGACGCCTCGCGCTACCAGCTGGCCGCGCGCGTGATCGCCCGGCACCGCGGCCGCATCGAGCTGCTCAGCGACCACCCGAAGACGGTGATCGACAACCTGCTCGCCCTCGACGGCGCGATGAGCGAGCACCTCGTCACCCCCGACGACGTCCGAGCGTTCCAGGAGCGGCAGCGGCCGCACATCGAGGAGGCCCTCGCCGCGGAGACCTACAAGACCAAGGCGGAGCTCGTCGCCCGCGTGCTGAACACCTTCGGCCGCCGGCAGGAGCTGCTCGGCCTGGTCGAGTCCTACCGGGAGCTGAAGCGCGACCTCGGGCTGATGGACTTCTCCGACCAGATCGAGCTCGGTGCCCGGCTCGCCGACGTCCAGCCCGAGGTGGGCGTCCTCGAGCGCGCCAAGTTCCGGGTCGTCCTGCTCGACGAGTACCAGGACACTTCCGTGGCGCAGGCCCTGATGCTCAGCCGGCTGTTCTCCGGACCCGACCCCGCGCACGGTCGCGGACACGCGGTGAGCGCCGTCGGCGACCCCAACCAGGCGATCTACGGGTGGCGCGGCGCGTCGGTGTCCAACATCGTCGGGTTCGGCGAGGACTTCCCCGAGGCCGACGGGTCCGTCGACGTGCCGACCTACCCGCTCAGCGTCAACCGGCGTTCCGACGCCCGGATCCTGCAGGCGGCCAACGACCTGGCGGCGCCGCTCTACGCCCAGTTCACCTCGGTGCGCGAGCTCGAGCCGAAGCCCCGCGCCGAGCCCGGCACGGTCCGGGTCGCCGTGCACGAGACGTACGACGAGGAGCTCGCCTGGCTGCCCGAGCAGGTGATCGCGGCCCACCGGCTGATGGAGACCCCGGCGTGGCGGGAGATCGGGGTGCTCACCCGCGACAACGCGCACGCGGCCGACGTGTTCGACGCGCTCACCCGGGCCGAGATCCCGGTGGAGATCGTCGGTCTGCAGGGCCTGCTGCGGCTGCCGGAGGTGGCCGAGGTCGTCGCGACCCTCACCCTGCTCCACGACCTGACGGCCAACGCCGAGCTGCTCACCCTGCTCACCGGTCCGCGCTGGGCGGTCGGGGCCCGTGACCTCGCGCTGCTCGGCCGGCGCGCCCGGCACCTGACCCGGTTCACCGAGCCGCGGGACCGCGACCGGCTCCGCGACCTGGCCGAGGAGCTCGAGGCCGCGGTCGCCGGGGCGGACCCGACCGAGGTGGTCTCGCTCAGCGACGCGCTCGAGGACCCGGGGGAGGCCGACTACTCCGCCGAGGCGCGGGAGCGGTTCGGGCTGCTCGCCTCCGAGCTGCGCTACCTGCGCGCCCACTCCGGCGAGCCGCTGCTCGACCTGGTGCGCCGGATCATCGACACGACCGGCATCGACGTCGAGCTGGCGTCCTCGGTCAGCCCGGCCGCGCAGGCCCGGCGCGACAACCTGGACCTGTTCGTCAAGGCGGTCGCGGAGTTCCAGGCGGTCGACGGGACGGTGACGCTGCCCGCGCTGCTCGCCTACCTGCAGGCCGAGGACGACTACGGCTCCGGGCTCGACGTCGCGACCCCGACCGAGGCGGACTCGGTCAAGCTGCTCACCGTGCACCGGTCCAAGGGCCTCGAGTGGGACGCCGTCTTCCTGGTGGGGGTCGCCGACAGCAAGTTCCCGAGCGGCACGTCCCGGACCAAGTGGACGGCCGGCCCGGCGGTGCTGCCGAACCCGCTGCGCGGGGACGCCGAGGACCTGCCGACGCTGTCCGGCTGGTCGGCCGCGGACCTCAAGAAGTTCGGCGACGACAGCAAGACCCACGAGCTGCGCGAGGAGCTGCGGCTCGGGTACGTCGCGCTCACCCGGGCCCGGCACCTGCTCGTCGTCTCGTCCTACTGCTGGAACGCCCAGCGCAAGAGCGCGCTCGGCCCTTCGCCCTACCAGCACACGCTGCGCGACTCGCTCGCGCGCTGGGGCCAGGAGCCCGAGCTCTGGCGGGACAAGCCCGCCAAGGGCGAGGCCAACCCGCTGGAGGCGCTCCCCACCGGCCGGCCCTGGCCGATGGAGGCGCACGCCGGCGAGCTCGAACGTCGGCTGCGGGCAGCGGAGCTGGTGCGCGAAGCGGCAGCACGGCGAGCGGCCGGCGACGGACCCGCCGACGACGGGCTCGACATGGTCGAGGCCGCCCGCGTGCAGGAGTGGGACGACGAGCTGGAGCGGCTGCTCGTGGAGGCGCGGCTGGACCGGGCCGACGAGGTGCCGGTGCCGCTGCCGTCCAGCCTGTCCGCGACCGCGCTGGCCCGGCTGCGCGACGACCCGGACCGGCTCGCCGCCGAGCTGGCCCGGCCGATGCCGCGCAAGCCGTCACCGTCCGCACGGTTCGGCACCCGGTTCCACGCCTGGGTCGAGGCCCGCTTCGGCCAGCAGGAGCTGGTCGACCCCGACGAGCTGCCCGGACGCGCGGACGCGGAGATCGACGACGACGACGACCTGCGCGAGCTGATCGGGCTGTTCGAGAAGGGCGAGTTCGCCGACCGGACACCGGTCGCGGTCGAGCCGCCGTTCGCGCTGGTGCTCGCCGGCCAGGTGGTCCGCGGTCGCATCGACGCGGTCTACGCCGACGTGGCCGGCGGGCAGGACGGGTTCCTGGTCGTCGACTGGAAGACCAACCGTGCGCAGACCGCCGACCCGCTGCAGCTCGCGATCTACCGCGTGGCCTGGGCCGAGCTTGCCGGCGTCCCCGTCGAACGCGTGCGTGCGGCGTTCTACTACGTGCGCACCGGTGACCTCGTCGAGCCCACCGGTCTGGACGGGCGGGAGGCGCTCGAGCGCCTGCTCGGCGGGGACGCTGCACCCGCTCGGTAAAACCGCTGCGCCCCCGGTGCGGCTGTGGCACCGTGCCGGGAGGAGGGAGTGTGAGCCCGATGAGTGCTACCGAGCCCACCGGGACCGTCAGCGGGTCCCCCACGGAGACCACCGTCCCCGAGCAGCGCGACCCGGTCGCCGAGGAGACGCGCACCGGCGCGGTCGCCGACCACATCCACACGCACACGAGGACCTGCTACTGGGACCACCTCGCCTGCCGCTGGCAGTGCGACCGGGGCTAGGCGCCACCGGCGCAGGCTAGGTCACCGCGAGCATCGCCTCGAGGGCGATCTCGACCATGTCCCCGAACGTCTCCTGGCGTTCGTGCGTCGTGGTCTCCTCGCCGGTCGAGATGTGGTCCGAGACCGTGCAGATCGCCAGGGCACGACGCCGGTGCTGCGCCGCGAGCGTGTAGAGCGCGCTGGCCTCCATCTCGACCGCGAGCACGCCGTACTCCGCCATCCGCTGCGTGAGCTCGGGGCGCGGGCTGTAGAACGAGTCGCTGGACAGGATCAGCCCGACCTTGGCCGCCACGTCGAGCTGCCTGGCCTCGAACGCGTCGTGCGCGGCCCGGAGCAGCGCGTAGTCCGCGACCGGTGCGTAGTCGAGGCCCTCGAACCGGATCCGGTTCATCGACGAGTCGGTGCACGCCCCCGAGGCGATCACCAGGTCGCGCAGCCGCAGGTCCTCGGACAGCGCGCCGCAGGACCCGACGCGTACGACGCTGCGTACGTCGTACTCGGTGAACAGCTCGTTGACGTAGATCGACAGCGACGGCAGCCCCATCCCGGAGCCCTGCACGGACACCCGCTCGCCGCGGTAGACACCGGTGAAGCCGTACATGCCGCGCACCTCGGAGTAGCACTCGGCGTCCTCGAGGAACGTCTTGGCGATCCAGAGCGCACGCAGCGGGTCGCCGGGCAGCAGGACGTGCGGAGCGATCTGGCCGGGCGCGGCGGCGATGTGCAGGCTCATGGGCGGCACGCTATCCACCCTGTCGGCGGGCGCGGCACCGGGCCGTAGGGTCGAGGACGTGAGCGACGCACCCTTCCCACCCCCTGGTTCCACCGACATCGCGCTCTCCGTGCGCACCCACGACCGGGTGGGGGAGCGCCGCACCGACCCGACCTGGCTGGAGGAGACCTGGGCCGACCCGGGCAGCCGGATCGTCCCGGTCGCCGGCACCGAGTTCCCGGTCGACGAGGCAGGCAAGGCGGTGCGCTGGCACACGGCCGACGCGCTCCCGGGGTCCGGGCTGCGCATCTTCCTCGGCACCCGCGACGACGTCGCGCACTTCGCCCTGGTCGTCGAGGAGCCCACCGACGAGGAGCGGTGGACGTCGTTCCGCGGGGTCGTGCAGACGCTCCCCGAACCGGACGCAGGGTTCATGGTGCACGCGGTCGCCCTGGCCGAGTGGCACGCCTCGCACCGGTTCTGCCCGCGCTGCGGCGGACGCCTGCAGGTCACCGACGCCGGGCACGTGCTGGTCTGCGAGCAGTGCGGACGCCAGCAGTTCCCGCGCACCGACCCCGCGGTGATCATGATGGTCACCGACGGCGACCGTGCTCTGCTCGGGCGGCAGGAGGCCTGGCCCGAGGGGCGGTACTCCACGCTGGCCGGGTTCGTCGACCCTGGCGAGAGCCTCGAGGAGGCGGTGGTGCGCGAGGTGGCGGAGGAGACCGGCGTCCACGTCACCGACGTGACCTACTTCGGCAACCAGCCGTGGCCGTTCCCGCAGAGCCTGATGGTCGGCTTCTTCGCCCGGGCGACGACCACCGAGATCTGTGTGGACGGGGCCGAGATCAGTGATGCCCGCTGGTTCACCCGGGAGGAGATGCGGGCCCAGGCCGAGGCCGGCACGCTGGTCCTGCCCGGCGGCATCTCGATCAGCCGTTCGCTCGTGGAAGCGTGGTACGGCGGTCCGCTGCCCGGCTCCTGGTGACGTCGAGACGCCAGTTCCTCCCCGTCGAGACGCCAGTTGCTTGCCGTCGAGACGCCAGTTCCTCCCGGTCGCGGGTCAGTCTCCCGGCGGCGTACTCCGGACCGGCTCAGGCGATCGCGGCGAGCTTCGCCTTGACGTCGGCCACCGAGGGGTTGGTGTGGGCCGAGCCGTCGGCGTAGACCAGGGTGGGCACGGTCTGGTTGCCGTGGTTGACCTGCTCGACGATGAAGGCGGCGTCCGGGACCCGCTCGATGTCGACCACCTCGTAGGCGATGCCTTCGCGGTCCAGCTGGCTCTTGAGCCGGTGGCAGTAGCCACACCACTGGGTGGAGTACATGGTCACGGCGGGCGTGCTCAATTGTTGTCCTTCCTCGCGTCTACGCTGAACGCATCGAGCCGGTGCGACGGCTTCCTTTACTGAGCCCCTGCACAACATCCGATCTGAGGAGATTGTTCCCTGATGCACCCGGTGGCGAGTGCCGACCAGCTGCTCGACGCGCTCGACCCGGAGCAGCGCGCCGTCGCCGGCGCCCTGCGCGGACCGGTCCGGGTGCTCGCGGGCGCCGGGACGGGCAAGACGCGAGCGATCACGCACCGGATCGCCTACGGCGTCGCGTCGGGCGTCTACAACCCCCAGGAGGTCCTCGCGGTCACCTTCACCACCCGCGCCGCGGGCGAGATGCGCACCCGGCTGCGAACCCTGGGGGCCGGAGGCGTGCAGGCCCGGACGTTCCACTCGGCGGCGCTGCGCCAGGCCCGGTTCTTCTGGCCCAAGGTGTACGGCGGCGACCTGCCCGTCCTGGTCGACTCCAAGCTCGGCCTGATCGGCAGCGCGGCCCGCCGCAACCGCGTGGACACCGACCAGGCCACGTTGCGCGACCTGGCGAGCGAGGTGGAGTGGGCGAAGGTCAGCAACGTGCGCCCAGACGACTACCCCCGCATCGCCGAGGCGCGCGGCCGCTCGGTCACCGGCCAGGACCCCGCGACCGTGGCCCGGGTGTTCGCGACCTACGAGGACGTCAAGCGGGACCAGGGCCGGATGGACATGGAGGACGTGCTGCTGTGCGCCGCCGCCCTGCTCGCCGAGGACGAACGGGTCGCCGCCCAGGTCCGCCGCCAGTACAAGTGGTTCGTCGTCGACGAGTTCCAGGACGTCAGCCCGATCCAGGCGGCCCTGCTCGACCTCTGGCTCGGCGGCCGCGACGACCTCTGCGTCGTCGGTGACCCGGCACAGACGATCTACTCGTTCGCCGGGGCCAGCTCGTCATACCTCCTCGACTTCCCGAAGCGCTACGCCGGCACGACCTCGGTCGAGCTCGTCCGCAACTACCGCTCCACGCCGCAGGTGGTGACCGCCGCGAACCAGCTGCTCGCCGGGTCGGGGAGCGCGGGCGTGCAGCTCCGGTCACAGCGCGAGGCGGGCGCGGACGTGAGGTTCGCCGAGCACTCCGACGAGGTCGCCGAGGCCGAGCAGGTGGCCGCCGACGTCAAGGCCCTGATGGCCGCAGGCACCCCGGCACGCGAGATCGCGGTGCTGTTCCGCATCAACGCCCAGTCCGAGGCGTTCGAGGAGGCGTTCGCCGCGCGCGGCGTGCCCTACGTGCTGCGCGGCGCGGCCCGGTTCTTCGAGCGGGCCGAGGTCAAGCAGGCCGTGACGCTGCTGCGGGGCAACGCGCGCAGCGGCGCGGGGTCGGGCGACGGCCTGGTGCAGGACGTGCGCGCCGTGCTCGCCGGGATGGGCTGGTCGGAGCAGGCCCCCACCGGACGCGGCAACGTCCGGGACAAGTGGGAGTCGCTGCAGGCGATCGTGTCGCAGGCCGAGGAGTTCCTGGCCGCCCAGCCCGAGGCGGTGCTGGTCGACTTCGTCGCCGAGCTCGACCGGCGCGCGAGCGAGCAGCACGCCCCGGTGGCCGAGGGCGTCACGCTCGCGACGCTGCACGCCGCCAAGGGCCTGGAGTGGGACGTGGTCTTCGTCGCCGGCATGCACGAGGGCACCATGCCGATCATCTACGCCGAGGGCCCCGCCGCGGTCGAGGAGGAACGCCGGCTGCTGTACGTCGGGATGACCCGCGCCCGCCAGCGCCTCACGGTCTCCTGGTCGCTCGCGCGGACGCCCGGTGGCCGCTCTTCTCGCAAGCCGTCGCGCTTCCTGGCCGGGCTGCGTCCGCAGGTGGCCTCCGACTCGGCGCCCGAGCGCGGCGCAGCGAGCCGCCAGCGCAAGGGGGTCGCCCACTGCCGCGAGTGCGGCAAGCCGCTGGGCAGCACCGCCGAGCGCAAGGTCGGCCGCTGCGAGGACTGTCCGGCGACCTACGACGAGGAGCTCTTCGAACGGCTGCGCGCCTGGCGGGTGGAGCGGGCGGGGCAGGAGAAGGTCCCGGCGTACGTCGTCTTCACCGACCTCACGCTGCAGGCGATCGCGGAGGTCAAGCCGGCCGATCCCCGGTCCCTGCTGCGGATCAACGGCATCGGGCAGTCCAAGCTCACGAAGTACGGCGACGACGTACTGGCTCTGGTGGGAGGCGGCACCGTGGACTCGGACGACGGGCAACCCGCCCTCGGCGAGGACTGACGGGCCGGTCGAGCTGGCCCGAACGGGCCATCTCCTGATGCGGCCGAAAGTTTTCACGGAAATACCCAAAAAATCGATTGCCGCTTACAGGGCACGGGCGGTAAGTTTTCTCACGTTCGCTCGACCCGCGCGCAAACGGTCCTGACAAAACCGGCGCTCGACCAGAAGAAGGAGGTGACCGCAGTGATGAACACCATCGTGAACTTCAGCCAGCAGGCCGGTATCGGCATGCCCGTCTTCGGATGCGACTGGGTGGTTTCCCTGCGTGCCCTCCCGATGACGACGGGTGCCGTGTCTCCGGACGCTGGCCAGAAGTCTGCCCACATGGACGAGACCCGCGTGATCGATGGCTACCGCCTCGTCACCGACGTCGCCGTCGCCACGGGCACCTTCCCGGGTACCTCCGCCTGGAGTCCGCCGATCTAGATGAGTCCTCATCAGCTCGGCAGCCTCCAGGCCGCGGAACCCGAAAACCGGGATCCGCGGCCTTTTTGTTTCCCCAAGCCCACCAGCACAGCAAAGAAACAAGTCACAAGGAGGTGACGAGATGAGTATCAGCGTCCTCGACACATACGCGGTCGCCGCGGACGAGGTCGACGAGGAGCAGCTGCCGTGCCGACGGGAGAACCCCGAGCTGTTCTTCGCCGAGACTCCGCAGGACGTCGAGGTTGCCAAGGCCCTCTGCCTGGACTGCCCGGTCCGCGCCGAGTGCCTCGCCGGGGCTCTCGAACGGCGTGAGCCCTGGGGAGTGTGGGGCGGCGAGCTGTTCCTCCAGGGAGTGGTGATCCCCCGCAAGAGGCCCCGTGGCCGTCCCCGCAAGAACGTTGTGGCGGCCTGAGCAACCCAGCAGAACCAGCAACACCGCAGCAAGCAGTGCCCAGCAGCCAGACCAGAGCAGCAGTGAACTCAACGGAGAGTGCCATGTACGTAACCGAAACCATCGCTCGGGCCCAGCACCTCGAGCGCCTGGGGGAGGCCGAGCAGCTTCGCCGCGGCCACTACCTCGCCCTCGCCCGGCGCAAGTCGCGCCGTGCGGAGCGGGCAGCCCTCCAGGCCCGGCTCGTGCTCGCCCGCTCGCTGTGACCGAGACCTCTCGGACACCGCGCCCCACTGAAACGGAAACCACTCACTCATGAACGACTTCCAGAACCGGAGCATCAAGATGAACACCATGCATGAAGACCTGGCGCGGGCGCAGATGTCCGAGCGCCTGGGAGAGGCGCATGATCTGCGACGCGGGCACCAGCTCGCGTTGGCCCGGCGGCTGTCCCGTCGCGCCGAGCGTGCCGCCCAGCAGGCCCGTCTCGCACTCGCCCGCTCGCTCTGAGAATGTCGGCTCCTGACCACCGAGGCTCGTCGCCGTCAGGAACCGCCGCTCTCCCGACGTGAGCACACCGTGTCACCCGAAGCCGGGCCCCGGCAGCGATCCGCCGCCGGGGCCCGGCCGTTTCGCGCGCGTAGGCTGGACGCGTGACGGCGTCGGTGACCTGCGACTTCTGCGGTGCGACGGCCCCGGACGAGACGGTGCCGCTGACCTGGACGACCGCGGTCGAGAACGGCCGGAGCCGGGTCTTCTGCGACCGGTGCTCGCGCGAGCACCTGCGGGCCATCGAGGGCAAGCTCGACAGCGTGTGGTGGTAGGGCTCAGCCCTCGGCGAAGCCGGGCAGCGCCTCGGTGAGGATGGCCCGGAACGGCAGCTCGGCCCCGAGCTGGCAGAGCACGCCGATGCTGCCGACCCAGACCCGGTGGATGAGCAGGTACGACGGCGGCAGGTTGAGCTTCAGCGCGAGCGTCGAGCCCGGCTGTCGTGGGTCCTGCACCCGCTGGAACTGCTCGCGCATCCAGGCCCGGGAGAACTTGAACGTCTCGGGCCGGGCCGGCTCCACGAACGGACCGAGGTACTCGCGCAGCTCGACCGGGTCGATCGTGATGTTCGGCTTGACGAAGCCCTCGGCCCGCAGCCCCTCGAGCACGTCGCGGTAGTCGTCGTACGTCGCGATGCGGATCAGCGAGCCGATGGTCCGCGGCAGGCTCTTCTCGGGCAGCCGGGCCACGGCGCCGTAGTCGACGATCCCGATGCCGCCCATCGAGCCGTCCTCGGTGGGCAGCACCCGGAAGTTGCCTGGGTGCGGGTCGGCGTGCAGCATGCCGGCGCGGGCCGGCCCCTCGAACAGGAACCGGATGTAGAGGCTGCCGTAGTGGTTGCGCTCCTCCTGGGTGCCCTCGGCGATCAGCCGGGCCAGCGACGCCTTGCTGTCGATCCACTCCGAGACCAGCACCTTGTCGGTGTGCGCGACGACCGCCGGCACGAAGAACTCCGGGTCGTCGCGGAACGCGTCGGCGAACCCCTGCTGGGCGCCCGCCTCGAGCGAGTAGTCCAGCTCCTCGGCCACCCGGGCCTGGAGCTCGGCGACCAGCGGCTTGATGTCGATGCCGGGGACCATCCCGCCGAACGTGCGCGCCACCCGGCTGATCTGCCGCAGGTCGGCCATCAGGGCCTCGCCGGCGCCGGGGTACTGCACCTTGACCGCCACCTCGCGGCCGTCGGCCCAACGCCCGCGGTGCACCTGGCCGATCGAGGCGGCCGCGGCCGGGTTGTCGTCGAACTCCACGAGCTTCTTGCGCCACGACGTGCCGAGATCGGTGGCCAGGACGTGGTGGACGGTGGTCGCCGACATCGGCGGAGCGGAGTCCTGGAGCCGGGTCAGGTGCGCGCGGTAGGGCGCCGCGAGCTCCTCCGGGAGCGCCGACTCGAGGATGGAGAGCGCCTGGCCCATCTTCATGGCGCCGCCCTTGAGGTCACCCAGGGTCTTGAACAGCTGCTCGGCGGTGCGCTGCTGCACGTCGAACATCACCGCGTCCGCCGGGGCCCCGCCGATGCGTCGGCCCATCCCGACCGCGGTGCGCCCGGCGAACCCGAGAGGCAGCGCTGCCAGCCGGGCGGTGCGGGCCACGGCCTTGCGCGGGAGCTCAGTCATTGCCCCATTGTGTCCGACGAGTCCAGAGACTCCAGACGTGCGCGGTTCCCACGCCCGAGATCGCCGCTTTTGCGACGGGCTCCCCGACCCCTGCTCGGGCTCAGTCCCAGCTGCAGCTGCAGGCCGGGTGACGCAGCCAGGTCCGGGTCTCGAGCTCGTCCAGCCGGGCGTGCAGCGTGACCGTGGCCGACCACGTCGAGGGGCGGTGCCCGTCGACGTACGACGTCAGGTCACGGGCCGCCCAGGCCAGCGCCAGGGCCGCCAGCAGCGGGTCGACCGGCTCGGGGGCGCCGTCGGCCCGGTCGTGGGAGGCGGCGGCGGCGTACTGGCGGACCAGCAGTGGCCAGGCCGGGTCGGCGTCGGTGTGGTGCGCGTCGATGCACCGCAGGCAGGCCGTGCGGCCGGGGACCACGAACGGCCCCACCACCGCGCGGCCCTCGGTCAGCCGGACCAGGAGGTACGGCGTCCCGGCGCGGGTCCACGCGTCGACGAGCTCACGGTCCGGCTCGCCGACCCCGACCAGCACCCCGCAGTCCGGGCCCGACCGGCCCCGGTGCTCGCGCAGCCCCGCGGCGCCGAGCAGCGTGACGAAGTCGCGGCGCAGACCCGCCCCGCCGGCGTGCCCGAACCCGCATGTCTGGGTGCGCCACCGGTCCCGGGTGCGGCGCACGGCGGGGGCGGTGGAGCCGGCGGCCCGGGCCAGGGCCGCGGTCGTGTGCGGGGAGACGGGCCCGTTCCTCGCCAGCAGCGGGATGAGCGCACGCTCGTCGAGGACGAGCTCGTGCTGCTCCAGGACGTCGACGACCGACGGGTCGGTGTGCTCCTCGAGGTCGGCCGAGGAGGAGAGCAGCCGCAGGGAGGTGCGGACCGGCTCGGAGTCGGGGAGCACGAGCGCGCCCCGGGGGTCGAGGCCGACCTGCAGCTCGCCGGCGCCGCGGCTGAGCACGTGGGTGCCGGGGCGGAGGATCGGGCGCATGCCGTCAGCCTCCCGCAGCCGGCCCGTCCGTGCGAACGGTCGTCCACAGGTGCTCAGAAAACCAGCGGCGGGACCCCTCCGAGGAGGGATCCCGCCGCCGGGAGTCAGAACGCGTGCGCGCTCAGGCCTTGCCGAGGATGCGGTTCAGGTTGGTGCCGCAGACCGGGCACACGGCCTTCGCCATGCGGGTGCCCTTGTCGTTGACCTTCACCTCGCCCTCCGCCTCGCGCTTCTCCTTGCACTTCACGCAGTAGAACTCGCCGCTCCAGGTCTCCGCCATGACGGCCTCCTTGCTGTATCGATCGGGGTGATGATCTGGTCGTCGGCGGGAGTCAGGGAAGACCCGCCGCGGCCGCGTCGGGTGCGACCGCCTCGCACACTACGGCAGGCGGGGAGTGGAATCATGCAGGCGGAGGCCGATCCAGGCGTTTCCACGCTCAGACCATGAGGAAAATGTCCCGATCTGGGCGTTATGGGGTTTTCCCCTTCCGGAGTGGTGCGATTGATGTCTCACCACGCCCTGCGCGCGGTACGGCGTCGGTAATCTGCCGCGCATGACCGACACCGCCGACCTCGCCCATCTCCGCGTCGACCGCCGTGACGACGGAGTCGCCGTCCTGACCCTCGACAACCCCGACCAGCGCAACGCGATGTCGGACGAGATGACCGCGTCCTGGGTGGCCGCCATCGACGACCTCGCCACCGACCGCGACCTGCGGGCGGTGGTGGTGACCGGAGCCGGCACCGCGTTCTGCTCCGGCGGCAACACCGGCTGGATCGCCAGCGAGCCCGACGCCACCGTCGACTACCTGCGCACCCGGATGATCGCGTTCTACCGGGCCTGGCTCTCGATCCGCCGGCTCGAGGTGCCGACGATCGCCGCGGTCAACGGCCCGGCGATCGGCGCGGGCCTGTGCCTGGCGCTCGCCTGCGACCTGCGGTACGCCGCGCAGGGCGCCCGCCTCGGTGTGCCGTTCGTGAAGCTCGGCATGCACGCGGGGATGGCGGCGACGTACCTGTTGCCCAACGTGGTCGGGGAGGCGCACGCCCGCGACCTGCTGCTGACCGGCCGGACCGTCGAGGCCGAGGAGGCCCTCCGGCTCGGGCTGGTGTCACGGGTGCTGCCCGCGGAGGGGTTCCTCGACGGGGTGCTGGAGACCGCCGCGGGGATCGCCTCGACCGCCCCGATCGCGAGCCGGCTGACCACCGTCGCGCTGCGCGACGGGGGGCACGCCGATTTCGAGACGGCCGTGCAGTGGGAGGCGCTGGCGCAGCCGCTGACCCTGGCCACCGCGGACCTGCAGGAGGGCATCGCCGCGGCCCGGGAGAGGCGCGCCCCGCGGTTCACCGGCCGCTGAGGCACAGACCGGGACACAGGCTGGGAGCACAGGCTGACGCACAGAGAGGCCCCCTGCCTCACCGATGCGCCGCTTGCCTTCCCCTTGCGAGCGCCGCACCGACTCGGCCGAGGGCCTCATCTGCGCCCCAACCTAGGTCGGCCCCGCGGTCGGGGTCAACGACGGGCCGTCCACCCCTGTGGATAACCTTGTGGGCAACGTGTGGACGGCGCTCCCAGACTGTGGACAAAACTGGGGAAAGGGGTGGATAGCCCTGTGGGGGACACGCCCGGGTGGCTCGCTCGTCGGGCGCTGACCAGCCAGAATGGTCGTGCACACGGTGTGGACGGAAAACAACTGCCCTCTCAACGGAAAACAACTGCCCTCTCAACGCCCGCAGGGCGACCAGGCAACGGAGAACGCGTGACAACTCAGCGGGTGGAGCCGGTCGCGGCCCTGCGTCGGATCGCGTTCCTGCTCGAGCGCCGGCTCGCGGACAGCTACCGGATCAAGGCCTACCGGGGCGCCGCCGCCACCCTGCTCACCGTCGACGCCGAGGAGGTGCGCAGCCGGGCGGCGGCCGGCACCCTGCGCGACCTGCCGGGGGTCGGGGCCAAGACCGCCGCGATCATCGAGGAGTGCGTCGCGGGTGGTGTGCCGGCGTACCTCACCGAGCTGGAGGAGACCGCCGGGCCGCTCGTCGAGGGCGGGGAGGACTACCGGGCGGCGCTGCGCGGCGACCTGCACACGCACTCGGACTGGTCCGACGGCGGCTCGCCGATCGAGGAGATGGCGATGACCGCGATGGAGCTCGGCCACTCCTACGTCGTGCTCACCGACCACTCGCCGCGCCTCAAGGTCGCCAACGGGCTGTCGGTGGCGCGGCTGACCCGGCAGCTCGAGGTCGTCGACGCCGTCAACGAGCACCTGGCCTCAGGGGAGTTCCGGATGCTGCGGGGGATCGAGGTGGACATCCTCGACGACGGCGAGCTCGACCAGACCGACAGCATGCTCGGCCGCCTCGACCTGGTGGTCGCCTCCGTGCACTCCAAGCTCAGGATGGACTCCGCGGCGATGACCCGGCGGATGGTGGCAGCCGTCCGGAACCCGCGGACCAACGTGCTCGGGCACTGCACCGGACGGCTGGTCAAGGGCGGCCGGGGCACCCGGCCGCAGAGCGAGTTCGACGCCGTGGCGGTGTTCGCCGCGTGCGCCGAGCACGACGTCGCCGTGGAGATCAACTCGCGACCCGAGCGCTGCGACCCGCCGGACGACCTGGTCGGGATCGCCCTGGAGGCCGGCTGCCGGTTCTCGATCGACAGCGACGCGCACGCGCCGGGCCAGCTGGACTTCCTCGCGTACGGCGCCGAGCGGGCCGAGCGGCTCGGCGTACCGGTGGACCGGATCGTCAACACCTGGCCCGTTGAGCGTCTGCTCGCGTGGGCGAACGGGTAATCTCCGTCACATGGCCGCTGCGCAGACCGCCCCCGAGGACGAGCCCGTCGTCGAGGTCCGTAGGTCACGCAAGCGCCGCCGCACGGTGGCCGCCTACCGTGAGGACGACAAGGTCGTGGTGCTGGTTCCGGCCCGGTTCACCCGCGCCGAGGAGAAGGAGTGGGTCGCCACGATGCTGGCCCGCCTCGAACGCTCGGAGAGGCGCCGCCGTCCCAGCGACGCCGGGCTCCAGCAGCGCGCGGCCGAGCTGAGCGAGAAGTACCTCGAGGCCCTGCCCGACCCGCTCACGGTCCGCTGGGTGGCCAACCAGAACAGCCGGTGGGGGAGCTGTACGCCGAGCGACCGGTCGATCCGGCTGTCCACCCGGCTCCAGGGGATGCCCGCCTGGGTGATCGACTACGTGCTGGTGCACGAGCTCGCGCACCTGATCGAGTCCGGGCACACGCCGACTTTCTGGTCCTGGGTGGACCGCTTCCCGAAGGCGGAGCGGGCCAAGGGCTTCCTGGAGGGGGTGGCGGCCGCCTCGCAGCTCGGGATCGAGGCCGACCCGCCGGACTGCTCCGACGAGGGTGCCGCTCAGATGGCGCGCGACGACGAGGCCTGAGCCCTCGCCACCGCGAGAGCGGCCATCTCCTGCATCTCCGGGTCGTCGGTGGGCAGGGCGTCCACCGGCCACCAGCGCACGTCCAGCGACTCGTCGCTGACCTCCGGGCGTGCACCCGCGGGCGCCAGGGCAAGGAAACGTACGTCGAGGTGCCGGACGCGTTCGCGGTGGCCGCAGAACCCGACGACGTGCGCGTCGAGGTGCAGCGGCTCCGGGTCGAGCCTCAGGCCCTCCACCCCGGACTCCTCGGTCGCCTCACGCAGCGCGGCGCCGGCCAGCGTGGTGTCCTCCGGCTCGCAGTGGCCGCCCAGGTGGAACCACCGCCTGGCCTTCGCGTGCAGCGTCAGCAGCACCTGGCTGCGGTCCGCGGACAGCACGAGGGCCCCGGCGGTGACGTGGTCGGGGTAGCAGGCGCGGGTCATCCCGTCGGCATGCGCGTCGAGGTGGTCGACGTACTCCTGGCGGAGCCCCTCCTGGCGCACGTCGTCGGTGCGCCACGCGCGCAGGGTCGCCAGCGCGTCGTCGTGCAGGGCCGTCACGAGGAGGTCGGGCCGCCGTCCTTGCCGTCGTCGCCGCCCTCGTTGTCGAGCAGCTCGGCGAGGGCAGCGTCGAACTCCGCGTCGGTCAGCGACTCCGACGCCGGCACCGACCCCTCCTGGAAGCCGAGCGGGTCGTCGAGGTCGGCCGCCGTCGGCAGCAGGTCGGGGTGCGACCACACCGCGTCCCGGGCATCCTGGCCCTTGCGGGAGCGCAGCGAGCCCCAGAGCGCGGAAGCGTCACGCAGCCGTCGCGGACGGAGCTCGAGGCCGACCAGCGCGGCGAACGTCGACTCGGCCGGACCACCCGCGGCGCGGCGCCGGCGCACCGCCTCCTGCATCTTCGCGGCGCTCGGCATGCGGTCCTCGGTCGCCTGGCCGACGACCTCGTCGACCCAGCCCTCGACGAGCGCCAGCGTGGTCTCCAGCCGGGTGAGCGCGGCCTGCTGCGCCGGGGTCTTCTCGGGCTCGAACAGTCCGCCCTCCAGGGCCTCCTGGATCGCGGCGGGGTTGGTCGGGTCGATGTCCCGGATCGACGACTCGATCCGGGAGACGTCGATGGTGGTGCCCCGGCCGTAGTCCTCGACGGCCGCGATCAGGTGCCCGCGCAGCCACGGCACGTGCGCGAACAGCCGCTGGTGCGCGGCCTCGCGCAGCGCGAGGTAGAGGAGTACGTCGTCGACACCCACGTCGAGGCCGTCGGCGAAGGCGCTGACGTTCGCCGGGAGCAGGGCGGCCTTGCCGTCGGGACCGAGCGGGAGGCCGATGTCGGAGGCGCTGAGCACCTCACCGGCCAGACCGCCGAGCGCCTGACCCACCTGGCTGCCGAACATCGCGCCGCCGGCCTGGCCGAGCAGGCCGAGCAACGGCCCGGCCATCTGCTGGGCCTCCTGCGGCAGGGCGTTCCCCATCGCGGACACGACATGCTCGGCGACCGGCTCGACGAGCACCCGCCAGACGTCGATGGTCTGCTCGACCCACTCGGCGCGGCTCCACGCCGCGGACCCGGTCACGCCGGAGGGGAACTCGGTCGCCGAGTCGAGCCAGTGGTCCGCCAGCCGCAGGGCGTCGGCGATCTCGGTCCGCTGCCGGTCCGTGGGGGACGGGTCAGGCTTCTCGGCGACGGTGCGGCGCGCTACGTCCTTGGCCAGGGTCCAGTTCACCGAGCCTTCGTGCGGCGCCATCATCGCCTGCATCTGGCTCATCAACGCCGACAGATCGGGCATCCCCGCGGCGCCGGCACCACCGGTCATGCCCGGGAACCCGGCTCCGAAGGTGTTGAAGATCTGCTCGAACGGGGTGCCCTTGAACGGGTTGGGGTTCTCGTCGTCCGGCCGGTCTCCGGGGTCGTTCGTCATGAGGCCAAACTACTCGCAACGTCCAACGGGCCCGATGTGTGAGTACCCTCGGCACGTGAACGCCGACCTGCCCGTCGTACGCCTCGTCGACCTCCGGGAGACCCCGCTGGACGTGGCGGAGGTGCTCGACGCGCTGGCCGACCGGGCCGCCGGCGGCATCGACGTCTTCGTGGGTGCGGTGCGCGACCACGACCACGACCAGGGCGTCACTGGTCTGGAGTACTCCGCCCATCCGACCGCCCTGGACCG
Organism: uncultured Actinomycetota bacterium; assembly: GCA_963810035.1. GTDB lineage: Bacteria > Actinomycetota > Actinomycetes > Propionibacteriales > Nocardioidaceae > Nocardioides_B. Next base: position 539,783 of record CAWEMA010000009.1, read on the forward strand.
GCTCCAGGAGGTCGCGGAGCAGATCGCCAAGGAGTACGACGTCCTGGCGGTCGCCGCGGTGCACCGGGTCGGCCGGCTCGAGATCGGCGACGCGGCCGTCGTGGTCGCGACCGCCGCCGCGCACCGGGGCGAGGCGTTCGAGGCGTCCCGCGCCCTGATCGACGAGCTGAAGGCCACCGTGCCGATCTGGAAGCACCAGCTGTTCGAGGACGGCAGCGACGAGTGGGTCGGCACTCCCTGACAGCCGCTCGGGCGTGGCTCACGGCTCGCGCGCCCCTCGCTGCCTACCCTGGTGGGCGTGGAGATCCTGGCGTGGTTGGTGCCCTCGGGCGTGGTCCTCGTGATCGCGATGGTCTGGGCTGCCTGGGCCGGGCGACCGCAGCGCGAGGAGACCGACCGCTCCGACGCGGCTTACGAGAAGTTCGCCAAAGCCATCACCAAGGAGCACCCCGGTGCCGGTCGGGCTCGGCCTCCCGTGGTGCGTGACCGCAGCACCGGGATCGCCGTCCGCCCCTCCCGTTCGGGCACCGCACGCAGCGCCGGCAGGGACACCACCCGTCGCTCGGCGTAGTTGCGCGCGGATGAGAAGGTTGCGCCATGACCCGCCGCAGCCTGGCCAGCATCATGGTTTTCTGCCTGCTGGTCGTGCTTCTCGCGGTCGCGGCGCTGCTGCCGGTGCCCTACGTCACGATGAACCCCGGACCGACCGTGAACGTGCTCGGCGAGTCGGGGGACAAACCGATCATCGCGGTCAAGGGACATCAGACCTACCCCACCTCCGGTGACCTCCGGCTGACCACGGTTTCGGTCACCAACCCCACCCACCGGATCGGTCTCGGCGAGGCGATGGCGGCCTGGTTCGACGGGGCCCGGGCGGTCTACCCGCGCGACGTGATCTATCCGCCGGACCAGAGCGCCCAGGACGTCCAGCGGGAGAGCGCCGTGGAGATGGTCAGCTCCCAGGACACGGCCGTCGCCGCCGCGCTGAACGAGCTCGGCTACGACCTGCCCCTGCAGATCGAGGTCCTCGACGTCACCGCCGGCTCGCCGGCCGACGGCAAGCTGAAGACCCGCGACCGGATCCTCCAGGTCAACGGCCGGCGGATCAGCGACGTCGCCCAGGTCACCAAGGCGGTCCAGCAGTCCGGCGTGGGTCGGCCGGCCCGGTTCGTCGTACGCCGGGGGAGTGCCACCAAGACCGTCACCGTCACGGCGAAGGCGTCGCCCGACGACCCGAAGAAGGCGGTCGTGGGGGTCCAGATCGGCACCGGCTACGACTTCCCGTTCGACGTGTCCGTGCGGCTCGGCGACGACATCGGCGGCCCGAGCGCGGGACTGATCTTCTCCCTCGGCGTCTACGACACGCTCACCCCCGGCTCCTTGACCGGCGGCACCGACATCGCCGGAACGGGAACCATCACGGCCAAGGGACGCGTTGGACCCATTGGAGGGATTCAGCAGAAGATCGTCGCCGCAGCGGACGCAGGGGCGAAGATCTTCTTCGTCCCCCCGGACAACTGCGAATCAGCCCTGCACGCCGACGTGACGAAGGACGAGATCAAGCTCGTGAAGGCCCCCACCATGCACAGTGCCGTCGAGTCCCTCACGGCGTACGCCAAGAACAAGAACGCCGACCTCCCGGCCTGCCGATGAGCGACGAGCAGGGGCAGGAGGTGGACGTCGTCCTGCAGGCAGCGGTGCGGGAGATCGAGACGCACGCCGCCGAGGCCGGGTGGGACCAGCCCTCGCGGCTCTACGCGCTGGTGCCGACCTCGGATCTGCTCGTCCGTGAGCCGGCCCTGGCCGCGGCGATGGGGCTCGAGGAGGCGACCGCCTCCGGGTCGCTGACCCCCATCGAGCAGGACGACGTGCCCGTCGACAAGGCGCTGGAGTCCGTGCTGGAGCAGATCATGTGGCCCGCCGAGGTGTTCGGCTGCGCGGCAGTGGTCGAGCGGCTGGTGCTCCCACCGGGCGCCGATGAGCAGATGCCCGACGACCCGCGCAGCGCCGAGCAGTACGCCGCGGAGCACCCCGACCGCCAGGAGGTGCGGATCGTCGCGGGCGCGACCCGGGACGGGGCGACGTACTGCGCGCTCCGGCTCCGGTCCCACGACGACCAGCTCTCCGTGCTGGAGTCCCCGGACCTGGTGCCGGCGCTCCTAGAGTTGCTACGCAGCACCCTCGAGAACTGAGCCCGGCACCGGAGACGGACTGGGACAGACAGGAACACAGTGAGCGGAATCTTCGACGACGCAAACCACGAGCCGGCGCGCCGCGTGACGCCCGGGTCCCAGCAACGCTCGCGTGCCCTGATCGGCACGATCGTCGTCCTGGTCGCGGCGTTCTTCCTGATCTCGGTGTTCACCGGCGTGTGGACCGACCGGCTGTGGTTCCGCAGCGTCGGCTACTCCGGGGTCTTCACCAAGGTGCTCGGCACCAGGATCCTGCTGTTCCTGGTGTTCGGCCTGCTGATGGGCGCCACCGTGGCCGCCAACGTGGTCATCGCCTACCGGTTCCGTCCGCTGTTCCGTCCGGCCTCGCAGGAGCAGGCCAACCTGGACCGCTACCGCGAGGTCGTCGACCCGCTGCGGCGCTGGCTGCTCGTGGCGGTCGCCGTCGTGCTCGGCCTGTTCGCCGGCGGCTCGGGTGCGGGGCAGTGGCGCCAGTTCCTGCTGTGGCGGCACCGCGCTCCGTTCGGGACCAAGGACCCCTACTTCCACAAGGACGTCGGGTTCTTCGTCTTCGACCTGCCCTGGCTGCACTACATCGTGGACTTCGGGCTGGCGCTCACCGTGCTCAGCCTGCTGGCCGCGGCCATCGTGCACTACCTGTTCGGCGGGATCCGGCTGCAGGTGAAGCAGGACCGTCTCTCCGGCGCCGCGCAGGTGCAGATCTCGGTGCTGGCCGGCCTGTTCGTGCTGATCAAGGCCCTCGACTACTGGCTCGACCGCTACAACCTGAGCACCGACAGCGGTGGCCTGTTCACCGGCATCGGCTTCGCCGACAAGAACGCTCTGCTCCCGTCCAAGACCATCCTGACGTTCATCGCGGTCATCTGCGCGGTGCTGTTCTTCGCGAACGTGTTCCGGCGCACCTGGATGCTCCCGACCGTCGGGCTGGCGCTGCTCGTGCTGTCTTCGATCCTGCTCGGCGTGATCTGGCCCGGCATCGTCCAGCAGTTCCAGGTCAAGCCCTCCGAGCCGGACAAGGAGGGCCCCTACATCGCGTCGAACATCCAGGCGACCCGGGAGGCGTACGGACTGCAGGGCACCCAGGTCACGCAGTACGACGCGAACCTCTCGTTGAGCAGCGAGAAGCTCAGGTCGGACGCGCAGTCGATCCCGGGCATCCGGCTGCTCGACCCGGCGCTGGTCTCCGACACGTTCGAGCAGCTCCAGCAGGTCCGCGGCTACTACAGCGTGGCGCCGGTGCTGGACGTCGACCGCTACCAGGTCAGCGGGCGCACCCGCGACATGGTGCTCGCGGTGCGCGAGCTCAACCAGAACGGCCTGCCCGAGGGCCAGCGCAACTGGGCCAACGAGCACACCGTCTACACACACGGCTACGGCGTGGTCGCGGCGTACGGCAACCAGCGGGACCGCAACGACCAGCCGGTCACCGACAACGAGGGCAAGCCGGTGTGGGCCGAGCGGGACCTGCCGCCCCAGGGTGACCTCACCAAGATGTTCCCCAAGGGCTACCAGCCCCGGATCTACTTCGGTGAGAACAGCCCGAACTACTCGATCGTCGGCAAGGCACCGGGTGGTCGCAGCGTCGAGCTCGACCTGCCCGAGGGACAGGGGGCCAGTCCGAAGACCAACACCTACGCCGGCACGGCCGGCGTGCCCATCGGCGGCCTGTTCAGCAAGCTGATGTACGCCATCAAGTTCAGCGAGCCGAACCTCGTGCTGTCCAGCCGGGTCAACGAGAACTCGCGCATCCTCTACGACCGCGCGCCGCGCGAGCGGGTGCAGAAGGTCGCGCCGTGGCTGACGGTCGACGGGGACGCCTACCCCGCGGTGGTCGACGGCCGGGTCAAGTGGATCCTCGACGGCTACACCACCACCGACCACTACCCGAACAGCGAGAAGGACTCCCTGCGGTCCATGACGTCGGACGCGCTGAGCCCGAACACGACGTACGCCACCTTGCCGACCGACGAGATCAACTACATGCGCAACTCGGTCAAGGCCGTCGTCGACGCGTACGACGGGTCCGTGACGCTCTACGAGTGGGACCAGAAGGACCCGATCCTCAAGGCGTGGGAGGGCGCGTTCGCGAACGTCGTGAAGCCGAAGTCGGCGATCCCGCCGGACCTCCTGGCGCACATGCGCTACCCGGAGGACCTGTTCAAGGTGCAGCGCAACATGCTCGCGGCCTACCACGTGCAGAACCCGAAGACGTTCTACGACGGCAGCGACAAGTGGAAGGTCCCGGAGGACCCTGAGAACAAGGCGAACAAGCAGCCGCCCTACCGGCTGTCGGTGCGTACGCCGAGCGGCGGCCCCGACCCGGTGTTCTCGCTGACCAGCGTCTACGTCCCGAACAACCGGCAGAACCTCGCGTCGTTCATCTCCGTCGACGCGGACGCCGGGCAGAAGGACTACGGCACGATCCGGATCCTGCGGCTGCCCAGCAACACCCAGGTGCCCGGTCCGTCCCAGATCGCCAACCAGTTCGGTGCGGACAGCGACATCCAGGACAAGCTGCTGGCGTTCACCCGCACGAACTCCAAGGCGGTGTTCGGCAACCTGTTGACCTTGCCGGTCGGCGACGGGCTGCTCTACGTGCAGCCGCTCTACACCCTGCGCAAGACCGGTGAGGGCCGCTACCCGGTGCTCCGCTACGTGCTGGTGTCGTTCGGCGAGCGGGTCGGCATCGGGACGACGCTCACGGCCGCCATCGACGACGTACTCGGCATCAGCACGCCCGAGGGTGGCACCGCCGGCACCGCCGGCGCGGGCGGCACCGGAGGGTCCGGGGGAACGGGTGGCGGTGGAGGCGCCGTACCCAGCGACGTGCGGGCACTGCTGCAGCAGGCGGAGGCCAAGTTCGCCGAGGCACAGAAAGCGCTGCAGTCCGGGGACCTGCAGGGGTATGCCAAGGCCCAGGCCGAGGCGCGTGACCTGGTGCAGAAGGCACTCGCGGCAGCGGGCAAGGCGACCCCGAGCCCGTCCGCCTCGCCGTCGACCGGCACCACCCCGTCGCCGTCAGGCTGACCCACGTGAGGACCGCCACGGCGCTCGATTTTGAGTCCGTGGCGGTCGTCCCGTAAGGTTGTGTTTACCGACGCGGGGTGGAGCAGCTCGGTAGCTCGCTGGGCTCATAACCCAGAGGTCGCAGGTTCAAATCCTGCCCCCGCTACGACGTGAAACCGCAGGTCAGGGCCCCTTTCTGGAAATCGGGAAGGGGCCCTGACTGCGTTTTGTCAGCACGATGTCTGCTGACATTGCCTCGAGATGCCCCTCGAGCGGGCCTGCGCGCGGAGCACCGCGAAGACTGGCGAAGATCTGCGGAAGGTCGATCGCGGCGACCTCTTTGCCACTGACCCAGAGGTCACGCGAACCATCAACGCAGCGCGGGCGGGTGGAACGCAGGCATGCTGATGCTGGACGCCGACCGGTCGCCGATCGCGAACGCCGTTGTGATCTCCGTCGTGATCTCAGTCGTGATCTCCGTCGCCGCGCCGGACCACGCCCCCACTGACCAGACTGGCGGGGTTCGCCGACGCGGGTGAGACCTTGTACATCGCCGGCGACCACCGCGACAGCAGTTCCGGCCAGGGTGCTCTCACCTCCGGGCGTCGCGCCGCCCACGCCGTCCTCGCCTACTTGATGGTGAACGCATGACCCGCCTGCTGACCAACACCCTTCACACCGTCCTGGACCGGACGGTCGTGCCCGGCTACTCGAAGATCGGCCGTGGGCTGCGCCACATGATGTGGGGAAAGGACACCCCGCGACCTGACGCGCTGCCCGGGGAGACGGTGGTGGTGACGCAGGCAGGATGGACTAGTGCTCTGCTCCGTGCGCGAGCTGGTCGAGCTCCTGGGCTGCTGCCCCGATGCTCGAGGCCAGCGTCTGTACTCCATGAGCGAGGTTCGCCGCTGACGCCCCACCAGCGCACACCAGTGGGACCGGTGCCTGGCTGAGCAGTCGCTCGGCGACCGCAACCGCGGCTGGGCGGTCCTCTGGAGTGACAACAGACAAGACCACCGCTCGGGCCTCGCGGCTGCGCACCGCCGCCTCCCAGCTGCTCACCGGCACGTTGGCGCCGAGGTAGAGAACGTCCATACCCCTTCTGCGGATTGCGGTGGCAAACGCCAGGGCACCGAGGTCATGCTGGCTGCCCGAGGGCAGGCCGACCACGACCGTCGGACCTCTGGACCTGCTACCGGCCGCGTCGAACGCGGCTGAGAGCCGTCGATGCACCGCGTGGCTGGCCGCATGCTCCCCAGCTACATCGATCTCGCCGCGCGCCCAGCCCTCGCCGAGCGCCTCGAGGGCGGGAAAGAGCCACGAGTCGACCACGTGCTCGAAGGATCCGAGCGCGAAACCTTCATCGAGACTCTCCTCGATGCCCGTTGTGTCCATCTGCGTTGCCGAGGACAGGAACCGTTGCATGTAGGTGACCGCGTTGGGTTGGTGGAGACCGTCGGAGGTCTCAGGGCCAACCACCTCGTCCAGAACGGCAGGGACCGTCCCCCTGCGAACCGCGTCGGCGGCCTCCGCCGGCGACCAGCCGTCGTGCACGAGCCGGCGCATGGTCGAGACGGCCGCCAGGGCCTCCTCGTCGTAGACGCGGTACCCCGACTCGTTCCGGTGCGGTACGACGACGCTGTAGCGCCTCTCCCAGGCGCGCAGAGACGCCTCGGATACACCGGTGAGTCGGGAAGCCTGCTTGATCGTGTACATAGTTTGTACAGACTAATGCCCGCAGAACCTTGTGCAAACCCTCTACATCATGCAGAGTCGCGTTGTAGCCCAGCACGACCGAGGGCGAATGGCAGCCAACGGTCAGGGAGAGGGATGATCGGGGATGGAACCGACAGCACAGGCACCAGGTCTCGTCGGCGCGCGGGCCCGTGTTCGCGGTCGCCGGTGGGGGCGGGCCGCGGGGGCCGAGTCCCGACGAGTCCAGACCGCTTCGCGCGCCGAAACCGAGAGTGCCCCCGCGGGCGCGGTCACCAGGCGGGAGCTTGAGGACCTGTGGGACCGCCACGGCGGGTCTGCCTATGCGCTCGCGTGCGCGCTCCTCGGGAACGAGGTGGCCGCTGCCGAGGCGGTGAGTCTCGCGATGGCCGACCTCGCCCGCTCGACTCGCGGCGTGTCGACCGAGGAGACTCGGCGCTGCCTGGCTCGCCAGGTGTACCGGCACACCCACGAGCCCGCCGGCGAGACGTCCGACGCGGTGCTGCTGCCGCCGGTCATGGTGTGGCTGGGCCAGCTGGCCCGGCTCCAGCGCGCGAGCCTTGCGTTGTGCGTGTTCGGAGGGCTTACCCACCGTGAGGCGGCTGCCCTGCTCGACGTACCGCCCAGCACAGTGGCCGACCTGCTGACCGCCGGCCTGCGAGAGCTGGGGCGCCTCGCTGCCGGCGCAACCGCGACCTGCGCGTGACGGGGACGCCTCCATGAACGAGCCAGACGCCGACCAGACCACGCCTCTGCGCAGGGCCAACGTGGGCGCAGCCGTGCTCCATGCGGTCCAGGCCGTCGCGGTGCTCGCACTCGCCACCGACTTCGCTCTGCCGGTGACCGCCAGCTACATGGCCGGGCCGCCGGGCACGCCGCCGCTGGACCCCGTGGTCCTCTTCGACATCCCCACCGGGCTCGCGGTCGCGGGGTTCCTGGCGCTCTCCGCGCTCGCGCACCTCATCGTCTGCACCGCGTGGTGGCAGCGGTACCTCGCCGATCTGGGCCGTCAGCGCAACCCCGCACGGTGGGTCGAGTACTCGCTCTCCTCGTCGCTGATGATCGTCCTGATCGCCCAGCTGGTCGGCATCTCCGACGTTGCTGCCCTGGTGGCCCTGTTCGGCGTGAACGCCGCCATGATCCTGTTTGGCTGGTTGCAGGAGCGCTACGAGCGCCCGGGCAGCGGCGGCTGGCTGCCGTTCGGCTTCGGGTGTGTGGCCGGCGTGGTCCCGTGGGTGGCCATCACGATCTACCTGCTGTCGCCGGGCTCCACGTCCTCGGCATCGCCTCCCGGCTTCGTGTACGGGATCTTCGTGTCGTTGTTCGTCTTCTTCAACGTCTTCGCCCTCAACCAGTGGCTGCAATACCGCGCCAAGGGGCGGTGGCAGGACTATCTGTTCGGCGAGAAGGTCTACATCGTGCTGAGCCTGACCGCCAAGTCGGCCCTGGCCTGGCAGATCTTCGCCGGCACGTTGGCTGCGTGACCAACCACATTCAAGGGTGACCTCGTGAGGGAACGGGAGTGGGTGCTCAGGTGACCGAGCAGCAGCCGTACGAGGTGCTCGAGAAGTATCCCGACTTCGAGCTGCGTCGCTATCCCGACCACCTCGTCGCCGAAACCGAGGTCGGCGGTCCCTTCGAGCTGGCGGGAAACATGGCGTTCCCCAGACTCGCCCGCTACATCGGCGGTCACAACCGGTCCTCGCGCAAGATGGCCATGACCGCACCCGTCGTGCAGGAGCAGGCTCCCCGGAGCCGTCGCTACGTCGTGGGTTTCGTGATGCCCGCTGACGTCAGCGCCGAGGACCTCCCGGACCCGGTGGACTCCACGGTGCACACCCGCCGGGTGCCGACCGAGACGGCGGCCGCGTTGCGGTTCTCGGGGCGCTGGTCGCGCAGCTCCTTCGAGAAGCGGGCCGCGCAGCTGCTCGCCGCCTTGGACGCTGCCGGTCTGCAGGTGCTCGGCGCCCCTCGGTATGTCCGGTTTGACCCGCCCTGGACGCCCTGGTTCCTGCGAAGGAACGAAGTCGTCGTCCCGGTGGCACCCGGACCTGGTCGGACTCCGGGGAAGCGTGGAGCATGACCACACGCAGCCCAGGTCAGCCGCGGGTGAGCGGCCGCGTCCAGAGGCGGACGGTCGTGCGGACCGATCCCTGCTCATGTGGCTGGGGCGGGCCGGTAGCCCATGGCTTCCCAAAACGGGGCCGCGTGCTACGCGCTGGTTTGCACGTTGGCTGCCCGCAACGAGTGACTCGGGCCACTCCTCGATCCAGTCGAGAAACAGGTCGTGTGCTCGCCGCCTGACACCTCGGTCCTTGCATCCAGAATGCACGGCAGGCGTCCGATGTGCGCGGTGACCGGATCGGGCTATCCGCAGCGGTCTTTCATGCTGCTCGACACGCTGCTCGTGCGGACGTCCCGGCGCCGGCGATCCGCGGCGCGTTCCTGAGTTTGACCGCCAAAGAACTCGGTCGAGGTCCGTCGTGGTGCTCGCTCTCACCGCTCGTTCGCCGCCACGCTTGTCCGTGAGGGCGAACCGCGGATGTATCGCTTCGGCCGATCGGCCCAATGTCCAGCGTCCAGAGGGTGACCGATCCTGAGGACGGTCCGAGATTGGTGCGAGCCATTACTTCTTCGAGGACCGTCGCGAGCCAGCAGGGGTGGGTGGCACCAGCAGATCCAGGAACTCGCCCAGGGTGACGCGAGAGACCTGTTCGTGCCGGAGGTGGGCCCCTCGGACAACCGTGTAGCGGTTGCGTCTGCCCACCTTCATCTTCTCGATGTATCCCTGCTCCACCAAGTCGTGGACGATCTGCTGCACGGCCCGCTCGGTGATCCCGACCGCTTCTGCCACATCGCGTGTGCGGGTGTCCGGATCCCGGGCAAGCGAGACCAACACGTGCCCGTGGTTGGACAGGAAGGTCCATTGGCCGCCATTCACATGAAAGATGCTACGTGAGTTCGGATTCGTAGGAAGCATGATGATGACCGTGTCGATCTGGAGGTCGCGAGGTGACCCGCTCCGGCTGCGACCAGGGCCGAGGGACCGGCTCAGGTCGCGAGGGTGCCGGCGAAGACCTACCAGGCCGCCGCCTTCGCGGCCGGGCTGGGGAGGACGTCGATCTGCTCGCCGAGCAGGGTAGTGCTACCAGCGGCCACGCGGGCGGTACTGCAACCACTGGTCGAGCGCGAACACGTTGGACAAGGCGAACAACGAGATCAAGATCCCGTAGCCGAACCCCGGCGGGGAGGATGTCGAGTCTGGTGAGAGCACGTAGACGGGCGATCGCCACCCAGGGCGCGATTCCGGCGACGCATCCGAAGGTGAATGGCAGCCATCCACCGCCACCGGGCTCTTTGAAGCGCTCCTGGAGCCAGCCGAAAGCGTGGCGCCGGGCCGCCCTCACCCGCCTTCGACCGCGCCTTGGTCCATTCCCTGCAGGTAGTGGCCGGGTCACCCTCACCACCAGCTCCGTCCTCCCCGTCACATCGGGTCGGTCCCTCGGCTTGACATACGAACCATTGTTCGTGAATACTGGATCGTGAAGAGGGGAGTACCCCGGATTCGGCGTCACCGTCAGTTCGGCCGGCAGTGTCCGGTCCGGTGCGTCGGCCGCCGTAGGCGGTGGGGGAGACCTCCGACGGCTCGCGGGAGCGGGCACCGGAGGCAGTCATGGATGTTCCCCTATGGGCCTGGGTGGCGGTCCTCGCAGTCATTCTCGCCATGCTGGCGGTGGACCTGGTGGCCCATCGCACCGCGCACGTCGTCTCCGTCAGGGAGGCGGCCGCCTGGACGGGGGTCTGGGTCTCCCTCGGCCTCGCCTTCGGTGGTGTGGTGTGGTGGGCCTACGGCTCCCAGGCGGGTGGTGAGTACTTCGCCGGCTATCTCATCGAGAAGTCGCTGGCGGTCGACAACGTCTTCGTCTTCGCGCTGATCTTCAGCTACTTCGCGGTGCCCCGGCAGTACCAGCACCGGGTCCTGTTCTACGGGGTGCTCGGCGCACTGGTGTTCCGAGCGGTCTTCATCGCGGGCGGCGCTGTCCTGATCGAGCAGTTCGCCTGGGTGCTCTACCTCTTCGGCGCCTTCCTGGTGTTCACGGGGTGGAAGATGTTCACCCACCGCAACGACGAGATGGACCCCTCTCGGAACCCCGTCCTGCGCCTGGTCCGCAAGCGAGTGCCCAGCACCGACGAGTACCACGGTCAGAAGTTCTGGGTGAAGAAGGCCGGACGCTGGGTCGCGACCCCGCTGTTCACCGTGCTGGTGCTCGTCGAGACCACTGACATCATCTTCGCCGTCGACTCCATCCCCGCCATCTTCGCGGTGACTCAGGAGCCGTTCCTGGTGTTCACCAGCAACGCGTTCGCCATCCTCGGACTCCGGGCGATGTACTTCCTGCTCGCCGAACTCATCCACCGGTTCGTCTACCTCAAGGCCGGTCTCGCCGCGATCCTCGTCCTGGTCGGGGTGAAGATGCTGCTCCTGGACGTGTGGAAGGTGCCGATCTGGCTGTCCCTGACTGGGATCGCCACCATCCTCGCCGTAGCCGTCGGGCTGAGCCTGCTAGCAACCCGACACCGATCAGGCGAGGACCGCGACCCGGCCCGCGACGGCATGAGCATCGGTGCCGCCCACAGTGACGATGACGATCCGGTGGCCCGATGACCGCGATGGTCGACGCCGAGAAGCGGCTTGACCGGGCGCTTGCCGGGGTGCTGGATCGACGAGCTGATCCAGGGACACGAGGTGCACCTGCCTCCCGCTCCTGCGCCCGACCTGGGCGACCGACGTGGCGGCGACGGCCTCACGGCGACGCCTCTTCGACCCGCCATCCGATCTCAAACCACTCACCGGAAGGAACCACCACATGAACAGCTTCGACGCCCCCGCCACTGCGCGCCGCCTCCACCGGGTCAGGCCCCGCGACGTTGCTGGAAGGATGTGCACCGTGCCAAGGCCTTATCCCCGGGAGTTCCGTGACGACGTCGTGCGGGTCGCCCGCAACCGTGAGCCGGGTGTGACGATCGAGCAGATCGCCGCGGACTTCGGGATCACCCGAGTCGTGTCTGCGAAGTGGATGCGCCAGGCCGACATCGACGACGGCGCTCAAGCCCGGGCACGACCGCCGGCCGAGCGGCCGAGCTGCGTGAGCTGCGCGAAGCGGATCCGGCTGCTGGAGCAGGAGAACGAGGTCCTGCGCCGGGCGGCGGCGTATCTGTCGCAGGCGAACCTGCCGGGAAAATGATGTACCCGCTCGTCAGCGAGCTCGCCGCCGACGGGATCCCCGTCGCGGTGACGTGCCGGGTACTCAAGCTCGCCCGCCAGCCCTACTACCGGTGGCTGGCCGCCCGGTCACCGACGCCGAGCTCGACGAGGCGTACCGGGCGAACGCGTTGTTCGACGCCCACCGCGACGACCCGGAGTTCGGCTACCGGTTCCTCGCCGACGAGGCCCGCGACGCCGGGCAGCCGATGGCCGAGCGGACCGCGTGGCGGATCTGCTCGGACAACGGCTGGTGGAGCGCGTTCGGCAAGACGCAGCCGCGGCAAGAACGGCAAGGCCGGCCCGCCGGTCCACGACGACCTGGTGCAGCCGGAACTTCACCGCCGACGGCACCGAACCGGCTGTGGCTCACCGACATCACCGAGCACCGCACCGGCGAGGGCAAGCTCTACCTGTGCGCGATCAAGGACGTGTTCTCCAACCGGATCGTCGGCTACTCGCATCGACTCGCGGATGAAGTCCCGGCTCGCCGTCGCCGCGCTCGCACAACGCCGTCGCCCGCCGCGGCGACGTCGCCGGCTGCATCGCTGCACACCGACCGCGGATCGCAGTTCCGCAGCCGGAAGTTCGTCCGCGCCCTGCACCGCCACGGCATGGTCGGCTCGATGGGCCGAGTCGGCGCCGCCGGCGACAACGCCGCCATGGAATCGTTCTTCGCGCTGCTGCAGAAGAACGTCCTCGACCGCCGCACGCTGGGACACCCGCGAGGAACTGCGGATCGCGATCGTCACCTGGATCGAACGCACCTACCACCGCCGCCGCCGCCAAGCCGCCCTCGGCCGGTTGACCCCCATCGAATTCGAGACCATCATGACCACACCGGCCACTCAGGCCGCGTGACCCAACCTGTCACCTGATCGTGCAGCAAAATCCTGCCCCCGCTACAAGATGGAGCGGCCCTCACAGTGACTGTGAGGGCCGCTTCTGTTTGTGCAACCATCCCGCTTCAGCGGCGGCGTTGTTCGGACCGGAGCTCCTGATCGCCGTATCTGTTGTCGACGGGGTTGTGTCCACGTGGCTGTCGCGGGCGGCGTGCGTCGCGGCGCTCGCCGGCGGCGGCGACGCGAACGACGCCGGCGTCGCCACGAGGGCCGGCGCTGCGGAAACGATGGAAGCCGCCACACGGCGACGGGTGGTCTGCGACGGTTTCCTCATGGCGAAGTCTCCCGACTCATCGATACGACCCGAGAGCGGGCCGGCGCCGAGTGGAGCACCACGGGGGCGGATTGTGCAGGAGATCCGGAACTTTTCACCCGGCCGGCTTCTCGCATCCTCGTCGGTCCTGCTGCTCGCGCTGACGGCGTGTGGTCACGACGACTCGGTCACCAGCGAGCCGCCCGGTCCGCACGCCAGTCCGACCAGCGCCGGGGAGTGCAGCGACCTGCCGATGGTCGGCGCCGACCCGGGCATGGTGCTCGGCACCGACTGGTCCACCGAGACCCACCCCTACGACCAGCCGGTCGACCTGACCGTCTGCGTGACCACCTCCGACAGCGGCAAGGTGCGGGTGCGGTCCTCGGACGCCGGCATCACGGTGACCCCCCGGACGCAGCGAGTCCCCGCCACGGGGAACGGGCTCCTCACCGTGCACGTGCGCGTCGCGTCCGGAACGCCGTCCGGCGCGGCCCTGCGACTGGTGCAGTACGGCGGCGGCGGCGTCTTCGGCGACTCGACCGGCCCGTCGATCGTCACGACCGCCGACGGCTGGCACTTCGACAGACCCTGACCTCCTGAACCCGATCCGAAGACGAGGAGCCGCGCCTCACGGTGCGTCGAACCTCTCGAGTGATGGCGCCAGCGCCCGCCGTTGACAGAGTCGGGTGTCAGTGTCCGGCACCTGTGGTTCGATCCGGCCATGGGCAACGGGTGGCAGATGCCAGGGCAGATCCCTAGCGCCGCGGGGGAGTGGCGACGGTCAACCGGACGAGCGCAGATCTGCGCGGTCCCCCCGCTACAGGAGCCGAGAGGCCCTCACAGTCTGACTGTGAGGGCCTCTCGCACGTGCGCAACCATCTCCGCGGGGACTCTCGAGTCGCGCCTGGATCCACGAGTCGGCTGAGCCCAGACTGGCAGCGGTCTGCCTCGGGCGGCTGGGTGCCCTCCCGGTCGCACCACGATCGTCTTGCGGTTGCTCGAGGGGGGCCTGGTGGCCGCTTCGTGCTCCTGTCAGTGACCAATGATCGGCTCGGATTCGGCGGCCACATCGTCGCCAGGCTGCGAGATGGTTTGTACGGCCCAGCTCGCAAGGAAGTTCAGGGCCTGCTCGGAGGCGCTGTGGGGTTCGACGGTGTAGGTGATGATGGTCAACCCGTTGTCGCCGGGCAGCGCGAGGGCTTCACCCGTGAGCTCGAGGTCGCCGACGGCCCGGTGGTGCATCTGCTTGGTCGAGGTGCGGTGCAGGCGGACGTTGTGGCTGGCCCACCAAGTGCGGAACTCCTCGCTGCGGGTGGAGAGCTCGCCGACGAGGTCGGTCAGGCCGCGGTCGTAGGGGTTGCGGCCGGCCTCGATGCGTAGCGCGGCCACGGTGTCCTTGGCGACCGATGCCCACTCGACGTAGAAGTCGCGTGAACGGTCGTCGAGGAACATGTACCGCGCCAGGTTGGGGCGAGCGGTCGCGGCGGCGACGCTCGAGCGGTCCGCATCGCCCTCTGCGGGGTACAGGTCGGCGAGCAGGGCGCGTCCGAGGCGGTTGACGGCGAGCAGATCGAGGCGATTGCTCCGCACGTAGGCGGGGGCGCCGATGGTGTCGAGGATGCGCTGCACGCCTTCCCTGACGTGCTGTTTCGGCCCGCTCCGGCGCTGGCGGGAACCGCTGTTGGCAGCGCGGGCCAGGTCGAACAGGTGCGTGCGCTCGGACTCGTCGAGCTGGAGCGCGGCGGCAAGCGCCTCGAGGACGGATTCGGAGACACCGGTGAGGTTTCCACGTTCGAGGCGGGTGTAGTAGTCGGTGCTGACGCCGGCCAACAGCGCCACCTCCTCACGCCGCAACCCGGTCACGCGACGGTTCGTGCCGTAGAGGGGCAGCCCGGCCCGCTCCGGGGTGATGCGTGCCCGGCGGGAAGTGAGGAAGTCGCGCACCTCGGCGCGGTTGTCCACGCGGCCGCCTCCACCGGATCCGATCTGGTCTGCCATGCCCTCGACGGTACGTGAGCCGGTGGCGGCCGAGGGAGGGTCTGGCAGTACCTGTAAAGGCCGTCACTGCCACACGCGTCCGGGAGCCGGTTTCCTCGGTAGCACGCGCCCCCCGTCGCCACCATTCAGGTCCGGTGCTCACGATCTCGAACCCCCTCTGGGAGCCCGCGCATGCCCTCCACCGCGCCATCCGTCCCGTCGCAGCCCGCGAGTCCAGTGCCCCGCGCTGAGTTCAGCGCAGAGACCACCGAGACCGCGAGCGACGCTGTGGCCGCCGCCACCCGCGGTCGCGGACACGTCCGGCTGGCGCCGCTCGGCGTCGCCATGCTCGGGTTCTTCGTCGTCGCCCTGGACGCCCAGATCGTCAACGTCGCCCTGCCCGACATCGACGCAGCTCTCGGCGGCGGCCTGTCCGGGCTGCAGTGGGTCGTCACCGGCTACACGCTGACGTTCTCCTCGCTGCTGCTGTTCGCCGGCACCCTCTCGGACCGCATCGGCGCCCGCCGCGGCTACGGGCTCGGCATGGCCGTCTTCGTGGTCGCCTCCGCCGTCTGCGGTTTCGCGCCGACCCTTCCCGCGCTGGTGGCGGCGCGCGTCGCCCAAGGCGTGGGCGCCGCGCTCATCACCCCGACGTCGCTCGCGCTGATCCGGGAGGCGTACGACGACGCCCGGCAGCGCGCCGAGGCGGTCGCGTACTGGGCGCTCGGCGGCTCGGTCGCCGCCGCGGCCGGACCCATCCTCGGCGGCATGCTGACGCAGCTGGACTGGCGCCTCATCTTCTTCATCAACCTGCCCGTCGGCGGCCTCGCGCTCGCCCTGCTGGCCCGGGTGCCGGGCTCGCCGCGACGCGCCCACGCCTTCGACCCGGTCGGCCAGGTCGCGGCCCTCGCCGCGCTGGTCGGGTTCACCTACGGCGTCATCGAGGGCGGCAGCGGTGCCTACAGCGACCCGGACGTCATCGCCGCTTTCGTGCTGGCGGCGATCGGGGCCGTCGGGTTCGTGGCCTCCCAGGCGCGCGGCCGGCACCCGATGGTGCCGCTGAACCTGTTCCGGGCCCGGCCGGTGGCGATCTCGCTGGCGGCGGCGTTCATCACCGTGGCCGGCTTCTACGGTGTGGTGTTCGTCCAGAGCCTGTACTTCCAGCAGGTCCGCGGCGCCTCCCCGCTTCAGACCGGGCTGCTGTTCCTGCCGATGACTGCGCTGGTGGCCCTGTTGAACCCGCTCGCCGCGAAGGTGGCGCTCCGGTTCGGGTCCCGGGGGCCCATCATCGGCGGACAGGTGCTCATGGTCCTCGGCCTGCTCGGGCTCGCGCTTGCGCCGGCCGACCTGCCGCTGTGGACGGTCGCCGCACTGATGGTGCCCGTGGGTGTCGGCGGCTCGTTCACCGTGCCGCCGCTGACCTCGCTCCTGCTCGACGCGGTGCCCGCACCGCGAGCGGGCACCGCCAGCGGCGTGTTGAACACCGCCCGCCAGGTCGGCGGCTCGATGGGGGTGGCCGCCACCGGCGCTGTCATCGCCCACCTGTCCGCGGCCGGCGGCGGGTTCATGGACGGGCTCCGCGTCAGCTTGGTCGCGCTCGTCGTCCTGGTCGTGCTCACCACCGGCCTCAGCACGCTGCTGCCCTCCGGGAAGGACGCCACCCGATGAGCTCCGTGCTTGCGACCGACCTGCGCCGCAGGACGGTCCTGCGCGGCGGACTCCTCGCGGGTGCCCTCGCCAGTACCGCTGCCCAGTCCGCGTGCTCGACCGGAGGGTCCGGGCGGTCGTCAGGTCCCACCGGCAGCGGCCACGCGTCCGCGCCCTCGGACGCCGCCCCGAGCACCGCGACAGGCTCCTCCGGCGACGCAGAAGGTGGAGCGCGGATCCTGGTCGTGTACTTCTCCCGCGCCGGGGAGAACTACCACTACGGCGATCGGGTCGACCTCAAGATCGGGAACACCGAGGTCCTCGCAGGCTTCATCAGCGCCCGGTTGGACAAGCTCGGCGTCAACCACGACGTACGCCGCCTGGAGGCGGCCGACCCGTACCCCGACGACTACGACGCGACGGTGGCCCGCAACGTCCGCGAACAGGACACCGACGCCCGACCCGCCCTGGCCAACGCGCAGGACTCGATCGACGGCTACGAGGCCGTCCTGATCGGCAGTCCCATCTGGAACGTCCGCCCGCCTATGCTCATGCACACCTTCGCCGAAGCGCACGCCTTCACCGGCAAGACCGTCCACCCGTTCGTCACCCACGCCATGAGCGGCCTGGGAACCGCGGAGGCCGACTACACCGCCGCCTGTCCGGGCGCCGAGATCGGCGAGGGCCTCGCCGTCCAGGGCGAGACCGTGCGAGCGGACGGACCCGCCGCGGCCGCCACCTGGCTGGACCGCCTTGACCTGCCCGGCCGACCAACCCGACCCGCCGGCTGACCGACCCGCGAGAGGGGGTATGCCAGCCCCTCCCAGCAATCCCACTGACCTGCCTACGGTCGAAGACAGATCGACGAGAACCAACCCAAGAAGACTCAGAGACGAAGCACGGAGATGATGAGCTCATGGAGCAGCTGAAGCTGAACAACGGCGTCGAGATGCCCGCCCTCGGGCTCGGGGTGTTCCAGACCCCGCCGGAGGAGACCCGCAGCGCGGTCGAGGCCGCGCTGAGCACCGGCTACCGGCACATCGACACCGCCGCCGCGTACGGCAACGAGCGCGAGGTCGGTCAGGCGATTGCCACCTCAGGGGTCGACCGGGACGAGGTGTTCATCGAGACCAAGATCTGGATCAGCGACTACGGCTACGACGAGACCCTGCACGGGTTCGAGAAGAGCGTCGGCAAGCTCGGGGTCGACCAGATCGACCTGCTCATCCTCCACCAGGCGCTCCCGTCGGCCTTCGACAAGAGCCTCGAGGCCTACCGTGCCCTCGAGACGCTGCTGGAGCAGGACAAGGTCCGCGCCATCGGCGTCAGCAACTTCATGGTCGACCACCTCAACCAGCTGCTCGAGGAGGCGACCGTGGTGCCCGCGGTCAACCAGATCGAGGTCCACCCCTACTTCCAGCAGCGCGCCGTCCAGGACCTCGGCGCCCAGCGCGGCATCCTCACCCAGGCCTGGTCGCCCATCGGCGGCATCACCTTCTACCGCGACGGCAGTCACGGCAGCACGCTGGAGGACCCGGTCATCGGCCGCATCGCGCAGGCACACGGGAAGTCGCCAGCCCAAGTGATGCTGCGCTGGCACCTGCAGGAGGGACGCTCGGTCATCCCGAAGTCGACCAAGGCGCACCGCATCGCCGAGAACTTCGACGTCTTCGACTTCGTCCTCACTCGCGACGAGGTCACCGCCATCGACGCCCTCGACACCGACCAGCGCGGCGGCCCCGAGCCCGAGGCCATCACCCTCGAGGCATTCGGCCGCGACATCCCGGAGGCCTGAGCATGAGCACCACCCAGAACCCAGGACGGGTAGCGGTCGTCACCGGCGCCTCCTCCGGCATCGGTGAGGCCACCGCCCGTGCCCTGGCCGCCAATGGCTACCGCGTCGCGCTGCTCGCGCGGCGGGCCGACCGCATCCACGCGCTCGCCGACGAGCTCGGCAACGACGCGCTCGCCATCGCCGCCGACGTCACCGACCGCGACAGCCTGGTCGCCGCGGCCAAGCGCGTCGAAGCGGAGCTCGGCGGCGCGGACGTCCTCGTCAACAACGCCGGCGTCATGCTGCTCGGCCCGTTCGACACCGACCAGCGCGCCGACTACCGACAGATGATCGAGGTCAACCTCCTCGGCGCTATCACTGCCACAGAGGTCTTCCTCGACCAGCTCAAGGACGGCGCCGAGAAGCGCGGCGGCGACATCATCAACATCTCCTCGGTCGCCGGCCGCACCGCCCGGGCCGGCAACGGCGTCTACGCCGCCACCAAGTGGGGCCTCAACGGCTGGTCGGAGTCCCTGCGTCAAGAGCTCCTGCCCGACGTCCGGGTCACGCTCATCGAGCCCGGCGTGGTCGCCACCGAGCTCCCGAACCACATCACCCACGCGGAGACGAAGCAGGGCGTCGGCCAGCTCTACAGCCAGGCGGAGGTCACCGCCGAGGACATCGCCGACATCGTCGCGTTCACCCTCAGCCGGCCCCGCCGCCTCGCCATCAACGAGGTCCTGCTGCGCCCCGCCGGCCAGCTCTGACACCCACCCCCATCGACGAAGGAGAACAGGTATGCACACACGAACTCTGGGCACCCAAGGCCTCGAGGTGTCCGTCTTGGGGCTGGGCTGCATGGGCATGAGCCAGTCGTTCGGCCCGCGGCCACCCCGGGAGGAGATGATCCCCTTCCTGCGGGCCGCGGTCGACCGCGGCGTCACCTTCTTCGACACCGCCGAGGTCTACGGCCCCTTCCACAACGAGGAACTTGTCGGCGAGGCCCTGGAGCCGCTCCGTGACGAGGTGGTCATCGCCACGAAGTTCGGGTTTGCCTTCGACGAGAACGGCAACCAGACCGGAGTCACCAGTCGGCCCGACGACATCCGCGCCGCCGTGGACGGGTCACTGCGTCGCCTGCGGACCGAAGCCATCGACCTGCTCTACCAGCACCGTGTCGACCCCGACGTCCCCATCGAGGACGTCGCCGGCACCGTCAAGGAGCTCATCGAAGCCGGCAAGGTCCACCACTTCGGAATGTCCGAGGCCGGCGCCGGGACGATCCGCCGTGCCCACGCAGTCCAGCCGGTCACGGCGCTGCAGAGCGAGTACTCGCTGTTCTGGCGCGAGCCCGAGGACGAGATCCTCCCCACCCTCGAGGAGCTGGGCATCGGTTTCGTCCCGTTCAGCCCGCTGGGCCGCGGGTTCCTGACCGGCCAGGTCACCGCGACCACCCAGTTCGGCGAGGGAGACATCCGCGCCACCCTTCCCCGCTTCGAGCGCGAAGCCCTCGCCGCCAACCTCGCCCTGGTCGACCTCATCACGAACGTCGCTCAGCGCAAGAACGCCACCGTCGGCCAGGTCGCCCTGGCATGGCTGCTGGCCCAGAAGCCGTGGATCGTTCCCATCCCCGGCACCAGGCGCCTCGAGCGCCTCGATGAGAACCTCGGCTCGACCGACGTTGACCTGACCCCAGAAGACCTCGCGGAACTGGACCGCGCATCGGCCAGCGTCCAAGTCCAAGGGGACCGCTACCCCGAGGCCATGCAACGCATGATCGACCGCTGACCTCCAACGCCTTCGACTCGTCGTGTCCAGGCACTGTGCTTCGATCCAGTCATGATGAATGGGCGGCAGATGCCAGGGCAGATGCCTAGGGCCGCGGGGGAGTGGCGACGATCAACAGGACGAGCGCAGATCTGTGCGGTCCCCCCGCTACGAATCGATGGCCCGGACCGAATGGTCCGGGCCGTCGGTATTTCTAGGCCTCTGACCTGCCCGTTTGCGGATGTGAGGGGCCTCTCGAGGAGCTGGTTCGGCCGCTTCATCGGCCGCTCTGAGACGGAGCGAGACGACGCACGCGTCGTCCGTCCAGTTCCGTCGCAGGCCGCCCGGGAAGCAGTCGTGCGAGAACGACGAAGGCCCCGGGACTACCCGGGGCCTTCGCTGTTGGACGTACGGCTGCGTGCCGCCGGTGTCAGTCAGTCTCCGGCGACGGGATGTACGCGCCCGGCACCTGGTTCGGGAGATACACCTTCGAGTCGCCCGGGTAGGGCGTCTTCCAGTTGTGGGTCTGGTACCAGGTGTAGCGGTTCATCTGTTCCGGGTGGGCGTAGTCGGCCCTGGCCTGACGGCCGGTGAAGTGCTGCTTCTGGGCCCAGGTGCCCCACGCCTTCGCGATCGGAGCATCTGCGGCCGCCACCGTGGGAGCCGCCGGCGCGCCCGCCGGCGTGTCCGGACCGCAGGCGGGAGCGGGGTTGACGTTCTCGGTCAGCGGGATCTGGTTCGGCACCGTGGTGAACGGTGTGTTGTCCGGCTTGGACTGGAACGCGTCTAACATCGGGGTCGCCGCGGCGACCTTCTGGTTCAGCGGCTCCGCGCCGAGGATCTGCTCAATCGTGCGGACCATCGAGATCTGCGAGTAGTACGTCGAGATGGTCTTGCCGTGCGCCGCCCACGGGCTGATCACCTGGATGGGTGCCCGGTGGCCGTCGACGTGGTCGACACCGGCCTGGCTGTCGTCCTCGACCACGAAGATCGCCGAGTCCTTCCAGTACTTGCTGTGCGAGATCTCGTCGACGAACTTGCCCACCGCGAGGTCACCGTCGGCCACCGCGGCACGAGGAGTTGACGGACCGCCGGTGTGGTCGCTGGAGAGCCACAGCATCTGGAAGTTGGACGGACCGTTCTGCTCGAAGTCCTGCTTCCAGATCTGGTAGCGGTAGACGTCCGGGATCGACAGGTCGAACGGCGGGGAGAGCGGGTTGGTGATCGCGTTCAGCGAGGGGATCACCGACCCGTAGTTGCCCTTCAGCTCCGGAGCGGTGAGCTGGGCGGGGTCACCGCCACCCTCCACGCTCTTCACCGCGCAGTAGTACTGCTGCCAGGAGCCCGCCGGCTTGCCCTCGGTGTACTCGAACTCGCCGTAGTTGCGGGCCTCCTGGTCTGCCGCCTGGATCGCCGTCCAGAGGAAGCCGGAGCGCTGGTGGCCCAGGACGTCCTCCTCTGTGTCGTAGGAGCGGGTGTACTCGCCGGCGCTCGACTCGGTGTACTCCGGGTTGTCGCCCTGCATCAGCCAGTTGTGGCCCTCAGCTGAGTTCGTGCCCACGTCGTAGGTGTTGTCGTACAGGCCGAACTGGCGGGCCAGCGCGTGCTGGTTCGGCGTCACCTGTCGGCCGAACTGCGCGAGGGCCGCGTCACCGTTGCCCTCGGGCATGTCGCCGTACACCTGGTCGTAGGTCCGGTTCTCCTTGACCACCAGGAAGACGTGCTTGATGGTCGACGGGTCGCCGATCCGCCGGGGGACGGGCACCGCCGGCACGTTCCGGTTGCCGTTGGCGCGCTTCACGTCGGTGTCGGCGTCACCCCAGCCGTTCTGGGCGAACACCTGCGGCGTGTAGGTGTCGCGGATGTCCCCGTCGCTGGGGAGCGTGAACCGGGTCAGCGAGGCGGTGGTGCCGTGCGTGCCCCACGACGTCGCCGGCGTGGTGCCGTAGCCCTGGTTCGACGTGATCTTCTGCCCGCGGGCGTCGATGCCCCGGCGGTTCGCGACCACGGTCTTCCCGCCGACGTCGAACACGTCCTCGGGGTAGTAGTCGGTCGGGACCAGCCCGACGTAGCTGACCGGGTCGAGCGGGTTCTTGCCGAGCTTGTAGACGGCGATCGCGTTCGCGCGGCCGAGGCTGACCAGCAGGCGACCGTCCTGCACCGTGATGCCGGTCGGGTCGTAGCCGATCGCCGACCCGCGCCACGGCTGGGTCGTGACGGTCTGGACGACGTGGTCGCTGGCTGTGTCCACCACCGAGACGGTGTCGTCATTGGTGTTGGCGACGTACAGCACCGCGCCCTTGGCGTACATCGCGGTCGGGTGCAGGCCGACCTTGACCGTGCCGACGTCACTGCCCGCCGCGGCCGGGTCGATGACGCTGAGCGTGCCGTTGGTGGAGGTGCCCAGGGTGGGATCGGCGGGCACCGCGGTGCCGTAGGAGTCCTGGGTGGCGTCACCGGCCGTCGCCGGCCGGCCGCCCTCGTTGGTGACGTACAGCTTGCCCCCGACGAGCTTCACCTGGCGCGGGGCGATGCCGACGTTCCAGCTGCGCGTGATCAGGCCTGTGGCCGGGTCGATCGCGACCACCGTGTTCTGGCCGTTGACGGCGGCGTACAGGGTCTTGCCGTCGGCAGAGAACGCCATGCCGCCGGTCAGCGCCTTCTTGCCGTCGACGGTCGGGATGGCGATCTTGGTCGGGGCCGCCAGCGTGCCGTCGGGCTTCACCGGGAACCGGCTGATGCCCGTGGCGTTCGGCATGAACAGGAACGCGCCGTCCGGCGAGTACGCCGGTCCTTCCTGGCCGACGGTGTTGTCGGAGAGCCGGAGGTTGACGCCCGAGGCGGTGCCGGCGCGCCAGACGAGCTGGTATGTCGACAGGTCGAAGACCTGGAGCGACACCGACCGGTCGTTGGAGGTGGCAACCAGGAAGCGACCGTCCGGACTGACGGTGCTGCCCATGAACTTGCCGTACGGCGTCATGAGCCGGTCGCCGAGCGGCTTGAGGACCTGGTTGGAGGAGATCTGCAGGCCGCTGGAGTACTCCTGGCCGACCTTGTTCTCGCCGAAGATCGTGGTGGTGCCGTAGGCGGCCCCGCTGCCGACGACGGCGAGGGCCGCGGTGCCGGCGAGGACGAGCCTCAGCCTGGGTTGTCCGAGGAGCCCGGAGCGGACGCCCGCAACGCGTTTGCGCTGACGCACAACGTGCATGGTGGGTGGTTCCCTTCTCAGAAGACGGTCGAGATCAGAGCAGGTCGACGTAGCCGTCGAACTGCCACAGAGGGTTTGGTGCGTCACCGGACGGCGTGTGCACCGAGAAGAAGCCGTTCACCTCCTTCGGTCCGTCTCCGTCCGCGACGTACCGCCCTTCCGCGGTCACGTCGAGCTGGTAGATCGCGGAGCCCTCCGCGGACGAGCCGGGCAGCCGCCAGGACACGACGCATCGCCAGTCGTTGCCGGGGCCGCGGTCGGTGACCCGGTTCCCGCCCTTGTCGCACGCGGCGTGGGTGTGCAGCTCGGCCTCGGTCACCGAAGGGCGGTGCAGCTGCTCGGTCTGCAGCCGGTAGAGGTGCGCGTAGGCGGTCGACAGGGAGGCCTCGACCTTGTGCTGGTCGATACCCAACCCGCGGGTCGGCGTGGCAGCGGCGACGGCGAGGGCGGTGACCGCGACGAGGGCGGTCAGCGGGAGCGCCGTCGTGGCGAGGGCTCGTCGGCCGGCGCCGTCGTACGCGATGTCGGTGAAGTCGCGGCGGAGGAACAACAGGTACGCCAGACCGGTCGCAACCATTGCCCAGACGAGGCTGACGGCGATGCCGACGAGGAGCGGCCCGGTCTGTGCGGGCTCGGTGAACAAGCCGCGCCAGGCAAGGAAGGCGTTGCTCGGCAGCGAGAGCCGTACGGCGACCGGCACCGGCAGCATCAGCACCAGGTTCATCGCGAGCGCGAGCAAGGCGGGCACCAGCAGCCCCATCGGCGAGCGACCGAGCACGACCGAGCCGAGCAGGCCGACAGCGGCGAACGCGAGCGTGGGCGCCAGCACGCACAGCCAGGCGACCAGCACGATTCGAGCCGCATCGCCGGGCGCGAGGGTGTGGCCGTCGAGGCCGACGAGCGGGTGGCTCCCGACAGTGACGAGTCCGCCGGCGATGCCCGAGGCGCACAGGGCGGTGACCATGAGCACGATGACCGTGAGGCTGGCGAGGGTCTTGGCCAGGAAGATCCTGTGGGGCGACCTGACCGCGACCAGGAGGTGCCGCCAGGTGCCGAGCCGGTCCTCGGCGGCGAAGACGTCACCGCCGACCAGCGAGGTCAGAAGCGGCAGCCCCCAGCTGCACGCGAAGGCGAGCACGACCAGCGACCCGGCCCAGCCGGTGGCGTGCATCCAGCGGCCGAAGACCGTGTCCGTCGGGAGTGACGACTGCGAGCTGACGGTCGCGACGAAGCAGCCGGGTGCGATCAGGCATGCCAGCAGCACGATCCGGATCCGCCATTGGGTGAGCAGCTTGGTCAGCTCGAACCGGTAGCCGGGCAGCAGCGGTGCCGGCCGGACCCGCTGGTCGGCCGGCGCCACGGTGGCGGTCACGCCGCACCGTCCGCGTCAGCATGGCCCCCGGTGAGGGCGAGGAACGCGGCTTCGAGCGGCGTGACGACCGGAGCCAGCTCGCGTACGGCGACACCGGCGTCGACGAGTCGGGCCACCAGGGCGTCGAGTGAGGACACCGGGCCGCTGAGGACGAGCGCATCGGAGTGGGGCCGGCCGCTCCCGGGTCCGTGCAGGCGGATGTCGGGCGTGTCGGCGGCAATGGTCCGGGCCCGGGCAGGGGCGGAGGTCAGGAGCCGGTAGTCGAGCTCACCGCTCTCCGCAGCGAGCTTCTCGACGGGGCCCGAGAAGACGACGCGTCCGGTGACGAGAATCGTCACGCCGGCGCACAGGGAGGCCAGGTCGTCCATCTGGTGGCTGGAGAGGACGACCGCGACGCCGTCGTCCGTCAGCTCGTTGATGACCCGATGGACGTGGCGCTTGCCGGCAGGGTCGAGGCCGTTGGCCGGCTCGTCGAGGATGAGCAGGCGCGGCCGGGTGAGCAGCGCCGCCGCCAGGCCCAACCGCTGACGCATCCCCAACGAGTAGCCGCGCACGCGGACGTCGGCGACATCGATCAGTCCGGCCTGCTCGAGAGCGTTGGCGACGTGGTGGGGACGTCCGGACTGGATGCCGCGTAGCGCGGCGAGCGCGGTCAGGTTCTGTCGGGCGGTCAGCGACGGGTAGAGGCCGGGGCCGTCGACGAAACCGGCGACGCCGTCGGCGACCGCGAGCGACCGTCCCACCGGGCGGCCGAGGATCTCGAGCGTGCCCGCGTCCGCGGTGGCGACGCCGAGCAGGAGGCCGAGGAGCGTGGTCTTGCCGGCGCCGTTGGGGCCGACGAGTCCGTGGACCTGCCCTGGTTCGACATCGAGGTCGACACTGTCGAGGGCGACGATGTCGCCGTAGTACTTGCTGATCCCGCGCGCCCGAGCGGCCGGGGTCCGTTGCATGAGGGTTCCTCCCGCTGTGACCGAGATAAGGGTAGGAAGGTTGTTCTGCCATGAGAGGTCCGCGAAACGAACAGTCGGCGAATGGCTCGCGAGCGGTAGGGGCACGGCACGGAGCGCACCGAGCGTGAAGGTGTCTGGTGTACGACCTCATCCCAGACCCCGGCGACCCGAGCAAGCTCGACACGACCAAGGGCGGTGGCGACGGAATCGCCCCGCGGGCCGCCCTGGGCTCCAAGTCGCACGAGGGCATGCGTTTCGACGCGCTCGGCCAGTTGTACTCGATCAGCGAGACCAACCCGGGCCACGTCTTCCGGGTCACCCCGGACACCGGCGGTGACCTCTCCTCCGGCAAGCTGTCGGCGCTGAAGGTGACGCAGCCCGACGGGGACCGGGTCGGCGGTGCCGAGTGGACGCCCCTGGACCGCGGGAGCGTCCAGGTCGACGCGACCGTCGCTGCGACGGCCGCAGGGGCCACCGGCTACAACCGTCCGGAGGACGTGGAGATCACCACCAGCACCGGAAACAACGGCACCGGGACCGGCGCCAACACGCTGTACGTGTCGGTCACCGACCCGACCACGGACAACCGGGTGCTCGCGGTCGACGTGCGCGAGCCTTCCGGGGAGGCCGAACACGACACGGCGTACGTCTACGACTACGTGCGTCCGAGGCCTGAACACCGACGCCCAGTTCGAGTGGCCAGACAACCTCGCCCTCGACCACGCGGCAACCTCTACATCGCAGAGGACAAGCCGAACCCCACCCCGGACGGACGTGGCGACGACATCTGGGTGGCGACACCACCCACCGGCAAACCGCACCAGCCTGCCGCGAGAGTCGTGCGCTTCGCCAGCCTGAAGGAGTGCGACCCCGAGCCGACCGGGATCTACTTCGACAAAAGCGGGACCGCCCTGTACGTCGACGTCCAGCACCGGGGCCCCGGAGGGATCGGCACCCGTGACCAGACCCGTGACCAAGACGCGGCGAGACGCGTCGGCACGCGTGGAGACGAATGAGTAACCGATGGGTAGATCGCCGGTGATAGGCAGGGACGGAGGAGACTGGGGGAGAGGGGTGAGACGGCGGTTTGGGTGCTCATAACCCAGAGGTCGCAGGTGCAAATCCTGCCCCCGCTACAAAGTGAAACCGCAGGTAAGAGGCCCTTTCTGTCTCAGAAGGGGGGCCTCTTGCTTCGCCCACCCGTGACCAGATCCGTGACAAAACGAGGCCCGTTTCGGCGTGCGAGAGCGAGACGCGAGGTTACTCACTGGACCGTCTGAGGCGGAGCGGGGGTCCTGAGACTGCGGCCGCTGGGTCGAAATCCCCCAGACCTGCAGGGCTTCCCTTGGCGCAGAGGGGAACCTACTTATGAAAGTCGGGCCCGGTCGACAGGCGGCGGTATGACGCGCGTCGGGAGTGTGCGGCTCGGGGCATGAGCGGGCGTTAGGGCCGGCGTGGACCTGCGTGACCAACGAGGCACTTCCAGCCGACCGCCGAGCGGACCCATACCTGCGTCATCGGCATCCGGAAGGTCTCGACGTCGTCGTGCGCTGACACCACTACATCCGTCACCTCGGCCTGGAGAACGGCGGTGTCGCCGACCACCACGGCCTCAGCGTTGGTCAGGTCTTGGGAACGCCAAACCGTGTGCCCCGCGGTGTTTCGACGGATGTACTCAGACCGGTTGAACGTCTCACCCACGTGCGTGGTCCACCTGAACTGCTCGTGCAGGAGTTCCCCAAGTCGTTCGGCATCGCCCGCTGCGAGGGCCGACGCCCGGTCCTCGGCGGCCGCGATGACCTGCTGCGCATCATCCATGTGCGTCAGCCTGACACGCGACCACAGAGTGCTGATTCAGACGCACGCACGTTGGCAGATCCGTGAGAGTGCGCCCAGCCTGCAGTCGGCGAATGACGCAGCTCCGAAACCAACGGATCGGGGCAGATCTGGGCGAGCGTAGCCGCCCTCAACGCTGATGAGACGACGTTCGGAACCGTGCATTCGCGCACCGTGGTTGGCAGTCTCTCCCGATGCCGAAGCCCCTATGTCCAGGATTCATCCGGCTCGATGAGGGGCGGACAGTCAGTCCCGCTGAAGTCTCGGTCTTGGCGGTCGAGGAGCGACCTGAGCTTCATCCGAGCGATCACTGGCTGCGGCTTCAGTTCGGGGGACCGAGGTAGTCATCGAGTCGCCGTTCACGCTTGTGACCAACGGTGTGGAGTACGCCTTGGATCCCGAACAAGCGACTGCCTTGGTCCGGTGCTCGGCCTGTATCCAGGCGTACTGCGGGCGCTTGTCGTCGGTAACGACGGGACGCTTCGGGCGGAGATGGCGAGCACTGCTGTGGCCGCCGCTGCGACTCCCAGGCGGTTGGCGGGGCTGAAAAGCAAAACTCTGTGGAGCAAACCCCATCGAAATAGGATATTTCCACGACCTGCACCGCGGTGATGCATATCACTCGTTGACACCGGTATCGGGCGAGCAGGAGCATCCGGACACACATCACAACTAGGGGGAAATATGAGACGTGTCCGAACGTCCGCCTTGGCCACAGCAGTGCTTATCGGAGCCTGTCTGATCCCGCAGGTCGCAAACCTCAGCA
Source organism: uncultured Actinomycetota bacterium (assembly GCA_963810035.1). Taxonomy (GTDB): domain Bacteria; phylum Actinomycetota; class Actinomycetes; order Propionibacteriales; family Nocardioidaceae; genus Nocardioides_B. The sequence continues at coordinate 568,409 of CAWEMA010000009.1, forward strand.
CCGCCACAGCCGCCGGGCCGAAGTGCGCACCGAAGGCCGGTGCCTGGACCACGACAAAGCTGCCGGCAGGCACCAACGTCGCTGCCTGCGGCAACGTCGGCGACCTGTTCGCCCACGGTCGCCTCCGCATGCACATCCCGCAGCCAGGCACGACGCTGACGATGACGGCCGAGTTCGTCGACTCGGCCGAGGCGTACGCCGTCACCGTCAGCGACACGGGCGCGATCAGCTACAGCAACCCGGACGTTGAGGCTGCCAGCGCCGCGTCCGGGACCAGCTTCTCGGCGTCGGCTCCGTCCGCGTGCAGCGACTCCGCGACCTCAGACGGAGACGCCGAGCAGGCAGGCGTGTGGAACTGGTACCTCGGAGACGGCACCCGGCCGGCCTCGATGACGACGGCCGATACGCTCAGCATGCTGAAGCAGGTCCTCGGGTGGATGTCGGACGGGTACAACGACTGCGGCCTGTCGGCCGGGTACTCGCCGTACGCCGTGGCAAACGCCTACCAGGGCGGAACCACCTACGAGAGCGACATGACGAACTCCGGAGGAGTCACGACCTGTGGGGACGGGAGCACCGACGGGCGCGACCACGAGAGCGTCGTCGACTTCGGCAACCTCGACTACTACTCGGGCACGGACGGAACGCCGCTCGGCCTCACCTGCAAGTGGACTCTGCCGCAGCCGTTCAACAAGAACAACATCCTCGAGGCGGACGTCCGGATCAACACGACGAACTTCACCTGGTTCTACGCGAAGCCGTCCGGCTGCACGGGACAGAAGTATGACCTCCGCGCGGTGATCATGCACGAGTTCGGTCACGTGTACGGCCTCAACCACGTCTCGGAGTCCGCGCACGGAAATCTCACGATGAGCACGATCACCGACCCCTGCGACATCTCAGGCCGTACCCTCGGCAAGGGCGATCTCATCTCCTTGCGGAACACGTACAGCTAGGTCAGTAGCCGCTCCGCCAGACGCTGGCCCACTCCCGGCGTCCTGGTGCAGCGACCGAACCCACGCCCACCCAAGCCGGCACCAACGGGCCGGAACTGGGTGGGCGTGCTGGCGTATCGGGCAGGCAGTGCAACAGTTCAACGTCCGGGAACGTCTTGAGGGTGTGAGGGCAATCGGTACCGACGACGTGGTCTCCGGACCCGACGTGAGCGACGCGCTCACGTCGTTCGTCAGCGCCCACGGGCACAAGCTCACGAAGTTCGCCTACCTGCTCACCGGAGGAAACGGACCCCAGGCCGAGGACCTGGTGCAGACCGTCCTTGCGCGACTGGTCGCCCGGGGCCTCGAAGGGCTCGACGACCCCGAGGCGTACGTACGCCGCGGCATCATCAACGAGCACTACAGCGCCGGCCGGCGCCGCCAGGTGCACTTTCTCGCCGCCCCCAAGATCGCCCGACCTGACGCAACTCCCGAGCCCTCCCACGGAACCGAAGACAGGCTCACCGTTCTCGGTGCCCTCCGGGTCCTCAGCGACCGCGAACGGGCAGCGGTCCTCCTCCGCTACTACGAGGACCTCCCCGACGCCGACATCGGGGCCGCCCTGGGCTGTTCACGGCCCACCGTTCGGTCCCTGATCCATCGCGCCATGCCCAAGCTGAAGGCCGAGCTCGGTGCCACGTATCACCCCACGACCACCGACCCGACCGAGACAGGCGTCTTCGATGAGTGACTTCGAGACCGACCTTCGCAACCAGCTCGCGGCCGCTGCCGACCAGGCCCCGAAGTTCGCCGGACTCGACCCCGACCGGCAGCCGGCCACCGAACACCCGACCAGCCGGCGGGGCCCACGACGCGGCACCAGCTGGCTCTTGGTCGCCGCTGCCATCGCCGCTGTGGTCGCAGGAGGCTCCTGGTGGTCCCTGACCCGGGACACCGCTGACCCGGGCGTTGCGTCGTGCCCCAGCGTGCTGGTCCTCAACGGGCAGCAGTACGGCGCCAACGGCGACCTGGTACGTGTCCCTCGCCCGGGCGCCCGACTTGGCACCGCGGCCCGCCCCTCGTGCGCCGACGGCGACTCGGGTGCCACCAAGGGTGGTTCCGTCGAGACGTTCCGTATCCACGGAGTTCCTCCAGAAACCGCGTTCTTCGCCGACGGGAAGGTGTGGGTCAACGGTTCCCTGACCACGCGACCGGCCTCCCTCGACGAGCTGTACAAGCCCGTGACCTGCGCCGGCTCGGGAACGGGCACCTTCACCGGACACCTCACCGCCATGGATGCAAGGGTCACCGCGGACTACCAGCCCGAAGCCCCGTACACGGCCACGTTCGTCGTCGACGACGTCGAGACCGGAACCGGCGGGGAGACGGCCGACCTCGGACTCGGTCGGTACAGCAGCGTGACGGTGCAGATCGGCGTGACCGCATCCACCGAGGGAGGGACCGACGCCACGTTCCTGCGAGCGGCGCTGGGCGAGGGCAAGCTGGCTGAGATGGACGCACAGTGCGACGGGGCCAAGTTCCTCGCGACCCGCCTCGCCCTGCACCCCTGACCGGGCCGCTCGTGAGGCCCGTGTCCGACGCCGCTGGTCACCTTGGCCGCAGCAGCGCAGTCACCGACCGGCACCGATGACGGATGAGGTCCGCGCTCGTCAGTACGGTTATGACGACACAGCATTGGGGAGACCAGATGTCCGGCTCGCGCGAACAGCAGGCGGCTTGGCTGCAGCGCGCCTTCGACGAGCACCGCCGTGAGTTGCACGTGCACTGCTACCGCCTCGCCGGGAACGTCACCGACGCGGACGACCTGGTGCAGGAGACTTTTCTACGCGCCTGGAGGGCCCGCGGCCGCTTCGAGGGGCGGGCGACGGCGCGGACCTGGCTCTACCGGATCGCCACAAACCTCTTCCTCGACAGCCGTAAGGCGGCCGGTCGACGCACCGTACCGTCCGGTGACCCGTTCGAGTGGTCCACCGAGCTCGGTCCCTATCCCGACGCCCTGCTTGGTGAGGACCCGCAGGCCGGTCTCGCAGCCCGGGAGACGGTGGAGCTGGCCCTGATCGCGGCGTTGATGTACCTGCCTCCGCGGCAGCGGGCGGCCTTCGTGCTGCGCGATGTCTCCGGCTGGACGCCGCAGGAGATCGCGGGCGCACTCGACACCCCGTTAGCGGCCGTCAACAGCCTCCTCCAACGGGGCCGCCACACCCTGCGGCGACTCACTCCGTCTGACCCGCAGGACTGGCGCCGCCCGCAACTAACCAGCGAGGACGAAGAGATCCTGCGCCGCTACGCCAACGCCAAGGACCCGGAGACGATGCGGGCACTGCTCGCCGAGGACGTCCGGATCACGATGCCACCCGAGCCGCCGGTTCTCGGGATCGACGCTGCCGCGGACTTCCTCGGTCGACCGTTTGACTGGCGGACGTTCCCCACGTCGGCCAACGGGCGTCCGGCGCTGATCAACTACCTCCGCCGGCCGGGCAGCCCGCACTACGAGGCTCTGGTCGTCGACGTACTAAGGATCGAGGACGGGAAAATCGCGGAGAGCAACGCCTTCGTCGGTGCGCGTCACGTGGCCGCCTTCGGCATGCCCGCCACGCTCGAGCCGTGATGACCGTGGCCAGATCACCGAGCGGACCCTTGATCCCGTTTCCATCAGGGGGGCGACTCGGCGGCGCAGGCGTGCTGCTTCTGCTCGTGGACCTGCTGGTGCTCGGGACCTTCCTCACGGCGGTGACAGACCCCGATGCCCCCGCGGGGCGCGCGTCGAACCGGTGCTCGGTGCCACCAGCCCGCCGACACCTCAGGTGCCGGCGGGCCGTTCCACCTGCCGTCAGGCGAGGGTCGAGGTGTCGATGACGAACCGGTAGCGGACGTCGGAGGCGAGGACACGCTCGTAGGCCTCGTTGACCTGGTCGGCGGCGACGACCTCGACCTCGGCGCCGATGTGGTGCTCGGCGCAGAAGTTGAGCATCTCCTGGGTCAGGGCGATGCCGCCGATCATCGACCCGGCGAAGGACCGGCGTGCGCCGATGAGCGAGAACACGTTGACGCTCAGCGGCTCGGCCGGGGCGCCGACGTTGACCAGCGTGCCGTCGACGGCGAGCAGGCCGAGGTAGGCGTCGAGGTCGATGCTGGCGCTGACCGTGTTGACGATGAGGCCGAACCGGCCGGCGAGCTCCTCGAACGTGCCCGGGTCGGAGGTGGCGTGGTAGTGGTCGGCGCCGAGCCGGAGGCCGTCCTCCTGCTTCTTCAGCGACTGCGACAGGACGGTGACCTCGGCGCCGAGCGCGTGGGCGATCTTGACGGCCATGTGGCCCAGGCCGCCGAGCCCGACGACGGCGACCTTCTTGCCGGGGCCCGCGCCCCAGCGGCGCAGCGGCGCGTAGGTGGTGATGCCGGCGCACAGCAGGGGCGCAGCGGCGGCCGGGTCGATGCCGTCGGGGACGGACAGCACGTAGTCGGCGTCGACGACGACGTGGGTGGAGTAGCCGCCCTGGGTGGTGGTGCCGTCGCGGTCGGTGCCGGCGTAGGTGGGGACCATGCCGTCGAGGCAGTACTGCTCGTCGCCGTTGCGGCAGTTGGCGCACTCGCCGCAGGAGTTGACCATGCAGCCGACCCCGACGCGGTCGCCGACCTGGTGCCGGGTGACGTCGGCGCCGACCTCGGTGACGGTGCCGACGATCTCGTGCCCGGGTACGACGGGGAACGGTTGCGGACCCCAGTCTCCGTTGACGGTGTGGATGTCGGAGTGGCAGATGCCGGCGTACTGGATCTCGATGAGGACGTCGTTGGCCCCGACGTCACGGCGCTCGATGGTGGTCGGGGCCAGCGGCTGGCCGGCGGCGGGTGCTGCGTAGGCGTTGACGCGCATGCGGAGGGTGCTCCTTCAGGTGGTGCGTTCGGGGCTGGGTTGCGGTGGTCAGCTGACGGGCGGTGCGGCGGCGTACTCGTCGTCGGTGACCGGCGTGAGCCAGTGCACGACGTCGTGCTGGTCGTCGCCCTCGTTGATGGCCATGTGGACCATCAGCCGGTTGGGGGCCGCGCCGTGCCAGTGCTCCTCGTCGGCCTCGAAGAGGACGCGGTCGCCGGGGCGGATGACCTCGATCAGGCCGCCGCGGCGCTGGCAGAGGCCGACGCCCTCGGTGACGAAGACGGTCTGGCTCAGCGGGTGGCGGTGCCAGTGGGTGCGGGCGCCGGGCATGAAGTGCACCAGGTTGGCCGTCATCCGGGACGGCGGCGGCGCGGCGGCGACGGAGTCGATGTAGACGTCGCCGGTGAACCAGTCGCTGGGTCCCTTGGCGGTGTCGATCGAGCTACGCGTGATCTGCATCGGGTTCCTTCTGGCTAGTTGTTGTTGGCGGGTATTTCCGCGGGTGCTGCCCAGGAGGCGAGCAGCCGGAGTCGTTCGGCGGACGGGGAGCCGGGTTCGGCGGTGTAGACCATGAGCACGAGTCCCGGTTCGGCCGTGATGGCGAGCTCCTCGTAGACGAGGGTGAGCTCGCCGACGACCGGGTGGTGGAAGCGTTTGGTGCCGGTGCCGTGGGTGCGGACGTTGTGGTCGGCCCACAGTCGCCGGAAGGTCTCGCTCTGGGTGGAGAGCTCCCCGACAAGGTCCTGGAGGCCGCGGTCGTGGGGGTCGCGGCCGGCTTCGGTGCGCATGATGCCGACGCACATCTCGGCGAACAGGTCCCAGTCGGGGTAGAAGTCGCGGGAGGCGGGGTCGAGGAACTGGAACCGCGCGAGGTTGGGCAGGCGCCCACCGTCCCCGATCACCGGTGAGTAGAACGCGCGGCCGAGGGTGTTGGTGGCGAGCAGGTTCTGGTGGGGGTCGCGCACGAACGCGACCCCGTCGGTGATCGCCTCCAACGCCCACCGCAGGCTCAGCCGGGCGCCGGCCTTGCTCGGCGCACGGCGTCGGGGGCGGCCCGAGGTCGGGATGCCGTCCGCGGCCCGGGCGAGGTCGAAGAGGTGGGCTCGCTCGGTCTCGTCGAGCTGCAGCGCCCGGGCCAGCGCCTCCAGGACCCCGGAGGACGCGCCGGCGATCTGCCCCGCTCGAGGCGGGCGTAGTACTCGACGCTCAGACCCGCGAGGGCCGCGACCTCGCTGCGCCGCAGCCCGGGGACGCGTCGGCTGCCGGTGGTCGGGAGCCCGACCTGGTCCGGGGTGATGCGGGCGCGGCGAGTGGTGAGGAACTCGCGTACTTCCTGACGGTTGTCCACGGCTTCGAGACTAGGCGGCCTCGGCGGCTGACCGGAGCCACGAAGGATGCCCTGTTGGTACACCCCTCGACAGTGACTTCCAGCCCGCCGCTTCGGCGCGTTGACTCGACGTCGTGGGGCCCTGGGGGCGCCACGCAGGCCGCGAAGGACCAGTCCGCGGCTACGCGATCAACGAGGAAGAGGAGGCGCGGCGATGCGTCAGGTTGTCATGTACGGACCCGGGGACGTGCGGGTCGAGGACCGCGAGGACCCCACGATCGTCGAGCCGACGGACGCGATCATCCGGCTCTCGGCGACCTGCATCTGCGGCAGCGACCTGTGGCCCTACCGCGGCGCCGAGCCGGTCGACCATCAGGTGATGGGCCACGAGTACGTCGGCGTGGTCGAGGAGGTCGGCTCGGAGGTCCGCAACGTCGAGGTCGGCGATTTCGTCGTCGGGATCCTTCTGGGCCTCGGACAACACGTGCGAGATCTGCCAGGCCGGGTACCGGTCCCACTGCGTGCACCGCGTCCTGATGGGCACCATCGGCACCCAGTCCGAGCTGGCCGCATCCCGCTCGCCGACGGAACCCTCGAGGCGATCCCCGAGATGCCCGATCCCGACCTCATCCCCTCCCTGATGGCGGCCTCCGACGTGCTGGGCACCGGCTGGTTCGCCGCCGTCGCTGCCGAGGCCGGGCCCGGCAAGACGGTCGCCGTGGTCCGCGACGGCGCGGTCGGCCTGCTCGGCATACTGGCCGCCAAGCAGCTCGGCGCCGAGCGCATCATCGCGTTCAGCCGACACGCCGACCGTCAGGCGCTGGCCCGCGAGTTCGGCGTCACCGACATCGTCGAGGAGCGCGGCGACGACGGAGTGGCCCGGGTCAAGGAGCTCACCGGAGGGCTCGGCGCGCACTCGGTGATCGAGGCCGTCGGCACCCAGGAAGCCAGATGCAGGCCATCCACTCCACCCGGCCCGGCGGTCATGTCGGGTTCGTCGGGGTCTCCCACGACGTCGCGATCCCCGGCGACGAGCTCTTCATGGCCGGCGTCCATGTCCACGGCGGCCCGGCACCCGTCCGGCAGTTCCTGCCTGATCTCATCCAGCTCATCTGGGACCGCACGATCGACCCCGGCAAGGTCTTCGACCTCACCCTTCCGCTGGACAGGGCGGCCGAGGGCTACCGGGCCATGGACGAGCGCACCGCCACCAAGGTCCTGCTCACCGTCTGAACCTCACCGAAGCCCGTCGGGTCACCCTGAGCGGCGCCGCCGCCACCCGCACCGTGCGACGCGGCCGAGCCGGCGTCGCCCTGTCCACCAAGGATCTCGCAAATGTCTGTACGCACGGCAACCGGCCCGGAACACGGCCAGCGAGCCGATCGACCACGACCCCACCGCCTCCCGTGGCCCCGAAAGGGCGCCACACCGGCGGGCACTGGGCGTCGTCCTCTGCCTGCTGACCGTCTTCGGGCCCATCTCGATGGACCTCTACCTGCCGGTCCTGCCCGCCCTCACTACCGACCTGAGGACAACGACGTCCGGTGCCCAGCTGACGGTGACCGCATGCCTGCTCGGGCTCGCGTTCGGGCAGGTCGTCGCCGGACCCGTGTCGGACCGGTTCGGGCGACGGCGGCCGCTGCTGGTCGGGGTGGCCGCCTACCTCGCTGCCTCGGTGTTGTGCGCGCTCGCCCCGACGATCGAGACCCTGATCGCCGCCCGCCTCGTCCAGGGGCTCGCCGGCGCGGTCGGCATCGTCATAGCCCAGGCCGCCGGCCGCGACCTCTTCACCGGCCCCCGACTCCTGCGCTACTACGGCAGCCTCACCGTCCTGGCCGGCCTCGCCGCCATCGTCGGCCCGGTGATCGGCGGCCAGCTCGCGAAGGTCACCGACTGGCGCGGAACATTCGTGTTCCTCGCCGCCGTCGGCGCCGCCATCCTCGCGGCCAGCGCTGGAGTGCTGCGAGAGACACTGCCACCCGTCCGGCGACACGCCGGTGGGCTCACCGACAGCGTCCGCGTCTTCCACCGGCTCCTCGCCGATCCGGTTCTCTCGGCGCGACCCTCGTGACCGGCTTCGCCAACGCCGCCCTCTTCGCCTACCTCAGCGGCGCCACGTTCGTCCTGCAGGGCGTCTACGGGCTCACCCCGCAGGGCTACTCCTTCGCGTTCGGGCTGAACTCCCTGGGGTTCATGGTCTTCGGGTTCGTCGCCGGCCGCACCTCGGCACGCTGGTCGGTCCACGGCACCCTCGCCACCGGCCTCGCGATGGTCCTGGCGGGAGCCGCCGGCGTACTCGCCACAGGGGCGCTGCACCTGCCGCTTCCCGCCATCGTGATCTCCCTGCTCGTCATGGTCAGCGGAGTGGCCGTCACGACACCCCCGTCGACGTCCCTGGCGCTGGAGAACCACCCCGACGTCGCCGGGACCGCCTCTTCCCTCCTCGGCCTGGCCCGCTTCGGGCTCGGAGCACTGGCCGCTCCACTGGTCGGCGTCGCCAGTCCCGGAACGGCGGTTCCTCTCGGCGCGGTCGCCCTGGCCGCAGCCGCCTGCGCCCTAGGCGGCTACACCCTTACCCGCCGCCCGGATCACGCCACAGAGTGAAGGCTCGCTCCTGCGCACAGAGCTATCCGCTCACCGAATCGCG
>CAWEMA010000010.1:0-382587 GCA_963810035.1 uncultured Actinomycetota bacterium
CAGGGATCGACCTGCTGCCCCCCGGAGGCAGGCGTCGCGTGGATCAGGCGCGAGCTCACGTCGCACGCCCGGCGCGGCGAGGTCGTGGCGGCCGGCGCCATCGGCCGGATGGCGGAGGGCTGCGCCCCACGGGCGGGCTCGACCCGAGCACCCTGGGGGCCCAGGACGCGACGATGGTCGGTGAGGTGGTCGAGGCCAGCGTGCTCGACGGTCTGGTGGTGCGCACCCGCCTGGACCCGACGGTCCAGCCGTTCCTGGACGACCACCGGATCGGCGGCAGCGGCGGTGCTGCCGGGCGTGATGGGCATGGAGGCCTTCGCTGAGGGTGGCCCGTCTACTGGTTCCCGGCAGTGGAACGTCGTCGCCGTCGAGAACGTCGACTTCGCCACGCCCGTGAAGTTCTACCGCGACGAACCGCGGACCCCTCGACGGTCGCGGCGCGGATCCGGCCCGGACGGTGAGGACCTGGTGGCGGACTGCCGGCTGGGGAGGCGGGGAACGTCTGCTGCCCGGCAGCCACACGCCGGCAGCGGACGGTCCACTTCACGCGGCTCGGGTCCGTCTCGGGCGGTGCACCGGCCGGAGCCTCGCCTCCGGACGAGCCGGGTCCACGAGGCCGGCGACGCGCCCACGCTCACGGCCGCCGACGTCTACCGGCTGTACTTCCACGGTCCGGCGTACCGGGTGGTCGAGGCCAGGCGTGACGCGGGGCGGTCGTCGGTGGGCTCGCCGAGCACCTGCCTCCGCCCTTCGATCCGGCCGACCGTCGACGGTCCTGGCGCCGCGTCTGGAGGAGCTGTGCTTCCAGGTCGCCGGGCTCTGGGAGGCGGGCGGCGACGGTCCGGCTGGCGCTGCCCGCGCACGTCGACAGGCTCACCTGCTGGGGGACTCGCGCCGCGGAGTCCCGGGGCGGCGTGGTGGCGCTCGTCCGGCCGCGTCGACGGGATCCGGCGTGCTTCGACTGCCGGGTCCTCGACGCGTCAAGGCGGGGTGCTGCTTCGGGCGGGCTATCGCACCGTGCCGCTGCCCGGCCGACTAGCCGACGAGGTCGAGGAAGCCGCTGCGCACGGTGATGGCAGGGGGAGGGGTTGGGGTGGAACCGAGATCAGCAGGCTCGGGATCGTCAACCGCGGTGAGGCCGGCCATGCGGCTGCTCACCGCGGTGGCGGAGCTCAACCCGGAAGACCGCACGCAGGGCGGCAACCCCGGATCACGACCGTCGCCTCTACACCGTCCCCGACGCCGACGCCTGGTTCGTGCAGGAGGCCGACGAGGCGGTCCACCTCGGCACCGCGACGTACCTCGACCCCCATGACGGGCACCGCAAGTCCGCTACCTCGACGAAGCGGCCGGTCGTCGATGCGCTGGTGACGCCTCCTGCGACGCCGTCTGGGTGGGCTGGGGGCTTCGTGTCCGAGCGCGCCTCGTTCGCGCAGCGGTGCGAGGCGGCCGGGCTCGTGTTCGTCGGTCCCGACAGCGCCGCCGACCGGGCGCTCGGGGACAAGGTGACCGCCAAGCAGCTGGCCGAGCGGGCCCGACGTGCCCGTTATCCCGTGGAGTGGAGGCCCGGTCGACAGTCCCGCCGAGGCGGCCACGCGGCCGCCACGCTCGGGTATCCGGTCGTGATGAAGGCCACGGCCGGGGGTGGGGGGCGGGGCATCCGGGTCGTGCGCACCCGCGGCCGAGCTGCCCGGGCACTGGCCTCGGCCCGTAGCGAGTCCGCACTCGCCTTCGGCGACCCGGCGGTCTTCGTCGAACGGCTCGTCCCGGCCGCCCGACACGTCGAGGTCCAGGTGATCGCGGACCACCACGGGACAGTGTGGGCCGTCGGCGTTCGCGACTGCTCCCTGCAGCGCCGCCACCAGAAGGTGATCGAGGAGGCGGGCTCCACCGCGCTCGACAGCGCCACCGAGGCCGCGATCAAGGCGGCCGCGGTCCGGCTCGCCACCGCGGTGGGATACCGCAGCGCGGGAACGGTCGAGTTCCTCGTCGACCCCGAGACCCGGCAGTTCCTTTTCATGGAGGTCAACACCCGGCTGCAGGTCGAGCATCCCGTCACCGAGGCGACCACCGGTCTCGACCTGGTCGAGCTGCAGCTGCACGTGGCCGTCGGTGGTGCGCTCGAAGGCGGCGCCCCCGGTGAACGGACACGCCCTGGAGGCCCGGTTGTGCGCCGAGGACCCCGATCAGGGGTTCGCGCCGGCCCGGGCCGGATCGCCATGCTGCGGCTGTCCGCGGGCAGCGGCGTGCGCGTCGACTCGGGTGTGCGCGAGGGCGACATGATCCCGGCGGACTTCGACTCGATGGTCGCCAAGATCATCGCCGGGGCCGGGACCGGAACGAGGCGCTCGCGCGGTTGCGGCGGGTGCTGGCCCAGAGCACCGTCGTGATCGAGAGCGGCACCACCAACCAGTGCTTCCTGCTCGGGCTGCTCGACCGGCCGGAGGTCCGCTCCGGAGACGTCGACAACCGGTGGCTGGACCGGCTCACCTCCGCCGAGGAGCACGTGCCCCCCGCCGACCCGGTGGCGCTGCTGGCCGCCGCGGTGGAGGCGTACACCGCCGACCACGCGGCCGTCGAGACGGCCTTCCACGCCGGCGCGCGACGGGGTCGCCCCGGGGTGCCCGACCGGATGGGCGCCAAGGTCCAGCTCCGCTATGCCGGGACCACCTACGAGCTCTTCGTCTACCGCACCTCACCCGGCTCGTACCGAGTGAGGTGGCGCAACGTCGCGGCGGACCTGTCCGTGCGGGTCCTCAACGCCTACGAGCGGCGGGTCCGGTGTGGAGGGCGCGACCACCGGGTCGTGGCCGTGACCCAGGGAGCGATGTTCCGGATCGTCGTGGACGGCGCCATGCACCGTGTCACCCGCGACGACGGTGGTGTGGTCCGCGCCGGGTGGCCGGCGTTCGTCGTGTCCCTCCTGGTGCAGCCCGGGGACGAGGTGGCGGAAGGTGACCCGGTCGCCGTCCTGGAGAGCATGAAGATGGAGTCGACGGTCACTGCGCCTTATGCGGGGCAGGTGTCCGCGGTCGACGTGGTCGCAAACGTACAGGTGGGTGCCGGTGCCGCGCTCCTGCGGATCCAGGCGGACGACCCGACGCACAGTGCGTCCGTAGGCTCGGTCGCCGTCGACCTGACCGGGCTGGAGTCGCGTCCGAGTGCCGGCACCCCGCCCTGCGATCGCGTGTTCGGCGCGCTACGCAACTACCTTCTCGGTTACGACCTGGATCCCGCCATGCTCAGGCGTCTGCTGGTGGAGCGGCGGCGGATCAGCGAGGTGAGCCCCCCGGCGGACCCCGGCCTCCTGAGCTGCGAGGACGCCTTGCTCGACCTGTTCGCCGAGACCGGCGCGCTCTACCGGCCGCGGACCGAGACGCAGCCCGACGACTCGCTCACGGCGACCAGCACACAGGAGTACATGCTGGCCTACCTCCAGTGGATGGACGCCGACCGGGCGGGGATCCCCGAGACGTACCGGACCCGGCTGATGTCGGCGCTGGCGCGCTACGGGGTCGCGACCCTGGAGCGCACCCCCGAGCTCGACGCGGCCGTCGTGTGGATGTTCCGGTCGTTCAGCCGGGTAGGTGACCTCGAGCCCGTCGTGACGTCCATCCTCGAGCGCCGGTTGCAGGCGGACGCGGTCCTGGCGCCGCTGGCCGACGCCGAGATGCGCGCCCGGCTCGACCGCTTGGTGGCCTCGGTCCAGGGCCGGCATCCCGGCATCGCGGAGCTGGCTCGTGACGTGCGGTTCCGCTACTTCGAGGAGCCGGTGCTCGAAGCACTGGTGACCGCGGAGTACGACGAGACCGAGAGGGTGCTCGAAGCCACCGCGCTCGACCCAGACGGCCCCGGACGCGATACTGCGGTCGCGCGGCTCGTGCACTCTCCCCACGCCCAGCGCGGACCGCTGCTGCGACGGTGGCTCGGCACGGACGACCCCCGGTTCCGGCGGGTCATCCTGGAGGTCTACGCCCGCCGCTACTACCGCATTCGCGAGCTGCGGGACCTGCACTTCGACGAGTACGACGGCCAGCTGCTGTGCGTTGCCGACTACGACTGGGAGAACAAGCACATCAGGCTGGTGGTGGCCTACGCCCCGCTGGACGGGCTGCCCGCAGTGGCCGCAGCGGTGGCCGCCCATCTGGTCCACGAGCCCACCGACCGCAAGGTCGTCGTCGATCTCGCGACCTGGAGGGCGGCACCGCGCATCTCGATCGACGAGGCCGCGGCGCTCGTGGAGGCGCGGCTGACCACCTGCGACTTCGGGCGTCCCCCCTGGCGGTTGGACGTCACTGTGACGAGCACCGGAGGGGAGGAGGCCGAGCACTTCCGGACCCTGCACCTGAGCTACCGGACGACGACCGGTGGCCGGTTGGAGGAGGACCGGCTCTACCGCAACCTCCACCCGATGCTCGCCAAGCGGCTCGACCTCTGGCGGCTGTCGAACTTCCGCCTCGAACGGCTGGCCTCCGCAGAGGACGTCTACCTGTTCCACGGCGTCGCCCACGAGAACCCCAAGGACCATCGGCTGTTCGCGCTTGCCGAGGTCCGCGACCTGACACCCGTCCACGACACCGGCGACACTGGTCACCTACCCGTGGCTGGGCCGGATGGGGCTGCAGGCGCTGACTGCCATGCGCGCGGCCCTGGTCGGCTACCCGCCGAACGCTCGCCCCAAGGCGAACCGCATCGTGCTCTACGTGCGACCGCCCTGGGACCCGCCCCGCCGGTCCTGGCCGGAGATGGCCGCCTCGTTCGCGCCGTTGGCCGAAGGTGCGGACCTCGAGAAGGTGCTCCTGCGGGTCCGGCTGCCTCGGGAGGACGGTTCTCTCTACGACGCCGTCCTGGACGTGCAGGGCGTCGGTGGGCGCGGGGTCACGGTGCGCGAGAGGCAGCCCGGGAACGAGCCGGTGCGGCCCCTGACGCCGTACCGGCAGAAGGTGCTGGTGGCGCAGCGCTTCGGTGTGCCCTACCCCTACGAGATCGTGCGGATGATGGCCCCGGAGCAGGGCGGCTCCGCGGACTTGCCGCCGGGCACGTTCGTGGAGCACGACCTCGGCCCCGACGGTGACCTCCAGCCGGTCGACCGCGAACCGGGCCTCAACGTCGCCAACGTCGTCGTCGGCGTCCTGAGCAACCGCACCAGGAAGGTGCCGGAGGGGATGGCGCGGGTCGCGATCCTCAGCGACCCCACTCGCGGGCTGGGCAACCTCGCCGAGCCGGAGTGCCGCAGGATCCTCGCCGCGCTCGACCTCGCGGCGCGGATGCACGTGCCGGTCGAGTGGTTCGCGGTCTCCTCCGGGGCGCTCATCGCCATGGACAGCGGCACCGAGAACATGGACTGGATCGCGGCGGTCCTGCGAGGGCTGATCGGGTTCACCCAGGGCGGCGGCGAGATCAACTTGGTGGTGACCGGTGTCAACGTGGGCGGCCAGCCGTACTGGAACGCCGAGGCGACGATGCTCATGCACACCCGGGGCATCCTGGTGATGCTGCCCACCAGCGCGATGGTCCTCACGGGCAAGCAGGCGTTGGACTTCTCGGGCGGGGTGTCGGCCGAGGACAACCTCGGCATCGGCGGCTACGACCGGGTCATGGGGCCGAACGGCCAGGCGCAGTACTGGGCCTCCGGCATCGAGGACGCCGGTCGGCTGCTCCTGCGCCACTACGACCACACCTACGTGGTCCCCGGCGAGCGCTTCCCGCGCCGCATGGAGACCACCGACCCACTGGACCGCGACGTCCGGACGGCGCCGCATGCCCCGGTCCCGGGAACCGACCTGCGCGCGGTCGGCGACATCTTCTCCGACGAGCGCAACCACGACCGCAAGAAACCCTTCGACATCCGGTCGGTGATGCGGGCGGTCTCCGACGCCGACGCGCAGCCGCTGGAGCGGTGGGCCCGGTGGCGAGGAGGCGAGACGGTCGTCGTGTGGGACGCACACGTCGGCGGGATCCCCGTCTGCATGCTCGGGCTGGAGTCACGGACCCTGGCCCGCCGGGGGTACGTCCCCGCGGACGGAGCGTCGTCGTGGAGCTCCGGGACGCTGTTCCCGCAGTCCGCGCGCAAGGCGGCCCGGGCGATCAACGCGGCCAGCGGGAACCGGCCGCTCGTCGTGCTGGCCAACCTGTCCGGGTTCGACGGGTCGCCGGAGTCCATGCGGCACTGGCAGCTGGAGTACGGCGCGGAGATCGGTCGGGCGGTCACGAACTTCGCCGGTCCGATCGTCTTCGTGGTCGTCTCCCGCTACCACGGCGGTGCCTTCGTCGTGTTCTCCAAGCGGCTCAACGCGGACCTGGAGATCGCGGCCGTCGAGGGCTCCTACGCCTCGGTGATCGGCGGGGCGCCGGCGGCCGCCACCGTCTTCGCCCGCGACGTGCGCGCGCGCACCGACAAGGACCCCCGCGTGGTCGAGCTGCGCGAGGCGATCGCCGGTGCCGAGAGCGCCGAGGCCGGGACGCTGCGCGCCAAGCTGCTGCGGGTCACCGAGGAGGTTCGTTCGGAGAAGCTGGGGGAGGTCGCAGACGAGTTCGACGCGATCCACACGATCCAACGCGCCCTCCGGGTCGGGTCGGTCGACCGTCTGATCGCCGCGTCCGACCTGCGGCCGTACGTCGTGGACGCCGTGGAACGCGGGATGGCCCGGGTGACGGCAGACTGACTGCTCGCCGGCCCGCGCACACGTGTCAGGACCAGAGCGGACGGCTCACCCAGGAGTGCACCGGCTCCTGCTCGCGAAGGTCCACCGAGCCGTCCAGGGTCATGGGAGCGGGCAGCGGCTCGTCGGCGGCACAGGTGACCAGGAAGACGCCGTCGCGACGCCACCAGCCGGGGAACAGCCGACCCTCCACGGTCCGGATCTCGAGCCTGGTCCACCCGGTCGGCTCGGGCCCGGTCCCGAGCACCACCTCGACGCTGCGGGTGTCGCGACGCAGGCCGGTGTGCAGCACCTTCAGGGCGCTCTCCTTCGCCGACCAGATCAGGTTGGCGGCCATGTCGCGGGCGGACGACGGCCGTGAGTTGACGTACGACTGCTCCGCCGAGGTGAGGAACTGTTCGACGAACCCGACCGAGCGTGGCTCGACGATCTCCAGGTCGCATCCGACCCGGCTCCTGTGCGGCGCTACCACGCAGACTGCGTACCCGGCCCGGTCGCTGATCGAGATGTCGACCTGCAGCGGCACCCCGTCGACCCGCACGTAGGGAGCGCCGCTGGGCCGGTTGGCGACCTCGATGCGAGCCAGCGCTGGCAGGTCGAGCGGCAGGCCCACGGTCGTCGCGAGCGCGTGCTTGCCGGTCCATCGGCGCAGCAGGAACTCCGAACGACGTTTGGTGTAGCGCATGCCGCCGAGGGCACCGGCCTCGGCGGGCGTCAGCCAGCTCTGGGTCGTGGGCACCTCGTGCTCGGCGCGGGACATCCATCCGACCGTTCCGGCTGTCGGCGCGTGGGACACGCGTCTCACGGTAGGCCCCAGACCGCGTTGCGGCCAGGCGCTGGCCGGGCAGGCTGCACACAAGATGTCGCCCGGACACGGTCCGCATGAAGGTGACGGGGTGGAGATCGTCGTGGGCGCCTGCGCGCGGTGCAGTCGACGGCGGTGAACGCGCTGCTCGGGGAGTCGACTTTCCTCCTCCCGGGGGTAGCATCAGTGTCCTGGCTCCTGCCCGGGGAGGGACGTGAGCGACTTCCAGTTCGCGTACGACGGGTTCGTGCCCGCCCAGGAAGCGCTGCGGGAGGCGCTCACCTCGACCGGCAACGGCTACTTCTGCACGCGGGGCTGCGCGGAGTGGGAGGACGCGGACGGCACGCACTACCCGGGCACGTACGCGCACGGGATCTACAACAGGCGGACGACCATCATGGGCATCCACCCGCTGCCCAACGAGGACCTCGTCAACCTCCCGAACTGGCTCGTGCTGAAGCTCCGTATCGAGGGAGACGAGCCGTTCCGCCTCGCCGACGTCGAGCTCCTCTCCTACCGGCACGCGTATGACTTCCGCAACGCCCTGGTGGTCCGCGAGCTGAGCTTCCGAGATGGGCACGGCCGGGAGACCAGCCTGCACAGCCGCCGCTTCGTGAGCATGCACCGCATGCACCAGGCGGCCATCGCCTGGGACCTCACGCCGCGGAACTGGTCCGGAAGGGTCGAGGTCGTCTCTGCGATCGACGGCCGCGTGGTCAACAAGGGCGTCGCCCGCTACCGCCATCTCGAGGGTCGCCACCTCGACCCGCAGGGCCCGCGGATCGAGGGCAGGGACGTGATCGCGCTCAAGACGCGCACCCGCCAGTCGCGCATCGAGGTCGCCGAGGCCGCGCGCACGCGCGTCTTCCGCGGCGGCGACGAGCTCGACGTCGCACGCAACACCTACCAGACGGAGGACTACGTCCAGCAGGTGCTGGCGCTCGAGCTGGACGAGGGGGAGACCGTCCGGGTGGAGAAGAACGTCGCGCTCTACACCTCACGCGACCGCGGCATCAGCGAGCCGCTGGAGGCGGCGGTCAAGAGCGCCACCCGGTATCTCACCTTCGACGAGGCGCTCGACGGCCAGGCGGGCGCCTGGGACGAGCTCTGGGAGGTCTGCGACGTCGAGCTCCCGCGCGAGGAGCGCGTCCAGTTCCTGCTGCGCTTCCACGCCGCGCACCTGCTGCAGGTGTGCTCGCGGCAGACCACCCACCACGACGCCGGCATCCCCGCCCGCGGCCTCAACGGCGAGGCGTATCGCGGGCACGTCTTCTGGGACGAGCTCTTCGTCTACCCCTTCCTCAACTGCCGGCTGCCGCTGATCACGCGCGGCCTGCTCCTGTACCGCTACCGGCGGATCGGCGAGGCTCGGGAGGCGGCGCGCCAGGGCGGCTATCGCGGGGCGATGTATCCGTGGCAGAGCGGCAGCGACGGCCAGGAGGAGACCCAGACGATCCATCTCAACCCGCTGTCGGGGAAGTTGGAACCGGACCTCAGCCGCAACCAGCGCCACGTCGGCGCGGCGATCTTCTACACCGTCTGGCACTACCACCTCGCGACGAACGAGTTGGACTTCCTTCGCGACTGCGGCGCCGAGATGATGCTGGAGATCGCACGCTTCTGGGCCTCGATCGCGCACTACAACCCCGAGCGTGACCGCTGGGAGATCCACGGCGTGATGGGCCCGGATGAGTTCCACGAGAAGTACCCGGGTGCCACCGAGGGAGGCCTGCGCAACAACGCCTACACGAACGTCATGGCGGCCTGGATCGCCGAGACCGCACAGCGGGTCCTCGCACTCCTGCCGGCGAGCCGCCGCGACGCGCTGCGGAAGCGCATCGGCCTGACCGACGAGGAGATCCACACGTGGCAGGAGATGAGCCGCAAGATGTTCGTCCCGTTCCACGCGGACGGGGTCATCAGCCAGTTCGAGGGCTACGAGGACCTCGAGGAGCTCGACTGGGACGACATGCGGGCCCGCCACGGCAACATCCAGCGGCTCGACCGGATCCTGCGGGCCGAGGGCGACGACCCCAACCGCTACAAGGCGGCCAAGCAGGCCGACACGGTCATGCTCTTCTACCTGTTCCCCGACGCCGAGCTGATGCGGCTCTTCGCTCAGCTCGGGTACGAGCTCTCGCCCGAGCTCGTCCGCAGGACGATCGAGTACTACGACAGGCGGACCTCCCACGGCTCGACGCTGAGCCTCATCGTCCATGCCGGCGTCCTGGCGGGCATCGACGCCGAGAGCTCGTGGGAGCGGTTCCTCGTCGCGCTGCACAGCGACGTCGACGACATCCAGGGCGGCACGACCCCGGAGGGCATCCACACGGGCGTGATGGCCGGGACGCTAGACCTCGTCCAGCGGATCTACCTCGGCACGGAGATCCGCGAGGGCGTCGTCTTCTTCGAGCCCAGACTGCGCGAGCGGCTCGACGGACTCTCGCTCCTGATGCAGTTCCGCGGCACCCCGATCAGAGTGCGGATCGACGGGAGCGAGCTCACCGTCGAGACGCTGACGGAGGGGTTCATCCAGCCCGTCTGGATCGGCGTCGGGGACGACGTTCGCGAGCTCACCGCGGGCGAGCGGTGCACGTTCACCCTCGGGTCAGGGGACGGATCCGCATAGCGTCTGCTGCGCCGTGACGACTTCCTCGGTTCCCTCCCCACCCTCTCGACCTGCGCACTCCTCGCCGACCTGTCGGCTTGTGCAGGCCCCGATCCTGCCGACTGGTCGCCTCCGCAGAGGGGCGCAGGACAAGTCGGGACGAACGTCCCTGGCACCGCCGCTCCCCGCGAGCGACGGTGGAGGCAGTACGCGGGTGGTCGACCACCGCGGTCGGTGGCGCGTCACCGGAGAGGAGGCATTGTGAACCAGGACATGCTCGCCAGGATCAAGGCCGGCAAGGGCTTCATCGCCGCCCTGGACCAGAGCGGAGGCAGTACGCCGAAGGCGCTGCGCCTGTACGGCATCGACGAGTCGGCGTACTCCGACGACGTCGGGATGTTCGACCTGATCCACCAGATGCGCACCCGCATCATCACCAGCTCGGTGTTCAACGGGGAACGCATCCTGGCGGCGATCCTGTTCGAGCAGACCATGGACCGGCAGATCGCGGGGATGGGTTCGGCGGAGTACCTCTGGACGCAGAAGCAGGTCGTCCCCTTCCTCAAGGTGGACAAGGGCCTCGAGGCCGAGGCTGACGGCGCGCGGATGATGAAGCCGATCCCCGACCTCGACGCGTTGCTCGAGCGGGCCAGGCGGTACGGCGTCTTCGGCACGAAGATGCGATCGGTGGTGCTGACCGCGGACGAGTCCGGTGTCGATGGTGTGGTTTCCCAGCAGTTCGACGTCGCGCGGCAGATCCTGGCCGCCGACCTGGTGCCGATCATCGAGCCCGAGATCGACATCCACAGTCGTGAGAAGGCCGCCACCGAGAAGCTGCTCAAGGATGCGCTCCTCGCGCAGCTCGACAGGCTGGCCGAGGGGCAGGACGTCATGCTCAAGCTGACGCTGCCCGAGGCGGACGGCTACCACCGCGAGCTGCTCGAGCACCCGCGCGTGCTGCGCGTGGCTGCGCTCTCCGGCGGATACACCCGCGTGGAGGCCGACGCCCGGCTCACCAGGAACCCGGGCGTCATCGCCAGCTTCTCGCGAGCGCTCACCGAGGGGCTGACCGCCCAGATGACCGACGAGGAGTTCGACGCGGCCCTCGACGCCTCCATCGCCGGCATCTATGCGGCCTCGTCGACCTGACGCTGTCAAGCGGTCGCACGGCTTCTGCATCTCGGCGACGCTTGATCACGCGGGATGGGCGCCCCCGATCTCCCCTTGCAGGATCCGGTTTGCTCAGGCTTCTCGCTGCTACGTTGAAGGACCATTCCTCCTCGGGTGGGCGACGCGGAGTCGTCCAGTCGCAAAGACTTACCTCCCGAGGAGCTCAGATGCCGCACACGACCCCCGCCAAGACGGCACGAAGGGTCACGGTCGACGAGGCCGCTGGCCTGGTCGAGTCCGGCATGTGGTTGGACTACGGGGCGACCCTGTGCCAGCCCGACGTCTTCGACACGGCGCTGGCGGCGCGGGGCAGCGAGTTGCGCGGGGTCAAGATCCGCTCATGTCTGTCCATGCGGCCGCGGGCGGTGCTCGAGGACGATCCCCAGGGGGACCATTTCCTGTGGTTCAGTCTGCACTTCTCGGGTTACGACCGCCGCCAGCACGATGCCGGCCGGTGTAACTACCTGCCGGTCAACCTGGGCGAGATCCCGGACTACTACCGCAGGTTCATCGACCCTGTCGACATCGTCGTGCTCAAGACGTGCCCCATGGATGACGACGGCTTCTTCAACTTCAGTGCCGCGAACTTCTGGCACCGAGCGATCATCGAGCGCGCCAGGACCGTGATCGTCGAGGAGAGCCGTGGCCTGCCGGTCGCCTACGGGGTCGACAACGGTGTCCACGCCAGCGAGGTCGACTACGTCGTTGAAGGCGACCACGCTCCCGCGCCCGAGCTGGTGAGCCCGCCAGTGAGCGCGCCAGACATTGCGGTGGGTCGCCTCGTCGCCTCCGAGATCGATGACGGCGACTGCCTCCAGATCGGGATCGGCAGCATGCCCAACGCCATCTGCTCCCTCCTGCTGGACTCGGGAGCCAAGGACCTCGGAATCCACACCGAGATGCTCACCGACGGCCTCATGAGCCTGCATGAAGCCGGCCTCGTCACCGGCGCCCGGAAAGCGCTACATCCCGGCAAGATCGTCTACACCTTCGCCCTCGGGTCGCGGCGCCTGTACGACTCGATCGACCGCAACCCCGAGCTCCTGTGTCTACCGGTCGACCAGACGAACCTGCCACACTTCATCATGCAGAACGACCGGGTGGTTTCCATCAACAACACCACCCAGATCGACCTCCAGGGCCAGGCGGCGTCAGAGTCCGACGGACATCGGCACATCAGCGGCACCGGCGGGCAGCTCCAGTTCGTCCAAGGTGCCTATGCTTCCCGGAACGGTAGGTCGTTCATTTGTCTCTCCTCAACCTACGAGAAGCGAGGCGACCGTCGTAGCCGCATCGTGTTGAACCTGACGCCCGGCAACATCGTCACCACCCCCCGCACCGATGTCATGTACGTCGTCACCGAGTTCGGCATGGTCAACCTCAAAGGGAAGTCGGTCGCGGAACGGGCGATGGCGCTGATCTCCATCGCCCACCCCGACTTCCGTGAGGGACTCGAGCGGCAAGCCTACGAACATGGGCTGATTCCTCGAGGACTCTTCACACCATCGTCGTAACCCCCGCGCCCAGGTCTGGCTTCGGCGTAGTGCGCTCGAGCGTCTACACGGAGGTGATCGTGCGCGGGAGCCTCGTCCTTGACTCGATCGTGTTGCGTCGCAGTCCCCGAGCGCCTTAGCGTTGCTTTCCTCATGGGCCGGGAGGACGTGCCCTGTCTGCGGCTGTGGTCAGCAGATCGGAGATGCCGAGCGGAATGACTTCTCACCTCCTCGCGCTCTGCTTCGATGCGAACGACCCGTTCGGTCTCGCGCGCTTCTGGGCCGGCGTCCTGGGCTGGGAGATGACCGAGGACCCCCACGACGGCGTCACGCTCCTGCCGAGCGATGACACCGGGTTCCGGATCCGATTTCTTCCGACCCAGGAGCAGAAGGCCGGCCAGAACCAGATGCACTTCGATCTCACGAGCACCTCCCTCGAGGACCAGCAGCAGACCGTGGCCAGGTCGCTCGGACTCGGCGCCCGGCACATCGACATCGGTCAAGGCCCGGAGGAAGGTCATGTGGTGCTCGCCGACCCCGAAGGCAACGAGTTCTGCGTCATCGAGCCGGGCAACAACTTCCTTGCTGACTGCGGATTCATCGGAGCGCTGGCGTGCGACGGCTCGCAGGAGGTCGGATACTTCTGGAGCGAAGCGCTGGGCTGGCCGTTGGTCTGGGACCAGGACCAGGAGACCGCGATCCGCTCGCCGCGCGGCGGGCCGAAGATCACGTGGGGCGGTCCGCCACTGATGCGGAAGACCGGGAAGAACCGGCTGCACTTCGACGTCGCTCCACCTGTCCGCGGTGACCAACAAGCTGAGGTCGACCGTCTCGTCTCCCTCGGAGCGACTCGAATCGACATCGGCCAAGGCGAGGTCAGCTGGGTAGTGATGGCCGACCCTGATGGCCATGAGTTCTGCATGCTGACCCCCCGATAGCGCGACCAGATCCGGGTGGGCGACCCTCCGATCCAGGGCGGGGCCACGCCACGGTCGTTCCGCTCATGCTCGTTCTGCACGTCGTCTCGACGGACGGATCCAGCCGCTGATCGCGCGCCGTCCTGGTCGCAGCTCAGCCCATCGATCCGCCGCCGGTGTCGCCGTAGTCGCTGAGGCTGATCTTGTCGCTCTCCTTGCCGCACCGGCGACAGACGACGTAGGCCTCACCGTCGTCGTTACGGCGGGTCTCCCAACTGTGGACCCCGACCCGGCACCGCAACGACTTGGCAGCCATGCCCGGACTCTCCGCCCCGGTCGGGTGCTCAGTCCATAGCCCAGACAGGCTGTCCCGCTGGTCAGCGACGGCGGGGCACGAGCAGCGTGAGGTGGGTGGCAACGGCTTTCGGAGCGTCGGCGTCATCGCTGCGCTTGAGGAAGATCTGGCACGGCCGGTCTTGACGGCTAACCAAGTGCTCCTATGGCGCATGCTGCGAGCGATCAGGTCGCGGGTTTCGGTTCCTGGGTACGGACAGCTGTTCGACATTGACTGAGTGAACGAGGTTCGCAGCGACGGGTTTCTCGTCGCCATCTGGCGCGACCCTCTCGTTGGAGCGCCGGGCGTCGTGAGTGCGGTCTTTCCGCCGCTCAAGCAAGCCAGGCGGAGCCTTCCACACACGGTCCGGAAAAGTCGGCGCTGATGCCAGGATGACCCGGTGACCGGATGCAGCATCACGGACTTCTTCGACCTGGCTGACCAACTCGCCGGGGTCACCCGGGTGGACGTTGGCCGCTACTGGCGGATCGAGGTCAGCAACCAGACCTTCGGCTATCTCTGGGAGCGAACGCGCACCGTCGGCCTCAAGCAGACCATTCCCGAGCAGCTCGCGCTGGTAGCCGAGCGTCCGGAGACGTTCGAGGTCCAGTTCACCTCGGGTGGGTTCGGCTGGGTTGTGGTCCGGTTGGATGGCGTCGAGCGTGACGAGCTGGCCGAACTCACCTTCGAGGCGTGGAGGCTGACCGCCCCCGCCGTGCTGATCGACCGACGCGGGGACCGGCTACCCCGCTGACCAAGCCTGGAACCCAGCCGCGCCATCGCGTGGGCCGGCGACCGATGAGCGCCCATCGAGTGGATCTCCCAGTAGCGGCTTAGCGGCGGCCGAAACGTCGCCGTTGGCATGTGTGAGTATCCCTCCATGATCGAAGTGGAACTGCCCGAGGGCGACGTGGTTCCCGAACTGGTTCGGTCCTTCGCCGCGTGCGTGGCGTCGGTGACCGAGACGCCTGTCGCCGAGGTCCCACAGCCATCTGCCGACTTACCGGGGGCGGTCGCTTACTGGCGCAGTTGGCTCGCTGGCCGGGGCGCCGGGTTGGTGACGCTGGCGAAGCCGGCGAGGTTCAACTGGCCCGGGTACTGGCTCGCCGTCCTGGGGGAGCCCGGTCCCGGTGCCGAGGCAGCCAACGCCAAGGCGGTGCTGATGTTCGGCACTCCCTCGGGCGTCGTCTTGAGCCCACAGGACCCGGGCCTGCTCGGTCGTGCCGCGACCAACCTCCCGATCCGAGAGGGCTACGTCCTGTGTGGCCTGGATCCGGCGTTCGCTGGACCCACGTCGCCGCCGCCACAGCTCCGCGGCACGGTAGACGTGATTGCGCTGGCCGAGCAGGCCACCGAGCTGATGCGCACCGTCGTCCGAGCGCAGGCTCTCGCTGGCCGCGGACTGGCCGGTGACCGCTATGCCGCCAAGGCAGGCACCTTCACCCCAGCCAACGAGACCGCGCGCGGCTATGACCTCACCCTGATCGAGGCCGAGGTCCTCGACGGCCTCACGCTGCCCGACGGCGCGGGCCTCGGCTACGCGGAAGCGCGGAGGAACGTGGTGACCCGCGGAATCGACCTGAACGCTCTTGTCGGTCGACGCTTCCGCGTGGGTGAGGCCGAGTGCCTGGGCCAGCGTCTGTGTGAGCCGTGCTCACACCTGGAGAGCCTCACCAGACAGGGGGCACTCGGCGGCTTGATCCACCGTGGCGGGTTGCGTGCCGACGTCCTCACCGGCGGGGAGATCAGCATCGGAGACGCCGTCGAGACCGTCGACTAGCGGACTCGGACGGTCGACGCACTCATCTACCGCGACCCTCTCGTTCGAGCGCCTTTCGTGAGTGCGTCATACCGCCGCCAGAGCGGCCAGCAGCTACGAAGCGCTACCCGGATCTTCCGATGAGCGGACGCCTGCGCCGGACCGACGCCAGGCCACCGCCGTCGCCAGCAATAGCCGTCACGGCGAGCACAGCGGCGACCGACACAAGAAGGATCTGTGCGGTCCTATAGCGAATCACGTGACGGAGCCTGACATAGGTGGCGGTCGCTTGGGATGGCGACGCGCGCCCGCTCATCCGCGTAGCGCGCGGGCAATCGGGCTACTCAGCGGCGCGTCATTCCACCGCCTCATTGCCCCGGTAATGGGGCACTCCCATGCGGCGCGGTCAGGGGAATGGCGCAAGTTCTCCTGGGCGAACGTCCGTTTGGCCGGTGGACCGGGGTGGTGAGGCCATCTGGGCGACGAAAGGGGCTGCGCAACTCTTGGAAGCCACCGTTGACTTGAAGCGGGCTCGACGGCCTACCGTGTTCAGCCTGCGAGAGAGGAACGCACCATGGCCACTGTCAGCGTCCGTTACATCGTCGACGACGTCGATGAGGCAATCTCCTTCTACTGCGAACTCCTCGGCTTCGCCGAACAAATGCATCCGGCACCGACCTTCGCGATGCTCAGCCGAGGCGATCTACGGCTCGTGATCAGTGCCCTGGGCGGTCAGGGTGGAGGTGGGCAGGCCATGCCTGACGGGACCAGACCAGAGCCAGGGGGATGGAATCGGTTCATTGTCGAGGTCGATGACCTCGACAGCACAGCCGCGGCTCTGCGGGAGGCCGGGGTCCGGTTCCGCAGCGGGATCATCGAGGGTGTAGGCGGCAGACAGGTGATTGTTGAGGACCCGTCCGGCAACCCGGTCGAGCTCTTCTCGCCGACGCGGGAAGAGGCCCGGCTCGAGCCGTCCTGACCAGCCGTAGCCAGATCCGGGTCTGGGTCGCCGTCCGCCGCTCACCGGCACAACAAGCGCATTTTCGGCGGCGTTGACGGCTGGACCAGCCCTGGGCGGCCCGCGCTTCACGAACGGAGTGGCGGAGTCCCTTGAGTTGGGAGGTGCCGAGGACGTGTGGCGGCCGCTATGCCTGGCTGCCATGGTGATGTCCGTGATCGCGGCTATCTCCGCGAATCTGAGCAAGGCGAAAAATGCCGAGGCCCGGATAGTCAGTGCCGAGGCGTGCAACGCCGAGCTGGAAGGTCTGCAGGCTTTGGTCGAGTTCCGACAGGTGTCGTTGGAGGAGGCTGTCAAGATGTACCAGAAGTACGTAGCAAGGATCCCATTTGTTGCTGAGAGACCACCCAGTCAATAGCCTCTGGCGGGTCCTTCGCACGCCGGCTCGACGGCGAGCGCTCGGTCAGATCCTCACCGATTCCATGCCGAGCGGGTATGGCTGTGGCCTGCGGGCCGGGAAGTACCTGCTGTTGCCGGCGCTGGTCCGCGGCGGCTCTTGCGGTCCAGATGTCGGCGCTGGCAAAGTCCTGCGGTCGGCCACAGGCGGAACAAGCCGGATGGGCCCAACACCGGCTGCTTGTCGTCCCATCCGACGCCGGCGCATCCCGAGGTCGTGTCGCCGGCCGGGCGCGCCATCCACCACGGTCCGCCCGTCGGCTGGACATGACACTGTCGACACGAGAGCCCGCATATCTCGCCATGGCCGGGGATCATCAGGACCCGCGCGTCCGGGTCTGCAGTTACGCGCTGCTACCCGGAGTGAAGTTCGTGCAGCGCCTTGATCTCGTCGACGAACTCGGCGACTGGTCCGGTCGTGGGAACGTTCGGAGCCACCGTCGCGATCGGCAGCGGCGCCACCGGTGATGGAGCGAGGCCCCATTCGGACCGCCACTGCACCAGTTGCGCGGTCGACACCGCGTAGACGATGGCGCCCAGACCCACCCAGGCGTGCGCTGCCGAGCACATAGGGCAGTGCTCACCTGAGGTGTAGACCGTCGCGGCGCGACGTTCCTCTGGTGTCAGGTTGTTGGCAGACCAGCGAGCGATCTCGAACTCGGGGTGCCGCGTCTCGTCGCCGTCCTTGACCCGGTTCCGGTCCTCGAACCGGGTCGTTCCGTGGGCGTCGACCAATAGGGATCCGAACGGCTCGTCGCCGTCATTGAGGGCCTCCCGAGCGAGCTCAACGCATCGACGAAGGTGAGCGAGATCGATCTCGGAGGTGCTCATGGCGAAAGTCTGGCAGGAACGGAAGGATCCACAGCCGTGCGCAGCGAGGCAGCCATCAAATACGGACGGGACTCTGGGCAGCCGGGTCACACTCCACCGTCTACGACCTGCTCGTGTTCCTGCGGGCCGGTTGGGCAGCTCGGGTCAGGTCAGGGAGTGGGGGTGACCGGTGTCGTCGGGACCGGCGGGACCGCGGGAGTGGCGGGGACGGGCGGGAGCTGGCCGATGGCGCGCAGTTGGGTGAAGTTCGCGGCGGCCCACAGGGTCAGCGCCCGGGTCCCGGACGTCGAGTGGCCCCGGGGTGCTCCGAGGGTGGCGACTCCGATGTGGTGTGCGCCGACCGGTGTGTTGACCACCAGGGTGTGCTTCGCCGGGGTCGTGTAGCCGCTCTTGCCCTGTGCGCTGGGGTATTTGTTCACGTAGTCGGTGCGGCGGTACACCGGGTGCGTCCGGCCGCCGCGTGGACCGAGCTGGAACGAGGGCAGCGCCAGGATGGGTTCGACGACGGGGTTCGCCTGCGCGGCCCGCAGGAACACGAGCAGGTCGTAGGCGGTGGAGTGCGACCCGGCCGCGGTGAGACCCGAGGGGTTCACGACCCGGGTGTGCTTCGCGCCGAGTGCGGTGGCTTTCGCGTTCATCGCGGCGACGAACGCGGCCCGGCCGCGCGGGTGGGATCCGGCGAGCGCTTCGGCGGCGTCGTTGCCGGATGGCAGCAGCATGCCGGCCATCAGTGCGGTGCGGGTGTAGCGACGTCCGACGACGAGTCCGGCGCAGGTGCAGTACTGCGGGTGTGCCTCGGCGCGGGTGATCCGGTGGGTGGGCAGCACCGCGACGGTGTCGGCGGCGGTGAGCGCGGTCAACAGCTTGATGGTGGAGGCCTGGAGGAGCTGGTCGTGCCGGCCGTGCGCGGCGAGGATCCGGCCGGTGTACATGTCCGCGACGGCCCAGGCGCGCGCCTTGACCGGCGGTGGGGTGCTGACCTGGGTCGCGGTGCGGAAGTAGGTGCCGCGGGCGACGTGGAGGGCGGCGACCGGTGCGTGCACCGGGGCCGAAGGCCCGACCTGCGCACCGACCTGCGCACCGACCTGGACGCCGGTACTGGCCGGGGTCGTGGCGGTGGTCGTGGCGTGGGCGGCCGAGCCGGCCAGGGTCGCGGTGAGGGTGGCGGCGCTGGTGGCCAGGACGGCGGCTGAGGCAATGAGGCGACGGGACACGAGAGTGGGCCTTTTCCGAGGGGTCGACGATGATGCTTCACGGGGGAGGGCGCAAAGGGGAATGGTTCAAAGGGCTGGTTCGGCAACGTCCTGTGTGGCGGACGCGGTGCACGGGGTCCCCGTTGCCAGCACGCCCCGACACCCGGGGCCAGCAGTGACCTCGCGGCCGACGCACGCCCAGTGGTCGAGCCCGGCCAACGCGGCTGCCCTGGTCTGCGCCGGGCTGCTGTCGGTGCTGATCTTCCCGCCGGCCGCGCTCGGTCTGCTGCGAGCCACCGGGGAGCAGCGCGACACAGGGCCCGTCGACCGCCCTGTCCAACAACCCGGCGGAACGGTGTAACGGCGGCCCGCCCCCGGTCGACTGATCCCAGACACATCCACTGCGGGAGGAACCATGCGAGGACTTCGCGGGAAGAACGTGCTGGTCACCGGCGGCACCTCGGGGATCGGCCAGGCCATCGCGGTGCGGTTCGCCGAGTACGGCGCCAACGTCGCGATCAACTACCTCCAGACGGCCGAGGAGGCGGCGGACACCGAGGAGCAGGTGCACGTGTGTGTCCGGAAGGTCAAGGAGACCGGGGTCCGGGACGTTCTGGTCCGCGGCGACGTGTCCCAGGAGGACCAGGTGGTGTCGATGGTCGAGTCCGCCGCCACCCGGCTCGGCGGCCTGGACGTACTGGTCAACAACGCCGGCATCCAGGTCTCCCGACCGTCGCATGAGCTGTCGAGCGCAGACTTCGACAAGGTCCTCGCGGTCAACCTGCGCGGGGCCTTCCTGTGCGCGCGAGAGGCGATTCGTCGGTTCCTGGACACCGAGCAACCGGGCGTGGTGATCAACATGTCCAGCGTCCACCAACGCATCCCCAAGCCCAACTACCTCGGCTACTCGGTGAGCAAGGGCGGCATGGCCAACCTGACCACGACCCTGGCCCTGGAGTACGCCAGCCGTGGCATCAGGGTCAACGGGATCGGTCCCGGCGCCACCGTCACGCCGATCAACCGGGGCTGGGTCGACGATCCGATGAAGGCCGAGCAGGTGACCAGCCACATCCCCATGCCGAGGCCGGGCACCGCGAACGAGATGGCTGGCGTGACCTGCTTCCTGGCCAGCGACGATGCTGCCTACATCACCGGTCAGACGCTCTACGTGGACGGCGGGCTAACCCTCTACGCGGACTTCCGCGAACCGTGGTCCTCGGAATGAGCGAGGTCGACGAGCGCTGGTGGCCCACGGTTCGGGCCCGAGAACGAGCACGGCATGCTCAACCACGTCAACGGCCGAGACGGCGGCGGCCTGGGAGAAGACCAGGTCAACTGGGTGGTCGAGAACGTGTCCGCCACCACCCAGCTCGGCTCGCACCACGATTCCTCAACCACCCGCAGATCGGTGACCGCGGTTGCGAGGGCCTCGTCCGCGGCGGCCACCTCGAACGTGCGGTTCGGGTCCTCGGCCGGGGTCGCGCTGACCGGATGCGATGGCGTACGAGCTGCTCGCGCAGGGTCGAGACGGTTCCGCGATGTAACGCTGCACCGTCGTCAAGGACGGTTCAGCACTTGCCCGAGCGCCACGCTCACCGACTTGTCGTGAGGAACCCATGAGCAACACACCGATCGCCGACCACGCACTTCTCTCGGACTGTCACTCCAGCGCCCTCGTCGACTCCCACGGATCCGTCGAGTGGCTGACCTTCCCGCGCTTCGACAGCCCGTCGGTGATGGCGCGGCTGCTGGACAACAGCGGTGGCCACTGGTCGATCCGGCCGCTGGGCGACTTCAGCATCACGCGCCGCTACCTCGATGGGACGATGGTGCTCGAGACGACCTTCCACACCCCGTCGGCAACCGTGGTGCTGACCGATGCCCTGGCGATGGGGTCGGACAACGAAGGCCACCGGCTGGGTAAGGACGTTCCCCACGTCCTGGTGCGCACGGTGGCATGTGCGTCGGGGGAGGCCGACCTCGAGGTCTCGTACGCGCCGCGGCCGGAGTACGGGCTCGTCGTACCACTGCTCTCCGAAACGCCGGGTGGGGTCACCGCGCGCGGGGGAGCGGAGTGGCTGGTGCTCACGACCCCCGTCGCGTTGTCGCTGGCGTCGGGCACCGGTGTCGGCCGAACCCGCATCTCCGAAGGTGAGACCCTGCGTTTCGCGCTCCACCGGTCCACCTTGGAGGAGACGCCTGCGCACGTGTGGCCGGAGGATGAGATCGGCGCGCTTCTCGGACGCACCATCGAGGCGTGGCGGTCCTGGTCAGCGCTGCACCAGTCCTACCAGGGTCCCTGGCAGGACCTGGTACACGCCAGTGGTCGTGTGCTGAAGGCCCTGACCTTCCAGCCAAGCGGTGCCGTCGTCGCGGCCGCGACCACCTCGCTCCCTGAGGGAGTGGGTGGGGAGCGCAACTGGGACTACCGCTATTCCTGGGTTCGCGACGCCAGCCTGACCATGGAGGCATTGTGGGTGGCGGCCTGCCCGGACGAGGCGAATGACTTCTTCGCCTTCATGGCGACCGCGGCAGCCTCTGGTGTGGGTGCTGAGAAGGCGCTACAGATCATGTTCGGCGTCGGTGGCGAGCATGACTTGACCGAACGGACGCTGCGCCACCTCTCCGGGTGGAGAGACAGCAAACCGGTCCGGGTCGGCAACGGCGCCTGGGAACAGCAGCAGGTGGACGTCTACGGCGAGCTGCTGGGCGCTGCGAGCCGGCTGACCGACCAGCTGCACGACCTCGATGCCGACACCCGCCGCTTCCTCGCCGCGCTCGCCGATGCGGCCGTCGTACGCTGGCGTGAGCCGGACCAGGGCATCTGGGAGGTACGCGGCGACCCACAGCACTTTCTCTACTCGAAAGTGATGTGCTGGGTCGCCCTGGACCGAGCGATCGCCATGGCCGACATCATCGGCGACAGGTCGCGGGTGGAGGAGTGGAGACGCAGCCGCGATGAGATCGCGGAGACCGTCGTCCGCGACGGATGGAGCGACTCGGCCGGAGCCTTCACCCAGTACGTCGGAACCGACGCGCTCGACGCGTCCAACCTGATGCTCCCGATCGTCGGGTTCCTTCCCGCCTCCGATCCCCGCGTGCTGGCCACCATCGACGCGATCGAGGAACGGCTCACCGACGACCGCGGACTGGTCTACCGCTACCGCACCGATGGCGGCGTGGACGGGCTCGCCGGCGAGGAAGGAACCTTCCTGCTGTGCACCTTCTGGCTCGCACAGGCTCTGGCCCTGGCCGATCGCGTGGACCGGGCCCGGGAAGTGTTCGAACGTGCCGCCCGCTACGTCAACGACGTGGGCCTGCTCGCCGAGGAGGTCGACCCCGCAACCGGGGAGCTGCTCGGCAACTTCCCTCAAGCCTTCAGTCACATCGGCCTCGTCAACGCAGCGTGGGCGATCGCCGAAGCCGAGCAACGCGTGGCGGCCGGTTGACGGCTGCTTCCGCGAAGAGATTCTGGCCGCGGAATCGCTGGTCGCGGTCCGCGGCTGCGACATCCAGGTCGGCAACTCACGCTCCTACAACGACGGGGTCGTCAACCCGGGAATCGAGCAGCTGGTGGACGGCACATGCCACCGCCCGAGCGGACTTGTCGTCCGGCACGTGGACCGCTGATCAACGGCCCGGGTGAGCCGCACGTGGTGCGTCTCACGAGCGGGATCGAGGCGGTTCCAGGCCCTTGAGCCATGTCCGGCGAGCGAGGAGGGACCACGGCCTGGGTGGCGGATGTCTCCCGCGTGGCCGGACGGGCCACGGGTCAGCGGACTGTAATCCTATCGGGGTCCCGGTTGGGGCCGCGCGTCCTAGCGTGGAGGGTGGTCAAGGAGGCTCGCATGATGATGCACATGCCGTGGGTCCTGGTGACGTTGATGGTGTTCTTGGTGCTGGTGGTCTCGGGGTCACTGGTAGCGGTTCGGGTGCTGGCCTGGCGGCAGGTCAACCACGACCACCCTCAGTAGCAACGGCCCAAAGGACACCCTGGTGGACGGACGGCGGCGTGACTGAGGTTCGCGGGTGCTGCGCCCGTCGCCCTCTTCTTCTCGGGAGAGGTGCCGTCGATGAAGATGCGTTCCGAGTAGCCGGTCTCGGGCGTGAACGCGGCTCATGCGTGCCCGCGACTGGTTCGTCCCCATGCGCTCGTGGGGATTCCGGGTCGGGGGTCAACCGCAGGTGGGCCGGCCATGCGCCGATGGGCTCAGTCGCGGCGTTCTTCCTGTGAATCCTCCTCGATAGCGGCGGCGAGCGCACCCACAGCCGTCGCTAGTTCCTGTTCCGCGCGGTCACCGAGCCTGGCGCCGCCCTCGGCGCGCTCGAGCGTGACGTGGACACATGCGGCGGCGACGATGCGCGCGCCGACGTAGCCGAGCACCGTCTCCAGCTGTGCCCGGGCGCCGTGTCCGCGGCCGGGGTTCGCGACGTCCAGCCAGGCGACCCGCTTTGCGTACAGCTCCCCGCCACCGACGGTCCAGTCGAGCAGGTTCTTCAATGCACCGGGGAGGCCGCCGGCGTACTCAGGGGTGGAGAACAGGACCGCGTCCGCCGCGGTGATCCGTGCGAGCAGGTCGCTCACGGCGGGCGGGACCGGGTGCTCGTCGGGCACAAATGCCGGCAACTCGCGCAGGCTGGTGTATTGGTCGGTCTTCACGCCGGGGTAGTCGATCGCGTGCAGCTTCCGCAGTGCGAGCATGTTCGACGACGCAGCGCGCGTGCTGCCGGAGATGAGCAGGACACGCATGACGTTCCTCTCTGGTAATCCTTGTGCGGTGACGCCCGGGTCGGGCGTGTCCCCTCTCTGGATGTCCGTCGGCAACCGCCGCCGTTACGCCCGGTGGTTGGACAAATGGCCGCTCGGCGCACATCTGCATTTCTACTGTGGCACCCATTCCTCGTAGCGACCGACCGGCCGGAATCCGAGCGACTCGTGGAGCGGCTGACCCATCGGGGTTGACTGCAGCGTCGCGGTCCGTGCTCCTCGGTGGTGGGCGTCGGCGAGCACGTGTTCCATGAGCGCGCGGGCAAGGCCGCGCCGTCGCCAGCCCGGCAACGTCTCGACCGCGTAGATGCCGCAGTCTGTTCCATGCAGGAAGCTCCACGCGCCCGCCACGACGACCTCGTCGCACACCATCACCCACGCGTCGAGGCCGGGCAGTGCGTCGGGTTCGGGCAGGTCGTCTGCCGGCAACGGGTGATCGTCGGCAAGACTGGCAGCGGCGACCGATGTACGGACGACGCCCGCGTGCGAGCGGAGCTCGGCGGGCAGCGTCGCGTGCATGACGAGCGTTGTCACATCCCGTGTGAACCCAGGTACGTCCGGCACGCCGTCTACGGCGGCGAAGTCGGTGGCGCGGCTGGGCACCCACAGCGCCCACGCATCGATCCCGGCCTCGCCGAACCAGCTCATCGCCACCGAGACTCCGTCACCCCACAGCCCGTGAGCAGCGGGCAGCACGATCGCGTTGTTCAGCGGAGCGCACGCGGGGAACACAGCCGCGGCAACCGTCGGCGCATGAACCACGCGGGCCCCGGGAGACAGCCGCGCCAGCGCCTGCCAGCTGCCGAGGAGCGTGTCCTGTCCGGGTAGCGCTAGCCGTGTCGTCGACATGCCCGGCTCCCTCCTCCACCGGCGCAACAGCGCAGGGGTCTGGGTTCTTCCGGTTCGGAGTCCGCATGGACGCGTCGCTGTTACAGCCCGCGACCAGAGCGGTGAACGAGGCCATGAGCTGAGGAGGCACCGGTGGCGTTCACGCAGCGAATTCCGAGCCACAGGGCGGTAACTAGTCCGAATGAGCCATCGACCCCACGGGTCGCACCGACCTAGGGTCGGCCGGGTTCCATCCGCTGGCTACTCGCTAGGAACCGATGCCTCGATGCTGACCCGCCCGGACCCCTGGTTCACCCGCCCGATCCGCTCTTCGCAGGACAAGTCCCGGCGCAACGCGCGCAAGGCGATGATCGTGCTCGCTGCGCGGCGTCGCGATCGTGAGGATGTCGAGCGGTACTTCTCCGAGCGAGCCAGGCTCGCGGAACGCGTCAGCTAGAACCCCCACACCGTCGGTGCGCGCCGTCGCCGATCAGGCCGCTCAGCCGGTCCCTTCGACCGCGCCCCCGGCGGCGACCCAGGCGACCCAGTCGTGCGGCACCCGCAGGAGACGCCAGGCACCTCCGGCAGTGCGCCGCAGCGGCTGCCCAAGGTCCTCGAGATCGCGCGACTGGTGATCGGCGGTGCGTCGGTCGAGCAGGCGAAGCGCACCGTGGACCGGTCCTGACTGGCGCGCCTGCTCGTTGTTCCAAGTCATGAGGTTGTTGACGCCCCGGTTTCCGTTCATGCCGAAGAGGGGCCAGCCACCAGCTGTGATGGTGGTCAGCGGAAATGGTCACGGGCACCACAGCCCGTCCGGGCGGTTATCGACCAGGTGGCCATTATGTGGGGGCGGGCGACCGGTGGTACCGAGCTGGTTCGCCGACTTCGTCTGGACGATCCGGACGTGAACGCGACGCGCGGATGAGGGTCAGACCATCAGGGCTTTGTGGTCGACTCGGCCCGCTGACCGATGCCGTTGAGTATCAGGTCCACGGCGAGGTCTGCGGCCGGCCCGGGCTCGAGCTGGCCGGACTCGCGGGCGAGCAGTGCAACGGTCTGGTAGACCAGTTCCGCGGCCAGCCCCTCGGGCATGTCTGCCCGGACGAGTCCCTGGTCGGCGGCGCGGAGCAGGAGCGCCGTGAGCTGGTGGCGGAGCTCCGCGATGCGACCGCTGAGCTCTGGGTCGCAGTCCAACCGCGCCAGGTCGATCGGGTAGCGGCGGAGCGCCGTGATCAGGCCCTCGGCGAAGCGGTGCAGCGCTACCGTGACCGGTGCGGTCTCGAGCCTGGCCTCGGCTACGGCGTTCTCGGCCGCATCAACGGCGGTTCGATAGACAGCGTCGACCAGGCTCTCGCGACTGTCGAAGTGTCGATACACGGTGCGTCGATCCACCCCGGCGAGCGTCGCGATGGTGGCCAGGCAGACCGACGGGTCCTCCGCCAGAAGTCGAGCACCGGTCTCGATGACCGCGGCGACGTTGCGCGCCGCGTCGGCTCGCATCCCAGCACTGTTCTGCATGGTCAGATCTTAGCATAGGCGTGACGTCTTTAGAAGTTACTGTCACACCCTTGTGGCGGTACTACATAACTGCTACGGTCGCGTGACAGATAGGTACTGAGTCTGTCACGTGAGTGTCTGGGAGTTCGAGATGCCAACCATCACCGCCGGCGAGCAAGCCCAAGCCGCCGAGTACGCCGCCGCTGAGAACCCAGCCCATGCTCTGGGTAGCCGCGGGGTGCCGGCTCGGGACGTCGGCACCCTGCGCGCGCTGTGGCGGTTCCGCGACTACGCCCGCCCAGAACTGCGCGCCCTGGGCTGGGGGGTGGCCATGCGTGGTGCCGAGCTCGCAGCGGACTTGGCGGCACCGTGGCCGATGGCGCTGGTGATCGATGACCTGCTCAAGGGACAGAACAAGGGCGGCGTGCTGCACACGGTGGCCGGCTGGTTCGGGGGCACCCCGGTCGCCATGCTGGTAGTCGCCGCGGCCGCGGTGCTGGCGATCACGGCCGCGTCCGGGGTGTTCGACTATCTCGGCGACGTTTGGATGAACAGCGCCGGGGAGCGGATCACCTCGCGGATCCGGACCGACGTGTTCGCCTACACCCAGCGGCTACCGATGGCCTTTCACGACGGCGAGACCATCGGGGAGCTCACCAGCCGGGTCGTCAGCGACACCTCGAACGTGGAATCGAGCCTGCTGGATCTGTTCACCGATCTGATCCCCGCCGTACTGACCCTGGTCGGCACCGTAGCGGTGCTGCTCACCGTGGACGCGCGACTCGGGTTGATCGCGCTCGTCGTCACCCCGCTGGTGTATCTGACCGCCAACC
Source organism: uncultured Actinomycetota bacterium (assembly GCA_963810035.1). Lineage (GTDB taxonomy): Bacteria > Actinomycetota > Actinomycetes > Propionibacteriales > Nocardioidaceae > Nocardioides_B. The sequence goes on from CAWEMA010000010.1 coordinate 27,113, forward strand.
ACTTCGCAGGGCTGACCCGTCGGTACGCCCGACGCAAGCGCGCGGCGACCGGCGAGCTGACCGGGTTCGTCACCGAATCCCTGCAGGGAATCCGCACCGTGCATGCCTTCGGCCGCCAGGACCTGCAGACCCAGCGGTTCACCGACCAGAACACCGGCGTGCTGCGGCTGGCGCTCCGCTCGGTCGACATCAGCGCTCGGTTCACCCCCACCCTCGAGTTGGTCAGCGCAGTGGGCACCGCGTTGGTGCTGTTCATCGGCGGCTACGGGGCACTGCACGCGTGGTGGTCGCTCGGGGTCCTGGTGGTGGTCACCCAGTATCTGAGGAGCATGTTCTCGCCGATGAAGACCCTCGCCAAGCTGGCCCCCAGCTTCACCCAGGGCGCCGCCTCCGCAGAGCGGATCGTCGCCATCCTCGACCAGCCCGCCGACCACCAAGGCGACCCCGACGCCCTCCCGGCCCAGGTGCACGGCCGCATCGAGCTGCGCGAGGTCGGCCTGGACTACGGGCGGGGCCGGGGTCCCGTCTTCAGCGGACTCGACCTGAGCATCCAGCCCGGCGAGCGGATCGCCCTGTTGGGTGAGAACGGCACCGGTAAATCCACCCTGCTCTCCCTGATCGGCGGGCTCTACCGGCCCACGACTGGTCAGGTGCTGCTGGACGGGCACCCGGTGCCCGACACCCCCGAGCGCTGGCTGCACCAGCAGGTTGCCATGGTGCTGCAGGACACGTTCCTGTTCTCCGGCACCCTGGCCGACAACATCCGCTACGGCCGCCCCGCCGCCACCGACGCCGAGGTCGTCGTCGCCGCCCGGGCCGCGCTCGTCTCCGACTTCGCCGACCAGCTTCCCGACGGACTGAACACCGCGATCGGAACCGGCGGCGTCGGGCTGTCCGGCGGGCAGCGTCAGCGTGTCGGCATCGCCCGGGCGCTGCTTGTCGACGCCCCAGTGGTGCTGCTGGACGAACCGACCACCGGCCTAGACGCCCACGCCGAACAACTCGTCGTCCAGGCGCTGACCCGGCTGGTCGATGATCGCACCGTGATCATGACCACCCACCGCCCCGCGGTCACCGCCCTGTCCACCCGCACCGTGCACCTGCGCCCCGGCGGCGCCCTGGCAACCGCCTCCGCAGACAGCCCGGCCGAGCCCACCAACCCCACGCCCGCGCGAGACCGGCCCACCTGGCCGGCCCCGCGGCGCCGCCTCGCCACCGGGGGAGCCCCGTGATGAACACCACCGTCCCACCGGCCCGGCCGGTCGAGCCCGGAAAGCAAGCAGCCCTCACCGACCCGCTGGCCGGAAACGTGGTGTGGGCCGCCCTGCGAACCCAGGTCGAGAAGCTACGGGCCGCCGAGCCCGAGGTACGGCACGGCAACGCACAGGCGGTCAGCGAGATGCGAGTGACCGCTCGTCAACTGCGCTCCATCCTCCGCGGCTTCTCCCGCATCCTCGACCCGGACGCTACCGGGTCGGTAGTCGCCGAGCTGGCCTGGCTGGGTCGCCAGCTCGGGGAGGAGAACGACACACACGCCAGCATGAGAGAGCTACGTCGGCTGTTCGACACCCTCACGCCCGAGGTGATCGTCGGCCGCGCGGTCACCGACGTGGAGAAGGAGATGGGCCGACTGATCGCCCAGGCCACGCACACCACTCAGGCCGCCGTGGACAGCGACCGGTACGCCGCACTCCGCCAGGCACTGGAACTGCTGGCCGTCGACCCACCCTTCACCCCACGGGCCGACCGTCCCGCAGGTAAGGAGTTGCCGAAAAGCGTGGCCAAGGCCATGCGCAAGGTCGACGACCGCGTCGCGGCCGCGCGTGTCCTGCCGCCCGGCCCGCAGCGCGACGTGGCCCTGCACGAGGCCCGCAAGGCCGACAAGCAACTGCGGTACGTCACCGAGGTCGTGGCCCCGACCATCGGCAAGCCCGCCCACCGGCTGGCTCGACAGGCCAAGAAACTCCAGAACCTTCTCGGCGCCTACCAAGACGCCGTGGTCGCCCTCCCCGTGGTGCGCAACCTCGGCACCATCGCTGCAGCCAACGGCGAACCCGTCACGACCTACCGCCTGCTCGACGCCCTCGAACGAGCCCGCATCGAACAGGTCCTGCGCGAACTGCCCCACCGACTGGCGCGCCTGTACGACAAGCGCGCCCTCGCCTGGCTGCCCGAAGCCCGCCACCCGCACCGCGGGCGGCTGCTGGCGGTGGCCTAGTAAGGGAACACCCAGTGGGAGCGGCCGCGGCTCCGCCGTTCGGGCGGTAGGCGAAAAGCAGATCGATCTCCCCATGCAGCCCACACCGAGCTGTCGCAGGAGCGACGCGTCGTAGGTCGGGTCCGTGTCCCGGGCCCGAGCGCACCCATTGCCGCAGGGTCACCAGCAGCGTAGGGGCGCGCATCCCGAATCCAGCCGCGGGTGCCAGAGCAGGTGAGCCTTCGCCCATCCGGTCTCCCGATGACTTGGCCATGAGCTCGAACGGAGCCAGGTTCGTGTCTGTTAAATGAAGATAGGCCCCGGTTTTCGGGGCCTATCAACTGTGTCCGAGGGGGGACTTGAACCCCCACGCCCGATAAAGGGCACTAGCACCTCAAGCTAGCGCGTCTACCTATTCCGCCACCCGGACAGAGTGTGCGCACACGGCTCGAGACGAGCCCTGATCGCGGCGGTAACTGTAGCAAAAGCAGAGCCGGATCCGTGCATCGGGCATCCCGGCATCAGGCCTGTCAGGATGGGCTCATGATCACCCGCACCGAGGACCGACAGCAGGAGGCCTACGACCCGGCAGCGGAGGTCGTCGAGATCTGCCGCGACCTGATCCGGATGGACACCACGAACTACGGGGACGGGTCTGGACCGGGGGAGCGGAAGGCGGCCGAGCATGTCGCCGCGCTGCTCGACGAGGTCGGCATCGAGGCCGAGCTGTTCGAGGGCGTCGCGGGTCGCACCAACGTGGTGGCCCGGTGGGGTGGTGCTGGGAACGACCAGCGGAACCCGCTGCTGCTGCACGGGCACCTCGACGTCGTACCCGCGGAGGCGGACGACTGGACGGTGCACCCGTTCTCCGGCGAGATCCAGGACGGCTACCTGTGGGGTCGCGGGGCCGTCGACATGAAGGACTTCGACGCGATGCTGCTCTCCGTCGTACGAGCGCGGGCCCGGGCCGGCGCCGAGCCGGAGCGGCCGATGGTGCTCTGCTTCACCGCGGACGAGGAGGCTGGCGGGCACAACGGCGCCGAGCAGATCGTGCTCAAGCGCCCGGACCTGCTCGAGGGCTGCACCGAGGGCATCGGCGAGGTCGGCGGCTTCAGCGCCACCGTGCGCGGGCGGCGGGTCTACCTCATCGAGGCGGCGGAGAAAGGCATGGCGTGGATGCGGCTCACCGCGACCGGGAACGCCGGCCACGGGTCGATGCGGCACCCCGACAACGCGGTCACGGCGCTGTCCGCCGCGGTGGCACGGATCGGGGCCCACGAGTGGCCGGTGCGGCTCACCCCGTCCATGCAGGTGCTGCTGTCCTCGATCGGCGAGCTCGCCGGCGTGGAGGCGACCCCGGAGAACGCCGAGGACCTCGTCGAGGAGTTCGGCTCGGCCGCCCGGATGCTCGGCGCGGTCATCAAGCACACGACCAACCCGACGATGCTGAACGCCGGCTACAAGGTCAACGTGGTGCCCGGCGAGGCGACCGCGCACGTGGACGGCCGCTTCCTGCCCGGCTACGAGGACGAGTTCTTCGACACGCTCGCCGAGCTGGTCGGAGACCGGATCAGCATCGACTACGTCAGCAAGCAGGCCGCGCTCGAGACGACCTTCGACGGCGACCTGGTGGACGCGATGACGGCGTCGCTGCTCGCCGAGGACCCCGACGCACTGGTCGCGCCTTACCTCATGTCCGGCGGCACCGACGCCAAGCACTGGCACAAGCTCGGGATCCGCTGTTTCGGCTTCGCACCGCTGCGGCTGCCCGGCGACCTGGACTTCACCGCGCTGTTCCACGGCGTCGACGAGCGGGTGCCCACGGACGCGCTGGAGTTCGGCTCCCGGGTGTTCGACCGGTTCCTCGACCAGGCCTGAGGCGGTCAGGCCTGAGGCGGTCCGTCCTCGCGGAGGCCGGCGTCGAGATCGTCCGGCTGTCCGTCGAGGGCGACGTCGACGGGAACCACGACGACCGGGCAGTGCGCGTGCCCGACGACCTGACCGGCCGTGGACCCCATCACCAGCCCGCGGAAGCCGCCGATGCCGCGGGACCCGACCACGAGCATCTCGGCCCGCGCCGAGGACTCCACCAGCCGCCGCCCGGCGGACCCGTGCAGCACGTGGCAGGTGACGTCGGCGCCCTCGGGGAGGTGCAGCGAGGCGACGTCGTTCCGGAGCCGCTGCAGCACCGCCTCCTCGAAGTCGGTCAGCGGCGGCACGTAGCCGGTCGACCAGCTGGCCGGCCGCGGCGCCGACGACAGCGACCAGGTGCGCACGACGTGCAGGGGACAGCCGAGGCGGGCAGCGAGCTTGGCCGCCCAGCGGACCGCCTGGGAGGACGGCTCAGAGCCGTCATGCCCGACCAGCACGCCCCCCGACGCGTCGATGGTGGTGACGACCTTCTCCATGGACGCTCCTGGGTGCTCGGGTCAGACGTAGTACGTCGAACGCTGCCGGATGATCTTGCGCCGCAGGACGACGCGGCGGGTCCCGTCGGGGGAGAGGCGCAGCCGGTCGAGCTCCCATCCGCCGTGCTCCGCCCGGTCGACCAGCATCCGGGTCACCGAGCTGCGCGAGAACTCCCGGGAGATGGTGAGTCGCTCGAACTCGTACTCCACACCGGGGTTCAGCGCACGGCGCTGCGAGGAGGTGTGGATCTTCGAGCGCGGCATGCATCAATCCTGGCATGTCCGCTCAACGGTGTACGTCGAAGCCCGGGTCAGTCCGTGTCGCCGGCACCCGACACGTCGTCGAGCGCCGCGACGATCTGCGGCGGGAGCTCGCACTCCTCGACCGTCAGCGAGCCGCGGAGCTGGGCCGCCGTACGCGCCCCGACGATGGGCGCCACCACACCCGGCCGGTCCCGAACCCAGGTGAGCGCGACCTCGAGCGGGGACCAGTCCAGGCCCTCGGCCGCACGCGCGACCGCCTCGACGATCCGGGCGTGCCGGTCGGTGAGGTAGCTGCCGACGAAGTTGGAGAAGTGCGGGGACGCGGCCCGTGAGTCGGCCGGGGTGCCGTGGCGGTACTTGCCGGTGAGCACGCCCCGGCCCAGCGGCGACCAGGGCAGCACCCCCATCCCGAGCGCCTCCGCGGCGGGCAGCACCTCGGTCTCCACCCGGCGGTTGACCAGGGAGTACTCCACCTGGTTGGAGGCCAGCGTCGCCCGGCCCGGGACGGACCGCTGCCAGGTCGCGGCCTGGGCGGACTGCCACCCGTTGTAGTTGGAGACGCCGACGTACGCCGCGCGGCCGGTCGACACCGCGTAGTCGAGCGCGCTGAGCGTCTCCTCGAGCGGGGTGTCGTCGACCCAGGTGTGCACCTGCCAGAGGTCCACGTGGTCCACGCCGAGCCGGCGCAGCGACGCGTCGAGCGTGCTGATCAGGTAGCCGCGGGAGGCGTTCGTCTCCCGGCTGCCCCGACCGCGGCTGATCCCGGCCTTGGTGGCGATCACGAGGTCCTCGCGCTGCACCACGTCGCCGATCAGGGAGCCGATCAGCTCCTCCGACGCGCCCTCGCCGTACCCGGCCGCGGTGTCCACGAGGGTGCCGCCGGCCTCGGTGAAGGCGATGAGCTGGTCACGGGCCTCGTGCTCGTCGGTGTCGCGCCCCCAGGTGAGCGTGCCGAGCCCCAGACGAGAGACCTTGAGGCCGGTGCGACCCAGGTAGCGCTGCTGCATGGGCTGAGGTTATCGAGACGGGTACGTCGCCAGGCCCACGCCTCGCCGTAGGACGTGGCACTGCCGGACGCCGTCATCTTGCGGTCAGGTCGACTTGCGTAGTGTGTGCGAGGCCCGCACCAGATCAGCAGGAAGAGCAGATGGACTATTTCCAGGCAGTCATCCTCGGCATCGTCGAGGGGCTGACCGAGTTCCTCCCGGTGTCCAGCACCGGCCACCTCACGATCGCCGAGCAGCTGCTCGGCCTGCAGGTGGACGACCCCGCCGTGACCGCGTTCACCGCGGTCATCCAGATGGGCGCGATCGCCGCGGTCGTCGTCTACTTCTGGACCGACATCTGGCGGATCGCCCGGGCCTGGGCCGTGGGCCTGGTCAAGCCGGAGGTGCGCGGCAAGCTCGACCACCGGATGGGCTGGTACATCATCATCGGGTCGATCCCGATCGGCGTCGTCGGTCTGCTCGCCAAGGACCTGATCACCGGGCCGCTGCGCTCGCTGTGGGTGGTCGCGGTGGCGCTGATCCTGTGGAGCGGCGTGATGCTGTTCGCGGAGAAGCGCGGCCGCCAGAAGCGCCACGAGAAGGACCTCACGATGCGGGACGCGCTGTCCGTCGGCCTCGTGCAGTGCGTCGCCCTGGTGCCCGGCGTCTCGCGCTCTGGCGCCACGATCTCGGCCGGTCTGCTGGTCGGGCTCGACCGGGTCGCGGCGACCCGGCTGTCGTTCTTCCTGTCCATCCCGGCGCTGGTCGCCGCGGGTCTCTTCGAGCTCAAGGACGCGCTGTCCGGTGACATCGGCATCGGGCAGACCGTGGTCGGCACCCTGGTCAGCTTCGTCGTCGCCTACGCGTCGATCGCCTGGCTGCTGAGGTTCGTCGCCGGCCACTCGATCGGCAAGTTCGTGCCCTACCGGGTCGGGCTCGGCGTGCTGCTGCTCGTCGCGCTCAGCGCCGGTTGGCTGACCGCCACCTGAGCCGGGGGCCTCAGAGCCAGCCGGACTTCTTGAAGAACCGGTAGAGCACCACGGACGAGACGGCCATCAGGCCGAGGGCGTAGAAGTAGCCGTAGTGCCAGCGCAGCTCGGGGATGTGGTCGAAGTTCATGCCGTAGACGCCGGCGACCAGCGTGCCGACGGCGGCGATCGCGACCCAGGCGGAGATCTTCCGCATGTCCTCGTTCTGCTGCACGCTGATCCGCGCCAGGTGTGCGTCGAACGCGGTGGACAGCAGGCTGTCGAGGGTCTCGATGTTCTCCGAGACCCGGATGATGTGGTCGGCGACGTCGCGGAAGAACGGCGCCGCCTCCTGGGTCACGAACGGCACCGACCCGGTCGCGAACCGCTTCATCGGCTCGCGCAGCGGCCCGACGGCCCGCCGCACCTCGGCGAGCTCACGCTTGAGGACGTAGATCCGCTTGGAGTCCTGGGTCCGGGTGGGGGAGAAGACCGACTCCTCGACCTCGTCGACGTCCGTCTCCAGCGACGTCGCCACCTCCTCGTAGCTGTCCACGACCCGGTCGCAGATCGCGTAGACGACCGCGGACGGCCCGTGGCCGAGCACCGCGGTCTGCTGCTCGAGGTCGAGCCGGGCGGTGTGCAGCTCGGTGCCCTCGCCGTGCCGGACGCTGACGATGAAGTTGCGGCCCACGAACAGGTTGATCTCGCCGGTCTCGACGGCGTCCTCCTCGTCGACGTACCAGAGGGTCTTGAGCACCAGGAACAGGCCGTCCTCGTAGCGCTCCAGCTTCGGGCGCTGGTGGGCCTTGAGCGCGTCCTCGACGGCGAGCGGGTGCAGGGAGAACACCTCGGCCACCCGGTTGAGCTCCTCCTCGGCCGGCTGGTGCATGCCGACCCAGACGAAGTCCCCGGCGCCGGTGGCCTCGTCGCGGATGGCGCGCAGGTCGTCCTTGTCGCAGTCGACGGGCACACGGACACCGTCGCGGTAGAGGGCGCTGTCGACGATCATGCGGCTCAGGGTACGTGTCCTAGGCTCCGGTTCATGGCAACCCTGATCCTGGCTCGACACGGGCGCACGACCGCGAACGCGACGGGTGTGCTCGCCGGACGCAGCAAGGGCGTCCACCTCGACGACCACGGGGTCGAGCAGGCTCGTGCGGCGGCCGAGCGGATGACCGGGCTCCCGCTGGCCGTGGTCGTCTCCAGCCCGCTCGAACGCTGCCGGGAGACGGCCCGCGAGATCGTCAAGCGACAGCCGGCGCAGACCAGGTTCGCGACCGAGCGCGGGCTGCTCGAGTGCGACTACGGCTCCTGGACCGGACGCGAGCTGAAGACCCTGGCCAAGGAGCCGCTGTGGAAGACCGTGCAGTCGCACCCGTCAGCCGCGGAGTTCCCCGACGGTGAGTCGATGGCCGGGATGTCCTCGCGCGCGGTCGGCGCGATCCGGCGGTGGGACGCCCAGGTCGAGGCCGAGCACGGTCCCGACGCGGTGTGGCTCGCGGTCAGCCACGGGGACGTCATCAAGGCGATCCTGGCCGACGCCCTCGGCGTCCACCTCGACACGTTCCAGCGGATCATGGTCGACCCGGCCTCGCTCTCCGTGGTCCGCTACACGCCCCTGCGACCGTTCGTGGTCACCATGAACACCTCGGCCGGGGACCTCTCGCACCTCCGGCCGCCCGCCCGGAAGCGCCGCAGCCGCCGGCCGAGCAGCGACGCGGCCGTGGGTGGCGGCGCTGGCACGACCCCCTAGGCTCGGACCCATGGCATCGGTGATCCACAGCTTCGACCCGCCCGAGCGATTCGTCGCGGGTACGGTCGGCCCACCCGGGCAGCGCACGTTCTTCCTGCAGGCCCGCACCGGTGCGCGTGTGACCAGCGTGGCCCTGGAGAAGCAGCAGGTCTCCGTGCTCGCCGAGCGCATCGACGAGCTGCTCGACGAGCTCCTGGAGGCCAGCGAGGCGGAGAGCACCATCCCGGCGATGCCGCCGGTGTCCCTCGAGGACAACGGCCCGCTGGAGCAGCCGATCGTCGAGGAGTTCCGGGCCGGCACCATGACGCTGTCGTGGGACTCGGCCGACGAGCGGATCGTGGTCGAGGTGTTCCCCTTCAACGACGCGGCCGTGGTCGAGCCAGGCACCCCCGAGGAGGAGATCGACGAGCCCGAGCCGGAGGAGGTGCTCCTCGTCCGTCTGCCCGCCGGGCTGGCCCGGGCGTTCAGCAAGCGTGCCCAGGCGGTGGTGGGCGCCGGTCGTGAGCCCTGCCCGTTCTGCGGCGGCCCGATGGACCCGACCGGCCACCTGTGCCCGCGCGCCAACGGCTTCCGCCGGACCACCGCCGAACCCGAGGCATGACCTCTGTCGCCGGCGGTGCACCCATGAACGAGCAGAGCAACGTGCAGAGCGACGAGCACGAGCTGCTGAACCGCGGTGAGATCGAGATCCAGGGCCGGATCATGCCCGCGTCCAACGCGACGTTCTACGCCACCGTGACGCTCGAGGGCCAGAGCATCGAGTGCGTCTACAAGCCCGTCGCCGGCGAGCGCCCGCTGTGGGACTTCCCGGACGGGACGCTGGCCCGGCGCGAGGTCGCGGCGTACGTCGTGTCCGAGGCCCTGGGCTGGGACGTCGTGCCGCCGACCGTCCTGCGGGGTGACGCCCCGGCCGGGATCGGCATGGTGCAGGCGTGGCGCGAGCCGGACGCCGGACAGGAGCCGGTGGACCTGGTGCCGACCGGCGTCACCCCGGAGGGCTACCTGCACGTGCTCGACGCCTACGACGGCGACGACAACCCGGTGTCGCTGGTGCACGAGGACTCCGATGCCCTGCGCCGGATGGCGGTGTTCGACGTCGTGGTGAACAACGCCGACCGCAAGGGCGGGCACGTCCTGGCGATGACCGACGGCCACCGGTTCGGGGTCGACCACGGCGTCTCGTTCAGCGTGGACAACAAGCTGCGCACGGTCCTGTGGGGCTGGGCCCTCGAGCCGCTGGACCCCGACGACGCCGCCGGTGTGCGCGCCCTGGTCGAGCAGCTCTGCACCTCGACCAGTGAGCTGTCCGCCCGGCTCGGCGACCTGCTGGCCCGCGACGAGGTGGCCGCCACGCTGGCCCGGTGCGAGGCGCTGCTGCGCCGTGCGGTGATGCCTGTGCCGTCCGGCGGGCGCCCCTCCATCCCGTGGCCGGCCTTCTAGTCGCTGCCCGTTAGGCTGCCCACATGCGTGCGTGGACGAGCCCTGACGTGCCCCGGATCGACCTCGGGGCGGCGGATCCGGTGCGGGTCCACGACTCCGCGACCGGGTCGGCGCAGACCAGCGACCCGTCCGGGGCCGCCCGGATGTACGTCTGCGGGATCACCCCGTACGACGCCACCCACATCGGTCACGCCGCGACGTACGTCGCCTTCGACCTGCTGAACCGGGCCTGGCGCGACGCCGGCCACGAGGTGCGTTACGTCCAGAACGTCACCGACGTCGACGACCCGCTGCTCGAACGGGCGAACGCCACCGGCGTGGACTGGGAGGAGCTCGCCGAGCGCGAGACCGAGCTGTTCCGCACGGACATGACCGCGCTGCGGGTGATCTCACCGGACGCCTACGTCGGCGCCGTCGAGTCGATCCCGCTGGTCGTGGAGATGGTCCAGCAGCTGCGTGACCGTGGCGCGGTGTACGACGTCGACGGCGACCTCTACTTCTCGGTGCGCTCCGACCCCCGCTTCGGCTCGGTGTCGAACCTGTCGGACGAGGAGATGCAGACCGTCTTCGCCGAGCGCGGCGGCGACCCGGACCGGTCCGGCAAGAAGGACCCGCTGGACTGCCTGCTGTGGCAGGCCGAGCGTCCCGGCGAGCCGGCCTGGGACACCGACCTCGGGCGCGGGCGGCCGGGCTGGCACGTGGAGTGCTCGGCGATCGCGCTGCGCCACCTCGGCGAGTCGTTCGACGTGCAGGGCGGCGGCAGCGACCTGGTGTTCCCGCACCACGAGATGAGCGCCTCCGAGGCGCAGGCCGCCTTCGAGGGGCTGACCTTCGCCCGGGCCTACGTGCACGCGGGGATGGTCGGGTACGACGGCGAGAAGATGTCGAAGTCCAAGGGCAACCTGGTGCTCGTCTCGCGGCTGCGTGAGGCGGGCGTCGACCCGATGGCGATCCGGCTGGCGATCCTGGCGCACCACTACCGCTCCGACTGGGAGTGGACCGACGCCGACCTGTCCGGGGCGCAGAAGCGCCTGGAGACCTGGCGTACGGCGGTCGGTGGCGCGTCCCGCGCGCAGGCCGAGACGCTGGCGCACGCCGTACGACGGGCACTGGCCGACGACCTGGACGCCCCGGCCGCGCTGGCCGCCGTCGACGCCTGGGCCGGCGACGAGCCCGGCGACGGGTCGGGCGCCGACCTGGTGCGCACAGTGCTGGACGCCCGGCTGGGCATCCTGCTCTAGTCAGTCGTCGTCGGACTCGCGGCGCTTGAGGTAGCGCTCGAACTCCCGGGCGATCGCCTCGCCGCTCGCCTCGGGCAGGTCGGCGGTGTCGCGCGTCTCCTCCAGGGCCCGCACGTAGTCACCGATCTCCTCGTCCTCCTCGGCGAGCTCGTCGACGCCGCGCTCCCAGGCGCGGGCCTCCTCCGGCAGGTCGGCCAGCGGGATGCTCACCTCAAGCAGGTCCTCGAGCTGGCCGAGCAGCGCCAGCGTCGCCTTGGGACAGGGCGGCTGCGCGACGTAGTGGGGGACCGCCGCCCAGAACGAGACGGCCGGGATGTCGGCCTGCGTGCAGGCGTCCTGGAACACCCCGACGATGCCCGTCGGCCCCTCGTAGTTGGACTGCTCGAGCTTCAGCCGGTCGGCGATGTCCGGCTCGCTGGCCGTGCCCGAGACCGGGATGGGGCGCGTGTGCGGCGTGTCGGCGAGCAGCGCGCCGAGCGTCACCACCAGCTCGGCGCCGAGCTCCTCGGAGGCGGCCAGCAGCTCGGCGCAGAACTGGCGCCAGCGCATGTTCGGCTCGATGCCGCGGAGCAGGATCACGTCGCGGAGCGCACCGGGCGGGGAGCACACCGACAGCTGGGTCGAGGGCCAGGTGATGCGGCGGATGCCGTCCTCGCCGGTGCTGACCGCGGGACGGTTCACCTGGAAGTCGTAGAAGTCCTCGGGGTCGATGGCCGCGACCAGCCGCGCGTTCCACACCTGGGCCAGGTGGTCCACCACGGAGGACGCGGAGTCCGCGGCGTCGTTCCAGCCCTCGAACGCCGCGATGAGGATGGGCGACCTCAGCTCGGGCACTTCCTCGATCTCGATCACTCCTCCAGCCTAGTCCGGGGTGGGTCCGTCGGGCGTCAGGCCGCACAGAACGGTGAGCCCTGTCCGCCCCGGATCAGCGCCTGACAGAATGTGAGACCAGAACGCCACAATGCGGAATCGCCCGGAGGGGCGTCGCGTTGCCCACCTACGCTGACCAGGGCTCCAGGACCGGGGCCGACCGACCACAGGACGAGGACTCCTTGAACCAGCCGCAGATCCGCCCCGACGCCACCGAGGAGCTCGCCGCCGCACTCCGGAGACGAATCCTCGTGATGGACGGCGCCATGGGCACGATGATCCAGCGGTACGGCCTGAGCGAGGAGGACTACCGCGGCGAACGGTTCGCGGACTGGGCGCAGGACATCCGGGGCAACTCGGACCTGCTCAGCCTCAGCCAGCCCGACGTGATCCGCGCGATCCACCGCGAGTACCTCGAGGCCGGGGCGGACCTGGTCGAGACCAACACGTTCAGCGCCCAGCGGATCTCCCAGGCCGACTACGGCATGGAGGAGCTCGCCTACGAGATGAACTACGAGTCGGCGCGGCTCGCCCGCGAGGCGTGCGACGCGATGACCGAGCAGACCCCGGACCGGCCCCGCTGGGTGATCGGGGCGCTCGGGCCGACGAACACCACCGGGTCGATCTCGCCCGACGTCAACGACCCCGGCAAGCGGAACATCACCTACGACCGGCTCGTGGAGGCCTACACCGAGCAGGCGCGCGGCCTCGTCGACGGCGGCGCCGACCTGCTGCTGGTCGAGACGATCTTCGACACCCTGAACGCGAAGGCCGCGGTCTTCGCGCTGGAGACGCTCTTCGAGGAGCACGGGCGCCGCTGGCCGGTGATCATCTCCGGCACCATCACCGACGCGTCGGGACGCACCCTGTCCGGGCAGGTCACCGAGGCGTTCTGGAACTCCGTGCGGCACGCCCGCCCGCTCGCGATCGGCCTCAACTGCGCACTCGGCGCGGGCGAGATGCGGCCCTACATCGCCGAGCTGTCCCGGGTCGCGGACACCTTCGTGTCGTGCTACCCGAACGCCGGCCTGCCGAACGAGTTCGGCGAGTACGACGAGGCGCCCGACCAGACCGCCGAGGTGCTCGAGGAGTTCGCGAGCAGCGGGCTGGTGAACCTGCTCGGCGGCTGCTGCGGCACCACGCCCGAGCACGTCAGCGCGATCGCCGCCGCCGCCGAGGGCAAGACCCCGCGCACCGCCCCGGAGATCCCTCCGGCCCTGCGTCTGGCCGGGCTCGAGCCTGTCGCGATCACCGCCGAGTCGCTGTTCGTCAACGTCGGCGAGCGCACCAACATCACCGGCTCGGCCCGCTTCCGCCGGCTGATCAAGGAGGGCGACTACGGCACCGCCCTGTCGGTGGCCCGCCAGCAGGTGGAGTCCGGCGCGCAGGTCATCGACGTGAACATGGACGAGGGCATGATCGACGGCGTCGAGGCGATGGACCGCTTCGTCAAGCTGCTCGCCAGCGAGCCGGACATCTCCCGGGTCCCTCTGATGGTGGACTCGTCGAAGTTCGAGGTCATCGAGGCCGGGCTCAAGTGCGTGCAGGGCAAGCCGATCGTCAACTCCATCTCGATGAAGGAGGGCGAGGACAAGTTCCGCGAGCATGCCCGGCTGTGCCGCAAGTACGGCGCCGCCGTCGTCGTGATGGCCTTCGACGAGGACGGCCAGGCCGACAACCTCGACCGGCGCAAGGCGATCTGCAAGCGGGCCTACGACATCCTCGTCGACGAGGTCGGGTTCCCGGCCGAGGACATCATCTTCGACCCGAACATCTTCGCGGTGGCCACCGGCATCGAGGAGCACGCCAACTACGGCGTCGACTACATCGAGGCCACCCGCTGGATCAAGCAGAACCTCCCCGGTGCGCTGGTGTCCGGCGGCGTGTCCAACGTGTCCTTCTCGTTCCGGGGCAACAACCCGGTGCGGGAGGCCATCCACGCGGTGTTCCTCTACCACGCGATCCAGGCCGGCATGGACATGGGAATCGTCAACGCCGGCGCCCTCGTGGTCTACGACGAGATCGACGCCGTGCTGCGGGAGCGGATCGAGGACGTCGTACTCAACCGGCGTGCGGACAGCACCGAGCGGCTGCTGGAGATCGCACCCGACTTCGCCGGCGACGGCACGGTCAAGGAGGTCGCGTCCGAGGAGTGGCGCTCGCTGCCGGTCGCGGAGCGGATCACGCACGCGCTGGTCAAGGGCATCGACGAGTTCGCCGAGTCCGACACCGAGGAGCTGCGCGCGGAGATCTCCGCCCGCGGGGGCCGCCCGATCGAGGTGATCGAGGGCCCGCTGATGGACGGCATGAACGTGGTCGGCGACCTGTTCGGCGCGGGCAAGATGTTCCTGCCGCAGGTCGTGAAGTCCGCCCGCGTGATGAAGAAGGCGGTGGCCTACCTCATCCCGTTCATCGAGGCCGAGAAGAAGCCCGGGGACGTGGAGGAGAAGAAGGGCACGATCGTGATGGCCACGGTCAAGGGCGACGTGCACGACATCGGCAAGAACATCGTCGGCGTCGTCCTGCAGTGCAACAACTACGAGGTCGTCGACCTCGGGGTGATGGTGCCCGCGCAGAAGATCATCGACACCGCCCGCCAGATCGACGCCGACCTGATCGGGCTGTCCGGGCTGATCACGCCGTCGCTGGACGAGATGGTGAACTTCGCCACCGAGATGGAGCGGCAGGGCTTCGAGATCCCGCTGCTCGTCGGCGGGGCCACCACGTCGCGCGCGCACACCGCGGTCAAGGTCGACCCGAAGTACCACGGCCCGGTCGTCTGGGTGAAGGACGCCTCGCGCTCGGTCCCGGTGGCGTCCTCGCTGCTGTCCGCCGAGCGTCGCGGCAAGCTCCTCGACGAGGTCAAGGCCGACTTCGACTCGATCCGTGAGCGGCACGCCGCCAAGCACAACGACCGGGTGATGCTGACGATCGCGGACGCCCGGGCCAACCGGACCCCCGTCGAGTGGGACGGCTACCAGCCGCCGCAGCCGAAGGCGGCCGAGGGGGTCACGGTCCTCGAGGACTACCCGCTCGCCGAGCTGCGCGACTACATCGACTGGCAGCCGTTCTTCAACGCCTGGGAGATGAAGGGCCGGTTCCCCGACATCCTCAACAACCCCTCCAGCGGCGAGGCGGCGCGCAGGCTGTACGACGACGCACAGGAGATGCTCGACCGCATCATCGAGGAGGGCTGGCTGCAGGCCAACGCCGTGCTGGGCCTGTTCCCGGCGAACGCGGTCGGCGACGACGTCGAGGTCTACACCGACGGGTCCCGCTCCCAGGTACTCACCACGCTGTGCAACCTGCGCCAGCAAGGACAGCACCGCGCCGGGGTGCCGAACCGCTCCCTCGGCGACTTCGTCGCCCCCCGGGAGACCGGCCTGGAGGACCACGTCGGCGCGTTCGCGGTGACGGCCGGTCTCGGCAGCGAGGCCAAGATCAAGGAGTTCAAGGAGGCCCTCGACGACTACTCCGCGATCCTGCTCGAGTCGCTCGCCGACCGGTTGGCCGAGGCGTTCGCGGAGCGGCTGCACGAGCGGGTGCGCACCGAGTTCTGGGGCTACGCCCCGGACGAGAAGCTGGACAACGAGGAGCTGCTGAAGGAGAGCTACGACGGGATCCGGCCCGCCCCGGGCTACCCCGCCTGTCCCGACCACACCGAGAAGGCCAAGCTCTGGGACCTGCTCGACGTCGAGGCGAACACCGGGATCACGCTGACCGAGAGCATGGCAATGTGGCCGGGCGCTGCGGTGAGCGGCTGGTACCTCTCCCACCCGCAGTCGCAGTACTTCGTGGTCGGCCGGATCGCCCGCGACCAGGTGGAGGACTACGCGGCCCGCAAGGGGATGACCCTCGCCGAGGCGGAGCGGTGGCTGTCGCCGAACCTCGGCTACGAGCCTGAGGACTGAGCGGTGAGCACACCGCACGCGGTGCTGTGGGACATGGACGGCACCCTGGTCGACACCGAGCCGTACTGGATCGAGTCCGAGTTCGAGATCATCGAGGAGCACGGCGGCGTCTGGAGCCACGAGCACGCGATGAACCTGGTCGGCAACGACCTGCTGGTGTCGGGCCGCTACATCCACGAGCACAGCGGCATCGCCCTCGACCCGGCCCGGATCGTCGAGGAGCTCCTGGACCGGGTGGTGGCCCGGGTCTCCCAGGAGGTGCCTTGGCGGCCAGGGGCGCGCGAGCTGCTCGGCGACCTGCGGGACCAAGGCGTGCGCTGCGCCCTGGTCACGATGTCCTACCGCCGGTTCGTCGCCCCGATCCTGTCCACGCTGCCGACCGACACCTTCGAGGTGGTCGTCACCGGCGACACCGTCAGCCAGGGCAAGCCGCACCCCGAGCCCTACGAGAAGGCCGCGGCGATCCTCGGTGTCGATCCCGCGCACACGATCGCCATCGAGGACTCCAACACCGGCGCCCGCTCCGCCGAGGCGGCCGGCTGCACGGTCCTGGTGGTGCAGAACCACGTCCCGGTGCTGCCGGGGGAGCGGCGGGTGTTCGTCGAGACGCTGATGGGCATGACCGCCGCCGACCTCCCCGTCCCGGGCGCCGCGGCCCGCGCGTGAGCCTCGCCGCCGGCTGGGTCGCACGGCTGACGCGCTACCCGGTCAAGGCGTGCGGCGGTGAGGCACTGGAGGTCTGCGACGTCGGGGTCGCCGGCCTGCACAACGACCGGGTCCTGGCCGTGGTGGTCGGTGACCGCATCGTCACCCAACGGGAGTTCGCGACGCTCGCCCGGGTCCGCCCCGTCCTGGACGACGCGACCGGCCGGCTCACCCTCTCCTGCGACGGCGGGGAGACCCTGACGGGCGTGGTCGGCACCGACGGTCCTGCCCGCGAGGTGACCCTGTTCGGCGAACGCGTCGCCGTGGTCGAGCAGACGCCTGCGCTGTCGGACTGGTTCACCCGGCTACTCGGCCGAACCGCGCAGCTGGTGGGCGCACCCGACACGACCCGCAGGGTCACACCCGGGCTGGTAGCCGGCCAGACCGTGCTCTCGGACGAGGGCTCGGTGTCGCTGCACTCGCAGGCGTCGCTGGACCTGCTCAACGCAGCCCTGGCGGAACGTGGCCACCGCGCAGTCCCCGCCGACCGGTTCCGCGCCAACCTCGTGCTCGACGGCTGCGCGGCGCACACCGAGGACGAGACCGGTCGGTTCGAGGTCGGTGAGGTGGTCCTCGGCTTCGGCCGGCCCGACGAGCGGTGCGTGGTCACCACCGTCGACCAGAACCTCGGAGCACGCTCCGGTCCCGAGCCGCTGCGCACGCTCGCCGACTACCGGCGGGAAGGCTCGGGCGGCGTCTGCTTCGGCGTCTACGCGGCGGTCGTCGCGCCAGGCCGGATCCGGGTCGGCGACCCGGTCACCCTCGTCCCGCGGTCGTAGTACCACCGGACAATGGCGGCCCGCCCGCGACCGGAGCCACGCTGGGTCCCTCATCCGAGGAGGACAGCATGAACCTGAACATCACCCCGACCGCCGTGGCCCTCGCCGTAGTCACCGCACTGACCGTCACGGTGGCCCCCGCCGCGGAGGCGAGCGGCAGCGACACCGTACGGCGCGGCAGCTGCTCCGGCTCGACGCACTGGAAGCTCAAGGTCGGTCCCGAGGACCGCCGCCTCGAGGTCGAGGGCGAGGTGGACAGCAACCGCAACGGCCAGACCTGGCGGTGGAGCATCCTGCACAACGGCTCGGTCTCCGCGTCCGGGACCCGCACCACGCGTGCGCCGAGCGGGTCGTTCGAGGTGCGTCGTACGGTCGTCGACCTGCGCGGCACCGACACCCTCACGTTCCGTGCGCGCAACCCGCGCACCGGCGAGCAGTGTCGCGGAACCGTCCGCCGCTGACCCCTGCCGCCGCCATACTGGGCACCGCATCCGTTCGAGGTGGGGAGGGGACCGGAGTGCGGTATGCCAAGAACCCGGTGGTGCAGTTCCTGGCGGCGGGCCTGGTGGTCCTGGTGCTCGTCGTGCTCGGCTCCGTGGAGCTGAGCCGTCGGGCGGCTGCGGACGAGGCCACCAACGACGCCCGCGCCACCACCGAGCTGCTGGCCCGGTCCGTGGCCGAGCCGGCGATCCCGCGGGGGCTGGTCGACGGTGACCCGGGCGCGGTGGACCGGTTCGACCGGACCGTGCTGCGGAGACTGCTCGTCGGTGAGGTCCAGCGGATCAAGATCTGGCGGCCGGACGGACGGATCGTCTACTCCGACGAGACCCGGCTGATCGGCAGCACCTACCCGCTCGGCGAGGACGAGCAGGTCGTGCTCCGGCGCGGGACCAGCGACGCGGAGATCTCCGACCTGAACCGCCCGGAGAACCGCTTCGAGAAGGACCTGGGGGGCTTGCTCGAGGTGTACACCCGCGTCGAGTCGCCCGAGGGCAGCCCGCTGCTCTTCGAGGCTTACTTCACCTCCGCCGACATCGCGAAGCGTCGCCAGCGGGTGTACGACGCGTTCAAGCCGATCACGCTCGGCGGCCTGCTGGTGCTGGTGGCGGTGACCACCCCGCTGCTGTGGGCGCTGACCCGGCGCCTCGAGCGGACCGCCCGTGACCGGACCCGGCTGCTCGAGGCCGCCGCGGACGCCTCCGAGTCCGAGCGCCGCCGGATCGCGCAGGACCTGCACGACGGGGTGGTGCAGGACCTGGCCGGGACCTCGTTCGCGCTCTCGGCGACCCTGCGCGACCCGCGCACGGACGTCGAGACCGGGCGCCGGCTCGAGCCGATGGCGCAGTCGCTGCGCTCCAGTCTCCGGTCGCTGCGCTCGCTGCTGGTCGAGATCTACCCGCCCGACCTCGGCGCCGACGGGCTCGGTGCCGCCCTGGAGGACCTCGTCGCACCCGCCGCCGGGGCGGGGGTGTACGCGACGGTGGAGGTGCTCGACGTCGAGGGCGCCTCCGACGACGCGGTCCGCCTGGTGTGGCGGGTGGCCCAGGAGTCGGTCCGCAACGCCCTGCGTCACGCGCACGCGCAGCGCCTCACCGTCCGGGTGGGACGGGTCGGCGACCGGCTGACCCTCGACGTCACCGACGACGGCCTGGGCTTCGAGCCCGGCCAGGGCTCCGGCGGCATCGGGCTGCGCAGCCTGCGCGACCTGATCCGGGAGGCCGGAGGCCGGCTCGAGATCCGCTCCCGGCGCGCCGAGGGTACGACGGTGCACCTGGAGGTCGCACGATGAGCGCGACGATCCGAGTCGTGCTGGTCGACGACCACGCCGTGGTCCGGTCCGGTCTCGCCCAGCTGCTGAGCGGAGCCGGCGACATCGACGTGGTCGGCCAGGCCGGGGACGGCGCCGAAGGTGTCGAGGTGGTCCGGCGAACCCGGCCGGACGTGGTGGTGATGGACCTGCAGATGCCCGGCACGGACGGTGTCGAGGCCACCCGACAGATCGTCGAGGAGGACCTCGGCGCCGAGGTGGTGGTACTCACGTCGTACTCCGACGGCGCCCGGATCGTGGCCGCGCTGGACGCCGGCGCGGTCGGCTACCTGCTCAAGGACGCCGACCCCGAGGACGTCCTGGACGGCGTGCGGGCGGTCAGCCGCGGCGAGTCGCCGCTGCACCCGCGGGTGGCCCGGCAGCTGCTCTCGGCCCGGGCCGAGCGGGCGCCGGAGGTGCAGCTCACGCCGCGCGAGGCGGAGGTGCTCGACCTGGTCCGGACCGGGCTGGCCAACAAGCAGATCGCCCGCCGGCTCGAGATCAGCGAGCGCACCGTCAAGGCGCACCTCACCTCGGTGTTCCAGCGGATCGGGGTGGTGGACCGCACCCAGGCAGCCCTGTGGGCCGAGCGGCACCTGTGAGGCCCGGTCACCGGGTCAGTCGGTGTCCTCGGGGGCCAGGCCGTCGGCGAGCCGTTCGACCGGCTCGGGAGCCGGCAGCGGCGGGGGAGTGCCGCCCCACTCGGGGCAGATCGACTGGTGCGCGCACCAGCCGCACAACGCGCTCTTGCGGGGCCGCCAGTCGCCGTTCTCCTGGGCGTTGACGATCGCCTTCCACAGCGCCTCGACCTTGCGCTCGGTCGCCAGCAGGTCCCGCTCATCGGGGGAGTAGCGGAGCACCTCGCCACTGCCGAGGTAGATCAGCTGCAGCATCCGCGGGATCACCCCGCGGGTGCGCCAGACGACCAGCGCGTAGAACTTCATCTGGAACAGCGCCTTGGCCTCGAACGCCTCGCCGGGTGCCTTGCCGGTCTTGTAGTCGACCACCCGGATCTCCCCGGTGGGGGCGATGTCGAGGCGGTCGATGAAGCCGCGCAGCAGCAGCTTGGAGTCCAGCAGCGTCTCGACGTACAGCTCGCGCTCGGCGGGCTCGAGCCGGGTCGGGTCCTCGAGCGCGAAGTAGCGACCCAACGACTCCTGGCAGGACGCCAGCCAGGCGCCGACCTCGGGGCCCTCGGTGCCGAACATCTCCGCGATCTCCGGCTCGGCCTCGAGGATCTGCTCCCAGGCGGGGACCAGCATCTCGGCGGCTCGCTCGGCCGTCCGGTCGCCCGAGGGCAGGTCGAACAGGTCCTCGAGCACCTTGTGCACCACGGTGCCGCGCACCGCGTCGGGGGACGACGGCTCGGGCAGCCGGTCGACCGTGCGGTAGCGGAACAGCAGCGGGCAGGTCATGAAGTCGCCGGCCCGGCTCGGGGAGAGCGAGCCCAGGACGTTGACGCCGTCCACGACGGTGCGCTGCACCTCGTCGAGGACCGGGGTCCGCACCGTGTCGCTGCCCATCAGCCGAACACCTCTTCGTCGTCACCGTCATTGCCTGCCTCGACAGTAGGCGACCGCGCCGACAGCTTCGGTGAGGACACCGCGATAGCGTGGAGACGTGGACGATCGCACCGCAGAACCCGGCGAGGCAGGGGGCCCCGGCTCGCCGGCACCCCGGCGCGCCCCCGGGACCATCCGGATCGGCCAGATCGGCGGGGTGGACGTCCTGGTCCGTTCCTCGTGGTTGCTGGTCGCGGCGCTGATCTCGGTGATGCTCGCACCGGCGGTCGACCAGGTGGAGCCGGGGCTCGGCGGCTGGAAGTACGTCGCGGGGCTCGCGTTCGCGGTCCTGCTCTACCTCTCGGTCCTCCTGCACGAGGCCTCGCACGCCCTGATGGCGAAGCGCTTCGGTCTGCCGGTCACCTCGATCACCCTGCACTTCCTGGGCGGCGTGACCGAGATCGACGGGGAGCCGGACACCCCCGGACGGGAGTTCGGGGTCTCCGTCGTCGGTCCGCTGACCTCGCTGGCCGTCGGGCTCGCGGTGATCCCGCTGGCCGTGCTCGCCCCCGACCAGTCGCTGCTCGACCTCGCCGCCAAGGGGCTGGTCGGGGCCAACCTGGTGGTCGGCGTGCTCAACCTGGTGCCGGGGCTGCCGCTCGACGGCGGGCGGGTGCTGCGCGCGGTGGTCTGGAAGGTCACCGGCAACCCGCACCAGGGCACCGTGGTCGCCGGCTGGGGTGGACGGATCGCGGCGCTGCTCGTGATGGTCTACCCGTTCGCCCGGCAGCTCCTGACCGGCCGACGTGCCGACATCACGGACTTCGTGTTCGCGCTGGTGATCGCCAGCTTCCTGTGGAGCGGTGCGTCCTCCTCGATCATGTCCGCCCGGGTACGGCGCCGGCTCCCCGCCCTGCGAGCACGCACCCTGGCCCGTCGTACCCTCGCCGTCCCGCACGACCTGCCGCTGTCCGAGGCGGTGCGGCGGGCCCAGGAGGAGCAGGCGGGCAGCATCGTGGTGCTCGACTCGCAGGGCCGGCCGAGCGCCATCGTGAACGAGGCCGCCGTCCTGGCGACCCCGGACGACCGGCGTCCCTGGCTGCCGGTCAGCGCTGTGGCCCGCACGATCGAGCCCGGCCTGTCGTTCTCCGCCGACATCTCCGGGGAGCCGCTCATCCTGGCCATGCAGAAGGCCCCGGCCTCGGAGTACCTCCTCCTCGACCACGACGGCGGCATCTTCGGCGTACTGGTCACCGACGACGTCGACAAGGCCTTCGCCGCAGGCATCTGACCGCCCCGGCAGACCCCGCGTCACCCCGTGAGAGGGTGCTCGCATGTCCGCTGAAGAAGCCGCCGAGACCGCTCCGAACGCCTGGTCCGGGGTGCACCGGGGACCGCTGCGCGCGGGCGAGTGGATCCGGCTCACCGACACCAAGGGCCGCCGCCACAACATCTGCCTCGAGGCCGGCAAGCAGTTCTTCACCAACCGGGGCTCCATCGACCACGACGACCTGATCGGCCGGCCGGAGGGGTTCAGCATCACCTCCTCCGCCGGCGGTGAGTACCTCGTCTTCCGGCCACTGCTCAACGAGTTCGTCGTCTCGATGCCGCGCCAGGCCGCGGTGGTCTACCCCAAGGACGCCGCCCAGATCGTGGCGATGGCCGACATCTTTCCCGGGGCCCGCGTCGTCGAGGCCGGCGTCGGCTCCGGTGCGCTGACCTGCTCGCTGCTGCGGGCCGTGGGGCCGCTGGGTCTGGTGTCCTCCTACGAGCGCCGCCAAGAGTTCGCGGACGTGGCGGTGCAGAACGTCGACCAGTTCTTCGAGGGCCGGCACCCGGCGTGGAAGATCACCGTCGGCGACCTCGTCGAGAGCCTCGACGACCACGACGTGGACCGGGTGGTCCTGGACATGCTCGCGCCCTGGGAGTGCATCGACCGGGTCGCGGAGGCGCTGACCCCGGGCGGCCTGGTCTGCGCGTACGTCGCGACCACGACCCAGCTCGGGAAGACCGTGGAGACGCTCCGCGCGCACGGCGGCTTCACCGAGCCGCAGCCGTGGGAGACGCTGGTCCGGGACTGGCACGTGGAGGGACTGGCGGTCCGCCCCGGGCACAAGATGATCGGGCACACCGGCTTCCTGGTGACCGCCCGCCGGATGGCACCGGGGGAGACCGCGCCGGCCAAGAAGCGGCGCCCCGCTCCGGGCGCCTACGGCGTCGACTACGACGGCCCACGGCCGAGCGGCCTGCCGCCGCAAGTTGCCGAGGAGCCCTTCGACGCGTGATCCGGTCGCTCGGGCAGACCCTGCCGCGACGGGTCGGCGGGTGCCGGGGACCGGCTGGGCCACCGCGGGTGTTCCGGGTACGTTTCGGGCAGGTCACGGTTGTGACAAACGTGGCCGACACCTGGTCGTTCGGCTTCGGATCGGTGGTCGCACGGGTAGGGTCGAACGCATAGCACCGACGCTGTGGAGGTGACTGAGTTGCCAGCATCAGAGAGTGGTCAGGACCGGTCGGGATCGCGCCCTGCCGAAGGGCTCGGCCGCGACGAGCTGCGCAGCCAGCTGGGCTTCCTCGAGGACGAGGTCGTCGAGCTCCGGCGCCGGCTCGCCGAGGGCCCAGTGCACTCCCGGGCAATCGAGCAGCGCCTTGCGGAGACCCAGCGCTCCCTCGCCGCGGTGACTGCCCAGAACGAACGCCTCGCCCAGACCCTGCGCGAGGCCCGTGACCAGATCATGACGCTGAAGGAGGAGGTCGACCGGCTCGCCCAGCCGCCGGCCGGCTTCGGCACCTTCCTCTCGCGCAACGACGACGACTCCATCGACGTGTTCACCGGCGGCCGCAAGCTGCGGGTGAACGTCAGCCCGTCGGTGGACCTCGACGAGCTCCAGCGCGGGCAGGAGGTCATGCTCAACGAGGCGCTGAACGTGGTCGCCGCGCTCGAGTTCGAGCAGGTCGGCGAGGTCGTGATGCTCAAGGAGTTCCTCGCCGACGGCGACCGGGTCCTGGTCATCGCGAACGCCGACGAGGAGCGGGTGGTCCGCATCGCGGAGCCGCTGCGCGAGGTGCCCCTGCGTGCCGGCGACTCGCTGCTGCTGGACGCCCGGTCGGGCTACGTCTACGAGCGGGTGCCCAAGTCCGAGGTCGAGGAGCTGGTCCTCGAGGAGGTCCCGGACATCGACTACGAGGCCATCGGCGGCCTGCGCGGGCAGATCGAGCAGATCCGCGACGCCGTGGAGCTTCCCTACCTGCACCCGGAGCTGTTCAAGGAGCACGAGCTCAAGCCGCCCAAGGGTGTGCTGCTCTACGGCCCACCCGGCTGCGGCAAGACCCTCATCGCCAAGGCGGTCGCGAACTCCCTGGCCAAGAAGGTCGCCGCGAAGACCGGCCAGGAGGGCAAGAGCTACTTCCTGAACATCAAGGGCCCCGAGCTGCTGAACAAGTACGTCGGGGAGACCGAGCGGCACATCCGGCTGGTGTTCCAGCGGGCCCGTGAGAAGGCCAGCATGGGCACGCCGGTGATCGTGTTCTTCGACGAGATGGACTCGCTGTTCCGCACCCGCGGCTCCGGGGTCTCCTCCGACGTGGAGAACACCATCGTCCCGCAGCTGCTCAGCGAGATCGACGGGGTCGAGGGCCTCGAGAACGTCATCGTGATCGGCGCCTCCAACCGCGAGGACATGATCGACCCGGCGATCCTGCGGCCCGGCCGCCTCGACGTGAAGATCAAGATCGAGCGCCCGGACGCCGAGTCCGCACGGGACATCTTCTCCAAGTACCTCACCGCCACGCTGCCGTTGCACGCCGAGGACCTCTCGGAGTTCGGCGGGGACCGGCACGCCTGCGTGGCCGGGATGATCCAGGCCACCGTCGAGCGGATGTACACCGAGACCGAGGAGAACCGTTTCCTCGAGGTGACCTACGCCAACGGCGACAAGGAGATCCTGTACTTCAAGGACTTCAACTCCGGCGCGATGATCCAGAACATCGTCGACCGGGCCAAGAAGATGGCCATCAAGGACCTGCTGGACAACCACCAGAAGGGCCTGCGGGTCACCCACATGCTGCAGGCGTGCGTGGACGAGTTCAAGGAGAACGAGGACCTCCCGAACACCACCAACCCCGACGACTGGGCCCGGATCTCCGGCAAGAAGGGCGAGCGGATCGTGTTCATCCGCACGCTCATCACCGGCAAGCAGGGCACCGAGCCGGGCCGCTCCATCGACACCGTGTCCAACACCGGTCAGTACCTCTGATCGCGTGACGGGGGACGAGGAGGTCGGTCGCGAGGACGTCGAGGCGCTCCTCGAGGTGCGGCGCGAGCTGGGCCCGTCGTACGACGCCGCGCTGGTCGACTCGTTCGCGGACCGGATCGAGAGGGTCGTCGCCGAACGCGTCGACGCGCAGGTGGCACGGCGGGACGCCGCGCAACGGTCAGCCGCACACAGCGGCGGCCGGCAGCTCGCGCTGGGCATCGTGTCGCTGGTCGCGGCGATCCCGATCAGCATCGTCCTCGCCCAGGTCGAGGACGGCCTCGTGCCGTTGCTGGTGGCGTGGATGGGCATCGTCCTGGTCAACATGGCGCACGCGCTGCAGAGTCGTCCGCGGGACTGACCTAGCCTGGGGGCATGTTCTTCTGGGTCGGCCTCGTGGTCGTGTTCGTGGTCTTCGTCGGGCTGGTGTCCTGGGGCGTACGCGGCGTCGCCGGGCGGGCGCACGAGCCGGGCACCACACACCTCGACTGACGGGCAACCTGGCAGCGTCGTCCGGCGTGGCGCCGGTTGGTCCCGCGTGTGCGGGGTACACGCTGGGAGCCCACCCACATCGGAGGACCCATGCTGAAGACCATCCTGCTCATCATCGTCGTCGTGCTCGTCGTCCTCTTCCTGCTCGGGAAGTTCCGTCCCGGCCGCAAGTGACACCACGCAACCGCTCCTCGACAGCGGTCGCCGAGCTCCCGGGGTGACTGGGGCGGCTTCACCGGCTCCGGCTCCTGAGTCTCAGCCGCGCGGCTCGGTGACGTCCGCGACGGTGGCGTCGAGCGCCCCGATCAGCTCGGCCGCGTCCACGGTCAGCGCCACCCCGTGCGCTCCGCCACCGAGCGACACCGGACCGTCCAGGGACGCGTCCGCGACGACCGGCCAGGACGTCGTACTCCCCAGCGGGGTGATCGTCCCGCGGACGTAGCCTGTCACCGCCAGAGCAACGTCCGCGCTCGGCATGGACAGCCGGTTGAGCCCGAGCACCGCCCGCAGCCTCGCCCAGGCGATCTCCCGGTCCCCGGGCACCAGCACGAACCGGTAGTCGTCATCGGCCAGGCGCACCACGAGCGTCTTCACGACCGCGGCCGGCTCGACCCCGCGGGCGGCAGCCGCCTCCTCCAGCGAGCGCACCGGCCCGTGCCGGGTCACCGTGTGCGCCAGGCCGAGGGCCTCGGCCGCGGCGATCGCCCGGACGGAGTTGTCGTCGCTCATGGTTCGAACCGTAGCGAGGCCAGCGCCCCGTAGTCGCCGACCCCGTTGATGGCCAGCCGGATCAGCAGGGCCCGGGTGTCCGGGACGAACGCCCAGTCCGGGTCGGCCAGGTGCGTGTCGAGCTCGGGCAGCGTCATCCAGCCGCCCCACACGACCTCGCCGTCGGCGTGCGTGACGGCACCGGCCCAGGTGGTCTCGAAGCAGTGCTCGACGCAGCGCGTGGTGTCGTCCTCGTAGACGTGCACCCCCAGCGGCCGCAGGGACGCGCCGGTGATCCCGAGCTCCTCGGCGAGCTCCCGGCCGGCCGAGGGCAGCGGCTCCTCGCCGTACGTCAGCACCCCACCGGCGGCGGCGTCGTGGTGCGAGGGCGCCCAGTCCTTGTCGGGGGAGCGGCGGTGCACGTAGATCCGCCCGTCGGGGTCGCGTACGAGCACGGCGGTGGCGGCGTGCAGCAGGTTGTCCCGCCGTACGACGGTCCGCTCGGCCGACCCCACCACGGTGCCGGCCCGATCCACCAGGGCGACGATCTCGGTCACACCGCCATCCTGTCAGGCGCGGACGCGTAGGCTCGAGCACATGAGTGTCCGCCGTGTGATGGGCACCGAGACGGAGTTCGGGATCTCGGTGCAGGGACAGCCGACGGCCAACCCGATGGTGGCTTCGTCGCAGGTGGTGAACGCCTATGCCACCAGCACGTTGCGCGCGCGCCGTGCCCGCTGGGACTTCGAGGAGGAGTCGCCGCTGCGGGACGCCCGGGGCTTCGACATGTCCCGCGAGGTCGCCGACCCCAGCCAGCTCACCGACGAGGACCTCGGCCTCGCGAACGTGATCCTCACCAACGGCGCGCGGCTCTACGTCGACCACGCGCACCCGGAGTACTCCACGCCCGAGTGCACGAACCCGCGCGACGTGGTCAAGTGGGACAAGGCGGGCGAGCAGGTCGCGCTCGACGCCACCCGGTTCGCCGCGGCGATCCCCGGCGCGGCGCCGATCCTGCTCTACAAGAACAACACCGACAACAAGGGCGCATCGTACGGCGCGCACGAGAACTACCTGATGCGTCGCTCGACGCCGTTCAGCGACATCGTCCGGCATCTCACGCCGTTCTTCGTCAGCCGGCAGGTCGTCTGCGGCGCCGGACGGGTCGGGATCGGCCAGGACGGCCGCGAGCACGGGTTCCAGCTCACCCAGAGGGCGGACTACTTCGAGGTCGAGGTGGGTCTCGAGACCACCCTGAAGCGGCCGATCATCAACACCCGCGACGAGCCGCATGCCGACCCGGAGAAGTACCGGCGGCTGCACGTGATCATCGGCGACGCGAACCTCGCGGAGATCTCCACCTACCTCAAGGTCGGCACCACCTCGCTGGTGCTGGCGATGATCGAGGACCGGTTCATCGGTGTCGACCTGGCCGTCGAGCAGCCGGTGCGGGCCCTGCGCGACGTGTCCCACGACCCGACGCTCAAGCACCTGCTGTCGATGGCCGACGGACGCAAGCTGACCGCCGTACAGCTGCAGATGGAGTACCTCGACCTGGCCAAGAAGTACGTCGAGGACCGGCTGGGCTCCGACGCCGACCCGCAGACCGTCGACGTGCTCGCGCGCTGGGAGTCGGTGCTCACCCGGCTCGAGGAGGACCCGATGCTCTGCGCCCGGGAGCTCGACTGGGTCGCGAAGCTGCAGCTGCTCAACCAGTACCGCGACCGGGACGACCTCGAGTGGGACGACGCCAAGCTGCACCTGATCGACCTGCAGTACGCGGACGTGCGCCCGGACAAGGGCCTGTACCACCGGCTGGTGCGGATGGGCCGGATCGAGCGGCTGCTCACCGACGAGGAGGTCGTCCGGGCGATGCACAAGCCGCCGGTCGACACCCGCGCCTACTTCCGGGGCCGCTGCCTCGAGCAGTACGCCGACCAGATCGCGGCCGCGTCCTGGGACTCGGTGATCTTCGACCTGCCCGGGCGCGAGTCCCTGCAGCGGGTCCCGACGATCGACCCGTTGCGCGGCAGCAAGGCGCACGTCGGGGAACTGTTGGACCGTTGTGACACGGCAGAGGCCTTGTTCAGCGCCCTGACTCGGTAGGGTCGGTACCAGGCTGGTCTCGTCGGCAGGATCAGGGCAACGCCCCTGTCGAGACCTCGCACCCAGGAGGACCACATGGCACAGGAGCAGAAGCAGCCGAAGAAGGCCTCGGAGACCGAGGACCAGACCGAGGCTGCCCCCCAGAGCGACGTCGCCGAGCGCAAGGAACAGCTCGACGAGGACATCGACGCCATCCTCGACGAGATCGACGACGTCCTGGAGACCAACGCCGAGGACTTCGTGAAGTCGTTCATCCAGAAGGGCGGGGAGTGAGTCTTGATCGCCCCACGAAACGACTCGCTCCGCTCACCCTTCCGCGGGGACCCCGAGTGAGCGACCCTCGTCTGAGCCCGGCGTTCCTGAGGCCGGGCAGCTCGTCGTTCGCCGACTTCCTCACCGAGCAGGCCCCCGAGCTGCTGCCGAGCCGGCGTTCCCTGCCTGAGGGGAACGCCGCGGACCTCGCGCCGCACGGGACCACGATCGTCGCCGCCACCTTCTCCGGTGGCGTGGTGATGGCCGGTGACCGGCGCGCCACGATGGGCAACATCATCGCCCAGCGCGACATCGAGAAGGTGTTCCCCGCCGACGAGTTCTCCGCCGTCGGCATCGCGGGCACGGCCGGTATCGCGGTCGAGATGGTCCGGCTGTTCCAGACCGAGCTCGAGCACTACGAGAAGATCGAGGGCACGACGCTCTCCATGGACGGCAAGGCGAACCGGCTGGCCGCGCTGATCCGGGCCAACCTCGGCATGGCGATGCAGGGGCTGGCCGTCGTACCCCTCTTCGCGGGCTTCGACCTGGTCCACGAGCAGGGCCGGATCTTCTCCTACGACGTCACCGGCGGCCGCTACGAGGAGACCGCGTTCCACTCGGTCGGCTCCGGGTCGCTGTTCGCGCGCGGGTCCCTGAAGAAGCTGTACCACGAGGGCCTCGACGCCGAGGGCTGCGTCACAGCGCTGGTGCAGGCGCTGTACGACGCCGCGGACGACGACTCGGCCACCGGTGGGCCGGACATGACCCGGCGGATCTTCCCGGTGGTCGGCGTGATCACCGCCGAGGGCTACCGGCGGCTCCCCGACGCGGACGTCGCGGCCGTGGCCGACCGGGTGATCTCCGCACGCATGAGCCGTCCCGACGGCCCGGCCGCGCCCCTGACGTAGCGGGGGATCGAGCCTGTCGAGATCCCTCCCCTCCGAGCACAAGGACTGACCATGAGCATGCCGTTCTACGTCTCGCCCGAGCAGCTGATGAAGGACCGGGCGGACTTCGCCCGGAAGGGCATCGCGCGAGGCCGTTCGCTGGTCGTCGTGCAGTACGCGGACGGCATCGTCTTCGTCTCGGAGAACCTCTCCCAGGCGCTGCACAAGGTCAGCGAGATCTACGACCGGATCGCGTTCGCCGCGGTGGGCCGCTACAACGAGTTCGAGAACCTCCGGATCGCCGGGGTGCGGCTCGCCGACATGCGCGGCTACGCCTACGACCGGCGCGACGTCACCGGCCGCGGCCTCGCGAACGCCTACGCCCAGACGCTCGGCACGATCTTCTCCAGCGGCGGCGAGAAGCCCTACGAGGTCGAGCTCTTCGTCGCCGAGGTCGGGGACACGGTCGAGGAGGACTCGATCTACCGGCTCACCTACGACGGCCAGGTCGCCGACGAGCACGGGTACGCCGTGATGGGTGGGGCGGCCGAGCCGGCGACGACGTACCTCAAGGAGCACTACCGCACCGGCACCGACCTCGAGACCGTCATCCGGCTCGCGGTGCAGGCACTCGGCCAGGGCGACACCGAGACGCGCGAGATCCCCTCCACGAACCTCGAGGTCGCGGTGCTCGACCGGACCCGCTCCCAGCAGCGGAAGTTCAAGCGGCTCACCGCCGAGCGGCTGAGCCGCATCCTTGGCAACGGCGGCCCGCCGTCCGGCCCGTCAACCGGCCCCACCCCGGACGAGCCCGGCCCCGAGCCTGGTCCCACGACGGAAGGGCCGGACGAGCCCGCCGTCGCCCCTCCCGTCGCCTGACCGGTTGGTCTGGTTGTGGCCCCTCGCTGTGGGTTTGCCGGTTTGTGGCCCCTGGCTGCACCGACACGCCGGTTGAACCTGCGTGGAGAGGCCACAACTGGGCCGACCGGCAGGCAAAGGACTGCCAGACGGCTGCGGTGGGTTGGCGGGTGCGCCTAGTCTGAGGAGGTGGACCGCCGAATCTTCGGGATCGAGAACGAGTACGGCGTCACCTGCACGTTCCGCGGGCAGCGACGCCTCTCGCCGGACGAGGTTGCCCGCTACCTGTTCCGCAAGGTGGTGTCCTGGGGCCGCAGCAGCAACGTCTTCCTGCGCAACGGCGCCCGTCTGTACCTCGACGTGGGCAGCCACCCCGAGTACGCCACCCCCGAGTGCGACGACATCGTCGACCTGGTCGCGCACGACAAGGCGGGGGAGCGGGTGCTGGAGGGGCTGCTCGTGGACGCCGAACGGCGGCTGCACGACGAGGGCATCGCGGGCGACGTCTACCTGTTCAAGAACAACACCGACTCCGCCGGCAACTCCTACGGCTGCCACGAGAACTACCTGGTCAGCCGGCACGGCGAGTTCTCCAAGCTGGCCGACGTACTGATCCCGTTCCTGGTGACCCGGCAGATCATCTGCGGGGCCGGCAAGGTGATCCAGACACCGCGCGGCGCGATGTACTCGGTGTCCCAGCGTGCCGAGCACATCTGGGAGGGCGTCAGCTCCGCCACGACCCGGTCCCGGCCGATCATCAACACCCGCGACGAGCCGCACGCCGACGCCGAGCGCTACCGCCGGCTGCACGTGATCGTCGGCGACTCGAACATGAGCGAGACGACCACCATGCTCAAGGTCGCCACCTGCGACCTGGTGCTGCGGATGATCGAGGAGGGCGTGGTGATGCGCGACCTCACGATGGAGAACCCGATCCGGGCGATCCGAGAGATCTCGCACGACATGACCGGTCGCCGCAAGGTACGCCTGGCCAACGGGCGGGAGGCGAGCGCGCTCGACATCCAGCAGGAGTACCTCACCCGGGCCCGCGACTTCGTCGACCGGCGCGAGCTGGAGACACCGCTGATCAACCGCGCCCTCGACCTGTGGGAGCGCACGCTCAAGGCGGTCGAGTCCGAGGACTTCGGCCTGGTCGAGCGCGAGATCGACTGGGTCATCAAGTGGAAGCTCATCGAGCGCTACCGCACCCAGCACGGGCTGCCGCTGAGCCACCCGCGCATCGCCCAGCTCGACCTGGCCTACCACGACATCCACCGCGGCCGCGGCCTCTACTACCTGCTCGAGAAGCGCGGTGCGGTGATCCGGGTCACCAACGACCTGCAGGTGTTCGAGGCCAAGTCGGTGCCGCCCCAGACCACTCGAGCGCGGCTGCGGGGCGAGTTCATCAAGCGGGCCCAGGAGCGCCGCCGGGACTTCACCGTGGACTGGGTGCACCTCAAGCTCAACGACCAGGCCCAGCGGACCGTGCTCTGCAAGGACCCGTTCCGGTCGCAGGACGAGCGCGTGCACAAGCTCATCGAGGGCATGTAACCGGCGTCACCCCGCCCGTCGTACACGTGGTTTCGGGTCGACGGTTATCGTGGCGGTTCAGTTCCCCACTCTTCTCCGAGGTGTTTCCTTCGTGCGTCGCCTGCTCATCCTGCTCGTGGCATCGCTGCTGCTGCTCGCCACCGCCGCGTGCGGAAACGACGCCAGCACGGCCAAGAACAAAGTCGACATGGGCGAGAAGATCAAGGGACTGAGCGTCTCGGGCGCCTTCGGCGCGGAGCCCAAGGTCAGCGTGAAGCCGGCCGTCAAGGTCGACAAGCCGCAGACCCAGGTCGTCTCCAAGGGCAACGGTGACCCGGTCGTGGCGAACAAGAAGGCGATGTTCAACATCTACCTCGCCAAGGGCACGGACGGGAAGAAGCTCTACAGCAGCACCGACCAGGGCACGCCCTCGCAGGTGTCGATGAAGGAGAACGAGTTCTTCAAGGTCATCATCGACGGCCTGGTGGGCAAGCCGCAGGGCTCGCGGGTCGCGATCGCGGCCACCGTCAAGGACGTGTGGGGCTCGGCCGGCGCGCCGCAGCTGCAGCTGAAGACCAGCGACACCGTGCTGTTCGTCATCGACGTGCTGTCGGTGGAGCCCAAGGACGTGGTCTCGGGCCCCAAGGGCACCGACGTGAAGCCGCCGGCGACCGCCCCGGTGGTGCAGGAGAGCGGCGACAAGGTCACCGGCTTCGACTTCTCCAAGGCCCCGAAGAAGGCCCCCACCAAGCTGCAGGTCATCCCGCTCGTCGAGGGCGACGGACCGGCCGCGAAGGCCGGCCGGCTGGTCACCTTCAACTACTACGGCGCCGTGTGGGGCTCGAAGAAGCCGTTCGACTCGTCGTTCAGCCGCGGTGAGCCGGTGCCGTTCGGTGTCGGGGTGCATGGCCTGATCCCTGCCTGGGACAAGGTGATCCCCGGCCTGAAGCAGGGCAGCCGGGTGCTGATCATCGCTCCGCCGGCCGACGGGTACGGCGCGCAGGCCCGTCCCGGCATCCCCGCCAACTCCACTCTCACGTTCGTCGTCGACGTGCTCGGTGTGGACTCCTGATCCAGCCCGACTGCTGAGGTAGGTTCCGGGGTGACCACGCGACGGGAGCCGAGGGGGGACATGACAGCCCGCAAGAGTGAGCGCCTGCTCAACCTGCTGATCACGCTGCTGGTGTCCCGCACCTACGTCACCAAGGACCGGCTCCGCGAGGTGGTGGAGCCCTACCGCGAGGCCGGTGACGAAGCCTTCGAGAAGATGTTCGAGCGGGACAAGGAGGAGCTCCGCTCGCTCGGCATCCCGATCGAGGTCGGCTTCGTCGACCGTGCGTTCGAGGACGAGCCCGGCTACCGCGTCGAACGGTCGGCCTTCGAGCTGCCCGAGATCGACCTGGCCCCCGAGGAGGCCGCCGTCATCGGGCTCGCCGCGCGGGTCTGGCAGCACGCCGGCCTGGCCGCCGCCACGTCCGACGCGCTGGTCAAGCTCAAGGCCGCGGGGGTCACGGTGGACCGTGCGGCGCTGGACGTCGTCCAGCCGCAGCTGACCGCGGAGGAGCCGTCCTTCGAGCCGCTGTGGGACGCGACCCGGACCCGCACGCCGGTGCGTTTCGACTACCGGACCTCGACGGGGGCCACCGCCGCGACCCGGCACCTGCAGCCGTGGGGCGTGGTGTCCTACCGGGGCCGCTGGTACGTCACCGGCCACGACACCGACCGCGGCGAGCCGCGGGTGTTCCGGCTGTCCCGGGTCCAGGGCGACGTGCGCGCCGACGGGAAGCCCGGCTCGTTCGAGGTGCCACCCGGCACCGACCTGCGTGCCGTCACCCAGTCGCTGGCACCGCGACCCGCCGACCGGACCGCGCAGCTCCTGGTCCGGTCGGGCGCCGCCCACGGCCTGCGCCGGCACGCCCAGCCCTGCAGCGGCGACGAGTCCGCTCCGGAGGGCTGGGACCGGCTCGAGGCGACGTACGGCGCCACCGACGCGTTCGCCGACGAGGTGCTCGGGTACGGCGCCGACGTGGTCGTCGTGGCCCCCGCGGACGTGCGGGAGTCCGTCGTACGCCGGCTCCGGGAAGCCGCGCAGCCGAGGGGAGCGGCGTCATGAGCGGCGCACGTGACCAGGTCGCGCGGCTGCTCGCGCTGGTGCCCTACATCCAGTTCCGCCGGGAGGTGGCGCTCGACCAGGCGGCCAGCGACTTCGGTGTGCCGCCCGCGCAGATCGTCAAGGACCTGAACGTGCTGTGGTTCTGCGGGATGCCCGGGCTCGGGATGGGCGACCTGATCGACGTGGACATGGACGCACTGCAGGGCGA
Source organism: uncultured Actinomycetota bacterium (assembly GCA_963810035.1). Taxonomy (GTDB): domain Bacteria; phylum Actinomycetota; class Actinomycetes; order Propionibacteriales; family Nocardioidaceae; genus Nocardioides_B. The sequence goes on from CAWEMA010000010.1 coordinate 61,354, forward strand.
GGGCGTGATCCGGCTGTCCAACGCGGAGTACCTCTCCCGGCCGCTGCGCCTGGACAGCTCCGAGGCGTCCGCGCTGATCGTCGCGCTGCGGGCGTTGCGCGAGGGCAGCGACGACGACGTACGCCCCATCGTGGACCGGACCTTGAACAAGCTGGAGGCCGCCGCCGGGGACGGGGCGGCGTTGGCGGGCCAGGTCGACATCCGGCTGCCGCAGGAACAGGGCCGGCTCAACCAGCTGCGCGACCAGCTCGGTCGGGCCGTGGACCAGCAGCACCAGGTGCGTCTGGACTACTACGTGCCGACCCGGGACGAGTCCACCGAGCGGGTGGTCGACCCGCTGCGCGTGGTCACCGCCGACGGCAACACCTACCTGGAGGCCTACTGCCACCTGGCCGAGGACCAGCGGCTGTTCCGGCTCGACCGGATCTCCCGGGCGGAGGTCCTGGACAGCCGGGTCGAGGAGCACGCCGGTCTGGAGCCGCGCGACCTCGCCGCCGGGATCTTCCAGCCGTCCGGTGAGGACCTGCTGGTCACGTTGCGGCTCGCTCCGAGCGCCCGGTGGGTGGCGGAGTACTACCCGGTCGAGCAGACCAAGGACCTCCGCGACGGGGGCCTCTCGGTGAAGCTGCGGGTCGGGGACCCGGCCTGGCTGACCCGGCTGATGCTGCGGCTCGGCGCCTCCGCGGAGATCGTCGATCCCCCCGAGCTGGCGGGCAGTGTTCGCCGGGTGGCCACTCAGGCTTTGCTCAACTACACCTGAGAGGCTGTCCGATGGGGCTGCGTCGCGGGTCTTCCGGACCCGTAGCCGTGGCGCGCGTACGATGGGCAGTGCACCCGACGAAGCGAAGAGGATGACATGACACCGGTAGCAGTTCCCCTGATCGCGAACCTCGGTCCGACCGAGATCATCTTGATCATCCTGGTCCTGGTGCTGCTCTTCGGTGCCAAGAAGCTTCCCGAGCTCGCCCGGGGCAGCGGTCGCGCCCTGCGCATCTTCAAGGCCGAGACCAAGGGCCTGATGGACGACGACGACGACGCCAAGTACAAGACCGACGAGCAGCGGCAGATCGACGCGCAGCGCAGCCACGACGCCGCCCACCCGGTGGAGACCCGCCCCGTGGAGTCGCAGCGCGTCGACCCCCAGACCGACCAGACCCGTCCCGACGCCGACCGCTGAGCGGGGTTTCGGGACCGAACCACCGAACGCGCTGATCTGACATGTCCGTCACCGGAGTCATCGGGTTGTTCCGCGCCAACCCGCAGCAAACCGCGGGTGAGGACGGGCGGATGGCGCTCGCGGACCACCTGCGCGAGCTGCGGGCCCGGCTGCTGCGGTCGGTGCTGGCGCTGGTCCTCGCCCTGGTGCTGGCGCTGTTCTTCTACGACCAGCTGTTCAACCTGATCTACCAGCCCTTCGCGGTCGCCCAGAAGCAGCTGCAGGGCAAGGTCGACACGATCGCCACCATCAACGGCGCGGCCGGCCCGCTGATGCTGCAGCTCAAGCTGTGCGGCGTGGCGGCCATCGTGGCCACCAGCCCCTACTGGCTCTACCAGATCTGGGCGTTCATCGTCCCGGGCCTGCACGCGCACGAGAAGCGCTGGACCCGGCTGTTCGCCGCGGTCGCGGGCCCGTTGTTCATCGTCGGCGTGGGTGTCGGCTACTACGTGCTGCCCAAGGGCCTGACGGTGCTGATCGGGTTCGCCGGCGACAAGCTGCAGAGCCTGGTCGACTTCGGGGAGTACTTCAGCTTCTTCAGCCGGATGCTGCTGGTCTTCGGGATCGCCTTCGAGATCCCGCTGTTCGTGGTGCTGCTGAACCTCGCCGGCATCGTGTCCGGCAAGGCGCTCGGCAACTACCGGCCGTGGATCGTGGTCGGCACGTTCGTCTTCGCCGCGGTCGCGACGCCGTCGACCGACCCGTTCTCGATGCTGATGCTGGCCATCCCGATGACCGTGCTGTTCATGATCTCCGAGGTGATCGCCCGGGTCGTCGACCGGCGCCGCCGGAAGGTGTCCTACGACGGGCTCGCCGACGACCAGGCGTCCCCGATCGAGGGGCCGGACGACGTACGCCGCTCCGGACTGGCCGAGGACGAGGACTGATCAGCGGGTGAGCCACGCCGTGCAGCCGGTCGACCCGTTCGACCTGCCCGACTGGCTCGGCACGTCAGAGGTCACCTGGACCGCCGCCAGCAGCGTCCGGGGGGCCGCGCACATCGCGGGCACCCTCGGCGGCGGCGGGGACGACCTGGCCTGTGACCTGCTGGCCGCCGACCTGGCCTACCCCGAGCCGCTGCTCGACGACGCGTGGCGTCGGCAGGCGCACCAGGCCTGGACGCACGGACAGGTGCTGCTCGTGGAGTACGACGGCCGGCTGACCCTCGCGGTGCCGGGGACGGCGTACTCCGCGGACGGGGTGCTGGAGACCGTCGGTCGGCTCGCCAAGGCCGTCGGCGTGCGCCCGGGCCGGTTCGCAGTGACGCTGCGGCTCTAGCCGGTCACACGGGGTCCCCGGCCATCTCGAGCAGGTCGTCGAGGATGCGCGGCATCTGCGCGAGCAGGGACAGGTGGCCCTCGCCGTCCTCGAGGTGTGCCCGCACCCCGGGGATGTTCGCGACCAGCCACTGGGCGTGCGCGAACGGCACCATCATGTCTGCGGTGCCCTGCCAGACGGCCGTCCGGCGTGGGCACGTGCTGGGTCATGCTTCCCCGATCGGGTCGACGACGTGAGGCCCCAGGCTAGAGCGTCGTGCGTCCCCGGTAGGGCCGTCCGCGTATTCTCGCGGCGTGGCCAGAGAGATCGCGCTCCTCACGAACCCGACCTCCGGCAAGGGCCGGGGGACCCGGACCGCGGCGATCGCTCTGCCGCGTCTGAAGGAGGCCGGGTTCCGCGTCCGCAGCCTCGTCGGGCACGACGCCGACGAGGCGCTGGAGATGGCTCAGTCGTGCGTGGCGGACGGCGTGGAGAGTCTCGTGGTCGTCGGCGGCGACGGCATGGTGCACCTCGCGGTCCAGGCGCTGGCCGGCACCGAGACCAGCCTCGGGATCATCCCGTCCGGGACCGGCAACGACGTCGCCCGCTACCTCGGCATTCCGCGCTCGGACCCGCAGGCGGCGGCCGACGTGGTCGTCGGCTCGCGCACCCGCCGCATCGACCTCGCCCGCACCGGCGCCCAGCACTTCGTGACCGTGCTGGCGGCCGGCTTCGACTCGAAGGTCAACGAGCGCGCCAACGCGATGTCCTGGCCGCGCGGGCAGATGCGCTACAACGTCGCGACCCTCGCAGAGCTCCGGGTCTTCGAGCCGCTGCCGTACACCCTCGAGCTGGACGGCGAGGTCCGCCACCTCGAGGCGATGCTCGTGGCGGTCGGCAACGGCCCGTCCTTCGGCGGCGGCCTGCGGATCACCCACGGCGCCGAGATCGACGACGGCTGGCTCGACGTGGTGGTCATCAAGACGATGAGCAAGCTGGACCTCGTGCGGACCTACCCCAAGCTCTACACCGGCGGCCACACCAAGCACCCGCAGTACGAGCACCACCGGGTGCGCAACGTGACCGTGGCGGCGCCCGGGATCGTGGCGTACGCCGACGGGGAGCGCCTCGGTGCGCTCCCGCTGACCATCGAGATCGCGCCGTTGGCGCTGAAGGTTCTGGTGCCCTGATGCCGTCCCCGTCCGAGAGCTACGCCCGGTTCCTGCGCGAGAAGGGCGCGCCGGTCTTCCACGACTTCGCGCAGATGTACGACTTCGAGCTCGACCCCTTCCAGATCGAGGCCTGCAAGGAGCTCGAGGCCGGTCGCGGGGTGCTGGTCGCCGCGCCGACCGGCTCCGGCAAGACGCTGGTCGGCGAGTTCGCCGTACACCTGGCTCTCCAGCAGGGCCGCAAGTGCTTCTACACCACCCCGATCAAGGCGCTGTCGAACCAGAAGTACGGCGACCTGGTGCGGAGGTACGGCGCGGACCAGGTCGGCCTGCTCACCGGGGACAACACGATCAACGGCGAGGCGCCGATCGTGGTGATGACCACCGAGGTGCTGCGCAACATGCTCTACGCCGGCTCCTCGACACTGACGGGCCTCGGGTTCGTGGTGATGGACGAGGTTCACTACCTCGCCGACCGGTTCCGCGGCGCGGTGTGGGAGGAGGTCATCATCCACCTGCCCGAGTCGGTGGCGCTGGTGTCGCTGTCCGCGACGGTGTCCAACGCCGAGGAGTTCGGCGAGTGGCTGGAGACCGTGCGCGGGGAGACCTCCACGATCGTCGAGGAGCGCCGGCCGGTGCCGCTCTACCAGCACGTGATGGTGGGCCGGAAGATCTACGACCTGTTCAAGGACGACAGCTCGACGACCGCCCAGGTCAACCCGGACCTGATGCGGATCGCGCGCGACGACTGGCGCTCGGCACGCACCCGCGACCACCGCACCAAGCGCAACGCCCCGCGCAACCGGGCCGGCGCCCGCGGCCAGGGCCCACGCGGACCGTCGCTGCCCAGCCGGTACGACGTCGTCGAGCGGCTCGACTCGCAGGGCCTGCTCCCCGCGATCTACTTCGTGTTCAGCCGGGTCGGCTGCGACGCGGCGGTCACCCAGTGCCTCAACGCGAACCTCCGGCTCACGTCCCCGGAGGAGCGCGAGGAGATCCGCTCCTTCGTGGAGGGACGCTGCCGCAACCTCCCCGACGAGGACCTGCACGTCCTGGGCTACCACGACTTCCTCGACGGGCTGACCCGCGGCGTCGCGGCGCACCACGCGGGCATGCTGCCGACCTTCAAGGAGTGCGTCGAGGAGCTGTTCGCCCAGGGCCTGTGCCGGGTCGTGTTCGCCACCGAGACGCTGGCGCTCGGCATCAACATGCCGGCCCGGTCCGTGGTGATCGAGAAGCTGTCCAAGTGGAACGGCGAGACCCACGCCGACATCACGCCGGGGGAGTACACCCAGCTCACCGGACGCGCCGGCCGGCGCGGCATCGACGTCGAGGGGCACGGCGTCGTGCTCTGGCAGCAGGGGTTCGACCCGAAGGCGGTGGCCGGTCTCGCCTCGACGCGCACCTACCCGCTCAAGTCGTCGTTCCGTCCGTCGTACAACATGGCGGTCAACCTCGTGCACCAGGTCGGCCGGGCCACCGCCCGCGAGCTGCTGGAGTCCTCGTTCGCGCAGTTCCAGGCGGACAAGGCGGTGGTCGGGCTGGCCCGGCAGCTGCGCAAGGCCGAGAACGCGCTCGAGGGGTACGCCGAGGCCGCCACCTGCCACCTGGGCGACTTCATGGAGTACTCCCGGCTGCGCCGCCGGCTGTCGGACGCCGAGAGCGCCCAGGCTCGCTCGCGGAGGGCCGACCGGCGCGACGAGGTGGTCGCCTCCCTCGAGGCGCTGCGGCCCGGGGACGTCATCGAGGTGCCGGCCGGGAAGTTCTCCGGGATGGCGGTGGTGATCGACCCGGGGATGCGTTCGGACCGTGACGGCCCCCGGCCCTACGTGCTGACCGCGGACCGCAACGCCCGGCGGCTCTCGATGGTGGACTTCCCCGTGCCGGTCGAGCCGTTCACCCGGATGCGGATCCCGAAGAGCTTCAACGGCCGCAACCCGCAGTCCCGCCGCGACCTCGCCTCCACGCTGCGGGCCCGCACCCAGGGCTTCACGCCGCCGCGCCGGTCCGACGGGGGTGGTCGTGGTGGTGGTGGCCGCCCGGTGCGGCAGGAGCTCGAGGGCGAGAAGGAGATCAGCCGGCTGCGTGCGGAGCTGCGGGCGCACCCGTGCCACGGCTGCTCCGACCGCGAGGACCACGCCCGGTGGGCCGAGCGCTACCACAAGCTCGAACGGGACACGCGGACCCTGCAGCGGCGCATCGAGCAGCGCACCAACACGATCGCGCGGCAGTTCGACCGGGTCTGCGAGGTGCTGACCGCGCTCGGGTACCTCGAGCACGACGAGGTCACCGCCACCGGGGCCCGGCTGATGCGGATCTACACCGACATGGACCTGGTGGCCGCCGAGTCGCTGCGGCACGGGCTGTGGGACGGCCTGTCGCCCGGTGAGCTCGCCGCCGCCCTGTCCGCGCTGGTGTTCGAGACCCGGCGGCCGGACGACGCGGTGGCACCGCGGCTGCCCGGTGGTCGGGTCAAGCAGGTGCTCGCCGACATGGTGTCGCTGTGGGCGGACCTGGACGCGCTGGAGCGCGAGCACAAGCTGGACTTCCTGCGCGAGCCGGACCTCGGGTTCGCCTGGGCGGCCTATCGGTGGGCGGAGGGCGCGAGCCTCGACGAGGTGCTCTCGGAGACCGACCTGGCCGCCGGTGACTTCGTGCGCTGGATGAAGCAGCTGCTCGACCTCACCGACCAGGTGGCCGACGCCGCCGGCGACGACCGAACGCTGCGCAACACCGCCCGCGAGACCTCCGGCGCTCTGCGCCGCGGCGTCGTCGCCTACTCCTCGGTCTCCGACTGACCGTTGAGCCGGGGCTCGTGCGGGGTTGAGCCGGGGCTCGTGCGGGGTTGAGCCGGGGCTCGTGCGGGGTTGACCCGGGGCTCGGGTCAGCTGACGGGGCGGCTCTCGTACGGCGTGGACAGCACGATCGTCGTACGCGTCGACACGTTGGCCGCCGCACGCACCCGGGCCAGCAGGTTCTCCAGGTCGGTCGGCGCCGCCACCCGCACCTTGAGGATGTAGGACTCGTCGCCGGCCACCGACCAGCAGCTCTCGATCTCGGTGATCCCGCGGAGCCGGTCCGGTGAGTCGTCCGGCTGTGACGGGTCGATCGGCCGGATCGAGATGAACGCGGTGAGCGGCATCCCGACCTGGTCGTAGTCGACCGTCGCGCCGTACCCCTTGATCATGCCGCGCTGCTCGAGCCGCTTGACCCGCTGGTGCACGGCCGACGTCGACAGCCCGGTGGACTTGCCGAGGTCGGTGAACGACATCCGGCCGTCGGTGGCGAGAAGGGTGAGGATGCGCCGGTCGAGGTCTTCCACGAGCGACACACTAACGCTCGGCGACCCGGTGGTGGCGGGACCCGTCGTGCGAGACTCGGCCCGTGAGCTCTCGCCTGATGCTGCTGGACACGGCCTCGATGTACTTCCGCGCGTTCTACGGCGTGCCGGACTCGATCAAGGCCCCTGACGGGACCCCCGTGAACGCGGTCCGCGGCCTGCTGGACTTCATCTCGCGGCTGGTCACCGACTACCGGCCGACGCACCTGGCCTGCTGCTGGGACAACGACTGGCGGCCCCAGTGGCGCGTCGACCTGATCCCTTCCTACAAGGCCCACCGCGTCGAGTACGTCGTGCCGGGCGGCCCGGACGTGGAGGACGTCCCGGACCCGCTCGAGGCCCAGGTGCCGGTGATCCGCGACGTGCTCGCGGCGTTCGGGATCGCGGTCGTGGGGGCGGACGGCTACGAGGCCGACGACGTGATCGGCACGCTGTCCAAGGACGCCGGCATGCCGGTGGACGTGGTGACCGGTGACCGCGACCTGTTCCAGCTCGTCGACGACGACGCCGAGGTGCGGATCCTCTACATCGCCCGGGGCGTCGGGAGGCACGAACGCGTCACCAACTCCGTCGTACAGGAGAAGTACGGCATCGACGGGCGCCAGTACGCCGACTTCGCCGCCCTGCGGGGTGACCCGTCCGACGGGCTGCCGGGCGTGTCCGGGGTGGGGGAGAAGACAGCCGCCACGCTGCTGCAGCGGTTCGGGACGATGACCGGGCTGCGCGAGGCGGTCGACGACCCGGACTCGGACATCGCGCCGAGCCCGCGCCGCAAGCTCCGGGAGGCGGCCGACTACCTCGCGGTGGCTTCGACCGTGGTCGAGGTGGCGCGCGAGATCGACCTCGGGAAGCCGGACCTCACCCTCCCGCTCACCCCTGCCGCCCCGGACGCGCTCGTCGCGCTTTCGGACAAGTGGAACCTCGAGAGCCCGGTCGCCCGCCTCGTCGAGGCGCTCACCGACCTCCACTGAGGCACCGAGCCCCGGGTCAACCCAGCACGAGCCCCGGGTCAACCCAGCGCGAGCCCCGGGTCAACGGGGGAGGGGTCAGGCGAGGGGGAGGAGCTTCTGGGACTCGGCGGCGTCGCGGGACGCGGCCGCGGCCACCTCCGCCTCGGCCACGGTGTCGCCGGCGTGCTGGCGCCACCAGTCCTGGCCCGACTCGGGCAGGGTGTGGATCGGGTCGTAGTAGGCGTAGGTGCGGGTCAGCGCCTCGGGGTCGGCCGCCTCGATGGACGTGCGGTAGTTCTTCGTCCAGTAGGAGATGCCGTGCTCCTGGTCGTAGTCGGCGAGCTGGTGCACCCACCGCTTGCCGACGAACGGGACGTCGCACACGATGCGCGGCGTCGCGAAGCCCGGCAGGTAGCCCATGATGTGGTGCTGCAGCCGCTGCGCGTCCGCGACCGAGACCCGCCAGTGCTCGCTGAACGGGATCATGTCGCACATGTAGAAGTAGTAGGGCATGACCTGGGCACCGTCGAGCAGCGCGAAGCAGAGGTCGAGCAGCGCGTGCGGGTCGGCGTTGACGCCGTTGAGCAGCACACCCTGGTTGCGTACGTCGCGCAGGCCGGCGTCCAGCATCGCCCGCGACGCCTTCGCCACCATCGGGGTCACCGAGTTCGCGTGGTTGACGTGCGTGTGCATGGCCAGCGAGACCCCACGGTCACGGGCGGTGCGGGCCACCCGCTCCACCCCGGCGAGCACGTCGTCCTGCAGCCAGTGCTGCGGCAGGCCCGCGAGGGCCTTGGTGGCGAGCCGGATGTCGCGGATGTTCTCGATCTCGAGCAGGTGGGTGAGGAACTCCTCGAGCCGCGGCCAGGGCATGTTCGCGACATCGCCGCCGGAGACCACCACGTCGCGCACGGACGGCGTACGACGCAGGTAGTCGAGCATCTCCGCGTGCCGGTCGACCGGCTTGCCGAGGAACTTGAGCTTGTCGATCACCGCCGTGGAGTTGCCGACCAGGTCCATCCGGGTGCAGTGCCCGCAGTACTGGGGGCAGGTGGGCAGCAGCTCGGCGAGCACCTTGGTGGGGTAGCGGTGGGTCAGGCCCTCGGCCACCCACATGTCGTGCTCGTGCAGCGAGTCGCGGGTGGCGTGCGGGTGCGACGGCCAGTCCTCGCGCCGCTCGGAGAACACCGGCAGCATGTAGCGACGGACCGGGTCGGCGTACATCGCCTCGGTCAGCGAGCCGGGGCCGCGCGGGGTGTCCCGGGGCGCCATCGTGTTCATCATCTGCGGCGGCACCAGCATCGACATGGTGGCCCGCTCGCGCTGGTCGCGCTCCACGTCCTCGTAGAACGCCTCGTCCACCAGGTCGCCCCACAGGGCGCGCAGCTGCCGGACGTTCTTGATGCAGTGCGCGCGCTGCCACTGCACGGACTCCCAGTCCTGCGCTGTCACGTCCTTCCAGCCCGGGAAACGGGTCCAGTCAGGCTCGACGAGCTCGACGCGACGGTAGGGGTAGGGCTGGCCGGTCTCCAGGCCGATGGAGGTCTCGATGCTCATGGTTACCTGCGTGCTCCGTATTCGAAGAGAGTGCGCGTCGGGTTTGTACGACGCATCCCGTGCATGCCACGATACGCAAAGGATCTCCGGCCTGTCGAACGAACCGCCGGATGATTTCCTGCCACCGCGATCATCGTGAAAGGACCGCCCGTGAGTGACCTGGGGAGCCCGGTCGGCCTGCACCGTGTGCTCGAGCCCGCGGGGGTGCTGCCTCAGGCGGCCGAGCGGCTGGACACCCGGCGCGACCTGTGGCCCGACGAGGTCCGGATCCGGGTGGAGCGGCTCAACCTGGACGCCGCGTCGTTCCGCCAGCTCGAGCGCACCTACGACGGCGACGGGGACCGGGTCCGCCAGGCGGTGCTCGACATCGTCGCGACCCGCGGCAAGATGCAGAACCCCGAGACCGGCTCCGGCGGCATGCTCGTCGGCACCGTGGAAGAGGTCGGCCCCGACTCGCCGCTCGGCCTGAAGGTGGGGGACCGGGTCACCACCCTGGTCTCCCTGACCCTGACCCCGCTGGTCATCGAGGACGGCCTCGCGCGCTGGGACGGCCGCTCCGAGCAGGTCCCCGCCGACGGGTACGCCGTCCTGTTCGGCCGCTCGATCGCGGCGGTGATCCCCGACGACCTGCCGGCCGAGCTGTCCCTGTCGGTGATGGACGTGTGCGGCGCCCCTGCCCTGACAGCCCGTGTCGTGGGGTCGTACGTCGACCCGGTGGTCGCCGTCGTCGGCGGGGCCGGCAAGTCCGGGTCGCTGTCGCTGGCGGCCGCCAAGGCCGCGGGCGCGAGCAGGACGATCGGCGTCGTGCCGCACCAGGCCGAGGCCGGCCTGCTCACCGAGGCGGGCGTCGCCGACGTCGTCGCCGTGGCCGACGCCCGGGACCCGGTCGCCCTGTCCGAGGCCGTCACGGCAGCCGGCGGCCCCGCCGACGTCACGGTCGTGTGCGTCGACGTACCCGGCTGCGAGGGCGGCGCCATCCTGTCCACCGCCGGTCGCGGCACCGTCGTGTTCTTCTCGATGGCCACCTCGTTCAGCGCCGCGGCCCTCGGCGCCGAGGGCCTCGCAGCCGACGTCACCATGCTCGTCGGCAACGGCTACGTGCCCGGGCACGCCGACTACGCGCTGTCCCTGCTGCGTGGGCACGCGGGGGTGCGGTCGCTTTTCGAGCGTCGGCTGTGAGGATGGACGCGTGACCCGCATCCTGCTCCGCGGTGGATACGTCCACACGCCCGCCGACCCGCACGCCACCGCCCTCTGCCTCGACGGAGGCGCCGTGGTCTGGACCGGGGACGACGACGCGTCCGTGCACTTCGAGGACGGTGCCGACCGGGTCGTCGAGCTGGACGGCCGGCTGGTCACGCCGGCGTTCGTCGACGCGCACGTGCACCTCGCCCAGACGGGCTTCGCGGCCACCGGCGTCGACCTGGGCGCGGCCTCCTCGCTGGCCGAGGCCCTCGACGCGGTGGCCTCGCACGCCCGCAACTCCTCAGCGTCCGTCCTGCTCGGCTTCGGGTGGGACGAGACGCTCTGGCCGGAGCAGCGACCGTTCACCCGCGAGGAGCTCGACCGGGCCACCGAGGGCCGCGCAGTGTTCCTCTCCCGCGTCGACGTGCACTCGGCCGTGCTCAGCACCGCCTTCCTCGACGCCTGCGCCGACGTCGTCCACGCCGCCGGCTACCACGCCACCGGGCTGGTCGCCCGCGACGCCCACCACGCGGCGCGCGACGGACTGTTCCGGATGACGCCCGCCCCCGACCGCGAGGCTGCGATCCTGCGTGCGCTGGAGGACGCCGCCCGGCACGGCATCGGCATGGTCCACGAGCTCGGTGCGCCGCACATCTGCCCGCCGGAGGACTTCGGGATCCTGGACGAGCTGAGCCAGGCGTTCGTCCGGGGCGAGCGGGCGGCACTGCCCGAGGTGGTCGGGTACTGGGGCTCGCTCGACCTGCAGCAGGCCCGTGGGCTCGGCTGCGCGGGCGCTGCCGGCGACCTGTGCATGGACGGCTCCATCGGGTCGCGCACGTCTGCCCTGCACGCGCCCTACGCGGACGCGGACACCTGCGGACACCTCTACCTCGACGCCGAGCAGGTCGCCGACCACGTCGTGGAGTGCACCCGCGCGGGGATCCAGGCCGGCTTCCACGTGATCGGCGACCGGGCCGTCTCCGAGCTGGTGGCCGGGTTCCGCGCGGCCGCCGAGATCGTCGGCGTCCCGGCGATCGTCCAGGGCCGGCACCGGGTGGAGCACCTCGAGATGGCCACCGCGGAGGAGATGGCCACGCTGGGCTCCTTCGGGGTGACCGCCAGCATGCAGCCCGTGTTCGACGCGCTGTGGGGCGGGGACGACTCGCTCTACGCCCAGCGCCTCGGCGTCGAGCGGGCCCGGCCGATGAACGCGTTCGCCTCGATGAACAAGGCCGGCGTCGCGCTGGCCTTCGGCTCCGACAGCCCGGTCACCGGGCTCGACCCGTGGGCCGCCGTGCGCGCCGCCGCCTGGCACCACACCGAGTCCGAGCGGATCACCGTGCGCGCCGCGTTCAACGCACACACCCGCGGCGGCTGGCGTGCGGCCCGGCGCGACGAGGGCGGCGTGATCGCGCCCGGCGCGCCCGCGAGCATCGCCGTCTGGGACGTCCCGGGCGACCTCGTGGTCCAGACCCCCGACGCCCGGATCGCCGCGTGGTCGACCGACCCGCGGGCCGGCGTGCCCCACCTTCCCGACCTGCACCCCGATGTCGAGCTGCCGACCTGCGTCCTGACGCTCGTCGCCGGCGAGACCGCCTTCGAACAACCTGGAGCCCTGGAATGAACACCCCATGAGCGAGCGACGCGTGGCCTCGACCAGCCGGACCCCCTCGACCAGCCGGACCGCCGCGACCAGCCGCCGCGGCAAGCTGGACCTCGACCCGGTCACCGTCCGCAAGGCCCGCACCCTCGCGCGCCAGGCGGGCCGGCCGATCGTGGACCTGGCCAAGAAGCACACCACCGTCTCGGTCGAGCGTGCGACGCTGCGGCTGGGCGGCCTGCAGGGCGCCGACGCCGACGGCATCCCCTGGGTGAACCGGCTGCTGGACGCCGTACGCGGCGACGTCGGGATCGAGCAGGGGATCGCGCTGCCGGTCTGGGACGCCCTGGTCCGCGGCGAGGCCGACGACCTGTCCGTGCTGGCACAGAAGGCGTCGGCCGGCTCGGTGCGGTTCCGGCTCCCCGAGGGCCGCGACCTCACCCGGGCCCGTGCCGCGGCGAACAAGCAGGTCGGCGCCGGGATCCGGAAGGTCGACGCCCGGCGCCGCGAGCGGGACCGGATGGTGAAGCGGTACGGCGACCCCGACCACAAGCCGTGGATCTACCTGATCGTCGCGACCGGTGACATCTACGAGGACATGCCGCAGGCCCAGCAGGCCGCCCGCGAGGGTGCGGACATCATCGCGGTGATCCGCTCCACCGGCCAGTCGCTGCTCGACTACGTGCCCGAGGGCGCGACCCGCGAGGGCTTCGCCGGGACGTACGCGACGCAGGAGAACTTCCGGCTGATGCGCGCGGCGCTCGACGAGTCCAGCAAGGAGCTCGGCCGCTACGTCCGGCTGACCAACTACGCGTCGGGCCTGTGCATGCCGGAGATCGCCGCCCTGGCCGGTCTCGAGCGCCTCGACATGATGCTGAACGACTCGATGTACGGCATCCTCTTCCGCGACATCAACCCGATCCGCACGTTCGTCGACCAGCGGTTCAGCCGGCAGGTGCACGCCCGGGCCGGGATCGTGATCAACACCGGTGAGGACAACTACCTGACCACCGCGGACGCGGTCGAGGCAGCGCACACGGTGACGGTGAGCCAGCTGCTCAACGAGTACTTCGGCAAGGAGGCCGGTCTCGAGGACTGGCAGCTCGGGCTCGGGCACGCGTTCGAGATCAATCCCGACCTGCCGGACAGCTTCCGGATGGAGCTGGCGCACGCCCTGCTGGCGCGCGAGCTGTTCCCGAAGGCGCCGCTGAAGTGGATGCCGCCCACCCGGCACATGACCGGTGACGTGTTCCGGGGCTACCTGCTCGACGCGTTCTTCAACCTCGCCGGGATGCTCACCGACCAGGGGATCCTGCTGGTCGGGATGATGACCGAGGCGGTCGTCACCCCGTGGCTCTCCGACCGCGACCTGGCCCTGCAGAACGTCCGCTACGTGATGAACGCGGCCGGCAACCTGCACGAGGACTTCCGGCCCAGCCCGGACGGCTTCATCGCCGAGCGGGCCCGCCAGGTGCTCGGCGAGAGCATCGAGCTGCTCGAGCGGATCCTGGAGCACGAGGGCAAGCACGGCCTGCTGGAGGCGATCGCCGACGGAACGTTCGGGCTGATGAAGCGCCCGGCCGACGCCGGACGCGGTCTCGACGGCGTGGCCAAGAAGGCCCCCGGCTACTTCAACCCCGCGACCGAGATCCTGGAGGCGAAGTGAGCACCGACCGGGAGACCGGGCCGATCATCCGGCCGTACGGCGACACCACCGGTGACGGCATGGTGCAGGTCTCGTTCACGCTGCCGATGCCGAACTCCAAGATCGCCGAGGGCGCGGCGGCGCAGCTGGCCGGCAAGATGGGCATCGACCCGGCGCTCGTCGTGCACGCCAAGGCGATGGGACCCGACTTCACGTTCTTCGTGGTCTACGGCCGGGTCCACCACCTCGTCGACGTCTCCCAGGTGCAGGTCGTGGAGCGCGACTACCCGCTGCTCACGCCCAAGGAGGTCAACGCCGCGGTGAAGCGCACGCTGCGCCGCCGGCTGACGGTGGTGGGTGGCTGCATCGGCACGGACGCGCACACCGTCGGCATCGACGCGATCCTGAACATCAAGGGGTTCGCGGGGGAGAAGGGCCTGGAGTACTACCGCGAGCTGAAGGTGGTCAACCTCGGCGCCCAGGTCTCGGTACCCCAGCTCGTGGCACGGGCCCGGGAGGAGAAGGCCGACGCGATCCTGGTCTCGCAGGTCGTCACCCAGCGCGACGCGCACATCCTGAACACCAAGGAGATGTCCGCGGCCTTCCGGGAGGCCTACCCCAGCGACCAGCGTCCGCTGCTGATCGTCGGCGGGCCGCGCTTCGCGGAGAACATGGCCGACGAGCTCGGCGTCGACCGGGTCTTCGCCCGGGGGACGACGCCCGGCGAGGTCGCCTCCTACCTCACCCACCAGCTGGTCACCCAGCGGGTCTCGACAGGCCCTGCCACCCGTAAGACAGGCTCGACCGCCGGAGGACGACGATGAGCGACGACCGACTCGGTCTGACCGTGACCCACCGCCGCTACGTGCCCTACTCGCACGCGCACTACGCCGGCAACCTGGTCGACGGCGCCTACTCGCTGGGCCTGTTCGGTGACGTGGCCACCGAGGTGTGCATCCGCACCGACGGCGACGAGGGGCTGTTCGCGTCCTACTCCGACGTACAGTTCCGGGCCCCGGTGCGAGCCGGCGACGTGCTGGAGGTCACCGCCGAGGTGGTGGCCGTCGGGAGCCGGTCGCGCACGCTGGAGTTCCGGGCCGTGGTGGTCGGCCGGGGCCGACCCGATGTGTCCGGCTCGGCGGCCGAGATGCTGGCCGAACCGGTGGTCGCGACCACGGCCACCGGCGTGGTCGTGGTGCCGCCGCGCGGGTGACAAATCGGGCTCGGCGTGTCCCGCGGCGACACGCCGCCAACGGTAAAAAAGGGACAGGGAGTTACAAGACCGAGGAAACCGCTTTGACCTGCGGTTTTCATGCGAAACCACTGGTCGCGACCGGTTGACAGGTACCACCCCGCAGCGACAGTCTCTGCGGGTTCCATCGAGCAGGCCGTCGTTGCGTGTTGGCGTCCAGGTGGCCGCGTGACCGGGTCGGGTACCACGAACCAGGGTGCGACGCGGTTCCCGGAGGTTGGCGCGACATCGGCGGGTTGGGACACGAACAAGAGTCCGGCGCCCAGTAGACAACGGCCCCGACCTCCGCAGCCGGCGGAGGCGAGGTCGGTCCGAAGGGTCCGGGCTCTTTTCGCGTCCGGACCCGGTAACGGCGCCGCGGGTCGGGGCCGAGTCGGTAGGTTGGACGTCGGCACGGGGTCGCAGACGTTCAGGAGGAGACCGGTGAGGCTGCTCGCCCGGAGCGCGGTCGCGGGGCTGGCCGGAGTCGGCGCCGGACTCGCCTTCGAGCCCTACCACTGGGTCTACCTGCTCCCCGTCGCCGTCGCGGTGGTCACCGTCCTCGCAGCCGGCGCTCCCCGGCTCCGTGAGGGCTTCTGGCTCGGCCTCGTCTTCGGTACGGCGTTCATGCTCGTGCTGCTGCCGTGGCTCCAGGTCATCGGCGTCTACGCGTGGCTGCCGCTGTCGCTGGTCGAGGGGCTGTTCTACGGGCTCGTCGGCCTGGCCACGAGCGCCGTCGCCGGGCGGCCGCCCCGCCTTCCCGGCTGGCCGGTGTGGGCGGCCACCGCCTGGGTCGCAGCGGAGGCCCTGCGGGCGGGGATCCCGTTCGGCGGCTTCCCCTGGGGACGGCTCGCGTTCGCCACCGAGGACACCCCGGTCGCACCCGCGTTCGCCTACGTCGGGGCTCCGGGCGTGACGTTCCTGGTCGCCCTGGTGGGCACCACCCTGGCGTGGGGCGCGCTGCGGGCCCGTCGTACGCCCGTGCGCGCCGTCGCCGGGCCGGTGCTGGCGCTGGCGCTGGCCTGCCTGGCCGCGCTGCTGCCCTGGCACACGGGCACCGCCGACGCCCCGCGGGTCACCGTGGCAGCGGTGCAGGGCAACGTCCCCGGCAAGGGGCTCGAGGCCTTCGCCGAGCGCCGCGCCGTCCTGGACAACCACGTCGAGGCCACCCTTGCGCTGGCCGACCGCATCGACTCCGGCGCCGCCCGGCGTCCGGACCTGGTGATCTGGCCGGAGAACTCCTCCGACATCGACCCGTACGCCGACCCCAGCGCGGGGGCCGCCATCGCCGCGGCCGCCGAGGCCGTGGGCACGCCGCTGCTGATGGGCGCGGTGGTCGGGGACCGCGTGGACCAGGGCTGGTTCAACCGGGCGATCGTGTGGTCCGCCGACGGCCGGCCGGGGAGGCACTACGACAAGATCCACCCGGTGCCGTTCGGGGAGTACATCCCGCTCCGCTCGCTGCTCGCCCCCCGGGTGCCCGCGCTGGACCAGATCCCCAGCGACATGGTCCGCGGCACCCGCCCCGGTGTGCTCCGGGTCGGACGGGCCACGGCCGGTGTGCTGATGTGCTTCGAGGTCGCCTACGACGGCCTGCTGCGGGATCTGGTCGACGGCGGCGCCGACGTGATCGTGGTGCCGACGAACAACGCGACCTACACCGGGACCGGCCAGGTCGAGCAGCAGTTCGCGATGTCGCGCCTACGGGCCATCGAGACCGGCCGGTACGTCGTGGTCGCCTCCACCAACGGCATCTCGGGCGTGCTGGCACCCGACGGGCGGGTCGTCGCGCGGGCCCCCTCGCAGAAGCAGGCCGTCCTCGAGCGCCCGGTGTCCCTCATCAGCGCGCGGACCCCCGCCACCGTGCTCGGGCCCTGGCCCGAGCACGCCTTGGGAACGGTTTCGCTGGTCTCGGTCCTCTGGGCCCTCGTGGTCCGCTATCGTCGGCGCCCGGCCGGTGGCACCGTCGACAGTGCAGAGGAAGCGGACCTGCAGTATGAGCACAGCTGATCTCGGGCGGGTACTGGTCGTGATCCCGACCTACAACGAGCGCGACAACCTCGAGTGGATCGTGGGCCGTGTCCGCGCGGCCACCCCGCAGGTGGACGTCCTGGTCGTGGACGACGCCTCCCCGGACGGCACCGGCGCGCTGGCCGACACGATGGCCGCCGCCGACCCGCAGGTCAGCGTCCTGCACCGCGCCGAGAAGGCCGGCCTGGGCGCGGCGTACCTGCACGGTTTCCGGGTCGCGCTCGAGCGCGGCTACGACGTGGTCGGGGAGATGGACGCCGACGGCTCCCACCAGCCCGAGCAGCTGCCCAGGCTGCTCGAGGCGCTGCAGCACGCCGATCTGGTGATCGGCTCCCGCTGGGTCGCGGGTGGGTCGGTCGTGAACTGGCCGTTCTCGCGCAAGGTGCTCTCGGTCGGCGGGAACGTCTACGCGCGGGTGCTGCTGGGGATCCCGCTGCGCGACGTGACCGCCGGCTACCGACTCTTCCGCCGTACGACGCTCGAGGCGATCGACCTCGACAGCGTGCAGTCGGCCGGCTACATCTTCCAGACCGACCTGGCCTTCCGGACGCTGCGGGCGGGCCTGCGCGTCGTCGAGGTGCCGATCGAGTTCGTCGAGCGGGTCCGGGGCGAGTCGAAGATGAACCGCGACGTGGCCACCGAGTCGCTGCGCCGGATCACCACGTGGGGCCTGCGCGAGCGCGGTCGTCAGGCCGCCGACGTACTCTCGAAGCACAGACGACACCGCTCCCCGGAGCGGGTGGCACAGCGCGAGGAGTGAGCGGATGAGGCGACGGATTCCCTGGTGGGTGCTCGCGCTGCTGTTCGTGGTGGTGCCGGTCCTCGAGATCTACGTGCTGATCCAGGTCGGCCAGGTCATCGGCGCCTGGTGGACGGTGCTGCTGCTGGTGGCCGACGGCTTCCTGGGCAGCTGGCTGATGAAGCGGGAGGGCACCCGGGCCTGGCAGTCGCTGCGGGAGGCGCTGGAGGACCGCAGGATGCCGGCGCGTGAGCTGGCCGACGGCGTGCTGATCCTGGTCGGCGGGACGCTGCTGCTGACCCCGGGGTTCATCACGGACATCTTCGGGTTGTTCTGCGTGCTTCCGTTCACCCGGCCGGTGGCCCGGCGCGGGCTGACCCGCTTCCTGACCCGTAAGTTCCTCTCCGGCCCGGGCGCACCGGGCTACGGGCGAACCTCGGGCGACACGACCGGTGCCCGGACGCGACAACGCCCCGGACCCGATGGTGTGGTCCAGGGCGAGGTCGTCGACTAGATCTGCCGAGCTGGTGCGTCAGGCCGTCTTGGCGGACTTCTTCTTCGAGGGCCGGTGCAGGTGCGCCGGGCCGATCTCACCGCCGCGGAGCAGCTCCAGCCGCTCCGTGAGGATGTCCTCGAGCTCCTTGATGGAGCGACGCTCGAGCAGCATGTCCCAGTGCGTGCGGACCGGCTTCTCGACCTTCGCCTCGCGGGTCAGGCCGTCCCTGCTGAGCGCCTCCGCGCCACAGCGCGGGCACTCCCAGACGGCCGGGACCTCGGCCTCCAGCGACATCGGGATCTCGAACTCATGCCCCTGGGGGCACGCGTAACCGACGTTCTGACGTGCCGCGAACTCGATGCCGCGCTCATCCTCGAAGCTCTGGCCCCCGAGTCGTGCGCCACGCAAAGTGCGCTCTCCCATGAGCCACCTCCTGGTCTTGTGTTCCCCGTATATGCGCCGGGCGAGCCGGTAGGACCGGTCCTTCGACGCCTTCCACCCAGCACAACGATCCAGGACCGGGGGAGATTCCCCGCGCCTGCGTTGCCTGGGTGCCTACTGTGTCCAGTTACCCATACACCCGGCGGTCACACGCGGGGAACACGTGAGATGTCACATAGCCGACACGGGCCTCCCACCCCGCCCTGAGCAGCCGTCATCCGGTCGCCGGTGGTCCAGCCCGGCGTACGGTCGGCCGGCTGCGTCGGCGCGAGCGGGTGGCTACAGGACGGACGGGGGAGTGCTCGCGCACCGGCGACGTGGTTCCCGGGTTGCTAGATCACGGACGGTGTGGCGTTGCCGGCCTCTCGGATCCCGCGCGCCGGGTCGAGTCGCAGCAGGAAGAAGGCGCCGAGGACGAAGAAGACGACCAGAGCCACGATCGAGGGCCGGTAGGAGCCCGTGAGCTGGTAGATCAGGGAGAACATGACGGTGCCCAGCCACGAAGTTCCGCGCTCGAACATCTGGTAGAGGCTGAAGTACTCGCCCTCACGTCCGCGCGGGATCAGCAGGCTGAAGAAGGACCGGGACAACGCCTGGGTGCCACCCATCACGATCGCGATGCCGGCGCCGACTGCCAGGAAGAGTCCGATGTTGCGCGCAGGCAGGAAGAACGCGAGCACGACGATTCCCATCCAGCCGAAGGTGCCCCACAGGATCGAGCGGTACGAGCCGTGCTTCGCCGCCAGCTTGCCGAAGATCAGCGCGCCCCCGAAAGCAACGAACTGGATCATCAGGATCGCTGCGGTCATGACTGTCTGGCTGAACTCGAGCTGCTG
This sequence comes from uncultured Actinomycetota bacterium, assembly GCA_963810035.1. Taxonomy (GTDB): domain Bacteria; phylum Actinomycetota; class Actinomycetes; order Propionibacteriales; family Nocardioidaceae; genus Nocardioides_B. The sequence goes on from CAWEMA010000010.1 coordinate 81,047, forward strand.
GGTGCCGTACGTCGCGGCGTTCGTGATGACCGTCTGGATGCCGTCGTTGTAGAAGACGTAGGCCAGCAGGAACGTCAGGGTCATCGGATAGTTGCGCAGGTCCTTGAGCGTGTCGACGAGCTGCCCGAAGCTGCGCTGCACCAGGGTGCCCTCGAGCTGCTCCACGTTGCGTGGCGCGTAGTTGTGCAGGCGCACGGCGGGGATGAGCGTGAAGGCCGCCCACCAGACGGCTGCGGAGAGCATGGACAGCCGCACCGCGAGGCCTTCGCTGAGTCCGAGTGCGTCGTGGAAGGTGAAGACCGCGAGGTTGATCGCCAGCAACAACCCGCCGCCGAGATATCCCCACGCCCATCCGCGGGAGGACGCCCGGTCGCGTTCCTCCTCGGTCGAGATGTCGACCAGGATGGCGTTGTAGCAGACCAATGAGCAGCCGGCGAGGATGTTGCTCATCACGATCGCCACGGCGCCGATCTGCCACCTCCCGGCATCCAGGAAGAACAGCAAGGATGCGAACGCCGCGCCGGTCCAGGCGTACGTCACCATGTGCAGCTTCTTGCGCGACGAGCGGTCGGCAACGGCACCCACCAAGGGCAGCAGGAACGCGCTGACGATCGTCGACAAGGCGATGAGGTACCCGGGCAGGGAACCGGCCGCGACGGGGAGCCCCAGGATGTGCAGCGTCTCGACACAGCGCGGGCCAGTGCAGTCGGGGGCGGCCTGCTTGGCCACGTGGATCATCCAGGGCCCGAACAACACGGTGCCGATGGTGGTGTAGTACGCCGAGTTCGCCCAGTCGTACCAGTTCCAGGCCCGCTGTTCCTTCTGCCGTCCCAGCGGCTCGAGGTTCGCGATCCCTCCTGGACTCGTCACACCGATCATGCGAGGTCTCCCATCCACTGTCCTCGGTCCAGCAGGACCTCGCGAAGCACATCCGTGCGGTCGGTCATCAGCCCGTCGACCCCGAGGTCGAGCAGCGTGTCCATCTGCGCCCGGTCGTCCACGGTCCACACGTGCACCGGCCTACCGGCGGCGTGCGCCCGCGCGACGAAGCGCTCGGTGACGATCGTGACCCTGTTCAGCCGGTGCGGCACCTGGAGGGCGTCACCACGCCCGCGCAGGACGGTCTCGGCGAGCCCCCGGGGCGCGAACCGGCTCAGCCCCACGCCGACCGGCCCGTACGACGTCGCGACCGGCCGGGACACCCGCCGGCGGAACGCCCGCAGCCGCGCCTCGGAGAACGACCCCACGCACACCCGGTCGTGCGAGGCGGTGTGCTCCACGAGGTCGGCGAGGCCGGCCACGGCGGCCTCGGCCTTCAGGTCGATGTTGAACCGCACGCGGGGGAAGTGCTCCAGCAGCTCGGCCATCGTGGGGATCGGCTCCCGGCCGCCGATCAGGGCGTCGGCGAGGTCGTCGTACGTCGTCGTGGCGATCGCCCCGGGAGTGCCGGTGACCCGGTCGAGGGCCTCGTCGTGGAAGGCGAGCAGCACCCCGTCGCGGGTCAGGTGCACGTCGGTCTCGAGGTAGCCGTAGCCGAGCCGGACCGCGTGCTCGAAGGCGACCAGGGTGTTCTCGAGGCCGGTGAGCTCGGGGTGGCGCGCACCGCCGCGGTGCGCGAAGGCCAGCACGGCTCCGGGCTGGTCACGTCCCGCGTCGAGGAAGGGGAAACCGGTGTGCGGTCGTGTCACGCCTGCAGTATCCACGGACATGCGTCCACTCTGGCCACGAATCGCTGCCGTGCCCATCCGCGTTGCTACTCACCCGGGTTGCGCCCGGGCGCATTCGCGTGGCGTCGGGACGGTGCTGCCGGAGGCGGAGTACCGTCGCCCCATGGAGGAGATGACCTGCCCGCAGTGCCAGTCCACGATGTCGCCGCGTTACCTCGGAGACGTCACGGTCCACCAGTGCTCGTCGTGCCAGGGTGTCTTCCTCGAGCGCGCCGACCTCGGCAACCTGATCGAGGCGGAGAACGACTGGCACCGCGACAGCGGTCCCAAGACGCAGCCGCTGCCGCGGATCACCGCGGAGATGACCGCCCCGCCGCCGAGCCGCCCGGTCACCCGCGCCTACATCGAGACCCTTTTCGGCTGACCGGGCCCCGACCGGTCGGCTCAGATGTCGCGGAAGGTCTCGATGCTCGCGCCCAGGTCGTTGAGCCGGGTCGCCAGGTCCTCGTAGCCCCGGTTGATCACGTAGACCGAGCGCAGCACCGAGGTGCCCTTCGAGGCCAGCATCGCGAGCAGGATGACCACCGCCGGACGCAGCGCCGGCGGGCAGACGACCTCGGTGCCGCGCCAGCGCGTCGGCCCCTCGATCATCACCCGGTGCGGGTCGAGCAGCTTGACCGAGGCACCGAGCTTCGTGAGCTCGGTGAGGTAGATCGCGCGGTTCTCGTAGACCCAGTCGTGCAGCAGCGTCTGCCCCTCGGCCACCGCGGCGATCACCGCGAAGAACGGCAGGTTGTCGATGTTGAGGCCCGGGAACGGCATCGGGTGGATCTTGTCGATGGGGGAGTGCAGCTCGGAGTGCCGGGTGGTGATGTCCACCAGCCGGGTGTGCTCGTTGGCGGCGACGTACTCCTCGCTGCGCTCGTAGCGGAAGCCCATCTCCTCCAGCAGCGCGAGCTCGATCTCCAGGAACTCGATCGGCACCCGGCGGATGGTGATCTCGGAGTCCGTGACGATCGCGGCGGCCAGCAGCGACATCGCCTCGATCGGGTCCTCCGACGGCGCGTAGTCGACGTCCACGTCGATGTCGGGGGTGCCGTGCACGGTCAGCGTGGTGGTGCCGACGCCGTCGATGCGCACGCCGAGCTTCTCCAGGAAGAAGCACAGGTCCTGGACCATGTAGTTCGGGCTGGCGTTGCGGATCACGGTCACGCCGTCGTGGCGCGCGGCCGCGAGCAGGGCGTTCTCGGTGACGGTGTCGCCGCGCTCGGTGAGCACGATCGGCCGGGTGGGGGAGACCGCCCGGTTGACGGTGGCGTGGTAGCTGCCCTCGGTGGCCTTCACCTCGAGGCCGAACGGCCGCAGCGCGGCCATGTGCGGCTCGACGGTGCGGGTGCCGAGGTCGCAGCCGCCGGCGTAGGGCAGCTCGAAGGTGTCCTGCCGGTGCATCAGCGGCCCCAGGAACATGATCACCGAGCGGGTACGGCGTGCGGCCTCCTCGTCGATGCGGTCCAGGTCGAGGTCGTGCGGGGGCACGATCTCCAGGTCGTTGTCGGCGTTCAGCCACCGGGTCTGCACGCCCATGCTGGCGAGCACCTCGAGGAGCCGGTTGACCTCCTCGATGCGGGCCACGCGGCGCAGCGTCGTACGCCCGCGGTTGAGCAGGGACGCGCAGAGCAGCGCGACCCCGGCGTTCTTCGAGGACTTCACATCGATGGAGCCGGACAGCTTGGTCGGGCCGGTGACGCGCAGGTGGGTCGGGCCGGCGCCCAGGGAGACGATCTCGGAGTCGAGGGCCTCGCCGATGCGGGCGAGCATCTCCAGGGAGAGGTTCTGGTGACCGCGTTCGATCCGGTTGACGGCGCTCTGGCTGGTGGAGAGCACGTCGGCGAGCTGCTGCTGGGTCCAGCCACGGTGCTTGCGGGCGTCGCGGATCAGGTTCCCGATGCGGGACAGGTAGTCGTCGGTCATGAACGGGACTTTATCTCAGATATGAGATAGCGCAATTCAGGCCGAACCGGCGTGTCTCGACGGTACCCCAGCCGGCGGCCACCTCGCACCCGCGAGCATGGACACCGAGGGAGCCGAGGGCCATAGTCGCCTCTGATGCCCGTCTCCCGCGTCCTCGCCCTCGCCCTGGCGGCCTCGTGCCTGGCGGGCTGCTCGTCCGCGCCGGCCCGGAAGGCCCCGCCGGCGGCGCTGCACCTGGACGCCTCGGTGGCGCAGTTCAGGTTCGACGAGGGCACCCGCAACCTCAAGGCCGGGGTCACCAACAACGGCACGCGCGACATCCGGGTCAGCCAGGCCACCATCTCGTGGGACGGCTTCGCCTTCCCGACCATCCCGATCCGCGACGGCGTGGTGCCGCCCGGACAGACGGCGGCGTTCACGATCGCCTACGGCGCGCCGCAGTGCGCCCGGCCACCGGCCGGCCGGCCGACGTTGCTGGCGGTCGTCGACGGGCGGACCCGCCGCCTGCCGCTGCGGGTGGAGGACCCGGGGCTGCTGGACCGGCTCCACGCGAAGGCGTGCGCACAGCAGAGGCTGGACGCGACCGCGACCGTCCGCCTGCGCACCGCGCCACGCACCGTGCGGCTGCGGGGTGAGGAGTACCTACCCGCCGTCCTGGTGCTGCGGCACCGCCCGGGCGCCACCGGGCAGGTGCGGGTCGTCGACCTCGGCGGGAGCGTGCTGATCGACCTGGTGCCCCGCGCCGGGCGGCACGCGCTGCCTGCCGTGCTGGGCACCGACGCGCCGGTGCTGAGGTTCCCGGTGCTGCTCGGCTCGGCGCACCGCTGCGACGCGCACGCGCTCGGGCAGAGCTCGCAGACGTTCCTGATCAGCGCCTACGTCCGGCTCGAGGGCGCCGCCACGCAGCGGGAGATCCTCCCGCTCGACACCGCAGAGCGGGACCGGCTGACCGCGCTGGTCGACCGGGACTGCGGCTGACCCGGGCAACCCGCGACGTCCTAGTTGTCGGTGACGCAGCCCTCGACGAGACCCACCCGGCCGAGCCCGGCGAGGTCGCCTGCACCCCAGCCGGTCGCGGTCGGCAGCACCGTCGCGGGCATCACCACGGACATCCGCTGGGCGGCGTTGGACACCGACCCGAGACCGAGGGTGGCGGCCACCTCGTGCATCAGGATCCGCCCCCGCATCTGCTCGAACCCGCTGCCCAGGTTCTGGGTGGAGTCGAGCACGACCCCGGCCTTGGTGACCCGCCTGACCGCGCCCTGGGCGTCGTGGGCGGCGTGCGTGGACAGGATCGCGCTCTGCGAGAAGATCTCGTAGCCCGCGGGACCACCGAGCTGCCAGGTCGTCTGCGCCGGCTGCACGAACGCGATCACCAGGGTGCTGTCCGTGGGCCAGGCCGCCTTCGACAGGCTCGACGGCTTGGGGACCGCGGCGGTGGTGCCGAGGTAGCGGAACCGGATGCCGGTGGCCTCGTGGACCCGCGCGACCGTGGCCCTGACGTCGGCCAGGGCCGATGCGCTCGCGCCGTTCACCCGGTAGCCCACCGTCTGGCACGGGTTGACCCGGACCTCCTGACCCGCAACCGCGCGCGACCAGGACGTGGACGGACCGGCGGGCGTGTAGGTGGGGGTCACGGTGAACGTGCGGCTGGTCGAGGTCACCGCCTTGGCCCGGGTGGTCGCGGCGGCGCGCACCCGCATCGGGCGCGAGAAGTAGTAGTCGGTGGGCACCTTGATCGTGTAGCGCCCCAGGGAGTCGCTGCGCGTCCCGGCGACCAGGCGCCATCCCGACTGCAGGTTCACGTAGAGGCTCACGCTGCGCCGCTGCAGACGCTTGCTGGCGACACGTCCCCGCACTGTCGCGGGGGCTCCGAGCTTCACCTTCGAGGCCGACCACGTGGTGGTGATCGAGCTCCTCGCCCGGCTCGCGCCCGAGCCCTCCAGCGAGGTGCCGACCAGAGACGAGAGGGCCATCGCCAGAGCCGTCGCGAGCGCGGTGGCAAGGACGATCCCGACGGTGACGAGCTTGCTGGGCCTGGTTGCGTGCATGGCTTCCTCGGGTGGATCGGGGCCACCACCTCGTCGTACGACGGGGCGGGAGATTCCGCCAAGTTAACCGAGATCTCCCGCCCCGCGGGGCGAAACGACGAAACTGCTGTGACTCTAGAGGCGACTGCTCCGCAGCACCGCGACCGCACCCTTGGCGGGCACGGTGAGCGTGGTGAGGCCGCGACCGTTCACGGCGACGGTGTCCCCGGCACAGGTGCGGCCGGTCCGGCCGCCGCCGACGACGTCGCAGTAGCGGCCGCTCGGCAGCCCGGTCGGCACGGTGACGGTCTTCGCGGTCGTGCCGTTGTTCAGCGCGACCCAGCCGCGGTCGCCCCGGCTGAACGAGATCACGTTGGCGCCGTCGTCCCACCAGTTCGCCTGAGACGTCGAGCCGACCTCGTTGTGCCAGCCGACCATCGCCTCGACACCCGGGTTGCGGTGCGTGCACGCCCAGCCGGCGCTGCAGTCGGTGTCGGTGACCATCCCGTCGGCGGTGGCCGGGGGAGAGTCGTCGTTGGTGGCGAACTCGAACCCGGAGTACACCTGCGGACGGCCGTAGCCCGAGGCCAGGAGGTACTCCGTGGCCAGGACGTTGGTCGCCCCGTCCTTGTAGCTCAAGGCGTCACCGTTGCGCTCGGTGTCGTGGTTCTGCACGAACGACAGCGTCTTGTCGCTGGGGGTGAGCCCGGACCCCTCGCCGAAGTCCTCGAGGGTGGCGATGCTGCCGGTGGCGTTGTCCGGGTAGCTCTTGAACGCGCTCTTCAGCTGCTTGACGCCGTCCAGGCCGAGGACCGTGCCGCTGCGGGTGAACGCGTCGGGGGAGAGGCTGCCGGGGCCGCCACCAAAGACCTCCAGAGCCCAGTACGGGCGCGTGCCGTCCTGGGTCCGGTCCAGCCGGGAGTAGATCGCGTCCAGGTCGTCCTGGCCGATGTGCTTGGCGGCGTCGACCCGGAAACCGGACACGCCGTACCCGAGCAGCTTGTTGAGGTACGTCGCCAGCCGGCCGCGTACGACGTCGGTGTCAGTGCGCAGGTCCGCGAGACCGACCAGCTCGCAGTTGAACACCTGCTGCTCGTTGTTGAAGTCCTCGATGCCGCCGCTGGCGGACGGGCAGTCTCCGGAGTACTTGTGGAAGTTCTCCGGTGCGTAGAGACCGTCGTAGGCGTAGCGCTGGTAGGTCACGCCTCCGTAGGACGTGTCGCCCTGGCCGGTCATGTGGTTGAGGATCACGTCGGCGTACACCTTGACGCCCGCCCTGCGGCAGGTGGAGACCATCGACCGGAACTGCTGCTCGTCGCCCATCCGGCTCGTGAGCGCGTAGTCCACGGCCTGGTAGACCTCCCACCACGGGTGCAGCACGGTGTTGCTGCCGTCGCCGAGCTGTTGGCGCTTGACCGAGTCCTGCGGAGGTGCGACCTGCACGCCGCCGTACCCCTTCGGGCCGAGGACCGTGCTGCACTCCTTGCCGACCGACTCCCAGTTCCACTCCCACAGGTTCGCGATCACCTCACGGCTCGCGGATCGCTGGGAAAGGTGCTGGGCCTGGTGCTGGGGTTGGGCCGACGGACTGGCGTCCGCGGTGACCGCTGAGGTGACCGGCAGGACCGCCCCGAGCAGGACGGCCGCCGCGGCGACCGCGCGACGGCGCCGGCTGCGCAGGGCAGGGGTGGGTGGATGGCTCATGTTCGATCTCCCGAGTAGATGTGGACCCTCCGAGGCTCCTTCGTAGTGATCGCACTCACAGTCCGTCAAGTCGGCGCGCTCGGCACCGGGAGACGCACCGGTTCGTCCCGCGCCGCGGGACGAACCGCCACCGCGGTGGCGGATGACCGCCAGAGTCCGCTGAGCGCAGGACGGCGGACCCGGCGGTCCGCGATCCTGCTCGGGCGAGCGCGCGCGGCAGGCCACGTACGGGGGACGGGGCCTGCCGGCCGTGCGCGGACCTACTGCGACGTCTCGGGGCGCGGGCCAGAACCTGTCCCGCTGTGCGTCGTCTGCCAGGATTGCCCGGTGGAGGACAATCGGGGGTCCAGCACCGGCCGGGAGGCCGCCGAGGTTCGCGAGCTGCGGGCCATGGCGGACACCGTGCGTGAAGCGCTGGCAGACGCGACACAGATGACCGCGACCAGCGACCTGCTGCATCTGGTGGGGATCCACCAGATCGCCAGCCACCTCGGCAAGCTCGAGCCGTCGGCGCAGCGGACGGTCTGGAACATGCAGCCGCAGCTGCGCTACGACCCGGAGGACCCGGGACCGGGGCTCACCGAGTCGTCCCGCGCACGGGGGCTGCGGCTGGAGCTCGTCACCCGGCCGATGACCCTGCAGGTCAACCCGCTGCTCGTGTCCCAGCACCCGGGCACCAGGATCGGCCCGGTCTTCCTGCAGGCGCTGATCGTGGACGAGACGCGTGTCCTGATCGAGGGCATGGTCACCGCCGACGGCGAGCCCACCGCCTGGCTCACGGACCGGATGGACTTCGTGGTCCCGGTCCTGGAGATCTGGCAGCGCACGTTCACCCTGTCGGCGCCGGCGTTGCCGCCCGGCGCCGAGCCGCCGTTGTCGCGGCGCCAGCTGGAGGTGGCCCGGTTGCTGGCGCTGGGCGAGAAGGACCAGGTGATCGCCCGGCAGCTCGACATGTCCGCCCGCACGGTCGAGCGCGACGTACGGGCGATCCTGGAGTTCCTGGGGGCGCGCAGCCGCGCGCAGGCCGTGCTGGCCATGAGTGGCCGGGGGGCCAACAGCGGGACCCCGCCGCGCCCGTCTCCCTGACGTCAGGCCTCGTGGTGGGCCTCTGCGGCGAGCACCGCTGCTCCGACGATGCCGGCGGTGTTGCGCAACGTGGCAGGGACGATGCGGGTGTCGATCTCCAGGAGCGGGAGGAACTTGTCGGAGAGCTTGCTGACCCCACCGCCGACCACGAAGAGCTCGGGGGAGAGCAGCCGCTCCACCGTCCGGTAGTACGTGGTGAGCAGCTCCGCCCACTTCTTCCAGCTCAGGTCCTTCTTCTCCCGCACGCTGTTGGCCGCAACCGTCTCCGCGTCCCGGCCGTCGATCTCGAGGTGGCCCAGCTCGGAGTTCGGCACCAGCACGCCGTCGTACACCAGGGCCGTGCCGATCCCGGTGCCGAGCGTGGTCACCACGACCAGCCCGGACTGGCCGCGCGCCGCGCCGTAGCGCGCCTCGGCCAGGCCGGCCGCGTCGGCGTCGTTGACCACGACCACCTCGCGGTGCAGCTTGTCGCGGAACATCGTCGCGGCGTCGGTGTAGATCCAGGACTCGTCGATGTTGGCCGCCGACTTCACCACGCCGTGCATCACGACACCCGGGACGGTGATGCCGACCGGTGCGCCGTCCGCGGCACCGTCGGCCACCAGCCGGGCCACCACCTCGGCGACGTCCTGGGGCCGGCCACCGTCGGGCGTCTCGACCCGGGTGCGTTCGGCGACGAACTCGCCGGTGGTCAGGTCCACGGGAGCACCCTTGATGCCGCTGCCGCCGAAGTCGATGCCGAACGGTGGAACGCTGAGGTCAGGAGAGGACGCCGCCATGCCCGGACGCTACCAATTCCTGCGATCCGGGACCCGCCCGACCGGGCGGCCAGGATGCTGGGACGGTTCCAACCGACGGATTCGGCGGGACGCGAGAAAGTGCGTGTCTACTGCAACGCAGTGGTCCGCCCCGACGACTGAGCAGGTGTGATGAAGACGGAGAACCAGCCGCCCGCACCGGGGTTCGAGGAGACGTACCGCGACCATCGGGTCGCGCTACTTCGACTGGCGTACTTGATGTCCGGCTCGCACCATGTCAGCGAAGACGTCGTCCAGACTGTGTTCACCACGGCACATGACCGGTGGGACCAGATCGAGAATCCACTGCCGTACCTCAAGCGTGCTGTGGTCAACCGCGTCAAGGACGGGCAACGTCGACGATTCCGGCTCTCGAGCACAACGAGAACACCCGAGCAACCGCTCGTCGTCCTCCCCCCAGAAGTCGACGAGACGTGGGCGCTGATCTCGCGTCTGCCGTGGACGCAACGTGCCGTGATCGTTCTCCACTACTACGAGGACCTACCCCTGACCGAGGTGGCAGTCGTTCTCGGCCGACCGGCCTCGACCGTCCGATCAGACCACCGCCGGGCTCTCGACAGACTCCGAAAGGCACTCGCATGACCAGGACCGTGCAGTCAGATGACATCGAGCAGCGGGTCCGGCACACCCTTCACACGGTCGCCGCGACCGTCACGGAGACGGAGCTCTCGGCAGCCGCACGGTCCACCGCGACCCGCAGGCCACGCCGAAGGTGGCGTATCGGGCTGGGTATCGGGGCAGTCGCTATCCCGCTGACGATGGCCGCAGCCGCATTCGTTCACCAGGGGCCCGAGTACGTCGACACGATCCCGAAGAGCGACATCATCGCGACGGGCAGCGTCGACGGAAGCCGTTACCTGCTGATCGAAGCCAGCCGCACCGACCAGTGCGGACAGCCAGTCACCGGCGTGGAGCTGGTCGAGGAGAAGGAGAACCTGATCGGAAGCGAGTGGAACACCATCGGTGTGCAGTACGGCGAGCCGACGGCGTGCTCACCCGGCGTCGCCACCGACCGCTACCTCAAGGATCCCGCCCTGTACGACGACAGCGGCACCACGGTCGGAGACTCGTTCGTCTGGCTGTGGGCCGTTCATCCGGACGTGACGGCAGTAAGGATCACCGCAGACGACTACACCAAGGACCTCCCGGTCTACCGCGTCGACGGGGCCGGATACGCCCTCTTCGAGATCCCCGAGAACCTGCACGAGTACACCGCTGAGCTCCTCGTCAACGGACAGGTCGTTCCCGGATCCGTAGAGGAACACGACAGTCCCCACCCCGCGATGACCCGAACCGCCGCCGAACCAACAACGCTGTCGTCGTGTGTGGCGAAACAGGTGACCAGACCGATCGATCAGGAATCGAGATGCGCCGCTCATCGAGCCCGGTTAGCGTGACGGCCACGTACACACCGGGTCGATGTGGCCCACGGCTTCAGGAGTGAGATGAGTGCCGACCCCCGCTCCCGCGCCCAGCGTCGTCGCGACACCGAGCATCGGCTCACCCACGACGTCGATGTCTGGGTGGCCAGTGCCTCGGCGGACGGTGCGCCGTACCTGGTCCCGCTGTCCTTCGACTGGGACGGCGAGGCGCTGCTGATGGCCACGCCGACGGACAGCCCGACCGGCAGGAACCTGGCCGCCACCAGGTCCGTTCGGCTGGGGCTGGGCCACACCCGCGACGTGTCCATGATCGAGGGCGCAGTCGAGGTCCTCGAGATCGACGCGCTCCCGCAGGAGAGGGGTGACCGGTTCGTCGCACACACCGGCTTCGACCCGCGTGCGCTGGCCACGCCGTACCGCTGGTTCCGCATCTCGCCGCGCCGCATCCAGGCTTGGCGCGAGGTGAACGAGCTGCCCGACCGCGAGCTGATGCACGACGGCCGCTGGTTGGTCTGACGCCTCGGCCGGGCGCGCCGCGTGCCGAGGCCTGGAGGCTCCCGGCCGACACCGCCGATCAGGTAGACAGGGGACCGGTGCCGCGACCGCGCCGACGAAGGAGAACCAGACGTACTGCTCGAAGCTGGTGAGGTCGGGCCAGGCGACGCCGACGGAGACCGCGAAGGCGGCCCCGCCCGAGAGATGGAGACACGATGACCAGGGCCCCGAGGACGGACACGCAGTCGCCTGCGCTGCACGTTGCCGAAAGCCACGACCTGATCCGCGTGCACGGCGCGCGCGTGAACAACCTCAAGGACGTCAGCATCGAGATCCCGAAGCGTCGGCTGACGGTGTTCACCGGCGTCTCCGGCTCGGGCAAGAGCTCGCTCGTGTTCGGCACGATCGCCGCGGAGTCGCAGCGGCTGATCAACGAGACCTACAGCGCCTTCGTGCAGGGCTTCATGCCGACGCTGTCGCGGCCGGAGGTCGACCTGCTGGAAGGCCTGACGACGGCGATCATCGTCGACCAGGAGCGGATGGGCGCCAACCCCCGCTCCACCGTCGGCACCGCCACCGACGCCAACGCGATGCTGCGCATCCTCTTCAGCCGGCTGGGGGAGCCGCACATCGGCTCGCCCAACGCGTACTCGTTCAACATGCCCACGGTGAAGGCCAGCGGCGCCATCACCGTCGAGCGCGGCAACAAGACCAAGGCGGAGAAGGCGACCTTCCACCGCCTCGGCGGCATGTGCCCGCGCTGCGAGGGCATGGGCAACGTCAGCGACATCGACCTGTCCGCGTTGTACGACGACGGCCTGTCGCTCAACGAGGGCGCGCTCACGATCCCCGGCTACAGCATGGACGGCTGGTACGGCCGCATCTTCCGCGGCTGCGGCTACTTCGACCCGGACAAGCCGATCAGCAAGTTCACCAAGAAGGAGCTGCACGACCTGCTCTACCGGGAGCCCACCAAGATCAAGGTCGAGGGGATCAACCTGACCTACGAGGGGCTGATCCCGAAGATCCAGAAGTCCATCCTGTCCAAGGACCTCGACGCGCTGCAGCCGCACATCCGCGCCTTCGTGGAGCGTGCGGTGACCTTCCAGACCTGTCCGGAGTGCGACGGGACCCGGCTCAGCCCGGAGGCCCGCTCGTCGAAGATCAAGGGGAAGAACATCGCCGACGTCTGCGCGATGCAGATCAGCGACCTGGCCGAGTGGCTCCGGGGCCTCGACGAGCCGTCGGTGGCTCCGCTGCTCGCCGGGCTGCAGCACCTCCTCGACTCGTTCGCGGAGATCGGGTTGGGCTACCTCTCGCTCGACCGGCCCGCGGGCACCCTGTCCGGGGGCGAGGCGCAGCGCACCAAGATGATCCGCCACGTCGGTTCGTCGCTCACCGACGTCAGCTACGTCTTCGACGAGCCCACGATCGGCCTGCACCCGCACGACATCGAGCGGATGAACCGTCTCCTGCTGCAGCTGCGCGACAAGGGCAACACCGTGCTCGTCGTCGAGCACAAGCCCGAGACCATCGCGATCGCCGACCACGTCGTCGACCTCGGCCCCGGCGCCGGCACCGGGGGTGGCACCGTCTGCTTCGAGGGCACCGTGGACGGGCTGCGGGGGAGCGGCACCACGACCGGCCACCACCTCGACGACCGGGCGTCCCTGAAGCCGTCGGTGCGTACGTCGACCGCGGTGCTCGAGGTGCGCGGCGCCGACACCCACAACCTTCGCGACGTGGACGTCGACATCCCGCTCGGGGTGCTCTGCGTCCTCACCGGCGTCGCCGGCTCCGGCAAGAGCTCGCTGATCCACGGCTCGGTCGCCGGCCGCGACGGCGTGGTGGTGATCGACCAGGGTGCGATCCGGGGTTCGCGACGCAGCAACCCGGCGACGTACACCGGACTGCTCGAGCCGATCCGCAAGGCGTTCGCGAAGGCCAACGGCGTGAAGCCCGCGCTGTTCAGCTCCAACTCGGAGGGCGCCTGCCCCACCTGCAACGGCGCCGGCGTCATCTACACCGACCTCGGCGTGATGGCCACCGTCGAGTCCACCTGCGAGGAGTGCGAGGGGAAGCGGTTCCAGGCGTCGGTGCTGGAGTACGCGCTGGGCGGTCGGAACATCGCCGAAGTGCTCGCGATGTCGGTCACCGAGGCCGGCGAGTTCTTCGGCGCCGGCGAGGCGAAGACGCCGACCGCCCACAAGGTCTTGGACCGGCTCGCCGATGTCGGCCTCGGCTACCTCACCCTCGGCCAGCCGCTCACCACGCTGTCCGGCGGCGAGCGGCAGCGGCTCAAGCTGGCCACCCAGATGGCCGAGAAGGGTGACGTCTACGTCCTCGACGAGCCGACCACCGGCCTGCACCTCGCCGACGTCGAGCAGCTGCTCGGTCTTGTCGACCGGCTCGTCGACTCCGGCAAGTCGGTCATCGTCATCGCGCACCACCAGGCGGTCATGGCGAACGCCGACTGGATCATCGACCTCGGCCCCGGCGCCGGCCACGACGGCGGCCGGATCGTCTTCGAGGGCACACCCGCCGACCTCGTCGCCGCCCGCTCCACCCTCACCGGGCAGCACCTCGCGGCCTACGTCGGTACCGTGCGAGCGTGAATGTACGGCGCTACGCAGGGGTCATTGCGATTCATGACGGCCGGATCGTGCTCGTCCGCGAACGACACGAGCGCTGGGGCGGAGCCTGTTGGAACATTCCAAGTGGCGCGGTCGAGAGTCATGAGACGCCCGTCCTCGGCGCGGTACGGGAACTCGCCGAAGAGACAGGCCTTGAAGTGACACCGGACGACCTGCAACTCGTCGGAACGTCATCGACAACGCATGAGGAGCATCGTTCGCTCGCGTGGAACTTCACGACCGTCATCGACAACCCGGCTCTCGCCGTCGACGATCCAGACGACTTGGTTCTTGAGGCTCGCTGGTTCACGCGAGACGAGGCGGTGGCTCTGCTGAGACGGTTGCCGTACCGGCCGTTGTGCGAGCCCGTAGTCGCCCACTTGACTGAAAGCGTCGAGCCCGGTTCGCATTGGCTCTTCGACGGAGCGGACGCAGACCCAGTCGTGACCCCAGTGGAGTGAGTAGACCGCCCTGCAGAACTGTTCGCTAAACCTCCTGTGAAGAGAGGTGTCACAGGCGTAAGAGAGGTGTGACAGGGCAGAACATATCGCCGATAACCGACATTATGTCAACTACCGAAGAGGAGAGGACTCCCCACCCGCTCGACCCGCCTTGTAATTCGATTGCCGCCGTCCCCCGCTCGTGCTCGACTTCGGAGGTCACGTCCACGACCAGGGAGACAGAAATGCGTGCAGCTCTCATGCCCCGCAAGCAGGTACACACCACCGGCCTTGAGGACATGAAGCCACGTGAAATCGTTGAACCTCGGAGTTCTCGCGCATGTTGACGCAGGTAAGACCAGCCTGACCGAACGGCTGCTGTACGACGCCGGCGTCATCGCCGAGATCGGCAGCGTCGACGCCGGCAGCACCCAGACCGACACCCTGCCGCTCGAGCGGCAGCGCGGCATCACGATCAAGTCGGCCGTCGTCTCGTTCACCCTGGACGACGTCACGGTCAACCTCATCGACACCCCCGGACACCCCGACTTCATCGCCGAGGTCGAACGCGCGCTGAGCGTGCTCGACGGGGCCGTCCTGGTCGTCTCCGCCGTGGAGGGCGTGCAGGCGCAGACCCGGGTCCTGATGCGGACCCTGCAGCGTCTGCGCATCCCCACGCTGATCTTCGTGAACAAGATCGACCGGGTCGGCGCCGCACCGACGGACGTCCTCCGCGCGATCTCGGAAAGGCTGACCCCGGCCGTCGTGGCGATGGGCTCCACCTGCGCGCCAGGCACCCGGGGTGCCGTGTTCGTGCCGGCCGCGGACGGCCACGCCGCGTTCTCCGATCGACTGGTGGACGTGCTGACCCGGCACGACGACGCCCTGCTCGCCCGGGTGCTCGACGGGACGCCCCTCTCCCCTGCCCGACTGCGTGCCGAGCTCGCCGTCCAGACCCGCCGAGCGGTGGTCCACCCGGTGTTCTTCGGGTCGGCGGTGACCGGGGCCGGCGTCGACGCGCTGTCGGCCGCCGTCGCCCGTCTGCTCCCTGCCCGCTCCGGCGACGAGGACGGACCGGTCAGCGGCACGGTGTTCAAGGTCGAGCCCGGTGCCGCCGGAGACAAGGTCGCCTACCTCCGGCTGTTCTCGGGCACAGTCCGGGTGCGGGACCGGCTGCGGCTCGGCTCCGGGGAGGAGGCCAAGGTCACCGCGATCAGGGTGTTCGCCTCCGGCGAGGCCGAGACCCGGACCTCCGTGGTGGCCGGCGAGATCGCCCGCGTGCACGGCCTGGCCGGCATCCGCGTCGGCGACTTCGTGGGTGCCCGACCGCCGGGCGCGGCGGGGCAGCGGCACTTCCCACCGCCTTCCCTGGAGACGGTGGTCGACCCCGTCACTCCCTCCGCCCGGGGGGCGCTGCACAGCGCGCTCACCCGGCTCGCCGAGCAGGATCCGCTGATCGACGTACGCCAGGACGACGCACGGCAGGAGATCTCCGTGTCGCTGTACGGCGAGGTGCAGAAGGAGGTGATCGCGGCCACCCTGGCCCGGGAGTACGGCGTCGAGGTGACCTTCCGCGAGACGTCCAGCCTCTGTGTGGAGCACCTGGTCGGCGCCGGCGAGGCCGAGGAGTACATCGGCGCCGCGGACAACCCGTTCCTGGCCACCGTCGGCCTGCGGGTCGGGCCGGCACCTGCGGGCAGCGGCGTGTCGTTCGGGCTCGAGGTAGAGCTGGGGTCGATGCCGCCGGCCTTCTTCGCCGCCGTCGAGCAGGCCGCGCGCCAGACCCTCCGGCAGGGCCTGCACGGCTGGCAGGTCCTCGACTGCACCGTCACGATGACCCGCTCCGGCTACTGGGCGCGCCAGAGCCACGCGCACGGCACCTTCGACGCGAGCATGTCCAGCACCGCGGGTGACTTCCGCGCCCTCACTCCCCTGGTCCTGATGGACGCCCTGCGCCAGGCCGGCACGACAGTGCACGAGCCGCTCCACCGGTTCGAGCTGGACCTCCCGGCCGACGTGCTCGGCGCGATGCTGGCGGCCCTGCCGTACGTCGACGCCGTCCCGCTGGACCTGGAGGTCCGCGGGTCGACGTACCTGATGTCCGGCAGGATCCCCGCGGTGCGGGTGCACGACCTCCAGCAGCGGCTGCCCGCCCTCACGCACGGCGAGGGCAGTCTGACCAGCGAGCTCGACGCCTACCAGCGGGTGCACGGCCCGGTGCCGGAGCGGCCGCGCACGGACCACAACCCGCTCGACCGGCGCGAGTACCTCCGCCGGGTCGGGGCCGGGCCCCGGTGATGGCTCAGCCGAGCGCGGAGGTCACCGAGACCGGTGCGGCCTCGTGACGCAGGTACGCCGCGGCGTCTTCGGCCGGCAGCGGACGCGCGAACAGGTAGCCCTGACCGATCTCGCAGCCGTTGCGCCGCAGCCGGGTGCGCTGCGCCTCGTCCTCGATGCCCTCGCCGTAGACCTCCATGTCGAGCGCCTGGCCCAGGCTGATCACTCCCCGGAGCAGGTCGTCGGCATGCTGCTCGTCGACGGCGTCGAGGTAGGACCGGTCCACCTTGAGGATGTCCACGGCCAGGGTCTGCAGGTAGGCCAGCGCCGTACGGCCGGTGCCGAAGTCGTCGAGCGCGACCCGGACGCCGAGGTCGTGCAGCGCGTCGAAGCGGTCCCGGGCGGTCTCGAGCTGCGGCTCGACGGCCACCTCGGTCACCTCGAGCACCAGCTGGTCGGCGGGGAGCCCGCTGGTCGCCAGGCACTCCTCCACCATGTTGACGAAGCCGGCGTTGGCGAGGTCGACCCCGGAGACGTTGACGTGTGCGGTGAGCGGGATGCGGAACGTCGAGGACCACTGCTGGATCTGGGCGCTCGCGGTGGACAGCACCATCCGCCCGAGCTCGGAGATCAGCCCGAACTCCTCCGCGACCGGCACGAACCGGGCGGGCGACACGTGCCCGTGCACCGGGTGGCTCCACCGCACCAGGGCCTCGAAGCCCACGACCGAGCCGTGCGCGAGGTCCACGAGCGGCTGGTAGCAGACCCGCAGACCCTTGTCGTCGAGCGCCTTGCGCAGGTCCTTCCCGATGGCCAGCGTCTCGTCGGCGACCGCGATCAGCTCGGCGGTGCACACCTCGATGTGGTTGCGTCCGGCGCGACGCGCCTCACGAACGGCCAGCCCCGCCCCGCGGAGCAGGTCGTCGGCGGTCGCGCGGACGCCCATCGAGTCCCAGGTGACCAGGCCGCAGCTGGTGGAGAGCTGGACCTGACGCTGGCTGGGCAGCACCACCGGGGTCGAGACCGCGGAGACCACCCGGTAGGCCAGGTCCAGGGCGACGGCCGGCGACGAGAGCCCCGGGAAGAGCACCCCGAACTGGTGGTCGTTCATCCGGGCCAGCACGCCCAGCGAGCCCACCTCGCGCGCGATCCGCGACGACACCATGCGGAGCAGGTCGTCCCCCGCGGCGTGCTCGTCCATGTCGACCGCCTCGCTGACCCCCTCCAGGTCGATGAGGAGGACCGCTGGCTGGGTCTCCGTCGTGCGGGACAGGACCGCGTCGGTGCACTGACGCACGAAGCCCGGGTAGGTGACCAGACCGGTGACCTCGTCACGCGCGTCCTGCCAGCCGGCCCGCGAGGCCGGGCTGTTCCGCGACTTCTGACCCCACCGCATGCACTGACCCCCACGATCTCGCAAGCTCGATGTAGACCGGGACGGAGGTGTCCAGGCGTGGTGCAAGAGTACGAACTCCAACGGGCGGTTTGTCCGATTTCGAGACGATCCTCGGGGATCCGGGCCGCACGGTCAGGATTAATGGCCCATCCGGGCCATATCGCGAGCACGAGGAAGGTGGTGCGCCTCGACCTCGGCAGACCGGCCGGCCCGGTCGCGACGTACGGCGGGCACCGGGTCGACCCTGGTCGCACCGGCGGCGTACTAGGTTGTCCGCCGTGAGCAACCAGCCCTACTCCCCCAGGCGCCGGCGCGCCGACGTGGTCAACGCCCTGCCGGCAGTCGGCATGCTGGTCGGCGCCCTCGCCGGACTCGTCCTCGGGCTGGTCAACCCCGACGCGTCGGCGGTGAGCTTCGCCGGCATCGGCATCTGTGTCGGCCTCGTCCTCGGAGCCTTCCTGCGGCTGGTGTTCCGGCGTGACTGACGCACTGCACGAACGTCCCACCCCGCACCTGCTGGTGGACGTGGACGTGCTCGACGGCGAACGTCACGGGGATGGCCGACTTCGCCCGTGACCGCGGGGTGGCCCTGCGCCCGCACGCGAAGACGCACAAGTGCCCGCAGATCGCCCGGCTCCAGCTCGAGGCCGGCGCGTCCGGCCTGACGGTCGCCACCGTGGCGGAGGCGGAGGTCCTCGCCGACGCCGGGTGCACCGACCTGTTCGTCGCCTACCCGCTCTGGGTCGACGCCGCCAAGGGTGCGCGGGTGCGGGCGCTGGCCGGACGCACCGCACTGACCGTCGGGGTCGACTCCGTGGAGGGAGCCCGGGCGCTGGCAGCGCAGGCGCCCGGCACACCGGTCCTGGTCGAGGTGGACTGCGGCCAGAACCGCTCCGGTGTGCCGCCGACGATGGCCGGCGAGGTCGCCGAGTCGGCCGCCCGGGCCGGGCTCGACGTGCGCGGCGTGTTCACGTTCCCCGGCCACAGCTACGCCCCGGGCGTGCAGGCCGACGTCGCCGGGCAGGAGGCCGCCGCGCTGCGTACGGCGGTCACCACCCTGGCCCGGCACGGGATCGAGCCGTCCGTGGTCAGCGGAGGCTCCACGCCCAGCGTCACCGACGTCGACGACGGTGTGCTCACCGAGATGCGGCCCGGCGTCTACGTGTTCGGCGACGCGCAGCAGTGGGAGCTCGGCACCGCGCGGCCCCAGGACATCGCCCTCACCTGTCTCGCGACGGTGGTCAGCCACGCCGGCGGCAAGGTGGTGCTCGACTCCGGCAGCAAGGCGCTCGGCGCCGACCGCCCCGCGTGGACGACCGGCTTCGGACGGCTGCTGGACCATCCCGCCGCCCGCATCACCTTGCTGGCCGAGCACCACGCCGTGGTGTCCTGGCCGGACCCGGCCCTGCCGCCGCTCGGCAGCCGGCTGCGCGTCGTACCCAACCATGTCTGCAACGCCGTCAACCTGGCCGACGAGCTGGTCGTCGTGCGCAACGCGATGGTCACCGACGTCTGGCCGGTGGCCGCACGAGGAGCCAACACATGACCCGTCCTGCCCTGGTCCTCTTCGACTGCGACGGGGTCCTGGTCGACACCGAGCGGCTGACCGTCGGCGTCGAGGCCCGGGTGCTCACCGAGCTCGGGCACCCGCACACCGCAGAGGAGGTGGTGGCCCGGTGGATGGGGCGCAGCTCGGCGCACCAGCTCGCCGAGCTCGAGCGTGAGATCGGGGTCGAGCGGACCCGGTTGTACGACGAGCGCTCCACCGCCGAGGTGCACGCGGCGTTCGAGCGGGAGCTGACCGCGGTCGAGGACATCCCGCTGCTGCTCGACCACCTCGACGCCCGCGGGGTCGCCACCTGCGTGGCGTCCAGCGGTACGCACGACCGGATGCGACGCACGCTCGGCATCACCGGCCTCTACGAGCGCTTCGACGGCCGGATCTTCAGCGCCACCGAGGTCTCCCGCGGCAAGCCGGCGCCGGACCTGTTCCTGCACGCGGCCGCCGCGATGGGTGTCGAGCCGGCCTCGTGCGCAGTCATCGAGGACAGCGTGTACGGCGTGCAGGCCGGCGTCGCGGCGGGCATGACCGTCTACGGCTTCGCCGGTGGCCTGACGTCGGCCGACGCCCTCGCGGACGCCGGAGCGGTCACCTTCGAGCAGATGGCCGACCTGGTCGACGTACTCGTGCCGCGGTAGGCCCCGTGTCTGCGGGGTCGGCTAGCGTGACGGGATGCGCCTACCCGTGCCCGGTCCCCGCGACGTGCTCTCGGTCCTCGAACGAGGTGCCGGCTCGGTCGAGCAGCTGCTGGCCGCCGTCCCCCGGCTGGTCTCGCTGGTCGCCGATGCGGAGCAGCTGCTGGTCCGAGCGAGCCGGCTCATCGACGACATCGACCGGACCCGGACCGACGCCGACGCGGTGGTGGCGCGGACCGACGACGTCGTCGGCCGCGCGGACGCCCTGGTGACGCGGGCGGCTCCCCTGACCGACCGGCTGGGGGCGCTGCTGGACTCGATGGAACCGTCGCTGACCAAGCTGCAGCCGACGCTCGAGCGGCTCGCGGAGACGACCGACCCGCACGAGGTCGACGCCCTGGTGCAGCTCGTCGACCAGCTGCCCCGCCTCGCGGACAAGCTCGAGACCGACATCATGCCGATCCTGGACAGCCTCAACAGCGTGAGCCCGGACCTGCACGACCTGCTCGACGCGTCCCGCGAGCTGAACGGCATGCTCGCCCAGGTGCCCGGTCTCTCCCGGATGAAGGCGCGCATCGACGAGCAGCAGGCCGCGGACGGCCGGGGCTAGGCCCGCGGGCAATCCGTCAGACGATCCGCGACTCGACGGGCGTGCCGACCTCGACGGTCCGGCTGACCGTGCAGAGCCGGTCGTGCGACTGGCGTACGGCGCGTGGCAGGACGTCGTACGCCGCCCGCCCCGCCTCGTCGTCGGCGAACCCGACGTCGAAGGTCAGCACCAGGTCGGTCAACCGGTTGCCGTGCTCGTCGCGGATCTTCTGGCCACTCATGCGCACGTCGAACCGGGTGGGCTCGGCCCGCTTCGCGGTGATCGAGTCGACGTCGATCGCGCCGCATCCCGCGATCGCGGCCAGCAGCAGCTCGACGGGCGTGAACGTGTCGTCGTCACCGCCCTGGCCGACCACCAGCCGACCGCCTCGCGGGTTGGTCGCCACGTAGCGGCCCTTCTCGGTCCGGGTCAGCTCGACGCTGCGCAGGGTCTCCTCGCTCATGCCCGCAGCCTAGGCGTCGTGACGCAGGAACACGGATCATCTCCGGCGCACGCGCACGCACGTCGAGACACGGGGCCGTGGGTGTCGCGTGCTAGCGATCCGCCGGCCGGGACTGGGCCGGGACCTCGGGCGGCGGTGCCATCGCGTCCATCCAGGTGTCGAGGTCGGCCTGGGTGAAGTCGTGCCAGGCGTCCTCGCCCGGCAGCCGGCGCGTGGTCGCGAACGCCTCCTCGATGCGCGACCCGCGGATCACCGGGGTGTGGCAGCCGGCGACCACCGAGATGTCCAGCTGCTGCACCCGGTCGACGTACCGCTGATATTTCGCGTCGTCGAGGAGCTCGTGCCAGGGCGCCACGAGGCGTCCGCCGAACAGCTGCCCCTCGACGAACGCGTCGTTCGGCAGGTCGGCCGACTCGACCATCGGTTCGGCGACGTTGGTGGCGAAGGTGTCCACCGACCAGTAGGCACCGGTGTGGGTGTCGAAGACTCCCCGCGTGGTCGGGTTGTCGAACACCGGAGGACGCAGCGCGACGAGCTGGCGGTCGCCTATGTCGACGGTGTCACCGTCGTTGACGAAACGAACCCGGTCCAGGGGCGTCTCCCACTCCTCGAACATCCGCCCGACGGCGAACCAGCTCGTGAGCAAGGTCGCGTTCGGGCAGGCCTCCATCACCTGCACGAGATTCCCGGAATGGTCCCGGTCGTCGTGGGTCAAGAAGACCCAGCGGACGTCGAGCGGGTCCACCAGATCCCAGGCGGCGTCGAGCCAGTCCTTGCGGTTGGCCGGGGCACCGGTGTCGATCAGGGTCGGCTCGGCCCCGCGGATGAGCATGGAGTTCATCGGGAAGAACCCGACCGGCGGTGCCGGGAGGTTCCAGGGGATGACGAACGTCTCGTCCGCGATCTGGTAAGGCGCCAGACCGGTGGGGAGGGAAGTGGTGGTCATGAGGATCTCCTCGCTGCGAGGGTCCACAAACGGCGGATCGCCTGATCCTCCCCCGGACGGCGGCGCCGTCTGCGGTGGTCACTTTCCCGGCAACGCTACGGCGTCTCGGCGCGGACCGGCACCGCCCAGATCGATCATCCGGCCGTCCAGCCAGGGCATTTTCGCTGGCTGACCAGACACTCACCTGGGCAGGGCGCCGTGGACCGAGGAAGCGTGCGCTGCCCGCCAGGACGGATGCCCGGTTTGGCCCCGGTTCGGGCGTTTCGACGAATAGCATGCTCCCCGGCGCGCTCGCGCCCCAGACCGGGGAGTTCCCTGCCTTGAGCCTTATCGTGCGCGCCGTTCTGACGGCGACGCTTTCGACGTCTCTCCTGACCACCGGGGCGCACGCCTCGGAGGACGCCGGCCGGCCGGGCGGGCCAGGCTTGGTCGCCTCGGCCGTGGCCCGGCTGAGGTCGGATGCCGACAACCCCGTCCGGGTCCACGAGGACCGCTCCGGCCTTGTCGACTTCGTCGGGACCCCGAGCGGTCACGGGGTGCCCGCGAGGACCACTGCTGCTTCGCCGGTCGGCATCGCCCGGAACCATCTGGATCGCTATGCCGCCATGTTCGGTGGCAAGGCGTCGTCCTTCGTGGCCACCTCGACGCGGCGGTCGCCGACCGGGGGCTCGGTGGTGCGCTTCCGTCAGCAGGTCGACGGTCTCCCTGTCTTCGGCGGCGAGGTGGTCCTCACCCAGGCTCCCGATGGCGCTCTGACCTCGATGCTCGGGCACACGTCCGGTGCAAGCGGGGCCCCGGCTGCCACGGCCTCGGTTGACCTGGCCCGTCGGAACGCGGTGACCGTGACCGCCAAGGCGCACCAGCTCCCCTCGACGGGCCTCCAGGTCAGTGGCGGCGCGCAGTGGCTCTACGACGCTTCCGTCCTCGGCCAGCAGTCTCGCGGCGCGAGCAGGGTCTACCGCTTCGAGGTCGGGAACGGGTCGAGCGTGCGTGAGCTGGTTCTCGTCGACGCAGCCACCGCCCGCGTGCTGCTGCACTCGAACCAGGTTGCCGAGGCGCTCGACAGGCAGGTCTGCGACGGGCAGAACCAGGTCAACGCGGCCAGCGTGTGTGCGTACGCCGCGCCGACCGCCCGCAGCGAGACCGCTCCTGCCTCCGCGATCCCCGACGTGAACCAGGCCTTCGACCTCACCGGCGCCACCGCCGAGATGTACGCCGAGATCGGTGGTCTCGACCTCACGACGCTGATCGGTCTGGGTGGAGGCAGCTACCCCAAGCGTCTGGCGTCCACGGTGCGCTACTGCGACATCCCCGGCAACGACCCGACGTGTCCGATGCAGAACGCCTTCTGGTCCGGCACGCAGATGTTCTTCGGTGACGGGTACGCCGGCGCCGATGACGTCGTCGGGCACGAGATGACGCACGGGGTCATCGACAAGTTCAGCCAGCTGTTCTACTTCCACCAGTCGGGCGCGATCAACGAGTCGATCGCCGACGTCATGGGCGAGATCCTCGACCACCGCAACCTCACCGCGGCGGACGCTAGCGACGACTGGCAGCTCGGCGAGGACATCCCTGGCGGCGCCTTGCGCAGCCTCGCGGACCCGACCGAGTTCGGCCAGCCGGACAAGATGACCAGCCCGCTCTACGACCCGGACGACTCGCTCGCCGACAACGGCGGCGTGCACACCAACAGCGGAATCGGCAACAAGACCGCGTACCTGATCTCGCAGGGTGGCACGTTCAACGGCGTCACCGTCCCAGGCATCGACGCAGCCGACCCGACGCTCACCAAGACGGCCACGCTGTACCTCGAGACCATCCAGCGGCTGACCTCCGGCAGTGAGTACGACGACCTCGCCCGCGTGCTGCAGCAGAGCTGTGCCGATCTGGCGGCGGCCTCGACGGCAGGCTTCACGGCCACCGACTGCTCGTCCGTGGCGGCTGCCACGCAGGCCACCGAGCTGACCCGGTCACCGACGGTTCACGGTGCTGCACGGCCGGCAGACGCCCCCAGCACCTGCCCGGCAGGGACGACCAAGCAGGTGCTCTTCGCCGACCCGGAGAACGGCAACGGCTTCTTCGCGAACTCGCTCTGGTTGCGCGCGCCCAACCCGTCGGCGGGTGTGCCGAGCAACGCCACGTCGGGGGTGGGGTCGTGGTTCGCCTTTGATCCCGACCCCGGGAACTTCGGGGATCCGGACGCGAGCAGCCTGGGCCTCACCGACGCGATCCCGATTCCCGCCGGGCAGAAGACCTACCTTCGCTTCAACCAGTGGCGGCTGTTCGAGTGGACGCCCGGCACGACTCCGTCCTACGCCGACGGTGGCTTCGTGAAGCTCTACGTCGATCCCGGGACGCCGACCGGAGTGGTGCAGGACTCGGCGAACCTGCCCTGGGAGAACGGTCCGCAGCAACCTGTGAGCCTCGGCCGCACCGTTCCTCAGACAGGCTTCGGCGGCGACAGCCGCGGCTGGACCGGCAGTCGCGTGGACCTCTCCGGCTTCGCCAAGCACTCGGTTCGGCCGATCTGGTGGGTCATCGGGGACCACTCCGGCTCATCCCTCGGCTGGTTCCTCGACGACATCGAGATCTACAGCTGCCCTGGCATCGCCCCGCCGGTCCCGACGCTGGTCGGTGCCAGTGGCGCGGTCGGGACGGCGACAGTCAGGTGGTCTCCTCCCGCCGCATCCGGTGCTGTCGTGACGGGCTACCAGGTGACCCTGGCCGGTCGCGCACCGGTCGTCGTGGCGGCGACGGTCCGCTCGCACACGTTCACCGGCCTGTCCTCCTCGTCGAGACCGAGCATCTCGGTGCGGGCCCTCGGCACTTCAGGTGTCCAAGGCCCTCCCGCGGTTGCGCTGGTCAAGGGCGTGGCGCTCACCATCAGGGCATCGCCGATCAGGCTGACCGCGACCCGGAGGCTCACTCTCACAGGGAGGCTCGCGGACGCGAGCACGAAGGCGCCGCTGGCAGCCAGGAGGCTGGTCCTGCAGCTGCGCAAGCCCGGCTCGACGAGCTTCTCGACGCTCAAGACGCTCTCGAGCCGGTCTGACGGCTCGTACGCGTACACCTTCACGACGCGGCGTGGAACCACCTACCGGGCGACGTACGCAGGGGGCCCCGGTCTGATGGGCGTGATCTCGAAGACCGTCAAGGTCGGCTGACCGTCGGGACGACCCGAGGGGCCACCTGGGACCGGCCCGTCGGGTGGCACGGCGATGGGACATGATCGGGGCGTGCCTTCGACCTCCTCGGACCTGCTCGACCTCGCCCACGCGTACGGCGTCGCCACGGACTACTACGACTGGCGAGGCCGCCGCGTGGACGTACCCCAGACCACCGTCACCGCGGTGCTGTCCGCGATGGACGTCGACGTCTCCGACCCGGCGGCTGCGCTGCGGGGCCGGCAGGACGACCACTGGCGTCGGATGCTGCCGCCGTGCGTGGTCGTGAAGCAGGGCGAGGAGCGCACGTTCTGGGTGCACGTCACCGACGGCGACCCGGTCGAGGTCGGCATCGACCTGGAGACCGGCGGCCGTCGCGACCGGGTCCGGCAGACCGACCGGTGGGTGCAGCCGCGGGCGGTCGACGGCCGACTCGTCGGGGAGGCGACGTTCGCCGTGCCCACCGACCTGCCGCTGGGGTACCACCTGATCCGGGCCCGGTCCGGCACGGCCGAGAGCACGTCGGTGCTCGTCGTGACGCCGTCGTGGCTGGGGCTGCCCGAAGCCGTCTCGGCGCGACCCTCGTGGGGGTTCGCCGCACAGCTCTACAGCGTGCGCTCGCGGCGCTCCTGGGGTGTCGGCGACCTGGTCGACCTGACCGACCTCGCGGTGTGGTCCGCCGCCGAGCTCGGCGCCGACTTCGTGCTGGTCAACCCGTTGCACGCCGCGGAACCGGTCGCACCGGTCGAGCCGTCGCCCTACCTCCCCACCTCCCGGCGCTTCTTCAACCCGCTCTACGTCCGGGTGGAGCGGATCCCCGAGTACGCCGAGCTGGCGCCGGCCGGCCGCGCGAAGGTCGACGAGCTCGCCGCCGGAGTGCACCGCAGGCTCGACGACGCCGACGTCATCGACCGGGACACCGTGTGGACCGCGAAGCGGGCAGCACTCGAGGTGGTGCACGCCGCACCCCGCAGCCCGGGCCGCGAGCTCGACCTGGCCGCGTTCCGCGAGCGGCACGGCGAGGCGCTGCGGGACTTCGCCACCTGGAGCGTGCTGGCCCAGGAGCACGGCAACGACTACCGGGAGTGGCCCGCCGAGCTGCGCGACGTGCACTCCCCCGCCGTCGCGAAGGTCGCGGCGGCGCACCAGGACGAGATCGCGTTCGAGACGTGGCTGCAGTGGGTCGTCGACGAGCAGCTGCAGCTCGCCCAGGCCAAGGCGGTCGGCGCCGGCATGTCGCTGGGCACGATGCACGACCTGGCCGTCGGGGTGCACCCGGGCGGCGCCGACGCGTGGCGGCTGCGGTCGACGTACGCCTCCCGGATCCAGGTCGGCGCACCACCGGACCCGTTCAACCAGATCGGCCAGAACTGGAGCCAGCCGCCGTGGCGGCCGGACCGGCTCGAGGAGCTCGGCTACGCACCGTTCCGCGACCTGATCGCCGCGGTGCTCCGGCACGCGGGCGGCGTCCGGGTGGACCACATCATCGGGCTGTTCCGGCTCTGGTGGATCCCTGAGGACCGGCCACCGTCCGAGGGCACCTACGTCCGCTACGACCACGAGGCGATGATCGGCGTGCTCGCGCTGGAGGCGATGCGGGCCGGTGCCGTGGTCGTCGGCGAGGACCTCGGGGTCGTCGAGCCGTCCGCGCGCGACTACCTGAAGGCGCGCGGAATCCTCGGTACGTCGATCTTGTGGTTCGAGCGCGACGAGCACGGCGACCCGCTCGTCGCGGAGAGGTGGCGGGAGTACTGCCTGGCCTCGGTGACCACCCACGACCTGCCCCCGACCGCCGGCTACCTGGCCGGGGACCACGTGCGGCTGCGGGACCGGCTCGGCCTGCTGGAGCGCAGTGTCGAGGACGAGGTCGCCGCCGACGACGCGGAGCGTGAGTCGTGGCTGGCCGAGGTCAGGCGTCGCGGGCTGCTCCCGGAGGGCGCCGACACCGAGCAGACCGTGCAGGCGCTGCACCGCTACCTGACGCTGACCCCGGCCCGGCTGCTGTGCGTGTCGCTGACCGACGCCGTCGGTGACCACCGCACCCAGAACCAGCCGGGCACGACCGACGAGTACCCGAACTGGCGGGTCCCGCTGTCCGGTCCGGACGGCACTCCCCTGCTGCTCGACGACGTGCTGACCTCGGCCCGGGCCGCACGGCTCGCCGACTCCGTGCGAGCGACCGGCCCGTCGTCAGGGCCGGGGACAGGATCGAAGGCATGAGCTTCGAGTCCCGCACCGTCTTCCGTGCCGACGACGCGGACGTCAACACCTACAAGCTGATGACCGCGGTCGTCGTACCCCGGCCGATCGCGTGGGTGACGACGCTGTCCTCCGAGGGCGTGGTGAACCTCGCGCCACACTCGTTCTACACCGTCTCCTGCGCGCGCCCGCCGATCGTGCAGTTCACCTCGGTGGGCAGCAAGGACACACTGCGCAACGTGCTCGACACCGGGGAGTTCGTGGTGAACCTCGCCTACGGCCCGCTGATCGAGGCGGTCAACAACACCTCCGCGGCGTTCGCCTACGACGAGAGCGAGCCCGCGCAGCTCGGCATCACCATGGAGCCCAGCACCGCCGTACGACCGCCCCGGGTCAAGGACTCGCCGGTGTCGATCGAGTGCACGTTGCACAGCACCAACCGGCTGGGCGACTCGACCGTGGTGTTCGGCAACGTCGTGCTGATCACGGTGGCCGACGACGTGCTCGTGAACGGTCACCCGGAGTTCGAGCGTCTCGACCCGCTCTCGCGGCTCGGCAAGGACGAGTGGGGCGTGCACACCCAGGTCACCTCGATCAAACGCCCGCGCACCCCGGAGGACATCCGCTGACGCGGCGCGAGGCTCAGGCGGCTCGTTCGGCGCGTTCCTTGATGCCGAGCAGCATCTTGCGCTCCATCACGAAGTGCACCGGCTCGAGCGCGTACTTGTTCATCAGCCAGCCCCTCGCGGTCGGCTCGAAGTCGCTCTGGAACCTGACCACCAGACGGCTGCTCCGCTCATCGAGCGGCCGGAGCAGGAAGGTCCAGCTGGGGTAGGGCAGGTGCCCCTCGATCGCCTCCTGGCGCGTGCTGCCCGGCCCGAGCACGAGCAGGTGTGGCGGCTCGAGACGGGCCACGACGAACCCGAGGCCCGGCTGGGTCCCCTCGGGCACCAGCCGGACGACGTCGCCGACCGCGAGCTGCTGGAGCTCCGGGACGATCCGGTCCGCGCTGTGCATGCGCAGGCCTGCGAGGTTCTCCAGCCAGTCGTAGCTGTACATGCCGCCCCTGCCCTGGCCGAGCTGGACCAGCCATGGCCAGACCTGCTCCACGGGTGCGCGGACGGTGACCGCGTGCGTGGTGCGGTACTTCGGCTCGCCGACGATCTCGTCACCGGGCAGGACCTCGGCCGCCTCCGTCGTGGTCGCGCCCCAGCTGCTCATCCTCGGCCACCGGGACAGCCCGTAGGCCGCACCGGCCACGACGCCGAGCGCGGTCGCTCCCGCCACGTTCCTGCGCATGCTCACGTCGCGGCCCCCGTGCTGGCCATGCCCGCGGCGACGGCATGGCCCTTCACGGCAACGGTCGACCCCACCGGGTGTCCGGAGTACTCACCGGACGGGGTCACCACGGTCCCTGCGGTCCCGTCCAGGATGGCGGCGGCGTCCTCGAGCCGGCCGATGGCGGCCACCCCTCCGGTCACCTCGACGAACCTGCAGACGGCCGCGACCTTGGGCCCCATCGACCCGGCCGGGAAGTCCTCGCGCTGCAGCGCGGCCGGGGTGGACCGCACGATGGGGGTCGCGTCCGGCGTCCCGAACCCGTGCACCACGTGGGCCACGTCGGTGAGCACCAGCAGGACGTCGGCGTCGAGCGCCTCCGCGAGCACCGTAGCCGTCAGGTCCTTGTCCACCACCGCCTCCACCCCCTCGAGGAAGCCCTGCTCGTTGCGGACGACCGGCACGCCTCCACCACCGGCACACACCACGATCGCGCCGCTCTCGAGCAGCAGCCGGATCAGCCGGGTCTCGACCACGCGCTGCGGCTTCGGCGAGCCGACCACCCGCCGCCACTGCGGCCCGTCCGGGCGCACCGTCCAGCCCCTCGTCGCCGCGACCTCGCGGGCCTGCTGCTCGGTGTAGACCTCGCCGACGAACTTCGACGGGTGGTCGAAAGCCGGGTCGTTGGCCTCCACGAGGGTCTGGTTGATGATGGCCGCCACCTGCCGTCCGGGCAGCTGGTTCTGCATCGCCTGCAGCAGCCAGTAGCCGATCATCCCCTGGGTCTGGGCGCCGAGCACGTCGAAGGGGTACGGCGTGGTCAGGTGCGGGTCGGAGGCGCTCTGCAGGGCCAGCACCCCGACCTGCGGACCGTTGCCGTGGGTGATGACCAGCTCGTGCTCCTCGGCCAGCGGCCCCAGCGCCGCCACGGCGGTCGCGACGTTCGCCTCCTGGATGTCCGCGTCCGGCTTCTGCCCCCGCTTCAGCAGCGCGTTGCCGCCCAGTGCCACGACGATGCGCACATCAACCGCCCAGGGTCGCGACGAGCACGGCCTTGATCGTGTGCATCCGGTTCTCCGCCTGGTCGAAGACGATGGACGCGGCGGACTCGAAGACGTCGTCGGTCACCTCGAGGGCGTCCATGCCGGTCTTCTGGAACAGCTCCTCGCCGACCTTGGTGTGCCGGTCGTGGAACCCGGGCAGGCAGTGCATGAACCTCGTCCGGGGGTTGCCGGTGGACGCCATCAGCGCCTTGTTCACCTGATAGGGCTTGAGCAGGTTGATCCGCTCCTCCCAGACCTCGGCGGGCTCCCCCATCGACACCCACACGTCGGTGTAGACGAAGTCGACCCCGGCGACCCCCTCGGCGACGTCCTCGGTCTGCGTGAGCCGCGCACCGGTCTCCTCGGCGATCGTCCGGGCCTGCGCGGTCACCTCGGTGGAGTTCCACAGCTTCCGCGGCGCGACGATCCGGACATCCATCCCCATCATCGCGCCGGCGACGAGCAGCGAGTTGCCGACGTTGTTGTGGGCGTCGCCGAGGTAGGCGAAGGAGATGTCCTGGTCGTGCAGCGGCGAGTGTTCGCGCATGGTGAGCATGTCGCACAGCGTCTGGGTCGGGTGCCACTCGTCAGTCAGCCCGTTCCACACCGGCACCCCTGCGTACTTCGCCAGCGTCTCGACGTTGTGCTGGGCCGAGCCGCGGTACTCGATGCCGTCGTACATCCGCCCGAGCACCCGGGCGGTGTCCTCCATCGACTCCTTGTGCCCGATCTGGGAGCCGCTCGGGTCGAGGTAGGTGACCCGTGCGCCCTGGTCGAACGCAGCGACCTCGAACGCGCAGCGGGTGCGGGTGGAGGTCTTCTCGAAGATCAGCGCGATGTTCTTGCGGGTCAGCCGCGGCTGCTCGGAGCCGGCGTACTTCGCGACCTTGAGCTCGGCGGCGAGGTCGAGCAGGAACTTCCACTCCTTCGGGGTGAAGTCGACCTCCTTGACGAAGCTGCGGTTGCGCAGGTTGAACGCCATCCCTCAGATCCCTTCGCGCTCGATCGGGCAGGTCATGCACCGCGGGCCGCCCCGGCCGCGGCCGAGCTCGCTGCCGCCGATGGTCACGACCTCGATGCCGTTCTTGCGCAGGTAGGTGTTCGTGGTGACGTTGCGCTCGTACGCCACGACGACCCCCGGCCGGACCGCGAGCACGTTGCAGCCGTCGTCCCACTGCTCCCGCTCGGCCGACTTCACGTCCTGGGTGGCGGTGAGCACGTTGATGCTGTCGAGCCCGAGCGCTGCGGCGATCGCGGCGTGCATGTCGTCCGCCGGGTGCGCGGTGACCTTCAGCTCCTTCTCCGTGTCGCCCGGCTCGATCGTGTACGACGGCAGGTTCCCGAGTCCGACGTACTTGGTGAAGGTGTCCTCGTCGACCATCGTCATCACCGTGTCCAGGTGCATGAACGCACGCTTCTGCGGCAGCGACAGCGCCACGATCTTCGTCGCCCTCTCCTGGGCGAACAGCTTCTGGGCCAGCCGCTCGACGCCCTGGGGCGTTGTCCGTTCGCTCATCCCGACCAGCACCGCTCCCCGGCCGAGCACGAGCATGTCACCGCCCTCGGCCGTCGCCCGGCCGTTGACCGTGCCCCCGGACCAGACGTTGAAGTCCGCATGCGCGAACATCGGGTGCCAGCGGTAGATCGCCTCGTAGTGGATCGTCTCGCGGGTCCGGGCCTTCATGCGCATCGCGTTGATCGAGACGCCGTCGTAGATCCACGCGGAGGTGTCGCGGGTGAACAGGTGGTTCGGCAACGGGGGCAGGAACAGTTCGTCCATGCCGAGCGCCTGGATCACCACGGACTTCGGCTCCTCGGTGTGCTCGAGGAGCTCCCGCTTGGTCATCCCCCCGATCAGGTAGCGCACCAAGGTGTCGTCGTCGAAGCCGGCGAAGGTGTTGTGGAGCGTGTCGGTGGCCATCGGCCCGTAGATCCGCTCGTCGAAGGACGCGCTCAGGATGTGGTTGCGCGCCTCCGGGAGCGCCACCGTCTCGCGCAGCAGCTGCTCGAGCAGGTGCACCTTGACGCCGAGGTCACGCAACGACTCGGCGAACCCGTCGTGCTCCTGCTTGGCCCGCTTCACCCACAGCACGTCGTCGAAGAGGTAGGCGTCCTTGTTGGTGGGAGTCAGCCGTTTCAGCTCCAGGTCGGGGCGGTGCAGGATCGCCTGCCGGAGCAGGCCTACCTCCGAGTCCACGTGCCAACTCATGCTGTCTCCTCGGATGGGTCGTAGGTCCAGACATCTCCACGATGGCCGGGCCGCGGCCGGCGCATGAGGGCCGAAGGACCCTGGGCGAGGGGCCCTAGGCCCGCGGCGCACCTGCTCCCGGCGCTGGTTCAGTGGGGCTGGAGCGACCCGTCGACGTGGAGGGGGTAGATCATGGCTGCGCACACCGGGAGCGTCCCGCCGAAGGTCACGGGCAGGACGCCGCACAAGTTCACCTTCCCGAGCGCCTTCACCGTCCTGTTCATCGTCACGGTCGTGGTGTGGGTGCTCGCCTTCGTGGTCCCGACAGGGCGCTACCAGGTCAGCGGGAAGACCGGCGGCCCGGTCCCGGGCAGCTACCACTCGGTCGACGCGGGCCTGTCGTTCGTGGACCGCCTCATGCAGCTGTTCCTGGCACCCATCAACGGCCTGTACGGCATCAAGGCGACCGACGGCGGCTTCATCGGCCCGAACGAGACCGGTGAGCTCTTCGGGGCCGCCGGCGTCTTCCTCTTCGTGATCGCGATCGGCATCTTCATCACGATGTCCATGCAGACCGGCGCGATCGACCTCGGCATCGCCCGCGTCGCCAAGCGGTACGGGCACCGGGGCGCGGTGCTGATCGTGGTACTGATGGTGCTCTTCTCGATCGGTGGCACCACCGAGGGCATGGCCGAGGAGACCCTGGGCTTCTACGCGCTGGTGGTGCCGCTGATGCTCAGCCTCGGCTACGACCGGATGGTCGCCGCCACCACCATCCTGCTCGGCGCCGGCATCGGGGTGCTCGCGTCGACGGTGAACCCGTTCGCCACCGGTGTCGCCTCGGACGCGGCCGGGATCTCCATCGGCGACGGCATCGGCTTCCGGTTCCTGATGTACCTCGTGCTGACCCCGCTGGCCATCTTGTTCGTGCTGCGCTACGCCAGGAAGGTCAAGGCGAACCCGGCGACCTCGGTGACCGACGCGCAGGAGGGCGACGCGGAGCTCGCCAGCCGGGGCATCGGCGTGGTGCCCACCATGAGCGGGCGGCAGAAGACCGTGCTGGCTGTCGTCGCGGTGACCTTCGCGTTCATGATCTTTGCCATCGTGCCGTGGGCGCAGGTCATCAAGGGGCCGAGCGCGGAGAGCTACGGCTGGCAGCTGGACTGGTACTTCCCCGAGCTGGCGGCGCTGTTCATCGTGATGTCGATCGTCGTCGGCCTGATCGGCGGGCTCGGCGAGAAGGGCCTGACCGACACGCTCGTGCGGGGGGCCGGTGACTTCATCGGTGTCGGCCTGATCATCGTGCTCGCGCGGGGCATCACCGTGATCATGAACAACTCGCTGATCACCGACACGGTGCTGCACTCGATGGAGAACACGGTCAGCCACACCTCGTCGGGGGTGTTCGGCGCGCTGATGTTCCTGATCAACCTGCCGCTGGCCTTCCTGGTCCCCTCGACCTCCGGCCACGCGGCGCTGGCGATGCCGATCCTGGCGCCGCTGTCGGACTTCGCCGGGGTGTCCCGGGCGATGGTGATCACGGCGTACCAGTCCGCCTCCGGCGTGATCAACCTGATCACCCCGACCTCCGCGGTCGTCATGGGTGGCCTGGCCCTGGCCAAGGTCCGCTACGACCAGTACCTGCGCTTCGTCTTCCCGTTCGTCCTGCTGCTGGTCGTGGTCTGCACCGGCGTCGTCGGCCTCGGCGCGGCACTGTCCTAGACCCGCCACGCAGCCGGGGCCGGGCGGGTCCGGTCAGCTGCAGTCGGCGAACAGCGACCCGTCGAACAGCCCCGGCATCTCCTTGCGCAGCAGTGGGTCGGCCACGTCCTTGCGGACCACGACGGCGCCGCTGTTGACGGCCCGACCGTCGCGGATGTCGTACGTCGTCCGGGTCAGGTCCCACGCCAGCACGATGCCGGGTGGCTTGGACGCCTTCCCGGTGAGGACCGCGATGCCCCCTCGGGCGGTGCACCTGGCCGTCATCGGTGGCGCCGCGCCGCCGGCGACGACGAACGGCACCACCGGGTTGCCGTGCGTGGTCACCTCGCGCAGCCCCGTCCTGCCGCCGGCCGCGAACAGGTGCGGCTGCGACCCGCGGCGCGGGTGCAGCCGGGAGGAGACCAGCACCAGGTCCGGTGCCGCATCCCCCTTCAGGTGCACGACCTTGGCGTCCTCGGGTGCCAGGTCGAGGCCCCGGACGCTGACGCCGACCACGGCGTCACCGACTCGCGCGACCAGGGTGTCCGCGCACCGGCCGGACCCGCCCTGGACGAGACGGACGTCCTGCGCGGACCCGCCGTCGAGATTCGCGCGGGCGACGACCGTGCCGCGCGACGCGCAACCGGCGTAGGCGGACGAGGCCGAGCCGGTCCGTTGGCTGCATGCGGCTGCGGCCAGCCCGACGGCCAGCAGCGCCGCGGTGAGGAGAGTGCGCATGTCGGTTCGACGCACCGGCGGCACCCCCGGTTCCACCCCGTCACGGTTCACGCGCACCACCCTGTCAGAGGGACCCCGGTCAGGGCGGTCCCGGTCCGAGCAGCCACACCGCGCCGTACGCCGCGGAGGCGGCCGCCAGGACGCCGAGGACGGGACCCGTCACCCGGAACCGCAGCCGGGACAGCCGGAGCGCGAGCGGCAGCAGCAACGGGAACGCCGGCAGCAGGTAGCGCGGCTTCGAGCCGAAGTAGCCGGACGTGGTCAGGGCGAGCACCAGCAGGGACCCGGAGAACACCAGCAAGGGCAGCGGCTGCCGGTCCCGCACGGCGAGCACGAACAGCCCCACGAGGGCCGCGACCCCGAGCACGAGCGGCACGGCGAGCAGCCCCTGTGACGCGATCCAGTCCGCGAACGCGCGCCCCCCGTCGAACCCGTTGCCCCAGCCGTCCGCGACCCGGAAGTAGCCCAGCGGCTCACCGGTGCGGACGCCGACCCACCCGACGTAGCCGAGCCAGCCCAGGGGCGCGAGGACCGCCCCCGGCACCGGTCGCAGGCTGCGGGTCCGCGCGACCTGCACCGCGGCGGTCACCACCACAGCCGCGACCACCGCGACACCGACCGGCCGGGTCAGCCCCGCGAGCGCCGCCAGCAGTCCCGCGACCAGCCACCGGCGGCCCAGCGTGGCGTGCACCGACCAGGCGGCGAGGGCGGTGAACAGCGCCTCGCTGTAGGCCATCGACGTGACGATGCCGACCGGCAGGGCGGCCCACAGCACGGCGAGCACGACGCCGGCGCGGACGCCGTACACCCGCTCCCCGACCGCGTAGATGCCCCAGGCGGCCGCGCCGGTCGCCAACCAGCTGAGGAGCAGCCCGGCGTCGACGTAGGCCAGGCCGGTCACCGCGGACACCGCCCGCTCGAGCCCGGGGTACAGCGGGAAGAACGCGTAGTCCGCGAGGTGCCGCCCGTCGGGGTGCAGGACGGTGGTGCCGTAGCCGTGGCGGGCGATCCCGGCGTACCACTGCGCGTCCCACCGGACCAGGCGCGCGTGCGCCCTGCGGTCCTCCCCGGCAGCGGAGGCGCCGAGCACCAGCAGACCCAGCAGCCGGACGCCCAGCACCAGCAGCACCGCGGTGACGGCGCCGCGGGCCCTAGGCATCCTGGCGCGGCAGCACCGGGGGTACGACGGGCGGCTCGGGCGGACTGCCCGCCGGCGTGACCGGAGGACGCGACCGGCCGAACCGCCGACGCAGCGCACGGACGACCTGACGGGGACCACCGTCCAGCGCGGTCTGCGGGACCGCGGCGTCGACGGCGGCGGTGAGCTGGAGCACCAGCCCACCGACCAGCAGGCCGGCGACCAGGTCCGCGAACCAGTGCCAGTTCAAGGTGAGCGAGGTCGCCACCATCGTCAGCGAGAGCACGACCACCACCGACCACAGGACTCGGAGCGTGACGCGGCCGACCGAGCGGTACCGGCCGAGCAGGTAGACCACCAGCCCGTACACCAGCACGATGTTCGAGGTGTGGCCGGACGGGTAGGCCATCCCGCCCACGAAGAACGAGGGGTCGGCCGCCTCCGGCTGCCCACGGCCGAGCAGCACCTTGAAGATCAGCACCAGCAGGTTCAGCGAGAAGACCGAGAACGCGACCACCCACATCGGCCGCCACGACTCGCGGTAGCGGCAGCACACGAACGTCGCGACCGCCAGGATCGGCAGGCACACGGCGCGCTGCCCGATCCGGTCCAGCACGTGCAGGAACGCCACCCACCCCGGCGGCGGCGGGGCGAGGTTGAAGTAGGCGTCCAGCGAGATCAGCGGCCCCATCGCGAGCAGCGTGAACCCGACGAAGACCAGGAACAGGAAGCCGGCCAGCGCGAGACCGGAGGACACCTCGGACGTCCAGCCGTCGTCGGAGGTCTCGGCGGTGCGGCGTCGCCAGCGCATGCCTGCCTCCCGTCCGAGCACAGTCCGGTGTGACGACGGCCCGGGCGCCGGAGTCACGGTTTCCTGCCAATATTAGGCTGGTCTGCATGAGCCGGAACCGTCGACCGGGACCGAGCACCCGGGTCCGTGTGCGTGAAGTCACCACGGGCGCCGACGGCTCGGTCCGGCGCCGCGAGGACCGGCTCGCGACCGAGGAGCCGCTGGAGATCCGGCTGGCCTGGCCGGGCCGGCCCGCCGCCCGGGTCGCGGTCACGATGCGGACCCCCGGACACGACTTCGAGCTGGCCACCGGCTTCCTGTTCGCCGAGGGCGTGCTGGGCTCCGCCGAGGACCTGCGCACGGTGGCCTACTGCACCGACGAGACGCTGACACCGGAGCAGGAGTTCAACGTCGTCACCGTCGAGCTGGGCCGGTTGCCGCTGCGTGCGCCGGCGGAGCGCTACGCCGGGCTGTCGGCGGCGTCCTCGGCGTGCGGTGTCTGCGGCACCGAGAGCATCGACGACGTCCTGGCCATGTGCGACGTGCACGCTTCCACGCGGTGGGACGGGCTCGAGATCGGTGCCGACGTGCTCCTGGCGCTGCCCGACCGGCTGCGTGAGTCGCAGCGGGTGTTCGACTCGACCGGTGGCCTGCACGCGGCCGGCCTGTTCGACGCGGCCGGCACCCCGCTCGTCGTACGCGAGGACATCGGCAGGCACAACGCCGTGGACAAGGTCGTCGGTGCCCGGGTGCTCGCCGGCCTGTCCCCCGCCGCTCCGGTGCTGTGCGTCAGCGGCCGGATCGGCTTCGAGATCGTGCAGAAGGCGGTCGTGGCCGACGTCGGCGTGCTCGCTGCCGTGGGCGCTCCGTCCAGCCTCGCCGTCCACCTCGCCGAGCGCGCCGGGCTGTGCACGACGGGGTTCGTGCGCGGTGAGAGGTACGTCGTCTACTCGGCGCCGGACCGCCTCGGCGTGTGACGGCGGTTTCTGTCGGCAACGCCAACTAGCGTCGGGGCATGCGCATCCTGCACACCTCCGACTGGCACCTGGGACGGTCGTTCCACCGGGTCGGGATGCTCGATGCCCAGGCGGCGTACGTCGACCATCTGCTCGACGTGGTCGAGGCCGAGCAGGTCGACCTCGTGGTGGTGTCTGGAGACGTCTACGACCGGGCCCTCCCGCCCGTCGACGCCGTCGAGCTGGCCGACGACACGTTCGCGCGGCTGGCCGCCTCCCGGGCCCAGGTCGTGGTGTCCAGCGGCAACCACGACTCACCGGCCCGTCTCGGGTTCAACTCCCGCCTGGCAGACGCCGCCGGCGTGCACCTGCGCACCCGCTGGCAGGACGTCGGGGCCCCGGTGCTGCTCGAGGACGCGCACGGCCCGGTCGCGGTCTACGGCATCCCCTACCTCGAGCCCGACGCGGTCCGGTCCGCGTGGGACCTCCCCGCTCGCAGCCACGAGGCCGCGCTCACCGCGGCCATGACCCGGGTGCACGCCGACCTGGCCACCCGGACGGGCACCCGCTCGGTGGTGCTCGCCCACGCGTTCGTGGCCGGCAGTGCCGACGCCGCACCGCGGATGTCCTCCGACAGCGAGCGCGACATCTCCGTCGGCGGCATCCAGATCGCGCCGACCAGCCTGTTCACGAGCGTGGACTACGCCGCGCTCGGGCACCTGCACGGCTCCCAGACGCTCACCGACACGGTCCGCTACAGCGGCTCGCCGCTGGCCTACTCGTTCTCCGAGGCCGGGCAGACCAAGGGGTCCTGGCTCGTCGACCTCGGCCCCGAGGGCATGCGGTCCGCAGAGCTGGTGCCGGCCCCGGTGCCGCGGCGGCTGGCGACCCTGCGCGGCCGGATCGACGACCTGCTCCAGGACGAGCGGCACGCCGCGGTCGAGGACGCCTGGCTGCAGGTCACGCTGACCGACCCGCGCCGGCCCCAGCATGCGATGGACCGGCTCACCGACCGGTTCCCGCACACGCTGATGATCGGCTTCGAGCCCGAGGGGGTCACCGCCACCCGCGGACCGGTCATGCCCCGGGTGGACGGCCGCAGCGACCTCGACGTCGCGCTCGGCTTCGTCGCGGAGGTGCGCGACCTGGAGGCCACCACCGAGGAGGAGCTGCTGCTGCAGCTCGCCTGCGACTCCTGCCGCGTCAACGACGACCGGGACGCCGACTTCCGGCTCAACCCGTCGATGCTCAGCGGCGAGGACGTGGGCTGATGCGGCTGCACCACCTCACGGTCTCGGCGTTCGGGCCGTTCGCCGGCACCGAGCAGGTCGACTTCGAAGAGCTCAACGACGCCGGCCTGTTCCTGCTGACCGGCCCCACCGGTGCCGGCAAGAGCAGCCTGCTCGACGCGGTCTGCTTCGCGCTCTACGGCCAGGTCCCGGGTGCGCGAGGGGTGAAGTCCCTGAAGTCCCAGCACGCCCCGGTCGACGCACGGCCCGAGGTGGTCCTCGACTTCAGCGTGCGCGACCGCCGGTTCGTCGTACGACGGTCCCCCGAGTGGTCCCGCCCGAAGAAACGCGGCTCCGGCCTGCTCACCGAGAAGGCGTCGGCGTCCGTGATCGAGACGACCGGCGGCAACGAGCACTTCCTGTCCTCGCGGGCGGCCGAGGTGGGCCTGCTGGTCGGTGACCTGATGGGCATGAACGCCGCCCAGTTCGTGCAGGTCGCCCTGCTCCCCCAGGGCGAGTTCCAGACCTTCCTGCGGGCCTCCTCCCAGGAGCGCCACGACGTGCTGCAGCACCTGTTCCGCACCGACCGGTTCTCCCGCATCGAGGAGTGGGTGCACGAGCACAGCCGCGGCCTCAAGGAGCGGGCCGGCCGGGACGGAGCCACCGTGCAGCGGCTGCTCGACACGATCGCCGACCGGTCCGGCACGGCCACGCCCGAGAACCTCGCCGGGGACGCGCTCGCGCAGGCCGCGGC
Source organism: uncultured Actinomycetota bacterium (assembly GCA_963810035.1). Lineage (GTDB taxonomy): Bacteria > Actinomycetota > Actinomycetes > Propionibacteriales > Nocardioidaceae > Nocardioides_B. The sequence goes on from CAWEMA010000010.1 coordinate 120,321, forward strand.
CGACGGCCGGGTGCTGCCGTGGGCGACCGAGCGGCTGTCCGAGGCCGAGGCCGCCCTGCTCGAGGCGGGCTCGCTCGGGGAGACGGCCGCCACCCACTTGGCCGAGGTCCACAACCGGCACGAGACCGCCCGGCGCCACCGCGACCGGAGCGAGCGCCGGGGCGCGGCGCTCGCCGCGCTGCAGACGCTGGCCGCGTCCGAGGATGACGCGGTCTCCGGTCGCGCGGCCCTGGAGGCCGACGAGCGCGCGGCGCGCTGCCGCCCCCTGCTCGCGATTCTCGAGCAGGCCGACCGAGCCGCCGCCGCAGGACTGGCAGAGCGCGACCGGGCGCTGCACGACCTGTCCACGACGCTGTCCGCCACCACCGTGCTGGTCCCCGCGCCGACCGCCGACGAGCTCTCGGCGAACCGACTCGGTCGGCTGCTGGAGGACACCCGCGCGCAGCTCACCCGCCTGGAGACGCTGCTCCCCCGCGAGACCGCGGCCCGCACCGCGGCCCGGGACCTGGACACCGCGCGCGACCAGCTGTCAGCTGCGGAGGCCGAGCTCGCCGCCACCGTCGCCAGGTCCGACGCGATCCCTGCCGAGCTCGGCGACCTCACCCGCCGGCTCCAGGAGACGGCCGCGCGCGCCGTACGCCGCGACGCGCTCGCGCTGTCCCTCGAGGCGGCCCGCCGTCGTCAGGCCGCAGCGTTCGGGCTCGTCGCGGCCCGGGAGGAGGTCGTCGCCCTCGCCGACGCGCACCGCGATGCCCGCGACCAGGCGCTCACCGCCCGCGAGCACCGCCAGACGCTGGCCGAGCGGCGGCTCGCCGGGATGGCCGCCGAGCTGGCCGGCGGCCTGACCGAGGGGTCCGCCTGCCAGGTGTGCGGCAGCACGTCCCACCCCGAGCCTGCCCGGCCCGCCGACGACGCCGTCACCGAGGCCGACCAGGACGCCGCCGAGCGACGCGTGGCCACGCTCACCGACCGGCTCGACGCGGCAGCCCGCGCCCTGCAGGACGCCGAGCACCGCCGCGACGCGTTCGCCGCCGCCACCGAGGGCCGCAGCACCGAGGAGGCCGAGGCCGAGGTGGACACGCTCACCGCGGACCTCGCCGACGCGGAGCGCGCTCTGGCGCACCAGGACACGCTGCAGCAGCAGCTCGATGCGACCCGGTCCGAGCAGAGCACGCTGGCCGACCGGCAGGCCGCGGCGGCCGCCGCGATCGCCGGGCTCCGGCAGGCCGTCACGGGGTTCGAGGAGACGGTCCGCAGCGTGGCTGCCGAGCTCGCTGCGGCGACCGGGGTCGAGGACGGCACCCCGCTGCACGACACCGTGGCCGAGCTCCGCCGGCACACCACGCTCGTGGCCGACACCCTCCGGGTCGTCGAGGCCGCCGAGCAGGCGTCCACCCGGGCCGCGGACCTGCGCGAGCAGACCCTCGATGCCGCCCTCGAGCAGGGCTTCGACGGGGTGGACGCCGTCCGCGCAGCGCTGCTCCGGCCGACCGAGCAACGCCGCCTCCGCGGACTGCTCGACGAGCGCGCCGCTGCCACCTCACGCGCCCAGGCGGTGCTGGAGGACACCGACGACGCCGGTGCCGAGGGGACCCCCACCGAGGACCCCGTCACGCTGGCCGCGTCGCTCGTCGAGGCCGAGGCCGCCTACGCCGAAGCCGCTCGCCGGGCACACCTCGCCGAGGCCCGCGTCGAGGCAGTGCGGTCCCTCGTCGACCGGCTCGACCAGGCGACACTGGCCTGGGCGCCGCTGCGCGACGAGTCGCTGCGGGCCGAGTCGATGGCCAAGCTGGTGCGCGGCATGGGGCACGACAACCAGCTCCAGATGCGGCTGTCCGCCTACGTCCTCGCAACCCGGCTCGACCAGGTCGTGGCCGCCGCCAACGAGCGGCTCGGGCACATGCGTGACCAGCGCTACCTCCTGCAGCGCACCGACCGGGTGGCCCGGAAGGGCTCACAGGCCGGGCTCGGTCTCGAGATCGTGGACCAGTGGACCGGCGACGCCCGCGCCCCCTCCACCCTGTCCGGCGGGGAGACGTTCGTGGTGTCGCTGTCCCTGGCCCTGGGGCTGGCCGACGTGGTCACCCAGGAGGCCGGCGGCACCGAGATCGAGACGCTGTTCGTCGACGAGGGGTTCGGGACGCTGGACGCGGACACCCTCGACGACGTGATGGACCGGCTCGACGGCCTGCGCGCCGGCGGCCGCACGGTCGGGGTGGTCAGCCACGTCAGCGAGCTCCGCAACCGGATCCCCACCCAGGTGCACGTCGAGAAGGGCCGGTCCGGCTCCACCCTCGCGGTGACCACCCTCGTCGGCTGAACGAGACGGCCCGCTGACGCGCCCGGCGACCGGCCGCCCGGCATGATGGGCCGGGTGAGCGAGAAGCCGATGGTGGCCGTCGTCGACATCGACGGCGTGGTCGCCGACGTCCGGCACCGCCTGCACCACGTGACCGGCCGCCCGAAGGACTGGCGCGCGTTCTTCGCCGGTGCACACGACGACGGGCTGCTGGCCGAGGGCGAGCACACCGTCCGCCGGCTCGCCGAGGTCTACGACATCGTCTACCTCTCCGGGCGTCCCGAGCGGCTGCGCGTGGTCACCGAGCGCTGGTTCGACCAGCACGCGCTCCCCGCGGGCCCGCTGATGCTGCGCCCGTACGACGACTACAGGCCGTCGAGCGTCTACAAGGTCGAGGCGCTCGAGCTGCTCGCGGTGACCCGCACCGTCGTGGTGCTCGTCGACGACGACCCGCGGGTGCTGGACGCCGCACGACGCGCCGGGTTCGACGTACTCCCGGCGACGTGGATGGGTGAGCACTCCGCACTGCGCGAGGCGCAGGAGCAGGACGGCCGCACCTGACTCGCCGAGCATCCGGACCCGCCGCCCCACCGCGGCCCCGCTCGGTTAGCCTCGTCCGCATGACCTCGCCGCACGAGATCGACGCGTCGTTCGCCGCTCTGCCCTACCGCCGGATGGCGGAGGCGGCGCTCGCCCGCGCGCAGGACTTCCACGTCAGCCACGCCGACTTCCGGTTCGAGCGGATCCGCTCGCAGGACGTCCGGGTGCGGGACGGACGGCTGCAGGGCGCCTCGGACTCCGAGGACATCGGCTTCGCCGTGCGCGTGGTCCTCAACGGGGCCTGGGGATTCGCCTCCGGGGTGGTGCTCGGCCAGCAGTCCGCGGTGCAGGTCGCCGAGAACGCGATCCGCACCGCCCAGGTCGCCGCGGCAATGACGACGCGGCCGATCGAGCTGGCCCCCGAGCCGACGTACGCCGACGTTCAGTGGGTCTCCGCCTACGAGACCGACCCGCTCTCGGTGCCGTTGGCCGACAAGGTCGAGCTGCTGTCGGGATGGTCGCGCGGCCTGCTCGACGCGCCCGGCGTGCAGCACTCGACGGGGACGCTGCAGCAGGTGGTGGAGAACAAGTTCTACACCGACCTGACCGGCACCACGACCACCCAGCAGCGGGTGCGGCTCCAGCCCACCTTCGAGGCGTTCGGCACCGACGAGAAGACCGGCGTCTTCGACTCGATGCGCACCATCGCCCCGCCGGTCGGGCGCGGCTGGGAGTACCTCGCCGGCGACGGGTACGACTGGGCCGGAGAGCTCGCGCAGCTGCCCGAGCTGCTCGCGGAGAAGCTCACCGCGCCATCCGTGGCGGCCGGCCGCTACGACCTGGTGATCGACCCGTCCAACCTGTGGCTGACCATCCACGAGTCGATCGGGCATGCCACCGAGCTGGACCGGGCGCTCGGCTACGAGGCCAACTACGCCGGCACCTCGTTCGCCACGATCGACAAGCTGAACACCCTGCAGTACGGCTCCCCCGTCATGAACGTCACCGGTGACCGCACGGTCGAGCACGGCCTGGCCACCGTCGGGTACGACGACGAGGGCGTGCAGACGCAGAGCTGGGACATCATCAAGGACGGCGTGCTCGTCGGCTACCAGCTCGACCGGTCGATGGCCCGGATGCACCCGGAGCTCAACGACGGCCGCTCCAACGGCTGCGCGTACGCCGACTCCCCCGGCCACATCCCGATCCAGCGGATGGCGAACGTGTCGCTGCAGCCCGCCCCGGACGGCCCGAGCACCGAGGAGCTGGTCGGACAGGTGGAGCGCGGCATCTATGTCGTCGGCGACAAGTCCTGGTCGATCGACATGCAGCGCTACAACTTCCAGTTCACCGGGCAGCGGTTCTACCGGATCGAGAACGGCCGTCTCGCCGGACAGCTGCGCGACGTCGCCTACCAGGCCACCACGACCGACTTCTGGAACTCCATGGAGGCCGTGGGCGGACCGGACACCTGGGTCCTGGGTGGCGCGTTCAACTGCGGCAAGGCACAGCCCGGACAGGTGGCCGCGGTCTCGCACGGCTGCCCGACGTCGCTGTTCCGCGACGTGAACGTCCTGAACACCACGACCGAGGCCGGTCCCTGACCCGACGCCGGACGGACCACCTGACGTCCGCCGGCTGAGCCGCCTTGCGTTGGTGAGCTTGTCGAAACCCATTCGTCCCCGGAGCGAAGGACCACCCCCATGACTGCAGCCAGTCCGCAGGAGCTCGTGGAGCACGCGCTCAAGACGACGACGTCCGACCAGTGCGCGGTGATCGTGCACGACTCCACCAGCGCCAACCTGCGCTGGGCGAACAACACGCTGACCACCAACGGCGTCATGCACGCCGTCTCGGTCACCGTGGTCGCGTTCCACGGCACCGGGGAGGGCACCGCCGCCGGCTCCGTCTCGGCGAGCGCCTCCTCCACCGAGCAGGTCACCCGCATCGTCGAGCAGGCGGACGCCGCCGCGCGCGCCAGCAACCCGGCCGAGGACGCCGCGGAGCTGCCCGCGGGCGGCTCCTCCGCGGACTGGTACGACCCGTCCGGGGAGACCTCGATCGAGGTGTACTCCGACTTCGCGCCGGCGCTCGGTGAAGCGTTCGGCCGCGCGGAGGCCGAGAACCGGATCCTCTACGGCTTCGTGGACCACGACGTCACCACGACGTACCTCGGGACCAGCACCGGCCTGCGGCTGCGGCACGTCCAGCCCACCGGCCACTACGGCTGCACCGCGAAGCCGACCGACCTGTCCACGAGCGCGTGGGTCGGGGGCGCCACCCGCGACTTCACCGACGTCGACGCGCACACCATGGACGCCGAGCTGGTCCGGCGGCTGGGCTGGGCGGAGCGGCGCGTGGACCTGGAGGCCGGCCGCTACGACACGATCCTGCCGCCCACGGCCGTCGCGGACCTGATGATCTACGCCTACTGGACGGCGTCGGCTCGTGACGCGCACGACGGCCAGACGGTGTTCTCCAAGCGCGGCGGCGGGACACGGATCGGCGAGCGGCTCTCCGACAAGCCGCTGCAGATGTTCTCCGACCCGGCCTACCCTCGGCTCGAGGCCGCGCCGTTCGTCAGCGCGTCGTCGAGCAACGAGATCGAGAGCGTCTTCGACAACGGGCTGCCGCTGTCGCGGACCGACTGGATCAAGGACGGGACGCTCACCGCGCTGCTGCAGAACAGGTACTCCGCCCGCCTGACCGGGCAGCCGGTCACGCCGTACATCGACAACCTCGTCGTCGCGGTCGATGGCGCCACCGGCAGCACCCAGGACCTGGTGGCCGGCGTCGAGCGCGGGCTGCTGGTGACCTGCCTGTGGTACATCCGCGAGGTCGACCCGCAGAGCCTGCTGCTGACCGGGCTGACCCGCGACGGCGTGTACCTGGTCGAGAACGGCGAGGTGACCGGAGCGGTGAACAACTTCCGGTTCAACGAGAGCCCGGTCGACCTGCTCCGCCGGTTCTCGCACGCGTCCGCGACGGCGCCGAGCTTCTCGCGGGAGTGGGGCGACTACTTCCCGCGCACCGCGACCCCGGCCCTCCGGGTCCCCGACTTCAACATGTCCACCGTCTCCCAGGCCCACTGACGCCGACCCGTCACCTACTCGGCGGTCTCACCGGCGTGTCGCGCACTTCCTGACGGATCGACGAGCGAGGGGTGGGCTGCCCGACCGGCTCAGCAACTGCTCGAGGTGCTCTTCGAGAGGTCGTTGACGCTGGTCGTGAACGCCCGCATCGAGACCCGGACAGCGTTGACGGTCTGCGGCGTCTGTTGTTCGACCGCGGCCGCAACACTCGTGTCGAGCTCCGCGGCTCCGGTCTTGACCGCGTCTACCTCCGCCGCGAACTGCGACTGCGCGGTCGTCGAGAGGTTCTTCACCGCGGAGTTGATCTGGTCCACCGACGCCTGGACCGCAGGCACCGTGGACCTGGTGACCGGTGACTCGTTGATCGTGGACACCGCCGAGTCCAGGGCGGCCACGGACTTGCAGAAGTCCGACGGCTGAGCCCCGCCTGAGCCGCACGACGCCAGGCCGGGCGCCGCGATGACTACGCACAGGGTCAGGGCGCGGGCCCGCGTTCGTGAGTTCCTCATCGCCCCAGAGTTGCCCGGCCGGTGTCGCCACGCATCCCCCCGCGCAGACGAGAATCCGCCCGATGCAACCCGCCCGCCGACTCGTCACTCGGTGTGCGACACGCCGGTGAAACCGCCAAGTCGGTGACGGGTCGGCAGGGTCAGGCCGGATGACCGCCGGGGATCGGGGCTGCCGGGTCGTAGGGCGCCCGGGTGTAGATGAACGTCTCGCAGACCAGGTGGTTCACGCTGTCGTCGTCGTTGCGTACGACGTGCAGCCGCTCGCCGTGGTGGTAGCCGCGCGTCCCGACCAGCGTCCCGTCCTCCGACGGCACGAACCGGTGCCGCTCGACGCGGCTGCCGGGCAGCGTCACGGAGACCTCGCGACCGTCCCACGCGAACGCGTGCGCGGTGTTGCCCCAGTGCCAGACCCCGAGCACCTCACGCACCGCCTCGGGCACGTCGGGCGTCGGCGTCCAGGGCTCCGGGACCGTTCCCTCGGTCCGCTCGAGCGTCTCCAGCACGTCGACGGCCAGCCCCTCGCAGCGCATGCCGACCGTGGCGTTGGCCAGCAGCACCGCACCCGTACGACGGACGGGGTCGACGAACAACCCGGCCAGGAACCCCGGCATCGAGCCGGTGTGGCCGAACAGCATCCCCGAACCGCCGCGCGCCAGCTGGAAGCCCAGACCGTGCGCGCTGGCCAGCGCCCCGGCGTACGACCCGGACTGCGGGGTGCTCATCTCGGCCAGCGTCGCGCGGGAGAGCACGTCGTCGTGACCACCGACGAGGAACGCCGCGTAGCGGCCGAGGTCCTCGACGGTGCTCCACACCTGCCCCGCCGGCGCCATCGCGCCCGCGTCGTGCGCCGGTTCCTGGGTCAGCGTCCCGGCGTAGTGGTGCACGCTCCACCCACAGGCGTGCGGAGCCTGCGGCAGGTACGACGTCCGGGTCATGCCGAGCGGGCGCAGGATGCGCTGCTCGACCTGCTCCCACCACGTCGTGCCGCGATGCCGGGCGACGATCTCACCAAGCAGCCCGAACGCGACGTTGGTGTAGTGGAACGTCATGCCCGGCGCGAACGGCGGGTTGCTGTCGTCCAAGGCGGCGGCGAGCTCGTCGAAGGACACCCCCGGGCTGCGCTCCCACCACGACCCGGCCGGCTCGGAGTGCATGCCGGTCGCGTGCGCCAGCAGGTCGCGCAGGGTGCGGTCACCGTACGCGATCCCCGGCAGGTGCTCGCCGAGCGGGTCGTTGAGGTCGAGCAGCCCCTCGTCGCGCAGCTGCAGGACGAGCACCGCGACGAGCGTCTTGGTGATCGACCCGATGCGGTACTGCACGTCCGGTCCGGTCGAGAACCCGTCCAGGGCGTTGACGCCGCCCGTCCAGACGAGCGAGCCGTCGCGCACCACGCCGCCGACGACCGAAGGCAGCCGCCCGGACGCCTGCTCCTCGGCGAGCAGCACATCGAGGCGTCGCGCGGTCAGGTCGGTGACCCCGCTCATGCGCCCGTCTCGTCCGACGACGCGAACGCCTCCGGCGACGGGCAGGCGCAGACCAGGTGCCGGTCGCCGTACGCCTGGTCGATGCGGGCCACCGGCGGCCAGTACTTGTCCGGGTCGTAGCCGGTCGGGAACACCGCCAGCTCGCGCGGGTAGGACCGGTCCCACTCGCCGGTCAGCGACCGCGCGGTGTGCGGGGCTCCGCGCAGCGGCGACGTCTCGGGAGTCCACTCCCCCGCTGCCACCCGGTCGATCTCGCGGCGGATCGCGATCATCGCCTCGCAGAACCGGTCGATCTCGGCGAGGTCCTCGGACTCGGTCGGCTCGACCATCAGCGTGCCCGCGACCGGGAAGCTCATCGTCGGCGAGTGGAAGCCGTAGTCGACCAGCCGCTTGGCCACGTCGTCGACGGTGACCCCGGTCTGCTTGGTCAGGTCGCGCAGGTCGAGGATGCACTCGTGTGCGACGAGGTTGCCATGTCCCTTGTACAGCACGGGAAAGTGCTCGCCGAGCCGCTTGGCGATGTAGTTCGCGGAGAGCACGGCGACCGCGGTCGCGTCGGTCAGGCCCTCCCCGCCCATCAGCCGCACGTACGCCCAGGAGATCGGCAGGATGCCGGCCGAGCCGTACGGCGCCGCGCTGACCGGCCCGATACCCTCACGCCGTGCCGGGTCCGGGTGGCCCGGGTGTGAGGGGAGGTACGGCGCGAGGTGCTCGCGCACGCCGACAGGTCCGACGCCCGGCCCGCCACCGCCGTGCGGGATGCAGAACGTCTTGTGCAGGTTGAGGTGGGACACGTCGCCGCCGAACTCCCCCGGCTTCGCGTATCCGAGCAGCGCGTTGAGGTTCGCCCCGTCGACGTACACCTGGCCGCCGTGCTCGTGGACGGTCGCGCACAGCTCGCCGATGCCGTCCTCGTAGGCGCCGTGCGTCGAGGGGTAGGTCACCATGATCGCGGCGAGGTCGTCGGCGTGCGTCTCGCACTGCACCCGCAGGTCGTCCATGTCGACACGACCGTCGGAGGCGGCCTTGACTACGACCACCCGCATCCCGGCCATCACCGCGGACGCGGCGTTGGTGCCGTGCGCGGAGGCAGGGATCAGGCAGATGTCACGCGCCGCCTCACCGTTGGCGACGTGGTAGGCACGGATCGCGAGCAGCCCGGCCAGCTCGCCCTGCGAGCCGGCGTTCGGCTGGATGGAGACCCGGTCGTAGCCGGTCACCTCGGCCAGCCAGGACTCGAGCTCCTCGATCAGGTGCGTGTAGCCCTGCGCGTCCTCGGCGGGCGCGAACGGGTGCAGGTCGGCGAACCCGGGCAGGCTGACCGGCTCCATCTCGGTGGTCGCGTTGAGCTTCATGGTGCACGAGCCGAGCGGGATCATCCCCCGGTCGAGCGCGTAGTCGCGCGCGGAGAGCCGACGCAGGTAGCGCAGCATCGAGGTCTCGGACCGGTGCGTGTTGAACACCTCGTGGGTGAGGAAGTCCGTCTCGCGGACCAGCTCGGACGGCAGCTCCTCGCCCACCCGTGCGTCGACGACGTCGAGGTCGACGTCGGAGGCACCGAACGCCGCGAGCACAGCCTCGAGGTGTTCGCGGCTCGTGGTCTCGGAGGTGGAGATGCCGACCGTGTCGTCGTCCTTGTGGCGCAGGTGCAGGCCGCGCTCGCGAGCCGCGGCCACCACGGCCGCAGCCCCGCCCGGCACGTTCACGGTGACCGTGTCGAAGAACCGCTCGTGCCGCACGTCCGCCCCGGCCTCCCGGAGCGCCTGGGCCAGCACCGCGGCGTACCGGTGCGTCCGACGCGCGATCGTCCGCAGCCCCTCGGGGCCGTGGTAGACGGCGTACATCGAGGCCACCACGGCCAACAGCACCTGGGCGGTGCAGATGTTCGAGGTCGCCTTGTCCCGGCGGATGTGCTGCTCGCGGGTCTGCAGCGCCAGCCGGTAGGCCGGGCGGCCCTCCGCGTCCACCGAGACCCCGACCAGCCGGCCGGGCAGGTGCCGCTCGAGACCGGCGCGCACGGCCATGTAGCCGGCGTGCGGGCCACCGTAGAAGAGCGGGACGCCGAACCGCTGCGAGGATCCGACGACCACGTCGGCGCCCATCGCGCCCGGGGACTCCAAGCAGGGTCAGCGCCAGCAGGTCGGCGGCCACGACCGCCATCCCGCCGCGCTCGTGCACGGCCTCGATGACTGGTCGCGGGTCGAGGATGCCGCCGTCCGAGCCGGGGTACTGCACCAGTACGCCGCACGGGTCCACCCCGTCCAGGGCGGGCAGGCCGTCGGTCAGGTCCGCGACGACGACCTCGATGCCCATCGCGCGGGCCCGGGTCTCCACGACCGCGATGGTCTGCGGGAACGCGTTGGCGTCCAGCACGAACGGGCCGGTCGCCTTCTTGTTGCCCCGACGGACCAGGGTCATCGCCTCGGCGGCGGCGGTGCCCTCGTCGAGCAGCGACGCGTTCGCGGTGGGCAGACCGGTCAGGTCACCGACCAGGGTCTGGAAGTTCAGCAGCGCCTCGAGCCGGCCCTGCGAGATCTCCGGCTGGTAGGGCGTGTAGGCGGTGTACCAGCTCGGGTCCTCGAGCACGTTGCGCCGTACGACGGGCGGGGTGACCGTGCCGTAGTAGCCGAGCCCGATCATCGGCTCGCGGGGGGTGTTGCGGCCGGCGACCTCGCGGAGCTCCCGAGCGGCCTGCTGCTCGGTGGCCGCGACCGGGAGTCCGAGCTCGTCGGCGGCGCGGATGCCTCCGGGGACCGCCGCGTCCATCAGCGCGTCGAGGGAGTCGAACCCGAGCGCGGCCAGCATCGCCGCCCGCTCCTGGGTGCCCGGGCCGATGTGCCGGTCGACGAACGGCTGGGCGGTGTCGAGGTCGGACAGGCTGGGATGGTCGGACACAGAGGCTCCTGGGGGGACTCGCCGGTTCAGGTCGCCTCCCCCTCTGTCGGCGACGACGGTGTCGTCCTTCAGAGTTGCCTCACCCACGCGGTCCTGGCGCCTGAGAGGTTCCGGGGAGGATTTGCCCCTTCGGCGCTCCAACGGCGGAGAAGATGTCGGAGACTCTCCCGCGCGGTGTCAGCAGCGGTTCCACCTTACCAAGCACGCGAACGTGCCCCGGGCATCAGCCACGGGGCACGTCGTCTAGTCGTCGGTGGAACGTGTGTCAGCCGGTGGCCCGGGCCCGGCGGCGGGCGGAGAGCTCGTCGGTGCCGTGGCCGGCGCTGTCGTCGGTGGCGCGCTCGCTGGGCAGCGCGGCGAGCGAGCCCTCGATCTCGCGCCAGACCCCGCCGATCGCGATCCCGAAGACGCCCTGACCACCCTGGAGCAGGTCGATGACCTCGTCGTTGCTGGTGCACTCGTAGACGCTGGCGCCGTCGCTCATCAGCGTGACGCGGGTGAGGTCGTCGGTGCCGCGCTTGCGCAGGTGCTGCACCGCGGTGCGGATCTGCTGCAGCGAGATGCCGGCGTCGAGCAGCCGCTTGATCACCTTGAGCAGCAGGATGTCGCGGAAGGAGTAGAGCCGTTGGGTGCCGGAGCCGGTGGCGCCGCGCACGGTGGGCTCGACGAGCCCGGTGCGGGCCCAGTAGTCGAGCTGGCGGTAGGTGATGCCGGCGGCGTTGCAGGCCGTGGGACCGCGGTAGCCGGTGTCGCTCGGGAGCGGGGAGACGTCGTCGTCGAAGAGCAGACCCTGCTGGTCTGCGGCCTCGGCAGCCTCGTGCGCCGCGGTCTGGGCGGCTGAGTCCTGAGCCACCACGTCGTCGTTGCCTGTCACCGTTGACCTCGTCTCGTCTGCTTCGCTCTGCGTGTCGCTCCGGCGGGGAAGCCGTGGGTTCTCGGGGGTGTCGATCAAGAGAACAACGGTGGAGTTACAGCGAAGGCACTTCCCCCAAGGTAAGGCTCGGGTTGAGGGTGGTCAACGACGTTGGGCCTTTAGGCCCGGCGTGTCGTAACCCTGAACTAGAGGTTGAGGGTTCATCCCGCCTCACTCGGCTGCGGACATCACTCCCCCGGAGCCGATCGCAGGCAGGCCGGAGGGGGTCAGTGCGACTCGAAGTCCTCCGGCGAGACGTGGTCGAGGAACTCGCGGAACTTCTCCACCTCGTCTTCCTGCTCGTCGGGCACCTCGAGGCCGACCTCGTCCAGCACGTCCTCCGCGCAGACGATCTTGCTGCCGGTGCGCAGGGCCAGGGCGATGGAGTCGGAGGGACGGGCGCTGACCTCGACCCCGGAGTCGAAGACCAGGACGGCGTAGAAGATGCCGTCCTTCATCTCGGTGATCCGGACCTCGGTCAGGTCGTTGCCGGTCGCACTGATCAGGTCCTTCATCAGGTCGTGCGTCAGCGGCCGCGGCGGGACGACGCCCTGCTGGGCGAAGGCGATCGCGGTGGCCTCGACGGCGCCGATCCAGATGGGCAGGTAGCGGTCCCCGGCCACCTCCCGGAGCAGGACGATGGGTTGGTTGGAGGGCATCTCCACCCGGACACCGATCACGTCTACTTCGCGCACTTGACCAGACTACTCCCGCCAGAAAGCCTCCACAGGTGGGGCACACAGGGCAGATGCTAGGAGCGCAGACCGGCCTTGACCAGCGTCGCGTGCAGCCGCACGGACAGCGCCGCGATCTGGGTGATCGCCTCCTCGGCGCGCGCGGAGGCACTCGCGTCGCGGCCGCGCCGCATCGTGGAGACGACCTGCTCGACCATGCCGACCTCCCGGTCCGCGGCGGTCCGGAACGCCCGCAGGTGGCGCGGCTCGAACCCGAACGCCGCGAGCTCTCCCGCGGTCTTCGCGATCACCAGGGCGTCCCCGTCGTACGGCGCACTCCCCTGCCGCGGCCGGACCAGGCCGAACTGCTCGAGCTGCTCGAGCAGCGAGTCCTCGATCTCCGCGGAGGTCAGCAGCTCGTTGCGGGACAGCCGGAGCTCGGAGACGTCGGAGGTGAACGTGTCCGGTGAGGGGTACCCGTCTCCCGCCAGCACGACCCGCGGCACCTGCGGGACGGTCGCGCCGTTCAGCGCCGGCGGCTCCAGGCCACGGTCGATCGCGTCGAGGTGCTCGCGGATGACCTTGAGCGGCAGGTAGTGCTCCCGCTGGCAGGTGAGCACGTAGCGCAGCCGGTCCACGTCCTGGTGGGAGAACTTGCGGTAGCCGGAGGGCGTGCGCTCGGGCTCGATCAGCCCTTCCGCCTCGAGGAACCGGATCTTCGAGATGTTCAGGCCCGGGAAGTCACCGCGCAGCTGGCCGAGCACCTCCCCGATGCTGAGCCGCGCCCGCGACGAGGCGGACTGTCGCATGGCTACTGACCTGCTCCGGTGTGGCTGGCGAAGTAGACCAGGCGGTACTTCCCGATCTGCACCTCGTCGCCGCCTTGCAGCGCGACCTCGTCGATGCGGTCGCGGTTGACGTAGGTGCCGTTGAGGCTGCCCACATCCGCAACGGTGTAGCCGTCCGACGTACGGCGGAACTCGGCGTGCCGACGTGACACGGTCACGTCGTCGAGGAAGATCTCGCTCTCCGGGTGGCGGCCGGCCGCAACCACCTCGGTGTCGAGCAGGAACCGGCTGCCGGCGCTCGGACCGCGCTGCACCACGAGCAGCGCGCTGCCCGGCGGGAGCGCGTCGACCGCCGCGGCGTCGGCATCGTTGAGGGCCCGCTCCTCACGGTGCTCGGCCTCCTTGACCGGTCCCCCGAAGGTGATCGTCGCGGTGGTCTCGCTCGCAGTCTCGCCGGCTGCGGGCGCGGCAGGAGTGGCGGCACCGGCCGACTCGAGACGGTTCCCGCACTGCGAGCAGAATCGCGCGCCCTCAGGGTTCTGATGTCCGCACTGAGTGCAGAACGGCATGGTCGGCCTCCCGGTGCCTCGGACCAGATCGCTTCATGGACAAACCCTCAACCGTCAGTCGAGGTTCAAGGTTTGTGGGCACGAACCTATCAGTGAACCCGGGGCGATCAAGACCGAAGAGCCGGTCTCGTCCAGTCCCCGAGCAGGTGTCAGCGTGCGGGTCAGGACTCGAGGCTGGCCTGGTAGGCCGCCGCGTCCATCAGTCCCTCGACGGCGGCAGCATCGGCCGGCTTCACCTCGAACAGCCAGCCCTCGCCGTACGGGTCGGAGTTGACCAGCTCGGGGGTCCCGTCCAGCACCTCGTTGCGTGCCACGACGGTGCCGGCGATCGGCGCGTAGATGTCGCTGACCGACTTGGTCGACTCGAGCTCACCGACGGTCGTGCCGTCCTCCAGCTCGGTGCCGACCTCGGGCAGCGAGACGTAGACGATGTCGCCGAGCGCGTCCTGGGCGTAGTCGGTGATGCCGACGCGCACCGACCCGTCGGACTCGCCGGGGCTGCGCACCCACTCGTGCTCACTGGTGTACTTGAGGTCCTCGGGGTACACGGCGCTCCTTCGGGTCGGGTGCGACTGTCCGCCGGGCAGGTCTCGGCGGATCGACGGCAGGCTACCGGGTCGAGCCCGGCTGGGCGTACTCCGGTGTGGCGGGGTCGGTGACGGTGGAGATCTCCACCTTGTCGGACTCCTCGACGTCCACCTTGCCGTCGACGGGCGACCGTTCGACCTCGTAGATGAAGCCGCCCTTGAAGTCCAGGGCCGTGGCGAGCGTGTGGGCGTTGCCGATCGCCTCGATGACGTAGGGCGACCGGAGCAGCTGCCCGTCGACGATCACTCCCCCGTCGGTGTCCTTCAGCGAGGTCTGCGCCACCACCCGGACCCGGTCGTTGAGCTCGATCGCCTCGGCGCCGGCGTCGCGCAGCTCCTCCAGGCCCTCGAGCAGCTGGTTGCTGCCCACGCCGCCCTTCGCGTCCGTGACCGTGACCCGCACGCCGGGGCCGACGGCGGGCACCTTGCCGGCCAGGATGCCGAGCGTGTCGGCCTGCTGCTGGGCGCGGTCCAGCGCCGTACGCCGGGACCGGGTGTCGTCGCGCAGCGAGTCGCGGGTCTGCTGGAGCCGGGCGATCTCGGTCTCCGCGCGTTGGGAGGACAGCGACAGGTTGTTGATGTACTGGATCAGGTCGCCCTGCCGGGCGCCGACGTACAGGTCGTCCTTGCCGTTGGCCTTGACCTGGGTGACCGCGGCGAAGCCGAGCAGCGCCAGGAGTACGGCGACCGTCACCTGGCCGCGCGACCCGGGACGCCGCAGCGCCGTGACCAGCCGGGTCCGGCCGTCCTGGGGTCCGTCGGGCTCGGCCGGCTCGGCCGGGGGTCCGGCCTCGGGGACCTCGTCGGACGGGGCCGGATCGGGCGAGGGGCTCTTGTCGGCCGGACGGGGTGTCTGGGGAGTCTCGTCGTCGCTCATCGCGGCCTCACGCGTGGAAGATGTGCCGGCGGATCGCGGCGACGTTGGAGAAGATCCGGATCCCGAGCACCACGATCACGCCGGTCGAGAGCTGACCTCCGACGCCGAGCTTGTCGCCGAGGTAGACGATCACCGCCGCGATCAGCACGTTGGACACGAACGACACCACGAAGACCTTGTCGTCGAAGATGCCGTCCAGGAAGGCCCGGAGCGCACCGAACACCGCGTCGAGGGCGGCCACCACGGCGATCGGAAGATAGGGCTCCAGCCAGACCGGCACGTCGGGCTGGAGCACCAGCCCGAGCAGCACGCCGAGCAGCAGGCCGATCGCGGCGATCATCGCAGTCGCTCCGGCTGTCGGGCGTAGCGCAGGTTGAACGTGTCGGCAGGAAGGGTCATGGAGTCCTCGGAGTTGACGTCGAACTGCAGACCGAAGCTGGCCCGCAGGGTCAGCCAGGTCTTGCCGCCCTCGGTGTCGAGCAGCTTCGCCCCCATCTGGTTCTCGTTACCGATCGCCGAGATGGTGTAGGGCCGTCGCAGGGAGATGAAGTTGACGGTGATCGCGCTGCCGGCCTGCCGGATCGCGGTCAGGTTGGTGACGCGGTGCCCGTTGATGGAGATCGCCTCGGCCCCGACCAGCCACAGGGCGTTGACCAGCTTCTGCAGGTCCTGGTCGAGCACCTGCTGGTTGTCCTGGGTGGCGCCGGGGGCGTCGTCGACGACCACCCGGATCCCGGGTCCCTTCGCCGGCACGCTGCCGGTGGTCACGCCGAGCCGGCGGAGCCTGGCCTGCACGGCGCGGCCCTGGGTGGTGGCGGCGAGCTTGTTGTCCTGCAGGGCGGCGACCGTCCGGGTCAGGCTCGCGATGGTGGCGCGCTGGGCGGTCACCTCGGCCTTGCGTGCGTTGACCTGACGCACCAGCGACTCACGCGAGCTCGCCGACTCGTCCGCGTTGCGCGAGGTCTGTACGGCGGCCGTGGCGACCAGCACACCGAACATCGCGAGCACCACCAGACCGACGGTGCCCGGGCTCGTCTTGCGGGGCTTGTCGTCGGTGCCACGGCGCTTCGAGACGTGCGCGTAGTCCTCGTCGAGCGACGTCGCGGTGATGTAGTTGAGCAGGCCCATCACCGCCTGCGGCGGCGGGTCGTTGGCGGGACGGGGCGGCCGTGGCTCGCGACGCGACGAGGCGCGACCGTCCGCGGCGGCCGGGTCGGCGTCCGCCGTACGGTCCGTGCGGTGCGCGGTGCGATGGTCAGCCGCCATCGAGCGCCGGCGCCCTTCGTTCGTGGTCGGCGAGCAGCTTGCGCACCTGCCAGGCGTAGAGCAGGCCGGCCCACCAGTACAGGCCGGTGCCCCAGATCGCGAACGCCCAGCCGAACACCTTGGCCAGCATCGCCAGCACACCGGTGCCGTCGCCGAGCAGCAGCAGCGGGAAGGCGTAGAGCAGGTTCGCGGTGGCGGCCTTGCCGAGGAAGTGCACCGGGAGCGAGCTGTAGCCGCGGGTGCGCAGGAACGGCACCAGGCACCACAGGAACGCGTCACGCGCCGGCAGGATGATCGCCACCCACCAGGGGATGATGTCGCGCATCCCGAGCCCGATGACCGTGGAGAGGATGTAGAGCCGGTCCGCGACCGGGTCGAGGATGGCGCCGAGCTTCGAGGTCTGGTTGAGCTTGCGGGCGAGGTAGCCGTCGGCGTAGTCACTGAGGCCGGAGACGAAGAGGACCGCCAGCGCCCAGCCGTCGGCCTCGGGCACCAGGATCAGCCACAGGAACAGCGGGACGCCCGCCAGCCGGATGATCGAGATGATGTTGGGGATGGTGAGGACCTGGCGGCCGACTGCCACCTCGCCGTCCTGCTTGTCCACCAGGTATCCCTCGATCGCCGAGCACATCCGCATCGTCGATGCGCGGTCCGCATCGACTGGTCGTCGCTACCTTAGCCCGTGACACACACGGGGCTGCGCCGACTCGACGCGAGCCGGAGGACCGGCTGCACGGCTTCGAAGGAAGGGCTGTGCGGGTCAGTCCTGGCTGATCGAACGGCCGCAGCGAGGGCAGTGCGCACGGGCGCACATGTCCAGCTGCTGGCCGCAGCAGCAGTCAGTCGAACGACTGCAGCGTGCCCGGGTCTGGCTCTTGGTCGAACGGCTCTCGCCGACGGACTTGGTTTCACTGCGGGTCACGAGTCTCATCTCCCAGTCATGCTCGTGTTTACAAGGAAACCGGGCCAAGCCGCGAATATGACGGAGAAACACGCCCAATAGTCACAACGTGCCATCCCATAGGGTCCGAACGGACCGACGTCGTCGTCAGGACCCAGAACCCGAGCGCGGGCGCGACGAGTACGTCGGGGGTGGCGTCGAGCTCGTGCAGCGGGGTCGTGGTGACCTGGAGCCCGGCCGCTCAGTTGTGGGCGCCGACCCAGGCTCCTACGGTCGGAACCAGAGAGCACACTCGACGGAAGGGACACGCCATGAGCGTCTCGGTAGCACTGCTCGTCACCTTGGAGGCACAACCGGGCAAGGAGGACGAGGTCGCGTCGTTCCTCGAGAGCGGGTTGTCCCTGGTCGAGAGGGAGCCGGGCACCATCACCTGGTACGCCTTCCGGCAGGGCCAGACCACCTTCGGCATCTTCGACACGTTCAGCAGCGACGACGGGCGCCAGGCACATCTGTCCGGCGAGGTCGCGAAGGCACTCGGCCAGATCTCCGAGAGCTTGCTCGCCACTCCCCCGGACATCCGCCCGGTCGACATCGTCGCGGCGAAGATCCCGGGCTGACTACAGCTTGTTCAGCTTGGCGAAGGGGCGCATCAGCCGCACCTGGAGGTTGTTGCCGAAGTCGACCACGACCGCCTGGTCGCCCTCCACGGCCACCACCCGTCCGAGCCCGTACTTGTCGTGGGTGACGCGCTCGTCGGCCTCGAAGGTCGCGACGCTCACTTCCGCGGGCGGTTTGAAGGGGCTGCTGGCAAGGTGACGCCGGGTCCCGGCATAAGGCTTCATCACCTCCAGTATGCGCCCCCGGGACCACAAAGGCAGCCTCGCGGTGCCACGTGGGCGTGAGTGCTCGGTCCACGGACCGGCTGCTGCGCTGTCCCCACCCACCCACGCGACATGAACGGACCTGCGAGGCGATTTCCCTTCGCCGGTATTGTCCGGGTCAGGTTGTGGGGGTCGTCATCAGGTCTTTCGACCTTCTGACCTCTCAGCCTTTCGGCTCCCTCGCCCGTCTCGCAGGCCACTTCGAGAGTCCCCCTGCCGGCCGGCCCGCACCAGGGACCAAAGACCCGACTGTCGACTGTGTCTATGACCGCTCGCCCGAGATGCGGAGAGTGAGCCACCCGTCGGAGTCGAGGTCGACCCGGATGCGGAAATGGTCGCTGATCCGCTGCAGGGTCGCTCGCACCACTCGGGCGTCTGTCCTGGAGGCACGCTGAAGTCTCAGTCGCCTGGCTTCGAGAGGCAGCATGCGCAGCTCGGTGAGCCTGCCCGTGGCGGGATCGACGGTCGGGAGGTACAGCAGGCGCACGTCAGGGCGGTACCCCTCATGACCCGAGATGCCCTCGTAGTCGTTGATGAAGTCTCCGCAGCCGTACAGGATCAGCTTGCCGCGGTACACCTCGACGGGGCGGGGGTGGTGGGACGAGTGCCCGTGCACCACGTCGATGCCGTCGTCGACCAACCGGTGCGCGAAGCGGACCTGGTCCCGGGGGACGTCGTACCCCCAGTTCGAGCCCCAGTGGACCGACGCCACGACGACGTCACCGGTCTGTCGCCCCACCCGCACGGGGTTCGTCAACGCGTCGGCGCTTGCGTCCGAGAGATCCGGCACCAGGGAGACTCCCGGCCCGGCCGGTGTCGCGGCCCACGACGCCGGGATGCCGCTCGAGGCCATTCCGAGGCTGAGCACCACGACCCGTGCCCCACCGGGGACATCGACGACAGCCGGCCGCTGCGCCTCGGTCGCATCGAGGCCCGCACCGGCGACGCGCAGCCCGGCCCGTGACAGCTCCGCGAGCGTCTCCGCCAGTCCGCGCACACCGAAGTCCAGCACGTGGTTGTTCGCCAACGCGCACACGTCGGGCTCTCCCGCTGCGAGGCAGGGAAGGTTCGCGGGACTCATCCGGTAGTGCACGGCCTTGCCGGGTGCGAAGTCGGGACTGCGGGTGACGGCCGTCTCCAGGTTGACCACCCGTACGTCGGGGGCCGACTCCCGCAGCACGGGCAACGCGTCCCCCCATGGCCACCCGAAGTCGACCGGCACGGGGATGGGACCGGTCGCGGCCTCGGCCAGCTCGACGTAGCCCCGGGCATCGCGGATGTAGGACTCCTGCAGCCGCGGGTCGCCGGGGTGGGGCAGGATCTGGTCCACGCCCCGGCCGAGCATCACGTCGCCGCACAGGAACAACCCGACCCGGTCCCCGGACAGCGATGTCATACCAGCAACAGTGCGCCTCTCCGACGTCGTCCGCGAGCTCGGCCCGTGACCATCGCCCGCGCCGTCGGCGCCGAGGATCCCGCAGTGGCCGCGGCGGTCTCACCGTCGCTCCGCCTCGCTGATCGCCCAGGCCGCGTTGACGAGCCCGATGTGGCTGAAGGCTTGCGGGAAGTTCCCCACCAGCTCGTCCGTCGAAGGGTCCACCTCCTCGGCCAGCAGGCCCACGTCGTTGACGAAGGCGATGGCCCGCTCGAAGACCGCTCGAGCGCGGTCGACCTGGCCGGAGAGGGCCAGGGCCTGGGCGAGCCAGAACGTGCACAGCAGGAACGTGCCTTCCTCGCCGGCCACCCCGTCCACGCCGCCCTGGCTGCGGTAGCGGTACACCAACCCTCGGTGGTCGGTGAGCCGGTCCGCGACCGCATCGATGGTGGCGAGCATGCGCGGGTCGTCGGCCGGCAGGAAGCCGACGATCGCCAGCATCAGGCTGGAGGCGTCCAGCTCGTCCGAGCCGACATACTGCGTGAAGGCCTGGGCCTCGTCGCTCCATCCGTCGCGCACGACGATCTCGAAGATCTCCTCACGTGACCGGGCCCATCCCTCGACGCGGTCGTGGGCGTCGAGCAGCTGCTCGAGGGCGACGGCGCGGTCCAGGGCGACCCAGCACATGACCTTCGAGTGGAGGAAGTGCTGGGGGTCCCCGCGCACCTCCCAGATCCCCCGGTCCCTCTCCCGCCATCGCTCGGCGGCCGCGTCCGCGCAGGCGACCAGGAACGCCTTGGTCTGTTCGTCCACGGAGGAGATCTGGCCGGCCAGCCGGTGAGCGGCGCCGAGGAGCTCCCCGTAGACGTCGAGCTGGTCTTGGTTCCAGGCGCCGTTGCCCACCCGCACCGGTCGGCTGTCCCGCCAGCCGCGCAGGTGCGGAAGCTCCCGCTCGCTGAGGTCGTGCTCTCCCCCGACACCGAACATGATCTGCAGAGCCCTGCCCGGTCCGACGCCGGAGCCAGCCGCCGTCGTCATGAACGCGAAGAAGTCGACCGCCTCATCCGGGCAGGCAGCGACCCAGAGGGCTTCCATCGTGAGACTGGCGTCGCGGACCCAGGCGTAGCGGTAGTCCCAGTTGCGCTCCCCACCGACCCCCTCGGGCAGGGACGTGGTGGCCGCGGCGACCACGGCGCCGCTCGGCTGGAACGACAGACCCTGCAGGACCCGACCGCTGAGGTGCACGAGGTCCGACCACGGCCCGTCGTAGGACTGGTGCAGGTCCGACCACGACACCCACCCCGCGACAGTCCGGTCGACCACGTCCGCGAGCTCCTGCTGCGACCACACCCGCGCGGGGACCTCCTCGAGCGTGGAGCGGTGCAGCGCGAAGAAGAGCGTGTCACCTGCCGCCAACACGGTCCGTCCGGTGGCCCGACCGGCGGCCAGGTCGAGAGCGATCGGGCTGGTGAGCACCAGCCACTCGGCTCCGCCACGAGCCGTGACGCCATCCTCGACACCGGCGAGCAGCGGTGCCACCAGGCCGTACTCCGGACGCGGCCGGTAGTCGAGGTCGATCTCGGTCGTGCCGGCCAGGCAGTCCACGCGCCGTACCAGCAGGTGCGGGACGTCGGTGCCGAGCCGGTGTCCGCCGTTGTCCTCCCCCAAGCCGAGCAGGTCGGTGACGACGAGCCTCCCCGTCTCGGTGGCGAACGTCGTCTCCAGGACCAGGCTCTGCGGCAGATAGCGCCGGGATGCCGTGAACCGGGCGGACGGCCGGATCGCCCAGTGTCCCGCGTCGGGGTCGAGAAGACGACCGAACACCGACGGGCTGTCGAAGCGGGGGAAGCACAGCCACTCCACGGAGCCCTCGCTGTCGACGAGGGCGCAGGAGTGCCGGTCTGACAGCAGCGCGTGTTCGCCGATGGGCGTCGTGGACATGTCCGGCTCCGTCTCCGAGAGCGTTGTGGGCGTGACGCCGGTCAGTCATCCGAGCGGCTCAGTCGTTACGTCATACGTGGGACGAGCACCCAGAGGTTCAGCAGGGGGAAGACCTGGTCGGGGTTGTGGCCGACGACCGCTAGCCGGCGAGGGTGACACCGATCAGCTGGGCGGTCTGGGGGGCTCTCCGCGGTATCCAGACGCCGATGTCTGCGAGCTGGGCCCCGGTGACCACGGCGCCGCCGGTCGGGCCGTCGTGGGCGAGAGGCGGGCTCATCGAGGTGGCCCGGTGGTCGGTCGGACCCGTCCAGCTCAGCTGGTAGGCGGCGTCCGGGTGCAGGCCGGGGACCCGGAGCGTGCACCCACGGTTGTGCGCCGACTCGTCGAGCTGGACGTGAACGAGGACCGCGCTGTTCCGGTCGGCGTCGACGACGCCGTGCGCCAGGACGGCGGTGTCCGTCGTGTCGATCCGCACGACCCGCCCGCGGTGGAGGAGCGGCCGGAACTGCTTGTGCAGCTCGCACCAGTCCGCGAGCTCCTTGAGCTCGGAGTCGGTGGCCTCGGTCAGGTCCCACTCGATCCCGAAGGCCAGGAAGAACGCGGTCGCCGCGCGGAAGTCCAGGGACAGCGCCCGGCCGGTCTGGTGGGACCTCGGAGCCGAGATGTGCGCGCCGAGGTACTCGGGGGCGATGAACTGCTCGGTCCATCGTTGGATGTGCTGTCGCGCGATGGCGTCGGTCATGTCCGACGTCCAGAACCGCTGCACCCGCTCGATGACGCCCAGGTCGATGCGACCACCGCCTGCGGCGCAGGACTCCCACGCCACCGCGGGGTGCCGGAGTCGGAGGTCGTCCAGCAGCGCGTAGTACGCGTCGTTCTGGGCGTGCGCGGCGGGCGCGCCTTCGTGCAGGGCGCTTCCGGCCTCGAGCAGGTCCCGGTTGTGGTCCCACTTGACGTAGTCGATCGCGTGCTCCGAGAGGACTGCATCGACCCGGTCGCGGAGGTAGTGCCACACCTCGGGGTTGGTGAGGTCCAGGACCAGCTGGTTGCGGTGCTGCAGGGGGACCCGTCCCGCGGCCGACAGGATCCAGTCGGGATGCTCCCGGTAGAGCCGGGAGTCAGGGTTGACCATCTCGGGCTCGAACCACAGTCCGAACTGCATGCCGAGGTCGTGCACGTGGTCGATGAGCCCCCCGAGCCCGCGGGGCCAGACGGTCTCGTCGACCCACCAGTCGCCCAGTCCGGCCGTGTCGTCGCGGCGGCCGAGGAACCAGCCGTCGTCGAGGACGAACCGTTCCACGCCGACCTGCGCCGCCAGGTCGGCCAGCCGCTCCAGGCGATCGGCGTCGTGGTCGAAGTAGACCGCCTCCCAGACGTTCAGCGTCACGGGCTGCTCGCCCGGGTGGGCCGGCAGGGTGCGCTGCCAGGTGTGCCAGGCGTAGGCCGCCGGGTCCAGGCCCTCGCCCGAGGCGGCGAACAGCACCCACGGCATGGTGTAGCTGTCTCCCTCGAGCAGTGCGACCTCGCCCGGGAGCAGCAGCTCACCGGCGCTGAGCGTCGCCTCGGAGGACTCGCTCCTCTGGACCGCGATGAGCGAGTTGCCGCTGCTCGCCACCGACACGGCCAGCACCTCTCCGCTCGAGAAGGTGAACCCGGCAGTACCGGCGACGAGGACACTCGCGGAGTCGAGGCCGGGTTTCCCGCGGCGGGACTCCCGCAGCCACATGCCGTCGTTGACGCGGTGGCGCTGCGGAGCCCGCTCCCCCTCGTGTCGTCCGGTGAAGTCGAGGATCTCCGTGGCCGCCGCCGGAAGCGGCAGGGTGACCTCGAGACCCTCCAGAAGGTACGGCGACGCGGCGATGTTGGTCAGGATGTGCCTGACGCGCAGGGACCCGCCCGGAAGGGACTCGATCTCGGTGCGGAGAGCAAGCCCGGCTCTCTCGTCCCGAGCCTCGACGACGAAGGTGCTCCCCGAGTCCTCGGTGCGCACGGGGGTGAACGACGTGGTCCAGGCACGGCCCCCGACGTCCCGGGCTCCGCCTCGAGGTTCGGCGAGCCGGTGCCCACGCAGCCCGGGTCGCTCGAAGGAGCCATGCGCGTGCTCGACCAGGGTGGGTGTCCCGCGACGCTCACCGAGCAGCGCGACGAGCCCGACGCCCGGGTCCAGCTCCGGTCCGGCCGCCCCGGCCCAGCGGACGATGGGCAGCCTGCCGGGCTGGCCTTCCTGGTCGATGACGAGCCGGGTCACGGGCTCTTCGTGCTGGCTGAGCGCGGGAAACAACATGGACGACGATGCTCCTGGAGATGACAGCGGGGTGTGTGTCGCGTGGCTGGGTTGACATGGGGCCAGCGACACGGAGGATCGGCCGTCCGTGTCGCTGGGGTCGGAGGCGGGCGGCTTACTTGACGGCACCTCGGGTGACACCGGAAATGACCCAGCGCTGCGCGAACAGGTAGACGAGCAGCAGTGGCGCCATGGCCATCAGGTAGCTGGCGAAGGCCGTGGGGTAGTTGGTCTGGAACTGGCTCTGGAACACGTACTGGACCAGCGGCAGCGTGGCTGAACCGGGATCGGACAAGATGACGAGCGGCAGCAGGAAGTCGTTCCACGCCCACAGGCAGGTGAGGATCCCGACCGTGGCGTTCATCGGCGCCAGCAGCGGGAAGATGACCTTCCAGAAGATCCCCCAGGTCGAAGCGCCGTCCATCGCGGCAGCCTCCTCGAGCTCGCGCGGGATCGACTGGATGTAGGCCGTGAAGATGAAGATGTTGAACGCCAGCCCGTAGACGACGTACAGCAGGATCAACCCGAGGCGGTTGTCCAGGTGCAGGATCGCGGTGTCCTTCGCGACCGGCAGCATGATGATCGGGAACGGCACGAACAGCGCCGACACGAAGTAGTAGTACATGCCCTTGAACAGCTTGCGCGACATGTTCCGGGCGATCGCGTAGGCCACCATCGAGTTGGTGAACAGCGTGAGTACGACGGCCCCGACGGTGATGATGGCGCTGTTGAGCGCGGTCTTGGGGAAGTCCGTCAGGCGCCACGCGTCGGCGAAGTTCGACCATCGCACCGTGGTGGGCAGCCCGAACCCCGTGCCGCCGAGCTGGTCGGTGGTCTTGAGTGCGGTCACGACGGCGAAGTAGAGCGGGATCGCGATCGTGAGCGACAGCACGATGAGCAGCGCGGTCAGCCACCAGTTGACGGGGTCGTGGCTGCCACCCTTGCGGCGGCGGGTCCGGGTGGCTGGGGCGCCGGGCGTGGTCACGGTCTCGTTGGCGATTGCGGACATCAGTCTGACATCTCCCGGCGCTGGAGGAAGCGGAGCTGGACGATCGAGAAGGTGACGATGACGATGAAGAAGACCACGGAGTTGGCGCTCTGGTAGCCGTACTCACCACCCTGGAAGCCGCCCTTGTAGATGAGCAGGGCGACCGACTCGGTGTCCGTGCCCGGGCCACCACCGGTGAGGGCGACGATGTGGTCGAAGATCTGCAGGAACGACTTCAGCGACAGCACCATGTTGATGGTGAAGAAGCCGGCGATCAGCGGGAACGTGATGCTGCGGAAGGTGCGCCACGCCGAGGCCCCGTCGATCGCCGCCGCCTCGTACACCTCGGGCGAGACGGTCTGCAGCCCGGCGATGTAGATGATGATGTTGAAGGCCGCCGCCTGCCACACGGCGAGGATGACGATGCCGATCCAGGCCGTGCTCGCGCTGGTGAGCAGGGACGTGGAGAGGAAGTCGATGCCGAGCTTCTCGCCGAGCGCGGGCAGGGAGTTCGAGAAGAGGTAGTTGAAGATGTACCCGACGATCAGGATCGCCAGGACGTTCGGGATGAAGTAGACGCCACGCAGGGTCGTCTTGAACTTGATGCGGCCGTTGAGTCCGACCGCGATCGCCAGCGACACGATGTTGACCAGGATGGTCGCCACGCCGGCGATGAGGAACGTGAACCAGTAGGCGTGGAGGACCCGTGGGTCGGTGAACAGGGCGATGTAGTTGCTGAAGCCCACCAGGTTGTAGGGGCCGTAGCCCGGCGAGTCGGTGAAGCTGTAGTAGATCCCCTGCACCACCGGGATCGTGTGGAAGACGAGGAACAGCACCAGGGCGGGGAGGACCATCACGTAGAAGGTCTTGGAGATCTGGGTCGCCGACCTCCGTCGGGTGGGCGATGGGGGCGAAGCGGCGTCGCTCCCGGTCGAGGCGGTGCTCGACTTCGGCATGTTGCTCGTGGTCATGAGTTCACGGCTCCGATTCCCCAGGTCCGTCGTTGGGCGACCCGGTCCCAGTCCGAGTCGAGGTCGCCGAGGAAGCGCTGCTCGTTGCCGCTGAGCAGGAAGGTCTGCAGCAGCGGAGCGAGCGGGATCGCGGCGATGAACTGGTGGTCGGTGAAGCCGACGATCTTCCCGGCGTCGATGTAGCTCTGCACGCCGGAGAGCGCGGGATCGTTGTTCCGAAGACCCTGCAGGGTCGGGATCGCGACCTGCGCCTTGCAGTAGGCGCTCATCACGCGGGGTTGCATGAGGAAGTCGATGAACTTGCTGGCCTCCTGCGGGTGGGCGCCGGCCCTGGACGCGGTGATCACCACGTCGACCCCCGAGACCAGCGTCGTCCTCGCCGGGTCGTTGGTCGCGGGCAGCGCCATGCTCCCGATGGTGAACTTCGGCTTGCCGGCCCGGATCTGCGGCACCGCGTAGCTGCCGAGCAGCAGCATCGCCGACTCCCCCTTGGCGAACGCCGCCGTGCCGTCCTCGTAACCCTTCGACAACGGGTCCGGCTGGGTGTACTCGTACAGCTCGGCGAGCTCACTGGCGGTGCTGCGCCAGCCCGCGGCGAAGGTGGTCTTGTCGGCGAACCGCTGCGGGAAGAAGTCGGTCGGCTGGAGCTGCGAGGACAGCGGCGCCAGCGGCGACTGCGCCGTCCACGCATCGGCGAGCATCCCGTAGAAGGGCGTGACGCCGGCCGCCTTGAACTTCTTGGCCGCCGCGATCAGCTCGTCGAACGTCTTGGGGACCGCCACGTCGTACTTGGCGAAGAGGTTCTCGTTGTAGAGCAGGCCGCTCGCGTTGGCGGCGAACGGCACGCCGTTCACCTCACCCTTGTCGCCCTGGCCGAGCGCGCCGATCACCGACAGGTACGCCGGGTTGACCCGATCGAGCACCGGGGCGTCCTTGAAGTCCCGGAAGATCTTCGCGCTGGCGAACTCACCGAACGTCCCGTTGGCGTTCAGGGTCATCACGTCGGGGACGTCGTTCTTGACCAGTCGGGTCCGCAGGGCCGTCTCCGGGTCGGCGGGGTTGTCGACGACCACGCGGATGTTCGGGTTGGCCTTCTCGAACTGCTTCGCCAGGTCTTGGAAGTACGCCTGGGCCTCCGGCTTGAACTGGAAGAAAGTGATGACCGTGGGTCCGCCCCCACCCGAGCAGCCGGTGAGCAGCGAGGTGACCAGCATCAGGACGCCGACGACCGCGGCGGTCCGGCGAGGACGGCGGTCCTGGCGGAGCGAACTCGGTGGACTTGAGTGTTGCAACGCTGCTCCCAAGAGAGACGAGGATTTCTGACTAATTTTCTCGCTGAATGAAACTAACGCGGAAAAGGGCCGCGTGACAAGGGTCACTTCCGTACGCTGGTCACGTGCCCAGTCCCCCACCCCCGTCGGGTACGTCGCGGCTGTCGCCCCATGCGCTCGCGGTCACTCGCCACCTGCTGCTGCACGGGCCTGCTTCTCGGGGGCACCTCGGAAGGAACCTCTCACTCTCGGACGCGTCGATGTCCCGGGTCGCGCAGGCGCTGGTGCGTGCCGGCATCGCCTCGGAGTCGCTCGACCCGCAAGCCGGCATCGGGCGCCCCCGCCAGATCCTGTCCGCCGTCCCGACGGCACGACATGTCGTCGGCGTGAAGCTGACCGGGGACAGGGCCTATGGCGTCGCGTGCGACCTGTACGGCACCGTCCTGGGCTCGGCCGAGCTTCGCCTGCCGGTGCCGCGCGCCCGCGGCGTCGTACCCGTCACGGCCACGGTGCGCGTGGTGTCCCGACTGGTCCAGCGGCTCGCCAAGCGGCTGCCCGGCCTGGACGGCGTGGGGGTCTCGGTGGGCGGCGTGGTCGACGACCGGGCCGTCGTACGGGAAGGCAGCTTTCTCGGGTGGCGTGACGTCGACCTGGCCGGTCCGCTCCAGGAGGCCACCGGAGCCCAGGTGGTGGTCACGAACGACGTCACCGCGCTGGCCCGCGAGCAGCTCTGGTTCGGAGCGGGACGCACGCACTCGACCTTCGGCCTGATCACCGTCGGCGCCGGACTTGGCTTCGGTGTCGTCCGCGAGGGCCACGTTGTCGAGCGCCTGATCGACAACGGACACCTCCTGGGCCACGCGCCGGTGAACGCCACCGGTCCCAGCTGCAGCCTCGGTCACCGAGGATGTGTGGCGGCATACCTGTACCGCGAGGAGGTCGAGGCGAGGATGGCGCGAGAGCACGCGGCCGCCACGTCCTTCGCCGACCTCATCCGCGACCCGGCACAGGCCGACAGCCGCTGGCTGGCTGAGGCGGCCCAGGCGCTCGGCCACCTGGTCGCGACCTTCGCCGGAGCACTGCAGACCGACCGGATCGTCCTGGCCGGCGAGGACGTCGAACCACTCTTCACCTCCCCGCACATGACCGACACGATCGCCGACCGCCTCCGGCCGGGCCCCGATGAGACCCAACGCTGCGAGCTCGACGTGTCGACCGCCCCGCTGACGTTCATCGACTGGGCCCGTGGAGCCGCCGTCGTCAGCCTCCAACACAGCCTGGGCGCGCTCTGATCTCGCGGTCGTGGCACCGCCGTCCGCAGAGGGACCGGTCGATCCGACCAGTCAGCTCGTCTCGCGCACGGAAGCGCTTCGCGGACCCAGCACCGACGGGGCGCCGGCGCGCCGCGCGCGCCGCTCCAACCCGAGCAGCAGCAGTGCCTGCACCACGACGAACGTCCAGATCGCCGCGGAGAGCAACCCCTGCCTCGATCCGGCGGCCTTCGTGGCGCCGGTCAGGTTGTACAGGGCGTGCCAGACCGCAACTGCGAGGATGCTGCCCCCGGTGCGGTTGTAGCAGCCAGGTCAGCACGCACGAGGAGGAACAGGGGGGGCTCACCGTGCCGAGCCACCATCGCCACCCGATCCGCCATCGCCACATCCGTGCGAGCAGGTCTCGAACACCGGCGCCATGGCCGGTCCATGCGGTCAGGATGCAAGCCGCCAGCAACGGTCCGAGCAGGCTCGGGAAGTGTGTCGGCCAGCCCCGACCCTGCACGACCGTGTGGCCGGTTGCGGCCAAGGGAACGACCCACGCCCAGCTGATCGCATAGGACAGTGCGAAGAACAGCACGACGCGCCGTCCGGTCGAGACGTGCGTGCCGGGGGCGGACGCGTCTACGTCGCGTTCGGGCACCGGCCCAAGCCCAGTCGAGCGTGCTCCGACGCTCATGGCCAGGGGCATATCTCACGCCCGCCCGGCGGCATCCGGCCGGACGCTGGCACTGTCCTCGGCCCGGCCCGGAGCGTCAGACGCAGTTGCGACAGGAGTCGGCCTCTTTGCAACCGACCACTGGCAACAAGGTGTGCCAGAACCTGACGAACCGGCCGCTCGGCACGAGTTCGCTGTCTGCCCAGAGCGTGTTGCTGCCGACAGCGGCCACAGAGGTATCGACAAGTCCGGTGGACGTGTCGACGATGTAGAGAGAAGGCGATGTCAGTGCCTGGCGGAGCCAGGGCTGGCGGCAGGGTCCGCAATCTGGAGCGGGTGAGGAGAGTGCGACATGGGTGACATCGGCACCGAGCGGCGCGAGGTCGAGTTCGAACCCCTTCCTGACGAACCGCTGACTGAGCCGGTCCGGCAGCCGGAACACGCACCACCCTCCCCCGTTCCGGCGCGGACCTGACCGAACAAGCGCCATGTCCGAGTCCGGGCCGGCGCTGGTACCCGGCGAGCTGCGCGGGTATCGGCAGTTCCAGCTGCGTGACGACGGTCTGTATCCGCTCGTGCACTGCGGGTCCGGGCCGTGGCACGGGCTGGTCGAGCGCGCCGGATGCGCCGTCGGTGCGGGGCATCCGGCGCCGGCGGCCGATTGCCGCTGCGGGCTCTACGCCTGGTACCTCCCAGGGAGTGCGACCGTGGCGCTCGGTCCCGCGAGCGCGGTCGTAGCGGCTCGTGGGCGATGCATCCTGGGCGACCGCGGCTTCCGTGCCGCCCATGCTCGCATCGAGGCAGTGACGCTGCCCGCCGCGGTGCGCTGGAACCCGCTGGCGGCACCCCGTGCCCGCCGGATGCTGGCCGTGCAGTACCCGCGGACCCGCGTCTACGGCTCGGCGCGGCGGATGCTGAAGGACTACCCGCCGCAGGACGTCCGTGAGCTCGGGATCGATCCGCCGCGCGACCGAAGCCGCGGGTACCGCTCGGCGGCGGCCACGCTCTGGGTGGCGGTCGTGCTTCTCATCTACTCCGTCGCCGCCCTGCCTCGCGAGGCGGTCGCCAACGCCGTCTCGCACTGGTGGCCCTTGCTCGTGTTGCTCGCCGTGGCCTGGCAGGCAGGGTTGGTGTGGCTCTTCGCCCGGATGATGGCGTTGCAGTCAGGCAACCCCGCCGGGACTCAGCGCAGTGACCGCCGCCCGCCGCCTCACCTGCGTTGACGAAGCACCGAGGTCTCGGCAATCAACCCTCGGGCACGGCGGCGATGCCGGCCAGGCACTGGTCTGCGGCCTGAGCGGCGCCATCCCCATGACCGCGGCACGAATCAGCCCCTCGTTGACCGCGGGGGTTGAGCTTGGACGTCAAGACCGGGCCCGATGCCGATCCGACGGCCCGGACGATGTCGGCAGAAGTCACCATTGCCGAAGTGCTCGGCTTCGCGGTCGCCCTGGCAAAAGGAGAAACGGAGTACCCCGGTCCCGACTTCGGGCCGACAGACCCGGGCCAGGGCGACCGGGACGCGAGAGAGTGTGGCCATGCAGCAGATGAGCCTCCGCCAGTACATCGACTCCCTGGGACGTCAGGGGTTCACCGTGCGTGACGACCACGGTGAGGACCCCATCCTGATCAGGCCCGATGGGAGTGCGGTCGAGACGTGGCGGGAGAACTACCCCTACGACGAGCTGATGAGCCGCAACGACTACGAGGTGGAGAAGTACCTCCTCCAGATCGAGCTCCTGAAGTTCCAGTACTGGGCCCAGGACAACGGCAAGAAGCACGTCATCGTCTTCGAGGGACGCGACGCCGCCGGGAAGGGCGGGACGATCAAGAGGTTCATGGAGCACCTGAACCCTCGCTCCGCCAGGGTGGTCGCACTGACCAAGCCAACCTCGACCGAGTTGGGGCAGTGGTACTTCCAGCGGTACATCTCCCATCTTCCGACGTCCGGTGACATCGTCTTGTTCGACCGTTCCTGGTACAACCGCGCGGGGGTGGAGCGGGTGATGGGGTTCTGTGATGAGGAGGAGTACCGGACCTTCATGGGGCAGGCCCCGGTGTTCGAGGAGATGCTTCTCGAGGCGGGTGTCAACGTGACGAAGCTCTGGTTCTCGGTGACCCAGCAGGAGCAGCGGACCCGCTTCGCTGTCCGTCAGCTCGACCCGGTCCGGCGCTGGAAGCTCTCCCCGATGGACCTCGAGAGCCTCGACAAGTGGGAGGCGTACACGGAGGCCAAAGAGGAGATGTTCCTGCGCACGGACACCGAACACGCGCCGTGGTACACAGTCAAGAGCAACGACAAGAAGCGAGGCCGGGTCAACGCCCTTCGGCTGTTCCTCAACCTCGTCGACTATGACGGGAAGGACGAGCAGGTCGTGCTCCAACCTGACCCGATGCTCGTCCAGCGGGGTCGCGAGGCAGTCGGCGACTGAACGCGGCACGCTGGCCGGAGTGACGCCGGACCCGACCACGCGCATCTGCTGCAGGACACCGAGGCCGCGGCGGGCCGTCGGTGGGCATGAAGAAGGGCCCCGACCGGCGTGATCATCAACATGGCGTCTGCTGGCGGAAGGTTCCGGGGGTAGCCACGGCTCGCCATACGGAGCAAGATGGATTGGACCGGCCTCGAGTGACCAGCGCCCTGGGGCACCACTCCCCGGGGAGAGCACCATGGCGACGTACAAGGTCGGATACTTCGTCGGCAGCCTGTCGTCCACGTCCATCAACCGGATCCTGAGCAAGGCACTGATCCGGCTGGCTCCGCGGGACATGGAGTTCACCGAGCTGCCGATCGGCAACCTGCCGCTCTACAGCCCGGACTTCGACGCCGACTACCCGCCCGAGGCAGTGGCGCTCAAGGAAGCGATAAGTGCATCGGACGCCGTGCTGTTCGTGACGCCGGAATACAACCGCTCGATCCCCGGGGCACTCAAGAACGCCATCGACTGGGCGTCACGGCCGTGGGGGCAGAACTCCTTCGACCACGTGCCGGCGGCCGTGATCGGCGCCTCGCCGGGTCAGATCGGCACGGCGGTCGCGCAGCAGAGCCTGCGCGGGGTGCTCAGCTTCTGCAACGCACGCCAGATGACCGCGCCGGAGGGCTACATCACCTTCCGCCCCGGACTCTTCACCGACGACGGTGAGGTCACCGACGAGTCGACCGTGGCCTTCCTCACCGACTTCATGCAGGAGTTCCGCGTCCACACCGAACGCGTGCTGACGGTCCTCCCCCGGTCGTGACGGTCCGAAGCCGCACGACGAACCGGCCCTGATCTGCGTCTCCGCTCCGCGGCCACCCCGTCCAGCCGTGCACCATCGCCGAGCTCCAGACCCCGCTCGACACCTTCGCCGAGGAGTACAACCACCGCCGACCACACCGCTCGCTCGAGCACCGGGCCACCGCCGCCGCGGTCTACGAATCGCTCCCCAAAGCCCTGCCCGGCGCCAGCCGAGACGCCGACACCCACGACCGCGTCCGTCACGACCGCATCGACGACTCCGGCTGCATCACCCTGCGCGTCAACGGCACGAACCCGCGGACAGCTGAGGTCCGGAAGCTGCTCACGACGGTGCTGACCGAGCGAGAGCGGGCTTACGGTCGCGCGACGTCGTCCTGAGCCGTCACTTCGTCATCGGGGTCGGCAAACCTGGCTGTGGCGGCTACCACGGCCTGGTCGGCCTCAGCCCCCGAGTGGCCACCGAGTGGCTGATCCGTTGCCCATCTGGTTCTCCTAGGAGCCGGTCCCCGACACGGGGGCCATCTTCCACACGCCGCTGTACCTGCGGATGTCCCAACCTCGGAACGGTTCGCCGTCCGTACATCCAGTGTGACTTTCGTGAACCTCGGGACGAGTGTGATGCGAGTGCTGCCCTGTCCGGTCCTGCAGGGTCCGTCGTGATGGATGTCTCGTTCACCGACATCCGCCACACTCTTTGCATGACCGTCAGCAGCGTCGACGTACGCGGGGTCACGTGACGCTCTCGCGGGCCCTGGCCGCTCCCCCACCACGCACCCTCGTCGACGTCTTCAACGAGACGGTCGACAGGTACCTCGACGCGCCTGCCCTCGACAACGGCGCGGAAGTGCTCACCTACGGTGAGTTTCGCGAGGCCGTCGACGGTGTCGCGGAGGCGCTGAACGACCTCGGGATCGGGCCGAGCGACCGGGTGGGTATCAGGATCAGCTCCGGGACCACGGACCTGTACGTCGCCATCATGGGTGTGCTCACTGCCGGTGGCGCCTACGTCCCGGTCGACGCCGACGACCCGGACCAGCGTGCTCGCACGGTCTTCGCGGAGGCGGACGTAGCCGCTGTGATCGGCAACGAGCTGGCCATCAACGTGCGTCGCCCCGAAAGAGGCCGCATCGAGGCGTCGGAGCCAGGGGTCACTGATGACGCCTGGGTGATCTTCACGTCCGGTTCCACAGGAACGCCCAAGGGGGTGGCCGTGTCGCACCGCTCGGCGGCCGCCTTCGTCGACGCCGAGGCCCGGCTGTTCCTCCAGGACCGACCGCTCGGTGTCGGCGACCGCGTGATGGCCGGCCTGTCCGTGGCCTTCGACGCCTCCTGCGAGGAGATGTGGCTGGCCTGGCGGCACGGCGCCTGCCTGGTGCCCGCGCCGCGCTCCCTGGTGCGCTCCGGCATGGACCTCGGGCCGTGGCTGGTCGCCAACGAGATCACCGTTGTCTCGACAGTGCCGACGCTGGTGGCGCTCTGGCCAACCGAGGCGGTGGCCGCGGTCCGGCTGCTCATCCTGGGCGGTGAGGCGTGCCCGCCGGAGATCGGCACCCGGCTGGCAGCCGGACACCGGGAGGTGTGGAACACCTACGGCCCGACCGAGGCCACCGTGGTGGCGTGCGGCGCCCGGCTCACCGGCCAGGGCCCGGTCCGGATCGGCCTCCCCCTCGACGGCTGGGACCTCGCGGTGGTGGACGAGGCCGGACAGCAGGTGCCGCCGGGTGAGAGCGGCGAGCTGATCATCGGTGGTGTCGGCCTCGCGCGCTACCTGGACTCGGCCAAGGACGCCGAGAAGTACGCCCCGATGCCGTCCCTGGGCTGGCCCCGCGCGTACCGCAGCGGCGACGTCGTCCGGTTCGACGAGGAGGGGCTTGTTTTCGTTGGTCGGGGCGACGACCAGGTCAAGCTCGGCGGACGGCGCATCGAGCTCGGCGAGGTGGACAGCGCCCTGCTCGCCCTCCCGGGCGTGGTCGGCGCTGCGGCTGCGGTGCGGAGCACAGCCGCCGGCAACCGGCTCCTGGTCGGCTACGTGAAGGTCGAGGACGGGTTCGACACGAGCAGCGCGCTCGAGGAGCTGCGTCGACGGATGCCGGCCGCGCTCGTCCCCCGCCTGGCCGAGGTGCCGACCATCCCGACCCGCACGTCCGGGAAGGTCGACCGGGACGCGCTGCCCTGGCCGGTCACGGCAACCGAGCCGGACGCGGTACGGCCGGCCGGGCTCACGGAGACGGCCGCCTGGGTCCAGCAGCAGTGGCGCGACATCCTGGGTGCCGAGGCCGGCGGACCCGACGCGGATTTCTTCGACCTCGGCGGCGGCAGCCTGACCGCTGCCCAGCTGGTCTCCAGGCTGCGCCAGCGGTATCCCGAGGTGACCGTCGCCCACGTCTACGAGCACTCCCATCTGGGTGCTCTCGCCGCGATGCTGGACGAGATGGCAGCGCCCTCGTCGCGCACGAATCGGAAGGTCCGCCCGGTCCCGCTGAGGACCCAGCTGAGCCAAGTCGCCTTCTCGGTCCCCCTGCGCACACTGACCGGGTTGCGTTGGCTGACCTGGACGCTGGCCGCCGGCAACCTCGCGGCCACGTGGTGGGACACGTCCTGGGTGCCCACGGTCTCCTGGTGGTGGGTGGCCCTGGGCTGGCTGCTGCTCATCTCCCCACCCGGCCGCATGCTCGTCACTGCCGCGGGGGCGCGCCTGCTGCTTCGCGGTCTGGCTCCAGGTTCCTACCCGCGCGGCGGCCGGGTGCACCTGAGGATCTGGCTGGCGGAGCGGCTCGCCGACGAGATGGGAGCGGCCAACCTCGCCGGCGCCCCTTGGATTCGCTGGTACGCCCGGGCCCTCGGTGCCAGCGTCGGACGCCACGTGGACCTGCACTCCGTCCCGCCGGTCACCGGCATGCTCACGCTCGGCGACGCCTGCTCCATCGAGCCCGAGGTCGACCTCAGTGGCCACTGGGTCGACGGCGACCTGGTGCACGTCGGCCCCGTGGTGGTCAGGGCCGACGCGCGCGTGGGAGCGCGCAGCATCCTCTGCCCCGGCGCAGTGGTCGGCAGGTCCGCCGAGGTCGCGCCCGGGTCCGCAGTGCTCGGGCGTATCCCCAAGGGAGAGTTCTGGTCGGGTGCCCCGGCCCAGGAAGTCGGCATCGCCCGAGGGCCGTGGAACGAACGGCCCCGGAACCGGCCAGTCTGGTTCCTTGCTTACGCGGCCGCGTCCGTGGCCCTCTCCCTTCTGCCGGTGGTCGCCGTCGTGGCGGGCCTCGGCATCGCGCTGCTCCTGTCACCCCAGATCGTGCACGCCTCGTCGCTCGGCGGTGCAGCGTTGACGGCTGTCGTCGTGCTGCCTCCTGCCACGCTGGCCGGGTACGTCGTCCTGGCAGCGCTGGTCGTGCTGATCGTGCGGATTCTCGGGGTCGGGGTGCAGAGCGGGCACCACCCCATCCACGGGCTGCGGGCGTGGCAGGCGTGGTCGATCCTGCGGCTCCTCGACGAAGCCCGGACCTGGCTGTTCCCGGTCTACTCCAGCACGCTGACCCCGGTGTGGCTCCGGCTGCTCGGAACGCGGGTCGGCGAGCAGGTCGAGGCGTCGACAGTCCTGCTGATCCCGCAGCTGACCTCGGTCAACGACGGGGCCTTCCTGGCCGACGACACGCTGCTCGGCGGCTACGAGCTCGGCGGCGGCTGGCTGCGGATCGAGCGGGTGAAGATCGGCAAGCACGCCTTCGTGGGCAACTCCGGGATGGCCGCACCGGGCCGCAAGGTGCCCAAGCAGGGCCTGGTCGCCGTCCTCTCCGCAGCCCCGCGCCGGACCAAGGCCAAGGCAGGCACGTCCTGGATCGGCAGCCCGCCGACGAAGCTGCGCCGGGTCTCGCAAGACACCGACACCAGCCGCACCTACACCCCACCCACCCGGCTCAAGGTCGCCCGCGCTGCGGTGGAGGCGTGCCGGGTCGTCCCCCTCGTCCTCGCGGCCGGGCTCGCGCTCGGGGTGGCCGTGGCGCTCTTGGCCCTGGCGGAGTACGGCGTGTGGCTGGCCGCCCTGCTGAGCGGCTGCGTCATCCTCCTCATCGGAGCCGTCGCCGCGGGTGTCACGGTGGCCGCCAAGTGGGCGCTCGTCGGCCGGATCCGGGCCGGCAGCCACCCGCTGTGGAGCTCGTTCGTCTGGCGCAACGAGCTCGCGGACACGTTCGTGGAGGTGATCGCCGCACCCTGGTTCGCCCGCCCGGCCACCGGATCGCCGATGCTGAACGTCTGGCTGCGCGCTCTCGGCGCGAGGATCGGCACGGGGGTCTGGTGCGAGACCTACTGGCTGCCGGAGACCGACCTGATCGACCTGCGGGACGGCGCCACGGTCAACCAAGGCTGCGTGGTGCAGACCCATCTCTTCCACGACCGGGTGCTCAGCCTCGACACGGTCACGCTCCGCCAAGGAGCCACGCTCGGCCCGAACGGCGTGATTCTCCCCGCGGCCGGGTTGGGCAAGCACGCTACGGTCGGGCCCATGTCACTGGTGATGCGGGGCGAGTCCGTGCCGGACCGGACTCGTTGGATCGGCAACCCCATCGGTCCCTGGCTGGACGAGTCCGAGAGCGACGAGCAGTGAGCGAGGACGAGGACTACTTCCCGGAGTTCGGCGACCGCTCCTACGACGTCGCCGGCTACGAGCTGCACCTGCGCTACGACGTCGCGTCCAACCGGCTGCACGGCCGCGCGGAGCTCGACGCCGTCGCGCTCGTCGAGGTCGACGAGCTCCACCTGGACCTGCGGGGCTTCCGGGTGACCAAGGTGCGGTGCAACCAGGGCAACGTCGCGAAGTTCTCGGTCAAGAAGCACAAGCTGGTGGTGCGCACGAAGGAGGTGCTCGAGCCCGGCGAGCGGTTCACCCTGAGCATCACCTACGCCGGGAGTCCCACGCCGATTCCGGACGGCAGCGACGAGATGGGGTGGGAGGAGCTGACCGACGGCGTGCTGGTTGCCGGTCAGACCAACGGCGCCCCCTCCTGGTTCCCCTGCAACGACCGCCCCAGCAACAAGGCGAGGTACCGCCTGCACGTCACGACGAGCTCTGACTACCACGTCGTCGCCAACGGGCGGCTGGTCGAGCAGCACCGAGGGGCCAGCGCCACGACCTGGGTCTACGAGCAGCCGGAGCCGATGGCGACGTACCTCTGCACCCTCCAGATCGGCCGGTACGTCGAGGTCGAGGTGCCCGGCGCGCCGGTGCCGCTCACGGCGGTCATCCCCCCAGCGATGCGCTCCCGCTACGACGGCGCGTTCGGCCGCCAGCCCGAGATGCTTGACTACTTCAGCCGCACCTTCGGTCCGTATCCGTTCGGCGGCTACACCGTCGTGATCACGGACGACGAGCTCGAGATCCCGCTCGAGTCACAGGGACTCTCCGTCTTCGGCTCGAACTTCCTGCGGGACACCTGGGACAACGTCCGCCTCGTCGCCCACGAGATGTCCCATCAGTGGTTCGGCAACAGCCTGACCCTGACGTCCTGGAAGGACATCTGGCTCCACGAGGGGTTCGCCTGCTACAGCGAGTGGCTGTGGTCCGAAGAGTCCGGGAGCCGCACCGCCCATGAGCGCGCCCTCGAACACTGGGGCCGGCTCGCGGAGCTACCTCAGGACCTCGAGCTCGGCGACCCAGGACCGGACGACATGTTCGACGACAGGGTCTACAAGCGTGGCGCCCTGCTGCTGCACGCGCTGCGACTCACGATCGGCGACGAGAAGTTCTTCGCGCTCCTGAGAGGCTGGGTCGACGCACACGCCTACGGCTCTGTGACCACCGAGATGTTCGTGGAGCACGCCCAGCAGCATGCGGGTCGCGACGTCGAGGGCCTCTTCACGGCCTGGCTCGACCAGACGGACCTGCCCCCGCTGCCCGACGCGTGACCAGCGTCGGGCACTCCTCGCTGAGCACAGTCACGCTGACCACGTAGCCGACGGGGGCGTCGAGGACGTCGTACATCCAGACCCCGACGTCGGGCCAGCTGCCGTTCTGCTCCCAGGAGAGCACCTCGGGAGGACGCCGCGGACTCCCCAACCGCACGCTCCGCAGGTCGGTGGTGAGCCCATGGCCGGCTGCCTTGAGGAGCGACTCCTTGCGTACCCACGTCGCGGTGCGCTCGACGGGACCGTCCGCACACTCAGAGGCGTGCAGGGCCATGTCGTCGAAGCCGTCGAAAGATGCCCCTGCTTCCCGCTCGACATCGACGCCCACCGGACCCGCCGCTGTCAGCGCGACGACGACGATGCCGGAGGCACGGCTGAGGCTGACGTGTGGAACCGGTCGACTCGGAGTCGTCACCAGGAACGGACGACCGTGCGCGCTGCTGCCGCACTCCGGGCAGGACGAACCCGACCTCAGGGCTGTCAGCGGGATCGACGTCACACGGCTGGCCTCGGCATGGAGCAGCTCCCGGGCCGACCACTCCCTGTCAGAAGCCCAGGCCACCCACACCGGTGCCGGGTCGACACCGCTGCTTGCGCACGTCACGGATCCAGTGTCCATCAGGTGCGGCAGCCAGCCTTCGCTCCCGGTTCCGCTGGCCGTCACGCCTACGTCGCGGTCCGGCTGACGTCGGGCGTCCTCCTGCTCTGCGGCCACTGTCATACGGCCCGCGAGGCGGCGCTGGCGCCGCTCGTCCGAGTCGTCATCGACCTGAGGGAGGAGATCCCCTCATGAGCGCACCCGAGCGGGATTGCGAATAGCCTCCGGCTCCGGAACTGCCGTCCCGAGCTTGCGCGGCCTGACCCAGGCTGACTCGGGCACCCAGACGTTTTCGGCTGCCCGCCGGGATCTGGCGTTGGCCCCGGTCCGGGTCAGCCGCCGCGCTCGGACCGGCCGCCGACGATCGGCAGAGCACCGCCCTCGGCGGCCTCTCGCTCCTCCTTGCCCGGCAACCCCCGCACGGCGCCGATGATCAGAACGGCGATGGCGGCACCGAGCACCGGGCCGGCGACGTACACCCACCACCCTGTGTAGTCGTTGCCGATGATGTCTGGCCCGAGCGAGCGGGCGGGGTTCATCGAGGCGCCGCTGATCGGGCTTGCGAACAGGCCGAGCAGCGCGACGGTCGAGCCGACCGCGATGGCGGCGTTGTGGCCGATGCTGCGGCTGCCGGTCGCGGTGTTGAGGATGATGCTGACCAGGATCGCGGTGAGGACGGTCTCCATTACCAGCGACCGCCAGTCGCCGCCGGGTGTGGCGATCGGGTAGTTCCCGCCCGCGCTCACGTTCCCGAACATGACCTGAAGGAACAGCGCGGCGGCGATCGCGCCGGCGAGCTGGGCCACCCAGTACGGCACCACCCAGGCCAGCGGGAACACCCGGCGGCCGGCGAAGGCGAACGTTACGGCCGGGTTGATGTGCAGCCCCGAAAGCGGTCCCCAGGCATAGATCATCGCCATCACCACGGCCCCGGGTGCGATCACCGCCGCGGTCCGGCTGATCGGACCACCGCCCACGTACTGATTGATCACCCCAGATCCGGCCGCCACCGTGACCAGCACGAACGTCCCCAGGAACTCGATGATCAGCCGGATCCACAAGGGCCGCTGCCGCAGGGTGTCTTCCTCGAACCGGATCAGGTACCGGCGCCGGAGCGAGGCAGCGTGCTCGGCGTCCACATCCTGCGTGACGTCTGCCATGGCACAATCCCAACTGCCGACCTGCCGAAAAACTAGATCCCTCAAACCGTGGCCGCGTCACCCCACGCGGATGAGTCGGCCGGTACTCAAGCGGTCTTGCCTTGGAGTGCGCTCATGCGCCCGGCGAAAAGCGACATGTGTGCGCAACTTCGCATCCCCCCGTCGGCCCTCTGGGTGGCGTCCTCAACGTGCTCGCAACACTTGACGACAGGTCGGTGCGATTTCGCGCGAACCGACTAAGTGATGACCTGCCCGGAAAAATAGCGTGCTGACTCAGCCCCGGTTGCGTCCCTCTGCGCATTCGTGCCCTGACCTGCAGAAACACCGTGCCGATGATGGCAATCGCATGAGCGATGGTCAGTCGGCGCCTCCCAGGGCATGCATGTCGAAGCATGCCCACACTGACTTGGTCCCGTCCTGCCCGGTGGTGACGCCCCAGTCGCGGCTGAGG
The DNA here is from genome assembly GCA_963810035.1 of uncultured Actinomycetota bacterium. GTDB lineage: Bacteria > Actinomycetota > Actinomycetes > Propionibacteriales > Nocardioidaceae > Nocardioides_B. The sequence continues at coordinate 160,701 of CAWEMA010000010.1, forward strand.
CCGTCGACGATCGACAATCCGCGTCCGGCTAGGCCAAGTGGGTCGGGGGCGTTGGCTGGTGCAAGAGCCTTGGGCGACCCGTCCTTCACGGTGAGCAACACCGAGGAACCCGCCTCCTGGAGGGTCACGGTGAACGGGGTTTGGGCATGCTGCACGGCGTTCGTTGCGAGTTCGCTGACGGTCAGCCGTATGTCGTCCACGAGGTGGAGCAGGTCGTGGACGACCAGATGCTGACGGACGAAGTCGCGTGCCCTGAGAGCGCTCGCGGGTTCAGCGGACAACGCAGTCTCGTATGACCAGTGATTGGTCGTTCCCATGGCGGTCTCCAGGCTCGGGCGGGCTCGGCAAACAACGCAAGGTCACCGGCAAGGTCTGGACCAACACCCAGGCTCTTCAGAGTACTCCTGCCTTGGGAGGCGAGAGCGTGGTGGAAGATCTTCGGTCTCTAGCGGCGTGCTTGTCTGCTCCGCATCGTCCGGCTGCTCTCTCCGATCTCCTACGCCGGAGGCGGAGCCCACCGGCCCGAGGCGGGTTACGGTGTTCATACGGTCGGTTGCCTGGTGGGCCGCGGAGTCCGCTCTTGCCTGAGTGAGCAGACCGAGGAGACTGAATGGATCTGGAAGAAACGCAGGGGCCGTCGGTGGTCACATCGGGTCTGCTGGGCACGGTTTCGGTGGTCTGTGCAGCAGGAAGCCTGAATGCCGGGGCTGATGGGGCTTCGGTGGCGCTGAGCAGCAACGGACAGGGTCTCTCGCCCGTGTGGGCTTCAGATCCCACCGCCCAGGCTCTCGAGGAGGGCCAGATCACTTTGGGAGAGGGCCCCTGCCTGGACGCCGTGGCCACGGGCTTGCCCGTGCTTGTCGAAGACCTACGGTCGCCGCGCGGTACCCCGCTCGCGTGGCCGGCGTTCGTTCGAGACGTGACCGCGCTGGAGGTTCGGGGGGTGTTCGCCTTCCCGCTGCAGATGGGCGCGATCGCGCTGGGCAGCCTGGAGCTCTACCGACGGGAAGCAGGCGATCTCTCGGCACCGGAGCTGGCAGCAGCGCTGAACTCGGCGGACCTCCTCTGCGGCGTCCTCCTCGGCCTCGGGGCGAGTCCCGATGCCAGCGACGTTGTCCCGCACTATCGGCTCGTGGTTCATCAGGCAGCAGGCATGATCACGGTTCAGCTCGACGTTGCCATTGACGAGGCCATGATGCGGCTTCGTGCCCGGGCGTACAGCGAGGGACGATCCATCAACGAGGTCGCCGCGGACGTCGTCGGTGGATCACTGAGATTCTCGAAGGAGGAGTCATGACTGATCATCCGCACGCCGTGGAGGGCGGCGCGCAGCGCAGCGGTGTGCTAGCCGAACGGTTCGTATCCCTGGCAGATACCCTTGTCGACGACTTCGACGTGGTGGACCTGATGGACCAGCTTGTCGATACCTGCGTCGAGCTGCTGGGCAGCGAAGCCGCCGGATTGCTGCTCCGTGACCCGAGAGGCCACCTCCAGCTGGTGGCGAGCTCGAGCGAGGAGACCCGCCTGCTTGAGCTGTTCCAGCTCCAGAGCGAGCAGGGACCGTGCCTGGACTGCGTCGCGACCGGTCGCCCGGTCAGGGCGGATAACATCTCGCGCGCCTTGGACCGGTGGCCCGAGTTCGTTCCGGCGGCCGGTTCGCTGGGCTTCGTCTCGGTCTACGCGGTCCCGTTGCGCCTGCGGGAGCAGACCATCGGCGGGCTCAACTTGTTCTGCACCAGCGAGCCGCCGCTGAGCGAGGAGGATGAGCGGCTCGCACAGGCCTTCGCCGACATGGCCACAATCGGTCTGCTCCAGCAACAAAGTCGCCATCGGGCCACCCAGTTGTCCGAGCAGCTCCAAGGAGCCCTGAACAGCCGAGTGGTGATCGAGCAGGCCAAGGGCGTCCTGACTGAATACGGCCGGATCAGCATGGACAGCGCCTTCCAGGTGCTCCGCGCGTTCGCGCGGGACAACAACCGCAAGCTGTCTGACGTCGCGGAAGCAGTCGTAGTAAGAAGCGTCCCGCTCGACGTCGTCTTGGCATCCGTGGCATACCCGTCAAGCTGACCGTCCGCCCCAGGGGCGCGATCCGCTTGTGAGGACGTTCATTGGTCGGATCGCCGCGCTCGTGACGGCTTGCATGGCTCACCAGGCGATGCGTCATACCGCCGACAGCGGACTTGGCTTAGTACCGTTCGCCCGCCGGCCATGCGCGCTGACTGCGCCGCCACCGTTCCGGGGTGATGCCGTAGCGGTCTCGGAAGCGCCGGACGAGATAGGTGGCGTCGCGCAGGCCGGTCCGGGCGGCCACCACGCCGAGCGGCAGGTCGGTCTCGCGCAGCACCCGACGAACCTCGGTCATGCGCCGCTCGGTGATCCACTCGAGCAGGGGGCGGCCAGTGCGCTTCCGGACCAGCGTCGTGAGGTGTCCCGGGGTGTAGCCGAGCGCCCGGGCGACGTCACCGGCAGAGACCGGCTCGCGGAACGTCGCCTCGATCTCGTCGAAGACCCGCTCAACGAGCGGGTCCGGCGCGCGCGGGGACGCCGGGGGCGCCAGCCGCGCGGCCGCGACCAGGACCTGGGTGAGCAGCCCGGCGATGGCCTCGCGAGCCCCGAGACGGCCCGGGTCGGCGAGCTCCTCGGCCAGTTCCGTCAGCCAGGCCGACCAGCGTGCCCGGTCGGGGCCGGCGACGACACCATGCCCCGCCCCGGGCGCGAACAGGGCGAGCAGCGGATGGTGGGCCCAGGCCAGCGGGGAGACCGAGGCGAGGGCAGGAACGGCGTCCGGTGTGAACGCGACCGACCACGCGCGGCAGCGGGCCGGCTCGAAGACGGCCGCGACGTCGATGACCTGCCCGGGCGGCACCGCGTGGACCTGTCCGGGGCGCAGCGGCCGCTCGGCGCCGTCGACCGCGAACGAGCCGCCGCCCTCCGCGACGTAGACCAGGACGAGGAAGTCGTGGGTGTGCCGGTGGTCGGGCGGAAGCCCGGCGTGGGCGACCTCGGTGTCGAAATGCGACACCGAGACCGGAGGCAGTCCGGGGCGCTGCTGGTAGCGGTAGACCGGCGTCCCGTCAGGCCGTACCGTCCGCAGGCTCGAGACGGATCCAGGCAAGCCCCCGACCGAAGAACGTCCCATGGCTCCCGACTTTCGTCCTGCCCCGGAACCGCAAGATGTCCAAGGCTGAGATGACCACACCAGGTCTATCACGGGTCACCGTGGCCAGGCCCGCCACCGAGCACACAGGGAGCACCGATGACAGCCGCGAGCGACGTACGGATCCTCGACCAGCGCACCCCGGAGGAGCGGGACCGCCTGTTCCTGCCGGGCATGGGCAGGACCTGGCTCCTTCCCCTCTACGACGTCTTCACCCGTCTGGCTGGCGTCCCGGCGCTGCACGAGCGTGCGGTCGAGCTCGCCGGCATCGCGCCCGACCACGCAGTGGTAGACATCGGCTGCGGCAGCGGCGACCTGTCGTTCGCCGTGCTCGCGGCTCACCCGGACGCCCGGGTCACCGGTCTCGACCCGGACGGAGCCGCCCTGCGCCGGGCCGCGCGCAAGGCGCGCCGCCGCGGCGTGTCCCTCACCCTCGTCCAGGGCTACGCCGACCGGATTCCCGCCGAGGACACCTCGCTCGACCACGTAGTCTCGTCGCTGGCGCTGCACCATGTCGACGACGACGGCAGGGTCGCGTTCGCACACGACGCGCTCCGCGCCCTCCGGCCGGGGGGCAAGGTCACTGTCGTCGACTTCGGCGGCCCTGCACCCAAGGCCGAGGATGCTCACCACCCCACGCACGGCCACGGCCCGGCCCACGCCCTCCGGCACCTGCCCCGCCTGCTGCGCTCCCGGGTGGCGCAGAGCCCGGCCGTGGCCCGCAACCTCGGCGACGGCATCGTCGCGCTCCTCGTCGAGGCCGGGTTCGGCGACGCCCGCGAGGTCGAGCACGTCGACCACCGGTTCGGTCGAGTTACCTTCGTGCAGGCGACCCGCCCCTAGGCAAAGCGCATCGCGAGCCTCCCCTGCGTTCACGGCCCCTGGGCGAGGTCGGCCGACGTCGCCTGGCCATGTGAAGCCGTGTCGCCGATGATTCTCAATCGGCAGGCTGGTCTCAAGGGAGTAACCACAATCAAAACGGAGGCGCCTTGTTCGCGATCATCGGTAACTGGCAGGTCGAGGAGGCCCTAGACGGCGAACGGTTGGAGCACATCGCGGCCAATGTCCGACAGCAGCCAGGGTTCGTACGCGGCTATTGGGGGCAGGAGCCGGGCTCCGTGGCGTCGGCGCACGCCGTTGTCATCCTCGAGGATGAGCGGAGTGCCTATGAGATGGCCCAAGGAGTCAAGGCTGCGATTCCTTCGGCTTCACTGCGGATCGTCCGAGTCCTGGCGGAGGCATAGGCGAGCTCGACAGTCCCGGCTTTGACTCTGTGGCCGCGCGATAAATCTCGTGGCAGCACGGGTCGCGTGATCGATCGTGTGGGTGATCGAGGGCGACAGCACGGATGGTTGTCTCCGTTGACCTTGCCTATGTCGCGGGGCAAGGTGGGTTCGACGGCGCTCGGGAAGGCTCGTCTCGAAGTGCATGCCTCGAGGAGGAACGCATGAACCCCTGCGAACGGCCGGCCCCTATCGTGCGCTGGACTCTGCGGCTCGAGGATGCCACGACACTCGACGGGCCGGTGCAGGCGTTGGAGCCGTCGATCCGGGCATTGTTCGGAACCGGGACGCGAGCCTCGGTGCTGCGCGGCGACTGGCTCGGCCACGCGGTCCACCCATTGCTCACCGACGTCGTCCTGGGCACCTGGACCTCAGCAAGTGTGCTTGACCTGCTCGGAGGGCCCGACTGGTCCGCCCCAGCTCGGAGCCTCATCGGTACGGGTCTGCTCGCCGCCGGTCCGACGGCCTGGACCGGATGGGCCGAGTGGTCGGCATTGGGGCAGCGCGACAAGCGGGTGGGGCTCGTCCACGCTGTCACCAACGGTCTCGCGATCAGCGTGTACGCCGCGTCGTGGCTTGCCCGCCGGCGGGGCCGACACGGCACCGGGGCCCGGCTTGCCCTTCTCGGAGCGGCTGTCTCGGGCGCTGGCGCCTACTTGGGCGGCCACCTCACCGAGGCACGCAAGGTGGCTAGCCACCACCCCGCCTACGAAAGGGCTCCGCAAGGCGCCTGACGGTTTCGCGGCTTGGCGCGGACGACGACGCGGGCGGTCCCTCTGGCAGTCAGGTCAGCGCACGCCAGCGTTGCTATCCCGAGCGTGGGTGACTGTCTGGTGCCCGGCGGTTCGGTCCCGCCAACGCTGGTAGTGCTCGGTGTAGATGAGCCCAAGCAGAATCCCGATGGCCAGCAGACCAGCCGTGTCCATGTCCTCCCAGACGAACTCCTGGCGGGCAGCGAGGGTGGCAAGCACGCCGATGGTGACGAGCACCGCCATGAACGTGAGGCGCGCAGTGAGATCCCGCCTGGACAGCAGTTGCCAGACCACCCCGGCGGCCAAGCCGGTGAGGAAGAAAGCCACGCGGTCTGCGTTCGTGGCCGCGTCAGCCGTTCAATCCGCACATGGCGCGATCCGCTCGTTCGCGATCAGCGCTTCGAAGTCCGTCTTTCCGCCGCCCAAGAGCGCCCTCCAAGCGCTCTTGGTGGCAGGACGCTGGCCGGCGCCGGGGACCAGAGCCGATGTGGTCATGTGCCCGGCCGTGTGTGAGGTGAGCGTGGCTCGGCCTCATCGAGACGTCGCCGCGTGAGGCGATCGTGACGACGCCACTCGTGGTGCCGAACGGTGACCGGGTCAACTCCGGCGGTCGTACCAGTCGAGGACGCGCAGCGCCCGCAGCGTGTTCCACCGGCTCGGGCGCCCGTCGCCGTCCTCGAACTCGAACTGGGTCTCGCCCGGGTGGGTGTTCTCGAGCAGCCAGCGGCCGTCTGGCTGTCGCTTGTCGCGGACAAGCTGCACGGCCTCGGCGACGCGTCCGTCGGGGGCGTCGCCGATGCGGCGGAAGTGGTCCAGGGCGCGCAGGACGTCGTAGTGCCAGCGCGACGGCCACGAGAACTGCAGCCAGCGCTCGGCCGGCACCTCGCCGGTGCTCCTGCGTCTGAACAGCTGCCGCTCCAGCAGGTACTCCTCGCCGCGCCGGCGAGCCGCGGCCACGGCTACCCCTCCCCCGGACAGCTCGTACTCGAGCAGGCCCTCGAGCACGCAGATGGTCGAGTCGAACGACGACACGGTGGCGCCGTGCTCGGTCCAGCAGTTCCAGCCGCCGTCGTCGAGCTGGTCCGCGAGCAGACCCGTGACGAGGCCGTCGACGTCCGCACCGAAGTAGGCGCCGATCGAGAGCGTCCGGCCGTTGATGCACGCCTCGACCTCGCCGTCGAAGAACGCCTGGCCGTCGTGCTCCCACCGGCAGTTCGCCGCGACCAGCGGGATCGTCTTGCGTGCAGCCGTGCTCGCCGGATCCAGGCCGAGGTCGCGCAGCAGCATCAGCGTGGGCAGGGTCGAGGTCCAGGGCTGGCTGTTGGAGAAGTCCGGCTCGATGCCGGCCCGCCAGTTATCGGCGATGCGCCGCGGGAAGCACGCGCCGCCGTCCCACTGGCCGTCGGGGTCGCGCACGGAGAGCAGGCGGGCCCCCCAGCCCTCGATCTCGACACGAGCGCGCTCGGATGCGACCTGCTCGGCAGGCGCCCCGGTGAGGTCGCGCAGCACCTGCCACCGGATCGCCGGGTCAGCGTCGAGCAGCCAGTCCGTGACCTCCATGGATGCGATGCTACGTCCCGGGCTCTGACACTGCCGCACTTCGTCGAGACCCGGTCGTGGCCCGGGGGCCGGACCAGCTGGGCTCGCGGGCGCTCGTTTGCTGACGTCGTGCCAGCCCCAGCATGACTATCGAGCTAGCACGTCATTCCGCTGCTATCACTCTTGCTGTACTCAAGCCGTCTCCGAAGCAGCTGTGACGTCGTCCACCGCGGCGTCCGGCGACAGCGGGTAGGCCGGCACCACCACCACCGCCGCTACCGTTGGGCCGTGTTGCACCTTGTCTTCACACTCGTGCCGCTGGGCCTCGCCGCCTCCGTGAGCCCGGTCATGCTGAGCGAGCAGACCGTGCTCCTGGCCGGCCCCCAAGGCCGGCGCAGCGGGATCGCGTACGCCGCCGGCACCGCGACCGTCGCGGTGGCGGTGGTCGCTGCGGTCCTCGCCATGGGCAGGTCCCTCTCCCTGCCGGCGGCGCCGCACCTGGACGCGACGCTCGATCTCTGGATCGGAGCCGGGCTGCTGGTGCTGGCCGGAGCGCTGCATCGGGGGCCGCGCGGCCACCGCGAGCGGCGTCGCGCGGCGTTGGCGCCACCGGCCGCCTACGCCTTCGGGTTGTTCTCGATGGCGACCAACTTCACCACCCTGGCCCTGGTCGTCCCGGCGACGAAGGACGTCGCCAGCGCCCACCTCGGCGCCGCTGCGACGGTGCTGGCGGCGAGCCTCCCGGTGGCCCTGGCCTGTCTGCCCGCCTGGGGGCCGGTCGCGCTGGTCGGCGCGGCGCCCGCGGTCGCCGACCGGGTCCTCGGATGGCTGGAGCGGCAGATCGAGCGGTGTGGACGGCTGGCCCTGGAGATCATCCTCGCCGGAGCCGGCGTCTTCCTCCTCCTGCGCGGGGTCTACGGGCTGAGTCGGCTCTGACCGACGGCTCGGACCCGGTCAATGGACCGGCCGAGCTATGTGCGAGTCAGGGGTGGCCCACGCCCGTTGCGCACCGCCGTGCCCGGGCCAGCGGCAGCCGGTCCGCTTGTCAAGACCAACAGCGCCGCCCGAGCCGGCACAGCTCGAAGCGTGCGCGTCAAGCCTGCCCGTACGCGTCGTGATAGTTCCACCACTGGTAGGGCGCGGTCTGGGGGTAGCCCTCTGGCGAGTCCTCCCACTCCTCCTGGCGACCGAGCGCGGTGATGTCGAGATAGTTCCAGGTGCTCCCCATCGCCTCGTCGCCACGGCTGTTGACGAAATAGGTGCGATACACCCGATCGTCGTCGCGGATGAACGCGTTGGTGCCGTGCCACTCGTCCACTCCGAAGTCGGCGTCGAAGTCGTCCGTCAGCGTGTACCACGGGATCGACTCCCAGCCCATCCGTGCCTTCAGGCCCCCGATGTCCGCTTGCGGGGCGCGCGACACGAACGCCAGCGAGGTATTGCGGGCATTCAGGTGTGCCGGGTTCGCTACCTGGTCGGCGACGAACGAGCAGCCAACGCAGGCTCGCTCCGGGTAAGCGCCGCCCTCAGCGTAGGTGGTGATATCCGGCCCGTAGAAGGCGCGGTAGACGATCATTTGGCGGCGGCCCCCGAACAGGTCAAGCAGGCTTGCCGACCCGTTCGGCCCTTCGAAGCGGTAGGCCTTCTCCACGGCCATCCACGGCATGCGCCGGCGTTGGGCCGCCATCGCGTCGCGCGCCCGGGTGAACTCCTTCTCCTTTACCAGCAGTCGCTCCCGGGCCTCTTCCCACTCCCGCGGGGAGACGATCGGAGGTGTCTTCATGAGCTGTTTCCTCCTTCAACCACTCGTTGACCGCGTGCAGGCACTCGGGCTGAGCGGCCTGGATCGGGCCGGTCCTCGGTCGGTCCGGCGTCCATCACGGGACCTGCTCTTGAGTGGCAAGCCACCCCGCAGCACGAGACGCCAGACCACTTCACCGTACCTTCGAGCGTCCCTCGACCCATCCCCGTCGAGCGAAGCGATGCAAGCACCAACTACCTGCGTCGGGTCTCCTACGACGACGAGGGAAGTACGGCACGCACGTGTACCGCTCGTCGCGATACAGCTTCTCGCTCAAGCTCGTCGAGCGCTGAACGGCCTCCACCGAGGGTCAGCCATCCGGCAGGTCAGCGCGGGGCGAGCCGGCCCAGCGGGGTCTGGAGCTCCTCGAGCAGTGGCGCCGCGCGCTCCTCGGCGTCGGGACGCAGCGCGCAGGCCGTCCGGGCAACCTTGGCCAACCGCTTGTGCAGGACGTAGAGGGCGAGCCGCTGCGCGTCCAGCTCGCCTGCGACCGCGCGGAAGCCTGCGACGACTGCCATCTCGAGCTCCTCCGTCGGCTGTCCCCTCGACGCACCAGGAAGCTCGACGACGAACGTCGCCAGGTCGAACTCCGGCTCACCCCACGCAAAACGGTCGAAGTCCACGAGACCCAGCCGTCCGGTGTCGTCCACGAGCCACTGCCCGAGGTGCGCTGCTCCGTGCACCGGGACGAGTGAGCGTGCGCCCAGTCGGTCGTGGGCACGGGTGAGCGAGTCGGAAGCTCTCCGCAACCCGGCCGCCAAGCCAGGGATGGCAGCGGCCGCCCGCGCCAGGCCCCGTTTGGTCCGGACCAGTTGGCCTGTCGCGTCAACTCTTCTGGTCGGCCGCAGACCTGCCACCGCGAGCTGGCCCAGCGACGCTCCCACCTGACGTGCGAGCTGGGCACCCTGGGGCCCGAAAAGTCTGGGATGCACGGGTCCACCCGGCACGACGCCGTACCAGCTCGACCGGGACCGTTCGTCCCAGCCGTGCGGCTCGGCCACCACGAAGGACAACGCTCCGGACACCGAGGCTGCCCACCGCGCGCGACCTTCGTGCTGGTCGTCCATGACATCGGCGCGGACCTTGACGTAACGGGCGACCGACCCTGCGCCTCCGTGGACGGTGCACCGGCTGCCCGGGTGATAGCGCACGACCCGAGGAGTTTCGAGCGCCGCCAGCACCGCCGGCAGCCCCGGGAGCGCCGAGTCCGCCGCGCAGGACACGATCTCGACCGGGCCCAGATCGCCGGCAGGCAGGGCGCCGCCCGGACCACCGGCCCTCGGGTCGTCGTCCTCGAGCAGGCGGACCTGGACGGTCGGGCCGCCCACCGCCTCGTACACCAGGACGGCCCAGGGAGAGCGCAGCGGCCGCAGCTTGCCGTGCACGCGCCGCCATGGCCCGAGCCGGTCGGCTGACCGTTGCGCTGCCCAGGCGTCGAGCTGGGCCTCGACGACGCCGTCGGCCGCCAGCACCTCGAGCCTGCCTCGGTACGGCCCACCTCCACCGCGCATCTGGCCCTCCTCGGCGTCATGGTAGTCACCGCGTTCGCTCGGCGGACAGTCCTCCTCTGAGTCAACAGGTACTAGTACTTATTGATGGTGCAACAACCGGGGCCGCGGAGCACGATGGGAGAGCCCACCAGGTAGCTGCGTCCTCGGGTGGTGAGCGTTTCGTCCTTCAGAGGCTCGGGCGATCTGCCGCAGAACGAGAGGGGCCCCGTGGTCACCCGCTACCTCTTCTACTCCCACGACGGGTATGGGCTCGGCCACGTTCGTCGCAACAGCCTGATAGCCCGCGCGGTGCTGGACACCGACCCGGGCGCTCAGGTCAGCCTGGTCACGGGGGTCAAGGTGCGCCCGCGTTGGTTGCGCCAAGCAGCCCGGGTGCGCGTGCACCGTGTCCCACCGATGCTCAAGTCGACGGACGGGTCCTATCGCCACGAGAAGCTTCCCTTCTGGGCCGCCGTGCGGGAACGCGAGCGCATCTTCGCGGCACTGGTCGACGACGAGCGGCCAGACGTCGTGGTCGTGGACCGCCACCCCTACGGAACGGCCGGCGAGCTCCGCACCGGGCTCGACCTGGCGCGGCGGCGCGGGTCCGCACTCGTGCTCGGACTGCGAGACGTCCTGGACGAGCCGTCGATCGTCCGGGAGGAGATGCGAGGCCTGGGGTGGGCGGACGTCGAGGACGTCTACGACGACGTCCTGGTCTACGGTGGGCGGCACTTCGTCGACCACGAGGCCGAGTACGGTCTGAGCCTTCCGCTGCACTACTGCGGCTGGGTCGTTGAACGACCAGCGCCGAGCCGTTCGGACAGCAACCTCCTCGTCGTCGCGGCCGGTGGCGGTGGCGACGGAGCCTCCGTCTTCGAGATGGGCGCACGACTGCTCACCCATCGCACCGACATGGTCGGTCTCTTCGCGCCCGGTCCGTACGCGGGCGCGGATGCGATGCGCCGGCTCAGGGGACTGGGGTCCGGTCGAGTGCGCGTGGTCAGTCCCTTGGAGGCGTGCGGGCGGTGGTTCTCGCGCGCCGAGGCGATCTTGTGCATGGCCGGCTACAACTCCACCCTCGAGGCACTCGCCGCGGGACAACGTCCGATCTTGATGCCCCGGCGCAACCCTCGTCGTGAGCAGGCCATCCGGGCCGAATGGCTCGACGGTCTGGCGCTCGCCGACGTCGTCGAGCCAGGCGCGGATCCCGCCGACGTCGCGGCCCTGTTGCAGCACCCCCGCACCCTCCCCGACGGCGCCCTCGAGTCCGCCGGGATCGACCTCGACGGGGCACTCAACGCGGCGCGTCGACTGCACGCGTTGAGCACGGCAGGGAGCGCGCGATGAGCGCGGAGAAGACCATCCCAGCACCTCCGCGGAACCCCACGATGAGGTTGCTGAGAAGTCACGCACGCCGCCACTGGGGTGCGCTCGCCGGCGCCGCTGCCTCGACGATCGCGCTCACCGTTGCCCAGCTCGCCGCACCGTGGCCGCTGAAGATCGCCATCGACGCGCTGGTGGCCGGACGGAGCACGGGCTTCGAGCTGACCGAGGACGACTTCACCCTGCTGCTGGGACTCGCGGCCCTGGTGATCGGTATCGCGATGATCGACGCTCTGGCCACCTACTACTCGGACTTCTGGCTCAACCGGTCCGGTGAGCAGATCGTCCACGACCTGCGGACGGCCACCTACGAGCATCTGCAGCGGCTGTCGTTGGTCTTCCACTCGAACCGCCCGACCGGTGACCTTGTCGCCCGGGTGACCGGTGACGTCAATGCCGTCGGTGACCTGTTTGCGCAGACGCTCGGCACCTTGGCGTCCTCGTCGCTCGTGCTCGTCGGCATGTTCGCCGTGATGTTGTGGATCGACCCCCTGCTGGCGTTCGTCGCCTTCCTGGTCACGCCGCTCCTCCTTGCGACGACCACGCACTACCAGAAGCGGATCCGGCAGATGGCGCGCAAGCAGCGGGCCCAGGAAGGCGAGATCGCGTCGCTCGCCACCGAGGCGCTGTCGGCGATGCAGGTCATCAAGGCGTTCGGCACCGAGCGGTTCGAGAACGACCGGGTCCAGCTGCGGAGCGCCGAGCGGCTGAAGGTCGGCGTCGAGAGCTCCCGGGTGGAGGCTCGCTTCGCGGCCTTCGTCGACGTGCTCGGGGCTGTCGCGACCGCGCTGGTCCTGAGCCTCGGCGTACTGTCGGTCGCGAACGGGCGCATCTCCCCCGGCGACCTCGTCGTGGTCGTGGCCTACACCAACAAGCTGTACAAGCCGCTCAAGGACATCGCGAAGCAGGCCAGCCGGGCAGCGCGAGCCCTCGCCCGGCTCGAGCGCATCGCCGAGATCCTGTCCTCCGACATGGTGCTGGCCGACGACACCGACGGGGAGACGCCGGACCACCGCGCTGCGGGCACGATCGACCTCGACGACGTGCACTTCCGGTACACCGAGGAGCGAGCCGCGCTGGAGGGCGTCACCCTTCACGTGCCAAGCGGGTCGCGGCTGGCTCTCGTCGGCGAGTCCGGGGCCGGCAAGTCGACGGTCGGCGCCCTCGTCGCGCGTTTCTACGACCCCAGCCACGGTGCGGTCCGGGTCGACGGCAGGGACGCGCGGGAGCTGTCCCTGCGGTGGGTGCGCGATCAGGTCGGTGTCCTCCTGCAGGACACCATCCTGTTCAGCGGCAGCGTCCGGGACAACATTGCCTACGGCACCAGCGCCGACCTCGCGAAGGTCGAGGACGTCGCCCGGGCTGCCGGGGCGCTCTCGTTCATCAAGGCCCTGCCCGAGGGCTTCGACACCCCGCTCGGCCCCGGGGGCGTAGGCCTCTCCGGCGGCCAGCGACAGCGGATCGGCATCGCGCGGGTCCTGCTGCGCGATCCCCCTGTTCTCGTGCTGGACGAGCCGACCACCGGTCTGGACGCCGCGAGCGAGGCGCTGGTGATGGCCGGACTGAACCGCCTGGTCGAGGGACGCACGACGATCCTGATCACCCATTCGACCGAGCTGGCCCGCACTGCCGACAGTGTCGCGGTGATGGCTGCCGGGCGGGTCGTCGAGTACGGCTCCCCGGAGCGGCTCCTCCGCAGGGACTCGGCCTCCCGTGGGCTGACCGGCGCCCAGCAACGACCTGACCCCTCGAGCTCCGACCCGCTCGCGATCCTCGAGGCGCTCGTCCCCGATGACGGGAGGGTCGATCGCCCATGATCTGGACGGAAGGGGTCGTCGGGTGACGGCGCGCCTTGCGGTCGTGATGAGCGGCTTTCCGCGAACGTCGGAGACGTTCGCCCTGGGGGAGCTCGTCGCCCTTGCACGTGCCGGCATGCTGGTCCGCGTCTACGCGACCAAGGCGGGCGACGGGGAGACGCCCCAGCCGAGTGTCGAAGAACTGCTCCCCCTGGTCCGCATGTTGCCCGCGGGCGACGCCACACAGCAGGCGGCGGCCCTGGTCGAAGACCTGGGGGACGCGGTGGTCGACGGCGTGCACGGCTACTTCGCCCACCTTCCCGCCGAGGTCGCGGCCCGCGCGGCTGGTGCCCTCGGGGTGGGCTTCAGCTTCAGCGTGCACGCGTTGGACGCCCGGAAAGTCCCGCCGGTCGACCTGGCTCCTCGCGCCCGGGCCGCCGCTGGAGTCGTCGCGTGCAACGCCGACGTCGCGCAGTACGTCGAGGTGCCTGGTGCGCACGTGTACCTCCTCCCGCACGGTGTCGACGTCGCACGTTTCGTCCCGCGCCCCCGTCCGGACGGCGACGCGCGGCTCCGAGTGCTGGCAGTGGGCCGGCTGGTCGAGAAGAAGGGTTTCTCCACGTTGCTCGACGCAGCCGCTCGGCTGCAGGTCCCCGCGATGCTGCGAATCGTCGGCACCGGTGTGGAGCAGCCGACCCTCGAGGAGTCCATCGACCGCCACGGACTTGGCGAGACGGTGGAGCTTGCCGGTCGCAGGTCGCACGAGAGACTCTCCGACGACTACGCCTGGGCCGACGTCGTCGCGGTGCCCTCGGTCGTGGACAGCAGCGGGGACCGCGACGGGTTGCCCAACGTCACCCTCGAGGCCATGGCGTGTCGCCGGCCGCTGGTCGCCTCCGACATCTCAGCCCTCGGTGACACCGTGCACGCCGCCGGCAGTGGCCTCGTCGTGCCCCCCGCCGACGCCTCCGCGCTCGCCGACGCGTTGAGCACGCTGACCGATCCGCGGTTGCGCACCGAGCTGGGGACCGCTGGGCGCCGATACGTCGAGGAGCACTTCGACCTCGCGACGTGCACCCATCGGCTCGTCGAGCGTCTGGAGCTGCTGCACGCCTCTGCGCGGGAGCCCGTCCATGCGTGACCAGACAGCGGCGCCGGGCCGAGTGGCCTACGTGCTGAAGGGTTACCCGCGCCTCTCCGAGGTGTTCATCACCAGCGAGATCTACCGACTGGAGCGACTCGGGGTGCCGTTGCGCCTGTACGTGCTGAAGGCGGCGGACGAGGAGGTCCAGCACGATGTCGTACGGCGCCTGCGCGTCCGGCCCGACTACCTGCAGCAGACGACGTCTCTGTCCGCGACCGGGCTGCTCCGCTGGCTGAGCGCCAACCTGGGGGCCTTTCGGCCCGCCCTGCTGCGCACGGCGCGCCGCCACCCCAGGGGCATGGTGCACGCGGCCGGGCAGGCACTCGCCCAAGCGGTCCGGGCCAGGCGCGGCTTCCTCGCCACACCCCGCAAGATCTACTTCAAGGAGTTCCTCCTCGCCGTCGACCTGGCCGACCGGCTCGACGCTTCCGGCGACGTGCTCCGGCTTCACGCGCACTTCGCGCACGGAACGACCACCGTCACCTGGCTGGCCTCCACGATCACCGGACTCCCGTTCTCGTTCACCGGGCACGCGAAGGACATCTGGACCGAGGAGCGCAACCCAGCCGGCCTCTTGCGACGCAAGATGGACGCCGCCTCGTTCGTCGTCACCTGCACCGAGGCCAACCGCACCCACCTGACGTCGTTCGGCTCCTCGACTCCGGTGCACGTCGTCTACCACGGTCTCAACGCCGACTTCGAGCCTCTCGTCGCGACGGGCGTGCGACGGCTCGAGCCTGAGCACGTCCGCCTGCTCGCGGTCGGGCGGCTGGTCCGCAAGAAGGGCCTGGACACGTTCGTGGATGCCTGCGCGGTGCTGCGCGACCGCGGTGTGGACCTCGAGGCCGTCATCGTCGGTGAGTCCGGCGACCACGAGCAGCAGGTTCGCGCCCGAGTGGGCGCGACCGGACTTGGGGGCCGAGTGAGCTTCCTCGGACCGTTGACGCAGACCGGGTTGTTCGCGCAGTACCAGCAGGCCAGCGTGTTCGCACTGCCGTGCCGGGTGCTCGAGGACGGCGACCGCGACGGCATTCCGAACGTGCTCATGGAGGCGATGGCCTGCGGCGTCCCGGTGGTCACCACGGGCGTCTCGGGCATCACGGAGCTGGTGCGTGACGGCGTGAACGGACTGATCGTCGAACCCGACCGCCCCACCGACCTCGCCGACTCGCTGCACCGGCTGATCAAGGACCCCGAGCTGGCTCGACACCTGGCGGAGCGGGGACGCAGCACGATGTCGGAACGCTTCGACGCCGGCACGGCCGCCGCGCGGATGGCCTCGTTGCTGTCCTGCCCGATCGAGAAGGAGACCCGATGAGCAGCCCCGCCCAGGCAGCGGTCACCCTGGCCCCTGATCCTGTACTGCCGCGACGCGACGACCTGCTCGACGACGAGATCGTCGGCGCCCGGCTCGACGAGCTGCTCGACCGGGCCCGGGACGGGCGCACCGGAGACTGCGCGCGGGTGCGCGCGAAGTACCGCATGGGCGAGAGCCTGCGGGCCACCTACCGCGTCGGCCGTGGGGCGGGTGGGAGCCTGGTCAGCGCTCGGATGTTCCCGGCGGCCAGCGCCGCCGGCGAGTTCCTCCGCGCCCGTGACGCCGCGGTCGGCCAGGGTGCCGATCCCCGGTCGGTGCTGTTCGACCAGCTGACGAGCACCGTCTTCTGGGTCTTCCCGCAGGACCGCAAGCTGCTCGGCCTCGGCCGGTTGACCAGTCCCCCACCCGAGCTCCGGAGCGTCTTCGGTACCCCCTGGACGCAGAGCGAGCTGAAGGCGTACAAACCGGAGAGGGCAGCAACCGTCCGCTGCGCGGACGCGCACGGCGGGACGGTCGGTTTCGCGAAGGTGCAGCGCGAGGACGCCGGCCGCCGGAGCGTCGCCCTCCTGCGTGCCGCGCGGCGCGGGATCGCCGAGCACGGCATCCTGCGGCTGCCGGAGGCGATCGGCTACCTGCCCGAACAGCACATGGCGCTGTTCTCGCCCGCGCCCGGTCGTCCGCTCAACCAGCAGGGCTGGGCCGCCTACCCGGACGCCATGGCGGCGCTCGGCGCCGCACTTTCGGTGCTGCACGCTCAGCCGACCGACGGGTTCGCGCCGTTCACGCGGCTGGACCCCGATCCGCTGGTGGCCGCGGGGGACCTGGTCTGCGCCGCGCGGCCGGACCTGGCATCGGTCACCGACGGGCTGGTCGGCGAGCTGCTGCGGACCGCACCGACGCCCGGTCCGAACGTCCTTCTGCACGGCGACCTGCACCCGAAGAACGTGCTGGTGCACGACAACGGCGTCAGCTTCGTCGACTTCGACGAGGCGTGCGCCGGACCGGCCGCCGCCGAGCTCGGCGGAGTACTGGCCAGGCTCTGGTGCCCACGCCCGCGCGACACCATCGACCCCGACACAGCCCAGGCCGCCGCAGAGGCCCTGCTCGCCGGGTATGAGCGCGGGCCGTCACGCGCCGACCTGCTCTGGTACGCAGCCGCGGCCTTGCTCGTCGAGCGGGCGGTTCGCGCGATCAGCCGGGTCGACGTCGCCGCGATCGGTGACCTGGAGCGGGTCCTGGTGACGGCCCTGCGTTGGGCGGGGCAACGGGGGGCGAACCGGCGATGACGCGACCACGTCTGCTCTTCCACTGCCAGCAAACGATGGGTCTCGGCCACCTGGTGCGCTCGATGCACCTGGCCGACGGCCTGGCGCAGGACTTCGACGTCACGCTCCTCAACGGCGGACCGTGGCCCACGGAGCTCCCCCAGCCCACCACGATCGACATCGTGCACCTGCCGCCGCTAGGTCTCGACGCCGACTACACCCTGGTCAGCCGGGACGCCCGGTTCACGGTCGAGAAGGCCGTCCGGCTCCGCCGGTCGATGATCCAGGAGTGCTTCCGGGCCACGGCTCCCGACGTGGTGCTGATCGAGCTCTTCCCGTTCGGCCGCAAGAAGTTCGCGGGCGAGCTGATGCCGCTCCTCGAGGCCGCGCGCTCCGCCAGCCCCGCCCCCTTCGTCGCCTGCAGCCTGCGCGACATCCTGGTCAGCAGCCGACGCCACCAGCAGGCCCACGACGACCGCGCGAGCCGGGTGGCGAACGCGTACTTCGACGCCGTACTGGTCCACGCGGACGCCCGGTTCGCGACCCTGGAGGAGACGTTCCATCCGAGAGTCCCCCTGCGCGTACCCGTGCACTACACCGGGTTCGTCCGCGCGCCCTCCCCCGACCGCTGGCCGGCGCGGGAGCGGCGTGTCCTCGTGTCGGCTGGTGGCGGACTGGTCGGCGCGCCGTTGTTCCGGGCCGCTGTCGAGGCGTACCCGCGCCTGTTGGGCGACCACGGGCTGCGCACCGTGATCGTGACCGGACCGTTCCTCCCCGACCCGGTCGTCGACGAGCTCACCCGCCGGGCGTCGGCGGCGACCGGTCTCAAGGTGGTGCGCTACCTCCCGGACCTCGGCGCCCAGATGGCCGCCTCGGCCGTGTCCGTGAGCCAGGCGGGCTACAACACGACGATGGACATCCTCGGCTGTACGACGCCGGCCGTCGTCGTGCCGTACGGCGAGGGGCGCGAGGATGAGCAGGCTGCCCGGGCACGAAGGCTCGAGAGGCTCGGCGCGCTGCGCGTCCTCGACTCGAGCCGGCTCTCAGCGCCGACCCTCGTGGACGCCGTACGCGACGCCCTCGACTGGACACCTCTGGCCGTCCCGCTCGACCTCGACGGGCGCACCCGCACGTCGGAGCTGCTGCGGAGCCTGTGCCCAGCACGGGACGTGGAGACCGCACCGTGACCGGCTGGCTGGACCCGCTCCGCGCAGCTCTGGACGCGCGTGCGGCGCCGGCGTGGTTCTTCTTCCGCGACGACGACGCCGGATGGGACGACACCGCCCTGGAGGCGTTGCTCGACGTGTTCGAGCCCCACGGCCTGCCGCTGGACGTGGCCGCGATCCCCCTGGCGGCGACATCCCGGACGGTGGAGGTCATCACGGCCCGGCAGACCAGTGGTCGCAACGACCTCCGGGTGCACCAGCACGGGCTCGCGCACGTCAACCACGAGCCGGTGGGCCGCAAGTGCGAGTTCGGCGTGAGCCGCCCTCCGGAGCAGCAGCGCGACGACATCGCGACCGGCCGTGACGTGCTCCACGCGTCGTTCGGTGACGTGCCGGCGATCTTCACCCCACCGTGGAACCGTTGCGCTCCCTGGACGGCGGAGGTGTTGCGTGACCTCGGATTCGCGGTGCTGTCGCGCGACCTGTCCGCGGGCATGGCCGGGGTCCCCGGGCTGGTGGAGCTGCCGGTCACGGTTGACTGGTTCGGCAACCGGAAGAAGGTCCCGCTGGACCAGACCGCCCGCGGTGAGCTGTTGGCCGCGATGGCCGGGGGCCAGGCACCGGTGGGGTTGATGCTGCACCACGAGGTCATGTCCGCTCAGGACCGCACCGACGTCGGCGCGCTGCTCGCCCTGGTCAAGGCGCATCCTGCGGCCTCGGCCGCGCATCTCGACCGGTTGGCGTGGTCGCGAGTCCCCTGACCCACGTGCCGAGTCAGCACAGCGGCTCCGCTCTAGAGACGAAACACGTGCGGTGCCCGATGATCCGCGGTCAGGTTGCGGGTGTCGAAGACCCGACGGGCGTGCCGGACGATCATGGCGGGGTCGTAGGCCGAGTGGTCGGTGTGCACGACCACCAGATCGGCGGCGGCCAGCTCCTCGGCGCTCAGCTCCCCCTCGACGGCGACGGCCGCCGAGTCCGCGATCTCGCGCGCGTGGACGTGCGGGTCGTGCCAGCGAACCAGGGCCCCGCGCCTCTCCAGCCGACGGATCAGGACCGGGGCGGGCGACTCCCGCAGATCGCCCAGGTCACGCTTGTAGGCCACCCCCAGCACCAGGATGCGTGAACCGTCGACGGACTTGTGCACGTCGTTGAGCAGGTCGGCGATACGCGACGCGACGTAGTGGGGCATCCGGTCGTTGATCTCGGCAGCCAGCTCCACGAACCGGAACGGGTAGCCGAGCCGGCGTACGCGCCAAGAGAGATAGGACGGGTCGACCGGGATGCAGTGCCCCCCGACCCCCGGCCCCGGGGTGAACGGGGCGAAGCCGAAGGGTTTGGTCGACGCGGCGCCGATGGCCTCCCACAGGTCGATGCCCAGTTCCTCGCAGAAGATGGCCATCTCGTTGACCAGTGCGATGTTCACGTGCCGGTAGGTGTTCTCCAGGAGCTTGGCCATCTCGGCCTCGCGTGGCCCGGACACGCGGTGCACCTTGTCGATGAAGGACGAGTAGAAAGAGGTGGCGGCATCACCCGCGGCAACCCCGAGGCCCCCGACGACCCGGGGCGTGTTCTGCAACGAGTAGAGGGGGTTTCCCGGGTCGATGCGCTCGGGTGAGAAGACCAGGTGATAGTCGTCCGGCGCGCGCAGTCCGGTGCGCTCCGCCAGCCGTGGCGCCACCCGGTCCTCGGTCGTGCCGGGATAGGTGGTCGACTCGAGGATCACCATGCCACCCGGACGCAGCGCCGCGGCGACCACGTCGACGGCGGAGTCGATCATGGTCAGGTCCGGGGTCTTCTCCTTCAGCGGGGTGGGGACACAGATGACGAAGGTGTCGTTTCCCTCGATATCGACCGGGTCGTCGGTGAAGGACAGCCGCCCGGTCGCCGTCACCTTCTCGAGCCAGCGGTCCTCGACGTCCTCGACGGGGCTGTGCCCTTGGCGTAGACCGGTGACGCGGGCGCGGTCAGGGTCGTAGCCAGTCACCCGGTGTCCTGCTTCCGCGGCGGCACAAGCCAGCGGCAGCCCGACGTAACCAAGACCGAGAATGCACACGTCTCTCGTGACCACCAGCACCTCCCTGGAGATCCTCACTCGAGTGTGGCAAGACCACCGCACTCCCGGTAGTGCACGTTTGTGTCAGGACGGCCGACGGCGCCGCCCTGGTCGCACAATGGAACTCACCCCGGTGGTCGGGGGCCCGAACCTGTGAGGGGGGCGCCAGCGTGTGGGTACCGAACCTGGCTGACGTCGCGTGGATGACCGACGTCCTGTCGCGTCACGGCGGCAGGCTCGGGTTGTCGGGCGAGGCGGCCACGGTGCAACTGCTCGATGCGCGGCTCACGCATCCGTTTCGTCCGGCGTCCCCGCGATGTCGGGGGTGGGCGACATACCTCGTCACCTCGCAAGACGCCGATTCGGTGAGGCTGTACGTCAAGGGCTTCCCCGCTGGCGGTGCCAGTCAGGCGGCCTGGCAGCAGGACCGAGTGAGCCGCGGTGCCGGTCGGAGCGCGTACCTGCGCGAGCTCGACCTGGTCGTGTGGCGATTCCCGGAAGACCCACGGCTCCCCACGCTGCCGGCCTTGGTCACCCCCCGGCTGGCTGCCCGTCTCATGCCGCCGGCTGTACGCGACCTGCTTGGGTCATCGCCGGGAGACGAGCTGCGTACGACGGTCGTGCGCTACCAGCCAGAGGTGAGCGCCACGCTGCGCCTCGAGGTCGATCGTGACGGCGCACCGGTCGTCTTCGCCAAACACATTGCCGACGGGACGGCCACCGACATCGCGGCTCGCCACCAGGAACTGTGGTCCACATCGGGTCTGTCACGCGGACTCCGGATCGCCGAACCGCTGGCAGCGGATCCGGTACGAGGAGTGCTGTGGACCCGCGGGGTCTCAGGGCGCCCCCTGGCGGAAGCCGTGGACCCCGACCAGCTGCCCGAGGCGACGGCATCGCTTGGGGCGCTGCTGGCGGCCTTGCACGCATCCTCCGTGCACATCACGCGGGATGTCGTTGTCGATGACCTGCTGGTGGAGGCACAGAAGAAGGCAGCCAAACTGGCCCGCGCCCACCCCCCGATCGCCTCGGTCGTGACCGACCTCGTGACCGCGACGACGAGACGGCGTGGCGACGCCCTCCGCGAGCGTGTGCGCACGCTGCACGGCGACTTCCACCTCGCTCAGCTCGTCTCGTCCGCGCAAGGACCCGTGCTCGTCGACCTCGACTCGATGGTGCACGGGCCCCCGGAGGTAGACCTCGCCGAGTTCCTCGTGGAGCTGGCGCTGCGGGGACTTCCCGAAAGCGTCACGCAGGAAGTCGCCCGCGGGCTGCTGTCGTCGTACTCCAGCGCTTCCGGGATCGAGATTGACGCGGCGCTGCTGGAGACATGTGCTGACATCGAGTTCCTCAACCGCTGCTACCGGCACCTGCGCCGACACTCCCCCGGCTGGCAGTCGGACCTGGAGACAGCGCTCGGACGGCACGCGGCGATGAGGTCGCTTCTGCGAGTCTGACTGGGTGTGTCCCATTTGCGCATGGTCGGAGTTGTGGTCCGCCTTCTCGACCTCATGCGTTCGAGAGCACTCACAGCGCTGCAATCCTCGGGACATGGCTGAATCCGGTTATCGGTGTCTTGCGTGCGTCACAGGCCGATCGCTGCGGCCGCGAGGTCGTACCGTCGGGCTTCGTCGTGCAGATCGACACCGCCTACTCCGGAGGCGACAACCTGGTTTGTCGTCGCCATCCGGAAGAGCAAGGCACGGGCCACTGCCGCGACGGACACGCCCGCCAGCTCCGACAGGGATGCTTGTGCGCCGTGCCAACAAAGCGCGTCGGCAACGACGACGCCCTCTGCGTACTCCGGTGGGCGCCAGTAGGGCGAGATGTCGATGACGGCAGGGGGCAACGTTGGGCTGAACAGGACGTTGCCCGTCAGGTCCGCGTGCACGATCTGCGGGGAACCCAGCGGCTCCAGCGCACCGGACAGGCGTCGGCTCAGATCGGCGAACTCGGGACAAAACTGAATGGCTCGCTCGCCCCACACCGCCCGGTCGGCCAGCGCCCACCAGTCCTCGCGAGTATCAAGGCAGTCCGGTCGCCTCAGACGGGCCACCGCTCGGTGAAACGCCCGGCCGGTCTCGAGGATCTCAATCCAGGTCGATGCCGCCGTGCGGTCGGGCTCGCTTCCCTCGACCCACTGTGTGGCCGACCACCCCTCACAGGACCAGGCGCCGTGACGGGTGCGAACAGGAGTTGCAAGACGGAACCCGTCGGCCACCACGTTGGCCAGCGCCTCGGCCAGCCACTCGTGCAGCGGGCCGTCGACTGGCTTGAGTACCAGCTCCCCGGTGACCCACGAGCCGCCCTGACCACCGACTAAAGGTTGGGGTGGCTCATCGACACCGAAGGCGCGCAGCACGCTCACTGGGGGCTGATCAGAAGACACAGATGCACGGTAGGACACCCATGCGCACCCGACCCAGAAGAAATGGCTGGCCGCGCAACCACCGGCGCCGAGCATCCCGGCGCTGCAGGAACAGGTCGACCGGTTCCGCGGCTACTTCAACACCGAGCGCCCGTACCGGGCGCTGGACCGTTGAACCGCCCCGAGGCGACGCCGCCCGGCCCCAGGCACGGCCCACTGAACCGGTGATCGCGGCGCGTTACCGGGTCCGCCTCGACAGCGTCGACGGCAGCGGAACCGTCACCGTCCGGTACAACCGCTGCCTGCACCACATCGGCCTGGGCCGCCGGCTGGCCGGCACCAAGGTCACCCTGCTGATCGCCGACCTGCACATCCGCCTGATCGACGCCCACACCGGCGAGCTGATCCGCGAGCTCACCCTCGACCCGGCCCGTGACTACCAGCCCACCGGACGACCGCCAGGCCCTCCCAGGAAACGACCCTGAATGCAACGATGTCCCGAGACACCTGTCAACGGTGTCCCGGGACATCACACGGTCGGGCTGACAGGATTTGAACCTGCGACCCCTTGACCCCCAGTCAAGTGCGCTACCAAGCTGCGCTACAGCCCGAAGCCCGCGAGATCGTGCTACGACCAGCGGGCCAGAGAACCTTACCGCAGCGACCAGGCTGCTCCGAACCCGGCGGTCGTTCACCGGCCGCACGGCTTCCTCAAGGAGTTCTTCGGCGTCGCAAAGCCGACCCAGACCGCGCTCACAGCGAACTCTCCGGATCCGCGAGTTGAGTCGTCCTCGTTACGCCCCACCCCCTCGGAGGAGCCCATGGACGACCGTCAGCAGAGCCCTTTGCCACAGCACCCACGGCTACGCCCGCACCCGTGCACCCCCGACCACGGCGCGGGCGGCGGCTGCTGCTGGCCACCGTTTCCGCGACGGCCCTGATGGCCGGGGTGGGTGGTGTCGGCGCGGGGTACACCCTGGGGCATGGGCTTCGGGGCGGATCCACACAGACCGCCCCCGCCGGCAGCCAGAGCAGCACGGCATTCGGAGACTCAGGGGCCACCACGCAGGCCTCCGGGTCGCAGCTCACCGGCCTGGTGCGGGTCGTCTCCACCATGAAGTACGACGGTGGGAAGGCGGCCGGCACCGGCATGGTGCTCACGTCGGACGGCGAGGTGGTGACCAACCATCACGTCATCGAGAGCGCCACGTCGGTCAAGGTCAAGGTGATGGAGACCGGCACGACGTACACGGCCCGGGTCGTCGGCACTGACGCGAAGGACGACGTCGCGGTGCTGCAGCTGGTCGGCGCCTCGGGCCTGAGCACCGTCACGCCGGACACCGACGGCATCTCCGTCGGGGACGCCGTGACAGCGGTGGGCGACGCGAACGGCACGGTGAACCACCTCAGCACCGCCTCCGGCACCGTGCTCGCCAAGGGCCAGACGATCACCACGCAGAGCGAGGCAGCCACCACCGGCGAGCGGCTGACCGGGCTGCTCCAGATCAGCTCCGACGTCATCTCCGGCGACTCCGGAGGCGCGACGTACGACGCGGACGGCCAGGTCGTGGGCATGACCACCGCGGCGTCGAGCGGCAGCGCGGACGTGGTCGGCTACGCCGTACCCGTCGCCAAGGTGCTGCGCATCGTCGACGACCTCGACAGCGGGGTCACCAGCAGCCGCTACGACTACGGCTACCCGGCGTTCGTGGGGGTCGCGCTCGGCGACACCACGACGACCGTTCGGGGGGTCTTCACCGGCACGCCCGCCGACCGCGCCGGCATCGAGGCGGGCGACGGGATCACCGCTATCGGGTCCACGCGGGTCAGCACGTCGGCGCAGCTGCGTACGGCGGTGGGGGCGCACTCCCCCCGGCGACGACGTCACCGTCACCTGGAGGCGGTCCGACGGCACCTCGCACACCGCGACGGTGAGGCTGCTCGAGGGCCCGGTCGAGTAGACCGATCGAGGCCGGTGGGTCAGCGGCGCTCGCGCTTCTTGCGCGGGCGCTGCTGCACGTGCACGGGGCTGCCGACGAAGCCGAACTCCTCGCGCAGCCGACGCTCGACGAAGCGAAGGTAGGACGCCTCGAGCTGGGCGCTGGTGAACAGCACGAAGGTCGGCGGCTCGGTCGAGGCCTGGGTCCCGAACATGATCTTCGGCTGCCGGCCCCCGCGGACCGGGTGCGGGTGCTCGGCGACCAGCCGGCCGAGGAACGAGTTGAGGGCGCCGGTGCCGACCCGGGTCGACCAGCCCGCAAGGGCGGCGTCCAGGGCGGGGACCAGCTTGTCGACGTGCCAGCCGGTGCGGGCGGTGATGTTCACCCGGGGCGCCCACTGCACGCGGACCAGGTCACGCTCGACCTCGCGGTCGAGGTAGTAGCGACGCTCCTCGTCGACGAGGTCCCACTTGTTGAACGCGATGACCAGGGCCCGACCGGCCTCCGCGACCGCGGTGATGATCCGGAGGTCCTGCTCGGAGATCGGCTGCGACCCGTCCACGACCATCACGCACACCTCGGCGCGCTCGATCGCGGCGTTGGTCCGCAGGCTGGCGTAGTACTCGTGGCCGGAAGCCTCCTTGATGCGCTTGCGCACCCCGGCGGTGTCGATGAACCGCCACGTGCGGCCACCGAGCTGGACGAGCTCGTCGACCGGGTCGACCGTCGTACCGGCGGCATCGTCGACCACCGCCCGCTCCTCCTTCGCCAGCTTGTTCAGCAGCGAGGACTTGCCCACGTTGGGACGTCCGACGATGGCGACGCGACGCGGGCCGCCGACCTCGCCGTAGGACTCCGGCGGCGGCTCCGGCAGCGCGGCCAGGATCGCGTCGAGCATGTCGCCCGAGCCCCGGCCGTGCAGCGCGGAGACCGGGAACGGCTCACCGAGACCGAGGTTCCACAGCCCGTAGGCCTCCGCCTCGGCGCGCTGGTCGTCGACCTTGTTGGCCGCCAGCACGACGGGCTTCCCGGACTTGCGCAGGATCTTGACCACGGCCTCGTCGGCGTCGGTGATCCCGACCGCCGCGTCGACCACGAAGAGCACGGCGTCGGCGATGGTCACCGCGACCTCGGCCTGGGCGGCGATCCGCTCCGCGAGCCCGCGGGCGTCCGGGTCCCAGCCGCCGGTGTCGACGACGGTGAACGCGCGGCCGTTCCAGGTCGCGTCGTAGTAGACCCGGTCCCGGGTGACGCCGGGCACGTCCTGGACGACGGCCTCCCGGCGGCCGATCATCCGGTTCACGAGCGTCGACTTGCCGACGTTCGGACGGCCCACCACAGCCAGGACGGGCACCAGTGCGGGCGCGTCGCCCTCGCCGGTGAGGTCGGTGCGGTCAGGCTCGGTCGTCATGTCATTCCTTCGTGCGGGTCCCGGGGACCCGGGTGATGCGGATGTCGTCAGCAGCGACTTCCGGGATCGGCCCCGGGAGCGTGCGGCCGGTGAGGGCCGTCGCGTCAACGAGATGCTCGACGAGCTTGTTCCGCAGATCGGCCGCGGCGCGTCGTACCTCTGCCTGGGTCCGGGGCCAGGCGTGCTGCTCCAAGTACACCGGAGGGCCGTACACGAAGTCGAATCGGGCGCCCCGGGCGGGCACCGAGTCCACCTCTCCCCCAGGCTCACGGGTGCCGAACACCACCAGCGGTACGACGGGCGCGCCGGTGACGAGTGCGAGGTAGGCCACACCGCGGTGCACCATGTGCAGCTCCCCGTCACCGCGGGTGCCCTCGGGGTAGACGCCGACGAGCCCGCCGTCGCGCAGCACCTTGACGCAGTCCTTGACCGCCGAGGGGTCCACGTGGTGCCGCGAGAGCGGGATCTGCCCCACGGCCCGCAGGAAGACGCCGGTGTGCCCCTCGAACATCTCCTTCTTGGTGAGCGCGTGCACGGGACGCGGCGTGTACGCCGCCATCAGCGGCCCGTCGAGCAGCCCGATGTGGTTCGAGGCGACGATCGCCGCGCCGTGGGCGGGGACGTGCTCGGTGCCGTGCAGCCGGACGTCGTACCTGCGGGAGAAGTAGGCCCGGGCCAGCGGACGCAGCCCGCGGAGCAACCGGTGCGGCGGGTGCACCGCGTCGAGGGTGCGCGGGAGGTCGCGGTGGTCGGTGCCGCGTGCCTGCCCCGTGCTCACGACCCGGTCTTCTCCTGCACCTCGTGGACCAGCGCGACGACCTGGTCGATGACCTGCTCCAGGGTGTACGGCGTGGTGTCGATGTGGTGCGCGTCGTCGGCCATCGACAGCGGGGCCGTCGCCCGGCCGGAGTCGAGCGTGTCGCGCCGGGCCAGGTCGGCCTGCGTGGCCACGACGTCGGCGCCGGACATCTCGGCGCTGCGCCGTGCGGCCCGGGCGGCCGGGTCGGCGGTGAGGTACACCTTCACGGCGGCGTCGGGTGCCACGACGGTGCCGATGTCGCGGCCCTCCACGACGATCCCACCGTCGCCGATGATGTCGCGCTGCTCACGCAGCAGCCGCGCACGGACCGCGGGCACCGCGCTGACCGCGCTGACCGCGGAGGTGACCGCCTGCTCGCGGATCGGTGCGGCCACATCGGTGCCGTCGACGGTGATGGTGGGGGCCAGCGGGTCGGTGCCGGACACCAGCACCGGCTGGTCGGCCTTCGCCGCCACCGCGGTCGGGTCGTGGACGTCCACGCCGTGCTCGAGCATCCACCAGGTGATCGCCCGGAACATCGCCCCGGTGTCGAGGAACCGCAGCCCCAGCCGGGTGGCCACACCCCGCGAGGTGCTCGACTTCCCCGAGCCCGAGGGACCGTCCATCGCCACGACCACACCCACAGCTTCTCCTGCCTCTCGCACCCCGTTCTCGACCCGGAGAGCCTACCGGTGCGTGGTCCAGCCGCGTTCCTCGAGCGAGGCCAGCAGGTGGTCGACGTGGTCCGCGGCGACGCTGAGCTCGACCAGGCCGTACTCCCGGCCCGGGTCGTGGTCGATCCGCAGGTCCTCGATGTTGACGCCGATCTCCCCCGCGTCGGCCAGCAGCCGCGCCAGCTCGCCGGGATGGTCGGGTACGGCGACGAACAGCGTGGTCTCGGCCCGGGCCGGCCCGCCGTGCTTGCCGGGGATGACGGCCTGGCCGGCGACGCCCCGGTCCAGCAGCCCGGCCAGCCGGGTCCGGTCCCCGTCGGCGAGAGCGGCGAGCAGCGAGTCCACGTCGTCGCGGACGTCGTGCAGCAGCCCGGTCAGCGCCGCCGTGTTCGCGGTGATGATCTGCTGCCACAGCTCGGGGTCACCGGCCGCGATGCGGGTGACGTCGCGGACGCCCTGCCCGGACAGAGCCAGGTGGTCGCGGGGCGCGTCGGTGAGCCTCCCGGCGACCACGGCCGCGAGCAGGTGCGGCAGGTGGGACGTGCGGGCGACCGCCTGGTCGTGCTCGTCGGGTGAGAACGTCACCGGGGTCGCACCACAGACCCGGGCCAGCTCGGTGACCAGCTCGACGGCCCCGGGGTCGGCGGCCTCGTGCGGGGTGACCGCCCAGGGCCGGCCGTCGAACAGCGCCTCCGTCGCGGCGAACGGCCCGGAGCGCTCGCTGCCCGCCATCGGGTGGCTGCCCACGTAGCGGGACACCTGGTCGGGAGCCAGGTCGCGTACGGCGGCCAGCGGCGCGCCCTTCACGCTGCCGACGTCCGTGACGACCGCTCGGGTGGTGCGCAGGGCGACGGCGACCTCCTCGGCGAGGTGGTCCGGCGGCACGGCGACGACGACGAGCTGGGGGTCGACCTCGTCGGCCTCGACGTTCGCGGCGCCGATGCCGGTGGCGATGCGGAGGTTCTCCGGGTTCACGTCGCGCAGTGCCACGTCGACGCCCCGCCGGCGCAGCGCGAGCGCGATCGACGTACCGAGCAGTCCGGCGCCGACGACCAGGACCGGACCGTCAAGACTCATCGGGGTGCCCGCGGCGACGTCGGGTCTTCATCGGGCACCTCGCGCACCCGGGTCAGGTCGCGGCGCAGCGTCGCCGCCCCGTGCAGGTAGACGTGCGTGATGTCCGCACGCGGCAGCTCGGTCTCGACGTGCGCGAGCATCCGGACCACTCGCGGCATGGACCCCTCGATCTCCAGCTCGCGTGCGCAGATCAGCGGCACCTCGCCGAAGCCGAGCCGGCGGGCGGCGTACGCAGGGAACTCGGAGACCAGGTCCGAGGTGGCGGTGAAGATCACGCTGATGAAGTCGTCGACCTCGAGGGCGTTCGCCTCCATCACGTCGACGACCATCTCCGCGACCCGCTCGAGCATGTGCTCGCGCACGTCCTTCTCCAGCTGGGTCGCGCCCCGCACCGCTCGCACTGCCACGACGTCACCCTAACGATTCGTCCGCCCTTGCCCGGCGTCGGTCCGCTGCACGATCACGGACGAGCCAGAGGGGGTCAGAGCTTGGCAGCGTCCAGCAGCACCCCGAGCTCGTCGAGGGTGAGCTCGCGCAGCGCGCCCTTCGCCAGCCCGCGCAGCAGCACCGGGCCGATCGCGGTCCGGGTCAGCCGGCGCACCGGGTGGCCCACCTCGTCCAGCAGCCGGCGCACGATCCGGTTGCGGCCCTCGTGGATCACCAGCTCGACGATCGACCTGTCCGCGCTCGTCGAGACGACCTTGACCGAGCTGACCTCGACCGGGCCGTCCTCGAGCGTGACGCCGGCCAGCACCCGCCTGACGGTGGCCTTGTTCATCACCCCGTCGACCTCGGCGACGTACGTCTTGTCCAGCTCGTACGACGGGTGCGCGACGCGTTGCGCGAAGTCGCCGTCGTTGGTGAGCAGGATCAGGCCCTCGGTGTCGGTGTCGAGACGGCCGACGTGGAACAGCCGCTCGGGCCGGTCGGCGACGAACTCCTCGAGCGTCCGCCGACCCTCGGGGTCCGACATCGTGGAGACCACGCCGCGGGGCTTGTTCAGCACCAGGTAGACGTGCGGGCTCACCGGCGGCAGCCGCTTGCCGTCCACGCGGACCACCGCCGTCGTCGGGTCGACCTTGGTGCCGAGCCGGGTGACCACCTCGCCGTCGACCTCGACCAGGCCCGCGAGCATCAGCTCCTCGCACTTGCGCCGGCTCGCCACCCCCGACTGGGCCAGCAGCTTCTGCAGCCGGATCAGGCCGTCGTCATCGGTCTGGAGGGTCATGCGGGGTCCCTGCGGAAGCGTGCGGTGCTCATGCCGGTCCGGCGACGGCGTCCGCCGGCGCGGGCCGCGCGTCGAGGTCGTCCATGTCGCTCATCTCGGGGAGGAACGGCGCCAGCTCGGGCAGGTCCTCCAGCGACGTCACGCCGATGCGCTCCAGGAAGTAGCTGGTGGTGCGGTACAGCGTGGCGGTCGTCTCGGCGTCATGACCGGCCTCCTCGACCAGGCCGCGCGAGACCAGCGTGCGCATCACTCCATCGACGTTCACGCCGCGGATCGCCGAGACCCGGGCCCGGCTCACCGGCTGCTTGTAGGCCACCACCGCCAGCGTCTCCAGCGCCGCCTGGGTCAGCCGGGCCTGCTGCCCGTCGAGCACGAAGTGCTCCACGACGCCGGCGAACTCCTCGCGCGTGTAGTAGCGCCAGCCACCCGCCACGTTGCGCAGGTCGAAGCCGCGGCCCTGCTCGGCGTACTCGTCGGCCAGCCCCTGCAGCGCCGAGACCACCTCGCCCGGCGGGTAGCCGACCGCGGACGCCAGCGTCACGTGGTCCAGTGGCTGGTCGGCGACCATCAGCACCGCCTCGAGGGCCGGCCGCAGCTCGGTCAGCGGGATGTCGAGCGTCTCGGAGGACTCCTCCGCCTCGGCGAGGGTCTCTGCGGCCTGCTCGGCCGGCTGCTGGGGTTCCTCGTCGGCCACGACGTCGGCACCCGAGGTCAGCACCTCGTCGGCCTCCCCGCGCGCGCCCTCGCCCACCTCACCGACACCGAGCACGTCCTCGGTCCCGGACACGTCCTCGACCCCGGGGGCCTGCTGCTCGCTCACTGCTCGTCCTTCATCTCGTCGCTCTCCTGCCGACCCGTCACCGACTCGGCACTTTCACCGGCGGGTCGCGCAGTTCCTGACGGGTCGTCGGTGCCGGCCTGCTCGGCCGGAGCGCCGTCGAACTCGTCGGTGATCTCCACCTCGTCGTCCTCGCCGCCCGTCCACCGTACGGTCAGCTCGCCCAGCGGCGTCACCTGGTCGAAGGACACCGCGCCCTCGCGGAACAGCTCCAGCAGCGCGAGGAACCGGGCCACCGTGGTCAGGGTGTCCGGCGCGTCGCCGGACAGGGCGCGGAACGTCATCGTGCCCTGTCGCCGCAGCCGGTCCACCACGACGGCGGCCTGCTCGCGCACGCTCACCGTCGGCGCGTGGATGTGTGCGAGGGACAGCTCGTGGACCGGCTTGGGCTCCATCGCCTTGGCCGCCAGCGCCGCGAACTCGTCGAGCCCGAGGCCGATCAGCACCTCCGGCAGCAGGGTCGCGAACCGGTCCTCGAGCCCCACCGCCCGCGGGAACATCTTCGACTCCCCCGCGATCCGGCTCTCCAGGACCGAGGCGACCTGCTTGAACGCGCGGTACTGCAGCAGCCGCGCGAAGAGCAGGTCGCGCGCCTCGAGCAGCGCGAGGTCCTCCTCGTCCTCGACGTCGCCCTGCGGCAGCAGCCGCGCGGCCTTGAGGTCGAGCAGGGTCGCCGCGACCAGCAGGAAGGACGAGGTCTGCTCGAGGTCCCAGTCACTGCCGGCCAGCTTGATGAAGCCGATGAACTCGTCGGTGACCTTCGAGAGCGCGACCTCGGTGATGTCCAGCTTGTGCTTGGCGATCAGGCTCAGCAGCAGGTCGAAGGGGCCCTCGAAGTTGTCCAGACGTACGGCGAACGCGGCACCGATCTCACTGCCGGGGGCATCCGTCGACGTGTCGTCCACAAGCCCAGCCGTCATGCCTGCATCAGGCGCTGCACGATCACGCTGTCGTCGCCGTTGGCCTCCAGGTCGGCGAGGGCGATCGCGACCGCCTCACGGACCAGCCGGCCACGGTCGACCGTGAGGCCGCTGCGACGCAGGGCCAGGCGCGCATGCTCGATGTCGAGCAGCTCGTCCGCGGTCACGTAGACGGTCATCTTCTCGTCGTGACGGACCCGTCCGCTCGGCGCGCGCTTGGCCGGCGACTGCTGCTCCTCGGCCTGCGAGGCGGCGTCGTCGCTCTCGTCCGTGGGCCGGTCGGGGACGACGGTCGGCCGGAACAGGTCGTCGGCCGTCGGCATGCTCACTCGTCGAGACACCGGGCCAGCACCTCCTTCGCCAGCTGACGGTAGGCGTCCGCCCCCGCCGAGGACGAGGCGTACGTCGTGATCGGCTCCCCCGCGACGGTCGAGTCGGAGAACTTCACGGTGCGCCGGATCACGGTGTGGAACACGGTGTCGCCCCAGGCCTGGACCAGACGCTCCATGACCTCACGCCCGTGCAGGGTGCGACCGTCGTACATCGTCCCGAGCACGCCGTCGATCTTGAGCTTGGGGTTGAGCCGCTCGGTGACCTTGTCGATGGTGGTCTTGAGCAGCGCGACGCCGCGCAGCGCGAAGTACTCGCACTCCAGCGGCACCACCACCCCGTCGGAGGCCGTCAGAGCGTTGACCGTGAGCAGGCCGAGCGAGGGCTGGCAGTCGATCAGGATGACGTCGTACTCGGCGATGGCGGGCTGCAGGACGCGCTGCAGGGTCTGCTCCCGGGCCACCTCCTGCACGAGCTGCACCTCGGCGGCGGAGAGGTCGATGTTCGAGGGCAGCAGGTCCATGCCCGGGACGTTCGTGGGCACGATGACCTCGT
Source organism: uncultured Actinomycetota bacterium (assembly GCA_963810035.1). Classification (GTDB taxonomy): domain Bacteria; phylum Actinomycetota; class Actinomycetes; order Propionibacteriales; family Nocardioidaceae; genus Nocardioides_B. Next base: position 192,994 of record CAWEMA010000010.1, read on the forward strand.
CGATCGTGACGTCCCGCTGCATCAGCAGGTTGTAGATCGACAGCTCCATGTCGTGCGGGTTGAGCCCCAGGCCGACCGACAGCGAGCCCTGCGGGTCGAAGTCCACCAGCAGCACCTTGCGGCCGAACTCCGCGAGTGCGGCGCCCAGGTTGATGGTGGTGGTGGTCTTGCCGACGCCGCCCTTCTGGTTGCACATCGAGATCACCCGGGCGTTGCCGTGGATGCCGATCGGCCGCGGCTCGGGGAGCTCCGGCATCGGGCGGCCGGTGGGCCCGAGCTTCTGCCCCTCGACGCCGGGCAGCGTGTCCTCCACCATCGGGTCCGCCGCGTGCAGCTCGTCGGTGGCGCCCGCGGAGGGCATGGGACGTCGGAACGGGATCGGGTCGCTCACGCGGTCAGGTCCTCCTGAGGCCGGGACGGGCTGTGCGGACGTCTGGCCGGGGACGGAGGCAGGGCCGGCGCCGTGACCGACACCAGAACTCGGACGACCGGCAGGCATCATCGGCGGGATCTCCGAAGCGCTGCTCCCCTGGGAGGGGTGTCCTGAGCCGTAGTCGTTCACGCCGGTGCCTCTCGTCTGGCCACGCTGCGCGAAATGTCGACTCATCGGTTTGTCGCGCGCAACGCGGCGACTCTATGGGTTACGTCTCGCGACCTACAACCGGATCGGTCGACGTCGGTACTTCCCCAGTAAATCTGGGGAAAACTTGTGCACACCGCAGGCGCGCCGTGCACATGCCAGCGCGTCCTGTGCAGAACTCTGTGTACGACGCGCCCGGCTCACGCTTGCTCTCGGGCGGACGACCGGATCACTCCAGGGCGCGGGGATGCGCGGTGGCGTACACCTCGCGCAGGCTGTCCACGGTCACCAGCGTGTAGACCTGCGTGGTGGTCACCGACGCGTGCCCGAGCAGCTCCTGGACCACGCGCACGTCGGCGCCACCGTCGAGCAGGTGCGTGGCGAACGAGTGCCGCAGCGTGTGCGGGGACACCTCGGCGTGCACCCCGGCCCGCTCGGCCGCCCGGACCAGCACCGTCCACGCGCTCTGCCGGGACAGCCGACCGCCCCGCGCGTTGAGGAACACCGCCGGCAGGCCGTGCCCGCTCGCGGACAGGTCCGGGCGTCCGCGCACCAGGTAGGCCTCGACCGCCTCCCGGGCGTAGGAGCCGACCGGGACGATCCGCTCCTTGCTGCCCTTGCCCCGCAGCAGCACGGTGCCCTGCTCCAGGTCGAGGTCGTCGAGGTCGAGCCCGACCGCCTCGGAGATCCGTGCCCCCGTCCCGTAGAGCACCTCCAGCAGAGCCCGGTCGCGCATCGCCAGCGCCGTACCCGGTGCGCCGGCGGCGTCCAGGATCCGCTCGATGTCCGAGAGCGGCAACGCCTTGGGCAACCGCTTGGCGGGCGCGGGCGGCCGTACGGCGGCCGAGGGGTCGACCTGCGTGAGCCCGTCCCGCACCGCGAACCGGTGGAACCCGCGCACCGCCACGACCGTGCGCGCGGCCGACCCGGCGCTCAGGGGCGGATGCTCCGCGTCGCCCTCGCGCAGGGCCACCAGGAACGCCGTGACGGTCTCCTCGTGCACGTCGTCGAGCCCGTGCACGCCGCGGCCGGCCAGCCAGCCGGCGTACCGGCGCAGGTCGCGCCGGTAGGACTTCAGCGTGTTGTCCGCGAGACCGCGCTCGACCACCAGGTGGTCGAGGTAGCTACGGACCGCGCGCGCGACCTCGCCCGGCCCGGGACCAGCGGTCACGGTCACCGGTGCCTCAGCCGAGCACGTCTTCCAGCGAGACGCTCTCGAGGCCGTGCGCCTCCGCGACCGGCGCGTAGGTCAGCTTGCCTGCGTGCGTGTTCAGGCCCAGCGCCAGCGAGTGGTCGTCCTTGAGCGCCTGCTGCCAGCCCTTGTTCGCCAGCGCCACCGCGTAGGGCAGCGTGGCGTTGGTCAGCGCATAGGTCGAGGTGTTCGGCACCGCACCCGGCATGTTCGCCACGCAGTAGAACACCGACTCGTGCACGGTGTACGTCGGGTCGGTGTGCGTGGTCGCGTGGGTGTCCTCGAAGCAGCCGCCCTGGTCGACGGCGATGTCGACGAGGACGGAGCCGGGCTTCATCTGCGAGACCAGCTCGTTGCTGACCAGCTTGGGCGCCTTCGCGCCGGGGATCAGCACCGCGCCGATCACCAGGTCGGCCTCCGTCACCTGCTGCTGGATGGTCAGCTGCGACGACGCGAGCCCGTGCACCCGGTTGCTGTAGCGCCAGAACGACATCCGCAGCTTGTCCAGGTCGGTGTCCAGGAGAGTGACGTCGGCACCCATGCCCAGCGCGATGTTGGCGGCGTTCTGCCCGGCCACGCCGGCGCCGATCACCACGACCTTGGCGTTGGCCACACCGCCGACGCCGCCGAGCAGAACGCCACGGCCGCCCTGGGCCCTCATCAGCGAGTGCGCGCCCACCTGCGGGGCGAGGCAGCCGGCCACCTCCGACATCGGGTAGAGCAGCGGCAACGAGCCCGAGGGCAGCTGCACGGTCTCGTAGGCGATCGCGGTGACCCGGCGCTCGACCAGCTCCTCGGTGAGCGACTTGTCCGCCGCCAGGTGCAGGTAGGTGAAGAGCGTCTGGCCCTCACGCATCCGCGCGTACTCCTCGGCGACGGGCTCCTTGACCTTGAGCACCATGTCGGTCGTGCCCCAGACGTCGTCGGCGGTGGCCAGGATCGTCGCGCCCGCGGCGACGTACTCCTGGTCGGGGATCAGCGACCCGGCGCCCGCACCCTTCTCGACGTAGACCTCGTGCCCGTTCTGGGTGAGCTCGTGCGCCCCGATCGGCGTGAGCGCCACGCGGTACTCGTGGTTCTTGACTTCCTTCGGGACGCCGACCTTCATCGACCAGTTTCCTCTCGCCGGGCGACCGCCGCTCCGTCGGGGCGGTCGCGTGTGAGTGTATGACGAACGACTCACCCGGCGTCACCGGGTCGGCCTACCCGGCGGTAGCCCACGGCCCTGGTGTCAGCGCCGGAACAGCGCGTAGGCGAGCACCGCCTGCGCCGTCGGACCGTCGGTGATCCGGCCGTCGCGGACGCCCTGCACCAGGTCGCCGACCGCCACCCACTCGGTGGTCATGTCGGCCTCCTCGTGGGCCGGCTCGAAGCCACCGCGGTCCGGAGCCGGCGAGAGCCCCTCGGCGAGGTAGTAGGCGATCTTCTCGCTGGAGAGCCCCGGGGAGGAGTACGTCGTGAACAGGTGCGTCCACCGCTCCGCGAGCAGCAGCGCCTCCTCCTGCAGCTCACGCCGCGCGGCGCTCACCGGGTCCTCGTCCGGTTCGTCGAGCAGGCCCGCCGGGAGCTCGACGAACCGCATCGCCGCGGGGTGGCGGTACTGGTGCAGCACCAGCACCCGCTCCTGCTCGTCGACCGCGAGGATCACCACCGCGCCGGGGTGCTCGAGCACCAGCCGCCCGAACTGCTCGTCAGGCTGGTCGGGGGCCGAGATCAGGTCGCGGCGGACCGAGAACGGCGCGCCACCGTTCCAGATCCGCTCGACGTCGTGCACGGGCCAGGACTCGGGGCGATCCGAGAGTGCGGTCATGGGGCGACCGTAGCCTGGCCGCCCCACCCGCTCAGACCGTGCTCCGGGCCGTGCCGTCCACCGGCTCCATGTGGTCCTCGTCGGAGTCCTCCGGGCGCCGCCGCAGCGTGGTCTCGTCGATCGGGAACCGCAGCTCCTTCTGGCGCGCGATCGCCGCCTCGACGAGTCCCGCGAACAACGGGTGCGGACGGGTCGGACGCGACCGCAGCTCCGGGTGCGCCTGGGTCGAGACGTAGTAGGGGTGCACCTCGCGCGGGAGCTCCACGAACTCGACCAGGTTGTTGTCCGGCGACGTGCCCGAGAACACCAGACCGGCCTCCTCGAGGGGCGCCCGGTAGCGGTTGTTCACCTCGTAGCGGTGCCGGTGGCGCTCGTCGACCTTGGGCTCGCCGTACGTCGCCCGCACGACCGACCCCTCCTTGAGCTCGGCCGGGTAGAGCCCGAGCCGCATGGTGCCGCCGAGGTCGCCGGCCCCCTCGACGAACTGCTCCTGCTCGGCCATCGTCGCGATGACCGGCTCCTCGCAACCGGGGTGGAACTCGGTCGAGTCGGCGGCGGCGATCCCCGCGACGTGCCGGGCGTACTCGATCACCATGCACTGCAGGCCCAGGCACAGCCCCAGGGTCGGGATGCCGTGCGTGCGGGCGTACTCCAGCGCGCCGACCTTGCCCTCGATGCCGCGGATCCCGAACCCGCCGGGCACGCACATCGCGTCCACGTCGGCGAGGTGCCGGGCAGCGCCCTCGCGGGTCTGGCACTCGTCGGAGGGCACCCAGGTCAGGTTGACCTTCGCCTCGTGCGCGAACCCGCCGGCGCGCAGGGCCTCGGCGACCGAGAGGTAGGCGTCCGGCAGGTCGACGTACTTGCCGACCAGCGCGACCGTGACCTCCTCGGCGGGGTGGTGCACCCGGCGCAGCAGGTCGTCCCACTCGGTCCAGTCCACGTCCCGGAACGGCAGGTTCAGCCGGCGTACGACGTACGCGTCGAGGCCCTCGCTGTGCAGCACCTTGGGGATGTCGTAGATCGACTTGGCGTCGCTGGCGTTCACGACCGCCTCGTTGTCGACGTCGCACATCAGCGAGATCTTGCGCTTCATCGACTCGGGGATCGGCCGGTCGGACCGGCACACGATGGCGTCCGGCTGCAGGCCGATCGAGCGCAGCGCCGCCACCGAGTGCTGGGTGGGCTTCGTCTTGAGCTCGCCGGACGGCCCGATGTAGGGCACCAGCGAGACGTGCAGGAAGAACACGTTGTCGCGGCCCACGTCGTGCCGCACCTGGCGGGCGGCCTCGAGGAACGGCAGCGACTCGATGTCGCCGACCGTGCCACCGATCTCGGTGATCACCACGTCGACGTCGGGACCGGCCATCGCCCGGACCCGGTCCTTGATCTCGTTGGTGATGTGCGGGATCACCTGGACGGTGTCGCCGAGGTAGTCGCCGCGACGCTCCTTGGCGATCACCTGGGAGTAGACCTGACCGGTGGTCACGTTCGCGATGCCGGCCAGGTCGGCGTCCAGGAAGCGCTCGTAGTGGCCGATGTCCAGGTCGGTCTCGGCGCCGTCGTTGGTGACGAACACCTCTCCGTGCTGGAACGGGTTCATCGTCCCCGGGTCGACGTTGAGGTAGGGGTCCAGCTTCTGCATGGTCACCCGCATGCCGCGGGACTTCAGCAGGCTGCCCAGGGACGAGGCCGTGAGGCCCTTGCCCAGGGAGGAGGCGACGCCTCCGGTGACGAAGACGTGCTTGGTCGGCTGCGCAGCGGCCAAGGAAACTCCCGTGGTCGGTCCCGGTTGTGGGTCAAACGACGCGGTCGGAGTCACGATGACGTGATCGACCATCCACGGGGTTCTAGCCTACCAACGACCGGCCGCCGATGGGAAAGCCGCGCCGGACACCTGAGCGTGTCGCCCGCGACGCGCCGACGGCTCAGTCGGTCGTGCCCTGCGCACCGGGCATCGCACCGTCCGCGGCGTCCACCGCGCCGTAGTGCCCGGTCCGGCCGGCAGCCTGCCCGGCCAGCGCCATCACCGCCACCACCTGGCCCGCGGTCCGACCCAGCGAGTCGACCGTGGACACCTCCCGCGCCGCGGTCACGTCGTCCCGCACCGCCTTGACCTGGCCGTCCGCGCGAGCCGAGGCGACCGGGCCGGCCAGCACGACACCGTCGGTGCCGGCGTCCACGGCCTGCACCAGGGTGTCGACGATCGTGCTCGCGCCCTGCTTGGCCTCCGAGGAGCCCTGGCCCGCGCCGGTCACGAACAGCACCAGGCTGCCGCGCTTCTTCAGGTCGCCTTCGGTCGACATCAGGCTGGTGGTGCTCAGGCCGGCCAGGATGCTGGTGGCCGGTCCGTCGACGTCCGCGCCGGCGTCCACGTCGGTGCCGATCGCGCGCGCCATCAGGGCCCCGATCCGTTCGTACGGGCTCGCGTCCGCGGGGATGGTCAGCCCGGAGGCCCGGCTCTCGAGCTGGCTCCCGAGCTCGTCGACGAGCTGCTTGTCGCCGGCGTCCACGAGCTTGTTGCCGACTCGCAGCGTGCCACCCACCGTGCCGCCGGCGACGCCGACCAGGTCGGTGAGCGCGGCCACGTCGGCCTGCTGCGCGGTCGGGAGCACGACCAGGGTGACCACCCGTCCCTGCAGCGTGTTGCCGATCAGGCCGGGCGCGACGGTCTTGGCGAAGTCGTCGGTGAAGGTGTTGCTGCTGCGCAGACCGCTGATCTGCGCCTCGAGGTCGGACTTCACCTTGCGGTCGGTCTTCACCTGCTGGACCAGGGTGTTGTCCACCTCGCCCTTGAGCGGGCCGCCGCCGAGTGCGACGCCGATGGCCAGGGCCAGGAAGACCGAGACGATCGAGACGATGTGGTAGCGGAAAGAGATCACGTGAAGAGTCCTTGGATCCAGTCGAGTACGTCGGACAGAGCGCCGCCGATCGACGACCACCAGCCCTCGCCCACCGGCGTCGCGGCGATCGCGACCCCCAGGGCGAGGAACCCGGCGAGGAGCACCAGCGCGAGGTGCCATCCGCGCACCCGGCCGGCGTACAGCTGCGGGACGCCCTTGGCGTCGACCAGCTTGGGCCCCACCCGCAGGCGGGTCAGGAACGTGCTCGCGAGGCCGGCGCGCTGCCGGTCCAGGAACTCGTCGAGCGTCGCGTGCGTGCCGACGGCGATGATCAGGCTGGCGCCGCGCACGTCCGCGAGCAGCAGCGCGACGTCCTCGCTGGTGCCGGAGGCCGACAGGGTCTGGTGTCGCACGCCGAGCCGTTCGAGCCGGTCCGCACCGATCGCGCGTCCCGACCGGTCCGCGTGCAGGACCACCTCGCGGGCGCCGCGCAGGGTCTTGTCGGAGACCGTGCTGCCGCGGTCCCCCGCGGTGCTGCCCTGGGCCAGGCCGTCCTCGCCGACCACGATGATGTCCGGGCGGTGGCCGGCGTCGATCAAGGCGTCGGCGCCCGCGTCCACGCCCACCAGGACGGGATGCTGCTCGCGGATGAAGCGCCTCAGCCGGCGCAGGTCCTCGCGGTAGTCGTAGCCGCGGACCACCACCACGACCGGGCGGCCGTCCAGCACTGTCTTGGTGTTCGGCACTCCCTGGCCGTGCAGCAGCAGCTCCTGCTCCCGGCGCAGGAACTCGGTGGTGTTGTGGGTGAAGCTCTGCAGCTGCGTGGACAGGCCGCTGCGGGCGTCCTGCATCAGCGAGCCGATCTCCGCGGCTCCGAGCTCGTGGCCGGTGACCACGGTCTCCTCCCCGACGATCACCGCACCGTCGAGGATCCGCACCGTGCTGCCGTCCCGCAGCTTGGTGAACACGTCCGCACCGACGTCGTCGAGCATCAGCACGCCGGCACGGGCCAGCAGCTCGGGACCGAGGTTCGGGTAGCGGCCGGAGATGAAGGGCGAGGCGTTGACGACGGCGACGACGCCGCAGTCGACCAGCGACTCGGCGGTCGCCCGGTCCAGGTCGAGGTGGTCGACGACCGCGATGTCACCGGGCCGGAGACGGTGCACCAGCGAGGAGGTCCGGCGGTCCAGCCGGACGGTGCCAGTCACTCCGGGCATGCCTTCGACGGCAGATTGGCGAGAGGGGAATTTCATGGCGCAAACATCCTGACACGCAGCGGCAACGGATCCCGGGAGGCAGCCGGGTGTGTGCGGTTCTGTCCGGATAAAGGGGACCGTTCAGCCCGTCGCCCGCGACTCCTGGGCCGCCGCCAGCAGCTCCTCGGCGTGCGCCAGTGCCGTGTCGGAGTCCTCGAGACCGGCGAGCATCCGGGACAGCTCACGCACCCGGGACGCGTCGTCGAGCACGGTGAGACCGGACGAGGTCACCGTGCCGTCGCTGCTCTTCACCACGAGCACGTGCCGGTCGGCGAAGGCGGCCACCTGCGGGAGATGGGTGACGACGAGGACCTGCGCGTGCCGGGCGAGCAGGGCCAGGCGGCGGCCCACCTCGACCGCGGCCTTGCCGCCCACGCCGGCGTCCACCTCGTCGAAGACGAAGGTCGGCACCGGGTTGGTCGCCGCCAGGGCCACCTCGACCGCGAGCATCACCCGGGACAGCTCGCCGCCGGACGCGCCCTTGCCGAGCGGACGCGGCTCGGCACCGCGGTTGGCAGCCAGGAGGAGCTCGACCTCGTCGACACCGGTCGGTCCGAACCGCAGGGCGCGTCCCCCCACCGGCAGGCCCTGCTCGTCATCGGTCTGCGACAGGGTCACGGTGAGCTCGGCGTGCGGCATCGCCAGCGAGGTGAGCTCGGAGGTGACGACCTTGCCCAGCTTGGCGGCCGCCTTGGTCCGCTCGGACGTGAGGTCGGCGGCGATGCCGGCCAGCTCGCCGCGGATCCGGTCCCGCTGGGCGGTGAGGTCGACGATCCGCTCGTCGGTGTTGTCGAGCTCGAGGAGCCGTCCGGCCGAGTGCTCCGACCAGGCCAGCACGTCGTCGATCGTGTCGCCGTACTTGCGGGTCAGCGCGACCAGTGCCGCGCGTCGTTCGGAGACCGATGCCAGCCGCGCCGGATCGGTGTCCAGACCGCTGGCGTAGGAAGCGACGTCGGCGGCCAGGTCGGAGAGCAGGTAGCTCACCTCCGCGAGCCGGTCGGCCAGCCCGGCCGCCTCCGGGTCGTGCTCACGGACGCCGTCCAGCAGCTTGCGTGCCGCGGACACGGTGCCGAGCGCGTCGGGTCCACCGTCCTCGGCGGACAGGCACTCGCGAGCCTGCTCGGCCGCGGTGCGCAAGGTGTCGGCGAACCCGAGGCGCGCCTCCTCCGCAGCCAGCGCGAGGTCCTCCCCCGACTGCGGGTCGACGGCCTCGATCTCGCCCAGGCCGAACCGCAGCAGGTCCGCCTCGCGGGCCCGTTCGCGCGCCGACTCCACCACGTCGGCGAGCTCGGCCTCGGTGGCGCGCAGCGCGGCATAGCCCTGGCCGAACCGGGCCCGCAGGCCCAGCGCCTTCTTCCCGGCGAAGCTGTCCAACGCATCGCGCTGCGCGGTGGGGCGTAGCAGCCGGTGCTGGTCGGACTGCCCGTGCAGCGCGACCAGAGGGTCCGCCAGAGCGGACAGCGTGGAGACCGGGACGGAGGCGCCACCCGCGAACGCGCGAGACCTGCCCTCGGCTGAGATCTGACGGGCCAGCACCAGCCGACCGTCCTCGACCTCGCCGCCGACCTGGTCGACGGCAGCGGCCAGGGCGTCGGTCCCGTTGCGGACCAGCCCCTCCACGCGCGCCGACCTGGCACCGGTGCGTACGGCGCCCGAGTCGGCGCGACCACCGAGCAGCAGCCCGAGAGCGGTCACCACCATCGTCTTGCCGGCACCGGTCTCACCGGTGATCGCGGTGAAGCCGGGCCCGAGCTCGAGAACCGACTCGTCGATGACGCCCAGCGAGCTGATCCGCAGCTCCTCAAGCACGGTGCGCACCTCCCTCGCCCGGTTCGCCGCGGCGGCGCCGCTCGGCCGCCCCGCGCCAGCCGGTCACCGGCAGGTCGAACTTCGCGACCAGCCGGTCGGTGAACGGTGCCTGGTGCAGCCGGACCAGGTGCACGGGGGTGCGCCCGCGGCGCACTTCGATCCGGGCACCCGGCGGCAGCTCGACCGTGCGCCGACCGTCGCACCACAGCACCCCGGAGCCGTCGGTGCGGGCGATCACCTCGACCGCGAGCACCGAGCTCGGGGCGACGACCAGCGGCCGGGCGAACAGCGCGTGCGCGCTGATCGGGACCATCAGCAGCGCCTCGACGCCGGGCCAGACGATGGGGCCGCCGGCGCTGAAGTTGTAGGCGGTGGAGCCGGTCGGCGTGGCGCAGACGACCCCGTCGCAGCCCCACCGGGACAGCGGACGGCCGTCGACCTCGACGACCACCTCGATCATGCGTTCCCGGGCGGCCTTCTCGACGCTGGCCTCGTTGAGCGCCCAGGTGGAGCTGACCAGCTCCTTGTCGTGGTACACCGACACGTCGATGGTGAGCCGCTCCTCCGCCGTGTAGCGACGGTGCACGATCGCGTCGATGGTGATCTCGACGTCGTCCGACTCGGCCTCGGCGAGGAAGCCGACGTGACCGAGGTTCACCCCCAGCAGCGGGGTGGCGCACTCCCGGGTCAGCTCCGCGGCCCGCAGGATCGTGCCGTCGCCGCCGATCACGACCGCGACCTCGCAGTCGGCCGCGGCGTCCGCCGCCGGCTTCACGACCTCGATGTCGGGGAGGTCGAGGGCCAGCTCGGCGGCCTCGTCCACCAGGAGACGCAGTGCGATCCCGTGCGCGTGCAGCGACCGGCAGAACTGGGACGCGACCTCACGCGCGGCTTCGCGGCCGGTGTGCGCGATCACGAGCACCCGCCGGACGTCCGGGTCGGTGGCTGACGGGGTTGCTGGGCTGGTCACGGTCCCACCTTCTCACCGGGCGCCCCCAGGGACCCGGTACGACGTACCTCGTCCATGATCTGGGTGTCCCCCACCACGGCCGGCGCCTTGCGCAGCCACAGGAAGTACTCGACGTTCCCCGAGGGCCCGGGCAACGGGCTGGTGGTCACGGCCTGGGCGCCCCACCCCCGGCGCCCCGCGGACGCGGCGACGGCGGCGACCGCCGAGGCCCGGAGGTCGAGGTCGCGGACCACGCCTCCCTTGCCGACGTTGTCCTTGCCGACCTCGAACTGCGGCTTGACCATCAGGGCCAGGTCTCCGTCGTCGCTGGTCACGCCGACCAGGGCGTCGAGCACCAGGTCGAGGGAGATGAACGACAGGTCGCCCACGACGAGGTCCACCGTCCCGACCAGGTCCGGGGTGAGGTCGCGGATGTTCGTCCGGTCGTGCACCACGACCCGGTCGTCGGACTGCAGGGACCAGGCCAGCTGGCCGTAGCCGACGTCGACCGCGATCACCTCGGCGGCTCCCGCCCGCAGCAGCACGTCGGTGAACCCGCCCGTGGACGCTCCGGCGTCCAGGCAGCGGCGACCGCGGACCTGGAGCCCGAGGGGCTCGAACACCGCCAGCGCCCCGGCCAGCTTGTGCCCGCCGCGGGAGACGTAGTCCGGGCGGTCGGGGTCCTCGACGACCACCAGTGCCACGTCGGTGGTGACCCCGGTGGCCGGCTTGGTGGCCACCACCCCGGCGACCTTCACCCGCTTGTCCGCGATCAGCTCGCTGGCGTGCTCGCGGGACCGGGCCAGGCCGCGGCGGACCAGCTCGGCGTCCAGGCGCAGGCGGCGGGGCACGTCGGGGCTCGGGTCAGGACCGGCTCAGGCGCCGGACGGGTGGTTGCCGGCGTCGGCCAGCGCGCTGCGCAGCCGGTCGTGCGCGGACTCGAAGACCGCCACGTGCTCGGAGACCGGGCGGCCGTCCAGCCCGGCGAGCGAGGCCACCACCGCATCGACGTCCGGGTGGCCGGTCGGCTCCACCTCCGCCCCCTCGTGTGCGGCTTCGGGCCCAGTCGCGGCCGGGTCGATGTCCTCGGCGGAGGGGCGGGCCGGCTCGGGCACGGCGTGGTCTTCGAAGTGTTCGCTCACTGGGGTCTCTCTCGTGCTCGGGTCACGGTGCGACGGGAACGGGCCTGCGTCAGCCGTGGTCAGGCTCGACGCCCACGCTACTCGGCGGTCGCACCCCGGAGACGTCAGGCGCCTCGCCTGCCGTGTCGAGGTGTCGCCAAGCCGCGGTGGCCACCACCTGCCACCAGGCGTCTACGTCGTCGGACTCCCCGGTGACGCTCAGCGAGCCGTCCTCGACGTGTGCCCGCCACCCGCCGGACGTGACGCCGGCGCCCTCGACCTGCGGCTCGCGGTGCGGTCGCTCCAGCCCGCCGAGGTCGGCCGCGACGTACGTGGGCCGCAGGTCCGGCCGCGCGGCCACGAGCTGCTCGAGCCCGGTGACGCCGGTCATCACCAGCAGGCTGTCGTAGCCGGTCTTGTTCGCGCCCTCGATGTCGGTGTCGAGCCGGTCGCCCACGACGAGCGGCCGTTCGCCGCCCACCCGGCGCAGGGTCTCCTCGAACAGCGGCGGCTCGGGCTTGCCGGCCACCACCGGCTCACGCTCGGCGAACCGGGCCACGACCTCCACCAGGGCGCCGTTCCCGGGGCCGGGCCCCTCCGGCGTCGGCACGGTCATGTCGGTGTTGGACGCCACCCACGGCAGGCCGTCGCGCACCAGCATGGCGCCGGTGATCACCGTCGACCAGCGCAGTTCGCGGTGGAACCCGGACACCACGGCGACCGGCTGGGCGTCCCGGTCCTGCACCGGGCGCAGACCCTCCTCGGCCAGTGCCACCTCGAGGCCGGTGCCCCCGATGACGAACACCGCGGAGCCTGCCGGCAGCTCCTCGGCGAGCAACCGGGCGGCGGCCTGCGCCGAGGTCACCACGTCCGCGTCGTCGACGTCGATCCCGAGCTCGCGCAGGTGTTCCGCGACGGTGCTCGGCGTACGCGACGCGTTGTTGGTGACGTAGGCCAGGTGCAGACCCGCCTTGCGCGCAGCCGCGAGGTGCTCAGGGGCACCGGGTACGGCGTCCGGGCCGATGTAGACGACCCCGTCGAGGTCGAGCAGGGCGACGTCGTAGGCGTCCCACAACGCGTCCTGGCTGCCTTTCAGCACCGGCTCCTCCTGGGTGTCGGGTGGTCGACTCGGTGTCCGCCGGTCGAGCCTGCTCTCGTACGATGCCCGGATGGTCAGCGACGGCGCCCCGACTCCCCCGGCCACCCCCGACGAGCGGGGCGGGTCCGGATCGGCGGCGCGCCGCCCGTTCACGCTGAGCCCGTTCCGCGGGCTGCGTTTCGCCCCTGACACCGTCGGCGACCTGGGCACCGTCATCTCGCCGCCGTACGACGTGCTCGACGCTGAGACCGTGCGCGACCTGGAAGCCGCGAACCGTCGCAACATCGTCCGGCTGATTCTGTCACGGCGGTTCGAGCGTCCCTACCTGGCAGTGCGGGCCAGGCTGCACAAGTGGCGCGACAAGGCCTACCTGCGCGCCGACGAGCAGCCCGCGCTGTACCTCTACGAGTACACCGCCGACGGCGCCACGGTGCGCGGCCTGATCGGGCTGGTCGGCCTCCGGCAGGAGGACGAGCGGGTGATCCTGCCGCACGAGGACGTCATGCCGGGCCCGGTGGACGACCGCACCGTGCTGATGCGGACCACCGAGACCAACCTCGAGCCGATCCTGCTCGTGCACGAAGGCACCGAGCGGCTGCGCGACCTCATCACCGACGCGTCCGCCACCTCCCCGGTCGCCGACTTCGTCGCCCTCGACGGCAGCGAGCACCGGCTCTGGACCGTCACCGACGAGACCTGCCAGAAGGCGATCGGCGCCGAGCTCGCCGGAACCCAGGCGCTCATCGCCGATGGCCACCACCGGTACGCCGCCTACCTCCGGCTGCAGCACGAGCTGCGCGCCCCGGACGCACCGGACGGGGCGTCGCCTTGGGACCACGGCCTCGCGATGCTGGTCGACCAGCGCGACCACCCGTTGCACGTGGGGCCGATCCACCGGTCCGTCAGCGACCTGACGATGTCGGACGTCTCGGAGCTCTCCGCGGACCGGGGTGACGAGTTCCGCAGCTTCCCCGACCGGGAGGCTGCCTTCGCCGCGCAGGCTGCCGGCATCGCCGACGCCGCGCAGGCCGGGTTCGTGGTCTCCGACGGCCGAGCCTGGGCGCTCCTGCAAACCCCACGGACGAGTCCTGTCGACGCGGCAGTGCTGCACGACGTGCTGTTCCCCGCGTGGGGTGTCGCCGACGAGCAGATCGGCTACCACCACAGCCTCGACCAGGCTCTGCACACCACCGCCCGCCAGCCCGGCGTTGTCGTCGCCGTGCATCCGCCCACTGTCGCGGAGGTCATGGAGACCGCCGCCCGCGGTGTCCGGATGCCGCGCAAGTCGACGTCCTTCGCGCCCAAGCCCCGCATGGGCGTGGTGATGCGGGACCTGCACGACGACTGACCGGCAGCCACAGCCGAGCAGATCGCGACGCTTGCCGCCCCCGTCGGCCCGACTCAGTCGTCTGGGCGGTCGCGCGCCCGTGCCCGCCGGGCACCGGTCACCTCCACCTCGAGACGCGTGGACCGGCCGTCGCCGGCCTTGAAGAAGCGCCGCCTGAGCGCACCGGTGACCTCGACCTCGTCCCCCACGGTCCAACCCCCGACACTGCGTCGGCTGCGAGCACTCCACGCCACACAGTCCACCCAGTCCGAGGACTGGGTGGAACCGGCCGTCATCGGGGTGCGCGCCCGTGGGACGGACATCCGGAACGTCGTGATCACCGCCCCGCTGGGCAGCTCCCGCTCCGTCGGCGTCGAGGACACCCGTCCTCGCAGCTCGACGGCGTTGTCGGTGCTCTCACCGACCAGCTCGACCGTTCTCCCGGCCATCTCGACCACCTCCGCTCACAGCCTCGCCGCACGCCGTCGCCCGTGGGCAAGGAACGTGACCACCTGTGGAGGAGTGGGACCTCCTGGCGCCTGTGGGCGGGTTCTGGCGGCGGGTCAGGGGGTGTGGTGTTGGTGTTCGAGCTGGGTGGCGCGGGTGTCGGCGTCGGTGGTCTGGTCGTTGTCGATGGCGGTGGTGCGGTGGAACCATTCGATGGCTTGTGCGGTGTGGCCGGCGGCTTGGAGGGTGTCGGCGTAGGCGTAGCGGAGGCGGACCACCCAGTCGGCGCGGGTCTGGGAGCGGAGCGGGGCGTTCTCCAGGGTGCGGAGTGCGGAGTCGAGCTCGCCGAGGTCGCGGCGGGCGCCGGCCTCGACGATGGTCATCTCGGCCTTGAGGGCGGGGTCGAGGTGGGCGACGGCGGGGTTGCGGGCCAGGGTGAGGGCTTTGTCGGGGCGGCCGAGGGCGCGTTCGCAGTCGGCCATCACCGGGAGGTAGTCCTGGGCGCCGTTGATGCGTTTGGCGGCGCGGAGCTCGGCGAGGGCCTCGGCGTAGTGGCCGGCGGCGTAGGCGGCCTCGCCGCAGGCCTCGCGGACCACGGCGATCCGGGCGGCGCGGGCGCGGGCGGCCAGGGTGTGCTGGTAGGCGGTCTCGGGGTCGGTCTCGAGCAGGGTGCCGGCGGCGACCAGGTGCCGGGCGACCCGGGCGGCGAGCTTCTCGGGCAGGCCCTTGAGGTGCTGGGTGACGGTCCGGTCGAGCTCGTTGCCGGTGATCGACTCGTCGATCTCGGGGCCGTCGTAGCGGGCCTGCTCGACGGACCGGTCCGCCCGGCCCTCGGTGCGCTCCCGGCCCTCGGTGCGGTCCCGACGGTCGGCCCGGCGGTCGGTGCCCCGGTCCCCGCGCTTGTCGCCGCGGCCGCGGTCGGGCCGGTCGGGCCGGTCGGGGCGGTCGAGGGTGCGGTCGGTGCGGTTCCCGCGCTTGTTGTCCCGCTTGTCCCCGCCCCGGTTCTCGCCGCTGCTGCTGGGCGGGCCGCCGCGGCCGCCGCTGCTGGGCTGGCCGCCGCGGCCGCCGCTGCTGGGCGGGCCGCTGCTGCGGGTGGGGTCGCGGTGGGGTCGGCGCTGGTCGGCCATCTGGTTCTCCTCCAAGGGGGGGACCCGGTTGTTAATGCACGTAGAGGCCACCCAGACGGGTGGCCTCTACGGAAGTGTTGTCCGGCGACGTCCTACTCTCCCACAACCTCCCGGTTGCAGTACCATCGGCGCTGAAAGGCTTGACTTCCGGGTTCGGAATGGAGCCGGGTATTTCCCTTTCGCTATGGCCGCCGAAACTCTATGGAGTTATCTCATGGACCTTGGTGCCCGCACCCGGACATGACTCCGGGACGAGCTTCTCAGGGTCCCCGACCATAACTCGGGAACCACACAGTGGACGCGCAACATCTTTGAGGGACAAGCCCTCGGCCTATTAGTACCGGTCGGCTCCGTGTATTACTACCTTCGACCTCCGGCCTATCAACCCAGTCGTCTACTGGGGGCCTTACCCGGTTACCCGGTGGGAAACCTCATCTTGAAACGTGCTTCCCGCTTAGATGCTTTCAGCGGTTATCACTTCCGAACGTAGCTAACCAGCCGTGCTCCTGGCGGAACAACTGGCACACCAGAGGTTCGTCCATCCCGGTCCTCTCGTACTAGGGACAGCCTTTCTCAAGTTTCCTGCGCGCGCGGCGGATAGGGACCGAACTGTCTCACGACGTTCTAAACCCAGCTCGCGTGCCGCTTTAATGGGCGAACAGCCCAACCCTTGGGACCTACTCCAGCCCCAGGATGCGACGAGCCGACATCGAGGTGCCAAACCATCCCGTCGATATGGACTCTTGGGGAAGATCAGCCTGTTATCCCCGGGGTACCTTTTATCCGTTGAGCGACGCCGCTTCCACATGCCAGCGCCGGATCACTAGTCCCGACTTTCGTCCCTGCTCGACATGTCTGTCTCACAGTCAAGCTCCCTTGTGCACTTACACTCGAAACCTGATTGCCAACCAGGCTGAGGGAACCTTTGGGCGCCTCCGTTACATTTTAGGAGGCAACCGCCCCAGTTAAACTACCCATCAGGCACTGTCCCTGATCCGGATAACGGACCTAGGTTAGATATCTAGTACGACCAGAGTGGTATTTCAACGTTGGCTCCACATGAACTGGCGTCCATGCTTCACAGCCTCCCACCTATCCTACACAAGCCGAACCAAACACCAATACCAAATTGTAGTAAAGGTCCCGGGGTCTTTCCGTCCTGCCGCGCGTAACGAGCATCTTTACTCGTACTGCAATTTCGCCGAGTCCATGGTTGAGACAGCGCCCAAGTCGTTACTCCATTCGTGCAGGTCGGAACTTACCCGACAAGGAATTTCGCTACCTTAGGATGGTTATAGTTACCACCGCCGTTTACTGGGGCTTAAGTTCTGCGCTTCGCCGACGAATCAGCTAACACGTCCCCTTAACCTTCCAGCACCGGGCAGGAGTCAGTCCGTATACATCGTCTTACGACTTAGCACGGACCTGTGTTTTTAGTAAACAGTCGCTTGGGCCTGGTCTCTGCGGCCATCATCGCTTCTCAAAGCAAGTCTGATAACGAATCCGGCCCCCCTTCTCCCGAAGTTACGGGGGCATTTTGCCGAGTTCCTTAACCATGGTTCACTCGATCGCCTTGGTATTCTCTACCTGATCACCTGAGTCGGTTTGGGGTACGGGCGGCGCATAGCTCGCTAGAGGTTTTTCTCGACAGCATAGGATTATCCACTTCGTCCATACGGACTCCCCATCAGATCTCAGGCACATGAGAGACGGATTTGCCTATCTCTCGCCCTACATCCTTAGCCGTGGACTACCATCGCCACGGTTGGACTACCTTCCTGCGTCACCCCATCGCTTGACTACTACTAGTTCGGGTCATGCGCTCGGCCTCCACGTCCCCGAAGGGATCTAGAAGGCGTTGGGCACTTAGCATCACTAGGTTCGTCATGGGCGCTACTTTGCCGGTACGGGAATATCAACCCGTTGTCCATCGACTACGCCTGTCGGCCTCGCCTTAGGTCCCGACTTACCCAGGGCAGATTAGCTTGACCCTGGAACCCTTGATCATTCGGCGGAGGAGTTTCTCGCTCCTCATTCGCTACTCATGCCTGCATTCTCACTCGTATGGCGTCCACGACTGGTTCACACCGCCGCTTCGCTCGCCATACGACGCTCCCCTACCGATCCACGCACCTGGACCTGACAAGTCAGGCCGGGCTGTTGCATGAATCCCATAGCTTCGGTGGATAACTTGAGCCCCGCTACATTGTCGGCGCGGAATCACTTGACCAGTGAGCTATTACGCACTCTTTCAAGGGTGGCTGCTTCTAAGCCAACCTCCTGGTTGTCTGTGCGACTCCACATCCTTTTCCACTTAGTTATCGCTTAGGGACCTTAGCTGATGGTCTGGGCTGTTTCCCTCTCGACTACGGAGCTTATCCCCCGCAGTCTCACTGCCGCGCTCTCACTTACCGGCATTCGGAGTTTGGCTAATTTCGGTAAGCTTGTAGGCCCCCTAGACTATCCAGTGCTCTACCTCCGGTAAGAAACACGCGACGCTGCACCTAAATGCATTTCGGGGAGAACCAGCTATCACGGAGTTTGATTGGCCTTTCACCCCTATCCACAGGTCATCCCCCAGGTTTTCAACCCTGGTGGGTTCGGTCCTCCACGCGGTCTTACCCGCGCTTCAACCTGCCCATGGATAGATCACTCCGCTTCGGGTCTTGGTCGTGCGACTCAGACGCCCTCTTAGGACTCGCTTTCGCTACGGCTTCCCCACACGGGTTAACCTCGCCACACAACGCAAACTCGCAGGCTCATTCTTCAAAAGGCACGCCGTCACAAGTTCGAAAACTCGCTCCGACGGATTGTAGGCACATGGTTTCAGGTACTATTTCACTCCCCGCCAGGGGTACTTTTCACCTTTCCCTCACGGTACTTGTCCGCTATCGGTCACCAAGGAGTATTTAGGCTTAACGGGTGGTCCCGCCAGATTCACACGGAATTTCAGGGGTTCCGTGTTACTTGGGGTGACGTCTCAGAGCCATCGTCTTACGTGTACGGGGGTATCACCCTCTACGCCAGGACTTTCCAGTCCGCTTCAACTTCAACGATGGTTTCTTACTCTGTGCCAGCTCGGCAGAACCAGCGTGACGGCCCCACAACCCCTACTGCGCAACGCCTGCCGGCTATCACACGCAATAGGTTTGGCCTGTTCCGATTTCGCTCGCCACTACTCTCGGAATCACTTTTGTTTTCTCTTCCTGTGGGTACTGAGATGTTTCACTTCCCCACGTTCCCTCCAGACACCCTATGTGTTCAGGTGCAGGTAACTGGACATGACTCCAGCTGGGTTTCCCCATTCGGAAATCCCCGGATCACAGCTCGGTTGCCAACTTCCCGGGGCTTATCGCAGGCTCCTACGTCCTTCATCGGCTCTTGGTGCCAAGGCATCCACCATGTGCCCTTAGTAGCTTGTCTTGCTACAAAGATGCTCGCGTCCACTGTGTAGTTCTCAAATTACGGTCGGTCCCACCCTCACACCCCACGCTGACCGGCTGGTCGAATCCGACCGATCGGCAGTACGCGGAGAAGGTGGTCCAAAGAGATCGAGTAACTCGATCCCTCAGGACCCAACAGTGTGCCAGACCCGCTCCCCCCGCCAACCCGCGGTTCCACGCCCCAGCCGAAACCGGGACAGTACTGACGAGCTCTTGAGAGCAACGAGCCAAATAGTCGACGTTCCACTAGTGAGCAGGCCTGCCGAGGAACGAACGTCCCCGAAACAGAACCCTGGACAGACCGACACGACGGCCGGCTGCCAAATGCTCCTTAGAAAGGAGGTGATCCAGCCGCACCTTCCGGTACGGCTACCTTGTTACGACTTCGTCCCAATCGCCAGCCCCACCTTCGACGGCTCCCTCCACAAGGGTTGGGCCACCGGCTTCGGGTGTTGCCGACTTTCGTGACGTGACGGGCGGTGTGTACAAGGCCCGGGAACGTATTCACCGCAGCGTTGCTGATCTGCGATTACTAGCGACTCCGACTTCATGGGGTCGAGTTGCAGACCCCAATCCGAACTGAGACCGGCTTTTTGGGATTCGCTCCACCTTGCGGTATCGCAGCCCTTTGTACCGGCCATTGTAGCATGCGTGAAGCCCTGGACATAAGGGGCATGATGACTTGACGTCATCCCCACCTTCCTCCGAGTTGACCCCGGCAGTCTCTTATGAGTCCCCACCATTACGTGCTGGCAACATAAGACGAGGGTTGCGCTCGTTGCGGGACTTAACCCAACATCTCACGACACGAGCTGACGACAGCCATGCACCACCTGTATAGAGCCCTTGCGGACCCCCTATCTCTAGGGGATTTCTCCATATGTCAAACCCAGGTAAGGTTCTTCGCGTTGCATCGAATTAATCCGCATGCTCCGCCGCTTGTGCGGGCCCCCGTCAATTCCTTTGAGTTTTAGCCTTGCGGCCGTACTCCCCAGGCGGGGCGCTTAATGCGTTAGCTGCGGCACGGAACTCGTGGAATGAGTCCCACACCTAGCGCCCAACGTTTACGGTGTGGACTACCAGGGTATCTAATCCTGTTCGCTCCCCACACTTTCGCTCCTCAGCGTCAGGTAATGCCCAGAGAACCGCCTTCGCCACCGGTGTTCCTCCTGATATCTGCGCATTTCACCGCTACACCAGGAATTCCGTTCTCCCCTGCATACCTCTAGTCTGCCCGTATCGGAAGCAGGCTCAGGGTTAAGCCCTGAGTTTTCACTCCCGACGCGACAAACCGCCTACGAGCCCTTTACGCCCAATAATTCCGGACAACGCTCGCACCCTACGTATTACCGCGGCTGCTGGCACGTAGTTGGCCGGTGCTTCTTCTGCAGGTACCGTCACTTGCGCTTCGTCCCTGCTGAAAGAGGTTTACAACCCGAAGGCCGTCATCCCTCACGCGGCGTTGCTGGATCAGGCTTTCGCCCATTGTCCAATATTCCCCACTGCTGCCTCCCGTAGGAGTCTGGGCCGTGTCTCAGTCCCAGTGTGGCCGGTCACCCTCTCAGGCCGGCTACCCGTCGTTGCCTTGGTAGGCCATTACCCCACCAACAAGCTGATAGGCCGCGAGCTCATCCTCCACCGCCGGAACTTTCCACCACCATCAGATGCCTGAAGTGGTCGTATTCGGTATTAGCACCGGTTTCCCGGAGTTATCCCGAAGTGAAGGGCAGATTGCTCACGTGTTACTCACCCGTTCGCCGCTCGTGTACTCCCGAAGGAGCCTTACCGCTCGACTTGCATGTGTTAAGCACGCCGCCAGCGTTCGTCCTGAGCCAGGATCAAACTCTCCGTTGAAATCAATAGATGACACAAGACCCAAGGCCCTGCAATACATCGACTAACCTAGGAGTATCCCAGCAAGAGCCATGCCCCCACCGAAGCAGGAACACAATCTCACCTAAAGGAAACAACCGACAGATACCAAGAAACCAAAAAAGCCCCTCGCAACCTGCCGACTGGCGTTACAAATTAATTCGTCGACTTTTAGCACACTGTTGAGTTCTCAAGGATCAAGCGCGCACCCCAACCCGGGCCTCTCGGCCTTGCTGGGGGGCGACAGAGAAAAACTTACCCGGTCGCCCTGGGAGCGTCAAATCGGGGGGTCGTCCCTGACTAGGCGGGCAGGTGACGCCGGGGCGCCATCCGCGGTCCGTGCCGCGGACGACGCAGTCCGGCGAGCTCGACCAGGCGCTGCACGCGGTAGCGGTGCGGGCGGTACGGCTCCAGCAGCTCGGCGAGACCGTCGTCGTCCACCTCCTCGCCGGTCAACGCCCAGCCCACGTCCTTCGCGATGTGGTAGTCCCCGAAGCTCACCGCGTCCGCGTCCCCATGCGCCCGGAACCGCACCTCGGCGCTGGTCCAGACACCGACTCCCGGCAGCGACCGCAGCCGCCGGTCCACCTCGTCGCCGGGCAGGCCGGCGGTGCGCTCGATGGAGGAGGCGACCTGGGCGGCGCGTACGACGGCCCGCGACCTGGCCGGGTCGATGTGCAGCCGCAGCCACTCCCAGGACGGGATCATCCGGACAACGTCGGCAGTCGGCTGCACCCACAGGCCTCGGTCGGCACCCGCGCCGGGAGCGCGCTCGCCGTAGCGGTGGACCATCTTGCGGAAGCCGCCGAGCGCCTCCTGCCCGGTGACCTTCTGCTCGATGATCGCGGGGACCAGCGCCTCCATCACCAGGCCGGTGCGGCACACCCGCCAGTGCGGCCGGCGGCGGTGCGCGTCCGCGAGCACCGGATGGGTGGGCGCGAACCCGGTCGGGTCGTCACCGGCGCCGAGCATCGACGGCACGCTGTCGAGCGCCCAGTCGGCGCCGGGGCCCCATGCGGTGGCGTGCACCTCACCGTCGGCCGGACGGGACCGGAGCCGCAGGCTCGCGGGGCCCTCGGGTGTACCGATGCCGCGCCAGACCGTGCCGTCGGCCTCGGCGTGGAAGGTCGGGTCGCCGCTCCCCTTCCGCAGGATGGAGAGCGTCGTGCCCATCGCGCACGGCCACGACGGCCGCCATACCCGCTCAGGCATGGCCCGGCACGAGGTGCCGCTCCCCCGCCTCGCCGTCGGACCGCACCACGTCGAGGCGCTGGTCGTGCCGCCTCCGGCTGCTGGCCTGTGTCACGCGGACAGGCTACGTCGGTGGGCTCGGAGACAATGGCGCCATGCTGCTCGCAGACCTGGTGAAGGCGTCCGCCGCGGTCGGGGCCACGCGCTCGCGCAAGGCCAAGACCTCCGCGCTCGCCGCTGCGCTCGCCACCGCCGAGCCCGACGAGGTGCTGACCGCTACGTCCTACCTCTCCGGCGTGCTGCGCCAGCGCCGCACCGGCCTCGGCTGGCGCAGCCTGACCGAGCTGCCGGACCCCGCGGAGTCGAGCACCCTGTCGGTCGCCGAGGTGCACGACGCGTTCGAGGAGATCAGCACGGTCTCCGGACCGGGCTCACAGGCCCGCCGCACCGCCCTCGTCGAGGCGCTGTTCGGGCGCGCGACGGCCGAGGAGCAGGCCTACCTGCGCGGTCTCGTCACCGGCGAGCTGCGGCAGGGTGCGCTCGACGGGCTGATGCTCGAGGCGGTGGCGTTGGCTGCCGACCTGCCGGCCGCGACCGTCCGGCGGGCCTCCATGTTCGCCGGCTCGACGCTGCCGGTCGCGGCCGCGGCCCTGACCGGTGGGGCCGACGCGCTCGCGGAGTTCGGCCTGCAGCCCGGTCGACCGGTCCGGCCGATGCTCGCCTCCAGCGCCAACGAGGTCGACGAGGCGATGGCCAAGGCGGGCCCAGACGGAGCCGCCGTCGTCGTGGACTGCAAGCTCGACGGCATCCGGATCCAGGTGCACAAGTACGACGAGCAGGTGCGGGTCTTCACGCGCAGCCTCGAGGAGATCACCGACCGGGTGCCCGAGGTCGTCGAGGCGGTGGCGGCTCTTCCCGCCCGCACGCTGGTGCTCGACGGCGAGGCGATCGCGCTGACCGGGGACGGCCGGCCGCGGCCCTTCCAGGAGACCGGCGCGCGCACCGCCAGCCGCGTCGACGTCGCGACGCTGCGCGAGCAGGTCCCGCTGACGTCGTACTTCTTCGACCTGCTCCACGTCGACGGCGAGGACCTGGTCGACTCCCCCGGCTGCGAGCGCTTCGACCGGCTCGCACAGGTGCTGCCGTCCGAGCTCGTCGTGCCGCGCACGGTCACGAGCGAGGCCGACGAGGCGAAGCGGCTGTTCGCCGACCTCGTGGCCGCCGGTCACGAGGGCGTCGTGGTGAAGTCGCTGCAGGCGCCCTACGAGGCGGGGCGCCGGGGCGCGGGCTGGGTCAAGGTCAAGCCGCGGCACACACTCGACCTCGTGGTGCTCGCCGTCGAGTGGGGCAGCGGCCGGCGACAGGGCTGGCTGTCGAACATCCACCTCGGCGCCCGCGACCCGGAGACCGGCGGGTTCACGATGCTGGGCAAGACGTTCAAGGGCATGACCGACGAGATGCTCACCTGGCAGACCGAGCGGTTCCTCGGGCTCGAGGAGTCCCGCACGTCGTACGTCGTGACGGTGCGGCCGGAGCAGGTCGTGGAGGTCGCCTTCGACGGCATCCAGACGTCGAGCCGCTACCCGGCCGGGATGGCGCTGCGCTTCGCCCGGGTGCTGCGCTACCGCGACGACAAGAGCGCCGGCGAGGCCGACACGGTGGACATGGTCCGCGCGCTGCACACGGGCTAGGGACGTACGGCTCGTGTCACTGCGTGTTGCACGGCACTAGGCTTGGCCCCATGACCTCGCATCCTGCCCTCGACGCACAGCAGGACGGCCGTCGTACGGCGGCCGCGACCCGCCGTCGGCTTCGCGAGAAGGAGATCCTCGACGCCACCCGGGCGCTGTTCGACGCCCGCGGCGTGCGCGACGCCCAGATCGAGGACATCGCCCGCGCCGTCGGGATCAACCGGGCGATCATCTACCGGCACTTCTCCGGCAAGGAGGAGCTCTTCGCGCTGACGCTCGTCGGCTACCTCGAGCAGCTCGCCCAGCGGCTGCAGGAGGCCGACCTCCCGGACGCGGCACCGGAGGACCGGCTGCGCGCGATCACCGGCGCGTTCGTGGACTACGGCCTGGCCTACCCGGCGTTCGTGGACTGCGCGCTGACCCTGATGCGCCGTCCCGGCCCGGAGCTGCTCGACGAGATCAGCGAGGGCGCGATGTACCGGCTCGGCCGCGGCATCGCCACCTGCCTGGCCACGGTCGCGGCCGCGATCCAGGCCGGGGTCGACAACGGCGTGTTCCACACCGACGACGTGCACCTGCTGGCCAACACGCTCTACGCCAGCGGCCTGGGCGGCATGCAGCTGGCCCGGGTCGGCATGGTCGTCAAGGAGGCCGCTCCCGGCGTGCCCACCGTCGCCACGCTGTCCGCGGAGCAGGTCAAGGAGCACCTGATCGCCTCCAGCGTGGCGATGGCCATCGGCGCCCGCTGACCTTCCCTCCCTCTGCAGTGGACGCGGCGTCGAGGCCGGCGAGATCACCGTTTTCGACGAGCGCGACGGCGGCACCTTCTTCGGGTTCAGCGACCCCGACGGGAACACCTGGGCCGTGCAGCAGCTCAAGGCGCGCGGCGAGAAGCCGCTGATCCCGCACGACCACCGGGACCGAATTCGGCGCCTGACGAAGGTCTCGACAGGCTCGACCAGCCGAAGGTCTCGACAGGCGACGGGATCAGCGCTCGAGGATGGCGGTCACGCCCTGGCCGCCGGCGGCGCAGATCGAGATCACGCCCTTCCCGGAGCCCTTCTCCGCGAGCAGCTTCGCCAGCGTCGCGACGATCCGCCCACCGGTCGCGGCGAACGGGTGGCCGGCCGCGAGCGAGGACCCCGCCACGTTGAGCCGGGTCCGGTCGATCGCGCCGAGCGGGGCGTCGAGGCCGAGACGCTCCTTGCAGAAGATCGGGTCCTCCCACGCCTTGAGGGTGGCGAGCACCTGCGACGCGAACGCCTCGTGGATCTCGTAGAAGTCGAAGTCCTGCAGGGTGAGCCCCTCGCGCTCGAGCATCCGCGGCATGGCGTAGGCCGGCGCCATCAGCAGACCCTCGCCGCCGTGCACGTAGTCCACTGCCGCGGTCTCGTAGGCCGTCAGGTAGGCCAGCACGTCCCAGCCGCGCTGCTCGGCGTACTCCTCGGAGCACAGCAGCACCGCCGACGCGCCGTCGGTGAGCGGTGTGGAGTTGGCGGCGGTCATCGTCGCGGCCTCCCCCTTGCCGAAGACCGGCTTGAGCGTGGCGAGCTTCTCCACCGACGAGTCGGCACGCAGGTTCTGGTCGCGCTCGAGGCCCTGGAACGGCGTCACCAGGTCGTCGAGGAAGCCCCGGTCGTACGCCGCCGCAAGATTCTTGTGCGAGGCGACGGCGAGCTCGTCCTGCTCCTCGCGGCCGATCTGCCACTCGAGGGCGGTCAACGCGGCCGACTCCCCCATCGACAACCCGGTGCGCGGCTCGCTGTTCTGCGGGATGGACGGCACGAGGTGCTGCGGCCGGACCTTCGCGAGTGCCGCGAGCCGGCCCTGCACGGTCTTGGCCCGGTTGGCCTCGAGCAGGACCTTGCGGAGCTTCTCGCCGACCGCGATCGGTGCGTCCGAGGTGGTGTCGGTGCCGCCGGCGATGCCGACCTCGATCTGGCCCAGGGCGATCTTGTTCGCCACCTGGACCGCGGCCTGGATGCCGGTGTCGCAGGCCTGCTGGATGTCGTAGGCAGGCGTCTCGGGGGCGAGCCGGGAGCCGAGCACCGACTCGCGGGTCAGGTTGAAGTCACGGGAGTGCTTGAGCACGGCCCCGGCGACGACCTCGCCGAGCCGCTCGCCCTGCAGGCCGTAGCGGGTGACCAGCCCGTCGATGGCCGCGGTGAGCATCTCCTGGTTGGAGGCGGTGGCGTAGACCGTGTTCGAGCGGGCGAACGGGATGCGGTTGCCTCCGACGACGGCGACGCGACGGGTCTTGGCCTGCATGAACGTGCTCCTCACGGTCCGGGTGCCTGGTGACGCATTGTTACTGCTGGGTACATACTGGCCCGGTCCGGCCCGGATGCAAACGCACTGAGGCCCACGTCACGAACTGTGGACCCGAAGTTGCACACCCGGTTACATGAAGACACCACCCGGCAGAACCACGAGGAGAAGCACCGATGAGCGACCGATACCAGTCCCTGATCCACACCCCCGTCGGTCAGCTGCTGGCCAAGAACCTCGGCCTCCCCAACCCGGTCCGGCTCGAGCGCTGGACCGAAGGTGACCCGCTGGTCACCGGCACGGTCGCCGTCGGCGGCGCCGGCCGGCTGGGCAAGGCCGTGGTCGCGACTCTCGACGACCTCGGCATCGCCGCGCTCCAGGACGACGGCACCGGTGTCCCGGCCGACCAGAAGTACAAGGGCCTGGTGTTCGACGCCACCGGCATCGCCTCCTCGGACCGGCTCGCCGACCTCCAGGAGTTCTTCACGCCGCTGTTGCGCAGCCTCGACACGTGCCCCCGGATCGTCGTGCTCGGCACGCCCCCGGAGTCGACCAACTCCGCCGAGGAACGCGTCGCCCAGCGGGCGCTCGAGGGCTTCACCCGCTCGCTCGGCAAGGAGGTCGGCCGCGGCGGGACCGTCCAGCTCGTGTACGTCGCCCCCGCCGCCGACGGGGCCCTCGCCTCGACGCTGGCGTTCCTGCTGTCGACCAAGTCCGCCTACGTGTCCGGCCAGGTCGTCCGGATCGGCAGCCACGGCGCCACTGCCGTCGCCGAAGAGGTCCAGGACTGGACCCGGCCGCTGGCCGGCAAGGTCGCGATCGTGACCGGCGCGAGCCGCGGCATCGGCGAGCAGATCGCCCGGGTGCTGCACCGCGACGGCGCCACCATCTTGGGCATCGACGTCCCGCAGGCCGCGAGCGAGCTGCAGGCCGTGATGGGCGAGCTCGACGGCGACCACCTCACCCTGGACATCACCACCAAGGACTCGCCCAAGCGCATCGCCAAGCACGTCAAGGACAAGTTCGGCGGGGTCGACATCGTCGTGCACAACGCCGGCATCACCCGCGACAAGCGGCTGATGAACATGAAGCGGGACACGTTCGCGTCCGCCATCGCGGTCAACCTCACCGCTCCGGAGCGGATCACTGCCGAGCTGCTCGAGCAGAAGCTGGTCCGACCGAATGGCCGGATCATCGGGGTCGCCTCGATCGCGGGCATCGCCGGGAACATGGGCCAGACCAACTACGCCGCGTCCAAGGCCGGCGTCATCGGCCTCGTGGACAGTCTCGCCGACGAGCTCGAGAACGGCATCACGATCAACGCGGTGGCCCCGGGCTTCATCGAGACCAAGATGACCGCGGCCGTGCCGTTCGCGACCCGCGAGGTCGGCCGGCGTCTGAACGCGATGTCGCAGGGCGGGCTGCCGGTCGACGTCGCCGAGACCATCGCGTGGTACGCCAACCCCGCCTCCACCGCCGTCAACGGCAACGTGGTCCGGGTGTGCGGCCAGATGATGCTGGGGGCCTGAGTCATGACGTCCCCGAGCTCAGAGCCACGCGTCGTGGACCGAGCCCCGTCCACGCTTCCGCTGATGCTGAAGGCGGCGCTGCCGGTCATCCCCGGGCTCAACCTCGTCCCGGGCGTCGGCAAGCACGGTGACTCCCTGCCGCAGCTGACGCTGACGCGGCACGACGTACCCATCGACCGGGCGCACGTCGCGGCGTACTCCGAGGTGTGCGGGTTCCCGCTCAAGGAGACCGTGCCGCTGACCTACCCGCACATGCTGGCGTTCGGCCTGCACCTGTCGATCATGACCGACTCCTCGTTCCCGTTCCCGGCGGTCGGGACGGTGCACCTGGAGAACTCGATCACCCAGCACCGGCCGGTCCACGCCTCGGAGAAGCTCCAGGTCACCGCCCGGCCCGAGAACCTCCGGCCGCACCCCAAGGGCCGGGTCTTCGACATGCTCACCCAGGTCCACTCGGCCGGTGAGCTGGTCTGGGAGGAGACGAGCACCTTCCTGCGGCTCGGCGGCGGAGACCGCGCCGCCGCGGCGAGCAGCCTGGACGACCTGGCCCAGCCGCAGAGCACGGGTACGTCGTGGCGACTGCCGGGCGACCTGGGCCGGCGGTACGCCGCGGTGTCCGGTGACCACAACCCGATCCACCTGTACGGCCTGACCGCCAAGGCGTTCGGCTTCCCGCGGCAGATCGCGCACGGCATGTGGAGCAAGGCCCGCTGCCTGGCGGCGCTGGAGGGTCGACTGCCGGACGCGGTGACCGTCGAGGTGGCGTTCAAGAAGCCGATCCTGCTGCCCGGCACCGTCGGCTTCGGCTCGGAACGGTCGGGCGACGGCTACGCGTTCTCGCTGACCCGCCCGAAGGACGGCGCCCCGCACCTGCTCGGCCGGACCCGCCCGGAGAAGTAACCGCCACGCCGCGTGGCGGCTTGACAATTCATCATTTCTTTCACTTTGGGTGACTTTCGTCCCTAGAATCCCGGGGTGAACACGCGCGCCCGCTTCGTCACCCTTGTGGTCAGCGTCCTTCTTGTCGGTTCCCTGAACGTGACGACCGGGGCCGGAGCGGCGTCCGCGACCACGACGACCCTGTGCAGGGGCTACGCAGCCTGCGCCAAGGCGGGAATGGGCAACGCCGGGTACGCCACCGCGAACACGACGATGTACTGGCGGATGTACTCCGGGCACAACTGCACCAACTACGCAGCCTTCCGGGTGGTGCGGAGCGGGCTCCCGAACATCCGCCCCTGGTCGGGCGGTGGAAACGCCACCAACTGGGGCTCCGCGATGGCCACGATCACGAACAGCACGCCCGCCGTGGGGGCTGTGGCCTGGTGGAAGGCGTACGTCTCGCCCGCCGGCTCCGCCGGGCACGTGGCGTACGTCGAGCAGGTCGTCTCCCCCTCCGAGATCATCGTGTCCCAGGACAGCTGGGGCGGCGACTTCTCCTGGGCCAGGATCACCCGCACGAGCAAGGGGTGGCCCAGTGGTTTCATCCACTTCAACGACGTACCGCTGCTCAACACCGCGACGCCGACTGTGAAGGGCGTCGCGAAGGTGGGGTCGGTGCTCACTGCGTCCGCCGGTGTCTGGAGCCAGGCGGACGCCACGATCGCCTATCAGTGGCAGGCCAACGGCTCGGCCATCGCCGGCGCGACGGGGTCCACGCTGGCGCTGGCACTGGCGCAGCAGGGCAAGGCGATCTCGGTGCGGGTCACCGCGTCCAAGCTCGGCTACCCGACCAGGTCGGTCGTGTCGACGGCCACGGCAGCGGTGCAGCCGGGCGTCATCAGCAGCGTGGTGGCTCCCACCGTGACGGGGCAGCCGAGCGTCGACGCCACGCTCACGGCGGACCCGGGCTCGTGGACCCCGGCACCGGACAAGGTCAGCTACCAGTGGACCGCCGACGGGACGCCGCTGCCGGGCGCCACGACGCCGTCGTTGCGGCTGGACCAGTCCTCGGTCGGCAGGACCGTCGCGGTGATCGTCACCGCGGCGAAGTCCGGCTACGCACCCGTTCACGCGACGTCGGCCCCGATGGCCCGCGTCTCCCCCGGCAGCCTTGCGCTGACGCGCCCACCGTCGGTCAGCGGCGTGGCACAGCTCGGCCGCACTCTCACCCTGACGACGGCGCTCAGCGTCCCGGAAGCGGCCGCGTCGGTGCAGTGGCTGCGTGCCGGGGTCCCGGTCACGGGCGCGACCGGCCCCACCTACCGGCTCACGGCTGCCGATCTCGGCTCGCGGATCTCCGCACGCGTGGGCCTGACCAGAGACGGCTACACACCGCTCACCGCCCGCACGGTGTCCACGGCCCCGGTCAAGTCGCAGCCGACGATCAGGGTCACCACACTGTCCGGTCGGGCACGGCTCACGGTGACCGCCACGGTGACCGCGCCCGGCGTCCGCCCGGTCCCCGGCGTGATCCAGGTCAGGTGGCGCGGCAGGGTGCTCAAGCAGGTGCCGCTCCGCAACGGTGTCGCGAAGGCGACCGTGACCGGGCTGCCTCGCGGGCTGAGGACCTTCCGCTTCCGGTTCCCGACCACCGCCGAGGTCGCCTCGGGGATGGTCGAGCGCCGGACCACGATTCTCTGACGCCACGCCGGTCCCCGCTGCCACGGCGAGCGGCAAGTGACCGGCGAGTAACCAACTGGCCCGCGGGTCGTTGCACCGTGCATGCGTCGAGCCGTCGTCATCGTCCTCATGCTCCTGGCCGTCTGCCTGCCGGTAGGACTCCTCGCGGGACCCAGCACAGCCGTGCCCGGCGACACCCCCTCCGGCTGGAAGCCGCGGCCGGCGCGGTACGGCGTGAACGTCACCGAGGACGTGCAGGTGACGATGTCGGACGGCGCCGTGCTGCGGGTCAACGTCTACCGCCCCGCGAAGGCCGACGGGACCGCCGTACGCCGGCGCTTCCCGGTGGTGCTCACCCAGACGCCCTACAACAAGTCCGCTCCGCAGCTCGGGTTCCGCAACGACTACCTCGTCGAGCACGGCTACGTGCAGGTGGTCGCCGACGTCCGCGGCACCGGCTCCTCGCAGGGCACCTGGGACTCCTTCGGCAGCCGGGAGCAGCGGGACGGCGCCGAGCTCGTGCGGTGGGCGCACTCGAGCAGCCGACCCTGGAGCAACGGCAGGGTCGGCCTCTGGGGCATCTCCTACGCCGCGATCAACCAGTTCTTCACCGCCGCCCAGCACCCCGCAGGGCTGAAGGCGATGTTCCCGATCGTTCCGGCCGGTGACGTGTACCGCGACGTGGTCGCCAGCGGTGGGCAGGTCGACAGCGGGTTCATCCCGTTCTGGCTCGGGCTGGTCACCGCCACCGGGATCGTCCCGCCGAAGTACACCTCCGTCGACCCGGCGAGCGGGGTCGGCACGCTGCTGCAGCACGCCGGGGGCGCCTTCGCCTTCCAGGGGCCGACCATCGGCGACGCGCTGACCGGCGGCGACAAGTCCTACGACGGGAAGTTCTACAAGCTCCGCTCGCCGCTCTCGGTCGTGGACAAGGTCAAGGTCCCGACGTTCGTCACCGGCGGGGAGTACGACCTGTTCCAGCGCGGCGAGCCGATGCTCTACCAGCGACTGCGGGCCAACGGTGTGCCGAGCAGGTTGCTCATCGGGCCGTGGACCCACCTGCAGGCCTCGTCCGGCCCGGGCCTGCCCGCGGGCACGCTCCCCTCGCTCGACGCGCTGTCGCTGCGCTGGTTCGACCGCTACCTGCGCGGCGGCTCCGACCCGGCGCTGCGCACCGACGTCAAGCCCGTGAACTACTACGAGATCGGCTCCGGCACGTGGCGTACGGCGTCGCGCTGGCTGCCTCGCACGGTGCACGCCCGGGCCTTCCGGCTGACCGGGACCGCCGCACCGGGCAGCCCGGGACGCCTCACCCGCGGACGGGTGACGGCCTCGGGGTCGGATGCCGTCTACCCGGTGCCGGTGGCCGGACTGTGCACGCGCAGCGCGTCGCAGTGGACCGCCGGCCTGGCCGCCGTACCCGGCTGCCAGACCGACAACCGGGTCAACGACACGGCCGGCACGTCCTACGAGACCGCTCCGCTGGCCGAGCCGGTGCGGGTGATGGGACCGCTCAACGCCCGCCTCTTCGCGTCGACCACGGCCCGGGACGGCATGCTGTCGGTGCACGTCGAGGACGTCGCCCCGGACGGGACCGTCGACCGGCTCACCGGCGGCTGGCAGGTGCTCAGCCACCGGGCCGTCACCGGCTCCAAGGTGGTCCGCCGCGACGGCGAGGTCCTGCAGACCTGGCACCCGTTCACCCGGGCCGCGCAGCTGCCCGTCGAACCGGGCAAGGTGATGCGCGTCGACGTCGAGGTCTTCCCGACCGGCGCCGTGCTCCGGAAGGGACACCGGCTGCGGGTCACGGTGCAGGCGTTCGACACGCCCCACCTCACGCCCACGGCGCCCGAGCTGGCCAACGGTGCCGGCGGCGTGATCACGCTGCACCACTCGCCGGCCTACCCGAGCCGGATCGTGGTCCCGGTGCGCGGTTGACCGGTCAGCCCCGCGGCGTACCCCACACGGGCGCGCGCTGCGCGGCAGCGACACCGACCCTGCGCGGGGTGAGCCGGAGCGAGTACGCAGCCGTGGCCGGGTTCCACACGCCCACGTCACCCCGCCCGTCCTCGTTCCAGTCCCCGGCCACCGGAAGGCCGGTGGCGCTGCCCCAGGCCACCTTGCCGGTGCTCACCGCGCCGGTCCTGCTCACGCTGCGGAGCGTGAAGGTGCGGGTGGCCGCGGAGTACACGCCCAGGTCGGTGCGCCGGTCGCCGTTCCAGTCGCCGGTCACCGGTCGGTCGCCCGCCGACCCCAGCGTGACGGTCTTGAGCGAGCCGTTCGGGTAGCGCATCGTGAAGACCCGGTTGCTGGGGTTCCACAGGCCCACGTCGGTCCTGCCGTTGCCGTCCCAGTCCCCGGTGATGCCGAACGCGTAGACGTTGCCCAGGTTGATCCGGGTCGTGGAGCCGTTGCTGTTGCGCAGCAGGAACGCCCTCAGCGAGGGCCGTCGTACGCCGACGTCGGTGACCCCGTTGCCGTCCCAGTCACCGGCGAGCGGCTGGTCGCCGCCCCGGCCGAAGGACAGCGCGAGCGTGGCCCGGCCCGGCCGCTTGCCGAGAAACTGAGGGGTGCCGCCGCGCCGCAGGACGCCGACGTTGGTCGTGCCGTTGCCGTCCCAGTCGCCGACCACCGGGGTGTCCGAGCAGCTCTGCGAGGACAGCGTGGTGCCCATCGTGAACAGCTTGCGGTGGAAGTAGGAGCGCTGCACCTTGCCGTTCAGGCGCTCCTCGAAGTGCAGGTGCGGTCCGGTGCTGCCACCGGTGCTGCCGACCTGACCGATCAGGGTGCCCTGGTCGACGGCCTGTCCCTGGCTGGTCCAGATGTTCAGCAGGTGGGCGTAGACCGTGCTGCGGCCACTGCCGTGGTCGACCACGACGTACCGGCCGTAGCTCCTGCTGCCCAGGTCGGCGACCTTGGTCACCACCCCCGGAGCGGCGGCCATCATCGGCGCGCCCAGGTCGTTCGTGCGGTTCCAGTCGATCGACAGGGCGCTCGGGCTGTGGTTGTACCGGCTCGACCCGGTCCACCGGTCCGCGCACGGGAACGGCATCTCGTAGTCCGGGCCGTCGGTGCTCGCGGCGTACGCCGTGTCGGGCACCCCGCCGAACAGGACTGTTCCCGCGACCAGCGCCAGTGCTGCCCGTCGTCGTGCGGACCAGGCGGCGGTCGGCGAACGCATCCGGTCTCCTCCCAGGGCCGTTGCGATGGAGGGGTCCGATCACGGATCACGGCACCGTGGGACTGAGCCACACGGGTCCCAGCAACCTCCCGAACCCCAGAAACACGCAACCTTAACCTGGCGCCGGCGTGTCTGTCACAGATTGCGGACAGATCATGCTAATGACACCCCTGTGATTCGGCTCAGCCGCGGGGTCGGATCAGGCCCTCCTGCGCGACCGTGGCGACGAGCCGGCCGTCCTCGCTGAACACCCGGCCGAGCGCAAGTCCGCGGGCCCCCGAGGCCGACGGCGACACCTGGTCGTAGAGCAGCCACTCGTCGGCGCGGAAGGGCCGGTGGAACCAGATCGTGTGGTCGAGGGAGGCCGACTGGACCTTCGGGCTCGACACCGCCACGCCGTGCGGCACCAGGGCCGAGCCGAGCAGCGTCATGTCGCTGGCGTAGGTGAAGGCGGCCTGGTGCGTGAGCACCTCGTCCTCGAGCTTGCCGCTGACCCGGATCCACAGCCGGGACTGGGCCGGTCGCTCCTCGTTCGGCAGGGTGCCCCCCGGACGCGAGTCACCGACCCACCGCATCTCCAGCGCGGCCCACTCGGTGAGCCACTCGTCGGCGTTCTTCGGGGAGCGCTCGCGGAACATCTCCCCCATGTCCGGCGACTCGTCGGGCGAGGGCACCTGCGGCATCACGTCCTGGTGCTCGAAGCCCTCCTCGGGCACCTGGAAGCTCACGGTCATGAAGTAGATCGGCCGGCCGTGCTGGCGGGCCACCACCCGGCGCGTCGAGAACGACCGGCCGTCGCGCATCCGCTCGACGTCGTACACGATCGGGACCGCGGTGTCGCCGGGGCGCAGGAAGTAGCTGTGCAACGAGTGCACGTTGAGCGGCGGTTCGACCGTGCGCGCCCCGGCCACCAGGGACTGCGCGGCGACCTGGCCGCCGAACACCCGCTGGAGCATGGTGTCGGGCTGCGTGCCGCGGTAGAGGTTGACGTCGATGGTCTCCAGGTCGAGGAGCGCGACGAGCTCGTCGGCGGAACTGGGCACGTGTGGGGTCCTACTCTCCGGCGTCGTTGGGCCGGTCGAGGCCGGCCAGGAATCGTTCGAACTCGGCGCCGAGCTCCTCCCCCGTGGGCAGGTCCTTCTCCTCGGCGAGAGGCAGGGCGTCGCCCTCGGCCCCGGAACGGTGGAAGGCGTCGTACTGCTGCTCGAGGCCGAGCACCACGTCGCGGACCTCGGCGGAGTCCTCGATCTGGGCGGCGATCTCGACCATCTTCGCCTCCCCCGCCGCTTCGAGCTCGTCGAGCTCCCACTGCAGGCCCGTCACCACCTCGACGGACTCGAGCATCGTCGCCGAGGCGGACGGGTAGTCGAACTGCGCGACGTAGTGCGGGATGTGTGCGACGAAGCCCATCGCGGGGTGGCCCCAGCCACCGAGACGCAGCTCGAGCAGCGCCTGGGCGCTCGCCGGGACCCGGATCTGCCCCTTCCAGACGTTCTCGGACAGCAGCAGGTCGGGCACCGTGGCGTGGTTGGTCAGCATCACCGGCCGGGTGTGCGGGACCGCCATCGGCACCGCGCCCATCGCCACCGTGAGCCGGACCCGGAACTGCTCGACGACGGTGCGGACCGCGAGCGCGAAGGCCTCCCAGTGCGTGTCGGGCTCGGGGCCGTGCAGCAGGAGGTACGGCGTGCCGAGGGCGTCGTGGTTGAGCCGGACCACCAGACGGGGCGGCTCGTAGTCCTCGTAGTGGTTCTCGGCGAACGTCATCGGTGGCCGCCGGGCGCGGTAGTCGTAGAACGCGTCGATGTCGAAGCTGGCGACCACCCGGCCCGAGGACTGGGCGAGCAGCGCCCGGGTCGCGATCGCGGCGGCGTTGCCGGCGTCGAGGAACCCCTCGAGCGAGTGGATCAGCACGGGCCCCTGCTCGAGGCTGTCGAGCTCGGGCACGTCGTCCACGATGTGCACGTACCTCGCCGGCTCTGTCATCGGTTCCCTCTCACTGGTGGAGCATGTGACCACGGTCGTGTCGGACAACGCCGATACGGTCCTCACTATGCCCGATGCGGTCACCAACCTCGTTCGCCTGGTGCGGCGACGCATCGCCGAGGTCGCGGACCCCGAGCGCGCCCCCCGGATGCAGGCCTACATGAAGTCGTCCATGCCCTACCGCGGTGTCAGCTCGGTCCCACTGCGGGCCCTGTGCCGGGAGGTGTACGACGCGCACCCGCTGCCGGAGCGGGCGACGTGGGAGTCGTGCGTGCGCGAGCTGTGGGACGGCGCGGACTACCGCGAGGAGCGCTACGCGGCGATGGCGCTGACCTCGCACCGCTTCTACCGCGTGCACCAGGACCCGGACACGCTCGGGCTCTACCGGCATCTCGTCGTCTCCGGCGCCTGGTGGGACTTCGTGGACTCGCTGGCCAGCCACAACGTCGGCGCGATCCTGGCCGCGCACCCGCTCGAGGTGACGCCGACGGTCCGGGCCTGGGCGGCCGACGACGACCTGTGGGTCCGTCGTACGGCGATCCTCTGCCAGCTCCAGCGCAAGGAGAACACCGACGTCGACCTGCTCCGCGACGTGCTCGAGGCCAACCTGGAGGGCAGCCGGTTCGGGAGCGAGTTCTTCGTGCGCAAGGCGGTCGGCTGGGCGTTGCGCCAGCACGCGCGGGTGGACCCGGACTGGGTGCGTACCTTCGTGGCCCGGCACGCGGAGCGGCTCTCCGGGCTGTCGCGGCGTGAGGCGCTCAAGCACCTGTAGTGCACAGTGGAGGGATGGACACCGCCGAGGCGCTGCGCGCGAAGAAGGCCGAGATCGACGAGCAGATGGGCCAGCTCGAGGCGCGCCCCGACGACCAGGGCTCGATCTCGTTCGGCAAGCGGGTCGGCGAGGGCACGTCCATGGCGGTCGACCGGCTCTCACAGGTCGCGGTGCACGACAAGCTGCAGCTCACCCTGGCCGACGTCGAGCGGGCGATGGCCAAGCTCGAGGACGGCAGCTACGGCCTCTGCGACGTCTGCGGCAAGCCGATCGGCGAGGGGCGTCTCGAGGCGCTCCCGTGGGCGGTGCTCTGCGTGGACGACGCGGGTCGCCGTTGAGCGAGACGACGCGCTCCCCCGGGCCGGCCCACGGCTAGGCTCGCGGACGTGGCCGAGCACACCGCCGACGCGGACTACCAGGTGACCTACTGGCGCGACCTGCCCTCCTTGGTCGTCGCCCGCTCCGGCGACGACGTGACCAAGGCACCGCTCGCGCCGCGCTTCCAGGAAGCGATCGACGAGGCGGCGATGCGGCTCGGTGAGACCGGCAGCGAGGCCTACCTCGCCGGCTGGCGTCGCGGCGAGTGGACCGCGCTCGAGGGCGACCCGACCGAGGTGGCGGACCGGGTGGTCGCCACGCTCGAGGACGAGTGGCCCGCCGAACGGCTGGCCGCCTACCTGGACGCGCTGGTCCCGGGCGCACCGTCCGACCCGTCGACCCCCGAGGAGATCGTATGAACCGGCTGTCCGCGCTGATCGGCGACCGCACCCCCGTCCTGGTGGACGGCGGGATGGGCACGCTGCTGCAGGACAGCGGGCTCGAGGGCGGTGCCGCCGGCGAGCTGTGGAACGTCGAGCGCCCGGAGGTGATCCGCGCGTGCCACGAGGCGTACGCCGCCGCCGGGGCACGACTGCTCACCACCAACACGTTCGGCGGCTCGCGTCCGCGGCTGCAGATGCACGCCCTCGAGGACCGCGTGCACGAGCTCAACCGGGCAGCGGCGGCCATCGCCCTCGAGGTCGCCGACAAGCACGGCATCCTGGTGGCCGGCGACCTCGGCCCCACCGGCGAGCTGCTCGAGCCGCTCGGCACGATGTCCGCCGAGGAGGCCCAGGCCCTGTTCGAGGAGCAGCTGCTCGGCCTGCGCGACGGTGGCATCGACGTGGTGCTGATCGAGACGATGAGCGACCTCGGCGAGGTGCTGGCTGCCGTGGCGGCCGCCCGGTCCGTCGTACCGGACCTGCCCGTGATCGCGACGTTGAGCTTCGACACCAACCTGCGCACGATGATGGGCGTCCGGCCCGTCGACGCGGTCACCCAGCTCGCCGCCGCGGGCGTCGACGCTGTCGGCGCGAACTGCGGCCGCGGTCCCGAGGAGATGGCGGCGATCGCCGCGCAGATGGCCGAGGCCCGACCCGAGGGCCTGCTGCTCGTCGCCCAGTCCAACGCGGGACTCCCCCAGGTGGTCGGCGACCACTTCGAGTACGACGCGACACCGGCCGACCTCGCCGAGCACGCCCGCGAGCTGCACAAGCTCGGCATCGACCTGATCGGCGGTTGCTGCGGGTCGACACCGGGGCACATCGCGGCCATGCGCGACGCCGTCGGCTGAGCGGCACCTCTCAGTGCAGGACGTACTTGGCGAGGACCGCGACGACGCCGAGCAGACCCGCCACCGCGCCCTCGACGAGGGCCTGGCGGGTGCGCATCCCGGCACGATGTGCTCCCAGGTAGCCGGCCAGCATCAGGAAACCCACCGAGAAGAACAGCGCCACAGCGGCCGCGTCGGCGGGGTCCAGCCCGAGCAGCAGCCCTCCCGCGAGGTAGACGACGAGCGCCGGCACTCCGCCCTTGAGCACGCTGGTCTCGTGCCGCACGGCGGTCCCGAGCCGTCGGTGCACCGGCCTCTGGTCCCCGTCGTACTGCATCGACTGGGTCGCGACGTACACGTGCGCCAGCCAGTACATGACGAGCACCACGACGGTCGCGATCGCGACGTGCTCCTTCTGGCCGGCGTGCGCGCTCACCGTCGCCAGCACCGCCGCGGTCACGATCGCGCCGTACAGCAGCCCGGCCGGGTCCGCGTGTGCGATCCGGTCCGCCACCAGCGTGCGTCTGCCAGTCATCCGCCCACCGCCTCCGGGCCAGGGTGAACCGTCCGGAACACCGCCACCTCACCCGGGGCGGACGAAGTTCCCCAGCAGGCCGTCGGGCTGCGAGGTCGCAGAGATGGCGGTCCAGAACCCCTCACATCTAAGGTCCCTGAGCATGGAGAAGATTGTCTTGCGTGTTCGACTCATGAGCGGTGACCACGTAGATGTCACCTACGAGGAACCCGACGCGACAAGCGAGAGCGAGGTCGTCGATCACGTTCTTTCCATGCTTGGAGAGGACTCGGGCGTGCTCCGCTGCAGACATGGTGACCGGCTCATCGTGCTCTACGCGCGAGGCGTGGCCGCCGTCGAGGTGGCGCCACGCGGCGCAGTCCTCTAGACGCGCAGCCCGTCAGGCCGCGTCGGGGTCGGGCTGGTGGATTCCGAACGTGTTGCCCTCGCTGTCGAGGTAGTAGCCCTGCCAGGCCATGCCCTTCAGCGCCATCTTCGGCAGCGCGACCTGCCCTCCGGCATCCAGGATGCGACGTTCGGTGTCGTCGTAGTCGCCGACCCCGATCGTGCACACGAACCCGTTGGCGCCCTGACCTGGACCCGGCGCCGGAGCCGGCCGCGGCAGCAGGCCTCCGTTGATGCCCGGCTGGTCCTGCGGACCGGTCACGATCCCCCAGTAGGGGGAGCCGGCGAAGCTGCCGTAGTCCTCGAAGGACCAGTCGAACACCGCGGCGTAGAACGCCTTCGCCCGCTCCACGTCATCAGCCTGGATCTCGAAGTGCACCACGCGGGACATGCAGTCCTCCTCGGTCCGGACACGGGGCACCAGTCTGGCACCGACCGATCACCTCCGCACGTGCCGCGCTTGGTCAGGGGCGGCTGATGGTCAGCCACGCCAGCACGCCGGCGTGACCACGGCCACAGCGACGATGCTTCCACCCGTTGTTACCAGCGAGTAGCCTGAGCAGTCCAGCCCTTATCTACTCGAGGAGAGCCTGCGTGCCCCGACAGCTGCGAGAGGTCGTCTTCGTCGACGGTGTGCGAACGCCGTTCGGCAAGGCCAAGGGCCAGTACGCCGAGACGCGTGCGGACGACCTGGTCATCAAGTGCATCCGTGAGCTGATGCGACGCAACCCGAGCCTTCCGCCGGAGCGGGTCGACGAGGTCGCGATCGCCGCCACCACCCAGATCGGGGACCAGGGCCTGACCATCGGCCGTACGGCGGCCCTCCTCTCGGGCCTGCCGCAGAGCGTGCCCGGCTACGCCATCGACCGGATGTGTGCCGGCGCGATGACCGCCGTGACCACGACCGCCGGGGGCATCGCGTTCGGCGCCTACGACGTGGTCATCGCCGGGGGTGTCGAGCACATGGGCCGGCACCCCATGGGTGAGGGCGTCGACCCCAACCCGCGGATCATGTCGGAGAAGGTCGTCGACCCCGAGGCGCTCTCGATGGGCAACACCGCCGAGAACCTGCACGACCGCTACCCCTCCATCACCAAGGAGCGTGCCGACGCCTACGCGCTGCGCTCGCAGGAGAAGACCGCGAAGGCCTACGCCGACGAGCTGATCCAGCCCGACCTCGTACCGGTCGCGATCCGCACCGCCGAGGCCGGCTGGGGCCTCGCCACCACCGACGAGCCGCCGCGCCCGCAGACCACCGCAGCCGACCTCGCCGGGCTCAAGACGCCGTTCCGCCCGCACGGCCGGGTCACCGCCGGCAACGCCGCCGGCATCAACGACGGCGCGACCGCGTGCCTGCTCGCCGACGAGGAGACCGCCCACGAGCTCGGTCTGCCGGTGAAGATGCGGCTGGTGTCCTACTCGTTCACCGGCGTGGAGCCCGAGGTGATGGGCGCCGGCCCGATCCCGGCAACCGAGAAGGCCCTCAGGCAGGCCGGCCTGACCATCGACGACATCGAGGCGTTCGAGGTCAACGAGGCGTTCGCGGTGCAGGTGCTCGCGTTCCTCGAGCACTTCGGCATCGCCGACGACGACCCGCGGGTGAACCCCTACGGCGGCGCCATCGCCATGGGCCACCCGCTGGCCTCGTCCGGCGTACGCCTGATGACCCAGCTCGCCCGCCGCTTCGAGGAGCGTCCCGACGTGCGCTACGGCATCACCACGATGTGCATCGGCATCGGCATGGGCGGCACCGTGATCTGGGAGAACCCGCACTGGGTCTCGACAAGCTCGACCGACCGAAAGGGCGCCGCCTGATGACCACGACTCCCGCGCTCCAGGCCCTGCTCGACCGCGGCGTCGCCCTGTCCCCTGACGAGGTGGTGACCGAGGCGAAGTCCCGCGACGTGGCGCTGCCGTACGGCGCCGGCACGATGGCCCTGATCACGCTCGACAACGGACTGGACCACACCCGGCCGAACACCTTCGGCCCGAAGTCCCTGGCCTCCCTCAACCAGGCCATCGACGCAGCACTCGACCGGGATGACGTGGTGGCCCTCGGCGTCACCGGCAAGCCGTTCATCCTGGCCGCCGGTGCCGACCTGTCCGGCCTGACCGGCATGACGGGCCGCGACGACGCCCTCCTGATCGCGCAGATCGGGCACGGTGTCTTCCGCAAGCTCGGCGAGGGCGGCAAGCCGTCCTTCGGGTTCGTCAACGGGCTCGCCCTCGGCGGCGGCCTCGAGGTCGCGTTGCACTGCACCTACCGGACCGTCCAGGACTCGGCCCCGGCTCTCGGCCTCCCCGAGGTCATGCTCGGCCTGGTCCCCGGCTGGGGCGGGGCCTACCTGGTGCCGAACCTCGTGGGCGCGGCGACCGCGGTGAAGGTGATCCTCGAGAACCCGCTCAACCAGGGCAAGACCCTGAGCGGACACGCCGCGTTCGAGGCCGGCCTCGCCGACGCGGAGTTCCAGGGCGCCGACTTCCTCGAGCAGTCGCTGCTCTGGGCGGCTCGGGTGCTGACCGGTGAGGTGACTCCCGAGCGTCCGGAGGTCGACCGCGGCGAGGCCTGGGACGCCGCCGTCGCCCAGGGCCGCGCGGTCGCCGACTCCAAGACCGGCGGCGCCGCCCCCGCGGCCTACCGCGCCCTGGACCTGATCGCGGCGGCCAGGACGGCGTCGCGCGACGAGGGCTTCGCCGCCGAGGACGAGGCACTCGCCGACCTGATCATGACGCCGGAGCTCGCCGCCGGGCTGTACTCGTTCGACCTGGTGCAGAAGCGGGCCAAGCGTCCCGCCGGCGCTCCGGACAAGTCACTGGCACGCCCGGTGACCAAGGTCGGCATCATCGGGGCCGGCCTGATGGCCAGCCAGCTCGCGCTGCTGTTCGTACGCCGGCTCGGGGTGCCGGTCGTGCTCACCGACCTCGACCAGGCGCGCGTCGACAAGGGCGTGGGCTACGTGCACGCCGAGGTGGACAAGCTGCTCGGCAAGGGCCGGGTGTCGCCGGACAAGGCCAACCGGCTCAAGGCGCTGGTCTCCGGTGCCGCCGACGACCAGGCTAAGGCCGTCGCCCTGTCCGACGCGGACTTCGTCATCGAGGCGGTGTTCGAGGAGATGAAGATCAAGAAGCAGGTCTTCGCCGACGTCGAGGCCGTGGTGTCGCCGGAGTGCGTCCTGGCGACGAACACCTCGTCGTTGTCGATCACCGAGATGGCCGCCGACCTTAAGCACCCGGAGCGGGTCGTCGGGTTCCACTTCTTCAACCCGGTCGCGGTGATGCCGCTGCTGGAGATCGTGAAGGGTGAGCGGACCGACGACGCGACGCTGGCGACGGCGTTCGCGACCGGCAAGACGCTGAAGAAGACCTGCATCCTGGTCAGCGACAGCCCGTCGTTCATCGTGAACCGGCTGCTCGGCAGGTTCATGGGAGAGGTCGGAAAGGTCGTCGACGAGGGCACGCCGCTCTCGGTGGCCGACGGCGCGTTCGCGGGCGTGGCCCCGATGCCGCCGTTCTTCCTGCTGTCCCTGGTGGGTCCGGCGATCGCTCTGCACAACAACGAGACGCTGCACGGCGCGTTCCCGGACCGGTTCTACGTCTCGCCGAACCTGAAGGCGCTGGTCGCCTCGGGCAAGACGAGCGTGTACCTCCCGGACTTCTCGGTCGACCCCGAGGTCGCGGAGATCTTCGAGGCTCCGGCCGACGGCACGACACTGAGCGCGTCCGACGTACGACTGCGGGTGCTGTCGGCGCTGGCCGACGAGGCGCAGAGGATGCTGGACGAGGGTGT
Source organism: uncultured Actinomycetota bacterium (assembly GCA_963810035.1). Taxonomy (GTDB): domain Bacteria; phylum Actinomycetota; class Actinomycetes; order Propionibacteriales; family Nocardioidaceae; genus Nocardioides_B. The sequence goes on from CAWEMA010000010.1 coordinate 235,346, forward strand.
CGTCGCGGCTCCCGAGGACCTCGACCTGGCGATGATCACCGGCGCCGGGTTCTCGTTCTGGAACGGCGGCCTCACCCAGCTGCTGGACCGCGAGGGCATCTCCGAGCGGGTCAACGGCAAGCGCTTCCACTGACCTCTCCGTCGAGACGTCAGTTGTTTCCGTGTGAGACGCCACTTCCTTCCGCTCCAGCGGAAGGAAGTGGCGTCTGGACGGTGAGGAACTGCCTTCTCAACGGGAGTAGTCGAGGGCGGGCTCGCCTTCGCCGAGGCCGACGCGGCTGTGCCGGTAGCCGTAGGTGAAGTAGATGCCGAAGCCGAGCGCCATCCAGACCAGGAACCGCAGCCAGGTCTCCAGGCTCAGGTTGAGCATCAGGTAGACGCAGACCAGCGCAGCCACGACCGGCAGCACCGGGCTGAACGGCACCCGGAACGACCGCTCCAGGTCGGGACGGCGCTTGCGCAGGATCGGGACGGCCAGCGACACCAGGGCGAACGCCGACAGCGTGCCGATGTTGACCATCTCCTCGAGCTTGCCGATCGGGGTCAGCGACGCGACCAGGGCGACCAGCAGGCCGATGGTCAGCGTGATCATCACCGGGGTGCCGGTGCGCTGGTTGACCCGGCCGAAGCCGTGCGGCAGCAGCCCGTCGCGGCTCATCGCGAAGAGCACCCGGACCGCACCGATGATCAGCGTCATCACCACGGTGGTGAGACCCGCCACCGCGCCGGCGGAGATCAGGGTCGCGTAGCCGTCCTTGCCGTAGGCCTTGAACGCGTTGGCGAGTGCGGCCTCGGGGTCGATCTTGTCGTACTTCACCATCCCGGTGATCACCAGCGCGACCGCCATGTACAGCACCGTGCAGATCGCCAGCGACCCGATGATGCCGCGCGGCAGGTCCTTCTGCGGGTTCTTCGCCTCCTCGGCCGTGGTCGCGACGACGTCGAAGCCGATGTAGGCGAAGAACACCACCGACGCGGCCGAGATCACTCCCAGTACGCCGAACGTCTGGGCCTTGATCCCGAACAGCCACTGGAACAGCGGCTGGGTCAGACCGTCGGCGCCGACCGGGTCGGAGGCCGGCGGCACGAACGGGTGGTAGTTGCTGCCCTTGATCAGCGAGATGCCGGCGACGATCACGAACAGCACGACGAACAGCTTGATCCCGACCAGCACCAGGTTGACCCGCAGGCTCTCCTTGATGCCGACCGCGACCAGGGTGGTCAGCAGCGCGACGAGCACGAACGCCGCGAGGTTGAAGTGCAGCGAGAACCCGGTGTCGCTGGTGGGGCCGAGGGAGGCGGGCCAGCCGAGGCCGATCTCCTCCATGAACGTGACGAAGTAGGTGCTCCAGCCCTGCGCCACGACCGAGGCGCCCAGCATCAGCTCGAGGATCAGGTCCCAGCCGATGATCCAGGCCACCAGCTCGCCCAGCGTGGCGTAGGAGAACGTGTACGCCGACCCGGAGACCGGCACGGTCGAGGCGAACTCGGCGTAGCAGATCGCGGCCAGCGCGCAGCAGAACGCGGCGATCCCGAACGAGAACACCACGGCCGGACCGGCGAACTGCGCGGCCACCTTGCCGGTCAGCGTGAAGATGCCGGCGCCGATGATGACGCCGATGCCGAAGACGGTGAGGTCGAGCGCGCTCAGGTTCTTCTTGAGCTTGTACTCCACGTCCTCGGTGTCCGCCATGGACTGCTCGATGGTCTTCGTTCGCAGCACGTTCATCTGGGACCTCCTGCTGGTGATGTGAGCGCGCTCACCCTGCCGCAGCCGAAGTGTTCCCCGTTCGGCGGGTCTCACTCAGCCACCACCCCGTGCCGTGACCTCGGCCTTGGGTGCACCGGGTTGACTGGCTGGCATGACCGACGAATCGACACAGACCAGCCTGGGGACCCGCACCCTGGGCACCGCCTCGTCCCTGACCGTCTCCACGATGGGCCTCGGCTGCATGGGGATGTCGGAGTTCTACGGCACCGGCGACGAGCAGCAGGGCCTCGACACCATCCACCGCGCGCTCGACCTGGGCGTCACCTTCCTCGACACCGCCGACATGTACGGCCCCTTCACCAACGAGCGCCTCGTCGGCAAGGCCGTCGCCGGCCGACGGGACGAGGTGCAGCTCGCCACGAAGTTCGGCAACCAGCGCGAGGAAGACGGCACCGGGCTCGGCGTGAACGGCCGACCGGAGTACGTCCACGCTGCGTGCGACGCCTCGCTCCAGAGGCTCGGCGTCGACCACATCGACCTCTACTACCAGCACCGCGTCGACAAGACGGTCCCGATCGAGGAGACCGTCGGCGCGATGAAGGAGCTGGTGGAGGCCGGCAAGGTGCGTCACCTCGGCCTCTCCGAGGCGTCGGCGCAGACGATCCGCCGCGCCAACGCCGTGCACCCGATCACCGCCTTGCAGACGGAGTACTCGCTGTTCACCCGCGACATCGAGGACGAGATCCTGCCCACGATCCGCGAGCTCGGCATCGGTCTGGTCCCCTACTCGCCGCTCGGTCGCGGCCTGCTCACCGGCGCGATCACCCGGACCGACGACCTCGAGGACAACGACTCGCGTCGCTCGCCGTACTTCCCGCGGTTCTCCGGCGACGCGTTGGACACCAACCTCGCCCTGGTCGCGAAGGTCCGCGAGATCGCGGCGGGCAAGGGCGTCACGCCCGGTCAGCTCGCCCTCGCCTGGGTGCTCGCACAAGGTCAGGACGTGGCGCCGATCCCCGGCACCAAGCGCGTGAAGTACCTCGAGGAGAACGTGGCCGCCGCGTCGGTGTCGCTGAGCTCGGACGACCTCGGCGCACTTGAGCAGGCGGTCCCCCGCGGTGCCGTCGCGGGCGACCGGTACGGCGACATGTCGCACATCGACGCCTGACAGTGAACCGGCAGAGGGGCACCCCGCGTGATGCGGGGTGCCCCTCGTCGTACGCCGTGCGGAGCCGTGCGTCAGGCTGCGGGCACCGCGGTGATCCGGTCGGTGGGAACCGGCTTGTACGGGTCGTGCGCCGCCAGGTAGCTGGAGAACGCGTCGATGTCGAGACCACCGAAGTACTTGTCGGTCGCCCCGGTGAACGCGCCGAACCCGTCACCGCCGTCGGACAGGAACGAGTTCGCCACCACCCGGTAGGTGCGCGCGGTGTCGATCGGAGCACCGTTGACCTGCACCGTCTCCGGCTTCAGCGTGTAGACCGGAGCAGTGGTGTCCGTCCCCGGCTTGAAGTCGTAGGAGTAGGTGATCCCCGAGACCTGCAGGATCTTCGGGCTGGCCGGCTTGTTGGTCCCCGACCACTGCTGGTCGAGCAGGCTCAGGATCTGCGCACCGGTCATGTCCATGGACACGTCGTAGTTGTTGAACGGCTGCACCGAGAAGGCCTGGCCGTAGGTGACGCTGCCCGCGGTGGACTGCAGGTCGGCCCGGATCCCGCCGGGGTTCATGAACGCGATCTCCGGCGTCTTCCCGCCGGTGACCGTGCTCGCGTCCGCCTTCTGGGCGTCCGCGATCAGGTTGCCCAGCGGCGACTCGCCGCTGTCGTCGTTCGTCCGGCTGACCGAGGTGACACCGTCGAGGTGGCCGATGACCTTGTTCTCGATCGGCGCGACCAGGGCCTTGTACTCGGCGATCAGCGAGGTGATCGCACCGTTCCTGGCGACGTCCGCACCGTTGGTGACGATCACGTTGTCGGCCGCCTCCGAGGAGCGGACCACGTCTCCGGAGCGACGGTTGATCGTCAGGTCGATGTCGGTGACCAGGCGGCCCAGGCTCGAGCCGCTGGTGACCAGGCGCGGGTTGCCCGCCGGGTCGGGCAGCGAGCAGTTGTAGGCCTGGTGCGTGTGACCGGTGATCACCGCGTCGATCTTGGAGCTCAGCCCCTTGTTGATGTCCACGATCGGACCGGAGATGCCCGGGCACGAGTTGTACGCCGAGGGGTCGCTCGGGTAACCGCCCTCGTGCACCAGGACGACGATCGACTTCACGCCGGACCGCTGCAGCTGCTCGGCGACCTTGTTGGCGGTCTCGACCTCGTCGGTGAACTTCAGGCCGGCGATGCCGGACTTGGTGACGATGTTCGGGGTGTTCTCGAGCGTCATGCCGATGAAGCCGACCGGCACGCCGTCGTACTTCTCGATCTTCACGCTCGGGAACACGGTCTTGCCGGTGTCCTCGTGGAAGACGTTGGCCGAGAGGTACTGGAAGTCGGCGCCCTCGAAGGTGTGCTCCGGGCAGGAGTCCTGGTTGTCCTTGCCGGCGCCGTCGTCGATGCAGCCGCCGTTCTGCATGCGGACCAGCTCACGCCAGCCCTCGTCGAACTCGTGGTTGCCGACGCTGGTGATCTGCAGGCCCATCGCGTTCATGGCCTCGATGGTCGGCTCGTCGTGGAACGCCGCCGACAGCAGTGGGGTAGCACCGATCAGGTCGCCCGCGGCGACGGTGACCGAGTGCCGCTTCTCCGCCCGGGCCTGTGCGCGCAGCTCGGTCAGGTGCGTGGCGAGGTACTCCGCGCCACCGGCCGGGGTGCTGTTGATCCGGCCCGACGACGTCTTGGCCGCGTCGAGCTTCTCCAGCTGCCCGTGGAAGTCGTTGAGCGCCAGGATCTGGAGCTTGACGTCCTGCGGGGTCGTCGCTGGGGCGGGCTTCTGCGCGTGGTGCTTGGCGTGGGCGGGCTTGCCCTGGGCGACCGCGGGCGCCGCGCCGGTCGACGCGATCAGCGCGACGGAGGTGGCGGCAGCGACACCCAGAGCAGCCAGCATGCGGCGGCGCTTGGGGGGACGGGACATGGAGGGATCTCCTCGTGGGCTCTGAGTTCACCGAGAATCGCTCGGCGCACGAAAACCCGGCCATCCTCACCCATTCCGGGAAGATCCGCACCCGTATCCGGGGTAAAGATTCAGGTATTCCGCCGACCTTCGGGGTGCGGTCAGCTCCCTCGGGCCACGATCACCCGGGCCGCCTGCCGGGCCAGCCGGGCCGAGCCCAGGCCGAACATCGAGCGCAGCACCCGGTCGGTGCCGGCCTCGGCGTCACCGTCGCGGAAGCCGGCCGCGGCGACCCGGTCGAGGAACGCCCACAGCCGCTTCTCGCCGAACCGGTCGGCCAGGTAGCTGCACGCGGCCAGGGACAGGTCGTACTCGAACCCGGGGTCCGCGTCGCCGAAGAACGTGCTGCCGGGCATCGCGTCGGCTCCCCGCCTTGCCCGCTCGACCGTGGGCTCGGCGGGCGCCCACCATTGCGGGTCGGCCCCGTGCGTCGCGACGTAGTCGGCGAGCCCCTCCTGCACCCACGCCGGCGTGCCGCCGTTGGTGCGCGCCAGGGCGACGTGGGTGATCTCGTGGGTGAGCAGGTAGGTGCCCTCGAACTCGTTGCGCGGGAGGTACTTCGGGTTGATCACCACCCGGGTGCTCACCCGCCTGGTCGGCGACCCGACGTCGTCGAGCACCGGGAACGCGATCGCGGCCCGGTCCAGGAACCGGGTGCCCATCCGCTCGAGCAGCCGCTGGCTGGACAGCGCGTAGAACACCACGGTGCCCCGCCAGTGGAGCGGGACCGCGCGCTCCACGTTGCGGACGCTCTGCTCGGTCCACGCCATCAGCCGGCGCGACGACTCGTCCGACACCTCGTCGAAGATGCCGAGCGCGTGCGGCGAGCGGCGTACGACGATCCGGGTCAGGTCCCACGGCGCGTCCCGGGCACCCTCCGGCTCGCGGTCCGCGACGTCGTCGTCGGACACGATCCGCCACCGGCCCCGGACCGGCGCGAACGTCAGGCCGTACGTCGTGGTGACGGGCACCGGGTCGAACCCGCGGAGCTGGAGCCGCTGCTCGACGTACGGGATGTAGGCACTCCCCCGGAACCTGGCCTCGGCGAAGTCGCTGGGCCAGGTGGCGTCCTCGGCGGCGAGGGTGAACGTCTGCAACGGCAGCCGGGTGAGGTTCGCGAACAGCCGTCGCTGCCGCTCACGCATCGCCGTGTTGGCCGGGTCGAGGTCGGCGAGGAAGGCCTGCTCGTCCTTCTGCCGGACCGCACGCTGCCGGCGGTGCATGATCCGCTGCGCCATCGCGTGCCGTGCCGCGTCGACGCGGAGCCCGTTGCGGGCGGCGACCTCGACCCGCGGGACGGGCGACTGCTGCGGCGCCGGACGGGCGGGCGGCAGGTCGCCGGCGCAGGCGCTCAACAGGGTGAGGACGACGACGAGCGCGCCGGCCCCCAGGGCACGGTCCGGTCTGCGCATGATGTCCCCGTTCGTCGTCCGGGAGCATCGTAGGTCAGCTGCGCAGGTAGGACGCACCGTTCACGTCGATGATCGTCCCGGTGGCGAACCGTGCCGCCTCCGAGGCCAGCCAGTGCACTGCTGCCGCGACCTCCTCAGGTCGGGCCACCCGCCCGATCGGGGACTGGGCCCGCACCTCGTCCCCGCCCGGCCCGTCGAGCACCTCGCGAGCCATGTCGGTCTCCACGAAGCCGGGCGCCACCGTGCCGACGGAGATGCCGTGCGGTGCAAGCGCTCGCGCCATCGACTGGCCGAACGCGTTCAGCCCGGCCTTCGACGCGCCGTAGGCGGGGCAGTCGGGCTCACCGCGGAAGGCGCCCCGGCTGGACACGTTGACCACCGCCCCGCCGCCGCGCGCGACCAGGTGCGGGACCGCGCAGAAGGTCGCGTTCGCCGCGCCGGTCAGGTTGGTCGCGAGCGTCCGGGTCCAGGTGGCCTGCCATTGGTCGTAGGTCGTGCTCAGCGGCGGGTGCGCGAGGAAGACCCCGGCGTTGTTCACCAGCACGTCGAGCCCGCCCAGCCGGTCGGCCGACCCGTCGACCGCACGGCGGACGTCCTCGGCGTCGGTCAGGTCGGCCTGCACCAGGAAGTGCCCGTCCCCGGGCAGCGCGGCCAGCACCTGCTCCGCCTGCTCCCGGGACCGGCCGTAGTGCACGGCGACGCGGTCACCGCCCGCGGCGAACACCGCCGCGACCGCGCTCCCGATGCCCCGGGACGCGCCCGTGACCAGCACTCCCCTGCGCCCCGCGGAGGATTCCGAGCCGGTCACCGGGCGATCCCGGCCACGCCGTCGAGCAGTCGGTCCACGTCGTCCTCGGACGTGTACGGCGCCAGGCCGGCCCGCACCGCGCCCGTGTCACCGAGACCGATCCACCGCGAGGCCTCGAGCGCGTAGAAGCTGCTCGCCGGGGCGTTCACCCCTCGCGCCGCGAGGGCCTCGTGCACCTCGGCGCCGGTCCGCCCCTCGACCGAGAACAGCGCGGTCGGCGTACGACGGGCGGGGGTGCCGTACGTGCGGACGCCGTCGATCGCCCCGAGGCCGGACAGCAGCCGCTCGAACAGCACGTCCTCGTGCGCCTCGACGCGCTGCATCGACTCGACGACCCGGTCGCGACGGGCACCGCCGTCCGACGAGGCGAGACCCGCGACGAAGTCCACCGTCGCGGTCACGCCGGCGAGCAGCTCGTAGGGCAGGGTCCCCAGCTCGAACCGCTCCGGGACGACGTCCGTGGAGGGCAGCAGCTTGTCAGGGTGCACGGTCTCGAGCAGCGTCGGCTCGGCGACGAGCACGCCGAGGTGTGGCCCGAAGAACTTGTACGGCGAGCAGGCGTAGAAGTCGGCGCCGAGGTCCCGGACGCTGACCGGCGCGTGCGGGGTCAGGTGCACGCCGTCGACGAACAGCAGGGCCCCGACGTCGTGCACCGCCGCGGCGACGGCGGGGAGGTCCGGCCGGGTGCCCAGCAGGTTGGACGCCCCCGTCACCGCCACCAGCCGGGTCCGCTCCGAGAGCACGCCGGCGTCGAAGGAGAGCTCGGCCGTCTCGGTGTCGAAGTCCACCCAGCGCACGGTCGCGCCGGCGGTCTCGGCCGCGATGACCCAGGGCCGGATGTTGGCGTCGTGGTCGAGCCGGGTGACGACGACCTCGTCACCGGGACCCCACTGCCGGGCGAGCGAGCGCGCGAGGTCGAAGGTCAGCTGTGTCATCGAGCGTCCGAACACCACCCCGCCCGCCGGGCCGTCGAGCAGGTCCGCGACCGCCCGCCTGGCCCCGACGACCACGTCCTCGGCACGACGCTCGGAGGCGGTGACCGTGCCCCGGTTGGAGATCCCGGCCGTCATCGTGTCGGCGATGGCCCGGGCGACCTGCCGGGGCACCTGCGAGCCTCCGGGCCCGTCGAAGTAGGCGACGCCCTCGTCGAGGGCCGGGAAGCTGCTGCGCACGCGGTCGACGTCGTAGTCCATGCGGCCATTCAAACAGGGGGTCTCGACAGGCTCCACCGGCCGCCGGTGTCACTCCACGGGGAGCAGGGACTCCCCGGCGTCGAGCGCGGTGACGTCCTCGACGATGCTCCGCGCGAGCGTCTGGGCGGTGAGCCCGATCCGCTCGAGGATCACGCCTCGCTTGGCGTGGTCGAGGAACTGCTGCGGGATGCCGTGCAGGCGGACCGGGGTCTCGATCCGCTCCTCGTTGAGCGTCTGGAGCAGGACCGACCCGCATCCGCCGACGATGCCGTTGTCCTCGACGCTGACGACGAGCCGGTGCTCGCGGGCGAGGTCCAGCAGGGCCGGGTCGACCGGCTTGACCCAGCGCGGGTCCACGACGGTGACGCCGATGCCCTGCGCGACCAGCCGGTCGGCGACCTCGACCGACGTGGCGGCCATCGAGCCCACCCCGACGATCAGGACGTCCTTGGCGCCGTTGCGGACGAGTACGTCGCACCCGCCGGCCGTGTCGACGGCCTCGATGTCCCCGCTCGGCGGGCCCTTCGGGAACCGTACGACGGTCGGGGCGTCGTCGACCTGGACCGCTTCGCCGAGGAGCTCGCGCAGGCGGGCGGCGTCCCGCGGGGCCGCGAGGCGCAGGCCGGGCACGACCTGCAGGATCGACATGTCCCACATGCCGTTGTGCGAGGCGCCGTCGTCCCCCGTGACCCCGGAGCGGTCGAGCACGAACGTGACGCCGCAGCGGTGCAGCGCGACGTCCATCAGCACCTGGTCGAAGGCCCGGTTGAGGAAGGTCGCGTAGAGCGCGACCACCGGGTGCAGGCCGCCCATCGCGAGGCCCGCGGCCGAGGTGGCGGCGTGCTGCTCGGCGATGCCCACGTCGAACGTGCGGGTGGGGAACTGCGCGGCGAACTTGTGCAGCCCGACCGGGTGCATCATCGCCGCGGTGATCGCCACCAGGTCCTGGCGCTCGGCGCCGATCTTGACGATCTCGTCGGCGAAGACGTCGGTCCAGATCTGGCCCTTGGGGTTCTCCTCACCGGTCTCGACGTTGAACGGGCCGGGGCCGTGGAACTGGTCGGCCTCGTGCTGCTCGGCGGGGTCGTACCCGAAGCCCTTGCGGGTGATCACGTGAACGATGACCGGGCCGTTGAACTTCTTGGCCTGGGTGAGCGCCTGCTCGACCGCGGTCCGGTCGTGGCCGTCGATCGGGCCGACGTACTTCAGGCCGAGGTCCTCGAAGAGCCCCTGCGGCGCGAGGGCGTCCTTCATGCCCTTCTTCATCGCGTGCAGTGCGTCGTAGACCGCGGGGCCCACCCCCCGGACGCCGTTGAGCCGCTTCTTGACCAGGTCGAGGAGCTGCTCGTAGCGCGGGCTGGTGCGCAGCGTGGTCAGGTGGTTCGCGAGCCCGCCGACCGTCGGGGTGTAGGAGCGCCCGTTGTCGTTGACCACGATCACCACGCGACGGTCATGGTCGGCAGCGATGTTGTTCAGCGCCTCCCAGGCCATCCCGCCGGTCAGCGCGCCGTCGCCGATGACCGCCGCGACGTGCCGGTCCTCGCCGCGGATCGCGAACGCCTTGGCCAGCCCGTCGGCGTACGACAGCGACGTGGAGGCGTGGGAGTTCTCGACCACGTCGTGGTCGGACTCCGCCTGGCTCGGGTAGCCCGAGATCCCGCCCTCCTGGCGGAGCTTGTCGAAGCCGGCCGCGCGGCCGGTGACGATCTTGTGCACGTAGGCCTGGTGGCCGGTGTCGAAGACGATCCGGTCCTTCGGGGAGTCGAACACCCGGTGCAGCGCCAACGTCAGCTCGACGACGCCGAGGTTGGGGCCGAGGTGGCCACCCGTGCGGGAGACCTTGCGGACCAGGAAGTCGCGGATCTCGGTGGCCAGCTCGTCGAGCTCGGCGTCGCTGAGGTCGCGCAGGTCACGTGGGCCGGTGATCCGGTCCAGCACTCCCATCGGGGTCCTCCATCGGTCCGGCGGTCGGGGTCAGCGCTCCAGTCTAGGCATCCACCCGACGGCGGTTCCGGCAGGCTGTCCACCGGCCCGGGTGCGCGTCGCGGCCCGACGGGGAACGGCTCAGCCCCCGGCGCGCTGCTGGGGGAAGAACGACTTGACCGGGTGCACCCCGAGGACGTCGTCGATGACCTGCTGCTCGAGCTCTCCGGGTGCCATCGTGGCCACCACGATCAGCTCGGTGACCAGGTGGATCTCGTCGATCAGCTGGGGGTCGTGCAGCTGCACGTCCAAAGGGTCGTCCATGGCGTCCTCTCCCTCGCTCCACCCAGTACAACGACGAGCCCCGCGCCGGGTTAGTCGCCCGAACGGCTCATCCGTCTAGCCCGTTCGGACTATACGTGCCGGCATTGCCCGGACCGGCCTCAGGCCGGAGGGGGGCGGGCTACTCACCCGACGCGACCAGCTCGGCGTACGTGGAGGACGCCAGGAATGCGGTCGCGAAGTGCGCACAGGACTGGCTGCGGGCCAGGCCGGGGATGTCGGCGGGGTCGACGAAGACGATCTGGCGGCCCTCGCCGACCACGATGTCGGCGTCGGTCAGCGTGGTGGCCCCCACCCGCACCTGGTAGTGGAACGGCTGGTCCTGGTCGGAGTAGCGGAACTGCTCGTCCCGCCAGAGCCGCAGCGCCCCCGCGGCCGGGTCCAGGCGGATGCCGGTCTCCTCCTCCAGCTCGCGGTAGGCGGCCGGCTCGAAGTCCTCACCGTCCTCCACGTGGCCACCGACCATGCCCCACAGGTCGGGTGCGAGCGGCGCGTCCGAGTCGCGCTCCTGGAGCAGCACCCAGCCACGTGGGTCGACGAGCAGGATCACCGAGAGACGTCGCATGGTCCCGACCCTAGAGCCTGGCCACGAAGCGCCGCCCGCGCAGGGCCTCCTCGACGAGCCCGACGGCACGACGCTCGGCCATCAGCCGTGCGGCCTCGGCGTGCCACGTCTCTATCGCCGCCTCGACGGTGTCCTGGTCGGTGACGTCGCGCAGCTCGGCCCGGGCCTCGCTGAGCCCGCGGCGTACGGCGGCCTGGCAGGCCTCCACGTGCAGCACGGCGAACCGGGCCAGCACCACGTCGTGCCGCCGCAGCACCGGGTAGGACCGGAACTCCGGCGGGCTGATGTCCAGCAGCCAGGAGACCGCGGTGCGATCCCAGTCCGGGGCACCGGGCGGGCGTACGGCGCGCGGCCATCCGGGCGGCGCGACCAGCTGGTTCATGCGCCCCAGCCTACCCCGTGTTCGAACACCTGTTCGACCTTTCGTCGAAGGTCTACTCCAGCGAGCGGCGGGTCAGCGGCGGGTTCAGCGACTCCTCTGTGCCGCGGGTGAACAGCTCGGCGGGCCGGCCGCGCCCAACGGACCGTCGACGCCCGGTGGGCGCCACGAACCCCTCGGTCTTGGTGACCTTGCGGTGGAAGTTGCCGGCGTCCAGCGGGTGCCCCCACACCACCTCGTAGACCTCGCGCAGCTGCGCGATGGTGAACTCCGCCTCGAGGAAGGCCGTGGCGATGTTGGTGTACTCCAGCTTCGCCCGGATCCGCTCGATCCCGTCACGAAGGATCGCCTTGTGGTCGAACGCCAGGCGGCCTCGGCCGACCAGCCAGTCGGCCGACCTCCACGCCGCGTGCGCCGCGTCCGATCCTGCCGCCGGCGACGCGGCACGCGGCAGGACGGCCAGCCAGGCGACGCTGACCGTGCGGTGCCGCGGGTCGCGGCCGGGGGCGCCGTACGTCGCGAGCTGCTCGAGCCGCACCGAGCCGGCATCGACCGACGTCTCCTCCTCGAGCTCGCGCCGCGCTGCCCGCTCCAGGTCCTCGTCGATCCCGACGAAGCCGCCCGGCAGTGCCCAGCGTCCCCGGTAGGGCGGCTCGCCGCGCCGGATCGCGAGCGCGCAGAGCTCGCCGTCGCGCAGCGTCAGGACCACGATGTCGACCGCGACGTGCAGGATCGGGTAGTCGCTCGTGTACACCACGGGGCCAGCATATTGTGTCGGGTTGACAAGACGGACGTCGAGGAGCTACGTCCGCTATCCGGGCCCAGCCCTGACGACTCATCCCATTACGGACGTTTGAGGCCACCGCCAGGGGGCACTCTGTCCGCGGGAAGGAGGGATCATGACAACAATCCTCTTCATCATTGCGGCGATTCTCGTGATCGCCGGCATCGTGCAGATCGTGCGGGGTGGCCTGCTGTTCGGCATCATCCTGATCGTCGTCGGCCTGCTCGTCGGCCCTGGCGGCTACAGCATCTTCAAATAGCTCGACAGCTCCACCCGATCGGATCGGCTCTTCCAGGACGGCCGGCTGAACCCGCTCCCGTGACTCTCACCGGGGCAGGTGCAGCCGGTCGTCCTGCACGAGCCGGTAGACCAGCTCGACCGCACGCCCACGTCACGGAGTTCCGGAGAGCACGCCGGGCAGCGCAGCCGCGAGCATGCTGAGCAGGTCCTCGCGGGAGACGCCGCGGTCGTCGCGCACCCAGGAGATGACGACGTCCTCGGCCATCGCGCTCCAGCCCCGGACCATCAGCCGCACCGCCGGGGTGTCCTCGATCGTGAACACGTCGAGCACTCCCTCACTGTCCGCGACGTCGAAGATCCGGTCGGTGAGGGCCGCGCGGGCCTCCTCGTAGATCTCCTGGAGGTCCTCGTTGCCGCTCGCGGCGCCCCGGACCAGCGAGGTGTAGCCGGCAAAGTTCCGGGTCACGTAGTCGACGTAGGCGTCCAGGGACTTGGCCAGCCGCTCCAGCGGGTCCCCCTCCTGGACCGGCGCGGTGACCTCGATCAGGTCGTCGGCGGCTTTGCGGACGACGGCCCGGTGGAAGTCCTGCTTGTTGCCGAAGTAGTGGTAGAGCAGCCCGCGCGAGATCCCGGCCTCCTCGGCGAGCATCTCGATCGACAGCTCGTCCAGCGACCGACGCGAGAGCAGCCGCACGCCGAGCTCGAGCAGCTGCTCGCGACGGCTCTCCGGATGCATCCGGACGCGTCCGGTCGGTGCGGTCGACATGTGAGCCACTCTACTGAACTCTGTTCAGCAGCGCTATTGACGTTCGTTCAATACCGTCGGTATGTTTCCTCGCATGGACACACGCAGCCAGCGGACCCCGGGCCCGAGCGCCCTGCCCGACCACGTGCACACCTTCGTCGTGGGAGCCGGCTTCGGCGGGCTGGCGATGGCCATCAAGCTCCAGGAGAGCGGCGAGCCGGACTTCCTGGTCGCCGAGCGCGGCAGCGACGTCGGCGGCACCTGGCGGGACAACACCTACCCCGGTGCCGCGTGCGACGTGCCCTCGCAGCTCTACTCGTTCTCCTTCGCCCCCAACCCGGACTGGTCGCGCTCCTTCTCCCCGCAGCCGGAGATCCAGTCCTACATCCAGCGCGTGGCCGAGGAGTCCGGCGTGCTCGACCGGTTCCGGTTCGGCACGGACGTCGAGGAGACCCGCTGGGACGACGCCCTGCAGCGGTGGCACGTGCGTACGTCGGCCGGGGAGCTGACCGCCGACGTCGTCGTCTCCGCGGCGGGCGCGCTGTCCGACCCCCGGCTGCCCGACATCGACGGCATCGACTCGTTCCAGGGCGAGGTCTTCCACTCCGCCCGGTGGCGCCACGACTACGACCTGACCGGCAAGCGGGTGGCCGTCATCGGCACCGGCGCCTCGGCCATCCAGATCGTGCCGGAGATCGCCGGACGGGTCGCCCACCTCGACGTCTACCAGCGCACGGCGCCGTTCGTCATCCCGCGCCGCGACCGTGCCTACACCGGGCTGGAGAGGTTCGCGTTCAAGCACCTCCCCGGGGTGCAGAAGGCCTACCGCACGGCGATCTACTGGGCCCGCGAGTCGCTCGTGCCGGCGTTCGTGGTCGACCCGCGCTTCGCGGCGCCGGCCAAGCAGGCCGCCCTGCTGAACATCCGCAAGGGGATCACCGACCCCGCGCTGCGCGCGAAGGTCACGCCCACCTTCGAGATCGGCTGCAAGCGGATCCTGATCTCCAACGAGTGGTACCCCGCACTCGACCGGGACGACGTCGACCTGGTGACCGACCGGATCAGCAAGATCACCCCCGGTGGCGTCGTCACCCAGGACGGCACCGAGCGCGAGATCGACGTGCTGATCGTGGCCACCGGCTTCCACACCACCGACCTGCCGATCGCCGAGAAGATCCACGGCCGGCACGGCGAGAGCCTGGCCGCCCACTTCGCCCGGCACGGCATGCAGGCCTACAAGGGCGCCACCGTGCACGGCTTCCCGAACCTCTTCTTCATCGTCGGGCCGAACACCGGTCTCGGCCACTCGAGCATGGTGTTCATGATCGAGTCGCAGGTCGCCTACGCCGTGGACGCGATCCGCACGATGCGAGCCGGCGAGGTCGCCGCGGTCGAGCCCGTCCCCGAGGCGCAGCGAGCCTGGAACGACGACCTGCAGCGCCGGATGAAGCGCACGGTGTGGAGCGTCGGAGGATGCTCGAGCTGGTACCTCGACGAGCACGGCCGCAACGTGACCCTCTGGCCACGTACGACGTACAAGTTCCGACAGCTCACCGCAGAGTTCGACACCGAGAACTACCTGGCGACCGTCCGCACGGACGCCGACCAGACGACCGACAGGAAGGTCTCCGCATGAAGACGCTCGACGGCAAGGTGGTCGTGATCACCGGAGCCGGGTCCGGCATCGGCCGGGCACTGGCCCTGCAGGCCGCGGACCAGGGCGCGATCCTCGCGCTGACGGACTGGGACGAGGTCGGCCTGGTGGAGACCGCGCAGCAGGTGCAGACCCGCACCCACCGTGAGGTCCGCACCGACAAGCTCGACGTCCGCGACCGGCAGGCGATGCACGACTACGCCACGTCCGTGCGCCAGGAGCTCGGCCGGGTCAACGTGATCGTGAACAACGCCGGCGTCGCGCTGCACGGTGACTTCGAGGAGGTCACCTACGAGGACTTCGAGTGGGTCATGGACGTGGACTTCTGGGGCGTGGTGCAGGGCACCAAGGAGTTCCTGCCGCACCTCATCGAGTCCGGGGACGGCCACGTCGTCAACATCTCCAGCCTGTTCGGGCTGCTCGGGATGCCCGGCCAGACGGCTTACAACGCGGCGAAGTTCGGCGTCCGCGGGTTCACCGAGGCGCTACGCCAGGAGATGATCCTCGCCAAGCGTCCCGTGCAGGTCACCTGCGTGCACCCGGGCGGCATCAAGACCGGCATCGCGCGCAACGCACGCGCCACCGCCTCGCACGACCAGGCCCACGTCGCGAAGCACTTCGACACCAAGCTGGCCCGGATGACGCCGGAGCGGGCGGCCGAGATCATCCTCGAGGGCGTGCTGGCCGACAAGCCGCGGGTCGTCGTCGGCGCGGACGCCAAGCTGCTCGACTGGTTCGTGCGGCTGGTCGGTGCCCGCTACCAGCGTGTGTTCACGCTCGCCGCGCGCCGGCTCAGCCCCTAGGCCCCACCCGGGCCGGGGCGGCGCGCGACCGACCGGAACACCGCGGCCGCCGCGGCCCGGCCGAACACGTTCGGGTGCCGGTCCGCGGGCCCGCGCCCGGTGTCCCACCAGCCCAGCGGTACGCCGAGCTGGTACCACCCCTGCACGACCAGGGACGCACCGTCGAACACGCCGCCACGCCAGTCGCGTCGGGCCGGACGCCACTTGGCGGCCAGCACGTGGGTGATCTCCTCGGTCATCCGTCCGGGGGTGAACGCTCCCGCGCGCAGCAGCGACGCCGCCATCACCCCGAGCGTGTCCTGGTCGAACTCCGGGGTCCAGCGCGGCACCGGGTCCACCACCGCCCACCAGAGCCGCCCCGTGTCCTGCAGCGCGGCCCGTCCGGCATCGCTCGCGCGAAGCCAGGCACCGTCGACAACCAGCAGCCGTTGCGCGACCAGGTGCTCGTGCAGGAAGCGCAGCGGCGGCAGCTCCGCCTCCCCCGCCGGCCGCATCCAGGGGAACTCGTCGGTCCACCGGAACCGGTCGTCGAGCGCGGACACCGTCGCGACGGGCAACCGGCCCGCGTCCGTCACCTCGAGGCCGTCACCCACCGTCTCGAGCAGGGCCCGGGCAGGGGCCAGGGACATACCGACCCGATGCGGCGGGTCCGGTCTCGGACCGAGACCGGAGAGCGCCGGCTGCCAGAACTCGTCCGGGACGTCCGGGAACGACCGGGTCCACCGCCAGACCGTGAGGATCTCGTGCGTCGTCGACGAGCGGCACAGGCTCGCCAGGTCGGTCAGCCCGGCCTGCTGGAACAGGTCGCCGAGGGCCCAGGCCACCTCGTGCTGCTCGCGGCCGTCACCCGGCCAGCGTGCGGGCAGGTCGTGCCACAGGAACCGGCGCACCGCGTCCACGTCCGGGTCGCCGTCGCGCACCCCGTTCGACTGCGCCACCGGTCCGATCGACCGGATCCACTCCAGCGCCGGACGCACCCGCGCGACGGTCACGTCGTCGAGAGTGAGCAACGCTCGGTTCACCAGGGGCACCCGCACATTGTCGCCTGCGGCGCTGGATAGGGTGAGGCGTGAGCGGTCCTCCCCGGCACGACCCGGTGCGGCTCGTCGCCCGCAAGTGGCCGGACCGCCCGCACTGGGAGCACGAGGCCGTCCGGCTCGGCGAGGACGAGCACGGCGTCTGGCTCGGCGCACCGGCCGGCACGCGGATGAGCCGCCCGGGCGCCTCGTTCGTCACCGACCAGGCCAAGGTGTCGCTGGTGCCACGCGACGGCGCGTTCGTCGCCTCGTTCTACGCCCGCGGCGGATCGGTCTCGTGCGAGGTGTACGTCGACGTCACCACGGTCCCGACCTGGTCCGGCGGCACGGTCAGCGCGGTGGACCTCGACCTCGACGTGGTCCGGGGCTGGACCGGGCGGGTGTGGGTGGATGACGAGGACGAGTTCGCCGCGCACCGGGTCCGCTACGCCTATCCCCCGGACCTCGTCCGCCTCGCGGTGTCGTCGTGCGACGAGGTCCGAGCCGCCGTGTCGGGCCGCCGACCGCCGTACGACGGGGTGGTGTCCCAGGCCTGGCTGGACGTGCTCAGGGACGCGATGATGGAGCAATGAGCCAGACCGACCGGGTGGCCCGTGCCGTCGTCGTGCACGGCCGGGTGCAGGGCGTGTTCTTCCGGGACTCGTGCCGCCGTCAGGCCGAGGACGCGGGCGTCGTCGGCTGGGTGTCGAACGCCGCGGACGGCTCCGTGCACGCGCAGTTCGAGGGTCCCGCCGCGGCGGTCGACCGGCTGGTGTCCTGGGTGCACCGCGGTCCCCGCGCCGCGACCGTCGTGCGGGTCGACGTGCACGAGGTGCCGCCGGAGGGCCTGAGCAGGTTCGAGGTCCGCTGAGCCGCAGCGCTCAGCGCGGGTCCGCGACCGGCCGGCGTCGGACCGCGCGAGCCCGCAGCGGACCCACCAGCCGCGGACCGGACAGCCGGCCCTCGAGGCGGCGCGCCTCGCGCTTGAGCGGCTGCGCGACGTACTCGCCGAAGATCACGCCGGACGCCAGGGCGATGGCGATCGCGGCGGCGTTGATGATCGACAGCAGGCCGTTGCCGCCCTCGGACAGCAGTGACAGGCCGCGGTAGATCGACAGACCCGGCAGCAGCGGGACGATCGTCGAGACCACGATGACCAGCGGCGGCACCCGCACCCGCGCGGCCACCGAGTAGCTCACGACGCCGATCAGCACCGAGGCCAGCGCGGAGGCCCAGGCGACGCCGAGGGCCCGGTCGTGTGTCACGTAGAAGACCACCTGGGCGACAGCGCCGATCACCGCGATGGGGGCCAGGGACCGGGGCGGCGCGTAGGCCGCGAAGGCGAACGCGCTCGCGGTGATGGCGGCGCCGACCGCCATCACCGGAAGGTCGCTCAGCGTCGTGTAGCCCGGGTCGAGCCGGCCGAGGTTGACCCCGAGCATCCGGCCGACGGTCAGCCCGCCGCTGACCCCGGCGATCACGCCGGCGGTCGCCAGGATCGCCTCCAGGATGCGGGCACCCGCGGTGAGCGGGAAGCCGGTCAGCGCGTCCTGGATCGCGCCCATGAAGTTGATCCCCGCGAGCAGCAGGATGATGCCCGCCGTGACCACGCGTGAGGGGTCGACGTCGACGCCGACCGAGGCGGTGACGACGGCGAACAGCGTCGCGAGGAGCCCACCGGCGACCTGCTGGTAGAAGGCCGGCAGCCGGCGACGCGACATCTGCCGCTGGAGCAGGTCGACGCCCACCGCGGCGAGGAACGCGATCACCGTGACGACCCAGTCACCACCCACCAGCAGACCGACGCCGCCGCCCATCACGCCCAGCCCGAGGGTGACCGCCCAGCGGGGCAGCCGGTGTCCCGACGACACGATCCGGGCGAGCTGGCTGCGCGCCTCGTCGCGGTCGATCGTGCCCACCACCAGGTCCCGGACCAGGTGGTCGACGAGGGTCAGGTCCTCGTAGTCGATCTCGCGGTGCCGGACCTGCCGGATCTGGATCATCGCCGGCTCGTCGAAGCTGGTCTGGTGGCTCATCGCGAGCTCGGTGAAAGTCACGTCGGCGGTCGACCCGCGCAGGCCGCAGCCGAGGGCCACGTTCAGCATGGTCGCGCCGACGTCGGCCGCTCCCGCCCCCGACGACAGCAGGACCTCGCCCACCCGGAGGGCGAGGTCGAGGGTCTTGTAGATGTCTCTGCTGGTCTCTTTGGTGTCCACCATCGCGGCACCAGTCTGACGGCCTGGGCCGGTCCGGAGCGAGCCGGACGAGCCCGCACACACGTGGCCTTGCTCACGCCTCCAGGCAGACACGCGCCGACGACCCCGGGCCTTTGTTTGAGCCACCAAGGGATGGGCAGGGTGCCCGCCGGGGAGAGGACCCGACGCACCCGAAGACGAGAGAAGTGAACACGTGCACGAGCTGGCACCGAACGAGCCGACCCGGGACTGGAGCGTCGACGACGTCACGGTCACCGAGCCCAGTGTGATCAGGCGCGCCATCGGCGCGGCAGCCATCGGCAACGTCACCGAGTGGTACGACTTCGGCGTCTACGCCTACTTCGAGCCGACCATCAAGGAGGTCTTCTTCGCCGACCTCCCCGACACCATGGGCACCATCGCGACCTTCGCGCTCTTCGCGGTGGCCTTCCTCGTGCGGCCGTTCGGCGGGATGTTCTTCGGCCCTCTGGCCGACCGCATCGGACGCAACAAGGTGCTCGCCACCACGATGATCCTGATGGCGCTCGGCACCTTCGCGATCGGCTGCATCCCGAGCCAGAGCTCGATCGGCATCCTCGCCCCGGTCCTGCTGCTGGTGGCCCGCCTCGTGCAGGGCTTCTCGACCGGCGGCGAGTACGGCAACGCGATGACGTTCATCGCGGAGTACGCCCCCGACCGCAAGCGCGGCTTCCTCGGCAGCTGGCTGGAGTTCGGCACCTTCACCGGGTACATCATGGGCGCGATCATCGTGACCGTCGCGGGTGCCGCCCTCAGCGACGACCAGCTGCTGTCCTGGGGCTGGCGGATCCCGTTCTTCGTCGCGCTCCCGCTCGGCATCGTCGGGGTCTACCTCCGGACCCGGCTGGCCGACACCCCGGCGTTCGTGGCCCTGGAGAAGGAGTCCGAGAAGCGCGAGAAGGAGCAGCGGGCGGGCCAGGAGCTCAAGAAGATCGCGCACCTGTGGCCGTTCATGCTGGTCTGCATCGGCCTGGTGCTGGCCTGGAACGTCACCAACTACATGCTGACCTCGTACATGCCGACCTACGTCACCACGACGATGCCGGACATGCAGGGTGGCGGCGGCGTGTCCGCGACCACCTCGCAGATCCTGCAGATCGTGGTGATGGCGGTGGCCCTGGTGACCATCCCGCTGCTCGGCCGGCTCTCGGACCGGGTGGGCCGCAAGCCCATCGTCTGGGTCGGCTCCATCGGCCTCGTGGTGCTCGCGTTCCCCTCGATCCTGCTGATCCGCGCGCAGAGCGGCTTCTCGGTCTTCCTGGGCCTGCTGATCATGGGGCTGCTGCTGATCTGCTTCAGCGCCACGATGCCCTCGACCCTGCCGTCGCTGTTCCCCACCCAGGTCCGCGGCGGGGCCCTGTCGATCGCGTTCAACATCTCGGTGTCGCTCTTCGGAGGTACGACGTCGGTGGTGGTCGGCGCACTGGTGAGCGCGACCGGCGACCTGAACTGGCCGGCCTACTACCTGATCGCCACCGGTCTCATCGGCGCCGTCTCGATCTACTTCACGCAGGAGTCGAACGGCCGGCACCTGTGGGGCTCGTCGCCGGCCGCCGACTCCGACAAGGCCGCGCGGGAGCTGGTGGAGCACCAGCCCGCCTGAGCCGAACCGTCGCGGGTCGGGGCGGGGACGTCCTAGGTTGGGACCCATGTCCTACCCCGACCCGCGCTACCTCGCAGACACCGGTGAGGTCAGCGCGACGATCCGGCGCGTCGACGACCCCGCCGAGCTGCGCACCACCACGGGCCACTGCCACTACCTCGCCACGGGCGCGAGCACGAACGGCCAGTTCGGGCTCTACCGCTGGGAGATGGGGCCCGAGCCGTCCGGCCCGGGACCGCACTTCCACCGCACGATGTCCGAGTCGTTCTTCGTGCTCAGCGGCACCGTGCTGATCTACGACGGCAGCCGGTGGGTGGAGACACACCCGGGCGACTTCACGTTCGTGCCGGAAGGCGGGATCCACGGCTTCCGCAACGAGTCGGGAGCGGACGCGTCGATGCTTCTGCTGTTCGCCCCGGGAGCCCCGCGCGAGGCGTACTTCGAGGGCCTCGTCGAGCTCGCGCAGCGCACCGAGAAGCCCTCGGCCGAGGAGATGGCGGAGTTCTACGCCCGCCACGACAACATCTGGGTGTGACCGAGCGGTCAGCCTCCGGCCGCGACCGGGGGCTCCATCTCCGCACGCACCCCCACCAGCCGCACCGCGCGTGAGTGGTCGAACCTGTTCAGCAGCTCCAGAGCCGCCGCGGCGATGACGGCTTCCTCGCTGGTCGGACCGGGCAGCGTGAGGGACCGGGTCCGGGTCTCGAAGGGCGCGTAGCGCAGCTTCAGGCCGACCCGGACCGCGGCGCGTCCCTCGGCGCGGATGTCTCGGGTGACCTGGGCGGCCAGCTCGCGCACGGCGTCCGCGACCGCGTCCCAGTCGGACTGGTTCTGCTGGAACGTCGTCTCGCGACCGTGCCCGCGGGCGACGTACGGCGTCGCGTCCACCGGGGAGGAGTCCACGCCGCGACCGAGTCGGCGGTACCACGGGCCCATGGTGGGGCCGAACCGGTCGGCCAGCAGCTGCGCCGGGGTCGCCGCGAGCTCGTCGACCGTGTGGATGTCGAGGTCGGCCAGCTTCTTCGCGGTCTTGCGGCCGATGCCCCACAGCGCGTCGGTGGGCCGCTCGCCCATCTGCTCGGACCAGGTGTCCGAGGTGAGCCGGTGGACGCCGCGCGGCTTGCCGAACTCGGTCGCGATCTTGGCCTGCAGCTTGTTGTCGCCGATGCCCACCGAGCAGTGCAACCGGGTGTTCTCCAGCACGGCCGCCCGCACGTCCTGCGCGAACGCCTCGGGGTCGTCGGTCTGCACGGCCAGGAACGCCTCGTCCCAGCCGAGCACCTCGACCGGTACGTCGAACGAGCGGAGCGTGTCCATGACCTGCGCCGACGCCGCGTCGTACGCCGGATGGTCCGTCGGCAGGAACACCGCCTCGGGGCAGGCGCGGGCGGCGCTGCGCAGCGGCATGCCGGAGCCCACGCCGAACGCGCGCGCCTCGTAGGACGCGGTCGCCACCACCCCGCGCTCGGTGGGGTCACCGCGCCCGCCGACCACGACCGGGAGGCCGGCCAGCTCAGGCCGGCGGAGCACCTCGACGGCCGCGATGAACTGGTCGAGGTCGACGTGCAGCACCCAGCTGCGCGGCTGCTCCCCGGCCATCGCGGACGGTCACCGCACCAGGAGCAGCACGACGACGACCAGCACCGCGACGACAAGCAGGGCGACCCACGGGGGTGACGACTGCCTCTGCACCACGGAGGGCTGCGGGTCGGCGGCGCCGGTGTCGCCCGGGACCTCCCGGCGCCGCAGCTCACCGGCCAGCCGGTCGAGGTAGTCGTCGACCTCGCCCATGTCGTAGCCCTCCCGCATCCGCACCGGGTTGAAGCGCTGGTTCTCGACGTCGTGGGTGCGCATCAGCGGAGGGTCGTAGGCCAGGGCGGCGCGGGCCTGCTCGAGGAAGTCGTCGACCTCGGCCCTGTCGTACCCCTCCCGCATCCGCACGGTCCGGAAGGTGGGGTGCTCGTCGCTCAGGCTCATGCGGTCATCATCGCCCAGAGCACCGACCCCGGCGGGGAGCGCCGGTTAGTGTCGGGCCATGAGCAACCCGGTGCTGGTCGTGGTCGGTGCAGGTCCCGGTGTCGGGGCGTCGGTGGCGCGGCGGTTCGGCCGCGACGGGTACGACGTCGCACTGGTCGCCCGCTCGGAGGAGCGGCTGACCGCCCTCGGCGAGACCCTCCAGGCCGAGGGGGTCACGACCGGCTGGTCCGCCCTGGACATCACCGACACCGACGCGCTCCGGGCCGCGGTCGAACGGTTCGGCACGCACGCGGGACACCTCGACGTCCTGCACTTCAACCCCAGCGCCTTCACCCACAAGGACCCGCTGTCCCTCTCCCCCGACGACCTGCTGGCCGACGTCCGGCTCGGCATCGCGCCGCTGCTGACGTTGGTGCAGGCAGCACGGCCGTTCCTGCCCCGCGGCGGCCGGGTGGTCACGACCGGCAGCATGGCCGCGGACAGTCCCTGGAACCAGGCGGCGAGCCTGGGCGTGCAGAAGGCCGGGCTGCGCAACCTGGTGCTCAGCGTCGACGCGACCCTGCGCGACGACGGGATCCGGGCCGTGACGCTGACCGTCGAGGGGACGCTCGAACGGGGCACCGCGTTCGACCCCGACCGGGTGGCCGACGCGATCCATGCGGCGGTCACCCAGCCCGAGGACGACTGGCAGGTCGAGGTTCGCTACGACGGCTGAGACCGGCGGTCAGACGATCGCGCGGTAGCGCGCCAGGACCTCGTCCACCTCGGCGTCGTCGCGCCGGGCCAGCGGGACCACCAGCTCGGCGACGAGGTCGGTCAGCTCGGCCACCCGTCGGTTCAGCTGGCGGCTCTCCTGGACCTCGGCCTCGAGGTCCCGCAACCGGGTGAGCACCCCGGACCTGCGGGCGTCACGCAGG
This sequence comes from uncultured Actinomycetota bacterium, assembly GCA_963810035.1. Taxonomy (GTDB): domain Bacteria; phylum Actinomycetota; class Actinomycetes; order Propionibacteriales; family Nocardioidaceae; genus Nocardioides_B. Next base: position 258,760 of record CAWEMA010000010.1, read on the forward strand.
CGCACGGCGGTGCGGCGGGCACGGTGGGCGGTGCTCCTGATGTCAGGCATGGGTCGTCTCTCCTGGGCTCACGGGTGGGTGCGGGAACGTGACCTGCAGCCGGCACGTCCACGGGTCGGGCTGGTCGAACAGGTCGGTGCCGGGTCCGTCCTCTCGGGCGACGACGTGGCCGCCGTACGCCTCGAGCTCGGCCGCCACGGCGTCCGCGTCGAGCCGGCGGACCAGGCCGGTGGGCTCGGGCTCGTGGTCCAGGCCCGGCCGGGTGCCGGCGAGCTCCAGGAACAGCGAGCCGTCACTGCCGCGCAACGCCATCCGGGCGAGCCGCCACAGGTTGCGCCGGGCCTCGTCGTCGACGCAGCCGACGACCTGGCGGGCGTAGACGTGCCGCGGCGCCTGGAGCAGGCCGATCTCGGCGCCGGACACCACGACCGTGCGCAGCTCGTTGAGCATCAGCCGGCGTACGACGGGCGCGGGCCTGCTCCTCCGCAGCCGCCGGCGGGTCCGGGTGCGCGCCTCGGGCGAGACGTCGTAGGCGAGCACGGGGAAGCCCGCTCGGGCGAAGAACGCGGCGTCCCGTCCCGTGCCCGACCCGATGTCCACCACCGTGTCGCCCGGCCGGACGCGCCGGCGAACCCACCGGGCGAAGTCGGACCCCCGGGTCGGCACCTCGGCCGCGCGCGGGCTGCGGAAGAACTGGTTCCACTCGGGCAGCTCGGTGCGGTAGCCCCGCAGCCAGCCGTCCAGCCGGCGCACTCCGCCGGGCGGGTCGGTGAACCGGAAGGCCGGGTCCGGGACCCGCCAGCCGGGTCCGTAGACGAAGGCGAGCATCGCCTCGGGGTCGGCCGGCGCGGGCAGCTCGACACCTTCGAGCACCACGGTCGAGGTCGGGGTGACCGCCGAGCGCGGCAGGTGCCCGCTGCGGTTGCCGAGCTGGTAGAACACCCCGTCGACGTAGAACGCGACGAACACGTCGACGTAGCAGGTGCGGCCGTCCTCGAGCGCGAGCAGCACCTTGAAGTCGCCGCCCGACATCCGCACCGTGCGCCAGCCGCGCTCCAGCATCACGCGCTCGAGCCGGTAGGACTCGAGGATCACGTCCGCGGGCCGGGTCTGCTCACTGAGGTAGCACAGGTCGGCGTCGCAGTCGGTGCCGATCATCCGGCCCTCCCGGACGGCGCCCAGCAGGCAGCCGTAGTTGAGGAACGCCTCGACGCGGCCGGGGCCCCGCAGGTCCGCGAGCACCCGGGCGGTGCCCTCGAGGATCTCCGTGCGGGCCGACGCGTCGGTCTCGGCGAACACCCGGGTGAGGTTGCCGACCTTGTTCACCGCGAGCGGGTGGCCGTGCGCGTCCTCGACGGTGATCCTTCCCTCCGCCTCACCGAGCGCGACCTCGCGATCGACGTACGTGCGCCCGCTGCTGTGGTCGGTCAGGGCCAGCCGGGTGGTTCCCTGCAGGTGCGGCCGCAGGGCCGGCGGCCAGGGCACCACGAGCCCGCGTGCCGACGGGTGCGCGTCGCGGTCCGGCCGGAACGACCAGACGTAGCGACCGTCGAACCAGACCGTGACCACGCCGCCGACGGACGCGGGCAGCGTGAGTCCGCGGTCGTCGACGGCGGGCTCGTCGGCGACCTGGTCGAGCGTGCTCATCAGGCCAGCGCCGGAACTGCTGCGGCCGCGACGGCTGCCCGTGCCTGGACGGCCCGGCGGAGAAGGGTGCTCGACGTGTGCATCGTGTACGGGAAGTAGACGACCTCGACGCCGACGGCGCCGAGCCGCTCCTCGAGCGCGCGGCCCTTGGCGGTGCCTCGCCAGTCATCCCCCTTGAAGATCCGGTGGAAGCGCACCTCGCGCCAGGCGTCGAGCTTGTCCGGGGTGGTCTCGGCGTGCACGTCGTCAACGATCCCGACGCTGCGCACGATGTCGAGCCGCTCCTCCAGCGGCACGAACGGCCGCACGCCCTTGGTCAGCTCGCAGACCTCGTCGGAGACGACCCCGGCGACGAGCACGTCGCAGTGCTTCCGCGCCTGCCGCAGCACGTTGAGATGTCCCACGTGGAACAGGTCGTACGCACCGGGCGCGTACCCGATCACTGCGCTCATCAGCCCTCCTGGCGTCCGGCCGGCCGGCCTCTCCGGTCGCGACGTTCTCACCTTACTATACTGATTTACTCGACTTTATGGCCGCACCTTGTCATGGTCCGTGTCCGCGACGCGGGGAGTGCGGGGGCTCTCGTGCGAGTGGCCGGTTAGTGCTCCCCCGAGGTAGGCACTACTCGGACCGCGCCCTCGCCCTCCCCGTCGTCGGTGAGGTTCGCCATCAGGCACACCTCGGTGTCGGCGAGCCGGCAGACCTGTTCGATCAGCCACCCGATCACGTCTCGCATGACCCTCCCAGGGCTCCCCGCGCCGGAAGGGTTGCCCTGTGGCTCGGGTTGAAACCTCCACTCCCGACACGTGGACGCAGGTGCGAGGGTGAGCGCATGGATCTCCGTGTGTTCACCGAGCCGCAGCAGGGCGCGACGTACGACGACCTGCTCGCGGTCGCCCGCCGGGCCGAGGAGCTCGGCTTCGGCGCCTTCTTCCGCTCCGACCACTACCTCGCCATGGGAGCTGCGGGGCTGCCCGGACCGACCGACGCCTGGCTCACGCTGGCCGGCCTGGCCCGGGACACCTCGACGATCCGGCTCGGCACGCTGATGACGTCGGCCACCTTCCGGCTGCCGGGGCCACTGGCCATCTCGGTGGCCCAGGTGGACCAGATGAGCGGCGGACGGGTCGAGCTCGGCATCGGCGCCGGGTGGTTCGGGGCCGAGCACACGGCGTACGGGATCCCGTTCCCCGACACCGGCGAGCGCTTCGACCGATTCGAGGAGACCCTGGCGATCGTCACCGGTCTCTGGTCGACGCCGACCGGGGAGACGTTCGACTTCGAGGGCACGCACTACCGGCTGCGGGACTCCCCCGCCCTGCCCAAGCCGGTGCAGTCACCGCGCCCCCCGGTGATCGTCGGCGGCAAGGGCAAACGGCGCACGCCCGCGCTGGCGGCCCGGTACGCCGACGAGTTCAACGTGCCCTTCGACTCGGTCGCGAGCAGCCGGACGCTGTTCGCCCGCGTCCGGCGGGCCTGCGAGGGGGTCGGCCGGGACGCGGACGATCTCGTCTACTCCAACGCGCTGGTGCTGTGCGTCGGCAAGGACGAGGCCGAGCTGGCCCGCCGGGCCGCGGCGATCGGCCGCGAGGTGGCCGAGCTGCGCGAGAACGGCCTGGCGGGGACGCCGCAGGAGGTCGTCGACCGGCTCGGTGCCTACGCCGAGGCGGGTTGCTCGCGTGCCTACCTCCAGGTGCTCGACCTCGCCGACCTCGACCACCTCGACCTGGTGGCCGAGGGGGTCCTCCCGCACGTGTGAGGGGTCAGCCGAGGGAGGCGCGCAGGTACTGCTCCGGCCAGTCGACGCCCTCGCCGACGGCCACCCCGAGCTCGTGCGCGGCCCGCAGCGACCAGTGCGGGTCGCGCAGCAGCGCCCGCGCCAGCAGCACGACGTCCGCGGCGCCCGAGGCCAGGATCTCCTCGGCCTGCTTGGGTTCGGTGATCATGCCGACCGCCCCGCTGGGCAGGCCGCCCTCCTCCCGCACCCGGCGGGCCAGCTCGACCTGGTAGCCGGGACCGACCGGGATCTGGGCGTCGGCGACGTTCCCGCCGCTGGACACGTCGACGAGGTCGACGCCGTGCTCGCGCAGCAGGCCGGTGAGCCGCACCGAGTCCTCGATGGTCCACCCGCCCTCGGTCCAGTCCGTCCCGGAGATGCGCACGACCAGCGGGGTGCTCGCGGGTACGGCGCCGCGCACCGCGTCCACGACGTCGAGGAGCAGCCGTGTGCGGTTCTCGAACGCACCGCCGTACTCGTCTTGCCGGTGGTTCGACAGCGGCGAGAGGAACTCGTGCAGCAGGTAGCCGTGCGCGGCGTGGATCTCCAGCACGTCGAAGCCGGCCTCGAGCGAGCGCACGGCAGCGGCCGCGAACGCCTCGACCACCGCGGCGATGTCGGACGAGGTCAGCTCGCGCGGGTCCTCGCGCAGGCCGGGGAACGCCTCGGCGGACGGCGCGACCGGCTGCCAGCCCCCCTCGTCGTCAGGCACCCCTCCGCGGCCGTCCCAGGGACGGCGGGTCGAGGCCTTGCGCCCGGCGTGGGCGAGCTGGATGCCGGCCCGTGCACCCTGCCGGTGCACGAACTCGACGATCGGTGCCCACTCGGCCTGCTGCCGGTCGTTCCAGATGCCGGTGTCCTGCGGGGAGATGCGTCCCTCCGGGAGCACCGCGGTGGCCTCGGAGAAGACCAGCCCGGCACCGCCGCGGGCGAACGACCCGAGGTGCACGAGGTGCCACTCGTTCGGGAGCCCGTCCTCGGCGGAGTACTGGCACATCGGCGAGACCCACACTCGGTTGCGGATGTCGAGGTCGCGCAACCGGATCGGGGTGAACAGCAGACTCATCGGGACGGTGCTCCTTGCGCAGGGGATCGGACGTACCCCGCCCACAACAACGGACCTGGCCTCGCTATTTCAGCGGGACCGACCGGCGGGCCCGGAGCCGCGAGGTTGGCCTGCACGACGCCCGCGCGCTCGAGCAGCGCCCTGGTGTCCGTGGGGCGGTCAGCCTCGGCCCGGTTGCCTGGGATGCCTGGTTTGTTGTTATGGATCTCGGGTACACGGCCGTCACCACCCGCAGGAGAAGCGCGCGCGACCCGCGCCGGAAACGGAGATCCGAGATGAACGACGAGCAGCCGCAGGTCGGTCTGTCCGAGGAGGAGCTCAACGCTCAGGGGGCCACGGCACTGCCGGACAAGGAAGTCGTCTCCATCCTCGATCTGAACGCCGACATCGACCTCGCCATCGACGCCGCGGCCCCGATCGACCTGGCGGTGGCTGCCAACGCCAACGTCGCGGCCCCGATCGACGCAGCAGTCGGCGCCAACGTGCTCTCGATGGGCTCGACCGCCCAGGCGCTGAGCGACCAGGGCGTGATCATCAACCAGGACGTCAACGCCGACGCCGTGGCCCACGCCAACCAGGACAGCGCCTTGGACCAGAGCAACGACGTGGTCGACACCGGCAGCACCCCCGCCCCGGCCGACGTGACCGCTCCTGCTGCGGACGCCACAGCCCCGGCGGCGGACGCCGCCACGCTCGGCGACACGGGTGCGACGGTCGGGGACGGCCTGGGCGGCGCCGTGGACGGCGCTACCGGCACCGTCGGCGACACCGCGGGCGGTGTCGTGGGCGACACGGCCGGCACCGTCGGCGACACCGCGGGCGGTGTCGTGGGCGACACGGCCGGCACCGTCGGCGACACGGCCGGCACCGTCGGCGACACGGCGGGCGGCGCGGTCGGCGGCGCAACCGACGGGCTCGGTGGGACCGTGGGCGACACCGCCGGCACGGTCGGCGACACCGTCGGAGGTGCGACCGACGGACTCGCGAGCGGTGCACTGAACGGCAACCTGCTCAACGTCGATGTCAACGTCGACGCGGACGCAGACATCGCCGCCCCGATCAACGGCGCGGTGGCCGCCAACGCCAACGTGGCCGCCCCGATCGACGCAGCCGTGGGCGCGAACGTCGGCTCGGTCGACAGCGACGCCGTCGCGGTCTCGCAGCAGGACGCGATCATCAACCAGAACATCGAGGGCTCCGCCACGGCCACGTCGGACCAGGCCTCCGACATCACGCAGTAGCACCCCGATGACGGTTCTCCCCAGCTCCTCGACGGGACGCGACGACGTGCTGTCGTCGCGTCCCGTCGCGAGTGCGCCCGACACACCGGTGCGCGCCGACGGCGTGGAGCTGATCGGGGAGATGGTCGGGTCCGGCTACCGGGAGCCGCCGGCGCTGGCACGCCGCGGTGACGGTCAGACCTTCCAGCTGACGCCGCTGCTCTACCTCGTCCTCGAGTCGGTCGACGGCAGGCGCACCTTCGACGAGGTCGCGGAGCACGTCAGCACGGCCTACGGCCGCACCGTCACCGCGGACAACATCCGGACCCTCGTGGACAACCAGCTGCGCCCGATGGGCCTGCTGGCGAAGGACGACGGCTCGCAGCCCGAGGTGAAGAAGTCCAACCCGCTGCTGGCACTGCGCTTCAAGTACGCCGTCAGCGACCCCGAACGCACCCGCCGGCTGACGTCACCGTTCGCCCGATTGTTCAACCCGGTCATCGTGGTCGCGGTGCTCGCGGCGTTCCTTGCCGTGTGCTGGTGGGTGTTCATGGAGAAGGGCCTCGCGTCCGCGACGTACGAAGCCTTCGACAAGCCGGGCCTCCTGCTGCTGGTCGTCGCGGTCACCATCCTGTCCGCCGGGTTCCACGAGTTCGGGCACGCCGCCGGTGCCCGGCGCGGAGGCGCGACACCGGGTGTGATGGGTGCAGGCATCTACCTGGTGTGGCCGGCGTTCTACACCGACGTCACCGACTCCTACCGGCTCGGCCGCGGCGGACGGGTCCGCACCGACCTCGGCGGGCTGTACTTCAACGCGATCGTCGCCGTCGCCATCGCCGGCGTCTGGTGGGCCACCGGGTACGACGCCCTGCTGCTGGTCGTGGCGACCCAGATCCTGCAGATGATCCGGCAGCTCACCCCGCTGGTGCGCTTCGACGGCTACCACGTGCTCGCCGACGTGACCGGCGTCCCGGACCTGTTCCACCGCATCAAGCCGACACTGCTGGGGGTGCTCCCCTGGCGCTGGAAACACCCGGAGACCACGGTCCTCAAGCCCTGGGCACGCGCCGTCGTCACGGTGTGGGTGCTGGTGGTCGTACCGATGCTGGCGTTCTCGCTGTTCACCATGGTGGTCACGCTCCCCCGGATCCTCGGCACGGCCTGGGCGAGCCTGGGCAAGCAGTCGACACTCCTGGGCCGCGCCTGGGGCGACGCCGACTTCCTGGAGGTCGCCGCGCGGGCGATCGCGATCGTCGCGGTCACCTTCCCCATCCTGGCGATCGGGTTCATCCTGACCCGGCTCATCCGCAAGATCGGCACCTCGGTGTGGAGGCGCACGCAGGGCAGGCCGGTGCATCGCGGCGTCGCCGGGCTGGTCGCGGCCGCGCTCGTGGCCGGGCTGGCCTGGGCGTGGTGGCCGCACCCGGGCACGTACCGGCCGATCCAGCCCTACGAGGGCGGCACGCTCGTGCAGGCGGTCTCGGCCGCACGACCGGCGCCCGCCCACCTGGTCGAGGGCCAGTACGGCCGGCTGGTCACCGGCTGGGCGGACGGCGACGCCCGCCCCACCGCCGAGCACCCGCAGCTCGCGCTCGTGCTGGTCCCCCGCGACGGCACCGGGACCACGACGGACACCGGCACGGCCGGCACGTCAGCCGGCACGTCAGCCGGGGCTTCCGACGGTGGGGCCGACCAGCCGCAGCCCTGGGTGTTCCCGTTCAACAAGCCGCTCGAGCCCGGCGACGGAGACAACCAGGCGATGGCGGTCAACACGACCGACAACACCGTCCGGTACGACGTCGCGTTCGCACTCGTCTGGGTCGAGGACGACTCGCCCGCCCTGAACAAGAACGAGGCCTACGCCTTCGCGAGCTGCAACAACTGCGCAGCGGTCTCGGTCGGCTTCCAGATCGTGCTGGTGACCGGCGACAACCATGTCGCGGTGCCGCAGAACATCTCGGCCGCGGTCAACTATGACTGCGTCAACTGCCTCACCTACGCGTTGGCCACGCAGCTCTTCGTCACGCTCGACGGCCCGCTCAGCGACGCGGGCATGCAGGAGATCGCGGCCATCTGGCAGCAGATCGCGGCCTTCGGGGCCAACATCACCCAGGTCCCGCTCTCGGACATCCGGTCGCAGCTGACCTCGTACGAGCAGCAGATCCTGCAGGTCATCGAGAAGGAGCAGGGACCGCTGACGGGCGACCCGGAAGCGACCCCGACCGACGGTTCCACCGCGGCCGTCGAGAGCTCGGACGGCGCCACCCCGAGCGACGCTGCGACCCCCACCGGTGGCGGCTCCCCGTCCGCCGGTACGTCTCCGGACGGCTCCGGGAGCGGCGCCGGCTCCGGTGACCCGACCGGCAGCGATCCCGGTGGCACCGACACCGGGACCGGCACCGGGACCGGCACCGGCACCGGCACGGCAGCAGCAGCAGCAGCAGCACGTCACCGTCGCCGGAGGCCGCCCCGACGCCGACCGCGTCCGACACCCCCGCCGCGGACGCCTCGGTGACACCGTAGCCACGAAGCTGCACCGGCCGGCCCGCCTGTTCGACGACGACACGCTCTGGGCCTTCAACCCGCAGCCGCCGTTGCGTCACCGGGGCGGCACCCGCTGAGGTCTACCGCACCCAGACCGTCACATTGTTGGACGTGTCCGCGGTGTAGTACAGGTCGCCGGCGTACACCGCCTTGTAGGTCATCGACCGCAGTGGCTTGACCGTGGTGGAGTACCAACCCGTCGGTGAGAGCGTGCGCACGCTGCCCACGTAGACCCAGGCCCCACCGCTGGCCCGGTGCTTGTAGACCCGCACGGTCCTGCCCAGGACCGGGCCGGACGGTGCCTTCGCGTGCCCGTAGATCATCACCCGGGTGCCTCGACGCACCGTCGTGGTCTTGTTCTTGTGCAGGTCGAGAGTCGTGACCGCGCGCGGGGGTGTGCCCACCCGGACCACCGGGGAGGTGGTCGCGCCGTACGTCGTGTCGCCGGCGTAGACGACCTTGTAGTCCGTGCTGCGCGGGACCGGGCCCGAGAGCGCGTACCGGCCGGCCGTGTCGGTGAGCCCGGAGGCGACCTTGCTCCACGTGCTCGTCCCGGCCGAGCGCGCCCACAGGGACACGGTCGCGCTGGGAACGGGGCTCGTCACGCCGGCCGTCCCCGCCGTGGTGGCGGCCGCGGTGCTGGTGAGCGCACCGCCGAAGGAGACCGCCTCGTTGATCGCCGCTGCCGTCTTGGCCGGCGTCATGGTCAGCGAGGTAGCGGCACCCGCCGGCAGGGTCGGACCGGACGGGACCGGAGCCGTCGAGCCGCCGGACATGTTGGCGAGCGCGGCGATCTGGGCGCTGGTGCCGTTGAAGCGGTTCATGTCCACCAGTCCGGAGATGCCCGGGACGGTGCCGCTGCTGGTGCGCTGCCAGAAGGTCCAGGTCTTCCAACCGCCGGGGACCCTCGGCGCGCTGGCGGTCGTGTAGTGCGCGATCCACAGCGGGTAGCGGGTGAAGGCCGTGCTGTTGCCCAGGTGGCCCTCCCAGAAGGCCGGGGAGAAGTAAAGGATCGGTGTGCGACCGGTCAGCTGCTCCGTGGTCGTCAGCCAGCTCGACACCCAGCTGCGGAGCGCGGACGGGCCGAGCCCACCGGTGGCCTCCAGGTCGAGGACGGGAGGAAGGGTCCCGGGGCTCTTGAACGAGGTCGCGCCGACCTTCGAGACGAAGTAGCGCGCCTGGGCCGCTGCCGATCCCGCCGCGGTGCTCGGGCGAGCAAAGTGGTAGGCACCGCGGTAGATGCCGGCCTGCTTGGTCGCCGCCCAGTTCGTGGCCAGCTTCGGGTCGGTGTAGCTGGTGCCCTCGGTCGCCTTCATGAAGGCGAAGGTCACCCCGGCGTTGTCCACCTTGGTCCAGTTGATCGTGCCCTGCCAGTGCGACACGTCGATGCCGTCCGCGAACGCCAGGGACGTGGCGGCCATTGCGGCGAGCGAGCTGACGAGCACGACGATCAGGCGCGACGTACGGCGCAGGGCAGCAATGGGTCGTCTCACGGGTTCCTCCGAGCCTCCCAGGGGTCGTTGGGTGACGACCCCGTTCTCGTACAGGTGAGTTCCCGAAGGCTAGACCCGGCTCGCCGCGCCCCGAGGTAAAACCGCGAGATCCACCCGTCCCCGGCGGCCGGGCACCGGCAGCCGAGTGTTCCGTGGTCGTTCACCACGGCGTGAGGAGCGCGTTCCTCACGCCTGGCTGACTGGGACTCACCACTTCTCGGGAGGTTTCCTCATGTCTGCTCTGTCCCGCCGCCGCTTCCTCGCCTTCGCAGGAGCCACCGGCACCGCTGCCGCCCTGCACGGGTGGTCCGCCGCACCGGCGTGGTCGGCTCCGCGCTTCCCCACCGACCCGTTCACGCTCGGTGTCGCATCCGGGGACCCGCTGCCCGACGGGGTCGTGCTCTGGACCCGGCTCGCCCCGGACCCGCTGGCTCCCGACGGGCTCGGCGGGATGCCGGACCGGCAGCTGCAGGTGGGCTGGCAGGTCGCCACCGACGAACGGTTCACACAGGTCGTGCGTGCCGGGTCGGCCCGGGCGACCCCCGAGCTCGCACACTCGGTGCACGTCGAGGTGTCCGGGCTCCGGCCCGGCCGCGACTACTGGTACCGCTTCCGCGCCGGCAACCAGCTCAGCCCTGTCGGACGGACCCGCACCGCCCCGGCCGCCGGGTCGACCCCGGACCGGATCAGCTTCGGGCTGGCCTCCTGCCAGGCCTGGGTGGGTGGCCCCTACGCCGCCTACCGCACTATGGCCAGGGAGGACCTCGACCTGGTGGTGCACGTGGGCGACTACGTCTACGAGCGCCGCAACGACGAGACGCTGGCGGACTTCCGGGTCAACCACGCGACGTACAAGACGTCCCGGGACCTGCAAGCCGCGCACGCCGCGTTCCCGTTCGTGCTGACCTTCGACGACCACGAGGTGGAGAACAACTGGGCTGCCGGCATCTCGCAGCCGGACAACGAGGCCTCCAACGAGCCGTCCCGTTTCCTGCGCCTGCGGGCGAACGCGTTCCAGGCCTACTACGAGCACCTGCCGCTGCGGCTGCCCCAGCGACCCTCCGGACCCGACATCCGGATGCACCGGCGCCTGGACTACGGGACGCTCGCGACCTTCCACGTGCTCGACACACGGCAGTACCGCTCCGACCAGCTCAACGACGCGTTCCCCGATGGACCCCAGGACCCCCGGGTCTTCGACTCCTCGCGGACGTTCATGGGTGACGAGCAGGAGCGCTGGCTCTTCGACGGCATGAGCTCCTCGCGCGCAACGTGGAACGTCCTGGCCCAGCAGACGATCATGGCCCAGGTCGACTACGACAGCGGTCCCGGCATCGCGGTGAACCACGACCAGTGGGACGGGTACGCCGTGTCCCGCCGCCGGCTGATGGACTTCGTGGACCGGTCCCGGCCGAGCAACCCGGTGGTGCTCTCCGGGGACTGGCACTCCGCCTGGGTGAGCGACCTGCGCGCGGACTTCACGAAGCCCGAGACCCCCGTGCTCGCCACCGAGTTCGTGGGTACGTCGATCAGCTCGGGCTGCGGATGGGCAGCAGCGGTGAAGGCCGCACGGGCCAACAACCCGCACGTGAAGTACCTCGAGCCCGACCTGCGCGGGTACACGCGATGCGTCGTCACGCCCGAGCGGTGGCGCTCGGACTACCGGGTGGTCGCCTCGGCCACCGACAGCGCGTCGCCGGCGGTCACGGACTCCTCGTGGGTGGTGGAGAGCGGCAGGCCGGGCGCGCTGCCCGCCTGAGGTCACGCCAGACTGGGCGGATGCGCGCCGTCAGCTACGCCGAGCACCAGGCACTCCCCCGTCTCACCTCCTGGCCGGAACCGGACTGTCCCGACGACGGTGTCCTGGTCCGGGTCGGCGCGACGGGGGTGTGCCGATCGGACTGGCACGCGTGGATGGGGCACGACCCGGTGTCGCTGCCGCACGTGCCCGGACACGAGTTCGCCGGCACCGTGCACAGGGTGGGTTCGCGCGTCGAGCGGTGGGCGGTCGGCGACCGGGTCACGGTGCCGTTCGTGTGCGGCTGCGGCCACTGTGCCTACTGCCTCGACGGGGACACGCACGTGTGTCCCGACCAGACCCAGCCCGGGTTCACCGGACCCGGCTCCTTCGCCGAGCTGGTGGCCGTCCACGCCGCCGACACCAACCTGGTGCGGCTCCCGGACTCTCCTGGACTTCGTCACCGCGGCGTCGCTGGGCTGCCGGCTCGCGACGGCGTACCGGGCGCTGGTGACCCACGGCCGACTCTCCGCCGGTCACTGGCTCGCCGTGCACGGCTGCGGCGGGGTCGGGCTCTCGGCCGTGGTCGTCGGTGTCGCACTGGGGGCGCGGGTCGTCGCCGTCGACGTCAGCGAGGCGGCCTTGCGCCGTGCCCGCGACCTGGGTGCGCACGAGACCGTGCGCGACAGCGACCCGGCCGCTGCCGTACGAGCGGTCACCGGCGGCGGGGCCGATGTCTCCCTGGACGCCGTCGGCACACCCGACACCGCCGTCGCCTCGGTCCGCTGCCTGCGGCGACGCGGCCGGCACGTGCAGGTGGGGCTCCTGCTCGGCGCCGATGCCACTCCCCCGCTGCCGATGGACCGGGTGGTCGCGCACGAGCTGGAGGTGCTCGGCTCGCACGGCATGCCCGCCCACCAGTACGCCGAGCTGCTCGGGCTCGTCGCCGACGGCACCATCGACCCGGCCCCCCTGGTCGGACGGGTCATCGACCTCGACCAGGCGGGCGCCGCTCTCGCGGCGATGAGCCGTCCCGCCGAGACGACCGGCATGACCGTCGTACGCCTGGAGCGCTGAGGCACAAGATGCGGCGGCGGAGCTCACTGGAGTCGCGCACGCGACGTACGTCGTCCGCCGCGGGCACCGCTGGCCAGAGCTGTCCGGAACACCGGACATCGCCGGGGGTGCTTGGCATCATGGCCCTGTGTGGACGGGGGATCTCTGGGACCGGGTGTCGTTCGGACGCGCTCGACGTCGTCGACGGCTTCGGCGGATGGTCCGCTGCCACGAGCCGGTGGCCGTGCCGTCGCCGCCCAGCGGCGAGCTGCACAGCCCACCGGGTCGGTCGAGGCTGCGCCGCCTCACCACGATCGTTCTCGTGGCGGGCTGCACGCTCGCGTTCCTGTACCACCACGGTGTGATGGCCGCCCTCGGCCTCGCCGCGAGCGCGGACGGGACCGCGTCGTACGCCTTCAAGTACCACCAGCCGGGCCGGCCCGACCAGCCCGTCACCTACAGCCCGTGCAAGGCGATTCACGTCGTGGTGAACGACGCGGTGGCCCCTCCGGGCGGCTACGAGCTGGTGACGGCCGCTCTCGACCAGGTGCACGCCGCCAGCAACCTGACCTTCGTGGTGGACGGCCACACCAACGAGCTGCCCACCGACGACTCCCGCTCCCCCAACGGCGTGGACTGGCCCCCGGTGCTCATCGCCTGGTCGACCCCGGACCAGGCCCCGACCCTGGAAGGCCGGGTGGACGGGTACGGCGGCAGCGCGTCGACCACCGATCCCCAGTCCGGCCACCGCTACTACGTGACGGGACGAGTGGCGCTCGACGCCCCGCAGCTCGCCGGCGAGCTCGCGCGGCCTGGTGGAAAGGACGCGGTGCGGGGCGTGATCGTGCACGAGCTCGGCCATGTTCTCGGGCTCGCCCACGTCGACGACCGGGACGAGACGATGTACCGCAGCGCCCGTAGAGACGGTCAGCTGGGCCCAGGAGACCGGCTGGGGTTCGCGTTGGTCGGCTCCGGGCAATGCTACGGCTGAGGCATTCCGGCCTCTCCGCCCCGCCGTCACGACCTCGAGGTACTCAAGTCGCCTGCGTGGCAACGGTTCTGCGCCACCTGTCCCGCCGGCGCAAGCCACAGCCGGGAATGCAGGCTCCGCAGCCGAGCGAGGCAAACCGCCCCGAGGACACCGTCTCGCCGGACCAGTCGTAGGGGATGGCTGACCCGCCCGACTCTAGGCCGTGGCCTCCGAAGCCAATTCGGCATATCCACCCCACGGGCGAGCCGGATTCGGCATGATCCGTGCGGTGCCCAGGGGGAAGCTGCTGGACGACCTGACCTTCGGGCGGACTCGTCGCCGACGTCGCATGCATCGACAGCTCCGCGAGCTCGACCGGATCTACGCCGGCCAGGCGCCTCGACGTCGTCGCGGGGACGGCTGGCGACGGTTCTTCGTTGCCGGCACGACGACCACGATCGCGGTCGCAGCGACCCTGGTGCTGCTGCAGCACGAGGGCATCCAGGTCAGTCTCGACGGGCTCAGCCGCAGGGTCGGGGCCGGGTCGGCAAGCGCGGCCGGAGGCTCCGGGAGCTACCGGTTCAGGGCACACCAGGCCGGCCGGCCGGACGTCCCCGTCACCTACAACCCCTGCCGGCAGGTCCATGTGGTCGTCAACGCCGAGCTCTCCCCGGCGGGTGGCGACCGCATTATCGACTCGGCTCTCCGGGAGGTCTCGCAGGCCACGGGCCTCACGTTCGTGCGCGACGGCGTCACGCACGAGATCCCGCACCGGGCCCGACCGACACGAGACTTCGCCCGGTACGGGCCCGGACGGTCACCCGTGCTCATCGCGTGGACCACACCGGAGCAGGTGCCGGAACTGGCGGGAGACGTGGCCGGTCTGGGCGGCAGCGTTCCCGAGCGCGACTCCCTGACGGGTCGTCTCACCTACGTCACCGGGTCGGTCAGCCTGGACTCCCCCACGCTCGGCGAGATCCTGCAGCGTCCGGACGGCGAGCTCGAGGCCGAGGCCATCGTGATGCACGAGCTCGGTCACGTCGTCGGCCTCGACCACGTGGACGACCCGAGCGAGCTGATGTACGGCGACAACGTCGGTCAGACCGAGTTCGGCCCCGGCGACCTCACGGGGCTCGCCCGGCTCGGGTCGGGACCCTGCGTCGGCTGATCCGTCTGCGCTTCAGTGACCGTTGTGCGGGCCGTTTCGGTACGCACGACGGTGCGGGTCAGTCCTCGAAGAGCTCGCGGACGTCGTCGGCACCCAGGGGCGCGGACATCAGCGCGTCGTCGTCGACCACCTGCGCGAACAGCGCGGCCTTGCGGGCCTTGAGCGCCATCACCTTCTCCTCGATGGTGTTCGACGCGACGAGCCGGTAGACGTTCACGGGCCGCTGCTGCCCGATCCGGTGCGTGCGGTCGACGGCCTGGGCTTCGACCGCGGGGTTCCACCAGGGGTCCATCACGAACACGTAGTCCGCCTCGGTGAGGGTCAGCCCGACCCCGCCGGCCTTGAGGCTGATCAGGAACACCGGGTCGTCCCCGGTGCGGAACCCCTCGACGACCCGGGGCCGGTGCCGGGTGGTCCCGTCGAGGTAGGAGGAGGTGATGCCCTCGCGGTCGAGACGTGCCCGCACCCGGGACAGGAACGACGTGAACTGGCTGAACACCAGGGCGCGGTGCCCCTCGGCGGCGAGCTCGAGGAGGTGGTCCACGAGTACGTCGATCTTGGCCGACCCCACTCCGTCGTACTCCTCGTCGACCAGTGCCGCGTCGAGGCTGAGCTGGCGGAGCTTGGTCAGCGACCGGAAGATCGCGATGCGGTGCTTGTCGAAGTCCTCGACCAGGCCGAGCACGGTCTGCCGCTCGCGTTGCAGGTGGGTCTCGTAGATCGTGCGGTGCCGCGGCGTCAGCGACACCTCCAGCACCTGCTCCTGCTTGGGCGGGAGGTCGGAGGCGACATGCTCCTTGGTGCGGCGGAGCAGGAACGGCCGGATGCGGCGGCGGAACCTGGCCAGCACCTCGCGGTCCCCGAGCCGCTCGACCGGGTTCGCGACGTTCTCGACGAACCGCTGCGGCCAGGGGTAGAGGCCCGGCGCGACGATCGACAGCAGCGACCACAGCTCCATCAGCCGGTTCTCCATCGGCGTGCCGGTCAGCGCGAGCCGGAACGGCACGTCGAGGCGCCGCACGGCCTGGTAGGTCTTGCCGGTGTGGTTCTTGACGATCTGCGCCTCGTCGAGCACCAGACCGCCCCACGAGACCGCGACGTAGTCGGCAGCCTCGAGGCGGAACAGCGTGTACGACGTCACGACCACGTCTGCGCCGGCCGCCAGCGAGGCGACCGTCTCACCGCGCCGGGCGTGCGACTCGGTCACCACCCGCACGTCGAGGCCGGGCGTGAACGCGGCCGCCTCGCTCGCCCACAGACCCACGACGCTGGTCGGCGCGACGACCAGGAACGGACCCGCGCCGTGCTCGCGTGCGTGCGCCACCAGCGCCAGTGTCTGCAACGTCTTGCCCAGACCCATGTCGTCGGCGAGGATCCCGCCGAGCCCGGACGCCCACAGGTAGGCCAGCCACCGGAAGCCGGCGAGCTGGTAGGACCGCAGCTCGGCCTTCAGCCCGACCGGGTCCACCTCCGGCAGCGTGTCGAGCGACCGCAGCGCCTGCGCGGCGCGCACCCACTGGGCGGCCTGTGCGTCGACGATGCCGACCTCGGCCAGCTCGTCCCAGAGACCGAGGTCGTGGTGCCCGACCCGGACTCCCCCGTCGGGCTGGTCCTGCAGCTCCGCGGCCGCCTCGACGAGCCGCGCCAGGTGCGCGAACTCGGGCCGGTCCACCCGGATGTGCACGCCGCTGCGCAGGATGACCCGGTCCCGGCCCTGCGTCAGCGCGGCGAGCAGGTGCGCCAGGGCGATGAACTGCCCGTCGACGGTGACCTCCACCTCCAGGTCCAGCCAGTCGGTCCGGTGCGGGTCCTCGTCGGTGCGCGTCGCGAACCGGATCACCGGCACGCCGTCGAGCTCGCGGTAGTCCGGCTGCTCGCCGATCTCGTCGAGCTCCACCTGCTCGCGGAGCCCCGGGAGCAGCTCCTCGGCGAACACGATCGCGTGCGCGTCCCGGAAGGTCTTGTCGTCCTCGAGCCCCATCCCCCGCTGGTGCCCGCGGCACAGGTGGTAGGCCTGTTCGTCGTCGAGCGTCAGCCCCTCCAGCCGGGCACGCTCCTGCTCGGGACGGCGTACGCCACGCAGCCCGCGGGTCTCGGACAGGGCATAGACCCGGTCGTCGGCACCGACGCGGTAGCGCCAGGTCCAGGCCACCCGCACCTCGTCGACGGCGACCCAGGTCACCGCGAGCACCAGTCGCGGCTCGGCCGGCTCCGGCACCTCGACCGACCCGTCGGAGGACACGACCGGCACATGCCGGTGCAGCCGGGGAAGGTACTCGGTGACCAGGTCGTCCCGGTCCGCAGCCGGCACCACGACCGAGTCACCGCGTTTGAGCAGTCGACGCACCTCGGGCCCGGGCGGTGCGTGGAGCGCGGCCAGGGTCACCGCCCACGCGTCACCGTCGGCGACCCACAGCGCGACGACGTGACCGCCCTCGCCCAGCACGTCCAGGTCGGCGGCGCCGTACCACTCGTCGTCCAGCCGCACCCCGATCCGCAGCTGTGCGTCGCGTTCCGGCGCGGCGTTGACGTCGAGCTGCAGGGTCACCGGATCGGCGAGGTCCACCCGCGACAGCCCGGCGCCCGGCAGCAACGGCATCCCGGCGGCGACGGCGCGGCGCAGCAGCGCGACCTCGTCGGGGCCGAAGGAACCCAGCGAGACGTGACCGTC
Source organism: uncultured Actinomycetota bacterium (assembly GCA_963810035.1). Lineage (GTDB taxonomy): Bacteria > Actinomycetota > Actinomycetes > Propionibacteriales > Nocardioidaceae > Nocardioides_B. The sequence goes on from CAWEMA010000010.1 coordinate 276,110, forward strand.
CGCCCCGAAGTAGAGCTGGCGCATCGCGGTGCGGTGCCCGGACAGCAGGTCGTTGACCGCTGCCACCTGCTCGGGCGGGTGGTCGCCGTGCCGGTCGAGGTAGGGCACGTCGGACCAGGAGATGCCGGTGCGCACCCAGTTGTCGCGGGCCCCGCGGCGCATCGGACGCATCCGCAGCGCGCCGCGGGCCGAGCCGGTCGGTTGCGCCCACGCCCGGTGGGCGGCCGCCCGGGCCGGTGGCTTGAGGTCGACCTGCAGCGCCAGCGGCTTGTCCGCACGCTTCGCGGACCGCTGGGCGCGCTCGTCCAGCTCGTCGAGCAGCGAGGAGAGCTGCCGCTCCCACCGCCGCCCGGCGCCGGGGTCGGTGCGGGCCTGCTCGTCGCGGACGGTGATCAGCAGCGCCACCGCGTGCTTGCAGCCCTCCGCCACCGGGCAGCTGCAGCGGCCGAAGACCCAGAGCCCCCGAGCGTCCTCACCGACGCTGAGGTGCACGGAGTACGGCGCGGCGGTCGACCCCGCCACGGCACCGGAGATGTCGAGGTCCCCGTCGTCGTCGAGCTCGTGCGTGCAGGACAGCACGTGGCCGCGGCGTACGTAGTCCCATGCCCGGTCGAGCGTCGGCGTGCCGTAGCGGCGGCGCAGGTCCTCGTCGTCGAGCAGCGAGGACAGGTTGACCATGCGCCCGAGCCTACGAGCCCGCGCCGACAGGGGGTGTGGTCAGCCCGTGATCCGGCGCAGCACGCCCTTGTGCACCTCGGCGGCCCGCTGCTGCTCACCGGCGTACGAGCTGACCACGACCAGGGAGCCGGTCAGGGCCGGCACGACCCACTGCAGCTGGCGCAGCTGACGCTGGGCCTTGGCCACGTCCGCAGGGGTGCCGCTGGTGGGCGTGGTCGCGGACTCGGCCGGTACGTCGGTGGTCTGCGAGACCTTGCGGCCGAGGACCCGGCTGTAGGCGGTGACGCCGAGGGCGGCGGCGGTCAGCCCGGTCTTGACCAGGGCCATGGACGCGACACCCTGCTGGCCGGACAGCCGGCCCTTGTTGCCGGCGATCTGACCCAGGCTGCCGACGAGGTGCGCACCGATCGCGGCGGCGTTGACCGGGGTCCACCGGTCCCAGCCGACGTTGGCCACCGCACCCGTCGCGCGGGCGCTGCCGGCCTCGGACGAGGCGGGGTTGAGGGCGACGGCGTTGGCGAGGGTGCCGCCGAACCAGGCGGCGAGGCCGACGTCGTGCAGAGCGCGGGAAATCGTGTTGCGAGCCACGGGTACATCCTTCTGTTCGACGAAATCGGGGAAGCAGGCGCGGTACCCAGGGGTGCCGGGGGCAAACGCGGGCACCATGGGTCTGTGAAGCCGGCCTTCGTCCTGCACGAGCACCACAAGCCCCGTCACCACTTCGACCTCCGGCTGGAGGAGGACGGCGTGCTGCGGTCCTGGGCGCTCCCGAAGGGCGTGCCGACCGACACCGGCCAGGACCGGCTCGCCGTCGCGGTCGACGACCACGAGCTCGACCACCTGCGCTACGAGGACGCCGACAAGTCCATCGCGGACATCGGCTGGTGGGAGGAGGAGGACCGCACCGAGCGCCGGATGCTGTTCGTGCTGCACGGGCGGGCGGCACCGGTCCGCTACGCGCTGATCCGCACCGACCGGGACTGGTTGCTGCACCGCACCCGGAGCCAGCCCGCCCGGGATTGAAGAACCGCCCGAGTGGGCAGGTTCACCGGCAAGGCTTCACCGACCGAGAGGTAGCCGATGCTCGCTCCGATGGACCCGACGTCGACAGGCTTCCTGTTCGCCGAGAACCGCAGCCAGCCGATGCACGTCGGTGGCCTGCAGCTGTTCCGCAAGCCGGAGGGGGCGGGACGGAGCTTCCTCAAGGACATGTACGACGAGATGCTCACCCACGACGACCCGGCACCGCTGTTCCTCAAGCGGCCGCACCGGTCGGTGGCCACGGCGGGCCAGTGGTGCTGGACCGAGGACCAGCACTTCGACCTCGAGTACCACGTCCGGCACAGCGCACTGCCGAAGCCCGGCCGGGTCCGGGAGCTGCTCGAGCTGTGCGGCCGGCTGCACAGCACGCGGCTCGCGCTCGAGCGGCCGCTGTGGGAGATCCACCTGATCGAGGGCCTGCGCGACGGCCGCGTCGCGATGTACAGCAAGATGCACCACGCGCTCATCGACGGCGTCTCGTCGATGCGGCTGATCCAGAGCGTGCTCTCGACCGACGCCGACGAGCGGGACATGGCGCCGACCTGGTCGGCCGAGCACACCTCCCGCCGCAACCTGAGCAAGGGCGCGGACACCGAGAACACCACGTTCGGGCTGCCGCTCGGCGCCCTGCGGACGGCGCTCGGCATCAGCGCCGAGGCGGCCGGGCTCCCCGGGGCCCTGGCCAGGACGTTGTCCCGCGGCGTACGCAACGAGACCTCCGCCCTCTCGCTCTACGCACCCCGCACGGTCATCAACAAGCGGATCACCGGCTCCCGTCGGTTCGCCGCGCAGGACTGGCCGATCGAGCGGCTGCGCGCCATCGGCAAGGCCAGCGGTACGACGCTCAACGACGTCGTGCTGGCGATGTGCAGCGGGGCGATGCGCACCTACCTCGACGAGCTCGGCGCGCTGCCGGACTCCTCGCTGGTCGCGATGGTGCCCGTCGGCCTCAAGGCGAAGAGCTCGCAGAAGGCGTCGGCGTCCGGCGGCAACGCGGTCGGGTCCGTGATGGTGCGGCTCGGCACCGACGAGCCGGACCCGGCGGACAGGCTGCAGGGCATCCACCACTCGATGCTGACCGGCAAGGAGGCGCTCAGCACGATGACGCCGGCGCAGATCCTCGTGATGAGTGCGCTCGGCCTGGCGCCCGCGATCCTGGCGCCGATGCTGAAGATGGAGGGCATCACGCGCCCGCCGTTCAACCTGATCATCTCCAACGTGCCCGGGCCCAAGGAACCGCTCTACTTCAACGGCGCCCGGATGGACGGGATGTACCCGCTGTCCATCCCGATCCACGGCATGGGCCTGAACATCACCTGCACGTCGTACGCCGACGACCTGGGCTTCGGGTTGACCGGCTGCCGCCGCACGGTGCCGCACCTGCAGCGGCTGCTGACCCACCTCGACGAGGAGCTCGCGGCCCTGGAGAAGGCCACCGGAGCCTGAGGGTCAGCGGAACTCGCGGTAGTCGCGGAACGACACCGGCCCGCGGCCGGAGGTGACCTGCTCGGTCATCTCCCCCTCGACCCAGTCGCGCCACTGCTGCACCGCGGCGGGCGCGGGCATCGTCATCAGCAGGCCCTGGTCGGCCATCGCCTCGGCGCTCAGCACGGCTCGCCGCAGGATCTCCACCCGCTCCGGGAGCTGCGCGGGCTCGGTGACCGCGATCGCGATGTCGACCTGGGGCCTGCCCTCGTGCACCGCCTGCTTGGCGACCAGCCGGGCCGCGTCCCACGACAGGGCGGAGAGCCGGACCACCTCGACGATCTGCTCGGAGATGCGGACGGCCTCCCGGTCGGCATGGCTCGCCCCGAACAGGCTCAGCTCACGCGCGATGTCGGCCAGGTTGTCGTCGTGCGCGAGCAGCAGCTCGGGCGGGCAGCCGTCGAGCCGGATCACGGCGGTGGCCGTGCCCGGCGCCGGCGCGACGGGGGGCGCCGTGCTGGACAGCACCGGTTGCCGGGCGAGGTCGTCGCCCTCGGTGGTCGCGAAGTCGGCCCACACCCGGGTCCCGCCGGGGAAGTCGTCGATCCCCCAGCTGCTGGCGAGGGCGGACACGATGAACAGTCCGCGACCGGTCATCGACTCGAAGTCCAGGTCCAGGTCGTCGTCCTCGGCCGGCGGCTCCAGGTCGGCGCGCGACGCGATCGACGTAGCGGGCATCGCCCCGGTGTCCACGACGGCGACGCGGACGGCATCGCCCGTCGAGCGCAGCTCGACGTCGAAGAACGTGCTCCGGCTGTGCAGCGTGGCGTTCGTGGCCAGCTCGGTGGCGCTCAGACCCACGTCGTCGATGAGGTCGACACGTCCCCACGTCGTGAGCGCGTCGTCCACGAACCGTCGTACGGCGGGGACGCTCGCCGGCTGGGCGACCATGCGCACGCGTGTCTCCGCGACCCGACCCCCACCCCCTGAGCTCACGGGGTCATTATCGACGCAGATGTGCCGACTTGTTCACCGAACGCGCCGGAGTCTCAGGCAGTGACCGACTCGGACCGTTCGATCGCGGCGTTCCACTCGCGCTTGCTCGCCCGCCAGCCCTCGTCGTCCACACCGAGGCGCCAGTAGCCGGAGATGGACAGTCGGTCGAGGCCCAGCCCGCGCTCGAGCCGCAGGTAGCGCCGCAGCTCCTTGACCGCCGCCGCCTCGCCGTGCACGAACGCGTGCACGTCGTCCCCGGACCAGGGCAGGTCGCGGACCGTGGCGACCAGCCGGACACCGGGTCGCTCGTCGCCCTGGTGCACCCAGACCAGCTCGACGCCCGCCGGGACGGCCAGGTCGATCTCGTCGCGCGCGTCGTGCACCTCGACGACGGCGTGCCCGCGGGCGTCGGCGGGCAGCCGCTCGAGGGCCACCGCGATCGCCGGCAGGGCGCTCGCGTCCCCGGCCAGCAGGTGGCGCGCGGCGGACGGGTCCGGCGCGTAGCCACCCCCGGGCCCGAGCAGCAGGATCTCCTCACCGGGACGGGCGGCGGCCGCCCACGGGCCTGCGACGCCTTCGTCCCCGTGCACCACGAAGTCCAGCGTGAGCTCGCGGGTCTCGGCGTCGAACCCGCGCACCGTGTAGGAGCGGGTCCGGGGCGCGTGCTCCGCGGGAAGCGTGTCTCGGACCGCGTCCACGTCGACCCGGTCGTCCTCCGTGCGCGGGAGCGGCCGCGGCACGTCGGGGTGCACGAACACCACCTTGACGTAGGAGTCGGCGTACGGCGTCGTGCCCGGACCGGTCAGGCCGAACCCGGCCAGCCCGGGTCCGCCGACCACCAGCCGGACCAGGGACGCGGACAGCTGCTCGGTGCGCAGCACGGTGGCTGCGTACGCGCTGCGGCGACGGCGGGGCTCGGACATGCGACTCCTCGGGGTGCGACGGGTAAGGCAAGCCTAAGTCCGCCGTCCAAGCGGTCTTTGCCCGCCTGCCCTTGACGAGGCCCGGGTCCACCCGGGAGCGTCCGGTCATGCCTTCCCTCGACCGGGCCCGGCTCGCCTCGCTGACCCAACGCGAGCGGGCGACGTACGCCGACACCCACCCGCGCTCCGCCGAGCTGTACGCCGCGGCCGACCACCTGTTCGGACGCGTGCCGATGACCTGGATGAACATGTGGAGCGGCGGGTTCCCGCTCTACCTCGACCGGGCCTGGGGCAACCGGGTGGTCGACGTGGACGGGCAGGAGTACGTCGACTTCGCGCTGGGCGACACCGGCGCGATGGCCGGGCACAGCCCGGGGGCGACCGTCGAGGCGGTGACCCTCCGGATGCGCGACCTCGGCGGGATCACCACGATGCTCCCCACCGCCGACGCCGAGTGGGTCGGCGCCGAGCTGGCCCGCAGGTTCGGGCTGCCGCTCTGGTCGTTCACGCTGACCGCCACCGACGCGAACCGGTGGGCGATCCGGCTGGCGCGGATGGTCACCGGCCGCCCCAAGGTGCTGACGTTCGCCTACTGCTACCACGGCTCGGTCGACGAGGCGTTCGCCGTGCCCGGGCCGGACGGGACTGCCGTGGCCCGGTCGGGTCTGGTCGGAGCCCCGGTGGCCCTGGCGGAGACCACCCGGGTCGCGGAGTTCAACGACCTCGCCGGCGTCGAGGAGCAGCTGGCGCACGGCGACGTGGCAGCCATCCTCACCGAGCCGGCGCTGACCAACATCGGCATCGTGCTGCCCGAGCCCGGCTTCCTCGACGGGCTGCGGGAGCTGGCGACGAGGTACGGCGCGCTGCTGATGATCGACGAGACGCACACGTTCTCCGCCGGACCCGGCGGGGCCACCGCGCTGTGGGGCCTGCAGCCGGACATCTTCGTGATCGGCAAGAGCATCGGCGGCGGCATCCCCAGCGGCGCCTACGGCATCACCCGGGAGGTGGCCGCCGCCGCGCAGGGGCACCCGGAGGCGGACCTGGTCGACGTCGGCGGCATCGGCGGCACCCTCGCCGGCAACGCCCTGTCGGTCACGGCGATGCGCGCCACCCTCGAGCACGTGCTCACCGAGCAGGCCTTCGAGCGGATGGTGTCGCTGGCCACGGACTTCACCGCCGGGGTGCAGGCGACCATCGACCGGACCGGGGTGTCCTGGTCGGTCAGCCGGCTCGGCGCCCGCGCGGAGTACCGCTTCGCCTCCCCCGCGCCCCGCACCGGCAGCGAGTCGGCGGCGGCGGCCGACGAGGAGCTCGACGAGTACCTCCACCTGTTCCTGGCCAACCGCGGGGTGCTGGTCACGCCGTTCCACAACATGGCGCTGATGTGCCCGGACACCTCTGCCGAGGACGTCGCGCGGCACACCGAGCTGTTCGCCGAGGCGGTCGACGCGCTGCTCGCCTGAGCCGCTCACCAGCTGCAGGTCTCGGGCTGCCCGTCCAGCAGGGTGCGCACGTCGAACTGCGCGAGCATCGGCACCAGCGGCCGGCCATCCCGCTGGTAGTTGCGGGCCCCCGACTCGAGCACCGCCCAGAGCCGGCCCCGGCCGTCGAGCTCGAGGTCCTCCGCGCCGGGCGCGAAGGCGATCCGCCGGCCGCCCGGCGTCAGCAGCATCCCGCAGGTCGTCACCGAGGACGTCGACCACACCCCGCTGGGCGTCCGGGTCACGCCCTGCACCCGGCGCACCGCCGACGTGGTTCGCCTGGGGCCGGCCTGGGTGGGCCTGCGCGCCGGGCCGGCGACCAGCGTGGTCACCCCGTCGGCCAGCAGGTCGCGGTAGGAGTACCACCGGGTCCGGCCCGGGCCGCCGTCGACGAACGACACCAGGGCGAGCCCGCCGGCGGAGCCGTCGAGGATCGCCGACCCCTTGACCGGATGCTCGGTGCGCCAGACCCGCAGCACCGGGTCGCCGTGTCCGACGCGGGCCGGGTCGACCAGCCACAGTCGGTCGGCCTCGCTGACCCACAGACCGTGCCGGTCCAGCGACAGCGCCCCGCCGTGCCGGCAGAACGTCGGGCCCCGCTCCCCCACCGAGCCGGTCAGCCGGTCCGTGGAGGCGAGCAGCCGCCCGGTCGCCAGGTCGACGTGCAGCAGCCGGCACGGGCGGTCGCCGTACGCCCGCCGCCAGCGGTAGCCGCTGACCCAGGCCGTGCCGCCGTCCAGCGCGAGACCCTGCGGCACGAACCAGCGGTCCGCGGTCGGCAGCCACAGGCCCCGGCACATCGCCTGGTCGTTGGCGAAGCGGGCCAGCCGGGTCCCGGCGTAGGAGGGGACGGGACCGCGCACGTCGTCGAAGTGGACGCCCGGACACCCGGAGCGGGACGCCGCGTCCGGTCTCCCGGCGGCGTCGCCTGCGGTCGCCGTGCACGACACCGTGGCTGCCGCGACGCACAGCAGCGCCAGGATCAGCGTCGCGAGCCGGTGCCGGACCATGCGTCGATCATCCCAGCCGGCCGCGCCGTCGACGGGTCGACGCGCTCCGCGGCGGCGAACAGCACCCGGTAGCGACCGTCGGGCAGGTCGACGTGGTAGCTGGTCCGGCCGAGCCGGGCCACCCGGCCGACCCGGCCGTGCAGGGGGCCGGGGACGAGCAGCCGGACGGACTGTCCGGGCCGGGCGAGCCGCATCGGCCGGCCCTCGCGCAGGCTCCGCAGCTCGAGCAGGTAGTTGGGATGCAGGACGCCCGGCCGCCCGTGGTGGGTCCACTCGAGCAGGTGCTCGGTGGAGAACGTCGGGCTGCAGTCCAGGCACGAGGCGACCCGCTCGGGGCGGCGGTGCCTCTCCACCGTGTGCCCGGCCGGGCAGACGCCGAGCCAGGGCGCGGCCGGCGTGGGCGCCTCGGCGGGCAGGCAGCGCTGCCCGGTGCTGCCGATCGAGCGGGCCCGCGCCACCCACACCGCGTCGTGGCCGTGCTCGGGGCCGGCCAGCGCGTGCGCGATCTCGTGCAGCAGGGTCTCGCGGACCTCGTCGGCTGCGTGGAGCCGGGCCAGCGGCGCGGACAGCCCGATCACCCGGGACCCGTGGCGGCAGACCCCGGCACGGCGCTTGGCGTTGTCGAAGGCCAGGGACCAGCCGTCCAGCCCGTGCTGCCGCAGCAGCTCGGTGCCCATCCGGTAGGCGTCGCTCAGATCCATGCACGGACCGTAGCGACGCCCACCGACAAGGTCAGCCGGCGCCCTCGCAGGTGTTGTTGCCGGGCGCGCCGGCGACGGGCTTGGAGTTCGCGCTGTTCCCGGTGTTGGTGACCAGGCCGAGGTCGTACCACGCCGCGCTGTCGGCGGTCGCCACGTCCTTGCCGCCCGCCGCGACCACCAGCGCCGACAGCAGGCTCTCCATGTCCGGGCTGCTCTGCCGCACCACGTAGCCGGCGCCGTACGCCCCGTTGCAGACCAGGTAGAGGTTGTGGTTGCCCACCCAGTCGACCAGCTGGTCGGAGCCGGGCTGGCGTCCCGCACCGCCCTGGTCGGCCTGCATCACGTCGGCTCCCCACCCGCCGTACACCAGGTCCGGGCCGTTGGTGGTGCTCGCCCTGTCGTCGGTGTCCTCGGCGCCCGCCACCGAGGCGTACGTCGTCCAGGCCGGCGACGCACCCGTCGCGGGGCGCTTCAGGTCCAGAGCGTCGTCGCCGTAGCCGCCGAACAGCCGGTCGTGACCCAGCCCGCCCCAGAGCGCGTCGTCGGCGTCGCCGCCGAGCAGCACGTCGTCACCGGCGCCACCGTTGGCGAGGTCGCGGTCGGCGCCGAGCCGGATCGTGTCGTTGCCGTCGTCGCCGAAGGCCACGTCCGAGCCGCCGACCTTCACCAGCGTGGACGGCACGTAGGTCACCGGCACCAGGCTCCCGGCCGGGTAGACGTCCTCCTTGACGAACCCGCCGTTCGAGGTGAGCCGCTTCGCTCCGGTCGCCGGGGTCGGCTCGACCACGGCCAGGTCCCCGACCATCGCGTCGTTGCCCCTGCCGCCGTGCAGCTCGTCGCCGGTCATCAGGACCGTTCCGCTCGGGGACCGCGTGGTGCGGTCCATCTGGCCGTAGAGCACGTCGTCGCCGTCGTCGCCCGAGAGCTCGTCCGAGCCGGAGGTGTCACCGGCCACCACGTCGGCCATCGCGACGTCGCGGTAGGCGTGCGTGCTGTCGGTGGACCGGCCCGCCGGACGGGTGATCCGGCCGTTGTCGCCGAGCACCACGTCGTGCCCCGCGCCACCGTGCACGACGTCACGCTCGTCGGAGGCGCCGCCGGCGGAGGGGTCGACGAGGTCGACCGGCTGCGTCAGCCGCTTCGCGTCCGCGCCGAGCGGCTGACCGTCCTTGGCCGAGGAGCCGCCGACCAGGTCGTCCTGCCCGTCGCCGCCGTTCACGACGTCGCTGCCGGCGTTGCCCTCGACGTAGTCGTCGGACGCGCCGCCGTTGAGCAGGTCGTCGCCGCCCTGGCCGAAGATCTCGTCCTCGGCACCGCTGCCGACGATGACACCGGCGGCGTCCCCGTAGACGACGTCGCCGCCGTACGCCCCTGCCGGGACCGTCGCACCGGTGCGTTGCACGTCGTGCAGCTGCACGGCGAACGTCGAGCCCGACACCTTCACCGGGGTCGCATTGTCGCCCGCCAGCAGGTCGCGGCCGAGCTCGCCGTCCGGACCGCCGTCACCGTAGACCGTGTCCTGGCCGTCGGCCACCCCGGGAGCCTTGCGGCCCACGGTGACCTGCTGGTCCCTGGCCGGGTCGACGGAGCTGCCGCCGACCACGACGTCGTCGCCGGCATCGCCGTACGCCGTGTCGTTGCCGCTGCTGCCCTCGACGACGTCGTCGTCCTGGCCGCCCCGCACCAGGTCGTCCCCGGCGGAGCCGAACACCCAGTCGCAGCCATAACCGCCGTACAGCTCGTCGTAGAGCACGGGTCCACCCGGTGAGGCGTGCGGCTCACGTGCGCCGGCACCACCGGCCAGCAGCGTCACCCAGCGGGTGGCCACGGCCTGAGTCCCGCACAGCACGGCGCTTGCCGCGAAGTGCTCCGCCCCCTGGCCGGTGACCACCGTCGCCGGCACGTCGGGCTGGGAGTGCCAGCCCGCGTTCATCACCTGGTCGGAGACGGACTGCGAGACGACGCTGCCGTTCTCGGCGACCAGGACGTCCGTGCCACGCCCACCGAGCTCGACGTCCTCGCCGTCGACGGCCTGCGAGGTCTCGCTGCCGCCGACCAGGGAGTCGTCGCCCTCGTTGCCCCGCAGCCGGTCGGCACCCTCACCGCCGAGCAGGTGGTCGTCGCCGTCGCCCCCGACGAGCACATCCTGGTGCGGGCCGCCGAGAAGCACGTCCGTGCCCTCGTCCCCGAGCACCAGGTCGTTGCCGTCCCCGCCGTCGGCGAGGTCGGTGCCGGCGCCCGCGCCCAGGTAGTCCGAGCCCGTCCCGCCGCGCACCTCGTCGTCGCCGTCCTCGGCCAGGATGCAGTCCCCGTCGGTGTTGGCGTCGGTGGTCTTCAGCATCGAGGCCAGCGGCACGGTGCCGTTGTCCTGGGAGTTGACGACACCGTTCCGGTCGAGGTCCACGCCACCGTCGATCACCACGGTGTCGCCGCCGACCAGCCCGGTGAGCGGGGACGTCCCGCCGAGGACTCGGATGCTGCCGTTCGCCACCTGAAGCCCGGCGAACCGCCCGTTGTCCGGCGCGATCCCCTGGACCGAGGTGCCACCGGCGAGCAGGTCGCCGTTGAGGTCGACGTACCCGTTCACGATCCGGGTCATCGCGTTGCACGACACCAGCCGGTCCTTCAGCGACGGAGCCTCCCCGCCGGTGGCCTTCGTGTCGCGTCCCTCGCCCGAGGTGACGTCGTCGCCGGCGCCGCCGCGGACCAGGTCGGACCCTTCGCCGCCGGCGAGCACGTCGTCGCCGTCCGCCCCGTCGAGGTAGTCGTTGCCGGATCCGGCCGATCCGGAGCCGAGCGTGCCGTCGAGCACGCGCGTGCCACCGCGGTAGAGCGTGACGTCGTCGCCGTACACCGCGTCGTCGCCGGCGCCCGCGTCGATGCGGTCGTCGCCGGCACCGCCGCGCATGACGTCGTCGTTCTCGCCGGCCGTCTTCGAGGCCTTCGCCGCGCCGTCGCCGGAGAGGTGGTCGTCGCCGTTGCGGCCGCAGACCTCGTCCCGTCCCGCACCACCGTCGAGCTCGTCGGTCCCGTCGCTGCCGACCACGACGTCGGCCTCGCTGCCTCCGGTGACGAAGTCGGTGCCGGGGGTCCCGGACTGCTTCGGGCCCGAGGCGCAGAGCCCGTCGAGGGCCTGGGGACCGGGTACGACGGCCGTGTCGACCTGGACGGTCTGGACGGTCTGCTGTGCCTGCCCGTTGGCGTCCTGGACCAGCACGTTGACCGTGCGGCCACGCGTTTCGAACAGGCCGGCCGGACCCGTCGGGTCGGTCAGCGTGGAGGCGTTGCCGCCGACCACGACGTCGGAGCCGTCGTTGCCGTCGACGAGGTCCGCCCCGTCTCCACCGACGAGCACGTCACCGCTGTCGAAGCCGACCTCGGCCTGGCGGGTCGCCAGTGCGTGGGCGTCGCTGCCCTGCGGCCCGACCAGCACCGCGCGTACGTCGCGTCCCGGTCCCCCGGCGAGCGAGTCGTCGTCGGCGCCACCGACGATCCGGTCACCACCGGGTCCGCCGGACAGCCGGTCGTTGCCGGCGTCGCCGGAGAGGTCGTCGCGACCGGCGGCGCCGGTGACGATGTCGTTGCCGGCGTCGCCGTGCACGGAGTCGTTCCCGAGCCCGGTGTCGACGACGTCGTTGCCGCCGCCGCCCGAGACGACGTCGTCCGCTGTACCGGTGACGATGGTGTCGTTGCCGTCACCGCCGGTGACGTCGACGTGAGCCGCGAACGGAGTGGTGACCAGGTCGTTGCCCTGGTAGGTCTCGCCGGTCAGGAACCGCAGCGTGTCGTCCTTGACGCCGCCGTCGGCGGTGAACGCGGGACGCGTGCCCGTGTCGAACGAGCCCTGCGCTGCGGTCGCGACCGCCTTCGACACCTGCCAGACCACGCCGTGGTACCCGCCACCGACCTTGGTGACGTCGACCCGCTGCACCTGACCGAAGGCGGCGACCTCGTAGGTCGTCATGCTGCCGGTCTCGCCACCGTCGGCCCCGCCCTTGACGTCGAACTGGCGGACGTCGTACTGGTCGGAGACGTCGCCGTCGTTGGTGTGCCGGCTCCCGTTGTCCGAGCCGGAGGTCAGCTGGAGCGCGGTGCCGTTCCAGTGCACGAGGGAGGGCTGCGTGTCCGGGCACTCGTAGTTGAACAGCTCATAGGGACCGAACCGGAGGATGTCGTAGTCCCAGCTCTTCTTGGTGATCAGCAGGTTGATCTCCACGAAGACCTTGATGAAGGCCTCGATGGAGGCGCTCGCGTCGAACGCGCACTTGGCGCCGCCCGCCCGGAGCTCCGCCATCCGGACCTTGCCGTCATGGTTGGGGTCGTGCAGGTCGAGGTTGATGGTCAGCGTGACCTGGCCCTTGATGCCCGCGCTGACGATGCCGATGCTGACGCTTGCGCCCGCCTCGATGGTGGTCACCATCTTGACCTCGGGTACGTCGACGCCGTCCTCGAAGTCGTCGAGGTAGAAGCCCTCACGGATCACGCTCGACTTGTCGAACCCCTGGTAGGCGGCGATGAGCGCGTCCACGTCACCGGGATGCGGGAGACCTTGGGCCGCCTGGGTCTGCGGGAGCGAGTCGAAGCCGACCGCGAGGCGGCCCTCGACGCTGATCGACCCACCGACGAACGGCTTGATCGGGATGGGGCCGGCCATGATCGGACCGAACTCCTGGGTGTAGGCCACCTCGGCGACGAGGTGGCCGAAGTCGATGCGGAAGTAGGACGCCTCCCCCTCGCCGGTGAGCACGTCGACGAGCTGGTTCGGGTCCTGCATGAAGGGCAGCGAGAAGCCCGGCATCGGCGCGGTGAACTTGCTCGTCGTGGTCGCCACGGAGGTGCTGACGGCGCGCGTGCCTGTGCGCTTCTCCTTCGTGGTCTGGTCCTTGGCCCCCTGCTTCTTGGCCTGGGCCGCCTCGCTCTCACCGGCCTGCTTGTCGTCGTCCTCCTTCTCGCAGGACTTCGTGGTCTTCTGCTGCTTCTTGACCTTGCTGCCGGTCTCGGAGACGGTCTCCACCGTCTCGCGGGTGACCTCGGTGCAGCTGTCGGACACCGCGACGTCGTGGGGTTCCAGCGTCAGCAGGGTGCCCGCCTCCGCGAGCTGGGTCGTGCTGACCTTGTCCTGCAGGGACGCCCCCAGCTTGACGATCTGGGCGACGGCGTCGACGAAGTGGATGATCCGGACCGCGAGCTCGAGCTTCTTGCTCCTGCCACCGAGCCTGTCGAGCAGCGACAGCAGGCTGATCTCACCACCGCCACCGAGCTCGGACAGGTCGGAGACGACCGGGATCTTCGCCCGCAGCACATCCATCACGTCGCGCGCGGGACCGAGGTAGGGGTCGACCGTCTGGAACGGGGTCGCGAGGCTCTTCACGACCTCCGGGGTGTCGAGGTAGACCTGGTCGTAGGTGACGTTGCCGAACCCGCCGGCGGCCGTCCAGGGGACCTTGACGGCACCGCTCATGTCGAAGGCGCCCCCGCTCTTGCCGGTGGTCTGGAACGCGAGGCTGAGCCCCTGCTCCACGCCCGCGTCATCGGCGAACGACGCCGTGGCGGCCAGCTTCCCGTCGTACAGGTCGAAGAGGCTGTAGTCGGTGGGCGACGTCGTTCCGGTCGTCCTGACCCGCACGCCGACCTTCACCGCTGCGTTCTCGGCAGCCGCGGCTCCCGCGCCGGTCGGCGTGAGCTCCGCAGGCAGGTAGCCCATGACCGCCTTCACGCACTGGGGGCCGGCCGCGCAGGGCTTCTGCTCCGTGCCGATCTTCGCGGTCGCGTCGAGGGCGAGCGCGTCGCTCGGGGCGACAGAGACCTGGGGGCCGACGCCGCGTGTCAGCTTCAGGGTGACCGGGACGCTCCACGAGGAGCTGGTGTCCACGGTGCGGTCGGACTTGATGTTGACGCCGGCCTCGCCGATGTCGAACGGCGCGTGGCCGGTCTTCGTCGCGGAGGTCAGGGTCAGCTCGAGGCTCACCTCGTACCACTCGGTCGAGACGGCGTCCGGGTCGCACGCGTCGCCGCTGCTCGAGCAGGTCACGTCCGCGGAGACCGAGCTGACCTCCAGGTCACCCCCCGCCGGCAGGGCTGCCTTGGTGGCATCGGTGAGCGCCTTCCCCAGGGCTCCGGCCTTGGTGGTGGCGGGGATCTCCTGGAGGGTGTCGCGCAGCTGGGACGTGACGTCGGTCAGCCGGTCCCCGACCTTGGCGCCGGCGTCGAGGTGGCTGCCGATCAGCGGAGCCGCGACCGGCAGCCCGTTCTGGTGGACGTTGCGTGCCGACGCGCCGTCGAGGGCGGCATCCAGGGCGGAGGCGTAGCCGTCGAGCCCCTCGGCGAGGAACTTGACCTGCATCGCCTCGGGAGCCGGCTGGGCGGTGCCGCTTCCCCCCGAGGTGCCCGTCGCGGCGGCCACGTAGTGGATGGTCTTGTTGTCGAGTGCCATCGTCAGGTCCGCCGACGCGGCGTCGCTGCGTCCCGACCTGGTCGTCTTCAGCTGTCCGGAGGCGGGGTCGTAGTCGGTGGTGACCGACATCGCGAGGGAGGCCCGGTTGCCGGCGGTCGTGGTGCGGAACGAGCCGATCCCGGCCTGGAAGTCCTTCCCGGACAAGGTGGGGCTGGTGGTGTCGTCGAGCTGCAGCCCGACAGTCGACCTGGTCTTCGAGGCGTCGCCGATGAACGACCGGGCCGTGCTCTTGTCGACGTCGGTCGCCAGGGTGGTGGACGAGTCCACCGAGACCTTCACCGTGTCGGCGCCGACCACCTGACCGGGGCCGTCCACGGCGAAGCGCAGCCGTGCGTCGCGCACGTAGTCGGCGGGGGTCGACGCCGCGAGCGCCACCCCGAGCTGCTGGGCACCGAGGTCGTAGGTGAGGCCCTGTCCGTGCGGGACGAGGGTGTCGACCGCGGCCGACATCTCCTGGGCGCTGGAGACGGCCGGCTTGCCGCCGGGCTTACCGGTTTCGTCCTCGTCGGCCGCCGCGGACAGCTTGGCCAGTCCGGTGGCGAGGTCGGTGCGCTCGGTCGCCAGCTGGGACGGGGTGAGGTCCACCAGCGGCAGGGTCGAGGTGTACTGGTCGTTGGGCACGCTGTCGGCGACGTGGTCGGCGTCCAGCCGGTCGAACGTGTTCAGCGACGCGGACAGGCCTTCGATGACACCGTCCCGCAGCGCGAACGGGTCGCCCGCGACGATCAGGTCGATGCCCTGGTTGCCGGTGAAGGCCGAGACGCCCTGCGGGGCCAGGCCGTCACAGGTCAGCGTGTGTGTGCCGGTGACAGTGAAGTTCTGGCAGGCGATGCCGTTGGAGATCAGCCGGCGGGCCACCTCGACGGAGCCGCCGGTCGTGGGGAGCCCCAGCGCGCTGCGCAGGTCGGTGTCCGGGACGGTCACGGTCACCACGTCCGGCGTCGACATGACGCCGCCGTCGCCCTTCGTGCCCGGCTGGACGGACGTCGTACCGTGCAGGAACGCGGCCGGGACAGGGTCGAAGACGCGCAGCCGGTCGCGATAGCTGTCCGTGAAGCTCACCCTCGGCACCCCGGTCAGCGGCCAGTCCACGGAGGCCGAGCCCGTGGCGGGGCCGTCGGCGCCCGTCGCGTAGACGGTGCCGCTGATCGCCTTCTCCTTGGCGTCGAACGCCACGTCGCCGACGACGCCCGGCTTCAGCACGATCTTGTCCTGGGACAGCTTGCCGGTGTCGTCGAGCAGGTCGTTGAGCGCCAGGACCTTCTTGGTCGGGTCGACGAGCTCCAGCTCCGCGGCGGGGACACCAGGCGCAGCCGACAGCCCGACCTTCGTGAGCTTCGCCGTGACACCGAGGAACCCGATCCGGGCAGGGATGTCCGCGCCGACGGGGGCGGTGGCGCCGACATCCGTGACCCGGATGAGGCTGGCGTCTCGCGGCAGCAGCACGGTCGACCGGGCCTCACCGGTCGCCGGGGCCTCGGTGGAGATGCCGAAGCCCAGGTCGTACGACGACCCGGTGGCGGTCGCGGTCGCCGCGGCGGAGTCGCCGCCCGCCTCGAGACCGGTCAGGCCGACCAGCGCGCCGAGCGAGGCGGGGTTGCCGAGCGCGAGCGGCGTGGACTTTTTCGGCTGCTGCAGGTCGACGGCGACGTCGAGGCGCTGTGCTGCCAGGTTCACGGTGGCCGCCGCGGCGTCGCTGCTGTCCGCCGAGGTGTCGAGGCTCCTGATCCGCGACACCACGTCCTGCACGGTGTGCGGCATCGTGCGTGCGGTGAGCTTCCGATGGTCCTTCATGGTCAGCTCGACGGTGACGTCCGGCTGACCGTTGGACCCGTCGATCCGGACGGCGGAGGTGGGGTCCGAGCCGACGGTGTCGCCGTCGGTGCCGTTGGCGGAGATGCTGCCGTCGGTCGTCGACCAGGACACCGAGTCGACTTTGCCAAGACCCGATGCGGGCACCGCGTCGCAGTAGACCGTGTCCCCAGGAGCCGCGACACCGGAGGGCGGGTTGCCCGGCGCCAGCCCGCAGCGGATCTGGGCGACGGCGGACGTCGCGAGCATGTCGAGCAGTTCGCTGCCCGGTGCGAACAGGTCGCCGGTGCCGCCCGTGAGGTTCGGGAACTGCACGTTCGCGGCCTGCTGCAGCGCCAGGGACGCACCGGTGTACTTCGACAGGGACGTGAGGCCGTCGACCATCGACAACCCGGTCAGGGCGCCGAGCGCGGCGCCGTACTGCTGGTTGCTCTTCGTCAACGTCGGCCAGACCACCCCGGCGGCGGGCGCGCCCTGCGTCATCGTGAGGGTGCCCGCGTCGCTGCCCGCCGCTCCCCCGGTCACCCCGATGCTGCCGGGCAGCTGCAGGTCGAAGCCGATGTCGAGCGCGGACTTCGGGTCGCGCTCGATCCGGAACAGGTCGGGCAGCGTCGAGTAGCGCAGGTCCTCGAGCGTGAGCAGGCTGCGGCCGTCGGGGTCACGCATCGTGATGAGGGCGGAGCGCGAGAGCCGGTAGTGCCCGCCCGTGACGTCCACGTTCGTGAAGCCCTGCTGGGCGTCGAACGCGCCGACCGAGCTGTCCTCGACCGTGACGGAGTAGTCCAGGACCGGCTGGCTGACCAGGGCGAACTGCAGCAGCGGGTCGTCCTGGGAGGGGTCCACCCTGACGACGAACTTGTTCTCGTCGCCCGTGCCCGGGTGGGTGGCCAGCGAGACCGTGGCCGTGCCGACGTCCTGCTTGCCGACGAAGCGGAGGTCGCCGTCGTCCTGGGCGAGGTCCAGCGTCTCCTGCACCGTCCGCTCGTAGCCGAAGGTGATCTTCTTCCCACCCTCGGACACGACCGGGTCGACGACGCCCGGCACCGCCTGCAGCGCCGCCGCCGTCCGGTCGTCCTCGTTCGCATAGTCGGCGGAGAGCGCGTCGGTGAGCTTGCCGGACAGGACGTTGTCGAGGTCGAGGAGGTACGCCGGGGACGTCCGCGTGAAGGGCAGCGGTTCGACGAGCTCGGGCGTCTTCCCGACCGCCGAGATGGCGTCGGCCAGGGCCAGCACGCCGATGCGCAGCGACGAGACGGAGTCGCCGGTCGTGGGGTCCGCGCCGGCCGAGGACGGTGTGAGGGTCAGCCCGGCGGTGACCACGGAGAGTACGGCGGCCAGGGCCGCCGTCCTGCGTCCCGCTCGGCGCCTCGAGGTGCTCCGGTGACCAGTGACGACCGACATGCGTCCACATCCCCCGTGCTCAGCCCCACCGTGACCCGCACTGCCGGAACCCGATGAAACGGCACGAACAGGAAGGGAGCGCTCGTGACGTTACGTTTGCACCGAAACCCCAGGAATGACCCAGACGGGCTATTCGCCCCAGCACGGGCATAACCACCCCGATGGGCCACGTCCCGGGGTTCCGAGGGGGAGTCCTGTGTGGCCGATCGGCCGATGCGCGCGCGCCTCGCGGACCGGTCGGAGCCTCAGGCCTGCTGGGCCAGCTCTTCCAGGACCACGGCCCGGGCCAGCTCGTCCAGGTCCGGCTCGTCGGCCAGGTCGAGCGGCTGGAGCTCGCGGCGACCAGGTCGCGGTGCCAGCTCGAGCGCATCGCCTTGGTGGCCTTGCGCAGGGACAGGTTGCGGGGACTATCTCTTCTCGCAGGCGATGCCGTCGTGGTCGCGGTCGCTCTTCCTGTTCGCGTAGTAGACGGCGTTGTTGCGGGTGAAGGTGGTGACGGGCGTGCCGCTGGTGTGGTCGTGCGCGCCACGCTTGCCGACGCCGTGCTTGTAGTGCTTCTGCAGCACCGTGCAGTTCGTCGTGCACATTCTGGGTCTGCGGGCTCGCCGTGTCAGGGGAACGCGCGGGTCCGGTTCGTGGCTCCGGCTTGCCGGGTCCGGCAGACTCGTGCCAGGAGGCCGGATGCTGAAGATGACGTGGCGCAACCTGTTCGCACGCAAGGTCCGGCTGGCCCTGAGCGCGTTCGCGATCGTGCTCGGTGTCGCGTTCGTCGCGGGGTCGTTCATCTTCACCGACGCGATGGGGGACGCGTTCGACGGCATCATCGAGGGCTCGACCGCCGACGTGGAGATCGCCTACAAGGGCGCCAACGACTTCGACTCCCAGCAGGACCTGCGCACCCTCCCGGTCTCGGTCGTGAACCGCCTCGACCAGCTCCCCGAGGTCGGCTCCGTGCACCCGAGCGTCCAGCTCAGCTCGGTCTACGTGATCGGCAGGAACCACAAGGTGGTCGGCGGCAACGGCCCGCCCGGGCTGGCCTTCAACTACACCGGCACCCGCGCGATCACCGGCAAGCCGATCATCACCCTGAGCCGCGGCGCCTTCCCGGACGCGCCGGCCGAGGTCGCGCTCGACGTCGACACCGCACGCAAGGCGGGGTACAGCGTCGGCGACACCGTCACCCTCGTGACCCCCGGGAACCCGCCCACCTTGAAGGCCAAGGTCGTCGGGCTCGTGGAGTTCGGCTCCGGCGGTCTCAACGGCGCGACGCTGACCCTGTTCGACGTGCACTACATGCAACAGCAGTTCTTCGGCGGCAAGGACGTCTTCTCCACGATCTCGCTGAACGCGGCTCCCGGCGTCTCGCAGGCACAGCTGCGTGACGCCGCCCAGAAGGTGCTCCCGCCCGGCGTCGTGGCCCGCACCGGGGACTCGCTGGTGAAGTCGAACAAGGCCAGCCTCGACCAGGTGCTCGGCTTCCTGAACACGTTCCTGCTGGTGTTCGCCGCGGTGTCGCTGGTGGTCGGGACCTTCCTGATCATCAACACGTTCTCGATCCTGGTGGCCCAGCGCAGCCGCGAGCTGGCGCTGCTGCGTGCGCTCGGCGCGTCCCGGCGTCAGGTGAACGTCTCGGTGCTCGTGGAGGCGGTGTTCGTCGGGCTGCTCGGCTCGACGGTGGGGCTGGGCGCCGGCTACCTCCTCGCCCGCGGCCTGCAGCTGCTGTTCGGCGCGATCGGCTTCGACCTGAGCCGGGCGTCGTTCCCGATCAACGTGCGCACGGTCGTGGCGTCGTACGCCGTCGGGCTGGTCGTCACGGTGGTGGCGGCGTACCTCCCGGCCCGGCGCGCCTCGAGGGTCCCGCCGGTCGCGGCGCTGCGCGACGACGTGGCGCTGCCGGAGGCGTCCCTGCACCGGCGGGTGCTCGTCGGGTTCGGGCTGATCCTCGTCGGGGCCGTCGCGATGGTGCTCGGGTTCATGCGCAGCGGCAACCTCGGCCTGACGCTGATCGGCCTGGGCATGCTCGCCATCCTGGTCGGCGTCTCGCTGCTCAGCCCGTGGCTCGGCCGGCCGCTGACCCGGGCCTTCGAGCTCGGCTACCGGCGGGTGTTCGGCACCGTGGGCGTCCTGGCCGCACAGAACTCCCTGCGCAACCCGCGACGTACGGCGGCCACGGCCAGTGCCCTGATGATCGGGCTGACGCTCGTCGCCCTGATGTCGATCCTCGGCCAGTCCGCGACGGCGAGCACGGACGCCGCGGTGAAGCGGAGCCTGACGTCGCAGTTCGTGGTGTCCAACGTGGTCGGCACCCCGTTCTCCTCCAGCGTCGCCGAGCAGATCCGCCGGGTCGACGGGGTCGCCAGCGTGGCCGCCTACCGCACCGCGTTCGCCAAGATCGGCAGCAGAGGCGCCTTCGTCGGAGCCGTCGACCCGAAGGACCTCGGCCTGGCGGTGGCGGTGCCGATGGAGCAGGGCTCACTGCTCGCGCTCACGCCCGGCACGATCGCCGTCGGGAAGCAGACCGCCGTTCGGCGCGGCTACGCCCTCGGCGACACGGTGCCGCTGACGTTCCAGGCCGGCACCGTGAGGCTGCGCGTCGTGGCGGTCTTCGACTCGGTCGGCGCCCTGCCGGGTGACTACCTGGTCACCCCGGACACGTTCGTGAAGGGCGGCCTGGCCCCGCAGGACTCGCTGCTCTTCGTCACGAAGACCCCGGGGGCGGACTCGGCCGCGGTGCGGGCACAGGTGGACCGGATCACCCGTGCTCTTCCCACCGTGACGGTCAAGGACCCGGGAGAGTTCGCCCAGCAGCAGAAGGAGCAGATCAACCTGTTCCTGTACTTCATCTACGCTCTGCTCGGGCTCGCGGTGATCATCGCCGTGCTCGGCATCATCAACACGCTCGCGCTGTCCGTGATCGAGCGGACCCGCGAGGTCGGGCTGCTCCGCGCGGTCGGGCTGTCGCGGCGACAGCTGCGGCTGATGGTCCGGCTGGAGTCGATCGTCGTCGCGGTCCTCGGGGCCGTCCTCGGGGTGGCGATGGGGCTGGTGTTCGGCGTCGCGCTCCAGCGCGCGATCGCCGACCAGGGCGTCGACGTGCTCGCGATCCCCTGGCTCCAGCTCGTCGCCTTCGTGGCGCTCGCCGCGGTGGCCGGTGTGCTCGCAGCGGTCCTCCCGGCCCGGCGTGCGGCCCGGCTCGACGTGCTGAAGGCGATCGGCGCCGAGTAGCCGGAGCCCCGAGTCCGCGTGCCCGCGAGTGCGAGTCGTGGATGTCGGACATGAGGCGAGTTCTCCTGCGGCAGTTGCAGAACCCACGTAGCGTCGACGTACAGTCAAGGTCTCTGCGGGGCGTTTCGCCGTGCGCAGACCAAGCCCTCGCCGCTCAGAAGGTGGGGCGATCCGGCCCACGCTGAGGCCCGCCAGGGGTCCGGATGCCACCGCGAGACATCGCAGCTGTGGCGGGCACGGACGACCCAGCAAGCCGGCGCAACCCCGCAACGGGGCCGCGTCTTGGGGTGAAGCCACCAGAGCCTGGTGGCCGGGCACTACTTCGGAACCGAACCCGACAGGTCATCGTTCGCAAGCGTCGCCGAAGGGTTCCTCCATGTCCGCGACCTTCTGTCGTTCCCTCGCCCGCGCCTCGATACTCCTCGGCGCTCTCGTGGCGTCCTCGTCCCTGGCCCTGCCCGCCGCCGACGCCATGTCGGCGCCGGTCCGCGATCGCGTCCTGCACGTCGCCGCCTCGCAGAAGGGCACCCCCTACCGGTACGGCGCGACCGGTCCACGTGCCTTCGACTGCTCGGGCTACACCCGCTGGGTGTTCGCCAAGGTCGGACGGCACCTGCCGCGCACCTCCTCCGCCCAGAACCACGCCACCCGGCCCGTCCGAGCGTCCCACCGCCGCGTCGGCGACCTGGTGTTCTTCAAGTCCGGCGGGCACGTCTACCACGTCGGCATCTACGCCGGGCACGGCACGATCTGGCACGCACCCCGGACCGGTGAGCGGGTCCACCGCGAGAAGCTCTGGACGCACGCCGTGTCCTACGGCCGCGTCGGCTGAGCCGGGGCCCCGTACCCCGTCACGCTGATCCCCGCCGAGCTCGTCCGCTGACCCCGACCGTCGGAAGCGGTCGGGTCGGGCCGGAACGCACCGTCCGGCTGGGCCTGCCCGGCTACCGTGGCGACCGGAGCGGGGAGCACCGGCGCTCGGCCCGCGCACCGAGGAGGTCGACGTTGCTTTCCGACATCGAGATCGCCAACACCGCGACACTGGACCGCATCACCGACGTCGCGCGCGACACCCTCGGCATCGGCGAGGAGCACCTGATCTCCTACGGCCACCACAAGGCCAAGGTGGACCTGCGCTACCTCGCCACGCTGGCGGACCGGCCGCAGGGACGACTGATCCTGATGACCGCGATCTCCCCCACCCCGGCCGGCGAGGGCAAGACCACGACCACGGTCGGTCTGACCGACGCGCTGCACGGGCTCGGGCACCGTGCGATCGCGTGCCTGCGCGAGCCGTCGATGGGTCCGGTCTTCGGCATGAAGGGCGGCGCCGCCGGTGGCGGGTACTCCCAGGTGGTGCCGATGACCGACATCAACCTGCACTTCACCGGCGACTTCGCCGCCATCGCGGCCGCGCACAACCTGCTCTCCGCGCTGATCGACAACCACGTCCACCACGGCAACGAGCTCGACATCGACGTACGCAGCGTCACCTGGAAACGGGTGGTGGACCTCAACGACCGGGCGCTGCGCCAGGTCGTCACCGGGATCGGCGGGATCGCCAACGGGTTCCCGCGCGAGGACGGGTACGACATCGTCGTCGCCTCCGAGCTGATGGCGATCTTCTGCCTGACCGAGTCGTGGGCCGACCTGAAGCGGCGCATCGGCGACATCGTCATCGGCTACACCCGGGGCAAGTCGCCGGTGACCGCGCGCGACCTCCACGCGCACGGCGCCATGACGGTGCTGCTCCGGGACGCCCTCCAGCCCAACCTGGTGCAGACCCTGGAGCACGCACCGGCCTTCGTGCACGGGGGCCCGTTCGCCAACATCGCGCACGGCTGCTCGTCGGTCGTCGCGACCCGCGCCGGCCTCCGGCTGGCCGACTTCGTGGTGACAGAGGCGGGCTTCGGGGCCGACCTGGGTGCGGAGAAGTTCGTCGACATCAAGTGCCGCAAGTCCGGTCTGCGGCCGGACGTGGCCGTCGTCGTGGCCACGGTCCGCGCCCTGAAGTACCACGGTGGCGTCGCCGTCGACGACCTGACGACCGAGGACCTGGCCGCCCTGGAGTCCGGAATGGCGAACCTGTCCCGGCACCTGCACAACATCCGGGCCGTCTACGGCATCCCCTGCGTGGTCGCGGTGAACCGGTTCCCCACCGACACGGACGCCGAGATCCGGGCGGTCGTGGACCTCTGCGCCGCGGAGGGCGTGCAGGCGTTCCCGGCGACGCACTTCGCCGACGGTGGGGTCGGCGCCGAGTCGCTGGCCAAGGGCGTGCTCGAGGTGCTCGACGAGCCGTCGCCGTACGAGTTCACCTACACCTACCAGGACGAGCAGTCCCTGACCCACAAGGTCGAGACCGTGGCGCACCGGCTGTACGGCGCCGCCGGGGTCACCTGGGACTCGAAGGCGCACCGCCGGCTCGAGCGGATCGAGGCGGACGGCTACGGCCACCTGCCGGTGTGCGTGGCCAAGACGCAGTACTCCTTCTCCACCGACGCGACGCTGCGCGGTGCACCCACGGGGCACACGCTGCACGTGCGCGAGGTGCGGCTGTCCGCCGGGGCCGGGTTCGTCGTCATCGTGTGCGGTGAGGTGATGACCATGCCCGGCCTGCCGAAGCAGCCCGCCTCGGCGCACATCGACCTCACCGACGACGGCACCGTCCTCGGCCTCTCCTAGCCGTCCCGTCCGCGGCCGCCCGTCGGCCCGCCAGCTCTGAGACTGCTCCAAGATTGCGCGCCTATCGTTCGTGACGAGCCGCCGTCCTGGAGGGAGCAGCCAGTGGGAAGTGTCACGGCCGTGCGGCCCGCGCCCGTCACGGTCGGCAGCGGCGGACCCACGCTGGAGCACCTCGGCGTGCGTGCGGTGCTCACCCTGGGCGCCGTGGCCGTGGTGGTGCTGTGGTGGCTCGACCCCACGCCGCTCAGCGGGCTCGGCAGCCAGGTCACGGCCGCCGGACGGCTGGCCGGCCTGCTCGGCGCCTACCTCGTGCTCGTGCAGCTGCTGCTGATGAGCCGCCTCCCCTGGTTCGAGCGGGCCGTCGGGTTCGACCGGCTGACCGCCTGGCACCGCGGCCTGGGCACCAACACCGTGCTGCTGCTCGTCGCGCACGTGCTGCTGGTCGTCGAGGGCTACAGCCTGGCCGACCACCGCAACGTCGTCTCCACGAGCTGGCGGGTGCTGTCGACGTACCCGGACATGCTCAAGGCGACGGCCGGCCTCCTGCTCTTCGGCCTGGTGGCGGTCAGCAGCGCACGGTCGGCGCGCCGGCGGCTGTCCTACGAGGCGTGGTACGGCGTGCACCTGGGCGCGTACGTCGCCGTGGCGCTGGCCTTCACCCACCAGCTCGCCGCCGGGCAGGACTTCGTCGGCCACCCGGTCAACCGGCTGCTGTGGCAGGCGATGTACCTCCTCGTCGCCACCCTGGTGGTGCTCGGGCGCCTGGTGCAGCCGGTCCGGGGATGGCTGCGGCACCGGCTCCTGGTCGACCGGGTGGTCGTGGAGAGCCCCGGCGTAGTCAGCGTGTGGATCCGCGGCCGGCGACTCGACCAGCTCGGTGCCCGGTCAGGGCAGTTCCTGCTGTGGCGTTTCCTGGCTCCCGGCCACATGTGGTCGGCCCACCCCTACTCGCTGTCAGCGGCCCCGGACCACCACGGATCGTTGCGGATCACCGTGAAGGATGCCGGTGACCACAGCGCGGCGCTCGCGCACCTGCGGCACGGCACGCCGGTGCTCGCCGAGGGACCGTTCGGCCACTTCACCCTCGACAAGTCGGTCGGGTCCCGGCTGCTGCTGGTCGCCGGCGGTGCCGGCATCGGCCCGGTCCGGGCGCTGGCCGAGGAGCTGATGCTGCGCGGCGCGCACCACCGGCCGGACGCGGTGCTGCTCTACCGTGTCGGCCGGGCCAGCGACCTGGCGCTGCGGCGCGAGCTCGACCGGCTGGCGACGCGCACCGGGCTCCGGGTGCACTACCTCGTCGGGCACCGCCGCGACCTCGCGCACGACCCGCTCTCCCCCGCCGCGCTGCGCGAGCTGGTCCCGGACGTGCGGTCGCGCGACGTGTACGTGTGCGGTCCGCCCGGCATGACGCACGACGTGCTGCGGGCGCTGCGCGAGCTCCGGGTCCCCGTCCGGCAGCTGCACTCCGAAGAGTTCGAGATGCTGTGAGCCGCCACGTCCGTCGTACCCGCTCGCCGGCCGACGCCCAGCGGCGCACCCGCCTGCGCCGGGCCAGCGCCCTCGGCGGCATGCTCGCGGTCGTCGGCGGGCTGGTCGTGGTCCGGTCCAACCTGAGTCCCGCCCCGAGCCAGGCCCTGTCCGCGCCCGGGCTGGCCGCCGCGGTGCCCGGCGCGGCCTCGTCGACGCCTGCCGGCCCGACGACGGGGCCCTCCCCCAGCGCCCCCTCCAGTGACTCGGCGCACCGCCGGGTCCACCACCATGCGAGCAGGCCGGCGCCGCGGCAGGTCACCGGCCAGGCCTACGACGTGGGGTACGGCGTCGTGCAGGTGCGGGTCACCCTGGACGGCAAGCGCATCACCGACGTGACGGCGGTCTCGTTGCCGCGGGGCGGCCGGTCCGGCGACATCAGCGGCTACGCGGCACCCCAGCTGCGGCGCGAGGCGATCAACCGGCAGAGTGCCCGGATCGACACCGTCTCCGGCGCGTCGTACACCTCCGCGGGCTACGCCCGGTCGCTGCAGTCGGCCCTCGACAAGAGCGCGTCGTGACCCCGGACCTGGCCCGCGCCACCCCGTCGTACGTCGAGCTGGTGCACACCATGGGCACGGTGGTCTCGCTCGACGTCCGCACGACCCGGCGGCCTGCCGGTCTCGCGGCGGCCTTCGCGGCGGCCGCCGACCGGTTGAACGCGATCGACGAGACGTTCAGCACCTGGCGGCCGGACTCATGGGTGAGCCGGCTGCTGCACGGGCGGGTCCCCCTCGACGACTGCCCGGGCGAGGTCCGCGACGTCGTACGCCTGGCCGCGCAGATGACCGACCTGACCGGCGGCCTGTTCACGGCGCACTGGCGGGACGACCGTGCGCGGCCGGGCGCCGACCCGACCGGCCTGGTGAAGGGCTGGGCCGCGCAGCAGGCCAGCGACGTGCTGCTGGCGCACGGCCTGGAGGACCACGTCGTGAACGCGGCCGGGGACCTGGTGCTCTCCGGGGCTCCCCTGGCAGTCCGCGACGGCTCACCCTGGCGGGTCGGGATCAGCGACCCCCTTACCGCGGGCGCGCTCGCCGGCGTCGTCGAGCTGCTCCCCGCTCCCGGGGCCCGGGCAGCGGTCGCCACCTCCGGCACCGCCGAACAGGGTCGTCACGTCGTCGACCCGCGCACCGGCAGCTTCCCGGGCGCGATCGCCTCGGCGACCGTCCTCGTCGAGGCCGGCTCGCGGCACCCGCAGGCCGGGGCCGTCGCCGACGCGTGCGCGACCGCCCTGGTGGCCGCGGGTGAGCAGGCCGCCGCACTGCTCGCCGAGCTGGCCCGCAACGAGGTGCGCGGCTTCCTCGTCCATGCCGACGGCCGGGTCACCGACCCCACACGCTGCCGGGTGGACTAGTCCGGTTCGCGGCGCGGGTTAGAGCCGCCCTCTCGCGGGCCACCCTTGGACGCTGAACTTTCCCTCTGCCGGCGCACCCGTGCGGAGGACAAGCCCCCGCCGGACGGATGGCGGGGCGGCCTGGCCCACGCCGAAGCCCGTCACGGTGCCAGGTGACACGAGCGAACCATCGCTGTCGTGACGGGCACGGACGACCCAGGCAAGCCGGCACGTCCCCGCACGGGGACGTGCCTTGGGGTTAAGTCACCAGCCGACGGCTGGTGGCCGGGCACTTCGGATCCGAACCCGACAGGTCATCGTTCGCAGGCGTTGCCGAAGGGTCCCTGCATGTCCACGACGATTCGTCGTTCTCTCACCCATGCCGTCGTACTGGTCAGCGCCCTCCTGGCGCTGACCGTGGCGATGGACTTCTCTCCCGTCTTCGCCCCGCGCGCCGAGGCCATGTCGATGAAGGCGCGCCAGCAGGTGGTCAACATCGCGGCCTCCAAGCGCGGCACCCCCTACGTGTACGGCGCCACCGGCCCGCGTGCCTTCGACTGCTCCGGGTTCACCCGGTGGGTGTTCGCCCGGGTCGGCCGGCAGCTGCCGCGCACCGCCGACGCACAGAGCCACTCGGTGCGGCACGTCCGGGCGTCGGACCGCCGCCCCGGCGACCTGGTGTTCTTCGGCTCGGGCCACGTCTACCACGTGGGCATCTACGCCGGCGGCGACAGCATCTGGCACGCCCCCCGCCCCGGTCGCAGCGTGCACCGCGAGCACCTCTGGACGCACGCGGTGTCCTACGGTCGGGTGCGCTGAGCCCGGGTGAGCGGCCGGCCCGTCACGACGGGTCGGACTCGTCGAAGGTGACGTGCACCTGCTCGAAGCCCTTGTGGCGCTGGGCTCTGGCGTAGTCGGTGTAGACCCGACGGTCGGCCTCGGTGAGGTCGACGTCGTCGGTGAACGGGGTCAGCAGGGCTCGCGGGTAGAGCCGCTGGGCCAGCACGACGTTGATCTCCAGGCCCAGCACGGCCATCACCGACGCGACGTAGATCAGCGCGACGAGCCCGAGCACGACGGCGAACACGGCGTTCATGTCGCTGGCTCGGCTGATCACGCGGTCGACGTACACGCCGCCGACCGACTGCAGCAGCTGCCACATGACGGCGATC
Organism: uncultured Actinomycetota bacterium; assembly: GCA_963810035.1. GTDB lineage: Bacteria > Actinomycetota > Actinomycetes > Propionibacteriales > Nocardioidaceae > Nocardioides_B. Next base: position 303,980 of record CAWEMA010000010.1, read on the forward strand.
GCAACCGCGCCCGGCAGCACGGACCGGAACGGCCGGTGCTCGGACGTGGCGAGCCGCATCATCAGCGCGAGCACGACGGAGTTGAGCACGACGGACAGGCCCGTGACCAGCAACCGCACCCCGGAGCCGACCCCGGAGCCGAACATGTCCAGGTGGCTCGCCACGCTGGACAGCACCGCGATCGCGACGACGGTGAGGCCGGCCAGGGTCAGCAGGACGAAGCCCCGCAGCCGGCTCACCACCGGGTTGAGCCGACTGTTGCGCGGGACCGCCCAGGTGACGTTCACCGCGTTCTGGGCGGCCTGGGCGAGTCCCATCACGCCGTACAGCGCGGCGAGCGCACCGACGACCACGGCCGACGCGCTGCCCTGCAGCCCCTCCGGGCGGCCGAGCTGGGTGCCGACGATCGGGAACTGGCCGAGCGCGGAGCTGAGCACCTGCTCGCGCAGCGCGGCGTTGCCCTGGAGGAGGAAGCCGAGCACGGACGAGGCGATCAGCAGCAGGGGGAAGATCGCCACGAACGCGTAGTAGGTCAGCGTCGCCGCAAGGTAGTTGCCCTGGTCGTCGAAGAACTTGTAGACCACCGCCAGCGGCACCCCGAGCGCTCGGTGACGACGCTGGAAGTCGTCGACGCGGTCCGCGAGGTCGGGCATACCTGAACGCTACGTCGGGTCGTCACGGCGGCGGACCCGACGCGCCCCGGGAGGGATCAGCCGCGGTCCAGCAGCCGCCGGAGCTGGTCCTGCAGGTGCGCCCACTGGGGGTCCGAGCGGAGGGCGTCCTCGTGGGCGCGCACGAGCGCGTCGAGCCGGGCCAGCCGGACCCGACCCTGCCGCGAGAGGTGCACCGCGACCCGGCGTCGGTCGACGGAGGACTGCCGCCGGTAGACCAGGCCGCCGTCCACCAGGCCGTCCACCACGCGGGTCAGGGTCGGGTGGGCGATCAGCAGGGACTCGGCGAGCTCGCCCATCAGGTGCCCGTCCCCGTCGTCGAGGGCCCGCAGCACCCGCCACTGGTCGAGGGTGCAGCCGTCCTCCGCGAGCGCGGCGGTCAGCCCGCGCGACGCCTGGCGTTGCACGACGACCAACAGCTCGACGAGTGACGGCGCGGTCTGTGCAGTGTGGTCGATGACGCTCGCCTCCCTCGATCGTTGCGCTGGAGCATACTCGTGACGATGAGGATCGAGGCCACCCTGACCGACCCGCTCGAGGCGCAGCTCGTGCCCCGGGTGGGCGACCGGTTGCGTGTCGGCCTGGTCGTGCCGCAGTCGGGAGCGCTGGGCATGATCGGCCCGTCCGCGGTGGACGCGGCGCTGCTCGCGACGCATGAGCTGAACGTGTCCGGCGGGGTGCGCGGCGCGTACGTCGACCTGGTGCTCGTGGACGGTGGGCGGCTGCCCCGGGTGGTCGCCGACGAGGTGGGCCGGCTGTGCCGGGCCGGAGCGGTCGACGCCCTGGTCGGCTTCCACACCAGCGACGTGCACCGGGCCGTCGAGTCCACGGTGGCCGGCCGCACGCCGTACGTCTTCACGCCCCCGCACGAGGGCGGCCGGCGCCGCACCGGCGTGGTGTGCACCGGCACCGACCCGGCCCACCAGCTGCGGGGCCCGATCACCTGGCTCGCCGCCCACCACGCGGTGCGCAGCTGGGCGCTGATCGGCAACGACTACATCTGGCCGCAGGCCGTGCACCGCAGCGCGCAGCGCATCGTCGCCGACACCGGAGGTCGGGTGGTGCTCGAGCGCCGGGTCCCGCTCGGCGGGCTGGACGTCCGAGTGGACGCGCTGGTCGAGGAGCTGCGCGGCTCGCGGGCCGACGCCGTGCTGCTCAGCCTGGTCGGCCGGGACCTGGCCGGCTTCAACACCGCGCTCCGGCACGCCGACCTGGACCGCCGACTGGTGCGGCTCTCCGGCGCGCTGGAGGAGAACGGCCTGCTCGCCAGTGACGGGGACCGCACCGGCACCCTGTACGCCGCGATGTCGTCGTTCGCCACGCTCGCCGACGACCGGCACCTGAGCCTGGTGGAGCGCTACGAAGCGCTGATGGGCCCGCAGGCGCCGGTGCTCGACACCTACGCCGAGGGCGTCTACGACGGGCTGCACCTGCTCGCCACCCTCGCCGCGGACGGGTCGCTGCGGCCGGACCTGGTCGCCTCCGCGGCGGCGCGGACGTCCGACGCCCGGCGTGCGAACCGGGTGCACCTGGCCCGCGCCGACGGCCTGGAGTTCGCCATCGTCCCCGGAGTCGCGTAGATACTTTCATTTGAAAGCGATTGCTCCTACGCTCTCCCCGACCAGTCGGAACACCGGCTCCAGGAAACGAGGGGCGAGATGAGCGACTCCACCTCAGAGTCCACCAGCGCGAACATCGAGCAGTACGGCTACAAGCAGGAGCTGCACCGGTCCCTGAGCTTCGCGGACCTGCTGATCTACGGGCTGGTGTTCATGGTGCCGATCGCACCGTTCGGCATCTTCGGCAGCGTGTTCCAGGGCTCGGGCGGCATGGTGGCGCTCGCCTACGCGATCGGCATGGTCGCGATGATGTTCACCGCGCTGTCCTACGCGCAGATGTCGCGGGCCTTCCCGATGGCCGGCTCGGTCTACACGTACGCCGGCCGCGGGATCGCCGCACCGGTCGGCTTCCTGTCCGGGTGGATGATCCTGCTCGACTACGTGCTGGTGCCCGGCCTGCTCTACCTGATCGCCAGCATCGCGATGAACTCGCTGGTGCCGTCGGTCCCGGTGTGGCTCTGGCTCGTCGGCTTCGTGCTGCTGAACACCGCGGTGAACTACATGGGCATCGAGATGACCGCCAAGGTCAACAAGATCATGCTCATCGGCGAGCTCATCGTGCTGGCGATCTTCATCGTGATCGGCGTCGTCGCGCTCGCGCAGGGCAAGGGCCGGGGCTTCGACCTCACCCCGCTCTACAACCCGGACACGTTCTCCCTCTCCCTGGTCTTCGGCGCGGTGTCGATCGCCGTACTCTCCTTCCTCGGCTTCGACGGCATCTCGATGCTGGCCGAGGAGAACAAGGAGTCGGCCCGCGCGATCGGCCGCTCGATGGTCGCGGCGCTGCTGCTCGCCGGCACGCTGTTCATCGTGCAGACCTGGGTCGCCTCGCTGCTCGTGCCGAACCCGGACCAGCTGATCCGCGAGGGTGACCCCGGTGGCACCGCGTTCTACGACGCCGCCGCCGTCGCCGCCGGCCCCTGGCTGGCGAAGCTCACCGCACTGGCCACCGCGATCGCCTGGGGCTTCGCGAACTCGCTCGTCGCCCAGGCCGCGACGTCGCGGCTGCTCTTCGCGATGGCCCGTGACCGGCAGCTGCCGTCGTTCCTGGCGAAGGTGCACCCGAGGAAGGGTGTCCCCGTCAACGCCACCTTGCTGACCGCGGTCGTGTCCCTGGCGCTCGGCCTCTACATGGCCTCGCGCGACGACGGGATCACCCTGCTCAGCACGCTGGTCAACTTCGGCGCGCTCACCGCGTTCCTGGTGCTGCACGTGTCCGTGGTCACGCACTACGTGGTGCGCAACGGCAGCCACGACTGGTGGCGGCACCTGGTCGCGCCGGTCCTCGGCTTCGCGATCCTGGCCTACGTCGTCATCAACGCCAACGTCGCCGCCCAGACGCTGGGCTTCGTCTGGCTGGGCATCGGCGTGGTCCTGCTGGTCTTCCTCATCGCGACCGGCCGGCGCCCGTCCCTGGCCCTCATCGACTCCGAGCCCACCCAGGAGGCCTGATGACCACGCCCGACGTCCGCACCCTGCACCCCACCAAGGCGCAGCACGCCTACTCCTTCGGCGGGCACCAGCCGCTGCTCACGGTCGCGCCCGGGACGATCGTCGAGCTCTCCACCGAGGACTGCTTCGCCGGCAACGTCCGCGGCGTCGACGACCTGCCGAGCCAGGTGTGCGAGTTCCCCTACCTCAACCCGGTCACCGGCCCCATCGCGGTGGAGGGCGCCGAGGTCGGGGACACGCTCGCCGTGCACTTCGTGGAGATCGTGCCGGCGCGGGACTGGGCCGCGTCCAGCACCTTCCCGCACTTCGGCGCGCTGACCACGACGCACGCGACCGCGATGCTGCATCCTGCGCTCGAGGAGCGGGTGTGGATCTACGACATCGACCTGGCTGCCGGCGTGTGCCGCTTCCAGGCCCGTCGTACGGACTTCTCGGTCGAGCTGCCGCTGGACCCGATGCACGGCACCGTCGGTGTCGCGCCGGCGGCCAACGAGGTGCTGATGAGCATCACCCCGGCCGCGCACGGCGGCAACATGGACACCCCCGAGATGCGGGCCGGCGTCACGGCGTACTTCCCGGTCAACGTGCCCGGCGGGATGCTGTCGGTCGGCGACGGGCACGCCCGGCAGGGCGAGGGCGAGGTGTGCGGTACGGCGGTCGAGGCGGCGATGAACACCGTGGTCGTCGTCGACCTGGTCAAGGGAAATGCCCCGGTCTCCCCGCGCATCGAGAGCGACGACTTCCTGATGACCACCGGATCGGCACGCCCGCTCGAGGACGCCTTCCGGATGAGCCAGCACGACCTCGTCGGCTGGACCGGGTCGCTGCTGGGCCTGGAGGAGCTGGACGCCTACCAGCTGGTCAGCCAGGCCGGGCTCGCGCCCGCAGGCAACGTCGTGGACACCAACTACACGATGGTCGGCAAGCTCCCCAAGACGCTGCTCGGTGCGGTCAGGGCCTACGACGGCCTGCACGACCGGCTGCGCGCCGTGGCGGCCGACTACCTGCGCACCCGCTGACCCTCCGGCCGGTCGAGCTTGTCGAGACCACCCCGGCGAGGCACGGTGGGAACATCACGCAGACACGCCAGCCGAGGAGGCGTCCATGCCTGTCCTGACCGCACCACCGGTCGATCCCGAGACACCGGTCCCGGAACCCTTCAACCCGGTCGACCCGGACCAGCCGCCGATGCCGGAGCCGTTGGAGCCCGAGCCGGTTGTGCCCCGGCCCGAGCCGGTCGTCCCGCAGCCCGAGCCGGAGCCCGGAGGCGTCCCCGGGGAATAGCCCCTCCCGCCCAGGGGTTGTGAGCAGTGCCGGCGCGCATCATGTCCCCGGGTCTCACCTTCAGCCGCTACGAGCGGCCACTTGCCGAGAGGCGACTGGCGAGCCGGCAGCACGACGAAGACGGCCACCGCGTTCGCGGTGGCCGTCTTCGTCATGCGGACCGGTCAGGCGCTCAGCGTCTGTCCGGCGAACATGTCCGGGCCGAAGACCTCGTAGCGAATCCTGTCCGACGGCACCCCACGGCGCACCAGAGATGCCCGGACGTCGCGCATGAACGGCAGCGGCCCGCACATGAACACGTCCGCCACCTCCGGGATCTGCACGGCGCTGAGGTCCATCAACCCCGTCTTGGCGCCACGTCGGTCCCCGGCCGCGTCCAGCTGTTCGTACCACGTGTGGACCTCGGCGCTGCCGAGCACGGAGATGGCGTCCGCTGTCGCACCGAACAGCGCATGGCTGGCCGCGGAGCGGTCCGCGTGGGCCACCGTCACCCGGCGCGTCGACCGGCGTGCCGCGAGGTCGTCCAGGATCGCGGCCACCGGTGTGATGCCCACGCCCGCGCTGATCAGCAGCAAGGGGTCGTCGCCCTCGGCGAGCACGAGGTCGCCCGACGGGGTGCTGAGCTCCACCACGTCACCCACCGCGACGTGGTCGTGCAGGAAGCTCGAGACAGCGCCGTCCGGGGCGCCGTCGATGCCACGCACCCGCCGCACCGTGATCTGCAGCGTGTTCTCGCGCGGTCCCGTGGAGACGGTGTACTGCCGAGGCTGCCGACGACCGTCCGGCAGGGTGACGACCACCGAGACGTACTGTCCCGGCTGGTGCGTGGGGACCGGTCGCCCGTCCTCGGGGCCGAAGACCAGCGAGACGGTGTCGGTGCCCTCGTCGACCCGCTCGACGAGGACGTAGCGACGCCACGGGTGGGTCGGGTCCACCTCGGCGAGGGTGTACAGCCGGGCCTCCTCGGCGATCAGCTGGGCGGCGAACAGCCAGTAGACCTCGTCCCAGGCCTGGGCGACCTCCGGTGTGACCGCGTCCCCGAGAACCTGTGCGACGGCCGCCATCAAGTGGTGGCCGACGATGGTGTACTGCTCGGGACGGATGCCCAGCGACACGTGCTTGTGCGCGATGCGCTGCATCACCGGCTGGAACGAGGGCGCATCGGGGTCGAGCAGGTGGACTGCGTAGGCCACGACGGCCGACGCGAGTGCCTGCCGCTGCTCTCCGTTGGCCTGGTTGCCCTGGTTGAACAGGTCCAGCAGCTCGGGATGGGCCTGCAGCATGGCCGGGTAGAAGTGCGAGGTGATGGCGACGGCGTGCTCCGCAACGACCGGAGCGGTGGCTCGGACGACGGGCTCGGCCTGGGGTGACAGCAACAAAGTGGGGCTCCTCGATTCGTGCGCCTGGTGCCTTGTGGGCTGGCGGTCTCGGGAACTTTACTTTCCGGACCCGGCCCCGAAAAACGGACCAAAGTCCCTTTCCTGACGAGTCGTACATCACACCTACGGGCCGGAAGGGGCGGTATGTCCCGGTCGGTCGCTGCGGCGGTTCGGCGAGGATGCGGCCCGCCCGACGTGCAACCCCCCGCCGGCCGGGCCCGTCGGGGACGGGCACGGGGAGGGTTGCACGTCCGGATGGCCGCGCCGACGGCATTCCGCCTGCGCCGACCCGCGCCCCGACGAGCGGCGGCGTGCCAGGGTGGGTCCATGACGGAGCGCAACGTGCTGGGCGGGGAGCTGGAGCCGTGCGGCACCGACCCGGTGACCGGGTTCTACCGGGACGGGTCGTGCTCCTGCGGCCCGGAGGACGTCGGGCTGCACGCCGTGTGTGCGGTGATGACCACCGAGTTCCTCGCCCACCAGAAGGCGGTCGGCAACGACCTGTCCACGCCGCACCCCGAGTGGCGCTTCCCCGGGCTGAAGCCCGGCGACCGGTGGTGCGTCGTCGCGGCGCGCTGGATGCAGGCCTACCAGGACGGGGTGATCGCTCCGGTGGTGCTCGCGGCGACGAACGAGCGGGCGCTCGACGCCGTGCCGCTCGCGGCGCTCGAGCAGCACTCGGTCGACGTACCCCCCGACGCCAGCACCCTGGCGTGACACCCGGTTAGTCTCGGCGCATGGGCAGCAGCGTCTACGTGGCCTCCTTCGAGGGGTACACCGGCAAGTCGACGGTGGCGCTCGGCCTGCTCGAGCAGCTGTCGCGCCGGGTCGAGCGGGTCGGGGTGTTCCGGCCGGTGGTCCGGGCCGACACCGCGGCGTACGGCGGCCGCGACTACGTGCTGGACCTGCTCACCTCGCACGAGGCGGTGACCCTGTCCTACGACGAGTGCGCAGGTGTCACCTACGACGAGGTGCACGCGGACCCGACCGCGGCCCTGGACAGGATCGTCGAGCGCTACCACCGGGTGGCCGACCGGTGCGACGCGGTGGTGATCGTGGGCAGCGACTACACCGACGTGGGCACCCCGACGGAGTTCTCCTACAACGCGCGGATCGCGGCCAACCTCGGCGCGCCGGTGCTGCTGGTGCTCAACGGCTCGGGCCGGACCCCGCAGGACCTGCACACGATGACCGCGATGAGCGCCGCGGAGCTGAAGGCCCAGCACGGCACGCTGTTCGCGGTGGTCGCCAACCGGGTCGACCGGGCCCAGGTCATCGAGGACACCGAGGCGATCACCGTCGAGGGCGTGCTGGCCTACGCGATCCCCGAGGAGCCGCTGCTCAGCGCCCCGTCGGTCGCCGACCTGATGCACGCCTGTGCCGGCACCCTGGTCAGCGGCGACCCAGCCCTGCTGGCGCGCGAGGCGACCGGGTTCGTGGTGGCGGCGATGACCATGCCCAACGTGCTGGACCGGCTGTTCGAGGGCGCCGTGGTGATCACCCCGGGCGACCGGCCGGAGGTCGTGCTCGGCGTGCTCACCGCGCACGTGTCCGCGAACTTCCCGCAGATCTCCGGGATCGTGCTCAACGGCGGTCTGGCGCTGCCCGAGCAGGTCACCCGGCTGATCGAGGGCTCGGCACCACGATGCCGATCATCGCCACCGACCTCGGCACGCACGCGACCACGACCGCGCTGAACAGCGTGCGTGGCCGCCTGACCAAGGACTCGACCCGCAAGGTGGTCACCGCGCTGTCGTTGTTCGCCGAGCACGTCGACGGGGACGCGCTGCTCGACCGGCTGGAGGTGGCCCGCACCGACGCGGTCACGCCGCTGATGTTCGAGCACCAGCTCATCGACGAGGCGGTCGCGCAGCGCCGGCACATCGTGCTGCCCGAGGGCGACGAGGAACGCATCCTGCGGGCCGCGGAAGTCCTGCTGCGCCGCGGGGTCGCCGACCTGACCCTGCTCGGCGACCCGCTGCGGATCACCGCCCAGGCCGCGAGCCTCGGCGTCGACCTCGACGACGCCCGGCTGCTCAGCCCACTCGACCCGGAGCTGCACGAGCGGTTCGCCCAGGAGTACCACGAGCGCCGCAGGCACAAGGGCGTCGACCTCGACGACGCGCGTACGGCGGTCAGCGACGGGTCCTACTTCGGCACGATGATGGTCGAGCTCGGCCTGGCCGACGGCATGGTCTCGGGCGCCGTCCACACCACGGCACACACCATCCGGCCCGCGCTCGAGGTCGTGAAGACGCTCCCCGGCGTCTCGGTGGTCTCCTCGGTGTTCTTCATGTGCCTGGAGAACCAGGTGCTCGTCTACGGCGACTGCGCGGTCAACCCGGACCCGACCGCCGAGCAGCTCGCCGACATCGCGATCTCCTCGGCGGCCACCGCCGCAGCGTTCGGGATCGAGCCCCGGGTGGCGATGCTGTCCTACTCCACGGGCACGTCCGGCACCGGCACCGACGTGGAGAAGGTCTCCAAGGCCACCGCCCTGGTCAAGGAGCGGGCGCCCGAGCTGCTCGTGGAGGGGCCGATCCAGTACGACGCCGCGATCGACTTCGCGGTGGCCCGCACGAAGCTGCCCGGGTCGCACGTCGCCGGACGCGCGACGGTCTTCGTCTTCCCGGACCTCAACACCGGCAACAACACCTACAAGGCCGTGCAGCGCTCCGCCGGTGCGGTCGCGATCGGGCCGGTCCTGCAGGGGCTGCGCAAACCGGTGAACGACCTGTCCCGCGGCGCCACTGTGCGCGACATCGTGAACACCGTGGCGATCACCGCGATCCAGGCGCAGAAGCTCGCATGAGCGAGTTCGTGCTGGTGGTCAACGCCGGCTCGTCGTCGCTGAAGTACAGCCTGGTCGACGCGGTCACCGGGGACGCGTCGGCGTCCGGGCTGGTCGAGCGGATCGGCGAGTCGGAAGGGGTGCTCACCCACCACGGCCCGGACGGCGAGAGCCGCACCGAGCGCCGGGTGGACGACCACGAGACCGCGTTGCAGGCCGCGCTCGACGCGTTCGACGAGCACGGGCCCGTGCTGAACGACGTGCACGTCCGCGCGGTCGGGCACCGGGTCGTCCACGGCGGGGCCCGGTTCTCCGCACCGGCCCTGGTCGACGACCACCTGGTCGACACGGTCACCGAGCTGGTGCCGCTGGCACCGCTGCACAACGCGGCCAACCTCGAGGGCATCGAGGTGGCCCGCAAGCTCTTCCCGGACCTGCCGCACGTCGCGGTCTTCGACACCGCGTTCCACCAGACGCTGCCTGAGCACGCGTACACCTACGCGGTCCCGCTGTCCTGGCGCGACGAGCACCAGATCCGTCGCTACGGCTTCCACGGGACGTCGTACGCGTTCGTCTCCCGCGAGGCCGCCGCACTGCTGGGACGGCCGGTCGACCAGGTGAACCTGATCGTGCTGCACCTCGGCAACGGCGCCTCGGTCACCGCGATCGAGCGCGGCCGGTCGGTCGAGACCTCGATGGGGCTCACCCCGCTCGAGGGGCTGGCGATGGGCACCCGCTCCGGGGACATCGACCCGGCCGTGCACGCGCACCTGCACCGGCAGCTCGGCTGGTCCCTGGAGGAGATCGACGACATCCTCAACCGGGAGTCGGGCCTGAAGGGGCTCGCCGGGCAGAACGACTTCCGGCGGCTCGCCGAGATGCGGGCCGCGGGAGACGAGCGGGCTCAGCTGGCGTTCGAGGTCTACTGCCATCGGGTGCGCAAGTACGTCGGCGCCTACTACGCCGTGCTCGGCACCGTGGACGCGGTCGTGTTCACCGCCGGCGTCGGCCAGAACTCCGCCGAGATGCGGGCGGCGTCCCTGGCCGGGCTGGACCGGCTCGGCATCACGGTGGACGCCGAGCGCAACGAGCGGCGGGTGACCTCGCCGGTGGTGGTCTCCCCCGACGGCAGCGACGTCGCGGTGCTCGTCGTACCCACCAACGAGGAGTGGGAGATCGCCCGCCAGACCATGGACGTGGTCAACGCCGGTTGAGCCAAACCGGCTGGTTGGCTGCCCGACTGGTTGGCCTGTTGAGACTGTTGAGCTCAGTGCGGGCCCATCCGGGTGGCGATCCAGGTGGTGACGACGGCTGCCACGGCAAATATCACGGCGATGATCACGAGTGCTGCGGGCCAGTTCATGAGGTCCTCCTCGGGGGGCTTGTTCCCAGTGCATCCCGGGGCACGGACGCGCCCCAGGGGCGAAGGTCATCACCTGGGCGGGCGCCGGGTCTCGACAGGCCCCACCAGCCGGGGCGGTTTCGACGAGCTCGACCAACCGGGGGCGTACGCCGGTCAGGCGCGCGCGGCGCCGTAACCCAGCAGGGCAGCGAGGCCGAGGGCGCTGCGTGGCGCGTACGGCGTCCGCCACAGCCCGCCGTGCACGGCGGCGTACGCCTCGTCCTGCCAGGGCTCCTGGTGCACCGGTCCCCCGCCGGTGTGCAGGTCGTGCACGAGGAGTGCCGCCATCAGCACGTTGGACGTGGCCGGCTCGAACACCTCCACGCCGAACCGGTGCGCCCCGGCGTACGCCGCGGCCAGGGCACGGTTCTTCACCACCGACCGGGTCCGGGTCGGTGGCGCGACGTTCATGGACACGGTGGTGCCGGCGTCGCGGGCGACGGTCGCGCGCCAGCGCTGCAACCGCTTCGCGAGCGCGTAGTTCGGGCCCTGCTGCGGCACCAGGCTGTCGTTGATCCCCGGGTCCGAGCCCGGCACGTAGGAGCGCCTCAGCAGCCGGCCCGCGCTCACCGCGCGCAGCGGGCGGCCCAGCGCCTTGGCCACGGTGGACCGGGCGGCGTAGGCGTCGGTGGACTGCCGCACCGCGTCTGCGGGCACCGCGAACACGTCGGTCGGCGTGGCCAGGAACGCCAGCGCCACGTCGTCGCGCGCGTCGAGCAGCCGGGTGGTCAGCGCGTCCACGGCGACCGAGACCCGGACGTTGGTGGCGCCGTCGGCGTAGACGTAGTTGCCGACGACCAGGCTGCCGTCGAGCCCGCGCAGCCAGTCGGTCACGGCCGGCACGTCGGCGATCAGGTCGGCACCCGCGTGCTCCGGGTCCGGGTACGTCGTACCCACCGGCACCGGCAGGACCACCGTCCCGGCGCCCAGGCGCGCGGTGTCGAGGACCCGTTGCCAGACCTGCGGACGCGGCAGGTCCACCGCGGCCACCCGCGCACCCCAGCGCAGCAGCGCCTGCAGCGGCCCCATCTCGGCCCCGGCGCCGAGCACCGCGACGGTGCGCCCCTCGGCGCGGAGCCAGTCGGGATGGTCCATCACCGCCCGCACCGCCTCGGCGGCGGACGGCTCGATGATCCCCGCGCGCATCCAGTCGTCGAGCCGGCGGTGCAGGGCGGCGCCACGCAGCCGCGTGCCGTGGTAGGGCAGGGACAGCTCGGTCTCCGGCTCCGCGGTGCCGCGGAGCTCGGCGGTGGCGAGCTCGGGGCCGGTGGTCTTCCAGTCCGCGAGCGTCGTCTCGGTGCCGTCCTCGCCGAGCACGCGCATCCGTTCGTGCAGCGAGCCGAGGCCGTCGGCCGCGACGGTGACGGCCGCCTCGCGGGACCCGAGGCCGGCCTCCAACAGACGCCGAAAGTGCGTGAGGTACCCCGAACGCCAGTTGGTCTCCTGCTCCGCGGCCCGCGCACCCGCCGGGTCCACCGCGCGCAGCGCATCCGCGGCCACCGCCCGGCCGAGCGCGGCGGTGCTGCGACGGCCGTCGGCCGACCTGGGGAAGACGACTCCGGGCTGTGGGTCCTCGCTCATGCGGGCCATCATGCAGGACCTACGTCTCTACGCGGCCGGTGGCCCGACCGTGCATGCGCGGCGGTCCGGTACTCCGGCCGCTGGCCCCAGGCCTGACCGGTCCCGGCTCACTCGATGCGCGCGATGAGCGCGCCCTGCCGGACCGCGGCCTCCTCGTCGACGAGCAGGTGCACGACTCCCCCGGCCGGTGCGGGCACCTCTGCGGAGACCTTGTCCACCTGCACCTCCGCGAGGAGCTGGTCCACTGTCACCGTGGAGCCCTCGCTCACGAACCAGGTCGAGAGCACGCCCTCGGCGTCCGGTGTCTCCTTCGACAGCGGAGGGAAGAGCACGTCTGTCATCGAACGGTCGCCCGCACGGCCTGCTCGATCCGGTCGTGGCGCGGCAGTACGGCGTACTCCAGGTCGTGCGCGTAAGGAATCGGCACGTTCGGTACGGCGACCCGCTGGGCCGGCTCACGCAGGAGGCCCGGGTCGACCTCGGCGACCGACGCCACGACCTCGCCCGACATGCCGAAGGACAGGTAGTCCTCGTCGACGACGACCAGCCGTCCGGTCTTGGACACCGACTCGAGCACGGTCTCCCGGTCCAGCGGCACCAGGCTGCGCAGGTCGACCACCTCGACGTCGATGCCCTCGGGCGCGAGCTTCTCGGCGACGTCGAGAGCGTGGTGCACCGAGAGGGACACGGTGACGACGGTGACGTCGCGGCCCTCCCGCGCCACCCGGGCCTTGCCGATCGGGACCGTGTAGTCGCCCTCGGGCACCTCGTCCAGGCTCCGCGGGTTCTTCGCCATCCAGGGCAGGCCCATCACGCCCTTGTGAAAGATGTAGACCACGGGGTTGTCGTCGCGGATCGCGGAGGTCATCAGCCCCTTCGCGTCCGCCGGCGTGCTGGGCACGACGACCTTCATGCCCGGCAGGTGGGCGAACGTGCCCCACAGGCACTGCGAGTGCTGGGCGCCGTCGGAGTAGCCGCCGCCGGCAGCCATCGTCAGCACCATCGGCACCTTGACGTTCCCGCCGGACTCGTAGTGGATCTTGGCCATGTGGTTGTAGATCTGGTCCAGGCACACGCCCATGAAGTCGGTGAACATCACCTCGACGATCGGGCGCATGCCCTCCACGGCGGCGCCGATGCCCAGCCCGATGAAGGCGGTCTCCGAGATCGGGGTGTCGATGATCCGCTCGGGCCCGAACCGTTCCAGCAACCCGCCGGTGGAGCCGAAGATCCCGCCGTAGGCGCCGACGTCCTCGCCCAGGTAGAACACCGACGGGTCGCGTTCCATCTCCTCGGCGATGGCCTCGACCATCGCCTTCGAGGTGGTCAGCCGGCGGGTGGTGTGGGGCGTCTCGATCAGGGTCATCGTGTGCTCCTTCAGGCGAAGACGTAGGAGGTGGCGGTGTCGGGATCGGGGACGTCGCTGGCCCTGGCGAAGGCCACCGCGTCCTCGACGCGTGCGCTCGCGTCCTCCGCGATCCGCCGCACGTTCTCGTCGTCGAGCACCCCCGCGTCGCGCAGCGTCTGCTCGTAGCGTGGGATCGGGTCGTGCTCGGCGACCTCCGAGAGGTCCGGCCGGTAGCCCTGCGCGTCGCCCTCGAAGTGGCCCCACATCCGCAGCGTGTGCACCTCGATCAGCGACGGTCCCTGCCCGGCCCGGGCTCGGGCGACGGCCCGGCGGGCGGCGCCGTACACCGCCTCCACGTCGTTGTCCTCGATCCGCTCACCCGGGATGCCGTACGCCGCGGCGCGGTCGGCGTTCGAGCCGATGGCCGTGGAGACCGACCGCGGCACCGAGATGCCCCAGTCGTTGTCCTCGACCACGAACACGACCGGCAGCGACCACCGGGCGGCGAGGTTGAGCGACTCGTGGAAGGCGCCCTGGTTGGCAGCGCCCTCACCGGTGACCGCGACGGCGATCCGGTCACTGCCCCGCCGCTTGAACGCGAACGCCTGGCCGAGCGCCGGCGGGTACCCCTCGGCGATGATGCCCGAGCAGGAGAAGTGCGTGGCCGGGTCGAACAGGTGCATGTGGCCGCCGCGCCCCCGGCCCAGCCCGTCGACGCGTCCGAAGATCTCGGCGGTCATCGCCCGCAGGTCGACGCCGTGCGCGACCGCGAGGTGGTGCGGGCGGTGCGTCGCGGTGACGGCGTCGTCGGTGGTCAGGTGCGCGCAGACGCCGGCGGCGACCGGCTCCTGGCCGGCGGACAGGTGCATCTCGCCCGGGATCAGGCCCTTGCCGATGTCGAACCCGGGGCCCTTGTCCGCGTGGTACTCACGGAGGATGGCCTCCTCGTACGTGCGGCTCAGCACCATGGTCTGGTAGAGCGCGACCCGGACGGCGGGCTCGAGGTCGAGGGACTCCTCGGACCTCCGTGCCGCCGGCACGGTCGAAGCAGTGGTCGAAGGTGTCGCCTCCGTCGTCATACCGTCCTCCAAGGCTGGGTCCTCCCGCGAACCTAGGACCGGCCGGAGACGCGAAACAGGGCCCTTGGTCCCAGGCGTCGGCGTACAGTGCGTCGCAGCCCGACCAGCACGAGAGCCCGGACGCCGCGATGTCACTTTCCGTATGTCTGCTCCCGGACGACCCGTCCGACCGCGTCGTACGCCGGCTCTGGGAGCGCCTCGAGGAGGCCGGGCTGCCGACGCTGCTGACGCACACGCACGGCCGTCACGTCCCGCACCTGACCCTGGCGTCGCTGCGCACCTACGAGCAGGCCGACGTCCGGGCCTCGCTCGTCTCCCTTCCGGCCGCCGACGAGACCGTCATGCACTTCGACGGCCTGGGGATGTTCCGGCGCAGCCGCTGCTGGCTGCTGCCCGCGGTGACCGAGGACCTCCTGGCCCGCCAGGACGCGGTGGTCTCCGAGCTCACGTCGCAGGGGGCCGACCTGCACCGGCACTACCGGCCGGGGACCTGGCTCCCGCACCTCACCGTCGCGCCCCGGGTGCACCTCGACCAGCTGCCGGAGGTCGCCCGGCAGGTCTTCGAGGTGCTCCCGGTGGCCGTCAGGTTCTCCCGGGCCGCACTGGTGGAGACGAGCACCGGGGAGATCCACGACCTGCCCCACCTGGTGTGACCCGCTCAGGTTCCCAGCTCGCGCCCGCGGCGCTCGTACGTGCGGATCTTGTCGATGACGATGGTGGCCAGCGGCGAGTCCAGCTCGCGGTGGTCCCACGCCGTCTCCTTGAGGTCGTCGACCAGGAGACGCAGGGCGTCGAGCTCCACACGCTCGCGCCGGTCGAGCGGCCGGACCTCGGTGCTCTGGTTCACCAGGTGCACGACGAGCCAGACCATCGCACCCACCAGGAGCAGACCCAGGAACGCCAGCGGAGTCATCATCCTCGCCTCCTTCACCCGTGACCGACGGATGCACCCAGGCTAGGCCGTGACACCTGGAACGGCTGCCGACCTTCGCCCCTACTGCCGAGGCACGCGACGCCGGAGCCTGGACCCTCCACCACCACACCAAGGACACGCTGATGGCCCGGGTCGAGCTCGACGAGCTGCACCTGCGGGTGCGGTTCGACCGTGCCGAGAAGGTGTTCGGGCTGGTCGGGGACCTGACCGTGCCCCGCTCCTCCGTCCGCACGGTGACCGTCACCAGGGACGGCCGGCGGCACGTCCACGGCTGGCGCGTGGGCACCTGGGTGCCGGGCGTGCTGACGCTGGGCGTCTACCGCCGGCACGGGCACAAGCAGCTGGTCGACGTACGGCGGGGCCGGCCGTGCCTGGTCGTCGGGCTGGACGGCGAGCCGTACGACGAGCTGCTGGTCAGTGCCGACGACGCCGAACGCGTCGGCCACGAGCTGGCCCGCACGATCTGACCCCCGACCCACCTTCCCTTTCGTCCCTCCTGACCTAGTGCTGTCGGGTTGGGGACCTTTGTCCCTCGTGGCGGACCCTCTCTCGGCGAAACACTCGAAGCGTCAACAGAACAGCACACCGGGGCCTCGACGAGTGGCCCACCGAGACAGAGGAACCGCCATGCGACGCCGTACCTTCGATGCACTCATGACCACCGCCGGGATCGTCCTGGCCACCGTCCTCGCGATCGCCGGCGGTCTGCTGCTGTGGGCCCACAGCTTCGTGCAGGACCAGGTCACCACCCAGCTGTCCGCGCAGCAGATCTACTTCCCCGAGAAGGGCAGCGAGTCGCTCGCCGACCCGGCCGTCAAGCCGTACCTGAGCCAGTACGCCGGCCAGCAGCTGACCACCGGCGTCCAGGCCAAGGCGTACGCCGACCACTTCATCGCCGTGCACCTGAAGGAGATGACCGGCGGTCAGACCTACGCCCAGCTCAGCGGCAAGGCGCTCGCCAACCCCGACGACCAGAAGCTCGCCGGTCTGGTGGCCACCGTGTTCAAGGGCGAGACGCTGCGCGGCCTGCTGCTGAACGCCTACGCCTTCGGCCAGATGGGCACCATCGCCCTCTACGGCGCGATCGCCTCCTTCGCGGGAGCCGCCGTCCTGCTGCTGCTCAGCCTGCTCGGCGCGGCGCACCTGCGCCGGGTGCCGGCCGAGGAGGAGGTCCGGCTCGGCACGAGGGTGGACCCGGCCGTCGCCTGAGGGGACCAGAAGAAGCAGGGGAACAAGGGGAACGAGGGACCCGGGCCGCACCAGCCCGGGTCCCTCGTACGCCGCCCCGGCCGGATCAGCCGGTCGAAACCGCCCCGCCCTCCCGGCAGGACCTTGGACCCTGTGCACGGCTGGTGGGCCGTCGTACGTTGCCGACGACGGGCACCGCCGGCACAGGCCGGTGCCACGAGGCGTCAGCATCCCGGCACGTACCCGCCGTACACCGCCGCTCGCCTCAGGAGGTCCGCACGTGACCGTCGAACTCACATCCGACCTCGCCCAGGAGTTCGTCCTGGTCGACCGCTACACCGACATCGTCGGTCCCAGCAACGAGATGCTCGGCCCCGTCAAGGACGGCGGCCGCGTCGAGTACCTCACCGTCCCCGGCTGCTGGGGGCCGATGATCACACCGTCCATCCGCAGCGGGCACGAGGTGACGCTCCCGGTGCGGGTCGAGGGGGCGAAGGTCGGCGACGCGGTGGCGCTCTCGATCGAGAGGCTCGAGCAGACCTCGTGGGCCACCACGTCGGGCACCCACGTGGGCGTCGACGGGCGCTACATCAGCGACCCGTTCGTGGCGAACATCTGCCCGACCTGCCGGGACGCCGGCCGGCACTTCCTCTACCCGGACACCTACCTCGACGGCATCGGAGAGTCGGCCGTCAAGTGCAGCACCTGTCACAGCGAGGTGATCCCGTTCCACATGGTCGAGGGCTACACCATGGCCTTCGACGAGCAGAAGGAGATCGGCGTGACGGTGACGCCCGCCCGGGCAGAGGAGCTGGCACGCCACGCCCGTGACTGGGTGGCGCTGACCGAGCACTCCACCCAGCACCCGATCGTGGCCCTCGGCCGGGCCGACCTCGTGGGCACGATGACGCGGTGCCGGATCTCCGCGGGCAACCTCGGGTCGATACCGGCGATCGACCTGCCGAGCTCGCACAACTGCGGCGACTTCGGCGCGTTCCTCGTCGGCGCCGAGCACGAGTTCGCCGTCACCGAGGAGCAGCTCGAGCTGCGCACCGACGTACACATGGACGTCGACTCGGTGCGCCAGGGCAGCGTGGTGATCGTCCCGGTCAAGGTCGACGGCGCCGGCATCTACGCCGGTGACGTGCACGCGATGATCGGCGACGGCGAGGTGGCCGTGCACACCACCGACATCGGTGCGCGGCTCGTCGTACGCGTCGATGTGATCAAGGGTCTCGAGCTCGACGGCCCGCTGCTGCTCCCGCCGGTCGAGGACCTGCCGTTCCTGGCCCGCCCGTTCACGGCCGACGAGATCGCCCGTGGCAAGGCGCTCGCCGAGACGCACGCGACCACCCTGGAGGGGGCGGTGCTGCCGGTCCAGGTGCTCGGGTCGGGGCCGTTCCTGAACGCCGCCGTGGACAACGCCATCGCCCGCGCCGCCAAGCTGTTCGCGATGACGGTGGACGAGGTGAAGAACCGGTCCACGATCTCCGGCGCGGTCGACATCGGCCGGCTCCCCGGCTTCGTGCAGCTCAGCCTGCTGGTGCCGCGGGACCGTCTGGAGCGGCTCGGCATCGACCACGTCGTCGAGGCGCAGTACGGCGAGCCCGCCGGCTGGTGATCGCGCGATGCAGGTGACGGTGACCCTCAAAGGGCATCTGTCCGAAGGCAGGAAGCCGTACGACGCACCGGTGCGGCTTCCCGACGACGCCGTGACGACCGACCTGCTCGAGGCCTGCGGCATCGACCCACGCACCTGCCTGGTGGTGGTGAACGGGGTCGCGGTGCCCCGCGGCACCCCGCTCAGCGACGGGGACCGCACCCAGCTCTACCCGGCCCAGGCCGGCGGCTGAGCGACTCGCCAGATCGTTCGCGAGGTATGGCGGGACTGCCGGG
Organism: uncultured Actinomycetota bacterium; assembly: GCA_963810035.1. Lineage (GTDB taxonomy): Bacteria > Actinomycetota > Actinomycetes > Propionibacteriales > Nocardioidaceae > Nocardioides_B. Next base: position 322,604 of record CAWEMA010000010.1, read on the forward strand.
AATCATCGTCTTGCAGGGCTCCGACCCTCGTGGAAGCGTGATCCGTGACCGGCCGCGACCGGCGACCGGCACCGACCGGTTGGAGGAAGTCCCATGGCTGACATCGTGATCAGCAACCTTGACCAGGACGGGGAGCGGCGCCCGTTCGCAGGGCACGGGTACGCAACACTCGTCAACGCGGGGGCTGTCTCACTTCTGCGCGGTGTCTTCGAGCCCGGTTGGCGCTGGTCGAACGACGTGGCACCGCTCGTCAAGACGTCGAGCTGCCAGGTGCACCACCTCGGCTACGTCTTCTCGGGGTCGATGCGGGCACGGCTCGACGACGGCACCGAACGGGACTTCGGCCCGGGTGACCTCTTCGACCTCCCCGCGGGACACGATGCGTGGGTCACCAGCAACGTGCCCCTCGAGACGATCGACGTCTCGCCGGACGCGACGAAGTACGCCGTCGGCAGGCCCGCCGACATCGCCGAGCCCGACGATGCCGCCATGAAGCGGGTACGCCGCGGCTACGACGCGTTCAACACCGGAGACGTGGATGCCCTGCGCACCCTGATGACCAACGACGTGCAGCAGCACGTCCCCGGCCACGGCCGGTTCGCCGGAACCTACAAGGGAATCGACGCGGTCCTCGACTACTACGGAAAGCTCGGGGAGGTCACCGACGGGACGTTCCGGGCCGACCTGGTCGACGTACACGGCGACGGCGGCGGCCACGTCATCGCGATCCACCAGGTCTCCGCGGTCCGCGACGGGAAGAAGCGCGTCACCCGCGGCTCGATCCTGTTCACGTTCGTCGGCGAGAAGGCGACGGACCTGCTCGAGATGCGCGGCGACCTGCCCGGCGACGACGCGTTCTTCGGCTAGCGACACGACCCCCTCTACGGAGGTGATGGAGGAGACCTCCGGGTGCACTCACCCGGAGGTCTTCGCGTCCGCCTCGTGTGCACCCCTCTGGCGGGATATGTCCCACGGCGGCTGACCCAGGAAGGCCATGCCCCTTCGGCGCCTCACGCAGCACACTGAACGGGGGCTTCCTGGAGGAGGCTGCGATGACGGAACACACCTCACTCGAAGGCATGAGCGACGACGCCCGGCTCGCCACCCTGGGCTACAAGCCGCAGCTGAACCGGGTCCTCGGCCAGTTCGCCAACTTCTCGGTCGCCTTCACCTACCTCTCCCCCATGGTCGGCATCTACTCGCTGTTCGCGCTCGGTGTCGCGGCGGGCGGGCCGGCATACGTGTGGCTGACCTGGGTCCCGGTGATCGGGATGTTGTTCGTGGCGCTGGTGTTCGGTGAGCTCGCCAGCCACTACCCGGTGGCCGGCGCGCTCTACCAGTACAGCAAGTTCTCGGTCGGCCCGACGTACGGCTGGTTCGTCGGCTGGTTCTACGGTATGGCGCTGCTGATCACGGTGGCCGCCGTCGACACCGGCGTGGTCATCTACACCACCGCGCTGATGCACAACTGGTTCGGGTGGAACTTCGACCCGACCAGCCACCTGACCATCCTGCTGATCACCGCGACCCTGGTGCTGATCCAGACCGCGCTGAACATCACCGGGGCCCGCGTGATGGGACGCGTCGCGCAGTTCGGCGTGTACGTCGAGATCGTCGGCACGCTCGGCATCGCGGTGATCCTGGCCATCGACGGCTTCCACCACGGGCTCGGGTTCCTGTTCTCCACGCAGAACGTGCAGAACGTCGCCAGCAACCCGCTCGGCCTCGACTTCGGCGGCAACTGGCTGACCGGCGCGGCGCTGATCGCGGTCCTCGCACCGGTCTACATCTTCTACGGCTTCGAGTCCGCCGGGGACATCTCGGAGGAGACCAGGGACGCCGGCGTCAAGGTGCCGCGGTCCATGCGCCAGGCGCTGATCTGGGGTGGGGTCGCCTCCTTCGTGCTGATCGCGGCGCTGCTGCTCGCGATGCCCGCCGGCAAGGACCCGGTCGGGCAGACCGTGAAGGGCGGCGGCGTGCCGTTCATCCTCGGCGAGCTGCCCAGCGGTCTCCAGGACTTCCTGCTGCTGCTGATCATCTTCGCGTTCTTCTCCTGCGGCACGTCCGTCCAGGGCGCCGGCAGCCGGCTGGCGTTCTCCTACGCCCGTGACGGTGCTCTCCCCGGCTCGAGGTGGATGGCGCGCGTGCACCCCCGGTTCAGGACCCCGACGAACGCTCTGCTGGCCGGTGCGGTGGTCACCATGCTGTTCGTGCTGCTGGTCTTCTACTCCCCCTCCAAGGACGTGCACCTCGGGTTCATCACCTACCCGGCCAACATCAACGCCCTGGTCTCCCTGGTCTCGTTCGGGGTGAGCGGCATCTACCTGTCGTTCCTGCTCACCGTGATCGGGGCGATCGTCGCCCGGTCCCGGGGCTGGATCCCCGAGGGCAGGTTCCGGCTCGGCCGGTGGGGATGGACGGTGTGCATCGTGGCCGCGGCCTACCTCGCGCTGATGCTTGTCAACGTGGTCGCCCCGACCGGGCTGACCAGCCCGCGCGGCTACTTCAACCTCGACTGGATCACCCTGCTGGTGATGGTCGTCGTGGCGGTCGTCGGCGTCATCGTCTTCCTGGTACGCCGTCCCGAGCGGGAGGTCGCGGCGCACCTGCACGACGAGGCCGAACCCACCGGCGCCGAGCGGCACACCGAGCCGACCTGACCCGCGGGCCCGTTCAGGCGGCGGCCTCGTACTCGATCTGCTCGCGGTCCTTGCCGATCGCCGCCACCACCTTGTCGTGCGGCATCGTCAGGCTGACCGCCCAGTAGAAGATCGCCAGGCTGAACACGATGACGACCGCCAGGTCGACCCACTCCGGGAGCCAGCTGTGGCTGCCGATGCCGTACCGCCCGAGCGCGCCGATGATCACGGACCCGATGATCCACGGACCGATCCACATAGCCGGGCGCAGCATCGTCATCACATCGGTCTGCGCGACCTGGGTGCCGATGCCGAAGATCACCAGGCCGACGACCAGGGCGAGGGCGATCTTCCAGGTGTACTCGTAGCCACCCCAGTAGAGGATCAGGTTGGCCGAGCAGAAGGCGGTGGGCAGCAGCACCTTCGGCATCGGCATTCGGTAGGCGCGGACCCGGTCGGCGTCGCGCATCTGCAACGCGGCCAGCGAGACCGGCGCGAAGGCGTACATGACGGCGGTCGCGCCGGTGACCACCCCCACGAGCCGGTTCCAGCTCGGGAACGGGCCGAAGCACAGCTCGCCGACCACCGCGGCAAGCAGGATCGACACCACCGGCACGCCGCTCTTGCTCGTCTTGGACAGCACGCCCGGCAGCTCGGACTCCTCGCCCAGCGCGTAGGTGAGCCGGGCGCTGGTGCCGACGTACACGATGCCGGTGCCTGACGGTGAGACCACCGCGTCGATGATGAGGACGACGGCCAGCCAGGTCGCCCCCACGGCCAGCGCCAGGGTGTACCAGGCGCCGTAGTCCGACGGGTTCGTGCCCAGCGGCGAGCTCCAGTCCTTGGTGACGTCCTTCGGGTCCACGCCGCCGATGAACACGACCTGGAGCAGGATGTAGAGCAGCGCCCCGATGGTCATCGCCACGATGATCGCCCGCGACAGGTCCTTCTTCGGGTTCCGGGCCTCGCCGGCGAGCTGTACCGCCTGCTCGAAGCCCTGGAGCGCGAAGACCACACCGGCCGGGAGTGCCGCGAAGACGCCGTGCACGCCGAACGGCATGAAGCCGCCCCCGGTGCTGAAGTTTCCGGGATGGAACGACAACGAGGCGACGACGATGATCGCGAGCAGCGGCACGGCGGTCTTCCAGAGCACCACGATGGCGTTGCTCTCGGACATGAACTTGGCGCCGGCCAGGTTGACGGCCGTGAACAGGACCATCAGCACCGACGCGACCACGAGCCCGCGGCCGTTGAGCAGCCCGGCCTTGACGCCGGTCGCGTGCAGCATCGGGAAGTTCTGGTTGACCGCGTTGATGCTGTTGACGTAGGTGATCGCGGCCAGGATCTCGATCGGCGCGATGGCGACCGCCTGCAGCCAGGACGCCCATCCCGCGGTGAAGCCGGCCAACGGCCCGTGCGAGAAGTACGGGAAGCGTCCGGTGCCTCCGGCGACCGGATAGGCCGCCCCCAGCTCGGCATAGACCAGGGCCAGCACAGTGAGCATCGCCGCGGCGATCACCCAGGAGATGATCGAGGCCGGTCCCGCGGTCTCCGCCGCGTTCAGGGCCCCCAGCAACCAGCCGGAGCCGATGATCGAGCCGAGAGAGACGAACATCAGGCCGTAGAAGCCGACCGAGCGCCTGAGGTGGCCGGGCGCGGGGTGCGGGTGCTCCGGGTGCAGGTGGAGGTGGTGCTCGTGGTGGTGTTCGCTCATGGTCCCGCGCCTCCCCGTAACTGGGTCGATCGAAGCCGAAGGACCGGCGACGACCAGCCGAGGTCGCCGGCGATCTCCTTCATGGTGGCACCGAACGGACGGGTCGGCCATGGGTCGGCCGTCGGCCGGTTCACCGCGGTCCGGCGGGGCCGGGGACAATCGGGGCATGACACTCCGACTGGTCGCTCTGGGCGACAGCACGGTCGAGGGGCTCATGGACCTCGGGCCGGACGACACGTACGTCGGCTGGGCCGACCGCTTCGCGCAGCACCTGGCGCGGGACCGTCCCGGGCTGACCTACGCGAACCTCGCCGTGCGGGGACAGACCACCCAGGAGGTGCTGGACACCCAGCTCGACCGTGCCCTGGCGCTCGAGCCGGACGTCGCGCTGCTGGTCGCCGGCGTCAACGACCTGTTGCGTCCGCGGCTGGACCGCAAGGCACTGCGGGACAACCTGCTGACGATGTACCGCCGGCTGCACGAGAGCGGCGCCCAGGTGCTGACGTTCACCATGCCGGACATGACCCGGGTCGCTCCCCTGGCGTTTGCCCTGCGGCCGCGGATCGAGTGCCTCAACGCGGTGGTCCGGGAGGCCGGGTCGACGTACGGCACGGTCGTGGTCGACTTCGCCGCGGAGCCGGTCGCGGGGCATCCGGCGCTGTGGCACGACGACCGGCTGCACGCCAACACGGAGGGGCACCGGCGGATCGCTGCGGCCCTTGCCGAGGCGATCGGGCTGGAGGCCGACGACTGGCGCAGCGAGCCGGAGGAGACCCCGACCGCGGGCGTCGTCAGGATCGTCGGGCGCGAGGCGCTGTGGATCGCCAGCCACCTGGCGCCCTGGGTGTGGGGGCGCGTGCGGGGACACGAGTTCGCGACCGGTGGCGTGTGCAAGCGGCCGGAGCTGCTGCCCGTCCCCACCTGATCTCTCGGCCGGACGAGGTCCGGGTGGAGACGCCCGCGGGTACGACGGCTGGCACAGTGGCCTCGATGACCCTCAGCCTCCTCGGCGCCTTCGCTGCCGCCGTCCTGTACGGCGCCGGGACCGTCCTGCAGGCGGTCGGGCTGCGCCGCGCGGCCGGTGCCGGCGCCGGCACGCTGTGGCACCGGGTCTGGACCGGGCGGCTGTACGTCGTCGGCCTGGTCCTCGACGGCCTGGGCTTCCTGGCCTCCGTGGCAGCCCTGCGCTCCCTGCCCCTCTTCGTCGTGGAGTCGGCGGTCGCCTCGAGCGTGGCGGTCACCGCCGTGCTGGCGGCCGTGTTCCTGGGCGCCCGGCTGGCCCGCTCCGAGGTCGTCGCCCTCGCCGCCGTGGCCCTGGGTCTCGTGGGTCTGGCGCTGAGCGCCCTGGAGGGCCGGGGAGTGGAGCTGGGCCCGACAGGCACGGTGCTGCTGCTCGCGATGCTGGTCCCGGTGGCTCTCGTCGGCGTGGCCGGCGCCCGGCTGACGCCGCGGGCCGGTGTCCCGCTGCTGGCGGTCGCCGCCGGGCTCGGCTTCGGGGGCACCGGCATCTCGGCCCGCGTGTTGACGGTCAGCGCGCCGTGGTGGCGCGAGGTCCTCGACCCGGTGATGTGGGCCCTGCTGGCCTACTCGGCGCTGGCCCTCGTCGCCTTCGGGCTGGCCCTGCAGCGTGGCTCGGTCACGTCGGTCGCAGCCATCACGTTCACCGTCGAGACGGTGGTGCCTGCCGCCGTGGGACTGGCTTGGCTCGGGGACCGCGTCCGGCCCGGCCTCGCCGGGCTCACCGCGGCGGCCTTCCTGCTCACGCTCGGGGGCTGCCTGCGCCTCGCCGGTCGCGCCGTCGTCCCCGAGCCGGTCCCGTGACCGTGCGCCGCGCGCCGAGTCGTCCGCACGTGAGGTGAGGTCAGTCGAGCAGGAACGCGGTGACCACCGGGGCCACGGCCTTCGCCTTGACCATGTGCGTCTGTCCGGCCAGGGTCTCCAGCCGCGCCCGCGGCACCGCCTGTGCGATCGCCGCCTGCGAGTTGCGCATGTAGGCGGGGCTCTTCCCGCCTGCGAGGACCAGCGTCTCCGAGCCGACCCGGTCGTAGTAGCCGACGGGCAGCGGCTCGCCCTGCTGGTGCCCGATGACGATCGACAGGTCGTAGGGCAGCGTGTGCGCGATCCCGGTCAGCTGCCTCCACGCCGGCAGGAACCGCATCAGCGCGATGACCGGCGCGGGCACCCCGACGGTGCGCATGAACGTCCTGACCGCGTCGCCTCGCCGGCCGTCGTCGACCATCTCCTGCAGCTGCTGCGGCAGCCGCGGGTCGTTGCCGGGGTGCGTGTCGTCGACGATGAACGGGGCTTCGTAGACCACGAGCCGGTCGATCGGTGCACCCTGCCGGGCCGCCTCCAGGGCGAGGGCCGCTCCGGACGAGGCACCGAGCACGTGCGCGGTGCCGCCCGCCGCTCCGATGACGGCGAGCAGGTCTTCCACCTCCCGGTCCATGGCGTACGGCGAGGTACCGGGGCCGCTCTCGCCGCGACCGCGGCGATCGTAGGCGTGCACGGTGAAGCGGTCGGCGAGCTGCTCGGCCAACCCTCGGGACGGTCCCATGGCGCGCTGGCACATGGCTCCGTCGACGAGGACGAGCGCCGGGCCGCTGCCGCTGACCTCGTAGGCGATCTCGGTGCCGTCGGTGGACGTCGCGTGCTGCGTGCGGTGCATGGTCGTGCTGGTCATCGGTCCTCCTGGTGGTGTGCTCTCGCCCGGACGTCGTACGGCGCTCGCAGGTTTCGACAGCTCGCATCAGGAAATCTCATCGGCCCGGCCGAGCAGCACCTTCCGCTCGCTCTCGTTGCGGGTGAGCCCTGCGGCCTGCCGGAAGGCGTCCGCCGCCTCGGAAGCCCGGCCCGCGCGGGCCAGCAGGTCCCCCCGTACGGCGGGCAACAGGTGCGATCCGGCCAGGGTCCGGTCGTCCACATCGTCGAGCACGGCGAGTCCGGCCTCCGCCCCGAAGGCACGCCCGTGCGCGACGGCCCGGTTGACCTCGACGACGGGGCTGGGGGTGAGTCGTCCGAGCGCGTCGTACAGACCGGCGATACGGACCCAGTCGGTGTCCTCGGCGCGGCGGGCCCGCGCATGGCACGCGGCGATCGTGGCCTGCAGGACGTAGGGGCCCGCCCGTGTTCCCGCCCGGTCGAGCGCCGCGAGGCCTCTCCTGATCAGGAGCTGGTCCCACAGCCGGCGGTCCTGGGCCTCGAGCAGCACCGGCCGTCCGTCCGGGCCGGTCCGGGCACGGGTGCGGGAGGCCTGGATCTCCAGGAGCGCCTGCAGCCCGTGCACCTCCGGCTCGGCCGGGGCCAGCGCGGTGAGCATGCGGGCCAGGCGCAGCGCCTCCAGGCACAGCTCGGGTCGCATCCAGTCGTCGCCCGCGGTCGCGGAGTAGCCCTCGTTGAAGATCAGGTAGATCACCGACATCACGTCCGCCAGCCGCTGCTCGCGATCCCGCCCGGTGGGCAGGTCGAAGTCCGCGCCGACGAGGGCCTTCTTGGCGCGGGAGATCCGCTGGCCGATGGTCGAGTCCTTGGCCAGGAACCCGCGTGCGATCTCCTGCGTGGTGAGGCCGCCGACCAGCCGCAGGGTCAGTGCCGCCCGGGACTCCGGCGGCAGCGCCGGGTGGCAGGTGACGAAGATCAGCCGCAGCACGTCGTCCTCGATGTGGTCGACGGCTGCGTCGAGGTCGGGCACGTGCGCCTCCTCGAGGTCGTGGCCGAGCTCCGCGGTGCGCCGGCGCAGCGTGTCTGCGCGCCGGAAGTGGTCGACCGCGCGCCGCTTGGCGACGGCCATCAGCCAGGCTCCGGGGTTCCTCGGCACCCCTTCCTGCGGCCACTGCTCGAGCGCCGCGACCAGGGCGTCCTGGGCGAGGTCCTCGGCGAGGCCGAGGTCGTGGGTCATCCGAGCCAGGCCGGCGACCAACCGGGTGGACTCGAGGCGCCAGACGGCGCTGACGGCGGACGCCGCGTCGCTCCCCACCTGACGAGCGTAAGGGAGCGACGCTGCGTCGGTCAGGCTCGTGGCGGTGGCCCGTCCTCGGGCCCGGCGATGCGACGGACCTCGACCGAGCCTTCCCAGCCCGGCCAGAACTCCTGGTGGATCTCGATCACCCGGCGCGCACCGGCGACGGCCTCGTCCTGCGACCGGGCCTCGATGATCGCGTAGCCGCCGACGACCTCCTTGGCCTCGGCGAACGGCCCGTCGGTGGTGGTGACGGCTCCCCCGGTCAGCCGGATCTCGGTGCTCTGGGCGGTGGGGTACAGACCGCCGGCGTCGATCATCGACCCGGCCGCGAACGCCTCCTGCATCTCCCTGCCCATCACCTCCTGCAGCTCGGCGGGGGCGTCCCCGACGTCCTCGGCCATCTTCACGAAGACCATGTAGCGCATGTCGTCTGCCTTTCTCTCACGGTTGCTGTCACCCCTGCGTCGAACGACCGAGGCGGATTTCGACGCGCGGTCACCTCATCTCACCGCAGGCCCCAGAGCCGACGGCATGGTCACGGCTGGTCGAACAGGCCCGGCTCCTCAGTCGACGCATCGAGACCCGGCAGAGCCGAGTCGCGCTCCCGTCGCCGGCTCCGTGGTGACAGGCGCCGTGCCACGGCGTACGGCGAGGCCCCGAGGTCGCGATCCAGCGTCTGCTCGACCACCAGGCGCAACGACCGGCGAAGCAGGTTCACGGTCTGCTCGGCGTGCGTGGTCTCGTGGTCGCAGACGTCGGCCTCGTCGGTGTCACCGCTCATCAGCGCCTGGTCGCGCGCCTGTCGCCAGGCGATCTCCTGCTCGCTGTTCCAGGTGATCAGCTCCAGGATCAGCTCACGATCCATCGCGCACACGCTGGCCGCGAGCTCGGGCGTGATCGAGCCCGGAGCGTCTGCATCGAGCTGGAGCAGAGTCATCATCGCCGGATGGATCGCGTCAGTCTCCGCCTCGGCGGTCTCCTCGACCTCGTCCTCGACCTGCTCCGCTGAGTCCTCGCCGCCCGGTGTCGGATGCGTCTCGAACGTGCGACGGCCACCGACGCGCCGTGCCAGGTCGTCGTCGAGCCGGTCGACGGACCCGGACATGACCGTGAGCATGGCCCGGAGGTGCTCGGGCGCGAACGGGTAGGCGGGGAGGTGGATGTACGCCATCACGCTGTCCTCGACCAGCACGAACTTCAGGAAGGTCTCGTCGCGGTTGAGCACCGCCACCTCGAACGCTCCGCGGTCCAGGTCCGCGATGCCGTGGACGACGGAACAGAACAGCTCGATCGCCGGCACCCGCTCCATCACCCGCACGAACACCAGCGCGCTGCCGCTCACGACCGGGATGTCGTCGTCCTCGTCGTGCCGGGGCTCGCCCCCGAAGTACGGCGTCAGCGCCTGGTCCACCAGCTCGACGAGGTGGTCACGATCGCGCGGGAAGACTGCCGGTGCCTCGACGACCGGCTCGGACATGACCTCGGAGGTGGTGGGGATGCCGAGGTCGAGGTCCCCACCCTCGCTGAGGCTTCCCGCGGACAGGAACGCCGGGTGGGCGACCCCGAAGACGTCCCGCATCGCCCGACACGTCATGACCGCGAGCAGGTCGGCCTGGGACCGCTCGGTGTCCAGGTAGAAGTTGGCCGACCCCTCCCCCGGGTCGTCGTCGTCACGACTCGCCGTGGGCGCCGACCAGCCGAGGCCCTCGATCGTGCTCGTTGCCACGTCGTCCAGCTGGACCTCGTCGGCGAGGTACTCGTTGCTGGACACCTCCGAGCGAACCAGTGTCTGGCCCCAGGCACAGAACTGGACGTACGGCGCTGAGCCCTCGTCGTCCTCCGTGACAGCCGACTCCGCCGACACCACCAGGACGTCGTCGTCGCTCATGTCTGCGATGTGGTCGGCCAGCCGAGCCTGGAACCGGCTCCATGCCCGTTCGGTGCTGCGGTCCAGGTCGAATCCTGCGAACTCGCTCACTGCATCCCCCCTGTGCTCGACCCCCGAAGATCGATCCTAGGCACGAGGACCGACAGTTGCGTCGCAACGAACCCGGTCAGCTCCGCAGGTGCCGCAGCACGGCTGATCCACCGACCTCCTCGACAAAGGCCGGGTCGCCCACCACGACGAGCTGGTCGCGCGCCCGCGAGAGCCCGACGTACAGGCGCTCCCGCGACCGCTCCCCCGGCTCCTTCTCGTTCAGCGCCAGGATCACGGCCGGCCGCTCCAACCCCTTGAATCCCAGCACGTGGCCGTAGAACACCTGCTCCTGGTCCCAGAACGTGTCCCAGTACCGTTCCGGCCCGCCCTCCTGCCGTGCCTTCTGCTCCGGATGCCGGGTGCCCGTGGTCAGCAGGGCCAGGTCCTCGAGCCGCCACCCGTCGTCGAGGAGTACGTCGACCTGGTCGTCCGCCACGGCGAGCGCCTTGTCCGGCGTGCACTCGACGAACCGGATCTCGGGGCCGTTCACGTCCCCGAGCCTCATCCGGATCGGCGCCAGTGTGGAGAAGCTGCTCGCGATCTGCCGGGTGTTGCGGAGGTTCTGGTCGAGCACGAGGGGCACGAGCCCCGCGGGCGGCCCACCGAACCGGGAGAAGACGCGCTGCCCCTCGTCGGAGAAGACATAGAGGCCGCCGGTGTCCTCGTCCTTCAGCGCCGCCATCGCGGCCGGCCACCACAGGTCCGCGAAGTCCTGCGCCTCGTCGATGATCACGGCGTCGAAGAGCTTGCCGGGTGACTGTTCCGCCCCGAGCCCCACCATGAGCTCGGGCAGCTCGACCTCCCAGAAGTCGCTGTCGTCCTCACTTCCGGTCGGCGCACCCCACTCGACACCGAGGTTGTGGAACGTGCCGACGTACGCCGGCCGCTCCTTGCGCGGGAACGTCGCCACCCGGCGCTGCAGCCACGCGGCCAGGCCGCGCGAGTAGCAGGTCAGCGCGACCCGCTTGCCCTCGCGGCTGAGACGTCGGGCCTGCTCGACCGCCAGCCAGGTCTTGCCGCTGCCGGCGCCGCCACGGATCTCGACCCGGTTCAACAGCTTGGCCGCACCGAGGATGACTGCCTGCTCGGCGCTGAGGCGTTCGACCTCGTCCTCGCGCTCCGCGGCCTCACCGATCAGGTCCCGCTGCGGGAGCCCACGCCCGTTGAGCACGTCGACCAGCGCGTACACGTCGTCGAGCTCCAGGAAGCGCTTGTGGTTCGTCTGGCCGACCACGACGTTGCGCAGGAACCCGGCCAGGTCGCCGAGATCGTCGCGTCCCGCCACCTGCCAACGCTGCGCGTCGGGCATCGCGAAGTCGTCGTCGACCTTGGTGTACGGCAGCACCAGCGCGTGCCCCCACCGAATGGGCTTGCGGCCACCCCAACGCGGGTCCTGCTCCAGCCAGGTGCGCAGTGCGTACTGCGACTCGCGGGCCTGCGTGACCGGGTCGATCCACGTCTTCTTGCCGCGGCGGTCGATCCACCAGCCCTCGTCGTCGCACCACACGGTGCTGCCCTTGATCTCGACCACCACCACACCGCCGTTCGCGAACACGACCGCGATGTCGATCTCGTGGTCCTTCGAGCGGGTCGACACCCGCTGGCTGCTGACCAGGACGTCGTCGTCGCCGAGCTGGTCGCGCAGCAGCTCCCACACCTTCCGCTCGCTGTCGGTGACGAACGTCGGCTCCGGTGGCAACAGGGTCGGCATCGTCCGATCATGCATGGGAAGGCCGCCCGTTGACGGCGTTTGCGGGGAACGTCGAGCTCGTGTTCGCTCCCCGCCCCAGCGGTTACCGTGGTCTTGTGCGTGGGGACCGGGTGGAGATCGTCATCGATGCGGGCGGAGAGGTCCGCACCTACGACATCGTCGCCACCCGCAACGGCCGCAGGGTCGAGATCAACACCTCCCGCGGGGTCGTCGAGGTCACCGAGGTCACCCGCAGCGGTACGCCGGTGCGCACCGCGCGCTTCATGGCGAGCCGCATCCTGGCACTGGTCGAGCACCCCGCGGCCCCGCCGAACATCGCCCAGGACATGCCGGAGCACAAGGTCTGAGCAGAGCCCTACGCCCCACTGCCCTGGTACGCCTGCGCCACGTAACGGACGAACTGGTAGACGCCGTCCTCATCGGGCGCCATCGGGCCCGGCTCGTGGTGCGGCGCCTGCATCCCGCGCTGGACGGACTCGCACGCGGCCCAGTCCTGCCGGTTGGTGAGGTCCCAGAAGTCCACGGCGTACGCCGGGTCGAACTTCGCGTCCGCCACCACCTCGGGTGGGAACGCCCAGGAGCAGCGGATCCGGGTGCGGTCCGGCGCGAGCGGGGTGAGCAGGTGGGTCATCACGTAGTCGGGATGCAGGCTGATCAGCAGGTTGGGCAGCACGGCGACGTACATGACCGTGCGTTTCTCCTGCTCGTCGAGCCGGGCCATCGCCACCCCGCCGCTGCGGCCGTCGAGCGACATCGTCTCGGCACCGGGCCGCAGGTCCATCCAGCCGCCCACCCAGCCGCCGTCCGGGTCGAGGTTCTCCCCGCTGTCGGGCGGGCTCACCCGGCACAGCTCGGGGTGGATCATCGGGCAGTGGTAGCACTCCTGGTAGTTCTCGACGATCACCTTCCAGTTGGCCGCCACGTCGTAGTCGTGGGCGACCGGGGTCACCAGCGTTGCCGCGTCGTACGGCGCCACGACTCCCTCGAGCGCGCCGACGTGCTCGTCGAACGCTGCCCCCCGGCCGGCACGGTCGACGAAGACCCAGCCGTGCCACTCCCGGACCGCCACGGACTTGAGGCCGAACTCGGACGTGTCGAAGCCCTCGACGTCCCGGAAGCCGGGTGCCCCGATCAGGCTGCCGTCGAAGCGGTAGGACCACGCGTGGTACGGGCACACCACGGCCTTGACGCCCTCCGCCTTCCCGCCGCAGGGCAGCAGCTCGTGACCCCGGTGCCGACAGGCGTTCTCGAAGCCGTGCAGCTCCCCTCCGGCGCCGCGGGTCAGCAGGACGCCGTACTCCCCCACCGACTGTGCACACATCCCGCCCTCCGGGATGTCGTCGGACCGGCCTACACACATCCAGCCGCCGAACAGGTGCTCCCTCTCCCAGGCGAGCACGGCGTCCTCGAGGTAGGACGCACGCGGGAGCATCCGGCTGGAGCCGAACGGTGCGAGGACGAGCGCGACCTCGGCCGGGTCAAGCGGTGCGGGAGGAACAGCGACCATCAGGGGCCACCTTTCGGCTGAACGGCCGTTCAAGCCTACGTCTCAGGGCGTCTGCACGAGCTCCTTGCAGGTCAACGGCCGGCCGCCGACCATGCGCTGCTGACCCAGGCCAGCATCTGGGAGGGCGCCAGCGAGGTGCAGCGGGTGATCGTCGCCGATTAGCTGGCCAAGCGAGGTCTGCAAGCGCTGGTGTGACCTTCCCCGACACCGGCCGCGTGGGTCACCCGTCCGGTGTTCTAGGTTGGTGTCCATGTCTGACTGGAGCCTGGTGAACCGGTCGCACGTCCTGGCCGCCATCGAGGAGCACGACCGACTGGGGTCGAAGGAGTTCCTGCGTCGGTACGGCTTCCGGCGGGCTCGGGCTCACACGCTCTGGCACGGCGGTCAGGAGTACGACTCCAAGGCGATCCTCGGCGTCGCGCACCTCCACGCGACCGGTCGGCCGGCGACCTGGGACGAGCTCGCTGCCGAGGACGCCGCCGCGAAGGCTCTCCTCGAGCTCGGCTTCGACGTCGTGGCCGAGGATGAGCCCGTGACGTCGCAGCGCCCTCTGCGGGCGACCCCGGCCAAGACCCGGACCGCCAAGCCGGACCCGGTCGTCCGCGTCTGCCCCCGCTGCCACCTCGCCGTCCCCGCCAGCGGCCTCTGCGACTTCTGCGACTGAGTCCCACTCTGGAAGCCGAGCCCCGGCTCGCCGAACGGGGACTGCACCCGGGCATGCCCGGACGGTCTAGGTCCTGCGGTGGAACCGGACCTGGCACCTCCTCGGCTGCCAGGTCCTCGACCACCGCGACCACCACCCGCGCCTGCGCGACGTTGAGCCCGCCCGAGGCGAGCGCCCGCCGGGTGGTGTCCAGCAACGGGGCGTCCAAAGACCGCGCCAGCCGCAGGTCTGCGTGCGCGTCCTTCCGGTCTGCCTCGTGGTGCAGGCGAGCCAGGCCGCCGTCGTACCGCCGCCAACGCGCCACCAGCAAACCCGTGCACCGGGTGCATCCGCACCCGCGGCAGCTGGGTCGTGGTCATGCCGCAAACCGAGGCCGACGAGACCCCCATCCGCCGAACAGACTTTCGACGTGGGGACAAACCGCGCCAGGAGCTGTCTGGGGACGAAAACCGGCCGAGAGGCTGCTAGGTCGTGCTCAGGACCGTGATGTCCGCAGCGACAGGCACGCCGCGGTCGCCCCACTCCCGCCGGGCGGTCCACTGGTCGCAGGCCTGGTCGACCGCGGGCTGCACCCCGGCGAACATCCGTCGCGCCTCGCGAGGGGTTCGTCCGATCGCCATCAGCGAGAGCCGCCCGTCGATCGCGAGGCCGGTGAGCGTGTGCAGCACCACCCCGGTCCCGCACTGAGGGTCGAACCCCAGACCCGCGCGACGCACGCTGTCGACGACCTCGCCCGCCGGCAGGCCGGTCCACCGCTCGTCCACCAGGTTGTCAGTGGCCCAGTAGAACCTGGCCGACCCGTCGGGCAGCCGCCATCGTCCGTGCCCGTCGTACCGGCCCGGAAGCAGGCTGGACAGCACCACGATCGGCGGCGTCGTTCCGCCGCGCCTGAGGTTCACCTCCAGTGCGTGGAGTCGCCACCGCTCGCCTCGGTCCCGGACCGCGGCGAAGTCGACGCTCAGCATCCCGAGCGCACCGCGGGCGGCCAGCTCCTCCCCCACGCGGCGGCCGTACGACGTCAGCCGCGTCGCGTACTGCCGGCGCGCGGGGAACCGGCATCCGAGGTACACCTGGCCGTTCTCCCCGCCCAGCACCTGCTCGTGGGTAGCCAGGACCTCGGCCCGGCCGTCGGGGGTGATCTGCACCTGGACGCTCGGGCTGGACCAGTGGTCGCCGACCAGGTAGGCCTCGACGGCCGCGCCCAGGGCCATCTCGGCCACGTACCAGTCCGGCATCGCCGCCACCCGCTCGGCAACGGTCTCGTCGGTGGACGGGGATCCGTCCGGGTCGTACAGCCGGATCCGGTGGTTGCCGACGCCCGCGACGCTGTTGTCCAGCTTGACCACCACCGACCGCAGGTCGGGACTCTCCTGGCGGAGCTCCCGGATCGCCCGCTGCACGTCCTCGGGTGTCTGCACGTCCTCGCGGCCGGGTGCCCCCGGCACCCCGGCCGCGGTCAGGAGCTTGCGCCCGGCGCTCTTGAACGCGAGCGGCCACAACCCCGGGGGCGTGCCGTTGAGCGGCACCTGGAGCGCGGTCGCGATGGCCACCTCGTCCTCGGTGACGTTCCAGGGCTCGATCATCGCGGGCCGGTCGCCGACGAGACAGCGAATCTGCTCGAGCAGGTCGGGGCGTTCCAGGAGCCTCGCGGAGAGCGTCCGGTTGTTGCTCCCCGGCACCACGACCGTGCGGATGCTGTTGCGGGCCTTTGCCTGCGCGTCTGCGGGCAGCAGGGACAGCAGGTAGTCGAGGACAGCAGGGTCGGGGGCACGCGAGAGGACGAACAGCACCGTGCACCCTTGGACGTCTGCGGCCTGCAGGACGTCCACCAGGTAGCGGTGCTCGAGCGCGGGCACTCTCGGTGCGTAGTGCGCGAGGGCCGAAGGCCCCACGTTGTACGACGGCAGGACAATCCGGACGTGCTCGGGCCCACCGGGCGGCTGGCTCAGTCGCCACACGGGCGAGAGGCGTCGTTGCAGCGCAGCGAAGTCTGGCACGGGAACTCCCAGGGGGCTTGTCCTGACTCACGCTAGGCAGGTCGCAGTCCCGGCGGCCAGTGGCCGTTGGTCCCCTTGTCCTGGCCGAGTGCAGCTAGGGGGCTGCGTCGGCGAGCACTCCCCGCAGCGCATCGACCAGGAAGTCGATGTCGTCCTCGGTCGCCACCAGCGGGGGCGCCAACCGGATCGTGGACCCGTGGGTGTCCTTGGCGAGCACGCCGCGCTTCATCAGCGCCTCGCACAGCTCCCGCCCAGTCATCAGCGTCGGGTCGACGTCCACCCCGGCCCACAGCCCGCGGCAGCGCACCGCCAGCACGCCCTTGCCCACCAGCGACTGAAGCTCCTCGTGCAGGATCGTCCCGAGCCGGGATGCGCGCTCCTGGAACTCCCCCGTCCGCAGCATGGCGACCACCTCGCGACCGATCGCGGCCGCGAACGGGTTGCCACCGAACGTCGAGCCATGGGATCCGGGGGTGATCACGTCGAGGACGTCGCGGTCGGCGGCGACGGCGGAGACCGGGTAGAGCGCGCCGCCGAGGGCCTTCCCGAGGATGTAGATGTCCGGGACGACCTGCTCGTGGTCGCACGCGAACGTCCGGCCGGTGCGGGCGAGACCGGACTGGATCTCGTCGGCGACCATGAGCAGGCTGCGCTCGTCGCACAGGGCGCGGACCTGCCGGAGGAACCCGTCCGGCGGGATGACGACGCCCGCCTCCCCCTGGATCGGCTCGAGCAGGACGGCCACCGTCGTCTCGTCGACCGCGTCGGCGATGGCGGTCGCGTCACCGTAGGGCACCACCCGGAAGCCAGGCGTGTAGGGCCCGTAGTGACGACGAGCGACCTCCTCGGTCGAGAAGCTGACGATGGTCGTCGTACGCCCGTGGAAGTTGCCCGCCATCACGACGATCGACGCGGTGTCCTCGGGCACCCCCTTGACCTCGTAGCCCCAGCGCCGGCTCACCTTGATCGCGGTCTCGACCGCCTCGGCGCCGGTGTTCATCGGCAGCACCTTCTGCTTGCCGGCGAGCAGGGCCAGGTCGCGGACGAACGGCCCGAGCTGGTCGTTGTGGAAGGCCCGGCTGGTCAGCGTGAGCCGGTCGAGCTGCTCATGCGCGACGGCGAGAAGACGCGGGTGGCCGTGTCCGAAGCTCAGCGCGGAGTAGCCGGCGAGGCAGTCGAGGTAACGGTTCCCGTCGACGTCGGTCACCCACGCCCCCTGCGCGGAGCTGACGACCACCGGCAGCGGGTGGTAGTTGTGCGCCGCCCACCGCTCGGTGAGGTCGATGTGCTCGGCCGAGCCGGCCGCGGAGTCCGCGGCCGTGGCCGTGACCTTCTCCGTCATGAGGTCATGTTGCCATGGGGCGTACGTCGGAGGGGTCCCGCCACGACACCGACACTGACGCCGCGTGGACGACACCTAGCATGCAGGCATGACCCCGTGGCTGGCGCTGGCCGATGAGCGCTTCATCTCCCTGACGACATACCGCCGCACGGGTGAGCCGGTCTCAACCCCGGTCTGGGTGGGCCGTGACGGTGAGGCACTCGTCGTGCTCACCCCAGCCGACAGCGGCAAGGTGAAGCGGTTGCGCCGCGACCCGCGGGTCGAGGTTCGCCCCTGCGGACGATTCGGCAAGGTTGCCGAAGGTGCCACCGCGCTCGCCGGGACCGCCGAGCTGCGCGAGGACCCGGTCGACGTCGAGCAGGCCCGGGCCACCATCAGGCGGACCTACCCCCTCGAGTCCCGCGTCGTCCTCGGTATCGAGCGGTTGGTCGAGCGGCTGCGCGGTCGGCCGCGCACCACACGGCTCGCCCTGCACATCACCCAGGATCCGGGCAACGCCCGATAGCTGCGGGTCCACCCACCGACGGAGGGACTACGTCCTCGGGGTGCTCACATGAGCCGCGCCGCCACGACGGTGACCTCGTCGCGCAACGACTTGTCGGCCAGCGCGGCGAGAGCGTCGACCAGCTCGTGGAGCGGTTTCTCGCGCAGCTCAGCGGCACGTTCGCGCTGGGCCGCCTCGTCGACGAAGGTGATGACGCCGTCGGTGTCGGTGGCCGCACGGAGTCAGAGCCGTTGCCGCAGGCCGCTCGCCCGTTGGGCGCGTCGCTCGACCGCGGCGCGCACCGACTCCTCCGTGCCGACCACCCGTACCTTCGTCATCGCTCGGGTGACCGCCGTGTAGAACAGCTCGCGCGTCAGGAGCCTCGACTCGGGCGGCGGAAGCAGCACGGTGACCTCGTCGGCCTGGCTGCCCTGGCTCTTGTGGATCGTGGTCGCGAACATCGTCTCCACGTCGCTCATCCGGCTGGTCGCGAAGCTCGCGAGACCGCGGGCACCGGCGACGACTGCCCGCGGGCCGTCGTCGGTCCGCACGACCACGCCGGCGTCGCCGTTGTAGACGCCGAGCCCGTAGTCGTTCGCGGTCACCAGGAGCGGCCGCCCGACGTACATCGGCTCGTACAGCGGATCGCCGGTCGCCTCGGAGAGCCAGTGTTCGACCTGCCGGTTCCAGTGCCGTACGCCGAATGGTCCGTCGCGATGAGCGCAGAGCAGGCGGTGCCGGTCGAGCGCCGCCACCGCCACCTCGGCCCGTCCCGCCTCGGCGTGGGACCGGATGTCGACGGCCGCACGCACGAGACCCGAGCGCAGCAGCGGCGCGGGGTCCGCGCTCTCGAGGAACTCGACCTGGGCAGCGCCGGACTTGAGCACGCCGAGCACGTCGTCGGCCGAGCCGCCCCGCAGCGCAGCGGCCAGCCGGCCGATCTCCGTTCCGAAGCGGTGCGTCGTCGCGAGCTGCACCACCGGGCTGTCGTCGCGCGGAGAGAGGCCGGAGACCAGGTCCGCCAGCACGGCGCCGGCCTCCACCGAGGCGAGCTGGTCCGGGTCCCCGACCAGGATCAGCCGGGCGTCCGGGCGGACAGCCTCGACCAGCCGCGTCATCATCGTCAGCGACACCATCGACGACTCGTCGACGACGATCACGTCGTGCGGCAGCCGGTTGCCGCGGTGGTGGCGGAACCGGGTGCCGTTGTCGCGGCGGGTCCCCAGCAACCGGTGCAGCGTGACCGCCTGCAGGTCACCGAGCCGCTCCTGGTCAGCCGACGGGAGTCGCGCGGCGGCCGACGTGACCGCCTCCTGGAGCCGCGCGGACGCCTTGCCGGTGGGCGCCGTGAGTGCGATGCGCAGGGGCGGTGCCCCGGTGCGCGCTGCCTGCTCGGCGAGCAACGCCAGCAGCCCGGCGACCGTGGTGGTCTTGCCCGTGCCCGGTCCACCCGTGAGCACTGTCGTCCACTGCGTCGCCGCTCTTCGGGAGGCGACGCGCTGCTCCTCGTACGTCGACCCGGCGAAGACCCGCTGCACGCCGGCGTCGAGCACCGCCTCGTCGACCGTCGGCGCCGGCCGGGCCATCCGCTCCTGCAGGTCGGCGCAGAGCTGCACCTCCTGCTGCCAGTACCGGTCCAGGTAGAGCAGGCCGAACTCCCAGCGCAGCACCCCGGCCGCGAGCAGCGGGCTGGCCTCGACCGCCGCCACCCAGCCGTCGAACGACGGCCAGGACAGGTCCGGCGCGACGTCGGCCACGGACGCCAGGTCCACGCACACCGACCCGTGCCGCACGGCACGGGTCGCGAGGGCCGCGGCGAGCAGCACCCGCTCGTCGGACTCCCCGGCCAGCTCGCCCACTCGGCGCGCGACGTGCACGTCGGCAGCGGTGAGGACACCGCCCTCGTTGAACTCGCGCAGGACCCCGGTCGCGCCGAGCGCGAGCTGTCGGTCGGCCGCGTCAGTGACCTCGAACAGCTCGGTCATGCGACATCCTCCGTCCCGGCCGGTCGAGCCTGCTTCGCGGCTGTCCGAGGCTGTCGAGACCTCTCCCCCTCGGGCAGCACGCCGTCCAGCAGGTCCGAGAGCGCCTCGACCAGTGCCACCGGCGGCTGCCACGAGAACACCCCGCACGGCTCACCGTCGACGATCGGGGTGTCCGGGCCGCACATGCCGCGCAGGTAGAGGTACAGCACGCCACCGAGGTGCACGGCCGGGTCGTAGCCGGGTTGCCGCCAGCGCAGGAACCGGTGCAGCACGACGGCGTACAGCAGCGCCTGCAGCGGGTAGTCCGAGTGCGCCATCGCCGCCCGCAGCGCCTCCGGTCGGTAGTCGTCGGAGGTCAGCGGCGGCCCGCCCTCGCCGGGGAACCCGCCGAGCCAGTTGGTCTTGTAGTCGACCACCAGGTAGCGACTCGTCGCACCCTCAGGCACCCGCAGCACCACGTCGACCGAGCCGGTGAGGTACCCGCGCAGGTCCTGCCCGCCCAGTCCGGGCGCGGACAGCGCGTCGGCGTACGGCAGCAGCGGATCTCGCTCGGGCAGGTGCGCGCGGAGCAGCGGTGCGACGTCACCCAGGGTGACCGGCGCCGCCGGGTAGTCCCGGACGTCTCCTCCGGCGAGCGGCAGCTCGAACTCCATCTCACAGAGCCGGTCGCGCAGCGGGATGTCGCGCAGGGCGGTCCCCCCGCCGAGCGGCCCGAGCGGGCTCGCGCACACCTGCACCAACGCGTCGGCCAGCTGGTCCGGATCGAGCGCGACGGGCCACCGGACCAGCTGCGCGTGGATCTGCTCGAGCAGCTCCGCGCGCAGGTCGGCCACCTGCGGGTCCGCGTGCTCGAGCACCGCGTGCACCAGGGACCCGAACGTCGCCCCCACCGGTAGGTCCGCCATCGGTGACGGCACCGCGTCCGGCGACTGCTCCACGACCGTGGGCGGCTCCAGCACGGCAGGCAGGTCGGACTCGTCCTCCTTCGGCTGTTCTTCCGGCTCGCTGCCGACGCCGGACCTGGCCGGCTCCGCTTCCGTGGCCCCGGCGCTGAGCGCGGAGTACGACGTACGCCGCCACGCCGGGTCCACGCGCCGGGTGAATCGTCGTACGTCCAGCGGCCGCTCGTCCGCCGGCAGGTCAGCGGCGGGTAGCTCGGCCAGCCGGGACTCCTCCGGCGTCGGACCACCCCACTCACGCCACGTTCCCAGGATCCGGGCGACGTCGTCCTCGCTGTGGAGCGGCTGCTGCGAGGGCACTGCGGACCAGTCCCGCTGTCGGCCGAACAGCATCCGCTGCAGCGCCGAGCACGGTGTGTTCTTGGGTGCCGGCGCCCACCACGCCACCACCTGCGAACGGGCGCGGGTCATCGCGACGTACAGCAGTCGCAGCGACTCCCCGTCGTCCTCCGCCACGGCCCGGGCCACGTGGTCGGACCACTGCGGACCGCCGTTGCCGACGTCGATGCAGCGGTGCCCGCCGTCCTCGGCCTCGGAGTGGAACAGCGGCACGGCCGGCTTCTGCGGGAACCGGTCCCACAGCGTCGGCAGGTAGACGACCGCGTACTCCAAGCCCTTGCTGCCGTGGATCGTGACCAGCTGGACCGCCGCCGCGTCGCTGTCCAGCCGTCGGGTGCGGTCGCTGGCGACCTCGACCTTGTCGTCGGCCATCTGGCCGCGCAGCCAGGTCAGCAGCGCGACCAGGCCGAGGCGCTCCTCGACCGCCACCTGGTGCAACGCCTGGCCGACGTGCCGCAGGTCGGTGAGCAGCCGCTCCCCGTCGACCCGGGACAGCACCCGGGCGGTCAGTCCCGCGGTCACCGCGGCCTCGAGCACCGCGGCCACCCCGCGCGAGGCGAACAGCTCCGCCCAGTCCCGCGTGGTCTCCGCGACCCGGTCGGTGAGCACGTCACCCCCGGCGTCGAGCTCGACGGCCGAGTGCCCGAAGAACGCCGTCAGCGCGGCGCTGCGCACGCGCGCGGAGCGGTGCGGCTGCTCCAGTGCCTCCAGCAGCCGCAGCCACTCGGTCGCGGCGGGCGTGGCGAACACGCTGCCGCTGCCCGCGACGACCGCGGGTACGCCGATCGCGGCCAGCGCCCGCTGCACGGCCTGCAGGTCGGCGTTCCGGTAGGCCAGCACCGCGACGTCCCGCGGCTCCAGCGGCCGGTCCTCGAACCGTGCCCCGGAGGTGAGCAGCCGCTTGATGTCGCGCGCCACGTCGTCGTACAGGTGCGTCCGGATCGGCCCCACCGTCAGGTCGCGGTCCGGCCGCTTGCCGAGGGTCTCCTTGCGGACCACCCGCAGCCGGAACGGCTCCCCGGCCCCGGTCAGCCGCGCGCCCTGGTGGAAGGCCTGCACGTCGCGGACCACGATCTGCTCGTCACCGAGCGCGGCACCGCGCAGCAGCACCTGCAGCGAGTCGAGCAGCGCGGAGTCCGTACGCCAGTTGGTGCCCAGCGTGGCGTGGGTGGTGGCGGTGGCCGCCGCCTGGAGGTACGTCGTCACGTCGCCGCCGCGGAACGCGTAGATGGCCTGCTTCGGGTCGCCGATCAGCACCATCGTGGCGTGCCCGGTGAACGCCCGGTCGAGCACCTGCCACTGCACCGGGTCGGTGTCCTGGAACTCGTCGACCAGCACGACCGACCAGCGCTGCCGCATCCGCTGCCGGGCCGGCGCGTCCTCGTCGGTGAGCGCGGCGGCGAGCTGCGAGAGCAGGTCGTCGTAGCTGAGCACGCCGAGCCTTCGCTTGCGACGGTCCAGCTCCTCACGCACGGCTCGCGCGAACGCCACCCGCTGCACCGGTGCGTCGTCCGGGCCGGCGTCCCGTGGCTCCAGCCGAGCCTGCGGGTCACCGGTAGCTGCCCGCGCCAGCCGGAGCGCGTCGCGGTGACTGAACGGCGGGTCGCCGTCGAGGTCGCCGAACGCGCGAAGGTACAGGTCGTCGACGACCTCGGCCAGCAGGTCGTCGAGGTCCTCCACGAGGGTGGCTTGTGCGTCGGTGTCGCCGGCGACACCGAGGCTGCGCAGCACCAGGTGGCAGAACTGGTGGGTGGTGGCGATGGTGGCCGCGTCGAAGGCGCCCAGCGCGTCACGAAGCCGCTGCCGGCGCAGCTCCAGCTCCTCGGGGGGCGCGTCGAGGAGCAGGTCGACGAGATCGCCCGGCTCCCGGTCGCGCTCCGGGTCGGCGAGCGCCCGCTCGGCCTCGACCAGGTGGGCGCGGACGCGTTCGCGGAGCTCCTGGCTGGCAGCGCGGCCGAAGGTGACGACGAGCATCTGGTCGAGCGTCGCAACCCCCTCGGCGACGTACCTCGTCACCAGGGCGCCGATGGTCCAGGTCTTGCCGGTGCCGGCGCTCGCCTCGAGCAGCGTGGTGCCGGTGGGCAGCGGTCCGCAGATGTCGAAGACGCCCTGTGCGGTGGCGGTTTCGGTCACAGGTGGTCCACCTTCTCGGCGCCGTCGAGCAGCGGCTGCCAGAGTCGCACGGCGTACTGGCCGAGCCGGTGCCGCTCGGTGTTCCACTGCTCGTCCGGTCTCGGCTCGGTGAGCAGGCACTCCAGCGGCGCGTGCTCACCGAACGCCTGGACGTGCGCGGGGTCGGCGTCCTCGCCGGGGATGCCGGTCGGTGAGTAGGGATCGGTCTCCCACGCGCGACGGGCCTTCCAGAGAGGATCGCTCCTGCCGCCCCGACCGCGCTGCTGGGTCTCCTCGGCGTAGGCGCAGGCGGTCTTCACCGGCAGCGGCAGCGGTTCGCGCATGCCGCGGTCGTAGATGTCGACCAGGTCCCGCAACCACTGCTCGGCGCGGTGGTCGAGGGGGCCTGCGGACGCGTGCGCGGTGGCCGCCTTGCCGCGGCCGAGCGCGTGGGCGGTCCAGCTCTCGTCGGGACGGCCGGCGCTCAGCGCCAGCAGGTCGACCCAAGAGCGGAGTCGGTGCTTGGCGGCCAGGCTGGAGTAGCTGACGGTGACCAGCCGGTTGCCGAAGACCGATGTCACCGTGCCGGTCAGGCGTCGGCCGCCGCCGAGGTCGATGTCGACGTCGAGCGCGCGGGGCGTCCCCTGCCGCAGCGGCGCGGTCTGCGCGACCAGGCCCTTCAGGTTGTCCACGACCTCCTGCAGGGTCTGGGCTCCGAGCCGGCCGGGCGGCAGTTCGCCGCGGAGCCTTTCGGCCTGCACGGTGTTCGCCGGGTCGGTGCCGTTCAGCAGGTCGGCGAGCATCCGGTCGCCGATCGTCCACCTCTCCAGGCCGTCGAGCGTGATCGGCATGGCGTCATGGGTCTCCTCCGCCTCGAGCGGCGCGGTGACGTCGAGCCGCGAGCGCAGGAAGGCGCGCACCGGGTGGGCGAAGAACGCCTGCAGGTCCGCGAGGGCGACGTCCTGCACCGGCTGCTCCGGCAGCGGCTCGGTGACCAGCGTGGTGACGGCTGCTCGGGGGCGGCGGGCCGCCTCGGCGCCGGCGAGGGCGGCCCGGTCGAAGCTGAACGGCCGGGCGCCGACGAGCTCTCCGGCGACCAGGTTGCGTACGTCGAACGGCTGCAGCGGGTGCTGGGTCAGCACGTGCTCGCGCACGGACCCGGACCGGTTGGTCGCGGTGGTGTCGAGCGCATCGAGCAGCTCCCCCAGCGGCACCGCCGGCGGCCGCTCGGCGCCGGTGTGCTCGTTGGCTCCGGTGTAGGTGATCACCAGGGTCTCCGTCGCGGCGAGGATCGCGTCGAGGAAGAGCTGACGGTCCTCGCTGCGCACGTCGCGCTCCCCCGTCACCGGGTTGCGGGCGAGTACGTCGTCCCCGTCGACCGATCCGATGCGGGGGAAGGCGCCGTCGTCGAGGCCGAGCAGGCAGACCACCCGGTGCGGCACGGACCGCATCGGGACCATCGTGCACACCGTCAGCGTGCCGGTGCGGAAGTTTGCCCGCGTCGGCCGGCCGCCGAGCCGGTGCGCCAGCAGATGCCGCACGTCCGCCAACAGCAAGGGCGTGTCCCCACCGCCACTCTCACGGTTGGTCGAGCCTGTCGAAACCCGGTCCCCCACGCTGGTTGAGCTCGTCGAAACCCCCGCCGAGTCATCGATCCTCGCCAGCTCCCGGTCGAACTGCGCGTGCTGCCACGCGTCTCTCGTCGCCACCGCGGTCAGCTGCTCGACCCCACTCGCCAGTGCGCACATCCACTGCCCGATGGTCGCGGCCGACTCCGCCGCGTCGACGAACCGGCGCAGACGATCGACGTACTCGCTGAACCGTCCGACCAGGTCGATGTCGCCGCTGGACACGTCATCGACCGGCAGAGCACCGTCGACGTACCGGTGCTCGTCCCCCGCCATCGTCACCCCGAGCAGGATCCGGCTGAGCCCGGCCTCCCAGGTGTTCTCCGCCAGGCCCAGTCCGTACGCCGCGCGGTGGCTGGCGTCGAGCCCCCAACGGATCGCGGCGTGGTCGACCCACATCGCCAGCTGGGCCAGGTCGTCGTCGGTGAACCCGAACCGTCGCCGGACCGGCTCCGCCGAGGCCAGGTCAAGAACCTCGGTCGCAGTCACCCGACCGCCGGCGAGCTCGGCGAGACCGGCCGCGACGGCGAGCAGCGGGTTGGTGCTGGACAGCGCGCGGTCGGCCAGGCGAAGTCGGAGGCGATGCCCGGGGTGCCCCTCCGCGCCGGGCAGGTCGGCGAGCCCGAAGCCGGCCTGGAGGAGCGGTGCGTACGCCTCGATGTCCGGGCACATCACCAGGATGTCGCGCGGCTCGAGCGTCGGGTCGTCCTCGAGCAGCCCGACGAGCACTTCCCGGAGCACGTCGACCTGGCGGGTCGCACCGTGGCAGGCATGCACCTGCACCGACCGGTCCTCAGCGGCGAGCACACGGTCTTCTCGCGTGGCAACTGTCCGGCTCCGTGTTCGCCCGAAGGTCACGCTGCAGCCACCCCAGCAAGGACTCCACCCCACCGGTCGAGCCGTTCCGGCTGGTCGAGCTCGTCGAGACCACTCCCAACGTCCGCTGCAGCTCCCGCGCGTCCCGGCCGAGCGACCCGAGCAACGGATGCCGGACCAGCCGGATCGAATGGTCCTCCGCCCGCGGCACCGGCCCTTGCGCCGAGAGCTCCGCCAGGTCGTGCCACAGCTCCCCGGAGACCTGCGGCAACCACAGATGCACATCCCGCAGCTCACCGAGAGCGCCGAGCAGCTCTACCTCGGTGACCGGCAGCCGAGTGTGACCGAACAGCGACAACCGGGGCGGCAGGTCGAGCCCGTCACCTCCCCTACGCAGACGAGCCAGGGTGTCGGCATGCCGCACATCCGGCGGGACTGCGGCCACGCGCGTCACCAACCGCCGCCACAGCTGAGGCTGCCACGCAAGGTCCTCCGCCACCGGGTTGCCGGCACCATCGGTGTCCCGGCCCTCCCGCCAGTCGGCGACCAGGGCTGGCCGCTGGACGGCGTAGCCCGCGAACAGACCTGCCAGCCGACGCGCGACGGAGTAGCGCCGGCTGCGCCGGAGCACCCCCTCCTCGCCGTCGACGCCATGACCGAGGTGCGCGGCCAGCGTGCTGCACCAGGCCTCGCCGAGGGAGTCGTCGATGACGTCGAGGAGCGGCCAGACCAGCCGGTCCGGGTCCCAGGGGTCCTCGCGGTCCTTCCCGAGCAGCGTCGCTACCAGCGAGTGCGGATTCAGGAACCGAACGCCGGCGCAGACCCCGTCTCCAATGCGGGCTCCGACACCGAGCCGGTGCGAGAGCCGCTGGGTGACCCAGCGCTCGACGCCGCGCGCGGGAACGACCACCACCTCTTCGGCGAACGGGTCCTCCAGCGGGGTTGCCAAGAGCTCCGCCAGCCCGTCCACGAGCAGGTCGGTCCGCTCGGCCCGATGGATCCGCAATGTCACGCCTCGCAGGATGTCATGTGGCGCCGACCGTCAGCGTCGATACCCGATGGTAGGTCTCCTTCGCAGCGCGGGTACCGTGGTGAGAAACCGAGTCAGGATGCCTCGACCGGGACTTCTCCTGAACCGGTTTGAGAGGTGGGCGTCATGTTGACGTCGATGGTTCTTCCGCCCGTGGACGGCTTCCTGCGCGGACCTCGCGGAGCAAGCCGATGAACGCCGCGACGTGGGTTCTGGTGCTGGCGCTGATCCTGGTCCTGGTCGGCCTGGGACTGGCGATCAGGATCGTCAAGCAGTACGAGAAGGGTGTGCTCTTCCGGTTCGGCCGGCTGCACGGCACCCGTGAGCCAGGTCTCCGGATCATCATCCCCCTGGTCGACGTACTGCATCGCATCTCCTTGCGGATCGTCACCATGCCCATCCAGTCGCAGGGCATCATCACCAAGGACAACGTGAGCGTCGACGTGGCGGGCGTGGCCTACTTCCGGGTGGTCGATGCGGTGAAGTCGGTGATCGCGATCGAAAACGTGAACGTAGCCATCAACCAGATCGCCCAGACGACCCTGCGGAACGTGGTCGGCCAGCACGCGCTCGACGAGATCCTGGCCGAGACCGACCGGATCAACGAGGACATCCGTCTGATCCTCGACCGCACCACGACCGTGTGGGGCCTCGAGGTCACCCTGGTCGAGCTCAAGGACATCCAGCTGCCCGAGACCATGAAGAGGGCCATGGCACGTCAGGCCGAGGCCGAGCGGGAGAAGCGGGCCAAGATCATCAACGCCGAGGGCGAGTCCCTCGCGGCCGCGGCGCTCGGTGACGCCTCCGACCTGATGATGGCGCACCCGCTGGCGCTGCAGCTGCGCAACCTGCAGACCCTGGTCGAGCTCGGCGTCGACAAGAACACCACGGTCGTGTTCCCAGCGCCGTTGATGAGCACCATCGGAGAGATCGGCACCTTCCTGGTCCGTGAGGAAGCAGCCGCGGCGGCGCAGCCACCGGCGGTCGTCGACGACTCCATCCCGGCGCAGAGGCAGGCGGCAACCTAGGCAACGAGCAGCGCGTAGACGCCCACCGGGATCGCTCCGGCACCCTGATCCGCCGACGAAACCATGGGCATTCGTCACACCGGCCGCTGACACCCCCACACCCAGGACGAGACGAGGAAGCATTGTCCAGCCACAGCCCTGAGCATCCCACCGGGATCGCGGAGAGCGTCGTGTCCGACGCCGTGGCCAGGATCCCGCAACGCCACGGCAAGGCCGAGATCGCCCGCCGCTGGAACGAGCTGGTCCAGGGATACGGCGCCCCGGGCGCCGATAACCTGCTGTACCGGGTGCCCGACCGGATCCAACGTCCCCTCGGCCCCACCGCGCGCAAGGAACGGGCCCGGATCGACGCCCTCTTGCGGCGGCAGGCCGCAGTCACCGCCGGTATCGCGACCGGGACCCTCGGTGTCCTCGGCGGCGCGACCGTCGCCGACTCCCCTCCCCTCGCACTCGCCGCGGGCTTTGCTACGGCGGTCACCGGCGTGGTCTCCTTCGCCCGCTGGCGGCGCCTCGGCGACCGCCGGACCGCCCTGACCGCCACCGACGCACACAACACCTGGCAGATGACCCGGTTCAGCCGCTGGCTGGTCGCCCGTGCCCACCAGGCCACCGTCCGCGCCACCGAGGCCCAGGGCGGACCGGTCGACACCGCCGACCGGATGGTCGAGTCCCTCTACCAGTTCACCGCCGACGTGCACACCCTCGAGCGCATCATCGCCTCCTCCTCCACGGTCGCCGACTTCTACGGCCGGCTCCGACAGGTGCGCGACCACCCCGACCAGGTCGACACCCTCCTCGACGCCCAAGCGCTCACGCTGCGCGCCCTGGACCAGTTCGAGTCCACAGCCCGGGAGGTGGTCCTCGCCGCGCACGCCGAGCGCGCCGCCGGTGAGCGCGCCGACGTCGTCTCCAGCCTGCTGGACCTGCAGGCCGAGGCGCTCACCCGCCGTGACGCGCTGGCCGCCCTCGACGACCCCCCGCCGCCGGCCTCGACGTGAGCTGTCCCGTGCGGGTCTGCGCGGCGACTCGCCGGGTCAGGTGCCCGTGAGGTGCTCCGGCCGAACCGGTACCCGGGTGAGCGGCAGCCCGGTGGCGGCGCGGATCGCGGCGACGACGGCCGGCGTCGAGGAGATCGTCGGCGGCTCCCCGACCCCGCGCAGGCCGTACGGCGCGTGCGGGTCGGCGAGCTCGAGCACGTCGACGCGCATCGGCGGCATGTCGAGCACGGTCGGGATGAGGTAGTCGGTGAAGGACGGGTTGCGCACCAGCCCGTCGACGACCTGGATCTCCTCCATCACGGCCAGGCCGAGGCCCTGCGCGCTGCCGCCGTGGATCTGGCCGAGGACCGCGCCAGGGTTGAGCGCGCGTCCGACGTCCTGCGCGCAGTCGAGGGCCACCACCTTCACCAGCCCCAGCTCGACGTCCACGTCGACGACGGCCCGGTGCGCCGCGAACGCGAACTGCACGTGCGCGCTGCCCTGCCCGGTCTCGGGGTCCAGCGTCGTGGTCGGGCGGTGCCGCCACTCGATCGTGCGCTGGACGGCATCCTCGCCCACCAGGTCGATGACCGCGGCGACCCGTTCGCCGGCCGGCCCGACCACGTGGCCGTCTTCGAGGCTCAGCGAGGCCGGTGCCACCCCTGCCGCGACCGACGCCCGGGCCAGCAGCTCGGCGGCGACCTCGCGGCACGCCGCCTGCACCGCGCCGCCGGTGACGTAGCTCTGCCTCGACGCCGACGTCGACCCCGCCGAGCCCACCCGGGTGTCAGCGGTCTCGACCCGCACGTGCGCGATGCCGAGCTCGGTGCGGACGATCTGCTCCTGCAGCGTCACGAGCCCCTGCCCGACCTCGACCGCGGCGGTGTGCACCGTGACGAGCGGCTCGTCGCCGACGACCTGCACCGTGACGCGGGCGGTGGAGTAGTCGTCGAAACCCTCCGAGAA
Source organism: uncultured Actinomycetota bacterium (assembly GCA_963810035.1). Taxonomy (GTDB): domain Bacteria; phylum Actinomycetota; class Actinomycetes; order Propionibacteriales; family Nocardioidaceae; genus Nocardioides_B. Next base: position 352,441 of record CAWEMA010000010.1, read on the forward strand.
GCAGATGTTCTTGATGCCGACGCCGTAGCCGACGCCGCGTCGTACGCCCTCCCCGTGCGTCGTGTTGGCGACGCCGCCGGGCAGCGACCGGAGGTCCGACGTGGCCGGCGGCGGCAGCGGCATGTCGCGCACCCGGCGGACCAGCTCGGCGACCGGGGCGGCCGAGTCGAGCACCTGCCCGGTGGCGACCCGGTCCCCCTCGGCCAGCCCGTTGCGCACCCGGATCTCCGCGGGGTCCAGCCCTACGGCCGCGGCGAGCCGGTCCATCTGCGACTCGTAGCCGAACGCGGCCTGCACCGCCCCGAAGCCGCGCATCGCCCCGCACGGAGGGTTGTTGGTGTAGGCGCCGTAGCAGTCGATGGAGACGTTGGGTACGACGTACGGCCCCGCGCCCAGCGTCGCCGCGTTGGCGACGACGGCCGGCGTGCTCGACGCGTAGGCGCCGCCGTCGAGCACGATCTCCGCGCGCACATAGACGAGACGACCGTCCTCATCGGCGCCGTGCTCGTAGCGCATCCACGCCGGGTGCCGGTGCACGTGCCCGAAGAACGACTCCTCGCGGGAGTACACCATCTTCACCGGCCGGCCGGTGCGCAGCGCCAGCATGCACGCGTGCACCTGCATCGACAGGTCCTCCCGCGCACCGAAGGCCCCGCCGACGCCGGCCAGCGTGATCCGGACGAGCTCCTCGTCGAGCCCCAACGCGTACGCCACCTGGCTGCGGTCGACGTGCAGCCACTGGGTCGCGACGTACAGGTCGACCCCGCCGTCCACGGCCGGCACCGCGAGACCCGACTCCGGCCCGAGGAACGCCTGGTCCTGCATGCCGACCTCGTAGTCACCGGTGACCACCACCGCGGCCGGGACCGAGGGGTCGCCGCGCCGGATCCGGACGTGCCGCACGGTGTTGCCACCGGAATGCAGCGCCTCGCCCTCACCCCGCACCGCGGACCGTGGGTCCGTGACGGGCGGCAGGTCCTCGTAGTCGACCTCGACCAGTGCCGCGGCCCGGCGGGCGGTCTCGGGATGGTCGGCTGCGACCAGCGCGACGGCCTCGCCCTGGTAGCGGACCCGGTCGTGGGCCAGCACGGGCTGGTCGCGGTGCTCCAGTCCGTAGGCGTTCACCCCGGGCACGTCCTCATGCGTGAGCACGGCGAGGACCCCGGGCACGGCGAGCGCGGCCGCGGTGCGGATGCCGGTGATCCGCGCGTGGGCATGCGGGCTGCGCAGCGTGGCGCCCCACAGCATCCCGTCCATCCAGAGGTCGGAGGAGAACGCGAACTCGCCGCGCACCTTGAGCCCGCCGTCGGGCCGGGTGGCGCTCTCGCCGACCCCGTCCCGGGTGCGGCTGCGGGCCCCGGTGGGCGCGGAGGTCATCGCCCACTCCTCGCCAGCAGGGTGCGGGTGGCGGTGGCCGCGCGACGGGCCAGCGCGGGCTCGTCGGTCGTCAGCAGTACGTCGTCCTCGACGACCGTCGCTCCCCCGACGAGGAGCCGGGCCAGCGGCGGCCGTGACCCGAGAACCAGCGCCGCGACGGGGTCCTCGCAGCCGGCGTGGGCGAGCCCATCGACGCGCCACAGCGCGATGTCAGCGAGCTTGCCCGGCTCCAGCGAGCCGATCTCGTCCTCGCGGCCCAGCACGCGCGCGCCGCCGATCGTGCCCAGGGCCAGCGCGTCGCGCGCGGTCATCGCGGCCGGCCCGCCGCGCAGCCGGGCCACCATCACCGCGGCGTGCAGCTCGGTCACCAGGGAGCTCTCCTCGTTGGAGGCGGACCCGTCGACGCCGAGCCCCACGGCGACACCGGCCTCCCGCAGGGCCGCGACCGGGGCCAGCCCGGCGCCGAGGCGGGCGTTGCTGGTCGGGCAGTGCGCCACCGCCGTACCGGAGCCGGCGAGCCGGTGGACGCCTGCCTCCTCGACGTGCACGCAGTGGGCGAGCCAGACATCGTCGCCCAGCCAGCCCAGGCCGTCGGCGTACTCCGTCGGCGAGCAGCCGTAGCGGGACCGGCAGAAGACGTCCTCGTCGAGCGTCTCGGCGAGGTGCGTGTGCAGCCGCACGCCGCGCTCCCTGGCCAGCGCAGCGGCCTCGCGCATCAGGTCCTCGGTCACCGAGAAGGGCGAGCACGGCGCGACGCCCATCCGCAGCATCGAGCCGGGCGACGGATCGTGGTGCTCGTCGAGGGCGCGCAGCGTGCCGGCCAGCGCGGCCTCGGTCGTCTCCACGACGGAGTCCGGCGGCAGCCCGCCCCGGCACTGCCCGAGGTCCATCGACCCGCGGGTCGGGTGGAACCTCAGGCCGACCTCGCGGGCGGCCGCGACCGTCGCGCCCAGGACGTCGCCGCCGTCGCGCGGGAAGACGTAGTGGTGGTCGGTCGTGCTGGTGCAGCCGGTGCGCGCAAGCCAGCCGAGCCCGGCCGCGGCGGCGGCCCCGACGACGTCCTCGTCGAGCCCCTCCCAGACCGGGTACAGCGTGGTGAGCCAGCCGAACAGGTCGTCCTGCTGGGCCAGGCCACGGGTCGTCCACTGGTAGAGGTGGTGGTGGGTGTTGACCAGGCCGGGCGTGGCGAGGCAGCCGCGGGCGTCCAGCACGGTGTCGGCGTCGCCCGCGACCGACGGGTCCGCGGGGCCGGGGCCGACGGCGGTGATCCGCGACCCCTCGACGACGACGTGACCGTCGGCGTACTCCGTGCCCGCGTCGTCCACCGTCGCGACGGCGCATCCCTGGATCACCGTGGTCATCGGGAGCCTCCCGTGCGCGACACGGCCAGCCTCACCGCGTCGAGGATCTTCTCGTAGCCGGTGCACCGGCAGAGGTTCCCGGCCAGCGCCTCGCGGACGTCGGCCTCGGACGGGTCGGCGTCGCGCTGCAGCAGGTCGTGCACGGCGACGACCAGTCCGGGTGTGCAGAACCCGCACTGCACCGCACCGGCGTCGACGAAGGCCTGCTGCACCGGGTCGAGGTGCTCCCCGTCGGCCAGCCCCTCGACGGTGACGACCGTCCGGCCCTCGGCCTGGCCGCCGGCGACCAGGCACGAGCACACCGGGACGCCGTCGAGATAGACCGTGCAGGACCCGCACTCGCCCTGCTCGCAGGCGTTCTTGGAGCCGGGCAGGCCGAGCCGCTCGCGCAGGACGTAGAGCAGGCTCTCACCGGCCCACACGTCGTCGGCGACGCGCTGCTCGCCGTTGACCGTGCAGCGCACCCTCATGACGCCTCCTCCCGAGTGCAGTACTCGTCCCACGCCCAGGTCGCGGTGCGGGCGGCCAGCACGGCGAGCGCGTGCCGGCGGTACGCCGCGCTGCCGCGGACGTCGTCGATGGGGTCGGCGGCCTCGGCGACGAGCTCCCCGAACCGGCGTACGACGGACGCGCCGAGCGGCGCCCGGCCGTCCCAGTCGAGCTCGCCGCCAAGGTGGGCCTCGGCCGCCGGTGCGCCCCGGGGCGTGGGGGCCGCCGACCCGATGCCGGTGCCGACCCGTCGCGCGTCGGGATGCAGCGCGAGGGCGAACGAAGCCACCGCGATCACCATCGCGTTGCGGGTGCCGATCTTGGCGAACTGCTGCGGGCCGCCGGTGACCGGGACGTGGACGGCCCGGATCAGCTCATCGGGCTCGAGCGCGTTGCGCTTCACGCCGGTGAAGAAGTCGGCCGCCGCGACGAGCCGCCTGCCGCGCACCGACTCCACGTCGACGGTGGCTCCCGCGGCCAGCAGCGGTGGGTGCGCGTCGCCGGCCGGGGACGCGGAGCCGAGGTTGCCGGCGACCGTGCCCCGGTTGCGGATCTGCGGCGAGCCGACCGTGCGCGAGGCCATCGCCAGCCCGGGCACCAGCCCGGCGAGGTCGGACTCCACCTGCGCGTAGGTGACGCCCGCACCGATCCGGAGGACGCCGTCCTCGACCGACCAGGTTGCGATCTCGTCGATGCGGGTCAGGTCGAGCAGGCCGGCGGGCCGGCTCCGGTCGAAGTTGATGTCCACCATCACGTCGGTGCCGCCGGCGATCGGCAGCAGGCCGGGCTGCTCCGCCCGGGCGACCAGCGCCTCCGCCCAGGTCAGCGGCTGCACCATGTCCATCGGATCACCACCCCCCGTCGTCGGCCACGGCCCCGTCGGCCAGGACCGTCGCCTCGATCAGCCCGTAGGGCCGGTCGTCGACGTGGAAGACCTCGCCCGGGTTGTCCAGGCCGAACGGCTCGAGGTCGACCAGGAGGTGGTGCCGGTTGGGCAGCCGCAGCCGGACCTCGTCGACCCCGTGGCAGGTGGACACGACGCGGGCGCCCATGGCGTAGAGGGTCTGCTGCAGCGAGCGGCTGTAGGTGTCGGTGAAGGCCGTCGTCAGCGCCGACCGGACCGCGTCGTACGACGCCCGCCAGTCGGCCTGCGGCTCGACGTGCCGCCACCGGGCCTGGACCGAGGTGCACAGGATGCGGTCGTCGGTCTCGGGAAGCGTCGTGTAGCCGTCGGTGGCGAAGCCTCGGAACTCCGACCCCGTGGAGCTGAGCAGCACCAGGTCGCGCAGCCCGGAGCGGACCCTGGTGCCCTCGGCGTCGTGCGTCACCGTCGTCGTGCGCGTCTCGCGGCCGGTCCGGGCGAACGAGTGGTCGGCCAGCCGCTCCCAGTGGTGCTCGTCGACGGTCACCGTCGCCCGGTGCACCGCCTGCTGGGTGTCGACGAAGTGCCGGGCGAGCAGCGCGGCGAAGTCCTCCACCTGGTCGACCCCGTGCTCGCGCGCGAACGCGTAGACGGTGTTCTTCTGGGTGTCCGTGGGCAGCACCGCGCTGTTGTCGCCGACGAGGTGGACCGCGCCCATGTCACCGGCGAGCGCGACGCTGACGGTGAGGTCGTGCAGCACGTGCCTGGGCCGGTCGCGGTCGACCTTCATCACGCGGATCTCGGCCTTGCCGTACTGGTTGTCCCCCAGGCGCGCCTGCATCAGGAACCCCGGTACGTCGAGTAGGCGAACGGGCTCAGCAGCAGGGGCACGTGGTGGTGCGCGTCGGCGTCGGTCACCTCGAAGACCACGACGACCTCCGGGTAGAACGTCGTGCTGCCCTGCGCGGCGAAGTAGTCGCCGCTGCCGAACACCAGCCGGTGCACGCCCGTCGTCGTAGCGGCGTCCCAGCCGGAGACCCGGCCGTCGTCGTCGGTGACGGCCTCGGCCACAGGCTCCCAGTCGCCGTTCGTCCGGCGCTCCCACCGGATCCCGACCCCGCCCGCCGGGGCGCCGCGGACAGCGTCGAGGACGTGGCTGGACAGGCTCATCCGGTGCCCACCAGCTTCAGCAGCCGAAGCCGGACGATCTCGGCGAGCTCCCGGCGTACGACGTCGCGCTCGGTGTCGTCGTCGTGGCCGAGCCGTTGCTCGAGCGCGGCCAGCATCTCCTCGGCGGACCGGCCGGCCGCCCGGATCAGGAAGACGTGCCCGAAGCGCTCCTCGTAGCGGCGGTTGCCTTCGGCGAGCCGCTCCTGCACGTCGGTACCGACCGCGAGCGCGCCGGCCTGCTCGCTGCGCGACCAGCGGTCCTCGGTGGTGCTGCCGAGCCTGCGCTCGCCGATCCGCGCATGCGCGGCGAGCGCCTGGTCGAGGGCGGAGTCGTCGAGGCCGAGCACGATCTCGTCGGAGAGGTCGAGGGCGGCCTTCGCCGAGGGGAACGGGCGGGCCGGAGACATCCGGCTGAACCACGCGTCCGCGGCACAGCACGCGCACAGCTGGTCGTCACTCGGGTCCACGGCGTGCGTCATGCTCCCCCTTCCTCTCCGGCCTTCCTACCACTCCGCCGCGTCGTCGGACGGGAAATCAGGGGCAAAGCTCGCCGAGGACACGCAGCCGTGCCAGCCCGCCGTCGGGGAAGACGTCGAGCCGGACATGGTCGACCGGGGTGGTGGCCGCGTCGCCGTCGACCGTCAGCACGTGCCGGGTGTCGGGCTGCACCTCGCCGCGCGGCAGCAGCGTCACCCAGCCGTCCGGTGCGCGGTCGCCGTCGGGCTCGCCGACACACCCCCGGACGAGAACCTCCGCGGGAGCGTTGCCGAGGAAGCACGACGTGTCCACGACCAGGCGGCGGACGGTGCCCCGACCGGCCAGGCGCACCGTCACGTGATCGTTGCCGGCGTCCCGGCGGCGCGCGTTCTCCCAGCCCTCGGCGGTGGTGCGCGCCCGACCGGGCATGAGCAGGTTGCGCGCCGAGGCGTAGAACGCGTTGGAGCAGTCGACCACGTCGCCGCCGTTCTCCAGCGCGGCCAGGTCGACGGTGCCGGTGAGCAACGCCGGACCCGGCACCGGACGGCCGTGCACGCGCAGCCGGGCGACGCCGCCGTCGGGGTGCAGCGTCAGCATCACGTGCGTGCAGGTCGGCGACCCGTCGACCCCGAACGCGTTGGTCGCGTCGCCCTTGACCTCGGACACCGGCACGAGCGGCTGCCAGCGCGCGCCGAGCAGCTCCTCCACCGACGGATAGCCGGCCAGGTCCACGCTGTCCACGCTCACCCGGGGCGGGTAGTTGCCGGCGAAATAGGCCGTGTCGACGACCACGCCGCTCACCGCGGTCCGCACACCGAGCCGCACGATCGCCAGGTCGTTGCCGGGCGTTCGCCGGCGTCGGGTCTCCCAGCCGTCGTAGACCTTGCCGCGTGGTCCGAACGCGCACGGGTCGTGGACGGGCGGGCCCGGCGTCACGAGGTTCTCCCGGGCAGCGAACAGCTCGTCGTTGGCGTACACCACGCTGGCCCCGAGCGCGCGCGAGGCGAGGTCGGGCTGGTCGGTGAAGTCGTGGCTCATCGGGGCCCTCCTCGGCCGAGCAGCCGCCCGCGTGGCGACGCGTCCAGGTCGACCGGTCGACCGGCCAGCCAGGTCTGGCGGACGACACCGGTGAGCGTTCGTCCGGCGTACGGCGTGACCGGGTGCCGGTGCTCGAGGCGGGCCGGGTCGACGACGAACGTCTCGTCGGGCGCGAGCACGCACAGGTCCGCGTCGGCGCCCTCGGCGATCCGGCCCTTGTGCCACAGGTCGGCCAGGTCGGCGGGGGCGGTGGCCATCCAGCGCACCACGTCGGACAGCCCGTGCCCGCGCTGCCGGGCCTCGGTCCAGGTGGCGGCCAGTCCCAGCTGGAGCGAGCTGACCCCGCCCCAGGCGTCGGCCAGACCGCCCGCGCCGGTCGCCTTCAGCTCGGCCGGGCAGGGCGAGTGGTCGGACACGACCATGCCGAGGGTCCCGTCGCGCAGTCCCGCCCACAGACCGTCGCGGTTGTCGTCGTCGCGCAGCGGCGGGCAGCACTTGAAGGCGGCGTCGCCGTCGGGCGCGTCGGACGCGGTGAGGGTCAGGTAGTGCGGGCAGGTCTCGGCGGTGACGGGGACGCCGGCGTCGTGGGCGGCGCGTACGACGGGCAGGGCCGCCGCGGCCGCGAGGTGCACCACGTGGATGCGGCAGCCGGTGGCCCGCGAGGCGGCGACCACCGCCTCGACCGCGACCACCTCGGCCACCGGCGGGCGGCTCGCGGCGAACCCGGCGTAGTCGTTGCCGGAGGGGGCCGGCTGCACGCTGTCGGGGTCCTCGGCGTGCACCAGCAGCAGCCCGCCGAACGACGCGACGGCCTCGGCGGCCCGGTGCAGGCCGGCCCCGTCGAGGGCGGAGAACTCCTCCACCCCCGAGTCGACCAGGAAGCACTTGAAGCCGAGCACGCCCTCGTCCCACAGCGGTCGCAGGTCGTGGGCGTTGCCGGGGACCGCGCCGCCCCAGAAGGCCACGTCGACGAAACAGCGGCCCTCCGCTGCCGAGCGCTTAGCGGAGAGCGCCGCGACGTCGACGGTCGGCGGCACACTGTTCAGCGGCATGTCGACGACGGTGGTCACCCCACCGGCGGCGGCCGCACGCGTGGCATGCTCGAAGCCCTCCCAGTTCGCCCGGCCCGGGTCGTTGCAGTGCACGTGAGTGTCGACCAGGCCGGGCAGCAGCACCACCTCGTCGCCGAGCCGCACTCGCTGGCCCGCGGGCTGCCGCGCACCGAGCGCCTCCACACCGACGATGCGACCGTCGCGCACCAGGACCGTGCAGCCCTGCTCCTGGCCGTCCACGACCGCACGGGGCGCCTCGATGACCAGGTCCGGCGTCGGCATGTCGACGCCGTCAGCCCCGCGACGCGCGGTAGGCCCGCCAGCCGCCGTGCTCGGTGATCTCCTGGTGCCGGCCGCGCTCCTCGGGCCGGAGCATCATGCAGAGCGCCGCGCTGCCGTCGTCGAGCTCCACCGCGCCGAGCTCGAGCTCGGCCGGCTCGTGCGGCAGGAAGGAGTCGCGCAGCACCTCGAGCGGTACGTCGTACAGCTCGCCACGGACGACGCCGCCTCCCTCCGCAACCGGCACCAGGCCCGGGAACTCGTCGCGCACGGAGAAGAAGCGGTACCGGGGCGCGGTCTCGACCTCACCCAGAAAGGGATGGGCGGCGATGGTGTGGTGGACCGCTCCCCCGCGCATGCCTTCCCCATTGGTCATCAGCAGCACCATGCTCGGCAGCGTAGGGGACTCCCGCGTTCGGCGTCGACGCTTGAAGAAGCCGGTCGTCCCTCGCTTCGACGGTGGCCGGCCCGCGAGTCGCCCACCGGCTGGCGGGCGGGTCCGCGGCGAGGATCGGGTATCACGCTGCCGACGGGACGGCGAACGACTGGTCGGACACGAGCTTCGAGTGACCGGCGGCGGGCATCCGCGACGCGATCGAGACGACCGAACCCATCGAGAAGTCACCTGCGTAGTAGCCGTTGTGAGGGTGCAGGTGGCCGGTGTACGTTCCGCTCTCTTCTTCGGTGAAGATCTCGATGGCCATGACGACCCTCCGACGACTCGGGTGGGGAAACCTGCTTGCAGTCCCTACTGTCGAGACGTCCGCTGAGGTCGCACTGAACCGGCGCTGAACACCCTTCGATCTCGACCCGGTGTTACCGGGTCCGGTGGCTGACCAGCCCGTCGACCAGCAGCACGAACACCGGCTACGCCTCGACCGAGCCGACGTCGGCGGCTCGGTCAGCGTCGGTGATCGGGAAGATCGAGGAGAGATGGGTCTCGGTGTGCTTGGTGACCACCAGCAGCTCGTCCATGTGCGGCTCGAGGCCGGTCACCTTGTCCAGGGGCACACCGATCACGAGCTGGAAGCCCAGCCCCTTCCATGCCTGGACGGCGCGGCCCGCGAACTCGGAGTCCGCCTTCACGAACCCCTCGTCGAGGAAGACCGGCGCGAACCGTGGACGCGAGCGCATCTCGTCACCGAGCCGGAAGCGCAGGGCCGAGCCGACGATGAACGCGACGAGCTCCTGGCTCTCGCCACCGCTCTTCTCCCCCAATGTCCGGTAGGTCGACTTCAGCTCGCCCGTGAGGCGGTCGTAGCGCTCGGCGCTGATCTCCACGTGGCGGCGTACGTCGAGCAGCCGGTCGCGGTCCGGGGTGCCCCCGCCGTCGTAGCCGGGCTCGGGACGACGCAGCTGGACCATGAAGCGGCGCAGCTGGGCGAAGCGCGCCTCCATCTCCTCCTCGCTCAGCTCGCGGCTCGCACCCTTGGACAGCTCCCGGAGGTCGCGCACGAAGACCTGGACGTGCGCCGGAGAAAGCCGCCGGAGGCGGATCCGGAGCCGGTCCTTCTCGGCCCCGAACTCCAGCCGACGCAAGATCGTGTTGATGGGCTCGAGCCGGTCCTCGATCTCCTCCACGGACGCCGACATCGCACCGGCGAGCGGCACCAGGTCCTGGCCGCTCCACTCGGTCAGGCGGCGTCGCCACTCCGAGCGTCGCTGCGCCAGGCCGGTGGCCTCGATGTCCGCCAGGATCCGCGTGAAGTCGGGGTACGACTCGGCGGTGGTCCCCAGGTTGGGGTCCTCCCACTGGAGCTGGTAGGTCCGGAAGATGCCCGCGAGCTCACGGTCGACGTTCTCCACCTCGACCTGGGCGGTGGAGACCGCGGCGTTCAGCCGGACCTGGAGACGTCCGGCGCTGTCGTGGAACCGGGCCAGGTCCTCTGGGTCGTCCGGCGCGGCGGCGGCCGCGAACTCCTCGTCGAGCCGGCTCATCTGCCCCGCCGACAGTACGGCGCGCCCGGATCGCTCGACCCGCTCGAGCTCGTCGTTGACCTGGTCCTCGGACTCGACCAGCTCGCCGTGCTCGACGTCGAGACGCGTCTTGCGCTCGCCGAGCTGGAAGTGGTGTCGCCGGGTGTCCTCCAGCCGCCCCTCGAGGACCTCGATCTGCTGCTCGAGGGTGTTGAGCTGGTCGTCGGCCGCAAGGATCTCGTCCCGGCGCCGCTCGAGGTCTGCGAGCCGCGCGTCGCAGGACGCCACGTCGAGATCGTCGAACCCATGGCTCCGGACCGCGTCGTAGGCGCTGCGCCGCAGGTCGAGCAGCCGGGTGTCGGTCTCGACCTGCTGCAGGCGACCGTCGAGCCCGTCGAGCGACTTCTCGATCGAGGCGAGCTCGTCGTCGATCTCGGCGAGCGAGTCGGCGTTGCTGAATCCGATGATGTTGCGCGAGTCGCCCCGGCCGTGCGACCCGCGCCGTCCCGAGCGGGTCTGGCCGGCCAGGGTCACGCGGTAGCCGTCGCCGACGAGCTCGGCTGCCGACTCCACGCACAGCGCGTTGCGCGAGGGTGCGGCCACCTGCCGCTGGACCCAGCCGCGGAACGGCGAGTCCTGGAACAGGAGCTTGCCGGCGACGTGGACCCGGCCGGGGGCTGCCGGGCCGTCGAGGCCGAGCTCGGCGCCCTCGAAGGTCAGCCGTCCGCGCAGCCGCAGCGAGTCGAGCGCCGTCGAGAACTCCTCCAGCCGCTCCTGCGGCACCAGCATCAGCCGGGCAGTGCCGGCCAGGACCGTCTCGATCGCCGGCCGCCACCGCGACTCCTCGGGCGCGACGTCGATGAGCTCCGCGACGAAAGGAAGCTCCGCCACCGACAGCCCGCTGGCCTGCGCCACCTCCCTGCGCAAGGCGTGCAGGTGCTCGGGGACCCGGCCGGCCCGGCCCTGCAGCGAGGCACGCTCTGTCTCCAGCTCCTTCCGGCGCGCGAGGAGCGGGTAACGGGAGCCCATGATCTCGTCGCGGGCGGCGACCAGCACGGCCGCCTCCTGCGGGTGCTGCGCCAGCCAGTGCTCGGCCCGGGCCACCAGGGCGCTGAAGGCCTCCCGCGACTCCAGTGCCTGCTCGACGTCTGCGTCCTCGCTCGCGGCGTCCAGGTCCAGCAGCGGCGCCATCCGGCCCACGAGCAGGCTCCGTCGGCTGAGCCGCTCCTCCCGGAGCACCTGCTCCCGGTCGATGTCGCCGGCGAGACGCTCCAGGGTCGAACCACCGGCCGCCCGGTGCTCCTCCTTGGCAGCCTCCACGTCGGCGTCGAGCGCGCTCAGCGCACGTGTGCTCGCCTGCAGCTCGTCGGCCACCTCGGCCCGGCCCTGCCGGTTGGTCGTCACCGCGGTGCCGAGCAGCCGGGCGTGGGTGCGCAGCAACCAGAGCCGGACCGGGGTGTCGCCCTTCGCCGTGACACCGAAGGCGTCCAGCTCCTCGGCCCGCTCGAGCGCAGCGACCTTCCGGTCGTGCAGCGCGGTGATCGGTGCCAGGAGCTCCAGCTTCTGCTCCTCGGTCCGCATCGCCGTGTAGGCCGACTCGAGGTCGTCGAAGTGCTCGACGGCGCGGTCGGCGGCGGCGAAGGTGGCCGGCCGCTCCAGCACCATCTCCTTGTAGAGCTCGTCGACGCTGCGCACCTGGTTGCCGGCCTGGATCCGGGACAGCAGGCGCAGCGCCTTCGCGCCGTCGCCGTTGGCCCCGATCCCGAGCCGGGCATGGAGGATCGCGGCGAACTCGGCGTAGGTCCGGTGGACCCGGACACCGGGGTAGAGCTTCTTCAGCGTGTTGGCGTGGAAGCGGTCCGGTACGGCGGCTTCGAGGCTCGCCAGGTCGACGGCCGCGTCGAGCGTGGCCAGCTGCATCTGGACCTCGCCGGAGCGCGTGGCCCGGCGCGGGACGTAGTAGGTCCGCAGCACCGTGAACCGGCGCCGCTGGTCGTTGACGAACGTCATCGCCACCGCACCCCAGGTGTCGCTGCTCCGGCCGCGCAGCAGCCGCTCGACCGGGCGTCCCGTGCGGGGGTCGTCGACGATGTCGACCGCGCCGCGCAGGTAGGAGAGCAGGTTGCGCTGCCCGACACCTCTGGCCCGGCCGGCCGCGGCGTCGTTGGAAGCACCGTTGAACTTGGTGTCCGAGGGCATCATCAGCGCCGTGTAGGCGTCCAGCACGGTGCTCTTCCCGACGCCGGACGCCCCGGAGATCATCGTGGCGTCTCCGTGCAGGTCCACCTGGACGCGGCCCGAGAAACCGCCCCAGTTGACCAGCTGCAACAGCTCGGCACGCCACTGAAGGGTGTCGTCGGACGGGGTCGCGACGACCCCCTGGGCGAACAGGCCCTCACCCTCGTCGGTGGCCGCGAGCATCTCCTCCAGCGCAGCGTCGAGCACGACCTCGGTCTCTGGCGGCATGCTCACTCCTCCTCGTCCTGGTGCTCGGGCCCGGGCTGCCCCTTGGACGCGGGCCCGTCGAACAGGCCCTCCCCCTCGGGCTCGTCGTCGGCCTCGTTGGTCTGCTGCAGGCTCACCAGCAGCTCCTTGAGCCGCTCGAGCGGGAGCAGCGACTCGATCGCCTCGCTGATCTCGAACCGGTGGTCGGTCGGTGAGCCGATGAGCAGGCCGGCCTTGTTGACGCTGCTCACGGCGTTGCGGGCCCGCTTCTCGTCGCCCGACACGTCCGTCGCGTGGGTGGGGCGGAAGCCGGCGACGTACTCGACGACGTCCTCGCGGTCGACGAAGACCCGTTCCTCACCGGCCGCGGTGGCCGCCCGGAACCGGTCGCGAAGGTGGACGAGCACCACCGTCTCCTCGCGGCTCCACGCGGCGTCGTAGAGCAGGGTGGGGAACTTCTGGCCGGTCTCGGACACGGCCTGGCGCTTCCAGGCCACCTCGCGGACCGGGTCGATCTGGAGCTCCAGGAACAGGTCGTTGAGTCGCGACCGGATGACCCGCTCGTTCTCGGTGAGCGCGCGCCAGTCGTGGGGATGGGTACGGGCGCTGATGAACCGCTGCTTGAGCAGCGCGACGAGCGCGCGCCGTTCGGCGTACTCCAACCCGCCTTCGTCTCCCTCGAACAGCGACACGGAGGTGGAGGCCTCGCGCTCGGGGTCGTCGGGGTCGAGCGCGGCAAACTCGTCGGAGGCGACGTCGTCGTACTCGTCAGAGATCGTGGTCATCGGGGGTCCTCCGTCGGCCTCGGGGCGAGATCGGGGTCGGGCAGGGGCACGCGCGGCACCGCGAAGGTCCGCTCGGAGCCATCGGGACGCACCGCGCGGTAACGCTCGAGGGCCGGCTCGGCCGGCAGCTCGCGGTCGGCCGCCAGGTGGAGCAGCCCCAGGATCTCGACAGGCCGCCGCAACGACGGGTCGAGGGAGTCGAACACCTCGCCGAGGGACGCAGCAGGGTCGAGCGAGCCCAGCGCCTCGTCGAGCCGTTCGCGCAGGACGCCGATCGAGGGACCGCCCTGGGCCAGCAGCCCGGCGAACGACGGCGGAGCGACCGTGGAGCCGGGGGTGTCGGCGAGCCTGGCCGGTGCGATGTCGTCGGCCGGGTCGTGGAACCGCTCGCGGAAGTGGTCCACGTCGACCCGAGCCGGCAGCAGCGGTACGTCGGTGGTCGCCCGCGGCCCCGAGGTGGCCAGCCAGGTCATGAGCTCGGACTCGATCTGCCGCAGGGTCTGCTCGAGCTCGCGGTCCCGGGCCCCGTCGTGCGAGACGATGTAGTCCTTGAGCGTCGAGGTGACCCGCGAGCGCTGTGAGAGGACCCGGTCCAGGCCCTCCCGGATCAGCCGCACCGTGCCCCGGAGCTCCGCCCGGTCCGCGTCGGCCAGCAGGCCGTCGGAGAGCGGGTGGTCCAGCAGCGCGGTCAGGTCCTCGCGCAGCCGCGCGACCATCGCTTCGTCGCGCAGGAGCGTGAACGCTCCCTCGAAGGCCCGTCCCTCGGCCGTCGCCGTCATCAACGCGTCGGCCCGGGCGAGGTAGCCGTCGATCACCTCACCGGCGGGCCGGTCCTCGGCCCGGAACGACGCCAGGATCTCGGCACGGATCTCGGCGAAACGCTCCTCCACCCGGGCGAAGTCGCTGGGCAGCGCGGAGATCAGCAGCTGGAGCTCGGTGAACCCCTCCAGCATGTAGCTCTCCGACGGCGTTTCCATGTCCCCGCCGTCCACGAGCCGGTCCCGCTCCGCGCGCAGCCGCGCGATCTCGTCGTTGAGGATGCTGACTCGGGCCGTGCGGTCCGGGTTCGCCTCACCGTTGAACCGGCGAACCGTGGTGAGGAGGGTCGAGATCCGGTGCTCGCTCAGCGTGGCACGGTCCCGCGAGAGCGTCTTCACCAGCTCCAGGGCCTGCTGGGCGTGCGAGGTCAGCGAGTAGACCTCCTGGCCGGCGTCGTCGAGCGCCCGGACCAGCCACTGCCCGCGCATCCACCGCTGGCAGAGGTCCCGACCGCTGCCGGTCGGCAGCTCCATCTCCCCGGTCAGGCGCAGCTCGTCGAGGTGGTCCTCGACCTGGGTGTGCAGCCGCGCGGTCGGGATCGGCTTGTTGTCGCGGCCGAAGGCGGACCGGAAGACCGCGATGACCACCGGCGCCTGCCGCTGGTGCAGCAGGGTCAGCGTGGGCTGCTGGAACGCGCTGCGCACGCGGGCGAGCTCGCCTGCCACCTCGCTCATCGCACCCTCCCGCCTCGTGCCGTCGCACCCTCCACCGGACCGTCGCCGTGCCGGGGACGACACGACGGCCAGACAGCATCCCATCGGGCACCCGTGCTCCCGCGCTGGGGTCTCCTGACAGGTGACACGTGTCGCTCTGCCGCTCGGCCGCTCTGTCGCTCTGCCGCTCTGCCGCTGTGCCGCTGTGCCGCCGGGGTTGTCACCTCGGCCTAGCCTCGGAGGGATGGAGAGTCCCACGCAGCCCACCGCCCTCGTCGTCGGCGCCACCGGCATCGCCGGCAGCGCCCTGTGCCGCCTGCTCGTCGGGGAGGGCAGTCACGTTCTCGGCCTGTCCAGGCGGGCGGCCAGCGACGAACCCGGCGTCGTACCTCTCCGGGCGGACCTCACCGACACCGCCGGCCTGCGGGACGCCTTGGCCGGCCACCGGCCGACCCACGTCTTCATCACCGCGTGGGCGCGCCAGGAGACCGAGGCGGAGAACATCCGGGTCAACGGCGCCATGGTGCGCGACGTCCTCGACGCGGTGCGCCCCGCGGGCTCTGTGCGCCACGTCGCGCTGCTCACCGGGCTCAAGCACTACCTCGGCCCGTTCGAGGCGTACGGCGAGGGCGACGTGCCGGACACGCCGTTCCACGAGGACGAGGACCGGCTGCCCTACCCGAACTTCTACTACGCGCAGGAGGACGAGCTGTTCGCGGCGGCCGGGCGCGACGGCTTCACCTGGAGCGTCCACCGGGCCCACACGATCATCGGCTACGCCCTCGGCAACGCGATGAACATGGGCCAGACCCTCGCGGCCCAGGCGGCCATCTGCCGCGAGCAGGGCCTCCCCTTCGTCTTCCCGGGGTCCGAGACCCAGTGGAACGGCGTGACCGACATGACCGACGCGGGCCTGCTGGCCGAGCAGATGCACTGGGCGGCCACGACGCCCGCCGCCGCCGACACCGCCTTCAACGTCGCCAACGGAGACGTCTTCCGGTGGCGCTGGCTGTGGCCCCGCCTCGCCGAGCGCCTGGGCGTGCAGCCCGAGGGGTACGACGCCGGGCCACGGCCGCTCGAGCAGCAGATGGCCGACGCCGCCCCGGTCTGGGCGGAGCTGGCCGACCGCGAGGGGCTGCGCGAGCGCGACCTGGCTCGGGTCGCCTCGTGGTGGCACACAGACGGCGACCTCGGCCGCGACATGGAGTGCTTCACCGACCTCGCCTGTAGCCGCGCCGCGGGGTTCACGGGCTACCGCTCCACCCTCGCCTGCTTCCTCGACCTCTTCGACCAGCTCGAGGCCGACCACGTGGTGCCCGCACCGGCGTAGCTCACGCTCCGGCGAGCCACGCCGCCTTTGCGCGGTCCCACACCGACTTGTCAGTCGTCAGGGTCACGCCGGCGGGCAGCACGTTCTTGCAGCCACCCGCGGTGCTGTACCGGCCCGCCCCCGTCCACACGAGCGTGACGTTCTTGTAGGTGCCGGCGGGCCACTGCTGGCTGGCGCACGAGGAGTACGACGGCTGGTCGAGCCGGAACACCGTGTTGCGGATGGTGACGTTCTTGGCGGCCGCGGAGCTCCACTTCCAGATGCCGTGCGCGCCGAGCCAGACGTTCGGGGTCGAGGTCTTCCTGCAGCGGCCGCTGGCCTCCTTCGAGGACGAGCAGTACCTCGGGCCGAGCGGCTGCGGCTGGATGTACATCAGCGAGTTGTCGACCGTCAGCGACTGCGGACCCGAGCCGTTCCGCACCGCACCGCCGGCGTACATCGGACGCTCGGCGAAGCCGGTGAAGCACCCGTCGAACAGGCTGTTCCTGACCACCACGTTCATCGGCTTCTCGGACGTGCCGCTGCCCTCGTTCTCGATGCAGTCGTCACGGATGTACTCGGCCCGCGCGTGGTCGAGGTAGAGGGTGTGCGACGCACTCTGGCCGTTGGGGTCGTAGGCGTCCTCGTAGTCGGACACGAACGTGTTGCGCATCAGCAGGTAGTTGCCGGACGTGTTGGTCAGGGTCTGCCGGAAGCCCTCTCCTCCCCTGCGGGTTCCGCCGGAGCCGTTGTACCACTGGTCGCGGGTGGCCGACCGTGGCACGTCTCCGTTGATCCGGGCCCCGACGATGCAGCCCTTGGTCCAGGCGTCGGACCGGACCGGGTACGCGATCGGGCTGGGCGCGACCTTGTCCCACACCGCCCCCCTCAGGTTCCAGGTTGCGTTGGTCGCGACCTGGTTCACCGCGGACGTCTGGTTTCCCGTCCTGGTCAGCTTCGTGGCGGGGCACGACGGCATCGTCGTGGCGCTGTCGGACTGGCCGGCCGTGAGGACCAGCAGCACGGGCGCCACGAGCACGCTCACGGCACCGACGAGCTTCGTTCTCCTGGACATCGGACTCCTCTACTTGCACGGACATCGGACGGACGCGCAGACGCGGGCTTCCTCCCTCGCCCCGCGCGGCAAGGGGTTGCCGCGCTCGTGGACCTGAAACCGCAACCGGCCGGTCCGGCTCCGCGTCGACCCACCGGTCTTCGACAGGTCGGCACTGCAGGACCCGTCGACGCGAGGGCTATTCGCACAGGTGAGAGGCCGTTTTGGGGCCGTGACGTTTTGTCGCGGCGAGTCTCGGTTGTCTGTTGTGATGACTTGAGGCGAATATGCACCAGTGGTCTACGTCACTTGACGTAGAACCACTCACGTGAACTCGCGCCGAGGAACATGCCCTCGCACTCCCCGGACCTGTAGCCCGGGGGCACAACGAAGAAGGAGGGGCACCCCTCAGGCGACCACCAGCTGCAGCCGTGCCACCCAGGCGTGCGCCCGGACCTCGACCAGCGTCTCCGGCGCCTGCGCCAGCAGCGCCGCCGACTCCTGGCCGCGGCCGAGCGCCTCCAGCACCGCGGCGAGGTCGGCCTCCGCCTGCGCGCGTGGTGCGGTGACGCCCAGGCCGCGAAGAGCTCGATGGCGGTGCGGAGCTGACCCTCTGCGGACGGCAACGTGTGGACGAAGTCGTCGGACGAGCCGGACGGCGCGTACATCTCGTCGACGGCCTTGACTGCGTGCTCGAGTGCCGCCTCGAGACGGCCCGTCGACCACTCCGCGAGCGCGATGGTGAACCCGATCCATGCCGTGTCCGCGGGGTCGTCGCTCAGGGGTGTCGCGTCGGGTGGCCACGGCACCTCGAACTCGTCACCGCGCGACGCAGAGCGACCCGAGCACTGCCCCGCGACGATCGACGTGGACTGCAGGCGCTCGAGGCGCTCGTCGAGCTCCGACCAGCCGCCCAAGACGAGCAGCGCCAGCATCAGGTTGGCCTCGGTGTAGTCGCGCCACACGGCGACCCCGGTCCGGGCGGCGACGTCGATCGCTTCGCGACCCACCTCCAACGCCTTCTCGAGGTCCTCGCGGTTGTACTCCACGGTGAGGTTCGACAGGCAGCGCGCGAGAGCCACCGGGAGGTGGTGGGTCCAAGCCATGTCCGCCGCCGCGGCCATCAACATACGGCGCTTGCAGGGTGAGCCAGCGCGCCCACCACCACCCCGGCGCCTGCTCGCCCCGGTCGGACAGCCGGTCCGGCAGCTGCGAAGCCACCTTCTGAAGTCCGCTGATGCGGGGAGGCTCCGTCCGGTTCCGCCTATTGGCGTCGGCGGAACCGGACGGACCCGTCGGCGTGCTGTTTCATGTCCCAGGACTCGGGGTGGTCGGCCATGTGGTGATGCTGCGGGCACAGCGGGATGCCGGTCCGCGCATCGGTCCTTCCGCCGGCATGCCACGGGTCCGGATGGTGGTACTCGCAGTAGGTGGGCGGCCGGTCGCAGATCGCCGCGGCGCAGCCCTGGTGCCTCTGGTCCATCGCGATCTTCTGGTAGCGGTCGAACAGCCGCTTCTCCCGGCCCACGTCCAGGGGCATCGACTCCCCGTCGAGGACCATCGGGATCACCCCGGCCTTGCACAGCAGCCGGCGCGCCTCGCCGGCGCTGATCCGCTGGCCGTTCTCGAGCGTGGCGACCCCGAGGCCGGACCTCAGCGCGTCCAGGGCGATGCCGACCACCAGCGTGAACGACGACCCGTTGACCGTCGGCATGGCGCCCAGGTTGAGGTGGTTCTCCAGCAGGTCCATGAACCCGTGCCCCAGCAGCGTGGAGACGGGGAGCTTCTTGCCGGTCACCGGGTCGAGCCGGCCCTCACCGATCCGCCGCGGGCTGGTCAGCGCCTCGAGCGCCTTCTTCAGCAGCGCCGCGTGCAGCGTCGGGAGCCGGAACCGGCCTTCACTCGTGCCGTCGCCGTTGTCACGCAACGTGAGGTAGGCCAGCCGGCGGGCCCGTGCCTCCTCCTTGGCCAGCTTCTCGCCCTCGGCCCGGTCGGCGTCCGCGGGGCAGACGACCTCGTAGAGCCGCTTGCCGCACCGCCGCAGCGCGACGGCGTCGAACTCCTGGGCCAGCTCGACCAGGTGCGCCTCGGCCCGCTGCTGGGTCCCTGGCGGAAGGTCGTCGTGCTCGCTGATCAGCGCGTCGACCGCGTGCACGATGATTCCGGCCTTCTCCGGGTCGATCAGCCCGGCCGCCAGCGCACGGCGCGTGGCGTCGTACCGCTCGTCAAGCGCCTGACCCAGGTGCAGGTCCCGGAAGGCGCCCTGCCGGGTGGTCACGGTCGCGTGTGCCAGCCAGGCCGGCGTCGACGTCGCGCCGGAGTCGGCGCCCACCTGGTTGCGGTCGGCCGCGACCAGGACCCGCAGCTGCAGCTCCGCCAGCCGCGAGGCGGCCCGGGACAGGCTCACCAACGCCTCGTCCTGCTCCTGCTCGCTCATCGCCCACGCCGGCGTCTCGGCCAACGCATCCAGCGCCCGATGCATCGAGTCCGCGAACCGCAGCACCGGAGCGCGCGGCCCATCCCCAGGCGGCGGGCCAGCCGGGGCGGGCGGAGCGAGGACCGTGGTCATGGCTCCACGCTAGGAGCCCGCGACCCCACTGCCCGAACAGACTTTCGAGCTTGTGGACCAATCAGCCCCGCCGGTGGCTGTGTACGAAATCCGGCCAGGCGCGGTCAGGATTCAGGGCAGGCTGCGTCGGTCCAGTGCCGCCATCAGCGACGGCCGCCGGCCGTAGGTCTGCCGCACCTCCGCCATCAACGTGGTGAAGTCCTCGTCGTCCCTGGCCGCGTGGAACAGCTCCCGCATCCGCACGAGCCGCTCGGCGATCCCGGCGTACCTCTGGGTGTCGGCGAAGCGCAGGTCCTCCTCCAGTCCCGGGCGGTAGAGCTCGGCCGCCGCGCGCGGATACTTCGCGGCGCTCGCGTCGGCCAACGGCTGCCACGCGTGCCCGGCGCCGAACTCACCCGCCGCCTCCCAGGCCGCCTCGAGGTCGTCCTCGCGGAGGGCGATCTCCACCAGTACCGCGCCGCTGCCGTAGGGGCGCACCGCGAGGTCACGCGCCGCCGCGAGCGCCCACTCCCGTTCGGACTCGGCTCGCCCCAGCTGGCTGGCGAAGTCCACCAGCTGCTTGAACGTCGCCGCGCACGCGGCCCGCAGGAACTCGCCGCGGAGCACCGCGACCGCGTCGTCGGCACGGCCGAGCCCCAGGTAGGTCTCGGCGACGGCTCCCGGCGTCAGCCAGTAGTCGTTGCCACCGCCCTGCCCCGAGACTCGCCCGGCGGCGACCGCTCGGTCGATCCACGACACCGCCTCGTCCTCACGCCCGGCCGCGCGCAGCCGGTCGATGATGGCGCCGTACGACGGGTGCTCCCCCGCGCTCAGGATCTCCACGGCCTGGTCCACGTCGCCGTCGTGGTCGGCGAGTTCCAGTCGCATCCGGTCGGTCTCGAACCGCCCGCACCCGTCGTCGTCGCGGTGCTTCTTCACCAGCCGGGCGACGGCGCGCCGGTAGACGGTCAGCGCCTTGTCGTCGAACGCCTCGACGAAGTCGGCCAGCTCGGCCTGCGGCCAGCCCGGCGACTCCTCGCGGAACTTCGCCAGCCAGCGCGCGAGCTTGGCGCGGTCCGGAAGGCCCTCGCGACACGAGCGGGCATACAGGTCGAGGGCGCGCTGGCACGCGTCGCCGATCACCCCGCCGGAGTCGTCGGCGTGCAGGGTGATCTTCTGCAGCCGGGTCGTGGCTCGCAGCAGCGCCGGTCGTACGGCGTCCGCACCCCCGGCGTCCAGATGCCCCGCTAGCTGGTCGAGCAGGTCCTGGGCGTCCCGCGCCACCTCGAACGAGCGGCGGTAGTCGACGAAGCCGCGGCTGCTGAGCGTGTCGTTCACCGCGGCCAGCAGCTGCTGCGCGGCCGCCTCGGAATCACCGGAGTACGACGCGACGCGCAGCTCGACCAGCCGATGGATCGCCGGGTCCTTCGTCATCAGGTCGACGACCAGATCACGCAATGCCTCCGGCGGGAGTACGTCGACCAGCCGGGTCGCGTCGTCCTCGGCGTCGTCGGCCAGGACCGGTGGGGATGCGTCCACCAAGCACAGCCCGACAGCCACCTGGTGCTTGCAGAAGGCCCCGCGGGCGGCGTGCGGGCAGGTGCAGTCACCCTGCAATGAGCCGTCGGACCAGTCCAGCTCGACGAGGTACACCCTACGGGCCTGGATGGTCGCCTGGGCCGACGTACCGACGACCCGGAGGCCGCGCACGTAGCGCATGTAGTCCTCGCCTCGGGCCGCGACTGCGCCGTCGGCGGCGTCCCGAACCATCCGCTCGGTCAGCTGACGGGTCTCGGCCATGCCGCCCATCTTGCCGGGTCCGCGCCATGAGGCTCGATGGGCGGCGTCACCTACTGGTCGCACGTCGGGCCGACTTCACCGACCGGGACCTTCCGCCGCCGTGCTCGTGCTCGCGGTCGAGGTCCCCTCCCCCAGCACGCGCCGCATCGACCTGACCGTCAAGCGGTCCCGCTACGAGGCAGCCGGCTGCCCGTCGTACTGGGTGGTCGACTCCGACGGCCCAAGCATCACGACCTGGGACCTCCGCAACGGCGCGTACGTCGAGTCCTCTCATGCCTCACGCGACGAGGAGCTCGAGGTCAGCGCTCGGTACCCGCTCACGATCGTTTCGGCCCGTCTCCTCGACTGACCGGGAGACCAAGCCGGGATCAAAGCACAGGCCCAGCCACGGGATACGGTGGGTACGAGGGGAGGTGGCGCCATGGCGGTCCACCTGAACCACACCATCGTGAACGTGCCCGACAAGCGTGAGTCGGCGACGTTCCTGGCCGAGCTGCTCGGTCTCCCCGCTCCGACCCCCTTCGGCCCCTTCCTGGTGGTCGAGCTCGCCAACGGAGCGTCGCTCGACTTCGCCGACGATCACGGCCCGGCGCACCCGCAGCACTACGCGTTCCTGGTCAGCGAGCCGGAGTTCGACGCCATCTTCGGCCGGATCAGGGAACGCGGGCTCACCTACTGGGCCGACCCGGGTCGGCGGCGCCCCGGCGAGTTCAACACCAACGACGGCGGTCGCGGCGTGTACTGGGAGGAGCCCGGCGGCCACTTCCTGGAGATCATCACCCGCCCCTACGGCAGCGGAGCCTGAGGGACGGCGACGGGGGAACTCGTCGCTGTCCCCACGCCCGATCGAGGTCCCGCCGGTCGTCGAGCACCTCGACCGGCCGCTCGCGAGCGGGGCGAAGGCGTGGTCCGCCGTATCTTGGCGCCACCCGTCGGCCCCGCGGGCTTTCACCATCCCTGCGCGAGCCGTCGGAGCTGCTTGAGCCGGGATCGAAGCTCGTTCGACGGTCTGCCCTGCAGGTTCAGAGGTGGATCCACGATCTCCAGCACCTTGTCCTCGAGGTCACCGAGAGAGTCGGCATCGGGGTGAACGAGGGGAAGGACCCGCAGATGTTTATGCATCCAGGCGGTGAGAGCGGCTTCGTCGATGCTTTGCCAGCCTCGGCTCTCGCGCAGGATCCCACCCAGAGTGAGGCGGAACGTGGAGAACTCCGCCTTCTTGCCGAGGTGCATTCCAACAAGCCTGCTCCAGAGCGTGTTGTTGGAACGCTTGCCGCTCGGCCACCGGGTCGCCCCGGCCTGCCCTGCATAGATGAGTCCACCCTGGACCGGGTGTCCGAGCCCGCGGGACAAGTCCCCGGCGCCGACCTCATCCGCCCACCAGCTGTAGAGACCCGGACTGGCGAGCGTCGAGCGACGCGTTTCCAGGAGCTCTGCCGGGCTGAGCGTGTTGTTCGAGACCGACAGCCGGCTCGCCCAAGCATGGGGATCCTCGTTGGTCTTACGTGTGCGTCCGTCGGCAGCCGTCGCCGGCTGTGAATCGGCGGCAGAAGTCGCGTGCCCTGAGGTTCGGTTTACTCCGCCGTACCACGCCAACCGCTCACCCTGGGCGAGCCCGTCGAGCGGGAGTATGACTTCGGCGCCTCTCGTGACGAGTCCTGGCAGTGCTGCCTCGACGTACGCGCGGCTGGCATGAATCTCCACGACCTTGCCGACGATGCCGCCCATGAGGAGCTCCAGGCGCGCCGCCACCCACTCGCCCCAGGCGAGCCGATACTCAGGAGACGTGTGCGGCAGGTAGCGCTCATAGGGCGCCAGCCATTCATCGGGCGCCACGAGCCCGTGCTCGTCCGAGAGGATGAACCACGGCTTCCCGGACGCCTCGGCGTAGCGCCGCGACTTGTTGAACAGGTCCGACGTGTAGAGGTCCTTGGCCGCTGCCGGCGTCGGCAGCTTCGTCTTCACGCAGGTGACCAGGACCACGTCCGACCCACCAGGACCCGTCGCGTCCTCGGAGCGCGAGGGCGGCTCTTCAGTGATCATGAGAGCTCGATCAGCAACCGGCGGCATTGCCAGGACCCGCGCGAAGTGCACCCACTCCCCTGGCGCCTTTCCCACGACCCCGAAGCCGGCGGCCTTCCAGGCCCGAATGTGCGGGCGGTCGCCGCTCCACCATGCAGGATGGTTCCGCGCCGACTCGGGAAGACCACCGACGACGTCGTCCAACTCCCGCCAGCTCAGCGTGACCTGATCCGGCTGGCCTCGCAGGTACGACGTCAGCTCGCTCCATCGTGCGCTCACGAGGGTCCTTCCGGGTTGGGTGGTTGTCGGTGGGCTGCAGGTCGTACTGGACGAGCCACCGTGGATCACAGACGAAGTCCGTAGTCGTGAACTCCCGGTAGCCGACCCAGGTCGGCGAACCGGCAGGCTCGTTGCGGTATATCCCCCGCGCCGCCGCGGCCATCCGGTCGTCCTGCGTCAGCCAGCGAAGCTCCACGGCGATGCCTTCCAGGATGACGCGGTCTCGCCCCATAGCCCTGTCGATGAGAGAGGGCGTCGGCAGCGTTTGGGACTTGTCCCCGTTGCACGGTCTCCTCGTGCTTCGACGTGGCCCTCACGGCGAGTTCTACGGATGCAACACTTTCCCGCGTTGCCGGCACACCGCGAAAGTCAGCGCCTGAGCTGCCGCCCAGGTCACCGCCGGGGGTATCGCTCCCCGACGCGCTCGAGGTAGCGCTGCGGTTCCCGCAGGTCCTTTGCCAGCGGCTCGTTGCTGGACGGGTGGAGCAGCCCTGACGCTAGGTCGATGTGACCGAGCTCGAAGATCCCCTGGTCCATGACCGCGTGGGTCACATAGAGCCGATCCTTGGCTCCTCGGCGCCAGTGCTGGCCGATGAGGAAGCTGCTCCAGAGTCGGCCGAGGTGGCCCATCAGCCGCCCGCCCGGGATACGGACCGGGACCTTCGGAAGGGCGGACCGGCTCAACGACAGTCCACCGGCGTGGGCGTCGGCCAGGACTCCTTGCACGACCTTGGCCTGTTCGGACACGCTCACCGTGATGTCACCGGACACCAGATCCTTGAAGCCGAGTGTCTGGCCGTCCACGTCGTTGAGATAGAGCCTGCGGTGTCCAGAACGGGCCCAGGGCTCCACGAACAGGAAAATGTTGCCACGCAGGAACAGCTCGCCGGCGGGCTTGCGGTCCGGATTGTCCTCGTTCAGCGCCTCGTCCACGGTCCGGTCGGTCGCCGGGAAAGCGCCAAGGATCGCCGCCACCAGCGCATCGATCTGCGCCAGCCGCACCGCCTGCGGCAGCATCCGGACCGCCGCAGCGACGTCTGCAACCCCTGCGACCAGCGGACCGGCCAAGAGCCGGACCGGGCCAGCTGGCGGCGGCTCCTGGGTGAGCGCCACGACCGAGTGCACCGGCGCCTGATGACCCTCGGCACGAATGGCCTGTTCCACCGACGCGGCGAGAGCCACCACCGAGTTCACCTGAGCCGACTTGTTGCGCCCGCCTGCCCTCAGCTCCTGGGGGTTCACCGTCACGGCGCCCGTCCAGCTCTTGCTGTCCACCACCACGACTCCGCCGGGTCCGACAAGCAGGTGGTCGATGTTGCCTCCCGTGGGCAGCAGCCGGTCATGCAGCACGACCCATCCGTGCAGGCTTAGCTCTGCAAGCGCCTCGGCCGTGTTGACCTCACCCTCAGCACCCTGGCGGAAGCTCGCCGCGCGCCGGCGCGCGAATGCAGCTTTTCGTTCCAACACATCGGCGGCGGTGTCGGCTCCATCCGCGATCTGATGCGCGCTTCGCCCTGCGCCAAGCGAAAGCTCCCGCTGACTCAACTCGCCGCCCCCTCTGCCGCTCTTCCCAGCCATCTCGAGGGTAATCAAGGTAAGTGAGACTTCGTTGGGGTTTGCACGGACTGGCCGGCTGCGGCGCGTCAACGCCAGTGTCCGGCGAGGAGATGACAAGCTGCCACGGGTCCAGTGAGCCATCGCGGGGAGAGTTGTGCACGAAGGCATATACGAGTCACTGATCACCCGAGCGCTATCAAGCGAGCTTGCAGCCCTGCAAGAGCTTGAGCCCAGCCACACCCACGTTGACGATGCCGACCAGCCCCACGTGCTCGCGCGCCACATTGCCCAGGCAGCCGAGCGGGCCCTGACCTCCACCAAGGACACCGAGGCCCGCATCAACCTGGTGAACGACCTCCTCGAACGGCTCGCTCACGCCGACCAGGGCCTGGACGGCCAAGTACGGCACCTGACCCGTCTCGCCCGGCCCGCGTTGCCCGGCTCGGTATCCACCTCCGATGCGCGCCCTGGGACGCCGCTCTCCGAAGCCGCCCTTCTGACCAACGCCCGCGGCGAGCCGTCGCTCGGCGCGGAACTACGCGCGGAGATCGATACCTCCGATGAGGTCGACCTCCTCTGCGCCTTCGTCAAGTGGCATGGCCTGCGTCTCCTCGAGGAGCAGCTCACTCGCCTCAAGCTGCGCGGCGTGCCTCTCCGCGTGGTCACCACCACCTACATGGGTGCCACCGAGCGCCGAGCCCTGGACCGCCTGGTGCGCGAGTTCGGCGCCGAGGTGAAGATCCAGTACGACGCTCAGCGCACCCGACTGCACGCGAAGGCCTGGATGTTCCGGCGCAACACCGGTTTCGACACCGCCTACGTCGGCTCTTCGAACCTCTCGCGCGCAGCGTTGCTCGACGGCGTCGAGTGGAACGTCCGTCTCTCCCACGTCGGCACCCCCGCTCTGCTCGAGAAGTTCCGCGCCACCTTCGACACCTACTGGAATGACCGCTCCTTCGAGCCCTACAACCCGGACACCGACAGTGACCGATTGGACCAGGCGCTCGCCGAGGCATCCGGCAAGACCCAGCACAACCACGTCACCATCTCCCTTTCCGGGCTCGAGGTTCGGCCGTACGCCTACCAGCAGGAAATGCTCGAGGCCCTCGACGTCGAGCGCACCGTCCACAACCGACATCGCAACCTGGTGGTGGCTGCAACAGGGACAGGTAAGACCGTGCTTGCAGCGCTGGACTACCGCGGGCTGTGCAACGCCGAGACCGGTAAGCGCCCGTCGCTGCTGTTCGTCGCGCACCGCAAGGAGATTCTGGAACAGTCGCTGCGGACCTACCAAGAGGTCCTTGCCGACCCGAACTTCGGCGAGCTCTACGTCGGCGGAACAGTCCCGAAGCACTGGCGCCACGTATTCGCGAGCGTCCAGTCGCTGACGGCGTACGGCATCACCAACATCCCGCCCGACGCGTACGACATCATCGTGATCGACGAGTTCCACCATGCCGCAGCGCTCACCTACCGACGCATCCTCGACCACCTTGCCCCCCGCGAGCTGCTCGGTCTCACCGCCACTCCCGAGCGGGCCGACGGCGCCGACGTGCTCAGCTACTTCGGCGGACGCACGGCAGCCGAGCTCCGGCTGTGGGACGCGCTGGGCGCCGACCTGCTCTGCCCGTTCCACTACTTCGCGGTCGCCGATGGCACAGACCTGCGCGGAATCAGCTGGTCCCGCGGGCGGTATGACGAAGAAGAGCTTTCCAACGTCTACACCGGCAACGACGCACGAGCCGCCATTGTGCTCAAGGAGCTTCGTGACAAGGTGTTGGACCCCGGAGCGATGCGTGCGCTGGGCTTCTGCGTGAGCGTCGCGCACGCAGAGTTCATGTCGCGGCGCTTCAACGAAGCTGGCATCCCAGCCAGGGCGGTGAGCGGCACGACCTCGCCGACCGAGCGAGCACAAGCGCTGACCGACCTCCGGGAACGCCGCGTCAACACGCTTTTCGCGGCGGACCTGTTCAACGAAGGCCTCGACCTGCCCGACGTCGACACCGTACTTTTCCTACGCCCCACCGAGAGCGCCACGGTCTTCCTCCAGCAGCTCGGGCGCGGTCTGCGGCGCACTATGACCAAGCCCGTGCTGACGGTGCTCGACTTCGTCGGCTACCACCGCAAGGAGTTTCGCTTCGACCAGAAGCTCCGTGCGCTGACCGGTAGCACCCGCCGCGGCCTCGAGCGCGAGATCGAGAAGGGCTTCCCGTTCCTGCCCTCGGGATGCCAGATCGTGATGGACCGGCAGGCCCAAGCGCTGGTGTTGGAGAACATCAAGTCCCAGGTCGCCAACCGTTGGCAACAGATGGTGGCCGAACTGCGCTCCTATGGCGACCAGGACCTGGCGACCTTCCTCGACGAGTCCGGCCTCGAGCTGTCTGACATCCTGCGCCGGGGCAGCCACTCGTGGACCCGTCTCCGTCGCGACGCCGGCCTGCCGACACCGCCAGGCTCCGCAGTGGAGGACCGACTGCTGAAGCGGATCCGCGCGTTCGCCCACGTCGATGACGCAGACCGGGCCACCGTCTACGCGAAACTGCTCTCGGACGACCGGAACTACGACGACCTCTCCCCTGTCGAACAGCGGTTCGCCCAGATGCTCTTCTTCTCCCTATGGCCGGACGCCGGCGGGCACGCGTCGTACGACGAGGGGCTGGCCGCTCTCCGCCGCGAACGGGCGACGCGCGCGGAGCTCAAGAGCGTGGTCGACCTGTCCTTCGATGCGGCACGACACCATGCCTTCGAGCTCACTGGCAGTCTCGCCGGTGTGCCCCTGCGCGTGCACGCTCGCTTTCAGCGCGAGGAGGTGCTGGCCGCGCTTGGCTATGCGAGCCTGCAGCGCAAGCCCAACTCCTTCCGTGAGGGCGTGCTCTACGTCCCGGACCTGAACGTCGATGCGTTCTTCGTGACGCTGACCAAGTCAGAGGCGGACTACTCCCCCACCACGCTCTACCGCGACTACCCGATCAGCCCGACGCTGTTCCACTGGGAGTCTCAGTCCACCACGTCGATCGCCTCCGCCACAGGCCAGCGGTACCTCACCGGGTCAAGCCACGTTCTGCTGTTTGTCCGCGAGAAGAAGGCCGATGAGTTCGGGACAGCGCCCTACCTCTTCCTCGGACCTGCTACGTACGTGTCGCACCAGGGTGAGCGCCCCATCGCGCTGACGTGGAAGCTCGAGCACGCGATGCCGACTGACTTCTTTGCCTCGGCGTCGGTCGCAGCTGGCTGAGGCCGGTCGGGACCGCATTGCGGATCCCGACCGGCCTCTCAAGCGCACGAAATGTCACTCCGAACGAACTCAGGACATTGTTGACCGCCCGAGATTGTCGCCTGATCGGTTCAGCGTGTCATTCCCTGACCGAGTCCCTGGACCCGCTACCCCGGTCCGGTCCGCGTCCGCGGCGCGTCGCGACCGGTCCTCTGTCTCGTCCGGGGTGGTAGGCAGGACCTGTGCTCGAGAACTGGGAAGACCACGACGTCGACGTCGACGGGACGCGCATCCACGCCAAGGTGCGTGGCGAAGGCCCGCCGGTCCTGCTGTTGCACGGCTACCCGCAGACCCACGTCATGTGGCACCGTGTCGCGCCCGGGCTCCTCGACCGGCACACCGTGGTCCTCGCGGACCTCCGCGGCTACGGCGCCTCGTCACGCCCAGCCTCGACGGCCGACCACGTGTCGTACTCAAAACGTGCGATGGCCGCCGACCAGGTCGGTCTCATGCGCGAACTCGGCTTCGACGCGTTCTCAGTGGTCGGCCACGATCGTGGCGCCCGGGTCGCCCACCGTCTGTGCCTCGACCGGCCCGAGGTGGTCACTCGGGTGGCCCTGCTCGACATCGTCCCGACCCGGCACGTGTTCTCCCACGTCGACCGCGCCCTGGCCCAGGCCTACTACCACTGGTTCTTCCTGGCCCAGGAGCCCGACCTCCCCGAGCGCCTCATCGGCGCCGACCCCGACTACTTCCTGCGCCGGAAGCTGGCCCAGTGGTCGGGCAGCCGCGGGATCGCTGCCTTCGCGCCCGAGGCCGTCGAGGAGTACGTCCGCTGCTTCCGAGACCCTCAGATGATCCGGGCAACCTGCGAGGACTACCGCGCCGGCGCCTCGATCGACCTCGAGCACGATGAGCTCGACGCGGCCGCCGGCCGACGCGTCGAGTGTCCCGCCCTCGTGCTCTGGGGAGCCGAGGGGTTCGTCGGACGTTCCTACGACGTGCTCGAGGTGTGGCGCGACTACGCCACCGACGTGCGCGGCGAAGCGCTCGGGGGTGGCCACTTCCCCGCGGAGGAGGAGCCCAACGCCACCCTCACCGCGCTCAGGGACTTCCTGACCGCACCAGCTGTGGACCGCGGCTGACGGAGTCGAGTCCGGCGAGAGGTGCAGAGCAGCCGCTCCTCGCGCAGAACAAGGACTTGAAGCGCGCCCTCGGACGCCTCCGCACACTCGGACTGGGTCTCAACACCACCGAAGCGACCGCGCTCACTCGCATCCTGGACGGCGACAACGCGCTCGACCGGATGCCCAGCAACGCGACCCGCGTCGCCGTGGGCTGCATCGCGCTCAGCGATGACGCAGTGTTCGAACCGTTCGACGACCTGCGCCTCGCGTTCCGGGACTCGCAAAGTCGCAAGACGCGAAGGGCCGGTCACCCCACCCGGGGTGACCGGCCCTTCGTCGTTCACGCTGCGCTCACAATCAGTGCAGGAATCTCGAGAGAACCACCGGTGAAGAAACCTCGTGATACTCAGTGCAGAAACGCGTGAGATTCAGTGCAGTTTTCGTGAGATTCGATATCAACTGCAGCCGGAGGTGCTCCCGCAGCCTTCGCAGACGTAGCAGCTGCCCGCCGGG